>NZ_CP080491.1:0-4083922 GCF_019464375.1 Microbacterium sp. Se5.02b
ATGTCATCACCTGCCCAGCCCGACGTCCCGATCTGGACCACGGTGCAGGATCTTCTGGTCGACGACGATCGGGTCACCCCGCAGCTTCAGGGGTTCCTGAGTCTCGCCGTGCCGGCGGGCGTCATGGCGGCGACGCTCTATCTCGAGGTTCCCAACGACCTCACGGCGGCGCAGATCAACAAGCGACTCCGTCTTCCGATCATGGAGGCGCTCTCACACATCGGCGATGAGGTCACCTCGTACCGGGTCGTGGTGAACCATGAGCTCGCGGAGCAGCCGACAGCGCCGATCGCGGTCGGTGACTTCGGACGCCAGGAACCGACACGCATCGAATCGCCGATGGAGCAGCCGACGCAGCTGCGGCACGAATCACGCTTGAACCCGAAGTACACCTTCGACAACTTCGTCATCGGCCAGTCCAACCGCTTCGCGCATGCCGCAGCGGTCGCGGTCGCCGAGGCACCGGCCAAGGCATACAACCCGTTGTTCATCTACGGCGACTCGGGCCTCGGTAAGACGCACCTCCTGCACGCCATCGGCGACTACGCGCAGTCCCTCTATGCCGGGGTCAAGGTTCGCTACGTCTCGAGTGAGGAGTTCACGAACGACTTCATCAACTCGATCGCGAACAACCGCGGCGCGGCGTTCCAGGCCAGGTACCGCGACGTCGACATCCTCCTGATCGACGACATCCAATTCCTCCAAGGGCGCGCCGAGACCCAGGAAGCCTTCTTCCACACGTTCAACACGCTTCACGATCACAACAAGCAGGTCGTGATCACGAGCGATGTGGCCCCCAAGCACCTCACGGGGTTCGAGGATCGGATGCGGAGCCGCTTCGAGTGGGGTCTCATCACCGACGTTCAGGCACCCGACCTCGAGACCCGCATCGCCATCCTCCGCAAGAAGGCCCAGAGCGAAGCACTCCACATCCCGGATGAAGTTCTGGAGTACATCGCGACGGTGGTCTCGTCGAACATCCGTGAACTCGAGGGTGCGCTCATCCGCGTCTCGGCGTTCGCCAGTCTCAACCGCTCTGCGCTCGACATCTCGCTCGCCCAGACCGTGCTCCGCGACATCATCGACACGGCGGAAGACAACATCATCTCGCCGACCGACATCATCACGGCGACCGCGCAGTACTTCAAGCTCACCGTCGACGACCTGTACGGCTCGAGCCGGTCGCAGCAGATCGCGACCGCCCGACAGATCGCGATGTACCTGTGCCGGGAGCGCACGAGTCTGTCGTTGCCGAAGATCGGCCAGCTCTTCGGCAATCGCGACCACACGACGGTCATGTACGCGTACAAGAAGATCAGCGAGCTCATGAAGGAGCGGCGTTCGATCTACAACCAGGTCACCGAGATCACGACGCAGCTCGGTCGTCGCTGAGTCCGCACCGTCTCCGCCGAGGGGGCACACCGCATCCGGATGAGGAGCGGTGTGCCCCCCTCTTCTTGTACTTGACACCGCTCAGGTGCAACCGATAAATGCCTCTATGCACATGTGGATAACTTGTGGATGAGAGCGCTCCGGATCGGGACGAATGTGGGCCGATCGGTGGAACCTGTGGATAACTCGGGGTTCGGCACCAGGCCCCAAAAACGGTGGAACCCGCGGTTTCCTCAGGGATTCCACAACTGACAGCCGTGTAGTTCCCTACTCGCTCTTGATATCCACCGAGTTATCCACAGTATCCACAGCTGTTAACACTGTTAAGGAGTTAACCCATTCAAGGCGCGATCCGATCACCAGACGGTGGGGAGAACCGTCGGAGGGACGACAAGAAGCTCGGCGTAGGGATACGCGGGAGTGTGGGGCTAGCATGGGAAGCCCTGCACCGGCAGGAACGACGACAACGCGTCACAGATCGACGACAAGGGAGCACCCGTGAGGTTTCAGGTCAACCGCGATGTCTTCAGCGAGGCTGTCTCGTTCGTCGTCAAGCTTCTGCCCCAGCGCAATCCGCAGCCGATCCTCGCCGGAGTCCTGATCGAGGCAGACGGCTCCGGACTCACGCTCTCGGCCTTCGACTACGAAGCGTCTGCTCGCACCACGATCGAAGCCACCGTCGACACCCCGGGCACAATCCTCGTGCACGGTCGACTGCTCTCCGACATCGCCAGCCGGCTGCCGAATGCGCCGATCGAGATCGCCGTCGAGGAAGACGGCGGTATCGCCGTGACCTGTGGCTCCGCCCGATTCACCCTCGCTGCCATGCCGGTCGAGGAATACCCGTCGATCCCCGAGGTCACCGGGTCATCCGGCGTCGTCCCGGCCGATGACTTCGGCACCGCGATCGCCCAGGTCGGATTCGCGGCGTCCCGCGACGACGTCACGCCTGTGCTCACCGGTGTCCAGCTCGAGGTCTCGGGTCACAACCTGAGCCTGGTCGCCACCGACCGGTACCGTGTCTCGCTCCGAGACGTCCCATGGGACGGAGAGTCGGTCGAAGCGACCGCTCTGGTTCCGGCTCGCACCCTGCTCGAGGTCGGTAAGACGTTCGGTCATGCCGGCACTATCCAGGTCGCGTTCTCCGGAGCGGGTGACCGCGAGATCATCGCATTCACCGCAGGCAACAAGACAGTGACGTCGCTGCTCATCAAGGGCAACTTCCCGCCGGTGAGGCGTCTGTTCCCGGAGCAGACCGACCACTACGCCGTCGTCAACACCGCCGATCTCATCGAAGCGGTTCGCCGCGTCTCTCTCGTGCTCGACCGCGCTGCTCCGCTGCGTTTCACCTTCTCGAACGACAGCGTGACGATGGATGCCTCCGGCAGCGAGCATGCACGGGCCTCCGAGTCGGTCGATGCGATCCTCTCCGGTGGCGACGAAGTCACTCTGGGCCTCAACCCCCAGTACCTGATCGAGGCTCTGGGTGCGGTGAAGAGCGAGTTCGTGCGGGTGACGTTCACCTCGAGCGACAACGCCAACAAGCTCAGCCCGGTCCTCATCACGAGCCAGACCTCTGTCGATCAGGCAGGTCTGGATTCGTTCAAGTACCTGCTTCAGCCCAACCTCCTCCTTCGCTGATCCCTCACTCCCCGTCATACCCGAACGTCCCCGGATCAGCCAGTAAGACGATCCACGGAACCGTCGCAGGTGACGATGCTCCCGGAGCGAGCATCGGGAGGGGCCCCATGAAGTGGGAGGGAACCCGCTCTGCGAGCGAAGGGTGCGTCTTCACCTGCGACCCACAAGCACCAAAACCGAGAAGAAATCCCGTGTCAGACCCCGAAGGTAGGCTGGCTCCGTGATTGTGGAGCACCTGAGTCTGGTCGATTTCCGCAATTACGCGACCGCCGAACTCTCACTTCACCGCGGACCGAACGTGCTCGTCGGGCGCAATGGGCAGGGCAAGACGAATCTGGCCGAAGCCGTCGTCTTCCTCGCGACTCTCGGCTCGCACCGCGTGTCGTCCGACGCTCCGCTGGTGCGCGATGGCCAGGAGTTCGCCGTCATCCGTGCCCGGCTGTCGCATGGCGAACGTCGCGTCCTCGCCGAGGTGCAGGTGAATCGGCAAGGTTCGAACAAAGCACGAATCAACGGCGCCCCTTCGAAACCCAACGAACTGCCCCGCTACGCGCACGTCGTTCTCTTCGCCCCGGAGGATCTGCAGATCGTGCGGGGCGACCCGTCTGCACGCCGCAGGTTCAGTGACCAGCTGCTGATACAGCGCACCCCGCGGATGGCAGCGGTGCTCGGCGACTACGACCGTGTGCTCAAACAGCGAAACGCACTTCTCAAGTCCGCACGGGCGCGCGGTGTCCGGGGCGAGGGACTGAGCACCCTCGACGTCTGGGATGACAAGCTCGTGGCCCTCGGGTCCGAGATCATCACGGCACGACAGCGACTCGCGACCGATCTGCAGCAGCCGGTGGCCGACGCCTACGAGGCCATCGCCGGAGCCGACCATAGGCCTCGACTCGAATGGGCGCTGTCGGTCGATGGGGGAGATCCGGAAGAAGAAGACGGTGTCGTCGACGACGCCGAGGCCGCACCGGTCGGAGACACGGCCCGGATCGCCGAGATGTTCCGTGCGTCGCTCGCTGCGAAGCGATCGAACGAACTCGATCGTGGGCTCACCCTCACCGGACCCCACCGCGACGACCTCGTGCTGCGGGTGCGCGATCTTCCCGTGAAGGGCTACGCATCTCACGGCGAGTCCTGGTCCGTCGCCCTCGCACTGCGGCTCGCTTCGGCCGAATTGTTGCGGAGCGAGTCGCCCGCGGGCGATCCCGTGCTCATTCTCGACGATGTGTTCGCAGAACTCGATGCCGACCGCCGTCAGAGGCTCGCGGGTTTGACAGCAGGATACGAGCAGGTGGTGGTCACCGCTGCGGTGGAGGAGGATATCCCTGCGGTGCTGCATGCGCATGTGGTCCACATCAGCGCCGGGACCATCAGCGATGACCGGGCGGTCCGGCACGCACACGGATCCAGCGAGAGTGAGGCGGGTGACGATGAGTGACGCGGTTCCGGCTCCCGCAGCCGAGGTCCCGGAGACGGTCGCCACCTACCTGCGCCTGCGTGGCCTCAAGCCGAGTTCCACGAGCTGGAAGCGCAAACGCCGTATCGCCGTCGACGATGACAACGCGCCGTTCACACCAGGGCGGGATCCGGGAATGCTCGGTGACATCCTCGATCGGCTGACCCGCGACTCCGGATGGCAGACCACCCTCGCTCGCGAAGACCTCGTGCGGCAATGGGCCGATCTCGCCGGCGCCGACACCGCGAAGCACTCCGAACCTGTCTCTCTCGAGCGTGGATTGCTCACCGTGAAGTGCGATTCGACGGCATGGGCGAAGAACCTCCAATTCATGCGAGCCACGATTCTCACCGAGATCGGTCGACGGTATCCCGACGCGGGCGTCGAGAACCTCCGCTTCATCGGCCCGGACGTCCCCTCTTGGAAATGGGGTCCCAGAGCCGTTCCAGGACGGGGCCCGCGCGATACCTACGGGTAGGGCACCGTGCAAGGGGTCTGAAACGCTCAGAGGGCCACACGCGGCCGTTGAGCGGCATTTCCCGACGAAACCCCGCTAGAATGGGAGTTCGTGATATCGATGTGGAGAATGCCCTCTGATGACGCCTGAATCCCCTGCTGACGAGACGGAATCGAACAACGGGGGAACCCCCGCAACCGAGGGCACCACTGCACCCAAGGCGAAGCAGCCGGGAGAGTACGGCGCGGATTCGATCCAGATCCTCGAAGGTCTCGAAGCCGTCCGCAAGCGCCCCGGCATGTACATCGGCTCGACCGGACCACGAGGCCTGCACCATCTGGTCTACGAGATCGTCGACAACTCCGTCGATGAGGCGTTGGCCGGCTACGCCGACACGATCCTGGTGACGATGCTCGCGGACGGCGGCGTCCGTGTCGTCGACAACGGTCGTGGAATCCCGGTCGACCCGCACTCGTCCGATCCCAACAAGTCGACGGTCGAGGTGGTGCTGACGATCCTGCACGCCGGCGGGAAGTTCGGCGGTGGTGCCTATGCCGTCTCCGGTGGTCTGCACGGTGTCGGCTCGTCCGTCGTGAACGCTCTGTCCACCCGCTTCGACGTCGAGGTCAAGCAGAAGGGCTTCGTCTGGCGCCACTCCTTCGCCGACGGCGGGGTCCCGCAGCAGAAGCTCGAGAAGGGCGAGGCGACCGACGACACGGGAACCAGCATCACGTTCTGGCCGGATGCCGAGATCTTCACCGAGACGATCGACTTCGACTACGACACGCTGCGCACCCGATTCCAGCAGATGGCGTTCCTGAACAAGGGACTGCGCATCGAGCTGCGCGACGAGCGAGAGTCGTCCGCTTACGAGGTCGAGGAAGACGGCGCGACCGTCACCAAGCAGCCCGGCGACGTCTTCTTCTACGAGCGCGGACTCGTCGACTATGTCGAATACCTCAACAAGGTGCGTCACGCCGAGGTCGTCAACGAGGAGATCATCGCCTTCGAATCGGAGGACACCGGACGGAAGATCTCGCTCGAGGTCGCCATGCAGTGGACGACCTCGTACACCGAGAACGTCTTCACCTACGCGAACACGATCAACACCCACGAAGGTGGCACACACGAGGAGGGATTCCGCGCGGCGCTGACCACCCTGGTCAACAAGTACGCCCGTGCGAACAACCTGCTCAAGGAGAAGGATGACAACCTCTCTGGCGACGACGTCCGAGAGGGTCTGACCGCCGTCATCTCCATCAAGCTGGGTGAACCGCAGTTCGAGGGTCAGACCAAGACGAAACTGGGCAACACCGAGGCGAAGGCCTTCGTGCAGAAGGTCGTGGGTGACCAGCTCGGAGACTGGTTCGAGCGCAACCCGAACCAGGCGAAGAACGTCATCCGCAAGGCGATCGATGCCGCGACGGCTCGTCTCGCCGCCCGCAAGGCTCGCGAGACCGCCCGCCGCAAGAGCGTCTTCGAGTCGGCGGCCATGCCCGACAAGCTCAAGGACTGCACGAGCAAGGATCCGTCGATCAGCGAGATCTTCCTCGTCGAGGGTGACTCCGCCGGCGGCTCCGCGGTGCAGGGTCGCGACCCGCACACGCAGGCGATCCTGGCGCTGCGAGGCAAGATCCTCAACGTGGAGCGCGCCCGACTCGACAAGGCCCTGGGCAACAAGGAAGTCCAGGCGATGATCCAGGCCTTCGGCACGGGCATCGGCGAAGAGTTCGACATCGAGAAGGCGCGCTATCACAAGATCGTGCTGATGGCCGATGCCGATGTCGACGGCCAGCACATCACGACGCTGCTGCTCACCCTGCTCTTCCGCTACATGCGCGGACTCATCGAGGCCGGTTTCGTGTACCTCGCGATGCCGCCGCTGTACCGCCTCAAGTGGTCGAACTCGGCGCACGAGTACGTGTTCAGCGACGCCGAGCGCGACGCCCTGCTCAAGCACGGCCTCGACAACGGCAAGCGCATCCCGAAGGATGCAGGCATCCAGCGCTACAAGGGTCTCGGCGAGATGAACCCCAAGGAGCTGTGGGAGACGACGATGGATCACACCACG
Organism: Microbacterium sp. Se5.02b; assembly: GCF_019464375.1. Taxonomy (NCBI): domain Bacteria; kingdom Bacillati; phylum Actinomycetota; class Actinomycetes; order Micrococcales; family Microbacteriaceae; genus Microbacterium; species Microbacterium sp. Se5.02b. The sequence goes on from NZ_CP080491.1 coordinate 7,018, forward strand.
CGCACCCTCCAGCAGATCACCATCGAAGACGCGGCCGCGGCCGACGAGATCTTCAGCGTGCTGATGGGTGAGGACGTCGAGTCCCGGCGCAGCTTCATCCAGCGCAACGCCAAGGACGTCCGCTTCCTCGACATCTGACGCCCCGCGGGCTCAGACCAGATGTGTGACAGAGAGATTGACTTATGACTGACGAAGAACGCACCGAGCCGGAACACGAACACGGCAAGATCGACCAGGTCGACCTGCAGTTCGAGATGCAGCGCAGTTACCTCGACTACGCGATGGCCGTCATCGTGGGCCGCGCCCTTCCGGACGTGCGCGACGGACTCAAGCCGGTGCACCGCCGTGTCATCTACGGCATGTACGACGGCGGCTTCCGACCGGACAAGTCGTTCTCGAAGTGCGCTCGCGTGGTCGGCGAGGTCATGGGGCAGTACCACCCTCATGGCGACTCTGCGATCTACGATGCGCTCGTCCGCCTGGTGCAGCCGTGGTCGTTGCGCTACCCGCTGGCTCTCGGCCAGGGCAACTTCGGCTCCCCCGGCAACATGGGCGCCGCAGCCCCGCGATACACCGAGACCAAGATGGCTCCGCTCGCGCTCGAGATGGTGCGCGACATCGAAGAAGACACCGTCGACTTCACCGACAACTACGACGGTCAGACGCAGGAACCGACGGTCCTCCCGGCACGCTTCCCGAACCTGCTCGTCAACGGATCGGTCGGCATCGCGGTCGGCATGGCCACGAACATCCCGCCGCACAACCTGCGAGAGGTCTCGGATGCGGCGCTCTGGGCGCTCGACAACCCCGGCCTCCCCCGCGAGGAGCTGCTCGACGGCCTGATCCAGCGGGTGCCGGGGCCGGACTTCCCGACCGGTGCCCAGATCCTCGGAACCAAGGGCATCCACGAGGCGTATCGCACCGGACGCGGCTCGATCACGATGCGCGCGGTCGTCAACGTCGAAGAGATCCAGGGACGCACCTGCCTCGTCATCACCGAGTTGCCGTATCAGGTCAACCCCGACAACGTCGCGGTCAAGATCGGCGACCTCGCCCGCGACGGCAAGATCACGGGTATCGCCGACATCCGCGACGAGTCGTCCGACCGCACCGGTCAGCGTCTCGTGGTCGTGCTCAAGCGCGACGCGGTCGCGAAGGTCGTGCTGAACAACCTGTACAAGCACACCCAGCTGCAGGAGAACTTCGGCGCGAACATGCTCGCGATCGTCGACGGCGTTCCGCGCACGCTCGCCATCGACGGCTTCATCTCGCACTGGATCGCCCACCAGATCGATGTGATCGTCCGGCGCACGGAGTTCCGTCTGCGCGAGGCCGAGAAGCGCATGCACATCCTGCGCGGATACCTGAAGGCGCTCGACGCGCTCGACGAGGTCATCGCGCTCATCCGTCGTTCGCAGACCACGGCAGATGCCAACGAAGGGCTCCAGACGCTCCTCGACATCGATGAGATCCAGGCTGATGCGATCCTGCAGATGCAGCTTCGACGCCTCGCCGCCCTCGAACGTCAGAAGATCATCGACCAGGCGAACGAGCTCGAAGCCCAGATCACCGACTACAAGGCGATCCTCGCCGACGAGGGTCGTCAGCGCACGATCATCCGCGAAGAGCTGACCGGCATCGTCGAGCGCTTCGGCGACGAGCGGCGCACGCACATCCTGCACGGATTCGACGGCGACGTGTCGATGGAAGACCTGATCGCCGAGGAGGAGATGGTCGTCACCGTCACGCGTGAGGGATACATCAAGCGCACGCGCAGCGACAACTACCGCTCTCAGCATCGCGGTGGCAAGGGCGTCAAGGGTGCCCAGCTGCGTGCGAACGACATCGTCGAGCACTTCTTCGTGACGACGACGCACCACTGGCTGCTGTTCTTCACAGACAAGGGCCGCGTCTACCGCGCGAAGACCTATGAGGTCCCGGAAGCCGGCCGCGATGCGAAGGGCATGCACGTCGCCAACCTGCTTGCTCTGCAGCCCGACGAGAGCATCGCCCAGGTGCTCGACATCCGCGACTACAAGGTCGCCGACTACCTCGTGCTGGCGACGCGCGAGGGCCTGGTCAAGAAGACACGGCTCGACAACTACGACACCAACCGTCAGGGCGGCGTCATCGCGATCCGTCTCAACGACGAGGACGAGCTGGTCAGCGCCCTGCTGGTGAACGCCGAAGACGACATCCTCCTGATCAGCCGTCGCGGCATGTCGGTGCGCTTCGAAGCCACCGATGAGGCCCTGCGTCCGATGGGCCGGGCGACGGCCGGTGTCCGGGGCATGAAGTTCAAGATCGACGAGGACTGCCTGCTCTCGGCATCCGTCGCCGCACCAGGTAAGTTCGTCTTCGTCGTCACCGACGGAGGGTACGCGAAGCGCACGGCGGTCGAGGAATATCGCGTCCAGGGCCGCGGCGGAACGGGCATCAAGGTCGCGAAACTGAACGACGATCGAGGCACTCTCGCGGGCGGTCTGATCGTCTCGGAGGACGACGAGGTCTTGGTGGTTCTGTCCAGCGGCAAGGTGGTACGCTCTGCCGTGGCCGAGGTCCCCGCCAAGGGTCGAGACACCATGGGAGTGGTGTTCGCCCGGACGACCGAGGCCGATCGCATCCTCGCCATCGCCCGTAATGGCGAGCGTGGCCTCGCAGACGAAGAGGCGGATGCGGAGGATGCCGACCCCCAGGCGCCTGAGACGACAGAGACCCCCGAGGATACAGACGCATGAGTACAGTGGCCGACAAGCTGGCGAAGAAGTCGACACGCAAGACAGGCGGCAAGCAGGTCCGACTCCGTCTGGTCTACGTCGACTTCTGGTCGGCTGTGAAGCTCTCGTTCCTCGGAGCGGTCGCTCTCGCGGTGGTCACCATGGTGTCGTTCTTCCTCATCTTCCTCGTGCTCCAGGCGACGAATGTGATGAGCACGGCCGAGAGCTTCCTGCTCGGCATCACCGACAACACGTTCGTGCTCTCCGAGGTCGTCGGTCTGCCGCAGGTCATGGCGTTCGCGGCGGTGGTCGCGATCCTGAACCTGATCGTCTTCACGGTTCTCGGCGCAGTGATCGCCGGAATCTACAACCTCGCCGTCAAGGTGACCGGCGGACTGCTCGTCGGCTTCATGTCGAACTGACCCACGGTTCCTCGAACCGGACGAAGGGCGGATGCTGCGGCATCCGCCCTTCGTCGTCTCCCGGGTAGGGAAAACCCGAAGACGAGAGTCCGGATGACTCGGTGTCGGCTCTGGGTGCCCCGCCGTACCTTGGAGACATGACCACTCAGACTGCGACCCCGGCACCCGCACCCGCGGTGAAGCCGCCGTCGCGCATCTTCCTCACGATCCTGCACCTGGCAGGTCTCGGAGTGCTCGGCGGCGCCATCTTCGGAATGCTCGCGGGACTCCTCGGTACCGGCCTCGGCCTCCTCTTCGTCGCGGGCGTCGGCCTCGTGCTCCTCGTAGGGCTCGTCTACGCTCTGTACGGCCTCGGCTGGTTCGAGGTGGCTCGCGTCGGAGCCCTCTACCGCACGCCCATCGCCCCCTTGCAGGTTCAGCGACGGGACCGTCCCGGCTTCGGCGGCTGGCTCCGCTCTCTCGGGCGCCAGGCGATCGACGGTCGCATGTGGCGCGCCGTCGCCAACTTCGCGATCTCGGCCATCCTCGGTGTTGTCGTCCTCCGTCTGTTCTGGGGCCTGGTGTGGTCGATCATCATCTCGTTCGCCCCCCTCACGGCCGCGGACGCGGTGATGGGACCCTTCGGCGGCGGAGGCATCCCCGTGGCATGGGCCCCTCTGGTGGGCATCCTCGGAATCGCCGCCTGCATCGTCGGGATGATCGGTCTCGCCCTGCTGCACCGGACCCTCTCGCTGGCGATCGTGGTTCGGAGCAGGGAGACGGAGCTCACCGAGCGGGTCCGCACCTCCTCCGCTCAGCGGGAAGGCGCGGTGCGCGCCGCCGACGTGGAGCGCACCCGCATCGAGCGGGACCTCCATGACGGGGTCCAGCCTCGGCTCGTGTCGGTCGGCATGACCCTCGGCCTCGCCCAGCAGAAGATCGACAGCGACCCGGAGACCGCGAAGGAGCTGATCAACGAGGCGCACACCTCGACGAAGGCAGCCATCACCGAGCTGCGGCAGCTCGCGCGCGGCATCCACGCCTCGGTGCTCGACGATCGCGGCCTCGACGCGGCCCTCTCCGCCCTGGCCGGACGCTCGCACATCCCCGTGCACCTCGACGTGCGCATGGACGGGCGGTGCAGCCGCGAGGCCGAAGCGGCGGTGTACTTCTCGATCGCCGAGTCGCTGACGAACGCGGCGAAGCACTCCCGAGCCAGCGAGGCGCGGGTCATCGTGCGACTTCGCGAAGGCAACACGCTCTGGGCCCGCGTGGAGGACAACGGGATCGGCGGCGCGCAGGTGCAACCGGGAGGCGGCCTCGACGGCATCGCCAACCGCATCCTCGCCGCCGGCGGAACCTTCCGTCTCGACAGCCCGCAGGGCGGACCGACCAGCCTGGAGGTGACCGTCCCATGCGCATCCTGATCTGCGAGGACTCCGTCCTGTTGCGAGAGGGCCTCGTCCGTCTTCTCGAAGACGCCGGCCATGAGGTGGTCGCGGCGCTGTCCGACACCGAAGGCCTCGAGGCCGCCGTCGCGGATACCGCGCCCGAGCTCTGCATCCTGGATGTGCGGCTCCCCCGACGTTCACCGATGAGGGCATCCGCGCGGCGCTGGCACTGAGGTCGACCGATCCTTCGCTCGCGATCCTGGTGCTGTCGCAGTACGTCGAAGAGCGATACGCCTCGGATCTCATCGCAGCGCAGGGCGGTCCGCTCGGATACCTGCTCAAGGATCGCGTCGCCGACGTCGCGGAGTTCCTCGCCTCGGTGCAGCGCATCGCGGAGGGCGCGACCGTGCTCGACCCCGAGGTCGTCGCCCAGTTGCTCACGCGACGGAATCGCGACGATCGGATGCTGCGGCTCACGGAACGCGAACGCACCGTTCTCGCGCTGATCGCCGAGGGGAAGTCGAATCAGGCGATCGCCGGACTGCTGTTCCTCTCGGAGGCCAGCGTCGAGAAGCACATCACCTCCATCTTCCAGAAGCTGGGCTTCGACCCGGACGAGTCCGGTAACCGCCGCGTGCTCGCCGCGCTCGCCCACATCGAGAACACGGGCGGCACGACGCCGCCGACCGGCCAGACAGGAGTGGCACGATGACCACCGAAAACAACGACGCCCCGGCAGAGCACACATCGTTCACGCCGCCGCCCGCCTCACCGCCGCCCCCGGTGGACCTCAGATGTCCGCACCTCAGGCGCCCCCGTCTCCGAGTACGCCACCACCCTCCGCGGGTGGACGCTCGTCCGGCGCCACCGCGGTTCTGGTCGTGACCGCCGTCGTGGGCGGGATCGCCCTGCTGGGAACCGGCGGGACGGCCGCCGCGGCGGCGGCAGGCACCGTCATCTCGTCGAGTCGCCCAGACTCGGTGCAGACGGTCGATGTCGCGGGCATCGAGGGACTCGACGTCGACGCGGACGCCAGCAGCATGCGCGTCGAGTTCGGCGACGTCGATGAGGCGGAGCTGGCCGTGACCAACGGTCGCGGCACCGCGTGGACCTTCGAGCGTGACGACGATGAGCTGATCGTGCGGAGTCCGCAGGGTGTCTTCGGCTGGTGGTTCGGGAACTGGTTCGGCGATGAGGAGATCGCCGTGCTCACCCTGCCCGAGAGTCTCCGCGGCGCGGGACTCGACGCCGACCTCACTCTCGAGGCCGGCAGCCTCGACGTGGACGGGGACTTCGGGGTGCTCGACGTGACAGTGAGCGCGGGGGCCCTGGATGCCACGGGGTCTGCCGAGGAGCTCGACGTGCAGATGAGCGCCGGCCGTGCAGACATCATCGTCGATGGTGTCTCCTCCGCGGACCTGGGTGTGTCGGCCGGTGACCTCACGGTCGAATTGACGGGCACGCCTCCGACGCAGACGACGATCGACGTGAGCGCGGGCTCGCTGGATCTGACCGTCCCCGATGTCGAGTATGCGATCACCCAGGACATCAGCGCCGGCACGTTGAACGCGAAGGTCGACGAAGCCTCGAGCGCTCGCAGGACGATCGACGTCTCGCTCTCCGCGGGCACGGCGACCATCCGTCCGAGCCGCTGAATCCCGTCGGGGGTGGGGACTCTGCGTGGTCCTCGCCCTCGATTCGGATTTTCCGTCTTTCTCCGGTAAAGTCTTGGAGGTTGACGGGGCTATAGCTCAGGCGGTTAGAGCGCTTCACTGATAATGAAGAGGTCCCAGGTTCAAGTCCTGGTAGCCCCACTCCTCAATTCAAGAAACACCCTCACGGGGCCTTAGCTCAGTTGGTAGAGCGCCTGCTTTGCAAGCAGGATGTCAGGAGTTCGAATCTCCTAGGCTCCACAGGAAGATGAAGCCCCTGGCCGCCGCCGGGGGCTTCTTCCGTTGCGAGGTCTCACTCGGCAGGACGCAGGTCCCGCAGGATCGTGGCGTGACGCACGAGGAAGGTGCGCTCATCGAGCTTCTTGCGGCGAAGCCATCCGGTCACCTCGTCGTTGTGCTTGCTGGCGTTGCACGACGCGCACGCCGGGACCACGTTAGCGAGCGTGTATCGACCGCCACGGGAGATCGGCTGGATGCAGTCGCGTTGCAGTGCCGCGCCGTCTCCCCCGCAGTACGCGCACCCGCCCCAGGCCTCCATCAGCTCATGCCATTGTGTATCGGTCAAGTCATTGTCGACACGGGCGAGTCGCCCCTGACGTCGCTTGGCGTAGCGGGCACGGGTCGCCGGAGACGCGGTGGCGGAAGAGACCTTGCGGCGGCGGCGCATGGGCCGATGCTACCCCGACGGGCGCTGGAGCGTCGTCAGTCCGAGCCGACCGAGACGAGCTCGTGCGGCGCGACGTTCAACCGCTCGCCCCCGCAGCCGTGACGACCACGATGTCTTCGATGCGGGCGCCCCACTCCCCAGCGAAGTAGATACCGGGTTCGATGCTGAACGCCATGCCCTCACGCAGCACGAGGTCGTTGCCCGGCGCGATGTACGGCTCCTCGTGCACTGAGACGCCGATCCCATGACCCGTGCGATGCAGGAACGCCTCACCCAGGCCCGCCTCGACGAGCACGGTGCGCGCGGCCGCATCGACCTCGGCCGCGGTGATGCCGGGACGCACGGCATCCACTGCCGCCTGCTGCGCGCGTACGAGAACGGCGATCCGCTCGGCTGCCGCGGGGTCGGGTGCGCCGACGACGTAGGTCCTCGTGCTGTCGGAGTTGTACCCGCTGGGCACGGCGCCGCCGATGTCGACCACCACGACGTCGCCCTGCTCGATCACGCGGTCCGAGACCTCGTGATGCGGGTCGGCACCGTTCGGACCCGATCCGACGATCACGAACTCGACCGTTCGGTGGCCTTCGGCGACGATGGCCTCTGCGATGTCGGTGGCCACCTCCCTCTCGGTGCGTCCGGCACGAAGCCACTGCGGAACGCGGCGGTGGACGGCGTCGATCGCCTCGCCGGCGCGACGCAACTCCGTGATCTCCTCGGCATCCTTGATCATGCGCCCTTCCCGGAGCACGGGTGTGGCGAGCTCCAGCTGCACACCGAGGCGCTCACCGAGAGGGATCACATGCAGCGCGGGCAGTGCATCGGAGACTCCTACTCGAGAAGCATGGCCGACGGCGGCGGTCACCAGCCCGTACGGGTCTTCGCCGTCCACCCAGTCGGCGATCTCGAGTTCGAGTTCCCCGACAGCCGTGCTGCGGACCTTGGCGAGCTCCATCCGCGGCACAACAACGGTCGGCGTCACGGCCGGTCCGATCACGAGGGCGGTCAGCCGTTCGATGGTGTCGCCCTCCACGCCCAGCAGGTACTGCAGATCGGGGCCGGGGCCCACCACGATGGCGTCGAGTCCCGACTCGGCGGCGAGCGATGAGGCCCGGGCGAGACGGGCGGCGTACACGGCGGCGGGGAAGGGCAATGTGCTCACGGCATCCACGCTACTGTGCACCCCTCGCACTGGGCACCCGATCCTCCGACGGAGTTGCCCCGCGACTCTCGGTCGCCGTCAGCTGATCGCGACGCGGATGCGCTCCGCCAGGAACTCGAGGTCTTTCTTCGTCAGGTCGGTCACGGCGTAAGCGGTCGGCCATACGGTGCCGTCGTCGAGGTTGGAGATCGGTTCGAAGCCGAAGGTCCCGTAACGCACCTTGAACTTGCTCGCCGGCTGGAAGAAGCACAGCACCTTGCCGTCTCGACCCCACGCGGGCATGCCGTAATAGGTGCGGGGAACGAGTTCCGGCGCGACCTCGGAGACGAGCGCGTGCAGCTTCTCGGCGAGAGACTTGTCCTCCGGCGTCAGCTTCTCGATCGCCTCTTTGAGATCGGCCTCTCCTGCAGCTCGCAGCTCCTCCGGAGACTTCTTCGCCCGAGAACGCCGAGTTCGTGCTTCCTTCGCTGCGGCCTGCATGGCCTCGCGTTCCTCGGCGCTGAAGTTCTTCTCTTTCTCCGCCATGACCTGTCCTCTCGATGTGCTGCCGGTGTGGGACTCACACTACGGATTCCGGACCAGGACGCGCTTCTCGATTCGTGATCGATCCTCGGGGTCCGCGTCGTCTGACACGCGGTCATCGGGACCTTCCGCCGCCGGATAGTGTGTGAGCCATGGACCTGCGTGTCGCGGCGTACGCGGTCGTCACCGATGACGACGGGCGTCTGTTGCTGGCGCGCTGGACGGAAGGTCGCCGCGTGGCCTGGACGATGCCCGGTGGTGGCCTCGAACCCGGCGAATCCCCTGAGGATGCGGTTCGTCGTGAACTCCGGGAGGAGACCGGCTACAGCGTCAAGGTGGGGGAGCTCCTCGGTATCCACTCCCGGGTGATCCCCGCTGGCCGTCGCGTCCAGAAAGCTGCAGACCCCCTGCACACCCTTCGCATCGTCTATCGAGCCGAGGTCACGGGTGGCAAGCTCCGCTTCGAGACCGGCGGGTCGACCGACATGGCGGAGTGGTTCTCCCTGAAGGCCGTCGCCCAGCTGCAGCGGGTGAAGCTCGTCGACATCGCGATGCGCATGGCGGGGATCATCTGATCCCGACCCGGATCGTCGACCCGGGAGTCAGCGGTCCTCGGGCACGGAGATGTCGGCGACGGTGGCCCCGTACGCGGCGATGAGGTCGTCGGCTTCGACGAAGAGGCTGTAGCCGTGGGCGCCCGCTCCCATCGCGATCCGCCGGCCGACGATCGACTCGTCCGCATAGACCGGCCACGCGGTCGTGCTGCCGATCGGCACGATGGTGCCGCGCTCGTAGCCGGTCGCCGCGAGCGCGAGCTCCGGCTCAGGGAGCCGCAGCTTGTTCACGCCGACCAGTGCCCGCAGCTTCGGCCAGGATATCGAGCGCCCACCGGGAACCAGGGCGAACAGGAAGGTGTCATCCGACCGCTTCACGACCAGCGTCTTCACGATGCCGGAGGCGGGGATGCCGAGCAGTTCCGCGGCCTCGAACAGGCTTCCGGCGGCGGGGCGCTCGCGGATCTCGATCTCGAGGCCCCGCGCGCGGGCCGCATCGCGCACCCGTGCATGCTGATCGCCTCCGCCACCGGAGGCGACGGAGGCGGGATCAGAGGTGTTCACGCGTCAGGAGCGGAGAGCGGGTCGTCGGCGACCCAGAGCTCGTCATCCGCGCGCAGCGTCTGCCATGCGGCGTAGAGGACGCCGACGGCGGCCGCAGCACCGAGGATGATCGCGATGACCGACCCGAGGCCGGGACCCGACTTCTGCTTCTTGCCGAATGCGCCACGAGGCGCGGGGGCCGAGACCCCGTGGCGCTTGGCGTTCGCGACGTCCCACGCGGTCAGCGCGGATCCGACGACCCCGCCGACGATCGGGACGACCTTGTCGTCGACGACGTGCTTGCCGAACTGCACACCGCGGTCGACGGTCGGGGCGACACGACGGTTGTACGCGTCCTGGATCACGGGCACGACCTGCTCGCGATTGATGTTGCCGAGCTGACGACCGGCCTCACGGGCGACGTCAGCGGCGTGGCCGACGAGCACCTGCTGGTTCTCCCAAAGCTGGTTCGCGTCGTTCTGAAGACGACGCAGTTCCTTCTTCCGCTTGCGGCTGAGGCTCACGATGCTCTCCTGTCCATTGGAGTACGGGTTCCCCATCTTGCCACGAGAGGCTGGATGCCGGGCGGGAATCGCCCGGCCCTTGCGCCTTCGTCCGATCCGCGGTACACCGGGCGAACTCACCGAAAGCTCTGCGAGAATGAGGGCATGGCTCACGCTTCTCACGTCGCAACCCTGCACACCAACCACGGTGACATCGTCATCAACCTCTTCGGCGATCACGCCCCGAAGACGGTCAAGAACTTCATCGGCCTCGCCGACGGCACCCAGGAGTGGACGCACCCCGCCACCGGAAAGCCGGGCGAGGGACCTCTCTACAAGGACGTCATCTTCCACCGCATCATCCCGAACTTCATGATCCAGGGCGGCGACCCGCTCGGTAAGGGTGTCGGCGGTCCCGGTTACAACTTCGACGACGAGATCAACATGGAGCTCAACTTCAACGAGCCCTACATCCTCGCCATGGCCAACGCCGGCCTTCGTCGCAACGCCATCACCGGCAAGCCCGAGGGCACCAACGGCTCGCAGTTCTTCATCACCACCGACCCGACGCCGTGGCTGCAGGGCAAGCACACGATCTTCGGCGAGGTCGCCGACGACGCCTCCAAGGCTGTGGTCGACAAGATCGGCGCCGTGCAGACGGGTCCGGGCGACCAGCCGATCGAGCCCGTGGTGCTGCAGTCGATCGACATCGTCGCGGCCTGACGACAGCTGCGGCCGATCCGGATGACCACGCCTGAGTTCACGAGCAATCGCGAAAACTTCTGCTACCGGCATCCGGATCGGCAGAGCTTCGTGCTCTGCCAGCGGTGCATGCGCACCATCTGCCCCGAGTGTCAGACACAGGCGCCCGTCGGCGTCATCTGTCCGCAGTGCATGAACGCCGAGCGCAAGAACCGTACGCCGGCACAGAAGAAGGCCGCTCGCCGCTGGGGCGGTCGCGGCACCGGGACGATGGCGATGGCCCGGAGCGGAAGGCCCGTCGTCACCTACGCGTTGCTCGCCGTGACGTCGTTCATCGGACTGGTGCAGCTGATCCCGGGGATGAATCAGCCGATCACCCAGGCTCTGGGCTTCTTCGCTCCCTATCTCTACCCGAACCTCTTCGCTCTGCCCTTCGAACCATGGCGTCTGCTCACGGTCCTGTTCGTCCACGGCGGCTTCATCCATCTCGCGCTGAACATGCTCGCCCTGTGGATGCTCGGGCAGAGCCTCGAACCGATGCTCGGTCGTGTCCGCTTCCTGGCGATGTATCTGATCAGCGGCCTCGGCGGGTCGGTGATGGTCGCGCTCCTCGCTCCAGGGTCGTGGACGGTCGGCGCATCCGGCGCGATCTTCGGGCTCTTGGCATCGTTGCTCATCATCGGACGCCACATCGGCGCCAACGTCACGGGGATCCTCGTCATCCTCGGGATCAACTTCGCCTTCGGCCTGTTCGTCGGCGGGATCTCCTGGCAGGCCCACCTGGGCGGCGCGGTCGTCGGCGCCCTGGTCGCCCTCATCTACACCCGGACGAAGCGCCGTGATCAGCGCACCTGGCAGATCGTGTTGCTCGCAGCACTGGTCGTCCTGCTGCTCGTGATCGTCGCCTTCGTTCCGCCCCTGCTCCTTTTGGCCTGATCCGGAGTTGTTAACAGGGTTGTTAACCCCTGTGAATAACACCGGTGTAATTCTCCCCAGGCTGTGGAGAGTCTTGTGGATAACTCTGGCTCCCGCATGAAGAAAGGCCCCTCGCGATGCGAGGGGCCTTTCGAGAAGAAGGAGTGGCGTCAGCGCCAGCGTGTGGTCATCAGGAAGCCGATCAGAGCGATGCCGAGACCGATCGCGAGGTTCCAGTTGTCGAGCCCCGGGATGGGGAACTGCATGCCCGAGATGTAGAACACGAGGATCCAGGCGAGACCGAGGAGCATGAAGCCGATCATCACCGGCTTGAACCAGACGGCGTTGGGAGCTGCTTCGCCTTCGGCGCGCTCGACGGCGGGTTCTTCGGTCTTGTGGTCACGTGCCATGCCGTCATTGTACCCAAGACATCTGTGCCGCGCCGAGAGCCCTCGAGTTCCGGTGCGGCGCATCTCGCACGGGACCCTCGCCGGTCGTAGCGCCGATCCGGTGACTGTTCAGCGACGACGGATATGATCACGGCATGACCGCAACCGTCGTGCCTGGGGGGCGACGCCCGCGACGAGAGCGACCGCGCTCCCGCGCCACTTTCGCGAGCGTGCTCGGCGAGCTCCTGCTCACCGCCGGAGTGATCGTCCTGTTGTTCGTCGCGTGGCAGATGTGGATCGGCGACATCATCATCAGCGCTCAGAAGAACGACGAGGGTGCGGCCATCTCTCAGCAACTGGCTCAGGCAGAAGCACCCGAGCTGCCGCCCGTGGTCGAGGATGACGAGGGAACCCCGACGTACGTCCCACCCGTACCGGCCGCGCCCGCCGATGGAGCGTGGTTCGCACAGATGCACATCCCCCGCTTCGGAGCCGACTACAACTTCGGGATCTATGGCGGCACGAGCCGCGCTCGTACGCTGGACCAGAAGGGGATCGGGGTCTACAAGGGTTCGAAGATGCCCGGCGAGGTCGGCAACTTCTCGATGGCCGGGCACCGCACCACGTGGGGCAAGCCGTTCAATCAGCTCGACAAGCTGCAGTTGGGCGATGCGATCGTCGTCGAGACGCCCGACGGGTGGTACACATACCGGTTCCGGACGCTCGAGTATGTCAAGCCGACTCAGACCGACGTCCTCGCCGATGTCCCGCAGATGCCCGAGCAGCAGACCGGTGAGCAGTACATCACTCTCACGGCCTGCTCGCCGCTGTATTCGCTCGCCGAGCGCATCGTCGCCTACGGGGTCTTCGAGAGCTTCCAGCCGCGCGCAGAGGGACCGCCCAGTGCACTGACCGACCCGCCCCCGCCTCCGGCCGCCCCATCGGTATGACCATGGACGTTCACGAGAGAGAAGACTGATGTACGCCGCACTCTGGCGCCTGCTGCCCGGTCCGTGGTGGCTGCGCGTGCTGATCCTGGTGATCGTCGTCGCTGCCATCCTCTACGGTCTGTTCTGGTACGTCTTCCCGTGGGTGAGTCCGATCATCTCCCCCGGCGAGGTCGACGTCGAATGACCCGCGTGCTCGTGGTCGACAACCACGACAGCTTCGTGCACACGCTCGTCGGCTACCTCCACGAACTCGGAGCGGAGACCGCGATCGTCGAGTCGGACGCCGTGGACGCCGACGAACTCGAGCGCCTGATGCCCTCCCACGATGCCGTACTCCTCTCCCCCGGACCCGGTCGTCCTGCCGACGCCGACGCATCCGTCGCGGCGGTGCGGACCGCGGCACGCCTGCGCACGCCGACTCTCGGCGTCTGCCTGGGCCATCAGACGATCGGCGAAGCCTTCGGTGCGCACGTCGACGAGGCGCCGGAGCTCATGCACGGGATGGTCTCGGCGGTGTCGCACGACGGATCGGCGTTATTCTCGGGCATCCCCTCCCCATTCGAGGCCGGCCGTTACCATTCGCTGGCGCTCGCGGAGGCCGACCTCCCGCCCGGTGTGGTCGCCACGGCGTGGACCGAGAGCGGAACGGTCATGGCGCTCGCCCACCGGGAACTGCCGCTGTGGGGAGTGCAGTTCCACCCCGAGAGTGTGCTCACAGAGGGTGGCTACCGGCTCCTCGCCAATTGGCTCGAGCTGTGCGGCGCGCAGGATGCCGTGGCCCGTGCAGAGAGCCTGCACCCGCTGTCACGCTGACCCGTGTCGCTCCAGCGACGCTCTACGACTCAGCCCCCGGCGCAGTACCGCAGCTCGACAGACGATCCGACCGGGACGTCTCCGGGCGCGACCGACATCGAGTGCACGGTCGTCGGCTCGGTCGCGGGGCAATCCGTCTCCTCGACCGGAACCGGGTTCAATCCGAGATCGGTGAGATTCGTGGTGGCGGCATCGACGGTCCAGCCGACGAGGTTGGTCAGAGTCACCTTGCCGCTCGCGACCTCGACGTTCACGACGGTCCCCGGAGCCACCTCGCTGTCCGCATCCTCGCTGGCGGACATCACGGTTCCCGCTGCCAGGGCCTTGTCGTTGCGCTGGATCACCGTGCCGAGCTCGAGCCCCGCGGTCTTCAGCGCCTTCGTGGCATCGGCGAGGGCCATGCCCTCGATCTTCGGCACCGTGACCGTCTCGACCCCGGACGACACATGGACGGTGACGGTCGACCCTTCCTCTACCGAGACTCCAGCCTCGGGATCGGTGCGGATCACGTTGCCCTCCGCGATGTCCGGGCTGGATTCGATCACGATCTTCGCCGTGAGGTCGAGCTTGGCGAGATCGTCCTGCGCGCGCTCCGAGGAGACGTTCACGAGGTTCGGTACGATGCGTGATGTGCTGGGTACCTCGGGCGGCCGCATGCTGATCGTGACCACCCAGAACAGCACGGACGCCAGCAGCACGGCGAGCAGAGCGACACCGGCCCAGATCCAGGCGACCGGCGGACCCGACTGGGTGCGGGTCATGGTGGTGTCGGTGCTGAGCTGTCGCAGCGACCGCGCCGTCTCCTGAGCCTGCCGCGGGCTCGGCCCGTACAGTTCGCTCGTCAGCGACCCGAGTTCCTTGCGCGTCGGAGCGTTGCCCGCGACGGCGGAGTCGAGGGCGGCGCGGAAGTGCGCGGCGTCGGGGTACCGCTGGTACGGATCCTTCGCGAGTGCCCGCAGCACGATCGGGTCGAGTGCGCCCGGTGCGTTCTCGTTCACCTCGGTCGGCGGGATCGGGGTCTCGCTCACGTGCTGGTATGCGACGGCGACCGGAGACTCACCACGGAAGGGCTGACGGCCGGTGAGCAGCTCGTACAGCACGACGCCGGTGGAGTACAGGTCGGCGCGGGCGTCGACCGGCTCGCCCTTGGCCTGCTCCGGCGAGAAGTAGGCCGCGGTGCCGATGATCTGCGTGGTCTCGGCGACGGTAGACGACGAATCGGACACCGCGCGTGCGATGCCGAAGTCCATCACCTTGACCTGGCCCTTGTCGGTCACCATGACGTTGCCCGGCTTGATGTCGCGGTGCACCACGCCCGCACGGTGCGAGTAGTCGAGGGCTTCGAGGATGCCGTCGACGTAGCGCACCGCATCTTCCACGGGAACCGGACCGTCGGCGATGATCTTCTTGAGGAGGGTTCCCTTGACCAGCTCCATCACGATGTACGGAAGCTCTTCGGAGGAGGCGTCGTTGGTCGAAGGGTCGCCCGCGTCGTACACGCGCACGATCGAGGGATGCGACATGCGCGAGGCCGCCTGGGCTTCCAGCCGGAACCGTGTGCGGAACGCCGTGTCGCGCGCGAGCTCAGGATCGAGGATCTTGATCGCGACCTCGCGGCCGAGAGTCAGGTCGTACCCGCGGTAGACCTTCGCCATGCCGCCATGCCCGATGAGCTCGTCGACGCGGTATCGGCCCGCGATGACTCGTGGCTCTGTGGACACGTACTACCCCCTGGAAACGACTTCGACTGAGCTGGAACTACAGGCTACCCGGCGGTTTCGCCGCCGTCGTCACCCTCGCCGGGGTCGGGCGCGGCGACGATCGGCACCGACAGCGGCGGCGAGGCGGCGGAGGTGCGCTGATCGCCACCGGAGCACATGCCCTGGTACGTGACGATGAGCTGCTGACCCGCCGCGTCGGCGACCTGCACCTGCGTGTTGCGCTGCGTCGGCTGGAAGTTCGGTCCTCCGGAGACGAACGTCCCGTTCTGCAGCGACACGACGTAACCCGAGAGCGTGGTGCCGCTCGGGCACGTGAATCCGGTGCCCCACGCGATGCTCACAGTGCTGCCGGCTACCGGGTCTCCGGTGATCGTCGGCGCATCGGTCGGCGTCGGCAGGGCTGCCCGCGGTGCGTAGACCGTCAGCGCGATCGGCTGCGTGGTCTCGACGTTCCCCGATGGCGCGACGCGGTAGACGGTGCCGACCTTGTCATCGGTGGCGGCGGGGTCGCCGTCGGTGCAGGTGATGTCGCTGTCGAAGCCGGCGCTCTTCAGGGTCGACGTCGCGGTGCCGCAGTCCATCCCGACCAGGTTGAGGGCCGTCACGTCGACGCGGGTCACCTCGGGCGTCGGCGTGTCCGACGGCGTCGGCGACTGCGACGGGGAGCTGGGAGGCGGACTCGTCGGATCAGGATCGTCGCCGCCCTGGTTCGCCAGCATCGCCCACAACGTTCCGCCGAGCACGATCACCAGCAGGGCGATCAGCGCGATCAGCGGCCATGTCCACCGGCTGCGCTTCTTCTTCGGCTCCTCCGCTGCGTCTTCGGTGGAAGCTGCGCGGTGGTGGGGAGGATGCGGGTGGTGCCGTCGTCCCCCGACGCCGTCAGCATCCGCGTCGCGTCGTCGGCGGACGCGACGCCGCCGGATGCGATGGCCGGCACGGCGATCGCCGCGGAGTTCAGGTCACCCCGACGCAGCGCCTGTGCGGCACGCGCCACGGTCGCGGAGGACGAAGGCCGGTCGGCGGGCTTCTTGGCGATCATCGCCATGACGAG
The DNA here is from genome assembly GCF_019464375.1 of Microbacterium sp. Se5.02b. Lineage (NCBI taxonomy): Bacteria > Bacillati > Actinomycetota > Actinomycetes > Micrococcales > Microbacteriaceae > Microbacterium > Microbacterium sp. Se5.02b. The sequence continues at coordinate 23,692 of NZ_CP080491.1, forward strand.
GTTCTGGACCGGGATCGGCACGGTCGGCGGCAACGGCGGCGGCTGCTCGTTGATCTGCGCCATCGCGATCGCGACCTGCGACTCGCCCGTGAACGGACGCTTGCCCGCCAGGCACTCGTAGGCGACGATGCCGAGCGAGTAGGTGTCGGTCGCGGGGGAGGCCGGGTGTCCTGACGCCTGCTCGGGCGAGAGGTACTGGACGGTTCCCATGACCTGACCGGTCGCCGTGAGCGGCACCTGGTCGGCGATGCGGGCGATGCCGAAGTCGGTGATCTTCACGCGGCCGTCGGGCGTGATGAGGAGGTTGCCCGGCTTGATGTCGCGGTGCACGAGGCCGGCGGCGTGTGCAGCCTGCAGGGCGGATGCCGTCTGCGCGACGATGTCGAGCGTCTTGTCGGCGCTCAGCGCGCCGTCGCGCTCGAGCACGGTCGAGAGGGCCTCACCGGGCACGAGCTCCATGACGAGGTAGGCGCTGCCGTTCTCCTCGCCGTAGTCGAACACGCTCGCGATGCCCTCGTGGTTGACGAGCGCTGCGTGCCGGGCCTCCGCGCGGAACCGCTCGAGGAACCCGGGGTCCCCCATGTACTCGTCCTTGAGGATCTTGATGGCGACGGTACGTCCGATGACGTGATCCGTCGCCTCCCACACCTCGCCCATGCCACCGATCGCGATACGCGACTGCAGCTCGTAACGACCACCGAACGACACACCCTGCGTCGGCCTCATCTGCCCAGCACCGCCTCTATGACCTTCTTCGCAATCGGAGCGGCGATGGTGTCGCCGCTGCCTGATTGTCCCTGTCCGCCGCCGTCTTCGACGACGACCGCTACTGCGACCGCGGGGTCGTCCGCCGGCGCGAAGCCGGTGAACCACAACGTGTGCGGCCTGTTTCCGTTCTCTGCGGTGCCCGTCTTACCGGCCACGTCGATCCCGTCTATTCTTGCACCCTGCGCCGCGCCCGTAGCGACGCTCGCGACCATGGCCGCGGTGACATCGTTCGCCACATCCGCCTCCATCGCGCGGCCGAACTCGCTGTCCTCGAAGGCCCTGATCACCGAGAGATCGTTGCCGATCACGGCGTCCACCATCCGCGGGTTCATGACCACTCCGTCGTTCGCGAGGCCCGCAGAGACCATGGCCATCTGCAGCGGTGTCGCGGTGACCTGCCCCTGCCCGAATCCGGTCAGGGCGGTCTGCGCATCGTCGAGCGCACGAGGGTAGCTCGAGGCCGTCGACGTCAACGGCGTGTCGAACGACTGGTTGAATCCCAGCTTCTCCGCCATCTCGCGGATCGCGTCGTCGCCGAGCTCGACCGCGAGCTCGGCCATCGGGATGTTGCAGCTGAGACGGATGGCCTCCGCGATCGTGACGGTGGCTCCGGGGCCGCAGGCGCTGCCCCACGCGTTGGACACGCGGTTCGACGAGCCGGGGAGCGTGTACGAGGCGGGGTTCGGGAGCGTCGAGCTCGGTGTCCAGTTGCCGCTGGCGAATGCTGCGGCCGCGACGACGACCTTGAAGGTGGAGCCCGGCGGGTTGAGGTCTCCGGCGATCGCCCGGTTGGACAGCGGCTTTCCGGGGTCGGCGGCGAGCTGATCGTGAGTGGCGTTCGCCGCATCCGCGTCGTGCGTCGCCATCAGGTTCGTGTCGAACCCCGGCGTGGAGACCATGGCGAGGATGCGTCCGGTCTTCGGGTCCATGGCGACGACGGCACCCTGGAGGCCGTCGAGGGCTTCGAAGGCGGCTCGCTGCGCGGCGGTGTCGAGCGACAGTTCGACGCTGTATCCGCGCTGCGGCTGACCCGAGAGGATGCGCTCGATCTCGCCGAGCAGCGCGTTGCTCCCGGTGCCGGAGAGGTCGGCGTTCATCGCCTGCTCGATGCCGGTCCGCGAGTCGAGTGCCGCGTTAAAGTACCCGGTGACCGGCTCCCACATCGCGGCGTCGGTGTAGACCCGCTGGAACTGGTAGCGGTCGTCGCTCGGAACCGAGTTCGCGATGGCGGCGCCGTCGACGATGATCGACCCGCGCTGGATCTCATAGCTGTCGAGCCGGGTGCGCGTGTTGTTGCTGTTCTGGGCGAGGCTGTCGGCCTCGACGACCTGGATCCAGCTGGTCGCCGCGAACAGCGCCACGAACATGAACAGCATCACGATGCTGAGACGACGGAGCTCTCTCGTCATCCGATCACCACCCTCGGCTGGCGGCGTACGCCGTCGGAGATGCGCAGCAGCAGCGCCACGATGAGCCAGTTCGCCACGAGCGAGGAACCACCGGCGGCGAGGAACGGCGTCGTCAGGCCGGTCAGCGGGATCAGACGGGTCACGCCGCCGACCATGATGAACACCTGCAATGCGATCGTGAACGAGAGCCCGGTCGCGAGCAGCTTGCCGAAGTCATCCTGCCCCGCGAGACCGATGCGCATGCCGCGGCTGACGAACACCATGTAGAGACACAGGATCGCGAACAGCCCGATGAGGCCGAGCTCTTCTCCCAAACTGGTGATGATGTAGTCGCTGTGGGCGAGCGGGGTCACCTCGGGGCGACCCTGGCCCCACCCCGTGCCGATGAGTCCGCCGCGGGCGAGGCCGAAGAGGCCCTGCATCGGCTGATAACCGGCGCCGTCGGGGTCGACCTGGTTCGCGTCGAACAGGAACAGCCAGTTGATGAAACGGCCATGGACGTAACTGAGGATCTGCGTCGCCACCGCGACACCCGCGACCACCAGGGTCAAGCCGATCAGCACCCAGCTCGTCTTGCCGGTCGCGACGTACAGCATCGCGACGAACATGCCGAAGATCAGGGTTCCCGTGCCGAGGTCGCGCTGGAACACGATGATGCCGAGGGAGATGATCCAGACGACCAGCACGGGGCCGAGCTCGCGCATCCGCGGCCACGTGATGCCGAGCACCCGCTTGCCGACCGAGGTGAGGCTTTCGCGGGTGCGCACCAGGTAGCCGGCGAAGAATATCGCGAGGCAGATCTTCGCGAGCTCGCCCGGCTGGAAGGCGAAGACCCCGCCGAGAGACACCCAGACGGCTGCGTTCGCGTCTGCGATGCGCAGACCGGGCACGAACGGCAGCAGCAGCAGGAGGATTCCGGCGAGGCCGAAGATGTACGTGTAGCGGAAGAGGATCCGGTAGTTGCGGAGCAGGATGACGACCGCGATCGCACCCGCGAGGGAGATCGCCGTCCAGGCGAGCTGCTTCGTGGAGTATGCATCCCACCCGGTGTTCTCATACGCGATGTCGATGCGGTAGATCATCGCGATACCGAGGCCGGTGAGCAGGGTGGCGATCGGCACCACGAACGGATCGGCGTCGGCGGCGACGAAGCGCAGCACGATGTGCAGGGCGAAGGCGAGCGCGGCGAGGCCTCCGCCGATCGCGAGGATCATCGGGTCGATGACTCCGAGCGCACCCAGCTGCACGAGGGTGAGCGCCGCGCCGCTGATCGCACACGCGAACAGCAGGAGCCAGAACTCGCGGTTGCGCTGCGTCTGGGGCAGACGCAGACGCTTCAGTGCCTTGATGACGGTGGTGTCCGCCTGGAGGTCGGTGCTCATCCCTCACCGCCTGCGGGCGTGTCGGTCGGGGTCGGCAGCGGCGTCGGAAGCGGGGTGGGGATCGCGTTCGCATCGGCACCCGCACGCAGCCGGTCGACGATCGCCATCGCGTCGGACAGCGAGCGTGCGGTGATGGTGCGCTCGACCGACGCACGCTGATACGGCGGGAGGTTCGCCAGCAGGATGTCGGTGTCTTCGACCGGTGTCGACAGGGTGATCGGGCCGATGTTCTGCTGCACGCCCTGGAAGATCACGACGCTGTCGTCGTCGGCGCCGATGAAGTAGCGCGTCTGCGTCCAGCTGTAGGCGGCGAAGGCGGCGACCGCCAGCATCGCGACGACCACCAGCGCGCCCGCGATCCAGCCGAGACGCCGCCGCTTCGCACGACGACGGTCTTCTTCGATGAGCTCTTCGAGGTATTCGGGCGCTGGTTCGAAGTGACTCGGCTCGTTCGCAGCCTGACGCACCGGGTGCAGCCAGTTGCCGCGCGGCGGGCGCACCGGCGGCACATACACGCCGTCGGGGTTCGAGGCCGAGCCGACGATGGTCGGTGTGCCGGAGTGGATCGGATGCTGTCCGCCGACATCGACCAGGACGATCGTGACGTTGTCGGGGGCGCCCCCGTCGAGCGCCTGCTTGAGGAGGTTGTCTGCCGTGCGACCGGGAGCGAGACCGAGCTGCATGGCCTTGAGGATGTGAGGCTCGTCGACCACGCCGGACAGACCGTCGGAGCACAGCAGCCACCGGTCGCCCGGCTGGGTGTGCATGACGAACATGTCGAGCTCGGGGTCGGAGTCCATATCGCTGAGCACGCGCATGAGCACGGACCGGCGGGGGTGGTATCTCGCCTCTTCCGGGGTGATGCGCCCCGAGTCGACGAGCCGCTGCACGAAGGTGTGGTCTGCCGTGATCTGCGTGAGCGCGTCGTCGCGGTACAGGTAGATGCGGGAGTCTCCGATATGGCCGATGACCGCATACTCGTCGACCATGATGATCGCGCTGACGGTGGTGCCGAGGCCGGCGAGCTCCGGGCGATCCTTGGCCGCGCGGATGAGGTCGCCCGCAGCGGTGGTCGCCGCCGCCTGCAACGACGCCTGAGCGTCTTCGGTCGAGGCGTACGCCTGGTCGAGGGGCTCCAACCGCTGGATCGCGATGCTCGAGGCGACGTCTCCGCCGGCGTGGCCGCCCATGCCGTCGGCGACGACGAACAGGTTCGCTCCGGAGTAGCCGGAATCCTGGTTGTTGGAGCGGACCTTCCCGGTATGGGAGATCGCGACGCTCGAGCCCTCGAAGACCATGCCGGGGTCAGGCTCGCAGCTCGAAGGTCGTGGCGCCCACCTTTATGGGGGTTCCGAGCGAGAGGGACACAGGCGAGGAGCCGACGCGCTGGCCCGCGACGAAGGTGCCGTTCGTGGAGTCGAGATCCTGGATGGCCCAGGCATCGCCGCGCAGCATCAGGCGCGCGTGGTGACTGGACGTGTAGTCGTCGCGGATCACGAGGGCGGACTCGCTCGAACGGCCGATCGTGAGCGAATCGGCGCTGAGCGGGAGTTCCAGGCCGGCTTTCGGGCCCGAGGTGATCACGAGGCGCTTGGCCGTCGCGACGGTCGCGGGTCCCGTGGAGGGACGGGAGGAGGCCGGCTTCGCGGCGGGGGCGGGCGTCGGCGCCGGCGCAGGCGCTCCCGCTGTGGCCTCGGCCGGAAGCTTGCGCACGCGCACACCGAAGAGGTCGGCGCGCAGCGAGTACACGACACCGAACACGAAGAACCACATCAGGACGAGGAACCCGATGCGGAGCAGGAGGAGGATCAGCTCACTCAACCGAGGCCTCCGAACGCGCGGGTGGCGTCGTCGCCACGTGGGGCGGGGCGCGAAGGTGCGGCCACCGGGACGATGCGGAACACCAGCTCGGTACGGCCGATGGTGATCGTGGTGTCGCTGGGGAGCGCGGCTTCGCGGAGCTTCTGCCCGTTGACCTTGGTGCCGTTGGTGGATCCGAGGTCGCGCATCATGGCGCGCTCGCCGTCCCACAGGATCTCGACGTGCTTGCGGCTCGATCCGGCGTCGGCGATCGTGATGTCGGCATCCGTCCCCCGACCGATCACGGTGCGGGCGCGGGTGATCGAGTGGCGGCGACCGTCGACGTCGACGACGGCCTGCCAGCTGACGCGACCTTCCACCGTGCCGGAGTTCACGCGCACGGTTCCCGTCGCGACCTTCTCGTCGGCCTCGAGCGTGATCGAGAGGGGGCCGGCGAAGCTGTAGCCCTGGGCCTTGGCGTGGGTGGTCATGAGAGCGAGCAGTTCATCGGTGAGAGCGCCGCCGAGGCCGCGCATCCGCTCCGCGTCGTCGGTACTCAGACGCACCACATAGCTGTTGGGCGCGATGATGCGGTCGCGGCTCACGACCGCGGCCTTCGTGTCGGCTTCGCGGCGGAGCGCAGAGGCGATCTCCACCGGCTGTATGCCGCTGCGGAAGGTCTTCGCGAACGCGCTGTTCACTGCGCGCTCGAGACCCTTCTCAAAGCTGTCAAGTAGTCCCACTGGGCTCCTCTGGCATGCCGACCGGTAGACACATCGTAGTCAGGTGACCTGGGGGAACGCCGCCGATCGGCGTTCGGGGGTGTGCAACGGGGGGTGAAATCGCGTGATATCCTCGGGAAGTTGAGTTCTTCGGAACGAGACACTCGCGCGAGTGGCGGAATGGTAGACGCGCTGGCTTCAGGTGCCAGTGTCCGTAAGGACGTGGGGGTTCAAGTCCCCCCTCGCGCACACGAAGGCTGAATTCGTTTCAGCCTCGAGTGCTCCTCAAGGAAAAGTGCCGGTCAGAAGATGCTTCTGACCGGCTCTTCCGTTTTCTCGACGTCATGCGCTCGCGGGAGCGATCACCGGGGGAGCTCTGCCGCGGCTTCTCGTCAGGAGTCTTCGGGCTCGATCAGGAGTTCGTAGAGGTCGCCACGGTAGATCGAGCGGGTGATCTCGGCGACCCTGCCGTCGCCCAGACTGCCTCGGGCGACGACGCGGAGGCACGGCTGGTCGAGCGTGATCCCGAGCAGCTCCGCTTCGCGCGCGGTCGGCAGCACAGCGGCCACCCGTGACGAAGCGCGGGTGAGGTGCACGTCGTACCGCCGGCGGAGGATCTCGTACAGCGACCCGGTGAGATCGTTGCCCAGCAGGTTCGGGAAGAGCGCGGCAGGAAGAAGCGAGCGGTCGATGCTCAGAGGCGTGTCATCACCGAACCGCAGGCGCTCGACCGTGTAGACCGATGCGGTCCCCTCCAGCCCGAAGTCCGCGGCGACCTCCGGGAGAGCCGGGGCGATGCCAGCGGAAAGGACCTCCGCACGGGCCGTCCGCCCCGCCGCGCGCATGGAATCGGTGAACGAGGCCAGAGTCATGCGCTTGGTCAGAGCCGGCTCGGCGACGAAGGTGCCCTTGCCCCGGATGCCGACGATCCTCTTCGCGTGGGCGAGCGCCTCGAGCGCCCGTCGCACCGTCATCGAGGAGACGTTGAACCGCGCCGCGAGCTGCTGCTCGGTGGGCAGCTGATCGCCTGCGCGCATCTGCGCGATCTCCGCGGAGAGCTCTTTCATCACGAGCTCGTACTTCGCAGCCACATCCCCTCCTTTCGCGTGAGAGCCAGCACCATAACTATCACGCATCGGCCGTCGGATCCGGTCCGGTGCGTGATTGCGGATGTTCGACGGACGGTGTAACTTCCTTGTAACCCTAGGGTGCTACTTCTACCCTATGGTATTCAAGACCCCACCCGAATGCACCACTTTCCAACGGAGGATCCCATGAGCGCTGCAACACCCGCCCGCTCGCGTGCACCACGGCTCGCCGTCCGCATCGGCGCCGGTTTCGTCGGTCTCGCGACGGCTACCGGAAGCATCACCGCCTGCGCACCGTCCGGCTCGGACGGAGACGGCGACGGCAGCGGCGTGACGATCAACGTCCTCGCCGAAGACATCTCCTACACCGACAACTGGAAGGAGCTGCTCCCCGACTTCGAGGAGCAGACCGGCATCAAGGTCAACATCGAGACGGTGCCGTACAGCGACCAGGCCGCCAAGATCCTGCTGAACTTCAGCCAGAAATCCAGCGACTACGACGTCGTCTTCACGGACAACACGTACGGCACCGGCTACTTCGAGTCCGGCTACATCGACGACCTGTCCGAGTACGAATCCGACTTCGTCGCGCTCGACGACTTCTACCAGCCGTACCTCGCCCCCATGCAGAAGGACGATGCCACGTTCGGCCTTCCCGTCTACGGCGAGAGCACCTGGCTGATGTACCGCACCGATCTCTTCGAGGAGTACGGCATCGACGGGCCGCCCACCACCATGGACGACCTGGAAGCGGCAGCGAAGACCATCAGCGAGGGATCGGGCGGCGAGGTCGCAGGCATCACCCTCCGCGGAGCCCCGGGCATCCAGAGCGTGTACCCGTGGGCGGGGTTCCTCCGCGCCTTCGGCGGCGACTTCTACGACGGGGACACCCTGGCCGTCGACTCGCCCGAGGCCGTCGAAGCGACCCAGTTCTGGGCTGACCTGCTCAAGGAGTACGGCCCCTCCGGTGTCGGCAACTTCGACTGGGAGCAGAACCGCATCGCCTTCACGCAGGGCACCGCCGCGATGACCATCGACGCCACCGCCAACGGTCCCTTCAACGAAGACACCGAGGCCAGCGTCATCGCGGGCAAGGTCGGGTACGCACCGATCCCGTACGCCATCTCCGACCCGCCCACCAGCGGCAACACCGACAACTCCCTCAACGTCCACGCGCTGTACCTCAGCTCCTTCTCCCAGAAGAAGGACGCGGCCTACCAGTTCATGACCTGGGCGACGAGCGAGGAAGTGCAGAACAACGCCGTCGAGACCACCGAGGCCGTGGGGGTCACCCTCGACTCCGTCCTGGAGAGCCCCGCCTACGACGAGAAGTACGGGCCGTTCAAGGACGCGCTCCTCGGGCAGCTGGCCACCGGAAACGTCGACTACCTCCCCGCAGGCACCGACGCCAACGCCATCATCACCGAGGTCGGCCAGGCGCTGTCGCGGACCCTGGCGGGAGAAGCGGACGCGAAGGACGCGTTGACCGCCGCTCAGAAAGCACTCGAGACTCAGCTCGGCTGAGACCACGGACGCCGGAACGGAAGAAGAAAGACGATGACCAAGCTCCTGACGCCCCCACGTCCCGATGCGGAAACCAGAGTCGACGACCCTCCGTTCCGGCGTCCACCTCGCCGGAAGGCCCTCCGGCCCAGGCTCGCGCAAGCGAGCCTCGCACTCCCCGCACTCATCGTGATCGTCCCTCTGCTGGTGATCATCATCATGCAGGGCGCCAACCTCGTCACCCACGCCGAGAACCTCCTCCGCCCCGGCAGCGAGGAGATCTTCGTCGGGTGGGACAACTTCACCAGGGCGCTGTCGGACCCGACGCTTCTCGGCTCCATCCGGGTCACCCTCGTCTACGTCGTCGCGGCCGTCGCCATCGAACTCGTCCTCGGTGTGTCCATCGCCCTCGCCCTGCACGGACGCATCCCGGGCAAGGGCGTGCTCCGCGCCCTCATCCTGATCCCGATGGTGCTGACTCCCGTCGTCGCCGGGCTCATGTGGCGCCTGCTCATGGACCCCACTTCGGGCTTCATCAACTGGTTCCTCGACGCCGTCGGCATCGGCGGTCATGCGTTCCTCGCCGACCCGGCCACTGCGCTCGCCGCCGTGATCCTCGTCGAGGTCTGGCAGAACACGCCTTTCGTCGTGATCATCGTGCTCGCCGGCCTCGAGTCGCTCGACCCGTCTCCGTTCGAGGCCGCGCAGCTCGACGGCGCGGGAGGATTCCGCCTGCTCTGGAACGTCACCCTGCCGATGCTCGCTCCCGTGTTGTCGATCGTCGTGCTCCTTCGCGTCATCGATGCCGTCAAGACGTTCGCCATCGTCAACACCATGACGAAGGGCGGACCAGGCACATCGACCCTCGCCATCAGCAACTACGTCTACCGCCTCGGTTTCGAGACCTTCGACATCGGGTATGCGACGACCGTGGGCGCCCTCGTCTCCCTGGTCGTCCTGGTCGTCCTGTTCCCCACTGCCACGCGCCTCATGGGCCTGCGAATCTGGAAGGCACGCCGATGAAAACGCGCCGCAACATCCTGCACACCCTCCGCGTCGTCGCGGTCTACGTCTTCGTCATCTGGTGCATCCTTCCGGTCGTCTGGCTGGTCAGCACGTCTCTCAAGAGCGACGTCGACGCGTTCAGTCGTGAGCCGGTCTGGTTCTTCGTCCCCCAGTTCGGCAGCTACGTCAGCGCCTGGGTCGACGGCGGGATGGGGCAGGCCATGGTCGTCAGCGCCGTCGTCGCCATCATCAGCAGCGTCGTCGGCATCGTCGTCGGGTTGCCCCTCGCGTACCTGACGACCCAGGTGTGGCCGCCGGAGTCCGCGTGGTCCGCGCGCGTGACGCTCGCGATCCTCCTGCTGACGACGGTTCCCCCGGTGCTCACGCTGACGCCGTTCTATCGGGCGTTCTTCGGGATCGGGCTGACCGGCAACCCGGTGGGGCTCACGATCGTGCACTCCTTCTACGCGATCCTTCTCGCCGTGCTGATCTTCCGCTCGTTCCTCGTCGCCTTCCCGCGCGAGATCCGTGAGGCGGCGATGATCGACGGCCTGGGCGAGTGGCGCACCCTGTTCCGGTGCGTGCTCCCGAACGTCTGGGGCGCCGCGTTCGCGACGTTCGTGCTCGCGCTCATCCAGTCGTGGAACGAGTTCCTGTACGCCCTCGTCCTGACCAGCGGCGACAGCCAGACGGTTCCCGTGACCATCGCGGGCTTCCTGAGCTTCTTCGGCACCAACTGGGCCCGACTCACCGCCGCCGGCGTCATCGGTGCGCTGCCCATCGTCATCTTCGCGATCATCGTCCGCAAGCACATGGCCCGCGGCCTCTCGTTCGGAGGGGTCAAGTGACCGGCATCACCGTGCGGAAGTCCGTGGCTGCGACGCACCGGACGGCCACGGCGGCGGCATCGGCAGCGGTCGATGTCATCGAAGCGTTCCTGCACTCCGGCGGCCTGCGCACTCTGGGAGTCGCGACGGGCTCATCTCCCGGCCCCGTCTATCGAGAGATGGCCCGACGTCAGCTGGACCTGTCGGAGGTGACGCTGTTCGCGCTGGATGAGTACATCGGGCTGCCGGACGGTCACGAGGAGAGCTATCGCACCGTCGTCGAACGGGAGGTCGCCCACCCCCTCCGCGTCCCCCCGACGCGTGTGCACCTGCCGGACGGCGCCGAGCCCGCCGCCTACGACGAACTCATCGCGGCCAACGGCGGCATCGACCTGCAGATCCTGGGAGTAGGGAGGAACGGTCACATCGGATTCAACGAACCGGGCTCGTCGTTCGACTCCCTCACGCGGGTGGTCGACCTCGACGAGTCGACGCGCGAAGCGAACGCCCGCTTCTTCGGCTCCCTCGCCGAAGTCCCCCACCGCAGCGTGACCCAGGGAATCCGCACCATCCTGAATGCGCGCAGAATCGTCGTCGTCGCCTCGGGGGTCGACAAGGCGGCAGCGGTCGCTGCGGCGATCGACGGACCGCGCACCGAGGCGATGCCCGCGAGCGTCCTCCGCGACCACGCGGACGTCACGTGGTTCCTCGACGAGGGTGCCGCCTCGCAGCTCCGGCCTCCCGCGCGGGACGGGGGCGACGCATGAACGGCACCCTCGCCATCGACGTCGGGCAGACCGGGTTCCGCATGCGGGGTGACGAGGGCGAGGTCGTCGGCTTCTCCCTCGGCGTCACGGCACTCACGAGCGAAGAGCACGTCCGTTCGCTCGCGCAGCGCATCGCCGCTCACGTCCCGGAGGGCACGCAGGCCGAGCACGTGGGCGTCGGGTTGTCCGGCTTCGTCGACGGCTCAGACGCTCCGCACGCCCTCGCGGCACATCTGAAGGAAGCGCTCGGCGCCCGCAGCGTGGTGGTCGCGGCAGACGCCGTCACCGCGCTCCTCGGCACGGTCGGCGCGCGCCCTGGCACCGTCGTGATCTGTGGAACCGGGGTCGCTGCGCTCGGTATCGACACCGGTGCCTCGCCGCGGCGCATCGACGCTCGCGGTTACCTGCTCGGCGACGTCGGCAGCGGGTTCTGGATCGGTCAACGCGGTCTTCAGGCAGCTCTCGATGCTCTCGAAGGGCGCGGAGAACCCACAGCGCTCGCCGGCCGCAGCAAGCGTCTCGGCACCCCGGCGGACATCTATCTCCAGGCCATGGGCTCGGTCCCGCCCCCGAAGTTCGTCGCGGAGTTCGCCCCTGACGTGATCCGAGCAGCGGCCGAAGGCGACTCCGTCGCGCACGACATCGTCAGAGCCGCCGCCGCCGAACTCGCTCAGACCATCCGCGCCGCCCGGATCTCCGATGGGCCCATCGGGTTGACCGGCGGCCTGGTGCGCGCTCCCCTGTTCGTCGAAGAAGTCCGCGCAGCGCTGGGCCTCATCGGTCTGCCGATCGACGACGTCCTCGTTCGAGCCGATGCCGCCCTCGAAGGTGCGCGCGTCATCGCCGAAGACGTATCTATCCGACCGGCGTTCGCCGGTCTCATCGCAGTGAAGGAGTAAGAATGCTCGACCTCGAGACGCTTCGTGGACGCCTCATCGTGTCCTGTCAGGCGCCGGACGGGTCGCCGTTGCGCGACCCGGGAATCATCGCCGCGATCGCCGAGGCGGCCGTGCTCGCGGGCGCGGGCGCTGTACGCATCAACAGCGCCGAGCACGTGGCGGCCGTCCGCGAACGTGTCACCGTCCCCATCATCGGTCTGGAGAAGGTCGTCACGGACGGGTTCCAGTGGATCACCCCCACCGTCGACAGGGCCAAGGCCCTCCTCGACGCCGGCGCCGACATCATCGCCGTCGATGCGACGTTGCGCGCTCGCGGCGAGCACCCGGGCGTCGACACCCTCCTTCCGGCTGTTCGCGAGCTCGGCGCGGCCGTCATGGCGGACATCGACAGCTTCGAGGCCGGCGCGCACGCGGGTGAGCTCGGCGCCGACCTGGTCGGTACGACGCTGTCCGGCTACACCAGCGTGCCGCAGAACCGCGGCGGCGATCCCGACATCGAGCTCGTCGCCCGACTCGCCACCCGCCCGACCCCGGTCATCGCGGAGGGGCGCATCAAATCACCCGAGGAGCTTCGGGCAGCGTTCGAGGCCGGAGCTTTCGCGGTCGTCGTCGGAACATCCATCACCGAGCCGATGGCGCTGACCAAGCGCTACCTGGCTGCAGTACCCACGCTCACGAAGGGAGCATCCGCATGACCACCAACATCGCCGTCGTCGGCGCCGGCCGCATGGGCCAGGTCCACTGCCGAATCGTCGCCGAGAACCCGAGGGCGACACTGGCCGCCGTGGTCGACCCGTTCGAGGACAGCGGTCGCCGCGTCGCCACGCAGTACGGAGCGCCGTGGTTCCCCACGCTCAGCGCCGCCCGTGAGGCTGTCGCTCTGGACGGCGTGGTGATCGCAGTCCCCGACAAGCTGCACGTCGGCGTCACCGTGGAGGCCATCGAGGCAGGACTCCACGTCCTCGTCGAGAAACCCCTCGCCGACACGCTCGAAGGTGCTCGCACCATCGCGGACGCCGCGGCGAAGGCGACAGCATCCAAAGTCCTCGTCGGACACGTGCTGCGCCACGATCCTCGGTTCCGGTCGGCGGCGAAGACCGTGGCCGCGGGGACGGTCGGCGACCCCGTCCACTTCCGCGCGGCGCGGATCGTCCCCCGCAGCGTCGGGTTCGCGAACAACGGGGCGTCCCCGATCTACATGTATCAGGGCATCCACGACATCGACCTCGTGCAGTGGATCTCCGGGAGCCCAATCGTGCGCGTCTCGGCCACCACCGCCGCGAAGGTCCTCCCCGCGGCCGGCAAGGAGGGCGTGGACGTCGCCCTGATCCTCGCCGAGCTCGAGAACGGTGCCGTGGGCACGATCGAGATCTCCTGGGTGCTCCCTGATTCCACTCCGAGCGGCCTCGCCTCGCAGTTCGATCTGTACGGCACCGACGGGAACATCAAGGTGGATGTCACGGCCGAAGGCATCTCGCTCGACACGCTCGACGAGTTCCGGCTCCCCAACACGATGCTCGACCCGGAACTCGACGGACGGCTGGAGGGAGTCGTGCCGCAGCAGTTCGACTACTTCCTGCAGATGGTCGAGTTCGATCTCCCCAGCCGCATCGGCATCGAGGAAGCGGTGTCTGCGGCGCGAGTGCTCGACGCCATCGACGACTCGCTTCGCACGCGCACCTGGGCGGAAGTGAGCCGCTGACCCCCGCGGCGGGCCTTCCGAATCGGGAGGCCCGCCACGCGCCAGCACGTCCGAGCGCGGGTGAAAGAATGGCATCATGAGCGACCAGCACGAGCCTCCCGAGAACCGCTACGCATCCGCTCCGGCCTGGCGCGCTGTCGATTCCTACTTCGCCGCCGCACTCGTGGACGAGGATGCCGCATTGGTGGAGGCACGCGAGTCGGGGGCGCGCACGACCATGCCGAACGCAGAGGTCGCCGCGAATCAGGGCGCACTGCTCGGCCTCCTGGCGCAGATCTCCGGCTCGCAGCGCGTGCTCGAGTTCGGTACGCTCGCTGGCTACTCCACGGTCTGGTTGGCGCGTGCCGTCGGCGCCGGCGGCCATGTCGTCACTTTCGAACTCGAAGAGCAGAACGCCGCCATCGCACGCGAGAACCTGGAGCGCGCAGGAGTCGCCGACCGGGTGGATGTGGTGGTGGGTCCGGCCGCGGACTCCGCCCAGAGGCTGATCGACCAGCAGGTCGAGCCGTTCGATCTGGTCTTCATCGATGCCGACAAGCCGAGCAATCCGATCTACCTCGCCGCGGCGCTCGAGCTGACGGCGCCGGGTGCGGTGATCGTCATCGACAATGTGGTGCGCGACGGCGCCGTCGCCGATGCGAACAGCAGCGACCCGCGTGTGCAGGGGGTGCGTGCAGTGATCGATGCGATCGCCGCGAACCCGCACCTCGATGCGACGGCGCTGCAGACGGTGGGCGAGAAGGGGTGGGACGGCCTCATCATCGTGCACCGTCGGTAGTGCGGGGACTCAGCCCAGCGGACCCTCGAGAACCGTGAGCACGTCGGCCTCGTCGAACCCGAAGGATCGATTGAGCGCGAGCATCGGCGCGTTCCCCGGCTCGGTGTGGGTCTGCAGGATCCGCGAGGCGGCGCTCTCCGGCACGGTCATGAGCTGACGGAGATTGGCGACCTTCATCGCGCGACCGATCCCTCGACCTCGAGCCCGCTCCTCGACGAAGGTGTCGTCCTGATACACGATCTCGGGATCGGCTCTGGACAGCAGGATCTCGGTGTATCCGACCGCGTCTCCGTGTTCGCGCGCCAGACTCCGCACGAGCGTGTAGCCCTGAGCCGACATGCGCTGCTCGTTGCGACGCACCGCCTCGACGTCGGCGGTCTCCAGGGTGCGGGTCAGCTCTCCTGTCGGTACCTCAGCGGACATCCGTGATCGCAGTCGAGCCCAGTCGTCGAGCGCGTCGTCAGGACACCGACCGGACCAGGAGAGCACCTCGACACCTGCGGGTGCTCCGGCTCCTTCCGCAAGCCTGCTCTCCGGCACCGGAAGCTCGACGATCTGACGGATCTCGCGGGTGCCGACGTCGAGCCCCGCTGATCGGGCGAACGAGACTCCGGCTTCGGTGGAGGTCTCGGCGCGCATGACCGTGGCAGCGCCATGCAGCGCGGACCGCACGGCTTCGAGCAACGCTCGACCGACTCCGTGACGCCGGCAGTCTTCGCGGACGGCGATCTCGACGTCCGCGGGCTCCCCCGGGTGCACATGAGCCTCGGCGGCGCCGACCGCGACTCCGGCGACCTCGGCCATCAGCAGGACGGAGACACGTGTCGGATGCGGGTGGAGGGACTAGGACGTGCGGGCGGTGAGTTCGCCCAGGTCGCGCACCCCGCGCGCGTCGAGGTAGCGGCGGATCACGTCGGTCACCAGTCGGATCTGCGCCTCGTTGCCCATGGCCGCCTGCATCGCGCCCATCGTCGGCGCCGGCTTGCCGTCCACACGCTCGAGTGCTTCCCACACGATGTCCTCACGGGAGCCACGGCCCATCGCGTGCGGCATCGAGCTGAAGACGGGGCTGGGTGTCCAGCCGGATCGGGTCTCATCCATGGTGGTTCCTCTTGTGGGGGTCTCTTCGACCCTAGCAAGTTATTTTGAGTCATTCAAAATAAGGAACGGGTGCGGGATACGACGAAGGCCCGGTCCGCCGCGGTCCGGGCCTTCGTCGGGGCGTGTCTCAACCCTGCGAGGCGTCGTTCCACGACCAGATGTCGTCGCCGCGGAGCACGGCGTCGGCACCGCCGTCGCAGTAGATGGTCTGACCGGCCATGTGGGTGTTCGCCGGACTCGTGAGCCACACCAGCAGTTCCGCGATCGATGATGCGGGCTGGTGGTAGTTGAGGGGCATCGGCACGGCGGCATCCACCTGAGCCAGGCCCTCGGGGCTCGCGAGCAGGCCGGCGGTCATGGCCGTGGTGACCGTGCCGGGTGCGACGGCGTTGAGCGGGATGCCCGCCCCGGCCCACGCGGGCGTGACCGACTCTCGGCGGACCCACCGCGACACCGCGCGCTTGCTCGACGAGTAGTTGAGGAAGCCGGCCTCGGGCGTCGCGGCGAGCTGGTCGCCGATCTCCAACGCTCGTGCCTCGTCGCCGTCGAGCGCGGCATCGACGAGCGCGGCCGACACGGGCTGCAGGGAGGCCATGGACGACACCACCGCAGCCCTCGGCTGATCGGCGAGGCTCAGCGTCGGCTGCAGCGCGGTCAGGAACTCGGTGACGCCGAAGTAGTTGATCGCCATCGTCTTCGCGATCGGCGCGGCGATCCCCGCACAGGCGATCACGGCGTCGATGCTGCCGCCAGCCGCGTCGATCGCCGCCTCCGCTGCGGCCGTGCGGCCGTCCGGGGTCGACAGGTCTCCCTCGACCTCGGTGCCGGCGAGGTCCACGCCGACCACGGTGTGGCCCTGCGCGCGGAGCAGCTGCGTCGTGGCGGCACCGATGCCGGATGCGGCGCCGGTGACGATGTAGGTACGTGTCATGTTTCCTCCTTGTGGGTGGGCGCCCGATCAGGCGTCGTCATGGGGTCGTGCGGGTGTGTCGTCCGCGAGAGGGCCGCGACGAACCGGACGAGCTGCGCACGGAACTGCTCGACCTCCTGAGGCGTCCAGTCCGTGACGGCGTCATCGACCATGCGATGCCCTGCCGCCACGAGGCGCGCGTACGCCCGGGCTCCGGCATCCGTCAGCCGCACCTCGACCGTGCGTCCCGAACGCACGCGCTCGACGACCCCTGGGTCTCCAGCCGAGTGACGAGCTTGGATGTGGTCGGGCGCGACATCGAGGCGCGCTCGGACAACGCGGTGAAGCCCATCGCACCCCCGCTGAGTCCGAGCAGGTAGACCGCACGGATGCCCGTCGGGTCGAGCGCGACACCGACGCCGTCGGCGATCTGCGCCTGGACATCGCTCTCCGTCCATTCGGAGACCACTCGCACGAGTGCGACGTGGATGCCCGCGACACCGTCAGCGACTGTCATACCGCCAGTGTACGCCGATAGTTGCCTGAGGCAACTGAGGAGGCGACTTCTGCTGACCTCGACTCAGACGTCGGACGAGACCGACTCCTCGTGCGCGCCCTCCGACGCAGCGAGTGGGCGCCGTGGCAGCCAGCAGGCGACGCGGTCTCGGTACGCCAGGAACGCCGAGCCGAAACGCTCCTCGAGGTCTGCCTCTTCGAGTGGTCGCACGACCGTGTTCCAGACCAGAGAGCCACAGAGGGCGTAGACGACCACGAGCCACGAGCCTGCCATGACCCCGATCGCCATCGGATTCCGGACGAACCGGTAGGGACCGGAGATCACGAGTCGACGCGGCATCGACGACGGGAGGGGCGTGCCCGCTCCCTGCACCGACATCGCGGCAGACGACCAGGTCGAGAGGGCGAGCGCTGCCGCGAACAGGGCCGCGCCGCCGATGCGCAGAGCTGGCGGGAAGGCGACGTGCAGTCCCCACCGCAGCTCCAGCACGACGATGACGGCGGGCAGCGCGAGCAGGAAGATCGCCGAGAACACCACAGTCTGGAGCGTGGCCTTCGACACGAGCGCGCGGGTGTTCATCGGCGGAGCCGACCGGAAGCGGAACGGCCCGATCAGCAGCCAGTTCGACGGCACCCTCCCGACGAGCACGAGAATCGCCGCGCCCGTCGAGCCCGCTGCCGCAGCCACCATCAGCAGTGCGCCCCAGCCCGCGGTCGCCGTGACCGTCGCGTACAGACCCATCCCGATGGCGACCAGCAGCGTCCAGGGGCGGCGATCCATGCCGCGCGCCGCACGCCGAGCGCCACCAGCGCCGACGCCACCACGAAGAGAGGGATGTCCGCGACGGCGAGCAGCCGCGGATCGAGGGTGCCGAGCGTCGCCGTACGCACGTCAGGCACCGTGAAGACCGCGATCCACCACGCGACGCCCGCCAGTGCCTGACCGGCGAAGTAGAGGCGTCCCCAGGTCACGGCCGACGTCGATGCGAGCCGGCTCCCCCTCATAGCGGCAAGTCTAGGTCGCCGGGGCGGGGGCACGAGAGTGTCAGCTGAACAGCACGACGACGTAGATGGCGAAGGTCACCAGGTGTGCCGCGCCGTGCATGGCCGTCACGCGTTTCGCGGCGAACGTCGTCACCGAGAGCAGCAGCGTGACGCCCAGCATCAGCAGATTCGCCGGAGACTCGGCCAGCACCACGGTCTGGCCCGTCGCGATGCCGATCACCAGCACGGCGGGGATCGTCAGCCCCACGGTCGACACCAGGGCGCCGTGGCAGAGATTGACGACGCGCTGCACCTCGCCGCCGAGCGCGGCACGGACGGCGGTGATCGACTCCGGCAGGAACACGATGCCCGCGATGAGGACTCCCGCGAGGGCGACCGGAGCGCCGAGGCGACCGAGGCCGTCGTCGAGCAGCGCCGCCATGTCGTGCGACAGCAGCACGATCGGGATCACGGTCACCACCAGAAGCGCGAGGCGGACGATCACCTCGGTGCGGTGTGCGGCCAGCACCTGCCGGATGCCGGTTCGCTCCTCCTCCTGCGCGCGCGGCGACCGCTGCGGCGACAGCGGCTCGACCTCGGTGAAGTCGCCCGCCTGCGCGCCCATCTGCCGGAACAGGAAGAAGGCGTAGAGCACGAGCGTCAGGATGACGATCGGGACCTCCTGCGCGGTGGCGTATGAGCCGTCGACGCCGATCAGCGCTGGCAGGCCGAACGCGAGAGCCACGAGCACCACCAGCATCGACAGGTACGCGGATGTGCCGGTGCGGTTGTGCGTCATGCCACGGTGACGCATGCCGCCGAGAAGGAGCGCGAGACCGATGACGAGGTTCAGGATGATCATCGCGACGGCCATCACCGAATCGCGGGCGATCGTCGCATGCTCACCGGGTCCGAGCATGACCGCCGAGATCAGGATGACCTCGATCAGGACGATGGAGAGCGTCAGGACGAGCGAGCCGTAGGGATCGCCGAGACGATGTGCGAGAGCCTCGGCCTGCGTGACCACGCCGAACGCGCACACGAGTATCACCGCGACGATCACCGCGAGCGCGATGACGAGGACCGGAGCGGGCACGGGCGGCTCCAGCAGCGGGTGCAGGATCAGGAGCGCGGCGAACGCTCCCCATCCGAGAACGATGCGGGCGACGTCCTTGACGCCGATCAACTGCTTCACTTCTGCGCGGGACATGGGCGGACTCCTGGAGTCGGGGCCGTCCCCGGTCTGAATCTCCCGCCGGAGGTCGTCCTCCGTGGTCAGCGAATACTCCAGCCTAGCAAATATTTCCCGGTCAGAGGGAAATTTGACTTCCCTCTGGGGCGGGCTATGGTCGGAGGTTACGCCAGCCAGCACAAGGGGAAGCGAGTAACCATGTCCGGGAAGTCCATCCAGGGTAAGGCCAGCAAGAAGGCGCCGCAGCTCACGCTCAAGGAGAAGCGGGCCGCGAAGCGCGAGAAGAACGCACCAGACGAGTTCCTGAAGCCGCGCAAGGGAGCGAAGGGCTGAGCGAACTCCCCCGGTGGGTGCGTCGACGTGCGCGTCCGGCGTACCCACCGGTCCCAGCTACCTTCCCTTCGTGCGCGTGTCAACGGTGCTGCGTCGCGACGGCATCCGCCGGACGCTGGAGTCTCCCGACGAGAAGGAGGTCACGATGTCGAATCCCGATGTGTACCCGACCGATGCCGAGCAGCCTGAGACGCAGGGCGACGACCCGGTCGAGGCCGAGCTCGGCGAAGACGGCCAGGGCGATATCGCGCCCGAGGACGAGGGCGGTGGCCACAGCGGCGACGCGCCGACCGACCTGAGGGACGGGTCAGAATGAGCGGCATCGACGATCAGGGTCAGCACTCCGAGAACGTGTCGTCCCCCGCTGACGGCGATGCGCACGGACGGATCGCCGAGCACCTCGCCGAGCGCGGCGGTGACGCGGCCGCGACCTCGGGGAGGTCCCTGCGGGAGGAGCGGGAGCCGATTCGGGTGCGGCGGAGGCCGTCGGCGTCGAGCGCGGATCGCGATCATCCGTGCCCGACGAGTCGACGCACAACGACGAACCCGGCATCGGCACCCGGCGTCCCGACGTCGACGAGGCGAACCGCGACGTGGGCGACCCCGGCGCGAACGCCTGAGGCCACCCCCGCCGAGGACTCACGCGGTCGACTCACACTGTCGAGGGGTGCAGCACCACCTTGATGCAGCCGTCCTCCTTCTGCTGGAACGTGCGGTAGAGCCCGGGGGCATCGTCGAGGGGTGCGTTGTGGGTCGTGAGGTCCATCACTCCGAGCGGATCGGCGATGTCCTCGACGAGCGGCACCAGGTCGTCGACCCAGTGCTTCACGTTGCACTGCCCCATCCGCAGAGTGATCTGCTTGTCGAACAGGGTCTTCATCGGCATGATGTCGGCATCGCCCGCGTACACGCCGCTCAGCGACACGGTGCCGCCGCGGCGGACCACATCGATCGATGCGTACACGGCGGCGAGCCGGTCGACGCCGACCTTGTCGAGCACCTGGCGCGCCGCAGGATCCGGCAGCAGCCCCACCGCCTTCTGCACGAACTCGACGCCCGAGTTGCCGTGCGCCTCGAGGCCGACGGCATCCACCACGGAGTCCGCGCCACGCCCCTCGGTCAGATCGCGCAGCTCCTCCACGATCGTGTCGGTGAGGTCGAAGGTCTCGATCCCGTGGCGCTCGGCCATCGCGCGGCGCTCGGGCACCGGATCGACCGCGAGCACCCGATAGCCGCGGTGTCGCCCGATCCGTGACACGAACTGCCCCACCGGCCCGAGACCCATCACCGCGAGCGTGCCGCCTTCCGGGACCTGGGCGTACTCGACGCCCTGCCAGGCCGTGGGGAGGATGTCGCTGAGGAAGAGGTACCGTTCGTCCGGCAGGTCGGGGCCGACCGGGATGTGGTTGTAGTCCGCGAGCGGTACGCGCAGGTACTCCGCCTGCCCGCCGGGCACCTGGCCATACAGCTTGGTGTAACCGAACAGCGCGGCGCCGCTGCCGTATTCCCGCACCTGCGTCGTCTCGCACTGCGACTGGAACCCGCGCCGACAGAGGAAGCATTCGCCGCACGCGATGTTGAACGGGATCACGACGCGGTCGCCCACCGACAGACTCGTCACGTTCGCGCCGACCTCCACGACGACGCCCATCGGCTCATGGCCGAGAATGTCGCCGCGGTCGAGGAAGGGCCCGAGCAGTTCGTACAGATGCAGGTCCGAGCCGCAGATCGCGGACGAGGTGATGCGGATGATCGCATCCTCGGGCTGCTGGATCACCGGGTCGGGAACCTCCTCGACCGTCACCGTGCGCTTGCCCTGCCAGGTCAGTGCCTTCATGGCGTCCTCCGCTCGTGTCGTCGTCCGCCCCACGGTCGTCGCCGATGTGGATCCCGCCTACCCGGTTGACAGGTGCCTCCGGGCATGCGCCCCCGCTCAGTGGAACGGGCAGCCTCGTCCGGAGCCGGCGGCGCGTACGCGTCCGCCGGATGCGGGCTTGGTCGGCAGGCGGCGGCGGTTCACGTCGAGGCCGTCGTCGAGGATCCGGAGTCGCGGATCGCTCAGCACGGCGATCGCGGCAGACAGCCCCGCGATCACGAGCTTCTCCCTGGGCATCGATGACCGGTCGCGACCTCGGCACCACCCTGCGGGATGAACGTGCGCAGCGACTCGTAGTCGTCGACGTCGGTGAACCGCTCGGGGGCGAACCGGTGCGGATGTGCCCAGGATTGCTCGTCGGTGTTCGTGCCGAGGATGTCGAGCACCACCCGTCCGCCCGCGGGAACCCGCACCTCGCCGATCTCGATGTCGGCGATCGCGCGCCCGGGGAGCATCGGCACGAACAGCGCCGTCCGGCGGACCTCCTGCGCGAACATCGTGGCGAGGGTGCCGCCCACCAGCGCTCCACGCTCTTCCGTCTCCGCGGCGATGCGCGCGCGCCACTCCGGGCGGTCGTGCAGCTCCTTGGCGGCGAACGCCACGAACCGGGCCGCAGCGATCATGGGACGGATGCTGTTCTGCAGCTCGATGCCGGCGACCCGCGAAGGGAGGAGTTCGCCGTCCGGAGCGCGGTGCGCCGACCACAGCGCGAGCGCCGTCCCCTCCTGGGCATCCAGCGAGCCGGCGCGGACGGCCTCGATGAGACGCTGCGCGTGCCGGTCCGACCACACTCGGTTCAGGGCGGCCGCGAGGTACTCCGGCGAGTAGGGAACGCCGAAGCCGTCGACGATCTGCGCGAGTCGCGCCGACCACCGTGTCTTCGCTCCCGGGGTCCCTGGCAGGCCCGCCCATCCCATGATCGCGCGGCCGAAGGCCCCGATCGCGGCGTCGTACGCGCTGCGGGTACCGTCGCGAAGCCACTCTTCGCGCTCGACCGCCCACTCCCTCTCGAGCCACGGTGTGAGCCGCCCGACCTGCGCGTCTTCGTAGGCGACCTCGACGAACGTGGCTTTGCGGTGTCGGTGGGCCTCGCCGTCCAGGCTGTGCACAGAGCCGTGACCGAACAGCGTCTCCTGCACGAGGGCCGGCATGGCGCCGTGACGCACGATACGGGACTCGTCGTAGAACAGCTCGACGCCCTCCGCGCCCCGCACGAACGCCGTGTCGTCGCCGAGGAGCCGCATCGGAGCCGACCGCGCTCCGGACTGCGCTCGCCGCCAGATGCGCTCGCCGAAGTCGTAGCCGCGGGTGAGGAGCGTCGGGGCATCGTCGTGCACGATCGCGTCGACCGCGCGCGACACTCGGGAGGTCAGTCTCTGGAACATCCTCCGACCGTGCCAGGAGCTGTGACAGTGCTCCAGGGGGGAGCGTTCGCGATCCGGATGTGGTATCCGGATCGACGCTGCGTGTGTCAAGCACCTGCTGCGAAGAGACCGTGTCGTCCAGGATGGCGGTGGATGGAGGAACCATGACGCGCAACACCCGAGAGATGGCGTGCACCACCGATGACGTGTTCCGGGTGCTCGCGAACGGCTGGCTCTACCCCGCGTGGGTGGTCGGAGCCTCCCGCATGCGCGATGTCGACGAGTCCTGGCCGGAACCCGGCGCGCAGCTGCACCATTCGGTCGGCGTCTGGCCGGCGCTGCTCGACGACACGACCGAGGTTCTGGAGTGGGATCCCCCTCGCGGCATCGTGCTCCGTGCGCGTGGCTGGCCGATGGGTGAGGCGCAGGTCACACTGCGGGCACGGACGACTCCCGCCGGGTGCCAGGTCCGCATCGACGAGGAGCCCGTGAAGGGGCCGGCCGCGCTGATCCCGCGACTGTTCACGGCGCCGATGCTGCGCTGGCGCAACGCCGAGACACTTCATCGACTCGCCTACCTCGCCGAGGGGCGCGCGGAGTCGTGAACCACGGCTGAGCGGTCGTCCGGGTCAGCGACCTCATGCGCTGAGCGCGAGAGCGACGGCCGCCTCGACGTGCAGGGCGGTCGTGGGGAACACGGGGACCGGCGCGTCCTCCGCCGAGACGAGAAGCTCGATCTCCGTGCATCCGAGCACCACACCCTCGGCACCCCGCAGCACGAGACGCTCCATCACGTCGACGTACCGCCGTCGCGAGTCGTCGCTGATGATGCCGTGCACGAGTTCCTCGTAGATCACCCGGTGAACGATGGCACGATCCTCCGCGTCGGGCACGATCGTGTGGATGCCGTGTGCGGCGAGCCGATCCGCATAGAACGGCTGCTCCATCGTGAACGCGGTGCCGAGCAGCCCGACCGTCGCGAGACCGGACGCACGGATGGCCTCGCCCGCGGGATCCGCGATGTGCAGGAAGGGGATGCTCACGGCGGCCTCGATCCGATCCGCCACCAGGTGCATCGTGTTGGTGGCGAGCACGAGCAGTTCGGCTCCCATGCCCTGAAGCGCTGCGGCGCGGTCGGCGAGGAGACCGCCCGCGGCGTCCCAGTCGCCGCGAGCCTGCATCGCCTCGATCTCGGCGAAGTCGAGCGAGTCCAGCACGATGCGCGCGGAATGATGCCCGCCGAGCTGTGCGTGCACGCGCTC
Source organism: Microbacterium sp. Se5.02b (assembly GCF_019464375.1). Classification (NCBI taxonomy): domain Bacteria; kingdom Bacillati; phylum Actinomycetota; class Actinomycetes; order Micrococcales; family Microbacteriaceae; genus Microbacterium; species Microbacterium sp. Se5.02b. The sequence continues at coordinate 47,880 of NZ_CP080491.1, forward strand.
GTTCGCCAGCCGGTACCACTCCAGCGAGGACTCCCAGCTCATGCCGCCGAGCACTCCGATGGTCTTCATCGCGACGTCACTCCCCCGCGCCGTCCTTGAACTGCCGCTCCCAATCCCGCAGCTCGGAGCGGCCGATCAGCGAGTCGAGCGACACCTGGAACAGCAGCCCCTTGCGGGCGTTGACCTGCTTGATGTTGTCGACGATCTGCGTCGTGAGGCCGGCGAGGGCCTCGCGCACCTCGTCGACACGCTCCTGCGGTGAATCCCACAGGTCGGGTCGGGTGAGCAGGTCGAGCAGGTAGTCGGGTTCGAGTGCCGCGACGAGCCGGGCGAGCTTGTCGGCGTACTCGGCTTCGGCGAGCATGACCTGGTCTGCTTCGGCCTTGGCGTCGAGCCGCACGAAGAGCTGCTCGACGTGGGAGGCGAGCATGTCGATCGCCGCCGCGGTCTCCGCCGCGACCGTGTCGCCCTGGAGGGTCGCATAGTCGACGCGCAGTTCGCGCAGCCGGTTCACACGCAGGCGGATGGCCGGAGGCAACGGGTCCGCGGTGGCGACCGCCTTCGGTGTGCGGCGCCGGCGGAGGAAGAGGACGATGGCGGTACCGGCGGCTGCGGCGAGGACGACGCCTCCGATGACGACGGGAAGGATCGCATCTCCCGCTCCCCCGCGGTCTCCCCGGCGACGAGGGCGCCTCGTCGACGATCTGCTGCACCGTCTCGACGAGGGCGGACTGCGTGTCACCACCGGCCGCTGCCTCGTTCTCGTTGGCGATCCGCAGCACGTCGTTGCTGTCGATCACCGTGGAGCCCGCTTGCAGATCGTCCCCGACGGCGAGCACCACGGTCGTCTGCGGCACCCGCTCGCTGAGCCGGTCCAGCAGTTCGAGGTCGTAGACGGCGGCCAGGTCGGCATCCTCCGGAAGCACCACGACGGCGATCGTCCGGTCTCCCGGCACGGCGGCCGTCAGCGCCTCGGTCAGCGCTGCCTGCCCCTGCACGCCGGGCGCGACGTAGACGTCGCCGGACTGAAGCGCCGCGATCGCGTCGGTCACCCCGCTCGGGTCGGATGCGGTGGTGCTGATCATCCTCACCTCAGAAGTTGTTGATCACGGAGGCGAACACGAGGTCGATGCGCTCGGCGTCGGAGGCGTCGAACATCTGCCCCCCTGTGGCGTCCGCGATCCGCTGCAGCGCCGAGGTGTCGGCGCCCTCGCCGTAAGCGATGGGGAAGATGCGGACCGGGGCATCGGTGCCGCCCTCTTTCGTGCTCTTGCCGATCTTCGCGATCAGCGAGTCGAGTGAGGTCGTCGAGTCGGTGTCCTCCCCGTCGGACAGCACCACGATGGCGTTGATGCGTCCGGGTTCGGCGCGCTCGCCCATGGCCTCGTACGCGGTGAGGATCGCGTCGTACAGCGGAGTCCCGTTGCGCTGCGCGTACCGCAGATCGTCGAGCGAGGAGTCGAGCTTCTCGCCGTCCGACCCGAGCGCCGACACGTCGCGCAGCACCTGGATGCCGTCGCCCTCGTCGGACTCGACCCCGGTCGTGAAGGCCCAGACGCCGACCTCGTCGGTCGACCGGAAGTGGTCGAGTGTGGTCTGTGCTCCCTCGATCGCCCCGTCGAGCCGCGAGCGTCCGTCGCCGATCGGGTCATCCATCGACCCGGAGATGTCGATGAGCTCGAGCACGGACGAGGGCTTGCGCACCTGCGTCCACTGGTCGATCGCGGTCGAGATGACATCCACGTCGGGCTTGGGCAGTGTCACGGTGGGCTGCGCAGGGTCGACGCCGAAGTTGGCGGTGAAGAGGTCGCCGAGGGCGACGGACTCGTCGAGCGGGCGGAAGCCGTATTCGGGGAGGATCTGCTGGGCCGGCGTGGTCTGCAGGAAGGCTGCGAACGCCTCGCCGGCGGTGCGCTGCTCGGGGGTGATCCAGTCTGCGCCGAGCACCGTGACCGGGTTGTCGGACCACATCGAGCCGCCGGAGGGATACACGGCGACGAGCTTGGTCTTCGGCGGTGTCAGCGTCTCTCCCGGCTGCACGGTGTGCGAGTCGGGGTTCCCCTTGTTGTAGTTGAGCAGCGACGTCTCCTCGAGCGCGACGGCCGAGACGTAGGCCGAGCCGTTGGCGCCGTTCTGCGTTTCGTCATACAGGGTCGAGAGCACGTTGCCGGTCGTGTCGCCGTAGTGGATCACGCACTCCTCGAACACCCGGGAGAAGTCCTCGGCAGCGTCCACGTCGTCACCGGTGAGTCCCTCCGACTTGCCCGAGGCCTCGTACGACTGCATGAGGATGGTCGACAGCCCGGTCGTCGAGGTGTTCGGGTTCGTCTTGGAGATCTTGAACGCGCCCCAGATGTCCTTGCCGACGCTCCCCCAACCCTCGGGGTTCTGGCACAGGCCCTCGAGGTCGGTGATGCTGATGGGGGTGTCCGGCCACCCCAGCGCCTTGGCCATCGGCTCGGGCATCCCGAACACGACAGGGGTGCGCGTGAACGAGGCGGGTTCGCCGACGAGGTTCGCCGAGGCGGCGGCCGCGACACGGTCGGTCCACACCGTCGATGCGGGCGACCACAGTGTCGGCCACAGGGCACGATCGTCGCTGGGCCAGTCGTCGCCGGAGGTGAGGTAGCGGGCGGCGTTGCCGGAGGAGACGTTCGTCGGGCGCACCGTCGCGCACGTGTCGAGCCCTCGTGCTCGGGAGAATCCTTGAACGCGGTCGCGAGCTCGTCGAGCATGTTGACCTTCTCCGACGAGGTCGCCACCGTGATGTGGGTGCAGCCGTCGTCGGGGAACCCCTGCCCTGCCTCGGGCTCCGGATCTTCTCCCCGCCCGTGCAGGCCGCCAGAACCAGTGCGGCGATGGCTGCTGTGGCCAACGCGGCGGGTGTTCGCCGGTACAGGGTCCTTCGTGCGGTGCGAGGCGCGCTCATGCGCCTAGGCTACCCAGGTATCGGCCCGGTGATCACGCGGTTCCTGCGCGCATGAACTCCTCGGCGGCACGCACCTGTTCCCTGGAGGGGCGGATACCCGTGTAGAGGACGAACTGCTCGAGCGCCTGCAGTGTCGCCACCTCTGCGCCGGTGATCACGGTCTTTCCTGCGGCGCGACCAGCGGCGATCAGCGGCGTCTCGGCAGGAAGGGCCACCACGTCGAAGACCACCGAAGCCGCGGCGATCGTCTCGGTCGCGAAAGCCAGCGCGCCCTCGTCCGCTCCGCCGGCCATCCCGATCGGGGTGACGTTGACCAGGACGTCCGCGGTCGCGCCGCCGACTTCCGGCCGCCACGCGAATGCGTAAAGATCTGCCAGCGCGCGACCGCTCGTCTCGTTGCGGGCGACGACGGTGACGTGCGCGAACCCGGCGTCGCGGAAGGCGGCTGCGGTGGCCTTCGCCATGCCGCCGGAGCCGCGCAGCAGCACGGACGCGGCGGGGTCGAGGCCGGAGCGCTCGATCAGCTGCACGATCGCGGAGTAGTCGGTGTTGTAGGCGGTGAGAACGCCGGCGTCGTTCACGATCGTGTTGACCGAATCGATGGCCTGCGCAGACGGGTCCATCCGATCGACGAGCGCGATCACGTCTTCCTTGTAGGGCATCGAGATCGCGCAGCCGCGGATGTCGAGTCCGCGCACGCCGGCGATGGCCAGTCGAAGGTCGGTCGGAGCGAAGGCCTTGTAGATCCAGTTCAGGCCGAGCGCCTCGTAGAGGTGGTTGTGGAACCGTGTCCCGTTGTTGCTCGGTCGAGCGGACAGCGAGATGCACAGGGTCATGTCCTTGTTGAGCAGCGTCACCGCATCAGGGTACTCGCGTGCCGCGCGAGTCCTCCCCTATGGTGAAGGTGCATGCACAAGGGGATTGATCGTCTCCGTCTCTCCCCAGGAGACGGACGGCCCACCCCAGGGGCAAGACGATCCGTGCATGCGATTGGGCCCTCTCGAGTAGTTCAGTCCCCAATGGGCTACTCGAGGGGGCCGCTATCGTCATCCTCCCACCGATTTTCGGATTTGTCCCCCAAAAGGGGGACAAGGCCTCCGAAAAGGAGCTAGGCTGTTTCTGACGCACCCTCCGGTCGTCTTCGGCCCTCATCGCTCCCCCCGCGGTGAGGGCCACACCATTTTCCGGGTGACTCCGCCCCCTCGCCGCGACTCCGCCACGTGACGGCCGTGTAGCGCTCGTGCAACATTTGGATTACCTTCTCGCCGCCGCTATTCCCCTCGGGGCCTCCTCCACTAGCGTTAGCGATGTCGGGGCATCCCTGCGTCGGCTTTTTACCCAGCAGAACAGGCAGTACATGAGCACCCAGGGCACGGTCAAGTGGTTCAACTCGGAGAAGGGCTTCGGCTTCATCTCCCCCGACGACGGAGGCGCTGACGTCTTCGCGCACTACTCCGCCATCCAGTCATCCGGCTACCGGTCTCTCGAAGAGAACCAGCGAGTCGAGTTCGATGTGGCACAGGGTCCGAAAGGCCTTCAGGCAGAGAACATTCGCCCCGTCTGAGACGGGCGAGACACGGAACTCCCCGACCGGAGCGCGCCTCTCGCGCGACATCCGGCGGGGAGTTCTGTGCTTCGTGCGGGTCGATGAGGCCTCGCGCGTGGCCTGAGCACCGCTTCGACACGGCCCGTGCGGGGGCGGCGGACAGCGGATCAGTCGAGGAGGAGTCCTCGGAGCTCGTCGACCGTGGAGACGCGGAACGCGGCATCGTCTCCTTCGTGGTGATCGCTGAAGCCCCAGTCGACGAAGATGACGGGCACGCCGTTCGCCAGGCCGCCCTCGACGTCATGGTGGCGGTCGCCGACGAGCACGGGCCGTGCCGTGTCAGCCCCGAGCTCACCGAGGCGGCGCAGGGCCTCGGCGACGATGTCGGTCTTCGAGGCGAGGGTCGACTCGTCGGGCGTCGCGCCCACGGTCGTGAGGAAGGCGGGGCGGAGGCCGAAGTGGTCAACCAGCGCGTCGACCTGGTTCTCCGGCTTCGAACTGGCGGTCGCCTGCGGCACGCCGGCGGCGTGCAGATCGTGGATGAGCTCGGTGACGCCGGGGTAGGTCGCGACATCGGTCGTGTACCCGTCGGCCTTGCCGAGAGTGCGGTAGAAGGCCACCGCCTCCGCTGACTGCTCCGGCGTCATCCCCGCCTGGTCCTGGAACGACTGGAACATGGGAGGCCCGATCCAGTGCACCAGCTCCTCGCGCGTGGGTGCCGGGTGCCCGAAGTGCGTGAGCGCGACGTTCAACCGGCGGAGGATGCCGACGGAGGCGTCGACGATCGTGCCGTCGACGTCCCAGAGCACGCAGGAGAAGGGGGAGTGGGGCATGCCTCCAGCCTAGGGTCACGCGGGAGGGTGATCACTCACCCTGCACAGGTGTGCAGGGTGCTATCTTCTCCACACCTTACGTGAATGCGTTGTGTCCCCATATAAGGTCGTGACAACGGCGGGTGAGCGGGTGAGAATGGGGGGATGTACGTGTCGATGGAAGTCATCACGATGCTGGCGACAGCGGCGACACTGCTGGTGGCGATCGTCAGCGGCTTCGGGTGGATGATCACTCGGATGGACGCGCGGTTCGCTGCGCAGGACGCGAAGTACGAGGCGCGCTTCGACAGGATCGACGACCGGTTCGACCGTGTCGACGACAGGTTCGACCGCGTCGACGACAGGTTCGACAGGCTGGAGAAGCGGATCCACAGCATCGAGCTCGAGATGACCGGGGTGAGGGTCGCGGTCGCGCGGCTCGAGGGGCCGACCCCGAGGCTGATGATGGTGCGCTGACCGCTCGGGACCGGGGAGGCGACGGGGGAGGACGACTGCGGCTCAGAACAGACGGGGGATGCCCGACTCGATCCCCTTCATGTCGTCGTAGTCGAGGACGAGGCAACGGATGCCGCGGTCCTCGGCCAGTACACGTGCCTGCGGCTTGATCTCCTGCGCGGCGAAGACGCCCTGCACGGGGGCGAGGTGAGGGTCGCGCCCGAGCAATTCGAGGTAGCGGGTCAGCTGCTCGACGCCGTCGATGTCGCCGCGGCGCTTGATCTCGACCGCGATGGCGGCACCTTCGGCATCGCGCACGAGCAGGTCGACCGGTCCGATCGCGGTCGGGTATTCGCGGCGCACGAGGGTCGCACCCTCGGAGATGCGATCCACCTGCTCGGCGAGCAGCCGCTGCAGATCGGCCTCGACGCCGTCCTTCTGCAGTCCGGGGTCGACGCCGAGCTCGTGGGACGTGTCGTGGATGATCTCGTAGATCTGCACCCGCAGCGCATCGCCGGTCTTCTTGTGCGTGACGCGCCACACCTCGACGACGCCGGCGCTCGACTCCTCCTCGCCCGGCTCCTCGCTCGACAGCGAGCAGGGCGGGCTCATCCAGTTCAACGGCTTGTAGCTGCCGCCGTCGGAGTGCACGAGCAGACTCCCGTCGCCCTTGTGCACGAGCAGACGCGTGGCGAGCGGGAGATGGGCATTGAGCCGACCGGTGTAGTCGACCGAGCAGCGGGCGATGACGAGACGCACCCGTCGAGCCTACTTCGTCGGAGTCCCATTGTTCGCCGCCTCGGAGTGTGGCGATCAGTTGCCGAGGAAGCCGCCGAGAGCCTCGAAGAGGCCGAGCTCGGTGGCGGCGGAGCGGGCGATCAGGAACCCGATGATGCCGATGATCCAGGCGGTGTTCTCCGCTCCGGTGCGCTGCATCCAGGCGGCGAAGCGCTGGAGGGGCCTTTCGACGACAGGAGCGGCGACGAGGCGGAGGATCAGCAGCACGATCGCGGGCAGGATCATGAGAACGCAGTATCCGACGAGGGACAGCACCCGCAGCGGGGTGTCGATTCCGGCGTCCGCCAGCATGGTCATCCCCACGATGTACGGAAGCATCGTGGCGACCTCGACGAGGCCGGCGGCGACCGCCACGGCCATCACGGCAGCTCCCCGCGTGCGCGGGTCGAGCAGACGCTCCCGCCAGCGCGTGATGCGCCCGGACGGAGGGGCCATCTCGGCGTCGGAGGTCGCCGCAGGCGGTGTCAGGGGTGCGGCGACTGTGGCGTCCGCCGCCGACGGCATCCCCGTCCACGGCGAGACGCGAGGTGCCGTCGGTGCAGCGCTCGCCGAGGTGGAGACCTTCGCCGCCGCTTTGTCGCCCGTGGGCATCACGAACGCGGTGAGGAGGAGCGCGCCTCCCACGACGAGACGGATGATCATTCCGGCGGGAGATGCGAGGAACTCGGAGGCGACGTCGACCAGGTTCACGAGTCCCCAGAGGAACAGGAGGCCGACGACCAGATAGAACGCGGCGATCGTGACGAGATAGAGGAGGATGCGTCCGACCCGCACCCGGCCGGGATGCAGGAGCAGGAACACCGGGATCAGGAGCGTGCCGACGCTGAGGCCGTCGATCAGCGCCAGGAGCGCGAGGGAGAGGGGGAGCGGCAGACCGCCGAAGAGTTCCATGCGTCCACGCTCTCCGAAACACGGATGCGGCGAATCGGGCGAAAGTAGGGCTCCGCCTCCTCGTCTCATCCCTTCGTCGGATGCGCCGCGGACCGTGTCGTGGTTGCATGAGGACATGCACGAGCAGGTCCACGGCGGCATCGGCGCCTGGTATCGCCGGCACCGCTGGTGGGCCGACCCGGTCGGGATGGCGATCCTCGCCGTGGTCATGGCCGGTCTCGGCTTCCGCGGAATCTGGGGACCGTTCTCGGTCCTCACCGCTCCCGTCTCACCGTGGTGGGCACTGGTGCTCGCGCTACCCGCCTGTGCTCTCGCGCTCGCGAAGCGTCGGATGCCGATGACCGTGCTCGCGCTCGTGTCCGCGCTGTTCGTGGTCGACCTGCTGACGGTCGGCGGCATCGGAACTCTCGTCGTGCTGCTGGACGTGCTCTGGACGGCTGCCTTCCTCGCCGGGGAACGAGGGCGTCGCGCTCTGCTCCTGCTGCTCGGGGCGTCGACGCTCGTCCTCTTCGTCGCCGCATGGCTCTTCACCGACGTCTCCTTCGCCGTCGCGTTCCTCATCGGCGTGCAGTTCGGAGCGATCTTCGGTACGGACTACTGGTGGGCCGTCGCGGTCTCTCAAGCGCACGAACTGGCCGAACTGCACCGTCAACGAGCAGAGCACGCCGCGATCGTCGCGGAGCGGGACCGAGCCGAAGCCGTCCGACGCGAACGCGAGACCATGGCACGTGAGCTGCACGACGTGGTGGCCGGGCACGTGATGGCGATGGCGATCCGTGCGGAGGCGGCGCTGTCGACCGAGGCGGATAGGACCAAGGACAGAGACGCGCTTCAGGCGGTTCGCGACGCCGGCCTCGACGCCCATGGCGCCCTGAGATCCATGATCTCGGTGCTGCGGCGCGGCGACGGGAACCTGGCGCGACCGCCGCGCTGGGGCGACATCGACGGCATCGTGCACGAGGCCGAAAGGGCGGGACTGGTCGTCGACCTCTCCGTCGCCGACCTCCGCGACCTCGGCACCGGACCCGAGCAGGCGGTCGTCCGCATCGTCAGGGAGGCGGTGGCCAACTGCATCCGTCACGCCGGCGGTGCGCACGTCGAGATCGTGGTCGACCGCGATGACCACGACGTGCGGGTGATCGTGCGATCGCGAGGAGGCGTCGCCAGCGCTGCCGTCGTGCGGGCGGGCGACGGCTGGGGTCTGCAGATGCTGGAGGAACGCGTGGTGGCGCTCGGCGGCGTGTTCACGGCAGGACCCGTGGTCGAAGGCTGGTCGGTCGAGGGCCGGATCCCGATCGAGGTGCGGGTGTGAGCGCCCCGACCGTGCTGCTCGCCGACGATCACTCCGCGATCAGAGCGGGCCTTCGGATCATGCTGGAAGCGCACGGGATCACCGTGGTCGGGGAGGCCGCAGACGGCGACGTCGCGGTACGCAATGCGGCTGCACTGCGTCCCGACGTCGTGCTCATGGACCTGCGGATGCCCGACAGGGACGGCGTCTCCGCGACCCGCGAGATCGTCGACCGCGGGCTCGGCGACGTGCTCGTGCTGACGAGCTTCGACGAAGACGAGCTGGTCTTGGGGGCGATACGCGCCGGTGCCGTCGGCTTCCTCCTGAAGACGGTGGATGCGCCGACCCTCGTGCAGGCCGTCCGTGCCGTGGCCGCGGGCGACGGAGCGCTGGACCCTCGCGTGACTCGGCGTGCGCTCGCCGCAGCGGCGAGCGGTGCCGCCCCGGTGCCGCCGAGTCGTGCCGCGCAGCCCGACCTGACGGCGCGGGAGCGGGAGGTGCTCGACGGCATCCTGAGAGGCTGGTCGAATGCGCAGCTCGCGACGCGCCTGCGCATCTCGGTTCCGACGGTCAAGACGCACGTGTCGAACGTGCTGATGAAGCTCGGCGCGCGCAGCCGATCCCACGCGGCCGCGCTCGTGCGCGGACGCGAGATCTGAGGATCATCCTTCGCGGGCGCTGTTCGCCGCGATCTTCTCGTCGTCGCGCAGCAGCGGACGCGCGGCGCCGGAGAACAGTCCGGAGAGGACGACGAGTGCGACCAGGATGAACAGCGTGTTCAACAGGCCGATGTGCTCGCTGATGATCCCGAGCACGGGGGCCCGCCGAGGAACGCAACGTACCCGATGGTGGCTGCGGCGCTCACGCGAGCCGCGGCCTTGGCGGGGTCGTCCGCGGCAGCCGACATGCCCAGGGGGAAGCCGAGCGAGGCGCCGACGCCCCACAGCGCCGCTCCGACGAGCACGAGGGGGAAGGTCGGCGCGAGGATGAAGAGCAGGATCCCGGATGCCGCCGTCACGGCGAGGATCCGCAGCACGGCGACCCGGCCGAACCGGTCGACCAGGGGACCTCCGAACAGGCGCACCGTGGTCATGCCGATCGAGAACACCGCCAGCGCCAGGGCGCCGGTGCCTTCGGTGAATCCGTGCCCCTGCTCCGTGCCGAGGGCGATCCAGTCGTTCGCACCGCCTTCGGCGAATGACATGCCGAGCATCACGGTCCCCAACAGGTAGGTGCGCGGCTCGCGCCACGCCTCGAGTGCGGTGTGCATGCGCTCCCGGAACGGCGGCTTCTCGTGACCTTCGGGGTCGAGGGCGGCTTCGCGCACTGGTACCTGGAAGTAGCAGGCGACCGCGATCGCGGCGATGAGCATTCCCATGGCCGTGGCGTGGGTCGCGACGTCGAAGGCCAGCTGCGCCGCGAGCGCACCGATCCCTGCGCCGATGACGGTTCCGAAGCTGAAGAACGCGTGGAACACCGGAAGGATCGTGCGACCCATCTGCTGCTCGATCGCCGTCGCCTCGACGTTCATCATGACGTCGACCGATCCGTTGCCGAAGCCGAACAGGGCCATGCCGATCAGGACCACGGGCACGGAGCTGAAGACGTCAGCCCCCAACCCGACGAGGACGATGCCCGCGGCGAAGGTCAGCATCGTGAGGAGCATGCCCCGTCGTGCCCCGGTGCGCGCCATCACGGCGGGGCCTGTCGAGATGCCGAGGATCGAGGCGACGCCCATGCCGAGCAGGATCAGGCCCACCTGCGCATTGTCGAGGTCGAGCGCCTGCTTGATCCCCGGAACGCGCGATGCCCAGGTCGCGATCGACAGGCCGCTCGCCAGGAAGATGGCGAAGATCGCGGCGCGCCAGCGGACGAACTGCGAACGGGTGAGGGCTGCATCCATGCCGGATAGCCTATCGAATCGATTCGACCCAGGGGGGTGGAAGACAGCTATCCTCGAAGTATGAGCAGTCAGGAGACGCCGCGTCGCGCCACGATCGCCGACGTCGCCCGCGAGGCGGGAGTCGCGACGTCCACGGCCTCCGTCGTCTTCAGCGGGAAAGCCAAAGTCGCCCCCGCGACCAGGGAGCGCGTGCTCGCCGCCGCAGCGGAACTCGGCTACGCGGGGCCCGATCCCCGCGCGGCATCGCTGCGGCGCGGGCGCAGCGGCATCGTGGCCGTCGTGCTGGAGGGCCACCTGCGCGCGGCGTTCCTCGACCCCGTGACGACGGCGATGATGGACGGACTCACCGACGGACTCGCCGAGCTCAGCTCGGGCATCCTGCTGATGCGCGACGACCCCGGCGACGACGGAGCGGCGATCGCGAGCGCGCCGGTCGATGCGTTCGTGCTGATCGGATGCTCCGGCCGTACCAGGGCATCCCTCGAGGTCGTCGTCGGTCGCGGACTGCCCGTCGTCGTCATCGAAGGCGATGCGGGGGAGTCGATCCCGCGCATCACGCTCGACAACGCCGCAGCGTCCGCCGACATCGCTCGACACGTGCACGATCTCGGTCACCGCGATGTCGCGCTCGTCACGCTCCCGCTCGACACCGACCGTGAACGTGCTCTCATCACCCCGGAGAGGCTCGAAGAGGCGACGGTCGACGTGACCATCCACCGCCTCGCCGGGACGCGGGAGGTGTTCCCCGACGCACCGGCGATCTCGGCGTCGGGCAGTCTCATCGACGAGGGGGTGCTGGTGGGGAGGATGCTGCTCACCGATCCCGCCACGAGGCCCACAGCCGTTCTCGCACAGAGCGACCTGCTCGCAGTGGGCGTGATCCGTGCCGCGGAAGAGCTGGGGTTGCGCGTGCCGGAGGACCTCTCGGTCGCCGGGTTCGACGGGATCGCCCTCGACGGCCTCGGCGACCTCAGCCTCACGACCAGCGTGCAGCCCGCCGTGGAGAAGGGGCGCGCGGCGGGGAGCAGGTCGCGCGCATGCTGCGCGGCGAGCCGGGCGTCACGCAGCACCTCACCTGCCGGTTCCACGCCGGCACGACGACCGCGCGGGCACCGCGCTGACCGGACCTCCCGTCAGCTCCGCAGGGGGCCGAGCGGCAGCGTCACGGTGCCGAAATCGAGGATGCGGTATCGGCCGCAGTCGACCACCTCATCGGGTACCGCAGGGACGGGCAGGTGCCACGGGACCGTCTGCGCATCCTCCACGAGGAACGACACCTCGCCTGCGTCGAAGTCGCGACGGTCCACCAGCCACGCATATCCGTTGAGCTCGTGATCGACCTGCACCAGTCGTGCCGGATCCTTGAGGTGCAGTTTCGGCAGCCGAACCGTCCAGAACTGACCGCCCCCGATGCGATCCGAGGCATCGACCCACGCGGTCACACAGGTGAGGTCGGGGTCGGCGGCCCCGGCGGCGGACGCCAAGCGGGGGATGCTGAGCGTGCCCGCGAGCACCAGCAGCACCCCGGTCGCGGCCATGACGAACTTCCGCGTCCGCCGAGGGACTCGCACCGCCTGCGGGGAGGCGACGAGCGAGTACCGGGGCGAAAGCGAGCGGTTGCAGGTAGCGCGCCGCGTGGGTGCCGAGGGCGACGGCGCCGACCACCACGAGCAGGGGCGTGATCCACGCGAGCGCAGCCACGACGCGCGCTCCCGTGTCTGTGACCCGCACCGTGCGATGCACGGCGAGCGCGAGGAGAGCGAGGACGATGGCGCCCCCGACGACCCCGGCTGGCGTGGACAGGCGGTCTGCGAAGAGGTCGGAGTAGTAGCGGAGGGACTCGGCCCAGCGCTCGGGCTGCACGTAGCCCGCCCCGCTGTTCGTGATCCATGCCTGAAGCGGAATGCGACCGACAAAGCCGATCGCCGTGCCGCACAGGAGCACGGCGAGGAGCAGTGCAGGTCGGAGCCGTTCCCGCGAGCGGAGGAGCAGCACGGTGAGCAGCAGCGCGAGCGGAGCCGTCGCCCACGCCGCGTACAGCGGGTTCGAGAGCGTGGAGACAGCCGCCGTGAGCCCCAGAAGAACCAGCATCATGGCACCGCCGGCGGGGCGATCGACGACCCGCCGCACGAATCCGACGGAGAGGACCGCAGCGATCACGGTGCCGGAATAGTAGGTGGTCGTCAACGAGAGGGAAGCCAGCTCGAAGGCATCCCGCGATGCCGACGTCTCGGTCATCGCGATCACGGAGAACACCGTGAGGCCGAGAAGAGACCACGCGACGGGCGCTGAACCCGGTCGCCGTCGGCCAGCCACGAGCCGAAGCGCACCGAAGAGGCCGAGCAGATTGAGCACCGCGTTCACGGCGAGCACGCCGTCGACCTCGAGCGGGAGCAGGGCGTCGAGACCAGCGAACACCGCCGTCTCCGGGACGAAGAGCACACTCGACAGCGCCCAGTCCGCCGGTCCTCCGGCGAGCAGAGAGCGCGCGAACATCGCCACGATCAGGGAATCTCCGTCACGGAACAGCAGCTCCGATCGGGCGGAGGAGGCGACCTGTGCCGCGGTGATGAGCGACACCGCGAGGGCACCGGACCACCCGGCCAGCTCTCGCACCCCAGCCCGCCCCATGCGCCCACTCTCGCACGATCGTGCAAGCCGTGGACCTCAGAAGCCCTTCGCCCCGGTAAACTGGCCTGACACCCGCCCGCCTGTGCCGCATGGCCGACGAGCCCTGAGGGAGCCGCGTATATGCTGATGCTCCTCGCCGTGTTCCTCCTCGGGTCGCTGTTGATGCCCGTTCTGGTGCGCTGGCTCGGAGCCCAGGCGTTCGCGATCGCGGCCCTCGTCCCTGCAGCGGCCTTCGTGCACGCACTCGTCATGACACCGCAGGTGCTCGACGGACCGGTGCCGTTCGAATCCGTCGAGTGGATCCCGCAGCTCGGTCTCGACCTGTCCATGAACATGGACGTCCTCGGCTGGGTGCTGACGCTCATCGTCAGCGGCGTGGGAGCCCTGGTGCTCCTCTACTGCCGGTGGTACTTCCACGACGACACCGTCGGCATCGGCCAGTTCGCCGGCGTGCTGCTCGGCTTCGCCGGTGCGATGTATGGGCTCGTCCTGACCGACGACCTCGTCATGCTCGTCATGTTCTGGGAGGTGACGAGCATCCTCTCGTACCTCCTGATCGGGCACTACCGTCGTCGAGCCGCCAGCCGACGCGCGGCCCTGCAGGCGCTGCTGGTGACGACGTTGGGCGGACTCGTGATGTTCGTCGGCGTGGTGCTGCTCGTGGTCGATACCGGCACCTCGAGCATCCGCGAGATCCTCGAGATCGCCCCGACAGGTCCGATCGTGGATGCCGCGATCGTCATGCTCCTCGTCGGAGCGATCAGCAAGTCGGCGTTGTTCCCTTTCCACTTCTGGCTTCCCGGCGCGATGGCGGCCCCCACGCCGGTCAGCGCCTACCTGCACGCCGCGGCGATGGTGAAGGCCGGCATCTACCTCATCGCCCGCTTCGCGCCGATCTTCGCGTTCAGCGCGACCTGGCGTCCGATCGTCATCACCCTGGGCATCCTCACGATGCTGCTCGGCGGCATCCAGGCGCTGCGCGAGACCGACCTCAAGCGCGTGCTGGCGTTCGGCACCGTGAGCCAGCTCGGGTTCTTCGCCGTCGTCGTCGGCTACGGCACCCAGGCGACCGCCCTCGCAGGACTCGCGCTGGTCATCGGTCACGCGCTGTTCAAGTCGGCCCTGTTCCTCATCGTCGGCGTGATCGACCGTCAGCTGTCCACGCGTGACATCACGGAGCTCTCGGGTGTCGGGCGGCAGGCTCCCGTCATGGCGACGGCGGCATTCATCTCGGTCGCCTCGATGGTCGGTATCGCGCCCACCATCGGTTTCGTCGCCAAGGAGTCCACACTCACCGCGCTCCTCGACGACGCCCTCGGTGGCTCGCCCTGGGGCCTCGTCGCCCTCATCGGGGTCGTCCTCGGGTCTATGCTCACTGCGGCATATGGAGTGCGATTCCTGTGGGGAGCGTTCTGGAAGAAGCGGGACGAGCAGGGCCGGCAAGTGCCGGACACGGCGTGGCCCGACCCCCGGTCGGCTTCCTCTCGGCGCCGATCATCCTCGCCGGGGTCACACTCGCCGCCGGCATCGGGGCTCCTGCGCTCGACATCGCGCTCCAGGGCTACGCGGTCACCGCGACCCCGGACTCGACCGCGCGGGCGAGGCCGTCGAAGGGCCGGGGCACCTCGCGCTCTGGCACGGCTTCGAGCCGGCCCTCGGCATCTCGATCCTGTCGATCCTGCTCGGCATCGGACTGTTCCTCCTCACCCGCAAGACCGGATGGGATCGTAAGGCGCGCGTGCTGCGATTCACCGCAGCAGACGTGTACTACTTCGTCGTGCGCGGCGTCGACCGCCTCTCGGTCCTCAGCACCACGTTGACCCAGCGAGGTTCGCTGCCGGTCTACGTCGGCACGATCTTCGTGGTGTTCGTCGCCGCCGAGGTCACGGCTCTGATCGCCAGCGACATCGACCGCTACAACCTCTCGGCCTGGCACACCCCCGCGCAGATCGTGGTGGCGCCCATCATGGCCATCGCCGGTGTCTTCGCGGTCCGTGCGCAGAAGCGCTACACGGGGGTCGTGCTCGTCTCGGTCACGGGACTCGGGATGGTGGTGCTGTTCGCGACGAGCGGCGCCCCCGACCTCGCGCTCACGCAGATCCTGGTCGAGACCGTCACCATGGTCACGTTCGCGCTCGTCCTTCGTCGGCTCCCCGCCCGCATGGGCGAGCACAACGCTTCCGTCGGGCGGGTCCCCCGTGCGCTCCTGGCCATCGGCGTGGGAGTGACCATGGCCTTCGTCGCGGTCGTCGCGACCCAGTCCCGCGTCGCAGACCCGATCTCGGAGGCGTTCCCCAAGCTCGCGTATGAGATCGGTCATGGCAAGAACGTCGTCAACGTGGCGCTCGTCGACCTGCGTGGCTGGGACACGATGGGCGAGCTCTCGGTGCTCGTGCTCGCAGCGACCGGCGTGGCTTCCCTCGTCTTCGTGACGCATCGCGCCGACCTGCTCGCGGCGACGAAGAACCTGCCGCGGGCGACCCGCAAGGCCGCGCGCAGCAGACCGCTCGTCGAGACCACCGAGGGCATCCGGTTCCAGACCACCGAGAACGAGAGCAGCCCGCGCGCGTGGCTCGTCGGCGGACAGAAGATGAAGCCGGAGAACAGGTCGATCCTGCTCGAGGTGATCGTCCGCATCCTGTTCCACACGATCATCGTGGTGTCGATCTTTCTGCTGTTCTCGGGCCACAACCTTCCCGGTGGCGGCTTCGCGGGCGGACTCGTCGCCGGCATGGCACTCGTGATGCGCTACATCGCGGGCGGTCGCTGGGAGTTGGGCGCTGCGGCCCCGACCGACGCCGGCCGACTGCTCGGCGCAGGGCTCATCCTCGCCGTCGGCACCGCCGTCGTCCCGCTCTTCTTCGGCCTCGCACCGCTCACGAGCACGTTCTGGGAGTGGGAGATCCCCGGCATCGGGCATATGGAGTTCGTCACGTCGACCATCTTCGACATCGGCGTGTACCTCGTCGTGATCGGGTTGGTGCTCGATGTGCTGCGCAGCCTCGGAGCCGAGGTCGACAGACAGGCCGCTCTGC
The DNA here is from genome assembly GCF_019464375.1 of Microbacterium sp. Se5.02b. NCBI lineage: Bacteria > Bacillati > Actinomycetota > Actinomycetes > Micrococcales > Microbacteriaceae > Microbacterium > Microbacterium sp. Se5.02b. The sequence goes on from NZ_CP080491.1 coordinate 64,172, forward strand.
GCACGACCCCGGGGCCGGAAGGCTTCCTCTCACGGGGCGGGAGGAGCAGCTGATGGATGTCTCTCTCACCCTGATCGTCATCATGGCCATCCTCTTCGCGTGCGGCGTGTACGCGATGCTGGAGCGCAGCCTGACCCGTGTGCTGATCGGCTTCCTGCTGCTGGGCAACGCCACGAACCTGCTGCTCCTGATCGTCATGGGCGTACCGGGGAACGCGCCGTTCTTCGGCACGGAGGGCGAGATGAGCGACCCGCTCCCGCAGGCGCTCACCCTGACCGCGATCGTGATCACGTTCGCCGTGTCGGCGTTCCTCCTCGCGCTCATCTACCGCTCCTGGCAGCTCGGTCAGGCCGACACGGTCGAGGACGACGAGGCCGACATCGCGCTCCGCGAGCGCACCGACGCCGACGAAGACGTCATGGACGACGAGTCCGAGACCGACGACGACGAGGCGACCACCGACTTCGTCGGCGTGCAGACGGCGCCGATCACCGTGCTGCACATGCGCGACCACCCCGCCATCCACGACGACGCGCCCTTCGACGCACCGACCGGGTGGGGTGCCGAACCCTCATCGCGGCCGGACGACGAGGAGTCGACCCCCACGAACCACACGACCGCGACGAGAACGAGGAGGGCAGGCCATGACCGCCCTCGTCCCCCTCCTCGTCGCACTGCCGCTGCTCGGCGCGGCGGTCACGCTCGTGTTCGGGCGCAACGCCAGGCTCCAGGTCGTCGTCACCGTGGCCACTCTCGCCGCGGTCTCGGTGATCGCCGCCGTGCTCCTGGTCGTCGTCGATTCCGGGGCGCCCCTCGCGGTGTCGGTCGGCGGCTGGCCCGTGCCGTTCGGCATCGTGCTGTACGTCGACAGGCTCGCCGCGCTGCTGGTGCTCATCTCCAGCATCGTGCTGTTGGCGGTGCTGCTCTTCTCGATCGGCCAGGGAGCGGCGGACGGTACGGACGAGACCCCCATCTCGATCTTCAACCCGTCGTACCTGATCCTCGCGGCCGGCATCTTCAACGCCTTCATCGCCGGCGACCTCTTCAACCTCTATGTCGGGTTCGAGATCCTGCTCGTCGCCTCCTACGTGCTGATCACGCTCGGCAGCACGGAGTCACGCATCCGCACCGGCGCGGTCTACATCGTCGTCTCGCTGGTGTCGTCGATCCTGTTCCTCGCCTCGATCGCGATGATCTACGGCGCGCTGGGCACGGTCAACATGGCTCAGATCGCCGAGCGCATGTCCGAGCTCCCGCAGGAGACGCAGCTGGTGCTGCACCTGATGCTCGTGGTCGCCTTCGGCATCAAGGCCGCCATCTTCCCGGTGTCCTTCTGGCTGCCGGACTCGTACCCGACAGCTCCGGCCCCGGTCACCGCGGTGTTCGCCGGCTTGCTGACGAAGGTGGGCGTGTATGCGCTGATCCGCACCGAGACGCAGCTCTTCGCCTCGAACAGCATCGACACGCTGATGCTGATCATCGCGCTCGCGACCATGATCGTCGGCGTGCTCGGTGCGGTGGCGCAGGCAGAGCTCAAACGAATCCTGTCGTTCACGCTCGTCAGCCACGTCGGCTACATGATCTTCGGGCTCGCGATAGCGACACCCGCCGCCATCGGCGCCACGGTGTACTACATCGTGCACCACATCGTCGTGCAGACCACGCTGTTCCTGGCCGTCGGGCTCGTGGAACGCCGAGCGGGAAGCACCTCCATCCTGCGCGTCAAGGGGCTGCTGAAGGTCGCGCCCGTCATCGCCGTGCTGTACTTCGTCCCGGCGATCAACCTCGGCGGCCTGCCGCCCTTCTCGGGATTCATCGGCAAGTTCGCGCTGTTCGAGGCCGCGGCGTCGGTGGGGACGCCGATCATGATCGTGCTGATCTTCGGTGGCATCATCACGTCACTGCTGACGCTGTACGCCCTGATGCGCGCCTGGAACCTCGCCTTCTGGCGTGAGGAGGAGGACTCCTCCGAGACCGAGGGTCGCATCTCCTACCTGGGCAACGCTCCCGCCGCCGACGAGCAGCAGGAACGTCGTCGCATTCCGAAGATCATGACGCTCGCGACCGGGGGCATGGTCGCGGTGACTCTGGCTCTGACGGTCTTCGCCGGCCCCCTGTACGCCCTCTGCGACCGGATCGGCGCCGGTCTTCTGCAGCCCGTGAGCCTCGTACAGCTGGAAGACGAGGTGGGCTGATGGCGCGCGACACCCGACGTCACCTCTGGCGCGACATCCGTGTGCAGCTGCCGTTCCTCGCGTGGCTGGTGGTGCTCTGGATGCTGCTGTGGGCGCAGTTCACGGTGCTGTCGTTCCTCACCGGTCTCGTCGTGGCGATCTTCGTCACCCGCGTCTTCCGCCTGCCGACCGTCGCCCTCTCCGGGCGCATCAACCTCTGGTACGCTGCGCTCTTCGTCGTGCAGTTCCTGTTCGCCGTGCTCAGCGGTGCCCTCTCGGTGACGGTGCAGGTGTTCGACTTCCGCCGTCAGCCCGGTACGGCGATCATCGCGGTGCCGCTGCGATACGCGGATGACCTCGTGATGACGCACGTCGCCGTCGTGTCCTCGCTCATCCCCGGCTCGCTGGTGGTCGAGACCGACCGGGATCGACGCATCCTCTACCTGCACGTGATCGGCGTCAGAAACCTCGAAGACGTGGAGAAGCAACGCGCAGGAGTCTTGCGCTGGGAGCAGCGGGTCGTGCGTGCGCTCGGCGACCCCGCTCAGTACCGTGCTCTCAAAGCCGACGAGCGCGCCGGCCTCGGACTGACGAAGGGTGGCGCCCGATGAACATCCTGCTGCTGCTGATCATGGTGGTGTTCGGCATCGCCGCGGTTCTCGCGCTGATACGCATCGTTCGGGGACCGTCGATCCTCGACCGGGCCGTGGCGTCCGACGTGCTCCTCACCGAAGTGATGTGCGTGATCGGAGCCGAGATGGCGATCAACGGTCACACCCGGAACATCCCCGTGCTCCTGATCATCGCGGCCATCGGGGTGTTCGGGTCGATCGCCGTCGCCCGGTTCGTCGCGAGAAGGGACAACACGACACCATGAACGTGTTCGGTCTCATGATCCCGGATGCCGTCGTCGATGTGGCGGTCCTGATCCTCATCCTGCTCGGCGCGCTGCTGTGCCTGTCGGCCGCGGTCGGCCTGCTGCACTTCCGCGACGTCCCCTCGCGGCTGCACGCTGCCACCAAGCCCCAGGTGCTCGGGCTGCTCCTCATCTGCATCGCCATCGCGCTGTCGCAGCGCTCGATCGGGGGCATCCTCGTCGGATTCGTGCTGGTCGCCCCTGTCGTGCTGATGCAGTTCGCCACGGCTCCGCTCTCGGCGCACATGGTCGGGCGGCAGGCCTATCGCAACGGGACCATCGAGCAGCGCGGGCTCGTGGTCGACGAGCTGGCCGAGTCGAAGCAGACCCCTCCCGCCGCCGGCTGATCCGACGAGATGGCCTGATCCCGCGAGCCGCCCGCGAGCCGTCCGTGAGGAGGGTCCGCGGGCGTCAGAGGCGGGCGGCGAACTCGTGGATCAGTCGCGCCGCGGGCTCGGAGTCGCTGATGAGCGTGCCGTGCCCGTGGTCGGGGATGACCTCGAGGTCAGCGCCAGGGATGGCGTCGAGGATCTCCTGACACCAGCTCATCGGCGCGAGCGGGTCGCTCTCGCCGCGCAGCACGAGTACCGGGCAGTCGATGCGCACGAAGGCGTCCTCGGGCTCGTGCACGATCGTCGCGCGCATCTTGCGGATGAGGTGCGGTCCACCGCGGAGGTACTCCCTGGCTCCGCGCCAGATCACCAGAGGCCGCTCTCCGACCAGGTCGGTCAGCAGATACCGCGCCTGTGCGCCGATGTTCCGTGCCGCCTTGTTCACGGTCGGGCCCGCCAGCACGACCCCTTCGACGAGAGACGGGTGCCGGGCTGCGAGCTCCGCGGCGATCTGACTCCCCATCGAGTGCCCGATCACGATGACCGGCCCTGCATGCACGTGCTTCAGATAGGCCGCGACGAGGTCGGCGTGCCGCTCCATCGTGAGTGTCTTCTCCGGCTCAGGCGCTTCGCCGAAGCCGGGCAGATCGACGGCGATCACGCGCCCTTCGAGCCGTTGCACGATGTCGAGGTAGACGCTGCGACCCATGCCAATGCCGTGCAGCAGCAGATACGTGTGCGGGCCTTCACCGAAGGTCTCGGCGATCAGGGTCGCCCCGCCGTGCTCGTACTCCAGGAGCGTGGCGATGGTCCCCTTCGGGGCGAGGTAGCTGGATGGCACGCATCCACGTTATCCGAGGAAGCTCCGCTTCTCGTGTCAGTCGCCGGGGGCCAGCACGAGGGTGTCGACGGTCGCGGCCTGCACGGCCTTCTCCGAGTATGCCCAGGGCTTCTGGAGTCCGGCCGCCCAGTCGGCAGTCTGGTCGGTGTAGTGCTCGTGGAAGGCGTGGCCGGACGCGCCGGTGAGGTGGTTCCACGTCGAGGCGTCGAAGTCTGCCAGGTCGATGACCATGCGCATCGAGGGCACCGTGGTCGTGGCGTACGAGACCCCGAGCTCCCACCCTGTGGCATTCACGACCGATGCTCCACCGCCGACCGGGTACGGGCCGCGGTTGAAGAGGGCTTCGATGGGGGCGATGCCGGATGAGCCGAGCGTGTCACTCGTGAGGGTGATGGCGTGGAGGTCGCCCCAGTTCCACCGCGCGACCACGTCTCCCTGCAGCGCCGAGAGCTCGTCGTAGGCTTCCTCCGCCGACAGCGTCAGCATGGCCTCCATGCCGTCGACCTCGAGAGTCGGGTTGCTCCACAGCGGGTCCGAGGGGTCGTCGAGCATGGCTCCGACCACGGTGAACAGGCGTCCCTGTCCGTCGATCGGCAGAGGCTGCTCGCGCTCGGCGAAGATGTTCTGCACGAGGGTGGACCACAGCACGTTCGCGTACGCCGCAGCGGGCGAGCTCGCCGAGTTCTGCGCATCCCATGACCGCAGGAGTTCGACGGCCTCCGTGGGTCCCGCGCCGGACACGTCGATGTCGCCCATGGCGGCGGCGAGCTGGGTGCCGATCCACATCTCCTCGTCCATCTGGATGTCGCGCATGTCCTGCGCGGTCAATGGGGCTGCGGCCGCTCGCCGTTCGATGAGGTCGGTGATGCGGGCTGCACGGTACCCGTAGTCCCAGTCGCGGGAGAGGAAGTAGGAGTAGTCGTCGGTCACGATCGCGTTGTTCGCGGTGACGATGTACCCCGACCTCGGGTTGTACGACACGGGGAGTTCCTCGAACGGGATGAAGCCCGTCCAGTCGTAGCTGCTGTCCCACCCCGGCTGCGGCATCCATCCGTCGCCGGCTCCGCGGATCGGCAGGCGGCCGGGGGTCTGGTAGCCGATGTTGCCCTCGGTGTCGGCGTAGATGAGGTTCTGCGCCGGGACGTCGAAGAGCGACGCGGCGTAGCGGAAGTCCTCGAAGTCCTGTGCCGTCGACAAGGCGAAGATCGCGGTGGCTGTCGTGCCGGGGTCGAGCGCCGTCCAGCGCAGGCTGACCGCGGTCTCGGCGTCGCCGTCGGGATCGGGCAGGGTCGCGGGAGCCCCGGTCGCCTCTTCCAGTGCGGGGCCAGGATCCTCGGCGATCGCGGTGAAGTCGTCCGTGAGGCCGGAGATGATGGGCCCGTGCACGGTCGAGCGGATCGTGAGGTCGATGTCGTCGCCGCCTGCGACCTTGATCGTCTCGGTGCGCGTCTCGAGGGGGACGAGGGCGCCGTCTCGCCAGTACTCGTCGCCGACGACGCGTTCGACGTACAGGTCGGTGACGTCGGTGGTGAGGTTCGTGAAGCCCCAGGCGACGTGCTGGTTGTGCCCGATCACGATGCCGGGGAGCCCGGAGAACGAGAACCCGCCGACGTCGAACGGGCAGTCCTCGTCCACGGTCGAGCACTTCAGTTGCACCTGGTACCAGACCGAGGGCAGCGAGGCGCCGAGGTGCGGGTCGTTCGCGAGCAGCGGCATGCCGCTCTCGGTCAGGTCCCCGGAGACCACCCAGGAGTTCGAGCCGATACCCTCCCCGATGTCGCCGACGAGTTCGCTCGCCGCCTCGATGACGCCAGAGGTCTGGGTCCATTCCACGGTCGTCGTCGCCTGCTGGATCTCTCCGTCGTCCGCCGAGGAGGTGTACGCGGCGGGCTCCGCGTCGGTGTCGAGGGCCGGCACGGTCGAGATCTTCGGGACGATCACCGGGTTCTCGTCGAACGGATAGTCGGGGTAGAGCTTGGCGAGCACAGCCGCGGTGTCGACGTCGACGTCGACGTCGTCGCCGTCGCCAAGCTCAGCGGCGAGGAGCGATCGCTCGGTCTCGTCTTCGATGTTCCCTCGCAGGTCCCAGGCCATCGCCTTCAGCCATGCCACCGAGTCGGCGGGCTCCCAGGGCTCGGGGGCGTACTCCGGATTCTGTATGCCGAGTACCGCATATTCCAGCGAGAGCTCTGCACCGGAACGGCTGGCGAGGTAGGCGTTGACGCCGTCGGCGTAGGCCTCGTAGTACCCGCGGGTGGTCTCGTCCATCGCCTCGACCTCGGCTTCGGCGACGGCGCGCCAACCGAGGGTGCGGAGGAAGGCATCCGTCGCCGCCTGCGACTCGCCGAACATCTCCGCGACGCGGCCGGCTGTGACGTGACGGCGGAAGTCCATCTCGAAGAACCGGTCCTGGGCGTGCACGAACCCCTCGGCATAGAACAGGTCGTCGGTGGAGTCGGCGGTGATCGTGGGGATGCCGCGGTCGTCCCGCTGCACGGTGACCTCGGCCTGGAGCCCGTCGAGCTCCAGCGTTCCCGCGGTCTGCGGGAACGAGCGCTGGATCGTCCAGGTGACGAAGAAGGCTGCCGCGACGGCGATCACGATGATCCCCGCGACGACCAGGAACGCGATGCGTCCGATGCGGACGCCCAGGGAACGGCGCGAGGGTACGGCAGACGCCGTCGAATCGGTCATCATCGTCGAGAACTCTTTCGGGTAGACAGGTGGAACTCAGTCCCACCGAGCCCCAGTGCGCGTGTCAGGGGCGCGCCTTCGCATCATATCCCCCTGCCCGCCGCGGAGTGTTCCACGGCGGGCAGGGACGGTCACCCGATGAGGCTCGGCTGCAGATCGCGGAGCGTGCGTCGATGGGTCATCCGCGTCACGCCGATCATGGCGAGAAGCAGCGCCCCGAGCAGCCAGGCGCCGAGGACCGCGAGGTCCCAGCCGGCGCGTGCGTAGTCTCCGCCGTACATGAGCTGCCGCATCGCATCGACCACATAGCCCAGTGGCAGGACATGGTGCAGTGCGGCGAGCGGCGCCGGGAGGGTCTGCCAGGGGAACGTGCCCCCGGCTGTGACGAGCTGCAGCACCATGAGCACGAGCCCCAGGAACTGGCCCACCGAACCCAGCCACACGTTGAGCGCGAGGATGATCGCCGCGAAGGTCGCGGAGGCGAACACCATCACCCCGAGGGTGCCGAGGGGGTGGTCGAAAGTGAAGCCGAGCGTGATCGCCAGGATGCCCATGAGGCCGAGCATCTGCACGGCGCCGAGCATGGCGGGTGTCAGCCAGCCGGCCAGCGTGATGCGTATGGGGGAGTGCAGCGCGGTGATGGCGCGGCGTGAGATCGGCTTCACGATCAGGAACAGTGCGTAGATGCCGATCCACGCGGACAGCGCGGCGAAGAATGGCGCGAGACCTGCACCGTAGTCCTCGGCCGACGCGACCTTGTCGCTCGAGACCTTGACCGGATCCGCGATCGTGTCGGCCTGCAGGGTGCGCAGCTCCGGCGTGGAGGCGGGTATCGCTTCGACGCCGTCGGACAGCCCGTCACGCAGCTCCGTCGTTCCTGAGGCGAGCGTGGCGAGGCCGTCGCGCAGTTGTGCGGCCCCGTCGTTCGCCGCGGATGCGCCCGTGGCGACGGTACCGGCGCCGGAGGCGAGGTCGCTGGCGCCGGAGGCGAGGGACGCGGCGCCGGCTGCGAGCTGGTCGACCTTTCCGACCGCGTTCTGCACCTGCGTGTTCCCCTCCTGCAGGCGTGCGCCGAGAGGGTCGAGCCTGGCCAGCACCTGGTCGACCTCCTCGGGCGTGAGGCCCTGCTCGGTGAGGGCGTCCGCGATGTCGGTGCGCACCTGGGGCAGGGCGTTCGCGGCCTCTTGCACCGCCGCTCCTGCACGGTCGGCGACGTCGGCGAGCTGCCTGTTGCCCGCGCTGACCTGCTGCGCCCCGTTCGCGAGCGTCTGCGCACCGGATGCCAGCTGTGCGGTGCCGTCGGCCAGTTTCGCCGTGCCTTCGGCGAGGGTCGTGCTGCCCGAAGCGGCCGTGCCCGCTCCGTCGGCGAGCTGGGTCGCACCGTCGGTCGCGGTGACGAGGCTGTCGCGCACGTCGCTGAGTCCCGTGAGCAGTCGCTCTGCGGCCTCGCTGCCGACCATCTCGGCGACCGAGCTGCGGATCTTCTCCACCGCCTGCGTCCCCATCGACGACGCGAGGTAGTTGTTGGCGTCGTTGGTCTCGAGTTCGATGCGCGCCTGATGAGGGTCGTCGCCGGCGGCAGAGGTGAGTGCCGCCGAGAAGTCGACCGGGATCGTCACGGTGAAGTCGACCGTACCCGTGCGCAGCGCCTCGGCCGCCTCGTCGGCCGTCATCCGCTGCCAGTCGAAGGCGTTGCCGTCGATGAGGTTCTCGGCGACATCCTCCCCGTAGTTCACGGTGTCACCCGTCGCGGGTTCCGTGCCGGTGGTCGGTGCCGGCGCACCGTCGTCATCGACGACCAGAGCGACCGGCACCTCGGGGAACTTCGCGTACGGGTCCTGGTTCGCCCACAGGTAGAGGCCGCCGTACAGGATCGGCACGCAGATCAGGGCGACCAGGGCGAGGATGCCCATCCTGCTCGCGGTGAGCCGCCGAAGCTCGGCGGCGATCATGGCGGGAACCTTCATCGCGCCTCTCCGTTCTCCTGCGTCGTGACGTCGGACTCCGCTTCGGGTTCGGGTAGTGGTTCGGTCTCCGTCTCGGTCTCCGGCTCGGTCTCCGGCTCGGTGTCGGGTTCCGGAATCGCTCCGGGTTCCTGCTCGGGCTCGGGTTCCTGCTCGGGCTCGGGCTCCTGCTCCGGTTCGGGTGCAGCCTCAGTTTCGGGTTCCCCGAGGACCAGAGGTTCGACGGGCCCTGAGGCATTGATCGCCTCGAACTCGTGCATCCGCTCGAGGGCGACGGCGGCGGACCCGCCGATGATCACGAGCATCGCGTAGCCGCGGTCCGCGAACTCACCGGCGATGCGCCACCAGCCGTCGGGGCTTCCTCCGTGTCGATCGGGCGACACGAGCACCACGCCGTCGACCCCGTCGCGCAGCACGGCGAGTTCGCACAGGATGCGCACGCGTGCCGCCGGATCGATGGTGCCGATCGGCGCGGAGGCGAGCTCGCTGAAGCCCAGTTGTGCGAGCCAGCGTCGCGCGTGCAGGGGGTGGCGCCGACGCCGGCGAACATGAGCTCCTCGCCCACGACGCCCGCGAGGGTGATGTCGGGGTGGGGATCGCTCACATCCGGCGCGTCGACCAGTGCGACGCGGCGACGCAGCGCCTTCGCGTCCGATGTCCCATCGATGCTGACCCTCCCGGAATCCGGGCGCATCCGGCCGGACGCGATCAGACCGAGCACCGTCGGGCGCTGCTCGGTCTCGGCGAGTGCGAAGCGCACGGCGCCGGTGTGGAACTCGAGCGACGTCGACGGGAGGGCCTGCCCGCCGCGACCCTTGCTCACATCCTGCAGGGCGATCTTCATGCGTTGGCCTCCCTGTCGGCGTCGGCTGTCGCGACGACGGTGGTGTCGATGTCGGGGTGTGATGCCAGGAGGGTGTCGGCTTCGCGCCAGGAGAGCCCGGCGATGCTCAGCACCGTGCGGACGGCGAGGTCGGCGGCCCCCGTGCTCGTCGCATCCGTCCGTGACACGACCGTGCGGGCCATCTCCTCGATCAGCCGAGCGAGGGTGGGCGCGGCGAGGTCGGTGCGGAAGCTGCCGTCTTCCTGCCCGCGTCGCACGAGCGCGGCGACCGTGCGACGCAGCGGGGCGAGCGCCGCGGCGGTGTGCTCCACATGCGACTCGTCGAGTGCGAGTGCCGCGGCCACCTGCACGTGCGCCGCCTCCTGCCAGAGCCGTGCGGCGAGACGGGCGAGGGCGATCCGGGCGTCGGCGTCGTCCACGGATTCGGCGATCGCGTTGAAGCGCTGGGCTCCCGCAGAGATGAGTTCGCGGATCAGTGCATCACGGTCGTCGAAGTGTCCGTAGAGCGTGCGACGCGAGAGGCCGGCATTGCGGGCGATGGCGTCGATGGAGGCATGCGGATCGACGGCGAGGGCGCGCGCGCGGCGGAGAGGATCCCGGCGCGGTTCTCCACCGCGTCGCGGCGGGGTGCACGAGTGGTCATCCTTCGATGATAATTATCATGCACATGATTGTGCAAGATCACACTGCACTCTCTCAGCATCGATTGTTCAGTGCCCATTGAGAGAGCTGTGTTATGTTACGCGTTGCGCGACGTAAGGCAATGGGGGGCGTCGCTCCCGCGAGCGCACAGGAGACCGTGAACGTCGGTCTCTGAGGGTGGGGAACCGCTGTGGTCGAGGAGGGTGCGAATTGTCAGGTATCGATGGCGCGTTGGAGCGCACGACGGTGAGCGAAGACGTCTATCGGCGTTTGAGAGATGCGATCGTGAACGGCGAGCTGCGGCCGGGTCAGCGCATTCGGGACTACGAGCTGGCGGAGGATCTGGGAACGTCCAAGACGCCCGTCCGTCACGCTCTGGCGCGCCTCGCCGAACTGGGGCTCGTCGAGATGCAGCGCAACCGGTACACGCGGGTCGCGCCGCTCGACATCGATCACATCCGCGACGCCGTCGCGATGTTCGGTGACATCTGGATCGGCTCGGTGCGTCACGCGATGCCTCTGCTTCAGGAAGACGACGTCGCCTATCTCATCGACCTGACGGACGACATGACCGCGGCGATCACCGAGCGTGACGTCGCGGCCTTCAGCGGAGCCCTTCGTGCAGTCGTCGTCGGCTTCGCGCGCATCGAGGGGAACTCCACGCGCGTCGGCGCGATCGAGGTGCTCGGCCCGCAGATCAGGCGGTTCACGCAGCAGGCGCGCGGCGCCTTCGACTGGCTGGGCATCGAACGCGCCACGGCCGAGGTCCGCGAGGCGATCCGGCAGCGCGATGCCGCGGTGACGCGCTCGGCCATCGTGAGGCTCTTCGACGACGTGCTGCCGGCGATCATCGACCGGGCGGCCGAGCAGACGAACTCGGATGAATCGCAGCCGGGGCACATGCGCCCTGCCTACGCTCGCGAAGCCTGACCCGTCCGCCGACTGCCCGTGAGGTCAGTCGGTGCCGGAGTCGAAGGCGGCGCCCTCGGATGCTGTGTCGAGGGCGTCCGCCAGAGACTCATCGGCCTCCGAGACCGAGCCGTGGACCGACTCGGTGATCTCGGCGGACTCGCCTGCGGTCACGCGTCCGACGAGTTCGCCCGTCGCGCCGCCGACCAGACCGAGTCCCGCGTACTGCTCCAGGCGTGCACGCGAGTCGGAGATGTCGAGGTTGCGCATGGTGAGCTGGCCGATGCGGTCGACCGGACCGAACGCCGCATCGCCGACGCGCTCCATCGACAGCTTCTCGGGGCCGTATGAGAGGTTCGGCGAGACGGTGTCGAGGATGGTCCAGTCGTCGCCGCGCCGCAGACGGATCGTCACGGTGCCGGAGATCGTGAGGCCGACCCAGCGCTGGATCGACTCGCGCAGCATGAGCGACTGCGGCTCGAGCCAGCGGCCCTCGTACATCAAGCGCCCGAGGCGGCGGCCCTGCTCGTGGTATGTCGCGAGCGTGTCTTCGTTCAGGATGCCGTTGACGAGGCGCTCGTAGGCGATGAAGAGCAGCGCCATGGCCGGAGCCTCGTAGATGCCGCGCGACTTCGCCTCGATGATGCGGTTCTCGATCTGGTCGCTCATGCCGAGGCCGTGGCGTCCGCCGATCGTGTTCGCCTCCATCACGAGCGCGACCGGGTCGCTGTACTCGACGCCGTTGATCGCGACAGGGCGCCCGGCCTCGAACGTGACCGTGACGTCTTCGGTCTCGATGGCCACGGAGGGGTCCCAGAATTTGACGCCCATGATGGGGTCGACGGTTTCGAGGGAGACGTCGAGGTGTTCGAGCGTCTTCGCCTCGTGCGTCGCGCCCCAGATGTTCGCGTCGGTGGAGTATGCCTTCTCTGCCGAGTCGCGGTACGGGAAGTCGCGGGCGACGAGCCAGTCGCTCATCTCCTTGCGGCCGCCCAGCTCGGTGACGAAGTCGGCGTCGAGCCACGGCTTGTAGATGCGCAGACGAGGGTTCGCGAGCAGGCCGTAGCGGTAGAACCGCTCGATGTCGTTGCCCTTGTAGGTGGAGCCGTCGCCCCAGATGTCGACGCCGTCCTCCTTCATGGCGCGCACCAGCAGCGTGCCGGTGACGGCGCGACCGAGAGGTGTCGTGTTGAAGTAGGTCTTGCCGCCGGAGCGGATGTGGAAGGCGCCGCAGGAGAGGGCGACGAGGCCCTCTTCGACCAGGGCGGTCTTGCAGTCGATCAGGCGGGAGGCCTCGGCACCGTACTCCAGCGCGCGGCCGGGGATCGAGGCGATGTCGTCTTCGTCGTACTGACCGAGGTCGCCGGTGTAGGTGAAGGGCACGGCACCCTTCTCGCGCATCCACGCGACGGCGACGGAGGTGTCGAGTCCTCCGGAGAAGGCGATGCCGACGCGCTCGCCGACGGGAAGGGACTGGAGGACCTTGGACATGCTCTCCAGTCTATCGGCGGGCGGCGTGTCGCCCCGTGCCGCGTGACGAGCGGGGCTCACACCACGTGGGCATCGACCTGCAGTGCTGCGTAGGTGCCGATCGCTCGGCGGTCGCACGTCACGAGAGGGATGTCGGCCTCGCGGGCGGCGAGGCCGACGAGTCCGTCGTAGACCGCCCCGCCGGATATCCCGGCCTCCGAGAGGGTTCGGACCGCGCTCAACGCCGCGGCGGAGGAAAGTGCAACCGATGACGGGAATGCCCTCTCGATGATCTCGACCGCGCGGGCCGGCGTGACCCGCGCGGCGCCGGGCATGCGAGTGAGAACCGAGTACGTCTCGAAGGCCGCGTGGCCGGCCAGGCCGAGTCGGAGATCCTTCGTGCGGAGGCGAACCTGCTCATGGGCGGGGTTCATGTCGTGGATCAGCGCGAGGGCAGCGCTGGTGTCGAGGAGGAGATCAGCGCTGGTCGGCAAGTCGCAACTCCCGGACGTCGTCGACCGTGAGCACGGGCCCTCCGGTGATGACGAGACGCCCATCCTTCTCGATGACGTTGTCCGGCGCTTCGATCTCGATCCGGATGCCGTTGCCGTCGAGGATGAGGTCGACCGGCCCGGGGACCAGGCCTACGCGCTCGCGGAGCTGCGCGGGGATGACGATCCTTCCTGCCTTGTCCATGGTTGCCTTCATGCCATCACGCTACCATTCCAAGGGCAGGATGCCATCTCTCCTCGATGCTTCATATCGGCTCCGACAGGGGAAGCCGTCCGAAGCGGAGCAGCGCTGCGGGCGAAGCGGGGTGCCGCCCGAGACACGTCGACCGAGCGCGACACGTCGCGGTCGTCGCCGCCGACGCGGCCGCAGGAGAGCACGAGGTGGGAGAGTAGGGCCCACGGAGGTGCGATTTGGGCGATGCGATCCTATGGGGTGCCGTGGCTGCGGCGCCGCTCTTCCTCGGTGCGCTGCTTGCCCTGGTGCGGAAGTGGCCGCCGAAATGGCTGGGCATCGTGCTGGGATTCGGTGCGGGCGCGCTGATGGCATCCATCGCTTTCGAGTTGTGGGAGGAAGGTCTGGATCTCGCCGGCCCGATCCCGTTGGTGGCCGGAGTGGCGGCGGGGGCGATCAGCTACTACATCGCCGATCGCATCCTCGATGCCCGTGCGGCCAAGACGACACGGAGCGCGGGCGGCGGACAGCTCGCGGTGGGGGCCCTGCTCGACGGGATTCCCGAGCAGCTGGTGCTCGGCATCGGCCTGGCTTCGGGAGAACCCGTGAGCGTCGCCCTCGTCGTGGCCATCCTCGTCTCGAACCTGCCCGAGTCCATCGGCTCGGCGGCCGACCTGCTCGAGGGAGGCATGGCGAAGTCGCGCGTGCTCCTCCTGTGGGCGGCGGTCGCCGTGGTCTGCACCGCAGCGACGGTCGGCGGGTTCGCGCTCGCCAGCGTGACCGGCGACGACTTCCGCTCTGCCGCGAGCGGTTTCGCGGCCGGCGCGCTCCTCGTCATGCTCGTCGACTCGATGGTCCCCGAGGCGCAGTCGAAAGCCAAGGAGTCGACGGGCCTTGCGACGGTGCTCGGCTTCGCGCTCGCCGCAGGTCTCGCGCTGGCCTGATCAGTCCCGCCGGACGACACGTCCTTCGATGCTCTCGATCTGGAAGATCAGCGCGACGTCGCGATCACCGCCGGCCCAGGGATTGACCCTGGCGCTGACGGCGGCTGCCTGGTCTTCGGGGGCGCGTGACAGAGAGCCGTGCATCAGCACGCTCCATGCTGTGGCGCCGAGGGGATCGTGATAGTCGACTTCGAACGAGACATCCACGGCGTCGGGGGCGAGCGAACCCAGCAGCCCGTCGCCGGTGGTGCGAAAGAGCAGCGTGCGCCCGGAGACGGCGAAGTTCACCGGATAGATCTGCACCCGCCCGTCGGCCACGAACCCGACTCTGCCCACCGTGGTCGTGCTCAACATCTCATAGGACTGCTGCTCATCGAGAACTCGGATCATCGCGCATCCTTCCGTGTGGCGCCCAGTGTACGCAGGTCGAGACAAAAGTCCCCATCCGAGGCGATCAGTCCACTGCTAGCGTGTTACGTGTTGCAGGTTAATCGGCTTGTGATGGGGATTCGTGGTTGTACGCCGAGCGTGTCATGGGGGGCTTTCTCGGCTCGGACTGCACTGCGATGCGTGTCGGCCCGACGTCGGCACACAGTACTGGGAGTAGGAAATGGGTAAAGACTCCGCGCGGAAGCGCGCCCGGAAGGCGGCCGTCGGTGCCGTCGTCGGGGCTTTGATAGTGGCCGGACTGGCCTCGTTGGGTGGTGCGGCGGCGGAGGCGGATGTCTCGCCGTCCGTGCCGCCCATGTTGCAGCGTGACGGCAACGTCGCGACGGCGGATCCGATTCCGACGGTGCAGATCGACAACGGCTACGTCTGGGCGCAGACCACCATCGGATCGACGGTGTACGCGGGCGGACGGTTCGACAACGCCCGAGAGCCCGGCGCAGCGCCCGGAACCGCGCTGACAGGTCGCTCGAACCTGCTGGCGTACGACATCAACACGGGTGCGCTGTTGCCGTTCGCTCCGCAGGTGAACGGTGTGATCAGGGCCGTGACGGCGTCGCCGGACGGGAGCCGCATCTATATCGGCGGCTCGTTCAGCTCGGTGAACGGGCAGGAGCGCAACAACATCGCGGTCATCAACGCACAGACCGGCGAGCTGGTTCCGGGTGTCGTGCCCTCGATCGGTGGTTCGGGCGTGTTCGCGCTGGCGACGTCGGGACCGACCATCTACGCAGGTGGCCTGTTCACGCAGGCGAACGGAGTAGGGCGGCGGAACCTCGCGGCGTTCGACACCTCGAGCGGCGCGGTGCTGAACTGGGCGCCGCAGACCGACCTGCAGGTCGACGCGATGGTGATGGATCCGGCAGGCAACAATGTCATCGCCGGTGGGCGCTTCTCGCAGGTGAACGGCGACCTGTCCATGCGCGGTTCCGCCGCGCTCGACAAGAACACGGGCGCGTTGGATACCGCCTGGGCGTTGCCGAGGACTGTCAAGAACGGTGCGGCGACGGGTACGTACGCCGGCAAGGCCGGCATCTTCAGCCTCACCGCCGACTCCACCGCCGTGTACGGCACCGGGTGGGTGCAGGCCAATGTCGCGACGGGCAACCTGGAGGGGACGTTCGCGGCCGAGGCGGGCACCGGGCAGGTGCGTTGGATCGCGGATTGCCTGGGCGACCACTACGGCGTGTATTCGACCGGCAAGGTGGTCTACACCACGAGTCACATGCACTCGTGCCCCACGATGGGTCAGCATTCAGAGCAGAACCCGACGCGTTACACCTACGCGGAGGCGTACACCGCCGATGCTCGCGGGACGCTGGGGACGCAGCCGAGAACTCCCGACTACGCGAACTGGGCGGGTACTCCTTCACCGTCGGCATACGTCTGGACGCCCGACTGGTCAGTCGGTGTGACCTCGGGCCTGGGGCAGGCCGGTCTGTCGATCACGGGCACTGGGAACATGATCTCGATCGGTGGCGAGTTCCGGTCGGTGAACAACGGGCAGTTCGAAGGGCTCGTGCGCTTCTCGACCACTCCTCCCGGAGGGGCGAAGCAGGGCCCCCGCGTCTCGGGTGCCAGCTGGACCGGCTCCGCGACTCGTCCTGATGCGAACGCCGACAGCGTGACCGTCAACATCCCTGCGAACTGGGACCGCGACGACCTGGCGCTCTACTACGAGCTCTATCGCGTGGGCGGAACGACCCCTGTCGCGACGGCTGCGGCCTCGACCACCTGGTGGAACCGACCGAACATCCAGCTCGTCGACTCGACGCCCTCCGGTGGCCAGCAGCAGACCTACACGGTCGTCGCGAAGGATGGCAACGGCAACACGGCTTCGAGTGCCGCGATCACCGGTCCCGCCCCGGGTGTGGGCGGCGGAGGAGACCCGGGCACGCCCGTGGACCACTCCTTCGTGACGAAGCTGATCGTCTCACGACTCAGCGGCAAGGCGATCGGAGCACCCTACGCCAACTCCGTTCCTTTCGCGCAGACGATCTCCCTCAACCGGTCGATGCAGTGGTGGACGGTCTGGCGAGCTGACGGGTCTCTCCAGCTGAGGAGCCCCTTGTATGCGACATGCCTGGGGGTTTCCGGGGGGAGCGTCGACGAGGGTGCACAGATCGTCCAGTCGTCGTGTGCGGATCCGTCCAACACTGTCTGGAACGTGAGGGACATCGGCAACGGCGATGTGCAGCTCGTCGCCGCGCATTCCGGCAAGTGCCTCACCCTGGCGAACGGGAACACGGCGGAGGGCGCGACCTACGTGCAGGCCTCGTGTGATGCGGCGAACTCGTACTCGCGTATGTACCTGCGGCCTCCTGGCTGAGTGAGCGACACGGAGCCGGCCCCGGGGATACCGGGGCCGGCTTTCGTGTTCCCGCCGAGCTGCTCGCCGCTGGAACGAGTTCGCCGCTGGCGGGAGCGATACCTCGTGATGCCTTCGTCGCACTCTGCTAGCGTGTTACACGTTGCAGGTCGATATGTCTGCGATGGGGATTCGTGAAACCGAGAGTCGTGCCGTGTGAGGGGAGACGCATCGGCGCGGCGGGGGCAGCGATGCGTGCCGGCCCGATGTCGGCAGCCAATACTGGGAGTAAGAAATGGGTAAGAGTTTCGCGCGGAAGCGCGCCCGGAAGGCGGCCGTCGGTGCCGTCGTCGGGGCTTTGATAGTGGCCGGCCTGGCCTCGTTGGGCGGTGCGGCGGAGGCGGCTGTCTCGCCGGACGTCCCGCCGATGCTGCAGCGCGACAGCAATGTCGTTTCCGCGGATCCGATTCCGACGGTGCAGATCGACAACGGCTACGTCTGGGCGCAGACGACGATCGGATCGACGGTGTACGCGGTTGGAAAGTTCGACAACGCGCGGGAGCCGAAGGCAGCGCCCGGAACGGCATTGACGGCACGGTCGAACGTGCTCGCGTATGACATCAACACCGGCGCGTTGCTGCCGTTCGCCCCCAAGGTCAACGGTGTGATCAAGGCTGTGGCCGCGTCGCCCGACGGCACCCGGATCTACATCGGCGGCTCGTTCAACTCCGTGAACGGGCAGGAGCGCAACAACTTCGCGGCCATCAACGCACAGACCGGCGAGCTGGTTCCTGGAGTCGTCCCCTCCATCGGTGGTTCGGGCGTGTATGCCCTGACCACGGCCGGATCCACCGTGTACGCGGGCGGTCTGTTCACGCAGGCGAACGGCGTCGCGCGGAAGAACCTCGCCGCGTTCGACGCGTCAACGGGGGCGGTGCTGAGCTGGGCGCCACAGCCGGATCAGCAGGTCGACGCGATGGTGATCGACCCGGCAGGCACGAACGCCATCGTCGGAGGACGCTTCACCCACGTGAACGGCAGTGAAGTGGTCGGGTCGGCCGCGGTGAACATGTCGACAGGTGCGCTGGACACCTCCTGGTTGCTCTCCAAGACCGTGAAGGGCATCAACCTCACCACCGGGATCGGCGGCATCTTCAGTCTCGCGACGGACGCGACCGGCGTCTACGGTACCGGGTGGGGCAACTCGATCTTCGAGGGGACGTTCGCCGCAGAGCCTGGGACCGGCGCGATCCGTTGGGTCGCGGACTGCCACGGCGATCACTACGGGGTCTATTCGACAGGGAAGGTCGTGTACACCACGAGCCACATGCACGCCTGCGCGACGATGGGGCAGTTCACCGAGACGACTCCGCACGTGAACCAGTACGCGGAGGCATACACCGCTGACGCGCGGGGAACTCTCTCGCACAACCAGGTCGCTGGGTACACGGACTGGGCTGGTAACCCGGCACCGTCGGCGTATCAGTGGGCCCCGGACTGGGCCGTCGGCACGACCTCCGGGTTGGGCCAGGCTGGTCTCTCGATCACCGGCACTGGGAACATGATCTCGATCGGTGGCGAGTTCCGGTCGGTGAACAACGGCCAGTTCGAAGGGCTCGTGCGCTTCTCGACGACACCTCCTGGAGGGGCGAAGCAAGGCCCCCGCGTGTCTGGCGCCGATTGGACCGGCACCGCAGTGCGTCCCGATGCGAACGTCGACAGCACCACTGTCACCATTCCTGCCAACTGGGACCGCGACGACCTGGGGCTCTACTACGAGCTCTATCGCGCGGGCGGAACGACCCCTGTCGCGACGGCTGCGGCCTCGACCACACGGTGGAACCGGCCGAACATCCAGCTCGTCGACTCCACGTCCTCCGGCCATCAGCAGCTGTCGTACACGGTCGTCGCGAAGGATGGCAACGGCAACACGGCGACGAGCGCGGTCATCAACGGGCCCGCACCGTACACGGGCCCCGACCCGGTTCAGCAGACGTCCCGCGAGGTCCTGATCGTCTCGTCGGTCAGCGGGAAGGCGATGGGGGCGGTGGGCAATGACCTTCCGCCGGTCACGCAGCCGGTCACGCAGGATCGGACGCAGCAGTGGTGGGTCCTTCCGCAGGCCAACGGCACCGTTCAGGTGCGGAACGCGTACTACGGGACTCGCGGCGGGTGCCTCGGGGTGTCCGGCGCGAGTGTCGATGACGGCGCTCCGATCGTCACCACCGCCTGCACCAACCTGTCCAGCACTCTTTGGAACGTGAGAGACCTCGGTAACGGCCACAGCCAACTCGTGGCTGCCCACTCCGGCAAGTGCCTCGCGCTCGAGAACGGGAACATCGCAGACGGGACGAAGTTCGTGCAGGCTGCCTGCGACGCTCCGAACTCCAACTCTTCCGTAGACCTGCGCAACCTCGTGCTCTGAGAACACAGAAGGAGCACTATGGCCGGCCCCGGGGTGACCCGGGGCCGGCTTTGTCTGTCCGCTCTCAACGGGCAACCGAACCTGAGTTGCACTCCACGTTTTCGATGCTATTGTGTTACCCGCTGTCGGCTATCGTGCCCACAGCCACACGTCGTCGAGGTGTTCTCCCGCGTCGCAGAGCTTTCTGGGGAAGCTGGCGCGGCTCGGATCACACGGCGGTGTCCTGTCGGCGCGAAGGTCGACAGCTGATAACTGGGGATACAAATCATGGGAAAGAACCTCGCGCTGCGGCGCGCCCGAAAAACGGCCATCGGCGCCGTCGTCGGGATGTTGGTCGTGGCCGGACTGGTCTCACTCGGCGGAGGAGCGGCGGTGGCGGATGTGTCGCCCGACATGCCGCCGCTGCTGCAGCGCGACGCCAACGTCGTCACGTCGGATCCGATTCCGACGGTGCAGATCGACAACGGCTACGTGTGGGCGCAGACCACGATCGGATCGACCGTCTACGCCGTCGGAAAGTTCGACAACGCGCGGGAGCCGAAGGCAGCGCCCGGAACGGCATTGACGGCACGGTCGAACGTGCTCGCGTATGACATCAACACCGGCGCGTTGCTGCCGTTCGCCCCCAAGGTCAACGGTGTGATCAAGGCTGTGGCCGCGTCGCCCGACGGGACCCGGATCTACATCGGCGGCTCGTTCAGCTCCGTGAACGGGCAGGCGCGATGGAATATCGCGGCCCTCGACGCCAACACGGGAGAACTGGTTCCGGGCTTCGCCCCCTCCATCGGCGGATCCGGCGTCTACGCGCTGACCACGTCCGGATCCACCGTGTACGCGGGTGGCCTGTTCACCCAGGCGAACGGGACGGCGCGAAAGAACCTGACGGCGTTCAACTCGTCCACCGGTGCGTTGCTGCCGTGGGCGCCGCAGACCGATCTCCAGGTCGACGCGATGGTCATGGATCCGGCCGGCACAGACACGATCATCGGCGGACGCTTCTCGCAGATCAGCGGTGACACCGGGCAGAACGGCATCGGTGCCGTCGACAAGACCACTGGTGCGGTGGACACTGCGTGGCAGGCGTCCAAGACGATCCACAACGGGGTCAACGGAGGCGTCGACAACGGGATGACCGGAATCTTCGCTCTCGCAGTCGACGCCAACGGCGTGTACGGCACCGGCTGGTCCTACGGCCTCAGCGTCGAAGGCAACGTCGAGGGCACCTTCGCGCTGGATGCCGGCACGGGCAAGATCCGTTGGCTCGCCGACTGCCTCGGAGATCACTACGGCATCTACTCCACCGGCAAGGTGGTCTACGCGACCGGCCACACTCACACCTGCAGCACGATGAATCTGCAGCCGGAGCAGAGCCCGAGTGCGTTCCACTACGCCGAGGCATACACCGCCGACGCGCGCGGAACGCTGGGAACCCAGACGAACCTCTCCCACTACACGGATTGGGCGGGTATGCCAGCGCCCTCCGCGTACGCCTGGACACCCGACTTCGCCGTGGGCGTGACCTCGGGCCTGGGTCAGGCCGGTCTGTCGATCACCGGTACGGGCAACATGATCTCCATCGGTGGCGAGTTCCGGTCTGTCAACAACGGGCAGTTCGAAGGTCTCGTGCGCTTCTCGACGACGCCTCCGGGTGGTCCGAAGGACGGACCTCGTGTCTCGGGTGACAAGTGGAAGGGCAATGTGGTGCGGACCGCTGACGCTCCGCACAGCGTGAGCATCTCCATCCCCGCCACTTGGGATCGCGACGATATGTCTCTGACATACGAGCTCTACCGCAACGGAACAGCGGCGCCGGTCGCGACCACCAAGATGGACGCGACCTGGTGGAAGCGACCGATCGTTCATCTCGCGGACCCGGCAGCGCCCGCCGGCACTCCGCAGACCTACACGGTGGTTGCAAAGGACGGCAACGGTAACGCCGCGACGAGCGCCGCTATCGTCGCTCCCACCCTCCCGACGGGGCAGATCGCGCTCGTAGCGCGTGACAGCGGGAAAGCCGTCGGAGTGAACGGCACTGATTCGCCGACGGTTCAGCAGAGCATCTCGGGCGTGTCGTCGCCGTCGCAACGGTGGACGATGGTGCCGCGGGCAGGCGGGAAGTTCCTGCTGAAGAACGCCGCGACGGGAGCGTGTCTTGCGGTCTCGGACCATAGCCTCACAGACGGCGCGCGGATCCTTCAGTGGACCTGCACCGAAGATCCCAACTTCCTGTGGAGTCTGAAGCAGGTGGACGGCGGCTACAGCCAGCTCGTCGGCTCTCAGTCCGGGAAGTGCGTCACCCTTCAAGACGGCAACACGGCCGATGGTGCAGCATTCATCCAGAACGACTGTGCGGCCACACCCGCCACGCGTTCGCAGTTCACACTGAGTCCGACCGGACAGCTCGCGCTCATGGCACGAGACAGCGGCAAGGCGATCGGCGTGGACGGGACCGTCTCTCCGACGGTTCCGCAGACGGTCACGGATTCCACGTCGCAGCGCTGGACGATGGTGCCGCGGGCGAACGGCAAGTTCCTGCTGAAGAATGCAGCGACGGGAGCGTGTCTTGCCGTGGCGGATCGGAGCGTCGACGACGGCGCGAAGGTCATCCAGTGGACGTGTTACGACGACCCCAACTTCCTGTGGAGCCTGAAGCAGGCGGATGGTGGGTACGCTCAGCTCATCGCGTCGCACTCCGGGAAGTGCATCACCGCCGACGGAGCGGCGTTCATCCAGAAGGACTGCTCTGCCACGCCGGCAACTTCCTCGCAGTTCATGTTGGCCCCGGCGGGCAAGGTGAGGATCGTGGCGAGTGACAGCGGGAAGGCCGTCGGCGTGAACGGCACCGATTCGCCGACGGTTCAGCAGACCATCGCGGACTCGCCGTCGCAGCAGTGGACGATGGTCCCGAAGGGCGACGGTACCTTCCAGCTGAAGAACGCCGCGCCCGGTGCCTGTCTCGCCGTGTCCGGTCCGAGCGTCGACGATGGGGCACGCGTCGTCCAATGGACCTGCAGCGAACAGCAGAACCACTACTGGAGCCTGAAGCTGTCGCTGAACGGCTACAACCAGCTCATCGCGTCTCATTCCGGGAAGTGCCTCACGCTGCAAGACGGGAACACCGCTGACGGTGCAGCATTCGTGCAGAACAACTGCGCTGCCACACCGATAAGCCGCTCCCTGTTCACGTTGGCCCCGACCAACTAGGGATGCGACTCAGCCGGCCCCGGGAGGAAACCCCCGGGGCCGGCTGTGCGTCGCCGGAAGGTTGCGCGGATAGGATGTTCACCGCTTCGTTCGTGCCGCTCCCGGGAACATTCCTTGTCCGCGGTGCGGTCGACGAACGGTGAGGGGGTGCGGCGTGACAGGTCTTTCGACACGCCCCGCAGCCCCGGCCCATGAAACCCAGGACGGATCAGGGGACGCGGCCGCGCTGCTCCGATCGAACCGTCGCCGTCGCGCTGTCCGCCGGTGGGTCGTGATCGGCACTCTCCCGCTCACACTCGCCGCGTTGCTCTTCGTGGGCAAGCTGCTGAGCATGTACGCGTTCGCCCATCAGGCGATCACCGCCTATGTGGTCGACGATTTCGCGGGAGCCGAGGGATCGGCGCGCGGACAGGACTTCCTGAACTGGTTCGAGCCGTACAAGGCCCCGTTCAACATCGGCACCGCACTCGGAGCCGCGGAGCAGCTGCCCGAAGCCAGGGCGGAACTGGAAGAGGCGCTCGACCTGGCGACCGGGCTCGAGGTGTGCGGGGTCCGGATCAACCTCGCCCTGGTCCTCGAGCGGATGGGGGATGCGGCGCGGGCCGACGGAGACGGTGCGACTGCCGCCGACCTGTACGGACAGGCGCTGACCGTGACGGTCGAGACACCGGAGGAGTGCCACAGCGATCAGGCGCAGCAGCAGTCCTCCGATCCGCAGCGCGACATGTCGGACACCCTCGACGGCACCGAAGACCGGCTGAAGCAGAAGCAACAGGAGCAAGAGCAGCAGGAGCAACCCCAGCCGCAGCCGGAGGAGAACGAGCAGCCCTCTGAGGACAAGCTGCAGGGGCTCCAGGACAAGCTCGAGCAGGGCACACAGGAACGCGACCAGCAGCAGGGCGACGACCCCGGCGGCTCCGGAACGGACAGACCGTGGTGATGGACCACGAGAAGCAGCGCGCGCGCTACATCGCCGGCACAGAAGGCGCACCTCCTGTGCCACCCCCTGGCGGTTATCGCGGCGCGCGACGCCACGCATCTGGGACGGCACCCGCCTCCGTCCCGTCACCGCTTGCGGCACCCGTCGCCGCGCCCATCGAGACCACGACCCCGGCAGACCAGAAGAAGCCCGCGAACGCTCTCGGGTGGATCGCCCTCGCGGCGTCCGTCCTGTTCGCACTCGTCCTGCTCGGCACACTGTTCGCCGGGGGCACGGACATCCTCTACGGGGTCACGATGCTCACGGTGCAGCTCGTGGTCGCGGCGACGATCGTGGCCGCGCTGTTCTCGGCGCGAGGGCGCACTCTCGGGGCGATCGCACTCGTCGTCGCCGCGCTGTTCAACGTCGCCACCGTCGGCGGCATGAGCGCGTTGCAGACCTCCGCATCCGGCAACTACGAAGGCACGAAGTCGGCGGCCCAGAAGCATGCCGAGGCCTATCCCGGCATCAAGGGCACCGACCCCCAGGAGACGCTCGCGCAGCAGTCGCTGGACGAGGTCCGCGCGCAGTCCGAGAGCCTGTTCTCCGACATCCGCGCACGGCTCACCGAGGAGTTCGGCTACACGTGGACACAGGTCGGAGACGAGGATCTCCGACCTGAGCGCAACGGCTACGGCGGCGAGTCCATGCTCGTCGAGTACACCTCTGCCTCCTGGGCGACCGAGCAGCCGATTCAGGACTACGACCGCAAGCTCGAGGTCATGGCCGTCATCGACGACGTCGTCGTGCAGAGCGGACTGTGGGAGCTGTACTCCTTCAACGACCCGACGAACTCCGGCATCGACCAGGGGATGATCGCGAAGCTCTACGGCAGCGACGACCCGCGCACTCAGCATACGTGGGAGTACTACACCGAGAACTATCCGGACCCGTTGCGGTTCTACGCCAACATCTACGACCTCTCCCAGGACACCGACGGCGGATTCCGCGCCGCACGCGAGGCGCAGAACGCTCGTACCGGAGAACCTCTGGAGGGGTTGCAGCTCGTGGTCATCGCCAGCGGTGTGCTCAGCGAGGCCGACCGGGCCGAGTTCGAGACGAAACTGCAGGACTACCCCGGCTTCGAGTAGGTCCCCTCCTCGCAGCGGACGCCGGTGCGATCACCGTCCCGGATGGCGCGGAGCGCGGAGCCCGCGGAGTTGGACGATCAGCACCGTGGCGCGGGCCACCTCGACGCCGAGGATGAGCAGGGCGACCAGTGCCGCGATCCAGTAGAGCTCCGTGACGTTGCCGACCTCGCCCGACTCCGCGTAGTTCGTCGTGGTCGATGGTGCCTCGGGAAGCACGGGTGCGGCATCGGCCGTCCGATGCTGATAGTCCACGCCGAGCTGCTCGCCGATCGCTTCGAGGTTCGTCTCGTCGATCACCGAGAGCGCATCGGAACCCTCGTACTGGATGTAGTCGGCACCGTCGTCGGAGAGTCCGCCGGTGGTGATGCGCATCGGTCCACCCTCGACGGTGCCGTACCCGAAGACGGCGCCGGCGTCGGTGTACTCCGCGCTCGCACTGAACGACTCCGGCTCCGACTCGACCGTCTGCTCGCCGTCGCCGAAGTAGAACACCATCCGGGAGCGGTCGGGCGACGAGGACGCCGCCGACGCGAGTGTCTCCGACAGCAGGGGCGCCGCGACGCCGATCGAGCTGCCACGGGACTGGCTGGTGACCTCGGGGCGCAGCACGTCGAGCGAACCCATCAGCGCGGTGGTGTCGGTCGTCAACGGCATCCGCAGTTCGGCTGCGGCATCCGAGGTGATGAGCGCGAAGCGCGCGCCCGGGTACTCCTCGACCAGCGCGCGCACGTCCTCGCGGATGCCGTCGAGGCGGGGCTCGTCGTCGGCCCAGTCCTCGGCGACGATGCTCGCGGTCGTGTCGACGACGAGCACGATGTCGGTGTCGGTGGCGAGCGTCTGCGTCGCGCCCCCGGGGATGCCCGGTCGCAGCAGCATCGTGGCGCAGGCGAGCACCAGCACCAGACGCATCACCCACAGCGCACGGTGCCCGGCACGGGTGCGCGAGTCGGACACCGTGATTCCGGTCGATGCCGACGGTCGCACGATGATCCAGATCACGAGCGCGGCGACCGGTAGGCACAGCAGCGCGATGAGCAACGGGTTGAGGACCGGCTGGAAGATCACAGTCGCACCCTCCACAGCACCACGACGAACGCCAGGACGCCCACCGACAGCAGCGCGATCCAGAGGTTCGGCGTGTCCGTCCAGACCACCTGCGCCTCCCCGCGCAGCGCGGTAGCCTCCTGCTCCTGCACCTGGGCGACGATGTCGGAGACCGTCGTCGTGTCGCGCAGCCCGAACGCGGCACCGCCGGTCGCCTCGGCGGCGGCGGCGAGCTCGGCGCTGACATCCGCATCCTTGCCCTGCACCGGATTCAGCGCGAAGACGCGCACGTCCTTCGCCGCCGCGTACGCAGCCGCCTCCTCGAGAGTCACGATCGAGGCGCCGTTGACCTCGTTGTCCGTGGCGAAGATGACCGATCGCGAGCGCTCGTCGTCGGGGCGATCGAAGCCCATCGTGCAGGCGGCGAGTCCATCGCCGATCAGGGAGGCACCGTCTCCGTTCAGAGTGCCCACCCAATGCTCCGGGACCTGATCGACGTAGTCGAAGCTCTGCGTCATGCTCGCCAGGTGCTCGCGGATGAAGTCGTAGTCGTCGGTGAGGGGGAAGATCTGCACCGGGGAGCTGTTGAAGATCGTCAAACCGATCCGCTCGCCTTCGAAACCGTCGAGCAGCTCGTCGAAGACCGTGAGCACCTCGACGTCCACCTCGGTCATGGAGCCGGACACGTCGAGGCACAGCATGATGTCCCGGCTCGTGTTGACCGGGTGGATGGTCTGCGCAGACATCGGGCGGGCGGCGACGACACCGGCCACGATCGTGGTCACCGCGCCGAGCGCCAGGATGCCGGAGAGGGCGAGTGCCCGCCGTGCCAGCGCGCGGCGGAAGGTCGGCAGTGCGCGCAGCCGCTCGGCTCTGGCGATGCGGGCCGTGTCGCCACCGCGCGCGCGGCCGCTGCGGCGGAGTCCGACGACGACGCCGACCGCGAGGGCGACCAGGACCACGGCGACTGCGGCGATCAGCATCCACGCGTTCGCTAGTGCCATGTGCGCACCACCGTTCGCGCCGCCTCGGCCCCGGCGACGGGGTCGATCGAGGGACCGGGGCGGAAGATGCTGGGGTAGTAGTGCCTGCTCAACGCGTCGATCAGGGCAGGGTGCACGCCCCGTGCCACGAGGTCGTCGAGCGTGAGCACCGGAGCCTCCAAGCCACTGTACTCGTTCACGAAGGTGCGGACGACCTTGCTCAGCTCGAGGTTCGCCTGTCGTGCGGGCAGTCGGCGCTCGCGGTATTCGGTCTCGATCTGTTCGATGCGTGCGAAGTACTCGGTGCGCAGCTGCGACAGCACATCGACGATCAGCGGCGCGTGCTCGACGGCCGGGTCCGCGACGGTCAGGGTGCGCCGTGGCCGGGTGAGCACCATCAGCAGCCAGGCTCCGAGCACCAGGAGGATGAGGATGCCGATGGCGAGCAGCATCCATCCCCATCCGTACTGCGCCGGGGGGTAGAGCTCGTCAGAGCCGGGCATTCGACCTCCGATTCAGCAGCTGCAGCAGCTGCGCGACGGCGTCTTCCTGCCCGTCGAGGGAGGAGTGGCTGATCTCCATCCGGGTGAGGAGTTCGGCGAGATGGGCGGCGTCGGCTTCGCGCTGCGCTGTCAGCTCCCGCACGATCTCGCGGTCGCCCTGCACGAAGCCCGGCACCTGCCACCGACTGTCCACGTCGGCGCGGAGGCGACCTGTCGCGTGGTCCAGCACCGGATCGGCGTCGCGCAGGGTGAGCCACAGCACATCGTGCTGCACGCACAGACGGCGCAGCATCCGTTCGGTCTCGCTCGTGACCGGTGCCTCATCGGTGATCACGACCACGATCATGCGGCGCGAGATCGTGCGCGTCACGAACGACAGCAGAGCGTCACGGTCACTCGGCGCCGCACTCTGGTCGATGGCGCGGTCGATCGTGCGCAGCGTGTGTTCGAGCGCTCCTTCGCTACGGCCGGGCGCGAGACGCCGCACTTTCGCGGCATCGCCGTACACCGTGGTGAAGTCGTCGCCGTGGCGCAGGGTGAGCACGCCGAGCACGCCGGCCGCGAGGATCGCCAGCTCCTTCTTCGAACGCTCGTCCGCCGCGAGGGCCGACATCGAGCGGCCGGTGTCGACCACGAACATCACGGTGTGCATGCGGGTCGCCCGCGAGCGCTTGACCAGCGGAGTGCCGAGTCGGGCGGTCGCGCGCCAGTCGATGTCGCGCACCTGATCGCCGTACTCGTACTTGCGCAGATCCTCGAAGTCGAGGCTCCTGCCGTGCAGCAGCGACGCGTAGGCGCCGTCGAGCGCATGCAGCGACTTGCGCGACGAGTGGATGAAGAGCTTGCTCTTCACCTGGGTGATCAGGCTGGCCATGGACGCGTCAGGGCGTGGGGACCGACGCGAAGATCTGGTCGATGATCTCCTCGCTGCGGATGCCCTCGGCATCGGCCTCGAACGTGAGCAGCACGCGGTGGCGCAGCACGAGGTGACGGAGTTCGCGGATGTCTTCCGGGAGCACGTGTGCGCGCCCCTTGAGCAGTGCCAGCGCCCGCGAAGCCTGCAGGAAGGCGATGCTCGCACGGGGGCTCGCGCCGTACTTGATGAAACGCGCCCGCTCCTCGCCGATGTACGGCGCGGGGTTCCTGGTGACATAGGCGATCGACACGATGTAGTTGCGGATCGCGGGGTCGACGTAGATACGGCTCGCGACGTCCTGGAGCAGGTGCACGTCGTCGAGGCTCACCGCGCTGGCGACATGCCTGTCAGGATCCAGCACGCCGGAGTCGATGCGGCTGAGCACCTCGAGCTCTTCGGCGGGGCTCGGGTACTCGACGATCTCCTTCAGCAGGAAACGGTCCATCTGCGCCTCGGGGAGTTCGTACGTGCCCTCCTGCTCGATGGGGTTCTGCGTCGCGATCACGAGGAAGGGCTTCGGCAGGTGATGGATCTCGCCGCCGATCGTGGTCTGGTGCTCCTGCATCGCCTCGAGCATGGCGCTCTGGGTCTTCGCGCTCGAGCGGTTGATCTCATCGAGGAGCACGAAATTCGCGTGCACAGGGCCGAGCACCGTGCGGAAGCTGCCGGTCGCGGCGTCGTAGATCTGGTTTCCCGTGATGTCGCTCGGGAGCAGGTCGGGTGTGCACTGGATGCGCTTGAACTGCGCCTTCACGGTGTCGGCGAGGGTGCTGGCCGCCGTGGTCTTGGCCAGGCCGGGGACGCTCTCGAGCAGGATGTGACCGCCGGCGATGAGCGAGACGAGCAGGCTGGTGCGCAGCCGCTCCTGGCCGACCATCTTCGCGGAGTATGAGGAGGAGATGATCCGCAGGACCTCGGTCGCCCTGGCCATCTCGGCATCCGTGGGTGCGCCGGGGCGGGTACCGGTGCGGCGGCGGCCACTGGCGCGGAGCTGGGGGCGGGCGGGGGCGGGGGCGCGGAGATCGTCGGCGGATTCTGCACGTCGGGCTCGTTCATCGTTTTTCGCGTCTCCCTCGTTCGTGCGCGGGGACTGCCCCGCGCACCCCTCCGCCGACCAGCGTAATCGCAACGCCTGGAGGCCGCCCACGGCCCGCGTTCCGCCCGTCCCTTGGCACGTTTGCACGATCCGGGAACGGATGCGCGACCCAACACCCACGACGCGTCGTGCATCCGGGGATCGATCGTGCAGGCGGGACGGGCCCCGGGGGTGACCGCCGACACTGATAACGTCGAAGAGCAGCCGCGTTCGGGCAGGTCGAGCATTCCGCTCCCGCCGGGACTGAACTGTTCCTCGTTCGGATGCGGCCGCGCCCGATACATGACTGAAGAGTATGAGGACGATACGTGACGAGTAGAGAACGAGTAGCGATCATCGGCGCCGGCCCCTCGGGGATGGCCCAACTGCGGGCCTTCGAGTCCGCGGCCCGCACGGGGGCGGAGATCCCCGACCTGGTCTGCTTCGAGAAGCAGGCCGACTGGGGCGGACAGTGGAACTTCACCTGGCGCACCGGACTCGACGAATTCGGCGAACCGGTGCATTCCAGCATGTACCGCAACCTGTGGTCGAACGGCCCGAAAGAGGCACTGGAGTTCGCCGACTACAGCTTCGACGAGCACTTCGGCCGCCCCATCTCCTCCTACCCCCCGCGTCCGGTGCTGTGGGACTACATCGCCGGGCGGCTGGAGAAGACCGACGTGCGGGCTCTGATCCGCTTCCAGACCGTGGTGCGCTGGGTCGAGTTCGACGCCGACCGCCAGGTGTTCACGCTCACCAGCGAGCACCTTCCGACGGGCGAGTCGACCACCGACGAGTTCGACCGTGTGATCATCGCGAGCGGACACTTCTCGTTCCCGCACATGCCGGACTTCGCCGGCATCGAGACCTTCCCCGGCTACATCAGCCATGCCCACGACTTCCGCGGCGCCGAGGCGTTCGCCGACAAGGACGTGCTCGTGATCGGCGCCAGCTATTCGGCCGAGGACATCGGCAGCCAGGCTTTCAAGATGGGGGCCCGCTCGGTCACCGCGAGTTTCCGCTCGGCGCCGATGGGCTACGACTGGCCCGATGGCATCGAGGAGCGCCCGGTCGTCGAGCGTTTCGAGGGGAGCGTCGCCTTCTTCGCCGACGGCAGCTCGAAGCACGTGGATGCGGTGATCATGTGCACCGGATACCTGCACAAGTACCCGTTCCTTCCCGACGACCTGGCGCTCTCGTCACCGAACAACGTGTACCCCGACGGCCTGTACCGCGGTGTGGTCTGGCAGGGCAATCCGCGCCTGACCTACCTCGGCGCGCAGGATCAGTGGTTCACGTTCAACATGTTCGACGTGCAGGCCTGGTTCGTGCGCGATCTGATCCTCGGCCGCATCGCGATGCCCGACGAGCAGGAGCGCGCAGCATCCATCGTCGAGTGGCGTGCACGCTTCGCGCAGATCGACTCGGCCGCGGCGGAGATCCGCTTCCAGGCCGACTACATCCGTGATCTGCTGCAGCTGACGGACTATCCCG
Organism: Microbacterium sp. Se5.02b; assembly: GCF_019464375.1. Lineage (NCBI taxonomy): Bacteria > Bacillati > Actinomycetota > Actinomycetes > Micrococcales > Microbacteriaceae > Microbacterium > Microbacterium sp. Se5.02b. Next base: position 95,055 of record NZ_CP080491.1, read on the forward strand.
AGTTCGACATCGACCGTGTCGTCGAGATCTTCCTCGCGTGGAAGCGCGACAAGAAGGACGACATCATGGGGTACCGCGACCGCGTGTACGAATCGGTCATGACGGGGACCATCGCGGTCGTGCACCACACGCCGTGGCTCGAGGAGCTCGACGACTCCCTCGAACGCTACCTCGACGTGGATCCGGATGCCGTCGAGGCGGAGCGCATCATCGCCGGGCAGCGTCGCGACGACGACCGCGAGGCGCTCGCCGCCGTCTGACCGCCGTCAGCGTGCCTCGCCCCTCCGCTCGCTCGCGGGCTCGAGGGGCGAGGTCGGCGCGGACTCCACGGCTCCCCGGCGACGGCCGACCCAGACCACGAAGGCCGCCGTCGCGACGATGATCGCTGCGATGAGAAGCACCCAGAGGGCGACGCCCCCGTAGCCGCCGTTCAGGCGCGGGTCCAGGAACGGGTAGGGGTACCACCAGGTGTTGCCGGTCGACGGGGCGATCACGAGGTTCGCCCGGATCAGCGTGTACACGACCCACACGATCGGGAAGACGGCCGTGATCGCGACGGCGCTCCACCCGAGCGCGCGGCGGCGGGGAGCGAACAGCAGGTCGGCGAGCATGATGATCGGGATCACGACGTGCAGCACCTCGTTCGACCAGCCCACCGTCGACCCCTGGGGCAGCTCGATGCCGCGCAGCAGGGTGTTGTAGACGATGCCCGTGACGATCATGTACGTGCTGGCGCAGACGAGGAGGAGCGCCAACCATCGTGGTTCCGCCGTCGTGCCGCGGTGTGTGAGCGTCCAGATGCCGCCGATGGCGAGGGCCACCGCTGCCAGCACGTTCGACTCGATCGTGAAGAAGCTGAAGAAGTTCGCCACGACCGTCGGCAGGTGGCCTGCCCACTCCGTCTCCGCGACGAGGGCGATCTCCAGGGTCCTGACCAGCTGCGCGACGATGGCCGCGACGGCGAGGACGGATGCTGCGAGTCGTGCATAGGGCCACCAGGTCGTCATTTCGCCTCCGACGCACACTGTAGCGTCACGCCGCCATAGACCGCGGCACCGGTATATCGCTATCGTCGGTCCCAGCACGCAGGACGCGCATGGCGGAGGGGCAGATGAGCGACAGCGGAACAGAGCAGATCAGCGCGCACACGACGAAGAGGAGGAGCTGGCGGGGCCGGGCGGGTCTCAGCATCCAGTCGAAGCTCCTGATCATGCTGCTGGCGGTGAGCCTCGTCTCGTCGGTGATCGTCGGCGCCATCGGGTTCATCAACGGACGGCAGTCGCTGCACGACTCGGCGGTGGACCAGCTCATCACCATCCGCTCTATGCGCGCAGCCGAGATCACGACGGCGATCGAGAGCGTGCGACGCGACGCCTCGCTCAACAGCCGCAACCTCAGCGCGCAGAGCATGTCGGCGGCCGTGAACGCGGGCTTCGCCGACCTCGCCGACGTGGAGCTCGACGAGAGCCGACGCGCCGAGCTGGCGGCGTACTACAAGGACGTGTTCATCCCCGAACTCGAGCAGCGCTCCGGCGAGGAATACGGCGACACGGCCTTCATCCCCGAATCGACAGCCGGGCAATATGTGCAGCGGCAGTTCGTGACGGGCAACGAGGACTTCGACGCCGACTACGACGCACAGCTCGCGCTCACCGACAGCGGAGACGGCACGACCTACTCCGTGGCGACCGAGCGCTACGGCGACTACTTCACGCGTCTGGTGCAGGAAGCCGGGTATGAAGACGCCCTGCTGCTCAACACCGACGGCGACGTCACCTACTCGGCGTACAAGGGCGTCGAGCTCGGGACCAACCTCCTCACGGGTCCGTATCGCGATTCCGCGCTCGCGAAGGCCTACACCGAGGCGATGGCGACCAACTCCGTCAACACCGTCGTCCTCACGGACTTCGACCGCTGGATCCCCTCGCTGAACGTGCCGGGAATGTGGGTCGTGTCCCCTGTCGGCAACGACCGCGGCATCACCGGGGCCATGGCGTTCCAGATCTCCATCGACACGATCAACGACGTGATGACGGGCGACGAGGGCTGGAAGGCTCAGGGCCTCGGCGACACGGGTGAGGTGTACCTCGTCGGCCGAGACGACCTGATGCGCAGCACGGCCCGCCGCCTCGTGGAAGACCCCGACGACTACGTGAAGCGGCTCATCAGCGGCGGCATGGCGCCGACGATCGTCGACCGGATCGCGGCCATCAAGGGAACCGTGCTGCTGCAGCCCGTGACGACCAAGGCGGTCGAGGAGGCGCAGGCCGGACGCAGCGGCACCGTCGTCGGCAGGGACTTCATCGGCGGAGAGAGCGTCACCGCCTATGCGCCGCTCGAGATCGAAGGCCTCGACTGGGTCGTGATCGCGCGCATCGACACCGCCGAGGCATTCGAGCCCGTCAACGTCTTCACCCGCAACGTGCTGCTGTCGCTGCTGGGCATCCTGCTCGGCGTCTCCCTGCTCTCGCTCCTGCTCGCACAGGTGTTCACGCGTCCGATCCACCGCCTCGTCGGCGCTGTGCACCGGGTGGCCGAGGGTGACCTCGACGTGCAGGTGCCGCAGGGTTCTCGCGACGAGTTCGGCGACCTCGGCAGCGCGTTCAACGACATGGCCTCGAGTCTGCGGATCAAGCAGGACCTGATCGAGGAGCAGCAACGTGAGAACGAGAAGCTGCTGCACACCCTGATGCCCGAGAGCGTCGCGACGAAGTACAAGCAGGGCGATGAGGCCATCACCGAGGCGCATGAGAACGTGTCGGTCGTCTTCGCCGAGCTGGTCGGCTTCGACGACCTCGCGCGGGAGATGGGTGCGGAGCAGGAGATCAGCCTCCTGAACACCCTGATGCGCGGGTTCGACGAGGCGGCCGAGAAAGCCGGCGTGGAGAAGGTGCGCACCCTGCGCGGTGGGTACCTCGCCTCGTCGGGCCTGGTCGTGCCGAGGGTCGACAACATCCGTCGCGCGGTCGACTTCGCCCGCAACCTTCTCGGCGTCCTCGAGCGCTTCAACGCCCAGCACGGCACGCAGATCTCGCTCCGCGCGGGCGTCGACACCGGAACGGTCACGAGCGGACTCGTCGCGCGGACCAGCCTCGCCTACGACCTCTGGGGCGATGCCGTGAACCTCGCCTACCGGGTGCGCTCGGTCACCGGTGAGCCAGGAATCTACGTCAGTCAGACCGTGCGCGACCGCACCCAGGAACTCGTCACGTATGTCGAGGCGGGGACGGTGGAGACCCAGGGCAGGACCGAGACCGTGTGGAAGGTGGTCTGATCATGGGCGACGTGTTCGCGGGCGGATGGGGGTGGTGGATCATCGGCCTCGCGGTCGGCGTCCCGGCCCTCCTCGTCGTGCTCACCGAGCTGATCGGGGCGCTGACCCGGCGGGGCAACCCGGTCGCGAAGCCGCTGCGGATGCTGCGCAACTGGGTGATCCCGGTGGGGGCCCTGTTCGCGCTCCTGGTGTTCGCGATCCAGTCGCCCGCGGATCAGGTGTGGACACGCGTCGTGGCCACGGTGTTCGGGTTCCTGGTGATCCTGCTCGTGCTCTCCGCCTTCAACGTCGCGCTGTTCGCCAACGCGAAGCCGGGTTCGTGGCGAGAGCGCATCCCCTCGATCTTCGTGGAGATCGGACGGCTCGTCCTGGTGGGCGTCGGTCTCGCACTGTTGTTCTCGTGGGTGTGGGACGCCGACGTCGGCGGGCTCTTCACGGCGCTCGGCGTCGGGTCGATCGTGATCGGCCTCGCTCTGCAGAACGCGGTGGGCGGGGTGATCTCGGGTCTGCTGCTGTTGTTCGAGCAACCGTTCAAGATCGGCGACTGGCTCGATGCCGCCGGAGTGAAGGGCCGTGTCGTCGAGGTGAACTGGCGCGCTGTGCACATCGACACCGGGGCGGGCATCCAGATCGTGCCGAACTCCTCGCTGTCCGGGGCCTCGTTCACGAACTTGAGCGAACCCGAGGGGCCGTACTCCGCTGAGACAGCCGTGAAGTTCTCGACCGACGACCCGCCGCACGAGGTCATCGCGCTCCTGATCGAGGTGGCGGACTCGCTCCCGATGCGGCTGCAACGCGAACGGGCGAGTGTCGACTACTCGGGCGCAGGCGCGTACGCGGTGTCGATACCGGTGGCGGGTCCGGCAGACGCATCGCGCGCGCTCTCGATGTATCTCTCGTGGCTCTGGTACGCCGCGCGCCGCCGCGGCTTCGCACTCGACGGCGACTCCACCGACCCGCTGGCCGAGCCGCAGCGGCTGGTCGAGGCCATGCACGAGATCGCGCCGACACTGCACCTGCGCGAAGAGGACTTCGAGGAGATCCTCCCGGCGGCGAGACTGGAACGGTACGGCGTCGGCGAGATCGTGCTGCCCAGCGGCGTGGTGCCCGACGAGGTACGTGTGGTGCTGTCCGGTCGCGCGGTGCTCGCGCTCGACGTCCATGACGGACGGGTCGACTTCGCGAGTGCGGAGAAGGGCGATCTCATCGGGCAGACCGCCCTCACCCGGGAGCGCACGCAGGCGGTGACCGTGGCCGGCGAGATCCTCACCGTGGTGGTGCTGCCGCTGGCCACGATCGACACCTTGATCCGCACGCGCCCTCGACTGGCCGCCGAGATCGGGGAGTCGCTCGAGCTCAAGCGCACGTTGGCCGCGAGCAGGCTCGCCGAACTCGGCATCGCGCGGGGCATCATCACCGGACGTTGAGCTGTAGCTCAGGCGCGTCGGGCCGTGGGGTCAGGTTCGGCGCCCCCAGCGCAGCCGGGTGATGAGCACACCGAGCAGACAGAGCGCGCCGCCCAGGAACATCAGCGGGGTCGGCACCTCGCCGAGGATCGCCCACGACATCAGGATCGCGATTGCGGGGACGACGTACGTGGTCGCCGAGGTCTGCCCCGCGGTGCTGCGCTGCAAGACGTAGGCCCAGGTCGTGAAGGCGATCGCAGTCGGGAAGATGCCGAGGTAGACGACCCACAGCGTCGCATCCAGCGGTGCCGTCTGCAGCGCGCCTATGAGGTTGCCGATCCAGGGCAGCAGGGCGACGGTGCCGACACCCGCACCCAGCCAGGTGAGAGTGGTCGGGTCGACGCCCGAGGTGAGAAGCCGCTTCTGCACGAGCGTGCATCCGGCGTACATGACGGCGGCGAGGAGCGCGAGCAGCAGGCCGGTGATGTCGGGTCCGGCGCTCGTGGAGGAGTTCATGCCGATCAGCACGACACCCAGGAAGGCGATGGGCGCACCGATCACGAGCGGCTTCGGGAAGCCCTCGCGCAGGAACAGCCCGCTGAAGACCACGACCATGAGCGGGGCGAGGTTCACGACCATGGCCGCGGTGCCGGCGTCGAGCGTGAGCTCCGCGCTGTTCAGGGCGAGGTTGTAGACGCAGAACCAGCCGACGCCCCAGACCGCGATGAGCAGCCAGTGGCGGCGTTCCGGAATGCGGATGCCGTGGCGCACGGCGATGATCGTCAGCACGACTGTGCCGACGGCCATGCGCAGCAGTGCCAGAGCGCCGGGGTCGTAGTGCGGGCCGGCGCCGCGGATGCCGATGAACGCGGAGGCCCACAGCACCACCGTGACCAGGGCGGCGACGAGCACGAGCGCCCCCTGCCTTTGGGCGCGCCGGTGCTGGTGGAGTCGGTGGTGCTCGTGCGGATCCCGGGATCGCCGGATGCGGCTTCTGCCATCCTTCGATCCTGACAGGGGCCGCGGACATCGGGCGAGCCGCCGACCCGACACACGTCGCTCGTTTTCGGACACCATGCTCAGGGGCCGGCGGTCGTGTCGGTTCCGTCGGGCAGGATGAGGACAGACGATTCGGAGGGGGAGTGGTCGATGTCGTATGACCTCGAGGTGTACGGAAAGGTCTCGCTGACGGCGAGGGAACTGGCGAAGGTCGTCTCGTCGGTGCGGGGCCTCAAGGCCACGGTGGATCGCAGGTCGCAGACGATCTCGTCGATCATGCACAAGCGGGGCCGCGCGATCGCGTTCGAACTCGACGGCCCCGATCAGCTGGAGCCGGAGGATATTCCGGAGGGATGGACCGAGGTCGCGGATGCGACGGTGCTGTACAGCATCCATGTGCCGTACGACGTGCAGTCGGGTGCCGGAGGGTTCTCCTTCAGCGTCGACGGTCCGAACCTGGCGGCGGCGACGGCGTTCGCGGCCCGGCTGGCGGAGCGCGTCGACGGTACGGTGATCGACCCTCAGGACGACGAACCGCCCGCGCCGGAGCCAGAGCCCGACCCCGCGCCGGAACCCGAGCCGGAGCGGCCCCGCTTCCTGCATCTGCGCTGGTTCCGTCTGCTCGATGACGTGAACGACAAGGATCTCGCCGAGATCTACCTCCGCACCGCTCGTGAGTTCTTCCCACCGGGAGTGCCGTCGAGATTCGGCACGTACGAACCGTTCCAGGGGCGGTTCCCCCGCGACGATGACGCGAAGTTCGATGCGATGTACCGCGACGACTGCTTCATCGGCGACCTCATCCTCGCGGGCAAGCCGATCGAGCATGGCACCATCGACGGTTGGACGAACGACCTGCGCCAGCGAACGCAGTCGGTCAGGCTGAAGTTCGAGTTCGATCGGCTCGTGAAGCTCAAAGCGCTGGACGCCATCGAACCGTTCTTCGTCGCGCTCGCGGAGCGGACCGGCTCCTTCTTCGCTTTCGCCGAGGTGAACACGAGCCGATACGCCACGGCTCAGCGCTTCATGGCGGTCAAGCGCGACGACCCGTGGAGCGGATTGCCGACCGAGCCGCAGTGGCTGACCTGGTTCGGCCCGGAGTACGCCGAGCTCGTCGCCCCGCATCTCGACCCCACACGTATGGCGGCCACCTCACTGGGGACTCTGCATCGCTGGACGAAGCACCCGGCGGAGGTGGATGAGCTGCGCGCGCTGAGCGGAGACCCCTGGATCCCCGCCGCCTTCCGGGGAGTGATCGACCCCACCACCGACGAGCGTTGCGGAAAGGCAGCCGAGGTCATGCCGGAGTCTCTGCGCTATCCCGCTCCCGGATCGCCGCAGGCCCTGCGTATCGAGGCGCACTATGCGCGGATGCGGGAGATCGAGGCGAACGCGCGGAAGCGCGCCGCCGAGGGGCATCGATGACGCTCGACGGAGGTGCTGGTCGACGACCCGCTCGACCTCGAAGCGTTCCTGCGCACCTGCACTCCGCCGGTGAATCCTGGTCCGAGGGCGTAGACAGCCCCGAGATCTACGCCCAGGCGCCGATTCCATTCCATGTGCTGCTGAACGTCGGTGATGCGCATCCGGAGGGCATCGACCGCTTCGTTCGCGCCGCCGCCGAGGCGCGCACGGACGTTGCTCTGCGCGACGGATGGAATGGGCGATGACGACCCCGGATGCCCGAAAAGTGTGCGCGACCAGCTTCGATAGGATGGGACCGCCCGAAGAGGGCCAGCTCATCGGCCGGTGCGAACCCGGCGAAAGCCAGGGGGTTACCCATGCCAGGAATCGTTATCGTCGGCGTGCAGTGGGGCGACGAAGGAAAGGGCAAGGCCACCGATCTTCTCGGTGAGCGCACCGACTGGGTGGTGAAGTTCAACGGCGGCAACAACGCCGGACACACCGTGGTCGTCGGCGACGAGAAGTATGCGCTGCACCTGCTGCCCTCCGGCATCCTCTCCCCGGGCGTGACGCCCGTGATCGGCAACGGTGTCGTGGTCGACCTCGAGGTCCTCTTCTTCGAGCTCGAGGCGCTCGCGGCGCGGGGGATCGACATCTCGCGGCTCAAGGTGAGCGCCAACGCCCACATCATCACGCAGTACCACCGCACGCTCGACAAGGTCACCGAGCGCTTCCTCGGCAAGCGCATGATCGGCACCACCGGTCGCGGCATCGGCCCGGCATACGCCGACAAGATCAACCGCGTCGGCATCCGCGTGCAGGACCTGTTCGACGAGAACATCCTGCGCCAGAAGGTCGAGGGCGCCCTCGACCAGAAGAACCACCTGCTGGTGAAGATCTTCAACCGCCGCGCGATCACGGCGGACGAGGTCGTCGAAGACCTGCTGTCGTACGCCGAGCGGCTGCGGCCGATGGTCGCCGACACGGGGTACCTGATCGCCCAGGCGCTGGATCGCGGCGAGGTCGTGGTGTTCGAGGGCGGCCAGGCCACGATGCTCGACATCGACCACGGCACCTACCCCTTCGTGACCTCCTCCTCGTCGGCGACCGCCGGCGGGGCATCGACGGGCGCCGGCGTCGGTCCTGGCGCGCTGGACCGCATCGTCGGCATCGTCAAGGCGTACACGACGCGCGTCGGCTCCGGTCCGTTCCCGACCGAGCTCTTCGACGAGCAGGGCGAGTGGCTTCGCAAGCAGGGCTTCGAGTTCGGCACCACGACCGGCCGTCCGCGCCGGGTGGGCTGGTACGACGCGCCCATCACGCGCTACGCCACACGCATCAACGGCATCACCGACCTCGTGCTCACGAAGCTCGACATCCTCACGGGCCTCGAGCAGATCCCGGTGTGCGTCGCCTACGACGTCGACGGTGAGCGGTTCGACGAGGTGCCCGTCAACCAGACCGACTTCCACCACGCGAAGCCGATCCTGGAGTACTTCCCCGGCTGGAGCGAAGACATCTCGGTGGCGCGCACCTTCGAAGATCTGCCGCAGAACGCGCAGGACTACGTGCTGGCGCTCGAGAAGATGAGCAACACGCGCATCTCGGTGATCGGCGTCGGGCCAGAGCGCGACCAGGTCATCGTCCGTCACGACCTGCTCGACTGACGCGGCATTCCATGACGCGATTCTGGCTCGGCGGCTACGGCCCCGGCATGGACGGCTCGGCCGACGGCATCGGTCTGCTCGCGGGAGATGAGGGCCGCGAGGCCACGACGCTCGCCTACCGTGGCGCGGCTGTCGAGGCGCCGTCGCCGTCGTGGTTGGCTCCGCATCCGTCCCTCGACATCGTCTACGCGGCCCTCGAGGGCGACGCGGCCGTGCAGGCGTTCGTCCGCACGGGGGAGTCGATGCTCGCACCGCTGGGTGCCCCGGTCCCGGTCGGTCAGTTCGTCTGCCACATCGCGGTCGCCCCGAACGGCTCCGCCCTCGTGGCCAGCTGCTACGGAGACGGCCGTGTCGTGCGGTTCGACCTCGACGCAGAGGGCCGCATCCTGCCCGCGAAGCCGGATGCGGCGGCGGCCCTCCGTGCGGCACTGTTCGGTGACGACGTGGACCCCGACGCCCCTGCGCCGACTCCTCCGGGAGACGGCATCGCCGCGATCGACCCGTATGCGGCGGGTGGCGAACGGGCCTCGCACGCGCACGCCGCGGTGTTCCTGCGCGATGGACGCATCGCCACGACCGACCTCGGGTTCGACCTCGTGCGCTTCTGGCGTCAGGGCGGCAGCGGGCTCGTGCTCGACCACGAGGTCGTGCTCCCCCTCGGCACCGGGCCGCGCCACATGGTGCTGCACCCCAGCGGCCACCTGCACGTGGTCACCGAGTACTCGTGCGAGGTGTTCACCCTCGCCGAGGCAGCGGATCGCACCTGGAGTGTCGTGTCGTCCACCCTGTCGAGCCCGATCGCCCAGGTCGGCACCGACTTCCCCGCCGAGCTCGCCCGCACACGCGACGGACAGTTCCTCTACACGGCCCTGCGCGGCAGCAACACGATCGCGGCACTGCGCGTGCGCGACGGCGGGGAGGCCCTGGAATCCGTGGCGCTCGCCGACTCCGGTGTGGACTGGCCGCGTCACCACCTGGTGCACGAGGGCAAGATGCTCGTCGCGGGGCAGCGCTCCGACACGATCACGCTGCTCGACCTCGATGAACGCACCGGCGCGCCCCTCGGCATCCGTCACGAGGCGCAGGTCCCGACGCCGACCCACTTCCTGCCCGTGCGCTGAGCGCAGCCCGAAACAGCGCTTGACCTCAACCTCACTTGAGGTTCTAGCGTCGTCTTCATGACTTCGGAGACCGAGCAGGTGTCGACGCCGGGTGCGGCCTCGCCGCGCATCACGAGCAGCGACTACCTCTGGATCACCATCGGCGCATGCGCCCTCGTGTTCCTCGGGGCATTCGAGTCCCTGGCCGTCACCACGGTGATGCCGACCGTGAGCGCCGACCTCGGCGGCGAGCGGCTCTACGCTCTGGCATTCGCCGGACCTCTGGCGACCGGCGTGATCGGCATGGTGATCGCGGGGAACTGGGCCGACCGCCGAGGACCTGTCGCGCCGCTGTACACCGCGGTCGCCCTGTTCATCGTCGGTCTGCTCATCGCCGGTCTCGCGCCGAACATGGAGGTCCTGGTGGCCGGACGGTTCGCTCAGGGCCTCGGCAGCGGCGGACTCATGGTGGCGCTGTACGTCGTTGTCGCCCGTGTCTACCCGCAGGAGCTCCACCCGGCGATCTTCGCGGGCTTCGCTGCGGCCTGGGTCATCCCTTCGCTGATCGGTCCGACGGTCGCGGGAGCCGTGACCGAGCTTTGGAGCTGGCACTGGGTGTTCCTCGGCGTGGTCATCCTCGTGCTCGTCGCGTTGCTGATGGTGATCCCCGCGCTCCGCGGCCTCGCGAACGACGGTGACGCGACGACGCCGTGGGCGTTCGGCCGACTCGGGTGGTCGGTGCTGGCGGCGGTCGCCGTGCTCGGATTGAACCTGGTCGGCGACATCCCGGGTGTCGGTCCGGTGCTCGCCCTCCTCGCCATCGTGGTCGCGCTGATCGCCGTGCGGCCCTTGGTCCCGCGAGGGACGTTCCGTGCGCGTCGGGGTCTTCCCTCCGTGATCCTGGTCCGCGGCGTGACGGCGGCCGCGTTCTTCGGGGCGCAGGTCTACCTGCCGTACCTGCTCACCGACCGCTATGAACTCGCCGACGCTCGCGGGCCTCGCCCTCACCGGTGGCGCGCTCGCCTGGTCGGCCGCCGCGACCATCCAGGGGCGGATGGGTGCTCGGCTCTCCAGCGTGACGGCGGTGCAGGTGGGCACGGTCCTGGTGCTGGTCGGCATCGTGCTCACGGTCGCGACCGCAGGTTTCGGCTGGGGCGCCGTGATGGCGGCTGCGGCGTGGGTGGTCGCGGGGGCGGGAATGGGGCTGATGAGTCCGCGCACGAGCGCGCTCACGCTCGCACTGTCTCCTGCGGAGGATCAGGGGTTCAACAGCGGTGCCATGACCGTCGCCGACTCGTTCGGCAGCGCGTTGGCCCTCGCGGTCACCGGGACGCTGTTCACCGCGCTTGCCGCCGCCGATCCGTTCCTCGGTGTGTTCGCCCTGGCGGCCGTCGTCGCCCTCGCCGCCGCCGTCCTCGCGCCCCGTGTCCGTGTCGCGGCGTCCGGCTTCGAAGAAACCCGCGGGCGCGACTGACAGCGACGCCGTGATTTGCGCTGGACTCACCGCATCCGTACTCTGATGAACGATGTTCAGGTGAACACCGTTCAGGAAGGATGGGCGATGACCGACTCCCCCCGTGACACCAGCGCTACTCTCGGCCGGGTGGCCGTGTTCGCCGCCCTCATCATCGTGCTCGGCACGGTCGTGGTCCCGCTTCCGGGCGGGGTGCCGATCACGGGGCAGACACTCGGTGTCATGCTCGCCGGCCTCGTGCTCGGGCCGCGCGTCGCACCGTGGTCGATCGCCGTCGTGCTGGCGCTCGCCGCGGTCGGACTCCCCGTCCTGGCCGGTGGCCGCGGCGGCCTGGGCGTCTTCGTCGGACCGACCGTTGGCTACATGATCGGCTGGATCGTCGGCGTCGTGGTGATCGGACTCATCCTGCGTACCGGGCGCTTCACCTGGTGGCGTGCCGCCGTGGCCGCCCTCGTCGGCGGGGTGCTCGTCGTGTACGCGTTCGGCATCCCGGTGCAGGCGCTCGTCACCGGCGTCCCGCTCGACCTCACCGCGCTGTCGAGCCTGGCCTTCCTCCCCGGAGACCTGATCAAGGTGACCGCCGCCACCCTCGTCGTCGTCGCCCTGCGTCGCGCCTACCCGCGCGCCTTCGCCGACAGCCGTCCGGTGCGGCAACCCGTCGCCGCCTGACGCGCTCGCCACGCCGTTCGCTCCGCTCCGGTCCGACAAGTGAACCCGCCGACCCCGTCTGTCCCATCGGCACCATCGGCCCGGCACCCGGTCGCTCCGACGCGCACGCCACGCCGACGGGAACAACTCACCCGTGACTCGGTGTTGCTCTTGAGCGAGACTGGGCGACGGAGCCCGGCGACGGTTCCGGCGACGAGAGGTGCGACGCATGACTGCTGCGGACAAGACCGACGAATACGACCTGATCGTGTTGGGCGGAGGACCCGTCGGCGAGAACGTCGCCGACCGCGCCGTGCAGGGCGGACTCACCGCGATCATCGTGGAGAGCGAGCTCGTCGGCGGTGAGTGCTCCTATTGGGCGTGCATGCCGTCGAAGGCGCTGCTCCGCTCCGCGCAGGCGCTCCGTGCCGCGCAGCACGTCGGCGGGGCGTCGCAGGCGGTGACCGGGAAGCTCGACGTGCGCGCCGTCTTCGACCGCCGTGATTCGTTCACCAGCAACTGGTCCGACGACGGACAGGTGAAGTGGCTCGACTCGGCCGGCATCGACCTCGCCCGCGGGCACGGCCGGCTCACGGGCGAGCGCGAGGTGACCGTGACGGATGCCGACGGCGCAGAGCGCGTGCTGCGCGCGCGTCACGCGGTCGCCGTCAGCACCGGATCGGATGCCGTCATCCCGCCGATCGACGGTCTGCGCGAAGCCGCGCCATGGACGAGCCGCGAGGCGACCAGCGCAGAGGAGCTGCCGGAGAGTCTCGCCGTGATCGGCGGCGGCGTGGTCGCGGTCGAGATGGCGACCGCGTATGCAGCCCTGGGTTCGCACGTGACCGTGATCGCACGCAGCGGCCTGCTCGGCGGCATGGAGCGGTTCGCGGGCGAGCGCGTGGCCGCAGGACTGAAGGAGCTCGGCGTCGACGTGCGCACGGGTACCGGCACGACGGCCGTCCGCCGCGGAGACGACGGCGTCACGATCACGCTCGACGACGGCGCGGAGATCACGGCCGCCGAGGTGCTCGCCGCGACCGGCCGCTCCCCGCGCAGCGGCGACATCGGCCTGGAGATCGCGGGACTCGAGCCCGGGCGATGGATCGAGGTGGACGACACGCTCCGGGTGCCCGGCTCCGACTGGCTGTATGCGGTCGGCGACGTCAACGGGCGCGTGCTGCTCACGCACCAGGGCAAGTACCAGGCCCGCGCCGCCGGCGACGTGATCGTCGCGCGCGCGAACGGCGACGACGTCGATGACGCTCCGTGGGGGCGCCATGTCGCGACCGCCGATGCCTCCGCCGTCCCGCAGGTCACGTTCTCGATCCCCGAGGTGGCCTCGGTCGGTCTCACCGCGGCCGCGGCGCGCGAGGCGGGCAAGACCGTGAAGGTCGTCGACTACGACCTGGGCTGGGTGGCCGGCGCCAGTCTGTACGAAGACGGATTCGAAGGTCAGGCGCGGCTCGTGATCGACACCGACCGCGACGTCGTGGTCGGCGCGACGTTCGTCGGTCCCGAGGTGGCGGAGCTCGTGCACGCCGCGACCACCGCGATCGTGGGGGAGGTCCCCATCGCCCGTCTCTGGCACGCGGTGCCGTCGTACCCGACCGTGAGCGAGGTCTGGCTGAGGCTCCTCGAGGGCTACGGTCGCGACTCCGCCTGAGCCGGCGGGCAATCCGTTTTCGGGACCAGGCCGAACAGATCCCGGATTGTTTCTCATATTGACGGCCCGCGCGCAACCCGCCAGCCCGATGTCGCCGCCGTCTTATACGCTCGAACCCACATCCGAGGAGGCAGGACCATGAAGGCTGTACTCGCAGGAACCGTCATCGCCGAGGCCGACGAGAGCGATCTCGCCCGCATCGAGGGGAACTGGTACTTCCCACCCGCATCCGTCACCCCCGGCGTGCTCGTGGAGAGCCCCACCCCGTACACCTGCCCGTGGAAGGGCGCCGCTCAGTACTACTCGGTGCAGACCGAGGGCGAGCTCCACACCGACTACGCCTGGTCGTATCCGCACCCGTATCCCTCGGCTTTCGACCGCGTGGGCAAGGACTTCTCGGGGTACGTGGCCTTCGACCCGCGCGTCGAGGTCGGCCCGTAGTCATCTGAAGAGCCAAGCTTCGCCCGCCCTCGCATCGATCGACCGACTGGAGAACAGCCCATGATCGAGTTCCGCAACGTCACGAAGCGGTTCCCCGGCGGCGCGCTCGCCGTCGACGACTTCAGCCTGGTGCTGCCGTCCCGCAAGACCACCGTCTTCGTCGGTTCGTCCGGCTGCGGCAAGACCACCCTGCTGCGGATGATCAACCGCATGGTCGAGCCGACCTCCGGCGACGTCGAGATCGACGGCGAGAGCGTGCTGCACGGCGACCCGGTGACCTTGCGTCGGCGTATCGGCTACGTGATGCAGAACTCCGGGCTCATGCCGCACTTCACGGTCATCGACAACGTGGCGACCGTGCTGCGGCTCACCGGTGTGAAGAGGGCCGCGGCGCACAAGCGTGCGCGGGAACTGCTCGACACGGTCGGCCTCGACCAGGCGCTCGCCGAGCGCTACCCGAGCCAACTCTCCGGAGGTCAGCAGCAGCGCGTGGGCGTGGCCCGCGGGCTCGCCGCCGACCCGAACATCCTGCTCATGGACGAGCCTTTCGGCGCGGTGGACCCCATCGTCCGGGCCGACCTGCAGCAGGAGACCATCCGACTCCAGCACGAGCTCGACAAGACGGTCGTGTTCGTCACGCACGACATCGACGAGGCCTTCCTGCTCGGCGACCAGGTCGTCATCCTCGACAAGGGCGCGCGCATCGTGCAGGTGGGGAGCCCGAGCGAGATCATCGAGAACCCGGCAGACGACTTCGTGGCCGCGTTCATCGGCGCCGACCGCGGCAAGCGGGCGCTGCACCTCAAGCAGACGCCACGAGGAACCGTGGTGGTCGACTCCGAGGGCCGCACGCAGGGTTCGATCATCGACGTGCCGGATGCCGTGACCGACGCGCTCCTGAGCGAGGAGAGCGCGACGAAGGGCGCTCCGTGAACTGGGTCGTCGACAATCTCGGCCTCATCTTCGAGCTGACCGCGATCCACCTGCAGCAGAGCGCGATCGCGATCGTGCTCGGCTTCGTGTTGTCCCTGCCGCTCGGATGGCTCGCCTGGCGCTACCAGCTGGTGAAAGGCCCCGTCATCGTCCTCACCGGGCTGCTCTACACGATCCCCTCGCTCGCGCTGCTGATCCTCCTGCCGTCTGTCGCGGGCTATCCGGCTCGCAGCCCCATCAACCTCATCATCGGGCTGACGATCTATGCGATCGCGATCCTGGTGCGCGCGGTCTCCGACGGCCTGGACTCGGTCGACCCCGCGATCAGACAGTCCGCCACCGCGATGGGGTACGGCGGATTCCGGAGGTTCTGGACGGTCGACTTCCCGCTCGCCGGCCCCGTGGTCCTCGCGGGGCTCCGTGTGGCTGCCGTCAGCACGATCTCGCTCGCCACCGTCGGCATCCTGGTGGGCGTCACCAACCTCGGCTACCTGTTCGAGAACGGCCTGCAGCGCCGCATCCTCGCCGAGGTGTTCGCCGGTGTCGTCGCGGTCGTCGTGATCGCACTGGTGATCGACCTGCTGCTCCTGCTGCTGGGTCGCGCACTGATGCCGTGGACGCGCGCGACGAAGACTCCGTCGGCCGCTCGTCGCGCTGTGAGCATGGGGGCGGCCGCATGAACGTGTTCGCCGACGCCCTCGCCTGGCTCTTCTCCCCCGACCGGTGGGAGGGGACCTACGCGCTGCCGATCCTGTTCGGCCAGCACATGTACTACACGCTGATCTCGGTGCTGATCGCCGCGGTCATCGCCGTTCCGATCGGTTGGCTCATCGGCCACACCGGGCGCGGGCGCGAGGTCGCCGTCGCGATCTCCGGTGCGGCGCGCGCGATTCCGTCGTTCGGACTCCTGGTGCTTCTGGTGCTGCTGCTCGGCGTGCTCCGCATCCCCGAAGCCGCGATCATCACCTTCGTCCTGCTCGCGATCCCCTCGCTCCTCGCCGGCGCCTACACCGGCTTCGAGGCCATCGATCGGCGCGTGCTCGACTCGGCGCGATCCATGGGGATGACCGAATGGCAGGTGTTCTGGAAGGTCGAGGTGCCGCTCGGTCTGCCGCTGCTCGTCGGTGGTATCCGATCCGCTCTCCTCCAGGTGATCGCCACGGTCACGATCGCCGCATGGGTCAACCTCGGCGGACTCGGCCAGCCGATCATCCAGGGCATCCCCTTGCGCAAGTTCGATCAGGTGCTGGGCGGAGCGATCCTCGTCGCCGTCCTCGCGCTGGCCGTCGACCTGATCTTCGCGCTTCTCCAGCACGCTGCCGTCCCCGCCGGTGTGCGCGCCGCACCGCGCAAGCGTCGATCGCGCACCGCCATCAAGGCCACGGCCGCGGCCCCCGCCTGACACCGACTCACAGCATCCATACCGTTGTCCCAGAGAAGAGGAAGTCCCATGTTCACAGCACGTAAGTCACGACTCGCCCTCGCCGGCGGCGTCTCGCTCGTCGCGGCGCTCGTCCTCGCCGGCTGCGCGAGCAGCAACCCGCTCGACGCGCCCACCGACGACGCAGGCTCCGGTGAGAGCGAGACGATCGTGATCGGCTCGCAGGCGTACTACTCGAACGAGATCATCGCCGAGATCTACGCTCAGGCGCTCGAGGCGGCCGACTTCGACGTCGACCGCCAGTTCAACATCGGACAGCGCGACGCGTACATGCCCGATGTCGAGTCCGGCGCGATCGACGTGTTCCCGGAGTACACGGGCAACCTGCTCGAGTACCTCGACAAGGACGCCACCGCCACGAGCCCCGACGACGTCTACGCCGCCCTTCAGGACGCGCTGCCCGACGGTCTCACCGCGCTCGACTACGCCGACGCTTCGGATCAGGACACCTACACGGTGCTGAAGAGCTTCGCCGACGAGAACGGTCTCACGTCGATCGGCGACCTCTCCAAGGTCACCACCCCCGTGACCATCGGCGCCGCGCCGGAGTTCGAGCAGCGTCCGTACGGTCCTGCCGCGGCCAAGGAGGTCTACGGCGTCGATCTGGCGTTCTCGGCCACCGGCCCGACGACGCTGGAGTCGCTGCTCGCCGGCAAGATCCAGGTCGCCGACATCTACTCGGCCGACCCGGCGTTCCAGACGCAGGACATCGTGGCGCTCGAAGACCCGGAGAACATCATCCTGGCCTCGAACGTGGTGCCGATCGTCTCGGACGACGTGGCCGACGGGGTCGCTGACGTGATCAACGCGATCAGCGCAAAGCTGACCGCCGAGGAGCTCGTCGCCCTGAACGTGCAGAGCACGGTCGACCAGAAGTCGGCGTCCGACATCGCGACGCAGTGGCTGGCTGACAACGACCTCTGAGTCGTCACCTCGACAGAAGCGCCCGGCCCCTCAAGGGACCGGGCGCTTCTTGGTGCGGCGTCAGCGGTGCGAAGTCGTTCGTTCAGCCGCGACGCAGCAAGCGGAAGCCCACCCTCTCTTAGTGTCCCCCAAAATGGGGACAGAAATTCTAGATTCGAAGATCTAAAATAATAGATAAACAAGGTAGGCGGGAGTTAGAAAAAAGACAGAGAGACATCATGGGCATTCGAATGACACTAGGAATCAAGAAGGTAACGACGAGCTTGGCGATTGGAGCGCTCAGCGTGAGCGGCATCTTCGCAACAGGCGCAGCAGCGGCGGCAGCGGAGCCAGAGGCCCTGGCGGAGCCCAAGGCAAGTGTGACCAACGAACAGGCCCTCGCCAGTGCGCTCCTCGCGCTCGACGAGCGGGTGACGCCGGTCGACGTTCGGCTCACAGGGAATGGAGTGGAGAAAGACTATGAGTTCGGTCGTGGTTCCATCCTGACGGTAATTGAGACTCCGCCGATCCCCTCCGGTGCTTCCGATCTGATGGTGGCGGCGCTCAGCGTCGGCTCGGACTACAACGGGCAGTACATTCAATTCTCACCGGCTGACCAGCGGTCGTTCCTTACGGGCGGGAGCACTCTTCTGCTCGGATCCCTCGGGCTACTTCTCGGGCCGTTCGGCGCTCTCCTCCTCGGCAGTTTGGGCGGGGCGATTGGGCCGCAGATGGAACAGCTCACGTGCGCGGCCCATAATCAGTCAATCCGATACAACTACACACTCGACGGCAACTTCACCAATGTTCGTTGCGTCTAGTCCAGATAGGGCTTGAAGCCGGACCGCCTCGGGGCGCCAGTGGCTTCAGATGGGTGGTGTCGAGTGGTCAAGAAGACTCAACGGAATATCGCATCGAGTGTCCGTGCGTGCAATCGAAGTGCTAGCCTCTCCCGCATGTTCTTCGCGGTCGGTTTCGTTTTGTCGATCGTCGTCGCGTTCGTGAGTCCGTACGTCTGGGATGGTCTAACGGACGCACCCGCGCTCCCCACCGCGGTCACGATCATCGTCGGTTGGGTTCTCTTCGCAGGAGGCGGCTACTTGCTCGATAGTCGCAGGCGACGTCGAGGGCAGACCGGTGATGCCTCGGGGAATACGTCGAGTTCCGCTGGATGATGAGGGATGCCCGCAGCACGCCGGAGGGGTGTTCTGTCGTGCGCCTCGAGCACGGGGACTGGAGTCCCTGGCAAGGCGGATAGAGGAATCAATCTGCTCACGGAGGGCGGTGACAAGAGAATTACCTCCAGTGATTCACGGTCGGCCCATTTATGGGGCAGACAGGCACATCGTCTCTGGGAATCGTGTCGGCGGCGTCAGACCCGTGCGTCCTGCTTCGGGACGAGCACCTGCTTGATGATGATGAGGATCGATGCCGTGACGGGCACGGCCACGAGCGCGCCGAGGAGGCCGAGCAGAGTGCCGCCGGCGAGGGCGCCGATCACCACGAGGGAGCCGGGGACCGCCACGGCGCGGTTCATCACGCGCGGGGTGAGGACGTACGCCTCGACCTGCATGTACACCAGGTAGATCGCCGCGAAGATGAGGGCCGCGATCGGGTCTGTGAACAGCGCGAGCCCGGTGCCGATGATCCAGAACAGCACGGAGCCGACGAGGGGGATCAAGGTCACGCAGAACGCGATGGTCGCCATGAGGGGAGGGAACGGCAGCCGGAGGACCGTGTACAGGATGAGCGCGAGGGTCGCATTGCAGAACGCCAGGATCACCATCCCCATCACGTAGCCGCCCACCGAGTCGGTGATCTGCTCGGAGATGTCGGCGGCGCGAGCCCGGTCGCGCGCAGGAGCCAGGCGGAGCAGGCCCTGCTTCATGGCGGGGAGGGTCGCCAGGAAGTACAGGGTGAGCACGAGGACGACGATCGCGCCGGAGATGCCGGTGGCGATCGAGGCGCCGACGGCGAGGGCGCCGCCGCCGATCGTGGCGAGGTTGCCGAAGTCCGAGAGGAACTTCTGCACCTCGCCGACGAGGTCCTGGAACTGGTCGCCGAACTGATCGTCCAGAGCCGCGTAGAGGTCGGTTCGCGTGAAGTCCTGGATCATGCCGGGAACCGACTTCACGAAGCTGGTGATCTGGTCGATGACGATGGGGATGACCATCCACAGCACGAGCGCGAACACCACGATCAGAGCGAGGATCGTGATGACGACGGCGATCGCGCGGGAGAGGCCGCGGCGCTCCAGAAACCGCACGGCGGGGTCGAGCCCCAGCGCACCGAACAGGGCGAGGGCGATGTAGATCAGGACCGTCGACAGGCTCGAGATCGCGAGGCCGATGACGATGGCAGCGAGACCTCCGAGCGTCAGGAGGAAGCCGACCACGAAGGGACGGTCGATGCGGGTCCAGAAGGAGCGGCTCGGTGTCGCGGGCTCGGTCTCGACCTGGTGCGTGGCGGCGGCGGCCACGGTCGAGGGAGTGGACGACGTCGTCCCGGTCGTCTCCGTGGTGCCTGACTCCGCAGCGTCGTCGTCGAGGGGCGCGGGGGCCGACGTCTCTTCGTTGCTCATGTGCTCACGATAGCGGTGCACCGGGTCTGATTCCGGGCGTTCTGCGGCTCTAGAGTAGGGGCATGACCGCCGCCGAGGACCCGAAGGCCGAACTGCTCCGACTTCGCGCCACCATCGACAACATCGACGCCGCACTGATCTTCATGCTGGCGGAGCGCTTCCGCGCGACTCAACAGGTCGGGCATCTGAAGGCGGAGCACGAGATGCCGGCGTCCGACCCGAACCGCGAGGAGCAGCAGGTGGCTCGGCTGAGGGCGCTCGCTGAGGAGGCGCATCTGGACCCCGAGTTCGCGGAGAAGTGGTTCAACTTCGTGGTGGCTGAGGTCATCCGCCACCACACCGAAGCGGCCGAGAGCCGTTGAGAGGTGCCGGACGGGCGACGGTGTGTGCAGCACTCGCCCGTCCGGAGCTGGAGCTTCATCGAACAACTAAGTTCAATGAATAAACTTAGGGAGAGACTACGGATCGCGCCGCGATCTGTCAACAGCTCGCGATCGGCGAGCCTCGGAACGGGAACGCATGCTTAACACGGATGACGGCCTCGATACGCAGGCGTCGGTTCGGCGTGCGAACCTGCGTCGGGCGTTGCAGCTCGTGTTCCGGAACCCGGGGACGCAGACGCGCGCCGGCATCGCGCGCGCCACAGGTCTGACCGCCGCCACCGCGTCGTCACTCGTGGCCGAGCTCATCGAGAACCGTCTGGTCGTCGAGGGGAGCAGGCGGCGAGCACGGGGGCAAACGCGCCACCACCCTGAGCGTCGACGCGAGTCACCACCTGATCCTGGTGCTCGTGATCCAGCCCCTGCACGCGCAGATCGCCCTCGTGGCGCTCGACGGGACGGAGGTCGACGCGCGACGACTGAGCTACACCGCCGAGACCCGCGACCACATGCTCGACGAAGCGGTGTCCGCCGTGGCCTCGGAGTTCGGCACGCGGCTGCTCGCCGCAGGCATCCAGCTTCCCGGCACGACGGATGGCCGGTCCGTGCTGGAGAGCGTGCAGCTCAAGTGGGAAGGCGTGCCGCTCGCGGACCGCTTCGAGAGGATGCTCGACGCCCCGGTGCTGCTCGTCAACGACGTCGACGCCGAGGCCATCGCCGAAGCGGGCATGGAGGAGTCCCCGTCCGGATACCGGCTCTTCATCCATCTCGGCGGAGGGGTGGGTGCCGCTGTCACGCTCGACGGCGAGCTCGCCCCGGGACCCCGTGACCGCGCGGGGGAGATCGGGCACGTGCAGGTCGTCTTCGGCGAGCAGGCGCGTGCCTGCCGGTGCGGTCGGCGCGGATGCCTGGAGTCGGCAGCGGCGCTGGGCGCGATGCTCGGCGACGAGTTCTCCGACGCCATGGACGCCCCCGAGATCCGGGCGCTCGCTGCCACCGCCGATGAGGAGCACCTCGATGAGGGCGCCCGCGCCCTCGCCAGAGCCGTCAAGCTCATCAGTGCTCTCCTCGACCCCACCGAGGTCGTGATCGGCGGTCCGGCCACCGAGCTCGGGCCGCGCTTCCTCGACCGGGTCCGCCGCGAGACCGAGTATCCGTCTCGGGGCACGGTGCAGGTCCCCGTGCGATACGCCGACCCGCGGGTGTCGCTCGCCGCCGGTGCCGCGCAGGCCGCCCTCACCTCGGCGCTCGGCGTGCGGTGGAACCGGAACAGCTCCGCGCAGCATCCCGCTAGACCGCGGCCGCATCGCAGTTCGCAGGGGATCCGCGCTTCGGAGGGCCGGATCCCCGAACCCGTCCTCCGAAACGCGGATCTCCTCCCGAGCGCGCGGAGGTTACTTCACGCTGCCCGCAGTCAGACCTCCGACGAGCCGCTTCTCGATGAGCATGAACAGGATGACCACCGGGAGGATCGCCACGATTGAGACGCCGAACACGTACTGCCAGCTGGTCTCGTACTGCCCGACGAACTTGGTCAGCGCGACCGACAGCGGCTGATTCTTGTCGGTCGACAGGATCACGAGCGAGGCCGCGAACTCGTTCCAGCAGGCCACGAACGTGAACACGATCGCCGTGACGATGCCGGGCCACACGAGCGGCAGGTTGATCTTGAATAGGACCGTGAAGCGTCCTGCCCCGTCGATCTGCGCGGCCTCGTCGACCTCTTTCGGGATGCCGGCGAAGAAGGAGTGCATGATCCACACCGCGAACGACAGGTTGAAGGCGGCGTTGATGAAGATCATCGCGATCCAGGTGTCGCCGAGCCCGAGCACCGTGAACTGCCGGAACAGGCCCGAGGTCAGCACGGCGGGCTGCAGCATCTGGGTGATGATCACGAGGAACAGGAACACCATGCGCCCGGGGAACTTGAACCTGGCCGTGTAATACGCGGCAGGCAGGGACACCAGCAGCACGAGCAGCGTCGCGAACACCGCGATCACGATGGTCGAGATCAGGTTGTACGGCAGCGGCGTCTCGGGAGTCGACCACATCGTGATGTAGTTCTCCCAGTGCCACTCCGTCGGCAGGTACGTCGGGTCGACAGAGCGGATCTGCGGCTTCGTCTTCACGGAGCCGAAGAACATGATCAGGTACGGGAGGACGAAGATCGCCAGCACCAGGAAACCGGCGACGGTGCGCAGGATCACGCGGGGCAGCGTCACCTGGTCTTCGGTGTACCGTCGCTTGCGGCCGGGGATCGGCGGGGTACGGCGTCCACCGCGACCGGCCGTGGTCACGAGGGCGGTCTCGGTCACGGTCATGATCAGACCTCCTTCATGGGCTTGACGATCTTCACGTAGGCCGCGACGATCACGATGACGATGAGGAACGCGACGACCGAGAGGGCGCTCGCGACATCCACCTTCTTCTGCAGCTCGATGTACTTGAAGATCAGGGTCATGATCGTGTCGGCGCCGTAACCGGGGATCGATCCGGTCATCACCTTGAGGATCGGCAGCGAGTTGAACACGTTGATGATGTTGATCAGGACGGCGACGGCCAGGGCGCTGCGCAGCTGCGGCAGGATGATCGACCAGTACGTGCGGGTGGGACCGGCACCGTCCATCTTCGCGGCCTCGATCGCATCGGCCGGCACCGACTGGAGTCCGGCCAGGATCGTGTAGGTCGTGAACGGGAGCGACACGAAGATCGCGATGACGATCGACCAGATGAACGCGGTCGTGGGGTTCTTGGTCCAGCCGTAGCCGACCGCATCGTCGGAGAGACCGATGTCGTAGAGGAACTTGTTGAAGACCCCGAAGTACGGCTCGAGGCTGTAGTAGAACACCATCGTGGTCATCACGACCGAGGCTGCCCACGGCACGATGACGGCCATGCGCACGAGTTGGCGTCCGGGGAAGGCCTTGTTGAGGATCTGCGCGAGCCCGAGCGAGATGACGACCGTGAAGAGCACGACCGAAACGACCCAGACGATCGTGCGGAAGAAGATCGGCCAGAACTCGCTGAACGTGAAGACGGTGGCGAAGTTGTCGAAGCCGACCGACCCCTTGTCGAGGCCCGACAGCGAGATGTCACGCGTCGAGTTGAAGAACATCACCCCGGCGGGGAAGAAGACCACCCCGATGATGAGCAGCACGGCCGGCGCGATCCAGGGCAGCGCCTGGAGGAGGTCCTTTCCGCCCGGCCTGCCGCGATGGGCATCCGGGGTCTTCCGGGTGCGGGGGCGGCTCTTCGCCGCCCCCGCGAGGTTCGAGGACTCTGTCTTCTGGCTCATTCGGGTACCCGAACCTCTCCGATCAGCGGGCTCAGCCCGCGTCGACCTGCGCCTGGATCTCGGTCAGCACGTCCTGTGCCGGCTTCGACTGGAGCTGGCCGAACAGCGACTTGAACGCACCGTCGGCGGCCGACCACTTCGGGTTCGTCGACGGGTAGAACTGCGCATCGGGCAGCACGTCGAGGAACGGCTTGAGGGCCTCCTCGCCGGAGAGCTGCTCGGCGCCGGACTTGGTGACGGGCAGGAAGCCCTCCGCCTGCACCCACGGCACGTACACATCGGCCGAGTAGAAGTAGTCGAAGAACTTGGTGATGGCTTCCTGCTTGTCGCCGTCGTTCTCGAACGCCATCAGCTGGTCCATGACGCCGAGCGTGAACGGCGAGCCGTCCTTCGTGGGGATCGGGACGATCGAGTAGTCCAGGTCGGGGTTGCCCTCGGCGATCTGCCCGACCGTCGGCGGGAGTCCGACCTGCATGCCGATCTTGCCCTGGACGAAGATGTCCATCAGCGGGGAGCGCTGCGTCGAGCCCGGGTCTGCCTGGGTCGCGCCGGCATCGATCATCTTCTTGATCTGCTCGGCTCCCACCAGGTTCTCCGGGGTGTCGATCGTGATCTCGGATGCGTCACCGAACGATCCGCCGCCGCCCCACAGCCACACGGCCGCCTCGGCCTGCGCCTCTTCGGAGCCGAGCGGCATGCCGTAGCCGGCGACGCCGCCGCCGAGGGCCGACACCTTGGTCGCGGCATCCAGCAGCGAGTCCCAGTCGGTCGGCGCCTCGACGCCGGCCTGCTCGAGCAGCGCGTTGTTGACGAACAGGGCGCGCGCCGACGCGATCATCGGCAGGGCGTAGGCGGTGCCGTCGATCTCGGCGTTCTTGAGGAACGACTCCTGGAAGTCGGCATAGGTCTCCTCCGACACGACGTCTTCGGTCGGGTAGAGCAGTTCGTCGCCGACGAAGCCGGCGAAGGGACCGCCGTTGTAGATGTCGGGGGCCTCTCCGGCCTGGATCTTGGTGGAGACGACTTTCTCGAGGTTGTCCCAGGACTGCACTTCGAGCTTGACGTCGATGTCGGGGTTGTCCTTCTTGAACCCCTCGATCACCGTCTCCCAGTTCGCCTTGGTGCCGTCCGAGTAGCTGGGGACGAGCAGGTCGAGCGTGGTGGATCCGTCTCCGCCTTCGCTGTCTCCGGACGATCCGCCGAACCCGCACGAAGCGAGCGAGAGCGTGGCGACGGCCGCAAGGGCGGCGGCGCCGTACCGCAGTGACTTCTTCATGTGTATTGCATTCCTCACTGTGAGTGTCCGCTCCGGGCGGCAGGACCGCTTCGGACGGGGTGTGGTGCACAGTCGCAAGCACATCACGCGACAGTGCGTGGTGATCGCCTCGCCAGGTGGCATCCGCGATCGTTCAAGCCGGGGCTCGGGGTTGCTCGACGACGAGGGAGGTCGACATCGAGGGGTGGAACTTTTCCGATTATTTGTCAAGGCAACAAACAAATCAAGCAGAACGCCTGGTTGTTATCTAATGACGACATACTATGATCGAATAAGCACGCAAACAATCACAAGTACGCAACAAATCGCTGGAAAGGCCCCCTTCATGACGGAATCGCTGCCCGGCGCGCACATGCGCGAAGAGCTCTTCTCCCAGCCCCAGACGTGGGCGACCGCCGCCGACCTCACCGCCGAGCAGGCCCAGCTCCCGGCCGCCGGGACCCGCATCGCGGTCGTCGGCTGCGGCACGTCGTGGTTCATGGCGCAGTCGTACGCCGCCCTCCGCGAGTCCTCGGGCCAGGGTGAGACCGACGCGTTCGCGGCGTCCGAGGCGTTCATCGATCGCGGCTACGACGCGGTCGTCGCGCTGACCCGCTCCGGCACGACGACCGAGGTGCTCGAACTCGTCGAGCGCATCAAGGGGCGGATCCCGACCGTCGGCGTGATCGGCGACCCGATCTCACCCCTCGTGTCCCTCGTGGACGAGGCGATCCTGCTCCCGTTCGCCGACGAGAAGTCGGTGGTGCAGACGCGCTTCGCGACCACGGCCCTCGCGCTGTTCCGCGCGTCGCTCGGCGAAGACCTCACCGCGGCCATCGCCGACGCCGAGGCCGTCCTCACCGAGCCGGGAGACGACGAGCTGCGCGATGCCGAGCAGTACACGTTCCTCGGACGCGGATGGACCATCGGCCTCGCACACGAGGCGGCGCTCAAGCTGCGCGAATCCTCGCAGTCGTGGACCGAGGCCTACCCGTCGATGGACTACCGCCACGGTCCGATCGCGATCGCGGCTCCCGGACGCGTCACGTGGCAGTTCGGAGAAGCGCCGGAGGGGCTTCCCGCCCAGGTCGAGGCCACCGGCGCCCGGTTCGAGCAGCGCGAGATCGACCCTCTCGCCGACCTCGTGCGCCTGCACCGGACGGCGTTGGACCGTGCGGTCGCACGAGGACTCGACCCCGACCAGCCCCGCAACCTCACGCGATCCGTCATCCTGGATGCATGACGCAACCTCGCCAGGAGCCGATCATGATCGACGGTGACGCGGCGGCCTCCGTTCCCGACGTCGAACGCGATGCCGCGGGTGAGAAGCTCGCCCGCGTGCGCACGCTCGGGGCCGGCGCCCCCGTGCTGGCGTTCGACGTCGGCGGCACCGACATCAAATCGGCGCTGTTCGATGCCGAGGGGACGGCGCTCGGCCTGCGACGCACGCCCACCCCGATCGTCGAGGGCGACCGCACGCAGGCACTCCTCGAGCGTCTGGCCGTGCTCGCCGCCGAACTGCGCGCCGCGCATCCCGACACCGTGCCGCAGGCCGTCGGCCTCGTGGTGCCGGGGATCGTCGACGCGGATGCCGGGCTCGGCGTGTTCGCCAGCAACCTCGGCTGGCACGACTCCCCGTTGCGCGACCTCGCATCCGCGCGCCTGGGTCTGCCGGTGGCGTTCGACCACGACGTCCGCGCGGCGAGCTGGGCGGAGCGCCAGCTCGGCGGGGCCCGCGACTACGCCGATGCGGTCGTGCTCGTGATCGGCACGGGGATCGCGGGGGCCCTGCTCGTCGGCGGCGTCCCGTACACCGCGGGCGGGTACGCGGGCGAGATCGGACACTCCCCGATCGCCGACGGACCGATCTGCGCCTGCGGCGCGCGCGGCTGTCTCGAAGCGGTCGCATCAGCCGGAGCGATCGCCCGCCGCTACCGCGACGCGACCGGCGTCGCACCCGACGGGGCGAAAGACGTCATCGCCAGGGCAGCCGCAGGCGACCGGGCGGCCGCGGAGATCTGGAACTCCGCGCTCGACGCACTCACCATGTCGTTGGCACAGCTCACGGCAGTCGTCGCGCCGGAGGCCGTGGTCATCGGCGGCGGCCTCTCCCGTGCCGGCGGTGCGCTGTTCGACGAGCTGCGCGAGCGACTCGCCGCACGGCTGAGCTTCCACCGCATCCCCGCGCTGGTCCCGGCCGAGCTGTCGGGCAACGCCGGGCTCCTCGGCGCCGCCCTGCGTGCACGGGAGCTCACGTGATCCTCACCGTCACCCCCAACCCGGCGCTCGACCTGACCTGGCACGTCGACCGGCTCGTGGAGGGCGGCTCGCATCGTGCGGACGCCGGTGCCGCGCGGGCTGGGGGCAAGGGCCTCAACGTCGCGCGCGTGGCGCACGCCGAGGGGGCGAAGACGCTCGCGGTCACCACCTCGGGCGGACGCGTCGGCGAGGAGTTCGCGGCCGAGCTCCGAGCCAGCGGCGTTCCGCACGCCCTCGTCCCTGTCGCCGCGGAGACCCGTCGCAGCATCGCCATCGTCGACGATGCCCTCGGAGACACCACGATCATCAACGAGCGCGGACGGAACCCGGCCGATCCGGAGTGGGCGGCCCTGCTCGCCGAGGTGGTCGAGCGGCTGCCCGGTGCCAAGGTCCTCGTCATCTCGGGCAGTGTGCCGCCCGGCGCACCCGACTCCCTGCTCCCGATGCTCGTCGCGGTAGGGAAGGATGCAGGTGTGCCCGTCATCGTCGACACCTCGGGGCCCGCGCTCCTCCGTGCTTCGGATGCCGGCGCCACCGTGCTGAAACCCAACGCGGCCGAACTCGTCGAAGCCACGGGGATCACCGACCCGGTCGAGGGCGCACGGTCGCTGCTCGCCCGCGGCGTCGAGCTCGTACTGCTGTCACTCGGCGCCGACGGCATGCTCGCGATCACGGCATCCGACGTCGTGCACGCCCGACTCGACGCACCCCTCGCCGGCAATCCCACCGGTGCCGGCGATGCCGCGGTGGCCGCATGTGCCGTGCTGTACGCCGAGGGGGTACGCGATCCCGAGCGGGTCCTCCGCCGTGCCACGGCCTGGTCGGCCGCCGCCGTGCTCACCCCGCTCGCGGGCGACATCTCCCCGCGCTGGACCACGCTCGAGCAGCAGCTCCACGTCTCACCCCACCCCCACCCCGCTCCGCTCCGGAAGGACCCCTCGTGACCCTCGTCTCCGCTCGCGACCTCGTCTCCGCCGCCTCCCGTGCCGGCACCGGCATCGGTGCGTTCAACGTGATCCACCTCGAAACGGCCGAAGGGCTCGTGCGGGCCTCCGCGCTCGCGCAGCTTCCCGTCATCCTGCAGATCTCGCAGAACTGCGCCGACTACCACGGCGGCCTCGAGCCCATCGCGCTGGCCACGATGGCGGTCGCTCGCCGCGCGCAGACTCCCGTGGCGGTGCACCTCGACCATGCGGAGCGCCCGGAACTGGTCGACGAGGCCATCGCGCTGGGCTTCGGATCGGTCATGTTCGACGGAGGAGCCCTGCCCTACGACGACAACGTCGCGCTGACGGCCTCGGTCGCGGAGCGCGCCCACGCGGCGGGGGTGTACATCGAGGGAGAACTCGGCGAGGTGGGCGGCAAAGACGGGGCGCATGCCCCCGGAGTGCGCACCGACCCCGACGAGGCGCGCGCGTTCGTCGAGGCGACAGGGGTCGATGCCCTCGCCGTCGCGGTGGGCTCCTCGCACGCGATGACAGACCGAACCGCATCTCTCGACCTCGACCTCATCGCCCGACTGCATGAGGCGCTGTCGGTTCCCCTCGTGCTGCACGGGTCGTCGGGGGTCGCGGATGCCGTGATCGCCGACGCCGTGCGTGCAGGCATGACCAAGGTCAACGTGTCGACCCACCTGAACGGGTTCTTCACGCGGGCGGTGCGCGAGAAGCTCGAGGCCGACCCTCGTCTGGTCGATTCGCGCAAGTACCTCGCCCCTGCGCGTGACGCACTGGCGGACGAGGCTGCTCGCATGCTCCGGCTCTTCGCACTCGCATCATGATCGCGCCGCAGCTCTGTACTCCGGTCGTAGGCTTCCCGGCGACGGCTGCGACCTCGCGCGCAGAGGGCGTCGGGGGCGGCGGAGAAGGAGCACGATGAAACGGGCGGCGCGGCTCAACGCGATCCTCGACCTCCTGGCCGCCAGCGGCGAGGTCACGGTGGACGACCTCGTCGAGCGGTTCGGGGCATCGTCGGCCACCACCCGGCGCGACCTCGACTCCCTGGCCGAGCAGCGCCTGCTCACGCGCACCCACGGCGGAGCGGTCGCGCAGACCGTCGCCTACGAACTGCCGATCCGCTACAAGAGCCACCTGCGCACGCATGAGAAGGCCAGCATCGCGCAGACGGCCGCCGGGCTGGTCGCACCCGGCATGGTCGTCGGGCTGTCGGGAGGGACGACCACGACGGCGATCGCGGCTGCCCTCGCTGCGCGCGACGACCTCGCGGGCAACGGCGGCATCACGGTCGTCACGAACGCCGTCAACATCGCCGCCCAGCTCGCCACCCGGCCCGACATCAAGGTCGTGGTCACCGGAGGTGTCATCCACTCACGCAGCTACGAGCTCGTCGGCCCGTTCGTCGAGCAGCTGCTGCGTGGCGTACGGCTCGACATCGCCTTCATCGGCGTCAACGGGATGGATGCCGCCGCCGGCGCCACGACGCAGGACGAGCGCGAGGCCGCCGTGAACCGCATGATGGCAGAGCGCGCCCGCCGGGCCGTCGTGGTTACGGACGGCAGCAAGCTCGGCGTCGAGGCCTTCTCGACCGTGGGGGGACTCGACCTGTTCCCCACCGTGATCACCGATGCCGGTGCCGACCCCGCGGGGCTCGCCGCCCTCCGTGCCGCGGGATACGCGGTGCTGGTCGCCTGACGCCGGACACCCCGAAGGCCTCGACGTCCCCAGAACGTCGAGGCCCCCTGAGGGCATCGCGGCAGTCGCCGCAGCATCCCCGAGCAGATGGTGTCCTGTCGTACTCACGCTCCCCAGCGCGCGCGATTCCCCAGATCCGACTGCGCCTCCCTCGCGCCTCTCCCTTCGAGGCCCTTCGCATGGCACCTTCCGAAGAACAGGAGCGTCCGGCATCCGTTCTGATACACCGATTGGAGAAAAAGGTCAGAATCCGTCGCCGTGGCATTGGAACGGGGCGCTGAGCCCGGTGTCGATGGTGGCCCTGGCGAGCGCGACAGCCGGTGCCACCCCCTCGGAGAGGCCGGTGTGCACGGCGCTCAGCAGCTCTCCGGCCACGTCATCCGGTACGGCGACCGGAGCGGCGATCACGCACGACGAGCCCGCGTGCAGCCACACCTGCGTCATGCCCAACGCCTCTTCGCCCCAGCGCACCGACGAGCGTCCGAGCTCGCACGCGGAGAGGATCACGGTGTCGGGGACGCGCGGGATCAGGTCGACGTCGTAGCCGAAGAGGATGCCGTCGGCCAGCTCGAAGCCCGAGAACAACGGGTTGTCCACCGCATGCCTGCCATGCGCCGCGATGTGCAGCACATCGGATCCGGCCGCGAGTTCCGTGACCGCTGCGACTGTCGCGGCCGAGCCCGTCACGACCGTCGTACCCGAGCCGTTCCAGGCCGACGCGGCACGGTCGACCTCCTCCTCGGCGCGGGCGACACGAGGGCCGGCCGCGAATCCGATGGTCGACGGGCGCGTCCGGGTGTGCGCCCGCCCGCTGAGCAACCGCGACACCGAGGTCGCGAGAGTGAACGGGACGCCTGCCATCCCTGGCAGCATCGCCCACGGCACCCCGCCGAGGGCTCCGGGAACGGTGATAGCCACGTGGTCGGCGGACGACGCGGCGGGGAGCAGCGGTGCGAGCAACGCGGCGTCGAGGAGTCCGAGCCGCGCGGTGAGGGCCCGCTCCGTCACCGCGCCCATCAGTCCGCCACGGGTCATGGCGGCCATGTCGAGGTCGGCGCGGAGGCCGTCGAGCGCCGTGCGGACCTTCACCCAAGACAGGTCGACGATCGTCGCTCCCGACGCGGTCACCACCATCCCCTGCAGAGTGGAGCCGGTGAAGACGTAGGAGAGCACCGCGGTGCGGGGCGGGAGCAGGGCGATCGTCTCAGCGAGGCCGAGCCGTTCGAGCGTGCGGCCGGACCCGGTCATCGCCCACTGCCGCTCGCGCACGCGGTCGCGGACGGCGCGCACCCTGGCGTCCGTCGTCCAGTCGGCACCGGCCAGCTCGGCCCGCAGCATCCGCAGCTCGGCCAGATCCTCGGCGAGGGATTCGTCATGCGGAGGACGCACCGGGGCGACCTGCTGACTGAGATGCCGCGCCCGCTCCGACCACTCGAACAGCGTCGCGGGGTCTCGCAGTCGTGCTGCGGCGGAGAGCCCGGTGAACATCAGGTCGCTGCCGTGCATGGCCGCCGACGCCTGGAGGTCGAGGGCGCCGAACGACTGCTGCCACGCGGTGAGCAGGTCGAGCCCGGCGGCGGCCGCGCGCAGGGCCGCACGGTCGTTCCCTGAGGCCGCGGCACGTGCGGCCCGAACCTCGTGAGCGCGCAGTCGCAGCGGCGTCGGGGCGGTGTCGTCGATGCGCGGCAGTCGCCCCGTGCCGTCGCGTCGGGCGTCGAGGCGGAGCGTGGTCGCCTCGGTGTGGAATCCCGCTCTGTCGAGAGCCTTCGCGGTGCGGGTGAACTCGTCGAGGTCCCGTGGGCGCTGAGGTTTCGATCGGTGCAGAGCCTCGAGGCGCACGGCATGCGCGCGGGCCGCCCATCCGTGGCTCTCGAGGGCGAGGAACCGCCGCGCGGCGGTCCGCGCCGTTCGTTCCGCCCCCGTCGGGTCGTGACGCACGAGCGACCGTGCCAGGTGGAACTCCGCCTCGGCTCTGGCCTGCCGCATCCGCTGGGCGCCGAACTGCCTGGCCACGTGCGCGAGCAGGTTCTCGGCCTCGGTGGTGAGGCCGGCGTCGCGGAGCACCTCGGCGCGGTCGAGGTCGCTGATCGCCGCGGCGAGGTCGCTCGTCGCGGCGAGCGTCGGGCGTGAGCGCGTCATGAGGGTGAGTGCGGTCACGAGATCCCCGCCGAGCAGCGCCGCGTATCCGAGGTTGTGTCGTGCCTCCGCGAGCGGCTGCTCGTCGTGGTTCGCCTCGTACACGGCGACCGCGCGCTCCAGGTCGTCGACGCAGAGGCCGAGCTCGCGCTGCTGCATCCGCACCACCGACCTGTTCATGAGGCAGTTGGCCAGCTCCGTGGTCTCCTCGCCCTGGGCGGTGAGCGTGTCGATCGCGCGCGTGAGCATGCTCCCGGCTTCGACGAGCGTGCCGCCGTGCATGAGCAGCGTGCCGAGCTGACCGCTCAGCAGGGCCACCGTCTCCGCGCGGAGCCCCGCCCGGCCGAGCGCGGCACGGCAGAGCTGCTCGGCGGCGGCCGGTCGCCCCGTCTGGGCCAGGACGTACGCGGTGGTTCCGTCGATGCGGGCGCGCAGGTCGGGATCGTCGGTGCGGGCGGATGCGGCGTCGAGCACGCGCCGCGCCTGTGCGAACCGACGCGCGTTCGCCGCTTCGACTCCGCGCCGGTGCAGCTCGATCGCGGACAGGGGCATCGCTCCAGGATGCCCTGCCCGGGGTCTGCGCGGAAGAGCGCGCCGGGCGGACCCTCGGCCGGCGGGACACCTGTCGGAAGTGAGCACGTTCGTCGGGCGACAGGCCGTGTTCCCGTCCGACAACCGTGCAACCATCCGACAGGTGTCCCGGCAGGTGGGGACCGGCACCAGGACGAGCCGCCCGCATCGGTACGGACGGCTCGTCCCGGGGTGCGTCAGTCGGGATCGACCGGGGTCGGGAGCGACTTCACGACGGCGGCGACCGCCTTCGCCGCCGCAGCAGGGTCGATGCCCGAGACGGGCACCATGCCGAGCTGCGCGGCGATGCGTCCGGCGACGTACGGAGCCGCGAACGAGGTGCCGCTCCAGATCGCGAAGCCGCCGCGGTAGTCGTCGGGGTCGATCGTCTCGCGGCGGAGGCCGTCGACATCCGCCCGCGTCGCCGCCTGCGTTCCGCCGACGAACGCGGGCGAACAGCTCACGACTGCGGCGCCGGGCGCGTATGCCTGCACCCAGGGTCCGACGTTCGAGAAGAGCGCGACCGACCGCGCCGACGGGTTCAGTGCGCCGACCGAGACGAGCGGTGCGTCGTGGTCCGGCTGGATGCCGTTGTCGGCGCCCGGCCACGGCCACAGCGACGCCGGGAACGAGGGGCGGTCGATCGCGTCGTTCCCGGCGGAGCACACGACCACGCAGCCGAGTTCCCGCGCCTTGGCGAGCAGTCGATGCAGGGTGAGGCTGAAGAGTCCGTCGGTCGGCGTCTCGTGGTAGTAGCTCAGCGAGAGGTTGAGGACGTCGATCGGGAAGCCGGTCGACGGGTCGTCGCGGTGGCGGGTCAGCAGGGTGACGACCTGGGCGACGGTCTCGAGCAAGGTGCTCTCGTCGACCACCCCGAGTGCCCCGGCGACGCGGATCGAGAGGATGTCGGCATCCGGGGCGGCCTGCCGGATCAGTCCAGCGATGAAGGTGCCGTGCCCGGCCACGGCATCGATCTCGCCGTCCAGCTGTCCGTACAGATCAGGGTAGCGCTCGGGGTCGGCATCGTCGGTGAGCCCCACCGGCACCCCGTCGAGGTCGATGCTGCGGGTCACGATGTCGGCGGGCAGCCACGCGTGCTCGCCGCATCCCGTGTCGAGCACGGCGACGACCGGGCGTCGGCCGCGTTTCGGAGCGGGGCCTCGCGCCGGCGCGGGACCCAGCCAGGTCACCGGTTGCCTGGCGCCACGGCCCGGTTCGAGGTAGTCGTCGCTTCCGCCCGCACCCGCACCGCGCACCGGGTTCGTGCGCGTGAACGGATTGGTGCGTGTGAACGGGTTCGTGCGCGTGAAGGGGTTGAGCCCGACCGGGTCGATCGACAGCACATGGTCGAGGCTGGTGCGGGGCATGGTCGACCGCGACATGCGTCGCGCGCGCTGGAGCACGCGCCACGCATCCGGCGCGACGGGGACTCTCCGCGCACCGGCTCGTCGGGGTCCGCAGCCGCGCGCGGAGGAAGCCGGGGACTCCGGGCACCAGTTCGCCGTCCGGGGCCGCCACCGCGCTGTCCTCGACCTCGAGCTGCCACCCGAACGTGTCCGCCGCATCGCGCAGGGTCCGGACCTCACGGTCGAACGCCTCCTGGTCGCCGAGATTGCGCGTGATCAGCAGGCGCTCCGGCAGGTACGCGGTGGGGAAGGCGCGGATGCCGTCGACCGGTTCCGTGCTCGGATCGAGGGCCGTGCCTCGACGGATCGATCCTTCCGCGCGGTCCTGCCAGGTCCATCCCTTGGGCTGCTCCATCGGTCATCCTCTCGGTGCGGTCGCCTCACGGCGTCATCGACGGGCGGGGCCCGTTGTCACAGCTCGAACTGCGGGGTCGCGAGCGTACGCGGCTCGTCCCCGATCTTGGTCGTGAGTCGCACGCGGGTGAGGCCCGGCGGCACCTCGTCGAAGACGAAGCGCCCGGTCTCCTCCGGTGAGGTGCTCCTGGTCGTCTCGCCCTGCGTCAGGACGATCTCGGCGGCAGCGGTGTCGACCCAGCCGTCGACGCGACGGCGTCCCGATGAGGTCCGCGTCACGTGCAGGAGGATGCTGGTCGAGCCGTCGCTGAACTGGAGGGTGAGCGCATCGGCGTCGCCGCGCACGGACCCCAGCTGCCCCTCGACGAGCGTCAGGAGCGCATACTCCCGATTCAGGCCGTCGGCGGCGACGGCGGCGACCATGCGGTCGATGAGTGCAGCCGGCACGGGATCGACCTCGCTCCAGACCGTCCGGAGGCGTGCGAACATCTCGGCGTCGTCCTGGGTGCTCATGCCCATCCTCCTGCCGGCGCCGAAGGGGGTGCGTCGAGGAGTGCGCGAAGCTTGGACAGGCACCGGTTGCGGGTCGGTCCGATGCTCCCGACCGGCATCGCGAGATCGGCGGCCAGCCGGGCGTAGTCGGGGCGGTCCTCGAACGCGATGACGCGCAGGAGCCGCTGGCAGCGCTCGTTCAAGCGGCGGACCGCCGCCCACAGGCGTCTGTTGTCGTCCCCGAGGGTCGCGTGCTCCTCGGCGGATGCCTGCTCGGGGAGCAGCATGTCGAGGTCGTCCGACTCGGCGGTGTCGACCCGTCCGTGCGCCTTGGCGATCTTCCAGGCCTCGCGGCGGGCGGTCGTGGTGAGCCAGGCCGACACGGCCCGCCGATCGCTGATCGACCCGTGTCCGCGCACGAGCTGAAGCCACGTCGTCTGCACGACGTCTTCTGCGAGCGTGCGTTCGAGCCCGTACGCGCGCACCACGTGCCACAGCACGGGCGTCATCAGTCGTACGAGCTCGTCCATCGCGCGGCTGTCGCCCTCGTGCCATGCGCCGAACAGATCGGCGGCGCGCTCCCAGCGTGCGCGCCCGTCGTCCGAGGCAGGACCGAGAGCGGCGCCGGGTGCGCCGTCGATCATGAAGCCCATTGTGATCACACCTACCAGGAGCACGGCAAGAGCATCCTGATACATGTCCGGATCCAAGAATTCCGCGGGTGCTCGCGGTCGGTCGGATCCGACGTGAGGGAGTCAGTCGTTCTCGAACTGCTTCGCGTGCTCCGCCCAGCGCGATTCGACCGGAAGAGCGCGCAGCGCGCGGTTGCAGATGGCGAGCACGGCGGCGAGGATGCAGAGGGCCGCGCAGAGCAGAAGGGTCCCTTCGCGTCCGATCCAGGTGAGTCCGAACCCCGCGATGAGCGGAGCCAGGGGCATCGCCCCCATACCCAGGACGCCCATGGCGCTGTTGGCGCGACCGAGCAGGTGCGACGGCGTCGCGACCATGAAGTAGCCCATCATGCCGGCGTTGAGTGCCGGAAGCAGCAGCACCGACCCTCCGAGCACCACCCCGATCGCCCAGGGCTCTGAGACCACCGACAGCACCACCGCTCCGATCGAGACCACCGACAGGCCGAGGATCGCCAGGATGCCGGCCCTGATCCGCGGCACCAGGAGCGGTGCGAACAGGGCGCCGACGAGCATCACCGCGCCGAGCACCGCGCTGAGCGTGCCGATCAGGAGCTCGGAGTGTCCGTCCTGCTGCAGGGCGTAGATGACCGTGGTGATCGCGGCGTTGAAGCCGAGGTTGATGATGGTGATGATGAGCATCACGCCGCCGAGATCGCGGCGACCGAGCAGCCAACGGAACCCCTCCCGGAGCTCACGCCACGCGTCGGGCGCGACGGCCGCCGGGATGTCGGCCACGTGTTCGTCCTCGTCCTCGACCGCACCGGTGTCGACGACTCCCGCGCGTCGCGCCTGGCGCCCCAGCATCCATGCCGTCACGGCGGCGATCAGATGGCAGGCCGTCATCGCGACGCCCACGAGCCACCCGCCGACGCCCAGCAGGAGTCCGCCGAGCGGACCGCCGGCGAGCTGGAGTGCGGCGTCGCGTCCCTGGTTCGCCGCCTGCGCGCGTCCCATCGCATCGTCGGGGACGAGCTCTTTGATCGCGCTCTCGCCGGCGACGTCGAAGAGTCCGCTCCGCGCGGCGAGGAGGACGTCGATCACCAGCAGCGAGGCGAAGGTCATGGCATCGCCGAGGGCGAGCAGGGTGAAGCCCCGGCGAGCACGATGCCGATGAGCGAGCCGAGGAGCATCAGGGCGATGCGTCGATGCCGGTCGGCGAGGATGCCCCCCGCCAACGTGGTGAGCAGGCGTACGACCATGCCCGCGCCGCCGATGATGCCGGCCTGAGCCGGATCGTTCGTGACGATGAGGGCGAGGAGCGGGATCGCGAAACCGAAGAGCGCCGACGCGAGCCCCTTGCTGGTGTCGCTCACGAGCCAGGTGAGGTATCGGGTGTTGCGCCACAGGCGATGGGGCTCCGTCACGGTGGTCATGCGACGAGACTAGATGCGCAAGAACAATTGCGCAAGTGGAGTTGCGCAATTCTTCCTGCGGGTAGGATCGGCACATGACGGAGGACGGCCGGAAGGGCACGAGCGACGACCCGGTATGGATGACCTCGGCCATGCTCAAGGCCTACTCGCATCCGCTCCGGCGCCAGATGCTCCGACTGTTCTCCCGACGGGAGTTCCTCCGCGCCGCCGACATCGCCACGGAGCTCGGAGTGCCGGCCAACAGCGCCAGCTTCCACCTGCGCGCCCTCGCGGACGCGGGGCTCATCGAAGAGGCGGCCGACAAGGCGCGTGACCGTCGTGACCGCGTGTGGACCGGTCGCAAGGGGGCGCTCAACGTCGGCGGACCGGAGAGCCCGGTCGCCGATGAAGCGCTCGGAGTCGCGGTGGTCGCAGCGCTGGTCGAAGACCATCAGGAACTGCTCCGCCGCGTGCTGGCGTGGACGCCGGAGTACGTGGCCGGGCGCACGGCCGAGGTGCACGCCGCCTTCACGCAGCGCACGATCCGACTGACCGAGGCCGAATTCGACGAGGTGATGGTGCGGATCAACGACGTGCTGAGCGCCGCCGACGACGCCCACGACGACGCGGATCCCACCGGCCGCTATTGGCAGATGGACCTCGTCGCCGGCGACGACACCATCTGACCCGACTACTCGTCTTCGCCTGCCGGGGTCGACGGCGGTGAGCTGAGGATGAGGATGCGGCGCAGGTGCATCGCGATCAGCACGCCAGGACCCAGGGATCGCCGTGCATCGATCGTACGGTCGTCGACACGTTCGACGAGCAGCCGGATGGCACGTGCCGCCTCGCCTCGTCGCCGGTGCCCCGCCGGCGAGGAGGGGTCGTCGTCGGCGATCACCTCGGCGACCGCGTGGCAGGCTGCGGACAGCGGTTCCGGCAGGGCAGGGTCGAGGGCCAGCGCGCCCGGTCGGTCCCAGATGGTGTCGGCCGTGGCGTCCGAGATGTCTCTGATGAGGTGGGCGATCCGGTCGAGGCTCGCAAGCTCGTCGTGGATGTGGCCGGTCTCGGCACGGCGCCCCCGTGCACGCGGATTGCCGCGCCTGCTCTCGTCCGCGTCGGTGAGAGCCGTCCGCAGCGACATGGTCGTCTCGGCCAATGAGGCCGCATCGTCCACCCACTGCTCGTGCTCGGGCGGCCATGACTCCGACACCGCGTCGCCGATGTCGTGCAGGTGCGCGCTCAGTCGCGCCCGGAACGCCTCGATCCTCGCGGCCGCGACGGCGGTCAGCGGGGCGGGGGCGATCAGCAGGTTCACCACGAGTCCGACGACGACCCCGACCGCCATCTGCGTGAGGTAGCCCAGCGAATAGTCGTCGGCGTTCTGGCCGCCGATGATCAGCACGAACAGCGCAGCCATCGGCACGTATTCTCGTCCGACGCCGAACCAGCCCGTTCCCGAGACGAGAACGCCCAGCCCCACGACCAGGGGGATCGACCACCACGTCGGACCGACGGTGAGCACGATCAGCGTGGCGAGACCGATCCCGGCTGCGAGGCCGAGCAGCGTCTGCAGGCTCGACTTCGCCGAGCCCATCAGCGTGGGATACATGCTCACGAGGGCGCCGAGCGGAGCGTAATAGGGGTAGTCGTCGGTGACGCCCGGCATGTGCGGGGCGATCGCCCAGGCCAGCCCGACGGCGAGCATCGTCTTCGCCACCAGCAGCAGCCGCGCCGGGAGGACGGCCTCGTGCAGGGCGCGGGCGACACCCGAACGGCGAGCCTCGAGGCGGGGAGAGACCTTCACGCGCACCGAGCGTAGTCGCGGTCGCATTCGGCGGAAACCGGGTTGCCTGCGCCGAACCCGACCGCTAGAGAGCACGGGCGCGGCCGGCTCGGAACCGGATGCCGCGGCCGCACGGGGGTGCGGCCGCGGCATCGGCGGGTGATGCGGTGGGGGTCAGGGGATCGTCCGACGGAACGCGAGGAACGAGACGCCCGTGAAGATCGCCGTGAGCAGAAGGCCCCAGAGGGCGAGCCCGAGAGCACCCAGGTCCATGATCGCCGCGCCGACGTGATTCCACAGGTCGAGGCGCGTCGCCAGGAACACGAGTCCGATCAGCACCAGCGAGAGTCCGATGCTCACGATCATGAGCACGAGCTGGCCCCAGCTCTTGTAGATCGTCGCGCCGGTGAAGCCGAGCACGAAGAAGAACAGGGCGAGGGTGAAGTACACCACGAAGGCACCGAAGGGTCCGGCATCCCACAGCCACGGCAGGTAGAACACGTAGCCGTTCACGCCGTAGCCGTTCGTGGCGACCTCGATGCCGCCGCCGATCAGGAACAGGATGCCCATGAGCGCGCTGCCGAGGATCGCCGTCAGCAGCGTCCCGAAGAAGAACTCCCTGCGGGTGATGCTCATGGCCTGCGAGAACGGGAAGGTGAGCGTCATCGCCGACATGCCGACCGCGAAGAAGTACCACAGCGGAGCCTGACCGCCTCCGCCGTATTTGGGGGTGTCGACCGGGATCATCGCGTAGATGATGACCGAGATGACGACGGCTGCGGCGAGGATGATCAACGGATACCAGACGAACGTGCCCTTGTTGATCAGCTGCAGGCGGATGACGTTGAATGTGCGTCGCATCAGCGGGCCTCCTCTTTCGTCGCGGCGTCTCTGGTGGCGTGCGCGTCGGTCTTCTGCGTGAGTCGGACGACGAGCTGTTGGAGCGACACGGGCGCCAGATCGAGACCGGATGCCGTGATCTCCGCGCGCTCTTCCGCCGACACCGTGCCGAGGACCGTGACCGATGCCACCCGTCCGAGCGCCTCGCGGTGCAGCACCTCGCGGCCCTCGACCCAGGCGTCGACCTTGGCGGCGTCTCCGACGACCGTGACGGCACGGTCGCGGACGGCATCCGTGTCTTCGTTCAGGAGGATTTGGCCGTTGTCGATCACGATGACCTTCTCGATGAGGTTCGACACCTCGTCGATCAGGTGCGACGAGAGGATGACCGTGCGCGGGTGCTCGGCGTAGTCCTCGACGAGGCGGTCGTAGAAGATCTGGCGGGCGACCGCGTCGAGGCCGAGGTAGGGCTCGTCGAAGAAGGTGATCTCGGCGCGTGAGGCGAGCCCGATGATCACTCCGACGGCGGAGAGCTGACCGCGCGAGAGCTTCTTGATCGTCTGCTTCATCGGCAGCTGGAACTCGTCGATGAGGTCGTCGGCGAGTGCCTGGTCCCAGTTCGGGAAGAACAGGCTCGCGGCCTTGAACGCGTGCTTGGGGTACGCGTCGTCCGGGTACTTCTGGCTCTCTCGGACGAAGCAGATCCGGCTGAGGACGTGCGCGTTCTCGTATGGGTGCTCCCCGAACACCTTGATGGTGCCGGAGGACTCGAAGTTCTGGGCCGTGAGGATCGACATGAGTGTCGTCTTGCCGGCGCCGTTGCGGCCGAGGAGGCCGTAGATCGCGCCTCCTTCGATGGCGAGGGACACGTTGTCGAGCGCTCGCTTCTCCTTGTAGCGCTTGCTGAGGTTCTGCACCTCGATGACAGCGGTCATGCGGGGGTCTTCCCTTCTGTGTCGATGGTCTGTGCGGCGCGCTGCCTGAGCAGCGCCGCGAGGTCGTCGGCGCCGAGCCCGAGTGTGCGGGCCTCGGCGAGGAGCGGATCGATGTACCGGTCGGCGAACAGTGCGCGGCGCTCGCCGAGGAGCACCTCCCTCGCACCCTCGGCGACGAACATGCCGATGCCCCGGCGCTTGTACAGCACTCCCTTGTCGGTGAGCATGGCGACTCCCTTCGCTGCGGTGGCGGGATTGATCCGGTAGAACGCGGCCAGTTCGTTTGTGGAAGGAGCCTGGGTCTCCTCCGCGAGCGAGCGGTCGAGGATCGAGTCCTCGATCTGCTCGGCGATCTGGAGGAAGAGCGGCTTGCCTTCTTCGATCACGAGTCCTCCGGTTGGTTAGTGGGTTACTTACTCGACTAAGTAACCATGGAACCCGGACGCGTGTCAACCCCTGATCTCCCCCGGTCGTCAGCGGGCCGGGTGTCGGGAGGGCGAACGGACGGCGAGAGGAAACGAGCCGAACGGCCCGACATCCGTGCGATCGCCCGACAGGTGACCCGCGAGAGCACGAACCGGGGGCGGGACGGGGCCGAGGGGGAGGGGTCAGGCGTCGCGGCGGAGGTCGCGCCAGTCCTCGACGATCTGCAGCATCCGCACCGAGAGGAAGCGGAAGAACTCCGCGAGCTCCTCTGCGCGTTCGCGGGCGCCGTCGTCTTCGGACTGCTCGGCGGCGATGGCGTCGATGTACTCGGACAACCGCGAGTACACCGGCATGTTCCCCACGATGGACGCGTAGAACGGATCGTGCACGAACTCGTAGCGGTCACGACGGTCGCCAGGACGGGAGCGCCGCTGGATGAAGTGCAGCTGCTGCAGGTACCGCACCGCACCGGAGACGGCCGCGGCAGAGACGCCGAGCCGTTCGCCGAGCTGAGCGGCCGTGTACCCGCCCTCTGGCGCGGCGACCAGGGCCATCATCACCCGCGCCGGCATCCGCGCCATCCCCGCGGCGGTCATCATGGCGGCGGCCTGTTCGGCGGGCTCCACCCCGCGGTGGTCGGACGACGAGTCGAGGTCGTCTGCGGCGTCGATCACGTCGCGGTCGCTGCTGTCGTCTCGCATCTTCTCGTCCTCAGGCGCCGGACGCCAGCTCACGCCGTCGCATCAAGGTGAGGGCGGCGGCACCTCCCGAGGCGAGCGCCAGCACCAGCCACCACAGCCCGCGCACGTCGACACCACTCCCATCCACTACCGGAGTGACCGCGAACGGAGAGAGATTCGCGCTCCATTCCGGCAGGCCGAACAGCGGCCCGAACATCCCGAACATGGCGGCGAGCAGTACGAGACTCCAGGCGACCGCCGTCGTCGCACGGGGGATCAGTACGAACACCAGAGCCGTCAGCACCGCGAACACGGCCGCCGCGACCGCCTGCCCGAGTCCCGCGACCGCGACGATGCGGTACAGCGACTCGTCGCCGTCGTTCGACCACACGCCGATCCACCCCGCCAGCACCGCCGCGCCGACGACGATCAGCACTGCGACGACACCCACGACCACGAAGTCTGCGAGCCAGCGCACGCGTCCGACCGGGGCCGCGAGCACGGCCTCGGCGGTTCCGTGCGCCTCTTCCTGCCGTGCCCGGACGACGGTCTGCACGGCACAGCATGCGGCGAGGATGCCGAGCAGCGTGAAGAAGACCGTCACCACGACCTCGTCGAGGCCACCCGTCGCACCGCCGATCTTGGTCAGGATCTCGGCCACGGCCGGGTTCTCTCCCGAGATCTGGTCGACCAGACCGCCCAGGGTCGTGGCGAGGATGCCGGTGATCGCACCGCCGACCGCCCAGCCGATGATCGAGCCCGACGTGAGACGCCACACCAGGGCGTGCGGCGAAGCCAGAGCGGGTCGTGCCGACACCCGCCCGCGGCGCTCCGCCACGAAACTCGCGTCGATGTCACGCAGCGACTGCAGGGCGATGGACGCCGCGGCGAGCACGAGCCCGAACGCCAGCCCGAGCAGCATCGGCCAGGCGAGGTCGGCGTCGTAGGGGCGCGTCTGCTCGGCCCATCCGAATGGCGAGAGCCACGCCGGCCACGCGCTCACCATGCTCGTGAGGTCGTCGCTCGGGGTCCCTGCCGCATTGCCGATACCGCGGATCAGGAACGTCGCGACGAGCACCCATACCGTGAGGGAGTTCGCCCCGCGCGAGGTGCGCATGAGCTGTGCCGCGAGCAGCCCGATCCCCAGGAAGGCGATACCGCACGCACCCGCTGCGGCGCCGGAGAGGAGCGACCCTGCCGCCGGAAGGCCGGTTGCGAGCAGGGCGAGAGCGGTGAGCGCGGCGAGGACGACGTTCGCGACGAGGCCGTGCACGAGGGTCGCGACGGTCGGCAGTCGGCGACCGGCGGGGGTGGCCCACACGAGTTCGGCACGACCCGCCTCCTCGTCTCCGCGGGTGTGGCGCACGGCGAGGAAGGTGCTCATGAGTGCGGCGAGCAGCGCCAGCCACGGCAGCACCTCGAACGCCAGGAACGCGCCCTCCGAGGTGCCGGATGGCAGTCCGCGGAACATCAGGATCACGGGGTTCGCCAGGGCCGCGGCGAGGATGTTCTGCCGGTCGGCGAGCGTGGAGTACGACTGGGTGACCCCGGCGTACCCGGCGAAGGCCATCAGTGCGGTGCCGACGACCCACAGCATCAGCTGCAGTCGGTCTCGCCGCAGTCTCTGCCGCAGGAGGATGCCGAATGCGGTCATCACGCGCGACCCTTCAGGGCGCGACGCTCGCGGCGGGTGGCGGGTTCCGCGTCATCCGTCCCGCCGTCTTCCGCGGCTTCGAGTGTCGTCGCGAGGTCGTCGCCGTAGTGGCGCAGGAAGAGTTCTTCGAGCGAGGGTGGGGCGACGCGCAGGTCGGTGATGCCGAGGGCGGCGAGCGCGGGGAGCACTGTGGCAGTGCGGTCGCTGTCGACGGCGAGGCGGATGCGGTCGCCCTGCTGCTCGGGGTCGTGCACGTCGGCGATGCGGGCGACCTGCTCGAGGGTGGCTCCGGCGGGGGTGAACGACACGTCGCTGCGCGTGAGGTGTCGCAGCTCCGTGAGCGTGCCGGATTCGACGATGCGGCCGGCGCGGATGATCGACACCCGGTCGCACAACTGCTCGACCTCGCTCATGATGTGGCTCGACAGCAGCACGGTCGCGCCGTTCGCGTGTGCACGGGCCACTTCGCGCTGGAAGATGACCGCCATCAGGGGATCGAGGCCGCTGGTGGGCTCGTCGAGGATGTAGAGGTCGGCGGGAACGGCGAACGCCGCGATCAGGGCGACCTTCTGCCGGTTGCCCTTCGAGTACGCGCGGCCCTTCTTGCGCGGATCGAACTGGAACGCGTCCATCAGTCGCTTCTTCTCGTGCTGGTAGGTGGCGTCTTTCGTGCGAGCGCCGCGCAGCCGGGCGAGCAGGTCGACGGCCTCACCTCCGGACAGGTTCGGCCAGACGCTGACGTCGCCGGGGACGTAGGCGATGCGTCGGTGCAGGTCGACGGCATGGCTCCAGGGGTCTTCGCCGAAGACGGTCGCCTCGCCCGAGGTGCGGCGTGCGAGACCGAGGAGGATGCGGATCGTGGTCGACTTGCCCGCGCCGTTCGGGCCGAGGAAACCGTGGACCTGACCGGGCTCGACGATGAGGTCGAGCCCGTCGAGGGCGTGGACATGCCCGTAGTGCTTGGTGAGATCCTGGGTGGAGATGACGGTGGTCATGCGCGGGAGCGTACGCCCGATTCACAAAGTTGTGAATCGGGAAAAAACAACGCATGCGAAATCCTTACGGCGCCCGCGTACAGTGGGCTGGTGCCGGAGTTCCCCTACAGCCGCCTGCGCCGCTGGCCCGACGTCGAGGCGGAGAATCTCCAGGCGTATGACGCCACCGATCTGCTGCTCGTCGAACGGGCGCTCGCGTTCGACGTCGCAGGCGCCGAGACCGTGGTGATCGGCGACGAGTACGGCGCGATCACTCTGGCGCTCACGGCCGCGGAGCGAAGCGGTATCCGTGTGCATCAGGACCTCGCGACAGGGCGTCGTGCTCTCGCGCGCAACGCCGACGAGCTCGGACTGTCCGGCTTTCACTCCCATGAGCTCGACGCGGACCTGCTCTCCGCGGCGCGCCTCGTGCTGCTGCAGTTGCCGAAGTCGCTCGCGGAACTCGAGGAGATCGCCGATGCCGTGAGCCGCTGGGCAGCTCCCGACGTGGTGCTCGTCGCGGGAGGGCGGGTGAAGCACATGACCCTCGCACAGAATGACGTGCTCGGGCGCAGCTTCGCGAATGTCCAGGCACAGCGCGCTGAGCGGAAGTCGCGGTTGATCGTCGCCTCCGACCCGCGCCCGGCGCCCGCCGAGCCGCCGTTTCCGGTGACCGCACGGCACGATGGGCTGACTCTGGTCGCGCACGGGGGCGCCTTCGCCGGCGTCCGTCTCGACATCGGCACGCGGGTGCTGCTCGAGGTGCTCGGTCTCGGTGGTTCACAACTCCTCGAGAACGGG
This sequence comes from Microbacterium sp. Se5.02b, assembly GCF_019464375.1. Classification (NCBI taxonomy): domain Bacteria; kingdom Bacillati; phylum Actinomycetota; class Actinomycetes; order Micrococcales; family Microbacteriaceae; genus Microbacterium; species Microbacterium sp. Se5.02b. Next base: position 139,930 of record NZ_CP080491.1, read on the forward strand.
CCGGAGAACGGCGGTTCTTCCGGAGTTGTGAACGGCGACCAGGCGAGCCGCGTGCTCGACCTCGGCTGCGGCACCGGTGCGCTCGCCGTCTCATACGCGCTCGCGCACCCCGAGGCGCAGGTCACCGCGACCGATCGCTCGGCGGCTGCGGTGGCCTCCGCCCGGGCGACGGCGGAAGCCAACGGGGTCGCCGACCGCGTCTCGGTCACACACGACGATGCGGCATCCGAGATCCCGGACGCGAGCGTGGACGTCGTGCTCCTGAATCCGCCGTTCCACCTCGGCACGAGTGTGCACACGGGAGCCGCGACGCGCCTGTTCGAGGCTGCCGCGCGTGTTCTCCGCCCCGGTGGAGAGCTCTTCACGGTCTACAACTCGTCGCTCGCTTACCGCCCGGAACTGACCCGCCTGATCGGTCCGACCGAACAGCTGCACCGCACCCCGAAGTTCACGGTGTCGCGGAGCACCCGGCACTGACGCTCCCTCTCGGGGGGTCAGGAAACGCCGCATGTGCGCGCTCGCGCGCGGCGTGTCTTGACCCCTTGCCTGGTGGGTGCGTGAGGGGGCGAGAGCGAGGCGAGGGGAAGGAGACCAATTCCCCGGTCAGCCGCGGAAACTCGAGTATGTTCGACGGCCAGGATTTGCCCCTGATCGGCCATTTCGTTACGTTGGAACGTGGGCCTGACGGCCCGAAGACCAGTCCGCGACCACGTCCTTCTTTCGATGAGCTGTGCTGCGAAGAGGCGTGGACGTACGGTCGATGCTCTATCGCGGTGGATCCGAAATCCGCCGTCCGTGCCGCCACAGCAGACATGTCGAACGGCCTCGAGAGCGTCACCCGGACGTGACCGAAGCAGGCTCAGCCACCCGAAGGCGAGCCGCAGGGGAAACGTGTCCGAAATCGCTCTCGAAGCGCGCAATCTGTACAAGGTGTTCGGCAAGAACCCGAGCACCGCCGTCCGCCGATTGAAGGCCGGTGAGAGCCGAGCCGCCGTCGCGGATGCCGGTACCGCCGCGGTCATCGACGCCAGCTTCACCGTGAACCGCGGGGAGATCTTCGTCATCATGGGGTTGTCCGGATCGGGCAAGTCCACCATCATCCGCATGCTCAACGGGCTGCACGAGGTCACCTCGGGCACCGTCACCGTGAACGGCGACCCCATCACCGGCATCCCGTCGTCGCGGCTCCGCGAGATCCGTCGCGACCGCATCTCGATGGTGTTCCAGCACTTCGCGCTGCTGCCGCACCGCTCTGTCGCCGCGAACGTCGCCTATCCGCTCGAGCTCAAGGGCACGCCCAAGGCGGAGCGTCTGGCGAAGGCGGAGGAGATCCTCGCACTGGTCGGCCTCGAGGGGCAGGGCGACAAGCTCCCCTCCGAGCTCTCCGGCGGCATGCAGCAGCGCGTCGGCATCGCCCGTGCGCTCGCGGCCGACAGCGACATCCTGCTGATGGACGAGGCGTTCAGCGCACTCGACCCCCTGATCCGTCGGGAGATGCAGGAGCAGCTGCTCGAACTGCAGCAGAAGCTCCAGAAGACGATCGTGTTCATCACGCACGACCTCAACGAAGCCATGTTCCTCGGTGACCGCATCGCCGTGATGCGCGACGGCCGTATCGTGCAGATCGGCACGCCGGAGGACATCCTGATGGATCCGGCCAACGACTACGTCGAGCAGTTCGTGCAGGACGTCGACCGCGCCCGCGTGCTCACCGCGGCGAACGTGATGGAGCGCCCGCGCCCCGTCGTGCCGCACACCGCAGGTCCCCGCACGGCCCTCCGCCAGATGCGCGACGCGTACATGTCGGCCACCTACGTGGTCGGGCGCGACCGCCAGCTCGTGGGCGTGGTGACCGACCGCGACGCGGTCAAGCTCGTGCGCAACGGCGCGACCACCCTCGACTCGATCCTCAAGCCCGTGCTGCAGAGCGTGCGTGAGGACGAGGTGCTGATGAACCTGTTCGTCCCCGCCGTCGAGTCGCCGCTTCCGCTCGCTGTCACGGATGCCGACGGTCGCCTGGTGGGCGTGATCCCGCGCGTGACGCTGCTGGCCGCCCTGGGCCCCGGTCCCGGTGCGACCGAGGAGATCACGCTGCCGCTCATGCCGATGCCGCAGGCCGAGATCGATGCGGTGCTGGATGACGGGTGGACGGCCGACCCGGCCGACGCCTCGACCACGGAGGAGGTGCGCTGATGGACGGCTTCCGCATCCCCGTCGGAACCTGGATCGAGTCTGTCGTCGACTGGGTCAAGGACAACCTCGACGGTCTGCTCGACGTGATCTCGTTCGTGATGAGCTTCCTCGTCGACGGACTCACATCCCTCCTGCTGGCGCCGAGCTTCGCGGTCATCATCGTGATCGCCGCGCTCATCGCCTGGCTCGTGCGCTCGTGGCAGCTCGCGATCGGAACGGTCGTGTCGTTCGGGCTGATCGTCGGGATGGACCTGTGGGTCCCCGCGATGCAGACCCTGGCGCTCGTGCTCGTCGCCGCCATCATCGCGGTGCTGATCGCCGTGCCGCTGGGCATCTGGTCGGCGCGCAACGCGACCGTGCGCGCGGTGCTGAAGCCGGTGCTCGACTTCATGCAGACGATGCCGGCCTTCGTGTACCTGATCCCCGCGATCGTGTTCTTCGGCATCGGCGTGGTGCCCGGACTCGTCGCCACCGTGATCTTCGCGCTGCCTCCGGGGTGCGACTGACCGAGCTCGGCATCCGTGGCGTCGACTCCGAGACGGTCGAGGCCGGACAGGCGTTCGGCGCCAAGCCGGGACAGATCCTGCGCGGCATCCAGCTGCCGCTCGCGATGCCGACCATCATGGCCGGTGTCAACCAGGTCATCATGCTCGCGCTGTCCATGGCGGTCATCGCCGGGATGGCGGGTGCAGACGGCCTCGGGAAGATGGTGGTCGAGGCGATCTCGACGATCAACATCCCCAAGGGCGTCGAGGCCGGCCTCGGCGTCGTGCTGATCGCCGTCTTCCTCGACCGCGTCACCGCGGCACTGGGAGCGCCGGGCGAGAACCGCTCGTCGCTGCTCGGCATGATCGAGCGTCGCCGCACGCCGCGCGGCGGTGGTGGTGGAGCAGCATCCGCCCCCACCCCGAGGTCATCGAGCAGCAGGATGCCGCGAGCGAAGCGGAGCGGGTCAAGGCCTCGCCGCGTCGCGCACCCATCGGCGGCGGCGTGCACTGAGAGCTTCACCCCTACGGAACAACACCCATACGGAACCGAGAGAGAAATCACATGAAGAAGAAGATCCTGGCACTCACCGCACTCGGCGCCGCAGCAGCGCTCACCCTCGCCGGTTGCAGCAGCGACGGCGCCGGTGGCACGGGCGGCGGCGACAGCAGCGCCGAAGACAAGGGCACGATCACCCTGGGCTTCCTGCCCTCGTGGACCGACGGCCTGAGCACGGCGTACCTGCTGCAGGACCAGCTCGAGAAGATCGGCTACACGGTCGAGATGAAGACGCTCACCGAGGCGGGCCCGCTGTACACCGGTCTCGCGCAGGGTGATGTCGACATGTACCCCTCGGCCTGGCCCGAGCTCACCCACGCCGAGTACATGAAGACGTACGGCGACGACATCGAAGACCTCGGCGCATACTACGAGAACGCCAAGCTGACGCTCGCGGTGCCGGAGTACTCCGACCTGACCTCGATCGAGGATCTCGTGGGCAAGGGCGCCGACTTCGACGGCAAGATCTACGGCATCGAGCCGGGCGCGGGTCTCACGGCTCAGACGCAGAAGATGATGCCGGAGTACGGGCTCGACAGCGAGTACGAACTCGTCACCTCGTCGACCGCGGCTATGCTCACCGAGCTGAAGACCGCGACCGACAAGCAGGAGGACATCGTCGTCACGCTGTGGCGTCCGTTCTGGGCCAACGACGCCTTCCCCGTGAAGGACCTCGAAGACCCGAAGGGCGCGATGGGCGAGGCCGAGGGCCTGCACTTCCTCGGTCACAAGGGTTTCGCGGAGGAGTTCCCCGAGGCGGCCGAGCTGATCGAGCAGATCAAGCTCGACGACGAGCAGTACGGCGCGCTCGAGGACCTCGTGGTCAACGAATTCGGCGAGGGCAAGGAAGCGGATGCCGTCGACGAGTGGCTGAAGCAGTACGGTGACCAGTTCGACTGGACCGTCACCAGCTGACGGGCGGACGTCTCCCCGATGGGCGGAGTGTTCCTTACGGAGCCTCCGCCCATCGGCGTGTTCCCGCCCTAGGACGAGTTACTGTGGGGGATCGCCCCGCCGCTTGTTCTTGTCGGGGTACCACGTGCGGGTGATGAACGTCACGACGATGACCGCGACAGCTCCCCCGATGTTCCACCACGTGATGGGGTTCCCAGAGAACAGGGGGACCACAAGGATGAACAACGCGATCAGCGAGTTGATCACGAGCCTGCTCGCAAAGGATTCCATCATCGCCTGCAATTCACGGTCGTCGCGTTGATCGATGTCCACCCGATGGGCGGGTTGGACAACGCAAGCCAAGGGTAGTTGATCACCACACACTTTCCCGCGGTGTTCGCCCGGTTGATCGGGTCGATGAGTGCGAAATAAGCCAGGGCGATCGCCGCACCACATCCCAGCGCAGCGGGCCCGGGAAGCGCTCCACAGGCCACGCCGGCGAGTACTCCTGCCCCCTGATTGTTCGCGATCACGGAGGCTGCCTTCTTTGTCTCGGCACGCGTGAGTTGTACGTAGTATCCCCACCACTCTGTACCGAGATCAGGGTCAGCAGTTACGGGAAAAACAGTGTCCGCATCGATGGCGACCGTTTGGATAAGGGTTGTGCCTTCTATGCGGAACGATGTCGGGATGGAATCACCGTTTGCGTCGACAGCCCACGGTGCCCGAAACCCGCCGGTGGCGACTCCAGCGCCATCGGAGATGACCACGGATCCGTCGTCAAAGAGAGCGGCTTGTCCGCCCACGGGCAGATTGAGGGGGAAGCGATACTCACTCGGGGCGGATGCGTCCGGAATCTGGATGAGGGTCTGCACCCCGTCGTCTGTTGCGTAGCTGCTGATGAGTGTTGAATCGTGATTTGTGCTCAGCAGGGCGGGGCCGGTCGCAGAGAGCAAGACCTCCGGGACTTGGGATACGTCCACAACCGATTCTGTAATTTCGCCAGGCATTTGGATGCTGACGTCAATGTCCTCCACCGCTAACGTCTGAGATTCCGGATCGACGATGACGTCGTCGTCACGCTGTGGCGTCCGTTCTGGGCCAACGACGCCTTCCCCGTGAAGGACCTCGAAGACCCGAAGGGCGCGATGGGCGAGGCCGAGGGCCCGCACTTCCTCGGTCACAAGGGTTTCGCGGAGGAGTTCCCCGAGGCGGCCGAGCTGATCGAGCAGATCAAGCTCGACGACGAGCAGTACGGCGCGCTCGAGGACCTCGTGGTCAACGAATTCGGCGAGGGCAAGGAAGCGGATGCCGTCGACGAGTGGCTGAAGCAGTACGGTGACCAGTTCGACTGGACCGTCACCAGCTGACACCGCTCCACCTTCACGAAGGAGGGTCTCCCGCACCGGGGGCCCTCCTTCGTCGTTCATCCGTCCGTCGTCGCCTTGCGGTTTCTTTTCTGCAGTTCAGGAACGACCAGCGTGGGCACGGCTCGCTTCATGAACTTGTCAAAGTCCGGGACGGTGAATGCAGCGTATCCATGCTCTGGTGTGTAGAGGAGACCCATGTCGATCAATTCGGCCCTCGTTGGCCCGAGTTGGGTGGATTCTCGGCCCATAACCCTCGCCACTTCGGAAGCCTTCTGAGGCTCGGGTCCGAGTTCCGCCATGGCCCGCATGTAGGCGGTCTGCAGGGGAGTCGCGCGGTCGAGCCTGACTCGGAAAAAGGAGCTGTCGAGCTTTGCTTCGTAGCCTTCCTGAGCAGTCTCTACGTCCAACCGCGTGATCGGTGACTGTTCCGCGATCTCCCACACCTGGAACCCGAGCTCCTGGATGAAGTACGGGTACCCCTGGGAAATCTCGAGCGCGAGCGCCACGGCGTCGCTCTCAAAGTCCACCCCTTCGGCTCGAGCTGGTTCGATGAGCGCCTGGCGCGCGTCCTCGTCCTCCAGAGAGTCGATCTTGGGGAACTGGAACAGCCGCTCGGCGTACGATTTCGCGTCGCCCGCGAGCTCTGCGATCTGGGGTAGGCCCGCGCCCACGAAGGTGATGGGCAATTTTCGTTGCACTGTCTTGTGGACGGCCTGAATGAGAGCTTCGAGCTGCTTCGGGCTGAGGAACTGGACCTCGTCGATCAGTATGGCGATGCCCCGTTCGCGCTCCTGAGCAATCTCGCCGATGGCGACCAGCACATCGGTTAGGTCCATGGCCAGGTCACCGTGGTCGGCCAGGCCCTCTTCGGGTTCGATGTCCCATGACAGCGACCACGCGCCCTGCTGATCGACGGACAGCGCGAACGACGAAACGACGGCTGCAGCACGTCGCGCTCGATCAGTCCACTTCACGCGGGGCGAGAGACGCAGAAGCGCGGCCTTGAGCAACGAGGCCATCGATTGGCGGAAACGAGTGTCATCATGCTTGCTCGCCTCGATCTCGAGAACCTCCCAATGCTCGCCTCGGGCGATGTCTCCGAATTCGTTGAGGAGAACGGTCTTCCCGACTCCTCGAAGGCCGGTGATGATCATGGACTGGTGCGTCCTCCCCCGCGCGAGCCGCCGCAGAAGGGTGGTGAATGCTTGCGTCTGCTCATCTCGACCGACGACGATGTCGGGCGATGCGCCGGCGTTCGGTGTGTAAGGGTTGAGCACGCTGTCCATGTGTGGTCCTTAGGTTTCTTACCATGCTTTATGAAGACTGAATAAAGCTAGATAATCAGCCTAACAGGAGGGGTCTCCCGCACCGGGGCCCTCCTTCGTCGTTCCCACCCCCTTCTGCTCCGAAGGGGAACATGGAAGCATGGCCCCCACTCGCGGACCTGACCGGGCCCCGGAACGGGAGAGAACCATGTGCACAGGACTGAGCTTCACCACCGCCGACCATTATTTCGGGAGGAATCTCGATCTGGAGTTCTCGTATCACGAGACGGTCACCGTCACCCCGAGGAACTTCGTGTTCCCGTTCCGGCGCCTCCCGTCGCTGACGACGCATCACGCGATCATCGGCATCGCGACGATCGCGGACGGCTATCCGCTGTATTACGACGCGGCGAACGAGCGAGGCCTCGGCATGGCCGGACTCAACTTCCCGGAGAACGCGTACTACCCGCCGGAGGGTTCGGGGGGAACCGAGATCACTCCGTTCGAGTTCATCCCGTGGGTGCTCGGGCAGTTCGAGACCGTCGCGCAGGTGAAAGACGCGCTGCGTTCGGTGAGCCTGGTCGACATCGACTTCAGCGCCGAGTTCCCCCTGTCTCCGCTGCACTGGATCATCGCCGACAAGACCGCGTCGATCACGGTGGAGAGCGTGCGCGGAGGACTCAAGGTGTACGACAACCCGTGGGGCGTGCTCACGAACAACCCCACGTTCGACATCCAGAGCTTCCGGCTGAACGACTTCTCGCACCTGTCGAACCGGCAGCCGGAGAACACGTTCGCGCCCGAGGTTCCCCTCGACCTCTACAGTCGCGGCATGGGCGGGATCGGGCTGCCAGGGGACCTCTCGTCGTCGTCGCGCTTCGTGAAGGCCGTGTTCACGCGCATGAACTCCGTGTGCGGCACCTCGGAGTCGGAGTCGATCAGCCAGTTCTTCCAGATCCTCGGCTCCGTCGCCCAGCAGCGCGGGTGCGTGCAGGTCGGCGACGAGGAGAAGTACGAGATCACGATCTACTCCTCGTGCTGCAACACCGACAAGGGCATCTACTACTACACGACGTACGAGAACAGTCAGATCACCGGGGTGGACATGCACCGGGAAGACCTCGATGCCGCCGACCTCGTCGCGTACCCCCTCGTCACCGGGCAGCAGATCGCGATGCAGAACTGACCCCGAGCTCCGCAGAACCACCTTCAGGCGCGCCTGCGCGTGGGCAGGCTACACTCTGTCATGAAGGTAGGTATTATTTTGGATGTAACACTGCAAGAACAGGACGCTGCCGTCCGCACACGAGCGGATCGATGGGTGGCGTCGCTGCCCAGGGTCGCGCTCGGCGTCTTGGCATTGGCCGTCATCATCGCCGTCGTGTTCTGGGTCACAGCGACAGGGAGCGTCGGGCAGGATCTCTCGATCGCGACCCTGTGCGTCGGCTTCACGATCGTGATCGCCGCGATGTCGCTGCGTGAGCTCCTCAAGGGCGGTGCGGAGTAGCCATGTTGCTTCAGGGAATCACGTTCAACACCACCATGGCGCTGGTCGCCGGCGCGATCATTCTCCTCATACCCCTGTTCATGCGCGCTGTGCAGCGCGCCGATCACGCATCGATGGTGGGATGGGGATACACGTTCATCGCTGCGGGCTTCTTCCTCGGTGTCACTGGCTTCTTCATGATGCTCACGTGGCCGCTCGCCCAGGTCGACGGTGCGTTCTGCTGCAAGGTCGACAACTTCACTTTCGGTGAACCTGCCGCGCTCTACGGCCTCCTCACGTTCATCGCCGGCCTGATCGTTCTCCGCACGAAGGCGCATGCCGACAAGAACGGCGTCGACGTGGGCCCTGATGCCATGTTCGCGGCGCTCCGACCGCTGCTCTTCGTGGGCGCGATCGGGGGTTTCGGTCTCGTGCTCATCGGCATCGGCGGGATGCACTTCGGCATGTGGCGGCCACCCGACATCGAGCCGCTCGCACGCCTCATGGCCGGCAGCCTGCTCGAGCCGCTTCTGATGATGGTGCTCTACATCGGTACCGGCGTGACCGCGGTACTCGCACCGTTCCTTCTCGAGAGCAGGTGGGTCGCGCGGATCTTCGCCGTGTTCGCGTGGTGCCTCGGTCTGTTGTGGATCCTGTTGTCGTTCAGCGTGTTCTACAGCCACATCGGCTTCTTCCCTCAGCCCGACGGCTCGTACCTCTGACCCGCGCCTCACGGGTTCGCTCCCGTCGCACTCCTCGTCGCTTCCGACCGAGAGTGCGGCGGGAGCTTCTGTGTCCGCGAAGCGTAGCTCTAGACAGGGCTATTGACGCAGCCTTCCCACGGAAACGCGATGGCGCAGTTCGTCCTGGTTACCTAATATCACATCGAATCTGTCCTCGAGTAGATCCGACACGATGCTCCGAGGTATCGGTGCTTCCCAACTGTCGACCACTTCGAAATAGTCCGAGAAACCTGCGGCATCGACCGCTTCACGGATCTCGGTCCCCAAGACTTCGGAGAACGTGAAGTAGAGAAGGTTGGTCCGCGCTTCGAATCCGCGGATCAACGCTTCAGTCAGGTTGAACTCATCCGTCATCGTCACTCGTCCGGCAGGCACTGCGATTGCCCCGCTCGGGAAGTACGGAGGATTGCTGACGATGACGTCGAAGCGCTCTTCGAGGGCTGAGGGCGAGAACTCTGCGTGCCTCAGCTCGACCGCCGTCTCATCGCCGATCTGTGCAGTGTTAGCTTCGGCGTTTGCGAGCACTTCCATATTCACATCGAGCAGTTGCAACCGTCGTGGTGCGGCGAGGTGAGCGAGCCCGACACCGATAACCCCGCAGCCGCAGCCAGCGTCGAGCGCTGACGTCACGCTGAGGTTCTCCTGCTCGAGGCACGCAAGGAATCTGAAGGCGTCCAACGTCAGTTGGTATGCACCCGGCAGCCAGAGATACGTGGCCCCTCTGAAACGTACCTCGAGTTGCATCACTCGTTCCGCGATCATGAAGCGAATGCTGTCTGCAAGCAAGGATCTCGGACTCGAGCGCTCGTACACCTTCACGGCGTGACCTTCGTGGAGGACCCGAGTTGTTGCGGATTCGAAGTGGTCTCCGAGGTCGATCTCGATCGAGAACATGGCGCGCGTGCGGTCGGTGAGGCTGGTCATCGGAGGTCCCTAATGGAAGACGTCGGTCATGAGAAGCGAGAACACCAGAAGATCAACCCTGCCATGGTGAGTGATACCGGCCGATCGAAGCTGACCCTCGAGAGTGAATCCGGTCCGTTCGGCAACGGAGATGGAGCGCTCGTTCAAGGGGGCGATCCGAAGCTCTACCCGCTCGAATCCGTTCGCGAAAGCGCCGAGTGACAGCGCCCGTACTGCGCGCGATGCAACTCCTGTTCCGCGAGCCTGCGGTGCTACCCAGTAGCCAAGTTCCAGAATCCCTTCTCGCCAACGGACGTTCCTCACAGAGATGGAACCCGCGAATACTCCGGAGTCGAGTATCGCGTAGTGGATGCCTTGTCCGCCCCGTCGGTACATCTCTGCGCCGCTCTGGCACCACTCCTCCGCCAACTCTCGCGTGTACGGGCGCGGAAGAGGAAGCCACCTATGAATCTCTTCGTCCTGACAGGCTTCGAACATCCCTGCGCGTGAATAGGACCGATCGGTTCGAGAACGATCCCGCCGTCCCCGGAGATCGTGCTGGAGTCAAACATTCTGCTCATCTTTGACGAGCTCCAATCTGCGAATGGGCGAGAGGAGGGCGAACCCGGCCATCACGAAGGCGGCGCTGACGCCGCCGATGAGCAGGACCGAGTCCGCGCCGACGAGATCAGCTGCGACTCCCACGATCAGGTACGACAGGGGAAGAACTGCGGTCGATGGAAGCATCATCAGGGCGCTCACCCTGCCGATCATCTCTGGGGATACGTGCTGTTGGAACAGGGTGTCGTAAAGCACGTTGCCCACTTGGAGAGCTGCACCTCCGGCAAAGACGAGGATGAGACAGATCGCGAACGAATCCTGGACGAGACCGAGAGGCGCGAGGCTGAAGAGCGCGATCGATACTGCGCCCGCCACGGCAGCATGGCGGCGGATGCGTACGGCCACCAGCCCCCCGATGAGTCCGCCGGCCGCGTACACGGCGAGGACCACACCGTATGCACTGTCGCCCCAGCCAGTCTGCACCGAGGCCACCGGCAACAGCACGCTCCAGGCTCCGACGACAAGGAACATCTGTAGTCCGCCGGCGAGGGTGAACATCCACACCCAGGGCGTGGACCTAACCGCATGAGCGCCGTCCTTGAGGCTGCTCCAGTAGCCTCGTGGTGTCAACGGCAGGCGACCGCCGTCGCGCGTCAGATCTGGGACTCCGACGAGTGCAAGTGCGCTCAATGCGAAGCACACGCAGTTGATAAGCACTCCGAGAATCGGATCCACGAGGAGCAGCATGCCCCCGGCTACTGCCGGGCCCGCGACAGCCATCGCGTTACGGGTGACGGCGCTCATGCCATTGGCGGTCAACAGGTCCGCCTTTCCGACGACGAGCGGAAGAAGCGCACGTGATGCCGGTGTGAACACCGACTCGCACAGGCCCGTCAGAATGACCGCCAGAGCCGAGATCCAGAACGCGCCGGTGACGATCCCGAAAGCCACGGTGGCCGTGCTGACGACTCGCACGACATCGGTGAGGATCATCAGTCGCTTCGACGAGAAGAATGCTGTCAGCCCGCCGAGAGTCAAATAGCCGATGAACAGCCCGATCGACCTGCCCGCGAGAATTGTTGCGATGACCGCAGCGGATCCGCCGTACGCGAGGACTGCGATTCCAGCCGACACCGTCATGATCGATGCGCCGAGCATTCCGGACAGCTGACTGAACCAGACGTGCCGGAAGCTCCGATTGCTCGCGAAGAGATCCTTCATCGCGCCACTCATAGCGCTCCTTCGAATCGGCTCTGCGACGCATCGAGCAGAGCATCACTGCCGCAGTCGAAGTATCGCTTCGGGAGCGTGAGCTCGGCGATGCTCTCACGACCCGACAGCAGAGCTTGAAGGATGCTGGGGTATCGAGGAAGGGCGTCGAGTAGGGCGTCGTCCACCTGGACAGCGAACCGTCCGATGTAGCGAGGCTTGCTCGTGAACCCATCATCGAGCCGGCCGTCTTCTGCGACCTCCACCGACGCGGTCGACCGTACTGTCAGTCTGGTCTCGCGGTCGACCTTCCCTGCCGTCACTCCGACCACGGGAGCACCAGCACGCCCGACAGCGTGCGCGTAGACCACGGCCGGACTGCCAACGCAGATCTCGTCAGCGTGCACGAGGACGACCAGATCGCCATGCTCGATGAGGGGAACTATCGCGCCGGTGGGAGTTGTTGCCGAGGTCTCGACGACGTGAGCCCCTTGCACTGCGCCGGACGCAACGAACTCGGCTCGAAGCCCAACGGGGACGACGACGTAGGACTCCATATCGGCGCTCTCCCCAACTTCATCGAGCACGTGCGAGATCAGAGGCCGCCCTGCGAGTTGCGCGAGAGCCTTGTGCCCAGGTAGCGCCGTCGTCAACCTCCGCCCCTGCCCTCCCGCGAGGACGATGACCTTCACGACGTGCCATCCGCGAGGGTTGACGCAAGGGCAGAGAGAAGCCCATGCTTCTTCGCGCCAAGGAGGCGTTCGCCACGCGAGTACACACGGCCTGTGCTTGCGAACAGTGTTTCGACGACCACCATGTCGTTGTCCCTGAGCGAACGGCCCGTCATGACGGCATCGATCGCGAGATCTGCGAGGCCACTGCGAACGTACATCTCAGCTGCGCCGTCAATGGCGACGAACGTCGCGTTATCGATCAGTCCCTGCTGCGATCTTTCATCCAGCCACCTCCGCGCGATAGCGGGGTACTGGCTGACCACGGTCAATCGATCCCGCGCGAGCGGTGCAGGTTCCGAGCTGCGCGCCACGACGCAGATGTTGGTTGCCTGGAAATCGAGGTCCAGCACCTCCTCGAGGCGCTCCTCAACGCCCGCCTCGACGACATAGTCGCGGCCGGTGATACAACCGTCGAGCACGCCGGCGGCAACAAGGCGCGGCAAATCAGTCGAGCGCGCAAGAACCGCTTCCACGTCCCCTGCCGCGAAGTTCAGGCACCGGGTGTCCTGAGTCCATTCGGAGAACGCCAGAGCGGCCCGAACCTGGTTCAACAACCGCCCTTGGTTCGGGACACCGAACCTCAGCCGCGAGTTCGTTCGCGAGTCTCGTCGCAATCCCGAAATCGATTCCTCAGTGATCACTCGATCCCCCTCTTTCGACGATGAAAACGCGCCGCAAATATGTGACGCGAGATCCCTGGAACACCACGGCACGGATGGAGCCGATATCGGGACCTGCGTCGATCGGCAAAGCGAACGAACGCGAATACTCGAGATCGTTCACGACGTCGCGTGTCTCGATGACAGGCGCATTCCGTGACTTGTCTCGCAGCTGCAAGTGCAACAGGGTGTTCTCGCTCAGACCGCTCGCAAGTGCGGTGACGCTCTCCCCTGCCCGGACAGTGCGCGGAAAGTTGAGTGTTGGCTCGATCTCTCGCCCTGCTGTGGACACTCGCCGTACCCCGCAGCCGGTGCACCATTCGGTCTCGATCCCGTGCCCACTCACCAAAGCAGCGCGATTGAGCCGTACTCGCCCCCCGCACGCCGAACATGTTTGACGGGTTGATTCAGACGACTGCGGGTTGGGGGCGTTGCCCTGCAGCAGTGCGCCTTGAAGCAGGTCCCCGAATGACGACCCCACACCACCGAGGAGTCCCGCCGACACCGCATCATCCCAACCGCCATTGAGGGCGATGCGGATGCGTGTGGCGACATCCTGGAATGCCCCTGTGCCCGACATATGTTGGCGAACGAGGATCCCACGCATCGCGTCGATGAGCTTCAGCTGGCGCGTCAGGACCTCTTCGAGGGGTTTTGCGTGGATCGCGGCGACCCGTTTCGCTGCAAGGATCGTGCTGAACGTGTACTCCACCTCTGCGTACTCGCTGTGGGGAAGTGCTGAAGGAATAGGCGGCGTCTCGTGACCGCGCTCGGGGGCAGGTAATTCTGTCGGTTCGGTGATTGCTGTTGGATCCTCATCGAGCGCGAGGATGACGTATCCGTTCTCGACGCCCTCCAAGGAATTGAGCGCAGCGACAACATCCGCGAGAGGGGTGTCTTCGTTCCATAGATGCTGGACGAGCCGTACGTGCGACTCTTCGAATGCAACTTGACGCGCTGAGCCGATGACGTGATTGAACCCCGCGTTAATCAAGGCTCGCGCGATGCTGACGTCCGGTGAGCCGAGCTGACCGGCCACGTTCAGGCTGTTGCACGAGAGTAGGAACGCGACATCCCCGCGCAGCTCTGCGGCGTAGACCACATCCTGCACCGCTCGCGCCTTTCGGCACCGCTGTCCCTGGGCACAACCGCCCGGCTGGTTCTTTGCATCCGCCGCCGCGCCGCACAGTGCCTTTTCACCCAGCAACATGTGCATGCCATCGCCGTGACCTGAGAGGACCAGGACGCCCGGCGCAATCTCAAACTCGTGCTGCCACGCAGCCGGTGGGTCAGTGTTCTGAGTCTGCGTCGAACACGACAGCCGGATCCGTGTCTGCGGCCTCCCGCGCGAGTGATCAGCGACGTCTTGAATCGCGTCGAATGTGAGGTCATCCAGAATGATGTCTTCAGCCATGGCGCACGCCCTCCACTCTCAGGACAGGTGACCCGATGGGCCGAAGGACGGCCCATTCGTCTACGCCGAAACGGCTCGCGAATCGCTCAGTCACATGATCACCTGGACGGATTCGGCTCCGAAGTTGCTCTCGCTGTCTTTCGGGCGGGAAGACGGGTCTGACGCTGGTCTCGAAGAGTTCGTCAACGTATCCGGCAGACGTCAGCGCGGCGTTCACATCGCGGATCGATCCCGCTCCTGATGGGACCAGTGCGGCCGGCCCCGTCGCGTGCACTTCACGCGCAGAGACCGAGATGACCTCGGCTGATCTCGCGGTCATCATCAGGGGGCTGCCGGTGCTGTCGCACCATACGCGGCCGCGGAGACCCAACAGGGCATGCAACCACAGCCGTGACGTCTCTGAGTCGATACCGGCGAAAGCATGAAGCAGATCCTCTGCGTCTCCGCGCCCGTTGCATTCCCAATCGGCTCCTGGGGTCAATGCGGACGTCTCGAATCGATCTCAGTGACCGTGAGCTCGTTGTCGAGGCCCGGTCCGACGACAACGACCTCGCTGACCGGAAGCGCACCCATGTCCGAGAGAATGCTCAGCGTCGTGGCTTCGAGGAGTGGGCTCCGAAGCCCATCGTGGTCTCGTTGGCCGAGTACATCGCCGCCCGCATCAACAACCGCTATCCGACCGTCATCGTCTGAAGCGAGCAACCTCGAGAGGCTCGTCTGTGCCCCTTCGAGGTTGTCCGCGTCCAGCACGTACGTTTCCCCCGACAGCAGCTGCGCGATGTCACTGAGCTGAGTTCGACTGCCTGCAATCTGCGTCTGTGGAGTCGCACGCATTCCGAGCCGGTCGCGGTCGAGCCCGTAGACGGATGTGATGCGGATGGGGCCGGCTGCTCTCGCGGATCGTTCCCAGAGGAACGTCGCGAATGTCGACTCCGTTATCCGCTGTCGGGCAAGAATGCCCGCGGCGACCAGGTCTCCAGGACCGCCGGCAGCTATGAACAGCACTCTCTACCTCTTAGCCGATTCCTGACATGGGGAGCGCCTACCCCTCGTGGATGAGGGGTAGGCGCCACTACTCACCAGCTGGCAGGCTTCCAGTCCGCGGACGGAGCGCTGATGTCGATCGACTCGATCTCAGCGATCAGGTCGTTGATTTCTGCATTTGCAACGGTCATGAATAGTCACCCCCGTTTCTGACATTTCGGTAGTTTGATCCCGCGGCTTCATCCGATTCCCCTGGATCGTAGTTATGTAACATGTTACCTATCACGATGACGCGGCGAAATCAAACGCTTCCGTTCGTATGCATGTGGCGGCCGCCCGACATCGAGCCGCTCGCACGCCTCATGGCCGGCAGTCTGCTGGAGCCGCTTCTGATGATGGTGCTCTACATCTGTACCGGCGTGACCGCCGTCCTCGCTCCGTTCGTCCGAGAAAGCGTGTGGGTCGCGCGCATCTTCGCCGTGTTCGCGTGGTGCCTCGGACTGCTGTGGATCCTGCTGTCGCTCACCGTGTTCTACAGCCACATCGGCTTCTTCCCGCAACCCGACGGCTCGTACATCTGACCAGCGCTTCACGGGTTCGCTCCCGTCGCACTCCTCGTCGCTTCCGACAGAGAATGCGACGGGAGCTTTCGCGTCGGGGCGTAGCCTGAGCGCGTGGACGGTTTCGCCGCAGTCGACTTCGGATTCGCGCGCGAGGTGCTGCAGCGGGGCATCGCGGCGCTGTACCTCGTCGCGTTCGTCTCGACCTTGAACCAGTTCCGGCCGCTCCTCGGAGAGCGAGGCCTTCTGCCCGCGCCCGCCCTCCTCGAATGGGTCGGGCAGAAGCCGGAGCGGCGGCGGATGCTGCACCCGACCCTCTTCTCGCGCATCCGCTACACCGACCAGCGCCTCGTCGTCCTGTGCGCGGGGGGCATCGCGGTCTCGGCGGTCCTCCTCATCGGCATCCCGCAGTGGGGTCCTCCCTGGGTGCCGATGCTGTGCTTCCTCGCGCTGTGGCTCGGGTACATGTCGATCGTCAGCATCGGACAGACCTTCTACTCCTTCGGCTGGGAGATGCTGCTTCTGGAGGCCGGGTTCCTCGCGGCGTTCCTCGGTTCGAACGACCAGCCGCCGCCGACGGTCGTGATCGTGCTGTTCTGGTGGCTGGTGTTCCGGTTGGAGTTCGGCGCGGGCATGATCAAGGTCCGTGGCGGACGTGAATGGCGCGACCTGACGGCGCTGATGTACCACCACGAGACGCAGCCGATGCCTGTGTACAGCCCAAGTTTGATGGACGTAATTCCCAAGGTGCCGGCTGCACTGCCTCCGTAATTCGCCTTACAGCTGGAGAGCGTTACCGAAGTGGAGGTGCCGTCGAGATTCTTATCGGGCCACTGTCGGCTTGTGAAGCCCGGCTGCGCTTGAGCGATATAGCTCTCCCATGTCCCCTCGGCGTATGCGGCTGTGGGCAGTAGGAGACCAATGCCGTGCTCACACCCAGCGCCGTGGCGACCTTCGAGAAGCGGTTTTGGTGGGACTTCATCCGATCCCCCTCGATCAATATTGTGTAACATGTTACTTATCATAGTTACGAGGCGGAATCAAATGGCTCCGTTTCTAGGTGCTGATGCGCGGGAGAATCGTCGCTGGCGTCGGAATCGTCGGTGTCGGCGTGGCGCTGTGGGCCGTCCCTTACACTCCGATGCGCGAGTTGCCGATTCTGTCGTCACTGGTCGCAGTTGACGCGGAGATGGCGACCCTCGGGATCGTTGTGGCGATCGTCGTAGCACTTTTCAGCGTGCGTCACGGGCGCCGCGGCTGGTTGATCCTCGCCGTCGCCTCAGGCCTGGTTGGCGTGCTGTTCGGCGCCCGCTGCCTCACACAGGGCCTATCAGACGGGTCGGCGCCGGTACCGGGTGACGGGATCGCATTCGTGTCATGGAATGCCGGCGATGCCGACGCCGGCACCATCGCCGAGCAGCTCATCCCCAGGATCGAGCGCGCAGACGCAGCCGTGGTGGTTCTGCCGGAGACAGGGTGGCTCGCGGGGGCGAGCGTCGCTGAAGAACTCGCACGAAGAGGGTTCGCGAATGTGGCGTTCGCGCCGGAGTCATCGACCACGACGGTCATCCTGAGTGCGAGTCTGGCCGAGTCGGGTGGATACTCGCTCGATGACTCGGCGCCGCCGTGGGCCGGCACCGTCGTCCGCCCCGACAACGCCGCAGCGGCGAACCCTGTGATCGTCGGCGTCCACGTTCAGCAGCCGGCTGTTGCGAGCGTCGACACGTGGAAGATGCATCTGAGGTGGATACGTGCGATGTGCGCCGAGGAGAGGTATATCGGCGTGATCGGGGACTTCAATTCGACAGTGAACAGCCTCGGGTCCGCGGGGGTCGGAACCTGCGCCGACGTCGCGTCAGCGCATGGTGCGGGCGCGGCCGCGACGTGGCCGACCCTGTTGCCTCCGCTGTTCGGCATCGCGATCGACCGCTTCATGCTCGGCGACGGGTATCGCGCCGCTGATGCGACCTATCTCGTGGATCGATCGGTCAGGGGGTCGGATCACTGGGCGATCGTCGGGACCATCCCGTGCGGGGGTCGTGGTTCTTGACCTTCGCTGCGACCTCGTGCCCTGGTCAGCTCTCGGCTGTGACCAGAGGATCGGGCGACTGGTGGGACACGACGCCGTGCGACTCGGTGTCGAAGCCGTTGCGCACCCAGTACTCGTATCCTCCGAGCAGTTCCCTGACGTCGAGGCCGGCGGCGAGCAGCGTCCGTGCGGTCGAGGTGCCGCCGTTGCATCCGGGACCCCAGCCGTAGACGACGATCGTGCGGTCGCGGGGCAGCGACTCGATCCCGGATGCGATCTCGGTCTTGGGCAGGTGCAGGGCTCCGGCGATGTGGCCGTGGCGCCACGACTCGAGGCGTCGCGTGTCGACCAGCACCGCCTCCCCTGCCTCGACCGCCTCGCGCGCTGCGACCACGTCGATCTCATACGCGAGGCGCGCATCGACGTGGGCGAGCCGCGCACCGAGATCGGTCATGCGCGGGCCGCGGTGCCGAGGAGTGCAGCGAGCTGCGGCAGCTGAGCGGGGTCTTCGAGCGCCGACCCGACGGCGACGACACTGGCGCCCGCGCGGAGGTACTCGTCGGCGTTGCCGGCGTGCATGCCGCCCGTCGTCACGAAGCGCGCCTGCGGGAAAGGACCGCGCATCGCGGTGAGCCACTGCGGGCCCAGCACCGACGCGGGGAAGGCCTTCACCCAGGTGAGTCCCGCTCCGAGGGCCGACTGCACCTCGCTCGCCGTGGCGACACCCGGCATGCTGATGAGCCCCGCGTCGTGGGAGGCGCGGACGACCTCGAGGTCGAGTCCGGGGCTGACGGTGAACACCGCTCCGGCGGATGCGGCCTGGGCGACGTGCTCGACCGACACCACGGTGCCCGCACCGACGGCCTTGCCGCGCTCGCGTCCGGCTGCAGCGACGACACGCAGCGCCTCCAGGTCTTCCGCGGTCTGGATGGGCAGTTCGACGACGTCGATCCCGAGGTCCCACGCGGTGGTCGACACGGCGAGACTGCGTTCGACGCCCATGCCGCGGAGGATCGCCATCAGCGGTGCGCCGTCGAAGAGCTCCTCGAAGCCGGAGTTGTCCATGGTCATGCCTTTCCTCGTCATCGCGTCCTGGCCTCTTCCAGGTAGGAGTAGGCGGTCACGCGCGAGATGCCGAGCCGCTTCGCGATCGCCTCGACGGACTTGCGCATCTGCGTCGCACCGCGCTGGTCGAGTCGCTCCAGCACCGTGATCTTGTCGTCGCGCGACATGCTCTCGACCGGGCGGCCGATCTCGCGGATGGCCTCGGTGATCATCGAATCCATGACCGACACGAGGTCGGCTCCGAAGTGCTCCTTCGGGGCATCGGCCGGCACGGGAGAGGGCAGCAGTGCATCGAGCGTCGTGCGGGCGAGCAGCAGCGGGCTGAGGTCGACGTTGACGCACAGCGAAGCGATGATGTCACCGGCGCGGTTGTGGAAGTACACCGAGGAGCACCGGAGCTCCCGTCCGTCGCTCGTGTAACCCGTGTAACCGAACGCGTCGTGGTTCCCGCGCCGGTCCTTGAGCACATCCAGGCCGAGCGAGGTGGACGGGCCGCCGACGGCGCGACCCGTGACGTGTCCGTTCTCGATGGCCATGATCGTGTGGCCGAGGTCGACGTCGGTGCCGTCGAGGTTGTGGAGCACGACCTCGACCGTGGGGCCAGCGGCGGTGGCGAGCGCTCGCAGCACCGGCCGATAGAGGCGGAGCACCTCCTCGGCGCTCTCGTAGGTCTCCCGCGCGAGGTCGTCGGCGAGGGCTGCGACCGCGTTCTCCGTTGTCGTCGATGTCGGCATGGTGACTCCAATCGAGAGCAACGATACAGGCGTACAAAAAATTCGGGAGATAGACAGAATGTCTATTTCGCTGTTAGTTTAGCCACGCCCGAGACGATCCGTCGAGGCCGACCGCAACGGATGCGGGCGCGCATCAACCGAGCAAGGAGCCCCGGATGGCCACTGTCGCTTCATCTGGCTTGACCCCGAAGCAGCGCAAGACGATCGCCGGAGGCGCGATCGGCACGCTGATCGAGTACTACGACTACTACCTCTACGGCCTCGCAGCCGCTGTCGTCTTTCCCGCGGTGTTCTTCTCCTCGAACGATCCGCTCATCGCCGAGCTCAACTCGTTCGCGACGTTCGCCGTCGGGTTCTTCCTCCGTCCGGTCGGAGGGATCATCTGGGGGATCGTCGGTGACCGCAAGGGCCGCAAGGTCGTGCTGATGAGCACCGTCATCGGCATGGGGCTCGCGACGACGGGCATCGGCCTCATCCCGTCCGACCAGGTGATCGGCATCGCCGCACCGTTGCTGCTCGTGCTGTGCCGACTCTTCCAAGGGTTCTTCGTCGGCGGCGAGATGGGCGGAGCGGCCACGATGGTCGTCGAAGCAGCGCCGACCGGCAAGCGCGGACTCTACGGTGCGTTCCTCATCAGTGGAGCGGGCATCGCCAACGTGGTGTCGGGTGGTCTGATGGCCGGTCTCGGCCTCGCTCCCGAATCCTGGTTCCTCCAGTGGGGCTGGCGCATCCCGTTCGTCTTCTCGATCGTGCTCGCGATCGCCGCGATCATCCTTCGTCGTCAGCTCGAGGAGTCCGACGCCTTCACCGAGACCCAGACGCTGCTCCTCGCCACCACCGGCAAGAAGCCCAACCCGCTCGTCGAGGCGTTCCGGCACCCGAAGAACGCGATCATGGGCATCCTCATCGGCCTGCCGCAGTCGATCGCCGGATACGTCGTGCTCACCTACGGTCTCGCGTACATGCTGACCGACAAGGACATCCCGGTGTGGTTCGGCTTTGCCGGCACCATGCTCGTGGGACTGCTGCAGATCGTCGTCGCCCCGCTGTGGGGTGCGATCTCCGACCGCATCGGCCGCCGCACCGTCTACATCATCGGCTGCCTCGGCTTTGCGGCCATGGTCTACCCGGCCTTCATGCTGTTCGACACGGGGAACATGTGGCTGATCTGGCTCGGCCAGATCCTCGGCTTCGTCGTGTTCGGCGTGGCGATGCAGGCGACGCTCTCGACGATGCTGGTCGAGATGTTCGACCCGGAGGCGCGCACCACCGGCGTCAACATCGGGTACCAGTTCTCCAACACCTTCGGTGGCGGCCTCGCTCCGCTCATCTGCACCGCGCTGGTCGCGGCCGCGGGGGGTGCCTTCTGGCCGGTCGTCGTCTACGCGGCGGTGATCGCGGTGGTCGGTGTGATCGCCACGCTGGTCGCATCGATCCAGCCCGATGTCGAAGGTGCCGGGCGACTGCACGAGGTTCCGACCGCCTCGGTCAAGACGGGTGCCTCGCAATGACGCACGGTGATGCCGACGTCCTCACCGCACGCGACAAGGGTCTTCCCCAGCGGGCGGCGGGTCTCACGGCTGCGGAGTTCCTCGCCACCGAGCCTCGCCTCGACGAGTTCTGGACGCCGCTGATCGTGCTCGACGACGCGGCGATGCGGGCGAACGTGGCGACGATGGCGCAGTGGTGCGCAGACCGAGGGCTCGACCTCATGCCGCATGGCAAGACCACGATGGCGCCGGCGCTGTGGAACCGTCAGACGGATGCCGGGGCGCTCGGGATCACGTTCGCGACCATGGGTCAGGTGCGTACCGCCCGCGATCTGGGCGTGGAGTCGGTGATGCTCGCGAATGCTGCCGTCGATCGACCTGCGCTGGCGTGGCTGGCGCAGGAGCTGGCGGATCCGGGGTTCCGGTTCGTGAGCTGGGTCGACTCGATCGCGACGGTCGAGGCGATGGAGGAGGCTCTGTTCTCCACCGGGACGCCGCGTCCGGTCGATGTCTGCGTCGAGCTCGGTGGCGCGGGCGGTCGCACCGGCGCGCGGTCCATCGAAGAGGCGTTTCGTGTCGCCGAGCGCATCGCCGCCTCCGCGGTGCTGCGCCTCGCCGGGGTGGCCGGCTACGAGGGGAGCCTCGCGCACGATCGCACACCCGCGTCCCTCGCGGCCGTGCGCGCGTACCTGGAATCGCAGCTCGAACTGCACGCCGCGATCACGCCGCTCTATGACGACGGCGAGTTGTTCGTGACCGCCGGGGGTAGCGCGTACTTCGATGTCGTCGCCGATGTCTGGGCGACGGCGGCGCGCGATGATCGTACGCACTTCACCCTCCGCTCCGGCGCCTACATCGTGCACGACGATGGCTTCTATCGCGGCATCTCGCCCTTCGACGAGGGAGCAGAGCACACGGAGGCCTCCCCGCGTTTCGTGAACGCGATGCACGGAATCGCGCGGGTCGTGTCGGCGCCGGAGCCCGGCTTGGCCCTCGTCGACGCCGGCAAGCGGGATCTGCCCTACGACGAGGGGCTGCCGATCCCGCGCGCCTCGGCTCCCGGCGTGACCGGCCCCTGGCAACCGCTGCAGGCAGAGGTCTCGGCGATGAACGATCAGCATTCCTACGTGCGCACGGAGCAGGCGCTGGCGATCGGCTCCGTCGTGCGTCTCGGCCTGTCGCACCCCTGCACCGCCTTCGACAAGTGGCGGGTGCTGCCGGTCGTCGAATCCGCCGACTCCGACGTGGTCACGGGCCTCGTCCGCACGTACTTCTGAGGGGTGCAGTGATGAGCCGGGTGATCCTGCGCGGTGGTTCCGTCGTCGACGCGACGGGCCTCGTGCGTGCCGACGTCGCGATCGAGGGAGAGCGCGTCACGGACGTCGGTCACATCGAGGCGCGCCCCGGTGACGAGGTGGTCGACGTCTCGGATCGTCTCATCCTCCCGGGATTCATCGACGCGCACTCCCACGCCGATGGCCTGCTGAGCGACGCCGATGTGACGCTGTCCCTCCTGCGCCAGGGTGTGACCTGCGTGATCGCCGGGCAGGACGGCGTGTCGTACGCCCCGGGCGCTGGTGAGTACGCCTCCGAGTACTTCGCCGCGATCAACGGGCCGCACCCCACCTACCGGGGAGGCGGTGTGGATGCGTACCTGGCATCCGTCGACGGAACCTCGGCGGTGAACGCGGGATACCTCGTGCCGGCGGGCACCGTGCGCTTCGAGGTGTGCGGACGGGAGGATCGGCCGGCGACCGAGGATCAGCGCCGACACATGCAGGCCCTGGTCGCTCAGGGCATGAGCGACGGCGCCCTCGGCCTGTCGACCGGGCTGGACTACACGCCGGGCATCTTCCAGGACGCCGCCGAGATCGCCGCTCTGTGCGCGCCAGTGGCCGAAGCCGGAGGCGTGTACGTGACGCACATGCGCGGAGGATATGAGGCGAACACCGCGGCCGGCACGTCGGAGATCGCCCAGATCTCGCGCTTCGCCGCGGCCGAAGCGGGCGCCGAGCTTCCCGTGCACATCTCACACTTCCACGCCGATGCCGACATCGTGCTCGATCAGCTCGACGCGCTGGAGGCCGCGGGGGTCGATGCGACCTTCGACGCATACCCGTACACCCGGGGTGCACCCTGCTGGGCATGCCGCTGCTGCCCCCGGAGGTCGCGGCGCTGCCGGTGGCCGAGGCGGTCGCGGTGATCGCGGATCTGTCGCAACGCGTCGCCCTGCGTGAGAAGTGCACCCTCCGAGCAGCGACGAGCGCGAGTCTCGGCCCCGAGTGGCCCGACATGATCACGCTCGCCCACCTCGCCGCGCCGGAGCTGTCGTGGGCGCACGGCCTCACGCTTCGCGAGGCCGCCACGCGCATCGGCGTCTCCCCGATCGACTTCGCGCTCGATGCGCTCGCCGCGTCTCGCCTCGAGTGCAGCGCCGTCATGGCCGTCCGCAGCCCGCGCTCCGGCGCCGAGCTGGCCCGCATATTCGCGCACCCCGCTCACATGGGCGGCTCCGACGGCATCTTCATCGGCGCGCATCCGCACCCCCGTGCCGCCGGCTCGTTCTCGTTGTTCCTGCGCGAACACGTGCGGGAGCGGTCGACCTGGACGTGGGCCGACGCCGTGCACCATCTCTCGACGCTGCCGGCTCGACGCTTCGGCCTCGGACGTCGCGGAGTGGTGGAGGCCGGCGCCGTGGCCGACCTCATCGTGGTCGATCCGGCGACCGTCGCCGACACCGCCACGTACGAGAATCCGCGCGGACGCGGGGTCGGCATCGACGATGTGTTCGTCGCCGGCAGCCGCGTCCTCGCCGACGGTGAGCTCACCGGCGCGCTTCCCGGCCGGGGACTGCGCCGCTCACTGCAGACCTGAATCGTCAACGAAAGGAAAGAGAAATGCCGAAGACCGGATTCTACGCAGACGGGGCGCCCACGCCCGCAGGTCCCTACAGCCACGGAGTGGTCGCGAACGGATTCCTGTACACCGCGGGGTTCGGCCCGCAGGACGCGGCGAACGACCACGCCGTGCCCGCCAGCGTCGGCGACCAGACCCGACAGGTGCTCCGGAACATCCAGAAGGTGCTCGCCGTGCACGGCCTGACCATGGACGACGTCGTGAAGTCGACCGTGCACCTGCAGGACCTCTCCGACTTCGCGGAGTTCAACGAGGCGTACGAGGAGTTCTTCTCCGCGCCGTTCCCCGTGCGCACGACCGTGGGCTCGCAGCTCGCGAACATCCTCGTCGAGATCGACGTGGTCGCCGCTCTGCCCCAGGCCTGACCGCCTTCACTGCGCCGAGCGCGGCGAAACGCCCCGGCCGGGGGAGAGTCTCCGGTCGGAGCGTTCCGTCTCGCTTGACGTCGATCAGCTGACCTTCTTCCGGTACGAGATGATCGCGAACACGTAGGCGACCACGAGGATGCCGACGCACCAGGCGAGGGCGATCCAGATGTCGTCGCCGACCGGCTGCTCGGCGAACAGGTGTTTCGTTCTGGAATGCTGATGTACGCGGACCGTCTTTCATTGCTGCCGATGCCCCCTTTACGGGACGGTGGGTGGATTATTCAATCCCATTGAAGAAAGACGGAGTGATTGTGACTATCGACAGCATGATGCGCAGGGTCGCGCGAAAGTTGAAGTCTGGTGTGGTCGTCGGAGCCTTGGTGATTGCAACTGTGCTCAGTGGCGGGTCGAGCGCAAATGCCACCAACACCACGAATCAATGTGCATGGGCCGTGATGATCGGAGTCCGTGGGACCTCGGCGCCTGGCGGCGCGGGAAGTACTCAAGCGGGTCATGGCTGGACGAGCGGCGGAATGGGCGATGTCGTCGGCCAGTTCACGGCCACCTATCTACTTCCCAGCGATCCGTGGAACGAGTACGGCCTCTATGTTGAAAGCCTCAACTATCCGGCTTCCGACGCTGGCGGCTACGCGCAGAGCATCACCGCGGGGGTGCAAGCGTTGCAGTCGGAGCTCGAATGGATGGCCTCTCACTGCGCCAGCCCGCCCGCTGTGGTGCTGGCCGGGCATTCTCAGGGGGCACAGGTCATCCTCACCGCGCTCGCCCCGGGGTCAGAAATCAAGTTCGGCGGTGGCTTCTACCCGACCTTGTCTGCTAAAGCGCGTTCGATGGTCCGCGCAGTAGTGGTCTGGGGAGACCCGACCTGGAAAGCTGGTCAGGTCTGGAACTCGCCTGACTCTGTGAAGACCGGACAGGGGATCCTGGCCCGAGGGCAGGCCAGCTTGGACTATCTCTCATCTGAGTACCGGTCCTGGGGGTGGCCGCAAGGAAGTACGAGTACCAATCCGCAGTGGGTGCCGAAGATCCGTTCCTACTGTTACGCGAAAGACTGGGCTTGCCAGGCAGGGTCTCCGATTGACAATCAAATCCATAGCTCCTATAAGAGCTACATGTCCGATCCGCGATCGTTTGTCCGATACATGATGACTGACTTCTCATGACACGGACGAGCAGTTGGGGACCGATCCAGCGCATACCGCGACGACCCTACGTCGCTGCGGGCCTCTGGGCGTTCGCGCAGATCGCGGTTGCCTGTGGAGGCGTACTTCTCGTCTATCTCGCTGCAATGCGGATGGATGGATGCGCATCTTCGTGCAGGGACGATCTCGCTAACGTGGCGATCGACGGTCTGAGAGTGGCGCTCATCGTAATCGTCGTCGCTCACTTTGCCCTGCTCGTCATGGCACTCATCAAGAGAACATCACCGCACGTGATTGGCGGCGTGGCGATCGGTCTGAGTCTCGGTGCGATCACCGTCGCCTATCTGCTCATGGTCTCCGCGTACCCGGTCCCCTCCTGATGCCCACGCTGAGGGGCCACTGCGCCGAGCGCGGCGAAACGCCCCGGCCGGGGAGAGTCCCCGGTCGGAGCGTTCCGTCTCGCTTGACGTCGATCAGCTGACCTTCTTCCGGTACGAGATGATCGCGAACACGTAGGCGACCACGAGGATGCCGACGCACCAGGCGAGGGCGATCCAGATGTCGTCGCCAACCGGCTGCTCGGCGAACAGCGCCTGGATGGTGTTGACGATCGAGGTGACCGGCTGGTTGTCGGCGAACCACTGCACCGGAGCCGGCATCGTGTCGGTCGGCACGAAGGCCGAGCTGATGAACGGCAGGAAGATCAGCGGGTACGAGAACGCGCTCGCGCCGTCGACCGTCTTGGCGTTCAGCCCCGCGATGATGGCCAGCCAGGTGAGTGCCAGGGTGAACAGCATCAGGATGCCGATCACCGCCAGCCAGGCCCCGACGCTCGCCCCGGTGCGGAAGCCCATCAGGAATCCGACCCCGAAGATGATCGCCAGCGTGATGGCGTTCGCCGTCAGGGATGTGAGCACGTGGGCCCACAGCACGCTCGATCGGGCGATCGGCATGGAGTGGAACCGCTCGAAGATGCCGCTCTGCATGTCGGTGAACAGCCGGAACGCCGTGTAGGCGATGCCCGACGCGATCGCGATGAGCAGGATGCCGGGCAGCAGGTAGTTCACGTAGTTCTCGGCGCCGGTGCTCTGCTGAAGAGCTCCGCCGAAGACGTACACGAACAGGAGCATCAGCGCGATCGGGGTGACCGCCGTGGTGATGATCGTGTCGGGACTGCGGAAGATGTGCCGCATGGAGCGGCCGGTGAGGGTCGCCGTGTCGGCGGCGAAGTGCGTGCTCATGCTGCGTCCTCCTTCGTGGTCGTGGCCTGGGGGCCGATGAGGGTGAGGAAGATCTCCTCCAGGGTGGGCTGCTTCTCGACGTACTCGACCTTGGCGGCCGGAAGCAGGCGCTTCAGGCCGGCGAGGGTGTCGTTGGCGATGATGCGGCCCTCGTGCAGGATCGCGATGCGATCGGCCAGCTGCTCCGCCTCGTCGAGGTACTGCGTCGTGAGGAGCACCGTGGTCCCGCTGTTCGCGAGCTCCTTGACCACGCCCCACACCTCGAGGCGGGCTTCGGGATCGAGGCCGGTGGTCGGCTCGTCGAGGTAGATGACCTCGGGGTCGCCGACCAGGCTCATCGCGATGTCGAGCCGGCGACGCATGCCGCCGGAGTAGGTGCCGACCTTGCGGGAGCCGGCATCCGTCAGGCGGAAGGTCGTCAGCAGGTCGTCGGCCACCTTCCCGGCGTCGGGGAGGTGGCGCAGCTTCGCGACCAGCACCAGGTTCTCACGTCCGGTGAGGACCTCGTCGACGGCGGCGAACTGTCCGGTGAGACTGATTCGCTCGCGGACGCCGACCGGGTTCGTCGCGACGTCGATGCCCTGCACGGTTGCTGTGCCCGAGTCGGACTTCAGCAGGGTGGAGAGGATGCGCACCATCGTGGTCTTTCCGGCGCCGTTCGAGCCGAGGAGGGCGAAGATGCTGCCCTTCTCGACCTCGAAGTCGACGCCGCGCAGCACGTGCAGATCCTTGTACGACTTCTCGATGCCGCGCACCGAGATGGCTGCATTCTTCATGACTCCTCCTTCTTCTTCGCGTCGTCGAACGCCTTGATGAGGCGCGCGCGCTCCTTGTCGATCCACTGGCGTCCGCCGTACGCGGCGGCGTAGTTCTCGGCGAACTCGACCGGGTCGTCTCCGACGATCGCGCTGACCGGGGTGCCGTCGAGTGCGGCGCGCTCCCACAGGTCGGCGATGTCGAGGAACATCTTCACGATGGTGTCTCCGTCGGTGACCCCGCCGTAGTACATGTTGTAGCGCTGCTGAGCCTTCGCCATCTCGCGGTACGGCTCGGGGAGCGCGTTGATGCGGGCCTGCGCCTGCTTGTAGAGCTTCTTCTCTTCGAGTGATCCGGTGATCGCTTCGATCCACTTCGCGGCCATGGTCAGTTCTCCTTGTTCGTGCTGTTGTCGTTGTCGGGGTTCAGCTGTGCGATGTGCTGCGCGAGGAAGTCCCATGTCTTCCAGAACTCCTCGAGCTCCTGCCGGCCCTGCGCGTTCAGGGTGTACACCTTGCGGGGCGGACCCTTCTCGCTCGGGACCTTCTCGACGTCGACGAGGTTCTTCTGCTCGATGCGCACGAGGAGTGCGTAGATCGTGCCTTCGGCGATGTCGGTGAATCCGTGGTCTCGGATGCGTGTGGTGATCTCGTACCCGTATGCCGGCTGCTCGGCGAGGAGGGCCAGGACGATGCCCTCCAGAGTGCCCTTGAGCATCTCGGTCATCTGCTTGCCCATCAGGTACTCCTTTCGATTCGGTGGTACTCAGTGTTGCTGGGTACCGGTACAAAGTAACACTGAGTACCGGTACTTAGCAACACCGAATACCGAGAAATCTCGGAGGAGATCATCGGCGGGTCTGCGGGCGCGCGGAAAGGACCGCCGACCGATCGGCGGTGAGAGGGTCGCTGCTACGGGAACATGCGGCGCAGCAGCGACAGGTCGTCGTCGCTCAGCGCCTGGGTGATCAGGGCGGCGGTCTCCGGAGGCATGTCCTTCTCCAGACGCTGCCACAGCCACCGCGCGGCACCCAGATCGGCGGTGGCGACGGCGGTCGAGAACGCCGCCACGCCGTCGTAGTACGGGATGGTCGAAGATCCGGGTTCGGCGTTGTACGGCGAGTAGATGTCGACGAACGGGAGCGTCGGATCCGGCCGCAGGTAGAGGACGTCCCCTGGTGCGATCGGCTCGAAGCCACGCACATGGTTGTAGCCGCCGACGGTGACGTAGTCGACGCAGAAGCGCTCGCCGATCGCGATCAGACTGTCGCCCGGCTGCACCTCGTACGAGAAGATCTCCCCGTCGGCATCCAGGGTGACAGGACCGCTCGCCAGTTCCGACCCGCCCATGTCGACGAGCTCGCCCAGGAGCTTCGCGTACATGGGGGAGCCGTCGTCGCTCTGGATGTTGATACGCGCGCTGGTGGTGCAGTCGCCCGGCCCGCCGGCGGGAACGCTGATGCCGTCACCCAGGTCGACGAGTTCGTTCCCGACCACGTTCTCGGTATCGGCGACGATCGACGTGGGGGCCGTGGAGGGTTCTGCGGCGAAACGCTCCGATGCCCAGGAGGCGACATCGAACACCGCGGGCGCGGCGCCGACCACGGCAGGAGCGGCAGCGGCGACAAGGCCGGCGACGGCGACGGCGACGACGGCGGTGGTGATCTTGGCAGAGCGTTTCATCCCGGCCAGCATGGCATCGAAGCGGGTCGGAGCGCCAGCGCGGATGCCGGTCAGGTGCGCAGATATGCGAGCACGGCGAGAACGCGGCGGTGGCCGCTGTCGCTCGAGGCGAGGCCGAGCTTGCCGAAGATGTTGCCGATGTGCTTGCTCACCGCCGTCTCGGTCACGAACAGCCGTCCGGCGATGGTGCCGTTGTCGAGGCCCTCCGCCATCAAACCGAGGACCTCCCGCTCGCGCGGAGTCAGCGTCTGCACCGGGTCGTCCGCGCGGCGACGGCTCATCAGCTGCGAGATCACCTCGGGGTCCATCACCGTGCCCCCGGCGGCCACGCGGTTCAGGGCGTCGATGAACGCAGCGACCTTGCCGACCCGCTCCTTGAGCAGGTAGCCGAGGCCGTCGGCTCCCGCAGCCAGCAGCTCGCCCGCGTAGCGGTCCTCGACGTATGCCGACAGCACGAGCACCGGGAACCCCGGACGACGAGCGCGCGCCTCGGCAGCCGCCTTCAACCCCTCGCTCGTGAAGGTGGGCGGCATCCGCACGTCGACCACCGCGGCATCCGCCTCGTCGAGCCGGGCGAGGAAGTCGTCTGCGTTGTCGACAGCGGCCACCACGTCGAACCCCTCGCTGCGCAGCAACAGCGCCAATCCCTCTCGCAGCAGGGTGTCGTCTTCGGCGATCACGACCCGCATGGCAGCTCCGCTCTCAGGGTGGTGGGGCCGCCGACAGGACTCGTCAGCGACAGCGTGCCCTCGAACGCCTCGATGCGACGACGGATGCCGGCGAGCCCGCCCCCGGCCGCTCGACAGCGCCCCCCACCCCATCGTCCTGCACCTCGATGAGCAGCACCTCGCCGTCGCGGGACACGCGGACCGTCGCCCGTGTCCCCTCGCTGTACTTGTTGACGTTCGTGAGGGCTTCGGCGACGACGAAGTAGCTCGCGGACTCCACGGCGGCCGGCACACGCCCGACGCGCGTCGTCTCGACCGTGCACGGAACCACGCTCCGCCCCGCCAACGAGGCCAGCGCCCCCTCCAGCCCGAGCTCGTCGAGGATGGGCGGGTAGATGTCGTGCACGGTGCGGCGGAGTCCGGCCAGGGCGTCCGTGGCCGCATCGTGCGCTCGCCGCAGCGGCTCGAGC
Organism: Microbacterium sp. Se5.02b; assembly: GCF_019464375.1. Taxonomy (NCBI): domain Bacteria; kingdom Bacillati; phylum Actinomycetota; class Actinomycetes; order Micrococcales; family Microbacteriaceae; genus Microbacterium; species Microbacterium sp. Se5.02b. The sequence continues at coordinate 170,528 of NZ_CP080491.1, forward strand.
ACGTCACCCCCGGTCTCCTGCGCGCGCTCCGCGATGCCGAGCATCATCACCACGTTCACCAGGCGGTTCTGCGCGCCGTCGTGCAGGTCGCGTTCGATGCGTCGCAGCTCCGCGGCATGGGCGTCGAGCGCGGCCGCGCGGCTGAGAGTGAGGGCGTCGACCCTCGCCTCGAGGCGGGACTTCTCCGGTGTCGCGAGCAGCGTCGCCGACACGAAGGACACCAGGCGAGCGACGAGGGGGATGAGGAAGATCGACAGGATCGCGTAGGCCACCGCGACCAGAGGCATCGTCGCGGCGAGCTCCCACGACGTCACGGGATAGGGCGAACCGACGGGGTCGTCGGCCGGGGCGAACTGCCAGTAGTAGGTGACCGCGAGGCTGTTGACCGCCGCCACGGGGAGCGAGATCGTCACCAACGACACGAACAGCACCGGAAGCGCCTGGACCGCCAGCCACAGGCAGTCGCGACCCGTCGCACGCGAGAACGCGAAGCGCAGCCGTTCGTCGAGGGTCGACCCTGGCGGGAGCACGCGACCGATCGGCGGAAGCTCCTCACCCCGGTAGGCGCCGACACGTCGGCGGCTCGCATCCGTCCACCCGTGCAGGCCGCGCACGGCCTCAGGCATCAGCAGCACCCCGCCGCTGATGATCATGAGGGGGAGGAGGACGAGTCCGAGGCAGAGGAACACCACGGAGGCGATCGAGACGCCGGCTTCGACGGCCAGATATCCCCACGCGCGCAGCCAGCGTCGCATCCGTCCGTCCTTCACTCTCACAGTCTGCCCGAGCGGTCGCAGCGGCACGGTATAGCCAGCACCACCATCGATGGAGCAGCGGGCGGGATGGGGCGGCGCGACAGGCGTCCCTAGCGTCGAGTCATGACCTCCACACCACTCGTCCCCGGTGCCGATGCTGGGCCCTCCGAAGCCCTGCGGCTGCACTCCGTCGTCAAGACCTACGGGTCGGGCGCCAACCGCGTCTCCGCCCTCCGCGGCGTCAACCTCACCATCGCGAAGGGCTCGTTCACCGCGATCATGGGCCCCTCGGGGTCGGGCAAGAGCACTCTGCTGCACAGCGCCGCCGGACTCGACCGACCGAGCAGCGGCACCGTGCACCTCGGCGGCACCGAGATCTCGGGCCTGAAGTCGAAGAAGCTCACGGCATTCCGCCGCGACCACGTCGGCTTCGTGTTCCAGGCCTACAACCTGCTGCCCGCTCTGAACGTCGAGGACAACATCACCCTGCCCCTGCGTCTGGGCGGTCGCGCGCTCGACGGCTCATGGCTCGACTTCCTGCTCGACGCCGTGGGCCTCGCCGAGTTCCGTCACCGTCGTCCCTCTGAACTCTCCGGAGGTCAGCAGCAGCGGGTCGCCATCGCGCGGGCGCTCATCACCCGGCCGCATGTCGTGTTCGGCGATGAGCCCACCGGCGCTCTCGACTCCCGTGCCGGCACGCAGGTTCTCGATCTGCTCGCCCACACGGCGAGGGAGCTGGATCAGACGGTTGTGGTCGTGACCCACGACCCGGTGGTGGCATCGCACGCCGACCGGGTGATCTTCCTGGCCGACGGCGCGTTCGCGGGACACCTGGACGGCGCAGACCCTGCTCGGATCAACGAGCGCATGAGCGCATTGGGGGAATGGTGATGGCGACGGCACTCGGGCTCGGGCGGATCGTCCGTGCGGATCTGCGTCAGCATCGCGGCAGTTTCGTCGGTGTGGCCATCGCGGTCTTCGTCGCGAGCGCACTGGTGACGGGCCTCGGCGTGCTCGTCGAATCCGGGATGCGCGGCGGGCTCGCGCCGGAGCGCTACGTCGCGGCCGACGTGGTGGTCGGCGCCCCGCAGCAGGTGGACGTGCCGGAGGATCTCCCGGTGGCCCTGCGGGAGCGAGCGCCGCTGCCGGTCGACGCGGCGCAGGGCATCGTCGGGCTTCCCGGGGTCGAGCGCGTCGTGGCCGACGTCACGGTTCCGCTCGTGCAGCAGGGCGCGGGTGCGGGTGCCGGTGCCGTCGTCGAGGCGCATCCGTGGGAGGCCACGGCGCTGACCGGCTTCGAGCTGCGCGAGGGGCGAGAGCCATCGGCCGCCGATGAGGTCGTCGTCTCCGTCGGCAGCGATCGGGCCGTGGGCGACACGGTCGCGCTGGCCCACGGCGGCGTGCCGTCGGAGTACCGCGTGGTCGGTGAGGTGTCAGCCCCGATCGCACCGGAGCGCGGAACGCATGTGTTCCTCAGCGAGCAGCGCATCGGCCAGCTCGACCCCCATGGCGGTGCCACCCAGACGCTCGGCGTCTTCGTCTCGGGGACTGATCCCGAGCAGACGGCCGCCTCGATCCGGGAGGCCTTCCCCGACCTGGTCGCCCGCACGGGAGATGCCCGCGGCGACGTCGAGTTCCTCGACTCGGGGGCGGCACGTTCGATCCTCGTCGCGATCGGCAGCGCCTTCGTCGGCACATGCATCCTCGTGGCGATGTTCATCGTGGCGGGCACGCTGTCGCTGTCGGTGCAGTCGCGCCGCCGGGACTACGCACTCCTGCGCGCGGTGGGCGCGAGTCCGTCTCAGGTGCATTCACTCGTGGCCCGCGAGGTGCTGTGGGTGGCTGCGGTCGCCGCGGTACTGGGCATCGCGCCCGGGTACCTCCTTTCGACCGTTCTGCAGACGGCGTTCGTCACCGGTGGCGTGATCCCGGGCGACTTCGCCCTCGCCGTCAGCCCGCTTCCCGCGGTCGGCGCGGTGCTGCTCGTGCTCGCCTCCGCCTGGGGTGCGGCACGCATCGCGGCTTCGCGGGTCGCGAAGCTCGACCCGGTCGAAGCGCTCCGAGAGTCGGCCACGGGCGCTCCGGCGATCGGGCTGCCGCGCATCATCACGGGCATCGTGCTCGCCGCCGCCGGCATCTCGGTGTCGACGGTGCCGCTCGTGGTGCGCGGTCAGATCGCGGCCGGCGCCGCGGCCGGGGCCGCCATGCTGCTCATCATCGCGCTCGCCGTGCTCGGTCCGTGGCTCGTGTCGCTGAGCGTCCGCCTGATCGGAAGCGTGCTGCGCCGGATGTCGTCGGCGGGTTTCCTCGCGTCGGCGAACGCCACGGCGAACAGCCGACGGCTCGCCTCGGCGATCCTGCCGATCGCGCTCGGCATCGGGCTGGGACTCGTGCAGATCGGAGCCCCGTCGATCATCGCCGCCGAGGCCGCGACGCAGGCCAGCGCCGGTGTCATCGCCGACCTGCGGGTGACGGCGCCGACCGGGGTCTCCCCCGCGGCGGTCGAGGCGATCCGCGAGACCCCTGGCGTGACCGAGGCGTCGGGCATCGCACTCAGCGCGGCGGTGGTCGACTCCCACGACTTCGAGGGGAAGCTCCAGCGCGAAGAGCACGTGCTGCAGGGCATCGATCCCGAGCGGACCGCGAAGAGCCTCGACCTGCGTGTGCGGGAGGGGTCGCTCGCCGACCTCGACGGCGTCACAGCGGTGGCCGTGAGCACGGATGCCGCCCAGAGCCTCGGGGTCGACATCGGCGGCACGGTCACCGGCCACCTCGGCGACGGCTCGCCGTGGGAGGCGACCGTGGTCGCGGTGTATGAGCGCGGTCTCGGATTCGGTGACCTGACCATGGCCGCCGACGCGGTCAGGGCGCACACCACGGCGGGTCTCGATGCGTTCGCGCTCGCTTCGGTCGAAGCGGACGCCCTCGACGAGGTCCGTGCGGCCCTGGCCGAACGCGGCTTCGTCGTGAGTGACGGATCGGGCCAGGAGGCGGCGGGTGCGGGTGCGCAGTCGCAGCAGGGATGGGTGAACCTCATCGCGCTGCTGGTGATCCTCGGCTACATCGCGATCGCCGTGATCAACACCCTCGTGATGGCGACAGGGGAGCGCTCGAGGGAGTTCGCGCTGATGCGGCTGATCGGCTCGTCCCGCGGGCAGGTGCGCTCGATGATGCGGATCGAAGCGGTGCTGGTGGCCGTGATCGGCATGGTGTTCGGCGTGGTCGTGGCGATCCCTCCGCTCATCGGTGTGAGCATGGGCATCTCGGGGCAACCGCTGCCCGCGTTGCCGGTGCTCGGCTCCCTGGCGATCATCGGAGCGATGGGCGCGCTGGCCCTCGTGGCGCTGTGGATCGGAACGAACGCGACGATGCGGACGCGTCCGATCGACGAGATCGGATCGCGCTAGTAGAGCCCGCGGGTCAGGAGCCCCGCGTCCGTCGACGCCACGGCCCGGTGAGTCGTGCCCACAGCCCCGGCCGCTCCTCGGCGTCCGGGGTCTCGGGCGCGGCGACGGCGAACTGCACGAACTCCTCGGCGCCGTGATGCACGACGCGGTAGAGAGCGGTGCCGATGAGGACTCCGAGGGCGATCGACATGACCGAGATGAGTGCGGCGGCGAAGTCGGCGAGACCGTTGTCGGTCGCGACCGCTTCGGTGAGGCCCACGAGTCCTGCGGCGCCGGGCACGAGCAGCCAGAACGCGGGGAGGAAGGTGAGTTGCGAGGGGGCGCCGTGTCGGAGTCCCGCGATCCAGAACACGACGGGCGTCACGGCGACCGCGCCGACGAAGCCGCCGACCGTCGGGTCGATGAACTCGGTGCCCGCCCACTGTCCGACGTAGGCGACGACCAGGGCGAGCAGCACCCAGCCGAAGGTCGAGGCCGGCGCTGAGAAGTGGAGGTAGTTGCCGAGGGCGAACACGAGGATGCCGAGGGGTGCGACCCACCACGGGAGGAAGGCGGAGGCGTCGAGGGCCTCGTACGAGCGCGACTCCACACCGACGACGGCTCCGGCGGCCAGGATCCCGAACGCGAGGAGCGCGAGTTGGACGAAGCCGTACACCAGCCGCGCGGCCCCCGAGATCATCTGCCCTGCGGCGAGCTCGACAGTCGCCGTGGTCAGCACACCGCCGGGCAGGAAGGTGACCAGCGGTGCGATCAGGAGGCGGATCGGGTCGCCGATCTCGATGCTCTCCGCGAGCAGGAACACCGCGGTCGCGCACACGAACGCCGCGGCTATGGGCAGGATGAGCTGCAGCGTGGGGGAACGGACGAGTTTGAGCAGACCGATCCCGAAGCCGAGCACGAACGCGACGATCACGCCCTGCCAGGTCGGGGCGAGCAGGAGGGCGAGGCCGGTCGTGAGGATCGCATGCCCGAACGTCCGGGTGACCCAGCCGAGTCTCGGCCGCATGGCGCCGATCTCGTTCAGGCGGCGGATGCCGTCCAGCGGCGGTACCGACCCGGTCTTGGCCTGGCTGATCAGCTCGTACAGCGCCGCGATCTGGTCGAACCGGAACGAGGCGTTGGTCGCTGACCGTATCGCGACCCGCGACTCGTCGCTCTCTCCCGTCTCGACGAGGATGATCGTCGGCAGCACGACGAAGTCCGTGTCGTCGCCGCCGTTCGCGACCGCGACCTCGGAGAGCGTGTCGCGGATCCGGTCCACCGACTCGGCGGAGGCGTTCATCCCCTGGGCGAGCCCGAGGAGGAACTGTCGGAGCGCGGAGCGATCGATGCCGTCTGTCATGGGGGACAGCGGTCAGGTCAGGTGAACAGGAACGAGAGCGGGACTCCGACGAGGATCGCGACGGCCACGTAGATCAGGTTCGGCAGCTGGAACGAGTGGTCGAACACGAACTTGCCCATCTTGGTCGTGCCCGTCTGGTCGAACGCGACCGTGGCGACCTGGCTGCCGTTGGCGGGCAGCGTGTAGATGCCCATCGCCGCCGGCCAGAGTCCGACCAGCAGCGAGGCGGGCAGGCCGATCGTGATGCCGATGGGGACGATGGCGTTCGTGGCGCTGGACTGGCTCGTCGTGAGCATCGCGACGGCGAACAGGGCCAGGGCGAAGAGCAGCGCGCCGAGGAAGGCCGACGAGCCGGAGACGACCGAGCCGAGGCCGTCGACGATCAGGGTCTGGTTCGCCGCGACGAACGTGTTGGCGAGCCAGGCGATTCCGAAGAGGGCGATGGCTCCGACGATGCCGGCGGGGAATGTGGGCTGCTTGGGGACGTCTGCGGCCTTCACCTTGCAGAACACGAAGATCAGGGCGGCGATGATGCCCATCGTGACCTCGATGATGACCGTGACGCTGAGGCGTACCGGGTCGCCGCCGTCATCAGTGCCGATGATCGGACGCAGGTTCTCGAACAGGCCGAACAGCACGATGACCCCGACGCCGGCGAGGAACAACGAGGCCGAGAGGACTGCGGTCGGAGACAGCTTGTTCTCGTGCGCGTCGGTGACCGGCGGCTTGATCTGCCCCTCGGCCAGTCGACGCTGGAACTCCGGGTCGTCGTCGAGGTCCTTCCCGTGCCGCATCATGACGAGAGCGGCCACGAAGAGTCCGGCGATCGACGCCGGCCACATGATGAGCAGCAGGCCGCCGAGGTCGACACCCTGCGGGGCGAGCAGCACCACCATCGACGCGGTCGCCGCAGAGACGGGGGAGCAGAGGATGCCGACCTGAGAGGCGACGGCCGAGACCGACAGGGCGCGTTCCGGACGGATCTTCTGCTGATACGACACGTCGTAGATGACGGGCAGCAGCGGGTAGAAGATGTTTCCCGTTCCGGCGCCGACCGTGAACAGGAACGACATGGCCGGCGCGAGGAAGACCACGGACTTGGGCCTGCGCCTGATGACCTTCGCGGCGACGGACACCATCCAGTCGATGCCGCCTGCCGCCTGCATGGTGGACGCGGCGGTGATCACGGTGATGACGATGAAGACCGCGTCGACGGGGGCGTTGCCCGGTGCCTCGCCGAACAGGAACACCAGGACGGCGACGCCGACCAGACCCCAGACGCCGAGGCCGATCCCGCTCGTGCGGGTGCCCATGTAGATCGCCCCGATGACGACGATCAGCTGGGCGACGAGGATCCACACGTTGTCGTTCATGACGACGGCCCCTTCACGATCGGAGCGGAACCGGTGAGCACGGTGGTCGACAGTGCGGTCTCGACGATCTTCCCGTCGATGGCCTCGACCTTGAGCGCGAGGGCATCCTCGACCGGACTCACCGCGGTGACGAACTCGGAGTTCTCGAAGTGCAGCGACTGCAGGTTGCCGACGGCGTAGCCGGTCGAGAGTTCCCCGCTGAGAAGCGAGGCGTGGAACAGCGGACGACGCTGGTCTTCGGCGTCGTAGTGCGGACAGAAGCTGCCGTGCAGGAAGCCGAGCCCTTCGGGCAGCACCTGCAGGGTCGGGCCGTAGCTGTCGGTGGTGCCGCCCTCGAACCAGCAGATGCCGCCGGCGCTGCCCCCGGTGAACACGACGTTCGAGTTCGGGTCCTCCCACATCTCGCGCATGATCTCGTCGAGTCCCTGTCGCTTCCACACGTCGAGCATGTTCGCCGTGTTGCCGCCGCCGACGTGGATCACATCGAAGCCCTTCACGAATCCGGCGAGGTCGTCCACAGCACGGTGGAACAGCGGGAGGTGGTGGGGCGCGCACCTGTCCGAGTCATAGGTCGAGTAGAAGCTCACGATGTACGCGGCATCGTCGCCGGTCGCCGTTCCGACGAAGAGGACCCGCGGTCGTTCTCTGCCGGTGAGCCCGAGGATGTACTCGTGCGTCGGATCGTTCCGACGCTCCATCATGGCCTTTCCGGCCCCTGTTGCGACGACGTGCGACATCGACTACCCCCCTCGACCACGGCAGATGCGCTCAACATACTGGCTCGTCATGCCCGGCGTCCACCGGTTCTGCGGGGGAGGGAGACCGCTCTCACAGCAATCTCACATCTCATGATGTAACATGTTAGTTGTCTGTTGGTTCGTCCGGTTCGCTGGGCGTGGACACTCCGCTCGTCGGTATCGATTCGCTCGATGGTGACGTGGGGCGGCGCAGGCGGCCGTGGTCTCTCCCCCTCCGCCTCGGTCGCCTGCGCTGAGAAGAACACCCTTCTGGGGAGGGTGTGCCTCTGGGGAGGGCGTGCAGTGGGCCTGAGGGGAAGGCCCCGCTTTCGGCATGGGGACGCGTTGCCGCGCGCCCCCATGCCGACGCACATGAAGACCGTCGTACAGAGGTGCAGTCGTACAGAGGTGCAGTCGTTCGGCGGTGCAGTCGTTCGGCAGCTCAGCCGTTCAGGCGCCCGCCGACGATGAGTCCTTCGAGCAGTGGCAGCGTGCGCGAGCGCGGTGCCTGCGGCTGCACGCCGAGGGCGGTGGCGAGTTCGAGCGCGAGGGCGGCGTGGCCGGTGGCGTTCGGGTGGAACGGGTCGTTCATGAGTCCCCACGGGACCCACCACCGGCGCCGAGCTCGGCGAAGCGCGCGTACTGGTCGACGAGGATCACGTCCTCGCTCGCAGCGACCTGTCGCACCGCATCGGCGAACTCGCCGATCCGCGCACGCTCGGGAGCGTTTCGGACATCGATCGCGGGCGGCGTCTGCAGCACCGGGACCGCGCCGAGCGCGCGCACACGGGCGACGAACTCGCGCAGCGAAGCGGCATAGTCCGCCGCGGAGATGACTTCGCGCGGCCCGCCGTCCGAGGCGTCGTTCGTGCCGATCATGAGGGTGACCACATCGGGTTGCCATGAGGCGACGCGGCGGTCCCAGTCGTCGAGGAGGTCGACGATCCGGTTGCCGCTGATCGCCGTGTTGAGCACGACGTCGCGCACGCGCTCCAGCTCGCCGCGGATGAGCTCGTGCAGGTGCTCCGGGTAGCTGCGACCGCCCTGCGTGTGCACGAGTCCGTGCGTGATGGAGTCGCCGGTGATGACCCAGTTCAGCGGCTCGGGAGCGGTGAGCGCGGCCGCGATCCGGCGGCGGTCGGAGGCGGCGGATGCGGAGGCGGAGGAGTCGGCGTTCGGCACGGCTCCGAGCCTATCGGTCGCACGCCGTGGGATACGGTTGACGCGTGAGCCCTGAGTCGGACAGACCGTAGATCGCGGGTCGAGCGCGCGTCGCGTGCTCCCCGCATCCTCGTCGACCCTTCCGCTCGCTCGCCGTCCGCACGCTCAGGCGTCGTCGACGGCGTCTCTTCGTCTGGATGCCTCATGCCTCTGCTCATCCCCGTCCTCGCTCTGGCGATCTTCGCCCAGGGCACCAGCGAGTTCATGCTCGCCGGTCTTCTCCTCCCCTCGCGGTCGACCTCGGCGTCGAGCCGTCCGTCGCCGCACTGCTGACCTCGGCGTTCGCCGTCGGAATGGTGGTCGGCGCACCGGTCATGGCGCTGTTCGCCAGCCGGTGGCGCCCGCGCCGGGCGCTGGTCTTGCTGCTCCTCGTCTTCATCGCCGCCCATGTGGTGGGGGCGCTCGCATCGTCGTTCTGGCTGCTCCTGCTCAGCCGTGTGCTCGCGGCGCTCGCGAACGCCGGCTTTCTCGCGATCGCACTGGCGACCGTGCGTGGCATCGTGGCTCCGGAACGTGTCACGCGCGCGGTCGCGGTGCTCCTCGCAGGGACGACGCTCGCCACGATCGTCGGCGTCCCCGCCGGCGCCGCGCTGGCGAACGCCTTCGGGTGGCGGTCGACGTTCTGGGCGGTCGCGCTGCTGTGCCTCCCTGCGGTGATCGCGCTGCTCCTGGATCGGACGCTCGGGGCGACGCCTCATCCGCCGAAGATCCGGCTGCGGACGGAGGTCGCCGAACTGCGTCGTCCCCCGGTGCTCCTGGCCGTGGTGCTCGCCGTCCTCGTGAACGCCGCGACCTTCGGCGCGTTCACCTTCCTGGCGGTGATCGGAACGGATGCCGGGATGGCGGACGCGTGGATCCCTCTGCTCCTCGCCGTGTTCGGGATCGGAGCCTTCCTCGGCGTCGCCGCGACAGGGCGGTGGGCCGCGCGCGTCGACCGCGCCTGGGTGTCCGTCGGCGCCGCGGCCGCGACCGTCGTGTGGGTGCTGTGCGCCCTGGGGGCTGGTTCTGTTCCGGCTGTCTTCGTCGGCGCGTTCGTCGGCGGGATGGTGTCGTTCGCCGTCGGCTCCGCATTGATCGCGCGCATCGTCGGCCAGGCCACGGGTGCGCCCGTGCTCGGTGGGGCCTATGCCACGGCGGCGTTGAACCTGGGTGCCGTCGCCGGACCCGCGGTCGCTGGAGTCGCGTATTCGAGTGTCGGCGCGCTCGGTGTGCTGTTGGTCTCGGCGATCCTCACGGCGGTGGCCGCGCTGCTCACGCCGCTGCTGCGGCTGGGGTGATCGCCCGTGTCGTCGCCGGATGCGAAAGACTGGACGTATGACTTCGCCTGTGCTCGACAGCCTCCTCGCCCGCATCGCCGAGAGCGGGTTGCTCGAAGACCCGATCGCCGAGAACGGCCTCGTGTACGGCCGCGCCAGCATCGACGCGGCCGGCACCGTGGTGAACGTGAACGTCGATCCGGAACTCGACGACGACGACGAGGCGGGTGAGGATGTCGATCACGATGCGCTGATCGCGGCGCTGTCGCGCGTCCTATCGGTCGGCGAATCCCGCTGGCGCGCGGTGATCGATGAGGTCGCGACCGAGATCGACGACGCCGTGGATGATGAGCCCGTGATCGAACAGGTCGACCTGCGTGACGATCTGGAGGCGACGTCGGTGGTGGTGTTCGCGGATGCGGTGCTGCTGGCTTTCCTCGCCCCGAAGCAGTTCCCCGAGTCGCGGATCCTCGTGCAGCTCGACGAGGAGCTCGAGGTCGACGGCGTCGAGGTGCGCGAACTCGACGGGGTCGAGACCGTCGAGTTCGACACCCTGGACGACCTGCTCGACGACATCAGCCGCGACGAGGACTGAGCGCGCCGAGCGCCCGACCGACTGCACGGCATGCCTTCTCGATCCCTCGCCGGTCGGTTCGGATTCTCGCTGTCGTCGATCACGCAGGACGACTCGTCGAGCCCGTCTCCGTTCGCTGGTCGCCCTGCCCGCCGTCGTCAGGACAGCCCTCGCGTCTGAGCGATCAGGGGCGGAGGTGTTCGGCGGTGTCGAGGTCTTCGGGACGGAGCAGCGTCGAGGCGCGGAGGAGTTCGATCCCGATGAGGTGCCCTGCTTCGTCGAAGTCGAGGATGATCTCGCCCTCGCCGTGGGGACTCCGAATCTCGGGCACCTGCGCGGTCGCCTCCCCTGCGCGGACCGCTCGTCCGATGGGGATGTAGGCGGCGTCGACCTCAGGGTCGTATCGGATCGTCATCAGCGTCCTCCACTCGCTCCACCACCGCCGGCCCGTGTGACGGTGATGATGTTCCCAGTCTTATCATTCACGATCACCCGGATATTGTTCGCGGTGAATACCGACGTTCCCTTTTCGTTTCCACGTGTTCGCTTGCCTTCCTGCAGCGCAATTCGCACAAGGTTCTGGGAGATGCCTCGAGCCGCGATCTGCTTTGCTGCGTGTGCAGACAGACGCGCCATAACGAACAAAGCGGGAATCCACCACGGATCCGCGATGACGGGGTACACCGCGCCGTGGTGGTGGACGATTTGCGTAAGCGTATTCCCTTTGACGACGAAGTCTGTCGGAACCGTGGCCCCCGTGGCATCCTTTGCCCACGGGACATCGACAATGGCGATGAGTTCACCCTCCCCGTCGAGAACGGAGACACTTCCATCTTCGTGTCGCGACAATTCGGCTGCCTCGGGGAGTGTGATCGGGTAGGCGTACTCCGTAGGCGCGGTGGCGTCGTCGATCACTGTTGTGACTTGAACGCTGCCCGATTGGCGGACGGTCGCCACTGTTGTCGTTCCGTCGACATTGTCGTAAATCACTGCTCCGCCAGGATGAAGCTCAGCTTCCGGCGCGACGCGCGCTCCCGGAAGGCCAATCTCGATGATGCCGTCCATCGTCGTCATAGAGATTCCCTTCGGAGCTGAGCTATCTAGGGCGAAACGTACATCAGCCTGCTCTGTGACAAGGTGGCCGTCTGTCATTTCATGGCTCTGCTTCACCAGATTGTCAAGGACACTTGGTTCGATGCGTTCGATCACGGCCACGGGGTCCGCTTGCTCATTCGCGTCGGCCGCTGTAACTCCTGTCGACGCAACCAGCGCTGCCACTACGGCCCACCCAACGATGTTCCTCGATTTCAATGCGACGCTCCAGACATCGATCCGATTAGCTACCCGCTCGCAAGCCTAATCCAATTCATGGACTCAGTCCAATAATTGCCTATCCCATCATCGCGCGAACTCTGGGCCGCTTCGATCGAGTCCATTGGGCGTCCCACCCACGCGAGCGAAGGGCGCGGTCAGCATGACTCGCTCGTCAGACTCCGGTCACGCGACGCGAAAGCGATGCGCCGTTGCCGCAGTTGGCTTACTTCTCGTCGATGTCGAGAAGGCGGCGCTCGTAGTCCGCGCTCTCGTCTGTGAACTGCGCGAGGACGCGCGGCGTGAAACGCCTCACCTGCAGGCTGAGGATCGCGTCCGCTGCGATCTCGCTGACACCGAACGCCAGGCCGACAGCCGCTCTCAACTCGTCGGAGTCCCCCGAGCCGCGCGCGCAGACGCGAAGGAGCTCCTGGGGTTCTCGAGCGCCGCGATGTACCCGTCGATGATCTTTTTGCGCATCAGCAGATTCTCTCGGTCCTCGTCCACGCGGCGATCCTATCCCGCGCCTCCCACCCCTTCATCCGTGTGAACACCCCGCGCAGTCGGGTCAACGGAAACTGATCCTCGAGGCGGATCAGGCTGTCGCGCCGCGCGAAGACTGCGTGCTCTCGACGGCCGGTGTGCCTAACCGCGATTCAGCGCGCCGTTCATCACGAGATTCGTGATGAAAAGTGCGATCAGTGTGATGGTGATACCGGCTGCCGGGAGGATCCACGCCGAACGGAGTCGAGATCTTGTGAAGAGGTACGCGACCGTGGTCAGGGCGAAGACGATCAGGTCAGTCATCCAGAATCCGCGGGTTACGGTCTCGAGTGTCGGGTACTCGCATTGACCGGAGCAGCCCGCGATCTCGAGGGTCCGCGCCAGAACGAACAGAGCAGAGACGACCGCCACGAAGAGACTCACCCACGCCAGGTTGCCGCCGATCCGTGGTGGTGCGCTGCGCTGGTCGTTCATCATGCTCCTGGGCCTAGTCCTGCGAGGTCAGCGTGTACTGGATCCAGCCGGCGACCGAGTTCGCATTCTGCGCGTACGCGTTGTGGATAGCGTAAGTGCTGTCTGCTGCTACCAGCGAGCCATCCCCAGTCGCCGCGTACGCTGTGCGCATGGCCGGCGACGAGCGCGAAGAGATCCAGGATCTGCGACGTCGACTCGACGAGGTGCGACGACGGCATCACGAGGCCTGGTTGAGCGGACTGAGTGTCGGAGGCGGTCTCGCCTTCCACGATCAACAGACCCGGCTGGAAGACGAGGCGCGTGCTCTCGAGTCCCGTCTGGTCGAACTCGGCGAGGATCCGGTCAGTCGCGGCTGACCCTGGTCTTCCCCGGCGCACCGCGACGCGTCACAGCCACTTCTTGTACCTGAACACCCCGTAGAGGCCGACCGCGGACTGAATTGAAAACTACATCGTGAAATGTTACATATGACAGGGTGAGTTCTCCGAATGCCATTCGTGTCGCTGTCATCGGTGTCGGTGCCGCGGGCTTGGCGACAGCACTGACGCTGACAGATCGAAGTCCAGACACCCTAGACCTCACCCTGTTCGATCCCTCCTTCAGGGACCCAGAGCTTTCAGCGCGAGGGCTGGCATACACAGAGGATCACATCGAACCACTCCTCAATGCGCCCGCGACGATGATGTCTATCCGAGTGGAGGACGCAAGCGACTTCTCGCGATGGGTTCGACACAGCAGCATTCATCCGGGTCCGTACGTTCCTCGCTCCGTGTTCGGAGACTACCTGGCTGAGTGTTTCGAAATGCTCAAGCGTCGGTGGGTGGGTCGTGCAGGGACGTTGCATTGCGTTCCTTCACGCGTGATCTCTGTGACTCGAAATGAGCGCGACCTCTATTCGTTGAGCACCGAGACCGCACGATTCGACCAGTTCGATGTCGTCTTCCTCTGCGTCGGATGGGGCTGCCAAGACGAGACCGTCGGTGACGGGGTTCCTGCATATCCCCTGGCGGATACGATCCTTCACGCGATGGCTGCGTCTCATGTCGGCGTCATAGGCACCGGCCTGACGGCGATCGACGTTGCTCGAGGTCTTCTCTCCCACGGCTATCGCGGACGAATCACAATTGCGTCGCGCCGAGGAGTGCTTCCCGGCCCGCGAGTCACGGAGCCGATCGCCCCGGTGGTCCTGACCCGTGCGCTGCTCGCGCAGATGAAGTCCCTTGATCTGCGCCAACTCCTCCAGCTGGTTGAGCGTGAGGCGCAGGAACACGGCATCAGCCTTGAGGTTCCGATACGACTGTTGCGGCACGAGACGAGCCCAGAGGGCTCGCTCAGAACGGGGGGCGGGGCGGAAGATCGCTGGCGTGCACTGCTCGTTTCGCTGTGCGACGAGGCCATGGCGGACGCGTGGCACCTTCTCGACAACCTCAGTCGAAGAGTTTTCCGCAGGTGGCTGCATCCGTACTTCCAGGCGTGGTGCAACCCGATGCCTCCAACGACCGCCGCGATGATCGAACACGCATGGGAGTCGGGTCAAATCCAGGTTCGGTCGAGATTCCGACGCGTGGACGACGGCGCACTCGTGTTCGACAACGCTGAACGAGAAGAAGTCGACTTTCTCATTTCCGCACGGCTCGGAGCAGACGAATCGGTTGCGGACATGAACAGCCCGTTGATGCGGAGCTTGATCGAAGGTGGGCTCGCAATGTGCGACGACTTCGGCGGCCTGCGTGTGAATTACGGAAGCTGGCAAGTAGTCGGTGCGAGCGGAGCGCGCGTGTCGTTGTACGCCATCGGCAGCCTGGCGCAAGGCGCTCGATACTACGTGAACGCGCTCGACAGCATCCTCCGGACCATTCCCGAGGCGGTCGACGACGCGCTGCGACGTCATGACGCGGCGGTGCAGTCGATGTCGCCACCCGCACGCTCGTCGGATGGTCGGTGACGCGTGCGGGGCCGGAGGAAGAACCGCTGGGCCATGTTCGGTGTCGGCTTGTTCTCGCAGATGGTGTTCAGCGCGACGTTCCTCGGCTTGCCTGCTTCGTCGATCCTCCTTCGAAGTTCCCTCGATCTCTCCGCGGTGGAGCTCGCTGCGGTGCTGGGTGGGGGCAGTATCGCGGTGGTGCTCACCGAGTTCCCGTGGGGGCTGGCTACCGATCGCGTGGGCGAACGTCGAGTTCTCCTCATCGGCGTCGTCGGCGCGGCCCTCGCTCTCGCCGCTCTCGCCGCCGTCTCCTCGAGCGCGCGACCAGCGGTATGGATGCTCGCGAGCCTGCTGTTCATCGGCGCCGGTATGGGCGGTGCCGTTACGGGCCCCAGCGGTAGTGCCGTTCTCGGATGGTTCGGGACTCGACGTCACGGCACACTTCTGTCGTTGCGGGTCGCCGCAGTCCCCGTCGGCGGCGCGCTCGGCACGCTCGCCTATTCCTGGTTGCTCACTGGGTGGGGACCTGCGGCGACGTTCGGTGTTTTCGCGGTCGCGTGCGTATCGTGTGCCCTTCTCATCTGGGTCATCGTGTTCGACCCGCCGAAACGTGCGGAACCGACCGCCGTCGTCGCGCGGAATCCTGCGCGGTCTGCGCTTCGCAGGAGCGGGGTCTGGCGGGTCGCCGCGAGCGGGCTGCTCCTCGACGTATCCCAGTTCTTCGTCCTGACGTTCGCGGCGGCGCTCCTCGCCGAGGAGCACGGGTATCCGCCGCTCGCGGGTGTGACAGCCGCCGCCATGATGCAGCTCGTCGGTGGCGCGCTCCGTGTTGCTGCGGGAGTCGGCACCGACGTCATTCGTTGGATGAGCCGCGCTGCGGTTGTCCGGGCGTCGGCCATCGTGCAAGCCGTCTGCCTCGTCATCGTCGCCCTAGGAAGCCGATTGCCCGCTTCGGTGTCGTTCACCGCTCTCGTGATCGCCGGCATCGCCAGCTGCGCGTGGCAGGGCGCTCATTTCGCCCACATCGCCACCCTCGCGGGCCCCGGCCAAGCGGGTACGGCACTCGGACTCAACAACGCAGCCACGTCGCTCGGTGCGTTCGTTCCCCAGGCGGCGGCCGGTGCGCTGGCGCTGCAGCTCGGCTGGGGAAGCACGACCCTGGTACTCGGGTTCATTCCGGCCGTGCTCGCCACACTGGTCTTCCCCGGCGCACCGCGACGCGTCACAGCCACTTCTTGTACCTGAACACCCCGTAGAGGCCGACCGCGAAGGCGGCCATCGCGCCGATGGCCATCGGGTATCCGAAGGCCCAGTGCAGCTCGGGCATCACGTCGAAGTTCATGCCGTACACCGTGCCGACCAGCGTCGGGGCGAAGATGATCGCCGCCCAGGAGGAGATCTTCTTGATCTCGTCGTTCTGCGCCAGCCCGGCCTCGGTCTGACGGCGGGCGACGAGTGCGGAGTGCACGGTCAGCGCGTTCTCGAGGATCGCCCGGAAGGAGTCGATCTTCTCGTTGACGCGGATCGTGTGGTCGAGCACGTCGCGCAGCGACCGCTGGAGTTCCTCGTCGATGCGGTACTTCGCTGATCCCCGACGCAGCCACTCGAGCATCCCGGTCAGAGGGTGCACGGCGCGCTGGAAGTTGATGACCTCGCGCGAGAGCTCATAGATGCGGCGGGAGAGAGCGCTGTCGTCGGCGCCGTCCCCGAAGAGCTGGTCCTCGATCTCGTCGATGTCGTTCAACAGCCCGGCGACGATCGGCTCGTAGCCGTCGACGACCTCATCGAGGATCGCGTACAGCACCGCCTCCGGTCCCATCGCGAGCAGCTCGGGGTGGGCCTCCATGCGGGCGCGCACGGCGGCGAGGTTCGGTGACTCGGCGTGCCGGATGGTCACCACGAAGTCGGGGCCGACGAAGAGGTGCAGCTCACCGAACTCGATCGACTCCTCCTTGTCGCGGTACCGCGCAGGGCGCAGGACGGCGAACAGCGTGTCGCCGTAGCGCTCCACCTTCGAGCGCTGGTGCCCGGACAGTGCATCCTCGACCGCGAGCGGGTGCAGGTCGAATTCGCGAGCGACGGACGCCACCTCTTCGGGGCTGGGCCGATACAGGCCGATCCAGGCGATGCCGCCGGCGGCATCCAGCATCCGGTAGGTCTCGTCCAGGTTCTTGGGGGTCTCCACGCGACGTCCGTGGACGTACACGCCGTTGTCGATGAGCGCCATGATGCGGCTCCGTTCTCGCAGGTGCACGGCAGCAGAGAGCTCCGTGCGCGGATTCGTCAGGGGGCGGATGACGCCGCCGACGGCTGCGGAGAAGGACGTGCGGATCGCGGACCGGGGGTCAACGCGAGAGCGCAGGGAGTCGCGACGCAGCGGTGGCGGCGTCGTTACTATCGTCGGACATCGCCATCACCGCCTTCCGGGACTCATTCGGGTCGAGCGACCCAACGCGCAAGTGTACCCCCGTCGCCTGGGAGGAGGCGCCCGCGGCGAGTTCGGGGCGGAGCACCTGTCGGAGGGATGCACGCGTGCAGGCCCGACGAGCGGCGTGTGGCCCGACAGCTGTCCGCTCTCCCGACATCCGCACAGCCGTGACGGAGCGGGGGAAGGAGCGGAAGGAGGTGCGCACCGGGTGGGTGTGCGCCGCCGTCTCAGGGGACGATCGAGTCGATGTACCCGCCGTCGACGCGGACAGCGGCCCCGGTCGTCGCGGAGGCGAGGGGCGACGCCAGGTAGGCGACCATGTTCGCGATCTCCTCCGGCTCGATCAACCGCTGCAGCAGCGACTGCGGGCGGTGCACGCGCATGAACTCGCGCTGCGCCTCGTCCCACGGGAGGTCCTGATCGACCAGGGAGTACACGAAGTCCTCGACGCCACCGGTGTGCGTCGGACCGGCGAGCACCGAGTTCACGGTCACGCCCGTGCCGGCCGCCTCCTTCGCGAAGCCGCGCGACACCGCGAGGAGGGCGGTCTTCGACATGCCGTAGTGGATCATCTCGGCGGGGATCACGACCGCCGAATCGCTCGCGATGTCGAGCACCCGGCCCCAGCCGCGCTGTGTCATGCCGGGCAGCGTCGCGCGGATGAGCCGGACCGCCGCGAGCACGTTCACGTCGAAGTAGCGGCGCCATTCGTCGTCGGTGATGTCCATGGCGGGGGTTGCGCCGAAGATGCCGAGGTTGTTGACGAGGATGTCGACGTCGCCTGTCGCTGCCAGCACCGTATCCGTCCCCGCCGGCGTCGTGACGTCTCCGGCGGCGGCGATCAGGTCGCGATCCGGGTTCTCGGCCCGCAGCTCGGCGATCACGGTCTCGACGGCGTCGCCGCGTCGACCGTTCACCGCGACGCGCGCACCGGCATCGGCCAGTGTCGTCGCGATCGCCCGTCCGATGCCCTGCGTCGAGCCGGTGACGAGTGCGGTCCTGCCGGACAGATCGATGCGCATGGTGTTCCCTCCGTGACGGATGCTGCCTGCTGATGCAACGGTAGCGGGGGAGTTTTCATGCCCGAGGGTCGGATGGACCTCAGGGGAGCAGTGCGGCGGCGTTGCCGGATGCGATCGCGCGCAGCGTCTCGGCCGGGAGGGCGGAGGATGCGAGCTGAAGGGCCGTCGCCTCGGGGGTCTGCACGGGGAATCCGCTGCCGAACACCCACCGCTGCGGGTCGTCGGTCAGACGGTCGGCGACGTGGGTCGGGCCGTTCACATGCCACAGGTCGAGCCGCACCCTCTCCGGCGCGGCATCGCCGAGGTGCCGGTTCAGCTCGATCCAGTCCGCACGGTTCAGCCCGCTGAGCAGCATCGGCAGCGTGGCGGCCTCGCGCACGAGGTCGGCGATCCGGTGCACCTCGATGTCGACCGCGGGCGAGAGCGGATGCCGCACCCTGGCATCGTCGAGCCGGGCGATCAGCTGCAGCGGGATGCCGTGTTCCCCGCAGACTTCGAGCACCGGTCGCACGCCGGCGACGTCGTAGCGGTGGAATCCCGGGGCGACGCGCACTCCGCGCGCCCCGGAGCCGATCGCCTCGTCGAGCTGTGCGGTCCAGTCCGCATCCCGCGGATCGATCGTCACGAACACGCGGAAGAGCGGGTCGTCGGCACACGCGGCGAGCACGGCCTCGTTCCCCGTGCGCGTATCGAAGCCGAACAGCGAGGCGAGGTGCGAGACCCAGACGGTGCGCAGCCCGAATCGCTCGGCGTGCGCGCGCAGGTCATCCGCATCCGCGGCGGCCCCCAGCCGGTACGGCCACTGCCCCACGAAGCAGGTGGTGTCGATCGCACCGAGGTCGGCGAACGCACCGAGCATCCGCCGCGCCTGCCCGGTCATGCGGCGACCTCGCCGAGCCAGCCGGCCACGGTGCCCCCGAAGACGCGCTCCTCGGTGTCGGCGTCGAGCCCGGCGCCGAGGACCTTGCCCACGTTGGCCGCGAGGTCGATGTGGTGCAGGTCGGAGCCGAAGACCACCCGGTCGGAGCCGAGGCGCTGCACGGCGAGAGCGACCTCGCCCGCGCCGATGATCGTGCCCGAGGTGTCGACCGCGACGTTCGGGCAGGACCTCACCGTGTTCACCGCCGACTCCGGTTGCCCGCCCAGGTGCGCCATGAGGAAGCGCGCATCGGGGTGGCGGCGGGCGGCGGCCGCGATGTGGTCGGCCGTGGATTCGTAGGGGAAGCGGCCGACGGTCTTGCGCCACGCATGCGCGAGCACGATGAGGCGGTGCTCGGCCGCATACTCGAGGATCGGGTCGGTGACCGGGTCGTCGGCGAGCGTCGCGATCCAGAGCTTGATGCCGACCATCCCGCGGTCCTCGACGTTGCGCCGCAGATCGTCGAGGCTGTCGCGTCCGAAACGGGGGTTGACGTAGCAGTAGCCGCGCAGCCGATCAGGGTGCTTCCGCAGCTCGCCGGCCAGCACCGTGTTCATGTCCCGCACGTCGTCGAGGCTCGGGTGCGGTCGGAAGTCGCCGAGATTGCTGCACAGGAACAGGTCGATGCCGAGCCGGTCGCCGGCCACGAACACCTCGGGATCGAACCGGCCGTCGTCGAGGTGGGTGTGGGCGTCGATGCCGATCACGCCGCGGTCTCCTGCACGACGCGCTCGACCCGGCGCAGCGTCTCGTCGATGTCGGCAGCGGCGTGCGCGGCGTTGACGTAGACCACGCGGTAGAACGAGAGCCCCTGCCGGAAGGATGCCCGCAGGAATGTCCGTATCTCGGCATCGGATCCGACGAACTGCGGACACGCCGGGTGGCCGACCAGTCGGAGCCCCGAGCCGCCGCGCGCGAAGAGCTCGTTCATCCCGATCTGCAGTCGCGTGCCCGTGGTGTGCAGCCGGGCGATCACATCGCGGTCGCGGATCGCCGTCATGGTGGCGGTGGCCGCGGCGAGCGACAGGGTCTCTCCGCCGTAGGTCGAGGTGACGACGACGTCTCCCCTGTCGAGGACGCCCAGCACCTCGCGGCGACCGGAGTAGACGGAGAGAGGCATCCCGTTCGCGATCCCCTTGCCGAACACCGCGAGGTCGGGAAGCACTCCCGTGGCCTCGGCCATTCCACCGATCGCCACGCGGAACCCGGTGACCATCTCGTCGTAGGCCAGCAGGGTGCCGTGCCGGTCGGCGAGGTCGCGCAGGTACCGGTAGAAGTCCGCCGCCTCGGGGATCGACGGGTAGTCGGCGGCGACCAGGATGACCGCGATCTCGGATCCGCGCGTGAGGAACAGGCGGTCGAGAGCGCTCCGATCCTCCCAGTCGACCGCGTGATGCAGCGCCGCGAGAGCCGCCGGCACGCCCGGCACGGCATCCGAGGTCGCGCCGGGGAGCACGCGTGCGCCGGCTGCGAGCGAGTTGAGCCAACCGTTGTAGCCGATCTGCACGACCCGGTCCCTGCCCGTGTGCGCGCGGGCGATGCGGATCACGGCGGCCAGCGCCTCGCCGCCCGTCTTGAGGAATCGCGCCGCCTCGGCACCTGGTACGAGCGCGCAGAAGAGCTCGGCCGTCGTGGTCTCGAGTGGGTGCGGATGGCCGAAGAGGATCCCGTCGTCGAGCTGGGTGCGGATCGCCGCATCGACGGTCGGATCCGCGTATCCGAGTGTCACGGGGCCGAGCGCGCACCGGTAGTCGATGAGCTCGCGCCCGCGGTCGTCCCAGACGCGGCAACCCCTCCCGCGGACGATGACCTCCGGCTCCTCCGGAAGCAGGGTCGGCGCCTTGAGTTCGTGCTCGACCCCACCGGCATCACGGCCAGGGCGCGCTCGCGCCATCCGGTGCTCGCCGGGGAGTGTGCATGCGGGCCTCTCTGCCGTTGGCGTCTTCGGGGGCGATCTAGGAGAGCGCGACGACCTCGCCGCCACGAGCGGCCGACGCCAGTGCGGCCGTGGCGATCTCGACCGTGCGGATGCCGACGCCGGCGTCGGGCTGCGGCTGCCGCCCCTCGCGCACGGCGCGGACGAACTCGGCGAGCAGCAGTCCGTCGAGATCGGCTCCCACCGGACTCCAGGTCTCGCCGTGCGCATCGTGCCCGGCGACGCCCTTGGCGAAGGGGCTGACCGTGACGGTGCCGCGCTCGGCGACGATCTGCAGCGTGAGACCGCCCCAGGTCGGCGAACTCGTCGGCCAGCTCCACGAGCAGTCGATCGTCGCGACGACGCCGCTGGGGTACTGGATCGTCACCAGGCCGCCGGTCTCGACCTCGAGGTCGCGCTGCCCATACAGGATGCTGTTCGACACCGCACGCACGGACCCGGCGCGCTCGCCGAGGAGTTCGTCGAGGATGTCGGCGCAGTGCACGACGTGGTCGACCAGTGCGCCGCCCCCGGCCAGCTCCGGGTCGGTGAACCACGCGCGGTCCTGGGGGAGCGTGCCGTTGTTGATCCCGGTGACGCCGAGGATCCGCCCCAGCCGACCGCTGCGCACCTCCGCCACCGCGTCGCGCACGCCCGGTGCGAAGCGCACGGGGTAGGCGACCATCAGGATCACACCGGCGCGCTCGCACGCCTCGCGCATCGCGATCGCGTCGTCGACCGTCGTGGCCAGGGGCTTCTCGCAGAGCACGTGCACCCCGGCGGCGGCCGCACGCTCGACGAGGCCGCGATGGCGGGAGTTCTCGGCGGCGATGACGACGGCATCCGGCTTCCAGGCGAACGCCTCGTCGTAGGTCTCGACGCACGCGACACCCAGCTCGGCGGCCAGCGCCGCACCGCGTGGGGCGTCGTCCGGCGCCGTCGCGCCGTCGGGGTCGGCGGCGATCAGCTCGATCCCCGGCATCCCCTTCAACGCGTGCACGTAGCTGAGGGCGTGCGTGTGCGCGAACGACAGCACGGCGATGCGCAGCGGGGCAGGAGCGGTCATCGGGAGGCCTCCTCGGCATCGGCGTCGGCATCGGCGGAGGCATCGGCATCGGCGGCGGACCTGTCGGCTGCGGAGAGTGCGACCGGGGCGCCGGAGGCGATCGACGTGTACGCGGCCTCGGCGACGGCGACGGCCTCGATCCCGTCGTCAGGGCCGACCTTCGCCTCGCGCCCCTCGCGGAGGGCGGCGACGAAGTCGGAGATCTCCGCGAAGTACGGACTCTCTTCGGGCGACATGGGCGGGAGGTAGTCGGTGGCGCCCGCGTCGAGCACGGCATCCGTGCGGAGAGAGTGGTCCTCGGCGCTGTCGTAGCGCAGCCGGCCCTCGGTGCCCGACACCTCGACACTGGTGCGGAAGGGCATGCCGGGAGCGACCCAGCTGGCGTGCAGATGGCTGATCACCCCGTTGCGGTGGGTCAGCACGACGTGCGCGGTGACGGGTGCGGGCACACGGTCGTCGACGGTCGGCGGGTTCTGCACGGCGTAGACCGTGGCCACGGGCCCGGCGAACCAGACCGCCTGGTCGATGTCGTGGATCATCAGATCGCGGATGACACCGCCGCCCGTGCTCTCCCGGAAGAACCAGGGCGTCTGGGGTGCGGAGCCGGCGCGGCTGAACCGCTGCACCGCGAGCGTGCCGATGCGACCGGCGTCGATGCCGGCCTTGATCTGCGCGTATTCGCCCATGTAGCGCACCACGTGGGCGGGGAACAGGCGGACACCGGCATCCTGCGCGGCGCGGGCGACGGCGGTCGCGGCCTCGGCGGTGGCGGCGAGGGGCTTCTCGCAGATCACGTCGCGCCCCTTGGCGATGGCGCGCAGGGCGAAGTCGGCGTGCGTGCTGCTGGGGTCACGATGTCGACGAGGTCGACCAGCTCGATGAGCGCGTCGACGTCGGAGACGAGGTGGAAGCCGTATTCCTCGGCGATCTCCTCTGCGCCTGCGAGGGACGTGACGTACCCTTCGGCGCCCAGCGCGCGCCAGGCATCGGCGTGCACGCGGGAGATGCCTCCGGCGCCGATGAGTCCGACCTTCAACGTGCTCACTGCTTCTCCTCGGTGTCTTCGTCGTCGGCTCCGGCCGACTCCAGTGGCAGGGGGTGATGGGCGGGGCCGGCATGTCCGCGATCCCGTAGATCTCGCCGGAGTGGCGCTGGAACGCGTGGACCACGGCTCCGTGCGCCGCGGCCTCGGCCCCCAGGCGGGCCTCGGCGATCGGCACCTGGAACGGCAGTCCGAGGTGACCGGGCAGGGCGGCGCGGAGCGGATCGAGCAGCTGTTCGTGCGCGGCGGAGAGCCCGCCCCCGATCACGATCATGGCCGGGTCGACCGTCATCGTCAGGGTCGCGATGCCGTGGGCGAGCTCATCGATGAAGGCGTCGAGCTCCTGCTGGGCGGCCGGGTCGCCACCGCGTGCCTTCGCGAAGACCTCGGCGGCGGTCGGGGCGGTCTGCCACGAGATCTGACCGGTCTCGGTGTTCAACCCGCGGAATGCGAGGCGGCCGATGTCCCCGGCGGCGTTGTGGATGCCGCGACGAGGACGACCGCCGAGGATCAGGCCCATCGCGATGCGGTTGCCGACCGAGAGGTAGATGACGTCGTCGACGAGTTGAGCGACGCCGAGGTGGTGCTCGGCGACGGCCGCGAGCCGAACACCGTTGTCGACCGCGACCGGGCAGCCGAACGCCTGGCGGAGCTGCGACCCGATGTCGATCCCCGACCACTCGGGGATCACGACCGAGGTGGTCACGCGCCCCGCGTCGTCGACGATGCCAGGGAGCGAGACGCCGACGGCCCGGACCTTCGAGGGAGGTATCGAGACCGCGGCGAGGGTGCGGCGCACGTCATCGATGACGGCGGCGAGCTTCGAGGCGCCGTCGGGCTGCGCGGCGACGCCCGAGTAGCTGCGCTGTGCGATGACGAGTCCCGCCAGGTCGGCGAGGACGACGCGCACGCTCGCGACGCCGATGTCGACGCCGACCACGGTGCCCGCGGCGGCATGGAAGGAGTATCGGCGGGCGGGACGCCCTGCGCCGCCGCCGTTCTGCGCCGGTGCGTCGACGATCAATCCGGAGTCGCCGAGCGCGGTCACCGCGTTCTCGACCGAGGTGCGCGAGATCTCGAGGGATCGTGAGAGGTCGTTGACCGTCGCGGGACCCGCGTCGCGCAGGTGGAGTGCGGAGCGCGCGACGATCGAGAGCGGACTTGTCACGGCCATGTGCGGTCCCTTCCTCATCTCCGTCGTCGGGTGCGATCAAATTAGCACACCGAATTCTCAGATCAAGCTTTGATGTTGATCCGCAGGAAACACGCTGGAAACAACCGCCTGAGAACTTGTACTTGACGAATTATCCCATCGCAGTGTCATAATGAACCGTACTCAGCACGGTATAAGCAAAGGAGCACCATGCGCGTCAGCAAGATCACCGGCGTCGTCGCGGGAGTCGCGGCCGCCACCCTGTTGGCCGGATGTTCGGCCGGCGGAGGCAACACCGCAGAGGGTGAGCAGGACATCACGGTCTGGCTCTACCCGGTCATCGCCGACGAGGCGGTGCACAAGGACTTCTGGGACTTGACGATCGCCGACTTCGAGAAGAAGAACGAGAACATCAACGTCGACTACGAGATCTTCCCGTGGGCGAACCGCGACGAGGCCCTCCAGACCGCGATCGCGGCAGGCAAGGGACCCGACGTCGTCTACCTGATCCCCGACCAGCTCGCGGCGTACCAGAAGTCGATCGCACCGCTCAACGACCTGCTGAGCGAGGAGCGCCAGGGCGAGCTGCTGCCGAACGTCAAGGAGTCGGTCACGCTCGACGGCGACATCCTCGGCGCGCCGATCCTCACCAGCGCCCAGCCGCTCCTCTGCAACGCCGCGGCGTTCGAGGCGGCCGGTGTCACCGAGTACCCGGAGACCTGGGACGACATCGCCGAGATGGCACCGAAGTTCACCGAGAAGGGCATGTACGCCCTGAACTACCCGGCGTCGGCTGAGAACACCCTCAACCTCACGTACTACCCGCTGCTGTGGCAGGCGGGCGGCGAGGTCTACACGAAGGACGGCGACGTCGGCTTCGACAGCAAGGAAGGCGAGAAGGCGCTCACCTTCCTCACCGACCTGGCCGAGGCAGGAGCGCTCGACCCCGAGGCCCTCACCACCAACGTCCCGCTCGAGCAGACCGCGGTCGCCCAGGGCAAGGTCGCCTGCACGTGGAACAACGCCGTCCCCGAGGTCCTGCCCTTCTGGGGCGAGGAGAACGTCAAGGTCCTCGCGCCGCTGACCGAGAAGGAGTCGGTAGCGTACGGCACGGTCGGCTCGCTGTCGGTGCTCAAGGGCTCCAAGGCGCAGGACGCCGCGGCGAAGTTCGCCGAGTACGCGACCGGCGCCGACGTGGTCGAGCCGTACCTGAAGGCAGCCGGCTTCTTCTCGGCGCTCAGCACCACCGAGCCGCTGTACGCGGACGACCCGCTGCTCGGCGAGGTCGAGAAGTACGTCCCCGACACCACGGTGGGCGAGCTCGACGCCTCGTCCCGTGCGCTGATGGGCGTGCTCGCGCCGGAGATCCAGGCCGCCCTCCTCGGGCAGAAGTCGCCGGAGGACGCGCTCAAGGATGCTGCGGCCGCCGCGGCACCGCTGATCAAGAAGTAGCAGGATCGGGGGCGTGCGCACGTCCGCGCACGCCCCCGGCACCCCCTTCACTCCCCCACGTGAGGTACCACTGATGACGACGGCAACCACGGCGAAGAGGCCCGCAGGGCGGGTCACGCGGATCCTGGCACGGCGTGAGGCGCGCATCGCGTTCCTGTTCGTGCTCCCCGCGTTCCTCCTCTTCATCGCCTTCCGCTTCGGCCCGAGCATCGTCGGTGTCGCGCTGAGCTTCTTCGACTACGACATCACCGGCGAGATCGCCTGGCGTGGACTCGACCACTTCCAGCGCATGATCGCCGATCCGCTGTTCTGGCGCGCGATGGGCACCACGCTCATCTACACGGTGTTCGCGGTGCCGATCGCGCTCGTGCTCTCCACCGTGATGGCCCTCGGCGTGCGTCGGGCCTTCCGCGGCGCACGCTTCTTCCGCTCGATCTTCTTCCTCCCGGTGATCACCTCGCTCGTGCTCGCCGGCTCGATCTTCGTCTGGATCTTCTCGGCGAACGGCCCATGGTCGGCGCTGATGACCCCGCTCGGTCTCGGCGGATCCTGGCTCGGCAGCACGGTGCTCGTCATCCCGGCGATCGTGGTCGTTGGCGTCTGGTCCCGGTTCGGCTACGGGATGATGATCCTCATCGCCGCGCTGCAGGACGTGCCGCGCGAACTCGAGGAGGCCGCCCTGATGGACGGCGCCAACTCCTGGCAGCGCTTCCGCTACGTCATCCTCCCCGTGCTGCGCCCGACCTTCTTCTTCCTCGCGGTGATCGAGACGACCGCCGCGTTCCAGGTCTTCGACGTCATCTACGTGATGACCCAGGGTGGGCCGGCCAACGCCAGCTACTCGCTCGTCTACATGCTCTACGACCAGGGCTTCCGCTACTTCGACTACGGCTATGCGGCCGCGATCGGCGTGGCCCTGTTCATCATGACCCTCGTCGTCGCGCTCATCCAGCGCCTGGTGATCGGAAAGCAGAAATGACCGCTCTGATGCAGCCGCCGACGTCGACCGAGACGCCGAAGCCGCCGAAGACGTCGTCGAAGCAGCGCCGCGCCTACCGTGCCCTTCAGCCGACCGGATGGGGCATCGTCGGGCGGTGGATCTGGCTGAGCCTCGCCGGCATCCTCAGCTTCTTCCCCTTCTACGCCATGGTCGTGTTGAGCCTGAAGCCGGGGATGGTCGTCGAACTGCCCGGTTCGCTGCTGCCCTGGACCGACATCTCCTTCGACGCCTACGAGCAGGTGCTCGCGGGACAGAACATCCTCGGGTGGCTCGGCAACACGCTCATCTACTCGCTCGTCTCGGTCGTCGCCGTGCTGTTCTTCTCGGCGCTCGCGGGTTACGCCTTCGCCAAGAAGCGCTTCCGTGGCAAGGAGGTGATGTTCTGGTCGTTCCTCGCGATGGTGATGGTGCCGTTCCACGTCACCCTGATCCCGACCTTCATCCTGATGGCGAACCTCGGTGGCGTCGACACCTACTGGGGCCTGATCCTGCCCTCGCTCGCGAACGCGCAGGCCGTGTTCCTGATGCGGCAGTTCATCTCGGGGCTGCCGGACGAGCTGTTCGAGGCCGCGCGCATCGACGGCGCCGGGGAGTTCCGCATCTTCCTGCGCATCGTGCTGCCGCTGTGCAAGCCGATCCTGGCGACGCTCGGCATCTTCGTCTTCCTGTGGCACTGGAACGACTTCCTGTGGCCGCTCATCATCGCGAAATCCAACTCGATGTTCACACTCACCGTCGGCATCTCGTCGCTGCAGCAGCAGAACGTCCCGCTGAGCACCATGCTCGCCGGGTCCGTCGTCGCGCTGCTGCCCATCTTCCTCGCGTACCTCATCGCTCAGCGGTACGTGCAGGAGGGCGTGGCCGGTACGGGCATCAAGGGCTGAGAAGAAGGGAAAGCACCACGTGACTCAGCACCAGTTCACGACGCAGCGCCGATTCACATCCGAGGCGGAGCTCGAGGAGGCGCTCGCGACACCGAGCGCCGGCCTGATCGCCGACCTCTCCCGCGGGGCGGGCGACCTCGTGATCCTCGGAGCGGGCGGCAAGATGGGCCCGACCCTGGCCATGCTCGCGCGCCGCGGGATGGACGCCGCCGGCCGCACCGATGACGCGGTCTACGCGGTCTCGCGCTTCGGCGACGCCGCGATCCGCGAGCGCCTGGAAGCCGCAGGCGTGAAGGTCGTCTCGTTCGACCTGATCGAGAACGACGACTTCGCATCCCTGCCGGACGCGCCCAACGTGGTGTTCATGGTCGGCGCGAAGTTCGGCGCCGCGACGAACGCCTCCTGGGCATGGGAGGTCAACGCTGCACTGCCCGATCGTGTCGCCCGCCGCTACCGGGACAGTGCGATCTCGGTGCTCTCGACCGGCAACGTGTATCCGTTCCTGCCGGCCTCGTCCGGCGGGGCATCCGAAGAGGTCCAGCCCGCACCGATCGGCGAGTACGCCCAGTCGTGCCTCGGCCGCGAGCGGGTGTTCGAGTTCGGCGCGCAGGAGCGCGGCACGAAGGTCGCGATCATCCGTCTGAACTACGCCGTCGATCTGCGCTACGGCGTGCTGGCCGACATCGGCAGCGCCGTGCACGCCGGGCAGCCCGTCTCGGTCGCCACGGCCAACGTGAACGTGATCTGGCAGGGCTACGCGAACGAGGTCGTGCTGCGCAGCCTCGTGCACGCCTCGACGGCGCCCTTCACGATCAACCTGACCGGTCCTGAGCTGCTGAGCGTCGAGTCGATCGCCCGTCGCTTCGAGCACTGTTCGACCGCGAGGTCACGATCGTCGACGAGCCGCAGCCGACCGCTCTGCTCAGCGATGCCCGCCGGTGCATGGCCCTGTTCGGCTACCCCGCGGTCTCGGCCGAGACCCTGATCGGCATGCAGGCCGAGTGGATCGCCGCCGCGCTTCCGATGATCGCGAAGCCGACCAAGTGGGCCGTGCGGGACGGGAAGTTCTGATGGCGGGCTCCACAGCGCGCACCGCGACCGTGCCCTCGCTGCGCCCCGAGGCCGCCGCGACCCTGGCCCGTGGCGCCGTGATCCCCGCGCATCCGCTCGCCCTCACCGCCGAGCGCGCACTCGATGAGCGTCGCCAGCGCGCCTCTCGCGCTACTACCTCGACGCGGGAGCCGGCGGCCTCGCGGTCGGCGTCCACACGACCCAGTTCGAGATCCGCGACCCCGAGCACGCCCTCTTCGAGCCGGTGCTCGCGCTGGCCGCAGAGGAGATGGATGCCCGCGGCGACGCGAGTCTCGTGCGCATCGCGGGCGTCGCCGGAGACACCGCACAGGCCGTGGCCGAGGCCGAGCTCGCCCGCTCGCTCGGCTACGACGCGGTGCTCGTGAGTCCTCGCGTCGCGGGCGCCGACGAGCGTGCCCTGCTCGAACGCGCCCGCGCCGTGGGCGAGGTGCTGCCGCTGGTCGGCTTCTACCTCCAGACGGCGATCGGCGGGCCGGTGCTCGACCGCGACTTCTGGCGGGAGTTCGCCGCGATACCGTCGGTCGTCGCCGTCAAGGCCGCACCCTTCGACCGCTACCGCACCCTCGAACTCGTGCGCGGCGTCGCCGCGTCCGGTCGGGCGGACGAGATCGCGCTCTACACCGGCAACGACGACGCGATCGTCGCAGATCTGCTCTCCGCGTTCCATGTGGACGCGCCGGACGGTCCCCGCACCCTGCGCTTCGTGGGTGGGCTGCTGGGCCAGTGGGCTGTCGGCACCCGAGCTGCGGTCGCGCTGCTGGACCGCGTCCGTCAGGCGATGGGCGGCGACGCCGAGGCCTACCGTGAACTCGGACTCCTCGCCTCCGACATGGTCGACGTCAACCAGGCGGTGTTCGATCCGGGCAACGACTTCCACGGG
This sequence comes from Microbacterium sp. Se5.02b, assembly GCF_019464375.1. Lineage (NCBI taxonomy): Bacteria > Bacillati > Actinomycetota > Actinomycetes > Micrococcales > Microbacteriaceae > Microbacterium > Microbacterium sp. Se5.02b. The sequence goes on from NZ_CP080491.1 coordinate 200,259, forward strand.
GTGATCGCCGGGGTGCACGAGATGCTGCGGCAACAGGGGCTGCTCGACGGCATCTGGTGCCTCGACCCGGCGGAGGGACTCTCGGCAGGACAGGCCGAGGAGATCGAGCGGGTGCGCCACGCCTACCCCGCCCTCAACGACGACGCCTTCATCGCCGAGAACCTCGAGGACTGGCTGCGATGACCGCGGCGGCGAGCGCACCGGCCGTGGTCGCGGTCGTCTCGGAAGGGCTCTTCGCGGAGTTCTTCTCTGCCGCGGACGCCGAGCGGCTCCGTGCTGCGGCCGAGCGCCTCGGCGGCGGGTTCGTGCGGGTCGACCGGCTCTCCGACGCCGAGCTCGGCGCGGCGCGCATCGTCCTCACGAGCTGGGGTGTCGGACCCTTCGACGCGGCCGTGCTCGCATCACTGCCCGAGCTCGCGCTGATCGCGCACACCGGCGCGACCATCAAGCCCTTCGCGACCGACGAGCTGTTCGACCGCGGCGTCCTGGTCACTCAGGCCGGAGCGGGGATGGCTCGGTCGGTGGCAGAGGTGTCGCTGACCTTCACGCTCGCGCTGCTGCACCGTGTTCCCGAGATGCACGATGCGCTGCGTGCGGGCGACGGCTGGCACGACGCCGCTGCGGTGGGGGTGCAGCACGAGATCCTCGGTGCACCGATCGCCGTGATCGGGGCCTCGCGCACCGGACGGGCCTACCTGGAGCTGATCCGTGCCCTCGGGGCCGAGCCGTTGCTGGTCGACCCCACGATCGACGCCGCCGCTGCCGCCGCGCTCGGAGCCGAACTCCTCCCCTCGACGACGCCCTCCGCCGTGCGCAGATCGTCGCCGTGCACGCCCCCACACTGCCGGAGACCCACCACCTGATCGGTCGGCGCGAACTCGCACTGATGCGCGACGGTGCGGGGCTCGTCAACACGGCGCGCTCCTGGCTCGTCGACGAGACCGCCCTGATCGAGGAACTGCAGCGCGGTCGGCTCGGTGCCGCGATCGACGTGTTCGACGAAGAGCCGCTCGCCGCGGACAGCCCCTTCCGTGCACTCCCCGGTGTGCTGGTCACCCCGCACCGTGCGGCCGGCACCCGTGAGGGACGACTGCGGCAGGGGAGGATCGTCGCGGATGAGGTCGAGGCCTTCGTCGAGGGACGCCCGCTCGTCCACGCGGTCGACCGCGCCCAGCTGTCGTCGATGGCATGAGCCTCGAGCCGATGAGCGGGGCCACGATCCGTCCGGCCCGTGTCGAGGATCAGCCGGGGCTCACGGCGCTGTGGGCGACCGCGTTCACACCCGCGCTGGCGCCGGATCAGTGGCTCGTCGACGAACAGCGCCTCGCGCACACGTTCGTGGCGGAGGACGACGACGGCGTGTGCGGGTCGATCTACGGCCTGCCCAAGCGGCTGCGCGAATCCGACGGAGGGGTCGCTGAGGTGCATGCGATCGGGAGCGTCGCGGTCGCCGAGCGCGCCCGGGGGAAGGGCCTTGCCCGCCGGCTCGTCGCCGCGACGTTGGAGACAGCGCGCGAGGCCGACTGGGCCCTGCTGTTCACGGGTACGCCGGACGTGTACCGCTCCAGCGGGTTCGCGTCGTTCTCGATGCCGCGGACCCTGCGTGGTCCCTGGACGGCTCCCGCGTTCGCGGCGGTCGCGGGCCGTGTCGAGCGCGAGACCGTCGGCCTGGGGAGTCTCGGTGCTCTGGGCGAGGTCTACGAGCGCTCGCGCGCGGATCGCGTCGTGCTCGCGCCGGTGCGCGACGACCGGGACTGGACGATGGCCGAGGTGCGGATGCGCGGGGCCCGTCTGTACCGCTGGGTCGAGGGCTCTGCGGTGCGGGGCTACGCGATCGCCGACACCGATGGCGGTCTCGGCAGGCTCCTCGAGTGTGCCGTGCTCCCCGAGTCCGACGGATCTGCAGCCGTGTACCGCGAGCTGTACAGTGCCGTCGCCGCGGACTGGGCAGCGGCCGCGGTGGGCGCGTGCGAACTCGCCGTTCCCGCGCTGCCCGAGGAGGAACGGGTGATCCACGACGTCGCGCCGCACGCCGTGCGACAGGAAGACCGCACCGGGATGGTGCGCCCGCTGCGACGCGAGGCCCGACTGCACGGCATCCGCCACTTCACGGCGGGCGACTACTTCTGAGCAGCAGCTCGGAGAGCTGGGGATGGGGAACGGATCGGAGAACGCGGTCCGGCCACCGGGCCGGACGCCTGACCGCGGCGAGGACGCCGCAAGGAGGAAGAGCATGACCCAGCTGGACAACATCGAGACCGACACCGCGGCGCTGCGCAGCCGCCGCATGCTGCTCGCCGGCTTCGGCGCGGCGGCGCTCGGCGGCGTGGTCGCGGTCGGTTCGCAGACCCCCGCGCAGGCGGCAGGCCCTGTGGCGCCGCTGAGCTCGTCGGGCTCGGCGAACGTCGCGAACGGCGGCACCGCGACCGAGCTCGCCACGCGCAAGGGCAAGGACGGCGACCTGGTGCGTACGACCGGGTACGCCGCGGCGGGCGACGGCGGCGACGGGCTCTATCGCTTCGTGAAGAAGGATGCCCCCGCGGCCAACGGCGGCACCGTGCTCGCGGCACCCAAGGGTGGCACATGGGTACTGGTGCACGACGGCGTGGTCGACTTCCGGATGTTCGGGGTCATGGATGCGACCGTGAACGCCGACGATGCACTCGACGCGATGGTGAAGGATGCGCGCATCCACCGGGTCGAGGCGCACAGCGACCTGAACTTCGTGCGCCGCCACACCTTCACGCGGTCGAACATCGCCTTCGACTTCGGCGGGCACCTGATGACCACCGTCGGGATCGAGAACGCGGGCAAGGACGACCCGTTCGCCGCGGTCATGTTCTTCCGCGGCGAGGTCACCGATGCCGTGCACGAGGCGCGGCTGAACGAGGTCGTCCCCGATCTCGGCGACATCTTCCCCGTGGCCGACTCGTCGTTCTTCGCCGTCGGCTCCTGGTACGCGGCCGAGGTGAACGCGCTGTCGGGCCGGTGGGAGCGGGAGCTGCAGCGCCTCGTCCAGGTGACGCAGATCGTCGACGGCACGCACATCCGCATCAACTACAAGAACGGCTGGCCGCTCGGCAAGGACCGCACGATGACATGGCGTCACGTGAAGCCGGTGCAGGACGTCACGGTGTCGAACCTCAAGTTCCTCGGCACCGGCACCGACGAGTACACGGGCTCGCACCCGCTGGCGTTCGAGTATGCGGTGCGCTGCGACGTCGACCACATCGACGGGACCGGCACGTTCTGGCCGCTCATCCAGCGACGGTGGAACACGTACTACTCGACCGTGAGCTGCACGCTGAAGAACCCGACCTCGGTCACCTGGGGCGGGGCGGGATACCTCACGCAGCAGATCTACTGCCTGTACGGATATGTGGCCAACTGCCATACCGCGAACTCCCGGCACCTCAACGACTTCACCGCGAGCGCCTACTGCCTGGTGGAGAACTGCCACGGCGACGGCGACGACCAGGGTCCGTTCGTCACCCACGGACAGTACGAGCACGACCTCACCTACACCGGTAACTCGGGGCTGATGACCTTCGCCAACTCGGGCGCGGCGTGGGGCTCTGCGGCCAAGCGCATCACCGTCCGCAAGCACGTGTGCTCGTGGTTCGTCGCGCGTGTGCGCATCACCGACCTCACGCTCGAAGACGTGCAGGTGATCGGCAAGCCCTCTCTCGCGGGCTCGGGGATGCTGTGGATCAACGCCGACGGCGCGCAGCTGCGGGGGTGCACGGCGTCGGACACGCTCATCATCACGCAGGCGTCGGACAACTCGGCGCGGCCGACCGTGATCGCCGACTCGCACTTCACGTTCGTCGCCCCTGGCGAGCTCACGAACGCCACCGTGAAGACCCCGGTCACGTTCGTCGACACCGTGCTCGATCGGGTGGGCGGCATGAAGATCGCGGGCTCGGGTGCGGTGACCTTCCGTGGGTCGACGTTGTCCGCTGCGGACGACGCGGCGCCCATCGCGACGTCGTCGGAGCGGTTGCGCATCGAGGGCTCGACGCTCCGGAACGCCCGTCTCGCCGCGGCACGGAGCGAGCGTCAGGCGATCGAGATCGCCGGCTCGGATGTGGCTCTGAAGGGCGGCACCGGCGTGGCGCGGACGGGCGACGGCGAGCTGCACCTCACGCTGAGCGACAGCACCTTCCGTGCGGAGGGTTCGGCCACGCACGTCTCTGTCACGAAGGGCGCGACCCACTACCGTGCGACCGGGAACCGCTTCGAGGGCGGCGCGCTCGAGCTGACGGATGCCGCGTTCGGCACCTCGTCCACACTGCTGCACACCGGAAACGTGGAGTCCGGCGTCACCCGCACGGCATTCCCCGCCGAGGGCGACCGCGTGGTCGACACCGCCAACCTCGTGGTCTGACCACCGCCCCGCGCCTCCGCCCCGCGCCCCCGCCCCCGTGGCCGAGTGCACGGGTTGTTCGTGAGTGCACGGCTTCTCGACGCGAGGAAGCCGTGCACTCGGCACGAAGCCGTGCACTCGGCGAGGGGGACGGGCGCGGGAGTGAGGGTCAGCGCGGGTGCCGGGGGCTGTCGGGATTCATGAGCGAGTGGTGACGGCCGTACTCGAAGTACACGATCAGCCCGATGATGAGCCACACGCCGAAGCGCACCCAGGTCTCCCAGTGCAGCTGCGAGATGAGGAAGAGCGAGAACGCGACGCCGACGACCGGCACGAGCGGCATGAACGGCAGTCGGAACGTGCGCGGGGCGTCGGGCTTCGTGTAGCGGAACACGATCACAGCCACGCAGACGACGACGAAGGCCGCCAGGATGCCGATGTTCGTCAGGTCGGCGACGACCCTGATCGGGAAGACCCCCGCGAAGAACGCCGAGCCGAGACCCGCGATCCAGGTGACCCGCTGGGGCACGCCGCGCCGGTCGACCGCGGCGAACCACCCCGGCAGCAGGCCGTCGCGGCTCATGCTGAACCACACCCGCGTCGCGCCGAGCAGGAAGGTGAGCATGACGGTGAGGATCGACAGCACCGCGAACACCGAGATGATCGACGCGATCACGGGGAGTCCCACACTGGAGAACGCCGAGGCGAACCCCGCCTTCGGGTCGATGTCCTGATAGTTCTGCATGCCGGTGAGCACCAGGGTCGCCGCGACGTAGAGCAGCATCGCGATGACGAGCGAGAGGATGATCGCCTTCGGCATGTGCTTCCGGCCGTCCTTCGCCTCTTCGGCGGCTGTGCTCATGGCGTCGTAGCCGAACACCGCGAAGAACACCGTCGCCGCACCCGTGAACACCGGGCCGAAGCCGCTCGGCAGGAACGGGTCGTAGTTGGCGGCGTCGATGTGGAACACGCCGAGTCCGACGATCGCCAGGATCAGCACGATCTTGACGGCGACCGCGACCAGCTCGAAGCGCCCGAACGTCTTCGTGCCGCGGCTGAGCAGGAACGTCACGAACAGGCAGACCACGATGGCCGGGACGTTGACCACCCCGCCTGCTTGATCGAAGGTCTCGGTGAGCGCGGTCGGAAGATGGATGCCGAACCCGGACAGGAACGCGTCGAGGTACCCCGAGATCCCGATCCCCACGACCGCGACGATCGCGACGTATTCGAGGAGCAGATCCCAGCCGATGAACCATCCGGCGAGCTCGCCGAGGGCGACGTAGCCGTAGCTGTAGGCGGAGCCCGCGCGAGGGATCATCCCGGCGAACTCGGCATACGAGAGCGCGGCCGCAGCGGACGCGAGCCCTGCGATGAGGAAGGACAGCAGCACAGCCGGCCCGACCCCGGGGTTGTCGGCGTCGCCGTGCGCGACGAGGCCCGCGAGCGAGAAGATCCCGACGCCGACGATGCCTCCGACCCCGATGGCCGTCAACTGCCACAGCCCGAGCGACTTGAAGAGGCCGCTGTGCGCGGCATCCTCCGTCATCTCGTCGAGTGGCTTGCGTCTCCACACGGAACGGTTCTGCTTCGCTGCATTCATTCGTGGTCTCATCGCCCTTCCTCGTGACAGTGACATGTTACACGTCACGACGTCCGAGGGCTCTTCCATCTGGCGAGTGCACGGTGTGCTCGCGAGAGCACGGGTTCTCCGCGTCACGAAGCCGTGCGCTCGCCACGAGGCCGTGCGCTCGCGGGCCAGACGCGGGAGTAGGGCGGCGGGGAGGGGAGTGGACGCGGCGGCTACGGGTGGACGCCGACGAGGGCGGCGCTGCGCTGCCAGAGCGCCTCGGCGAGCGCGGCGTCGTCCACCTGCGGGTTCACCTTCGTGGTGAGCACGCGCTCGTCGTAGTACGCGCCGGAGAACCAGGTCTCGTCCGGTGTGCCCTCGATGAACCACCGCAGCGTGGCCCCGCCCTTGTCGGCGCCGATGAGCATGAGGTGCTTGAGCGGCGTGCGGTACAGCAGCCGCATGATGCTCGAGGAGTCGGAGGCGAAGTTGGTCTGCACGGTCCCGGGGTGGAATGCCACCGCGCTGAGTCCGTCGGCGTGGAACTTCGTGTGCAGACTCTTGGCGAACAGCACGTTGGCGAGCTTGGCGTCGCCATAGGCCTTGTTCGGGCTGAAGCGTCGAGCGTTGTCGAGGTCGTCGACGTCGAGGTGTCCGAAGAGGCGATGGGCGATGCTGGAGGTGTTGACGACCGCCCCGCGAGAGCGCAGCAGTGCGGGCAGCAGCAGGCGGGTGAGCAGGAACGGTGCCAGGTGATTGACCTGCATGGTCTTCTCGAACCCGTCGACGGTCGGTGTCGGATCCCCGAAGATGCCGCCGGCGTTGTTCGCGAGCACATCGATACCGCCGTCGCCCACGGCATCCGTGATCTGCGCGGCGAGGGCTCGCACGTCGTCGAGGCGGGCGAAATCGGCCGTGAACCAGGTGGCGCCGGTCTCCTCGGCGACGGCGCTGGTCTTCTCGGCCGATCTGCCCACGAGGATGAGGCGGTTCGACGGTGAGGAGAGCTGACGGGCGGCCGCCGCGCCGATGCCGTCGGATGCTCCGGTGAGGACGATGGTCTTCATGGTCGTGCGCTCACTCGGCGGGGACGGAGGGAGTGATGCGTCGGACGGCGCGCGTGACATGTTCGGCGATCACGGCGCGCGCCTGTTCCGGGTCGCCGCTGGCGATGGCGTCGACGATCTGCTGGTGACTGCGCACGTGCTCTTCCTGCTCGGTCGGGTCGAGCGCGGAGTTGGCGGCCTGGATGAAACCGGTGATGCGCCCGCGCAGCTGACCGCTGAGCTCGTCGAGGAAGCGGTGTTCGGCGAGGTCGGCGAGCGTCTCGTGGAAGAGGCGGTCCTGACGAAGGACCTCGGCGATGTCACCGGGCGCGGCGTCCGACATGGCCTGGATGATGGCGCCGAGCCGGGCGGCCGACTCCTCGTTCCATCGTTCCTGCACCCGGATGGCCATGAACTGCTCGAGCACGATCCGCAGACTCGAGATCTCCTCGAGGTCCTGTGCGCTGAGCTGTGCGACGCGCGCGCCACGACGGGGCTCGCGCGTGATCAGGCGCTCCTCGGCGAGACGGGTCAGCGCCTCGCGCACCGGGATGTGGCTCACGCCGAGCCGGTCGGCGAGCTTGCGCTCGACGAGGCGCTCGCCGGGGGCGAGCTCTCCGGAGTGGATGGCCGCGCGCAGCTCGTCCGTGACCTGTTCGGCGATGTTCTGATCCGAGACGCTGCGCACCGTGGCTCTCCTGTCCGTGCCGGAACCCGCGAGCGGCTCTCGGGCGAGTTCCTGCATCGACCGATGCTATGGCAAATCCGTCGGAGTGGCGGGATGACCGCCCGAGGGGCGTAACGAGAACGTAACCGCAATCCCCTCATCCGCACTAGACGCGGCTGCACATTTGCTACATGCTATAGCGAAACACCTTGTCACCCGAACGCATCACCCGACCCTTGGAGGCACCCATGTCGCGTCGTCGTGTATTGCTCGGCGGAGCAGCGCTGCTCACCGCCGTGCTCATCACCGCTGGTTGCAGCAGCACCCCCACGAACACCGATGGCCCCGCGCAGGAAGGCGGCACCCTGACCGTCGCCGCAGCTCAAGGCATCCCGCAGCTCAACCCGGCCATCCGCACGTTCGCCTGGGAGGAGGTGCTGTTCCCCCTGCTGTGGAACGGCCTCACCAAGACCGACGAGTCCGGTGAGATCGTCGGCGACCTCGCCGAGAAGTGGGAGGCCTCAGAGGATCAGAAGACCTGGACCTTCACCCTGCGCGACGGCGTGACGTTCTCGAACGGCGACCCCTTCACGGCCGAGGATGCCGTGGCGTCGTTCGAGTACTACCTCGACCCTGAGACGGCGACCCAGGAGAAGAACAAGATCGACATGGTCACGGATGTCACGGCATCCGACGAGAAGACCGTCGTCATCACCCTGTCCGAGCCGATCGCCACCTTCGCCGCCGGCATCGTGTGGGTCAAGATGCTCGACGTCGACGCGCTCGACACCATCGACAAGGAGCCGATCGGCACCGGGCCGTACATCGTCGACACCTTCACTCCGGACGACAGCCTGACCCTCGTGCCGAACCCCGAGTACTTCGGCGAGGCCCCGGCGCTCGACGAGATCACGCTCGTCAAGGCCGCAGAGTCGACGGCAGCCGTCACCGGCTTGCGCTCCGGCGACATCGACGTGCTGTGGTCGGTTCCCCAAGGCGACGTCGCCGGGCTCGAGGGCGGCGGGGACATCGCGCTCGTCAAGCCCGAGAACCCGAGCCAGTGGCCCTCGTGGGAGGTCGACACGCAGTCGGCGCCGTTCGACGACGTGCGTGCCCGCCAGGCTCTCGCCTACGCGACCGACCGCGAGGCCATCCTCGACGCCGCGTACTACGGGCAGGGCACCGTCTCGCCGACGAACAACGCGCTCGGCGAGGTCAACCCGTGGTTCGGCGGCGACCTGACCGACTACTCGTACGACCTCGACAAGGCCAAGGAGCTGTTCGCCGAAGCCGGTGTCACCGAGGGCAGCACGCTCACGTGGTGGGGCGTCGCGGGGCAGTACCCCGAATGGAACACGAGCGGTGAGATCCTGCAGGCGAGCCTGAAGGAGATCGGGATCACGCTCAAGATCGACAACAACGACATCGGCACCTGGGTCGACTCGTTCTACCCGGCGGGCAAGAGCTTCCCCGGCTACATCGTGCCGAACTTCCAGTCCACGCCTCCGGAGCCCGCGTACTCGCTGAACTTCTACCTCGAGGGCCGCTGCGAGTGCAACTGGGTCGACCCCGACTTCCAGACCGCGTTCGCCGACGCCGTCGCCGAGCCCGACGAGGCCGCACGCGCCGAGAAGTGGGGCACGGTGCAGACGATCATCAACCAGCAGGTGCCGCTGATCGTGCCGCTGCAGTCCACGGTCGTCACCGCGACCAGCACGAAGGTCGACGGCGTGTGGGTCGAGGGCGGCGGACAGCTGCACCTCGAGGGCGCACAGCTCAAGGGCTGACGTGGCGCTGTCCATCCTTCGGCGGGTGGCGATCAGCATCGCGATGCTGATCGCCACCTCGCTTCTCGTGTTCGTCGTGCTCCGGCTGCTGCCGGGCGACCCCGTCATCACGCGCCTCGGCTCGACGCCGGGCGTGGATGCCGAGATGCTGCAGCGCCTCCGAGAGGAGGCCGGCCTCGATGCGCCGATCATCGAGCAGTACCTGCGGTGGATCGGCGGCGTCTTCACCGGCGACTTCGGGCAGTCGTACTTCAACCAGTACTCGGTGTCCGAGCTCATCGCACAGCGGCTCCCCGCCACGCTCGAGCTCACCCTGATCGGCATCCTCCTCGCCGTGCTCATCGCGACACCGGCCGCCGTGATCGCCTCGCTGCGTCCGCTCGGTGTGGTCGATCGCATCCTCACGGCGATCTCGACCGCGGGCATGGCACTGCCGCAGTTCCTTATCGGCATCGTGCTGATCGTGGTGTTCGCGGTGCAGCTCAAGGTGCTGCCCGCCCGCGGCTACACGCCGTTCAGCGAGGATCCCGGTGACAACCTCGTGCGCATGATCCTGCCGGCACTCACGCTCGCGTTCGCCGCCGCACCCCTGCTCATGCGGTTCCTCCGCGCCTCGATGGTCGAGGTGCTCGACGCCCCGTACATCCGCACGGCCCGCGGCAAGGGGCAGTCGGCGAGCGGCGTCGTGATCGGGCACGCGCTGCGCAACGCACTGATCCCCGGACTCACGATGCTCGGCCTCATCGTCGGCTACACGCTCGGCGGCGTCGTGATCGTGGAGTACGTGTTCGGCGTGCCGGGCCTCGGCTCGCTCGCGATCGACGCGGTGTTCAAGCGCGACTACGCGGTGCTGCAGTCGGTCGTGCTGCTGATCTCCGCGATGTTCATCCTCACCACGCTCATCGTCGACCTCCTCTACGGCGTGCTCGACCCGCGTCTTCGTGCAAGGAGCACCCGTGGCTGACACCCTCACCCTCGCCCTGCGCTCCGCCCGTCCGCGGCGGAGGCTCGCGCTCGCCTCGTGGATCCCGCTCGCGCTCCTCGCGGTGATCGTGCTGGCGTGCGTGCTCGCGCCCGTCATCGCGCCGTTCGACCCCTCCGCACAGTCGCCCGACCGGTTCGCCGGACCGTCGGCCGTGCACCTGTTCGGCACCGACGAACTCGGCCGCGACCTGTTCAGCCGTGTGCTCTACGGCGGGCAGTTGACGATCTTCATCGCGGGCGGTGCCACCCTGGTCGCCATGGTCCTGGGGATCGCCTGGGGATGGCGGCGGCCTTCGCCCGCGGCATCCTCGACGAGATCCTGATGCGCCTGGCCGACACGGTCATGGCGATCCCGCAGATCCTCTTCGCGCTGGTGTTTATCTCGGCGTTCGGCGCCGACCCCGTCAAGCTGGCCGTGATCATCGGCATCCTGCTCACCCCGACGACCGCGCGGCTCGTGCGCTCCTCGGTGCTCAGCGAGCTGCAGGAGGACTACTTCACAGCCGCCGTCGCCTTCGGCTCGAAGCGCAGCAGGCTGCTGTTCGCCGAGATGCTGCCGAACGCCCGAGGTCCGATCGTGGTGCAGGCGGCCATCAACGCGGCCAACGCGATCCTGCTCGAGGCGTCGATGAGCTTCGTCGGCCTCGGCATCGCCCCGCCCGAAGCGACCTGGGGCACCCTCGTGCAGCAGGGCTACCAGAAGATGTACCAGTCGATCGGGTACGTGCTGTTCCCCGCGCTGTTCATCTTCGTCACCATCTGGCTGCTCAACGTGCTCGCCGATCAGTTCGGCGGCGATCGGAAGGGGAAGGGCCGATGACGGACACCGCTCCCGTCCTGCAGGTGCAGGACCTCACCGTCTCCTACGGCGACGCGATGCCGGTCAAGGGCATCTCGTTCTCGGTGCGCCCCGGCGAGCGGATCGGCCTGGTCGGCGAATCCGGCTCCGGCAAGTCGCTCACGGCGCTGTCGATCATGCGTCTCAACGACGGAGCGACGCTCGGCGGCAGCATCCGTCTGCGCGATCGCGAGCTGCTCACCCTGAGCACGCGCGAGATGACGAAGGTGCGCGGCGGCGAGATCGCGATGGTCTACCAGGACCCGATGTCGTCGCTGAATCCCGTGCGCACGATCGGGCATCAGCTCGTGGAGGCGATCCGCCTGCACGACAGGGTGTCGAAGGCTGCGGCACGCACCAGAGCCGTCGAGCTGCTGACCGAGGTCGGTGTGCCGCTGCCCGAGGAGCGCCTCGCGCAGTACCCGCATGAGTTCTCGGGCGGCATGCGGCAGCGCGTCATGATCGCGATGGCCATGTCGTCGCGGCCAGCCGTGCTCATCGCCGACGAGCCCACCACGGCGCTCGACGTCACCACCCAGTCGCGCATCATCGACCTGCTCGACCGGCTGGCCGACGAGCACGGCACCGCGGTCGTGCTCATCACGCACGACCTCGGCGTCGCGGCCGGCTTCTGCGAACGCATCCACGTGATGCGGCACGGGGCGATCATCGAGGAACAGCCGGTCGACGCGCTGTACTCCTCCCCGGAACACCCGTACACGAAGGCGCTGCTCGGAGCCGTGGTCGACCTCACGATCGACGTGCATCAGCCGATCCGCACCTCCGCCGAAGTGCTCGAACGCGGGACCGAGCCGCTCGTCGAGGCCGGCTCCATCAGCGCGGTCGACCGCGCCAGGGAATCGGGCGACGTGCTGGTCGACGTGCAGGGCGTGTCGAAGGTGTTCACGCTCGGCTCCGGACGACGGGTGACCGCGGTCGACGACGTGTCGTTCCAGATCCGCCGTGGGGAGACCGTGGGGCTCGTGGGCGAGTCGGGATCGGGCAAGTCGACCGTGTCGAAGGCGGTGCTCGCTCTCGGCGGCATCGATGCCGGAGCCGTCGTCTTCGACGGACATCGACCGCACGAGATGCGCGGCGAGGAGCTGCGTCATCTGCGACGGCGGATGCAGATGGTGTTCCAAGACCCGTTCTCGGCGCTCAACCGGCGCCAGACCGTGTCGCAGATCATCGAGGCGCCCCTGCTCGCCCACGGCATCGGCACCAGGGCGACCCGTGCAGAGAAGGTGCGCGAGGCCATGCACCGCGTGCGGTTGGACGAGGAGTTCGCGCACCGGCTGCCCCGGTCGATGTCGGGTGGTCAGTGCCAGCGCGTGTCCATCGCACGGTCGCTCGTGCTCGAGCCCGAGTTCCTGGTGCTCGACGAGTCGGTGTCGGCGCTGGACGTGTCGATCCAGGCGCAGGTGCTCAACCTGCTGCGCGAGCTGCAGGCAGAGCTCGGACTCACGTACCTCTTCATCAGCCACGACCTCGCCGTGATCCGATACATGTCGTCGACGGTGGCCGTGATGCAGCAAGGACGGATCGTCGAGATCGGCGCGCGCGACGCGTTGTTCGCGAATCCGCAGCACGAGTACACGCGCGGGCTCATGGCAGCGATCCCGGTGGCCGACCCGGTGCTGGAGCGACGGCGTCGTGCCGAGGCTGCGGTGCTCTGGCAGGCGCAGGGAGCAGTCACGGGCGCCGTTCCGGCCGGAACCACCCGATGACGAAGGAGTTGTCATGACCGACAGATCGAACGCGGTGGCGGATCCGCACGCAGAGACGGTGTCACCGGAGGGCGGTGCGCGCTCCACGAGTCGGCGCGCCCTCATGGCCGGGCTCGGTGCGGTCGCGCTCGGCACGGCCGGCTCCCTCGCGGGTGCGGCATCCGCGCAGGCGGCTCCGGTCGTCATGGGTGCGAAGGACATCACGCGGGCGGAGTCCGTCGCCGAGCTGGCGAAGATCCGTGCGCGCGACGGTGAAGTCGCGATCGTCGCCGGGTACCGGAAGCCCGGCGACGCGGGGCTGCTCGTGTACGTCGGATCCGAAGACGCGAAGGTCGAGGCCAACGGCGGCACGGTGATCGCCGGACAGCGCGACACCCGCTGGCTGCTGCAGCACGACGGCACGGTCGACTTCCGGGTCTTCGGCATCACCGGGCCGGAGACGCCCGCCGACGACGCGCTCGCCGCCATGGTGAACGATCCCCGCATCCGACGGATCGAAGGGAGCACGGATCTGCTGTTCCGGCGACGGCATCGCTTCACGCGCTCCCACCTCGAGATCGACTTCGGCGGCCACCTCCTCACCACTGACGGGATCGAGGCGAACACCCACGACAACCCGTTCGGCGCCGTGATGTTCTTCACCGGGGTGTCGAAGGACGTCGTCGTCGAACATGCGCTGGCGGAGGCCTGGCCCGAACTGACCGACGCGGTCGCCGTGCCCGACGCGTCGAAGTTCCCCGTCGACTCCTGGTGGGCGGTGCAGTGCGATCCGGTCGCCGGGGGCGGGGCGGATGAGCGCGAGCTCCAGCGGTTCGTGCAGGTGACGCAGCAGATCGACGGACGGCACATCCGGATCGACTACCTCAACGGCTGGCCGCTGGAGAAGGGCCGGAAGCTCACCTGGCGGCAGATGGAGCCCGTCTCCGGGGTCCGCATCTCGAACATGCGCTTCCTCGGCGCCGGTCCGTTCGACGGACCGACCGACGGCTCCTTCCCCGACCCCAGAGAACTCACCGGATCCCACCCCATCGCGTTCGAGTACGCGATCCACTGCGATGTCGCGGATGTGCACGCCAGCCGCACCTGGTGGCCCGTGATCATGCGGCGCTGGAACACGCACTTCACGACCGAACGCTGCTCGGTCGAGAACCCGCCGACGGTGATGTACGGCGGCGCGGGCTATCTCACGCAGCAGATCTACAGCCTGTACGGACGGGTGAGCGACTGCACATCCTCGAACGCGCGGCACCTCAACGATCTGACCGCCAGTGCGTACTGCATCGTCGAGAACTGTCACGGCGACGGCGACGACCAGGGTGGCAACCCGTTCACCACGCACGGTCAGTACGAGCACGACCTCACCTTCATCGGCAACTCGGGGCTGATGGACATCGCCAACTCCGGAGCGCAGTGGGGCACCTCCGCCAAGCGCATCACGGTGCGCGACCACGTCTGCTCGTGGTTCGTCGCCGGCACGAAGATCAGCGACCTGACGCTGGAGAACGTGCGAGTGATCGCGCGCTCCACCTTCGATCCGCAGGCGACGATGACCATCAACGCCGACGGCGCCCAGCTGCGGGGATGCACCGCCGGGCTGTTGGCCATCGGGCAGCGATCGACTCGATCGTCGCGACCGACCGTCATCGAGGACTGCACCTTCGCCCTCCCCAAGGATCAGGTGCTCGTCCAGACACCGGTGACCGCTCCGGTGAGCTTCGTGCGGTGCACGATCACGGGGATCGACGGGGTGAAGGCCCGAGGGTCCGGACCCGTCGAGTTCGTCGACTGCCGCCTGAGCGGTCCGGCGACGGGCGCCCCGGCGGAGCTCGGCGCGTCCCGGGTGACGATCCGCGGCGGCTCGGTGCGCGATGTCGTGCTGAGTGCGACCGCCGTGCGCGACCAGTTCGTGACGCTGGATGGCGTCGAGCTCGGCACGGAGCGCACGGAGGGCGCCCTGCTGACCAGGGCAGCCGGTTCCGGGGTGGTCTCGTGGCGGGTGAGCGGGGTGACCTCCACGGTGGCGAAGGGTGCGGCCCATATCGACATCGGTGTGGGCGTGAACCATGCGCGGGTCACCGGGAGCCAGTTCGTCGGAGGACGGCTGCGGATGACCGAGGGGTTCGCGGAGCCGTCCACCCTGCTCTACAGCGACTGCGTCGAGCGCGGGGTCGAGGGGGATCTCCCCGAGCCCGGAGAACGCGTGCTGGTCGCCGACGTGCTCACGAGCGCCTGAGCGGCGGCATCATGGAGAACATGGAGGACCCGGTTTGAACGACACGGCATCGGCGACGCGCATCGGAGACCGCATCCGCGTCCCGCGCACTCGCGCGCGCATCGGCGTGGCCCGACGCGACATCACCCCGCCGACCGGCATCCGTGCGAAGAACTGGGGACCGGCGGACTGGGAGCGGTCGGAGGGCGCGCACCGTCCGTTCGAGCTCACCGCCCTCGCCGTGATCGCGTCCGACGACCGGCCGCGCGTGCTCCTCGCGGTCGACGGCACGTGGTGGCGTCGTGTCGCCGATGAGCAGGGTGTGCGCGGAGCGATCCTGTCAGGGCTCGGGCTCGAACCCGACCAGCTGATGCTCTCGCTCTCACACACGCACGCGGGTGCCGTGCTCTGCGCGGCCGACGCGCACCTGCCGGGCGGGGAGCTCATCCCCGGATACCTCGAGGCCCTGGCCGCCGCAGGTGTCGCCGCGGGCCGCGAGGCGCTCGACGGTGCGGTGCCCGGACTCATCGAATGGACGACGGGCACCTGCACGCTCGCCGCCGACCGTGAGCTCGACGTCGACGGACGGGCGCTGGTGGGGTACAACCCCGCAGCGACGGCGGACGACACCGTCACGATCGGCCGTCTCAGCGTCGACGGCGCTGTGCGGGGAACGCTCGTCAACTACGCGTGCCACCCGACCACGCTCGCTTGGCAGAGTCGCGAGGTGTCGCCGGACTACGTCGGGGCGATGCGCGAGATCGTCGAAGCCGCCACCGGGTCGCCGTGCCTGTTCGTGCAGGGGGCCTCGGGCGAACTGGCCCCGCGCGAGCAGTACACCGGCGACGTCGAGGTGGCCGATCGCCACGGACGCTCGCTCGGTCACGCGGTGCTCGCCGCGCTCGACGCCCTGCCCGTACCCGGTGCGGAGCTGACGTTGGAGGGTGTCGTGGAATCGGGCGCTCCGCTCGCGATCTGGGCCGGACATGCCGCCTCGGGTGGGGAGGGCGCCGGAGGATCGGTGTCATCCGTGGACCTGCCGCTGCGCGACCTGCCGACGCTCGATGAACTCGCCGAGGAGTGGAAGGACATCGACCCCCGCTCCCGGGAAGAGCGCCTCGGCCGCGCCCGCAACCTCCGCGACGGATACATCGACGGTCCGACCGTGCAGCACCCCGTGTGGGCCTGGCGGCTCGGCGACGCGGTGATCGTCGGTCACCCCGGCGAGGCATACTCCCGCCTGCAGACCACGCTCCGAGCGCGGTTCCCCGAGACGCCGATCGTGGTGATGAACCTGACGAACGGCCCCGGGTTCGTCTACCTGCCCACGCGCGACGCCTTCGACCGCGGCGCGTATCAGGCGTGGCAGACCCCGCTCGCGCCCGGTGCGCTGGAGCTGCTCGAGGAGCATGCGGTGTCGCTGGTGTCCGCCCTGCTCGCCGGCTGAACTCGACCGGTACACTTGCTATAGCAAATCACCGCAAATGAGGAGAGACATGACCGTGCAGCGCCCCGTCGCCATCGTCACCGGAGGATCGGCCGGCATCGGCTGGGAGATCGGTCAGCGTCTCGCCGCCGACGGCTACCTCGTCGTCGCCGCCGACCGCGTGCCGGGACTCACCGTGGGTGACAACTCCGCCGGCATCCTGTGGCGCGAGCTCGACGTGACCGACCATGCCGGCGTCGACCGGGTGTTCGGCGAGATCGAGGCGGAGCTCGGCCCGATCGAGGTGCTCGTCAACAACGCCGGCATCCAGCGCCACCGCGGCATCGAAGACCTCACGTGGGACGAGTGGTCGGCCGTCGTCGATGTGAACCTGCACGGGGTGTTCGCAGCGCTGCAGGCGGCGGGCAAGCGGATGCTGGAGCGCGGCGAGGGCCGCATCGTGAACATCTCCTCCATCTCCTCCCGCGGCTCCGCGGGGCGGGCACCGTATGCCACGACCAAGGCCGCCGTGATCGGACTGACCTCGACGGCAGGTGCGGAGTGGGCGTCCCGCGGCGTGCGCGTCAATGCGGTCGCACCCGGCTACGTCGATACGGGCGTCTTCCGCCAGGGTGTCGAGGCCGGAACCCTCAGCCTCGACACGATCCTCTCCCGCATCCCCGCGAAGCGCCTGGCCGAGGCGAGTGAGATCGCCGCCGCCGTGAGCTTCCTCGTCTCCGACCAGTCGCGCTACATGAACGGCCAGACGCTCTACGTCGACGGCGGGTTCATGGTCGACTACGGCGTGCCCCTCGCGAAGAAGCCCGACTGAGACCTGCCGCGGCTCTCGGGAGCCCTCGGGAGGAGGTCCTCGGGAGGAGGTCTCACTCGGGAGGAGGTCTCGCTCGGGAGGAGGTTTCGCTCGGGAGGAGATCCTCGGTGCGGAGGATGCCTGGCCCGAATACGTCCTCCCGAACGCGGTTCTCCTCCCGAACACGGCTCACCGCGGGGGCGTTACCCGGGAGGAAGTGCTCGCTCGGGAGGAGATCCTCGTTGCGGAGGATGCCTGGCCCGAATACGTCCTCCCGAACGAGGTTCCCCTCCCGAACGCGGCTCACTCCGGAGCAGGTCTCACCGCAGATACGCGTCGACGAGGAGGGCGCCGCGGATGGTGCGCAGCTCCTCGATGATGCGCGTGATGCTCGCTGCGCCGGTCGAGGAGAGCACCAGGTCGTGAGGACCGAGAGGTTCGAGCTTCCCTGTGCGGACGCGGATGACCTCCCACCCGGCGGCGCGGAGCGCGCGGTCCTTTCGCAGATCCGCGTCCTGCCGCTTGCCGACGTGCTCCAGGCCATGGCGGCCGACCGTGTCGTACTCGAGAGCCACCCTGAGCTCCGGAAACACGATGTCGGGCCACACCTCGGTGTGGCGGAAGAACGGTCGAGACACCTTCACCGCGTTCACGGCCGGGTCGAACTCGATCCGCGTCGCGAGGGCGGCCCGGAGTCGGCCTTCCGCCGCTGAGGCGGGGCGCGGCGCGCACGCGCTCACGAACGCGGTCCCGGTGGGCAGGGCGGGGGTCTTGGTGCACAGCTCCGGCGCAGGGCGACGGGGCTTGCGCGGGAGCGCGCGTGCTTCGCCGAGCACGACCGGTTGGGGGCGGGCGAGCGCGGAGCAGTCCGGACACCACGCCGAGCGGCGGCGCACCTGACCAGGGCGTTCGCGCTGCTCCGTGGGGGTGGCGGCGAATCGGTGCCCGAGCGGGCACTCCCAGCACAGCAGGACGTCGGCCGCGAGCGGGACCTGCGACAGAGCGATCCCGTGGTTCAGCTCCGGGTGGTATTGGCGGATCAGCTCCGGGTACGCCGCCCAGCCCGCACGATACGTGCCCACGTCATACGGAACGGCGCGACCGTGGGAGAACTGCCGTCGCGCCCACCACTGCATCACCGGTTCCGGCACGCGCCGACCATACCTGCGGTCACGGACACCGCGTCGCCCCGTAGCTCGGCGGATGTCGATGTCCCCGGTCCGTGCGACGATCCGCACGTCGACGGGAGAACGGATGCGTGGGGAGGCCACGGTGCTGCACGCCGACCTCGATGCGTTCTACGCGTCGGTCGAGCAGCGTGACGCTCCCGAGCTGCGCGGTCGACCGGTCATCGTGGGCGGTGGCGTCGTGCTCGCCGCGAGCTACGAGGCGAAGGCGCGCGGAGTCCGCACGGCGATGGGCGGTCGACAGGCGCGGGAGCTGTGCCCCGATGCGATCGTCGTCCCGCCGCGGATGGAGGCCTACTCGGCCGCAAGCAAAGACGTGTTCGCGATCTTCCGCGACACGACGCCACTCGTCGAAGGGCTCTCGATCGACGAGGCCTTCCTCGAGGTCGGAGGTCTGCGGCGGATCGCCGGAACCCCGGAAGAGATCGCGGTGCGACTGCGCGAGCGCGTGCGGGCGGAGGCCGGGCTGGCCATCTCGGTCGGGGTCGCTCGCACCAAGTTCCTCGCCAAGGTCGCCAGCGCGGTGAGCAAACCCGACGGACTCCTGGTCGTCGAGCCCGACCGTGAGGAGCAGTTCCTCCTTCCCCTCCCCGTCGAACGGCTCTGGGGCGTGGGCGCGGTGACGGCCGAGAAGCTGCATCGCTACGGCATCCGCACAGTGGGGGAACTCGCCGAGCTCGAGGCCGCGACCGCCGAGCGGATGCTGGGCAAGGCGACGGGCGCCCACGTGCACGCCCTTGCCCGGCTGCGGGATCCGCGGCCGGTCGACACCACCCGGCGACGCGGATCCATCGGCTCGCAGCGCGCTCGGCAGCCGTATCCGCTCGGCAGAGGAACTCGACCTCATCCTCACGCAGATCGTCGACCGGCTCGCTCGACGTCTCCGCGACGGTGGTCGCGTCTGCCGCACGGTCGTGCTGCGTCTGCGTTTCGGCGACTTCACGAAGGCCACCCGCTCGCGCACGCTTCGAGCGCCGACCGACCGCACCGCCGTCGTGCTCACCGTGGCGCGTGGCCTGCTCGACGCCGCGCAGCCCGAAATCGCCGCGCGCGGCATCACTCTGATCGGCTTCTCACTGACGCAGCTCGACCGCGTCGGGAACGTGCAGCCCGAATTGCCGATCGACTGGGGTGATGAGGCGCGCCTCGACACCGTCCTCGACACCCTGCGCGACCGCTACGGCGCGACCTCCGTGTCGCGTGCGGCTCAGCTCGGGCGCGACCCCGGGTGGTCGTCGCCTCTCCTTCCCGAGCACGAGTGAGCTTCAGGGGCTGCCGCGTTGCGGAGGAGATCTGCCGTAGGGAGGGTGTTTTCCCGCCAGGGGATCCTCCGAAGCGCGGATCTCCTCCGAAGTGCGGGGGTGTGCCACTCGGGGTCTGGGCGTGGTGTGGGTGCGGCGGTGAGGTGTGGGTGCTTCGCGGGGCGGCCGCCGCGTGTTTGCGGAGGAGATTCGCCGTAGGGAGGTTGTATCGCGCCGGAGCCGCCTCCGAAGCGCGGATCTCCTCCGAAGTGCGGGGCTCCGAAGTGGGGGGCTTCCCGATCTCGGCTCAGGCCTTGAGCATGGAGGCGCGCGCGATCAGGCCGTCCACGACGTCGAATGTCGCGATGGTCTCGGTGGCGACACCCGCGTTGATGACCTGCTCCTGCGCGACGACCCACCGTGCGCCGAAGAGCACACTCGTCTCGATGACGCACGACAACTCGGGGTTCTGCAGCCGCGGCTCGTAGAACGCGCGGATCGCGGCCGACCCGACCACGGGCTCGGGTGCGACGCCGGTGATCACGGCATCGTCCGCGTAGGTCGCGACGAAGGCGTCGAGGTCGTGCTCGTTGAAGGCGTCGAGCTGCGCCTGCACGGTCTCGAGAGCGGTGCGGTGGAGGACGGTGCGGTCAGTCAATGCGAACTCCTCCGTTGACGTCGTACGTCGCTCCGGTGATGAAGCGCGCGCGCTCCGAGGCGAGCGATGCGATGATCCAGGCGACGTCCGCCGGTTGGCCGAACGCCCCGAGCGGGATCCCGGCCTCGAGCTTCGCGCGACCCTCGCCCTGCAGCTGGTCGGTGATGGCACTCGCGACCGGACCGGGGTGACGGCGTTGACGCGGATGCCCTCCGCGGCGAGGTGGCGTGCGAAGCTGCGCGTGATCGCGAGGATCGCCCCCTTGCTCGCGGCGTAGTGGATGCCGGTCTGCAGCGCGCCGACCTGACCGGCGATCGAGGCGATGTTGATCACGGAGCGATCGCCGTCGGCGGCCCGAAGCAGGGGGAGTGCGCCCCGGGTGAGGAAGAAGGTGCCACGGGCGTTGGTCTCGAGGACCATGTCCCACTCGTCGAAATCGATGTCGTCGTACGGGGTGTACGGGCACACGCCGCCGTTGTTGACCAGCACGTGCAGCGAACCCCAGGTGGCCGTGATCTCGCCGATCAGGGCGTCGATCGACGCGCGCTCGCGCAGATCGAGGCGGGAGACGTGCACCTCGGGCGACCCGGCTTCGCGGCACTCCTCGGCGACGCGGGCGGCTTCGGCCTCGCGCCCCGTGTACGTGATCCAGAGGGAGACGCCCTCGCGGGCGAGGTCGAGGGCGGCGGCGGTTCCTATACCGGAACTGGCACCCGTGATCAGTGCGCGGCGAGTCATGTGCTCGATGCTATAGCAAGATTCCCGTGCTGTACACGCATTTGCTAGATGCTATAGCATCGCTCTCATGACCGAGCCCTTCATCCTCGTCAGCGACTGCGACCTGCCAGGAACCGTCATCGAAGACACCCTCCGACAGGCGGGACTCCGCGCCGAGCGCGCGGCATCCGGCAGCGTGGACGACATCGCCGCCCGCGGAGCCGACGCCCAGGGGCTCGTCGTCCAGTGGGCGCAGATCACCGGCGAGGTGATGGATCGGATGCCGAATCTCCGCATCATCAGCCGCGTCGGCATCGGCTACGACATGGTCGACGTCGAGGCGGCGACCGCTCGCGGCATCGCCGTCGCGAACACCCCGAGCTACTGCATCGAAGAGGTCGCCGCCCACACGATCGCCATGATCATGACCCAGGCCCGCGGCCTCCCCGCCTACGACCGTGCGGTGCGCGGAGGCACGTGGAAGGCCGTCGATGCGCGCCCGATGGCGGTGCGCCCCTCGACGACCACCGTCTCGGTGCTCGGGTTCGGCCGCATCGGCTCGATCGTGGCCCGTGGCTGTCGCGCCCTGGGCTTCCGCGTCGTCGTCGCCGACCCGTACGCCTCCCCCGACGCCGTGCGTGCGGCAGGATGCGAGCCCGTCGAGATCGCGGATGCCGTGGCGCGCGCCGACATCCTGACGCTCCACGTTCCGCTCACCGACGCCACCAGGCACCTCATCGACGCCGAGGCGCTCGCGACCATGAAGCAGGGCGCCGTCGTCGTGAACACCTGCCGTGGGCCGCTGATCGACGAGGACGCTCTCGCCGCGTCGCTGCATGCCGGACACGTGGGTGCTGCCGCCCTCGACGTGTTCGCGGGGGAGCCGCTCGCCGCCGATTCCCCGCTGCGCGACCTCGACCAGGTGCTCCTCACGCCCCATGCCGCCTGGTACTCGCCCGAAGCGCTGGCGGATCTGCCGGTGCACGCGGCCGACAACATCATCCGCTACCTCGCCGGCGAGTCGGTGCCGATCGTCAACCCCGCGTTCGCCGCGGCGCGCTGACCGCTTCCACCCGGCGGCCTGTGTCCGGGGCACGGTTCCTTGTGCTGAGTGCACCGTGTCCCGGGCAGAGGCCGTCGGGGCTCGTGGCGCGCCGGCTCAGGCATTCCTGCGAGATCAGGCAACATCGCTGCGAAACGGCCTGTTCTGGCGCGATCGCCTGTTCCGGCCGTGAGTCGTGCGGCGCGAAGACCCGGTAGCGTCAGCCGGCGAACGGGGTGACCGGGAGGCCGCGTGCTCCTGGCCGCACGGCGAACACCGATCCGGCCTCCGTGCCGTGGTCGGCGGGCAGACCCTGTGCCGAGGTGGTGATGTAGAGCGTGCCGAGGTCGTCGTCGCCGAACGTGCACGCCGACACCTGGGGTACCGGGAGCTCGATGGCCGCGATCTGCCGACCCGATGCGTCGTATCCGTGCACGGCGCCGCCACCCCACAGTGCGACCCAGACGCTGCCGTCGGCGGCGACGGTGAGGCCGTCCGGGAGTCCCTGCTCTTCCGGGATCACGGCGAACGACCGGCGGCCGCGGAGGTCGCCCTCCACGACGTCGAACACGTCGACGCGGTGGGTCATGGTGTCGACGTAATAGGCGCGTCGGCCGTCGGGAGCGAAGCCGATCCCGTTCGACACGGTCGCCCGCGGCAGCACGGTCGAGACCTCCAGTTCGGGACCCATCCGCAGCACGCTCCCCGCATCCGGAGTCGCGTCGTAGGCCATCGATCCCGCGAGGAGGCGGCCGCGAGGGTCGCAGCATCCGTCGTTCATGCGCACCAGGGGGTCCTCGAACAGCGTCGCGACGGCATGGGTCTCGCCGTCGACGTCGTCGGCCAGATACACGGTGCGCGCGCCGACAGCCACGAGGCCGCCGCCGGTGCGGGGCCGGGCGAAAGCCAGGTACTCGTCGTCGATGTGCTGCCTGGTCACGCCGTCGGGGCGCAGCGCGAGCAGGTCTCCGGCCTCGCCGTCGACCCAGCGGAGTCCACCCCACCCCGGCCACCACACGGGTCCTTCGGCGTGATGCGCGACCGGACCGGTGACGTTGTCCGGCGTCATGCTTCTTCGCGGGGCTGCATGCGCGGCGGTGCGGGGCGCAGCGGGTGGACGATCGGCATCGGCTCGGGCTCGGGGGCGGGAGCGGTCTCCGCGGCAGGAGCGGGCTCGGCGTCGGCTGCGGGAGTCGCGGTGCCCTGCGCCGGCAGCTCCCGCGCGACCTGCTTCTCGAGCACGGTGACGGCGGCATCGGAGAGCAGGATGAGCCCGTCGAGTTCTTCGCGCACCCTCTTGTAGGCGACGTTGCGCTCCGCCTGTGTCGCCGACTCGTCGACCGCGACCTTGAGCAGCTGCTGCGCCCGTTCGAGTCGTTTGCGCTCGGGGCCCGTGAAGGTCGAGTCGCGCAGGCGCCTGGCGTCCTTCTCCGCGATCTCGAACGCGACCGCGTAGTCGCCCACGGCCTGCAGGTACTCGGTGATCTGCTGCTCCGACACCTTCGCGTCCGCGGATGCCGGGCGCAGGGCGTCTGCGGTCTTCTTGGCGCGCAGGAACGCGGCGGTCAACGGCTGGCGTCCGTCGCTCATGGCGGGGAAGGCGATCAGTTTCGCGACGTCGAGCTCGTAGTCGAGCCAGCGGGCGGTGATCTCGTCGTGCTCGGCGAAGAGTCGTGCGACGAGGTCGTTCGGGACGACGGATGCCGTGGTGTCGACGACCGAGGGGCCGCGCCGCTTGGACTGCTGGGTGAGTGCGCGCGCCTCGATCTCGGCGGTCTTCAGTTGCGCTTTCATGCGAAGGGTCTCCAGGCGGCGCTCGTGACGGCGCTTGGAACTGCGCTCCCATGCCTTCGCCGCACCGCCGGCCATCCCCATGACGGGGAAGATGAGCCACCAGTAGTTCTGCGCGAAGGTGCCGAGGCCCCGGATGAACTCGTCCATGATGGGTTCAGCCTACTGCGCGGGCACCGCGCTCCCGAGGGGAGTCCAACCCTCCGTCGATCCCGCTCTCACCAGTCGTGGACGGTGCCGTCGAGGAGGCGGTTGTACGGGAGGTACGCCTGCTCGTACGGGTACTTCCCTGCCTCGTCGACGTCGAGCTCCACTCCGAGACCGGGCCTGTCACCGGGGTGCAGGTAGCCGTCGGTCCAGGTGAACGACTGCTGGAAGACCTGGTCGGTGCGTGACCCGTGCTTCATGTACTCCTGGATGCCGAAGTTGTGGATCGACAGACCCAGGTGCATCGCGGCGGCCATGCCGACCGGGGAGATGTCGGTCGGCCCGTGCATGCCCGACTTGATCTGGTACAGCGCCGCGTAGTCGAGTGTCTTCTTCAACGCGCTGATGCCGCCCATGTGGGTGACGGCGCCGCGCACGTAGTCGATGAGCTGGTCGCGGATGATGTCCTTGAAGTCCCACACCGTGTTGAAGATCTCCCCGATGGCGAGCGGGGTGGTGGTGTGCTGGCGTACGAGCCGCAGGGCTTCCTGGTTCTCGGCCGGGGTGCAGTCCTCGAGCCAGAACAGGTCGTACGGCTCGAGGTCCTTGCCCAGCCGCGCGGCCTGGATCGGCGTCATCCGGTGGTGGCCGTCGTGCAGGAGCGGGATGTCGGGGCCGAACTCGTTGCGCACCGCCTCGAACACCCCGGGCAGGTGCGTGAGATAGGCACGGGTGTCCCAATCCTCTTCGACCGGCTTCGCGCCGCGGCGGGCGGGTTCGTGGTCGTAGCGCACGTTCGCGTCGCCGACATCCGCGCCCTGGGCGGCGATGCCGTAGATGGCCTTGAGCGTCGGCACACCGGTCTGCACCCGGATCGCCTTGTACCCCTGTTCCTGGTGCGCGCGGATCGAGTCGAACAGCTCGGGCAGCTCCTTGCCCGAGGCGTGCCCGTAGGCCATCAGTCCGTTCCGGCTCGCGCCGCCGAGCAGCTGGTACACCGGCATCCCCGCGACCTTGCCCTTGATGTCCCACAGCGCCATGTCGACCGCGGCGATCGCCGCCATCGTCACGGGCCCGCGACGCCAGTACGCGCCGCGATACAGGAACTGCCACGTGTCCTCGATGCGGGACTCGTCGGCGCCGATCAGCAGCGGCACCACGTGCTCCGTCAGATACGCCACCACGGCGAGCTCACGTCCGTTGAGAGTGGCATCACCCAACCCCGTCACGCCGTCGGCGGTCGTGATCTTCAGGGTGACGAAGTTCCGGTCGGGGCTGGTGACGATCACCTCGGCCTTGTCGATGGTCATCGGCGGCCTCCTGCGGCGGCGGTCGTGTCGGCGGCGGTCAGGTCGGTCGCGGTGTCTCCGGCGATGAGGACCTCGCGCGGAGTGATCGCGGGGTCGCCGGGGGCCCAGTCGAACACCAGCACGTCGGCGCGCGCTCCCGGGGTCCAGTGCGGGCCGTCGTCGAGGACGGCGGCGGGGGCCGTGCTCGCGAGCCGCACCGCGGTCGCGAGAGATCCGGTGAGACGCGCGACGGTGGCGACACCGACATCGAGCGTCTGGACGGAGCCGGCGAGGAATCCGGTGGACACGTGACGCAGTGCGCCGTCGTCGGCGAGGTGCACGCCTCCGCCGACCGTCGACAGCCCGCCCTCGGTCAGGGCCGCAGGAGTGGCGACGGCGTCGCTGACGAGGAAGATGCCGTGGTCGCGCTTCGCGGCGATCATGGTCGCGAGCGTGCTGTCGGGCAGATGATGGCCGTCGGCGATGACCCCGGCCGCGAGCCGGGGCTCCGCGAGCTGCGCCCAGAGATAGTTCGGGTGCCGGGGAGCACGGCGTGCGCGCCGTTGCCGAGGTGCGTGGAGAGCGTGGCGCCGGCGTCGACCACCGCGGCGATCTCGGCATCCGTCGCGTGCGTGTGTCCGACCGCGACCCGTACGCCGTGCGCGACGAGGAAGCGTGTGGCCTCGGCGGAGCCGGGGTGGTGGGGGGAGAGGGTCACCACGCGCAGGAGCCCCGGTGCGGCGTCGAGCCAGGACTGCAGCTCGGCGATCTCCGGTGGGCGGATGTGCGCGAGCGGGTGCACGCCGCGAGGCCCGTCCTGGTCCGACAGGCTCGGCCCTTCGACGTGGATGCCGGCGACGGCTCGTGAGGTCGCGGTCGACGCCCGCACGGCCTCGTCGATCGCCCGGATTCGCGCGATCATGTCGGCGGGAGATGCGGTGATCACGGTCGGGAGGAACCGGGTGACGCCGTGCTCTGCGAGCGAGCGCGCCATCGCGGCGACGTGCTCGGGCGAAGGATCCGCGGCGTTGGCGTCGCCGTCGAGGTGTCCGTTGACCTGCAGATCCACGAGTCCAGGGCCGATCCACGGCGACCCGTCACCGGGATCGGGGATCGCCGTGAGCGCGCTGATCCGGCCGTGCTCGACGACGACCTCCAGCCCTCCGGCGCCGAGCGCGTTCCGCCCCTGCAGCGTCTGGGCCGTCATCGCGCCGCCTGCGCGGTCGCGGGGAGCGGATGCAGCAGCGATGCCGCGTCGCGGTCGACGTGCACCTCGCAACGCGGGTGACGCCGCAGCACGGTGCACGGCCAGTGCGAACTGATCGGCTCTTCGACCAGCGCCCGTACCGCCTCGGCCTTTCGGGCATCCGGAACGGCGCACACGAGGTGGGCTCCGCTCATGAGTGCCGGGATCGTCAGCGTCAGCGCGTGGGTGGGCACGGCGTCGAGCGTATCGAAGCACTCGTCGTCGACCTGCTGCACACGGCTGGCGAGGTCGAGCTGCACCGTGCGCACCGGGCACGGGTCGCTCAGGTCGGCATCGGGCGGGTCGTTGAATGCGATGTGGCCGTTGACGCCGATACCGAGGCTCACGAGGTCGATGGGTCCTTCTTCGAGCAGGGCGGTGTACTCGTCGGTCGCGGCCCGCGTGCCGAGCTCGGTGCGGATGGGGTGGAAGGCGGCGGGGTGCACGATGTCGACCAGGTGCGTGCGGAGCCAGGTGCCGAAGCGCTGCGGCGCCGCGGGGTCCAGATCGAGGTACTCGTCCATGTGCAGGATCGTGACGCGGTCCCAGGGCACATCCGGTTCCGCGGCGAGGGCGCGGTACACGTCGAGCTGGCTCGGGGCGGCTGCCGCGATCATCCGTGCGGAGCCGCGGGCGGCCACGGCTTCGCGCAGCGTTCGCGCCGCCGATCGCGCGGCGGCGGCGCCCATCGCGGTGCGGTCGGGATGGGCGTGCAGGGCGAACGTCGTCGTGCTCATGATTCGCAAGAGTAATGCAACCGCTTGCAAAGTCAAGCCTCCGATCCGGATTCACCCGCCGGGTGCCGGCGGGGCGTCGGGTGTGCGCACGCGCCCCGGTCGCGCGCAGCCACGGTGCGCGGGCTTAGTGTGTGTGACGTGACAGGCAACAACAGGAAGACGACGTCGACGTCGGTGACGATCGGCGACATCGCGCGCGTGGCCGGGGTCTCGCGATCGACGGTGTCTCGCGCGTTCAGCCGACCGGAACTGCTCAATCCCGAGACCGTGCGACGGGTCAAGGTCGCAGCCGACGAACTCGGGTATGTCGTGAACCATGCGGCCAGGGCGCTGTCGACCGGGCGCTTCGGCAACGTCGCCGTCGTCGTGCCCGACATCGCCAACCCGTTCTTCCCTCCGCTCGTGCGACGGGTGCAGACGCTGGCGGACGCGGCGGGGTACGCCGTGTTCCTCGGCGACTCCGACGAGATCGCCGACCGCGAGGCCAACCTCACCTCGCGCCTCAGCGCTCAGGTCGAGGGCTTCGTGCTGGCCTCTCCTCGACTCGACGAGGAGCGCATCCGCGAGCTCGATGCGGCTCGGCCGGTCGTGCTCGTGAACCGCGACATCGACGGCCTCGCCCGGGTGCTGATAGATCCGAGCGGCGGGCTCGACGAGGCGGTCGCGCATCTGCACCGCCTCGGCCACACGCGCGTGGTGTACCTCTCGGGACCGCGGGAGTCGTGGTCGGATCAGCAGCGCAGGGCGGCGCTGGCCAGGGCTGCCGAGCGGGCGGGGCTCGACGTCATCGTGCAGGAGCTCGGCCGCCCCAGCTCGGCCGGCGGGCGCGACGCCGTCGGTGGCATCCTCGCCTCAGGGGCCACCGCCGTGATCGCCTTCGACGACGTGGTCGCCCAGGGCGTGATGGCAGGGCTGGCGCTGCGGGGGATCGACGTCCCGCACGACATCAGCGTGATCGGATGCGACGACACGCTCGCCTCCGGCACGCATCCGGCGCTCACGACGATCTCCGCGGCATCCGCGGCGGCGGGCGATGCGGCGGCGGAACTCCTGCTCGGCATCCTCTCCAGCGGCGAGCGCTCAGACGCCCGTGTGACGATCGCCACGCACCTGGTGATCCGGGCCACGACAGAGGCCGCCCGCACGTCGGGAGCCTGACCGGCGGTTGACAGTGCAACCGGTCGCATGATTCACTGTCGCCCATGCTTCGGATCGCGATCATCGGCGCCGCCCATCCGCACGTGGACTATGTGCCAGACGAGCTGACGCGCTCCGACCGCGACGGGTTCGTGCTCGTCGGGGTGCACGACCCCGACCCTGCGGTCGCCGAGCAACACGCCGCGCGCTTCGGTGTGCCGGCGTTCGGCCGCGCCGACGACCTCCTGGCCGAGGACATCGACATCGCGGTGATCGCCGGGGTCTACGGAGCGCGAGGCTCCGACGTCGTCGCCGCGCTGCATGCGGGAGCCCACGTGCTCGCCGACAAGCCGCTGTGCACCTCCCAGGCCGAGCTCGACGAGATCGAGGCCGCCGCGGCGGAGGCCGACCGCACGGTGAGCCTGCTGCTCGAGAAGCGCGGCTACCCCGAGACCCTCGCCGCGCTCGCCGTGGTCGAGGCGGGGGAGCTCGGCGACATCGTCGGCATCACCTCGTCAGGGCCGCACAAGCTCAACCGCGCTCAGCGCCCCGCATGGTTCTTCGACCCCGCGCAGTACGGCGGCATCCTGACAGACTTGGCGGTGCATGACCTCGATGCCGCGCTGCTGTTCGCGCCGGCCGACGAGGGGTCATCCGCGGCGCCGTGTCCGCACCGCTCGATGCGACGCCGGGGTTCGCGCGCTACGGCGTCGCCACGCTCACCACGCCGACCGCGGTGGTCTCGAGCGAGGTGAGCTGGCTCACCCCCAGGCATCCGATGTGCACGGCGACTACCGTCTGCGCCTGGTCGGCACGTGCGGTACCGCCGAGATCTTCTGGGCGCGCGGACGCGTCGAGGTGACGACAAGCGACCGGCCGATGCGTGTCCTCGATCTGCCGGAAGGCCGGCGCCCTGCCGAAGAAGCGCTCGACGCCTTCGCCGCCGGACGCACTCCCGAGGTCGGCACCCGCGAGTCGGTCGCGGTGACCAGGCTGGCCCTGCTCGCCCAGGCATCGGCCGACCGTGGCGGCGAGGCCCTCGCCTGGTCGCGCGACGCCGACTAGCCGACACTTCCGGCACTCACCCCCCACGACAGGAGACACCATGACCGAACCGCTGCGCATCGCGATCGTCGGAGCGGGTGTGATCGGCGCTGTGCATGCACGACTGGTCGCGACCCTCGGCGAAGACGGCGTGCTCGCCGCGGTCGTCGACGTGGAGGAGTCCCGCGGTCGTGCGCTCGCCGAACAGTACGGCGTGCCGTTCCATGTCTCCGCGGCGGAGGCGTACCGCACCGAGAAGATCGACATCGCGGCGATCTGCCTTCCCAGTGCGTTCCACGCGGCGGCGGTGATCGAGGCCCTCGAAGCGGGCGTGCACGTGATCGTCGAGAAGCCGATCGACGTGACGCTCGATGCCGCCGACCGTGTGCAGGCCGCCGAGCGGGCCACCGGCCGTACGGTGTCGGTCATCAGCCAGCGCCGCTTCCAGCCCGTGGCCTCGTTCATCCGTCGCTCGATCGACGAGGGTGCGCTCGGGCGTGTGACGTCCGGCGTCGTCGAGTCCGCGTTCTTCCGCGCTCAGGAGTACTACGAGTCGGGCGACTGGCGCGGGACGGCTGCCATCGACGGCGGCGGCGCCCTCATGAATCAGGGCATCCACGCCCTGGATCTGCTGCTGTGGATGCTCGGCAGGCCGGTGTCGGTCAGCGCCAAGACGGGTCGTCTCGCCCACGAGGGCATCGAGGTGGAAGACGTCGCCGGGGCCACGATCGAGTTCGAGAGCGGCGCGATCGGCCTGCTGCTCGCGAGCACCGCCGCATACCCCGGGCTCCCGGTGCGCCTGGCGGTGCACGGCTC
Source organism: Microbacterium sp. Se5.02b (assembly GCF_019464375.1). Taxonomy (NCBI): domain Bacteria; kingdom Bacillati; phylum Actinomycetota; class Actinomycetes; order Micrococcales; family Microbacteriaceae; genus Microbacterium; species Microbacterium sp. Se5.02b. The sequence goes on from NZ_CP080491.1 coordinate 230,745, forward strand.
GCACGGGACGGCCGTCATGGAGAACGAGGGGCTGGCCTTCTTCGCCTCGGCCTCCGCGCCGCAGCCCGAGCCCGATTCGCTGCTCGAGCGCGATGTGCCGGAAGGCTGGCTCGACGTCGACGTGGCGCATCGTCGGCAGTACGTCGACGTGGTGGGGGCGATCCGCTCGGGCGGCCGGCCCGCGATCACCACCGACGACGGACGCCGGGCACTGCAGGTCGTGCTCGCCGTGTACGAGTCGGCCCGCATCGGTCGTCCGGTCGACCTCCACGAGTGAAAGAGGATGAGAGACATGGAAACGAAGAACGTCGCGATCGTCGGCATCGAGAACAGCCACGCCGAGGAGATCATCCGCTACCTCAATGTCGAGCGTCCGGCCGGGGTGCCGGTGCGTGTCGTGGCGCTCGTCGCCGGAGAACCGGACCGCACGCGTGAGCTCGCGGAGCTCGGCGGCATCGAGCGGATCGTCGCGGAGTCGAGTGACCTGCTCGGCAGCGTCGACGCGCTGATCGTCACCTCGCGCGACGGCGCCCTCCACCGCGCGCACGCCGTGCCGTTCCTCGAGGCGGGTACGCCCGTCTGGGTCGACAAGCCGCTCGCCGCGAGTGTCGCGGATGCGCAGGCGATCGTCGCCGCGGCCGAGCGGGGCGGCACGGTGCTCACCTCGTCGTCGGCTCTGCGCTGGGTGGCCGACACCGACGCGATCGCCGAGGGGCTGACGTCGATCGGCGAGCTGCAGGCCGTCACCGTGACAGGTCCGGCGGATGCGGCGAGTCCGTACAGCGGCATCTTCTTCTACGGCATCCACGTCGCCGACGTCGCGCAGCGGCTGGTGCCCGGCGACCCCGAAGCCATCGACCTGCAGCGTCTCCCCAGCGGAGTCGTGGCCCGCTACCGGGTGGGCGGCGTGCTCGTGACGCTCGAGTTCATCCGCCCGGACGGCGACGGCCAGGTTCCCTTCCGTGCGACCGCGGTCGGCGGTCACGGGGTCGTCAGCCGTGACATCGTGCTCGGCGCCGACTACGTGCAACCCGGGGTCGATGCGTTCGCGCGGATGCTCGCGACCGGCGCCGCACCGATCCCGACCGCCCAGCTGCTCGCTCCGATCGCGGTCCTCGAGACGGTGGCGCGCGAGGGCGCAGCAGTCGCCGTCTGAGCCGTGCAACGCGGTGCAGCGAACGCGCTCTTGTGGCAGCGGATCCCGGCACCAGGCGTCTCACACTCCCCGATTTAGCCCTGGTAATCAAACAGAAACACAACCGTTACACCCTCTTCAATGAAGAAGCTATTGTAATGCAACCGTTTGCACGTTAGCGTGAGAATCGGTTGAAACACCCGTTCATCGGGCGCCTTTCGGGGCCCGTCGAGGAAGACCATGGAGGAACGAGAATGGCAAGACGCACCTTGATCGCGGCGGCCGCTTCACTGGCCGCGGTGCTGGCCGTCACCGGCTGCAGCTCCGGCGCCGGGAACGACGGAGAAGGCGACGCCGAGAGCGGAGACCTCCGCGTGTGGCTCATGCAGGATTCCGTGTCCGACGATGCGGTCGCGTGGCTCGAAGACGAGTTCGCCGCCCAGAACCCCGGCTCCACGCTGACCGTCGAGATGCAGCCATGGGACGACATCGTCTCCCGGCTCCAGACCTCGCTCGCCAGCAAGTCCGAGACGCCGGACATCGTCGAGATCGGCAACACGAAGACCGCGACCTTCGCGAACGTCGGGGCGCTCGCCGACATCTCCGACCTGTACGACGAGGTCGGCGGCGACGACCTGATCCCGAGCTTCGTCGACCAGGCGACACTCGACGGCAAGACCTACGCCTACCCGCTGTATGCCGGAACCAGCGTCGTGTTCTACCGCACCGACCTCCTCGAGAAGGCGGGCATCGCCGCACCCGAGACGCTCGACGATCTCGTCGCGGCAGCCGCGACGGTGCAGCAGGCGAACCCCGACGGCGTCGAGGGCTTCAAGGGCATCTACTTCCCGGTCGTCGATGTGCACGGTCTGGAGGGCTGGCTGTTCTCGCACGGTGCGAACTACGCCGAGGAGAAGGACGGCGCCTGGGTCAGCGGCCTCGACACCCCGGAGGCCAAGTCCGCGCTCGAGCAGATGCAGACGCTCTGGCAGAACTCGGCGCTCGGTGCGCTCGACGCCAAGGAGACCGCTGGCAACCCCTGGGTGCCGTACAACAACGGCGAGGTCGCGATGTTCTCGTACCGCGTGTTCGCGCAGGACAGCATCTCGGAAGATCTCGCTGGGGTCACCGGCGTGATGGCGCTGCCTCCCGTCGAAGCGGGCGGGGAGAGCCACCAGTTCCTCGGCGGGTCCAACGTGGGCATCGCGGCGAACTCCTCGAAGCAGGAACTCGCGAAGAAGGCCATGAAGCTCATCCTCAGCGAAGACTTCATGAGTCAGCTCGCCGAGGACTCCGGATGGGTACCGGGCAACACGCAGTACGCGTCCGCCATCCCCGACGGCATCGTCGACGCCGAGCTGCAGCAGCAGATCGCCGACACGAGCGCCCTCACCCCTGCCGCCCCGAACTGGGCGATCGTCGAAGGCAACAACATCCCGGTCGATCTCTACTCGGCGATCGCCAAGGGCGAGGACATCGACGACGTGGTCACGCGCATCGGCGCGAAGATCGAAGAGACCCTCAACGCCGACTGATGATGTCCACTCCCGTGATCGATGTCGAGGCCGCCCCCGAGGCGACCCCGCAGCAGCCCGCTCCCCGCACGCGCCCGCGTCGCGTGCGGGGGGCACTGCTCCCGTACCTGCTGATCACCCCGCTCCTCGTGGCGGTGCTGATCGCTCTCGGCTGGCCGCTGCTGCAGCAGTTCCTGATGTCGCTGCAGAAGTTCGGGCTCGCGCAGCAGTTCGGTGCGGAGCCGGAATGGGTCGGACTCGCCAACTACGGCAAGATCCTGACCGACCCGAACATGTGGGTCGTGTTCTTCCGCTCCGTGCTCTTCTGCGCCGTGTGCGCCTCGCTGTCGATGGTGATCGGGATGCTGATCGCGCTGCTGCTGACCAAGGTGAGCAGCTGGGCGCGCATCGCCCTGCAGGTGACGCTGCTGCTCGTGTGGGCCACACCCGCGCTCGTGACCATGGTCATCTGGCAGTGGCTGTTCGACGCCCGCTACGGGCTGGTGAACTGGATCCTCGCGCGCATCGGCTTCCCCGACATGGCCGGGTTCCCGTGGACCTCGACACCGATGGGTGTGTTCACGATCGCCGCGATCACCGTGATCTGGGGCAGCCTGCCGTTGATCGTCTTCATGATCTACTCCGCGTTGACCCAGGTGCCCACCGAGGTGCTGGAGGCCGCCGAACTCGACGGCGCGGGGCCGTGGACGCGCTTCCGGCACGTCACGATGCCGCTCATCACACCGGCGGTCATGATCGTCGGACTCCTGCAGATCGTGTGGGACCTGCGCGTGTTCACGCAGATCTACGTGCTGCAGCAGGCGGGCGTCTCGATCGAGGAGACCAACCTCCTCGGCACCTACATCTACCGGATCGGCATCGGCCAGGGCGAGTACGGCGATGCGTCGGCACTGGCGACGATCGTGCTGATCCTGACCCTGCTGCTCACCTGGAAGTACATCGCGAAGATGTTCGCCCAGCAGAAGGAGGCCGCGGAATGAGCGTCCCGATCATGACCCGTACGACCGACATCCCCGCGGTCGTGCCCCCGCGCTCACGCCGCACCATCGGCAGCCGCAACGACGTGCGGCGGCGCACCTGGAACGGCGTCGCGGTCGCCGCCGCGTTCCTCCTGGTGTTCCCCATCTACTGGATGGTGAACACCGCCCTCTCCGACAACGAGGAGCTCTTCTCGCGCACGCCGCGGTTCTTCCCGTTCCCGCTCAGCTTCGACAGCTTCGCGGGGATCCTCGCTGACAGCGGCTTCTGGTCGGCGCTCGGCATGAGCGCCGCGGTCACCGTGGTCGTGGTCATCGTCGCGGTGCTGTTCGGATTCTTCGCGGCCATCGCCGTGAGCCGGTTCCGCTTCAAGGGCGGCGGACTCATCATCCTGCTCGTGCTGATCGTGCAGATGATCCCCACCGAGGCACTGTTCATCTCGCAGTTCCGCATGCTCGACGGGTGGCACCTGCTCAACACGGTGGGCGGCCTGTCGCTGCTCTACATCGGCACGGTCGTCCCGTTCACGGTGTGGCTGCTGCGCGGGTTCATCCACGGCATCCCCGCCGAGCTCGAAGAGGCCGCGATGGTCGACGGGTGCAGTCGGTTCGGGGCGTTCATGCGGGTGACCCTGCCCCTTCTCGGACCCGGAATCGTGACGGCATCCGTCTTCGCGTTCCTCCAGGCGTGGAACGAATACACGCTCGCCCTCGTCGTGATGACGAAGCCGGGCAATGCCACTCTGCCGCTCTGGCTGCAGACCTTCAGCAGCGAGCTGTCGGCCACGGACTGGGCGGGCATCATGGCGGGCGCCACGCTGATCTCGGTACCGGTCGTCATCCTGTTCCTGTTCGTGCAGGGTCGCCTCGGCGCAGGCATGATGGCCGGTGCTGTGAAAGGCTGACGCCGGAGGGGGAAGAGCGCCGGTCCTGCGGGGCCGGCGCTCTCGCGTGCGGCGCGATCAGTCGACGTGGTCGTCGAGCATCCGGCGCACCTCGGGGTCGGCGGCGAGGTCGGGGGCCAGCAGGTCGAGCAGCGCGTGGTGCGGGTCGTCGCAGGATGCCCGCGTCGCCAGGTCGGTCGCGGCCGCGTCGTCGAGCGGGCGTCCGGCGACGACCTCGGCGACGACGAACTGCGTCCAGGCGGCGATCGCGACGATGCCCGCCTCTCCCGTCTCGCCCTCGGCGCGCGCGGCGGACCGGTTCGACGATGCGGGCTCGCAGCTTCAGACTGCCGTCTGCGGCGATCTGGCGCAGGTGGTGTGCGATGCGCGGGTTCGCGAAGCGGGTGAGCAGGGCCTCGCGGTAGTCGGGGAGGGCGAGGTCGACGCCGGTCCGGTGCGCGGACGGCTCGAGGCGCCGCTGGGCGAGATCCCACAGGTCGTTCACGAGAGCGGCGCATTCGGGGTCGGCGATGGCCTCGGCCACGGTCTCGTGTCCGCGCAGGGCACCGTCGTAGGCGAGGAGCGAGTGCGCGCCGTTGAGCATCCAGAGCTTGCGCTGTTCGAAGGGCTCGATGTCCGACACGAACGAGGCCCCGGCATCCTCCCAGCGCGGGCGTTCGGCGCGGATGCGTCCGCTCAGGATCCAGCTGTGGAAGGGCTCGGTGACCACCAGCGCCTCGTCGTGGACGCCGGTGCGCGTCGCGATGGCGTCGACGTCGGCGGGGGCGGTGCGGGGCGTGATGCGGTCGACCGAGGTGGTCACGACGTCGACGTGCGCGTCGATCCAGGCGCCGAGCAGCGGTGACGTCAGCGAGGCGAGGTCGGCGAGGGCCGTCCGCAGCGCGGTGCCGTTGTCGTCGAGGTTGTCGCACGGGATCAGGGTGATCGTGCTGTCGGGGAGAGCGCGCCGTCGGGCGTCGAGCGCCCAGAGCAGCCGAGCGGGCATGGACCGCAGGACGCCGTTCTCGACGGCTCCCGGCACGTCGTCGTGGTGATCGGCGAGGGCTCCCGCCAGTGCGCAGATGTCGGCCGTGACGTCGGGGTCGGCGATGTCGAGGCGGCCGTCCGTCCGGCGGCGATAGCCCTTCTCGGTGACCGTGAGCGTCACGACCGCGACCTCCGGGCGCGTGAGGTAGTCGCGCAGCGCGTCTGTGTCGCCGCCGTCGTGCGCGGCGACGATGCTCTCGACGGTCTCGAGCCGATCGCCGTCCGGGCCGCGGGTGAGCAGCGTGTAGACGTCGTCCTGCCGCTCGAGGGTCTGGGCCGCTTCGGGTGAGCGCCCGGTGAACGCGGCGATGCCCCACTCCCGCCGGGCGTCCGCGTGTGCGGTGTACCAGGCCTGGTGGGCGCGGTGGAAGGCGCCGAGTCCGAGGTGCACGATGCGGACGGGCGCGCGAGGGGCGGTGCGGTGGGGACTGTCGTGCACGGGGCTCCTCGGCTGGATCGTCGACCCGGCGGAGGGCCTGCATTCAACCTATGATGCGGACAACCATCATGCAAGCGGTTGCACTGCTGGGGTCGGCGAATCAGCCGTCGCGAGCAGGGCGGCGCCCTTTCTTACTCGAGGAGGTTGGCGACCTCAGGGCCTCCGGGCGCTCCGACCAGGGCAAGACTCAGCTGAGCGCGCTCGGCGAGCTGGAGCGCGCTCTCTGAATGCGCGATGCGCGCGTGCGTGATCCGGTCAAGCCCTGCGCCGACGAGGGGCGCGCAGGTTCTCAGCGTCGCATCGCGGGCGAGCGTGTCAGTCGAACCGCCGTGCATCACGATGTTGCGTTGCCGGTAGAGCCGTCGCATAGCACCACGCACGTGTGCCTCCACATCGTGAAGGGTGTGGCGCTTGGCTGTCATCAGACGAGTCATGCGAGATTCCGCTGCCCGATCGGAGGATGCTCGGAGCCTTAGCGACTGCCCGCTCGCCAGGGCGGAGGCGACGATCGCGCTTCGCTCCTGATTGGACGACGCTGCGGCCAGGCGGATGCTGATGGCATCCGGCACAGCGGGGGAGTGCTGATACGACAGTGCGGTGAGATCGGCGCGGGGCCAGGAGCACGCAACGAGTGACGCCATCCGGTCGGCTGCGACCGCTCCGCGTCCGAGTTTCGAATCCTCCGGGTCTTGCGACGACACGAGGAGCGCCTCGACCGCAGCCCATCCAGACGCGATCGCAGGGCCGGGAGAACCCAGGTTGAGCACAGAGGCGAGCTCAAGAGCGTCATCGAGGTCGGTCCGGTCACTCACGTCATAGAGCCGAGATTCGGCGACGAGAGAAAGGACGAACGCTCCACGGCTCGTCCGCTCGAGCTTGAATGGGCGTGTCGATCCCGACACCCAGATGGACCCTTGCGGCTCGGGAGCTTCTCCCCGCCCACGGGCGAGCGTCGCGCGCGATATCAGGCGGTCAACACGCTCGGTGGCGAGAAGCGCGGCGCCCAGCGGATCGCGTGCACGCACGTGGTATTCGAATCCGCCCACCTGGCGAACCCCGGAGGTGCTGCTGCCGTTGCCCAGGAGCCATTGCCGCACGAGCGCCCCGGAACGCCAGGTCGGTTCCATGCTGGTCTGCGACGTCGTCGCCCTCGGAACGGAACGGAACGGAACGATGACGCTGTAGTCCGCCTCGGGCTTGGTGGCGAGGATTCCCGCGGAAACAAGCAACTCTTCAAGAGTCGACTGAGCCCGGATGTGTTCCTGCGCCCATCGCCGCAGGTACGGCAGGCTGTATCCCAAGTCGAGAAGGTGCGATCCGACGGCGCGAGCGAAGCGCTCAATCGAGGGCCTTCTTCCGCCGCGCAACAGCTCGAGCCAGCGATCGATATAACCATCGGCTGCCATCTCTGAGAGCTCGCGGAGGCGACGCACATGACGGCTACCATCCTGGAGAGGACTGCGAAGCGTCTCGGTGAGGTGCTTGCGCAGCGCGGCCTCGCCGAGAGCGGGATCCCGCCCAGCGATACGTTCCGCGTCTTTCGCGAGCCAGGCCACTGCGCCGTCGCTGAGGACCTTTCGGCTACGCCATTGCGCAGCTTCGATCACCTCGTCCAACACGAGGCATGTCCCGACATCCCACAGGCGGCGTTGCCATGGCGATGTCGCCTGGAAGAAGTCGAGGAGACGAGCGCCGACGAGGTCTGCGTATGTCGATGAACCGAAGGACTCCTGGGCCGGAGTTGTGCTTGTGCCCGGGGCGGCTGCGGCGTTGCTCATGCTCCGATGATGTCGTAAACTACAGGCAGGCGTTCAACGCCGAAAGACTAAAAGTGGAGAACCGCCTGAGGGCCGTTCTCCACTTTCTTTCGTTAACTCATCCTCGCGCGCAGCAGACGCGTTGTCGTCGACGCCCGCTCCCGCACGACGGGCTGCAGCAGCATCCGTACCGGCGCGCGGTCGCCCCCGCGCCCCAGCATCCGCAGCAGCGTGGTCGCCGCGAGGCGTCCGATCTCGCGCTTCGGCGGTGACACGGCCGTGAGCGGGAGCGGGGCATTCGCGGCCTCCTCATCGTCGAAGGCGACGAGGGCGAGGTCGTCGGGAAGGGAGAACCCCGCCCCTGCCAGGTGAGGCAGGAGTGCCGTCGCCTCACGGTCGCCGAGGCAGACGACGCCGTCGAGCCCCGCAGAGTGCGCCCGGTGCGCGTAGTCCGCGAGCGCCACGTCGTCCCACGAGTCCCGACGCGCCACCGCGCCAGGGAGGTCGACGAGGGTCAGGTCGTCGATCGCGCGACGGTAACCACGCAGTGCGGCGTCGGCCGTCGCGGTGTCACGGCGCCCGAGGAATCCGAGGCGCCGACGGCCCCGTCGTGCCAGGTGCCGCACGGCCGCGTACCCGCCGGCGACGACATCGGTGCATACCGCCGAGAGCCCGTCATCCGGCGGCGAATCCGTCGGCATCCGTTCCATCAGCACCACCGGCGTCGGCAGGGCGCGCAGCAGGTCGAGGCGCGCCGTGGGGTCGGCCAGGTGCAGGGTGGGCGTGATCAGGAGGCCGGCGCACCCGGCGGCGAGGAGCTCCCGGATGCGGCGGATCTCGAGGGCGTCGTCGTACTCGCTCGAGGCGATGCGCAGCGTCGCGCCCGCCGCCCCGGCCACCTCCGCGATCCCCTCGACGACAGTGGGGAAGTAGTAGGTGCGTGAGGGGACGATCACGCCGATCAGGGGCTCGCGCGCCGGGACGCCCGCACCGACACATACGTTCCTGAGCCCTGACGGCGCACCACGACCCCCTCGTCGACGAGGCGCCCGACCGCCCGCCGCACGGTGTTGATCCCGACCGCATACGCCGACGCCAGGGCGGCCTCGGTGGGCAGGCGCTCGCCGGCTGCCCACTCGCCGGAATCGATCCGCTCGCGGAGCTGCTGCGCGAGGCTCACAAAGAGCGGCTGCGTGTTCGGGAACGCTCCCATCACGCCCTCCTCGGCTCGATGATCGTTCGTGCAACCGTATTCATTCCGTGCCGTGGGAACAAGAGGGGGCGATAGGCGAGACCCGGTGTCCGGGACTCGTGAGCGCCCGATTCCTTCCTCCACTCATTCCCCTTCTCCGCCCTTCCGTTGACCGTCGGAGTCGGCACCCGCCACCGTGGCAGACACGACGACTCCGCGCCCGGCGGAGCGGAAGGAGACACCGATGAGACGCACACGCTGGCTGTCGGCGCTGGTCGCCGCCACCCTTGTCGCGGGAGGGATGGTCGCCGCCGGCGGTGCCGCATCCGCGCAGACCGTCACGACCGACCTCACGATCACCTCGCCGAGTGACGGCGACACCGTGAGCGGTTCGACGCTCACGGTCGAGGGGACGTTCGCGAACGCCTCCGAACTCGTTCTCGTCGTCGGAGCGCAGGAATTCGTGCCCATCCCCGTGACCGGAACCGCGGGGACGTGGAGCGTCGACCTCGATGTCTCGGACATCGACGGCCGCCTCGACCTCGCCGTCCGGGGACGCGACCTCACCACGCTCTACACGACCTGGTCGGAGTTCCTCGCCGTGAACGTGCACCGCCCCGCTGCGGCGCGCCCGGTGGTCACGATCGTCTCCCCCGCGGAAGGCGCCTATGCAGGATCGTCGCTGGACGTGGTGGTCGATGTGGACGCTCACCGAGCCCTGTCGGCCGTGGAGGTCCGTGTGAACGGAGGCGCCTGGCAGGCTGCCGTCGCCCAGGGCGGGGGCGCGTACGCGGCATCTTTCCCCGTCTCCGGGGCCGAGTTCGCGAGCATCGAGGCACGCGCGACCGACGTCAAGGGCCTGAGCGCCGACGCACCGACCACCTACGTCGCGCTCGGCGGGGCCACCGCCGAGACGCCCGTCGTCTACGACCAGGATCGCGCGATGTGGATCTGGGAGCGCGCCTCTTATGAAGCCGTGTTCGACGGGGATGCGCGAGACCGGCTCGGCGACGTGATGGACGACACCACGACCTTCGGATCCGACCCGATCCGAACGATCTACCTCGGCGTCGACAGGTACGGCACGACCGACATGCTGCGCGACTCGCGCGCCGAGGTCGCGGCATTCGTGGAGTGGGCGCGGGCCCGCGGCTACCACGTGCAGGCGACGGTTGCCGGCGGTACACGTCCGCCGTACCTGGGGGCGCTCGAGCAGTTCGAGCATTTCGCGATCGACGAGTTCGAGAAGGTCCTCGACTACAACCTGAGCGTGCCCGCGTCTGCGCGCTTCGACGGCATCAACGTCGACATCGAACCGTACATCCTCAGCGAATGGAAGGAACCGGGCAACGGCGGGCTGCCGAACCGCTGGCTGGAGATACTCGACACCCTCATCGACCGCCGCGACGCGTCCGGACTCCCGACACTCGTCGGGCCGGCGATCCCGCGGTGGCTGGACTCCTCGACATGCTGCACCGCGATCACGTGGAACGGGCAGACCAAGCCGCTCAGCGACCACATCCAGGACATGACCGACTACATCGCGATCATGGACTACCGCGACACGGCAGACGGCAGCGCCGGCATCATCGCGCAGGCACAGCACGAGATCGACTACGCGAACCAGATCGGCAAGCCGAACTCGGTCGTGGTCGGCATCGAGACCAAAGATCTCTCCGGAACGGGCGACCCTGAGACGGTGACCTTCTGGGAGGAGGGGCGCACCTACCTGGAGGGCGAACTCGACAAGACCTACACCGCGTTCCAGGACGACGCCTCGTTCGGCGGCATCGCCATGCACCACTACGACGACCTGTTGATGCTGCCCTCGGCGTGGGACGACACCCCGCCCGTGTACTACCCGGTCCCGGGTGCAGGACCCGGGGGGCCGGCGCTGCCCTAGGTCGCTCTCGTGGCGGGGCAGTCCTCTTCGGGGCTGCCCCGCTTTCGGCGTCCAGGGCGCTGGAGAAGGAGCCGCGTCCGAACGGAGTCCGGAAGCTGACCGGGTTCGACAACGCCTGGCGCGTCCGTATCGGCGATCATCGCGTGTTGTACGAGGTCGTCGACGACGTCGTGCTGGTGACCGTCTTCCGGGTCGCGCACCGCCGGGACGTGTACGGCGATCTCTGACGCGTCCTGCCCGGCTCAGTTCTTCGTGAGGTCCTGGGCGAACATCACGAGGATGCCGCTCGGGCCGCGCAGGTAGGTGAGCTTGTACACGTCCTGGTAGTTCGCGACGCCGCGCAACGGGTGGTAGCCGTGACGGGCGGCGATCGCGAGGGACTCATCGATGTCGTCGACCGAGAAGGCGATGCGGTGCATCCCGATCTCGTTCGGCAGTGTCGGCTCCGTCTCGATCGCGTCCGGATGGATGTATTCGAACAGCTCGATCTGGCCGCGTCCGTCGGGCGTCTGCAGCACCGCGATCTTCGCGTGGTTGCCGTCGAGTCCGACCGCCGTCGACGCCCAGTCCCCACTCACCTCGTCGCGGCCGAGCACGGTGAGGCCCAGGTCGGTGAAGAAGGCGATGGTGGCTTCCAGGTCGCGGACGGCGATTCCGACGTTCTCGAGTGCGATGGGCATGGGGGGATGCTACTCGCGATCGCCGCTCGCGTCAGGGGTCACCGTCCGAGCTTCTCCGCGCAGTCGACGCAGTACTCCGCGAACGGTCGCACCTCCAAGCGGCCGACGGGGATCGGGCGGCCGCAGTTCGCGCAGAACCCGTAGGTGCCGGCATCCATCCGCGCCAGCGCCTCGTCGACCTGCCGGAGTTCGGCGGCCGCGGCGTCGGCGAGCCCGGTCAGGCGCGACCACTCCGACGAGAGGGTGACGCCTTCGGGGTCGTGCTCGTCGTCGTCGTTCGAGCCCTCGCGGTCGTGCATGAGCTGTCCGAGGGTCGCGGCCGTCGTGCGCACACGTTCCTCGGCCTGCGCGCGCCGCTGCTCCAGCAGTGCGCGCAGGTCGGAACTCATGCGCCCCACTCTATGCACGACCGAGGACACGGGCTCTACCGCGATCCTGGTTCCGCTTCTCTGGTAAGCCTCGAAACCGCTCGAGTTGAGGGCGTGGACCTCAGTTCACGGTCGCAGTTGCAGAATTCCGGAACACGATCGCCCAGGCGCGGTGCCGGCACGTCGACTCGCCTTTCGCGAATTCTCCCGCAAACCCGGAGGAATCCACGTCTGACAGGGTCTGAGAGGTGGCTTCATGTCCTCCAAAATGGGGACAGACAGGCGGTGCTTTGACGCCTAGCCTCCTCCCGAAGGCAGCATTCGCTGGCTCCATGGGGGCGGGGGGAAATGAGTACCTTCTATGTACACTCACAAGTCACAGGGCCTGGGCGCTGTGGGCGCAGTCGTTGCGCTCATGGTCACGTTCGGAACCGCGCCGTCTAATGCGGTGGCCGATGACCCACCTATCACCGTGGAATCTTTTCACGATCGACTCGAAGCCGAAGCAGCATCATCGTCTGAGGCGGCAACCGATCTGAGGAAGTTCGAAGAGTTATCCCCCTCCGACCAGCAGAAGTTGATGGACTATCTCATGGATCCTGAGGTGAGCGCTGCTTTCGAGCACACCGCGCAGACCGGCGAGAGCGTGAGCGTCGAGAACGGAGATGTGAAGACGAGCTTCGACGTGAACACCGTGAGCACACCGACTAATACGGGGGCCTCCGCGGGTAGTGGGCTGAGTGCGCAATCTACGGCCAGCATCGAATACAACGTGACCGCGAGCTACGTCGTGGAACAGCGCATCCTGGGCGTGCTCATTACGAAGCTGTCCCAGACTTTCAAGTACGTGACGGGGAGCGGTGTCGTTCTCAGAACGTCAAGTTGCACTGCTGCAGCGTTGAATTACAACTTCACCGTCGTGCTGAGTAGCTCAGTGAGCCATTACATGCTCGCCGGCGGAATGGCCGAGTGCGACATCGTCTGGAGGGGCTACATCGCCTACAAAGGCTCCGGAATCCAGATTGACAAGATTCAGAGTCTGGTCGTCAATGGACCGGGCGTGGTCTCACGGAGCCTCCAGAATATCTAGCCCTGAATAGAGCATTCACATATGAGAAAGGAGGCGGGACATGGAGAAGACCGTAGAAACAAGCACCACCAGTTGGATTCCCGGGACGGTATGGGTGTTACTCGGTGCGGGCGTCGTGTTCATCTGGATCCCGGTGGTGAGTTTCGTATGTATCGTGCTCGGGCTCCTGACCGCGTATGTCGGCGTGCCAAAGACGAACTCGAGACGCCGAGCAATGCTCATTGTCGGGTGGGGGCTCCTCGCAGCACTGGCTCTTGTGCTCGTGGTTGGTGCTACCGTCTGGAACAGCTTCCAGCTTCTCTGAACTGAGACAACTGCCCCCCCGTCCCCACCACGGAGCGGATTCCCTCACGCGGTGAGGTCGCAGATTCGCGCCGGGTCGCAGGAACACTGCGACCCGGCTGCGGATCTGCGCCGCCGCGGCCGCCTCAGCCGCGGGAGGTCGGGACCGAGTCGGTCGTGGTCGGAACGGCCACGGCCTTCATCCCAGGGTGGTCGCGCTCGAGGGCGGCGCCCTCCATGTCGACGTTCGGCAGGATGCGGTCGAGCCAGCGCGGCAGCCACCAGGCCGAACGCCCGAGGAGGTGCATGAGCGCGGGCATCAGCAGCATCCGCACCACGAAGGCGTCGAGCAGCACACCGAACGCGAGGCCGAAGCCGATCGACCGGATGATCGTCGACTCCGAGAAGATGAACCCGCCGAACACCGACACCATGATCAGCGCCGCGGCGATGACGACCGAGCGCCCGGCGCGGAAGCCCTGCGCCACGGCATCCCGCGCCGAAGCGCCGTGCACGTAGGCCTCGCGCATGCCGGAGGCGAGGAACAGCTGGTAGTCCATCGCGAGCCCGAACAGGATGCCGACGAGGATCACGGGCAGGAAGCTCAGGATCGGCCCCGTGCTGTGCAGCCCGATGATCTCGGCACCCCAGCCGAACTGGAACACGGCCACGATCAGGCCGTACGTCGCGAACAGCGAGAGCACGAACCCGCCGGTCGCGATGATCGGCACGAGCAGGGAGCGGAACACGACGATCATGATCAGCAGCGAGAGTCCGACCACGACCACGAGGTACAGCGGCAGCACCCCGGCCAGCGCCTCGGAGATGTCGATGTTGATGGCCGCCTGGCCCGCGACCCCGAGCGTGATCCCGTCGGCGATGTCGGGCATCGAGCGCAGGTCCTGCACGAGCTTCTCGGTGGAGGCGCTGTTGGGCCCCTCCTTCGGGACCACCTGGAATGCGAGGAGGGTGTTGTCGTCGGATGCCGCGATCGGCGCGACCGCCACGACGTCGTCCTGGTCGGCGATGGCCTGCGCGATCGTGACCTGCGTCGACAGCAGGTCGTCGTCGCTCACCGCGTCGTCGAGGGTCGCCGTGACGAGCAGCAGACCGTTCGCGCCCTCGCCGAACTGCTCGTCGACGGTCTGGAACGCGCGGTAGCTGGTGGAGTCGCTCGGCTCGCTCGAGCCGTCGGGCAGTCCGAGGCGCATCGACATCGCCGGGATCGCGATGATCAGCAGCGCGACGACGCTCACGACCGCGGTGACGACCGCACGCAGGGTCGACATCCGCTTCACGGGCTTTCCGGCGGCATGCTCCTGACCGATCGTCGCGCGCGCGGCGGCTGAGCAGGCGGGGACCGACGAGCCCGAGGATGGCCGGGGCGAGGGTGATCGCGACGAGCACGGCCACCGCGACGCACACCGCGCCGACCGTGCCCATGAGTCCGAGGAACGGCACACCGGTCACGTTGAGGGCGAGCAGCGCCACGATCACGGTCGTGCCGGCGAACACCACGGCCGTGCCGGAGGTGCCGGTGGCGAGGCCGATCGATTCGCGCACAGGGACCCCGGCGAGCAGTTGCTTGCGATGCCGGTTCACGATGAACAGCGAGTAGTCGATACCCACCGCGAGGCCGAGCATGACGCCCAGCACCGGGGTCACCGAGGCCATGTCGACGACGCCCGAGAAGGCGAGGGACGCCGTGACGCCGACGCCGACCCCGACGATCGCGGTCACGATCGGGAGAGCGGCGGCGATGAGGGAGCCGAGCATCACGATGAGGACGATCGCGGCGAAAGCGAGTCCCACCGCTTCGCCGACGCCGAAGATCTCGGGAACGCCCTGAGCGATGTCGGTGCCGAAGTCGACCTCGACGCCGTCGATCGGAGCGGATTCGAAGTGCTCGATCGCGCCCTGCTTGACCTCTTCCGAGAGCTCGAGGCGCGGGTCGGTGAACGAGATGTTGACGATCGCGGTGGATCCGTCTTCCGAGACCACGCCGATGCCGTCGGCGAGCTCGAGCAGCGTCGAGCCCAGCGCCACCTGGTCGGCGTTGTCGTCGAGGGTGATGCGGGACTGGTCGAGCTTCGCGTTCTGCGCCTCGAGGTCGGCCGACTGGGCGTTCAACGCCGCCAGCTGCGCGTCGAGCTCGGCGAGCTGCTCGGGGCCCGCGCCGGCCTGCTCGGCCTGGGTGCGGGCGGCCGTGAGCTGGGTGAGCCCTGACTCGAGCTGTGCCCTGCCGGCATCGATCTGCGCCTGTGCGGCATCCACCTGGGTACGGCCCTCGGCGATCTGGGTCTGACCGTCGGCGAGCTGCTGCGCCTGATCCGCCTGCTGCTGCTGCGCATCGAACGGATCGATCACACCGGCGACGCCGTCGAGATCCTCCGCGCTCGCCGCGAGGGCGGAGATCTCCTCCTTCTGCGCATCCGTGAAGGGTTCGCCGTCTTCCGTGCGGTACACGACCGTGCCCGTGCCGCCGGCCGTGTCCGGCAGCTTGTCGGCAAGTGCGTCGGTCACTTCGCCCGAGGCGGTGCCGGGGATGTCGAAGCTGTTGCTCAGCGTGCCGCCGAGGGTGAGGAAGGCGCCGACACCGAGGCCGAGGATGAGCACCCACGACACGATCACCGTCCACGCCTTGCGCGCGGCGAATGAACCCAGACGGTACAGCAGTGATGCCACAGTGGTCTCCTTCAGACTCAAAGAGCATACGGTACGTCTCGTCTAGGGATCTGTGGCTATCCTGAACGCATGGTGAACGAGCATCGGAGCGGGCCTGTGCGCAGCACGGCGGCCCGCGAGGCGATCCTCGATGCGACATCCCGTCTCTTCCACGCGCAGGGGTACGACCGGCTCACGATCGAGGGCATCGCGAAGGAAGCCGGCGTCGGCAAGCAGACGATCTACCGATGGTGGTCGTCGCGCGGAGCCCTCATCGCCGACTGTCTGGTGGACGGACGCCTCATCCCGGTCGACTTCGTCGTGCCGGATACGGGAGACCTGTTCGCCGACGTCGAGACGTGGGTGCAGTCGGTGTTCGCGATCCTCGCGACGGCGCAGGGGCAGGCACTGCTGCAGTCGCTCGTCGCGGCCGCGGCCGAAGACGCCGCGGTCGGTGCACACCTCGGGGCGAGTCTCGGCGTGGAGCAGCATCTCTCGGAGCGGTTGCGCGGAGGGATCCGCGACGGTCAGCTGCCCGACGACGCACCGGTCGCACAGATCGGCCGGGCCATCCTCGGGGCGATCATCGTGGAGTCCCTGGGGCGTGAGACGAGCGGTCCTGAGGGGATCATCACGCTGATGCGGTATCTCTTCGCGCGCTGACCCCGCTCGCCCTCGCACTCGTTCCTCGCGCGAGGGGTCAGGACACGCCGCGTGCGGAGGTACGGATGCGGCGAATCGCGACCCCTCGCGGCTCGCGCTCCCGCGTGCGGGGGCTCAGCCGAGGAGCAGGGTCAGCACGGTCGCGCCGCCGCCGCCGAGGATGAGCGCGACGATGACGGTCCACGCGATGATGCGGATGCGCCGGTTGCGCTTCTCGCCGAGATCGCCGTAGTCCTCGCTGAGGCCGTCGCCGCTCATCAGGCCACCGGCTCGGTGACGGTCGGGCCGAAGTACGGGGAGGGTGGCCTGCGAGCGCTCACGCAGTTCGGCGATCGACACGGTGAAGACGCCCTGAACCTCGAGCTTCGCGCCCTCGGTGTCGGTCACGCCGATGCGCATCACCGGGTAGCCGCGTCCCTCGCAGAGGCCGCGGAACTTGACGTCGTCCTCGCGCGGCACGGTCACGAGCACGCGGCCGGTCGACTCGGAGAACAGGGCAGATGCGGCATCCACACCGTCGCGCTCGATGATCTCGTTCAACCAGACGCGGGCGCCGACGCCGAAGCGCATGACGCCCTCGGCGAGCGTCTGGGCCAGGCCGCCCTCCGACAGGTCGTGCGCCGAGGAGATGAGCCATTCGTCGCGGGCCGCCGCGAGCAGGCCGGCGAGGCGCTTCTCCCCGGCGAGGTCGACCTTCGGCGGGCGTCCGCCGAGGTGCTGGTGCACCACGTCGGCCCACGCGGAACCCGACAGCTCGGTCGCGGTGGTGCCGAGCAGGTAGATGTTCTGGCCCTCGTCCTGCCATCGAGGGGATGCGCCGCGAGACGTCGTCGATGATGCCGAGCACGCCGACGAGCGGGGTCGGGTGGATCGGCACGTCGCCGGTCTGGTTGTAGAACGAGACGTTGCCACCCGTCACCGGGGTGCCCAGTTCGTAGCATCCGTCAGCCAGGCCGTCGACCGTCCGGCCGAACTGCCACATGACCTCGGGGTTCTCGGGAGAGCCGAAGTTGAGGCAGTCGGTGATCGCCGTCGGGGTCGCACCCGTGACGGCGACGTTGCGGTACGCCTCGGCGAGGGCCAGCTGTGCTCCTGCGTACGGGTCGAGCTGGCAGTAGCGGCCGTTGGCGTCGGTGGCGATGGAGAAGCCGAGGCCGGACTCCTCGTCGACGCGGATCATGCCGGCGTCGTCGGGGAAGCTCAGGGCGGTGTTGCCGAGCACGTAATAGTCGTACTGGTTGGTGATCCAGCTCGTGTCGGCCAGGTTCGGTGAGGCGACGAGAGACAGGAACTGCTCGCGCAGCACCTCAGGGTCGGAGGAGCGGGGGAGGTTCTCGGCGGCATCCGCCTGCAGTGCATCGATCCACGTCGGGTACGCGACGGGGCGGTCGTAGACGGGTCCGTCGACCGCGACCGTCGAGGGGTCGACATCGACGATCCGCTGCCCCTGCCAATCGATGATGAGTCGGCCGTCGCCGGTGACCTCGCCGAGCACCGAGGTCTCGACCTCCCACTTGTCGACGACGGCCATGAACGCGTCGAGCTTCTCGGGGGCGACGATCGCCATCATGCGCTCCTGCGACTCCGACATGAGGATCTCCTCGGCCGTGAGCGACGGGTCGCGCAGCAGCACGTTGTCGAGCGAGACCTTCATGCCGCTGTTGCCGTTGGCCGCGAGCTCACTCGTCGCGCACGAGATGCCGGCGGCGCCCAGATCCTGGATCGCCTCGACGAGCTCGTCGCGGTACAGCTCGAGGCAGCACTCGATGAGCACCTTCTCGGCGAACGGGTCGCCTACCTGCACGGCCGGGCGCTTGGTCGGGCCCGTGGAATCGAACGAGTCCGAGGCGAGGATGCTGGCGCCGCCGATGCCGTCGCCACCGGTGCGGGCGCCGAAGAGCACGACCTTGTTGCCGACGCCGGTCGCGTTCGCGAGCTTGATGTCTTCGTGACGGAGCACGCCGGCGGCGAGCGCGTTCACGAGGGGATTGGCCTGGTACACCGCGTCGAAGACGGTCTCGCCGCCGATGTTCGGCAGGCCGAGGCAGTTGCCGTAGAAGCTGATGCCGCTGGTCACGCCGTGCACGACGCGGGCGGTGTCGGGGTGGTCGACCGCGCCGAAGCGGAGGGCGTCCATGACCGCGACGGGACGAGCGCCCATCGAGATGATGTCGCGGACGATCCCTCCGACACCGGTGGCCGCGCCCTGGAAGGGCTCGATGAACGAGGGGTGGTTGTGCGATTCGGCCTTGAAGGTGACGGCCCAGCCCTCGCCGATGTCGACGACGCCCGCGTTCTGCCCCATGCCCACCATGAGGCGTTCCTTCATCTCGTCGGAGACCTTCTGGCCGAAGCGGCGCAGGTAGTTCTTCGACGACTTGTAGGAGCAGTGCTCCGACCACATGACGGAGTACATGGCCAGCTCGCCCGAGGTGGGGCGGCGACCCAGGATCTCCTTGATGCGCTCGTACTCGTCGGGCTTGAGTCCGAGGGCGCCGTAGGGCTGCTCCTTCTCGGGCGTCGCGATCGCGTTCTCGACGGAGTCGGGGACGTGCTGGGGGGAAGGTGCAGGGGCGGTGGTCACGCGCACTCCAAAGGAAGGGGCCGGCGGGGCAGCTTCAGTCTACCGGCGCGGTCGGTGCGCCTCTCCCGCGAGCGCTGGGTCTGGCCGCAAGGGCTGCAGCGATGTCTCTCCTCGTGTGGAGCACGCGGTGGACTCGCACGGTGTCCGGATCATCGGTGTAGATGACGAGGTATGGATGGCCTCGAAGAGGGAAGGCGCGGATGTCGGGAATCTCCGTCACCAGCTCGAAGCGGGCCGATCCCAACGCCGGATACGCAGCGAGCTGGCTCATCGCGTGCTGGAGGTCGTCGATGAACGCGATCGCGACCGGTGGCCCTGCTTCATCGAGGTAGCGGGCGACCGCTTCGTCGATGTCCTCATCGGCCCGCCTGGTGGTGACGACCCGCCCTGCGGTCACGCGTCGGCGGCGTCTGCGTGGACGCGGTCTCGGAGTCGATCGAAGTACGCCTCGTCTACGTCGGAACCTGGTCCAGATGTCATCCCGTCGATGACCAACGACCGCAGCTGCTCGCGAGCCTGCTCGTGGCGGATCAGCTCGCGCATGAACTCGCTGCTGTTGCTGTAGCCGCGTTCGGCCACCTGCGTTTCGACGAAGTCCTTCAGTGCGTCAGGAAGCGAGATGTTCATCGTGGCCATGCCTCCACGCTAATGCCGATGGCAAAGTTTGTCATCGCACCAGTGAACCTCAAAGCCGGCCATACGTTTGCCCCGTGGCGGCGCAGTCACAGAGAAGGGGGAAAGGTCGCAAGGAATCCTGGATCAGGAGGAAGAGTCCGCCGCGCCCGCGGCCGCAAACCGCGTCGCCAACACTCCGGCGGCCTCGCGCAGCTCCTCCGGCCCCGTGACCGTGAACGGCGCATCGAACCGGGCGATCGCCGCGAGCACACCGATCCACGACCAGGAGCCGACCGTCACGCGGCACGAGCCGTCGGGGAGTTCTTCGAGCGTCCCGTCCTCGACCCACGGTGCGACCTCGCGGGCGGGAAGGGCGAGCAAGACTGTGCCGACGCAGGGCCAGCGATCCTCGGTGGTCGAGCCCTTCGCCCGCGCCGCCAGATACGTCGCGGCATCCGCCGCCGGCAGCGGACGCGGGGGAACGAGGGCCCGGTCGGGATGCGCGGATGCATCCGATCGAGCCGGAACGTGCGCCACTCGTCCGACTCGAGATCCCACGCGAGGAGGTACCAGCGCCCCTCGCGGGCGACGACCGCGTGCGGCTCGGTGCGCCGCGTGGGACGATCGTGATCGTCCCCGTAGTCGAAGCGCAGCACCTGCCGGTCGCGGACGGCGGCGCTCGCCGCCTCGAGGGTCGAGGGATCGACGCGGATATCCGCGGACGCGCCGGTGAAGCGGATGCCGTCGACGCGATGCCGCAGCCGCGAGGGCATCACCTGGCGCACGGTGGCGAGTGCCCGCGCCGCGCCCTCCTCGATGTCGACTCCGCTCGATGAGACGGTCTGCAACGCGACGGCGATCGCGACGGCCTGGTCGTCGTCGAACAGCAGCGGAGGCAGCTCCGACCCGGCGGCGAGGCGGTATCCGCCGTCCGGCCCCTTGGTCGCGCCGATCCGATACCCCAGCTCGCGCAGCCGATCGATGTCGCGGCGCACGGTGCGCGGGGTGACCTCGAGCCGCTCGGCCAGGACGCGTCCCGGCCAGTCCCGCGGCGTCTGCAACAGCGACAGCAGCACGAGCATCCGTGACGAGCTTCCGGTCATGTTCCTCAGTGTGCCCGAGGGAGAGGACAGAAACCGACCTCTACTGTCGAGATCGTTGTCTCACGACGGCCCGAACGGCGGACCGCAGCACAAGGAGACGATCATGACCCTCACCACGACCACGCACCTCAACTTCCGCGGCACGGCTCGCGACGCCCTCGACTTCTACCGGTCGGTGTTCGGCGGCACGGTCACCGCCGCCACCTACGGGCAGTTCGGCCTGCCGGAGGGTACGCCCGGCTTCGACAAGTTGGTGTTCGGGCAGCTGGAGGCTCCGGGCGGCATGCGCCTGATGGCCTATGACATCCCGGGGCAGGACGACCCCGACCCCGCGGCGACCTCGGGGACGACCGTGCGTCAGAACGGCGCGACGGTCACCGACCGCACGTTCTTCCAGTCGCTGCGGTCGGACTCCCTCGATGAACTCCGAGGCTACTGGGACGGCCTCGCCGAGGGGCGACGGTGATCGAGCCCCTGGCGGCTTCGGCGTGGTCTGCCGGCTTCGGGATGCTCACCGACCGCTTCGGCGTGACCTGGGTCCTCGACGTGCAGCCCTGACCCCGGGATCCGCACCTCGACGGACTCAGGCGGGCGGCCACTGCGGATGCCGGGCCAGGGCCACGCGGGCCGCAAGGTCCGTGAGCACGGGGGAGCCGGGGGTGTCGAAGCCGAGCATCTCGGCGAGCCCGAGCGCGAGCAGGGCATGCCCCGCGGCGCTCGGGTGGAACGCGTCGTCGAGCAGCCCCCACGGAGTGCCCTCGTTGCCGGGACCGGTCCCCGCGGAGAACTCAGCGAACGCGGCGTGCTGGTCCACGAGCAGCACACCCTCGTGCGCGGCCACGTCCCGAATCGTCTGTGCGAACTCGCCGATCCGTGCACGATCAGGGGCATGCAGCAGATCGACGGTCGGCGGGGTCTGCAGCACGGGAATGGCGCCGACCGCCCGCACCCGCCGGACGAGTTCCGCGATCGACTCCGCGAACGCCGACACCTCGATCACGGGGTCGAGCCACTCGGTGGTGCAGTCGTTCGTGCCGATCATGAGCGTCACCACGTCGGGCCGCCAGTGCGCGACGCGGCGGTCGAAGTCGCCCAGGATCAGGTCGGCACGCCAGCCCGTGATCGCGGTGTTGATCACGGCATCCTGTACGCGTCCGGCATCGCCCCGGATCAGCTCGTGGAGGTGGTCGACGTAGTTGCGCGCGCCGCGGGTGTGGATGAGGCCGTGCGTGATCGAGTCGCCCGTGAACACCCAGGTGAGCGGCGCACCGGAGGCGAGGAGCCCCCGGAGCGCCGCACGGTCGTCCGTCATCCGGTGACCTTCAGCTGCACGTCGATGAACCGCGGACGGTAGATCGAGGCGTCGTCGTACACGTCGCCCACGTTGTCGAAGGTGTTGACGTTGTATGACACGATGAGGCGGTTGCCCTGACGCAGGTTCGGGTGCTCGTGCGCGTTGTACGTGAACACATCGGGGTCTCCGTAGCTGCCCAGTGCCCCGGTCTCGGGTGTGCGGTACAACTCGACCGGGTCGGTGAACGGTCCCGTCGGCGAGCAGGAGGTGCGGGCGACGATCCGGGTGCTGAACAGCTCCGACGTGTCCTGCGTCACCAACAGGTAGCCGTCACGGAAGGGCGCGACGCTGAACTCGTTCGCGACATAAGGCACGACGGGCACGGCGTCGGTCTCGGCGGCCGACCACCCCGTGCCGTTCCAGTACGTCCAGGCGCCCTTGAGGCCGTCTGCGCCCTGCGCCCTGGCGACGTAGGCCGACCGGACGCCACCCGGGTCGGCGATGCCGTAGATGTACGTGATGCCGCGCTCCTCGAGCGTCCAGGATCCCCAGTTGATCCCGGTCGCCGAGGGGAGGTCGACGATGCCCTCGAGCTGCAGCGTCTCGCCGTCGAGCGTCGCGAGCCGGTTCGCGGTCCAGGCGAAGTCCCACTGCCCGGTGCCGGTGCGGGCGAACTGCAGCAGCGGGACCTGCACGGTGCCGTGACGCCCGGGTGTGGGGTCGCCGATCCAGTACCACTTGCCGTCCGGCTCCGGGGGGATGATGCCGGCAGGGTTCTCGGGGGTGCCGCCGGTGATGGTGGTCAGGGTGCCGCGACGGTCCTGCACCACGACGGAGTTGTTCACGAACGGGGAGTCGGTCGGACGCGAGCCGTCGGGGTTCACCGTGCCGAGGAAAGTGTCCGAGAAGAACCAGCCCGTCTTCCCCTTGCCGAGCGGCAGGGAGTAGGTGCTGTCGCCGCCGGTCCATTCGCCCCCGGTGTTCCCGTAGGTGGTGAACTGCGCGGTCAGGTCCTGATCCACGGTCGAGGTCGCCGTGAGCGTCTTGTCGACCAGCGAGCACTGGCCGTGACCGTGTCCGCCGCCGTGCCCTCCTCCGGCGGGAACCGCCGCGCTCGCCGGTGCGGCGAACAGTGCGCCTGCGCAGAGGGATGCGGCGGCCAGACCGGCCGCGATCATGCGTCTTCTCATGTCGATCACTCCTTCGTGTTCGTTGGGGTGTTGCGTGGTCGTGCGGTCCTTCGCCGTCTGGGGTGCGTCATCGGCCGGGGTCGCGGTGATCCCGCCCGACGCGTCGATGTCGTAGGTGCGGGTGCCGACGCGAAGGCCTCGCAGCACGGCGTGCGGATCGAGTGCCGCGACGCAGCCGGCCGCGCGCACCGCGCCGTCGGCGGCGACGGAGACTCCGAAGAGCGCCTCGATCACGAGCTCGACCCAGGCGCCGGACGACGAGCACGACCAGTCGATGATGTAGGGCAGCTGCGGCGGGGCCTTCCGCGCGCCGCCGCCGATCCCCGACACGGCCTCCTCCACGAAGTGCGCCTGCCCCATCGGGCCCTGGTTCGCCGTGCGCGACAGCCCTTCGATCCAGTCGGTCAGCACGCCGGGAGCGCCGAGGGCGGCGAGCGCACGTCCGGCGTCGGCGGGCCACGCGGGGTAGGCGCCGTTCCACTGGTGGTCGGGGCGCACGCTGTAGCTGGCATCCGGATCCCACGGTGAGAGGGCGCGCATCCAGTTCTCGGTCTGCAGCTCGCGCTGGAAGAAGCCGACCATCTCGTCGCGGATGCCCGGCGCCAGATCGTCCGCGATCGTGGTGCCGACCACGCTGAAGTCGTAGCAGTGCCGCACCGGCAGTCGTGTGCCGTCGGGCTGACCGGCGGCGAAGACCCCGGTGCCCGGAAGGTAGCGCTCGATCACGGCCGGGAGCAGCGCGTCGGCTTCGGCGCGCAGCGCGGCGGATGCCGTCTCGTCGCCCTGGAGCTCGACCAGAGCGGCGGCCGTGCGCATGCTCCACACGTTCGCGGCGTTGAGACCGGCGACCTCATGGGTGTACGAGCTCACGCATTCGAGGAGGTTGTCGATCTCGCCGTAGTCGGCGAGGGGCGAGTCTCGGCGTAAGTCCTTCCACGCCATCGCCCACTCCCGCACGGCGGCGGCGACGGTGTGATCGCCGACGATCTCGTCGAGGAAGGCGACGTCTCCGGTGAAGCGCACGTAGTCGTGCACGAGTCGCGTCATGGCGTAGTCGTTCACCGAGTACCAGCGCCCGACGGGTCCGCCGGTGAGCGAGGAGGTGCCGAAGTGCGAGTGGATGTCGAGTGAGATCCAGTGCCGCACCTGATTCCGCATCTCGGCGGGGTCGAGGAGCGCATGGCTGAGGGAGCTGAGGCTGTAGTCCCAGATGAACGTGGTCGTGCCCCAGTAGTTCGGCATCAGAGTGTCGTACGACCGCCCGAGCACGTTGCCGGCGAAGTCGCGGCGGAACCAGATCACGCCCAGCACGGCCCACCAGTAGAGGCGTCGCAGCGGGGCGGATGCCGTCTCGAGCACCGGCAGCGCGCCCGAGAACTCGCCGTCGTCGGGGTCGAACGCGGCGCGCAGCTGGCGGTTCCAGAACTCCTCCGCCGCGCGGACCGCAGCGGGAACCTCCGCCGTGACCTGGTCGTAGGTGCGCGAGGCGTCGCGTCGGGAGATGCCGACCGCCTGCACGTACGCGGTGTGCGCTGTCCCGCCGGCCGGCACGGTGAGGGTGGTCGAGAGCTCTCCGCCGCGACCGTTGCCCCCGATGCCGGTGTCGAACGCGTCGGGCAGTTCGGCGACTCCGCTCAGGGCCGCTTCGCCTCCGACGAGTCCCTGCACACTCCAGGCCGCCTCGTCCGCCGAGGCGAACACGAGGCGCTCGCCGTCGACCGTCACGGTGTCGCGCTCCGACGGCGACTCCGCGTCGAGCCAGGCGTCCGCCGAGCGGGTGACGCGGGCCGCGGCCGACAGGCCGATCCGCACCTCCCTCTCCCGCGCACCGGTGTTCCGCACCGCGATGTCGATCGTCACGGCGGTCTTCCCCGGCACGCACACGGTCGTGGTCTCGATCTCGAGCTCTCCCACGGTCGCCCGTCGCACCACCCGGTCCGGCCGCCACTCGTGGGTGACGGGCGCTGCGTACGACGCGAACAGCCGGCCGTCGATGAAGAGCACCCCGGTCTGGGTGAGTCCTTGCGACACGGGTGGGAACTGCACGGCGCTGAGGGCCGCGAGGTCGTGGTCGACCCGCACGGTGCCGAGCATGTTCGTCAGGCCCGACGGCGCGATCATGTCGTCGTAGTGGTGGGTGACCGCATCGGCGGACAGATCCTCGACGGTGGGGATGAGCGGATGCATGATGCCTTTCGCGGCGGAGTGGCGGCGGTGGATGCGGGTCAGTACTGCCCGAGTGCGAGGCCCTTGGCGAAGAACCGCTGGGTGCACAGGAACAGGATCACGGTGGGCAGCGACACGAGCACGGCCGCCGCGAGCACGACCGACATCTGCGCGCCGCCGTAGGTGCTCTGCATGCCGGACAGGGTGGTGATGATCGGGCGGATGTCGTCGGACTGGCTGAGCGTGAGGCCGAGCAGCAGGTCGTTCCACACGAACGTGGCCTGGAGGATGAAGATCGCGACCAGGGCGCTCGATGCCATCGGCAGGTACAGGCGCACGAAGATGCGCCAGGTGGTGGCGCCGTCGAGCACCGCGGCCTCGAACACGTTGTGCGCGACGCCCGTGAAGAAGTTGCGCATCACGAACGCCGAGAACGGGATCGAGATGACGGTGTAGATGATGACCATGCCCACGCGGGTGTCGAACAGTCCGATGCGCGAGTACGCGTCGAACAGCGGCAGCAGGACCATCTGCAGCGGGAACACCGTGCCGCCGAAGATCACCACGAACCACAGGAAACCGCGCTTGAGCCGCAGCGCCACGATCGCGAATCCGGCGGCAGCCCCCACGAGCACCGCGATGGTGGGCGACACGATCGAGTAGATGAGGGTGCTGAGGATGCTGTCGCCGAGGCCGGAGAGCTCGAACGCGTCGGCGAAGTTCTCGAACAGGTGGAAGTCGGTCGGGATCCAGGACTCCTTCGAGGTGAAGGTCATCGGGTCCTTCATCGCGTTGACGACGAGCAGGTACGCGGGCAGCAGCCACACGATCCCGAGGATGACGAGGACGGCGGTGCGGATGATCTTCGACATCACATCTCCTTCTTCGGGGAGAGCTGCTGACGCAGGTACAGCACCGACGCGACCAGGGTGATGACGGTGAGGAACACCGCGATCGCCGAGCCGAGTCCGTAGTCGCTGTTCACGAACGTCTCCTTGTACATGGTCAGCGCCAGGGTCTCCGACACCGTGCCGGGTCCGCCCTTGGTCATGCCCCAGACGATGTCGAAGGTCTTCAGGCTCGCGACGATCGAGAGTCCGACGACCACGGCGGTGAGCGGGCGGAGCATCGGCCACAGGATGCTGGTGAACAGGCGCACGCCGCCGGCGCCGTCGATACGCGCGGCCTCGAGCGGCTCCTTCGGGATGGCCTGCAGGCCGATCGTGAACAGCAGGGCGTTCACGCCGACGCCCTGCCACGACGAGGCGATGATCATGACGATCGTGTTGAGCGGGGCATCCAGCAGCCACCGCGGCGGGTCGGTGATGCCGAAGGCCGCGAGGGCCTGGTCGAGTGCACCGCCGGAGGAGAGGATGAACGACCACACCACGCCGACGCCGATGCCGGAGAGAGCGTAGGGGATGAGGAAGGGGAGGCGCAGCCAGATGCCACCGCCGAGGTTCCAGGTCAGCAGAGCGATCGCCAGGCCGATGCCGACCGGGATGATCAGGGTGCCGATCACCCAGAGCACGGTGTTCATCGCGGAGCCCACGAAGTCGCCGTCGGTGAACATCTCGACGTAGTTGTCGAGTCCGATCCAGTCGGGGCTGCCGAGGCCGTTGTACTTCGTGAAGCTGAGGAACACCGTCCACAGCAGGGGGAGGTAGAGCAGGACCGCGACCAGGATCACGCCCGGGGCGATGAAGCCCCGGGCGGACCACTGGTACGGCGTCTTCTGGTGCGCCATCCGCCCGCTTACTCCTGCTCTGCCCAGTACTTGTCAGCCGTGGCCTGGATCTTCTCCAGGAACGGCATCGGGTCGCCGGGGTTGGCGTTGAAGGCGCCGAACTGCTCGATCGCTGTGGTCACGATCTCGGTCGGCATGGCCTCGAAGAACCGGTCGTACAGCGAGTAGTCGTCGCCGGCGATCTGCTCGCCGAGTTCGGCCAGCGCGGGGTCGGAGACCTCGGCCTTCGGGTTGAACGCCACGTCGCCATGCGCGTCGTTCCAGGCGGTCTGCGCGTCAGGGGACATCCACCACTCGGCGTAGGCGAGCCCGAGGTCACGCTGCTTCGAGTTCTCGGCCGTGCAGATCGGGCCGGACTCGACGGCCACCGGGGTGGTGTCGAGGCTGTCGTTCACCGCCGGGATCGCGAACATCCCGTAGTCGTCGGAGGTCATGCCCGCACCCTCGAGGTTGCCGGCGAAGAAGGTGCCGAAGTTGATCATGGCGTAGTCGCCCTGCTTGAGGCCGACCGCGGGATCGGTGGTGCTGCCCGCGTCGCTGAACCAGCCGTTCTCCTGCTCCTCGAGCCAGACGTTCATGACGTCGACGATCTCGGGGTCGGTGTACTTGACCTCGCCCGTGGTGAGTCCCTCGTACAGGTCGGGGTCGGTCGAGGCGACCAGGTGCTGGAACCACTGGAACGTGAAGAGCACGCTGGTCTGGTAGTACGGGGTGACCCCGGCATCCTTCAGCGTCTCGGCGGCGGTGTTCAGCTCGTCCCAGGTGGTGGGCACTTCGACGCCGTTGTCGGCGAAGGCGGCCTTGTTGTAGAACATGATCCAGTAGGCGATGTTCATCGGCACGCAGTACTGCTTGCCGTCGAAGGTGTAGCTGTCGCGCAGGTCTTCGCTGACCCAGCCCTCGTCGACGGCCTTGCTCCAGATGTCGGTGGTCTCGGCGACCAGGCCCTCGTCGACCAGCTGCTTGAGCGAGTCGCCGGTGTGCCAGGTGAACAGGCCGGGCGACTTGTCGGTGCGGAACGACTGCTTGATGAAGGCGTCGTACTGGTTCGCGTCCGAGTAGCCGGTGGTCTTGAGCGTGATGTCGACGGCGTCGCCGCTGACCTCGTTGAGCGACTCGAAGTCGGGCTTCCACGCCGCCTTGTCGGTGTAGAAGTCGAGCGTGCCGGTCACCTCTCCGGAGTCTCCTGAGTCGGAGTCGCCGGCGCACCCGGCCAGAGCCAGGGTGCCGAGGAGGAGACCGGCCGCGGCGGCGGCGATCGTGCGTCGCGTAATCATTCAGAACTCCCTTGTTCGTTTGGTATCGTTACCAGAAATCTGGTTTCACGCTACCAAGGTGATGAGTGCGGTGCAAGGGATTCCCGGTCGGGATCCTCGCGATGGTGCGTCATTGCTGTGATTCGGGTCCTGCGTGTGTTCAGTTGTCGCTCGTGCGCGAGCCGCGCACGTACGCCTTGACGGTCGCGAAGCGGGCGCTCTGCGAGTTCTCGGTGCGTTCGATCCGATACGCGCCGACGGCGGCAGGGACGATGAACGTCTCGGCGTAGTGGATCACGAAGGGTGCGAAGGCGCCGGTCGGGCTGACCACTCGCACCTCATCCCCCTCGACCAGGTTGAGCACGTTGACGGTGCCCTCCGTGTCGTGGTCGGCGCCCTGAGCGAACCAGTGCCGGCGCACCTCGATGAACTCGAGTTCGTGCAGGCCCGTGCTCTCCTCGATCACATCGCCGTCCGCGCGGATCGTCTCGACCTGGTCGAGCAGCTGGTCGCCGACCCAGGCGGTGTCGCGGTCCCACTGGATGTTGCGCGTCCCGTGATCGAGGTGCACGGGGCGGGGGATGCCGTCGAGGCCGACGCGGCCCCAGTCCCAGAGCTTGAATGTGAAGATGAACGGCGTCGCCGAGATCTCCAGCACCATCGAGTTCGCGCCGGAGCAGTGCACGGTGCCGGCGGGGATCGCGAAGTGGTCGTGCTTGCGGGCCGGGAAGGAGTTGATGTACTTCTCGGCGGGGAACGGATACTCGCCGTCCTGGGCCGTCGCCAGGTCCTGCAGCATCTCCGCGCGGTCGATGCCCTCCTTGGTGCCGAGGTACACCACGGCGTCGTCGCCGGCGTCGAGCATGTAGTAGCTCTCGTCCTGCGTGTAGTGCATGCCGAAGGTGTTCTGGATGTAGTCGGTCAGGGGGTGCACCTGAAGGCTCAGGTTGCCGCCGTCCATGGTGTCGAGGAAGTCGAAGCGGATGGGGAACTCGGCCCCGAACCGCGAGAAGGTCTTCGCGCCGAGCAGGTCGACAGGACGGCTGAAGACGAGGTCGAGCGCGGGGATCTCGATCACGCCGCCTTCGCCCTCCAGCAGGAGAGAGTTCTCCTCCGGCACGCAGTCGAAGCACCACGCGTAGTTGTCCTTCGAGGGGTCGAGACCGATCAGGTTCTTCATCCACTGTCCGCCCCACACGCCGGGGTCGAAGAACGGCACGACGCGGAAGGGCCGGTGCGCGGCGTCCTGCAGGGCCTGACGGAATGCGGCGCCCGTGATCATGCCGGCATCCGGCGCGTCGGGGTGCTGTTCCGCCGGGGCGATCGCGTTGCCGTCGAGCACGAAGTCGACCGTGTCGAACAGGGAGCGCTTGTGCCGGTCGGCGGTGCGCCACTCGACGAAGAAGCCGCGCTTGTACTTGCGCAGATTGTCTTCGCCGGGGTTGTCGGCGCGCCAGTTCGTGGCTCCCTTCCGCTGACGCAGCTGGATCTCCCAGCGGGCCATGTCTACGAGCACCGTGGCCGCAGGGCCGGGGAGCCGCGGAGAGAGGAGCGCCGCACCCCAGCCGATCACCACGGTCGGGCTTCCGGCGATGCTGTCGGCGACGGCGTCGAGCTTCACGGCATCGTAGAAGTCGGTCAGCGCGAAGTGGCTCATGACGCCGAACACGCGGTCGTCGGTGAGGTTCGGGGCGATCAGCTGCTCGACCTCGGCCACCGGCAGGGCGGCGGTCTCCACGTCGAGGAGCGTCCAGTCCGGCAGGGCCGCGCGCACCTGGGCGGTGAGCGGGCACGTCGACGCCGGGATAGGCGTCGACCAGCAGCACGGGCGTGGTGCCGGTCACGCGGGCGCAGGCCTCGGCGAGCTCGGCGGCCGCGGTCCAGCCCTCGGCGCCGCGGAGGATGCGCTCCCCCTCCGGCAGGGCCACGGTCGGCTGGGTGTCGTAGCGACCTCGGGTGGTGTGCCCTTCGTGCATGTCGCTGATCGGGGTGGTCACTGTTCCTCCTGCGGTGTGGCGGTGGGGGTGGTCGCGGTGCGGGCGAGGACGCTGAGTCCGCGGGCGACGGAGAGTTCTGGTTCGGGGGCACGACGAAGAGCGGTGGCGTGAGCGAAGGCCACAGGTGGGCGCGGACGTACTCCTCGATGGGTGCACGGACGGCGTCGCCCGCACGCAGGATGCCGCCCGAGAGGATGACGACCGCGGGGTCGTAGGAGTGCACGAGTGAGGTGACGACGGCGCCCCACACGTGCAGGTACCGCTCGTTGATGTCGGGGTGGGCGTCGGTGGTGAAGACCTCGGTCATGGTGACGCCCGGGGGGAGAGCCCACGTGCTCGCGATGGCCTCTCCGCATCCGACATTGCCGCATGGGCACTCGGGTCCATCGAGGTCGACCGTGAGGTGGCCGCCGAGGATCCCTGCGTGGCCGGTGCGCCCGCGCAGGGGTGTGCCGTCGATCAGGGCCGCGGTGCCGATGCCGGTGCCGAGGGTGACGAGCACCGCGTCGCGCTCGCCGGCGGCACTGCCGGATGACACCTCGCCGATCAGGGCGGCACGGGCGTCGTTCTCGACCGTCGCTGCGACGCCGACCGCGGTCAGGGACCAGGCTTTCAGGTCGAGGTCTCGGAGGAAGTCGTACTTCGCGTTGGCGTGGAGCATCCGTCCGGTGCGGGGCTCGACGACCCCGGGCACCGCGATGCCCACGGCGTCGGCGGACCGATCGGCTTCGGTGAGGAGTCGTCGCGCCTCGAGAGCCGCGGCGGTGAGGTCGGCGGGGCTGCCCTGCACGGCGATGTGGCCCGAGGCGATGACGCGGCTGCCGTCGATCAGGGCGAGCTTGATCTCGGTGCCCCCGAAATCGATGCACAGCTCCATCCGGCCTCCTCGTCGACTCATCCGACGTCCTCGTCGATGGTTGGTAACGTTATCAATGAGAGGTGAGGGTGTCAACACCTGCCCGGATGTCAGGCCCGGATGTCAGGCCCGGATGTCAGGAGACTGCCGAGCGCACGGCTTCTCGCCCGCGGTCGGCATGACGATCCGCCGAACAGTGGACGATCCCCCGACGTTCCCCCACGACTTCGTCCGGAAAGTGTCCGTGTCTCGGTGAATCGTCCTCCTGGGTCCCGGAGTCGTTCGGGTCTCCGGGAATCGTCCGACCGGGAGCCCGTGACGATCCGCCGAACAGTGGACGATCCCCCGACGTTCCCCCACGACTTCGTCCGGTAGTGTCCGTGACTCGGAGAATCGTCCGGCCGAGATGTGGATGCCGAGTCAGCGCACCCCGCGGAGAGAGACCGGGAGCTCCACGGCACGCGGTGCGGCGTCGCGCTCGCCGCGGTCGAGGCGGTCGAGGAGGAGTCGTGCGGCGGTGCGGCCGAGTTCCCGCGGGTCGTGGTCGATCACGCTGATCGGCACGGGGAGAGCTCCGCCAGCTCGAAGTCGTCGAAGCTCACGATCTCGGGGAAGGTGCTCGCCGGTCGCGAGCCGGAGCCGAGCTGGGCGCTGATCTCCTTGAGGGCGCCGATCGCGTTGCGGTTGTTCGCGCAGAAGATCGCCGTGGGCGGATGCGCGGCGTCGAGGAGAGCGCGCGTGGCCGTACGGGCCTGGTCGACGGTCTGCTGGTTCGTGGCGACGAGACCGGCGTCCGGGGCGAGGCCTCGGTCGTGCAGGGCGCGCACGAACCCGGCGTAACGGCGCTCTCCCGTGAAGATCGACAGCGCGTTGCCGAGATAGCCGATGCGGGTGTGGCCGTGGTCGAGGAGGGCGGTCGTGCCGCGGTAGGCGCCGTCGTCGTCGGCGAGCACGACGCTGTCGGCGGCGAGTCCGTCGATGCGGCGCGAGGCGAGGACCACGGGCACGCCTTGCGCCTGCGAGTGCGCGAGATGTGCGGAGCTCGTGCCGGCGGGGACGACGATGAGGCCGTCGACGCGGCGGCCGAGGAAGTCCCCGACGAGGTCGGCCTCGCGCGCGGCATCCTCCGACGTGTTGCCGAGCAGGATGCGGCGGCCGGTGAGGGCGGCCTCCTCCTCGACGCCGAGCGCGAAGGTGCTGTAGTACGGGTTGGCGATGTTCGTGATCGCGACGCCGATCAGTCCGCTCGACTGACCGGGGCGGATGCTGCGGGCGTTCTCGTTGCGGTGATAGCCGAGCTCGGCGACCGCTTCCATGACGCGCTGCTGCACGTCGGGCTTGACGTTCACGCCACCCGAGAGCGTGCGCGAGACCGTCATGGGGCTCACACCGGCTCGGCTCGCGACCTCCTTGACGGTCGGGCGGCGCGCTCGTTCACTCATCACTGCCCTCCGAGATGTGGTGCCGACGGTCAAGGGAACGTTACCAGCGGGTGCCTTCGAAAAGGAGCCGGGGCCATGCCCTGACGCCGACGAGTCAGGAGCGCCCCGATCGGCGGGCGTGCACCAGTCGGGACCGGCGGGCCCCTTCGGAGGGCGCGGTCGCGGTCCCCGGAGGGTACCCGAGGTTCTGATACACGGTCTCGAGCTCGCGCGGGGCGAAGAGGATCGGCGCGAGCGCGCGCTCCCATTCCGCCGACGCGAAGAGGCGGGGGACCCGCAGGTTCTCGGGAGGGACGCCTGCTTCCTCGGCGGTGATCCGCGCCGCGTGCTCGAGGTGCTCGGCGTGCATGGCGACCCAGTCCGCACTCATCTCGTGGTTCGGCGATGCGCGCAGGAGTCGCGCCACGGCCTCCAGGATCAGAACCGCGTCCGACGCGCCGCGCTCTTCCTCAGTCATCTCATCTCCTCCAGTTCAGGCCCCCAGCGCCACGACCGTGCAGAGAGCCGCGGACGCCCATCGAGGATGACACGTAACATTATACGGATCCTGAACGCGTGACCGACGTCGCGCGGGAGCGCCTGACCGTCATGGATGGAAACGTGGAATGCGAGGGCGAGGAGGCATCCGTAGATTGGTCGGACCCGCTGCGAATGGAGTTCCCCGTGTCCGAGATCCGCGCCCCGCGCCCGACCTGTACCGGCGCCGTCGGCTGAGCTGACGGGACCCCGATCATGACCGTGGACCACTCCACGCATCCCTTCGATGCCCGCACGCGCCTCTTCCTCGACCGCCCGCAGAGCCGCAAGTGGAGTCTGCATCCTGGGCGCATCGGGGCGTGGGTTGCGGAGATGGACTTCGGCGTCGCTCCGGAGATCGCGGACGCGCTGCACCGCGCGATCGACGACGAGAACCTCGGGTACCTCTCTCCTCCGCAGGCGGCGGATCTGGGTGTGGCGACGGCGGAGTGGATGCGCGATGAGTACGGCTGGGCCGTCGACCCCGAGCGCGTGCATCCGGTGTCGGATGTCATGGCGGCTCTCGGGGTGGCGGTGCAGGAGTATGCGCCGGCCGGCTCACCCGTGATCGTGCCGACTCCGGCATATATGCCGTTTCTGACATATCTGCCGACGGTCGGGCATCCGGTGATCGAGGTCCCTGGTTTCGAAGTCGACGGACGATGGCAGCACGACCTGCAGCGGATCGACGAGGCCTTCGCCGCCGGCGCCCGGACGCTCGTGCTCTGCAACCCGCACAACCCCACAGGGACGATCGCCGGGCGCGCGGAACTGGAGGCGATCGCCGAGGTCGTGGAGCGGCATGGCGGGCGGGTGTTCGCGGACGAGATCCATGCCCCGCTGCGTTACGGCGGAGCGCCGTTCGTCCCCTACGCCTCGGTGTCGGAGGCCACGGCGGCGCACACCGTGACCGGGACGAGTGCCTCGAAGGCGTGGAACATCCCCGGCCTCAAGACCGCGCAGTTGATCACCTCGAACGAGGCGGATCAGAAGCTGTACAAGCGGTTCGGGTTCGCGGTGCAGCACGGCGCGGCCACCCTCGGCGTCGTCGCATCGACCGCGGCGTATCGCCACGCTAGGCCGTGGTTGTCGGACGTGATCGAGTATCTCGACGGGTCTCGACACGATCTCGCGACTCTGGTCGACGAGCACCTGCCCGGTGCCGTGTACCGCGTGCCGGAGGCGACGTACATCGGGTGGATCGACACCGCCGCCCTGGGAATCCCCGACCCGCCCGCCGCGTTCTTCCGGGACCATGCCGGGGTCGTGCTCACGGAGGGGCGGCTGCTGGGGAGGGGTGCCGAGAAGTTCGTGCGGGTGGTGTTCGCGACGCCTCGCCCGATCCTGGAAGAGGCCTTCGCTGCGATGGGAGCCGCCGTGCGAGAGCACTCCCGCCACCGCTGAGCTGCATCTCGGACGTCGGCGGCGAGGGTGTCAAGGGGCTCCCCTCGCGTCGGTGGTCCGGCGTAGAAAGGATCCCGACAGAGAGGATTCCCATGGCCACCGGCGACATCGAGACGTTCCACCGCAACGGCATCTGGTTCAACCGCATCGAGGGTGAATCGCAGACGTTGGGCAGCAGCTTCGAAGACGAGGCCGAGGCTGTGAAAGTCGGTCGCAGTGCGGCGGTCGCGCGTCAGGTCGCCCATACCGTGCGCGCCGAAGAGGGGCCGTCCAAGATGGCGAGCGTCTACGGCCTCCACCCGCGCGAACTGATCGGATGATGCTGCTGCAGGCATGTATCAACGGTGCACGCGATGTCGCGGAGCATCCGTGGCTGAGCGCCGACGAGACCGTGGTCGCGGGGGATGCGGCGCGCGCCGTCGCGGCCGGAGCGGGAGAGGTGCATGTGCACCCGAAGGACGCCGCCGGTCGCGACAGCCTCGACGCGGAAGATGTCGCCCGTTGGGTGCGGGCGGTGCGGGCCGCGACGCCCGGTGTTCCCGTCGGCGTGACGACCGGTGCATGGGCGGAACCCGATGTCGGGCGGCGGCTCGCGTCGATCGAGGCCTGGACGGAGCTGCCAGACCACGCGTCCGTCAACTGGCACGAGGCGGGCGCCGAAGAGGTGGCCGCGCTGCTCGTGGGTCGCGGGGTCGCGGTCGAGGCCGGGTTGTGGGACGCGGCGGGGCTCGAGGTGTGGAAGCGCTCACCGCTGCGCAGCGGGTGTCTGCGTGTGCTGATCGAGCTCCCCGATGAACCCGCGGAGGTGGTGCGCGACCATGCCGAGGCGATGATCGCGCACGTCGCGCTCGAGGAGCCCGACCTTCCGATCCTGCTGCACGGTGAGGAAGGATCCGCGTGGCCGGCGTTCGACCTCGCGGTGGAGCTCGGGCGGGACTCGCGCATCGGACTCGAAGACACGCTCCTGTTGCCGGACGGCTCGACAGCCCCGGCAACGCGGCGCTGGTGCGTGCAGCGGTCGGGCGGATGCGGGCCCTCTGGCCGCGTCTGCATCCGGCCGGGAGCGGAGAGAATCCGGGCGCGCTGCGATCTCCCCGATAGGGTGCAGGCATGGACGCGACTCAGGATGCTGCGGACGCGGCGACGCACGATGAGACTCAGCGCACGACCATCCGGCGTCTGTCGTGGATGCTCGCCTGGGGGCTTCCGTTCATCGCGCTGATCGCGGGGATCGCCCTCACGAATACGGGGACGATCCACCAATCGATGCCGGCAGGCGATGACATGTACGACGTCGTCCTGCTGGCCGTCTGGCCCGCGGGCCTGGTGCTGCTCGGAGTCGGTGCGCTGGGTCTGACGGCGGCAGCCCTCACAACGGTCGTCCTCACGACGAAGCGCTGACGCCCCCGAAGCGCGTGACGCTGCGCGTGCCGGGATCCCGGCACGGAACAGGGTGGAAACGCGAAACGCCCCCACCGTTCGGGTCGGCGGGGGCGTCGGTCTCGCGGGATGAGGCGCTTACTGCACCGACCATCCGCCGTCCGAGGCGAGGATGGCGCCGTTGATGTTCACGGCGTCGTCCGACAGCAGGAACGTGATCGACGCGGCCAGGTGCTCGGCTGTGGCGACGGTCGGGATCGCCTGCTGGAACGGGGCGAGGCGGCCGGAGCCGTACTCCGACATGTTCGGGGGCATCGGGATGCCGGTGGCCACGCCGCCCGGGGCGACGGAGTTCACGCGGATGCCCTTCGGTCCGTACATGAAGGCGGCCGACTTCGTGACGCCGATGATGCCGTGCTTGCTGGCCGTGTAGGCGTTGCCCGAGGCGTTGCCGCGGAGGCCCGCTTCGCTCGACACGTTGAGGATCGCACCCCGACCGGCCTTCTCCATGACAGGGATGACCGCGCGCATGAGCTTGAACGGAGCGGTCAGGTTGATCGCGATGACGCGGTCCCAGACGGCGTCCGGGGTCTCGCCAGCGGGGAGAAGTCGTCGTTGATGCCGGCGACGTTCGCGAGGCCGTCGATGCGGTCGCCCGCAGCGGCGAGGACCGCGTCGATCGCGTCCTGCTTGGTGAGGTCGCCCGCGACCGTGACGATGTCGGCATCCGGCAGCTCCGCCTTGAGGGCATCGAGCTTCTCGGCGGCGATGTCGCTCGCGATCACACGTCCGCCTTCGCGGGCGATGCGCGAGGCGGTGGCCTTGCCGATGCCGGAAGCGGCGCCCGTGACGATCACGGTCTTGCCGGCGAAGCGGCCGGAGGTGGGCTTCTCGGCCCAACCCTCGGAGGCGTCGTCCTCGGGGATCTCGCCGTTGTTCGCGGCGCGCACGAGGTCGTCGACGACCGACTGGGGCAGCTGGCCCTGGCTCATGGCGACGAGCTGCTGCAGGGGCAGGCCGAGTACGGGGGTGAGAAGCTCGGGGTCGGCGCCCGTCTGCTCGAAGAGTCCACGGATGAGCGGGCCGCCGGTCGGGTCGTTCATCCAGTCGCCGATGGTGGAGTGTGCGGTGAGGGCCATGCTCTTTCTCCTTGCTCGGGTTTCGCAACGGTGCGTCTACTTATGTTCCAGTGTACGCCTCTGTACGGTGGAATGGTGCCTCGTCCTCGCAGTGAGAAAGCCCGCCAGTCCGTGCTGGAGGCGATGCGGCGTGCGCTCGCCGCAGACGGGTACGAGTCCGTGACGATCGAGGGTCTCGCCGAGGCGGCCGAGGTGTCGAAGCAGACCATCTACCGGTGGTGGCCGTCGAAGGCCGCGATCCTCGGCGAGGCGCTGCTCGAGGGCTCGGTGCCGGGCGCCGACGCGAGGGTGCCGATGACGTCGGATCTCGGGGCGGACCTGCGGGCGTGGTTCACGGCCGTGTCCGCGGGGCTGGCTCGACCCGAGGGGGTGTCGCTGGCGCGCGCGCTGATCGAGGTGACGGCGGCTGATCCGGAGTTGGGGTTGGTGTTGAACGAGAGGCTGGCGGCGCCGATCCGGGAGTGGGTCGCGGAGCGCGTGTCACGCGGACGGGATGCGGGCGATGTGCGGGCCGACGTGGATGCTGCCGCCGTCGCGGACGAGTTCATCGCGATCGCGTCGTACTCCGCGCTGATCGGGCAGCCGCTGAGTGCCGACCGCGTGGAAGACACCGTGGTGCGGTTGCTCCGGGGCATCGCGGGGTAAGCCTCGGGCGGGCCTGGTCCGCACGGGACCCTCTCCTCTGGGCACCCCTCCTCGTGGGAACCCTCGCGCGGCAGCCCTGCCCATTTCGGAGGAGTTCCGCCGTTCGGAGGTCTCTCTTCCCGAATCCCTCCTCCGTATCGCGGATCTCCTCCCGACTGCGGTGCTCCCCGCGCGACGCGCTCCTCGTTTCGGAGGAGTTCCGCCGTTCGGAGGTCACTTCTCCCGATTCTCTCCTCCGTATCGCGGACTCCTCCCGACCGCGGACCACCCCGACGCAGCAAGTCGAGGATTCGCGGCTAGTGTCCGCTGGAGCGTCGCTCGCGCCAGGTGACGCGCACGACCAGTGCGAGCGCGCCGAGCATGAGCGCGAGGGCCGCGAGCCAGAACACCCACACAGCGTCTTGGAACAGGGGCAGCTTCGCGACGACCGGAAGCATGCCTCCGAGGAGGACCATCGCCGCAATGCATGCGCGCTCACGTGCGGTGCCACGGGGCTTCCCGGTAGTCACGTGCTCGTCGTCGCTATGCATCCCTGCTCCTTGATCAGTGTGTCGGAAGTAAAATGTTACTCTGTCGGAGTCAGTGTGTCTGCCCCTCGCGGCCGAAGCGCTCAGCCTCCTCACCGCTGTCGTATGCGGCGGAAGTCGGCGTCGTCGATGTCTTGGTAGCCGATGGCGATGGGAGCGAGGCGAGTGCTCTTCTCCGTGCCCTCGGTGTCGGTGTAGTCGAGCGTCGGACTGATGACGTAGAAGTCCGCGTCGTCGGTGCAGGACAGGGCAATGTCGATCGCCCCGCGGTCTGGCGCGAGAGCCACATCCTCCGCGGACACAGCGGAGGATCCCGTTCTGAACTTGCCGACCGAGGCCAGTGGGTGCGGGACCGGGAGCTCGGCGCGGGTGCACTCCGACATGGCGGTGACTTCAGCCCTGGCGTCTGCCGTGGCGAACTCTTCGGGTCGTGCCTCGGTGAGGGTCCATGACCCGACGTCCACGTACTCCGGCTCCGTCGAGTGCGCGTAGACCAGCCCGATCGACTCGAAAGCGATGCCATCCGCGGGGATGGTGATCTCGAAGGTGATGTTCCCCAGCTGGTATCCGTCCACCACCGCACCTCGGATGACATCGAACTCGCCGGGGCCGACCGACGCATCGCCCGGTAGTTCGACACCGGTCAAGTCGGTCCAGATGGCATCGCTCTCCGGCGCGACGAAGATGAAGTTGACGGGGTAGGGGTGACCGGCGGCGAAGACGACCTCGGCGGACGTGAGAGCGAAGTCCGGGGATGTGCTCTTGTCGAAGTCGGGCGTGCAGGACGTGGCAGTGGCCGCGATCGCGCTGAGTACGATCGCGGCCACTGCCGCCCGCCCTGCTGCATTCATGTCACGTCCCGATGGCGAAGCCCTGGGCAGCCCGCCTCTGGTCTGTGCTCTCGTCTGCTGCTCCGCGATCGACCTCATCGTCGACCATCACCATGGAAACACACGTATGAGGACGTTATCAATATATTTGACGACGCAAACGAGTCTTCCTCGATCGTCGGTGATCCGGGCGTCGCGACTGCTCAGGTCGTCGTCGCCTCGTCCCTCGCCTCCGTCCGCCCCGCCGCGAACCGCGCCTGCGCCCGGTCCTGACGTTTCCCGACCTCGACGAGCTCCGTGGCCTTCGGCAGGCCCATCGGCTTCGTCGAGACGTACACGCTCTCGGCGGTGTCGACGCGGAACGTCTCGTGCCACACCCCCACAGCGCCCGGAGCTTTGCGGGCCGCGCGGTTGAAGGCGGTCCACGCGGGGCGGTGCTGCTGGTCCGGGCTGGACGCGTATGCGTAGAGCTTGTCGACGGATGACCAGTACTGCACCACGTAGGGTCCGCCCGATCCGAAGAGCAGGTGGTAGCCGAGCATGCCCGAGTCGGGATCGGTGCTGAGTTCGCGCAGCATCCCGGGCATGGCGAAGAAGGCCGGCATCCACAGGTCGGGGCGCCACCAGCGGTTGATCTGCATCCCGATGTGGAACACGACGAGCTCGCCCTCGTGGCGGTGGGTCATGCGGCCCGTGATGACTTTCGACATGAGGACTCCTTGGTTAGATAGTTTCACTATCCATAATGGATAGCGCTACTATCGAAGTCAAGAGGTGGCCATGAGAATTTCCGAACTGTCAGCCCAGACCGGCGTGACCGTGACGACGATCAAGTACTACCTGCGCGAGGGGCTGCTTCCCGAGGGCGAGCGGTCGTCTGCGACTCAGGCCGCGTACGGCGAGAAGCACGTGGAGCGGCTGCGGGTGATCCGGGCGCTGCTCGATGCGGGAGTGAGCATCGCCGAGACGCGGCGCGTGCTGGGCGCTTTGGATGATCCGCCGGAGAATGCGCATGAGTTGCTGGGTGAGGCGCATGCGGCGATCACTCCGCCGGTGGACGACTCGTTGGACTTGACCGACGCCGAGGCTCTTGTGGCCGGACTCGGGTGGAAGCCGGGGATGTGCGACGAGGCCGTGCTGCACGCGGTGGCTCGCGCGCTGGAGGGGCTGGAGCGTGTCGGCTTCACCGTGCCGGATGCGGCGATGGCGGAGTACCTCGCGAGCGCGCGGCGGATCGCGGATGCGGAGATCGCGGGGGTGCCGGGGAGTCTGCGGAAGCGGCGGTGCGGTACGTGGTGCTGGGGTCGGTGCTGGTGGAGCCGCTGCTGTTGGCGCTGCGACGGGTGGCGCAGCAGGTGAGCTCGGGGGAGAGGTTTGGTGGGGGCGGAGCTAGCGCATGAGCGCCGCGGCCAGACGCTCTCTCAGGGCCGGATCACACACGTAGACGTACGTTCCACGCATCCCGCGTGTTAGCAGCACCCCATAGATGTTTCGGATGAACGTCAATAGGTCATCGTCTCCGAACGCATCCTTCAGGTGCCCGGTGTTCTCCTTGCCCTTCTTGTCCCGATAGCTCTCGCGATCAGCGACGATCCGACCGGATGTCGGGTCGAGGTGGAGGTCGGGCCCGATGATGACGCCTGCGTAGTTC
Source organism: Microbacterium sp. Se5.02b (assembly GCF_019464375.1). Taxonomy (NCBI): domain Bacteria; kingdom Bacillati; phylum Actinomycetota; class Actinomycetes; order Micrococcales; family Microbacteriaceae; genus Microbacterium; species Microbacterium sp. Se5.02b. The sequence continues at coordinate 271,703 of NZ_CP080491.1, forward strand.
AGGTCATACCCCTGAACGGTGTGGATCGAGCCGACCTCTTCGAGCGACCCTTTCGAGTTGATCCAGTCTTTATCTGTGCCGTTCCACCGCATGCGCTCACCGTCAATCTCGATGTCGAATGCGTCTGGGTTTTTCTTCGACGCCCATTCCCACGCGTACCCTGCGACGAGGCGGGAAAGGCCGACCTCAGCATCCTTCTGCCGGATGGCATCGCGCATCTCTCGGAGGTCGTCGAAGAGGCGAAGTTCATATTCACCGAGGCTGGGGAGGGATGGCTCTTCATCCCGCAGAAGGGCGCGGACGAATTCGACGTAGTCTGCGCCCGCCTGTACGCGCATCTGGGTCGTCAGCCGGAAAAATCGATGCGCATCCTTCGCCTCACTGACCTCTGCATGGAGCGCCGCCGGAGAAAGGTCATGCGGCCGTACGCTCTGCTCCCCATCGACGAGCAGGAGCTGATGTTTGCTGCGAGCCTTGATCCAGTCGAGCTGGGTGTAACGAGGGTCGTCGCTTCCGAACAGAGCCTCGTTGATCTCGCGGAACTTCTTGTTCTGCACCCCCGACGCCTGATTGGCTCTCTGCCCGAGGCGGTGGGTCTCGTCGACGAGAACGAGGTCGTAAGCCTCGTCGGATTCGCCGAGCTGGAATGGCGACATCACCATCGCAGCATCGAGCTTGGGCGTCTTCTTGAAGACCTTCCTCACCGACATCCGCAGAGACTGCTGCGGGATGACTAGCGCCATACGAAGGGTCTTGAGCAGCTTGCGATTCTCGGGGACAAAGAACTCCGAGAACATCGAGTCAGGCTCGACGCCGTCGTAGTCGCGGATGTCGGCCAGCAACTTCATCAGGAAGATCGCGATGATCGTCTTCCCTGTTCCCGGGTTGCCCTGGACCACGAGCGTTGATCGAGCGCCAGGGTCCTGAAGATCTTCGAGCAACCCCTCCAGGATGTCCATGATCGCGACGCCCTGGTCGTCGGTCAGAGCTTTGAAGGGCGAGAGCTTGAACAGGTCAGAATTCTCGATTTGCGGGATGCTCCGCGAGAAGAGTCCCTCTGCTCGCATCGCCTCGAACACGTTACGGAACGACTCACGATAGAGGTCGCGGTCGTAGTACTGCGCATCTGTCAGGCCGTCGTTGCCATTGAGGATGCGGTATCGACCGTCGCCCGAGAACCAGCGAATGAGATGCGATTCAAGGTCGAGACAGACTGACTTGTTGAACGTGTGATCCACGACGACGCGGATCGATTCAAGGGACTCGTTCTTCTTCGAACCGGCGAGGTGCTGACGCATACGGGTGGCCGCGCTCACGGTTTCACCGACGTAGAGCCCGGGCGAACTGCGTTGGGCGTCTCCTTCGAGCACATAGACGACTGGCCAGTTGGTGTGCCGGCTGTCGTCATGCGCCCAGGTATCAACAGCGTCACGGCGGAAAGGAAGGCGCTGGATGCTGAAGTCGGTCACTCCGGCGCCTCGGAGAGCTTCGTGTACTTCGTCATACGGCCCTTGGCCAGTTCGACGGGATACTTCGCCTTCGTCGACTCCAACTTCTTCATGACGATCTCGTCGAGGTCGACGCCGATCTTGTTCGCGAGATGGATGCAGTACGTGACGACATCCGCGAGCTCCGCTTCGACCTGTTCTTGGTCGAACTTCGGGGACCACTGGAAGCACTCGAGAAGCTCGCCGGCCTCGATTGAGATGCTCTTCGCGAGGTTCTCCGGCGAGTGGAACTGGTCCCAGTCCCGTTCGGCTACGAAGGCGCGAAGGGCGGCGAGAGTCTGCGGCGACGGCATGATGCGAAGGTACCAGCGAGGCGAACGACACTGATGGCACGAAACAACCATGTGGTCACCAGCCCGGGGTGTGTCCGTCATTGCACCTCTACTCGAACCCACCCGTCAACCGCCCGCGGATCCGGGAACTGCTCTCATTCATCCCGACGATCTCCACCGTCTTCCCCAACGTCGCATACTTCGTCTCAATCGCATCCAACGCCGCAACGGTCGACGCATCCCACACATGCGACCCCGACAGATCCACAACGACCCGAGACGGATCCCCCGTATAAGAGAACAACGTCGTCAGATCGTTGCTCGACGCGAAGAACAACTCCCCCTCCACGACGTACGTCACAACGTCGCCCGCCTCAGCCACAACCCGACGAACCGTCACGAAGTGCGCCACCCGTCGCACGAACAGCACCGACGCGACCAGCACCCCACCCACGACCCCGACCGCCAGGTTGTGCGTCACCAGCACCAACGCCACCGTCGCCACCATCACGAACGTCTCGCTCTTCGGCATCCGCTTCAACGTCGACGGACGGATGCTGTGCCAGTCGAACGCTCCGATCGCGACCATGATCATCACGGCCACCAGCGCGGCCATCGGGATCGTCCCGACGAAGTCGCCGAACACGACCACCAGCAGGAACAGGAAGATCCCGGCGCAGAAGGTCGAGATGCGGGTCCGCGCACCCGAGGCCTTCACGTTGATCATGGTCTGACCGATCACGGCGCAGCCGCCCATGCCGCCGAACATGCCCGACAGCACGTTCGCGACGCCCTGCCCCCACGACTCGCGGCTCTTGTTCGAGTGAGTGTCGGTGATCTCGTCGACGAGCTTCGCGGTGAGCAGCGACTCCATCAGCCCGACGAGCGCGACCCCGAGCGCGAACGGCGCGATGATCGTGAACGTCTCCCACGTGAGCGGAACGTTCGGGATGAACAGCTCCGGCAGACTCCGCGGCAGCTCGCCCTGATCGCCGACGGTCGGCACGGTGATCCCGAAGGCGAGCACGACCCCGGTCACGATGATCACCGACACGAGAGGCGCCGGCACGATCTTGGTGATCTTCGGCATCACGAGCATCACGACGATGCCGAGCGCCACCAGCGGATACACCAACCACGGCACGTCGATCAGCTGCGGGAACTGCGAGCTGAACACGAAGATCGCCAGCGCGTTCACGAACCCGACCATGACGCTGCGGGGGATGAACCGCATGAGCTTCGCGACTCCGATCACCCCGAGGATCACCTGGAAGATGCCGGCGAGGATGATGGTCGCGATCAGATAGTCCAGCCCATACGTCGGCGCGACCGGTGCGATCACGAGCGCCACGGCTCCGGTCGCCGCGGTCACCATCGCCGGACGTCCACCGAGGAACGCGATCGACACCGCCATGATGAACGACGAGAACAACCCCACCTTCGGGTCGACGCCCGCGATCACCGAGAACGCGATCGCCTCCGGGATCAGCGCCAGCCCCACGACGAGGCCGGCCAGGACCTCGCGGGTCAGCATCCGCGGGTTCTTCAGCGCAGTGAGCACCGAGGGGTTGGCCCGGTAGCGGGAACGATCGTCGACCGTCGTTGCAGACATGGATGCTCCAGGGGAAGGCGCCTCGGAGGAAGAGGCAGACGTTCCAGGGTACGGCCGATATACAGCGCCGCCGGCACGTCTGCATCCTTCCTCTCGGACGCACCGTGCGACAGGATGAAAGCGACCGACCTCGAAGGAGACCGCCATGTCGCTCGCGCAGACCCCGTCGGAGACCTCGGCCGCCCCCGGGTTGGCCGGCGTCGTGGTGATCAGGGGAATCCGCCGCGTTCTGATCTGGTCCCTGATCATCGCGTTCCTCTACCCCGCCTTCATGAACGGCAGCAAAGGAATCTGCCCAGGCGGTGTCGATGCCGACGGCGGGTTCATCGACGCATCGGGCCGTTCGGTGGACGAGGCTCCGATGTGCGTTCAGCTCACCCTCGGCCCCAGCCCGCTGGTCTACATCGGCATCGCTCTGATCGTCCTGCTCGCGATCGGTCGCGTGATGAAGGCGACCGACGAACGTGCGGCGCTGCGCACCCTGGAATGGGCTCTGCGAGCGGTCGGCCTGTTCGCGCTCGTCGCGATCGTCGTCTCGCACGCGTGGATGATGATGATCCCGCTCGAGCAGTTCAACTCCGAGTCCTGGTCGGTCTTCAGCCCGTTCCCGTTCGGGGTGATCGACGTCGATGTCACCCCCATGACCGTGTCCTGACCCACGGGTGCAGCCCTACTGACTACGACCCTCACCGCGGACGAGCACACCGGAATGCCGCACGGCGACTCGCGCCTGTCGCCGATCCGCCACCGGCCGCGGTTCGTACCGTGATCGCATGGAACCCGGATCCCTCGCAGACCCCGCGATCACGGCGCCTCGGCGACGAGGCGGACGTTCCCGCGTAGAGCGGATGCCGGGTGGCGACGCCCCGCCATCACGATTCCGATACGTTCACACCCCGGATGCGCGCCTCGGGTTAGCGTTCCGTCATGAAACGTTGGCGCGGCGTCGCGATCCTGGTCTTGGCGCCGATGCTGGCGATGACGGCGTGCACGCCTGCCGTGACCGGAACCCTGGGCTTGCTCAGACAGCGGGACGGTTCACTCGAGGTTCTCGTGCGCCTCTGCCACGGGTCGGTGGATAGCCTCGAGCTTCGCGCCATCAACTCCTTCCCTCCGAATCAGGACGGCGATTCCGAAGGGTGGCGGAACGTCAAGGCGAAGGAGTTCGCCCTGTCGGAGCCAATCATCGGGGCGGGCGACGTGGCGATGCCGTTCCGCGAACAGACACTCGGGAAGGACGTGCTCTTCAGCGTGACGGCGTTCGGCGAGAACGGCGAGAACGCCGTATCCGGCCACTTCGCAGCCAGCGAACTGGCAGCGGTGAGACCCGGCGAGGTGCTCACGCCGATCGGGATGTTCGCGTCCGATATCTACGATTCATCGGATGACCCCGTTGTGAGTCCCGAGGAGTTCCAGCGGTTCGCGGACGACTTCTGCTCGTGAGGCCCCGGCCCCCGGCCGCCTATCGCCCGGCGCGCATCCGCAGGCCGAAAGCGACACCCGCGAGCGCGATCACCACGACCCCATACCCGACGCACACGGCCTCGAGTCCGACCACCCCGACCAGTGCTCCGGCGACGACGGCGGGTACCCCGAACGCCAGGTACGAGACGAGGTAGATCGCGGCGAAGGTGTCGGCGCGCTCGGTCGGGGGATCCTCGGCGCGAGGGACGCCACGACTCCCGAGAAGGCCGTCCCGAAGCCCATGCCGGTGACGGCCGCCGCGACGAGGTAGAACGGCAGGGATCCGACCCCCAACGCGATCAGCGACAGCAGGGTGCCGACCGCGAGTGCCGACGTCCCGAACAGCACCATCGACCGCGCGGCGATGTTCCGCAGCGTGAACGCGGTCACGGCTCCGACGCCGGCGAGCAGCACGACGCCGAGCCCCTGCCAGAAGTGAGCCTCGCCGCCGAGTTCGCCCCGCACGATCGTGGCCCCAAGAGACAGGAACAGCCCACCGGTGGCCCACCCCGCGATCACGGCCGGAGCCCCGCGCCAGAAGTCGGACCGGATCGCGGAGGGGATCGTCAGCCGGAAGCTCAGCGACGCCCACACCCCGGGCCTCCGCGGTGCCGTCTCCGGCACGAGGAAGAACAGCACCGCGATCAGGAGGTACACCGCGCTCAGAGGCGCGAACACGTCGAGCAGGGCTTCGCCGCTGAGGTCGAGCATCACGCCCGAGACGAGGGCACCGAGGGCGAGGCCGATTCCCGGGCTGAGGGCGTTCCACAGGGCCGCGACTCCCGCGCGGCCGCCCGGCGCGAAGTCGAGTGCCGTCGCCGAGAGCGCGGAGAGGAGCAGGCCGCTCGCGACGCCCTGCAGGATACGTGCGAGGAACAGTACCGCCACGGCATCCGCATGCCAGAACAGGAGCATGCTCCCCGCGAGCAATACGAACCCGGCGACCACGACCGGACGACGCCCGATGTGATCGGACAGCGACCCGGTGGTGAGGAGCGTCAGCAGCAGCGACCCGGCGTAGACCGCGAACACCGCGCTGATGACGATCGCGTCGAAGCCGATCTCGTGCGCGAGCACCGGATAGAACGGCGACGGCGCGCTCGCCCCGACCGCCATCAGGATCTGCGCCGCGACCGCGAGTCCGAAGCCCAGGCGTGGTCGAGTTTCGATGCGCTGCCCACCCTCAGCCGCCGGCGTGGGGCGAAGGGCCGGACGGACGATCGGCTCGGTGGTGGTCATGGCGCCTCCTCATAAGGTTCGAGAATCATCGAACTATCGGAGCGTACTCGCCATCCGGCCATTGTTCAACTATTATCGAACCATGCCTGGCGATCTTCCGCACCCGGAGCGCTCCGAGATCCAGCTCACGGACGTGCTCTTCGCGCTGAGCGACCCCGAGCGCCTCGCGATCACGCGCCAGCTCGCCGACGGTCCGCTCGACATGGCCTCCTGTCACGCCACCGACCCCAACCTGCCGAAGTCGACCAAGTCGCACTTCATGAAGGTGCTGCGCGAAGCCGGCGTCATCCGCAACGAGCCCAATGGACGGCGTCGGATGCTGACGCTGCGGCGCGACGACCTCGATGAGCTCTTCCCTGGACTGCTCGACTCGGTGCTGCGCGGCTGAACGCCCGCGATGGCCGCGTGCTCTTGTCGATCGCGAAGAGTGAGTGTACAGTCACTCATATGTCCTCGACCCGCAGCTCCATCCTCTCCACGGCAGACGCCCGCAGGCCGCTCGTCGCCTCGGCGGCCGTGGCCGCGTTCGCACGCGGCGGGTATCACGGCACGACCGTCGCCGACGTCGCCCGCGAAGCCAAGATCTCCCCGGCCTACGTCTTCAAGCTGTACGCGGGCAAGGAGGCGCTGTTCGTCGTCGCGCTCGAGGCCTGCTTCGACGCGATCCTCGCTGCCCTCGAAGAAGGCGCGGATGCCGCGGGCGACACCTCGCCCGAAGGCACCCTCGACGCGATGGGCGACGCGTACGCGCAGCTCATCTCCGACCGGAAGCTGCTCATGCTGCAGGTGCACGCGCAGTCGGTCGCCGAGATCCCGGCTGTCGGCGAGGCGCTGCGGACGGGGCTCGAACGTGTCACGACGTTCGCGAAGACCCGTTCGCGCGCGAGCGACGACGACGTGCAGCGCTTCATCGCCTACGGGCAGCTGTGCCACCTGATCGTCACGACGCAGCTCGACGGGCGCCCGGGGGACTGGGTCGCTCTGCTGACCAAGGGCATCACGCACCCCGACTGATCTCGCGGCGGGATCATCGCCCTTCCTTCTGTCCTGAAGAGTGAGTGAGTAATCACTCATCCACCACCACAACGAACACCACGAATGGAGCAGCTCATGACCACCCTCACCTCTCTCCCGGTCACCGCACCGCGCAGCACGCACCGCTGGCTCGCCCTGAGCGTCCTGGCACTCGCACAGTTCCTGGTCGTGCTGGATGCCTCGATCGTGAACATCGCCCTCCCCGTCCTCGGCCGGCAGCTCGGCATGGACACCGCCGCCCTGGCCTGGGTCATCACCGCGTACGTGCTCGCGTTCGGCGGGCTGCTCCTGCTCGGTGGACGCCTGGCCGACCGTTACGGTCACCGCCGGGTGTTCCTCATCGGGACGGCCGGGTTCGTCGCGGCCTCCGCCCTCGCCGGGCTGTCGGTCTCGAGCGAGATGCTGCTCGGAGCCCGCGCTCTGCAGGGTGTGTCGGCGGCGCTCCTCGCCCCCGCCGCCCTCGCGCTGCTGACCCATCTGTTCCCTGACGACTCCGAACGGACCAAGGCCCTCGGCGTCTGGGGTGCGGTCGCCGGCATCGGATCCGCCGCCGGGGTGCTGCTCGGCGGGGTCCTCACCGCCACCCTCGGCTGGCAGGCGGTGTTCTTCGTGAACGTGCCCGTCGGCGCCCTCGTGCTCATCGCGATCCCTCTGCTCGTCACGCGTGACGGCATCCGCACGCCCGGTCGTCTGGATGCCGCGGGAGCCGTGACCGTCACCGGCGCGCTCGTCGCTCTCGTCGGCGCTCTCAGCGCGGTCGAGCAGGTCGGCTTCGTGCACCCGCTGCCCCTCGTGCTGCTCGCCGCCGCCCTGCTGCTCGGCGTCGCGTTCATCGCGATCGAACGTCGCAGCGCCGAGCCCCTCGTGCCGCTGTCGGTGTTCCGCAACCGCAACCTCGCCCTGGGAAACACCGTGATGCTGCTCGGCGGCGCCGCCATGGTCGCGCTCTTCTTCGCCCTGTCGGTGTACATGCAGGCGGTGCTCGGATACGACGCGCTCACGGCGGGCCTCACGCAGCTGCCCCTCGCCGGCGTGCTCGTGCTCGTCGCCGGCGGAGCCCCTGCGCTCATCGCCCGACTCGGCACCCGGCCCGTGCTGATCGGTGCGCTGCTGGTGCTGACGGGAGGACTCCTCTGGCTCGCCGCCGCGCCCTCCGACGCCGTGTTCGCCGTGCACCTCCTCGGCCCCACGCTGCTGATCGGCATCGGACTCGGAGGTGCCGTGGTGGCGACCACCCAGCTCGCGGTCGACGGCGTCGAAGGCGCAGAGGCCGGCCTCGCTGGCGGCCTCATCAACACGAGTCAGCAGATCGGCGGAGCGGTCGGTCTCGCCGTGCTCGGCACCGTCGCAGGACTGCGCACGGCGGCCCTCACCGCAGGCGGCGCCCCGGCCGCTGAAGCGCTGACCGGCGGCTTCTCATGGCTCTTCATCGGAGCCGCCGGCCTCGCGCTGCTCGGAGCGGCGATCGTGGCCGTGTGGCGTCGCGACTGAGAGACGGGGATCGGTGGGTGTGCGTCGTGAGGCGCGCACCCATCGATCAGCTCGTTCGAGGTCGGCGCACGGAGTTGCCGGGCCACGGCCGCCGGAATCGCTGGGGATCGAAATGCGCGCCCCGTGTGCGCTGAACATACCTTTATGCCAAGCTACCTAGATCTCTGCCTTGCCTGATTGCTCCCAGATTTGGAGCGGAAGCGGCACGGGGCGGATACTTCTGGCATCCGCACCGCCCCCATCGCTCGCCCATGATCGGCCCGGAATCGACATGCAGACATCCTCTTCGCTCGCGCCAGAGACGACCATCGCTCTCGTGGGCGCGGGGCGACTCGGACGCGTGCTCGCCAGGGCCCTGCGTGCCGCGGGGTTCGCTGTTCTCGGCCCGGTTCGACGCGAGCAGCCGATGCCGACGGCCGACATCGCGCTCCTCTGCGTCCCCGACGCGGCGATCCCGGCCGTGGCCTTCGTCGCCCGACCGCACGCGCGCCTCGTCGGACACGTCTCCGGTGCGACCCCGCTGACCGACGTCGACTTCAGCCTCCACCCGCTGCAGACCTTCACCGGTTCGGAGACGCCTGACGTGTTCCAGGGCATCGGAGCCGCGATCGCCGGCCGCACCGACGAGGCGTTCGACGTCGCCGACGCCCTCGCCCGGGCGCTCGGGGCACGTCCGTTCGCGGTCGACGACGAGCACCGCGCGCGCTATCACGCGGCCGCGTCGTTCGCGTCGAACTTCGTCCTCACGGTGCTCGATGCGGCCGAGCAGCTCGCTTCGGCCGCCGGCATCCCCGAGGGCGAGGCTCGCGATATTCTCGCCCCGCTCGTCGGTCGCACCGTCGAGAACTGGACGAGCCTCGGCGCTCAGCAGGCTCTGACCGGGCCGATCGCCCGCGGCGACGCGCAGACGGTCGCCCGCCAGAGGTCGGCCGCCGCAGAACTCGGGCTGCAGGACCCGTTCGACGCCCTCGCCGCCACCACACGGACGATCGCCTCCCGCACGCCGAAGACCGGGCACGGACGTCGGGAGGACGCGCGGATGCCGGGAGAAACCCCTCCGTTCGAACCGACATCCGTCCCTTCTCCCGACACGACGACCGCGGAGTCGAAGGAGTCCCCGGCATGAGAATCCTCCGCACGATCCCCGAGATGCGAGCGGCCGTCGGTCACGCCCGGCGTGAGGGCGCGGCCGTCGGCCTCGTCCCCACGATGGGCGCGTTCCACGACGGGCACCTCTCCCTGATGCGCGAGGCGCGCGCCGCATCCGACCTCGTGGTCGTCTCGCTCTTCGTCAACCCGACCCAGTTCGGTGCGAACGAGGACCTCGGCTCCTACCCGCGTGATGAAGACCGCGACGCCAGGCTCGCCGCGGCCGCGGGTGTCGACATCCTCTTCGCGCCCACGGCATCCGAGATGTACCCCGACGGGTTCGCCACCACCATCCACGTCGCGGGGCTGACCGACGTGCTCGACGGTGCGAGCCGCGGCGCGCACCACTTCGACGGGGTCGCCACGGTCGTCACGAAGCTGTTGGGGATCGTCCGTCCGGATGCGGCGTACTTCGGGCAGAAGGATGCGCAGCAGGTGCTCGTGGTCCGCCGCGCCGTGCGCGACCTCGACCTCGACGTGCGGATCGTCGCCTGCCCGATCGTGCGCGAGACCGACGGGCTCGCCATGAGTTCGCGGAACGTCTACCTCGACCAGGACGCGCGCGCGCAGGCCACGGCTCTCAACCGCGCCCTCGACGCCGCCACCGACGTGTTCGCGGCAGGCGCGCGGGATGCCGGCAGCATCCTCTCGGCCGCCCGCCGGGTGCTGGGGGAGGCGGGGATCGACCCCGAGTACCTCGAGCTGCGGGATGCCGAGACGCTGCGGCCGCTCGCCCGTGTCGACAGTGATGCACTGCTCGCCGTCGCGGCGCACGTCGGAGCTGCGCGCCTGATCGACAACCACCTCCTCTCCCCTGTCGACACAGCGTCCACCTCCGAGCCGAGTGACATCGCAAGCCCGAGAGCCACCGACCCGAGCGCCACCGACCCGAGAGCCACCGACCCGAGAGCCACCGACCCGAGAGCCACCGACCCGGAGGGCGATGCCTGATGCGACGCACCATGCTCAAGTCGAAGATCCACCGCGCGACCATCACCGACAGCGACCTGAACTACGTCGGCTCGATCACGATCGACCCCATCCTGCTCGAGGCCGCCGACATCCTCCCGCACGAGCAGGTGCACGTCGTCGACGTCGACAACGGCGCCCGCTTCGAGACGTACACGCTCGTCGGCGAGCGGGGCTCCGGTGTCGTCCAGGTCAACGGCGCCGCCGCACGCCTCGTCCACACCGGAGACACGATCATCGTCATCTCGTACGCCGACTACTCGCGCGACGACCTCGCGAGCTACGAGCCTGTCGTCGTGCACGTGGACCGCGGCAACGCGATCATCCAGGTCGACGACGCCGTCGATCGCCTGTTGACGGAGGCCCGCGCATGAGCGCCCATGCCACCACGGCGAAGCGCGTGACACTCGCCGCGCTCGCCGCGAAGAAAGACGCCGGCGAGCCCATCGTCATGGTCACCGCGTACGATCACCCCGGCGCGCAGATCGTCGAGGCGGCTGGCGTCGACGTCGTGCTGGTGGGCGACTCGGCCGCCATGACCGTGCTGGGGTATGAGAGCACCGTGCCGGTAACGATCGACGAGATGCTCATGCTCACCAGGGCGGTGCGGCGTGGGCTGACGAGGCCGCTGCTCGTCGGCGACCTGCCGTTCGGATCGTACGAGGCGTCGGACGAGCTGGCCATCGCGACGGCGCAGCGCTTCGTCAAGGAGGCGGGCTGCGATCTCGTGAAGATCGAGCGCGGCGGCACGACCGTCGACCGGGCGCGGGCCCTGGTGCAGGCCGGCATCCCCGTGGTCGGACACGTGGGCCTCACCCCGCAGACGGCCACGGCGCTCGGCGGCTACCGGGCGCAGGGCCGCACCGCTGACGCCGCGCTCGCCGTGATCGACGACGCCGTCGCCCTGCAGGAGGCCGGGTGCTCGATGCTCGTCGTCGAGGCGATCCCCTCCGAAGTGACGGAGGTCCTGGTGTCGCGCCTCGACATCCCGGTGATCGGCATCGGCGCCGGAGCGGATGCCGACGGGCAGGTGCTCGTGTTCCACGACCTGCTCGGGCTCTACGACGGGGAGCGGCCAAGTTCGTGAAGCGCTACGCCGAACTGCGCGCGGCAGCGGTCGCGGGCGTCGAGGCATATGCGACCGAGGTCCGTGAGGGTGTGTACCCGGCTCCTGAGCACGGCTATGCGATGGCGGCAGGGGAGTCCGACCGGCTGCGGGAGCTGTTGGCTGTCGGCGACTCCCAGAGTCGTTGATAACTTCGAATCTGTGTGAAATTGTGCAGGGAGCTTTCCGAGCACGCCAGGCCTATTCGTGCGGAATCTCGGTATTTGATTCGAAGAAAGTTTCTATACTGAGGTGCCGCCGCGATACCATGAAGCATGTCCACACTGACCGGGTTGCACGAGGCGATGGCTCACCTCGACGCGGCCTGGGCCGGCGCCGATGAGGCGACCGATCTCTCTCGTGAGCAGCTGATCGCCGTCAACGATGCGATCGGCGCGCTGCAGCGTCGGCTCGATGCGGTGCACGTCGACGTGGCTGCGGGCATCACCCATGAATCGCGCCCCGAGCTCGGCCCGGAGAGCCTGGCCAAGCAGCAGGGGTTCCGCACCCCTGCCAAGCTCATCGCCGCGACGACCGGAGTGTCGACCGGCGACGCTCTCCGGTTGGTGAAGGTGGGCGAGGCCACGGCGCCGCGCACCGACCTGATCGGATCACGCCTCCCTGCGCGCTACCCCGTCGTTCGAGAGGCGCTCGGCGCGGGTGTGCTCAGTGCACAGGCGGCGGCCCTCATCATCGCTCTGCTCGAGAGGTGTCGCATCGCGGCCGGAGCCGAGCGCATCGCCGCGGGGGAGCGGATGCTCACCGAGGCCGCGGAAGGATTGGCGCTCGACGACGTCCGCAAACTCATCGTCCGCGCCGAGGCGTGGCTCGACCCCGACGGTGTCGAGCCGAGATCGGAAGAGCAGCGCGCACGCCGTTCCCTCACGCTCTTCGAACGCGACGGGATGGTGCACCTGAACGCACAGCTCGACGCGGAGACCGCGGCTCCGATCGTGACCGCGATTCGCGGATACGTCACGGCAGCCTTCGCCGCGCGCCAGGACGCCCCCGACGGTGCATCACCCGATGCCGACCGGCGCTCCGTGCCCATGATCCAGGCGGATGCTCTGGCCGTCTTCTGCGGACACGTGCTCGGCTGCGAGCAGCGCGTTCCTCTGGCGGGCGCCACGGTGGTCGTGCGGATCCGGATGGAGGAACTGGAGTCAGGCCACGGGTCGGCCACGGTCGACGGCCTCGACCAGCCGGTGAGCGTGGGAGCGGCACGACGGATGGCAGCCGGGGGCGGAGTGATCCCGTGCGTACTCGGAGGGGCGAGCGAGATCCTCGACTGGGGTCGGGAGAAGCGGCTCTTCACGCGAGCTCAACGCCTCGCTCTGGTCGAGAGAGACGGTGGCTGCGCCATGTGCGGTCTACCGCCCGAGATGACGAAAGCGCATCACGTCCGCTGGTGGAGACGAGATCACGGGCCGACCGATCTCTCGAACGGAGTGCTTCTCTGCGAGACCTGTCATCACCGGATCCACGACAACGGGTGGGACATCCGGATCGAAGGGCCGCGGGTGTGGTTCGTGCCGCCCCGATACGTCGACCCCGCGCAGAAGCCACGGCTCGGTGGTCGCGCACGCTTCGACATCGCGGCCTGACGACCGCTGTCGGGGGTCGGTGGGTGATGCTCGGCGCTCCGTGCGGCCGAGCCTCAGGCGTCGGGCTCCCACCGCAACAGATCACCCGGTTGACACTCCAGCACGGCGCACAGCGCGTCGAGAGTCGTGAACCGCACCGCCTTCGCTCGGCCGTTCTTCAAGACGGCGAGATTGGTCGGCGTGATGCCGATCCGGTCGGCCAGCTCGCCGACGCTCATCTTCCTCCGCGCCATCATCACGTCGATGTCGACCACGACCGGCATCAGATCACCTCATCGTCGAGCTCGGAGCGAAGCGACCGCGCCTCGGCATCGCGGTCGATCGCCTGACGCAGCAGGGCCTTCATCACGACGACGAGCAGCGCCACCCCGGCGAGCACGACCCCCGCGCCGCCGATCAATGCGACGAGACCCGGCGCGGCCGAACCCGGAGCGAGCAGTGCCGCGAGGATCCAGGTGAGTGCCGCCGCCACGAGGATCGCCCCGATGATCACATCGACGTACCGGAACGACGACTCGGAGAAGATCGATCCCCGCCGCACCTTCGTCAGCAGCAGCCACACACAGACCCCGAACACCTGCAGCGTGCCGACCCCGAGCACGACGATCGACACCAGCGCGATCCGGCCCCACAGCTCCTCCTGAGCGAGATCCAGCCACAGCAGCGGCACGATGAGCGCCTGCACCACCAGCGACCCCAGCAGCGCGACCGCGATCACGATCCGCAGCACCACGATCGTCACTCTGCTCATGACCCCGCCTTTCGTCGAAGAACAGCAGGAATCTATCGTTAATCGTTCGATCAGGCAAGCGGAGGACACGCGATCTCGACGCCGCCGAAATGCCGCCGAAATGCCGCTGGAGTGCCGCTGGAGTGCCGCCGAAGTGCCGGGGAGGCGCCGCTGGAGTGCCGAGGAGGCGCCGCGGTCAGCGTCGGCGGACGGCCTTGCGCAGTCGACGGATGGCACGGCCGGCAGCATCCTTCATCCGACCACTCGGCCACTCCCGGCGCAGTTCCACGACGCCATCGTCCGCCGCCACGAGCGCGCACGGGCGCCCGGCCAGCATCGGAGAGCGACCGAGACGTGCGAGAGTCGCGGGTTCGGCGTGGAGCGGAACCTCGAACGTCCAGCCCGCACGACGCACTTTCACGATGAGGCGACCGCCGCGGGAGTCGTCCTGCGCGTCGAACACCTTCAGCGGGTCGATCGATACGGCCACCGCGGCGAGGTCGCGGGGTCGACGACCGGCGAGGTGGCGATCATCGCCGGTCTCCTCCCGGAGGAACACGTCCACCCGATCGTTGCGAAGCTCGCGATCGACGACCAGGAGGTCTGCGGGCAGACCGTCGACCGACGACAGCGGCAGCGACGTGAGGCGGGTCGACTTCTTCTGCCCGCTCGCGCTCGAAGCGGTACCCGACGCGTCGGTGACGACCGTCTCGAGCACCAGGGCCTCCCGACCGTCGTGCGTGATGTCGACCCGCAGTGTCAGATACAGGCCTCCGCCCCGCGACCAGCGCGCCGCCGTCACCACGGCCCGACAGGTCAGCCCCGCCTCGAACCCCGCCAGGGCCACGAGATCCGCTCGACGATCCGCGCGGAGCAGCGCGGCACGGATCCGGTTCGGGAAACCGAGACCGCTGTCGACCCCGGGCCCGAAGCGCCTCTGCACCAGCGGTGTGACCACGTCGAGCAGCCGTTCGCGATAGTCGTCGGGATACTTCACCATCCGCCGACCCGCGACCCGCTTCAAGATCTTCCCGCGGAACCAGTGTCGGAGCAGTCGGTCGCGCAGCCGGCCAGGCTCCGTGTGCGCCTCGACGACATCGAGCACCGTCTCGAGGTGCGGGAAGTACGTCTCGGGGTCGATGCGCGCAGAGCTCGCGCTGCCCGGCTCCTTGACCCACGCGTAGCAGGGCACGCTCGCGAGAACCGAGATCGTCGACGCCGCGAAATACGCCTGCATGACGAACAGGTGATCCTCCAGCCGCACTCGTCCCTCAGGGAAGCGGATGCCGTTCTCGCGGAGGAAGGCTGTGCGGAACAGCTTGTGCGGCGTGAGCATCTCGAGCAGCGGATCGGTGCCGAGCTTCGCGTCGGGGATGTCGTGGCGGAAGATGCGGCTCGGAAGGGGGCGACCGATCCCGACCTCCTTGCCGACGACGACGTCGGACGCGTTCGCATCCGCGTAGTCGCACAGCGCCTCGAGCGCGGTGTCGAACAGATAGTCGTCCTGGTCGACGAACTGCACGTACGTCCCCCGGGCGGCGTCGACCCCGTGGTTGCGGGGCATCCCTGGCCACCCGGAATGCGGAAGCGACAGCACCCGCACGTTCGGGCGCGTGCGGGCGACCTCTGCCAGACGCGCGCCCGTCGGCTCGCCCGACCCGTCATCGCACAGCAGCACCTCGAACGCGGCGGGTGCAAGGCTCTGACGATCGAGCGACGCGATCAACGCATCGAAAGACGGACCGGGCCGGAAGACCGGGACGACCACGCTCACTCGCAAGCCGTCTGCCGGCAGCGCATTGTTCTCCCCCGAAGCTGACATCGCTCGAGCTAAACACTGTTTCCTGTGGGTGCCATCGGGCTTGCGCTGCGCCCGGGCGTGTGAAACTCCCACCCCACCCTCAGGGTTAACGATATATCGTTGAGTATCGTTCGCGACTGGGAGGTCATCATGAACAACGCATTCCCCTCCAACCCGTTCGGCGGCAACAGCGGCTCCGGGAGCAACGGCGGCCCCGGCGGCCTCTTCGGCGGATCCGGGTTCGGCACAGGCCCCGGCGGTCCGGCATCCGCGATCTTCGAGGCCATGGACCAGCTGCGCAAGTCGTTCGAATCGCGCCCCTCCGGCGGCTCCCGCATGGCCCGCGGCGATGTCCGCACGGCCGTGCTGTCGCTGCTCGCCGAGAAGCCGATGCACGGCTACCAGATCATCAACGAGATCGCCGAGCGCAGCGGCGGCACCTGGAAGCCGAGCGCCGGCTCCGTGTACCCGACGCTGCAGCTGCTCGCCGACGAAGGGCTCATCGAGGCCGAGGAGCAGAACGGCCGCAAGACCTACTCGCTCACCGAGGCCGGCCGCGCGGTCGCCGACGAGACCACCGAGGCGCCGGCGCCCTGGGAGTCGTCCGGCAAGGACGGCAACCGTGACAACGCCCGCTTCAGCGCCCTCCCCAAGGCCGGCGTCGACCTCGCAGCGGCAGCGGCCCAGGTCGGTCGGAGCGGTTCGCCCGAGCAGGTGCAGCAGACCATCGAGATCCTCGACGAGGCCCGCCGTAGGCTGTACTCGATCCTCGCGCAGGACTGACCGCGCAGTGCGGCATCGGATGGGGGTCTGCGAGAGGACCACGCGATGACGGATGCTGCGGCACAGGGCGTGCACCGCGCCAGGTACCGCCGCATCCTGTCGTTCGCGGGGCGTGAGTTCGTCAAGATCTGGTGGTTCGAACTCGTCCTCCCGCGCTTCGGGATGAGCGGGATCTCCGAGCGCACCCGCGGGCCGCGGATGCAGAGGTTCGCGCGTCGCTTCCACCTCCTCGCCGTCGAGCTCGGCGGTCTCATGATCAAGGTCGGACAGTTCATGTCGTCGCGCCTCGACGTGCTGCCGCCCGAGATCACGAAGGAACTCGAGGGGCTTCAGGACGAGGTCCCCGCCGTGCCGACCCCGGCGATCCGCGCGCTCGCCGAAGCCGAACTCGGCATCCCGCTCGAACGCGCCTACGCCTGGTTCGACGACACTCCGGTCGCGGCCGCCTCCCTCGGGCAGGTGCACCGGGCCAGGCTCTCCGCGCTCGACGCCGCAGACACCGGCTTGGACGAGGTCGTGGTGAAGGTGCAGCGTCCGGGGATCGACGAGATCGTGGCGGTCGACCTCGCTGCGCTGCGCCGTGTCGCCCGGTGGCTGACCCGCGTGCGGATCGTGGCCGACCGCGTGGATGCTCCTGCGCTCGTCGAGGAGTTCGCCGCGACCAGCCTCGAGGAGATCGACTACCTGCACGAGGCCGCGAGCGCGGAGCGGTTCCGCGAGAACTTCGCCGACGACCCTCGCGTGGACACCCCGGAGATCGTGTGGGAGCGCTCGACCCGCCGGGTGCTCACCCTGTCGGACGTCACGGCCATCAAGATCAACGACACCGAGGCGTTGCGGGCGGCGGGCATCGATCCGTCCGAGGTCGCCGCGGTGTTCGCCGAGGTCATGTTCGACCAGGTGTTCACGCACAGCTTCGTGCACGCCGACCCGCATCCCGGGAACATCTTCGTGACCCCGGCGCCCTCGCCCGCGGACAGGGGAGGACGGAACTTCCGCCTCACGTTCATCGACTTCGGCATGATGGCCGAGATCCCCGACAGCCTGCGCGGCGGCCTGCGCACACTCCTGATCGCGGTGGCCGGCCGCGACAGCCGAGGCCTCGTCGCGGCCGCGCAGGAGATCGGTGTGCTGCTGCCCTCCGCCGACACTGCCGAGCTCGAACGCGCCCTGACGACGCTCTTCGCCCGGTTCGGCGGCATGGGCTTCGCCGAGCTCAGCAAGGTCGACCCCCGCGAGTTCCGCGACTTCGCGGAGGAGTTCGGCGACATGGTGCGCTCGCTCCCGCTGCAGCTGCCCGAGAACATGCTGCTGCTCATCCGGGCGGTGTCGTTGACGTCGGGGATGTGCAGCGGACTCGACCCCACGTTCAACGTGTGGGATGCCGCGGAGCCGTACGCCGGCCGTCTGCTGCGCGACGAGGGCGGCACCATCGTGCAGGCGTTCACCCGTCAGGCGATGGGCACCATGAACACGACCTGGCGCCTGCCCGGCCGCATCGACGACATCATCACGCGCATCGACGACGGGAACGTCTCGTTCGACACCTCGCGTCTGGAGCGCCGCCTCGACCGGCTCGAGGGCATCGCCCGCCGCATCGCCTCGGGGGTGCTGTTCGCCGCGATGCTCATCGGCGGGGCGCTGCTCGTCCCCTCCCTGCCGCCGCTGGGCATCACCCTGATCTGCGTGTCGGTGCTCCCCCTGCTGCACTCGCTGTTCGCGGGGGTCGGCCGCCGCCCGCGCTAGTCACGGCACGCTGCGGCATATCGCGTGACAGGATGGTCTCCCATGGAGACCCCTGACGAGAAGCCCGACGCACGCTCCGCAGGAAAGAACCCTCCGCGCCCCCGCACGGATGCCGTGGGGACCGACGCGCGAACAGGCGTGAACCGCCTTCCGGCCAAAGCCACCGAGGCCGCGAAGAAGATCGTCCGCGACATCGCGGCCGTCCCCCCGCGCAGCGTGCATCCGGCGCTCGTGCCCGGCGTCTCGGTCGAAGAGACCGGCCGCACGTACCGCACCGACCCGCTCGTGTTCGGGATCGCGCTCACACTCGTCGTGGCCTTCATCGCGTGGGGAGTCCTCGCCGGCGACAACCTCTCGGGCACCACGTCTGCCGTCCTCGGCTGGGTGGTCGAGTACTTCGGGTTCTTCTTCACGACGATCGCCACGATCGTCCTGGTGTTCATGCTGTTCGTCGGCTTCAGCCGGTATGGGCGCATCCCCCTCGGTCGCGACGACGAAGAGCCGCAGTTCTCGATGTTCTCGTGGATCTCGATGCTCTTCGCCGCCGGGATGGGTATCGGCCTCGTGTTCTGGGGCGCCGCCGAGCCGCTGACGTTCTTCGAGACCCCGCCGCCCGGCACGGTCGAGGCGAACACCCTCGAGGCCATGCACACCGCTCAGGCGCAGGTGCTCTACCACTGGGGTCCGCAGGCGTGGTCGTTCTACGCGCTGGTCGGCGGTGCCATCGCCTACGGCGCCTTCCGCCGAGGGCGCACCCCGTTGATCTCCTCGATCTTCGCTCCCCTGCTCGGCGAGGGTCGCACCGCAGGGCCGCTCGGCCGCACGATCGACGTCTTCGCGATCATCGTCACCCTCTTCGGCACGGCCGCCTCGCTGGGGCTGGGTGCCCTGCAGATCGGGCACGGCGTCGAGCTCGTCAGCGGTATCGGCGAACTCGGCAACGGGGTCTTGATCGCGGTGATCGCCGTCCTCACCGCGTGCTTCATCGCCTCCGCGGTGTCCGGCGTCTCGAAGGGCATCCGCGCGCTGTCGAACATCAACGCCGTCATGGCCCTGGTGCTCGCGTTCTTCGTGTTTTTCGTCGGGCCGACGATGCTCATCCTCAACGTGATCCCGTCCGTTGCGGTGCAGTTCGTGGGTGATCTGCCGCAGATGGTCGCGCGCTCCGCCTCGCAGGGCGACGAGGCCCAGGCCTTCCTGTCCGGCTGGACGATCTTCTACTGGGCGTGGTGGATCTCGTGGTCGCCGTTCGTGGGGATGTTCATCGCGAAGATCTCGCGGGGCCGCACGCTCCGTCAGTTCGTGTCGGTCGTGATCCTCGTCCCCTCGGCCATCTCCCTCGTCTGGTTCGCGATCTTCGGCTCGACGGCGATCCAGCAGCAGATGGACGGCGCCGGCCTCATCGTCGATCCGCCGGAGGAGGTTCTGTTCGGGGTGCTCGAGAACCTGCCGTTCCCGCTCATCACCAGCATCCTGCTCATCCTGCTGATCTCGATCTTCTTCATCACGGGCGCCGACTCGTCGTCGCTCGTCATGGGCACCCTGTCGCAGCAGGGGCGCCCGGAGCCGACGCGCTGGGTGACGATCGTCTGGGGTTCGCTCGTCGGTGTGATCGCAGCCGTGCTCCTCGTTTCCGGCGAAGAGGGGAGCGGGCTGAAGTCGCTGCAGAACGTGACGATCATCGCCGCGCTGCCGTTCGCCGTGATCATGGCGTTCATGATGATCGCGTTCATGAAGGACCTGCGGCGCGACCCGATGATCCTGCGCGACCGCTACGCGCGAGCCGCCGTCCGGCACAGCGTCATGTCGGGGCTCGAGGAGTACGGCGACGACTTCGCGCTCGTGCCGGTCGAGTACGACCATTCGGAGGACGACCTCGCCTGGATCGACGAGTCGACCGTCGATGACAGCCTCGCCGAGGTGTACGAGGCTGCGACCGAGGCGATCGACATCATCCCTCCGGCCGACGTGGATGCGGTGGTCGACGCGGCGCTCGACGACGGCCCGGCGGAGCGACCCCGCGCGGACTGACGCGGCGTCATAGCGGGCTCGCGGATACTGGGGAGGCGGCGTCGTCCAGGGAGGCTGCGTCGTCGTGGTGCTCGGCAGCCGCGGTGATGCGGGCAGCCATGCCGGCGAAGATCGCGCCGTGGAAGGGCAGCACGGCGAGCCAGTACAGGCGGCCGGTCAGTCCGCGAGGGAAGAAGATCGCCCGCTGCTCGTAGCGGGCGCCCCTGTCGTCGGGCACGGCGCGCAGCTCGAGCCAGGCCTCGCCGGGCACCTTCATCTCGGCGCGCAGGCGCAGCAGCCCCCGCTCGCCGCCGACGACCCCGTCGCAGCACCCGGCTCCTCGACCGTCTCGACGCGCCAGAAGTCGATCGCGTCGCCCACCCGGGCGACCGTCCGGCTGCGGCGGCCGCGGCGCAGGCCCACCCCGCCCATCACGCGATCCATCAGTCCCCGCACCGCCCACAGGAACCGGGAGGAGTACCAGCCGTTCGTCCCGCCGATGCCCAGGATCACCGGCCACAGCCGATCGACGGATGCCGACGTGGCGAGGGTGCGCGCGTCGGTGAAGACGGTGCGGCCCGCCCAGTCGGGGTCGCTCGGCAGCGGATCGCTGGGCGCCCCGGAGACCTCGGAGTCCTGCCAGCTCGTCTCGACGGCATCCGCGTCGACCCGGCCGAGGGCGAGGTCCACGGCGCGGCGGTACGGGGTCAGGCCGCTTTCCGGTCGGGGGATGAGCTCGTCGACCGCATGATCCTTCATGATGCACTCGTTCTGCAGCGACGCCACGAGCGGGCGGGCGATCGACCGCGGCACGGGCGTCACGAGGTTGACCCAGTGCGAGGCGAGTCCCGGCGTGAGCACGGGCAGGGCGGCGATCGCGCGCTGCGGCAGCCCCGCCTCGACCGCGTAGCCGTTCATCATCTGGCCGTAGCGGAGGACGTCGGGGCCGCCGATGTCGACCGCGCGGTTCACGTCGGCGTCGACCCGGGCGGCGCCGAGCAGATAGTGCAGCACGTCGCGCACGGCGATCGGCTGGATGCGGTTGCGCACCCACTTCGGCGCGGGCATGTAGGGCAGCACATCCGTGAGATGCCGGATCATCTCGAACGACGCCGACCCCGACCCGATCACCACCCCGGCCTGCAGCACCAGCGCAGGCACCCCCGAGTGCAGGAAGATCTCGCCCACGCGTACCCGTGAGCGCAGGTGCGGTGACAGCGCGACATCGTCGGGATGCAGGCCGCCGAGGTAGACGATGCGCCGCACGCCCGCCGCGGACGCGGCCTCCGCCACAGTGGTCGCCGCACGCTCGTCGCTCTCCTCGAACCCTTTCCCAGCGGACATGGAGTGGATCAGGTAGTAGACCACGTCGACGTCGTCCATGGCCGCGGCCACGGCAGCCGCATCGTCGGCCGAGCCCTCGACGATCTCGCAGTCGTCTCCCCACGGGAACGACGCCGCGCGCGCCGCATCCCGCGCCAGCACGCGCACCCGGTAACCGGCGTTCAGCAGTCGCGGGGTCAGGCGCCCCCGATGTAGCCGGTCGCCCCGAGCACGAGCGCGCGGGGCTCGGAGCCGTCGTCGCGGGGGCGGGCACGCAGGGCCTGTTCGCGGCCGGTGGGCTGGGTGAGTTCGGGCATGCCCTGAGCGTAAGCCGGGCGGATGAGGCGAGGAACGGGGTTGCAGAGATCCGCCTCGTTGAGTAGCGCCCGGCACGGTCGACGCACCCGCTCGCCGCCCGGTACGATCGAACGCATGCCCTCCATCGAATCGATTCGATCCCTTCCGGATCAGGCTTCGCGACGCGCCCGCATCGCTGTCTCCGCTCTCTTCCTGACCAACGGCGCCCTGTTCGCGAACATCCTGCCGCGGTACCCGGAGATCAAGGCGGGGCTCGGACTCGACAATCTCGGCTACGGCATCGCGATCGCCGCCTTCCCTGCCGGCGCCATCGCCGCGGGACTCCTCGCCGCGGTGCTGATCCGCCGGTTCGGGTCGGCGCGCATCGCGGTGATCGGCACCGTGCTCACGAGCATCGGACTGCTGTCGGCCGCGCTCGCGCCGACGGGCGTGCTCTTCGCCGTCGCGCTGTTCCTCGGCGGCGCCTCGGACGCCATCACCGACGTCGCGCAGAACGCGCACGGGCTTCGCGTGCAGCGCCGGTTCGGTCGCTCGATCATCAACGGATTCCACGCGATCTGGTCGATCGGCGCCGTGCTCGGCGGCGCGATGGCCGCTGTCGCGATCGCGCTGCAGCTGCCCCTGGGCGTGCACCTGGGCATCTCGACGGCCGTCTTCGCGACGGTCGCCCTCGTCGCCCTCCGGTTCTGCCTCCCCGGCCGCGACGACGAGACCGAGGCGGATGCCGCGGCCGAACCGGCCGATCTCGCCGACACCGTGCGCCGCGGAGTGACGCCTCGGACCGTGATCGCGATCATCGCCCTGACGCTCATCGCGATGGCGGGCGCCGTCGCCGAAGACGCCGGGAACTCCTGGGCGACCCTGTACCTCGCCGACTCGCTCGGGGCCGCGGCCGCCGTCGCGCCGCTCGGCTTCATCGCCCTGGTCGGGGCGCAGTTCGTCGGCCGCATGATCGGCGATCCCCTCACCGATCGCTTCGGGCAGCGGTGGGTGGCGCGGGTCGGCGGCATCATCGCGGCCGTCGGCATGACGCTCGCCCTGGCGTTCCCCAGCGTGCCAGGGACGATCCTCGGGTTCGCCGCGGTCGGTTTCGGCATCGCGACGCTGATCCCCGCGGCCATGCACGCCGCCGACGAGCTGCCGGGTCTGCGGGCAGGAGTCGGGCTCACGATCGTGTCGTGGCTGCTGCGCCTCGGCTTCCTCCTCTCGCCGCCGTTCGTCGGCTACATCGCCGAGAACGAGAGCTTGCGAGCCGGGCTCTTCGTCGCTCCCGCCGCCGCCCTCGTCGCGGTGCTCCTCGCCGGGTTCCTCGAGAAACGCCGCACGCGCGACTAGCCGGCATCCGTCCGACACGTGAGCCGCTGCCGGGACCTTCGCCGCAGGCTCTGCAACTTGGGGGTTGCATTACGAGGGGGCAAGTGCAACCCTGAAGTTGCAGTTGATCGACCGATCGACGAGAAGTGCAGGAAACCCCGAAAGGACCCATCATGGTGAACATGACCCGCAACCAGGCATCCGTCGTCGACGAGGAGACCTTCTCGGTGCGACGCAGCATCCAGATCGCGGCGCCCGTCGACAAGGTCTGGCGCGCCGTGGCCGAGCCCGAGCACATCTCGCGCTGGTTCGGGCGCACCGTGCTCGACGGCGCGGGCGTCGGCGCCACCGGGACGATGACCTTCCCCGACTACGACGTGATCCCGCTCCGCGTCGAGGAGTACGACGAGCCCCGCCGCATCACGTATCGGTGGAACAACGACGACGCCCTCGGGAAGCTCCCCGACAGCATCGACGAGTCGACCTCGACCGTCTTCACCTTCACGCTCGAAGAGGTCGACGGCGGCACGCGCCTCACGGTCGTGGAGAGCGGATTCGAGCGCACGTCCGAGCCCCGAGCCAACCTCGAGTCGCACCGCACCGGCTGGGACCTGGAGCTCGACAAGATGGTCGCACTGGTGGAAGGCGAAGCATGACCGCAGGAACCCTGACGCCCATGTTCGCGGCACTCGCTGACGAGACGCGCTGGAGCATCCTGGCGGCTCTCGGCGAGGGGGATGCCTCGGCGTCCGCCCTCGCCGGGCGCCTTCCGGTGAGCAGGCAGGCGATCGCGAAGCACCTCGCCGTGCTGCAGGAGGTCGGACTCGTCGAGCCCGTGCGGGCCGGCCGCGAGCTGCGCTTCCGTGTCGTGGGGGCGGAGCTTTCGGCCACCGCGCAGAAGCTCGATGCGATCGGCCGCGAGTGGGACCGTCGTCTCGCTGCGATCAAGGAGATCGCCGAAGGACTCTGAGGTCCGGGGGTCACTCCGACGTCTCGGGGCCTTCGTGGTCGCGGATCACGTCGCGCAGCTCCTGGTCGAGGTCGGAGGCCTCTTCGATCGCCGCCGTCATCCCCGCGAGGAAGCGCGTCACGACGGCGCGCTCCTGGTCGGACAGCTCGTCGACGAGGGTGAGCATCCTGCGGTGCATCGCCCCCAGGGTGGCGCGCACCTCCTCGTCGCTGCTGACGCTCGGCACGATCACGCCGGCGCGTCGGTCCGTCGGGTGTGCTTCGCGGCGTACATGGCCGCCCTTCTCGAGGCGGTCGATGAGCGTCGTCGTCGATGCCGTGGAGATGTCGAGCATCCGGGCGATGTCGATGGGGCGGACGATCCGTCCCGCCCGCTGCTCGCGGAGCAGGAAGCGCAGGGCCATGAGGTCGGTCTCGTTCATCCCCATGGAGGCGCGGGTGCGCGCCCGCATGGCCGTCTCGGCGGATCGATAGCGCCGCAGCATGTTGAGCACGTCGACCGTGCTGATGCTCTCGCCATCGGGGTACCAATAGCCCGAGCGTGCGTAGTCCTGGGACTCGGACATCATGCCACCTCGCCGTCTTCGCTCGCGGCCATCGGCTCCCGCTCCAGCATCTCCACCGCTCCGGTGGCGACCTCCGCCGGGACGATGCGGAGGAACCCGCCCGTGATCGCGTCGTTCTCCGCGACGATGATGCTCTCGATCCGATGCCGGGGAACCGCGGGGAACTGTTCGTGGAGATGGTCGAGCAGCTCGGAGTAGTCGATGTACCTCGCGTCTTCGAGGTTGACTCGCTCGAACATGGCTTCCTTTCGCCGCGGATTCCCATCCTCTCATCCCGCAGACGGCCTGATCTCTCGGTATTTTGCTAGACAGCCCAGTAACCAGTTGAGCGAGGTACCATGGGCGCGGCGGGTATGGGGAGAGGTGACATGGGGAGGACCCTGGAGACCGCGACGTCGGAGCTCGTGCGGAGTGTGGATGAACTGCGTCGCATCGACGCGCAGCTGACGCGACGTCTCGTGGCGCAGCGGCAGCCGAATGAGACCGATCGCGCCGCCATGCGCTGCATCGCGGCCGCACCCACGGATCAACCGGTCACTCCCGGCGATCTCGCGACCCACCTGGGTGTGAGCACGGCGGCTGTCACCTCTGTCATCCGCCGCCTGGCCGACCGCGGGATGATCGTCGTCGCCCCGCATCCCGGCGATGCGCGATCCAAGGTCGTGCGACCGTCGCTGCGTGACCTGCACTCTCCGGCGGATGACATCTCCCGGCGCATCGAACGACTCGAGAGCGAGTTCTCGCCGGAGCAGGTGCGGGTCATCTCCCGGTTCCTTCGGCGCCTGACCGAAGAGCTCGCCGACGCCGGATGAGCCGACTTCCATTTAGCTAGCTAAACTAGTAATCTATCTTCCATAACATCTCTTTCACGAGGAGGGGTCATGGGAAAGCTCAGCTACGCAGGTGAGGCGCAGCGGTTCGAACTCGACGACGAGGTGCTCGCGCATCTCCGATTGGTCACCGTCACGAAGCTGCGCCGGGGGGAGTCGTTCCCGCTCACCGTTCCGACGGACGGCGCGACATCCGAGACGCTGTGGATCCACGCCTCGATCCCGATCCGCTTCGAGGTCCGCGACGACATCGAGCTCAAGCGTCCGCTGCTGGTCAAGATGATGGCCGCGGCGAGTTCGTCGAACGGCCTCGATCTCACCGACATGGAGCTCGCTCCGTCGATCATGGCGCCGCGGATGCCCGCGGTCGCCTGAAGACCCGCCCCTCCGTCGGTCGTGCTCTCGGGCAAAGCAGTGCGACCGTGCGGCGAGGCGAGAGGTGACGCAGCCGGGGGGTGATCGCGTCACCGCACACGACATCCGGCCACCGGGATTCGGGTTCCCGCTGGCCGGATGTCTGTGAAAACCGGATGCCTGTGAGCTCCGGATGCTCCTGGATCAGAGCGCCGTGTAGCCGCCGTCGACCAGGTGGTAGCTGCCGGTGATGAAGCTGGCCGCATCGCTGGCGAGGAACGCGACGAGGTTCGCGACCTCGTCGGCCTGACCCAGGCGTCCGATCGGGTGCTTCGACACGAGGAAGTCCTTGGCCGCGGCGTCCATGCTCGCCAGCAGCGGGGTGTCGATGAAGCCGGGGCCGACCGAGTTGACCCGGACGCCCTGCGCCGAGTACTCGAGAGCGGCCGACTTCGTCATGCCGACGACGCCGTGCTTGGCGGTGACATACGCGGGGGAGCCGGCGAAGCCGACGCTGCCCAGGATCGATGCGATGTTGACCACCGAGCCGCCCCCGTTCGCGAGGATCGACGGGATCTGCGCCTTCATGTTGCGGAACACCGCGTTGAGGTTGATCGCGATGACCTTGTCCCATGCGTCGTCCTCGTACTCCGCCGTCGGCGCGGTGGCGCCGCCGATGCCGGCGTTGTTGACGCCGATGCGCAGCGGCGCGAGCGTGTTGGCGAGCTCGACCGACGACGCGATCCATGCGGCGTCCGTCGCATCGCCGACCGACGCTTCGGCGGTGCCGCCGGCGGCGCGGATCTCCTCGACGACCGCATTCGCATGCTCGGCGTTCAGGTCGTTGACCACGACCGATGCACCGTTCTTCGCCAGCAGGAGGGCGGTCGATCGTCCGATCCCGCTGCCCGCTCCCGTCACGATCGCCGAGCGGTTCGAGACGTCGTACTGAGCCACGAGAGACTCCACTTCCGGGCGGGCGCGGTGCCGGGAGATCTTCTCGGACGGTCCGTCCTTCCTTCCACCCTACGCCCGATTCGAGGCGATGGATTCATGTGAATGGATATCGTGCGTCGACGCGTCGGTCGCCGCGTTACGGCTGCGTAAAACGTTCGGCTCCTCCGGAGGGCGCTCTTGCGCGAAAGAGGATTCACAGGGCAGAATCTCTACCATTGCGAGAATCACCGTTCAGAATGTAATAATTCTGCGGTCGGTGATCCGCTGTCACGGCGCCGACGCGCGACCGACAGGAAGAGAGATCGACATGACCGAACGCCCACGCCACGCCGAGGTTTCGGGCGGCGGCTTCGCGGGTCTCACCGCAGCCACCGCCCTCGCACAGATGGGGTGGAGTGTGCGACTGCACGAGCGTCGCCCTGAGCTGAGCTCGGAGGGCGCGGGGATCGTGCTGTGGAACAACAGTCTTCAGGTGCTCGACAAGATCAAAGCCGGGCCCGACCTGATGTCGAACTCCATGACGCCGCCGGCGTACGAGACGCGCATGAACAACGTCATCCAGTCGCAGGAAGAACTCCCCGGCATCCGTTGGCGCACGCTCACCCGTCCGCACCTTCACCAGACGCTCCTGTTCGCCGCCCGTGAGGCCGGAGTAGAGATACTGGCCGGATCCGAGGTGACCGGGGCCACCGCGGACGGCACGATCTCTTTCGCGAACGGCGAGACGGCCGAGGCCGACCTCATCGTCGGAGCCGATGGTGTGGGCTCGGCCGTTCGCGACTCGCTCGGCATCCCTCTCAAACGCGAACGGTCGCGCGACGGGATCACGCGGTTCCTCGTCCCGCGCCGCAAAGAAGAACTGCAGGCG
Source organism: Microbacterium sp. Se5.02b (assembly GCF_019464375.1). Classification (NCBI taxonomy): domain Bacteria; kingdom Bacillati; phylum Actinomycetota; class Actinomycetes; order Micrococcales; family Microbacteriaceae; genus Microbacterium; species Microbacterium sp. Se5.02b. Next base: position 299,720 of record NZ_CP080491.1, read on the forward strand.
CTCGAGCCCGATACGGAGTGGGACAACGTCATCGACTTCTGGAATCTCGAACCCCGGGTGCTGCGGGTCCTCTACACGCCCGCGAACGACCGGGAGCTCTACATCGCCCTCATGGCCCCCGCCGCAGACTCGCAGGGCTCGCGTGTGCCGATCGATCTCGATCTGTGGACGTCGGTGTTTCCGCAGCTGGCACCCGTGCTCGCGGACGCGGCGAAGATCCCCGGGCGCTACTACGGGTACCAGACCACACGCCTGGATCATTGGACCGAGGGCAAGGTCGCACTGATCGGCGACGCCGCACACGCCATGTGCCCCGCGCTCGCGCAGGGCGCCGGATGCGCGATGCAGAACGCCTGGACACTGGCCGTCGCAGCGACCGACGGAGCATCGATTCCCGAGGCGCTGCAGGAGTGGGAGCGGCTCGAACGTCCACTGACGGACCTCGCCCAGGACCGCTCCCAGTGGTACGCCGACACCCGTGAGATGGCCAAGGGCAATCAGTTCCAGGGCGACTCCGTGACCACCGCCCTGTACAACCCCACCGATCCGCACCGACACGAGGTCCCCGCATGAGCATCGATCCGCACTACCAGGTCCGCGCCTTCCACTCCTTCGTGCAGGAGACGCTGCACGATGTCGGACCGGCACCCGCGCAGCCGCTCGTCAAGGCCGCGGTCGCCGTCGTCATCAAGAACCCGTATGCCGGACGGTGGGTCGAAGATCTCACCCCGCTCATCGATCACAGTGCGAGCCTCGGCACCGAACTGGGGGCACGTGCGCTCGCCCTCCTCGGCGGCCGACCCGCCGAGAGCTACGGCAAGGGCGGGATCGCGGGACTCGACGGCGAGCAGGAGCACGTCGTGGCGTGCGTCACCACCGTGTTCGGGAACGCGTTCCGAGATGCGATTGGAGGGGGAGAGGCCTGGATCTCCTCCGCCACCAAGTCGGCTGCGGCAGGAAGCTCGATCGACATCCCCCTCGCGTACAAGGATGAGGTCTATGTGCGGTCGCACTACGACGCGATCACGCTGACGCTCCCCGATGCGCCCCGTCCCGATGAGCTCGTCATCATCGCGGCGGTCGCAACCGGAGGGCGCCCGAACGCCCGCGTCGGAGGTATCACCGCCGCCGAAGTCCTTGCCCGACACTGAGAACAGCGCCCGCACGGGCACCCCTACCCCCGAGGAGACAGCGTGACGTACACGCATTCGCAGTACTACGAGGACCAGTCCATCGCCAGCGTGCTCGCGGATGTCGCGCGCGCCCACCGCATCCTCGAGCTGGAGGGCCACGGCGACATGTCGATGGGACACCTCTCGTTTCGAGACCCGTTCGGGCGAGGACTGTGGCTCAAGCGCGGCAATCTCGCGTTGAGCGAGGTCGAGGGAGACGACTTCATCCTGATCGACTTCGACGGTGCGGTGCTCGAGGGGACCGGCCTGCGGCACCTGGAATGGCCGTTGCATGCGGAGATCATGAAGGCGCGACCCGACGTCAACTTCGTGGGGCACTCTCATGCCCACTTCTCCACCCTGCTCGGCGCCTCGCAGGAGCAGCTCAAGCCCTACAACAACCACGGCGTGTGGTTCGCGTACGAAGGCGTACCGCGCTTCGCCGAGACGAGCCACATCATCACCACGGTCCCGCTCGGCGTGGCAGCCGCCGCAGCGCTCGGTGACGCCCAGGCGCTGCTCCTCGCCAACCACGGCATCGCGTTCGTCGGATCGACGGTCGCCGAGGTCACGCTCACGGGGATCTTCCTCGAGAAGGCGGCGCGCTTCCAGGTCGACCTCGGCGCAGCCGGCTTCACCCCGATCGAGCCCACTCCGGAAGAGACGAAGGAGAAGTTCGACCGGATCTACCCCGCGAAGGCCCAGCACAACTTCTGGACCTATTTCAATCGCCGCCTCGAGCGGGTCGAAGCCGCCTACGGCATCGGAATCTCCCCCATCGCCCTCCCGCCCGCCATCTGACCCGCACCAACCGAAAGAGAGCAACGATCATGAGCAGCCTTCCCCGCATCGCCACCGTCGTGGGTTCCGGAACCATGGGTCCCGGCATCGCCGCCACTCTCGCCCGTGCGGGCGTGACCGTGCGCCTGTATGACATCTCCACCGAGGCCATCGAGCGGGCCGAAGCGGCCTACGGCGTCGTGCAGGGCGTTCTCGCGGCCGTCGACTCCCCATCCGCGCCCGGCGGATCCGTCGCGTTCGGTACCGACCTCGACGTGGCGCTCGAAGGGACGGAGCTGATCATCGAGGCCGTACCCGAGCGCCTCGATCTCAAGCAGAAGGTCCTCGCCGACCTCGAGGCGCGCATCGGCGACGACGTCATCATCGCCACCAACACCTCCGGCATCCCGATCACCACGATGGGCAAGACCATGACCCGTCCTGGGCGACTGATCGGAATGCACTGGTCGAACCCGCCGCACCTGATCCCGATGATCGAGGTCATTCCCGGCGAGGACACCGATCCCGCACTCGTCGACGAACTCATCGGGATCGTCAAGGCGTTCGACTACGTGCCCGTCCTCGAGAAGGAGATCCCCGGATTCGTCGAGAACCGCGTCCTGTACGCGATCCTCCGCGAATGCATGGCGCTGTTGGACGAAGGCGTCGTGACTCCCGAGGGGCTGGACGCGTGCGTCAAGTGGGGCATCGGCTACAAGCTGTCGGTCGTCGGCCCCACCCGCCTGCTCGACATGGCAGGACTCGACATCTACCAGGCGGTCTCCGGCTACCTCAACAAGGAGCTCGATGCGAGCACCGAGACGCCGAAGCTGATCCTCGACAAGATCGCCGAAGGGAAGCTCGGCTTCAAGTCCGGCAGCGGGATGTACGAGTACGGCCCCGGCGACGTCGACGCCAAGCGCAAGGAGATCATCACGGGCCTCATCGCGGCGCGCAAGACGCTGTCGTCCATCCCTGAGGTGTGATGACAGCCACGGCAGCCGTCGAGCGCATCGAGGACGGACTCTTCCGCACACGGGGCGCCGATGTCGATATCGCGTTCCGCGTGCGGGGGGAGGGGCCCGCCGTCGTGCTCCTGCACGGCACATCGGCGAACCACGCCGTGTGGGAACCGGTCGGCGACGCCCTCGCCGACCGGGCTACGGTGATCGCCCTCGATCAGCGCGGGCACGGACGCAGCGACAAGCCGGTCGCCGGCTACGCCGCCCTCGACTTCGCGGACGACGTGATCACGGTGCTGGATGCCCTGGGCGTCGCGGATGCCGTGATCGCCGGACACTCCCTCGGCGGGCGCAACGCGTGGGTCACCGCTGCCCGGCATCCGGATCGGGTGTCGGGAGCCGTCGTGGTCGACTACACGCCCTACGTCGAGGCCGCGGTCCTCGACGAGCTCGACATCCGCGTCGCGGCCGGCTTCCGCTCGTTCGACGGCGTCCTCGAGATCGAGGACTACCTCCGTGGGCGATACCCCGCGATACTGCCGGGCGCGATCGAACGTCGCGCGCGGTGGGGATACCTGCGAGCGGCCGATGGCCGCTGGATCCCCGCGCGGACGAGCGGGCCATGAGGCAGCTCATCGAGGGGTTCCGCACCCCGTGGGACGCCGAATTCCGTGCGGTGCCGACGACCATGACGCACCTGCGCGGTGTCGACAGCAGCATCGTGAGCGAGGCCGCGTGGCGTCGCGCGATCGCCGACCGTCCGGATGACCGCTGGGTCGTCGTCGACGATGCAGACCACTACATCCCCGAGGAGCATCCGCTCCTCGTCGCCGCCGAGATCGCCCGCGTTCTCGGTTTCTGACCGAAAGGAAGCCATGCCTCTCTTCATCGACAAGCTCGCCATCTCCAGTCCGGACTTCGACAGCCTCGCTCGGATCCCCGACCGGCTCACCGCCGACGCAGGCAACGAACTGCCGACGCTGACGCTCTCCGGAGCGCCCGAGGGGACCGTCGAACTGGCTGTGATCGTGCACGACCCCGATGCACCGCTCGCACAGGGATTCACTCACTGGGTGGTCTACGGCATCCCCGCCGACGCCGCGACGCTCGACCTCGCTGCCGACGGTGTACGTGAAGCGCCCAACAGCACGACGCAGAGCGCGTGGTCGGGGCCGCAGCCGCCCGTCGGCCACGGCGTGCATCACTACTACTTCTGGGTCTATGCGCTGAGCACGAGGGTCGAGGGCACGCCGACGCGCGAGGAGTTCCTCGACTCGTACGCCGACTCGATCATCGAGCAGGCCCGTTACGTCGGCACATTCTCCCGCGACTGAGGATCCGGTCATGCCGATCACCGACGCCCACATGCACGTCGGGGACTTCCCGACGTTCGGCGTGAAGCTCGACGAGGACCACCTCGCCGAGTATCTGGCGAAGAACGACATCGACACGGGGCTGGTGTTCCACCAGGACAACGCGATGGTGCGCCGGGTCATCCAGGACATCCCCGGCGCGTACGGCCTCTACTGGGCCAACCCCAAGCTGGGGGACCCGATCCCCGAGCTCAAGGACTACCTCGACGATCCGAAGTTCCGCGGCGTGAAGCTGCACCCCTTGATGGACGGCTTCCATCCGGACGACCCCATGGTCTGGCCGATCATCGAACTGCTGATCGAGCGCGACCTGCCGGCGCTGATCCACTGCGGCCACCCGATCTTCTCGTTGCCCTGGAGCATCGAGGAACTCATCGCCCGTTACGAGGACGCGAAGATCATCCTCGGTCACATGGGTCACGGCAACATCATCTACATCGACGCGTCGATCGGCGTCGCCCAGAGGCATCCGAACGTCTGGCTCGAGACCAGTGGGATGCCGATGAGCGTCAAGATCCTCGAAGCCGTGCAGAAGGTCGGGTCCGACAGGGTCATGTACGGTTCCGACGGTCCGTGGCATGAGCCGAAGGTCGAGCAGCTGAAGGTGCAGCTCGCGGGTCTCGACGCCGACGACCTCGAAGACGTCATGCACCGGACGGCACAACGCCTGTTCCTCGGTGTCGACGTCTGAACGGCATCCGAGAGGAGAGAGCCCGGAAGCGACCATCTGGTCGCGTCCGGGCTCTCTCGTCGCGTCCGGCTATGCCGGGTAGGTGTCGGCGAACGACTCTGCGATCGCCAGCACGGCCGCGTGCACAGGCCCGGCGGTGATCGAGGGGATCACGGAGGCGTCGACGACGTGCACGCCCTCCAGTCCGCGCAGACGCAGGTCGGGAGTGACGGGAGCGTGGTCTTCCGAACCCATGCGGAGGGTGCCGACGGGGTGATGGTGGGTGATCGCTGCCCGTGCGATGAAGGCATCTGCCTCCGTGTCGCTCATCGCGTCGCCCCCCGGAAGCAATTCCTCGTCACGCCATCCGTCAAGCTCGGCGGACGCGCCGACGAGCCGGGCGTGCGCGAGCGCTGCACGGAAAGCGGCTCTGTCATGCGCGGTGTCGAGGTACCGGGGGTCGATCACGGGTGCGTCGTCGATGTCCGGGCCGGAGATGCGCAGAGAACCGCGACTGCTGGGGTTCGTCACCCCGAACAGGAGCGTGTAGGCCTCGCCGGGCACGGCACGCGCGCGTTCCGATGGGGGGAACGCGTCCGAGATGCTCGGTCCGACCACGCACCCAACGACGATGTCAGCGGCACCCTCGGTCTGAGACAGCCCCGCCAGCGACAAGTAGGTCATCGATTCCGAGAGCTGCAGGCGCGTCGGCGGCACGGCACGTCGCGACCGATAGACGTTGCCCGCCCCGAGCAGGTGGTCGTGCAGGTTCGACCCCACTCCGCGGGACTCGATCGCGGTGTCGACTCCGGCCGCCGCGAGCACGTCGGGGTCGCCGACGCCGGAGCGCATGAGCAGCAGCGGGTCGCCGATGGAACCTCCGGCGAGTATGACCTCGTCGGCCTCGATCACCTCGTCGTGCCCGTCGCGGGTCACCTGTGCACCGGTGACCCGACCGTGATCGATCACGAGTCGGTGCACGGTCGTTCCCACGAGGACGTGCAGGTTCGGGCGCTCGCGGACCGGGTCGAGGTAGACATCCGAGACCGTGACGCGTTCGCCGTCGCGGACGGTGAGGGAGTTCGGGGTGGCGCCGAGCATCTCGCCGCGGTTGTGGTCGGCGATGCGCGGAACGCCGAGTGCCTCCCATGCCGAGAGGTAGTCCGTCACGAGAGGGCTGGAGAGCTCGGGGCCGGGGAGGAGGACGGGCAGGGGGCCGGTGTCGCCGTGCATATCGTCCGCGCCACCGGAGAAGGTCTCCATCCGGCGGAAGAAGGGAAGGAGCGAGTCCCACGACCACCGATCGTCGCCGGTCGCCTCGACCCACCGGTCGTAGTCCGCACGGCACCCTCGCATGTGGGCCATCGCGTGCACGAGGCTCGATCCGCCGAGGCCCTTGCCCCGCGCCCAGTCGAGGCGGCGGCCGCCGAGACCCGGCTGGGGCGTCGTCCGGTAGCCCCAGTCGTACGCGCGTCCGTGGATGAACGGCCACAGCTCGGGTCGGCGCATGTCGGGATCGTCGACCCGCCCGCCGGCCTCCAGAACGACGACCTGGCGCGACGGGTCGGCGCTCAGGCGGTTCGCCAGAACACTGCCCGCCGAGCCGGCTCCGATGATGAGGATGTCGGCGTGCATGGGATCAGTTGCGCGTGTGTCCGGCATCGACCACGAGCGTCTGGCCCGTGATCCAGCCCGCTTTCTCGGACGCCAGGAACGCGACGGCCGGTGCGACGTCCTGGGGAAGCCCTCGACGGTCGAACGCCTGCATCGGAACGACGAAGTCGAATCCGTTCACATGCGGTCCGGCGAGCACGCCCTCGCTCGCGATGATGCCGGGAGCCACCGCGTTGATGGTGATCCCGTTCTTGCCGAGTTCGCCGGCCAACCCGCGCACCAGGCCGATCGAGGCGCCCTTCGTGGCGACGTAGTGCGCGCAGTTCGGGGTGCCGGCGACGAAGGTGTTCGAGGCGATGTTGACGATGCGGCCGTAGCCTGCGCGTCCCATGACCTCGGTGACGGCATGGGTGATGAGGTACACGCCGTCGAGGTTCACCGACATGACGCGGCGCCATTCCTCGAACGTGATGTCCTCCCACGCGGTGAGCGGCACGAGTGCGGCGTTGTTGACGAGGATGTCGATGCGACCGAGTTCGTCGGCGACTTCCGCGACCACGGCGGCCACAGCCTCGGGGTCGCTCACATCGAGGGCTTTCGCCAGCCCTCCGATCCGGTCGGCGACCGCTTCAGCGCCTGCCGCATTGATGTCGGTGACGACGACCTTCACGCCGTCCGCGGCGAGTTCTTCGGCGATCGCCGCGCCGATGCCCTGTGCGGCTCCGGTGACGATCGCGACGCGCTGCTCTTTCTCGGCCATGTCGTTTTGCTCCTTCTGTTCCTGCTGTCGGGTGAGTCGGGGCGGCCGGTCGGCCGCGGGTTCGAGGTCAGTTGCCGCCGTAGTACTCGGGCGCGAGCTTCCAGGTCGAAAATGGTTCGAGCTCATGCGACGGGTACACATCGGCGTTCTTCGTGCGTGCGAGATAGTTCAGGCGGCGGATCGCTTCGACGGACTTGGTGGGATCGAGGTGGAAGCCGGCGATCCACTCCTTCTCGAGCGTCGTGCGTGTGTAGGCCGCGTCGCCGCAGAACAGCATGCTCTTCTCGTTCTGGAGCTCCACGAGCAGGGAGTAGTGCCCGATCGTGTGACCGGGCGTCTCGAACAGCCAGACTCCCGGCACCACTTCGTAGTCACCAGAGATGGGCTTGTATGTCACGGTCTCGTGGTCGAATGAGAGGTCGGAGTAGCCGAGGCGCTCGAACGGTTCGGGGACTTTGGCGTGGCGGAGCTCCTCCTTGTGCACGAGTGTCGTCGCCTCCGTCAGGAATCGGTTCCCGCCGACGTGGTCGAAGTGGAAGTGGGAGTTGACGACGATGTCCACGTCTTCCGGCGCGTATCCGATCTTCGCGAGCTGCGCCGGGATGGTCTGCTCCGCGGTCTGCTCCGGCAGTTCGAAGGGGAGGACGCGGTTGACATGGTCGAGATCGAAGCCGGTGTCATAGAGGATGAGGGCGTCGGAGTGCTCGATGAGCACGCTGTAGACCGGAAAGCGCACGGGGTTGCCCGCATTGATGTGCCAGTGCACGTCCGACTCGTCGATGACGAGGGTTCCCCCGTCGAGGAGATAGACCTTCGGGTCCGTCATCGCTGACCTCACCTTCCATAGATTCTCATATTGCGGTAATTGACGTTCAAGTTATGAGAACAATGGAAGGGTGTCAAGAGGTTCCGAGCGAGATTCACACGGTCGAAACACCGGTGCGCTCTCGTCGTTCAGCCGGTGCTCACCCCCGGGTGGTCTTCGAAGACCTCGGCGAAGTCGTAGTGGGTCCAGCGATAGCAATGGTCGAGCATGGGGTCGCTCGCGAAGTCCCCGATGCAGGTGGTGTCCTGGTAGCGATCGCCCGTCGGTGACGTGTAATGCACACGGCAGAGCACCCGCCAGGCGGTGTCGGAGTCGACGCCCTCCTCCAGGGCGTGCGCGGAAGGAAGCCAGCACTCGGTGCCGGTGGTCACCTCGGCGGCTACGCCCGAAGTGGGTCCTGCGATCGCATCCAGTTGCGCGAGGGCGGCGGCGTCGCGCTCGGAGAGCGCGGGCTGTGCTGCACAGCCGGACAACGCGAGAATGAAAGCCAGCGCGATGCACGCGCTCGGGGTCTTCCTGGTCATGGGGGTAACCTCCACCCTCATCATCGAGGGTTCGTGTTTCTGCGGTGTAAATCCTGGATCTCACCGTTGACGCGCCGCTGCGTTTCTCATACTGTATCGCTATCCCGACACATTGTGAGAAAGATTGCCCTGGCACGGTGACGAGGATCGGGACTTTCCGACTGAGAGGATCTTCGGCAATGCCTTATACCCTGAGCGGCCCACAGCGCCGTAGTGCACGTACAGCCACCGCCGCGACGATCGCGATCATCGCGCTCGGTCTCGCCGCCTGCTCGGGCGGCCGAGGAGGAGACGCATCCACGAGCGAACCGAGCGGCGAAGCGGGAGCGACCGTCGAGCAGTTCGCGCTCGTCGCCCCCGAGAACGAGTCGGACTTCGGATGGAACCAAGCGGGTCTCGACGGCGCGACCGCCGCCTCGGAGTCGCTCGGCATCGAGGTCACGCTCGTCCCCGACGCCGGCTGGGACAACACCGAGACCGTTCTCGGGCAGGTGGCCGACAGCGGAGCGCAGTTCATCATCGCCCATGCTTCCGGTTACGGAGTCGCCGCCACCAGCGTCGCCCAGGCCAAGGACGTGCCGATCCTGATCCAGGACGCCGGTGAGAACATCCCGGGCAAGATCGCCGTCACCAAGACCGAGGCCCAGGAAGGCGGCTACCTCGCGGGCATCGCCGCCGCCATGTCGACGACCAGCAAGACCGTCGGCATCGTCGTCTCGGCCGACGACCTCAACTGGTTCAAGATGTCATCCGGATTCGCCCAGGGCGTGTACAGCGTCGACCCGACGATCTCCGTGCTGTACACCTCCGTCGGCCCGGCGGCATACGCGGATGCCGCCGGAGGGAAGACCGCCGCCGAGCAGCTGATCGCCTCTGGTGCGGACGTCATCTTCGGAATGGGAGACGGGGCGACGCACGGCTACCTTCAGGCCGTCGAGGCGGCGGACGGCGTCAAGTACATCGCCGACATCGGCGACGTGACCGCCGGCCTGAGCAACACCGACGTTCTGCTCACCTCGGTGCTGTGGAACTACGCATCCACGTACGAGCAGGCCATCGAAGACGTCGAGGCCGGAACCTTCGGAGAGCAGGGATACGCCCTCACCGTCGACAACGGCGGACTCTCGCTGCAGGAGACCGACAACCTGACGGCGGAGATCCAGGCGGCCATCGAGACCGCGAAGGCGGGCATCGCCGACGGATCGATCGTTCCCACTGCGGCGGAGAACGCCGCTCAGGTGAACGAGGTCATCGCCGCCAAGGGCGACTGACCTCGCGTTGCAACCATCGGTGCCGGGGCGCGGGTTCCGGCACCGATGCCCCGGCGTACACACCCACCGCAAGGAGACGCACGTGACATCACCCACAGAGCCGAGCGTGATCTCGCTCCACGAGATCACCAAGGCCTTCCCCGGGGTCGTGGCGAACGACCGGATCTCGCTCGACATCGTGAGTGGTCAGGTCCATTGCCTTCTCGGCGAGAACGGCGCAGGCAAGTCCACGCTCATCAGCATCCTGGCGGGAATGCAGCAGCCGGACTCCGGAACGATCTCGATCGACGGCGCGCTCACGCCGATCAACTCGCCGCGGGCGGCGGTCGAACACGGGATCGGGGTCGTGCACCAGCACTCGACGTTGGTGCCGGCGTTCACGGTGCTGGAGAACCTGATGCTGGGCGAGAACGGCTTCCTCCTCGACCGGGCGTCCGCGCTCCAGCGCCTGGAGGAGCTGTCCGAACTGCTCGGCGCGCGCATCGAGCCGCACGCGCTCGCCGCCGATCTCGGACTCGGGCAGCAGCAGCAGGTCGAGATCGCGAAGGCGATGTGGAAGGGCAGCCGCCTGCTCATCCTCGACGAACCGACGTCGATGCTCACGCCGCAGGCGATCGAGCACCTCGGGGAGAGCATCGAGCGGGTCAAGGCGCAGGGGCTGGCGGTCGTCTTCATCACTCACAAGCTGCGAGAGGCGTACGCGATGGGAGACTGCGTCACTGTTCTGCGCGGGGGACGCAACGTCGGACACATCTCGGTCGACGAACTCGCCGTCTTCTCCGAGACCCAGGCGCAGGACGCGATCCTGCATGCGATGTTCGGCGACGACCTCGCGAAGGTGGACGACGCGGCCGAGCTCGCCGGGGCGACCGAGACCACCAGGGAGACCGCTCGGATCGATCGGCGCGAGAGCCCGGTGCGCCTGTCGCTCGTCGGCGTGTCCAGCCACGGCATCGGCCGCGACGTCGAAGTCGAGGATGCCGCGCTTCAGGTGCATGAGGGCGAGATCCTCGGCATCGCGGGAATCGACGGGCACGGGCAGGGAGCGCTCGCCGAGGTCGTCGCCGGGCAGCGTCCCGCCTCGCAGGGCACCGTGGTCTTCGACGGCCAGGACGTCACACGACTCGGCGTGCGCGGGCGCCAGCAGCTGGGCCTTCGCTACGTGACGGACGATCGACTGCACGAGGGGACGGTCGGTTCGATGGCGGTCTCGCTCAACCTCGTGATCAAGCGCATCGGACAGCGTCCGTTCTGGAAGTGGGGGCAGATCCAGGACAAGGTCGTGGAAGCCGAGGCGGAGCGCCTGATCGAGGAGTACGGCATCCGCACCCCCTCGCCGTCCACGCGCGCCGGCACGCTCTCGGGCGGCAACATCCAGAAGATCCTGCTCGCCCGCGAACTCACGCACGGCGCGCGGCTCGTGATCGTGAACAAGCCCACGTACGGACTCGATCTCAAGACCGTGCGACTCGTGCGCGAGCTCCTGATCGACTTCGCCGCGAACGGGGGATCGGTGCTGCTCCTCTCCACGGATCTCGACGAACTCGTCGAACTCTCCCACCGCATCGAAGTGATCTCGCGCGGCCGTCTCGTCGGCAGCGTCGCCAACGACGGACCAGGCACAGCCGAGAAAGTGGGTCAGTACATGACCGGTGCGATCGAGGGAGTGAGCGCATGACGACCACTGCTCCCGGACCGACGACCACAGCCACGATGGCGGTCGTGCCTCCGAGCCGTGCGCGACGCATCGGAGGAGACCTCGCCCGCTCCGTGCTGCCGGTGGTGCTCGCCCTCCTCACGTCGGGGTTGATCATGCTCGCCATGGGCACCAGCCCCGTCGACTTCTTCGTCGGGGTGTGGACCTATGGCATCACGGGCGACAACTGGCAACGCAGCCTCGTGCTGATGGCGCCGCTGCTCATCGTCGCGCTCGGTCTGATCGTCGCCTTCCGCGGGCAGCTGTGGAACCTCGGCTACAACGGGCAGTACCTCCTCGGAGCCCTGGTCGCCTCGGGCAGCGGCCCCGTGCTGTTCGCCGTCATGCCCGCATGGCTCGCGACGCTCATCATCTTCGTCGCCGCCGTCGCGCTGGGAGCGGTGTGGTCGCTGATCCCCGCGATCCTGAAGGCGCGTTATGGGACGAACGAGATCATCACCTCGCTCGTGATGTCGTTCATCGCGATCGGCGTCGTCAACCTGGCGATCAAGGGCCCGCTCAAGGATCCGAATACCCCGATGCCGCAGACCCGGGTGATCCCGGATGATCAACTGCTTCCGTACATCCCGGGAACCGAGATACATGTCGGGTTCATCATCGCTCTGCTGCTGGCCGTGCTGGCTCAGTTCGTCCTGAGCCGCACGTCGTTCGGGCTGCGCCTCGATGTCTTCGGCGCCAGCCCCAAGGCGGCCCGCCACGTGGGCATCAACTCCACGTGGATGGTCATCCTCATCTTCGCGCTCTCGAGCGGCATCATCGCCTTCGCCGGGGCCATCGACATCCTGGGGCAGTACAGCTATCAGCGCGCGAACTGGAACCCGGCCTACGGCGCCGCGATCCTCCCGTTCGTGTTCCTCGCTCGTCTGAGTCCGGTGGGGTCGATTCCGCTGGTGGCGTTCTATGCGGTCCTCGCGACGGGTGGCACGCTGGCGACCCAGCAGGCCGGACTCAACGTCGACTTCCTGCTCGTGATCGTCGGACTCATCCTGATCTTCATGACCATCACCGAGTACATCGGCGACCGACGCCGTCTCGGTCAGAGCTACCTGCCGGCCGGGTTGCGCCGCACCCTCACGCGCCCCTTCGCCCGCGACGGAAGGACGACCTCATGACCGACCTGGTCTCTGCGACGTTCGTGACGGTGTTCCTCGTCACCGTCCTCGCTCAGGCGATGCCTCTGATCCTCGCCGCCACCGGTGAGACCATCGGCGAGCAGGCGGGCGTGCTCAACCTCGGTATCGAGGGAGTGATGCTGATCGGGGCATACGCCGGATTCGTGGCGACCCTCGTCACAGGCAACTTCTGGCTCGGTATGCTCGCCGGCGCAGTGGGCGGAGTCGTCGCGAACCTGGCGATGCTGATCCTGAACGTCTGGCTCGGGCTCAATCAGATCGTGATCGGCCTCGCGGTGACGCTGGTGGGCGAGGGCCTCACGAGCGTGCTCTATCTCCAGAACTACGCCAAGACCACGACGGGTCTGGGCAAGCCCCCGGCTCTCGCGATCCCGGGACTGTCGGAGATCCCGGTGATCGGTCCTGCGGTGTTCCGGCAGTCGGAGGTCTTCTGGATCATGCTGCTCCTGGTGATCGCGATGGGCTTCCTGCTCACGCGCACGAACTGGGGTCTGTCGACGCGGGCGGCGGGCCAGAAACCCTCCTCTCTCGACGCCGCGGGCGGCAGCGTCATGAAGACCCGGTCGCAGGCGGTGATCCTCAACGGGGTGTTCGTCGGCCTAGGCGGCGCCTATCTCGCGATCCTCACCACCTCGACCTTCACCCCCATGATCACGAACGGCCTGGGCTTCATCGCGATCGTGATCACGATGCTCTCGCGGGGCCGGATGTCGCTCGTGATCATCACCTCGTTGATCTACGGTCTCGCCGTCGCGATCGGTCCCGCGCTGCAGGTCATCGGGTTCAACGTCCCCGCGGACTTCATCAAGATGCTCCCGTTCGTGGTCGTCATGATCACACTGATCGTCTTCGCCCGCAGCTCGGTCGTCCCCCCTGCGCTGGGCGCCGCCTACACACGCGGCGCGCGCTGACGCGCGTCGTCCACTCCGAGAGGAACCCTTCCATGGCACTTCCCGATTTCACGCTCTCCGCAGGGCCGGTCACGGTCACCCCGCGGACCCAGGCGGCGCTCGGCCGCCCGATCCTGTACCACTACGACCCCGAGTTCCAGGCGGGCTTCCGCCGGACGGAGCAGAAGGTCGGCGAGATCTTCCGCACCCGCAACGACATCATCCTGATGCAGGGCGAGGCGATCGTCGCCCTCGAAGGGGCCCTGCGTTCGCTCATCACGCCCGGGATGCACGTGCTGAATCTGGTGCAGGGAGTGTTCGGCAAGGGGACCGGCTATTGGATCACCGGCTTCGGCGCCGTTCTCCACGAGATCCAGGTGGGTTATGACGACGCCGTCGACCCTGCCCGCGTCGAGGAGTACCTGGATGCGCATCCCGAGATCCAGATGGTCTGCCTCGTCGCCTCCGAGACGCCGTCGGGGACCGTCACCGACGTCGCGGCGATCGGACCGATGTGCCGGGACCGCGGCATCCTCACCTACATCGACACGGTCTCCGGTGTGCTGGGGATGCCGTGGGAGACGGACGCATGGGGGTTGGACATCTGTGTGGCCGGCGGGCAGAAGTGCCTGGGCGGACCCGCAGGAGTCGCCCTCGTCTCGGTGAGCGCGCGGGCGTGGGAGAGCATCTACGCCAACCCCGCGGCTCCGCGCGATTCCTACCTGTCGCTGATCGACTGGAAGGAGAAGTGGCTTGGAGACGGCCGATTCCCCTATACGCCATCGGTGAGTGACATGTACGGACTCGAGTCCGCGCTCGACCAGGCGCTGGAGGAGGGGATCGACGCGGTGGTCGGCCGCCACGAAGCTGCAGCCCAGGTCACGCGGGCGGGTGCGCGGGCGATGGGCCTCGAGTTCTGGGCCGTCCGCGAGGAGATCATGTCGGCGTGCGTCACCTCGATCCGACTGCCCGATTCGATCGACAACGCGGTCGTCCGCGACCACGCGCGGGACGTGTATGGTGTGATGTTGTCGCACGGCCAGGGGGCGGGCAACCTCGTGCGTCTCTCCCACATGGGACCCACGGCGGGAGGTCTCCACTCCCTCATCGGACTGGCCGCGCTGGGCCGGACGCTCGCGGATCTCGGGGTTCCGGTGGACATCGGAGACGGCATGGATGCCGCACTCGCCGTGTTGAGCGCACGCCGGGTCTGACATGCGGCGATGATGATCATCAGCCGTGACGAGAGCGACGGAAAGGCTTCCGATGGTGAATGAGGCACAGGGACCTGCGGAGCGAGCGGGCGGCGAGAAGCCCGCTGACGCGCACCCGCAGCGCACGAAGGGCGTCGACAGCGCCCGCCGTGCACTGCAGATCCTGCTGCAGTTCACGGAGTCCGCGCCTGAGCTGACGCTCGAGAACCTGCTCGAGGATCACGACATCTCCGTGCCGAGCGCCTATCGCTACATCTCGCTCCTGCGCGAGATGGACTTGATCGAGGAACGCGAGAAAGGGCGGTTCGTGCTTTCGCCGCAGGTCCTGCGACTCGCGCGCGCGGCTGAGGCGACCTTCGACTATCGGGCTCAGGCGCAGCCGATCCTGAACCGGCTGGCCGCGACCACCGGGGAGACGGCGTTGTACCTGCGGCGCGTCAACGACTCCGCGGTGTGCCTCGCGATCGCCGAGTCCGACCACCCGATCTCGATCTCATTCCAGCCCGGGCACCTCATGCCCCTGCACAGCGGTGCCGCTGCAAAGCTGCTGCTCAGTTCGCTCCCGCCCGCGAAGCTCAATCAGTATCTGCAGCGTGTCGGTTCCACGCTGACCAAGCCGGTGCGGCAGCGCTTGGAGCACGAGCTCGACGAGATCCGCGCGTCGGGGTACGCCGAGAGTGCCGGCGAGGTCGATCAGGGCGTGTGGGCCAGTGCCGCCGGCATCCACTCCGAGGGCTCGGTGATCGGAGCGATCACGGTGGTCGCACCCGCGTATCGACTGTCGGAGGAGCATCGGGCGGAGATCACCGAAGCGGTCCGTTCCGCGGCGACCGAGTTGGAGAGCTCGCTCGCCGCGCGATTCGGGTGAATCCTCCCGTCAAGACCCGGGAGGTGAGCGGCGGTACGTCCACCACCAACTAGCGGGAGCCGTTCACGATACCGATGCGGTGGATGTCGAGATCGGTTCGTCCGGGAAGGATGTCGGCACGTAGGGCCCGTGTGCCCCGGTACTCGCCGTCGCGCAGAGCGCGGTACGGCTGAGACGGCGCCTCCTCGTGAATGCCCGCGAGCCTCGTGGTGAGCCGGTCGCGCTCCGAAGCGACGGCTGCGGCATCGAGGGCGTCGGCATCGTGGATGACGTGGAGGTCGAGGGATTCGATCCCGGTGTACCAGAGCGTGCCGTGCGTGATCGGGAACAGCAGTGAATCGAGGTCTCCGCTGACGCCCCGTGCGCCGATGCTCCGCGCATCCTCGCCCGCCGTCACGACCAGGAGCGCGCGCTTGCCCTTCAGGCCGCCGTCGCCGTAGCGGAGCGGCAGTCCTGTTTCCGTGTCGACCCCGCCGTAGGCGAAGCCGTTGGTGAACACCCGGTCGAACCAGCCCTTGAGGATGGCGGGTGCGCCGTACCACCAGAGGGGGAACTGGAACACGAGCAGTTCGGCGGCCTCCAGCTTTCGCTGTTCGCTGCGCACGTCGTGCGGAGCGAGCCCCTTCTCGTGGACCTCGCCCATCAGGTCGACGATGCTCCCCTCGCGTCCGCCGACGTCGTGCTGCGCCAGCACCGGGTCGAAGCCCTGGGCATACAGATCCGAGGTCTGCACGTCGTAGCGCGGCGTGAGCGCCTCGATCCCGGCGTCGAAGAGGTGTCGGTTCAGGGATCCCGACTGCGGATGCGCGTAGATCCAGTGCGCGGTGGGCCGGAGGTCGGCGGTCATGTCTCTCCTCGGATCGTGGATGCAGCGGTAGTGCTCGGGATAGTATTGGAACCTACCAACCGTAACTTACTGATGGTAGCTTTGGGTCGCAAGGGGTGAGATGACGAAGGCGAGAGAGGGCGCGCGACCGCGACTGTCGAAGGCCGACCGTCGCGCGCAGCTGCTGAGCGTCGCGCGCGAGATGATCCGCGCGGAGGGGGCAGACGCACTGACCCTCGGCGCGCTCGCCGACCGGGCCGGGATCACGAAACCCGTCGCCTACGAGCACTTCGGTGACCGACCGGGGCTCTTCGCCGCGTTGTACCGTCAGTTCGACGAGCGCCAGGATGCGTCCCTCGAGACCGCACTGGCGAGTGCCCGGCCCGACGCCGAGGGGGTCGTCGACGTCATCGCGGCGAGCTATATCGCCTGCGCCCGCGCGGAAGGCGTGGAGATGGCGGGCGTTGTCGCCGCTCTCCAGGGCACGCCGGTGCTCGCGCGGATGCGTCACGAGTCGGTGGCGTCGTATGTGGAGCGCTGTCGCGCCGCGCTCGCCCGCGTCGTCGGCGCCGAGAACATCGATCCGATCGCCCTGGAGGCGGCGTTCGCCTCGGCAGACGTGCTCGCGGGCGCAGTGCTCGCCTCGCGCATCGACGAGGCCGACGCGCACGACACGCTCGTGCGGATCCTTCTCGCCTCGATCGGGAAGTAGCCGAGACGCGGCGGACTGGCTCATCGCCCGCGGATCGCCTCAGCGTTGCCGGGTCCCCGGCAGAAGATAGTCGTGTCAGAATCGCGATGAAATCGGACTAAGTCCGGTGTAAAGCGGGTTCGCGACTTCTCTGCATTCGAGAACTTCCGCTGAAGAGATCATACGGATAGGGTCCGACAGTCGCCGGGGACGGCGCCCCCTCGAGACCGACGGTTGGCGCCTACTTCTCGACGCGGTAGCCGAGTTTCTTCACGGCTTTCGCTAGGTAAACGTTCGCACTGGATGAGTCCAGGCGGGTGTGCACCGACGGCAGCTGCGGGAACGAGTCCTCGGCGGGCGAGAACAGTGTCACCATCGGGCCGAAGTCGATCGACGACACATGGTAGAGCCCGTCGATGCTCGACCCAAGCTGGTCATGAATCGCATTCGCCCAGTTCCGGGTGTATCGCTTGGGCCCCATCTGAATCGAAGAGGTCGTGCCGTTGATCACAGGCCAGTTGCTGGTGAGGTCCAGCAACTGAAGCTCCCGCGTCGGACGCCAGGCCGCGAGGGTGTTTCCGCGAGCGCGCCGATTGATTAGCCGGCCCTTCTGAAACACCTCGCCGAGAGCTGTTGCAGATCCAGCAGCTGCGTACATCACGCCACAGTCGGGATGATGCTGCTGCGGCTCGGGATGCGGGTCAAAGCGCATGGTTCTGATCGGCCCGAAGTGCCGCAACTCATTCCACGCCTGTGGGTGAGCACCCCTTGTAGCGAAGACCCGCCAGAGCAGCCCATCGTAGGGTCTCAGGTGCTCGCCGGCGTCGAATGTGAGCGACGCCGGGGGCGTTGCGGGGACCTTCGCGTTCGACGGGCTCACGTGATGTCGGCGTCTTCGAGGATGTCCACTACGAGTGCAGGGTCCTTCGCGGCAGCCAGCCACTCGATCGGCGTCATCCATTCCTTGGGGTCGACAGACTCATCGGTCGACCGCAAGTCGTCTTGAGGTGTCGTCATGAAGCCTTCGACGTCGGCCGGATCCCAGTCGGATGGGATCGCTCGGACGAGCAGGGGGAGGTGGGGGATCGTCGAGACTTTGGCGCCGGGAATGAACTGCCATCGAGGGTAGAGGCGGATCCTTCCGGCCCGGAAGCTGTACAGGGTGTTCTTGCTCTGGCGGTGACGCACACTGGAGGCATCGATGCCGAGTAGCGCTGCGACTTCGGATGCAGTGTACGTGTTGGTTAGGGCTCGCACGTGGGTCTCGCGCTCGAGCTTGGCGAGCCCACCGCTGGTGACGAATGCGGCTGCCTCGGCGAGCTCCTCCGGAGTGAAATCGCCGGACTCGATCAGGAAGTTGGCTTCCTGCTCTGTGAGGCCCAGTTCGGTCGATTGACGGTCGGTCATCGCATCGGCGAGCTCGTCGATGAGTGCGTTGAACACGGACACGTCGACGTTTGACGTCTTCGCCACCTGCGCAAGGCGCTCGACACCGGCTTGTACGTCGGTCTTTGCTGGGGCCTTGGTCGCCCCGACGAGCTTTGGTTTCCCGTCGAGGAATCGACCTGTCACAGTGCCGCGGCTCACAGCGATCTCGTGACCGGCGACGCGAGCCGAGGCGGCACGGGTGCGACTTTTCTTCACGGCCATCTGGCCTCCTCGCGTCGTCATCTGGTTAGCGCGTACACGCATTATCTTACGCGCGCTTTTGCGTGTATGCATCCGAGGAAGGTGTCAAGGTGCGGACGGTCAAGCGCTCCCTGGCGCGGGAGCGGTGGCGCTGAAGGAGGCATATCGTCCGCGCATTCAAGGCGGCACCCCACCCGTTGGCCACCTTCCTCCCCTGCGGGCAACGTCTTCAACGCGCAGCAATCAGCGAGGATGTCGTTGGCCTACGCTTGAATGCTTGCGTGGGGAAGAGCAAAAATTCTCGTAGAAACAAGCGGCCTCGATCTCAACCGCGCGCGGTGAGCGCCACGCAACGGGAGCCAGACGCACTCGAACAGGCCTTTTCAGCGTACGAGCCGGACGAGCTCTGGACGTTGATATTCGCCGCCGCCACTTCCCCGGGCAACAGGCATCGATCGGTGACTTTGGGAAGCAGCTTCGCGGCAGCACTACGAGCCTCCGCCGCTCCGGCATCAGACGATTACCACCCGTTGCCGTCGATCCAAGCACTGTCCGATCTAGCGGCTACCACCTATGGGATCGGCCCGGCGCGTGAGGACTTCATCCCGACCGACCCGACCCGAACAGCCTTCCTCGCAGTCGGCTCGGAGTCGCTGCGTGCAGTTCCTGGCCTCACCGAACGGCCGGTAGCCGACCTCACGCGTGCGCTCAGAATGGCGGAAGCGGTAGACGGTCGGCTCCGCAGGCGATTTCGATTCGGTATTGCGAACGTGGTGAACGTGGCGATGAGGTACGGCGACTACTGCGTCCGCCACCTTGCGGACGCGTGGGTGCCAGCCCCGGATCTCGAGCTCAACGATGAGGTTTCATTGCCGGACGTTGAGTTCGAAGCGACGCGGGCCTTCCTCAATCTGGGCCCTCTCGACCACATCGAACTCGGTGAGGCTGACAAGCGAGCGTTGGAATGGATGACGATCTCCGCAAGTGAGGCCGCATTCGATGCTGAGAGTCCGTCCAGTCCGTTCGGGAGGTTCCTTCGCTTTGCTGACTCAGCGGGCGGATTCCGATGGGTGCCGCCACTCTTCATCCCAGAGATCATGGCTCATGCCGTACAAGAACTGGCATCCGCGCTCGATCGAGACGGGCATGCGCGACGAGCCCTCAGGGTTTCTTGTCTGAACCAGATCCGCCGGGCCCTATGGCGCTTTTCCAACAGCTTGATCGAATCCCCTCCCAGCAGCGAAAGTGTCGATTCCCCGCTTCGAGGGATCGACGTTCAGTGGCTGGTGCCGGTGAACCCATCCACATGCATAGCTGTCTCGGTCATTTATGTTCCCGACCTGGGGTCCACCCCACCGCCGCGCATCGGCTCAGTGGAGCTGGCGAAACAGATGAGGTCGCACGCCGGTCCACTGTCGGTGCGCATGGCGGGCGGACGACAAGGAACCATCAGGCCGGGCGCGGAGGTCATTCCGCTGACGGTTTTCGCCGCGGCCGGTCACATCGCTGTGCCGCAAGCTTTCGGCGAAGCAAACCTCGCGCTCGAAGACCTGACTTGGATCTCAGAAACGGCCACGTCCCGCGATGATCTCTACGCATTCGCGCGGGATCTGAGCGCTCCCGATTTCCCCGAGAGTTTCGGGTGGGAGGCGATCAACTACTGGGAGCCATGGAAGGCCAATGGCAAGTCGTTCTTCAAGGGTGGCATGGTACCCACCGCCATCTACTTTGAAGCCCACGCGGGCGAGGCCGAGTGGGATCGCGCGGTAGAGCTATCGGATCTCGAAGCGTCGCTCCTCAGAGTCGGGCTCCCTCCGCTTCGTGACCTGCGAGCAGCGGAGGTTGCTCCGGGGCCGGTCGCCAATGTCGCGGCGCTCGAAGGTGACGCCACCTACGACGTCGACCGCGGCGTCAATACCGCGCCGGATGTCGTCGGTTGGTCCCTCGCGCTTACCGAACCCCCCGTCGCTGTGGCACGGGCGAGCTCGGAGGACCTGTCCGCCGACTACCGACGGTTCGTCTTTGACTTGTGCGGCGGGCTGATCTACGGCTTTGCTGCGCTTGGTGATCGATGGCGTTCCGCGCACCAGGCGATCGATGTGCCCGGATACGTCCTCTATCTCCACACATCGGAAGCGGTCTCGGGTGAATCATCCGGCGTGGTCACGCCGTATCTCGACCCGCACGCGCGTGCCGTCGATGAACCAGTCAACTTTTTGTGGCGCATCGATGTCGAGGGATTCGCAGATTCGGCGAATGGAGATCCGTACGCGGCGAATCTCCTAACAGGGGACGCAGTGTTCGATCTGCTCCGCGCGGGAGGCGTGGATGTCGAAGCGGCGGCGGCGCTCCGCGACCAGTGGCGCACAGCGAAGCCCTTTCTCATCTTGGAGATGAAGCAGGCGCGGACCACTCTCAATCACCTGCCTGATCCGTGGCGTCTACGACCCTCTGACGAGAGCCGCATGGTTGCGGCTTTGGGGCGACGACTCCACGGTGCCGGCGTCGAACCGGGAGAGTACCGAGCGGACGACGCGAATCGACTTATCCGCGAGCATCTTGCGCCGGTTGCTCTCGAAACTCTGATGGAAGGAATCAAGAGACACGACGTGAGCGAGGTGGTGTTGACGGGGATGGAGCAGCTGGCGAGAGTGATGGACAGCGCTATTCATCAGCAAGACGATCTGTCCCGAGTCGCCGCGAACTTCTCTACCGAATGGGACCCGCTCACCCGCACCGCCGAGCTCTCGGCGGAGACACTTCAGCTTCGTCAATGTAACGAGATCGTGGTGGAAGCTGCCTTACGCATCCTGGACAAGCCGACGGAAGCGAAGCCGATCACTCCTCAGGCGTGGAGCGGTCTTCTTGCCGCCGCAGATGCGTACCTCACCGCGACCACACTGAGCGAGCGGATGTATCACCAAGTCGCGCCCGCAGTCATCAGCCTCAGCCCAATGTACGAGCTCGCCGTCGACGAAGATCCGCATCCCGACGCATCGGCGTGGGGCCTGCGAAACGACGAACTGAGCCGCGCGGCTGCAAGCGTTCGGCTGCATGGCACTCAAGATGACGACTCGCTGCAACAGGCGAACGAAGGAGACGACGTCGAGGGCGCGTTCCAGCAGGCATGGGGAGCGACGTCGCAGGACATGCTCTCCACCCTCGCCGCACTCGCAAAGTGGGAGACCTTCGAGCCGGGCAGGACGACCGCGCACGTCACCGTGGCCGAGGCAACAGCATGGGTCTGTGATGCGCTGGGCCAGGGCGCGGATGAGTCGCAGAGAACGCGTGTCGAAGCCGCTATCCGGATGCTCACCAGCACGCCCGTCCAGATACAAGCCGTGGAGTGGAAGCCCTGGCAAACGCGCACACGGCGTCACCGGCTCCTCGTGCAACCGCTGGTGCAAGACTCGGACGGACGACTTATTGTCAGCCCCCAGTATCTACTGACGTCCTTTCAGGTCTACTACCGCCACCTCCTCCAAGGAGTTCTTCCCTGGGCGGGGGACGTTCCTCAGCCTGTCAGCAACGCGCTTGCGGGCCGCCGTGCGCGCCGCAACATTCGGTTCGAAAGGTTCCTTCAAGATCGGCTAGAGGAACTCGGATACACCACGGTCGCCCGCGTGAAACCCAACGACCAAGCGCGACTCGGGGTGCCGACTCTCACAACCGAAGTTGACCTCGTGTGCGGACGCCCTGGCGATAGCACCGTGTGGCTGATTGAGGCGAAAGACCCCGCATCGGTTCACGGATTCGCCGAGACGGCGCGCCAACTGCGCGCCTTCTTCCGGGACCAGGTAGGAGACCGCGGGACCAAGCCCTGCTACGCCACGCAGCTAGCCCGCAAGGAGAGCGAACTAGCGCTCCACGTCGCGAGCATTGCGACGCGCCTCGGACTCGGGGACCCGCCTGAAGGCGAGCAGTTTCGCCTGAGCACGCTCTTCGTAACCCGAAATCTCACTCCGGCAAACTACGTCGACGAGCGGTATCGGGTTGAGACGGCGACGGAGTTTCTCGCAGCTCGAGGCCAAACGCCGTAGGCGACATGCGAGAGCGGCGGCGCGCATGAATTCGCGTCCCCAGCAGGAGCTCTATCGCCACTTCTGGGCCTCGATGATCCGAGCCAGGGTCTCCGCGTCGCCGCCGCGCCTGAACCATTCCACAGGGCTCTGCTGCCCGTCGGTGACCATGATCGACTGGGGCGTCGCCATGAGAGCCGATACCGACACCCATCCTTTGTCTTTCACAATGTCGATGATCTCGGTCAGGTGCGGCAGGATTTTTCCTGGCGACGAGAGACTGAACTGCCACGACGGAAACCGTCTGGAGTGGGCAACATCGACGGCGTACAACTCGCCACGATCGGCGGCGGCGAAGAGCGAGTCCTCGTCCATACTCAAGAAGGCAGCGGCTGCGGACGCGGACATGGTTTGAAGCACGCCCGTCAGAAGGGTGCTCGCTTCGCTCGCCAGAAGACCGCCGCGAGCAACCCGAGTCGATGTCTTCTCGAACGACTCGGGCGTGAAGGCCTTGGACCGGGTGAGATAGCTGATCTCCTGCGGCGTCAGCTCTTCTTGGTCCGCGATCGGTCGCTCTGCGAGCAGCTGGTCAGTCAGCGCTCGAACGATGAAGTCCCCGTCGGCGTTCAATCGAGCGACGGCGTCAGTGAACGCCGCGATCACATCGGTGGATGGCTGTGCTTGCCAAGGGCGGGGCCGTGGCTGGCCATCGGTTTCATCCATGTGCGACAGCGTAGATGAGCCTTCACCGGAAGGGGAGGTTTCCCTGGGCATTGACGTCGAGGATCCGATCGGTTCAATGGCAGGCGGGCGGAGCTCAGGCCTCGCCCTACTCGGCTCAAATGTGCGCGCTGGTGATCGGATTGGGATCGTTTCTCGTCGCCGGGAGAACCCCGTACGGTCGAACGCGTTCGCTCGCCGGTTCAGCCGGATAGGCAGCAGCACTGGTACAGAATGTCTCTAATGCGCCTCATAGGCGTCGACGTTGACCCGGAGGGACTCTATGGGCCACTACAACCTCAACCGAATGGGCTGGCAGCAGTTCGAGCACATGCTCCAGGCGCTCGCGAAGGCTGAGCTGGGGAATGGCGTCAGACCGTTTGGATCAGGTCGCGACGCACAGCGCGACGCAACCTTCGACGGCCGAGTCGACTTCCCGATTGGCGCGGGCGCGAAGTGGGACGGTTACGGCGTCATTCAAATGAAGTACAACGAAAAGCCGGTCTCGACGACAGCTGACTGGCGGTGGTTTCTTGATGAGGTTCGCTCAGAGTTGCGTGGCTGGCTCGTAAAAAGGAGAGTCGGTGAGAAGACCCCGGAGTACCTGTTGTTCGCCACGAACGTCGTGCTGACCGGGACCAAAGGCGTTGGCGGTCGTGATCAGTTTGATGAGCTCCTCGCGGCCAACGCAGAAGACTTGGGTCTGCGTGGCTGGTACGTCTGGGACTACGACGAGATTCGCGTACTGCTCGACACCCATACCTCTATTCGGCAGCGGTACTTGGAGCAGATCGTTACCGGAGACTTTCTTGCGCAAGTCGCCGAGCTGCTCCCCGAGAAGACGGCGCTGGAGGTAGATCGCCTTGCTGGGCACGCAGTTGCCGAGCTGATCAACAGGCAATGGGTTCGAACGGGCGATGCGGGGTACAACGATGCGTCGAAGGTGCGGCTCGCGGACATCGCTATTGATCTGCCGTTCACTGCCGGGGCGACCGCGGGCGGGGAGGGCCAGCGGCGGATGATGACTGCGGCAGAGACGGTGCAGATCGGTGACCTCCCCTTGTCGACCGTCGCCGGGCGGGGACCCCGTGGAGTGGTCATCGTCGGGGGCCCAGGCCAGGGCAAGAGCACGATCGCCCAGGTGATCGCCCACACGTATCGTGTCGCCTTCCTCGCCGACACGAATATCGGGGCTTACGGCGAGAGAGCACAATCCGCCTTCGATGGCCTCAACTCACGGCTCAGAAAGGCTGGTATCCCGAACCCGCAGAAACGTCGATGGCCGTTTGTGATCGAGCTGGCGAAGGCGGGGGCCGCGATCGCATCCTCCCCGTCGACGTTTTCGTTGCTGACCTACATCGCAGACTCCATCCTGATTCGGGGGAAAAAGTCAGACCCAGGTGCGCTGCTGGATTGGTTTCGCACCTGGCCGTCATGCCTCGTGCTCGACGGCCTTGATGAGGTGCCTGACGCGAAGATCCGCAGCCGGCTAATCGAGGCGGTCACAGCGCTGGTGAGCGAGCTCAGCTCTGAAAAGGCGGACGTGCTCTTCGTCGCCACAACACGTCCACAGGGATATCGACGGGAGTTCGACGATGCGTTTCCCTGCACGCAGATCGCCCTGTCGGAACTCACCGAAACGGAAGCGATCAGCTACTCGGAAGCACTCACCGCGTTGCGGGCAGTCGACGATCCGGACCTCGCCGAGCAGGTTGCACAAAGGCTCATCACGGCGGTCCACGAACGAGTCACGCAACGACTGATGACAACTCCCTTGC
Organism: Microbacterium sp. Se5.02b; assembly: GCF_019464375.1. Lineage (NCBI taxonomy): Bacteria > Bacillati > Actinomycetota > Actinomycetes > Micrococcales > Microbacteriaceae > Microbacterium > Microbacterium sp. Se5.02b. The sequence continues at coordinate 325,157 of NZ_CP080491.1, forward strand.
AGGTGACGATCATGACTGCTCTCGCCGAAGAAGCAGTCGATCTGCCGACCGATCGATTCGAGTTGTTCGATCGGTACTATCGCGTCGTCTACGACCGGGAACTGGCGAAAAGTGAAGCGTTCACGGAGCTCAAGTCGCTGCGTCCGCACATCGATCATCTTCACGAGCAGGCTGGGCTCAAGTTGCAGGCGCGTACTGAGAGACCAGGGAACTCGGATGCCATCCTCACGAAGTCCGAGATCTCCCGCATCCTTCGCCGTCGGCTCAGCTCGGCTGGATTTGAGGAGAGCGAATCGGAGTCGATCGCGACGACCCTTCTGAAGCTTTCGACGGAGCGACTGGTCATGCTCGTCTCTCCGAAGGCATCGAAGTACGAGTTCGAAGTTCGATCGTTGCAGGAGTACATGGCGGCACGCGCGATCACCGATGGCGACGAACAGGTTGTCTTGCAGAACCTACGCGAACTCGTGCCATCGAGTCACTGGCGCAACACGTGGCTGCTCGCGGCGGGCCGTCTGCTGAAGCGTCGCGAGCACCTCATCGATGACCTCATCGACATCGTCGTTCAGTACGACACCCAATGTGCCGAGTCACCGATTACCGCCCTCGGCGCGAGCCTCGCCGGCGACCTCTACCTCGACAACTTCGGGATCGAGTTCCCGGCGACACGACGCAAACTCCTCAGCGCTGCTGTGAGCCAGTTCGCAGATCTCGCCGATGGCATGCCGGCCAACGTTGCCAGTCTTCTGGCCACTGGTTTGGAGCAAGGCGGTCGCGAGCAAGCCCTCGTTCTTGAGGCACTGCACGAGCTCAGCCGCGAGAATCAATCGAATCTCGCCACCCGCGCATTGAGCGACAATAGCGCGGGTATGTCTCATCTTGCTAAGCAGGCACGAACGACGTTGACCGAGGGACGGAAATACATAAGGCCCGAACCCGGACCGATTCACGCCGACGCGGCGATCCTCGCACATGCACTAGCCCGGGCCTCCAGCCCGGCGGCGGAGGTCCTACTCCTTGTGGAGCAACTGCAGACACCTGGTGCTGTCTGGCGAGGACGTTCCCTCGGAGTCTCGGTCGACATGCTGATCGCTCTCGACCGAAACGCCGCTCGTCCCGCCCTCGCAGTTGCCGCGAAGAGCTTGTCTCAAAGCAGCCCGGCAAGCGCGGCTCTCAGCATAGAGCTCCTCCGTTTGCACGCCGCATCGAAGCTTCGCGGCGACATGTTTGCGAAGTAGTCACGCCCCAGTCCCGCACGTTTCGAGCACCGGCACGTCTGAGGGGCTCGCAAGGTTCGGCAACTAGAATCCTCGCATGACCGCTCAGCCCGCACCGAAGCCTCGGGTCGGAGCTGCGCTCAATCGTGGTGCTGCTGAGGAGCTGGCGCGGACGTTGAGGGCGGTCGCTGATCCGACTCGGTTGCAGATCTTGAGCATCATTCTGGGTTCGGCTGACGAGCGAGCGACAGTTGGCCAACTAGCGGAGGCGTTGGGGTTGCGTCAGCCGACAGTGACCCATCACGTCCGCATTCTGTTGGACGACGGATTCCTGGCACGCGAGCAGGACGGCAAGCTCGGCTGGCTCTCCGTGCACCCGACGCGCCGTAGCGCCGTCGAGGACTTCCTCCGATGAACGAGGAGCCGCCGCACCGAGTGGGGAGCCCCCTCGGGGAGCAGGCTGCCCGGGAACGGGCCGGTCAAGTGTCAGTTCTCGGCAACCCCGATACGCTCCGGGTTCTCAGTGCGCTTGCCTCCGGAATCAAGGCCACGGAGATAGCTGTTGTTCTGAACGCCGATCTATCGGTCGTCGAGCAGGCAATTCACTCGCTGGAGCTCGTTGATCTCATCCGTAGCGATGGCGATGTCTGGGTGCCGACAGCCGACGCCTGGGTCCGGTTCGGGAGATTGCTGTCGAGTGAGTCGATTGAGCCGACAACCCCCGAGGCTTCCGTCACGGCTCTGCCGCGCGCTGTGTCCACCATCGTTGACGACCTCTCGTACCGATTCAGCTCGACGTTCAGCCGCGAGACAGTGGCGGGTTATGTCGCTCAGAGTTACCTCCTTCTGAGCCAGCGGACGCGAGTGCGCGAGCACCTGTTGACTATGACCGCCCGGTACGCGGCCGACCGCCTGGATGCGCTGGCAACGAGTCAGGGTTTGGTTTTGCGTGATACTCCTGAGGTCCTGTTTGTGTGCGTGCAGAATGCGGGGAGGTCGCAGATGGCTGGAGCCTTACTCCGCCATCTGTCTGGCGGCCGGGTGCACGTGCGCACGGCTGGATCCTCACCGGCGGAGGGCGCACACCCTCGTGTTGCCGCGGCACTGGAGGAAGTGGGCGTGGAGCTCTGGGGCGAGTTCCCGAAACCGCTGACCGACGAAGTGGTGCGTGCCGCCGACTACGTCATCACGATGGGGTGTGGGGATGCGTGCCCCGTCTTCCCTGGGCGCCGTTACATGGAGTGGGATCTGCCGGATCCGTTGGAACTCGATGAAGACGGTCTTCGTGGCGTTAGAGACGACATTCGCGCCCGGGTGCTTCAGCTCCTGGTCGAGCTCAAAGTGGAGCCTCAGGACGCGAGTCGGTAGCCGGCCACTCGCACCGTCTCGATGAGGGCTTGTGCGGGGGCAAAAGTCGCCAGCCGGGCCCGCAGTTTTGTCATGGCGACGCGAACAGAAGCGTGCGGATCCTCGAGATCGGAGCCGAACGCGAGGGCGAGTGTGTCAATGCTCACGCTCTCCGGGTACGCGCGCATGATCTGATGCAGAAGTTCGAATTCGCGCGGGGGAAGCAACAGCGCATGCTTCTGCCAGCGGAGGCTGCGGTGCGTGATGTCGAGGGTCAGTTCCCCGAATCGGAGGGTGCGGTCAAGCGGGCCTGTCCGTGGGTGGAGGCGCGCCAATTCACGCAATCGGTCGGGGGTGATGGGGAGGCGGATGGTGCCACGCATTCCTGCTCGCATCGCAGCTTCGATCATCGACGTCTCCGTGTCTTCGCTCACCCCGAAGAAGATCGGTCCTCCGCACACCGGCTCGGCGATCTGCACGATGGCCGCGAGCCGGTCGACCGACTCCCCGCCGGCGAGGACGAGCGAGGCCTCGTAGTCGTGGGCCAAGTCTGCCAGCGCATCGACGATCTCAGCGTGCACCGTTATCGGGACGCCTGCATGTCTGAACTCGGCGAAGCTCCCACGAAGGATCTCCGAACTGCGCCCGTGCAGAACGAACCGCGGATCACCACCAGACAGGGAGGTCATCCGAATCGTCCGCTGATGTAGTCCTCCGTGCGCTGGTCCTGCGGCTGCTCGAAGATGTTCTTGGTGAGGTCGTATTCCACCAGGACTCCTGTGCGGTCTCCGGTGGTCTCGTCGGCCAGGGCGGTGAAGAATGCCGTGCGGTCGGCGACTCGTGCAGCCTGCTGCATGTTGTGGGTGACGATGATGATTGTGTAGTCCTGGCGCAGCTCGTGCATGAGGTCTTCGATCCGCGAGGTGGCGATGGGATCGAGGGCCGAGCACGGCTCATCCATCAGGATCACGTCGGGCTGCACCGCGATGGTGCGCGCGATGCATAGGCGCTGCTGCTGGCCGCCGGAGAGTCCGAACGCGGACTGCTTGAGCTTGTCTTTCACCTCGCCCCAGAGTGCTGAGCGTGTGAGTGCCTCCTCGACGAGGTCGTCCATGTTGTCGACCTTCATCCCTGTGACGCGAGGGCCGTAGGCGATGTTGTCGTAGATCGACTTCGGGAACGGGTTCGGCTTTTGGAAGACCATCCCGATGCGTCGTCGGACCTCGATGGGGTCGACGCCCTTCGCGTAGATGTCTTCCTCTTGAAAGATGACGTTTCCTTCGACGCGGGCACCGTCGACGAGGTCGTTCATGCGGTTCAGGGAGCGCAGGAGCGTGGATTTGCCGCAACCGGAGGGGCCGATGAGCGCGGTGATCTCGTTGCGTCCGAACTCGAGGTTGACGCCTGTGACGGCCCGGAAGTCCCCGTAGTACACATTGACGTCTTCGCAACGGATGAGTCCGCTGGGGGTTTCGGCAACCCGCCGTGAGTCTGCGGCCTGGAAGTGGGTGTGTGCCGCCGTCGGCGCCGCTGCGCTCGTCGAGGTGCTCGTGGAGGTGCTCATGGGTTTACCACCGTTTCTGGAACTTGTTGCGGATGAAGATGGCGAGGGCGTTCATCAGGATGAGAACGGCGAGCAGGAGGAGGCTTGTGGCGCCGGCGAGCTCGTGGAATCCCTCCTGCGGGCGCCCGGTCCAGTTGAAAATCTGGATGGGGAGCGTGGTGTAGCCGCTGAGCAGACCGTTCGGATCGAACGTGATGTAGACGAGTGCACCGAGGACGAGCAGTGGGGCTGCTTCGCCGAGAGCTCGGGACAGCGCGAGGATCGAGCCTGTCGCGATACCGGGGACCGACGCGGGAAGCACCTGCCTCCACGTCGTCTGCCATTGGGTGGCCCCCAGCGCGAGCGAGCCGTCGCGGATCTCCCGGGGTACGGCGCGCAGCGCCTCCCTGGTGGCGATGATGATGACCGGGAGGATGAGGAGCGTCAGCGCGAATGCTCCACCGATGACGATGTTCTTGTTGGTGACTCCGAGCATCGACAGGAAGGCGAGAGCGAGGAGACCGTAGACGATTGAGGGGACAGCGGCAAGGTTCTGGACGTTGAGCTCGACGAACCGGTTGAACCAGCGCTTCCGGTCGGCGAACTCCTCGAGGTGCACGGCAGCGGCGATTCCGAGGGGGAGGGTCATCACGGCGGTGGCACCAATTGCCCAGACCGATCCGAGGATGGCTGGACGAGCTCCGGCTTCCTCCGGGTCTGCGGAGGGGAAGTTCGTCACCAGGTTCCAGGTGAGCTTGTTCTGCCCGGTGATGAAGATCGTGATCAGCAGAGTGACGAGCACAGCGAACGCGACGAAGAGCGACAGCCACAGAAGTACGAGGAAGATCAGCGCAGTGGGACGCAGTTCGCCGTTTCGGCCGGTATTCAGCGGCCGGGTCGCGTTAAGCACACGGGACTCGGGAATGGCGGGCGCGGACATCAGTAGGCCTCCCGGAATCGGCGAACGAAGCGGATGCTGATGAAGTTGATGAGCAGCGTGATGAGGAACAACAGCAATCCGACAGCGAAGAGAGTGTTGTACTCGAGGCTTCCGACGCGGGAGTCCCCGAGAGCGGCGTTCGCGATGAAGCCGGTCATCGTCTGCCCCTGCTGCAGCGGATTGCTCACGAGCTGCGCCTGACTACCCGCAGCGATTGCGACAATCATCGTTTCTCCGACTGCTCGGGAGATTCCGAGAACGACGGCGGCGACGATGCCAGACAGCGCGGCCGGAAAGACCACGCGGAGAGTGGTCTGCATCCGGTTTGCGCCAAGAGCGGCACTTCCCTGACGGAGCGCGCTGGGGACAGCAGACATCGCGTCCTCGGCGATGGATGCGATGGTCGGGATGATCATGACTCCCATGACGAGGCCGGCGGCGAGAACGCTGAACGCCCCGGTGGGGAGCTGCAGCCAATCGCGGAGGACGGTGCCCTGAACGAACTGGAGCGCGAAGAACCCGTAGACCACAGTCGGGATACCCGCGAGGATCTCCAGCAGGGGCTTAAGTACCTTCCGCACTCGCGGTTTCGCATACTCCGCGAGGAGGATCGCCGCACCGAGGCCGAAAGGAACGGCAACGAGGAGCGCGATGACCGTGGTCCACAGGGTGGCGGTGACCAGGGGGAGGACGCCGAAGGAGGCGTCCGCGAATCGTGGGGCCCAGCGTGTCCCGAAGAGGAACTCGAACGGTGAGACCTCTGCGAAGAAGCTCAGGGACGGGACCAGGAGCGCGATGACGATGCCCACGGTCGTGATGACCGTGATGGCTGCGGCAAGGCGCAGGCAGAGTTTGATGAGGAACTCACCGGGCCGGCGGCGGCCTGCGAAAGAGGAGGAGGGGGCGGGGGCCCGGCCGGTAGCCGGGCCCCCGGGCCGCTCAGTGACGGTGGTCATGGGTGGCGTCCTGAGCGACGGGTTCAGCCGAGGGACGCGAGCTCGTCCGAGGCAGTGGTGACCTGCTCCTCGGTGAGCGGCACGAACAGGGCGCGCTCGGCGATGTCGAGCGAGTTGGCAACGTAGAAGTCGACGAACGCCTTCACCGGCTCCTTGTCGACGTACGAGGCGTTGTTCACGTAGATGAACAGGGGGCGCCCGAGCGGAGTGTAGGTGCCGTCCTGGACGGTCTCGGTGCTCGGCATGACGCCGTCGACCGCGACAGCCTTGATGACGCCCTCGTTCTCTTCGACGTAGCTGAGCCCGAGGAACCCGATGGCACCGACGTCACCTGCGACCCCCTGGATGGTGATGTTGTCGTCTTCCGAAGGGCTGTAGTCGGTGCGAATCGCGCCCTCCTCACCGTTGATGGCGTCGGTGAAGTAGTCGAACGTTCCCGAGTCGGTGCCTGCACCGAACAGCGTGATCGCCTGGTCGGGGAAGCTCGAGTCCACCTGGTTCCAGTTCGTGATCTCGCCCTCGGCCTCGGGACCCCAGATCTTGTTCAGCTGCTCGACCGTGAGGTCTTCAGCCCAGTCGTTCTCGGGATTGACGACGACGGACAGGCCGTCGTTGGCCGCGATGATCTCGGTGTACTCGATGCCGGCGGCCTCGCACTCGGCGGCTTCTTCGTCCTTGATGGCGCGGGAGGCGTTGGAGATGTCCGTCTCGCCCGCGCAGAAGGTCTTGAAGCCGCCACCGGTGCCCGAGGTGGCGACGGAGACGTTCACTCCGGACTCCTCATCGCGGAACAAGTCGGCTGCGGCTTCCGTGAGAGGGGCGACTGTCGACGACCCATCGGTGTTCACCGAACCGGTCAGTCCGCCCGATCCTTCACCGGAGCCGGCGGATTCGCCTGCGCTCGGCTGCCCACCACAGGCGCTCAGCGCAAGAACGCCGATGACCAATGCTGTGGAGGCGAAGATCTTTGCTGTGGTCTTTCGCACGATTGCTTCCTTCATCTCAGACTCGTGACAGGCGGCCGATAGACCGCCTCGAATAGATGGTGATCTATTCGACGTATTGATAGAAGGTCATCTATGTGAACGTGAGGTTAACGGACTCGGAAGAACTCCCGCGGGTCGCAGGCAATCGCTCGGTTGACCGCCTAGGAGAACCGAGCGAAGGCGAGCGAGATCGCCGCGAGCCCGACGGCGATGAGGGCCATGGCGGAGTACGAACCGGTGGCTACTGCGAGAAGCGGACCGAGTGCCGGGCCGAACGCCCCGACGAGCGTGATCGGAGCAGCGAAGATCCCGTTGATGGCGCCGTAGTTCTGGGTGCCCCAGCGATCCGCGACGGCGGAACCCTGGACAAGTGTCTGAGCGCCTCGCACGGCACCCGCAGCGATACCTATGGAGATCAGGAGCCACGGAGGCCCGGGAATCAGGGACAGCAAGGTGAGAGAGATGACGCTGAGGCCGGCGGTCACCGTGAGGGGAACCCATGGTGGGGCAGTGTGCGGGACGGCGACGTAGAGGAGTCGCCCGATCACCTGACCGGCGCCGAGGAGTCCGAGGGCCCACGCGGCGAGTTCATAGCTCATGCCCTTCTCGGTGAAGAGCGGGATGAGCGCGAGGGTCACGCTGAAGAGCGCAGCGGCGAGGGCGAACATGGAAAGCTCGAGCATCCAGAATCGTCGGGTGCGCACGACCGTGCTCACCGTGTGAACCTCTGCGGCGTCGTCGTGGCGAACGGGTGACCAGGTGCGCTCCAGGCTGAACCAGTGCAGCGGCGCGGTGGTGAGAAGCAGGAAGCCGGCGAGTATCAGGAACATGGTCCGCCAGTCGGTTATCCCCAGGAGTCCGGCGACAATCGGGGCGAAGATCGTCGATGCGAGCCCGCCGGCCAAGGTCAAGATCGTCATCGCCCCGCGGCGTCGAGCGCCGTACCGGCGAGCGATGACAGTGAACGCCGCTTGGTAGAGCACTGCCGATTGTGCGAGTCCCGCGATGACCCACCCCACGGTGAAGACTGCAAGGTTCGGTGCGAGAGCGACGAGCACGACGCCGAGCGGGCCGACGACGCTGCCAACAGTCATGATGAGGCGCGGCCCCCGCTCGTCGAGCCACTTTCCGACGAATACGCCGGCGACGGCGGAGGCGACCAGGCCCGACGAGAACGACAGCGTGACCAGGGCCACCGGCCACCCGGTGTCATCCGCGACCGCGGGAGAGGCGACGATCAGTGCATAGAACAGGATTCCCCAACTGATGACCTGCCCCGCCGACAGCGCGGCTAGCCGGCCGCCCAGGTGTGGCGGAGGGGCACTCGCTGAGGTCACACCGCGCGGAGAGAGTCGGCAGCGGCATCCATCGCGTCGCTGTTGAGAGCGAAGTACGCCCACTTGCCGCGCTGTTCACGCGTGACGAGGCCGGCGTCGGCGAGGAGCTTCATGTGGTGCGACACCGTGCCCTGCGAAAGCCCCACGGGCTCGGTCAGATCGCAAATGCACGCCTCACCGCCAGCCCCGGCGGCGATGAGAGACAGCAGCCTCACCCGCGTTGGATCGCCAAGCGCCTTGAACACGCGTGCAACCCGCTCGGCATCCGCGACGGTCATGGAGGGGGTGATTGGCGGGACGCAGCAGCTGGTCGATTCGATTGTCGTTGGCAAGCTCACCGGACTAGTCTGGCACGTATTGACAATCTTCGATAGATAGACGACAGTCTTCATATTGAAGTTTTTCGATTTGAGGAGATGTGATGTCTGAGCTTCCTGTCGTCGTCATCGGAGCAGGGCCGCAGGGCCTCGCCGCAGCGGCGCATTTGGTCGAGCGCGACGAGAATGTCCTCGTCGTCGAGCGCGGGCACGGCCCTGCAGCTGCAGTCTCCGAGTGGGGACACGTGCGCTTGTTCTCGGCGTGGCCAGAACTTACGGACGCCGCGGCGCGCCGCCTGCTCGAGCCCACGGGGTGGAGCGCACCCGCCTCGGGGTATCCGACCGGCGCGCAGTGGGTCAGCGACTACCTGACGCCACTCGCGGATGTCCTGGGCGACCGGATCCGCTACGCGACGACCGTCACCGGAGTCGCCCGCCAGGGCCGCGACAAAGTCGTCGACGCAGGCCGCCGGAGCCAGCCGTTCGTCGTCCACACCGTCGATGCCGCGGGCAACGAATCCCGCCTCCTCGCCCGCGCGGTCATCGATGCCAGCGGCACCTGGGGCCTCCCGAATCCCGCTGGGGCGGATGGGTTCCCGGCCCTCGGCGAAGCCGCCGCGTCCGATCTGATTTCGTACCGCATCCCTTCCGATGTGTCGGACCTCGCCGGTTCGCACGTCGTAGTGGTCGGTGCGGGGCACTCAGCCACGCATGCCGTGCTGCGTCTGAGTGAGTTGGCCCGCCGGTCGCCGGGAACGCGCGTGACGTGGCTGCTACGCCGAGGGAGCGCCGCCAACGTCTTCGGCGGCGGAATCGGGGACGAGCTGCCGGAGCGTGCCGCGCTTGGTTCCCGCGCCCGCAAGGTGATCGACGAGGGGGTCGTCGACCTCGTGACAGGCTTCCGCGTCGCCGAGTTCCAGCACGGAGGCGATGGTCTGACACTCGTCGCCGAAGATGGGCGCGAGGTGACGAATGTCGGGCGCGTATTCGCACTCACGGGCTTCCGCCCTGACACCGGGATGCTGCGAGAGCTCAGGATCGACCTCGATCCCACTCTCGAGGCGGTCGCAGGCATTGCCTCCGAGATTGACCCGAACATCCACTCCTGCGGGTCGGTGTCGGCGACGGGAGCGAGAGAACTGGCGCAGCCGGAGCAAGGGTTCTTCATCGTCGGAGTGAAGTCCTACGGGCGAGCCCCAACGTTCCTCGCGTTGACTGGCTTCGAGCAGGTCCGTAGTGTCGCAGCTCACCTCGCTGGCGACCACGAGGCGGCCGCACGCAACGAACTCTCTCTCCCTGACACTGGTGTGTGCGGTGGATCCGGTGCCTTCGATGACAATGTAGGTAGCTGCTGCGCAGCTCCCCAGACCCTGCAGATCGGCGCGCGGCCTGTCACTGTCGGCTGATTGCAACTCATGAGGGGTGGGGCTCCCGAACCGAGCCCCACCTCTCAGCACTTAGCTGACGAGCCGAGCCGCCAAACCACGCACCTTCGCGTCGATGGCGTCGCGGAGTTCGCGGACGCCGTCGGCCTCCCAGTTCGAGGGATCCGGAAATGACCACTCGACCAGCTCTCCGCGCACCGCGCCCGGCAGCGGGAGGCCCGGTTTCATCAAGACCACGACATCGGACGCGTTGAGATCATCCACTGTCACGGCCCGAGGCCTCGCCGCTGACGTGTCGATTCCGAGCTCGTGCAGCGATGCGGCGACGGCCGGGTTGATCGTCTCGGCTGGAGTGATTCCCGCACTCGTCGCGACAAGTCGCCCATCGCCGATGTGTCCGAGAAGATGAGCGCCCAGTTGGGAGCGCCCCGCATTGTGCTTGCATATGAACAGAACCGTCTTGGGGTGGGTCATCTGTGGTCCTCTGATCTCTTGACTGTCTCGAATGCTCCACCTGCATGATCTGTTCGCCAGGTGAAGAGCAAGTGAACTCCGGCAATAACAGTTGCATTCGGTATCGACAGATGTCAATATAGACACATGTCGATTCAAGAGGTTGAGCTGGTCATCATCGGGTCCGGGCCTGCGGGCTACACCGCCGCGGTCTACGCCGCGCGTGCAGGCCTTGCTCCTGTGGTCCTCGCCGGTTCTGTGACGGCGGGCGGCGCGCTGATGACCACGACCGAGGTCGAGAACTTCCCCGGTTTCGTCGACGGCGTGCAGGGGCCCGACCTGATGGAGTCGATGCGCGCTCAGGCTGAGCGCTTCGGTGCCCGAATCCTCCTTGACGACGCCGTCCGCGTCGACCTCGACGGGACCATCAAAACGGTCGAGACCGGAGCAGGGGAGACCTTCCTCGCCCGTGCCGTCATCCTCACAATGGGCTCTGCCTATCGCAAACTCGGCTTGCCGGACGAGGATCGACTCACCGGTCACGGCGTCTCCTGGTGCGCCACCTGTGACGGCTTCTTCTTCCGTGAGCAGGAGATCGTCGTCGTCGGCGGCGGAGACTCCGCGATGGAAGAAGCACTGTTCCTCACCCGCTTCGCGTCGAAGGTCACCGTCGTGCACCGCCGCGACGAGTTCCGGGCCTCGAAGATCATGGCGCAGCGCGTGCTCGACCATCCCAAGATCGAGGTCGCCTGGAACAGCGAGGTCGCCGGCCTCGTGGGCGCCGAGAAGGTCGAAGCCGTAACGCTCCGCGATACCGTCACAGGTGCCGAGCGGACGATCTCGGCCACGGGAGTCTTCGTCGCCATCGGCCATGACCCGCGCTCCGAGATCGTCACCGGCCTCGTAGACACGGATGCTGACGGCTATGTGCTCGTCGAGCACCCCTCCACCCGCACGAACCTCGCGGGAGTCTTCGCCGCGGGCGACCTGGTCGACCACACCTACCGTCAGGCGATCACCGCCGCAGGCACCGGATGCGCCGCAGCACAAGACGCCCAGCACTACCTCGCGGCGCTGGACGAGACCGCATCGGTACCGACCGAGACCGAGGAGGTCTTCGCATGAGCGCGCCCATCACCGTCACCGATGCCACCTTCCAGGCCGAGGTCATCGACTCCGAGATCCCCGTCGTCGTCGACATCTGGGCCACCTGGTGCGGGCCGTGCAAGCAGGTCGCACCCCTCTTGGATCAGCTCGCCGCCGAGTACGACGGCCGTGTGAAGATCGTCAAGCTCGACGCCGACCAGAACCCTGAGACGGTGACCGCAGTCGGTGTCACGTCCATTCCCACCCTCGGGTTCTACACGGGAGGCGCGCGCGTCGACACACTCATCGGCGCCCACCCGAAGCCCATCATCGCCACGAAGATGGAGGCTCTCCTCGCATGAGCACCGCCACCGCACCTACCACCGTCCCGACCACCACGCGCCGTCTGTCGACCCTCGACCGGTGGTTGCCGCTCTGGATCGGTCTCGCCATGGTCGGCGGCATCGTCATCGGCCGCTTCATCCCCGGCGTCTCCGGTCTCCTGGCCGATCTTGAGGTCGGTGGAATCTCGATTCCCATCGCCCTCGGCTTGCTGGTGATGATGTACCCGGTTCTCGCTAAGGTCCGTTACGACAAGGTCGCCGCGGTCACCGGAGACAAGAAGCTGCTCATCTCCTCCCTGGTGCTCAACTGGCTCGTCGGACCGGCGCTCATGTTCGTTCTTGCGTGGGCCCTCCTCCCGGACCTGCCTGAGTATCGAACCGGGCTCATCATCGTCGGTCTTGCCCGCTGCATCGCCATGGTCGTCATCTGGAATGACCTCGCCTGTGGCGACCGCGAGGCTGCGGCAGTGCTCGTCGCCATCAATTCGGTGTTCCAGGTCTTCGCCTTCTCGCTGCTCGGCTGGTTCTACCTGACGGTTCTGCCCGGCTGGCTCGGCCTCGACTCCCAAGGCCTGGAGATCTCGGTCTGGCAGATCGCGCTCAACGTGCTGATCTTCCTCGGCATACCCCTCGTCGCCGGATTCGCCTCCCGCTTCATCGGGGAGCGCACGAAGGGACGCGACTGGTACGAAGACCGCTACCTCCCGAAGATCGGCCCCTGGGCCCTCTACGGTCTCCTCTTCACCATCGTGCTGTTGTTCGCGCTCCAGGGCGAACAGGTCACGAGCCGCCCCTGGGACGTCGCTCGGATCGCCCTCCCACTGCTGGCGTACTTCGGGATCATGTGGTTTATCGGCCTCTTCACCGGCAAGGCACTGGGTCTCGGATACGCACGCTCGTCGACGCTGGCATTCACCGCAGCGGGCAACAACTTCGAGCTCGCCATCGCCGTCGCCATCGGCACATTCGGCGCGACATCCGGCCAGGCCCTCGCCGGAGTCGTCGGCCCGCTCATCGAAGTCCCTGTTCTCGTCGGACTGGTCTATGTCTCTCTCTGGGCAGCCCGACGCTGGTTCCACACCGATCCATTCACCGCTGAAAGGATGTAGACATGAACGCCGTGCTGACCACCCAGGGCGACACCTGCAGTCCTGTCGCCAGCCACGCCATAGGCGTCGATGCGGCCACCTCGGTCGCCTCTACTCTGAAGGCGCTGTCGGATCCGCTCCGTCTTCGAATGCTGTCTGCCATCGCATCCGACCCTCGAGGGGAGTCGTGCGTCTGCGATCTCGCCGAGCTCGCCGAGGTTTCCCAGCCGACGGTCTCTCATCATCTGAAGGTGCTCAAGGACGTCGATGTCCTCACCTCGGAGCGGCGTGGAACCTGGGTCTGGTATCGGATCAACCCGAACCTGCGCAGCGCCGTCACGGCCCTGCTGGAATCCTTCGCGCCCGCGACGCTCGCACCGTGGAGTGTCTCTGACGGCCGCGATGAGCCGCGGCCCGACTTCGACGCGCGGGTGACCCATCTCGCAGATGAACTCGCAGCAGAAGTCCCCGAGCTCGACCCCAATGTCGTGCTCACCATCGTCCGCGAGTCCTACACCGCCCTCGCCCGCACCGCGCGAGTCACCTCAGCACTCGTGCCACTGACCGAACGCTTCGCACGTCAGCGACTCGCCGACCTCACACGGGACCGCGACTCTGCTGTGCCCCAGGTGCTCTTCGTCTGTGTCGCCAACGCGGGGCGTTCGCAGCTCGCCGCCGCGCTCGTCAACAAGATGGCGGGCGGCAAGGTCGTGGCTCGCTCGGCAGGATCGGCTCCTGCCGACGTCATCCATCCTCACGTCCGGTCGATTCTCGCCGAGATCGAAGGTGACGCTGCCGTCGAGCGCTTTCCGAAGCCGCTCACCGATGATGCCGTCCGTGCGGCGGACGTCGTCATCACGATGGGCTGCGGAGATGTCTGCCCGATCATCCCCGGCGTCCGTTACGACGACTGGGCAGTCGGCGATCCTGCTCTCGCATCGCGTGACGGTGTCGAAGCCATCCGTGACGACATCGCCGGCCGCGTGCGCGCGCTCGTCGAAGACCTTCTCCCTTGACCAACCCCTCGCACCAGGAGCAACCATGACTGACACGACCACCAAGCCCTCCGTTCTCTTCGTCTGCGTCCACAACGCCGGACGCTCGCAGATGGCCGCCGGATTCCTCCGCGACATCGCCGGCGACCGCATTGAGGTCCGCTCCGCCGGCTCCATGCCCGCCGACCAGATCAACTCGACTGCCGTCGAAGCGATGAATGAACTCGGGATCGACATCACCGCCGAGCAGCCCAAGATCCTGACGACCGAGGCCGTGCAGGCATCCGATGTCGTCATCACGATGGGATGCGGTGACGCCTGCCCGTTCTTCCCCGGCAAGCGCTACGAGGACTGGAAGCTCGACGACCCGGCCGGCCAGGGCATCGACGCCGTGCGTCCCATCCGTGACGACATCAAGGCGCGAATCGAGCAGCTGGTGAGCGAACTCGTCTAACGAGGGGAATGTGCTCGCCGATCCGGGATGCTTTCGTCAGTGATCGAATCGGGAGCTCGAGTCTCTCGATCACTCCCGATTCGCTCGTGTCAGCGTCAGCGCCAAACAGAGAGCTAGCGCTGGATGCGAGGAGGACTCAGCGCCACGAGTAAAACCCCAGACGAGGTTCGCATCGGGTCCTGTTACTACTTGCGACATTCGGGGCAGTGGGCGTGAGGTCTGCGGGTTCTGGTCTGAATCTTGGACGGCCACGAATATCCGCACGCACAGATCCACATGACTTTTCGACCCGACCCGACGGTGACCTCGGTAGGAGAGAGGGCGTTCGCTGGGTCCCATTGCTTGGCGAGGTCGGGGCGCAGAGTCGCAAGGTCGTTCTCGCCAGGGATGGGCAGCTTTCCTGCGCAGTAGGGGCAGCCGTGGCCGCACGTCCGATTCTTGACTGTCGCCGGCCACGAGTGGTTGCGGTGGCAGATCCATGACACTTTCACGTGGGAGGAGACTGTGACCTGATTCGGTGAGCAGTCGTTGCTGGGGTCCCATTGTGCGGCGATATCCGGTCGGCGTGTCGCGAGGTCAGTGGCTCCCGGGATGGCGACCCGTCCGGAGCATGAGGGGCACCCGGAGCCTGCGTGTCGGTTGGCGACTGTCGCTGGCCACGTGTGATTCTCAGCGCAGCGCCACTGGGCTTCATAGGAGCTACTAACGGTCACTTCGGAGGGTGTTCGGTCGTTCGCCCCCGCTTCATGGTCCCACTCCGAAGCCAGACGAGGGTCGAGGGTTCCCAAGTCGTTGAATCCCGCGAGGACGACCCGATTCGCGCACACGGGGCATCCCGTCTTGTCCGTCGTGCGACCCCAGACGGGAAGCTCCCACGTGTGGCTCAGCGCGCAACGCCATACCGCAGGGTAATCCGAACCCGCGGTGACCTCTCGCGGAGTCTTGGAGTTCGAGGGGTCCCACTGGCCGGCGAGTCGAGGGTGGGTGGTGGCCAGGTCATTGAAACCGGCGAGGGTGCGTTGATTTGAACAGTACGGGCACCCGTATCCCGAGCAACGGTCGCCGACGGCCGCGTCCCAGCTGTGGTCGCAGGGGCCGCGCCACCAGACGACACGGTCCGATCCGGGGGTGACTGTCTCCGGAGTGATGGAGCTGTCGTTGCGTTCGCAATCCCACTCTGCTGCAAGGCCCGGGTGAAGTGTGGCTAAGTCTGTTTCACCCGGTATCGCCCGGCTACCGCTGCAGTAGGGGCAGCTGGTTTCTTGCGTGGTGCGGGAACGCACCTGGGCGGGCCAGGTGTGCTCTCGAGCAGTACACCTCCAGTTGATTCTCCGGGCAGAGGTGACGCTGACGTGATGGGGGTCCCCGCGGTTGGCTCCTGAGGTGGTGTCCCATTCCGCGGCGATGTCTGGCCGCAGGGTGCCAAGGTCGGTGTGTCCAGGCCAGAAGTCCATGCCGATGCAGTACGAGCAGTTTGTCTCGGCAAAGCCTCGCACGTGGGGGCTTGCTTCCCAGGAGTGCCCCTCCTCGCACAACCACCAGGCTTTGTGGGAGACATCTACTCCCGACCAGGGGTCGCGGGTGGGCGGGTTGCGATCCCAGTCCCATTCGGAGATGGCTTTCGGGTGGCGGAGGATCCACAGCGGGTAGTTGGCGGTGGTGTCGAGGATGCGGGGGACGTCGACAGTGTCGAGGGCAGCTTCCAGGGGGCGGAACTTCGTGGGGATGGTGTGGCGGCGGAGGGGGCGGAGCCAGAGAATCACCCGTTCGACGAGGACGTCGCTGTTGGTGAAGCCCAACGTTGCCTTGATGTCGAGCCGTAGATCTGCCGCCGACTGAGTGCGCCATCGTGCGCAGTGCGAATGATTGGACAAGATCTGCAGAACGCGCACCGTCGCGCGGTACAGATGTGCGCGGCGATCGATCTCGCGTACCGCGCTCATCAAAGACGGACTCTGCCCGGTCTCTGCGTTCTGGGCGGAGAGCGTGTCGTTGTCGCGCACCATGGCCCACACCTGACCGTGCATTTGCGTGGTGACCTGACCAGTAGCGACGAGTCGACGGAAGGAGAGTTCCGCGTTCCGAAGAGAGGGATCGAAGGGAACGATCACCTGGGTATCGGTTTCGGTTCCGGGACCGAACCACACCATCTGCCCCGGGTGTCGGAGACAGAAGTTCTCCCGATCGTGGGGAATCTGCTCGATCGTCTCCCCGGCACTGCATAGGCGGCACAGGAAGCGCTGCGGGTAGGCCCGTGTGGAGTCCGGTTGCGCTAGACGTTTCATGCGGAGGTAATGACCGGCTGGGCGCCCCGCCGTCGCCTCGACCGTCCGAGCGGCCGCTTCGTCGTCGATCCAGACGCGGTGGATGTTCGGTTGCGCTCGGTTGGTCAGTGCCCTCTCGGCGAAGTCGAACGGCACTCCTGCGGCGCGGCATTGCCGCTGCGCGTAGGAGCGTGGCGTCTCAAGATGATGCCACTTGGGTCGTTTCGCCCACGCCTGCGTGCTGATCATGCGGCGTCAACCAAGTCGTCCAGGGTGACGTTGTGTTTGTTGAGCGTGGTGCGCCGGAGAGTATCGAGAACCCCGAAGAGTCGCTGGCGGGTTACGGTCTCAGAGGTGCGCGATTCGTCTCGCAAGATGGACGCGACGAGGCGGTCCACAATCATCGCGAGTACGGCGAGCTGCCCGTCGGCGGCGTGGACTAGCGTGCCGGCGTTGCGGGTGAGAAGGCCGTGGGAGTGCCCGCATAGTGGTAGGAAGCTGTCGAAGGTGGCGACCCATTTGATCCATTGTTCGAAGTCCTCTTTGACGTCCGGGTCGATCTTGTCGAGTGTGACGAAGTCGCAGCGTGCGCTGACTTGCAGGCCGTCGCCCGTCTTGAATGCTTGGTCGAGACTGATTCCAACCAGGACGACGGTCGCACAGGACTCGTTCTGGAGGGCTTTGATGACACTGGAGGGTTCAGTCCCGCCGAGCTTGTGCGCTTCGTCGATCAAGAGCAGCTTCGTGCCGTGACGGTGGAGGGCTTCGACGGCAAGCTTCCGCAGCCTGTCGGTGGCGATTTGTTTGGGGAGAACGATGGTGGGGGCGAGAAACTCCACGATCTGGGCAAGGAGAGCTTTCCCGGTCGAGTGTTCGGTCATCTCCACCCAGACGACCGGTGCGTCTCCGTCTCTGAGGTAGTCGGGGTGTTGGGCTGCGTGTCTGCGTTCTACGGATCGAGCCAACAGGAGAGCGAGCTCTGTCTTGCCGGAGAACATCGGCGCGGATATCATCAGCCCGCGCCGCGAGTTCTTTAGCCGAGGGTTGATCCGGATGAGGTCCTCCAGAATGCGAGCGCAGACCGCTTGCTCGCGTGTCTTCACCCTCAGTGTCAGTCGGAGAAAGTCTTCGCGAGCTTGGTCGTATAGTTCTCGTGCTTCACTGTCCAGATTTGTGTACTGCCGGAAGGTGATCTTCGGCGGGGATGCGGGCTCGGCGTCGAATGCTTCTCGAAGCCCTGCAAGGCTGGTCTTGC
This sequence comes from Microbacterium sp. Se5.02b, assembly GCF_019464375.1. Lineage (NCBI taxonomy): Bacteria > Bacillati > Actinomycetota > Actinomycetes > Micrococcales > Microbacteriaceae > Microbacterium > Microbacterium sp. Se5.02b. Next base: position 343,124 of record NZ_CP080491.1, read on the forward strand.
GGTCATGGCGGAGGACGAGCGGGGTGATCTTCATGAATCAAGCTCCTCTGCTTGCGCGAGATGTATGTCGGGGGATGTCCAATCGATGCTGGTGATGTCGACGGGTTTGGCCCATTGCCGTAGTGGGATCGGTGTCGTTGTCGAGGGGCCTGGTTCACGTTGCGCTTCGACCTTGAGGCGCTGTTGCTCTCGTTTGTGCTGGGTACGTTTCCGTTTGTCTCCTCGTTCGCGACTTTCGACGTGGTCGATCCACTCGCGGCGGCGGTCGGGATCGTCGATTGCGGCGTCGGGGTATCGGGCAAGGAGTTTCATGTCGATCTCGGCGACCATCGGTGCTGTCTTCTCCCGCAGAGCGATGTCCCAGCACTCGATCCACACACCGGTTTCTGGGTGACGCACCCAGACGGCATTGGCGTTGTAGGGGTCGAAGCTCACTGGGAATTTCCTGGCTTTCGCGGATCCCGGTTCAGCGCCCGTGAGGGAGCGATTGCGGAGATCTTCCAGGTGGGGTGAGTCGTAGCGGCGATTGTGGAGTTCGATCCCTGCACGACCGATCATGCGCCGTTCCGTGGGCAAGAGCGCGAGGTACTCCTCAACTCCGAAAGGCACCGGGACGCCGGGTCCTACAGCGAACAGTTCGGTGTACATCTGATTCGGGGTGAAGATGCGCCCTGGGGAGCTCGTCGACTTCAAGCCACGGTGAGGCCTGTTCAGGTAGATGTTCGTTATCCAGCTGTCGAGGATGAGGCGAAGCGAATCCAGGGTGAGGGTGGGGTCGTCTTTGGCGGCCCGATGGGCGACGGAGTTCCCCACGAAACCGGCCAGCCATGCGGCGAAGTCTGTCGAGAGGGTGCCGAAGTTGCGCTCTACGTGTGGCTTTACCGTCGGCGTTCTGGAGGGGGCAAGTTCCCTGTGGATTCCGTACGCACTGCAGGCATCTCTGAACGTGCGGGACCGAAAATCTGCTCCGCCGTCGATAGTGATCGATCGCGGGAAGATCCACGGGAGGGCCAGAGAATCGTCGGTGAGGTAGGGGTTCACCTGCTTCATCAGGTCAGAAGGCAACGTGGCTGATCCCGCGAGGGTGGCTGCTCCCGAACCAGGTACGGCTTTGCGCCCGATGACAGCCCGGGCGAGCAGGAGTGCATGGTCGAATCCGCCAGGGCTGTCCGCGTGAATCGCCCAAGCGAGCGGTACCCGGCTTGCGACATCGAGAAGCACGGTGAGCGTCGGCCGGAACTCACTGTTCTCATCCCAGACGAGAACGTCGAGTTTCGTTGAATCGATCTCGCATCGCTCCCCAAGTTGATAGGCAGCCCCGGAGTAGTACTGACGCTTGGGGCTGTTATCGGTGTTTCGCCGGGTGGTCGCTTTGTCGAAGCTGTAACGGCCGGCCGCCCGCTCGTTGATGTAACCCTGGAGGGTGCGAGCCTTGATCTCGCATAGAGGATCGCCCGGGTAAGTGGTCTCGAGCTCTCGCCTCACCAAGACAGCGCACCGGCGTTTGCTGCTCGTCGACTTGTCCGTTTGGCGATCGAGGAATCGATCGATGATCGTCACCAGCCGTGCATCTGCCCGGCTGATGGAGAGTCGCTGCTCGCCCTTGCGATGCATGCGGGCATTCAGCCCGGCTGCACCGTCTTGCTGGTACGTCTTCCACAGGAGGTGAAAGGTGCTGCGCGCTCGCCCAAGTGACGTGCCTTTTAGCTCGAGCAGCTTCGCGTCAACGCGTGCGTTCTGAGTTGTCAGCGCAGGGTCGTATTGTGCCCGAGAAGCGGAGGCCAACGGATCCATCGGCCTGCCCGTGAACGCCTCAAGGAGATGGGCTTCCATATCGCATACGTCGGTCGGCCATGCATCCCCGTCCGGTCGAAGAGATACGCTGCGATCCCGTTGGGCTGTTCCGGCCTGGAGCAGGAACTCGTCTACGGACATGATCAGGTGTCGATCGGGCGCGTGTTCAGAGCGGAGCTTCACCTCCAGGCCAGGAATGATGTGGACCCAGACCCAGCTCTCGCCGTCAATCTCGAAAGAGTCTCCGAGCTTCAGTTTGCGTTCATCGGACACTGATCGCGTCCGTTCTCTCCCGATGTGCGGTAGTCAGTAGCGTGTTGCTATTGAATACGGACGACAAGTCGAGCGCGAGAAGTCTGCGCCAGGCGAGGTTGTCAACCCATGCGCACGCTAGAAGCGGGCAATCTGGAGACGCCAGCTCACACAACTCCCGGCGTGTTTTGCCCTGAGTAGCTGCGTCGAGGATCTTGTCCTCGATGTCCGCCGACGGCCTGCAACGGTCATGACGCGACGCCGACAACCATTCGACCACGCGAGTCGCATGGACGCTGTGACCGGCGAGCACCTCGTAGTGCCAGCCGAGCGTTGCCGACAGCCGTGCGGTTTCATCGAACTGCAGTTGCACGGACTCGTCGATGCGTTCCTTCGGCTTCACATCTCGGACGGCGTAGGAGCCGTCCGACATCTGCAACAAGAAATCCGGCACGTGCCAATGACCGGCCATCGGTGAGCGGACGCCGAACACCACGCCAAACGGCTGCGACCACACCCTTTCGACCTGTCCGGCAAAATCGAGCCACATCAACTCGTCGCGCTCGAACTGAGACTCACACCACACGTGGCTGCGGGTGCGACTCCAGAAGTACTCAGATCCTGTGAAGAAGTGGCTGGCGCCCTTCGATACTCGAACCTTCATGGGGTCGATGACAGACCAATCCAAACGGCCGAGACTTCGGTCGACCGGTGCGAACGAGGTGTTGTTCGCATAGCCAGTCTCCGAACGATGATCACGCGGCACCCAGTGCAGCTCCGACTCTTTCGAGAACCGTCGACGAGCGATCATCCGTGCGATCTCAGCTGGCTTCATCATCACTCCCGGAGGGAGGCGGAGTGCCGGTAGGCACATCTTCGTCGCCTGCGCCCAGGATCAGCCCGGTCGGCTTCGACGGGCTTCCGACACACCGGCGCGGACCGGATATCGTTCGATCTGATCTCGAGTGGCCCGACGTGAAGCGAGAACCGCATCGTTGGTCGCCCGATGTCACTCGGGACTCCACCGGCTTCCGTCGCAAGGTCTAGGCAACGCAAGGCCAGACTTGAACGAACGAGGGGAAAGCTCCCCCACTAGCCTTCGGGTGAACAGTACTCGCCGCCGGCTTCCGGTGAACATTGCCGGCTCCGGCGCTGCGGCAGACATTGAGATGCCGGTCGGCGTTGCCGTCCCGGGCGCTCACGCCTTGGCGTCCGCGGAGACCGTTGCGGACCCCGACCTCGTGAGACTGACCATCCCGCTCCCCCAGTGCAGGACCCGTCCCGCACGAGATGCTCGACGGGAACCTCGTCATCGACAAGGTGAACTACTGACCGCCACCGACGGGGTTCTGGAGGCCCTCGACTTACACAACGAGGGCCTGCACGTGTGCACGTGCAGGCCCTCAGGTTCGATTAGACGCGCTGGCTGATCGTGCCGCCCGGGTTGCGGTTGGCGGTCGATTCGGTGACGAACCGGCCCGACGACGCGGAGCGGTGCACCGTGGTCGAGTTGCTCGTGCCGGAACCGACACGTTCGGTGGTGGTCTTTCCGGGCCAGCGGGCCGCAGCGGCCTTGGAGACGAAACGACCGGTGGATGCAGAGCGACGAACGGTTCCCATGGGAACTCCTTCACTGATTGGTGCCGGGGTGCCATGAGATGGAGCGCCGCTAGTCTGCGGCTGCCAACTCCGGTACAGTCAGTGCTCTGGATGAGACCTGACCTTCTCAGGGCTTGTGAGCCGTCCCGTTACCGCGGGGCGGCTCTTTTCCGTTGTGATCCCGACATCTCGGTATATGTCCGCCGCTGGTCACTTCCCCTCGCGGCCTCTCAACTGCTTCGATTGAGTCTTGCCCGTCATCGATCGCGAGACGAGCGACTGCGCTTTGTTGGCGGAAACGGTTCGGCGTGCCGCCTTCGCGTTCTGGGTCCCGAAGGACGAGCGCTCGATCTTGCCTCGAAATTCACTGCTCATGCGGACTCCCGGTTCTGTCGTACTTGCTGACGTGCGCGCGCGATCGCCGACTCCACCGCTTTCGCGGTCATGCCAAGCTTCTCGCCGATCTCCGCGTGCGTGAAGCCATGCGTCACGTTCAGATAAAAGGCTGAGCGGACACGCTCGTCCTTGATGCTCCCGAATGCACGACGCAGCTCGTCCTTGATGTGCGCCGCCTCGCTCGCGTCGGGAGCAGCCGACGTCGACGGACCCTCCTCGAAGTCGTCGGCCCAGGCCGCTGCGGGCGGCGGAGCCTGCGGCTCCGCATATGAACGCAGCTCTTCTCGACGCCAACGCTTGTAGACGTTGCTGAACTGCAGAAGGCACTGGCCCACGAAGAACGTGCGCAGGGAAGCTCCCTTGGCGGGGTCCCACTTGCCCGGGACGAGCACCTTGTCTCGGAACGCGGTGAGGGCGAGCACGATCGTCTCATCCGCCAGGCTCTCGGCCTCTTCGATCATCGAGCCCGGGCGGGGCTCAGGCTCCAGTGCGCCGAAGCCTTTTCGCTTCACCTCGCCACGAATCTGCCCTTTGTAGATCCACCCGCGGATGACAGCCCACCCGTACTTCGCGATCTCATTCGCGAACAGATCGTAGTTCCGGCCACGGTATCCGCTGGCCTGGAGTGCGGTCGCGAGTTCGCGGTCTCCAGCGAGCCGGTCGAAACGTTCCTCGGCGCGATCGCGGTCTGCCTCGGCCAGCCAGGCCTGATCCGTTGCCCACGCGATGAGAGTAGGAACGCCATCGGGGGACGAATGCCCTTCGGGCTCGTCGTTACCGGTCATAGCGTTCCCTCACGATCCTGGTCAGCTCATAGTCACCACGATCCCTCATATGTCCGACATTGCAGACTTCCCCTCGCCTCTCGCAAGAAAATGTTGAGCAACCTCACGGTTCGGTGCCGCCCGCCGTACACGATCGTTTGCGGCGTGGTTTCGCATTCGGTTCTACTGGTGGTGCCGCAAGCGAGGCCTCGGACCCATCTCCGCTTTCCAAAATCTCCCGCTGAAGACGCGAGTGAGCACAGCAGGAGGGAGCGTGCAGCAGACGACCCGCCGAAAACGATCGTTTCCGGCGAGTTCGCGTCGCCCGTCATCGTGCGCCCGCCGTTAACGTTCGCCGGTATCTGCTTTCGGCAGACGTTTCCGGCGTTCAGGTAGCGGGTCTCGCTCGTCGTCCGCCGATGCGAGTTGGCGAGGATGGTTTCGTTCCGCGCGGAGTTGTTGCTCGATCTTGGCGTGTGCTTTTCGTTCGTTGCGGTCGGCTCTGATGATGGACCGCAGGACGAACCAGAATGCTGCGACGACGGCGATCGTGGGGATGACGGACCAAAAGGCGTTGGTCCAGTAGTCATTGAGATTCATCCGCGCCTCCCGGGGGTTCACGCAGCACGAGCGCCAGTCCGACGATCGCGAGGATGAACGCTGTTTCGTAGCTTCCGAGCGTGTATGCCCAGAGTGACCGTTGGTCTGGAACGGTTGTGTCGATGAGGAGATGAGTTGCGATCAGTGCGACGGCGGCCAGGAGAAGGAAGGCCCCGATACGTACGAGGCGATCGTGACGCCGCTGTGGGGACATGTGGCTGGTGCGCGTGGGAACGTGTGCTCGTGGACGGTGCCGAGCTGGGTGCAGGTGGCGGGTCATCTGAATATGGCTCCGATGAGGTAGAAGCTCGCAAGGGCGAGAAGCAGGGCGAGGACTGTGGCGCACGCGATGAAGACGGATATGCGTCGGAAGGGATTGCGGCGGGGGACCATGGGTGGCCGTTCTGGTGGTGGCGTTCTCTACCGGGCGGGGGCGAGGATGGTTGTGTCGTCGGCTGTGATCTGGACGATGCCGCGGTCGTCGACAACGATGAAGCGTTCGTCATCGATCGCGGTGAAGGCCTGAGCGGCCCCTTGAAGCGCGTCGAGGCGTTGCCATGTTCCTTCGGTGTTCTGTGACCAGAGGGCACCGTCGGTTCCGACTCCTGCGAGCGAGCCATTGGGTTTGGCGTCGAGTGTGTAGAGCAGCGGGGCGTCGGCGACGGGGGTGAAGGTGGCGCCGTTGTCGGTGCTGAGGAGCAGTCCTTCTTCCGCGGCGGCGTAGAGACCGTCGCCGGTGGCGGCGAGGTCTGCCGCGGCAAGTGTTGCGCCGCGGGTCCATTCGAGACCGTCGTCAGTGCTGATGAGCAGATCGACGCCATCGGAGGCGATCCCGTAGAGAGTGCCGTCTGGTCCGGCGGTGAGGACATGGAAGTCCGTACTGCCAGTGAGGGCGATCGGTGACCACGATTCGCCGAAGTCGTCACTACGAATGACACCTAGGTTCGGGGAGCCGAGCTCTGCGGGTGTCTGTGTGCCCGGGTGACCGGATGCGAAGAGGGCGTCGTCGAGGACGGTAAAGCCCATCGCATCGAAATCGTGGCCTCCGATGGGACCGGCGATCGCACCTTCAGGATTGAGGGTGAAGAGTCCTCCGTGGGTGGCTATGAAGAGGTCCTCACCGCGGGGGTCAGCGGCAACACCGTGAATGTGTTGGATAACGGGGGGGACCGCGTTGGTGCCGGAGGCCTGCGGCACGGCGCAGCCGGTGAGGGCGACGGCTGCGAGAGCGATCGCGAAAGCGGGTAGGGGCGAGTGGCGGTTCATGAGACTCCGACGTGAAGAAATGCATGCAGGTGCGCGAGCGGTACGCGAATGAGAGTCGCGACATGGCACCAGCGCGGTGGCGTGGGTTACTGCGAGAAGGCCAGTTCGGGGGTGCGGGCGAGCGCCGCACCCCCGAAGGTAGATCAGAGTGTGTCGAGGAGGTCTTTCATCGTGGCGATCTCCGTGGTCTGTGCCTCGATGATCGTCTCGGCCAGGGCGACCGCGTCACTGTTCTGGCCGTTGTCGACTTCGTCTTGGGCCATTTCGACGGCACCCTGGTGGTGCTCGATCATCTGCTCGAGGAACAGACGGCTGGCGTCCGCCCCGGTGGCATCTTCGAGGGCCTGCATGTCGTCGTCGGACATCATGCCGCCGCCGTGGTCCATGCCTTCCATGTTGGAGGTATCAGCGCCCCACTCTTCGAGCCACTGCTCCATCTTCTGGATTTCGGGGCCCTGCGCTGCCTTGATCTCTTCCGCGAGGGCGGCGACGCGCTCGTTGACGCCGTCCTTGCTGAGGAGCATGTCAGACATCTCGATGGCCTGAGCGTGGTGCTCCTTCATCATGCTGGCGAACATGATGTCGGCGTCATTGGCGTCCGCCGACGCCGGGGCGGAGCTGCTGCTCTCGTGATTCATGCCGGGCATATCGCCTCCGCCGGAGGTGTTTCCAGCGCAGCCGGCAAGGGCGAGCACAGCAGTGAGAGTGAGTGCGGCGGTCGCCGCAAAACGGGTCTTCATGATGGTTCTCTCCAAGAGTCGATGATGGTGCCCAGCGAGACAGGCTGGGCGAGGGGGCGTTGCCCATAGAACGGGCATGCCAGCCATCAGGTGCGACTGATGCAGAGAACGGTGAGAGACGGCGGCCGCAGCGGGTACAGCGCGCCGCGAAGCGCAAAACGTGAAAGGAGCGGACCAGGGGTTTCGGTGAGTGAGCGCCACCAGGCGGGCGGCCGGGTGACCAGCACTACGGCGATGAGGAGCGCGAGAACGCAGGCCATCCACGACATGCCGTGATCGTCAGAGCACGTCGCACAGCCCGTCTCATCCATCGCTGCAGCTTCGCCTGAGGCGTGTGCGGGGTGAGCGTCGGCATGCGCGGGTGCGACCGCGATGGTTTCGCTGTGCCCGGAGGGCATGGTGTGCGTGTTCATCGAGTGCATCGCCAGAAGCCCGAAGATCACGGAAAAGGCGACGGCGACGACGGTCAGGAGGGTGCGGGTGAGGGTGCGCTGGTCTCGCACGCGCCGTGCGATCGTCGTCAACACTGTCCCACCTCCCTTTCTTCCAGGGTACGTCGCCGCCGCCCGTGCGCCTACTTGTCGACGACGGCGTCCGGGCTGAGGTTCAGCCGTCGCAGCAACTGCGCATTCAGCGCGACAACGATCGTGGATAGTGACATCAACACTGCACCGACCGACATCGGCAACACGAACCCGACGGGGGCGAGCGCACCGGCAGCCAACGGCACCGAGAGAAGGTTGTACCCGGCGGCCCACCAGAGGTTCTGTTTCATCTTCCGGTAACTGGCCCGCGACAGCTCAATCACGGAGATCACCGATCGGGGGTCGTCGCTGGCGAGGATGACACCTGCGGAGGCGATCGCAACGTCCGTTCCTGCACCGATCGCAATCCCTACGTCTGCCTGGGCGAGGGCGGGGGCGTCGTTCACGCCGTCACCGACCATCCCGACCTTGCGGCCTTCGTTTTGCAGTTCTTTCACCTTGGAGGCTTTGTCCTCCGGACGGACCCCGGCGAAGTACCGGTCGATACCCAGCTCGCCGGCGACGGACGCGGCGACCGCGTCAGCGTCACCGGTGATCATGACCACCTGCACGCCGCGCTCGTGAAGCGCAACGACCGCGTGACGCGACTCGGAGCGGATTTCATCCGCGAGGCGCAGCGCGCCCGTCACCTGACCGTCGACGAGCACGTGGAGGATGATCGCACCCTCACCGCGCCACTCGTCGGCAACCGGCAGCTCGGCGGCGTGTTCTTGCTCGAGCATGTACGGGCCGCCGACCTGCACGACGTGTCCGTCGACACGGGCACGCACCCCCACGGCGGGGGAGGATTCAAAATCGGTCGATCGCGGAACGGTGAGGTTCTTCTCTTTCGCTGCGTTGACGATCGCACGGGCGAGGGGGTGCTCGGAGTCCGCTTCCGCGGCCGCCGCCCACGCGAGCAGCTGATCGGCGTCGGCCCCTGTGACGGGATCGATCGCGGTCACGGCGGGGGTGCCCGTGGTGAGCGTGCCGGTCTTGTCGAACAGGATCGTGTCGACGGTGCGCATGCTCTCCAGGGCGAGACGATCCTTGATCAGCACACCTCCACGGGCGGCGCGTTCGGTCGCTATCGACACGACCAGTGGGATCGCGAGACCCAGCGCGTGCGGGCAGGCGATGACCAGCACGGTGATGGTGCGGATCACGGCTGCCTCGGGCTGGCCGACGAGAGTCCACACAATCGCGGTGATCGCGGCAGCGCCGAGCGCGAACCAGAACAGCCACCCCGCTGCCTTATCCGCGAGTCGTTGCGCCCGCGACGATGAACTCTGCGCCTCCGTGACCAGTTTCTGGATGCCCGCGAGTGCGGTGTCTTCACCAATGGCGGTGATCTCTACCCGCACCCCGGAATCGGTGGCTACGGTTCCAGCGATTACCGGGTCACCATCGCTGCGGCGCACCGGCCGAGACTCTCCGGTGATCATCGACTCGTCCATGCTGGCCGAACCCTGCACGATCCGCCCATCCGCGGGGACCCGCCCGCCCGGACGCACCACCACCACGTCTCCGACCTGCAGATCAGCCGGTGCGACGGTGACAGTGGTGTCTCCATCGACCTTCTCCGCCTCGTCGGGCAGCAATGCGGCGAGGGAATCCAACGCCGACGTCGTCTGGGCGAGGGAACGCATCTCGATCCAGTGGCCGAGCAGCATGATCACGATCAGCAGCGCCAGCTCCCACCAGAAATCCAGCTCGTGGTGCAGCAGCCCGATGCTCGCCCCCCAGGAGGCGAGGAACGCCACGGTGATCGCGAGGGCGATCAGCAGCATCATCCCCGGTTTGCGGGCACGAAGTTCACCGACCGCACCGGTCAGGAACGGGGCACCGCCCCACACGTACATCACCGTTCCGAGAGCCGGTGACACCCACGCGACCCACGCCGCGTCCGGCAGCGGGTACCCCAGGATCATCGAGAACATCGTCGAGAATCCGACCACCGGCACGGCGAGGAGCAGCATGATCCAGAACAGGCGCCGGAACTGCCCCACATGATCCCCGTGGCCGCCATGCCCGCCGTGACCGGCGTGATCTTCGTGGCCGCCGTGCCCGGTGTCTTCGTGCGGTGCAGCGTGATCGTGGCTCATCGCCCCATGGTCGTGCTCCGTCGTTGCCGCCGCCGTGTGGTTGCGGTGCGCGGTGTGATCGGTGTGTTCGTCGTGCTGGCTCATCGGAGACTCCTTGCTCAGGTGCGCCCGGGGTAAGCCGGACGCCGACAGATGCAACTCAGGGCTGGCTGGTCGCGAGAGCGTAGCCGGCCTCCTCCACCGCAGCCTTCACAGCGGCGGGGTCAACCGGGGCGGTGCTGCGGATGGTCACCCGGGAGGTGCCACCCGCGTTGAGATCCACGGTGACGGACTCGACACCGTCGACAGCGCCCAGCTCCTCACTGACGCTCGATGCGCAATGCGAGCATGTCATCCCGTCGACGAGCACCTCCGATGTGACCGCAGAATCGTCGTGGACGGCTGTCTCTGTGTTCGATGGGGCAGCGCAGCATGCGCAACCAGCGTTCGCATCCGTCAGTCCCAGCTCGATGCGATCAGTCATGGTGTTCTCCTTTACTAAACAGACGTGTGGTCATGAACGAACCAGGCGGGCGATGGCTTCGTTGGCCTCACGAACCTTCTCCGCTGCGAAGTCGCCACCCTCAGCACTTGCCTGAGCGACGCAGTGACTCAGATGATCGCTCAGCAACGACAACGCCACCGTCTCCAGGGCCTTCGTCGCCGCAGAGACCTGCGTAAGGATGTCGATGCAGTACTTGTCCTCATCAACCATCCGGGAGATCCCCCGCACCTGGCCTTCGACGCGATTCAACCGCTTGCGCAGGTCGTCCTTGCTTCCGTCGTACCCGTTCATGCCTCGAGCATACCCCCTGGGGGTATCTAACTCAATGTTTTCGCTTCTATTCCCGCTAGGCGAACGTGGTCGCCGACTCTGTTCAGCTCACAGGCTGATCTGCGCAGCGCGGCGGCTTATCAATACCGGGTTACCAGACCCCAGCGGGGTATTCAAGGGCCTCAGTGCGCGGGCGATGCGAGCGTACTTTCGTGGCTCACGAAAGGAGTTCTCTCATGACCGTCACCGAAGAAATGCTCAGCACGTATCCGAAAGATCTGGGCGGAATTGATCAGAAGAAGCTCGTCGACTGCATCGACGCGTGTCTCGCGTGCGCGCAAGCCTGCACCGCATGTGCCGACGCTTGCCTCAGCGAGGACATGGTTGCTGACCTAATCAAGTGCATTCGCGCGAACCAGGACTGTGCAGACCTTTGCGTAACCACCACCCGGATCCTCTCCCGTCGCACCGGGCACGACGCCAGCGTCACCCGTGCCGCGCTCGAAGCTTGCCGAGCGGCGTGCCTGAGCTGTGCTAACGAGTGTGAACAGCACACCATGCACGAACACTGCACGATCTGCGCTGAGGCATGCCGACGCTGCGAACAGGCGTGCGTTGCACTGCTGGAGTCGCTATGACAAGCCAGCACGCCGACAACGGTTCACGCCCGCCGGCCGGCCACTCCCAGGGGAAGAATCAGGGCGGGATGTCGAGCTACCTTAAGCTCGCCGTCTCGCTATCGCTCAGCTTCGTTGTGATGTACTTCCTCACGTTTGCGATGATCAACGTCCTGGACGATCTCTTCCTCAACATCAGCAACCTCTACATGGCACTGATGATGGTCTTCCCCATGGGCATCATCATGGTCATCGTCATGTGGAAGATGTTCCCGAACAAGGCCGCGAACATCAGCTTGCTCGTAGGTTTCGCCGCGCTTTTCCTTGTCGCCTTCTTCATGGGACGCTCGGAAGCGTTCGTCGGTAACGACCAGTTCCTCCGTTCCATGATCCCGCATCACTCTCGAGCGATTCTGGTGTGTGAGCAATCAGACATCAGCGACCCGGAGATCCAAGATCTCTGTGAGCAGATCATCTCGTCACAGCAGGAAGAGATCGACCAGATGAATGAGATTCTCGACCGTCTCGACGATTAGTGGGGCGTCGGCACCACCCTTGCGACGAGTGGACCGGCTACCGCGCTCATGACGAGCGGACCGGATCACCGCCGTCGACAGGGTCCGGGTCGACCAGGCAACCTTACGCCTCAGCCTTACGCGAGAGCTGCCGAAAACGATCGTTTGCGGCGCGGTGAGTGAAGGCACACCAGATCGAATGCCAGAAACGTGCGCCGTAAGCGGGTTTCGGTAGGCGTATTCGGTGGGGTGTGAGCCGGATGTACTTACACCCAGGCCCCAGAGATGTCGCCTGGGGTGAAGCCGTTCCAATAGGTCATCAATCACTGTATAGTTCAGTGTGTGCTGACTATTTCCTCACGCCTCGATGTCATGAACCGGCTCGGCCGGGCCATGGCCGATCCCACGCGTTCCCGAATCCTAATGTCTCTGCTCGGTGGACCGAGCTACCCGGCTGTGCTCTCTCGTGAGCTGGAGCTGACGCGTTCGAACGTGTCGAACCATCTCACCTGCCTGCGTGACTGCGGGATTGTCGTTGCCGAGCCGGAGGGTCGCCAGACTCGTTACGAGATCGCCGACCCGCATCTTACGGCTGCGCTCGTCGCGCTCGTGGACGTGACGCTGGCGGTCGATGAGCACGCGCCGTGCGTGGACTCTGCGTGCACGGTGGCTGGCTGCTGTGGGACGGGGGCGGACGCGTGAGCGCGGCGTGTGGCTGCGAGCACGAGCCTGCCCAGCCTGCCACTGCGGCGGAGGATGAGACCGAAGAGGTTGTGCGGCCCTGGTGGAGGGACCGTGGGATCATGGTGCCGGTCTTCTCCGGTGTCGCATTCCTGGCCGGTCTGATCCTTGAATGGTCCGGCCTCGAGATCCCGGCGCTGGTGTTGTTCTGGGCCGGTCTGCTCCTCGGTGCGTCGACGTTCACGCCCGGCGCGATCCGGAAACTGTTCAAGGGCAAGCTCGGTATCGGGCTGCTGATGACGATCAGCGCGATCGGCGCGGTCATCCTCGGCTACGTGGAGGAGGCTGCGGCTCTGGCGTTCTTGTACTCGATTGCTGAGGCGCTCGAGGACAAGGCGATGGACCGTGCCCGGGGCGGGCTGAGGGCGCTGCTGAAGCTCGTGCCGGAGACAGCGACCGTGCTGCAGAACGGCGTCTCTGCGCAGGTGCCCGCGAGAGAGCTGACGGTCGGCCAGGTCATGGTGGTCCGTCCCGGCGAGCGGATCGCAACCGACGGGATCGTCCGTTCTGGCCGCTCCAGCCTGGACACCTCGGCGATCACCGGGGAGTCGATCCCCGTCGAGGTCGAGCCCGGCGATGCGGTGTCGGCCGGTGCGATCAACAGCGCCGGCGCGCTGGAGGTCGAAACGACCGCTGCGGGCACCGACAACTCGCTCACCACGATCGTGGAGCTGGTCGAGAAGGCGCAGACCGAGAAGGGCGAGCGTGCACGTCTCGCGGACAGGATCGCCCGCCCGCTCGTACCCGGCGTTCTGATCCTCGCAGCGCTCGTCGCGATCATCGGGTCGCTGCTGGGCGATCCAGAGGTGTGGATCACCCGCGCGCTTGTCGTGCTGGTCGCCGCTTCTCCGTGTGCGCTGGCGATCTCGGTGCCGCTGACGGTCGTCGCCGCGATCGGCGCAGCAAGCAAGTTCGGCGTGATCATCAAGTCCGGCGCCGTCTTCGAGCGCTTCGGCACGGTCCGCCACGTCGCGGTCGACAAGACCGGCACCCTCACCCGCAACGAACCTGCGGTCACCGCGGTGCTCACTGCGAACGGCGTGACCGAGACACAGGCGCTGGCCTGGGCGGCCGCACTGGAGCAGCACAGCACGCATCCCCTTGCCTCTGCGATCACCGCCGCGGCCCCGGGCACACCGGCAGCTGCAGATGTGACCGAGCAGGCCGGGCACGGCATCGACGGCACTGTCGGCGGATCGAGAATCACCGTCGGCAGTCCTCGCTGGCTGGACGCGGGCGACCTCGGGAAGCAGGTCGCGGAGTTGGAGGAGCAGGGCATGACCGTCGTGATCGTCCACCGCGACGGAACCCCCGTCGCCGCGATCGGCGTCCGCGACGAACTGCGCCCTGAAGTCCCCGAGGTAGTCCGGACGCTCACCAACCAAGGCGTCGGCGTGACGATGCTCACCGGAGACAACGCCCGCACCGCTCGTGCACTGGCCGCGCAGGCCGGGATCAGCAACGTGCGCGCGGAACTGCGTCCCGAGGATAAGGCAACCGCGATCGGCGAGCTGTCAAAGGCGGGGCCGGTCGCGATGATCGGCGACGGAATCAACGACGCACCGGCCCTCGCTGGCGCAGACATCGGTATCGCGATGGGCGCCACCGGCTCCGACGCGGCAATCGAATCCGCCGACGTGGCCTTCACCGGCCATGATCTGCGCCTCATCCCGCGAGCGTTCGATCACGCCCGCCGCGGTCGACGGATCATCAACCAGAACATCATCCTGTCGCTGCTGATCATCACTGCACTGCTCCCGCTCGCGCTCTTCGGCGTCCTGGGGCTCGCGGCCGTCGTCCTGGTCCACGAGGTCGCGGAGGTCATCGTGATCCTCAACGGTCTGCGCGCCGCACGCACCCGCACGCCACGACTGGAAAGCTGATGCTCGCAACTATCGGTTCAGCGATCGGCCTGTTCGCGGCAACCAACATCGACGACATTGTCGTGCTCACCGTGCTGTTCCTGGCTTCCAGTCGAGGGAAGCCCCGGCCGTGGCAGATCGTCGCGGGCCAGTATCTCGGGTTCATCACCCTCGTCGTGATCAGCGTGATCGCCGCTCTCGGTCTCACCATCGTTCCGGACGAATGGGTCGGTTTCCTGGGTCTGATCCCGCTCGGCATCGGCATCTGGACGCTCATTCGCGGCCTGCGCCGTAACAGCGATGACGATGATGACGACTCCAAGATCACCGCGGTCGGACTATGGGGCGTCGCAGGGATCACGATCGCCAACGGGGCCGACAACATCTCCCTCTACACGCCGATCTTCCGCACCAGCGCCCCCAGCGACGTCGCGATCATGATCGTCGTATTCCTGATCCTCGTCGCGGTCTGGTGCGCGGCCGGCCGGCTGATCGGCACCAACAAGGCTGTTACCGAGGGGCTGGAGCGCGTCGAGCACTGGCTCGTACCGGCCGTGTTCATCGGCCTGGGCCTGTTCATCCTGATCGAATCTGGGGTCATCGTCCGTCTGATCGAGGTGCTCGCATGACCTCCTCCCAGTCAGAGGCTCATCCGCCCGCTGCGCGCAAGCTGTCGTCGACCCGGCGGCGGCAGCTCACTGGTGGAGCGCTCTTGATCGCCGTGGTCGTCGTGCTGATCGATCAGGGAACCAAGGTGTGGGCCGAAGCGACCCTCACCGACCGTGAGCGCATCCCGCTGATCGGTGACCTGCTGGGTTTGCAGCTCGCCTATAACCCCGGAGCGGCATTCTCCTTCGGGGAAGGCTTCACCTGGGTGTTCGCGCTGCTCGCTGTCGCCGCCACGGTCACAGCGATCGTGTTCGCGTTCCGAGTGCAACGCGTGAGATGGGCGATCGTCATCGGCGCGCTCGGCGGCGCTTCCGCCTCACACGCAGGCGACCGCCTTTTCCGGGACCCCGGATTCGCCCGTGGTCACGTCGTGGACTTCCTCGCCTACGGAAACTGGTTCATCGGCAACATCGCCGACATCGTAATCTTCGCCGCAGCGATCACCGGAGCAGTTTTCATGATCCGCGCCGGGGATGAGAGCACCGAGTGAGATCCGTTGTGCGGTGGTGGGACACCCATCAACTCGCCCTCTACATCGGCGCGATCGCCGTGGGCAGCCGTTGAGTGAGTTCACGCTTAGGCAGGCGGGCGGTCGCGATGTAGGCGCAGAGCCACCCACCAGCCGCATCGTCGACAGATGAAAGCGCGATCGTCTCCGAGTGCGTGCAGCTTCTTGCGTGGCAGATGTCGCCCGCAGCACGTGCACGCAACGTCCTCGTCAGTCGCCATGAGCGGAGAGCGCCTCTCGAATCTGTTCAACCGTTGGCATCCCGGCCAGCCCAGCAGGGGTGCTGTAAATACGGCAGGCGAGGTCATTGCTTCGCCCCGACCCCGGAAAGAGATCGTTGCCATCCAGGGTGATCGTGGGGGAGCCCGCGAACGAGACTGCGCCCGCGTCCTCCTCCGTCCGGATGAGTCGGTAGTGAACCTCCGATTCGTCGTGGCCTGTTTCTCGTAGCGCCTCAGAAACACGACGGCCAGCCTCAACCCAGCTGGGGCAACCGGCGATATAAAGCAGCTCAATCTCCACGACTCAATCATCCTCGACTTCGCTGTTGATGTCGTGCCCGGGCTACCACCGAAAACGATCGTTTGCGGCCGGGCACCCGTGGTGGTGCTGGGGAAGTGCGACACGCCGAGCGTCGCCCCTGTGGAGTTGATCGCTCGGTGGCGGTGTTCTGTGATCGCTTGGCGGCGTTAGTTGCCGATGACGAGGATGCTAGCTGCGGCTTCGATGACGTCGTCGGTGATGGTCTCAAGCCCGTTGATCTTCAGCACTCGGGCGATCTGAGGGAAGAGCCGTTCAAGGAGACGAAAGTTGCCACGGGTGATGCGTTCGATCGCAGCTATCGCCTGCGCGTCGGTGAAGTCCTCTGGGTCGAGTTGCTGTCCTAGGTGTTTCCAGTGGCGGTCGAGGACGAAGAGGAGTTCTTCTCGGCCGAGGGTTCGGTAGTGGTGGGAGAAGCCGAGTCGGCTGTAGAGCTGTGGGTAGTGGCGGAACCGTTGGTCGATGCCGGGCATGCCAATGAGGATCATAGAGAGGTGTTCACGGTCGTGGCGGTCGCGGAGCAGCTCGAGCGCAGTCGGTGTGAGCCTTTCGGCTTCGTCGATGATGAGCAGATCCACGAGGTGAGACATGCCGATCGGCGTGGTGGTCGGTTCGGTCTCACGCGAGCGGAGGTGTTCGTCGGCGCAGATCTCGACCTTTGCCTGCCAGCGGTCGATGTCGTGCATGAGATCTTTGGGTCTGCAGAGGACCTCGGGTGTGTAGAAGACAGTCCGGGATCGGTTGGCGAGGGCGTAGTGCTTGGCGTCGTGCTCGCCGCGAGGTCCCCACTTGTTGATGTAGGGCTCCAGAGCGTCCCAGTTTGCGTAGCGGCGGGCGGAGTTGGTCTTGCCGACGCCGGCGTCGCCGTGGCAGATGCCGATGGTTTTCTCTTTGCGGACGGCGTTCGCGAATTCGGTGAAGCGTCGGTGCTCTTTGGTGACGATGAATGGCTGGTTCATCACTCGTCCTCTTCGTAGGTGCGTAGCCGGCGGCGATGCGGAGGTGCCGCGACGTCGCGTGGCTCGTCGCGGGTGACGGCGGTGAGGATGCGGTCGTTGATGGTGTGTCGGAGTGCGCGGCGGCGGGCTCGGCGGGCGGTTTCGATGTCGCGGAGGCTGAGGCGGAGATTGGGGTGGGCTTCGTCGACGGCGATGCAGACGAATGTGTCGCGGTCGTACACGCGGATCTCGGAGATGTCGCGCGGGTCGTAGCGGATTGTGATCGTGTGCCCGACGAAGGGGGCGAGTGTCGGAGCGAGGTAGCGCTGGCCCTGGAAGTGAATGCCGTCGCGCTGCACGACCCGGTTCTTGGGGACCGTGAGCAGGAGGCCGTCGAGTTGTTCCAGACTGTCGGGCATTCGCGGAAGCCAGCCGTCCGCGACCCACGCGTCCCGAGGCGATACTCCGAGCTCCCGGTGCGGGCGTGCGTTGTACATCCCGATGAACCCGCCGATCGCCTGGTCGAGGGCGGCCAGATCTAGAGCGGGGTGAGGATTCCTGTCGCCTGGTCTGAGGTGCCCGGGGAGAGTGGAGAGAAGCTCTGTGTTGATGGTGCGGAAGAAGCGTTCGATCTTGCCGCGGCCTTGGGGCCGAGCCACGGTGGAGTGGATGATCCGGATGCGCAGCTCGATGGCGGTGCGTTCGAGGTGATGGCTGGTAAAGTCGGAGCCGTGGTCGACGTGGAGCACGTCGGGTATTCCACACATGGCCCACGCGGGGTCGGTCTTGCGCCAGATCGCCTGCCTGAGCGCGAGGGCCGTGTTCATCGCTGATGGTGCACCGGTGAAGACGGTGTATCCGCAGATCGCGCGTGAGTGGTCGTCGATCACGATCGTGAGCCAGGGTCGATCAGATTTGCCGCCTACGGCACTGGTGATGAGGATGTCGAGTTCGGTGTGATCGGCCTGCCAGATCTGGTTGGGCCCGTCGGCTCGGCGCCGGTATACGAGCTCGTATCGATCGCGATACGCAATGGGTCCATCCAACGCGAGCGTTACCAGTGCCGGGTCGAGGGACTGCACGATATCTCTGACAGTGGCGTAGCTGGGCACCGCCAGGCCTTGCCGCTCCGCTTCGGTACTCGCAAGGCGGTGCAGCGTCGCGATCGCTGGCCTCGGCCTGGTCAACGCGAGGTGCTCGATGAATCTGACCAATTCGCCCCCCGTGCGACGAATGCCGGCGTCGGCTCTCGGTTGAGGGTCGAGTGCAGTGATGCCGTGGTCTCGGTAGAGCTGGTGCCAGCGTTGGAGCGTGCGCAGGCCAATCCCGGTTTCTCGGGAGAGAGCGGTGAGAGGTATCTGGTCCTCGACGTGTAGTCGAAGAATTCGCCACCGCTCCCCGCCGCTCATCACATCGCTAGATGGTGATGCTCTCGCGGCTGGCGAGGGCTTGCTGGTGGCGGTAGAGCGTGGCGCGACTCCACCCGACGAGCCGTGCTGCATCTTCGGCGGTGCGACCTTTCGCTCGGGCGTCGGCGGCGATCGCGAGCTTGTCGGCGATTACCGCTGGGTCCGAGAGTGGACGACCGAAGCGAGTGCCGCTCTGCCTGGCGGCGGCGATCCCAGCATTTACCCGCTCGACAATCAGTTCACGCTCGTACTCCGCGAGCGTGGCGAGCATGTTCAGCATCAACCGGCCCGTCGATGTCGCTGGATCTATCCCATCCGAGACAGAACGCACATGGATGCCCCGCTCGCGCAGCAGGTTTACGGTGTTCAGCACGTCGATGAGGGAGCGGCCGAGGCGGTCCACGCGCCAGACGACGACGGTGTCACCGGCTTCTGCGTGCTCGAGGAGTTTTTTCATCCCACGACGCTCGATCGCGGTCTTGCTCCCGGAGGTGACATCGGCGAACACGTCGCGCTTCTGAACACCAGCGGCGACGAGTGCGTCGAGCTGCAGCTGCGCATCCTGGCTCGATGTGCTCACGCGGGTGTATCCAAGAAGTCTCACTCGGCCATTGTGCCTCACAAACCCCGCCGCGTCATCGCGCTGAGACACTTTCCGGTGAGACGCATTGTTGAGACAGACGCTGACCGAGGATCACACGGATCAGCGATCACACAGCCGGGATCCGGCCGATGTCTCGAAAAGCTGTAGCTTTTCGAGATGCCCTGCTGGTGCGTACAACGACGGGTTTACGGTAGCGGCCGCGGGATGACGTTGCAGATGCTGCGCTCCGAGCACGTCGCTGGGTCGACGGCCGAACTGGTGGTGAGCATGTCGACGAGTTCTGTTTCGAGACGGGCGAGTTCTTGTTGACGGACCCTGACTTCATTGAGTTTGCCATCGAGCAGCGAGTGCACGTGCGAGCAGGGCGCCTGCCCGTCTTCCCGGAGAGTGAGGACTCCGGCGATGTCGGCCAGCGTCAATCCGGCAGATTGAGCGGCGCGAATGAATCCGACGCGGGAAGCGACCTCATCGTCATAGACCCGGTATCCATTGCTTTGTCGACTCGGTGCAGAAAGTAGCCCTTCGCGTTCGTAGAAACGAAGGGTCTGGGTGCTGACTCCCGTGGTGGCGGCGAGGTCTCCAATGCGCATACCCCCATTTCACCACTTGACCTTGTACCGGGCTGCAACGTTTACGGTCGATGCATGCAGATCACGTTGCAGTACTTCGATGGGTGCCCGAACTGGGAGACGGCCGCGGATCGCCTCGCGGTGATCGCCGCGGAACGATCCGACGTCACGGTGAGCCGGCAGCTCATCGAGACGCAGGAGGAAGCGGAAGCTCTCGACTTCCGCGGGTCCCCGACTCTCCTGGCCGACGGTGTGCCGCTGTTTCCCGCGCCAGAAGCTCCGCCCGGCCTGTCGTGCCGGGTGTATTTGACACCGGCAGGTCTTGCCGGGTCGCCCACGACAGAGCAGATCCGGGACGCCATCAGGACCGTCGAAGCGGGTATCCGGTGAGTGACGCGTTCGATCTGCTGGTCATCGGTGCAGGCATGGCGGGCACGTCCGCTGCGAACAAGTGTGCGGCGCAGGGCTGGCGGGTCGGGATTGTCGACGCGTTACCCTACGGCGGTACCTGCGCGCTCCGGGGATGCGACCCGAAAAAGATCCTCCGCCGCGGCGCCGAAATCGTCGATGCCGCCCGGCTGATGAACGACACCGGCATCACAGAAGGCGGCCTCCGTGTCGACTGGCCGGCCCTGATGCGGCGCAAGCGCGGCTTCACCGACGGTGTCCCGAAAGGCATGGAAGACGAACTCACCGGCAACGGTGCCACCACTTTTCACGGCCACGCCGAGTTCACTGGCCCGAACACCCTCACCATCGATGGCACTACCCACCACGCCGACCGCTTCCTCATCGCCACCGGGGCCACCCCGAGGCCGTTGACGTTCCCCGGTGCGGCACACCTCATCGACAGCACCCAATTCCTCGACCTCGATGCTCTACCGCAGCGGATCGTGTTCATCGGCGGCGGCTTCATCTCGTTCGAGTTCGCGCACATCGCCGCCCGCGCCGGCGCGCAGTGCACGATCATCGACCACGGCCCGCGACCCCTGCGCGAGTTCGACCCCGACCTGGTGGAGTTGCTGACCTCCCGCACCGAGCAAGCCGGCATCCACGTCTACCGAAACACCAACGTCACCGCCATCGAGGCCACCCCCGCCGGGTTCCAGATCAGCATCAACACCCACGGCACGACCACCCGTCTTGACGCGGACCTCGTCGTTCATGGAGCAGGTCGCGTCCCCGCCCTCGATGGCCTCCATTTGGACGCTGCCGGTATTGCCGGCAGCCTACGTGGAGTCACCGTCGCCGGGCACCTGCAAAGCACCACCAACCCCGCCGTCTATGCCGCAGGAGACGCCGCCGACACCGCGGGACGTCCCCTGACTCCGGTGGCCGTGTTTGAGGGGAAAGTCGCCGCGTCGAACATGCTCAAAGGAACCACCACAGCACCCGACTACACCGGGGTCCCCACGACCGTGTTCACCATCCCGGAGCTGAACCGGGTCGGCCTCCTCGAAGAAGAAGCCGCCACAAGCCACAACACCGCCGTTCGCTTCACTGACACCAGCAACTGGTACTCCACCTACCGGGTCGCCGAAACCACCGCCGCCGCGAAGATCATCATCGATACCGACACCGATCAGATCCTTGGCGCGCACCTGCTCGGCCCCGGCTACTCCGAACTGATCAACACCTTCGGCATCGCCATCAAACTGGGTCTCACCACCCGGCAACTCAAATCCACCACCGCCACCTACCCCTCCCTCGGCTCCGACCTCGGCTCCCTACTCTGACCAACTAACACACAGAGCCGACTACCTCTGCTTTCCGTCAGTTGCCGGCCAGCCACACCCGTCACTAAGCGATCACAAAACACCGCCAAAAAGCGACAATGTCCACACGTCGCCCCGCCGTAACCCCCTGCCGAAACGTTAGGGCGCCGAAACGGGTGGTGTATGGGTTTCGGCGCAGGTTCTGCCGACCGCCAACCATCCGTATTCGGGGTCTGGATGTGCGCGCGTTTTGACCGTCGTCCTGCATGAGTCGGCCTGACGATCTGACTTTCCTCGCGACCGCAGCTGGCTTCATTGCCACTCCGAAGGGAGGCGGCCCCCAGCACTCTGCTTTAGATCGGACTCAGTCCGGCTCAGCCTCGGGTAGTCCGATGTAAAGCATCTAGTCCGATCTAAAGCCGCAAGTCACAAGTCGGCCCTTGACATCCGCCGCGCTCAGGCATAACGTACAACCAAATGGTTGCACAAAGAGAACTGAGCGAAGCGGAGGTCGACCGTGTCTTCCACGCACTGGCGACGTCGACCCGGCGCGACATCCTGCGCCGGACGATCGAGCGGGAGCAGTCCGTCTCGACCCTCGCCGCCGACTACGAGATGTCATTCGCCGCGGTGCAGAAGCACGTCGCCGTGCTCGAGGCCGCGAACCTCATCGTCAAGCGCGCCGAGGGACGCGAGCGGCTCGTCCGCGCGAACCCCGAGATGATCGCCCGCGCCAGGGCGCTCCTCGCCCGATACGAAGAGCTGTGGCGGTCGCGCATCGCCCGACTCGACGACCTGCTGGCCGAGACACCTCGATCCGGCGCATCCGACAACAGCGACACCAACGAGAACGAACAAGGAGACTGAAATGCCTGTCACCGACGTCACCACCGATGCCGACAACCTCACCATGACCGTGGTCGCGGACTTCGCCGCCCCGGTCGAGCGGGTCTGGAGCGCCTACAGCGACCCGCGCCAGCTCGAACGCTTCTGGGGTCCTCCCGGATGGCCGGCGACCTTCACCTCGTGGGACCACACGGTCGGCGGTCGCGCGGTCTACTCCATGAACGGTCCACGGGGCGAGAAGTCGTCCGGGGCATGGGAGTTCGTGTCGATCGATGCGCCCCGCAGCTTCGAGGTCATCGACTCGTTCGTCGACGAGGACGGCAACCCGCTCGACGGCTTCCCTGCACAGCGGATGTCGTTCGCGTTCGAGCCGACCGCCGCCGGCACCCGCATGGTCACGACGAGCCACTTCGACTCGGTCGACGCTCTCGAACAGGTCGTCGAGATGGGCCAGGTCGAGGGCATCAAGATGGCCATGAGTCAGCTCGACGCCGTGCTGCAGGACCTCCGCGAGTACGCGCAGGGCAAGGGCACGAGGGTCGAGCTGCTCGACGACACGCACGTGCGCATCACGCGTCTGGTCGAGGGCCCGCGCGAGCTCGTGTGGCGCGCGCACTTCGAGCCCGAGCTGATCCGCAAGTGGATGCTCGGCCCCGACGGCTGGGAGATGACGGAGTGCGTCGCCGCCACCGAGGTCGGTCAGTCGTACCGCAACTCCTGGGCGCCGGTCGGCGACACCGAGGGCGAGCCGTTCGGGTTCGAGGGCGAGGCGCTCCTGATCGACGCCCCCGTCGCGCGGTCACCACCGAGCGGATGCAGGGCCTGCCGACCGAGACTCTGAACGATCTCAACCTCTATGAGGAGGACGGCGCGACCCTCGTCACGCTGCTCGTCGAATACCCCGACAAGGAGACGCGCGACATGATCCTCGCCACTGGCATGGCCGACGGGATGGAGGCGTCGTTCGCCCGCCTGGAGCGGGAGCTGCTCACCGTCTGAGCGCGGCGCCGCGTCCACAACTCAGGAAGACCGGCCGGTCCGCCCAGGACCGGCCGGTCTTCGGGTTCCGGCTGAGAGTGTTCCTGGAGTGCTCACCGCACGGGTGACGACACCTGCCACGCGGGGTGGGTCGGGTGCGGGCGGGCTCCGGACCGGTCGCGCGACAGACGCTCCCGCAGCGTCTCCCCGTCGCGATAGCTCGATCGGGCGAGACCGCGTCGCCGCAGCTCCGGCACGGCGAGTTCGATGAAGTCGCGCGCCGACTCGAAGCTCACATCCTGGCTCAGGTTGAAACCGTCGAGGTGGGCGTAGTCGGCGATCTCCTCGAGCCGAGTGGCGACCTGCACCGGGTCGCCGACGATCGACCAGTCGCCTCCGATCCCCTTCCGCGAGCTCGGCGCCTTCGCGACGAGGTCGCCGACCGTCTGCCCAGGACGCCACTCCCGGATCAGCAGCCGGTACCCGTGATCTTCGCGCCGGATGATGTCTTCGACGAGCTCTGTCGGGTCGTAGCGGGTCAGGTCGGGAGTGCGGGCAGGCTGTGTGAGAGCCTCCCGGGGCGTGCGATATCGGGCGTAGTCCGCCGCCTTCTCGCGCGCCGCCTGCTCGGTCTCCGCGACGACGACGTGCGCGCCGGCGAGGAAGGAGATGGTGTCGGGATCACGGCCGAACTCCGCCGCCTGCACACGGATCGCGTCGACGTTCGCACGGATGTCGTCGAGGGTCGATCCGCCGACGAACACGACCTCCGCGTGCTTCGCCGCGAACGAAAGCCCCCGAAGCGAACTGCCTGCCTGGAAGAGCACGGGCACGCGCTGGGCGCTGGGTGCGGTCAGGCTGGGACCGGCCACTCGGAACCGAGAGCCGACATGGTCGATGTAGCGCACGGCGTCCGGCTCGGCGTAGACGCGCCTGTCACGGTCGGCGGTGATCGCGTCGTCGTCCCACGACTCCAGCAGCAGGCGGTACACGACGTCGAGGAACTCGTCGGCGATCTCATACCGGGCGTCGTGCTCGATCTGATCTGCGAGGCCGAAGTTCCTCGCCGCGTTCGTGAGGTACGAGGTGACGATGTTCCAGCCGATGCGCCCCTTCGACAGGTGATCGAGCGTGGCGAGCCGTCGCGCGAACGTGAAGGGAGGCTCGTAGGTCGTCGAGAACGTCGCGACCAGCCCGAGGTGGTCGGTGGCGTCCGCGAGCGCCCCCAGCACGATGAGGGGATCGAGCGCCGGGATCTGGAAACCTTCGCGCACGGCGGTGCCGAGTCCGTCGTCGAACACGTCGTATGCGCCGAGCACATCGGCGAGGAACAGCTCGTCGAACGTCCCGTACTCGAGCAGCGAGCCGAGCTCTCGCCAGAACCCGATGTCGGCGACACGGTGACGCTGATCCAGCGGGTGCGTCCACAGCCCGTGCGACAGGTGCACGGGGGATGCCATCTCGAAGAGGCTCAGCACGAGAGGCCGATCGCGCTCGCTCACGCGGTGCCCTCGCTCTCCGAGACGGTCGCGCTTTCGTCGGCGGCACCGGCGGCGGCTTCATCGGACGCAGAATCCTGCACGGCATCCGTTCCGCTCTCTCCGTGCCTCACGCTCCGCGAACGGATCGGGCAGTGCACCGAAGAGCACCCGGTGCCCGACCGCGCGCTGTCGCGCGGCGATCGGGTTGTGCACGCCGATCGTCCTGGCGTTGCGCCAGTGCCTGTCGAGTGCTCGGCTCTGCGCGACGGATGACGATCCGCCGACGTCGAAGACATCCGTGGTCACCGACAGCACCAGGGGTATCACGGCGATCTGCGCCGAGTACGCGGCAACGTCGGCCGCCTCGTACGGTTCTCTCTCCGAGACGCCGTCCAGCGCAGCGCGGTGCGCATCGTCGATCCGCTGCGCAGCGTGCAGCACGGCCGCCTCGGCCGCGAAGGCGGACCCCGCAGCTCTGCCGAGCACGGCCTGCGACAACGGGTCGTCCTGCGCCGCCGCCCCGCTGAGCAGCGGTCTCGTGCGCGAGCGTACGTAGTCCGCGGCGTCGTCGACGGCCGCGTGCCCGATACCGGCCACCACGGCGAGGAGGAAGAGCTGGTAGAAGCCGGAGATGTAGCTGCGGTCGCGCGCTCCGGGCGAGTACACCGTGAGATGTGCGGAATCGACCACGACCTCCGAGAAGGCGGTCGTCCCGGTTCCGGTCAGGCGCTGGCCGAACCCGACCCAGTCGTCGTGGACCGTGACTCCTGGGGCATCGAGCGGAACCGCGATGGTGGCGTGACGGTCCCGGTATCGCGCGGTGACGTTCGCCCAGTCCGAGAAGATCGTGCCCGTGCTGTAGTACTTCTCACCGTCGAGCACGAGGGTGCCGTCATCCTTCTCGGTGATGACGGTGTTGCTCTCCGTCGGCGCCCCGCTTCCCGGCTCGCTCTGTGCATTGCCGACCACCACGCCGGCGACGGCCTGCTCCCCCCAATGCCGGCGATACTCCGGATCCTCATGCGTGAGCCGCACCTCGAGGAAGGCGAAGTGCCCGCGCCAGATGTGGGCGACGTTGGAGTCGGCTCTGGCGAGTTCGATGAGGAGGCGGAAGAGGTCCACCGCGGATGCCCCATCGCCGCCGTACTCCTCGGGCACGCGTACGGCCCCGAATCCGGCATCCCGCAGCAGCCGGATCTGTTCGAACGGGAGCGTGCGGTTGCTCTCCCGGTCCGTCGCACCGGAGGCGATCTCGGCGAACACCGGACGGAATCGCTCGGCGAGGCGCTGGTAGGTGCTGACCGGTGGGGTCGATGTGGGGGCGGTCATATGATGCTTCCAATCGTGGGGGAGATGGGCTGGGGGGCGCCGTGGATGCGCGGGATCGCGGCGAGGAGCTCCTTCGTGTAGTCGGCCTGCGGGCGGTCGAACACGTTCGACACCGAGTCGTGCTCGACGACCTTGCCGTTCTTCAACACGAGCACTTCATGGCTGATCGCGTTCACGACGCCGAGATCATGCGAGATCAGCAGAAGGGCGACCTGCGTCTCCTGCTGGATGCGGACGAGGAGATCGAGGATCTGCGCCTGGATCGACACGTCTAGTGCCGACACCGGCTCGTCGCCGACGATGATCGTCGGTTCCAGAGCGAGAGCCCGGGCGATCGCGACGCGCTGGCGCTGTCCGCCGGACAGCTGCAGCGGTCGCCGGTCGAGCAGCAGCGCGCTCAGCTCGACGTGGTCGAGGAGCTCACGGACGCGCAGTCGACGGCCGGTGCGATCGTGGCGGCCGAGCACCCCGACCGCCTCGGTCAGGATCCGATCGATCGAGTGCCGCGGATCGAATGAGCTCAGCGGGTCCTGGTACACGGCCTGGATGCGCTGACGGAGAGCGGATCGCTCGCGTCGTTCGACATCCGTCCAGCGGGTGCCGACGACTCGGACCTCTCCGGTATCCGCTCTCTCCTGGCCCAACAGGATGCGGCCCGCCGTGGTCTTGCCCGATCCGGACTCTCCGACGAGCCCCAGCGTGCGACCCGGGTGCAGGGTGAACGAGACATCGTCGAGCGCCCGCAGCGCGGACCCGCCCGGAAGGCGGAACGTCCGGCTGATGTGGTCCACCTCCGCCACGGTGACACCGGCCGAGGGAACAGGCCCGTCTTCGAGCGCGGCACGATCCACGACGGTCGCGGCCCGCCGTGGGCGGTGCGAGGGGATCGAGGCGATGAGCCGGCGGGTGTAGGAGTGTTCGGGCGCGGCGAACACGTCGGCGGTCGTGCCGGTCTCGACGATCCTTCCGTCCTTCATCACGATCACTCGGTCGGCGATCTGCGAGACGACGGCGAGATCGTGGGTGATCAGCAGGAGCGTGCGCCCCTGTTCCTTGAACAGCTCGAGCAGGCGGAGGATCTGCGCCTGCACGGTCACATCCAGCGCCGTCGTCGCTTCGTCGAGGATGAGGAACGGCGGCCGTGCCGCGATGGCACTGGCGATCAGGGCACGCTGGCGCAGGCCGCCGGAGAGCTCGTGGGGGCGCTGGTGGCGTCTCAGCTCCGGCTCGGGCACTCCGACGTCTCGGAGCAGCGCGTGCACCTCGTCCCGCCGACGCGAGGCGTCCCAGGCGAAGTGCTCGCGCAGCGGTTCTTCGATCTCGCGGCCGATCGTCCGGAGGGGGTCGAGCGAGACGAGCGCGTCTTGGAGGACGAATCCGATCTCGCCTCCGCGGATGCCGCGCCAGGCGCGCTTCGAGGCCGTCCGGAGATCGTGGTCGCCGAAGCGCAGCGCGTTCGCGCTCACGCCGCTGTCCGGACCGGTGAGCCCGACGAGCGTGCGTGCCGTGACGCTCTTGCCCGACCCGGATTCGCCGACGATCGCGACGGTCTCGCCGGCCTCGACCGAGAACGAGATCCCGTGGACGACGTCGAGACGATCCGCGTGGCGACCGAACGAGATGCGCAGGCCCGCGACGTCGAGAAGGGGTCGGCTCATCGCTTTCCCTCCAGACGGCGCTGCAGTGTTCGGCCGATCGTGGTCGTGGAGACCACCAGAGCGGTGATCGTCAGCCCGGGGAAGATGCCGTACCACCAGGCGCGCTCGAGGAAGTTGCGTGAGATCGACAGCATCGATCCCCACTCCGGGGTGGGCGGCGCGACGCCGAGACCGAGGAACGTGAGCGCAGCTCCGGCGAGGGTCGCCGTGCCGACGCCGATCGTCGCGAGCACGAGCACCGGACGGATCGCATTGGGCAGGACATGGTGCAGGGCGATCCGCGTGGGGCTGAGACCGATGCCGCGCGCCGCCTCGACATAGCCCGCGTTGCGGATGGCGAGGGTCTGGCCGCGGACGAGTCGCGCGTAGCTGGGGATTCCCGCGATGCCGATCGCGAGCAGAGTGTTGAGCAGCCCTCCACCGAAGATCGAGATGATGAGCAGAGCGAGCAGCAGCTCGGGGAACGCGAGCGACACATCGGTCACGCGCATCAGCAGGGCATCCAGGAACCGATTGCCGAGTCCGGCGGCGAGCCCGATCAGACTTCCGATCCCCAGCGCGATGATCGTCGCGCCGATGCCGAGGAACAGCGCCGGCTGGGCGCCGTAGATGATGCGGCTGAGCACGTCGCGTCCGGCTTCGTCGGTACCGAGCAGATGAGCGATGCTCGGCGGAGCGAGGACGTTCGACGTGTCGGTCGACAGGGGATCGAACGGGGCGAGGGCGGCAGGGGCGATGGCCGCGAGCACGACGACGGCGAAGAAGGCGACCGCGATCCAGAAACCGACCGGGTATCCGCGAAGGGTGCGCCGCCGCCGTGTGCGGTGTTCGTCAACGGGATCGGTCGGCGTCTGCGCGAGGACGAGACCAGGTGGGGCGAATTCTGTCACGCTCATGCGTGTGCCTCCGTTCGGATGCGCGGATCGATGAGCGGGTAGAGCAGGTCGACGATGAAGTTGACGCCGACGTAGGCGGTCGCAGCGAGGAGCACGAGCCCGAGAACGAGCGGGACATCGCTCGCGTTCGCGGCCGTCACCAGGACGCGGCCGATACCCTGCCTGCTGAAGAGCGTCTCCGCGATCACCGCACCCCCGAGCAGGCCGCCGATCAGGAAGCCGGAGAGCGTGCTGAGGGGGATCAGCGCATGTCGCAGCGCGTGACGGAGCCGCACGGTCACCTCGCTCACGCCGCGTGTACGCGCGGTGATGATGAACGGCTCGTCGAGGGCGTCCTCCAGTGCCCCGCGGAAGACCTGGATGAGAGCGGGAGCAGTGCTCAGACCGATCATCAGCGCCGGGAGGACGAGGGTCGCTGGGCCGTCGCTGCCGACGGACGGCAGCAGGTGCAGGGAGTAGGAGAAGATCGTCAGCAGCACGATGCCGATCCAGAATCCCGGTGCCGACAGGAAGAAGATCTCGACGACCGACGACACACGGTGCGGGATCGGACGCTTCGCGGTGAGCAGCGCGACGGCGACGGTGAGGACGATCGTGACGAGCGCTGCTGCGCCGGCGAGCTGCAGCGTCGGGCCGAGCTGCTCCCCGATGATGTCGACTACCGGAAGGTCGCGCTGATACGAGGTGCCGAGGTCTCCGGTGAGAAGTCGTCCGAGGTAGGTGCCGTACTGCGCCCAGAGCGGCTGATCGAAACCGTATTGCTCGCGGATCGCCGCTTCTTGATCGGCGGTGAGGCTGACCTCGGCGCCGCCGACGACGGCGTACACCCGGTCTCCGGGGAGGACGTAGAGGGCCACGAAGGCGAGGCTGATGGCGCCGAAGAGCACTCCGATGCCGCTGAGGGCGCGCAGCGCCGCATGGCGCAGATACCCCGTCACCTGGTGGGCGGTTCGTGTCGAGGTCATGGGGCTCCGGGGGATGGTCGCCGGCGGAAGGTCACGAACCCGCGCCCTCCTTCCAGGTGTTGTAGAACCAGAGGTTGCCGTAGGCGCGGTCGAATGCCAGACCGTGCACGCTGTCCTGCGACGAGACCAGCGAGGGCCGGTAGTACAGCGGGATCGAGGGGACGATCTCGGTCAGGCGCTCCTGCGCCTGCGCATACAGATCCGCGATCTCGTCGGCGTCGGTCGATGCCCGCGCGGTCGCGACGAGTTCATCGAGTTCCGCATCCGCGGTGTTGGTCTGATTGGTCCCGCGGCGCTCAGGTGTCGTGACCTCTGTCGAGCTGTACTTGATGAACAGGACGTCGGCGGTGTTCGTGGTCCAGATGCCGGCGCTGATGTCCTGCTCGCCTGCGGCGACGCGGGCCTGCTGATCTTCTGACGAGAGCAGATCGATCTGCACCTCGACCCCGATGTCCTTGAGCTGGTCCTGCACGATCTCGAGGATCTGGTTGGCCTGCGTCACGTCACCCGTCGTGGGGAAGTAGAGCGACAGGCGCTGGCCGTCCTTCGTGCGGAACCCCTCGGAGTCCACCTCGGACCAGCCGGCGTCGTCGAGGATCTCATTGGCCTGATCGACGTCATGGGTGAATGTGGCGGTGCTGTTCTCGGCGTAGTTCGGCGTCGAAGGCACGAGGAAGCCGTCCGCCACCGTCCACTGCCCGAACGAGACCGCGTCGATGATCGCCTTGCGGTCGAGGCCGGCGAAGATCGCCTGCCGCACCGCCTGGTCATCGAGAGGAGCATTGTTCTCGTTGAGCCACAGCGAATACGGATGGCCGGGACGGTCGAACCTGGTGAACTCGAGGCTGTCGTTGCTCTGCACCGATTCCACGCTCTGCGGCGGAGTCCAGTCGATGACATCGAAGTCGCCGGCCACCAGGCCGTTGTAGCGCACGCTGTCTTCGGCGACGAAGCTGATCTCGATGCCGTCGAGGTAGGCGGCGCCCGTCCTTCCGGCATCCGACTCCGGCGCCCAGCCGTAGTCGTCGTTGCGCTCGAGAGTGAGGGACTCGTCCGCCCGCCAGTCGACGACCTCGAACGGTCCGGTGCCGATCGGGTGATCGACGATCGTCTCGGGCGCCTCGGTGAGCTGCTTTCCCGAGATGATGCTCAGGTAAGCCTGCGACAGCACGTTGATGAGCGCGGAGTACGGTTCGGAGAGGGTGATCTCCAGGGTCAGGTCGTCGATGGCCTTCGAGCTCTCGTACGGCCCGAGGTACGACGCCTGCAGCGGCGCCGCCGTCGCGGGGTCGAAGATGTGCTCGATGTTCTGCTGCACGACCGCGGCGGTGAGCGGCGAGTCGTCCTGGAACGTGATGTCGGGGCGCAGGTGGATCGTGTACACGCGGCCGTCGTCGGAGAGATCGTACGACTCGGCCAGCAGGCCCTCGAAGGTGCCGTCCTCCTTCTGCCAGAACAGCGTGTCGAAGATCGCACGGAAGATGAGCGGGTCATTCGAGTTCCCCTGCTGGTGGGGGTCGAGGTTGGTCGGTGCCCACGCGTTGAGAGCGAGCTTGAGTGTTCCTCCCGCTTCGGGCTCGCCACTGTCGGTGGGTCCGGCGGAGCCGCCGGTGCTCGTCGAGCAGGCGGCGAGCGTGATGGTGAGCACAGTCGCCGCGATCGCTCCGAGCAACCGATTCCGGGAAGTCGTCATGGCCGCTCCTTGCGGTGGGGGGTCTTGGTGGTGAAACGCTATGTGAGGTGCGAGTACCGGCCGACGGGGGAGTCGGGGCGTTACCGGCGGTTACCCCGGGTTACCCGCGCCGTCGTTCTGTGTCGCATCCGGGGAGGTCCGGACTGCTCGGCGGGACCGAGCGCGCCGCACCGCCACGGCGGTGTTCGGGATAGGGTGGCGACACGATGAGGATCACGCGCCGTACACTGCTCCTCGGCGCCGGAGCCGGTGTCGCTTCGGTGCTTCTCGCCTCGTGCACCCCGGAGCCCGCGCCCACCCCGACGCCCACCCGCACCCGTGAGCCGGAGCCGCCCCCGGGGTCCCCGCCCCCGCCGGCAGCATCCGCAGCGGCTGGACGACAGACCCGTTCGCCCTGGGTGCGGCCAGCTTCACACCCGTCGGCGTGCTGTCGGACACCCGCTCCGCGCTGGCGACGCCGGTCGACAAGCGCCTCTTCTTCGCGGGAGAGGCGACCGACACCGAAGCCCCCGGCACCGTGCGCGGTGCGATCGCGTCGGGGACGCGCGCCGCCGAAGAGGTCTTGGTCCCGGCGACGTCGGGCGAGCGCATCGCGGTGGTCGGCGCCGGACTCGCCGGTGCAACGGCCGCGGCGCTGCTCGCCGAGAACGGGCTGCAGGTGACGGTCGTCGAGGCGAGGGACCGTGTCGGCGGACGGGTGTACTCCCGTACCGACGACTCGTGGCCGATGCCGGTGCAGCTCGGCGCCTGGCTCTTCGGCGAAGATGACGGCGACGTGCTCGACCGCCTGAGCAGCGGTGACATCGGCATCGTCGACCTCACCGGCGCACGATGGCGGACCCCGGACGGCGACACGGAGCCGGTCGACCCGCAGCCGTTCGACGCCGCGATCGCGACGGCGCAGGCTGCTCCCGAGGACACGTCCGTCGCCGATGCGCTGACCGCCGCGGGCATCGACCCCGCAGACCCCGCGACCGCCGCACTGCTCGGGATCCTCGCGACCCGCACGGGAGCCGGCGCCGACGAACTCTCGAGCTGGTTCGCCCCGCCGCTCCCCGCGGGTGAGCCGAAGGCCGCGACGGGCGACCTCACGCCGTTCATCGAACAGGCGCTCGACGGCGTCACCGTCGGCCTCAACTCGCCCGTCGCAAGAGTCGCGTACGACGATTCGGGCGTGAGCATCCGCCTCGGCACCGGGGAGGCGCTGTCGTTCGACCGCGTCGTCGTCACCGTGCCGCTCGGGGTGCTGCAGGATCGGAGCATCGAGTTCGAACCGCCGCTGCCCTTCTCCAACCGCGGCGCGATCGCGGCACTCGGCATGGGCGCGATCGAGACGGTCTGGCTGCGCTGGGAAGAGGCGTTCTGGGACAGCGAGGAGACGATCTGGCACGCGGTCGGCGCCGACGTGGCGATTGCGACCTGGATCAATCTGCGACCCGCGACGGGTGAGAACGTGCTCGTGGGGATCGTCGGAGGGGCGGCTGCGGCGGAGCTCGCGCAGCTCGATGAGGACGAGGCCATCGAAGCCGCCCTCGCCTCGCTCTCGCTCTACGTCTGACCGACGCGCTCGTCGATCGGCACCTGCTCCTTCGTCGATCTCCGCGCGCTGTGCTCCGCCTCGCTGCGCAGCCGTCGCGGCAGCGGCATCCTGCTGATCAGCACGAGCACCGTCGCGACGGCGGCGAAGGTGCCGAGGGCGATCGCGGCGGAGACCAGGAACTCCACGGGCCCGCTCACCTGGCGCGGGTCGAGGAAGTAGTACGGGTACCAGCCGATCAACGGTCCGCGGATCATCGTCGCGATGCCCCACAGCACCGGGTACGCGAGAGCCACCGGCACCACCCGCCAGGGCACGGAGCGATGCCCCGGCGCGAGCGCCCAGGCGGCCACCGTGACGGCGGGGAGCCAGAAGTGCAGCACCTGATCCGACCACGGCACGTCGATGCGGATGCCGCGGAGACCGGCCTGCCACACCAGGATCGCGAACACGAGACCCGCGGTGATCGTCCAGGTCAGCACGAGCGCGAGCGCGACGGTGAGCCACCGCGGATCCCTCGCGCGGCGGAGGGCGATGACGCCGGCGATGCTCAGCAGCACGACGAAGGCGATGTTCGACTGGTTGGTCAGGTAGGCGAAGAAGTTCTGGCTCGCGATCGTGTTCGACGCCAGGCCCCACGCGAGCCGGTGGATGAGCGCCACGAGGCAGACGGCGGCGGCGCCGAGGCGGAGCAGGCCGAAGACGGTGCGGGCCTTCACCGCTGCGTCACCCGCCGTCTCCTCATCCGCCGAGTCTACGGAGGGGTGCTGCGCGAAGCCTCATCGAGGCCGGCCGATGTCCCCGGCCTCGCCAGGGGAGGAGAAGGGTCAGCGGCGGCGTGCGCGGGTCGACCACAGGGCGAGCGCGACGAGCACCGGCTGGAAGAACAGGCGAACGAAGCGCTTCATGTCGGTGTCGAGGCCGAAGCCGTCGCGATGGTGCATCCACTGCGCCACGTTGCCGGGGAACACCGCGACGAAGAACAGTGCGGCGATCACGCCGACCGTGCGCCGGCGCTTGCGCGCCAGGAGGAGGGTGGAGCCGAGCGCGACCTCGGCCACGCCGGAGGCGAGCACCGTCGTATCCGGATCGAGGGGCAGCGATTCGGGTACCTGCGCCTGGAACTCCTCACGGGCCACCGTGAGGTGGGAGACGCCGGCGAAGACGAGGGAGGCGCCGAGGAACACGCGGCCGATGGTGCGGGCAGGAGTCGACATGGTGCGAGTGTACGCCTCGGCTTCTGCGCTCAGATCAGGCGTCGGAGCGCCTCTTCGAGCGAGATGCCCTGGGCCTCGGCACGGTCACGCAGCCGCGCGTGCTCGTCGGAGGAGAGCGGGATGCGCAGCTCGATCGGGTCGTCCTCGGGGGCGTCGAGGCCGTCGAGCAGGTCGGAGGGTTCGGCCCACAACGGCTCCGCGACCGAGGTCGACGCGGCAGCGGAAGACGGCCGTGTCGGCGAAGCGGATGTGGCCCCGGACGCCGGCGCCGGCGCGGTGGATGGCGCGTTCGCGGCGACCGGTGCCGACGCGGCGACCGCGGCTCCGGCATCCGTTCCGCGGGTGAAGCCCGGTCCTCGACGCGGTTCCTGCTTCTGCTGATACGCCTTCGCCGCGGCGTTCGCACGTTCGTCGGCGGCTTCGTTCAGTGGGTGGCCGGCGTGGCCTTTGACCCAGGAGAATTCGACGTCACGGCCGCGGATCGCCTCGTCGATACCCTCCAGGAGGTCGCGGTTGAGCACGGGCCCGCCGTCGGACTTGCGCCAGCCCTTGCGCTTCCACCCCGGCATCCACTTGGTCACGGAGTCGATCACGTATCGGCTGTCGCACTCGATCAGCAGCTTCTCGTCGGTGCCGGCGGTCGCGCGCAGCAGCTCGAGCACGGCGCGCAGCTCGCCCTGGTTGTTCGTGCCGTGCGGGGACCCGCCTGCCGCCCAGTTCGCGTCGTCGATGTACCAGGCCCACCCGTTGGGGCCGGGGTTGCCCAGGGCGGAGCCGTCTGCGGCGGCGGTGATCGTCATCCCTCAACCGTAACGGTGGGCGCCGACGCGGAATCACGTCGAGGTCGCACGGATACGCGGGAATCCTGCGCCGCGAGGCTGCATCTGCGACGGCAACCGAGGATCAGTCCTTCCCGGGCCCGGGCTCGGGCTCGGGCTCGCGGCTCTCGATCGAGACGGCGTCAGGGGCCGGGGTGCGACCGGGAACAGCACGGAGCTCAGGTCGCCGCTGGCCTCCGCGCCGAGGCCGATCGAGAGCGGATCGACGACGGGTGCCGTGTCGAGGATCTCCGATTCGGAGCGCTCGAGCGGCTCAGACGGCAGAATCCACTGGTTCTCTTCTTCTTCAGGCTTGTGCTGGAACAGTCCCATGGGTTCCATTGTGACCCCGTGCTCGGCCGGGAGCACCGGATTCACACGGGATTGATCGGATGACGCGCCGACGACGAACCGTCAGGCGGAGGCTGCGCGTACGGCTTCGACCAGTGCGCGCCAGGGGCCGTCGAGCGCCGAGTCGGGCAGCTCGCGCTCGCGCCGTTCCGAGGGTGTGCGAGCGCGGATGCTCCAGACGAACCGGTCGGCGCCGCTGTCGGCCTCGGTCTCCTGATCCCACGGGCAGCTGTCGATGAGGTCGATCCACTCCACGGCGTCGTCGGACTCCGCCTCCACGCGCCACTGACGGCGGATGCCGGCGATGCCGCCCGAGCGCACGACCGCGATGACGACCTGGGCGTCAGTCGGTGGAGGGGACTCGCTCATCCTCATAGACTCCCACGCGCGCCCAGGCGCGTCGAGCGGCGGCAGCCGTGGCATCGTCGATCGCCGTGGCAGCGGCGACTGTCGCATCGGCGAACTCGGTGAACGTCGCGGTGCTCGACAACCCGCCGGTGAGCGCCCGATACCAGGTGGTGCCTGCGCGCTCCCAGGCCTTGCCGCCGAGGTCGATCGCGAAGAGGGCGAACGCGCGGTTGGGGATGCCGGAGTTGATGTGCACCCCGCCGTTGTCTTCGGTCGTGCGGACGAACCCGCTCATATGGTCGGGCTGGGGGTCTCGGCCGAGCTCGTCGTCGTCGTACGCCGTGCCGGGAGCGATCATCGACCGCAGCGCTGCACCCTCGACCGCTTCGGTGAAGATCTCGGCGCCGATGAGCCAGGTCGCCTCGTCGGCGGACTGCCCGAGTGCGTACTGCTCGGTCAGCGCCCCGAACACGTCGGCGATCGACTCGTTCAGAGCCCCCGGCTGACCTTGGTACTCGAGGTTGGCGGTGTGCTGCACGACACCGTGGGCGAGCTCGTGACCGATGACCGTGAGCGAGCCGGTGAAGCCCTGGAACACCTCGCCGTCGCCGTCGCCGAACACCATGCGCTCTCCGTCCCAGAACGCGTTGTCGTAGTCGACGCCGTAGTGCACGGTGGCATCGAGGGGCGCGCCCGCGTCGTCGAGGGAGTTGCGCGCGAACGCGGCCAGCAGCATCTCGAACGTCGCGCCGAGCCCGTCGAAGGCCTGGTTCGCCGCGTCGTCCGCCACAGGGGCGTCGTCTTCGGTGCGCACCACGACTCCCGGCAGCTGCTGCGTGTTGGCCGCGTCGCTGATCGTGCGGTTCGGCGCGTCGGACAGCTGCGCCACGAGGTCGCCGTTCTCGTCGATCGACAGGTCGATGCGCGCGCGGAACGGCGGTCGGCCGGCGGTCAGCGTCTGACGCGCCGCTGCGGCCGCTCGGGGAAGCGGCCCGACTCGGCCAGACGCGCGAGCAGGTAGGACGGGACCACTCCATGACGTCGTGCGGGTGCTGTGCTGCTCATGCTGAGACCCTACGCCGGGGCGCCGACGTCGGGACCCTCCCGGCGCGCAGTACTCGCTGTCGCCGGCATGATCCTCGACTTGAGATTGAGAATCGTTCTCAATAAGGTGGCAGAGTCATGAAGCTCTCCACTCTGCGCCGCGCGGCGCTCCTCCCGTCCGCCCTGGCCCTGCTCCTCGCGGCCACCGCCTGCACCCCTCCTCGGCGCCGACGGAGAAGTCGACCGCACCCTCGGCGCCGTCGACACCCGATGCGCACGGCATCGACGCCGGCGCCGCGGCCGAGGTCTCGACCCCTGCGCTGGCCCTCGTTATCGCCGACCGGGACGGCGAGGTCACGCTCCTCGACCTCTCCTCCGAGGAACGCTCGACGCTCGCCCCCGCGGCGCACAGCGTGACAGGCGTCTTCGGCGACGGTCGACTCGTCTTCCGCGAGCACGACGAAGGCGAAGCATCCTCCGTCGAGGTCATCGACTCCGCGCGCTGGACGATGCCGCACGGCGACCACACCCATTCCTTCCGCGGAGAGCCGCGGAGTCTCGGTCGCATCGAGGGGCAGGGGAGGTGCGCGCGACGACGAGCGGTCAGCAGACCACCGTCGCCTTCGAGAGCGGGGAAATCGTCCTCCTCGCGCACGACGACCTCGGCGAGACCGTCGATGCGACACCCCGCCTCGTCGTCGACGCGTCAGGGCCGGTCATGCCCTTCGCGGACCGGCTGCTCGTCCCCACCGCCGGCAGCTCGATCGAGATCATCGACCTCTCGGGCGACCCCGCACCCGGAGAGAGTGCCGCGTGCACCGGCGCATCCGATGCGGATACCACGCGGGTCGGCGCCGTGTTCACCTGCGACGCCGGGGCTGTGCTCTTCACACGAGAGGTCGGCGGCGCGCTCGCCGCTGAGCCGATCCCCTTCCCTGTCGAGGCCCCGCCGCCGACGACTCTGTCCGGACGCGCGGATCGGCCCGACCTCGCCGGCGTCGCGGGTGAGATCGGAGCGTGGCTGCTCGATGTGCGCGAGCGGCGGTGGACGCTGCTCCGCTCGGAGGTCCCGTTGATCCGGGCGGTCGCGCTCGGCGACGATGGCAGCCGCACGGTCGTCCTCGACATCGACGGTCGGGTGCGGGTGCTCGCCCCGGACGGGGAGGTGCTCGTCCGGACCGAACCGCTGTTGGCGGCATCCGTCGCCGCTCCCGCTTTGCGCGATCGCGTGCAGCTTGTCGTCGACGCGCGCCATGCGTACCTCACCGACCCGGCCGACGGGGCGGTGCACGAGATCGATCACCGCGACGGCCGCGTCGCCCGCACCTTCACCGACCTGGACCCCTGGTTCGTCCAGCAGGTCGGCTGATCCCTCGACGACTCCGTCGTCGTCGCGCATCCCGCGCACCCACCCAGAAGAAAGAGAGACGATCCATGTCCCGACCCCGCAGCCGCCTCGCGAACGGCGCCCTCGGCCTGATCGCCGCCGTGGCGCTCGCCGGATGCGCGACGACCGCGCCCGGTGCCGAGAACTCCGATGCCCCTGCCGCCGAGGAGCACCACGAGGGCGACACCCGCATCGCCGTTACCTACGACGGCGGTGTGCTCGTGCTCGACGGCGAGACACTCGACGTCGTCGGGCAGGCCGAACTCGGCGGCTTCCTCCGTGTCAACGACGCCGGCGACCATGACGGACACGTCTTCGTCTCCGCGGATGACGGCTTCCACGTGCTCGACTCCGGTCTCGCATCGGGCACGGTGACGTTCACCGGGGAGGTGTTCGATGCCGTCGCGCCCGGCCATGCCACCCCGCACGCAGGACGGACGGCGCTGTTCGACGACGGCACCGGCGAGGTGCAGATCTTCGACACGGATGCCGTGGGCTCTGGCACGCTCCCGCCGACCGACACCCTCACCTCGGACACCGCCCACCACGGCGTCGCGATCGAACTCGCCGACGGCACGACCCTGTCGACCATCGGCACCTCCGAGACGCGCAGCGGCGTGCGGCACCTCGCGGCGGACGGCACCGAGCTCGCGCGCGACGAGCAGTGCCCCGGCGTGCACGGCGAGGGGGCGCTGAAGGACGAGGTCGTGATCTTCGGCTGCGAGGACGGCGTGCTGGTGTTCGACGCGGGCGCGTTCACCAAGCTCGATGCGCCGGACGACTTCGGCCGCACGGGCAACGCCTACGTGACGGAGACCAGCTCGATCGCGTTCGGCGACTACAAGACCGATCCGGATGCCGAGGGCTACCTGCTGTCACAGCTCGTGCGCGTCGACACCGATGCCGGGGAGATCTCGGTGGTCGATCTTCCCGGTGACCTCCGGTACACGTGGCGTGGTGTCGGCCGCAGCGGGCATGACGATGTCATCGTGCTCGGAGCCGACGGCACCCTCTCCGTGCTCGACGAAGACGGAGCGCTGCAGGAGTCGTGGCCGGTCATCGACGCGTGGGAGAGCCCGACCGAGTGGCAGCAGCCGCACCCGGGGTTGCGCGTGGTGGGCGACATCGCCTACGTGACCGAGCCGTCGAAGAGCCGCATCCTCGCGGTCGACCTGCACACGGGAGAGGTGTCGGCCGAAGCCACCCTCGACGTGGTGCCGAACGAGTTCGTGGTGGTCGGCGCCGCCGGGCACTGACCCGGATCCGTTCGGCGTGACGATCCGCCGACGAGATGACGATGAGCCGACGGTTCGGTGCCGGAACCTCGGTGATTCGTCGTCCCGTCGGCGAATCGTATGCCCTCAGGCCGAGCGTGTCGGCGTCAGTCCGGTTCGATGCTCAGGACGGTCGTGCGCATCCCGTCCGACTCGTACTGCACCGGCATCCCGGGGTGCGACACCGAGAACCAGAAGACGCCGTCCTCGGTGTCGTACCGCCGGCAGGTCAATTCGCCCAGGGGGGAGGGGAGGGTCACGGTCGACACGCTCGTGGTGCCGGCGTCGAACGCCGCGTGCCCCTGCAGCTCGGCCCACGTCACACGGCTCGACACGACCGCCTTCGGGTCTGCGACCGCCCAGCGGTCGAGCGTCGCCCCCTCGTCGTCGACGTCGTGGAAGCGGTTGACGTGCTCGCCGAGGGGTCCGTCCGGCCCCTCCAGCAGCAGGTGGATGGTCTTGCCCTGCCCCGTGGCGTCGCGGATCTCGGCGGCCGTGAACGGCGTGGGCAGGAGTCCGGGGCCGAGCAGGTGCGGATCGGATTCTGTCATGATGCCAGTCTGCGCCCTCCGGCCGACCCGCAGGGATGGCGCTTCTCCAGTCCGGGGGCTATCTTTGTTTGACTACCGAAGCAAGATGATTCGAGGACACCGTGGCGCCGGCGACCCAGACCGTACATTCCGAGGGTGAGATCTTCCGGCTGGTGCGCACCGGAGCGGCCCAGTCACGCGCCGACCTGGCCCGCCTGACCGGCCTCTCCCCCTCGACCGTGGCACTTCGGGTGGAAGAGCTGATCGCCCACGGCTACATCGAGGAGAACGGCGAGGGGGAGTCGCGTGGTGGTCGTCGGCCCCGTGTGCTCACGGTGAGGGCCGGTGGCAGCGTCGTCGCCGGTGTGGAGCTCGGAGAGCAGCATGCGACCGTGGCGCTGTTCGATCGCCGCGCCGAGGTCGTCGTGTCGACCGTCGCTCAGGTCTCGCTCCTGGACGGCGTCGAGAGCGTCGTCGGCCAGGTGTGGGAGTCGGCACGGGAGCTCGCGAAGGCCAACGGCGGGCTGACCCTCGAGGGCATCGCGATGAGCCTGCCGGGACCGGTGGACTCGCGCACCTCCCGGCTCCTGGCGCCGATGCGGATGCCGGGATGGAACGGCGTCGACGTCGGCGAGGTGCTCGGCTCCGTCACGGGGCTGCCGTTCCTGATCGACAACGACGCGAACGCGATGGCCGTCGGGGAGTTCATCGAGCGCGGCGGCGAGCAGGAGCAGCTGGTCTTCGTGAAGGCGGGCAGCGGCATCGGCTGCGGCATCATCCTGGAGGGCGCGGTCTACCGCGGGTTCCGGGGCGTCGCCGGCGACATCAGCCACGTCGCCCTGCACAACGCGCCGCCGATCATCTGCTCGTGCGGTCGGGTCGGCTGCCTCGACGTGGTCGCCAGTGGCGCAGCGATCGTCGACGCGCTCAAGGAGGCGGGAGTCGCGGTCGAGACCCTCGACGACGTGCTCGCCCTCGCGCAGGATGCTCACCCCAAGGCCACCTCCGCGCTGCGCGAGGCCGGCGCGCGTACGGGGGAGGTGCTCGCCACGATCATCAACTTCTTCAACCCGCAGGCGCTCGCGCTCGGGGGACGCCTGGCCACGGCGGATGCGTTCGTCGCCGGCGTGCGGCAGGCGCTGTTCACGCTCTGCCTGCCCATGTCGACCGATGCCCTGGAGATCGGCGTCAGCCGAGCGGGCGCGCTCGCCGGCGCACGCGGAGTGGCATGGGAGTTGCTGGAGCGGATGCTCGACCCCGCCCGGATCGATGAGGAGCTGCGCACCGCGGCGGCCTGACCTCATCGTAGCTTCGAAAATCGACTCAAGTTCCTACTCATTCGGAATAAGACGTCGGGTTTTCTTCGAGCTGCGATCTAGACTCGAAGCATGACCGCGACCTCCCTGCTTCCGCGCATCGCCATCGCCGGCATGGCCATCGAGTCCAGCACCTTCTCGCCCCACCGTGCGGGCGAGCGGGACTTCCTGCGCGTGGAGGGCGACGAGCTCGTGACGCGCTACGACGCTGCTGCGCGACGGCGAGCTCACGGATCGAGCCGAGTGGCTCCCGGTCTACTACGCCCGCTCGATCCCCGGCGGTGCGGTGCTGCGCGAGGTCTACGAGAGCATCAAGGCGCGCATCTGCGACGGGCTGCGCGCCCTGGTCGCCGACGGGCAGAAGCTGGACGGGCTCTTCTTCGACATCCACGGCGCGATGAGTGTCGACGGCCTGGACGACGCCGAGGGCGACCTGATCACCGCCATCCGCGAGGTGATCGGCGCCGACGTCGTGGTGTCCGCGTCGATGGACCTGCACGGCAACGTCTCGCGCACCCTGATCGAGAACGTCGACATCATCACGTGCTACCGGCTGGCCCCGCACGAAGACACGTGGGAGACGCGCGACCGCGCGATCCGCAACCTCGTCGAGGCGCTCGAGAGCGGCGTCACCCCGCGCCGCGCATGGGTGCGCGTGCCGATCCTGCTCCCCGGCGAGAAGACCAGCACCAGGGTGGAGCCGGCCAAGAGCCTGTATGCGCGGATCCCCGAGATCGAGGCGCGACCGGGCATCACCGACGCCGCGATCTGGATCGGCTACGCGTGGGCGGATGAGCCGCGCTGCCACGCGACGGTCGTCGTGACCGGTACCGATGACGCGGCGACGGCCGCAGCCGCGGAGGAACTGGGCCGCGCATTCTGGGACGTGCGCGACGACTTCGAGTTCGTCGGCCCTCCCGGCACCCTCGACGAGGGGATCGCCGCAGGACTCGCTGCGACCGACACCCCGTACTTCATCAGCGACTCGGGTGACAACCCCGGTGCCGGCGGCACGGGTGACGTCACCTGGACGCTCGCGCAGTTGCTGCGCAAGCCCGAGCTCACCTCCGACGGCGCGCCCGTCACGCTGTGCGCGTCGGTGTTCGACAAGGGCGCCCTCGAGGTCCTGCGCGCGCACACCGTCGGCGACAGGGTGTCGGTCGAGGTCGGAGCCCGGATCGACAGCGGACCGCACGGACCGGTCCTCGTCGAAGGCGTGCTGCACAGCCTGCACGAGGGCGATGTGGATGCGGGCGGCATCGCGGTCATCCGCGTCGGCGGCCTGCACGTGATCGTCACGGAGTTCCGCAAGGCCTACCACGACGTCTCCGACTTCACCTCGATCGGACTCGACCCCGTCGCGGCGCAGATCGTCGTCACCAAGATCGGTTACCTCGAGCCGGAGCTGTACGCGATCATGCGCGGGTGGACGCTCGCCCTCACCCCCGGAGGCGTGGATCAGGACCTCGAGCGCCTCGGGCACCACCGCATCCAGCGGCCCATGCATCCGTTCGACGCCTTCGCGGGGACCCCCGACCTCTCGGCAGAGATGGTCGGCTGAGAGCTGCCCCAGCTTTCCCCCGCTATCGAATGAAGTTAGTTACTTAAACGTAACAAGCCTGACTTTTGCGGCTGACTTTATTCGGGCATGATGCAAAGTACGTCACAAATTGGACGAACGCTTCGGGTGACGGGGCGTTGAACAAGGAGGTTTACATGCGATCTCAGTCGCTGCGCCGCCGGTTGCTCGCCCCCCTGGGTGCGCTCGCCGTCGCGACGCTCGCCCTCACCGCGTGCCAGGCCGGCACCTCGGGAGACAGCGAGGCAGGCGAGAAGGACACGGTCAGCTTCGCCCTTCAGGTGGGCACCGGACCCAACTGGATCCTGCCGATCTCGTCGCCCGACAAGATGGCGACGCACAACAGCGCCATCAAGGCGACGATGTGGCCGCGCCTGTTCGAGTACAACGGCGTCGACGGCGAGATGGGCTGGGACGAGCTGGCCTCCGCCGCGAAGTCCTACGAGTTCTCCGACGACCGCAAGACCATCACGATCACGCTGAACGACCTCGACTGGTCGGACGGCGAGCCCGTCACCTCGCGCGACGTGGAGTTCTGGTACAACCTGGTGCGCTTCAACGGCGAGAAGACCGGTGGCTACTCCGCCGGCCTCATGCCGGACAACATCACCGAGTTCACGACCATCGACGACAAGACGTTCTCGCTGACGATGGACAAGGTCTACAACGAGGAGTTCCTCCTCGGCAACCAGCTCAGCCTGATCTACCCGATGCCGCAGCACGTGTGGGACAAGACCAGCGCCGACGGCGAGATCGGCGACCACGACCGTGACCAGGCCGGGGCGACCGCGGTCCTCGACTACCTCTTCTCCGAGGCCGAGGACATGAAGACCTACGCCACCAACGACCTGTGGAAGACCGTCGCCGGTCCCTACACGGTCAAGAGCTGGTCGGACTCGGGCCTGGTGGAGCTCACCGCCAACAAGGAGTACACCGGCGAGGACAAGCCCAGCATCGAGAACGTCGAGTTCCTGCCCTTCACCTCGGCCGACGCCGAGATGAACGTCGTGCGCTCGGGTGACGTCGACTACGGCTACGTCACCAGCTCGCAGCTCACGAACGAGAAGCAGTTCACCGACCTCGGCTACAGCATCGAGCCGTGGGCCGGCTGGTCGATCACGTACATGCCGTACAACTTCGCCAACCCCGAGAAGGGCTCCTTCTACAAGCAGCTCTACGTGCGTCAGGCCCTGCAGCACGCGGTCGACCAGGAGACCATCTCCGAGGTCGTCTGGCACGGTGCGGCGACGCCCGACTACGGCCCGATCCCGCAGACCGCGGATTCCAACGGCCTGTCCGACGTGCAGAAGGACAACCCCTACCCGTTCGACCTGAAGAAGGCCGAGAAGCTGTTCACCGACAACGGCTGGGTCAAGGGATCCGACGGCACGCTCGAGTGCGCCGAAGCCGGCGCGGGCGCAGGTCAGTGCGGCGAGGGCATCGCCGCGGGTGACAAGGCGGAGATCGTCGTCACCACGCAGAACGGCTCGCAGGAGACCGACAACATGATGGCCGAGATCCAGTCGTCGCTGGGCAAGATCGGCGTCAAGATGACGATCGACTCCAAGCCGCTGGACACCGTCCTCACGCAGGCGCAGGAGTGCAAGACCGGCAGCGCGTGCACGTGGGAGCTCGTCTTCTTCGGCACCGCGGGCAGCTGGTACTTCCCGCCCTACGCCACCGGTGAGCGCGTCTTCGCGAAGGACACCAAGTGGAACGCCGGACAGTACGACAACCCCGAGGCCGAGGAGCTCGTCCAGGCGATGGCCTTCTCGACCGACCCCGAGATCGCGAAGAAGTACTCCGAGTACCTCGCCACCGACCTCCCGGTCATGTGGATGCCGAACCCGGTGTACCAGGTCTCGGTCGTCCGTGACGGACTCGACATCGCCACCCAGGACCCGGGCGCGTCGTTCCTTCCGCAGCGTTGGTCCTGGACCAAGTAACGAGCAGGTGACATGAGCGTGGTGGAAGCAGCGCAGAACGCGCAGCAGCAGAAGAAGGAGAGGGCCGGCGGCCCCCGGTTCTGGTGGTACCTGTTGCGACGGGTCGGCCAGGGCGGGATCGTCATCCTCATCGTGACGCTGATCGTGTTCGCGCTGCTCCACCTCGCGATGCCGCAGGGGCCGGCCGCCGGCATCCTCGGCATGCAGGCCTCGCAGGCGCAGATCGACGCCTTCAACAAGGAGAACGGCTTCGATCTGCCCCTGTGGCAGCAGTACTTCCACTTCCTCGCCCAACTCGTCCAGGGCGACCTCGGGG
The DNA here is from genome assembly GCF_019464375.1 of Microbacterium sp. Se5.02b. Lineage (NCBI taxonomy): Bacteria > Bacillati > Actinomycetota > Actinomycetes > Micrococcales > Microbacteriaceae > Microbacterium > Microbacterium sp. Se5.02b. The sequence continues at coordinate 388,114 of NZ_CP080491.1, forward strand.
ACTCCTTCAAGCTGAACAGGCCGGTGGCCGACGCGATCGGGCAGCGGCTTCCGAAGACGCTGATCCTCGCCCTGATCTCGATGCTGTTCGCGCTGATCATCGCGATCCCGATGGGCATCTTCCAGGCCGTGCGCCGCGGCAAGGCCGCCGACTACGCACTGACGACGGTGAACTTCATCGTCTACTCCACGCCGTCGTTCTTCCTCGGGCTCATCCTCGTGATCGTGTTCGCGCAGTGGCTGCGGCTCGTGCCCGCCCAGGCGCCGCAGGGCGAGACCGTCGGCGACGTGCTCGCGAACCCCGCCGGCCTCGTGCTCCCCGTGCTCACCGCCGCGCTCGGCATCATCGCGACCTTCTCGCGGTACATGCGGTCGGCGACGATCGACAACCTGTCCGAGGACTACGTCCGCACCGCCAGGGCCAAGGGCACCTCGGTGCCCGTCGTGATCACCCGTCACGTGGTGCGCAACTCGCTCACGCCCGTGATCGCCATGCTCGGCTACTACCTGCCGGTCATGTTCGGCGGCATGATCGTCGTCGAGTCGCTCTTCAACTACCCCGGCATGGGGCTGCTGTTCTGGACCTCCGCCCAGACCTCCGACTACCCCGTGCTGATCGGCTGCATCCTCGTGATCGCGCTCGCGACGGTCATCGGATCGCTCCTCGCCGACATCATCCAGGCGCTGCTCGATCCGCGCACCCGAGAGGAGCTCTCGTGAGCACGACCACCATCGTGATGCGCACGTTGACCCCGCGTCAGCGCGGCATGCGCCGCTTCCTGCAGAACAAGCTCGCGGTCTTCGGCATCGTGACCATCGTCCTGTTCCTGCTCTTCTGCTTCCTGGGCCCGCTGATCCATCCGACGGATCAGATCCACACCGACCTCCGCAGCACCATGCTGCCGCCGGGGAGCCCCGGCCACCCGCTGGGCACCGACGACGTCGGGTACGACGTGCTCGGACGGCTCATGGTCGGCGGCCAGATCTCGATCCTGATCGGGCTCGCCGCCGGCATCCTCGCCACCGTCATCGGCACCCTCTGGGGCGCGATCGCCGGTTACGTCGGCGGCGCCGTCGACACCGTGATGATGCGCGTCGTCGACGCCGGCATCGCGATCCCGGCGACCTTCCTGCTGCTGATCCTCTCCGCGATCCTGCGCCCGAGCGTCCCGCTCATGATCTGCGTGATCGGCCTCGTCTCCTGGCTCGTCCCGGCCCGTCTCGTGCGGGCCGAGTCGATCTCGCTCAAGTCGCGCGAGTACGTGCTGGCGCTGCGAGCGATGGGCGGCACCCACTCGCGGGCCGTGCTCAAGCACATCGTCCCGAACACCGTGGGCACGATCGTCGTGAACGCCACCTTCCAGGTCGCCGACGCGATCCTGCTCGTCGCCTACATCTCGTTCCTCGGCATGGGGCTGCAGAAGCCGGCCACCGACTGGGGCGCCATGCTCACCAGCGGCATCACCTACACGTACGCGGGCGCCTGGTGGCTCATCTTCCCCGCCGGATTCTGCATCGTGCTGACGGTCTGCGCCTTCAACAGCATCGGCGACGGACTCCGCGACTTCTTCGACGTGAAGGGGCGTGCCGCATGAGCGACGCACTGCTGTCGGTCTCCGACCTGAAGGTCACGTTCCGCACCGAGGACGGATCCGTCGAGGCCGTGAAGGGCATCGACCTCGAGGTGCGTCCGGGAGAGGTGCTGGCGCTCGTCGGCGAGTCAGGCTCCGGCAAGTCGGTCACGGCCATGGCCATCCTCAAGCTGCTGCCGCGGACGGCGACGGTCACCGGGTCGATCTCCCTCGCCGGACGCGAACTCCTCCCGCTCGCGGAAGCCGAGATGAACGCCGTGCGCGGCGCCGAGATCTCCATGGTGTTCCAGGAGCCGATGACCGCGCTCAACCCGAGCATGCGGATCGGCGACCAGATCACCGAGGCCATCCTCAACCACCGCGACATCTCGAAGGCGGAGGCCTGGAAGCGCGCGGTCGAGATGCTCCAGCGCGTGGGTATCCCCGACCCTGCGCGTCGGGCGAAGAGCTACCCGCACGAGCTGTCCGGCGGGCAGCGCCAGCGCGTGGTCATCGCGATCGCCCTCGCGTGCGAGCCGCAGCTGATCATCGCCGACGAGCCGACCACCGCGCTCGACGTCACGGTGCAGGCCGAGATCCTCGACCTCATCCGGCGGCTCGCCGCGGAGTCGGGCACCGCGTTCCTGCTGGTGACGCACAACATGGGCGTGGTCGCCGACATCGCCGACCGGGTCGCCGTGATGTTCCGCGGCACGATGGTCGAGGTGGGCGACACGCGCACCGTGCTCACCGCACCCCGCGAGGCCTACACCAAGAAGCTGCTCAGCGCCGTGCCCTCGCTGCCCGACATCGCGACCGTGATCGAACGGGAGCCCGAGACCGAGGTGCCGGCCGCCGTGCTCGAGCTCGATGCCGCGAGTGTGACGTACCGCCGCGGTGGGCGTCCGTTCCTCGCGCTCGACGGGGTGAGCCTCGCGATCGCACCGGGCGAGATCGTCGGGCTGGTCGGGGAATCCGGCTCCGGCAAGTCGACTCTCGGGCGTGCGGCGCTCGGTCTGCTGCCGCTGTCGAGCGGTTCGATCACCCTGTTCGGCGAGAAAGTCGGACGCGGAGGAGTCTCCGGGCGTCGCGAGCGCGCGCTGCGCGGACGTGTCGGAGCGATCTTCCAGGACCCCGGCTCCAGCCTCGACCCCCGCATGACCGTGGGGAGGCGATCGCCGAGCCGCTGCTCGTGCAGCGTCGACGCGTCTCGACCACCGCGGCCGGGCGTCGGACCAGGGTGGCCGAGCTGCTGGACGCCGTGGAACTGCCGACGAACTACGCCTCCCGCTACCCGCACGAGCTCTCGGGAGGCCAGCGCCAGCGCATTGGCCTCGCCAGGGCGATCGCGCTGGAGCCCGAGCTGATCATCGCCGACGAGCCGACCTCGGCTCTCGACGTGTCGGTGCAGGCGGCCGTGCTCGACGTGCTGCGCACCCTGCAGGAGAAGATGCATTTCGCCTGCCTGTTCATCAGCCACGACCTGGCGGTCGTGCACGAGATCTCCGACCGGGTCGCCGTGATGCTGAAGGGCGAGATCGTCGAGACCGGTTCCGCGGATGACGTGCTCCTCGCCCCGCAGCACCCCTACAGTCGACGCCTGCTGGCGTCGGTCCCCGTGCCCGACCCCGACAAGCAGGCGCTGCGGCGGGAGGCCCGAGCGGCCGCCCTGGTGATGACGCAGTGACCGCGGGAGGACCGAGCCGAACGAGCAGGGGTGTGAGCCACGTGGGACCTGTCGTCCTGGGGCTCGACGTCGGCGGATCGAGCGTGAAGCACCTGCTCGCCCCCGCCCTGGCATCGATGGACGCTCCTCCGACACCGCTCGCCCGCGGCCGACACTCGACGCCCAAGGCCGCGCCCGTCGAGGGGCTGTCCGCCATCGTGGACTCCCTCCGCGGCGACGCCGACCTGGAGCGCGTGGTGCTGTCGATCCCGGGGCTCGTGGACGAGGCGGAGGGCGTCGTCGTGCGCTCGACCAACATCCCCTCGCTCGACGGCCGTCCGCTCGGTGCCCAGCTCAGCGGCGCACTCGGCGTCCCCGTCGATGTGATCAACGACGGCCACGCTGCGGCTGTCGCGGAGGCCTCGTGGGGTGCGGGCGCCGGCATCGACGATGTGTTCGTGCTCGCACTCGGCACCGGGATCGCGGGGGCGCACGTCGCGCACGGACGCGTCGTGCCCGGGGCGCACGGCTCCGCTGGGGAGCTCGGCCACATCACGATCGAGCCCGACGGCCACCTCTGCTCCTGCGGACGGCGCGGCTGCCTCGAGACCATCATCGGCGCCCCCGCTCTGCGCAGAGCCTGGGCGAAGGCCGGGGTGCGGGAGGTCCGGAGAAGCTGCTCGCGGCCAGCAACGCCGGGGATGCCGCGGCCACGGCGATCGTCGAGCGCGCATCGTCGGCGCTCGCCGAGGCGATCCTCACCCTCTGCGCCCTCGTGGACCCGGGGTGCATCGTCATCGGCGGCGGACTCGCCCAGGCGCCGCACGAGCTCGTGACGCTCGCGGCGCGGTATGTGAGCGCGCGCGCCTCGTTCCACCGGGTTCCGCCCATCGTGCCCGCGACGCTCGGGGAGTGGGCGGGCGTGAACGGCACGGTGCTCACGGCGCTCCGTCGCCAGCACGCCCTGGTCTGACTCCGCGGCAGGGGCGGGGGCGGGTCAGGCGGCCTTCATCTGGATCAGCTGGATGAGGTTGCCGCAGGTGTCGTCGAGCACCGCGACCCATGCCGTGCCGATATCGGTCGGCGGCTGGGTGAAGACGACGCCGAGTCCGGTCAGGCGCGCATGCTCGGCGGCGAGGTCGTCGACGGCGAACTGAGCGAGCGGGATGCCGTCTTCGACGAGAGCATCGCGATACGGCTTGACCGCCGGGTGCCCGGAGGGCTCCAGCAGGAGCTCCGGTCCGTCGGGCGCTTCGGGCGACCGCACCGTGAGCCATGCGGCATCGCCGAGGGGGATGTCGTGGTGCTTCGTGAAGCCGAGCACGTCGGTGTAGAACGCCAGAGCCGTGCGCTGGTCGTCGACGAAGATGCTTGTCAGTTCGATTCTCATGGGGTGCTCCGTGTGTACGGCCACCGCTCGGCGATGCGGGCGAGAGGCTCCGGGTGGAAATAGTGGAACTTGGATCGTCCGCGTCGTTCCGTGGAGATCAGTTCCGCGGACTCGAGCACGGCGAGGTGCTGCGAGACGGCCTGTCGAGTCAGCGTCACACCGTGGCGCATGGTCAGGGTGGTGCAGATCTCGAACAGGGTCTGTCCGTCGTGCACCGACAGCTCGTCGAGGATGAGGCGCCTCGTCTCGTCATCGAGTGCGTGGAACAGATCGGTCATCCGTTCATGATAGGCAAGTGGAGACTTGCATATCAAGGGATACGCGGTGTCGCTGAGTGCACGGCCTCTTGCCGAGTGCACGGCTTCCGTGCGTCGGTACGCCGTGCACTCGACGACAAGCCGTGCACTCGGCGGCAGGACGGATGCTCGGGAGGGGAGAGGAGAGGAGGGGCATATGCCCAGGACACTCGCGTAAAATCGGCACAATGACCGACGCCCCCTCCGACGCTGCACCCGACCTCGGACCGGGCGTCGACCCCGACGATCTCGCCACGACTCTTCGCGTCCTCTCCGAGCTGCACCAGATCGACAACGAGCATCCGGACTTCGTCGCCGTGCGCCACGCGACCGCCGCGATGTTCAAGGCCGTCAAGCGCGTGCGCCGCAAGGAGATCCGCGACGCGATCGCCGAAGCCGACAAGGCCGTGGTCGCCCGCACCGCCACGGGAGCACCCGACCGCATCGACGACGAGACCCGCGGCAACGACCTCGCGACCAGTGTCGTGGACGCCCCGATCGCCGGCGAGCTGCTCAAGCCGCGCAACTGCTACATCTGCAAGCAGCCGTACACGCAGGTCGACGCCTTCTACCACCAGCTCTGCCCCGACTGCGCGCGCTTCAGCCACGGCAAGCGCAACGCCCGCACCGACCTCACCGGCAAGCGCGCCCTGCTCACGGGCGGCCGCGCCAAGATCGGCATGCACATCGCGCTGCGGCTGCTCCGCGACGGCGCGCACACCACGATCACCACTCGCTTCCCTCGCGATGCCGTGCGCCGCTTCTCGGCCCTGCCCGACTCGGCCGACTGGCTGCACCGACTGCGCGTCGTCGGCATCGACCTGCGCGACCCCGCCCAGGTGATCGGCCTCGCCGACTCGGTCGCGGCTCAAGGTCCGCTCGACATCCTCATCAACAACGCGGCCCAGACCGTTCGCCGCTCGCCCGGTGCGTACTCGCTGCTCGCGGATGCCGAGCTGCAGCCCCTGCCCGACGGACCGCTGCCCGAGATGGAGACGTTCGGGCACACCGCCGACCCGCATCCGCAGGCGCTGCAGGCCTCCGTCGATGCGCATCCGCTGCTCTCGGTCGCAGCCCTCGGCGGCACGGTCGCCGAGCAGGGCGGGCAGGCCCTCACGGCCGAAGACCTCGCCAGGCTCGCCATGGCTCCCGGCTCCTCGTCGCTCGAGAAGCACGCCGACGGCACGGCCATCGACGCGGGAGGACTCGTGCCCGATGTGAACCGCGTCAACAGCTGGGTGCAGTCGATCGAGCAGGTCGATCCGCTCGAGATGCTCGAGGTGCAGCTCGCGAACACCACCGCGCCCTTCCTGCTGATCAGTCGTCTTCGGGCGTCGATGGCCGCGTCGTCGTCGCACCGGAAGTACGTCGTGAACGTCTCGGCGATGGAGGGGCAGTTCTCCCGCCGCTACAAGGGTCCTGGGCACCCGCACACGAACATGGCCAAGGCGGCTCTGAACATGCTGACCCGCACCAGTGCGGGCGAGATGCTCGAGAAGGACGGCATCCTGATGACCGCGGTCGACACCGGCTGGATCACCGACGAGCGTCCGCACTACACGAAGGTGCGCCTGGCCGAAGAAGGCTTCCACGCCCCGCTCGACCTCGTCGACGGCGCCGCCCGCGTGTACGACCCGATCGTGCGCGGCGAGGCCGGCGAAGACATCCACGGCGTGTTCCTGAAGGACTACGAGCCCAGCCCCTGGTGACGGCGAGTGCGCGTCAGTGGGCGCGTTCGGCGAGGTTCGCCGAGGCCCACTGCCCCAGCTGATCGAGGATCGGCAACAGGCCGGTCCCGCTCGGGGTGAGCGCATACGACACGGTGACCGGCGGGCCGGGGTCGACCGTGCGGGCCACGAGCCCGGCATCGGCGAGTTCCGCCAGTCGGTCGGACAGCACGGTGTCGCTGATGCCGGCGACGGCGCGGCGAAGGACGACGAAGGTCGAGGGCCCGCCTCCGAGCGACGACACGATCATGCCGTTCCACCGTTTTCCGAGCACGCTGAAGGCCAGTGTGACGGCGGCGTCGCACACCTGACGCTCTTCCTCGACCTCGGCCATGCCCACATCCTACCCGTGCTACGTTAACCAATGTCGCTCATAAAAAGCTAGTGACTACGAAAACGAGAGGTAGGCCCATGTCCCTGTTCCGCCTGGATGCCAGCATCCTTCCCGCGTCGTCCGCCAGCCGCGCGCTCGCCGACATCGTCGAGGCCGAGTGGACCGCGTCCCACCCCGACTCGACCGTGCTCCGCCGCGACCTGGCCAGCGACCCGGTGCCGGCGACCGCGTGGGCGGATGCCGTCACAGGCGGCTTCGTCGACGAGGCGCAGCGCACCCCCGCACAGAACGAGGCCCGCGCGCTCGCGACGTCGTTCGCCGACGAGCTGATCAGCGCCGACGCGCTGCTCATCGCCGTGCCGCTGTACAACTACGGGGTCTCGCAGCACTTCAAGACCTGGTTCGACCTGGCCTACACCGACTCGCGCATCGACCCGACAGGCACGGCGCTCAACGGCAAGCCCGCGACGCTCGTCACAGTGCTCGGCGGCAACTACGCGGAGGGCTCGCCCAAGGAGGGCTGGGACCACTCGACCGGCTGGCTGCGCCGCGTGCTCGAAGACGTGTGGGGCCTCGACCTCCGCGTGGTGCAGCGTCCGTTCACGCTGGTCGGGGTGAACCCGGCGCTCGATGCGTTCGCCGACACCGCCCGCGAGCTCAAGGAGAACGCCGAGGCCGACGCCCGCACCTTCGGCCGCGAGCTGGCCGCGACGCGCGATCCTCGCGTGGCCTGAACCCCGACTCCGTCCACCTGTCGGGCGAGCGGACGGATGTCGGACCGGAGACCGCGTTCCGGTCCGACATCCGTGAATCCCTCCGACATCCGTGCACTCGCGGGAGGATACCGGGGCGGAGCGGACGGGTCAGCCGAGGGGTGCGGGGTAGGGGTGCGGCAGCCAGACCGTCACGATCAGGCCCCCTCCCTGCGCGGGGTGAGCACCAGCGTGCCGCCGTGCGCCTGCGTGATGCGGTCGACGATCGCGAGGCCGAGACCCGCGCCGGCATGATCGTCGCTGCGGGTGCGCTCGGCACCGCGCTGGAACGGTTCCACCAGCGTCGCCACGCGGTGGGCCGGCAGCACCTCGCCCGTGTTCTCGACCACGAGCGCGACCGCGTGCGGCATCGTATGCGTGCGCACCGCGACCGAGCCGCCGAACGACAGGTTGTGCACGATCGCATTGAGCACGAGGTTCGTGACAAGCTGCGGCAGCAGGGCCGCCGATCCGAGCACCGGGGCGGGAGCGCCACCCACCTCCACCGCGACGCCTCGGCGATCCGCGAGCGGGACCAGTGCCTCCACCGCCTCCTCCGCGAGAAGCGAGAGGTCGACGATCTCGCGGGTGAACGTCCGACGATCCGCGCGACTGAGCAGCAGCAGGGCCTCGGTCAGATCGATCGCGCGTGTGTTGACCTCTCGGAGGCGGGAGATCAGCGCATCCACATCGCGATCCGGATCGTCGCGCGCGACCTCGAGCAGGGTCTGCGAGATCGCGAGGGGCGTCCTCAGCTCGTGCGAGGCGTTGGCGGCGAAGCGCTGCTGCTCAGCCACATGCGCCTCGAGCTGCTCGAGCATCGCATCGAACACGTCGGCGAGGTCGCGGAACTCGTCACGGCGTCCCGGAAGGCTCACCCGGTGCGACAGCGATCCCTGCGCCGCGAGCCGAGCCGCGTCGCCGATGCGCTCGAGCGGCGCCAGCATCCGTCCGGCGAGCAGCCATCCCCGCCGAGGCCGAGCGCGAGCAGCACGACCATGACCGTCGCGGCGACCGGCACGAAGGCGCGGATCAGGTCGGACCGGTTCGGTACGCGGAGGTCGGTGAGCACCGGGATCTGCACGTCAGGGACGTAGCGCAGCAGGTACAGGGCCACCGCGGCGAGCAGCAGCAGCCCCGACACCACGACGATCCCCGCATAGCTGAGCGTGAGCTTGAGGCGGGCGCTCATCCCGCGGCGCCTAGGCATCCGCATCCGTCCCGATCCGATACCCGACACCCGGCACGGTGAGGATCAGCCACGGCTCCCCCAGGCGCTTGCGCAGCGACGAGACCGTGATGCGCACGGCATTCGTGAACGGGTCGGCGTTCTCGTCCCAGGCGCGTTCGAGCAGCTCTTCGGCGCTGACGACCCCGCCGCCCGCGTCGACGAGCACCTCGAGCACGGCGAACTGCTTGCGGGTGAGGGCGACGTAACGGTCGTCGCGGTACACCTCGCGGCGGAACGGATCCAGACGCAGCCCGGCGACCTCCAGCACAGGCGGACGGCTGCGCTGGCGTCGTCGATCGAGGGCACGCAGGCGCAGCACGAGCTCCCGCAGCTCGAACGGTTTGGTGAGGTAGTCGTCGGCTCCGATCTCGAAACCCGTCGCCTTGTCGTCGAGGCGGTCGGCGGCGGTCAGCATCAGGATCGGGATGCCGCTGCCCGAGGCCACGATCCATCGGGCGATGTCGTCGCCGGAGGGACCGGGCACGTCGCGGTCGAGCACGGCGATGTCGTAGGCGTTGATGCTCAGCAGCTCCAGCGCGGTGTCGCCGTCGCCGGCGATGTCGGCCGCGATCGCCTCCAGGCGCAGGCCGTCGCGCACCGCCTCGGCGAGGTAGGGCTCGTCCTCGACGATCAGCACACGCATGGCTGCGATCCTACGCAGTGCGGCATATCGGGAGCATATGGAAAAGCGCATACGCCCCGGCAACCGCGCCCCTTCTTCACTGGGAGCATGAACACCCGCACCACCTCCCATCCCCCACGAGCGCGCCGTCGCCGTCGGGTCGTCGTCACCCTGGCCACTGCGGTCGCCGTGGTCGTCCTCGCGTTCGGCCTTCAGCAGTCGCTGTCGGTCGCCTTCGCCGACGCGACCCGCACCGGACCGGCGCCCTCACCCACTCCGGAGTACGACAGCGGAGACGTCACCGGCTCGGTCATCGCACCGAGCGAGGCCGACGGCGTGATCCGCGACGACGACAAGCCGACCGTGTTCGATGTGGACCGGGTCGCGATCGGCAACCTCGATCCCGCGCTGCGGGAGGCGTTGCAGCGCGCCGCATCCGACGCCGACGCGGACGGCATCACGTTCCGGGTCAACAGCGGATGGCGCTCTCCCGCGCTGCAGGAGCGGATGCTGCAGGACGCGATCGTGCAGTACGGGTCGGAGGACGAGGCCCGCCGCTGGGTGGCGACGCCGGAGACCTCGGAGCACGTGACGGGCGATGCGGTCGACCTGGGGCCGTGGCCCGCGCTGGACTGGCTCGCGCAACGCGGATCGCGCTACGGGCTGTGCCAGATCTACGCCAACGAACCGTGGCATTACGAACTGCGTTCAGACGCCGTCGACGACGGGTGCCCGGAGATGCTCGCCGATCCGACCGCCGACCCGAGGATGACCCGATGACCACTGTTCTCGCACCGCAGCGTGCCACCTTCTCGCGGCTGCATGCCCCCACGCTGTGTACGCTGCCGACGGCCGTCGCCGAGAACGTGCATCGCGTGCGGGCGGCCACGACCGCCCGCATCATGGCCGTCGTGAAGGCCGACGGCTACGGGCACGGGGCGGTCGCGGTCGCGACGGCCGCGGTCGCCGCGGGGGCGGATGGCTCGGGGTGACAGATGTCGGCGAGGCGCGCGCGCTCCGGGAGTCGGGACTCTCGGTGCCGATCCTGTCGTGGCTGAATCCGTCGGGCGTGGATGCCGAGGAAGCCGCGACGCAGCGGGTCGACATCGCGGTCGGCTCCGCGGAGGAGCTGCGCCAGCTGATCGCCGATGCCGGGCGTCCGGTGCGTGTGCACCTGCACCTCGACACCGGCATGGCCAGAGGCGGGAGTCCGCTCGACGAGTGGCCGGAACTGCTCCGCCTCGCCCGCTCCGGTCGGGGCAGGGTCGAGGTGGTGGGGGTGATGGGCCATCTGCCCCGCGCGGACGAGGGGGACCCGGCGGCGAACGCGGCTGCGGTGCTGCGCATGCGGCAGGGGCGCGACGCCGTGCTGCGGGCCGGCTTCGGACCGGTGCTCGTGCACCTCGCCGCGACCTCCGGTGCGCTGACCGATCCGGCGACGCACTTCGGCATGGTGCGGATCGGCGCCGGCCTCGTGGGCATCGACCCGTCGGAGAGGACCGTGCTCGCCGGGGCGTCCCGCTGGACGGCGCCGGTCGTGCACAGCGTCCTCGCCTCCCCGGGCACCGCCGTCGGCTACGGCGGCGCGCACGTCACCGACCGGGAGACGCACCTCAGCGTCGTGGGGTGGGGTACGCCGACGGCATCCCTCGGGAGCTGGCGCCGGATGCGGGCGTCGAGATCGGGGGATGCGGCACCCGATCGTGGGGAGGGTGTCGATGGACCAGATCGTCGTCGACACCGGCGCGGTGCTGTTCCCCGCGGCACCGTCGCGACCGTGTTCGGACCCGACGGGGGAGCGGTGCCCGCCGTGCAGGATTGGGCGCGATGGGCAGGGAGCATCCCGCACACGGTCGTCACCGGCATCGGCACACGGGTGCAGAGGAGCGTGGCATGACGACGAACGTGCTGGTCATCGGCGGAGGGCAGAACTCCGAGCACGAGGTCTCGCTGGCCTCGGCAGCCGCTGTCGCGGCCGCGCTGCGGATGGGCGATCATGAGGTCACCAGCGTGACGATCGATCGCGGCGGGATCTGGCGAGTGGACGGGCGTCCGAACGGCGCGACTCCGGCAGAGTCGCTCGCCCTCGCTCTGCCGCTCCTCACCCGCACCGACGTGGTGTTCCCTGCGGTGCACGGCGCGCTCGGGGAGGACGGTGCCCTCGCGGCGCTGTGCGCGCTCGCCGGAGTGCCCGTGGTGGGGTCGGGGCTGCGGGCCGGGGCCATCGGCATGGACAAGTGGACGACCAAGCTGGTGGCGGACGCCGTGGGCCTCGGTACCGCGCGCGGACGGCTGGTCGCGGCGGAGGACATCGGCGACGTCGAGTTCGAGGGAGAGGTCGTGGTCAAGCCCGTGTCGGCAGGATCGAGCCACGGCGTGAGCCTGGTGACAGAGGAGGGGCAGCTGCTCGCGGCTCTGCGGGAGGCGGCGCGATTCGATCGGCGGATCCTCGTCGAGGAGGTGGTGCGGGGGCGGGAGATCGACGTCGCGGTGCTGCGCGAGAAGGGCGGTGTGCGGTGGGCGGCGCCCCCGCTGGAGATCCACGCGACCGGGTTGTTCGACACGGCTGCGAAGTACGACGGCAGTGCGCGGTTCACGGTCCCGGCCGTGCTCGACGCGGCGGAGACGGCCGCCCTCAAGCGGGCCGCGATCGCCGTGTTCGATGCTCTCGGGTGCGACGGGGTCGCGCGCATGGACTTCTTCCTCACCGAGCGGGGGCCGGTGCTGAACGAGGTCAACACGATGCCGGGGCTGACCGCCGCATCACAGGTGCCGCGGATGTTCGCCGCCGTCGGGGTGCCGTACGTCGACCTGGTGGCGCGGCTCGTGCGTGCGGCGTCGTGACAGAGGTCCGTGCGCCGCGTCTGGGCTGGCCGGATGTCGCGAAGGGCATCTGCATCCTGCTCGTCGTGCTCTGGCACGTGGTCACGAAGGTCGCGGTCGGCATCCCCGGCGCGGGTCCGGTGACGGATGCCTGGGTGATGCTCAACGCCCAGCTGCTGCCGCTGCGCATCCCGCTGTTCTTCCTCGTGTCCGGAATGTTCGCCGCACGGGCGGTCTCCGCGGCGAGCGGCGGCTCCTGGCGACGACGGGCCGCGCGGCTCGCGCTGCTCTACCTCGTGTGGGTGCTCATCCAGACGGTCGTGCTCGCGCTGGCGCCGGAGTTCGACACGGCTCGGGCGACCGACGGGTGGGAGCTGCTCGCGCAGCTCACCATCAGCCCCACGAACCTCTGGTATCTGCTCGCTCTCGCCATGTACCTGGTGGTCGGGCGGGCGACGCGCGGCCTCCCGACCGCCGGGGTGCTGCCTGTCGCGTTCGTCGTCGCGGCGGTCGCCGGTGCGGGTCTCCTTCCGGATCTCGGCAACCTGTGGCAGCTGGTGCAGAACCTGTTCTTCTTCCTCGTCGGGCTGCGGCTGCGCGGACTGATCGAGCGCTTCGCCAGGGTCAGCGGCCCGGGCGTCGCGCTCGCGCTCGCCGCGGTGTATGCGGGAGCACTCGCGGTCGTCTCCGTGCTCGGCATCCGCCTCGTGCCCGGAACGTGGCCGCTGCTGTGCCTGGTCGCGGTGGCCTTCGGGGTGTCGCTCAGCGTGCTCCTCGACCGGCATGTCGACGTCGTCGCGCGACCGCTGCGCTGGTTCGGCCGGCGGACCCTGCCGATCTACGTGCTGCACATGATCCCTCTCGCGCTGATCGACGCGGGGGTGCGCGCTGCCGGGTGGCGGACGACACCGGTGCTCGAGGCGGTCGGTCCGATCGCGCTGACGGCGGTGGTGATCGCGATCTGTGTGGCGGCTCACGCGCTCCTGGTGCGCTGCGGGCTCGCGGCCCTGTTCGACCCGCTGCGGGTGACGGACGGTCTCACGGCCCGCGTCCGTCGATGACCCCCTCGACAACCGCCGGGCGACGGCGGACCATGGAAGCATGGCGGCCTTCACAACGGACAACGCGTTCAGCGGATTCAGCGTCGACGACATCGACGCGGCGAAAGAGTTCTACGGCACGACCCTCGGCCTCGACGTCGAGGTCAACGCGATGGGGTTCCTCGACCTGCGGCTGCCCAGCGGCGGGTCGATCCTCGTGTACGCGAAGCCGAACCACACCCCGGCGAGCTTCACGATCCTGAACTTCCCGGTGGCGGACGTCGACGCCGCGGTGGACGAGCTCATCGAACGGGGCGTGCAGACGAAGATCTACAGCGACGACGAGTTCCCCTCGGATTCGCGCGGCATCGTGCGCGGCAACGGTCAGGGCCCGGACATCGCGTGGTTCCGCGACCCGGCGGGCAACGTGCTCGCGGTCATGCAGGCCTGACGTCGAGGGGCGCTACAGCCGGTCCACCGCGGTCACGGTCACGACGGCCTGTCCTGCCTCGTCGGAGGCGGCGAGGTCGATCGTCGCGGTGATGGCCCAGTCGTGGTCGCCGGCGGGGTCGTCGAGGATCTGCCGTGCCGTCCACGCCGTCGCGCCCTCATCGAGGATCAGCAGCTTCGAGCTGCGGGCATCCGCGCCCGTGAGGAGTTCGTCGTGCTCGGCGAAGTATCCGTCCAGGGCGTCCGACCATGCATCGGCGCCGAAACCGGGGTCGAGCTCAGCGAGGCCGTCGAGATCTTCCCGCGCCGCCAGCTGCACCCGTCGGAACAGCTCGTTGCGCACGAGGATGCGGAAGGCGCGGATGTTGCTCGTGAGCCGCTTCGGAGCGGGCGGCACGATCGGCTCGTCGGGCGCGTGCGGGTCGAAGCGTCCGTTGTCGACGCCGGCGATCAACTCCTCCCACTCGTCGAGCAGGCTGGAGTCGACCTGCCGGACGAGCTCGCCGAGCCACTCGATCAGGTCACGCAGATCCTCGTCCTTGAACTCCTCCGGAACGGTCTGCGAGGCCGCGCGGTAGGCGTCGGAGAGGTAGCGCAGCACCACGCCCTCGGAGCGCGCGATCTTGTAGTAGGCGACATATTCCCCGAACGACATGGCCCGCTCGTACATGTCGCGGACGACGGACTTCGGGTGCAGTTCGAAGTCGCGGATCCACGGCTGGGCGGCGCTGAAGGTCTCGAATGCGGCTGTCAGAAGCTCGTCGAGCGGCTTCGGATACGTGATCTGCTCGAGCAGCTCCATCCGCTCGTCGTACTCGATGCCCTCCGACTTCATCGCGGCGACCGCTTCGCCCCGGGCGAGGAACTCCTGCTGGCTCAGCACGGCGCGTGGGTCGTCGAGCGTCGATTCCACGATCGAGATCATGTCCAGCGCGTAGGAGCCCGTCCCCGTGCCGGCGGTGGGATCGGGGTCGAGCAGCTCGAACGCGGCGAGAGCGAACGGCGACAGCGGCTGGTTGAGTGCGAAGTTCGGCTGCAGATCGACTGTCAGTCGGATATCGCCCTCCGGCGTCTTCTCGACGATGCCGGATTCGCGGAGCGTGCGGTAGATCCCGATGGCGCGGAGTGCGAGTTCGCGCTGCCGTTTCCGAGGCTCGTGGTTGTCGTATACGAGCGCGCGCATATTCGCGAAGACGTCGCCGCCGCGGGCGATCACGTTCAACATCATGGCGCTCGTGATCTGCATGTGGGAGGTCAGGGTCTCGGGGACCGCGTCGATGAGCTTGCGGAACGACGGCTCGCCCCACGACACGAAGCCGTCCGGCGCCTTCTTGCGGACGATCTTGCGCTTCTTCTTCGGGTCGTCGCCGGCCTTCTTGACCGCAGCGACATTCTCGCTCTCGTGCTCGGGAGCCTGCGCGACGACCGTGCCGGCGGTGTCATACCCGGCGCGACCGGCACGCCCCGCGATCTGGTGGAACTCGCGGGCGTTCAGCTGCCGCATCCGGGTGCCGTCGAACTTCGTGAGCGCGGTGAGCAGCACCGTGCGGATCGGGACGTTGATGCCGACGCCGAGCGTGTCGGTGCCGCAGATCACGCGCAGCAACCCGCGCTGCGCGAGCTGCTCGACCAGGCGCCGATACTTCGGCAGCATTCCGGCGTGATGCACGCCGATCCCCGCACGCAGGAAGCGCGAGAGCGTCTTGCCGAACGCGGTCGTGAAGCGGAACTCGGCGATCAGCGCGGCGATCTCGTCGCGCTGCTCGCGGGTGGCGACCTTCGTGCTCGACAGCGCCTGCGCACGCTCCATCGCTGCGGCCTGCGAGAAGTGCACGACGTAGATCGGCGCCTGCCCGGTGTTCAGCAGGTCGTCGATCGTCTCGTGGATGGGCGTCGTCTCGTAGAAGAAGTGCAGGGGGACGGGGCGCTCGACCCCGGTGACCGTCGCCGTCTCGCGGCCCGTGCGACGGGTGAGGTCGGCCGCGAGTTCGGTCACGTCGCCGAGGGTCGCCGACATCAGGATGAACTGCGCCTGCGGGAGCTCGAGCAGCGGCACCTGCCAGGCCCATCCGCGGTCGGGGTCGGCGTAGAAGTGGAACTCGTCCATCACGACCTGCCCGACGTCGGCATCCGTGCCCTGACGCAGGGAGAGGTTCGCGAGGATCTCCGCCGTGCAGCAGATGATCGGGGCGTCGGCGTTGACCGAGGAGTCGCCTGTGACCATGCCGACGTTCTCGGCGCCGAAGACGTCGACCAGCGCGAAGAACTTCTCGCTCACGAGGGCCTTGATCGGTGCCGTGTAGTAGCTGCGGCGCCCCGCCGCGAGAGCGCTGAAGTGCGCGCCGACCGCGACGAGCGACTTGCCGGTGCCGGTCGGGGTCGACAGGATCAGGTTGTTGCCCGAGACGATCTCGATGGTCGCCTCGTCCTGCGCGGGGTAGAGGCTGATGCCCGTGCTCTCCGCCCATTCGACGAAGGCGAGGTAGACGGCGTCCGGGTCCGCGGCGTCCTGGACGATGGCGGGATCGAGCCGCGGGGAGGAAGTCATGGTCTTCCGATCATCCCATCCGGCGGGGATGCCGACCTGCGAGGCTGATCAGGCGGCGGTCGCGGCGCGCAGCGCGATCCGGATCATGTCGCCGAAGGTCTGCTCGCGTTCCTGCGCCGTGGTCTCCTCGCCGGTGACGATGTGGTCGCTCACCGTGCAGATCGCGAGGGCGCGCCGACCATGGAACGCCGCGAGCGTGTACAGGCCGGCCGCTTCCATCTCGACCCCCAGGATGCCGTGTTGCACGAAGGGCTCCATGAGCTCGGGGCGGGTGCTGTAGAACTGATCGCTCGAGAACAGCTGCCCCACGTGCACGATCGACTCGAGCTCGGCGTCCTCGCTCGCCTCGACCGCCGCGCGCAGCAGTCCGAAGTCGGCCACGGGCGCATAGTCGAGTCCGTGGAAGCGCACGCGGTTGATGCCGGAATCGGTCGACGCGCCGCTGGCGATGATGATGTCGCGCACCTTCACGCGCTCGGTCAGCGCACCGCACGACCCCACCCGGACGATCGTCTGCACGCCGTAGGAGTCGAAGAGCTCGTTGGCATAGATCGCCATCGACGGCTGCCCCATGCCCGAGCCCTGCACCGAGATGCGGTGCCCTTCCCACGTGCCGGTGAATCCGAGCATCCCGCGCGTCTGCGAGTACAGCTCGGCGTCGTCGAGGAACGTCTCGGCGATCCACTTCGCGCGCAGCGGATCCCCGGGGAACAGGACGATGGGGGCGATCTGGCCCGGCTCTGCGGCGATGTGCGTGCTCATGTCCTCAGCGTAGGTGCTCTATCGGGGAGTTCGTCGATGCGCGTGGTGCGGAGGAGATCCGCAGTTCGGAGGTGGGAATTGCGGATATGGCCCTCCGAACCGAGGATCTCCTCCGTAGCGCGACCCGGACCCGCGGGAGGCGCGGTTCAGCCCTCGCGGCGTCGGACGATCTCGCCGATCCACAGCGGCGCGAAGGGCGAGGTGCAGCCGGGGGCGGTCGGGTAGTCGGCGAGGACCTGCAGCCGGTCGCCGATCTCCAACGCCCTCGCACGGTGCTCCGGGTGGAAGATGCCGATGTTCGCGAGGGTCTCGTTCATCGCCCACTGCAGACGACTCGGAGCGTCCTTCATATCGCGCTCGATCAGGTCGAGGAGGTGCGGCAGGTCGAGGCCATCCGCGTCTTTCATCACCCGCACCGTGGTCAGCGACCAGGCGGCGGCGGCCACCGTTGGGTCGGAGTCGTCGAACCACCGCAGCCGGAGTTCCTCGGCGAGCGGCGACTTCTTGACGACGTAGTTCACGAACCAGTCGTTCACCTTCGGCGGGCGGGTCTCTCGCAGCATGGCGTCGAGCTCGTCGGCGGTGAAGTCGCGCGGGCGGCAGATCAACAGGGCCAGCAGTCGCGCCGGTGTCTCCCCGGTCGCCCAGAGCTCGCGTGCCAGCGGCTGGTCGGTCTTGATGCGTTTCGCGAGCGCGCGCATCCGGCTGAGGTTGATGCCGTGGTCATCGCCGCGCTTCTCGTTTGCGGCGCGCACCTTCGGATCTTCCAGGGCCGCGAGCTCGCCCAGAGCCTCGGGCACGGTCATCTCGGACATGCTCTCAGGGTACGCGGGCTCAGTCCTCGTCCAGCAGCTCGCCGCGGATGCGACGGAGGTCTTCCAGGAGCGAGCCGATCAGGATCCAGTGCTGCGACGAGGGCGGCCGCACCACGAGCGGCGCCGTGAGCGCGGGGATGGTCGATGTCAGCGTGTCGGGCTCGGGGGAGGCCTCCGCGACCTGCACGGCCAGCCGCACGTCGTGGCCGGCCCTGCGCAGCTGCTCGGCGATGGCCGATACGACGGGCTCGTCGCCGAGGGTGTCGTCGTAGTGGTCGAAGTACGCCCTCGTCATGCCGATCGTCTGCGTGACGATGGGCGAGAGACGCTCGAGCAGGGCCCGCAGCTCACGCAGTTCCGCGCGGTGTGTCGAGCGCCGCGGGTTCAGGGTGAGCGATTCCTCCCCGCCGCGATGGACGCGTCAGCGGCGTCCTTCATCGGGCGCAGCAGGCGCACCTCCAGCATCAGCTCCTGCAGCTTCGCCGGCGTCTGCGGCTCGGGCAGTGCGACCGCCAACCGGTCGAGGCTCGCCGCGAGTTCCCGACCGAGCAGGCCGACGTCGCGGCGCGCGGGCGCGACCAGCACCGGTGGGACGATGAGCGCGTTCACCACGATGCCGATCACCACGCCGATCAACGTCTCCACGATGCGCGCGAACGCGTACTCCGGGCTGGAGGAGCCCAGCGCCAGCACGAGCATCGCCGAGATCGCGACCTGGTTGCCGGTGCCGGGGAGGCGCGGAAGATCCAGGCCACGAGCATGGCCACCACGATCGCGAGCAGCACGATCCAGCTGGGCGAGCCGAGCAGCAGCCCCAGCGCGACGGCGATCATGACGCCCGCGATCACCCCGATGCTGCGCTCGAGCGCCTTCGACAGCGACTGGTTGACGCTGGGCTGCACCACGAGCAGGGCGGCGATCGCGGCGAAGACGGGCAGCTGCGCAGGAAACACCCATCCGGCGATCAGCCACGCCGCGATCGTCGCTGCGGCCGACTTCACGACCTGCAGCAGCGGGGAGCGCTTGGAGGCGCGGATCGCGGCGGGGATGCGCATGACCTCAACGCTAGTCGTGCGACGGCCGCCGACATCGACGTGATGTTCGCTCGGATGTCGGGCAGCCGACGAGGGTCGCGGGATCGGCGGCGGATGTCAACCCCGTCGCCGATCCTCGCGATCACCGGCTGAATGGGAACACACGAACGACGAACAGTGAGGAGCATCCCATGGTGCAGATCATCGAGACCATCGACGTCCACGTTCCCGTCCGCACGGCGTACAACCAGTGGACGCAGTTCGAGAGCTTCCCGAAGTTCCTCGACGAGGTCGAGTCGATCACGCAGATCGACGACACGCACACGCACTGGAAGGTGAAGGTCGGCGGGGCGACGCGCGAGTTCGACGCCGAGATCACCGAGCAGCACCCCGACGAGCGGGTCGCGTGGAACAGTGTTGGCGGCGAGACGGAGCATGCCGGAGTGGTGACCTTCCACACCCTCGACGACACGAACACCCGGGTCACGGTGCAGCTCGACTGGGAGCCCGAGGGTCTGCTCGAGAAGCTCGGCTCACTGGTGGGCGCGGGTTCGCATGCCGTGAAGAAGGACCTGCAGAACTTCAAGGAGTTCATCGAGGGACGCGGGGTCGAGACCGGCGCGTGGCGCGGTGACGTCGACGCCTGACGCCCGGGCTTTCGGGTGTCCGCTGCCCGTGCTTGCATGAGCACATGGAGCGGGACGAGCGGTTGCGCGGCGAGACCAGGGCCGTGTGGGCGACGGCGTTCTGCTTCGTCGTCGGTGTGACCGCGGGCGTCCTGCTCCTGCGGGGCGACCCGCGGCCGCTCACCGGAGAGGGGTCGCTGGCGATGCCGGCCGCGGCGATCGCCGCGGCCGTCGTTGCTGCCGCATTCCTCACGAGCACCCTGATGCACCGTCGTGGCGAGACGGCGTCGATGCCGCGCTGGCAGGCGGTGGTGTCGGACCTGTCGTCACTCGCGCTCACGATCGCCTTCGGGGCCGTCACGATGATGGGGGTGCTGCTCACCGCCGAGGTGCTCGCGGCAGGGCTCCAGGGGCTGCGGCTCGGAGCGATCGGCGGGGACTGCTCACGGGCGTCGCCGCGGCGGTCGGCGGGCGGTCGGCATTCGGGGCGGGCATCGATCTGCGCACGACCGATCTCGCCGCGCTCCTGTTCGGCTTCCTCGCGATCGGCACGCTCTTCGCCATGGTCACGGCGGCCGATCCGCTCTGGTGGGAGCAGAACTTCTCGCAGCTGGGCGGGTCGTGGGCCTTCAACGGCACGCTCGTCGTGGCCGGTCTGCTGGTCGCGACCGTCGGGTCGTACATCGGACGCGACCTGCATCGGATGCTGGGTGATCCCGCGGTCGGGCGCATCGCCGGTATCGTCGCCCTCTGGGCCGCCTGCGGGGTCGCCCTGGCCGCCGTCGGGTTGCTGCCGCTGCACAGGGTGCCCGTGCCGCACGACATCGCCGCTTTCGCGACACTGGTGCTCTTCGCCGCTGCGGCCGCTGCCACCGTGGTCGCGATCCCCGGCAGACCCCGCGCTCTGCTGATCACCTCGATCGGCGTCGCGGTGCTCGTCGTGGTCGCCCTCGCTCTGTGGATCCCGTTCGGGCTGTACTCGGTCACGGCCGTCGAAGCCGTGATCGTCGGACTCGGACTGCTGTGGATGCTGACCATGGTGCGGGTCCTGGCGATCCTGACGCCGGCGCAGTCCCGGCCATCGGCGCGTCCGACTCTCCTGCGCCAGGCACCGCCGGCCCGCTAGCGCGCGGCATCCCTAGCCGACCGCACCAAGAAGATAGGGAAACCGTCCGATGCCGACGGGGTACCTCAGAGCGGAGTGTAGGGATACAGCGAACCGTCGAGGAGAACCCATGTACGAGCACCCCTACCTCACCCATCAGATCACCCAGTTCGAGCAAGAGCAGATGGAGCGCGCGGCCGCGCAGCGGCGTTTCCTCATCGAGCATGCCGACCAGATCGTGCCGCGTCCGGCGGGAGCGGTGCGTCGGATGCTCGACCGCGTGCTCGGCGTCGACCGCTCCCGCACGGCGACCGCACGTTCGACGAAGGTCTGCGAAACGGCGGCGCCAGCGCGGTGAGCGGTGTCGTCGCGGAACCCGGCCGGCGGCCCGGCCCGAATGTCGGTCGGGAGTGGGACGATGAATCCATGCCCCCTTCCGCTCCGAGCGCCGAGATGGTCGGCCGCGCGGCCGAGCTCGCCGAGGTGCGCCGGTTGTTCGCCGGCGTGCGCGACGGCATGCCGGCGGCGCTCCTGGTCGAAGGCGAGGCCGGGATCGGCAAGTCGCGGCTGCTGCGCGAGTTCGCGGCGGGCATAGAGCAGACCGCCGACGTGCACGCCGGGTGGTGCCTCGACCTCGGAGCCGCCCGCACACCGTACGGTCCGCTCACGGGCATCCTCCGTTCGATCGTGGCCCGCATGGGGGTGGATCGGGTGCACGAGTCGGTCGGCGTCGGCGCCGAGGCTCTCGGGATGCTGCTGCCCGAACTGGTCGACGCCCCCGCCGACCGTGACCGCACGAGCCCGGAGCGACTCCGCGACGCGATCGCCTCGCTCATCGAGGCAGCGGCCGAGCGCGCCCCCAGGTGCTCGTCGTCGAAGACCTGCACTGGGCGGATGAGTCGACTCTCGCCATCCTCTCCTTCCTGCTGCGGGCGCTCGGGCGCGGGCGCATCCTGCTGCTCATCACCTGCCGCACCGACGACGTGCGCCGAGGAGACGCGGTGAGCCGCTTCATCGGCGAGTCCACCAGGGCGCGGCTGCTCGAACGGCTGACCCTGCGCCGATTGGACGAGGTCGCCGTGCGGGAGCTGGCCGAGCAGATCACGGGCCGCCCGCTCAGCGAGGCGGCGTTGGGGCGCATGCAGGAGCGCGCCGAGGGGGTGCCCTTCTTCATCGAGGAGATCGCCGGGTGCTCGAACGGCCCGTTGCCCGATGGCCTTCGCGATCTGCTGCTCGCCCGGTTCGACCGGCTCGGCGATGACGCCCGCCACGTCGTGCAGGTCGTGTCGGGAGCGGAGCGCCCGCTGTCTCATCCTCTGATCACGCGCCTGGTCGACCTCCCGGAGCAGCGGCTCGACGAGGCGATCAGGGAGGCGACGCGCAGCGGCATCCTGGTCGTGGTCGACGACGACTACCGCTTCCGGCACGCCCTCCTGCGCGAGGCCGTGCACGACGACCTGCTTCCGGGGGAGCGGGCGCGACTGCATCGTTCATATGCCGAGACCCTCGAGGCGCACGGCGCGGGCTCCGAGAACGGTGATGCCGCGGCGCTCGCGTATCACTGGCAGCTCGCGCAAGACGACCGGAAGGCGCTCGTGGCCGCGGCAGACGCCATGCGCCACGCCAAGGCGCAGTACGCGTTCGCCAGTGCCGCCCGCTTCGGTGAGCTCGTGCTGGAGCTGTGGCCACTGGTGCCCGATGCGGCGGTGGCCGCCCGAGTCGAGCGCCTCGACCTGCTCCTCGTGCTGGGGTCGGTCCTGCGCAACGCCGGCGACGGCGAACGTGCACTGGCCGTGGCGAACGTGGCCCTCGCCGAGGTCGATCCCGCGACGGTCGATCCTCGTCTGCATGCGCGACTGTTGCGCAACAAGGCGCTCTACCTGGTCAACCTCGGTCGGCTCGGTGCCATCCCGCTACTGCAACAGGCGCTGGCGATCGCCGAGGAGCACATCGATGACGAGGCCTTTCACGCCGAGCTGCTCAATCAGCTCGCCAGCCGCCGCATGATCGCGGGCGACCGCGAGGAGGCGATCCGGCTCGCCGATGAGGCCGAGCGTGGGGCCGCGGGCGCGGGGTCCGCCGATCAGCTCTCGATCGCGGCGAACGTGCGCGGCGGCTCGCTGGCGCACCTGGGCGAGGTCGAAGCGGGCGTGCGTGAATACGAACGTGCCAGAGAGCTCGCGACGGGGTCGAATGCCGAGATGCGTTACCGCGTGAACTATTCCGACCTGCTCACGCTCCTCGGCCGCTACCGCGAGGCGGTTGAGGTCGCAGAAGAGGGGCTTCGGCGTGCACGCGAGCTCCGGGTCGAGCGCACCTCGGGTTCGATCATGGCGCAGAACATGGTCGTGCCGCTGCTCGAGCTCGGCGAGATCGAGCGCGTGGAGGAGATGCTGTCCCGCGACTTCGTGCAGGGGACTCTGCGCGTGTTCCGCATGTACATGAGCATGACGCGAGTGCGGGTGCTGGCCTGGCGCGGCCGGTCGGCAGAAGCGGCCGAGATGCTGCGGGACTGGCTTCCGGCGTTCGAGGAGACGGGTGTCTCGGAGCGGCAGATCTGGTACGACCGGGTCATGATGACGGTCGCGGTCGCCGAGAGCGAGGGAGACCTCCGCGGCGCACTCGCCACGATCCTCGAGATGTTGCACGACGACCGACCCGCGCTGCTGCATCAGCGTCGACTTCTGCTGGAGGGTGCCGCGATCGTCGCCGAGCTGCGCGCAGAGGGCGTCGACGTCGAGGAGGCGTCGGCCGCCATCCGCGGGGCCTGGCTCTCGCAGCCTCCGCAACTGCAGGACGATGCCTGGTCGACGATCCTCGATGCGCTGCTCTACCCGCGTCATGATGCGGTCGATGCCGCGATGAGCCGGGCCGACGGAGACGATGTGCCGGTCACACTCCGGGTCGTCCTGCGGCTCGAACGTGCACGGCTGCTGGTGCGGGACGGCGACCGGTCGACGGCGTCGATGGAGCTCGCCATCGCCGCCGACATCGCCGAGGCGCTGGGGCACGCGCAGTTGCAGACCGCCGTCACCCGATTCGCCGCCGTCGCGGGACTGGCCCCGCGGGCGACTGCGGAATCCGCGCAGGGCGGCGAGGCCCTCACGGCCCGCGAGCAGCAGGTGCTCGAGCTCATCGCCGAAGGTCTGAGCAATCGGCAGATCGGCGAGCGACTGTTCATCAGCGTCAAGACCGTGAGCGTGCACGTCTCGGCGGTGCTGAGAAAACTCGGGGTGAGCACGCGCACCGAAGCCGCGCTCCTGCAGAGGAATCCGACGTTCGGTGCTCCTGGTCAGCCTGCCGTGGTAGCGTGACAGAGCGCGCGTGTCGGATGTTCCGACTCGGCGTAGGCCGTGCAAACGGCTAAGTCAACAGAAAGTAGAAAACACATGGCCACTGGCACTGTGAAATGGTTCAACGCGGAAAAGGGCTTCGGCTTCATCGCTCCCGATGACGGCTCGGACGACCTCTTCGCCCACTACTCGGCTATCGCCGGCTCCGGTTTCAAGGAGCTCCGCGAGAACCAGAAGGTCGAATTCGACGCTGAGCGTGGCCCCAAGGGCATGCAGGCGGCGAACATCCGCGCTCTCTGAGCGCGCGCTGACTTCCTGAAGCCGGCCGGATCCTCACGGATCCGGCCGGCTTTTTCGTACCCTGCGAGAACGACTCGAAGTGAGGCGGACCTAACCTCCGTGTTAGATTAGGCCAGGCTTACCAAAGGCTGGGCGCGGCTCTCGCGCCGAACCCCACCCCGAAACCCGAAGGGAACGCCTGTGCGCATCTCTCGAATCCTCGCCATCGGCGCGGCCGCCGCGCTCGCCGTCGGCCTCTCCGCCTGTGCCTCCTCCGCACCGCAGTCGACGGCGGAGACCGGTGGCAACCCGGCCTCGGACGACGCGTTCCCCGTCACGGTCGAGCACGTCTACGGCGAGACGACCATCTCGGCGAAGCCCGAGCGCGTCGCGACGATCGCGTGGGCGAACCACGAGGTGCCGCTGGCCCTCGGCATCGTTCCCGTCGGCATGAGCAAGGCGACGTGGGGCGACGACGACGACAACGGCGTGCTGCCCTGGGTCGAGGAGAAGCTCGACGAGCTCGGCGCCGAGACGCCGGTGCTCTTCGACGAGACCGACGGCATCGACTACGAGGCGGTCGCCGACACGGAGCCCGATGTGATCCTCGCCGCGTACTCCGGTCTGACGCAGGAGGAGTACGACACCCTCTCCAAGATCGCCCCCGTCGTGGCCTACCCCGAGGTCGCCTGGGGCACGTCGGTCGACGACATGATCGCGCTCGACGCGAAGGCGCTCGGGCTCGAGAAGGAAGGCGAGGCGCTGATCGAGCAGCTGCACGCCGACGCCGACACGGCACTCGAGGCCAACAGCGTGTTGAAGGACAAGAAGGTCCTCTTCTCGTACATCGACCCCACCGACCTCAGCCAGGTCGGCTACTACACCGCGATCGACACGCGCCCCGGATACCTGCACGACCTGGGACTGCCGTTCCCGTCGATCGTCGAGGAGAACAAGGACAGCGACCAGTTCTACCTGACGGTCAGCGCCGAGGAGGCGCAGAAGTTCGACGACGTCGACCTGTTCATCACCTATGGCGACGACTCGATCATCCCGCTCCTGCAGGCCGACCCGCTCCTGTCGAAGATCCCCGCCATCGCCGATGGGCGCATCGCCGTGCTCCCCGACGCCAGCCCGATCGCGGCCTCGGCCAACCCGTCGCCGCTGTCCATCCCGTGGGGTCTCACCGACTACCTCGCGATCCTGGCCGCACCGCTCGCGTCGTAGTCGTTCGGTCCGCATCCGCGGAGTGACTTTCCTGTGACCTCAGCAACCGTCCTCGCACCGGGCGCCGCAGACCTGCGGCGCCCGGTGTTGCGGCGCACCCTCTGGCTCGTCGCCGGGGTCGTGATCCTCGTGGTCCTGAGCGTCCTGTCGATCTCCTTCGGCGTGCGGGCGGTCTCCTTCGACGACATCGTCGCGGCCCTCGGCGGCCACACCGACACGATCGCCCAGGCCGCGATCGTCAAGCGCATCCCTCGTACCGTGCTCGCGCTCCTCGTCGGGGCGGCGCTCGCGCTGGCCGGTGCGACCATGCAGGCCGTGACCCGCAATCCGATCGCCGACCCCGGCATCCTCGGTGTCTCGAACGGCGCCTCGCTCGCCGTCGTCCTCGGCATCGCGTTCTTCGGCCTCGCCGACCCCTACGGGCAGATGGCCTTCGCGATCGCCGGCGCCGGCATCGCCGCCGTCTTCGTGTACGCGGTCGGCTCGCTCGGTCGCGGTGGCGCGACCCCGCTCAAGCTCGCTCTGGCTGGAGCAGCCACGTCGGCCGCCTTCGCCTCGCTGATCAGCGCGGTCATGCTGCCGCGGGTCGATCTGCTGCAGACGTTCCAGTCGTGGCAGATCGGCGGCGTGGGCGGGGCGGAGTGGCCGCGCATCGCCCTCACCGCACCGGTCCTCGCTCTCGGCGCCCTCATCTGCTTCCTGTGCGCCCGGGGCATGAACTCGCTCGCCTTGGGAGACGAGATGGCGAAGGGGCTCGGCGAGAACGTGTTCCGCACACGACTGATCTCGGCGCTCGGCGCGGTGATCCTCGCGGGCGCTGCGACCGCGATCGCCGGACCCATCGGGTTCGTCGGACTGATCATCCCGCACGTGTGCCGGATGCTCGTCGGCACCGACCACCGCTGGCTGCTGCCGTTCTCGGCCATCGCCGGCGCGGCCCTGCTGGTTGCGAGCGACATCGTCGGCCGGGTGATCGCTCCTTCCTCGGAGGAGATCCAGGTCGGCATCATCACCGCCGTCATCGGCGCCCCGTTCTTCATCTGGATCGTCCGTCGGCAGAAGGTGCGTGAGCTGTGACCACGACAGAGCACACCGAGCACACGCTGGCGCGCGCGGAGGAGTCCGCCTCGGCACGGGTCGCCCGCATCGTGACGGGCAGGCGTGCGCGACACCGTCGGCACGCGGTCGCCACGATCATCCTCGGCGCCGTGCTGTTCGTGCTCTTCGCCGTGGCACTCATGGTGGGCAACACGTTCTACACGCCCGACGAGGTGATCCGGGTGATCCTGGGCGAGACCGTGCCCGGCGCCTCGTTCACGGTGGGCGAGCTGCGGCTGCCGAGGGCTGTCCTCGCCGTCCTGACCGGGATCGGGTTCGGCATGGCCGGCGTGTGCTTCCAGACGATGCTGCGCAACCCGCTCGCATCCCCCGACATCATCGGCATCTCCAACGGCGCCGGCGCCGCAGCGGTGTTCGGCATCGTGGTGCTCTCGCTCAACGGTCCGCTCGTCTCGCTGTTCGCCCTCGCCGGCGCCATCGTCACGGCCCTCGCGATCTATCTGCTCTCGATCAAGGGCGGATTCGCGGGCACCCGTCTCATCCTGATCGGCATCGGCGTCGCGGCCATGCTGCAGAGCGTGATCTCGTATCTGCTGTCGCGGGCCGCGAACTGGGACATCCAGACCGCGATGCAATGGCTGACCGGAAGCCTCAACAACGCGTCGTGGGAGCGAGTGCTGCCGATGGCGATCGCCGCGGCCGTCATCGTACCCGTGATGCTGTCGCAGGGGCGCGCCCTCGGTGCTCTCCAGCTCGGCGACGACTCCGCCGCAGGGCTCGGGATCCGCGTCAATGCCACGCGGCTGCTGCTCATCCTCGGCGCGGTGGCCCTGCTCGCCTTCGCGACCGCGGCGACCGGTCCCATCGCGTTCGTCGCATTCATGGCCGGGCCCATCGCCGCGCGCATCACCGGGCCGGGGCGAACCTCCTGCTGCCGTCGGCGTTCGTCGGAGCCGTCCTCGTGCTCGGCGGCGATCTGATCGGCCAGTTCGTCTTCGGCACCCGCTATCCCGTCGGCGTCATCACGGGCGTGGTCGGCGCGCCGTACCTGATCTACCTGCTCATCCGCACCAACCGTTCCGGGGGTTCGCTATGACCGTGTCGCACAGCCTCTCTGCCGACGGGGTGACTCTCGCCTACGGCGACCGCACCGTGATCGACGGCCTCGACCTGCAGATCGCACCCGGCAGGATCACGACCATCGTCGGAGCGAACGGATGCGGCAAGTCGACCCTGCTCCGCTCGCTCGCCCGCCTGCTGTCTCCGTCCGCGGGGCAGATCGTGCTCGACGGCAAGTCCGTGCACGCGCGGCCCACCAAGGAGGTCGCGCGGGTGCTCGGACTGCTTCCGCAGTCGCCCGTCGCCCCGGAGGGCATCGCCGTGGCCGACCTGGTCGGCCGGGGCAGGCACCCGCACCAGAAGATGCTCGCGCGGTGGAGCACCCACGACTACGAAGTGGTCGCCGACGCCCTCGACGCGACCGGCATCACCGACCTCGCCGATCGGAGCGTCGACGAGCTCTCCGGCGGACAGCGCCAGCGCGTCTGGATCGCGATGGCCCTCGCGCAGGAGACCGACATCCTGCTGCTCGACGAGCCGACGACTTTCCTCGACGTCGCGCACCAGGTCGAGGTGCTCGACCTGCTCACCGACCTGAGCGTCTCGCGCGGCACGACCATCGTCATGGTGCTGCACGACCTCAACCTCGCGGCGCGCTACGCCGACGAACTCGTGGCTATGAAGGACGGTCGGGTGCACGCGACGGGCGCTCCGCAAGACGTCGTCACCGCCGAACTCGTCGAAGAGGTCTTCGGCCTCGCCAATCAGATCACCATCGATCCGGTCTCCGGCAAGCCGATGGTCACACCCATCGGGAGGCACCATGTCCGCTGAGACCACCACGACCGAGCGCCCGACCTACATCCTCACCCGCGCCGAGGTGCGGGCCGTCGAACGTGTCTCGCCGTCGTTCGTGCGGGTGACGTTCGGCGGCGATGAGCTGTTCGAGTTCGGCACGCCCGGCGAGGTGTTCGACAGCCGCATCAAGCTGGTCTTCCCCCCAGCATCCGGAAT
The DNA here is from genome assembly GCF_019464375.1 of Microbacterium sp. Se5.02b. Lineage (NCBI taxonomy): Bacteria > Bacillati > Actinomycetota > Actinomycetes > Micrococcales > Microbacteriaceae > Microbacterium > Microbacterium sp. Se5.02b. The sequence continues at coordinate 416,836 of NZ_CP080491.1, forward strand.
CCTTCCCGATCTCGATCGGAGCTCGGACAACTGGTGGCAGGCGTTCCTCGCCGTGCCGGAGGCCGAGCGCGGGTCGATGCGCACGTACTCGGTGCGCGAGCTGCGGGTCGACACGGACGGCGGGACCGAGGTCGACGTCGACTTCGTCCTGCACCTCGAACCGGGCCTGACCGGACCCGCGTCGCTCTGGGCGAGCCAGGCCGCCGTCGGGCAGGAGCTGTATGTCGTGGGGCCGCGTCGTGGCGTCGACGTCGATGCGCACGGCGGAGCGGAGTACGCCCCGGGTGCCGCCGATTCGGTCGTGCTGGCCGGGGACGAGACGGCCGCTCCGGCGATCGCGCGGATTCTGGAGGACGCGCCGCGGGACGTCCGCGGTGTCGCGTTCATCGAGGTGCCGTCTCCGGCCGACGTCCTGCGCATCGACGCGCCCGTCGGGGTGGAGGTGCACTGGCTGCCACGCGATGCGGGAGAGCCGCACGGTCTGCGGTTGATCCCCGCGGTGCTCGGATACCTCGGCGACGCCGATGCGACCGATGCCATCAGCGTGAAGGACATCGACGGCGAAGACCTGCTGTGGGAGACACCGGACTACTCCGGCCTCGGGGAGGACATCGCCACGCGGGAGGCCCCGGCCGAGCGGTACTTCTGGATCGCGGGAGAGAGCGGTGTGGTCACCACCCTGCGCCGGCACCTCGTCAAGGACCTCGGCATCGACCGCGGGCAGGTGGCCTTCATGGGCTACTGGCGCCGCGGCGTCGCCATGCGCGGCTGACCCGCCCTCCCCGAGCGGATGCCGTGGAGGCACCTGCTCGGGGAACGCCGAGCTCAGAGCGAGGTGATGACCACGCGGGTGATGTTCGGGTCCTTGAGCGACTCGTACCCCTCGTTCACCTCGTCGAGCGCGATCTCCTTCGACAGCAGCGAGTCGAGCTCGAAGCGGCCCTCGAGGTAGAGCTTCGCGTACATGGGGATGTCGTGCTTGGCGGTGGTCGAGCCCATGTACACGCCCTGGATGCGCTTCTGCGATCCGATCAGTCCCACCTGGTGCACGTCGATGTGGGACGTCGGGTCGATCACCCCGATCAGGTAGAGCCCGCCGCCGGGCGCTGCCATCTCGAGGCCCTGCTCCGCGACCGTCTTGGTGCCGACGAAGTCGAACACGGCGTCCGCGCCGTTGCCCGTGATCTCGTGGACGGCCGCGACGGGGTCGCTGCTCTTCGAGTTCACGACGTGCGTTGCCCCGAACTCGCGCGCCTTGGCGAGCTTGTCGTCGGCGATGTCGATCGCGATGATCGTGGTCGCCCCCGCGATCAGGGCGCCGTTGATCGCATTCAGCCCCACGCCGCCGGCGCCGATCACGACGATGGAGTCCCCAGCCTGCACGTTCGCGGTGTTCAGGACGGAGCCGGCACCGGTGACGACGCCGCAGCCGAGGAGCGCCGCCTGCGCGAAAGGCACCTCGTCCGGCACCTTCACGAGCTGGTTCTCGTGGACCAGAGCCTGCTGGGCGAAGCCCCCGAGGCCGAACGCCTGGCCCACCGGTGCGCCGTTCTCGCTGAGACGGGGAGCGCTGCCTTCTGCGCGGAGCGTCTTCTCCGGGTGCAGGCACTGGAACACCTTGCCCGAGAGACACTTCTCGCACGCCCCGCAATACTGCACGAGGCATCCCACGACATGGTCGCCCACGGCGATGTCGGTGACGTCAGGGCCCACCTGCGTGACGATCCCGGCCAGTTCGTGCCCGAAGACGCCGGGCAGCGGGTTGCCCATTTCGAACCGCGACATCGTGAGGTCGGTGTGACAGAGGCCGGAAGCCTTGACATCGACCAGGACCTCGCGGCCGATCGGCTCGGCGATGTCGATGTCTGCGCTGACGAATCCCGCGCCGATCTCGCGGACGAGTGTTGCCTTCATTCCTGATTCTTCTTTCTTCAGAGCCCGTCGGGATCTCCGGCGGACGACGGGATGCCGGTGTGCATCCAGCGGGGCATGAGCTGCGTCAGATGCTGCGCGAGCTCGTCCTCCGTCGCTTCGGTCTCGCCCAGCACCCACGAGGCGATGAGGCCGGTCGCGGCGTGTGCGATGTACGTCGCCGCGATCTCCGGGTCCACGCCGGGAGGCGGAGGGGCGATGTCACGGATATGCGCCAGGATCTCGGTCCGCATCAAGGCGGCGACGCGGGATTCGGCTCCCCGGGGCGTCGCGACGGCGAAGGCGCCGGCATACAGCGAACGGTAGGCGGCGTAGTGCGCGATGAGCGCGCGCTGCGACCGTGCCATCGCGGTCTCGTCGAACGAGGTCACGGAGTCGGTGCTGCGGGCCGAGCCCGCGATGTCATGGAACGCCTGCTCCTGCAGGTGGAGGGCGAGATCCTCCACGCCCGAGAAGTGCGTGTAGAACGTGGCCCGGCTGACTCCTGCGGAGACGGTGACGCTGCGGACGGTGATCTCCGCGCCGGAGTCCGCCAGCGCGCGGACGGCCTCGTACAGGCGGGAACGGGTCGCGAGCACGCGGGGGTCGGAGGAGGACCGGATCGTGTCACGGATGGCGGAGATGTCCGCCGTCGCTGCATCGCGAGGCATGGAACGAGCATACGCCCGTTTCTGGACATGTGTCTAGAAACGGGCGTATGCCCGGAGGGGTCACTTCGCGAGGAAGGACTTCAGTGCCGCGTTGACCTCGTCGGCGTGGGTCCACAGCAGCCCGTGCGGGGCGCCCTCGACCTCGACGTACTCGGCGTCGGGGACGGCCTGGTGGAAGCGGCGCGCGGTGGCGTCGATCGGCAGGATGTTGTCCTTCGTGCCGTGCAGGATCAGGGTGGGCTTGCCGGCGGTGCGGACGGCCTCGACATCGCCGCGGAAGTCCTCGATCCAGGAAGGGACCACGGCGTAGGCGGCGACCGGAGCGCTGCCGACCGCGACGTTCCAACTGCCCCTCACGGCCTCTTCGCTGATGCGCGAGCCCAGGGTCTCGTCGAGGTTGTAGAAGTTCTTGTAGAAGTCGGTGAACCACGCGAAGCGGTCGCCCTTCGCGGCGGCCTCGATCCCGTCGAAGACCTCCTGCGGCACGCCCTCGGGGTTGTCGTCGCGCTGCACGAGGAAGGGCTCGAGCGAGGCGAGGAAGGCGAGCTTGGCCACGCGGTCGTGTCCGTAGCGGGCGACGTAGCGGGCCAGTTCCCCGGTGCCCATCGAGAAGCCGACCAGCACGACGTCGCGCAGGTCGAGGGTCTCGAGCACGGTGTTCAGGTCGGCCGCGAACGTGTCGTAGTCGTAGCCGGAGGCGACCTTGGACGACTGCCCGAAACCGCGGCGGTCGTACGTGATGACGCGGTAGCCCTGGGCGAGGAGCTCGCGGGTCTGACGCTCCCAGCTGTGACCGTCGAGCGGATAGCCGTGGATCAGGACGACGGGCTGGCCGGCTCCCTGGTCTTCGTAGTAGAGCTCGATCGGGGTGCTGTTCTCGTTTCCGACGGTGATGTAACCCATGATCATGGTCCTTTCGGTTCCGGTGAGAACGATCGTTCTCGCTCGATATGACCAACATAGAGAACGTGCGTTCTCATGTCAAGTAAACTTCTGGGTATGACCGAAGACGAGGCACGCGAGCGCATCCTCTCCGCCGCGGAGGAGCTCTACTACCGCAAGGGGTACGCGGCCGTGGGCATGGACGAGCTGCGCTCGGCGGCCGGCGTGTCGTTGCGCCGTCTGTACGCACTGTTCCCGGCCAAGTCCGACATCGTCGCCGCCGTCCTCGCGCGCAAGCACGTCGAATGGGAGTCCGGGCTCGCAGGAGCGGTGACCGATGCGGGCGACGACCCGCGGACGCGTCTGCTCGCCGTCTACGGCTACCTCGAGGACTGGTTCTGCGCCGACGACTTCCGGGGCTGCGCCTTCATCAACGCGTTCGGTGAACTCGGCGGCACGAACCCCGAGGTCGCCGGGATCGTCCGCGCGCACAAGGCGTCGTTCCAGGAGTACATGGCAGGACTCGTCGCCGCGACCGGGGCCCCGGCGGCGCTCGCGGCCCAGCTCTCCATCCTTGCGGAGGGCGCCCAGAGCACCGCGGCGATCTCGGCCGATCCTGCGGTCGCCGTGCAGGCGCGCCAAGCCGCCGAGGTCCTGATCGACGCGGCGTTCGCCCGCACCTGATGCCGGGTCAGCCCGTGAAGAGTGGCTAACCTGGTTAGCGAAATCGTGGAGCGCTGTCAAGGCGGGTGCGTCCGAGGGTGAGGATGCCTACGGTCGGGGCATGGAATCACGCACCAGAGGCATCGTCCGCCAGTCGCTGACCATCGCCGCGGCGTCGTTCATGCTGATCGCGGCAGCGGTGGGCGCGGGCGCCTTCGGCGGAGCATCCGTCGACGACCTGCAGGATGGCGCGCTCTCGGCTCAGGGCTCGTACCTGGCACCGGCAGGGCCGGCGTTCTCGATCTGGTCGCTGATCTACCTCGGGCTGATCGCGTACACCGTGTGGCAGGCGCTTCCCGCACAGCGGCAGGACGATCGCCAGCAGGCGGTGGGCGGATGGATCGCCGCCTCCATGGTGCTCAACGGACTGTGGCTGGTCACGGCGCGGTATCTGACCCTGTGGCTGACGGTGCTCGTGATCGCGGCGCTCCTGGCGGTGCTCGCGCGGATCATCGTGATCCTCGGCCGATTCCCCGCCCGCAACCTCGCCGACCGTGTGCTCACCGACGGTGCCAACGGCCTGCATTTCGGCTGGGTGACGATCGCGACCGTGGCCAACACCGCCGCGTGGCTCACGCAGATCGCGCCAGAGGACTGGGCCGAGGCGGCCGACGCGTGGGCCGTGGCCGTCCTGGTCGTGGTGCTCGTGATCGGCGCGGCAGCGGCCTGGTTCACAAGACGCATCGCCCCGGCCCTCGCGACCGCGTGGGGTCTGAGCTGGCTCGCGGTCGGGCGGCTCACGGGGAGCCCGAGAGCACGCCGACCGCGGTGACGGCGATCATCGTCGCCGTCCTGCTCGTCGTCGTGGGAATCGTCGCCGTGCTCCGTCGTCGGCGCGAAGCCCCCGCAGCACGCACGGCGCCGCTCGGACGCTAGAGCACCAGGCGGTAGCCCATCCCCGCCTCGGTGAGCAGATGCACCGGGGCACCGGGCTCGTGTTCGAGCTTCTTCCGCAGCTGCGACATGTACAGCCGCAGGTAGCCGGAATCGGAGACCTGCTCGCTGCCCCAGATCTCCTTGAGCAGATCCTGTCGGGTGACGAGGGCTCCGGGGTGCCGGGACAGGTGCTCCAGCATCCGCCACTCCGTCGGGGTCAGGTGCACGCGTGCGCCCGCCCTGGTCACGGTCTTGGTGACGAGGTCAACCACGACATCGCCGAACGACACGGTCGACTCGCCACCCACCGGGGCCGAACGCCGCGACAGAGCCCGCAGGCGGGCGAGGAGTTCATCGACCTGGAACGGCTTGGTCACGAAGTCGTCCGCGCCCGCATCGAGCGCCTCCACCTTGTCGGCCGACCCGGTGCGACCCGACACCACGATGATCGGCACGTTCGTCCAGCCGCGCAGAGCCTGGATGACCTCGATGCCGTCGAGCCGGGGCATCCCCAGATCGAGCATGATGAGGTCGGGGTGGGTCTGCGCGGCAGCCGCGATCGCGGCCGCGCCATCCGGTGCGACGACCACGTCGTAGCCATGCGCGGAGAGCGTGATCCTCAACGCTCGCACCATCTGCGGGTCGTCGTCGGCGATGAGGAGCTTCACTCCGAGCCTTCCGTGTCGCGGGGTCCTGCGGCCAGAGGCAGGGAGATGACCATGGTGAGGCCCCCGCCGGGGGTGTCCTCGGGTGTCAGGGTACCGCCCATGCCCTCGGTGAACCCGCGCGACAGGGCGAGCCCGAGACCGAGGCCGGTCGTGTTGTCGGTGTCGCCGAAGCGCTGGAACGGCTGGAAGATGCGGTCGCGTCGCTCCGGGGAGACGCCGTCCCCCGGTCGATGATGCGGATCTCGGCGCGATCGAGGAGCGCACTCGTCGAGACGATGACTCTGGTGCCGTCCGGGGCATGGCGGTGGGCGTTCGCGAGCACATTGACGATCACGCGCTGGAGCAGCACGGGGTCGGCGAACACGGGAGGCAGGTCGGGGTCGAGCGCGAGCTCGACATCGGCCGGTCCGAGGCCCAGTTCGTCGACGGCAGCGAGCACCGTGCCTGCGGCATCCATCCGGGAGGCCGAGACGGCGAGCACGCCCGCCTGCACGCGGCTCACATCGAGCAGATCGGTCACGAGCGTCGACAGCGTCGCGAGGCTTTCGTCGGCGGTGGCCAGCAGCTCGTCGCGGTCGGCGGCCGACAGCCGGTGCGCGCCGCGGAGACCGCCGATCGCCGCGACAGCCGATGCGAGCGGGCGACGGAGGTCGTGGCTGACGGCGGAGAGCAGTGCGCTTCGCACCTGGTCGGTCTCGGCGAGGGACTCGGCCTCACGCGCGGTCGCCCGGAGGTCGGTGTGCTCGATCGCGGCCGACAACTGCGCCACGATCGCGTCGAGCAGACGCCGCTCGGGTCCGGCCAGCGGGTCGCCATTGAGTTCGAGCACCGCGCGGGGGCCGCCGCCGGGCCGGATGCCGACCGGGATCGTCGTCGCGCGCCCGTCGGCCACGGGCTCCCCATCGCTCGCGAGCACGTCACCGTCGGGCGAGAGCAGACGCACTCCGCTCAGTCCGAACGCCTCGCGGGTGCGACTGACGAGGGCCAGCACGGCGTTGTCGCCGCGCAGCACGTTGCCGGCGACGGCGGCGAGCAGCTCGGCTTCCGCGGCGGCACGTTGCGCCGTGCGGGCGCGTCGAGCCGCCTGGTCGACGATCAGGCTCACGAGGATCGCGATCACGACGTAGAGCGCGAGGGCGAGCACGTGCAGCGGATGCGCGATCGTGATGGTGAACAGCGGTGCGACGAACAGGAAGTCGAGCGTGACGCCCGAGAGCACAGCGGCGAACACCGCCGGACGGATGCCGCCGATGAGGGCGACGACGACCACGAGCAGCTGATACGCGAGCACCTCGGCCGTGATCGACTCGGGGCTGCGGAACGTGAACATGATCCACGAGAGCAGGGGACCGATCGCCAGGGCCACCCGAAGCCGAGAGCCTGTCGCCGCCAGCCGAGAGCCCCACCCGTGATGCGCGGCAGGGCGATGCGTCCGCCCGCCGCCGCATGCGTGACGATGTGCACGTCGATGTCGCCGGAGCGCCGGATGACCTCCGACCCGATGCCCGGACCGGTGAGCGCGGCCGTGAGACGACCGCGCCTGCTGACGCCGATCACGAGCTGCGTGGCATCGGCGCCCTGGGCGAACTCGACGAGCGTGCCGGGGATGTCGTCCCCGACGACCTGATGGTACGAGCCGCCGAGCGACTCCACGAGCGTGCGCTGCGCTGCGAGGGCTCCGGGTGTCTCGTCGCGCAGGCCGTCCTGCGCCGTGATGTGCACCGCGAGCAGCTCGCCGCCGGCCGAACGGGCGGCGATCCGAGCGCCGCGACGGATCAGCGTCTCCCCCTCAGGGCCGCCGGTCAGGGCGACGACCACGCGCTCCCTGGCCTGCCACGCACCCTCGATGCCCTGCTCGGCGCGGTAGCTGCGCAGCGCGCTGTCGACCTCGTCGGCGAGCCACAGGAGGGCGAGCTCGCGCAGGGCGGTGAGGTTGCCGAGGCGGAAGTAGTTCGACAGCGCGGCGTCGATGCGCTCCGCCGGGTACACGAGTCCCGCGGACAGCCGGTCCCGCAGCGTCTGCGGGGCCAGGTCGACGACTTCGATCTCGTCGGCAGCCCGGACGACGGCATCCGGGATCGTCTCCTGCTGCGCGACGCCCGTGATCTTCTCCACCACCGCGTTCAGCGACTCGATGTGCTGCACATTGACCGTCGTGACCACGTCGATGCCGGCGTCGAGCAGCTCGTCGACGTCCTGCCAGCGCTTCGCGTTGCGCGAGCCGGGGGCGTTCGTGTGCGCGAGCTCGTCGACGAGGGCGATCTCGGGCGCACGGTCGAGCACGGCGTCGATGTCGAGCTCGGTCAGGGTGATCCCGCGGTGGAGATCGACGCGGCGCGGCACCTCGGGGATGCCGATGGTCTGGGCCCTGGTCGCCGCGCGCTCATGGGTCTCGACGATCGCGATCACCACGTCGTGGCCCTCGTCGAGCATGCGCCGCCCCTCCGCGAGCATCTCGTACGTCTTGCCGACGCCAGGCGCGGCCCCGAGCAGCACCCGGAGCCGACCGCGGCGCGCAGGGGTTCGACGGAGCGGTTCTCCGGTCATTCGCCCTCCCGGTCGTCGAGCGCGAGATTGAGTTCGGCCACGTTGAGGCGCTCCGCACCGAGGAATCCCAGATCCCGCCCTTGAATCCTAGACTCCACGAGCTCCCGCACCTCCTGCGTCGGGAGCCCGCGGGACTCGGCGACGCGCGGGACCTGCAGCAGCGCGTACTCGACGCCGATGTGCGGGTCGAGCCCCGAGCCGGAAGCCGTCACCGCATCGGCCGGCACCTGCGACGGGTCGACGCCTTCGCGCTCCGCGATCGCCGCCTTGCGCTCCTCGATGGCGGCAACCAGGTCGGGGTTCTCCGGCCCGAGGTTGCTGCCGCCGGACGAGGTTCCGTCGTAGCCGTCGCCGGCCGCCGATGGGCGCGACTGGAAGTACTGCGGCAGGGCCTCGCCATCGGCATCCGTGAAGGACTGGCCGATGAGCGCGCTGCCCTTGTCGTCGGGGAGCAGCGAGCCGTTCGCCTGCCCCGGGAGCAGCACCTGGCCGATCCCGGTGACCAGGAGCGTGTAACCGACCCCGAGCACGAGGGTGAGGACGATCATCGCGCGGACGGCGACCCCGGTGGTGCGGAGGGCGGTGCGGGTGGAGGACATGAGGTGCCTTTCCTGAGGTGCGTGGTCGGAGCCGGGTCAGAAGCCGGGGATGAGGCTGACCACGAGGTCGATGAGCTTGATGCCGAGGAACGGCGCGATGATGCCGCCGAGGCCGTAGACCAGCAGGTTGCGCTGCAGGATCTGGGAGGCGCTCGCCGGACGGTACTTCACCCCGCGCAGGGCCAGGGGGATCAGGAACACGATCACGATCGCGTTGAAGATGATCGCGCTGGTGACGGCGGAGGCCGGAGAGTGCAGCTGCATGATGTTGAGGGCCGCGAGGCCGGGGAAGACCCCCATGAACATCGCCGGGATGATGGCGAAGTACTTCGCGATGTCGTTCGCGAGCGAGAACGTGGTGAGCGCTCCGCGCGTGATGAGCAGCTGCTTGCCGATGCGCACGATGTCGATCAGCTTGGTCGGGTCCGAGTCGAGGTCGACCATGTTGCCGGCCTCCTTCGCCGCCGAGGTGCCGGTGTTCATCGCGACACCGACGTCCGCCTGAGCGAGCGCGGGGGCGTCGTTCGTGCCGTCGCCGGTCATCGCGACCAGGCGGCCGCCCTGCTGTTCGCGGCGGATGAGCTCGAGCTTGTCCTCCGGTGTGGCTTCGGCGAGGAAGTCGTCGACGCCGGCCTCCGCGGCGATGGCCTTTGCGGTCAGGGGTTGTCGCCCGTGATCATGACCGTGCGGATGCCCATGCTGCGCAGCTCGTCGAACCGCTCGCGCAGTCCGTCCTTCACGATGTCCTTGAGGTGCACGACGCCGAGGATCCGCGTGGCATCGACAGCGGATGCGCGCACTGCGACGACGAGGGGTGTCCGCCGCTCGCTGCGACACCGTCGGTCGAGGCGGTGAGCTCGTCGTCGCTGTCGAGTCCGAGCCACGCCCGCACCGCCGAGCCTGCACCCTTGCGGATCTGCGTGCCGTCGGCCAGGTCGAGCCCCGACATGCGGGTCTGCGCCGTGAAGGGGACGACCACGGCGTCGGCGGGTGCCGTCACCCGGATGCCGCGCGCCTCGGCGAGTTCGACGATCGAGGCGCCCTCTGGCGTGGGATCGGCGAGCGACGACAGGGCAGCGACCCGGAGCAGCTCTTCCTCGTCGACGCCCGAGAGGGGCAGCACCTCGTGCGCGCGGCGGTTGCCGTGCGTGATGGTGCCCGTCTTGTCGAGGAGCAGCGTGGTGACGTCTCCCGCCGCCTCGACCGCGCGCCCCGACATCGCCAGCACGTTGCGCTGCACGAGCCGGTCCATCCCCGCGATGCCGATCGCCGAGAGGAGGGCGCCGATGGTGGTCGGGATCAGGCACACGAGCAGGGCGATGAGCACCGGGATGCTGACCGGCGACGCGGCGTACGACGCGATCGGGTTGAGGGCGAGCACCACCACCAGGAAGATGATCGACAGGCTGGCGAGCAGGATGTTCAGGGCGATCTCGTTGGGGGTGCGCTGGCGGCTCGCACCTTCGACCAGGGCGATCATCCGGTCGACGAAGGTCTCGCCCGGCTTCGAGGTGATGCGCACCACGATGCGGTCAGACAGCACGCGGGTGCCGCCGGTCACGGCGCTGCGGTCGCCGCCCGACTCGCGGATCACCGGAGCGCTCTCGCCCGTGATCGCCGACTCGTCGACGGTCGCGATCCCGGCGATGATGTCGCCGTCGCCGGGGATCAGCTCGCCCGCGGTGACGAGCACGACATCGTCGCGCTGCAGCTCGGCCGACGACACCTGCGCGGTCGCGGCGTGCTCTGCGGCGGCATCCGACGAGGGGTCGTAGCCGACGACGCGGCGGGCCATGGTGCTCGTGCGGGTCTTGCGCAGGCTCGCCGCCTGGGCCTTGCCGCGTCCCTCGGCGACCGACTCGGCCACGTTCGCGAACAGCACCGTGAGCCAGAGCCACACGGCGATGCCCACCGTGAACGGTGCCGGCACCGGGGTGCCGCCGGAGTCGGCGGGGCCGCCGAGGAAGGGCTCGGCGATCGCGAGCACGGTGGTGAACGCGGCGCCGACCCACACCAGGAGCATGACCGGGTTGCGGACGAGCGCTGCGGGGTTGAGCTTGCGGAGCGCGCCGGGGAGAGCCTGCAGGAGCTGCGTCCAGCCGAAGGAGCGCGACGGCTGCACGGCGGCCGGTGCCGGAGCATCCTGCCGTTCGGAGGGGGTGGTGGTGAGAGTCATGGTCAGACGAGTCCTTCGGCGAGGGGTCCCAGTGCGAGCACGGGGAAGTAGGTGAGAGCGGTCACGACGACCGTCACGGTGAGGAGCAGCCCGACGAACTGCGGGCGATGCGTCGGCAGGGTTCCCGAGGTGGCGGGCACCCGCTCCTGCGCGGCGAACGAACCCGCGAGGGCGAGCACGAGCACGATCGGCAGGAAGCGCCCCAGCAGCATCGCGATGCCGAGCGCGGTGTTGAACCACGGGGTGTTCGCGGTGAGTCCGGCGAAGGCGGAACCGTTGTTGTTCGCGGCCGAGGTGAAGGCGTAGAGCACCTCGCTCATGCCGTGCACGCCGGGGTTGAGGATGCTGGTCGACTCCACGTCTTCCCGGATGCCGGGAATCGCGAAGCTCAGGGCGGTGCCGCCGAGGACGAGCGCGGGCACCACGAGGATGTAGAGGCTCGCGAGGGTGATCTCCCGCGGTCCGATCCGCTTGCCGAGGTACTCCGGCGTGCGCCCGACGAGCAGTCCGCCCACGAACACCGCGATGATCGCGAGCACGAGCATGCCGTAGAGGCCGGAGCCGACGCCACCGGGGGCGACCTCGCCGAGCATCATGTTCAGCATCGGCATCATGCCGCCGAGTGCTGTGTACGAGTCGTGCATCGAGTTGACCGCGCCGGTGGAGGTGAGCGTGCTCGCGCTGCCGAACAGGGTGGACCCGAGGATGCCGAAGCGCACCTCCTTGCCTTCCATCGCGCCCCCGGCGAGCTCGGGTGCGCTGCCGCGCCCGGCGAGTTCGAGCGCCGAGAGGGCGAAGGTCGACACGAGGAAGATCGCGCCCATGACGGCCGCGATCGCGTAGCCCTGACGGTGGTCGCCGACCATGCGGCCGAACGTGCGCGGGAGGGAGAACGGGATCACGAGGATCAGCAGCACCTCGAGCAGGTTCGTGAATCCGGTCGGGTTCTCGAACGGGTGCGCGGAGTTGGCGTTGAAGAACCCGCCGCCGTTCGTGCCGAGCAGCTTGATCGCCTCCTGCGAGGCGACAGGCCCACCCGGGATGCTCTGGGGCGCGCCGGACACCGTGGTGACATCGGTGAACCCGGCGAAGTTCTGGATGACGCCGCCCGCGAGCAGCGCGACCGCGCCGATCAGGGCGATCGGAAGCAGGATGCGCCCGAGGCCGCGGATCAGGTCGACCCAGAAGTTGCCGATGGTCGTCGAGCCTCGGCGGGCGAGGCCGCGGATCAGTGCGATCGCGATCGCGAGGCCGACGGCTGCCGACACGAAGTTCTGCACCGTGAGGCCCGCGAGCTGCACGGTGTAGCCCATCGTCTGCTCCGGCGAATACGACTGCCAATTCGTGTTCGCCACGAACGAGGCTGCCGTGTTGAAGGCGAGCCCCTCCGGCACCGCGGGGAGTCCGAGCGACTGCGGCAGGAACGCCTGGAGGCGCTGCAGCCCGTAGACGAGGAGCACTCCGACCACCGAGAACACCAGCACGCTGCGGGCATACGCGCGCCAGGTCTGCTCGGACGACGAGTCGACCCCGATCATCCGGTAGATGCCGCGCTCCGCTCGCAGGTCGCGCGCCGAGGTGTAGACGTGCGCGATGTAGTCGCCGAGCGGGCGGTAGAGGAGCACGAGCACGACCACGACGGCCGTGACCTGCAGGATGCCGAACCAGATCGTCGCGTCCATCAGAACCGCTCCGGGGCGACGAGTGCCACCACGAGGTAGACGATGGCGGCGACGCCGAGCACGGCCGCGAGGATCTCGAAGACGATCATGCGCGGTCCACCGCCTTGGCGACCAGGGATACGAGGGCGAACAGCGCGAGAGTCAGCGCGATGTAGATGATGTCGAGCACGGATCCGATACAACTCCCGCGGCAGCGTGCGAACGGCGATCCTCACGCTTCCCCTACGCCCCCGGCGCCGATGCATGCGCGTTGCTCACAGCAGCCGCGGTTTTCCGGACGTCGGTCGCGGCACGGATCGGAGATCGCGCTCAGAGCGGACCGACGCTGGTGGTTCTTCATGTCTACGGATGTGATTATTATGTCGTCATATGACGACCATGCGAAGGAGGTTGCCTGCGTGACGACGGTGGAGTTGTTCTACGGCGATCTGGACGAGGCCGCTCGCGAGTGCGAAGACGCGTCGAGGGGACTCCTGTTCGATATGTCTCGCATCGGCGGGGGTGACTTCGGGGTGGAGGCACCGGTCGGCCGCCATGGGCTGCAGGTCGAGGTGCACTCCCGGATGGTCGAGCTGCACGACGCCGCCGCCACGCATGGCGATGCCGGATCGACGCTCGCCGCCTCGCTCTTCGCGATCGCGGCGACCTACTCCGACCTCGATGAGGAGCTGACGGGGAGGGCGCGCCGTGAACCTGTCGTCGCCACGGCGGGGATACCCCCTGGAGCGGATCGCCGGGGACGTCGGTACGATGTCCCGATCGGTCGATCAGGTCGAGATCGTGGCAGCGCACCTTCGCACGCTGCGCGGCGCGTCAGGACGCGCCGCAGCTCTGCCGGGGCGGGGCAGGGCGGTCACCGCCGCGCGCACCGACGCGCGGGAGATCCTGTCGACGATCGGCCCGCACGTAGCGGTCGCTCAGAGGCTCTCGGCGGCCCTGTCGAGGTATGCGAGGGCCTATGACGAGCACGCGCACAGGGCGAACGACCTGATCGAGCAGATCGAGTCGGCGCACGCGGCGTGGCTGACACTGAACGCGGCGTCGGATGAGGCGGGTCGGGGTGCTCTGGCTGCCGCAGAGGGCGACGATCCGGTCGTCGCGCAGGCGGCGGAGGAGCTGGCGACCGACCTGATCAGGGATCGCCGAAGGGCGGAGGAGGAGCTCGACGACCTCTGGACCCGCTACGAGTTCCATTTCGGAGCCTGGGACGAGGCCTACGACACAGCGGTGCGCGCGCTCGGGGAGAGCGCGGGCGTGAACCTCTCGCACGAGTCGCGGGACCTCCTGCAGGATCTGCTCGCGGCGGATTCGCCGCAGGAGGTTCTCGCCCTGTGGCTCCTGCACCCCGAGTTGCAGGAGGAACTCATCGATGCGGACCCTGCGGCCTTGGGTGCTCTGGATGGCCTCCCCGCGGCTGTGCGGGTGCATGCGAATCAGCGGAGCGCTGCCGCGTGGATCGAGGAGGCCCTGACGGAGCGCGAGCGTGAACCGGACGGATCGGAGCGAGCGGCGTTTCTCGCGAAGGAGATCGCCTACCTCCGGAAGGTGGAGCACGGCGGGGTGCAGCTGTATCTGTACGACCGCGACTTCTCGCGCATCGTCGAGGTCGTCGGGGATCTCCGCGTCGCGCCGACGCACGTGCTCACGTATGTGCCCGGTACGTTCACGAGCCTCGCGAGCTTCTACAGCGGCGACGTGCAGCAGGTCGCGACATCACTGGTCGACAAAGTGCCTGGAACCCTCGCGTTCGTGTACAAGGACGGTGAGTTCCCTGGCGAGGACTCCGAGGCGGGTGGAGTGAACCCGATGCGGATCGGGGAGGCGAACGACCATGATCGTGCCGTCGAGGCGGGGCGGCAGTTGGCGCGGTTCGAGGCGGGGATGCGGGCAGATCCGGCGACCGGTGCAGCGGAGCAGGATGCGTTGGGGCACAGCTGGGGGCTTGCGAACGTGACGAGCGCGGAGGTCGCCGGTGCCGAGTTCGACAAGGTGATCTCGCTCTCCGGAGCCGGGATGCCGCCGGAGTGGTCCCCGGATCCCGACACAGCGTACGCCGACCTCTCCTATCGAGATCTTCTTCAGGAGGGACAGCACATGGGACTCGTCTGGGACGGCAACAACCCGCGCTCTCACCCGGCTTTCGAGCACGGCGGCTACTACCTCGGCCCGGACGACGCGGTGCTCGATCAGGAGGAGGCGAGCAGCCTTGTTGGCCCGACGGTCAATGTCTCGCCCGAGTACATACGGGTGTTGACGGAGAACCACAGCCTGATCGCGACCGATGATCCCGACAACAGACGCGCCCTACGCGATATGCAAAGGCTGGTGAAGAAATGAAGAAGTTCCGGGTCCCGATCGTGGGCCTGGCTGGAGTTCTGGTGGCGTTAACCGCGTGCGCGCAACCGGAAGCGCGAACGCATGACAAGGAGTCGAGTGTGACCTGGCAGGATGCGAAGGCAGCAGCGCAAGCGAAGACGTTGGAGATCGTCGCACTCATACCGGCTGGGGACGTCGTCGCTGTAGACCAGCACGAGACCGGGACGTTGTTCAGTTGCGACGACAGACGGCACCGGTGGACCGGGATCACGTACGTGACGCTGGTCCCGGGGGCTGACGCCGAGGCGACCACGAGAAAAGTAGAAGCGCGCGTAGCGGATCTGTTCTCCGACGAATTCGAGGTGGCGAATTATCGCGGAATCACAGACGAGTACGTAGCGACAGTGGACTCACCGATGACAGGCGAAGGGTACCTTTTCGGCGAGGATGAACCGGGAACGATCTCGATCGACTCCTGGTCGGTGTGCTTCACGCTCCCGGAGGGTATGTATCCCGGCGGGAGCTTCTGAGCATGGGGCGAACGAGAGGTAGTGGCCAGGCGTCGGTAGCGGCGGTGGCAATCATGATGGGGCTATGCGGGTGCTCTGGAGCGAAAGTGCCACCAGAACGGAACCCGGACCGGAGCTGGGAGGAGGTGAAGGCTTCAACGCAGGCGATGGAACGGGAGGTCGCTGCCCTCGTGCCGGACAAGGATGTCGTTCGCGTCGATCAGAACGAGAAGGGAGGCCTGTTCAGTTGTGATGAAACACGGCATCGATGGACGGGGATCACCACACTCACTCTTGTCCCCGGCGTCGACATCGAGTCGCTCTTGAAAACGTTGGAGGGCCAGATCGCAGATGCGCTGCATCACAGAGGCGAGTTCACCGTTTCGCATCGAAGCGACATCTTCGGCGATTACGCGCTGACGGCGCAGTCGAAGACGACGGGAGAGGCTGTTCTTCTCGGGCAAGGCGACGAAGGAACTATCGTGATCGACTCCTGGTCGGTGTGCTTCACGCTCCCGGAGGGTACCTATCCCGGCGGTGACTTCTGAGCGTGGGGTGGACAGGAGGTGGTGCGGTGGCATTCACTGCTGAATGAGGGCACTGGGGGTTGACCTCTCGGGTCAGCCCCCGCCTGCTCGCAGTTCAACGCGCCATGAGTTGAGCCCGCGCACGCTCTGCTCACCCAGCTGATCGGAGGAACCAGAGATGGCTGAACGCCCGATGGTGATTGTTCCTGATGTGGTCGGCCAACCGGTGGACATCGCCGGCGAAACCGCAGCCGCAATCGGGTTGATTCTGTCGAGCGGAGATCTCGACGGCCCGGGTATCCGCGCACGTACCTGGCCTGGGCTCTTCTGGGTGACGAGCCAAGATCCTCAGGCGGGAGCGATCGTCGAGCGCGGAAGTCCGTTGCGCGTCACTTTTGTGGAGGATGGTCAAGCCAGGAGTGACGTGCCGGCGCAGTCATCCGGGCCGTTGCCGTCGCTCGAAAGCCATGCGGATGACGATCCCGACGAGCGCCCGCGGGGGCGCACCTATCCCGGCGGTGACTTCTAAGACGGTCATGTCCGCCCTTCGCTCACCCGCCGCATCTCCGCCGCGAGTGCCTGGTTCGTCTCCGCCAGCCGTGCCGTGATGGTGTCTCGCACCTCGGGCGGCTTGTTCTGACTGAGCTTGGCGCGCGCGTCGAAGCGGTCGACGCGCATCCGCAGACCCACCGTGCCCTTCGCCGCCCGGCGCGTTCCCTGCTCGTCCTCCGACAGATGCCGACCGTGCTCCTGGCGACTCTCGAAGTGGTCGGTCAGACGCGTGAGCATCGCGTAGTTCTCCTCCTCGCCGAGGATCTCGGGGGTGCCGTACAGGTGCGCGGTGACGTGGTTCCACGTCGGGACCAGGTCGCCCGGCGCATAGAGGCTCGACGACACGTAGTCGTGGGGACCCTGGATGATCACCAGCACCTCGTGTCGGCCGAGCTCATGCAGCTGCTCGTCCGGACGTCCGAAGTGGCTCGCGATCACGATCTCGTCTTCATCCTCGAGCAGCAGGGCCGGGTAATGCGAGGCGATCAGGCCCGTGCTCGTCGGAGAGACGAACGTCGCCCACGGGTTGCCGCGGATCAGGCGCTTGACCTCGTCGGGGTCGGTCATCAGGTAGCGGGGTGTGTGTCGCATCAGGACTCCTCGGTGCGGGGGCGGGTGATCAGACGGGTGCGCACGGCCAGGGCGGCACAGGCGATGACGGCGAGTCCACCAACGGCGGTGGCCCAGGCGATCGGCTCGTGGAGCAGGATCGCGGCCCAGGCGATGCCCATCACCGGCTGCACGAGCTGGATCTGACTCACCTGCGCCATCGGCCCGATCGCGAGGCCGCGGTACCAGGCGAAGAAGCCGAGGAACATGCTCACGGCGGCGAGGTAGGCGAAGGCGAGCCACTGCACCGGCGTTGCGGATGGCGGCTGCGTGATCGCCGACGTCACGGTCAGCGCGGCCATGAGAGGAGCGGCGACGATCAGCGCCCACGACACCGTCTGCCATGGCCCGAGCTCCCGGGCGAGAAGGCCGCCCTCCGCGTAGCCGACCGCGGCGGCGAGCACGGCCCCGAACAGCAGCAGGTCGGCTCCGGTGAGCGCACCGATCCCGCCGTTCTGCAGTGCGGCGAAGACGACAGTGGCGGCGGCGCCCAGGATCGCGAAGACCCAGAACGACCGAGCGGGGCGTTCGCCCGTGCGGAGGACTACGGCGACCGCGGTGGCGGCGGGCAGCAGACCGATCACGACCGCACCGTGACTGGCCGGAGTCGTGGTCATCGCGAACGACGTGAGCAGCGGGAACCCGGCCACGACGCCGCCGGCGACGATCGCGAGTCGCGCCACCTGCCTCATCGTGGGGCGCGGCTGACGGGTGGCGGCAAGGGCGATGCCCGCGAGGAGCGCGGCGACGACGGCGCGACCCGATCCGGTGAACAGGGGCGATAGTCCGCCGGTCGCGACACGCGTGAACGGGAGGGTGAAGGAGAAGGCGGTGACGCCGAGGAGTCCCCACCACAGTCCGGCGCGAGTCGATAGCACTGGCTCGCGCGGAGCGATAACGCTACTCTCTATTTTCATGAGTCAGGATAGCAGTGACCGGATCGTCGCGGGAGTCCGTACCTGGATCGCGTCCGCGTCTGCGGGTGCCAGGGTGCCCTCGAACCGGGCGTTGATGGCCGAATACGGGGCGAGCCCGGTGACGGTGCAGAAGGCGATGCGGCAGCTCGTCCGGCTCGGGCTGGTCGAGTCGCGCCCCGGCGCTGGCACCTTCGTGCGGGCGACGCCCACCGTGCGCGCAGCCGACTACGGCTGGCAGACCGCCGCTCTCGGCGCAGCGCCGGCCGGACTCGCCGGGCTCTCGTCGACCCAGCGCACCGTCGCCCCAGACGCCATCGGACTGCACTCCGGATACCCGGCGGCAGAGACCTGCTGCCGGAGCGGCTCGTCCGGCAGGCGATCGTGCGGGCCGCGCGATCCGAGGCGGCGCTGACGCGCTCTCCGGCGGCCGGGAATCCCGACTTGCAGGCCTGGTTCGCCGGCGAGCTCGCCGCCTCGGCCCCGGCGGGGGCGACGCCGGCGTCGGGGCGCGACGCGTTGATCATCTCGGGCAGTCAGAGCGGGCTGAGCTCGATCTTCCGTGCGGTCGTCGGCGTCGGACAGCCGCTGTTGATCGAGTCGCCGACCTACTGGGGTGCGCTGCTCGCGGCGGCACAGGCGGGGGTGGTGCTGGTGCCGGTCCCTTCCGGACCCCAGGGTCCCGACCCGGACGAGGTCGAGCGCGCGTTCGCGCTGACCGGCGCTCGGGCGTTCTACGCACAGCCGACCTTCGCCAATCCGACCGGCGCACAGTGGCCGACAGCCACCGGAGCCGCCGTCCTGGAGGCGGTCCGACGCCACGGCGCCTTCCTGATCGAAGACGACTGGGCGCACGACCTCGGAATCGACGCCGAGCCACGACCGATCGCCGCATCCGACGACGACGGCCATGTCGTGTACCTGCGCTCGCTTACCAAGAGCGTCTCACCCGCACTGCGCGTGGCAGCGGTGATCGCCAGGGGACCCGCGCGGGATCGGATCCTCGCCGACCGTGCCGCCGAGTCGATGTACGTGAGCGGCCTGCTGCAGGCCGCCGCGCTCGACGTGGTCACGCAGCCCGCCTGGCGGACCCACCAGCGCGGGTTCCGTGAGCACCTGCGCGCGCGTCGCGATCTGCTGGTGTCGAGTCTGGCTGCCTCGGTGCCGCGCGCGAAGGTGGAGCACGTGCCCGTCGGTGGCCTCAACCTGTGGGTACGGCTGCCTGAGGGGACGGATGTCGCTCAGGTCGTACGCGACTGCGAGGTGCGGGGCCTGATCATCGCGCCAGGGTCGGAGTGGTTCCCCGCCGAGCCCTCCGGTGCCTTCGTGCGCCTCAACTACGCCAACGCCGATCCGGCCCGATTCCCCGAGGCTGCGGGCATCCTGGGCGAGGTGCTGGCCACCTGATTCCCGTTCGCTCGCGAAGGGAGCGGGTGACGGACTACTCCTGCGGCGGGCCGGCCGGCCGATGAGCACGGCGACCGTTCACGACCACCGGGCGCCCTGCACGTTCCTGGCCGGGCAGGGGGCGGGAGCGGCGGCCGTAGATGAGCTCCGACGAGTCGAGCAGCCACGGCACGAGGGTGATCGACACCCCGTGCACGAGCATGAGCTGGTTGGCGAGGCGGCGGGCGCGGCGGTTGTGCAGGAACGACTCCCACCAGTGCCCCACGATGTATTGCGGCAGGTACACGGTCACGACCGAGGAGCCGTGCTTCTCGCGATACTGCTTGATGAACTGCGTGATCGGCTGGGCGAAGGATCGATACGGCGATTCCACGATCACGAGAGGGATCGGCACGAGATGGTCGGCCCATTCCTGCTGCAGCGCCGTCGCATCGTCGGAGGCCACGGCGACGTGCACGGCCAGGGTCTTGCCGTGCTTCGCCGCGATCGCATAGTCGATCGCCTTGACCACCGGCTTCTGCAGGCGGTTGACGAGGACGATGGCGAGGTCGCCGGTCGCGCCGAACTTCGTGGTGTCGTCGATCGCGATCTCGTGCTCGACATCGCGGTAGTACCGCTTCACGCCCATCATCAGGAAGGCGAGAACCGGGATGGCGAAGAAGACGAGGTAGGCGCCGTGAGTGAACTTGGTGATCGTCACGATCACCAGGACGAGCACGGTCAGGGTCGCTCCCGCGGAGTTGATGAGGAGTCCCACCTTGGCCGAGCGTCGGTCCGATGCCGAAGCCCCGTCGATACCGGACCCCGCCGCGCCCTCCACGGGTCCGCGCAGCACGCGCCGCCAGTGCCGGACCATGCCGATCTGCCCGAGGGAGAACGAGACGAAGACGCCGATGATGTAGAGCTGGATCAGCGTCGTCAGCCTCGCCTGGAACACGACGAGCACCGCGATCGCGGCGATGCCGAGAAGGATCATGCCGTTCGAGAACACGAGGCGGTCGCCGCGGGTGTTCAGCGACTTGGGGGCGTAGCCGTCACGGGCGAGCACGGCGCCCAGCAGGGGGAAGCCGTTGAACGCGGTGTTCGCGGCGAGCAGCAGCACGCACGCGGTCGCCGCCTGCACGATGAAGAAGGCGATGCTCCCCCCGCCGAACGTCGCCGAGGCGATCTGCGCCATCAGGCTCGGTTGCGGATTGGTGCAGTCGAAGCCGATCAGGTCGCAGGGGTTCTCGGCATAGTGCACACCGGTGATCAACGCCAGTGCGGTCAGACCAGAGAACAGGCAGATCGCGATCGTCCCCATCAGCACCAGGGTCGACTGCGCGTTGCGCACCTTCGGGGCGCGGAAGGCGGGCACGCCGTTCGACACGGCTTCGACACCGGTGAGAGCGGAGCAGCCGCTCGAGAACGCCCGCAGGATCAGCAGGATCACGGCGGCCTGACTCAGGCTCTCGGCCTGCACCGAGAACTCGGCGCTCGAGGCCACGGGGGCGTCACCGAGGAAGGTCCGGATCAGGCCGGTCACGATCATGACCCCCACCGAGCCGATGAACACGTACGTCGGGATCGCGAACACGAGCGAGGCTTCGCGCACGCCACGGAGGTTCACGATGATGATCAGGATCACGAAGCCGACCGCCAGCTCGACGCGGAACGGATCGAGCCCCGGCACCGCGGAGATGATGTTGTCGACGCCCGAGGCCACCGACACGGCCACGGTCAGCACGTAGTCGACGAGCAGCGCCGCGGCGACGACCACACCGGGGATCTCGCCGAGGTTCTTCGAGGCGACCTCGTAGTCTCCGCCGCCCGAGGGGTAGGCCTTGATGAGCTGCCGGTAGCTGAGGACGACCACGAGCAGCAGCACCACCACCGCGACGGCGACGAGGGGCGTGAACGACAGGAACGTCAATCCGCCGATCAGGAGGATCATCACGAGCTCCTGCGGGGCGTATGCCACCGAGCTCAATGCGTCCGAGGCGAAGATCGGCAGAGCCATCCGCTTCGGCAGCAGTTGATCGTCGACCTGCTGACTCGTCAGCGGTTCCCCGATGAGGATGCGCTTCGCGCGTGGCGGCGCGTCCGCGCTCTCCCTGTTTTCGTCTGACACGTCCCGCGACACTACGCCCACATGCGCCATCCTCACGTGATCCTCACGGAATCCCTACGGGCGGCTCCCCTCTCCTCACGGAATCCTTACGGCCGTCATCCGGGGGTCAGGGCGACGCCTACACTGACACGTTGTGGGAGATCAGATGCTGCTCGGGTTCATCGCGATCGGGATCGGCATGGCCTTCGGCGTCGTGCTCTTCGTCCCCTTCGTGGCGATCAGCTATCGCCGACGGGGTGGCCTGGGGCTCGGCCGCACTCTGCTCTGGCTCTCCGCACTGATCTACTTCTGGGCCATCTGGACCTACACGCTCCTCCCCCTGCCCGACCCCGACGCGATCCGCTGCGTCGGGGCGATCACCGATCCGATGTCCGTCGTCCGCGACGTGCAGACCGCGCTCGCCGCACCGGGGAACCCGCTGCGACACCCGGCGCTTCTGCAGCTCGCATTCAATGTGCTGCTGTTCGTTCCGCTCGGGGTGTTCGTGCGTGTGCTCGCCGGGCGCGGCATCGCGGTCGCGCTCGCCGCGGGCTTCGGTCTGTCGCTCCTGGTCGAGACGACGCAGCTGACGGGTGTCTGGGGCCTCTACCCCTGCGCGTACCGCTTCTTCGACGTCGGCGACCTCATGACCAACACGCTCGGCGCGGTCGTCGGATGCACGCTGGCGCTCGTCGTCCCTCGGTCGCTGCGCGGCAGTGAGGCGCGCGCAGACGCCGACCGGGCACGCCCCGTGACCCGCGGTCGCCGCGCACTCGCGATGCTGTGCGACGGTCTCGCCTACTTCTTCGTGGGGGCGGGGGTCAGCGTCGCGGTGCAGTTCTGGTTGCAGTTCGTCGTGGGCGACCGGGCGGCGGTCCTCGACGGCGGTGTCGCGAACGCCGCGGGCACGATCACCGCGTCGGCGTTGTGGTTGGTGCTGATCCTCGCCGGCGGCCGCTCCGTCGGCGATCTCGCCGTGCAGCTGCGTTACACGGGTTCCAGGATGCCCGCCCCCGTCGCGCGATTCCTGCGCTGGGTGGGTGGCATCGGCGGACTCGGCGCGCTTCCGCTGCTCGGCGGATTGTTCGATCCCGCGTCCTCTGTGCTGATCTTCGTCGCCGTCGTGCTGCTCTTCACCACGCGGCTCGGACGAGGGCTGCCCGGACTCCTGTCCGGCCAGCAGCTCTCCGATGCCAGGGCGGGCGGGGTGGTCCGAGTATCCGGCGCGGAAGGTCCCGCGGCCGCTTCGCATGATGCGTGACGGGTGGGGAGGCCGACGGCGCCCTGCGGTCAACCCTCCGCGTGGGCTCGCGGCATGTACCACTCCGTGAACTCCGTGGCGCGCCCGTCGGGTGCGAGCCGGATGATCCAGAGGTTGAGGTAGTCGCGCTCCGCCGGGTATTCGGTCCGGCCCCGGACGACCACGAATCCACCGACCTCGTGGAGGACCTCCCATTCGAAAGTCCACGTGCCCGGTTCGTCGCTATCCTCCAGCCAGCCGGCCACGATCGCGTCGCGTCCGACCCGCGGTTCCGAGTCGGGGCTCGTGAGGTATCGGGCGTCGTGCGTGAAGAGCGTCCCGATCCGCTCGGGATCGTTCGATCGCCACGCGTCGATGTAAGCCCTCGTCCAGTCCTCGCCTGCTGTCGTCATGTGCTCCGTTCTAAGCCGCTGCGGACGCCGCGTCAACCCGTTCGGGAATCGTAGGGACATCGGGGATCCACAGCGGTTTCCGATCACGAACGCGTAACGTCGAGGGCATGACGACCGTTCACGTCACCGAGGACACGATCAACCAGGCCCGCGAGCTGCGCGACGAGCTGCAGCGGTTCCTGCGCGAGTACGAGTTCGGGATGCGCGAGGTCGAGACGAAGATCTCGATCCTCCGTGACGAGTTCACGCACGATCACGCGTACAACCCGATCGAGCACGTGAAGAGCCGGCTGAAGTCGCCGGACAGCATCGTCGAGAAGCTCGCCCGCAAAGGCATCGACGAACCCGACTTCGACCGCATCCGTGCCGACATCACCGACATCGCCGGCGTCCGTGTGACGTGCAGCTTCGTTGCCGACGTCTACCGGCTGTTCGACCTGCTCACGGCGCAGGACGACATCACGGTGCGCACGGTCAAGGACTACATCGCGCACCCGAAGCCGAATGGCTACAAGAGTCTTCACGCGATCATCGAGGTGCCCGTTTTCCTCTCCACCGGCGCGCTGTCGGTGCCGGTCGAGGTGCAGTTCCGCACGATCGCGATGGACTTCTGGGCCAGCCTCGAGCACAAGATCTACTACAAGTTCTCGAACCAGGTCCCCTCGCACCTCGTCGACAGTCTGTCGGATGCCGCAGACGCCGCCGCCGAGCTCGACAGCCGCATGGAGCGGCTGCACCGCGAAGCCCACGGCGTGCCGCAGCGCCAGCTCGCCCCGCCGCCCCCGCCCGCCCCCCGCACGTCGCCCGCGGCCCCGAAAACCCTCGAGTCGTCGGCGTCTGATCGGAGCCCTCAGTCCCCGAACACCGAGGCGAGTGCGGGCCAGGACTCGGCACGGGCGAACACCGGGACGCGGTCGCGCGTCGTCGCAGCGGTCACCACCGCTCCACCGCGCGCAGCGCTCCCGGTCCACACATCGACCCAGTCTCCGGGCGGCAGGTACACGGTCGACGCGGAGACCCCTGGCTCGAGCACCGGGGCCACGAGCAGGTCATCGCCCAGCATCCACTGGATCGGATGCGCCCACACCTCCTCGTCGCCCGGGTGGTCGAAGTACAGAGGTCGCATCAGCGGACGGCTCGTGCGGATCGACTCCCGGGCCTGCGCGGCGAGATACGGCACCAGACGCTCGCGCAGGTGCACGAGCTCCCGCACCTCGGCGATCACGGCGTCGTCCCCCGTGCGCTCGGCGATGTTCCACGGCGTGCGGTCGCGCGAGGGCAGCCGGTGGTGGTTGAACTCCGAGTGATACTGCATGATCGGCACGAACACGCTCGCGGCCATCGCCCGTACGTAGAGCTCGGGGTCCGGGATGTCGCCCGAGAACCCGGCGATGTCCCATCCCCAGTAGAGGACGCCGCTGGCTGCGGCCGAGAGCCCGGCGAGCATCGACCACCGGAAGGCCTCCCACGTGGAGTTCTCGTCGCCCGCCCAGAACGCACCGTGCGCCTGCGAGCCCGTGAAGCCCGCACGGCTGAACGTCACCGGCGCCTTGCCCGCCGACGCGAGCAGTCGTCCGTATGCCGCGGCGTAGGCCACGGGGAACAGGTTGTTCGACACGTCGCCGTGGCTGCCGTCGAGATAGCGCAGGTCCGCGCCCCACGCGTGCTCGCCCCCGTCGGTCTTGAACCCGTCGATGCCGACCTCCTCCACGAGGTAGCGGCGCTTCTCGGTCCACCACCGTGCAGCGCGCTCGTCGGTCAGATCGGGCATGAGTCCCAGCGGGAACCACCAGCCGCGGTTGCGGTAGGGCCGAAGCGACCCGTCGGGGGCGACCTCCTTGATCAGCACGCCCTCACGGATCGCGGCATCCGCGTCGGCGCGCGCCTGCCCCTGCGGATGCGGGCGCATCTTCATGAGCGGGATCTGCCACAGGTGCACCCGTACATCGCTCTCGTGCAGCGCGTCGACCATGCCCTTGGGGTCGGGCCATGCGCCTTCGGAGGGGAAGTCGAAGTCGTCCAACCGCAACGGACCGCCGTCGGCGCGCACCTCGTACCGGGCGTCACGGAACGCCGTGAAGGTGCTCTCGTCGCTCCAGGCTTCGATCACCACGGAGCCGACGGGGATGTCGTGCTCGCGGTGCAGCGCCATCTGCCGCTCGACCTCGGCCTGCGTGTTCCACTCGTTGCCGCTGGCCCACAGTCGGAACACCCAGTCGGGCAGCTCGGTCGGACGCCCGACCTCGGCGAGGAAGGCGTCGAGCACCTCCGTTGGTGCGCCGGTGTAGAGGGCGAGCTCGATCGCGGCGGCCTCGGCGACAGCATCCGTCTCGGCCTCGACGACCAGACGTGACGCATCGGAGGCGCCGATGTCGAACCACACGCGCCGGGAGGTGCGCACATGGAAGCCCCACCCCGCGCCTCCGACGACGTGCGCGAAGGGCATGGGCAGGTACGTGCGCCGGTGAGCGCCCTGGCTCTTGTACTGCTCGAACACCATGGAATCGAGCCGCTGCCCGCGGTGATCGAGGGCGTCGAAGCGCTCCCCGAATCCGGTCACATGCTCCCCGGTGGTCAGCGGCAGCGCGAAGCGCACCCGAAGGACGCGCTCGCCGTCGTCGAGCACCTCGACCTCGCTCGGGCGCGCAGGCACGGATGATGCGGCGTCCACACGCACGGTGTCGGCGGCTCCCGGACGCCAGGCAGCGACCCGGCACGAGAACCAGCGGGTGCTCTCGGCGGCACCGTCCCGGCGCTGCGCGGTGAAACGGTAGCGCAGCTCCGCGCCGGAGGGGACGCTCGGCAAGGTCAGCTCCCACCCGCCGGCGGCCCTGTTCTGGCGGGCCTGCGCCGAGGCGAGGTGTCCACCGTCGACTGCCTGTCCGCGGGACGAACGGGCGACGGGGGAGAGGGCATGCCCTTCCAGGCGAGTGCCGGCCGCGTCCCGCCATTCCAGTTCGACGTCGACGGCATCCGCATCGGCAGAGGTGCGCACGCCGAGCCGCAGCGGTTCGCCGGCGACGGATGCACGGGCGAGCGCTGCTCGGTGTCGTCGGAGTACGGGTGGCCCGAACCGGCCGGACGATGGCGGATCATTCGACGACCTCCCCGAGCTCGACCGCGAGTCGCAGCAGCATCGCATGGCTCCACAGCAGCGGGGTAGCCACGGTGCCCCACCGGTCGATCCACTCCTGACGGAACGACGGGTCGAGCAGGTGATCGTCGACCTGCTCCGGCAGCATCAGGTCGACGGTGGCGGTGTTCGCTGCCCATTCGAGTGCCCGGCGGGCGCTGTCGCGGTCGCCGACGGCCGCCTGCGCGAGTCCGAGGAAGCAGGTCAGCAGCGGCCATTGACCACCCCCGAAGAAGGTGTCGGCGCGGAAGCGGTGCACGCCGCCGTCGACCGAGAGGTCGCGGCGAACGGCCGTGATCGTGCCCGCGGCCAACGGGTCGGCCGCGGGGATGACTCCGAGCGGCGAGATCAGAGCACTGAGGCTGCCGTCGACCGCGTCGTCGCCGATCCACTTCACCAGGTGTCCGTCTGCCGTGCCGTCGCCGTGCAGCAGATCGTCGATCGCGGACCGGGCGTCGAGCGCGGCTTCGAGGCGAGGTC
Organism: Microbacterium sp. Se5.02b; assembly: GCF_019464375.1. NCBI lineage: Bacteria > Bacillati > Actinomycetota > Actinomycetes > Micrococcales > Microbacteriaceae > Microbacterium > Microbacterium sp. Se5.02b. The sequence goes on from NZ_CP080491.1 coordinate 443,760, forward strand.
CCTCGATCAGGCCCGACGATGCGGCGGCCGAGAGCCCGGCCGCGATGCAGCCCAGCGTCGAGATGTGCACCTGTTCGGAGTGCTCCTCCCACCAGTCGAAGCAGGGTCGCTGCCACGAGCTGACGAGGTAGTCGACCGTGAGCTCCGCCGCCCTGCGCCAGCGCTGCACGTCGAGTCCGTGCCGTTCGGCGTGCGCGACCGCGGCCCACAGCCACGTGCCGTAGCCGTCGAGCTGGAAGTCCCACCAGTCGTCGTGGCCGAGGTCGCCCGCGAAGGTGAAGCGTGCGGGGAGCATCCGATCGTCCGGCACCGGCTGCCCCGCCCGCGCGGCGGCGACGATCTCCTCGATCGAGCCGGCATGCCGCAGCAGCACGTCGGAGCACCAGTCGAAGAATCGGGTCGCGGAGTCCACGGCGCCGGCGGCCGAGACGCCGTCGGCGATGAACGACCCGTCACGGAACCAGCAGTATCCGCGGTAGGCGGAGAAGTCGGGGCTGGCGGGGTAGGCGCCGTTCGGCTCCTGCAGGGAGGTGATCACGGATCGCGAGTGCGCGAGGAGCGCACCGAGGTCGGTGTGCACGGGGACGTCATCGTGGGGACTCCTGGGGTCGGAGGGGGCGGGCCGGTCGGCCCGCCCCGGGGTGGGGTGGCGTCAGCCGAGCAGCGCGTTGACGCGCTCTTCAGCCGAGTCGAGGGCTTCCTGCACGCTCTTGCGCCCGGCCGCGGCCTCGGTGAGCTCTTCGCTCACGATGTCCTGCATCTCGGTCTGGCCCTCGCCGATCGACGGGGCGAGAGCGACCTGCTCGAGCGAGTCGAACACGGCCTGACGGTTGGCGGGGTCGCCCTTGTCGAGGTACACGTCGAGCTGGCTCTCGTCGGCGATCGGCGGCAGCTCCCATCCGCTGTCCAGGCGCACGTCGACCATGGTCTTCGAGCTGGTGAGGAATTCGGCGAACCGCTGGGCGGCGTCCGCGTTCTTCGTGCCGGCCGAGACGGCGACGCCGTTCGAGAACAGCGCGCTCGCGGGGGTCGTGTCGCCCGGTTCGACGGCGATGTCCCAGGCGAAGCCGGCATCGGCGAGGCCGCCGAACATCCAGATGCCGGTGTGCCACATGGCGAGCTTGCCCTCGGCGAAGAGGCCGCTGTCGAAGTCGGGCGTTCCCGCTCCCTGCTCGGCCGTCGGCATCGTGGTGCCGCTCTTGCCGACCAGCCACTCCGCTGCGGCGAGACCCTCGGGGGAGTTGAACGCGACCGCCGAGCCGTCGTCGTTCAGGAAGTCGCCGCCCGCCTGTGCGACCGCCTTGTAGTACTCGTGGTAGCTGATCGGCTGGTAGTCGCCCCAGACGCCTGCGGCGGCATCGGTGAGCTTCTCGGCCGCGGCCTGCTCGTCTGCCCAGGTCCAGTCGGCGGTCGGGTACTCGAGTCCGGCGGCGTCGAACAGGTCGGCGTTGTAGAAGAGCACGACGTTCGAGAACGAGCTCGGCAGGGCGTACTGGGTGCCGTCGGTGGCGTAGGCCTCGGCGAGGGAGGTCTGGTACACGTCGGTGTCGACGCCTTCGAGCGGTGCGAGCACGCCGTTGGCCTGGTAGGCGGCGTAGTTGGCGAACTCGATGTCGAACACATCCGACACCGTGCCGCCTGCCAGGTCGGTCTGCAGGGCGGTGAAGTAGTCGGCGTACGGAAGTGTCGTGACGTCGACCTTCACATCGGGGTTCTCCTTCTCGAAGGCCTCGACGATGGTGGCGAGGTTCTCCTCGTTGCCGCCGTTCGAGATGAAGTTCGAGTAGGTGATGGTGACCTGGTCGCCATCGCCGGAGGCATCCGTGCCTCCGGACGAGCAGCCGGCGACCGTCAGGCCGACGACGGCGAGGACGGCGACGGTGCCGACCGGGGTCCATGCTGTGCGTGACATGGTGGGGGTTCTCCTTCTCATCGGGTGGTGCGTGATCGGGTGGTGCAGTCGGTGCGGATGCTCCGAGGTCATTTGATCCCGGAGCTGGCGACGCCCTGGATGACGTAGCGCTGGGCGAAGACGTAGATGGCGAGCATCGGCAGGATCGAGACGACGGAGCCCGCCATCATCACGTCCCACTGCGTGGTGTACTGCCCCTGCAGGCCGGCGAGCGCGAGCGGAAGCGTCTGCAGCTCGGCGGAGCGCAGGATGATCAGCGGCCACAGGAAGCTGTTCCAACTGCTCATGAACGCGAAGACCGTGAGCGTGGCGATGGTCGGACCGACCAGGGGGAGCACGATCGTCCCGAAGATGCGGAAGTGCCCCGCCCCGTCGAGGGTCGCGGCCTCGTCGAGTTCCCGCGGCACCGAGTTCATCGCCTGCCGGAGCAGGAACACCCCGAAGGCACTCGCGACGCTCGGCAGCAGCACACCGAGGTAGGTGTCGACGAGCTTGAGGTCGCGCATCTGCACGAACAGCGGCACGATCAGCACCTGGATCGGGATCATCATCGTCGCGAGGTACACCGCGAACACGGCGTCGCGACCGGGGAAGGGCATGCGGCTGAAGACGTACGCGGCCATCGAGCTCGTGAGCAGCTGCAGCAGTGTGACGACCACGGCGAGGACGAGCGAGTTGAGCACGACCCTGGCGAACGGCGTATTCGCGAACAGCTCGGCGTATGCCGAGAACGAGGGGTTCTCCGGGATCAACGGCGGCGTGGAGGAGAGTCCGGCGCCGGGCGAGATCGAGGTCACGATCGTCCACAGGAACGGGAAGAACATGACCAGCGCCCCGAGGATGACCACGGTGGTCAGGGCGACGGTGCCGAGACGCTTACGCATAGTTCACCCACTTCTTCTGGCCGCGGATCTGGATGACGGTGATGAGGAGCACGACGAGGAAGAGCATCCACGAGAGGGCGGATGCCTCGCCGGCCCGCCCGTAGCGGAAGGTGAGGTCGTAGATCTGCTGCACGACGACCGTGCTCGCACCGGCCGGACCGCCGCCGGTCATCGCATACACCTGGTCGAACACCTGGAACCCGTTGATGAGCGAGATGACGATGACGAAGAACGTCGACGGCGAGAGCATCGGCATGGTCACGCTCACCAGTCGACGCCACGGCCCTGCACCGTCGACGCGGGCGGCCTCGTAGAGGTCGGCCGGGATGGCCTGGAGGCCGGCCAGCAGGATGATCATCACGAAGCCGAGGTCCTTCCACGCCGACGCGATGATGATCGAGGGCATCGCCCACGCGGGATCCGTCCACCATCCTGGACCGTCGATGCCGACCAGTCCCAGCACCGCGTTCACGATGCCGATGTCGGGGTTGAGCAGCCAGCGCCAGACGAGTGCGACGACGATCCAGCTGGTCACCACGGGGAGGAAGTACACGCCGCGCAGGAAGTTGCGGGCGGGGATCGCGCTGTTGAGGGCCAGTGCGAGGGCGAGTCCCCCGACGTAGACGAGGGGCAGGTACCCGACGAGGTAGTAGAGCGTGTTGAGGAAGGCGCGGTGCGTCGCCGGGTCCTGCAGCAGGTGGATGTAGTTGTCGAAGCCGACCCACTGCATCGGAGACAGGAGGTTCCAGCTGTGCAGGCTCGTCCACAGCGCACCGACCATCGGGTACAGCGTGAACATCACGAGCGGGAGCGCGCTGGGGAGCAGGAAGATCAGCACGGTGATCGCATACCGCGCACGGCGGGAGCGACGGGCGCGTGCGGGAGTGCGCGTGGGGGGCGGGGCCTCCACGGTCGGGCGGGAGTCGAGCGCGGTCATCAACGGGACTCCTGTGCTCCGTCGCGGAGGGAGGGCTCGGTCAGGCGCTCGCGGACCAGACGGCCCTGCTCGCCGGTGCGCCCTGCGGCGTCGAACGGCGTCGCGAGCACGAGGCTCGCGGCTCCCTGCGCCCAGCGGTCGTCCTGCCAGGTCTCGACCGCGACGGGGATGCCGCGCTTGCGGGGCATGAGTCCGGAGCGCAGCGCCGGCTCGAAACCGTAGGACCAGTGGTTCCAGGCCTCGACGCCTTCGCCGAGGATGATCAGGATCTCGGGGTCGATCGCGTTCGCGACGCCCGCGAGCGCGCGGCCGAGCAGGTGGCCGGCGTGTGAGAACAGCTCCTGTGCGGCGGTGTCGCCCGCGTCGGCGCGTCCACGGAGCGTGGACATGCCCGCGGCCTCGCCGATGATCCCGCGGGTGCGGGCCGCCGACACCAGGGCGCCTTCGCCGATCAGCGATTCCAGGCATCCGTCCGCCCCGCAGCTGCACCGGGGGCCGTCCTCCTGAGTGGGGAGGTGGCCGATCTCGCCCGCACCGCCGCCGTGCCCGCGCAGCACGGAGCCGTCGGCGATGATGCCGGCGCCGATGCCCGTGCCGATAGTGACGACCAGCACGTTGTCGTGGCCGCGGGCCTGGCCGTGAAGGAGTTCCGCCATCGCGAGGGCGTTGACGTTGTTCTCGACGAGCACGGGGAGGGCCAGTTCGCGCCGCAGCACGTCGCCGAGGGGCACGTGGCTCCACCCGAGCTGGGTCGAGTCGACGTTGCCGAGGCTCTGGTCATCGACGTCCCCGGCACGCCCACCCCGACGCCGAGGAGGGGCCGGTCGCTGCCGCCGGCGATGAAGGTGCGCAGCAGGCTCGCGAGGGTCGGGATCGCCGTCGCGGATGCGGCGTCGAAGGGTTCCGTCGCCGAGCGCACGACCGTGCCGTCGATGCCGACCTCGACGACGGTGATGTGGTCGGCGACGACCTTGACCCCGATGACGCGGCCGGCATCGGCGACGAGACCGAGCAGGCGGGCGGGGCGTCCGCCCTGGGAGGGGCTGTGGTCGAGTTCGACCAGCAGGCCGTCGGCGATCAGCTGCTTCGTGACCTGCGTGACCAGGGCGGGCGACACGCTCAGCAGTCGCGCGAGGCTCGCTCGGGACGTGGGCCCGAGCGCGCCGACCTGGGCGAGGACGGCGGAGCGCATGATGTCGGACCGTGCCGAGGACTGAGTCACAGGAACCCCTTTGTTTAGGACTAAATGAACTATAGAAACAAGTCCGGGTCGTGTCAATGCCAGGCCGATTCGGGGCGCGCACTTGAGATCCTGCTGCAATAGTTGAATATCCCGCAGGTATCATCTAAAGTTTTACCCAATACAGTGACGACGACTTCAAGGGAGAAGTGATGTTCATGCCATCGAGAAAGAAATCGACGAAGGTCGGGTTGAGAAATCGGATCGCCATGACCGCGGTCGGGAGTGCGATGGCCGTCGGTCTTGCGGTGGGTGCTGCTGCACCGGCGCAGGCGACCGTCGGGTTCTGGGACGTGTACTCCAGTTGGTTCCAGGCGGTCGCAGCCCTCACCTCGACGGGCGGAAACGGGGTCTTTCAAGCCCACGCCTACCTGGGGAACACCCATTCCTGGGGGGTGAAGTCGCAGTACAACACGAAGGCAGAGGTGAACGGCTACAACCTCACGCACAACGCCGTCCTCTACCGCGACGGCATCATCTGGGCGCGAGCCCAAGGGTGAAGACTAAGGGTGTCGCGGTGGGGGCCGACGCCCTGCACCGCAGGGAGGAGGATTGATGAAAAGACGCGGACTCTTCTTGGTGGCGGCAGCGATGTCGGCATTGACGGCGTCGGCATGTACGCCCGCACCCGATGAAGGTGCAGGGCACCTTGCCCCGTCGTTGCATGCCCTCATCGAACAGGCGCTGGGGCGAAACGATCTGTCGGAGTGGGACAGGGCAGCTCTGGAGAAGGCGAGTGCCGAGGGCAAGATCTCGCAGGCAGACTACGTCGAAGGGATGGATCTGTTCGATGCATGCCTGAAATCGGCGGGGATCGAGTTCGACCGGACGGTCCTCCTGAACGGCGTCATCGAGTTCCAGCCGCCGCCCGGGCACTATTCCGAAGCCGAGATCGATGCGCAGGCGAAGGCGCAGTACGAGTGTTCGGTGAATGCCGTCACCCAAGAGATCTTCACCCTGCAGCAGGCGAATCCTGACCTCTTGGCCGACTTCCCTCAGGCCGCGGTGAACTGTCTCAAGAAGGCTGGAGTGGTGGATGACGAGTTCACCAAAGCTGATTTCGAGAAGGCGTCTGGTTCTGGAGCGGGGCCGGCCGAGTATCCGTTCGACGTGATGTCCCCAGAGGCTCAGACATGCCTGTACTCGCTGGGGTACTCCGTGAAGATTGCTGAGTGAGTGAAGCGCGCGTTCACCCTGACCGTCGCGTTCGTCCTGAGCTGTGGCGTCGTCGTGGGTGCGGCGGTCGCGTACGACCTCCTACCGGCTCCGGGCGGTGATCTGGCCCCCACCCCGGAAGACAGGACCTACCCGGTGAGGTTCGTGGATTTCGTCGACGAACGGACGCTGCCGTTGGCTCCGACATTCTCGGAGGGCTCGGAGCTACGAGCAGCAGCATCAGGAACAGTGACGTCGAGCGCCTGCGTTCCGGGCCACGCCCTGGTCTCGGGCAAAGCGGCGTTCGCCGTCGATGGGAACCCCGTTGTCGCGTTGTCCACGGACGTGCCGTTCTACCGGGATCTTCGCTGGGGTGACACCGGTCCCGATGTGGACTCTCTCCGCCGGGCCCTCGCGGTGCTGGGGTACTCGGTCGATGCATCCGGCGGGTTCAGCAGGGACGTCTTCGAGGCCCTGTCCGCGATTCAGGATTCGGACGGCCTGGCCTTCGACGACGGAGGATTCCATCTCACGGACTTCCTCTGGGTGCCTGCCGGAGCTGCGGCAGTCGCTATCTGCGAGGCGAAGGTCGGACAACGCTACATGCCCGAATCCACCTTCGCCACGACGTCGAGCATCCTGACAGCGCTGTCGTTGGTGAGCGACGAAGCCGAACAGGTGGTCCCCGGGGATCGGAGGCTCCAGGTCTTCGGCGTAGACGCCGTCATGCCTGAGAGCGGTGTGCTGTCAGATCCGGAGGCTCTCGCCCGGATCGCCGCTGCCCCTGAGGGGAAGGGTGAGCTTCGGGGGAACGGCGACGAGGAGGCGGCGCCGATCTCCGGCACCAGTCAACTGGTCACCCCTCTCCGTGTGGCGCCCGTTCCCGCCGCGAGTGTCTTCGATGTTCGTGGCAGTCAGGGATGCGTCGCCTCGGAGAGCGAGTCGTATCCGGTCACGGTGGTCGGTGCGAAACTCGGAATGTCTCAGGTCACCTTCGACGGTGACTCTCCCTCGAAGATTCTGCTCCGGCCGGACGCGGAGACGTGCCGTGCTCCATGAGGGGCCGGTCCTCATGCTCCAGGAGGTCGGGCACGGATGGGGCGCTGGGCCTCCGCTCTTCGACGGCGTGAGTGCGACGCTTCGGCCCGGTGACGTCACGGCGATCACGGGTCCCTCCGGGTCGGGAAAATCGACATTGCTATCGATCATCGCCGGGTGGCTCGCGCCGACCTTGGGGAAGGTGGAACGGATCGGGATCAGTCGGACTCATTGGGTTTTCCAGAATCCCTATGGGCAACCTCGCCGCAAGACCCTCGATCACGTCTCCTATCCCTTTCTCGCCCGCGGCCTGAAGCGAACCGCCGCGGATGCGGAGGCGGAGGTGCTCCTGGGCAGGTTCGGCCTCGAAGGCCGAGGCGATCTGCCTTTCGCGAACCTCTCCGGGGGTGAGGCCCAACGGCTGATGCTTGCGCGCGCCGCCGCGACACGCCCCGACCTCCTTCTCGTCGACGAGCCCACCGCACAGCTCGACCGTGCCGCTGCGCGAACAGTGAACGATGTCCTTGCCGGGCTTGCCGACGCCGGCTCGATTGTGCTTGTGGCTTCCCACGATGCCGACACGATATGCGCCTGCAAGACGTCGATAGATCTGGGAGCGGTGAGCTGATGCGAATCTTCGACAGCGTAGGAGAGGCGATCCGTAACATCAGATCAGGATCCAGTCGTGCCGGCATCATTGCGCTGATCCTCGTCCTCACATCGACGGCGCTCCTCGCCGTCGATGCGGCCACGATCGGAGCGCTGCAGGAGCGAGCCGGTCAGGTCCGTTCACAAGCGGGAGCGATCCGTGTCCTCGTCGCCGACCACGCGATCGATCCCACCGCGTGCGCGAGCCTTGCCGAACTCAAGAGCATCGCCGATGCCGGCCCGATCTGGCCGCTCGATTCGCTACAGCTCCTCGCCTTGCCCCTGGTCGAAGTGCCCGTCTTCGAACTCAGTACCGGAGCCGCCCGGATGCTGGACTTCCCCCGCATCCGACCCGGGGGGACCTACATCCCCGAGTCCCTCGCCGAACGTTGGCACGCCCGCGAAGGAAGTCGGCTCGAGACCTCTGACGGCGTCATGGTGGTCGATGGCGTCTACAGGTACTCAGAGGACGACGGTCGAGACCCACGCCTCGCCAACGCCATCGTCGTCATAGGCGAAGACTCCGAACGGGCCTCCGAATGCTGGTTCAGTGTCTGGCCGCCGTCGAACGTTGCCGACCAGTACGCGTACGGAACCATCACCTCGTCCGGGCCAGAAGGTTCTGCCCCCCAGATCGCGCCACTGAATCCGGCGGTCGGACAGCGGTTCGACTTCACACGCGAGTACACCACTCGGGCCACGGCGCTTGCTGCCGCCGGCGTGGTTGTCCTCTTCGGGGTGCTGGCGTTCAGCTTCACCGCTCGCAGACGGATGGAGGTGGCAGGCAATCTGCATGCGGGAGCACGCCGTCGCCATGTCCTCGCGGGGATCGCCATCGAAACCGTCATCTGGGCAGTTGCGACAGCGATCGCCACGTTCGTCCTCGCCAGGCTCACCGCGAGGTTCCTCCTCCGCGAGGCATTGGCCGGCTACGAGACATCGTTGGCCATGACCTTGGTCATCGCCACAGGTGCCGCCGTCATCGGCGCAGTCATCCCCGTCATCCTCACGCGCGAGGATCGACTCTTCGTCCTCTTCAAATCGCGCGCCTAGGAAGCGCTCGTCGACTGGATTCCTCTCCGCGGTCATCTGAAATCCCTGGGATCGATCGCGCCTCAGCGCCGGGCAGTCGCTGTCGCCCGAGGAGGTCTGCGCCTCAGTCCGCCGTCGTCGAACCGAGCTCGGACGGGTGGGTGAGCCGCCACCACTCGGACGGCGGGTCGATACTCCCCGTGATCTCGACCGGTGCGGTCACGGTGTGCGGTCCGGCGGTCCAGGTGATGCTCCCCACGACCGAGCCATCCCGATAGGTCGGCGGAGTCTCGATGTCCATCGTCGCGACGATCGGAGTGTCCGACCAGGTGAAGATCGTCGCATCCTCGCCGATGACCAGCTGGGCGGTGGATCCCCAGGGCGTGGTTATCGTGCCGACCTCCTGTCCGGATGTCGCGACGGGCATCTCGCGGAAGCCGGCACGGATGCCGCTCAGGGTGGCGATCACGCTGTCGTTCACGGACTCACGCGTCGGACCGCCGAGGACGACGCCGGTCACGGCGAGCGGATCGGCGGTGCCCACGACGAGCGTCGCGGTGTAGAGCAGGCTGTACGTGCCGTGGCCCAGCGTGCCGGTCTTCAACCCCGTGATCCCGCTCGTGCCGAGCAGGCCGTTGGTGTTGTACAACTGGCCGGCGCCGGGGAGCGAGATCGACGGGGTCGCGACGATCTGCGCGATCGTCGGATTCGCCGCGGCCAGCTTCCCGATGGCCAGGAGGTCGGCAGTCGTGCTCGTATTGCGCGGGCTGATGCCGGTGGGCTCGGTGATCGTGGTGCCCGTCAAGCCGTGGGCGGAGAGCCAGTCCCGCGTCGCGCCGAGGAACGCGTTCTGCGATCCGAAGATCCGGGAGGACAGGGCTTCGGCGTAATTGCTCGCCGACGGGATCAGCATGGTCGCGAGGGCATCATGCAGTGACATCGCGGTGCCGGTGGGCATGGGGGCGATGGTCGCGCCCTGCACGTAATACCTGTCGTAGAGGTCGTGGTCGGCCTTGCTGAAGGTGATCGTGGGTCCGGGGTCGTCGGCGGAGGCGAGCGGGACGGCATCCAGGATGACCAGCGCGGTGATGAGTTTGGTGATGCTCGCGATGGGGAGAGGGTCGCCGGTCCCGCTCGACGACCAGGTGCCGCTCGCCCCTTCGCCCAGGTAGGCGTCCGCGCCGGAGATGCTGATCGCCGAGGCGGACGCGGGGACCGCAGCGATGGCCGCCGCGTCGCCGACCGGGACCGGCGGCATCCGGGTCGTCACCGCCGGCGGATTCACCGGGGCGGTGAGAGCCCACGCGATGTATCCACCGCTCGCGGCCAGCAGCAGCACGACGCAGACGGCGGTGATGAGGAGTCCCCGGCGTCTGCGTGCTCGGCGGACGTCCGGATCGATGCGATCACGACGGGAGGGGAACTCCTGCTCGCGCGTCATCAACGCCGCGAAGTCGGAGAGATCGTCCGTGGGCTGATCGGGGGCGGTCAACGAGAGAGCCCGTCGCCGAGCGTGTCCGACATGAGCACGAGGTACCTCCGATGAAAGTCCGCTCCGACGTCGAGGCAGCGCCCTTCCGAGGAACCATGTGGTCATCATCGCGGACATCCGGCCCCCGCGCTATCGGCCGTTCGGGGGACATCCGCGCTGCCGCCGGACGTCTCCCGGCAGTGCGACCCGCGTAGGCCCTCGAACCCGCGGGCCTACGAACCGAGGAATTCCTTCGCGGCCGCCGACATCGCCGTGACGCCGACCTCGATCGTGGGATGGATCTCCGGCGCGAAGAACGGCGAGTGGTTCGTGGGCACGTCGACCTCCTGGCGGCCGGCGGCGACGGCCTCGGCGAACTTCGCAGGGTCGTGTCCGCCCCAGAACCAGAACACCAGCGGAGCACCGGCGTCGCGGGCGAACCACGACACGTCCTCGCTGCCGGTGAACATGCCGGGGTCGATGACGGATGTCTCGCCGAGCGCGCGCTGCAGGGCTGCGGTCACCCTGGTCGTGGCGTCCTCGTCGTTGATCGTGGCCGGCAGGGTGTGGTCGGTGCGGATCTCGGGCTCGCGCTCCGCCCCCGATGCCGTGGCCTCGGCTCGGACGATGCGCTCGACGCTCGTGAGTACCTTCTCGCGCATCTCGTCGTTCGGGTAGCGCAGGCTGAGCTCCAGCTTCGCCTCGGCGGGGATGATGTTGTTCTTGAGCCCTGCGTGGATCGAGCCGACCGTGACGACGGCGACGCTCTGCGGGTCGATCTCGCGCGAGGTGATGGTCTGCAGGCGCATCACGGTCGCCGCGGCCATCACGACCGGGTCGATCGTGGCGTGCGGGCGCGAGCCGTGACCACCGCGCCCGTGCAGGGTCACGGTGAGTCCGTCCGATGCCGCCATCTGGGTGCCGCTGCGCACTCCGATGATGCCGGCGGGGAGCGGGGTGACGTGCTGGCCGAGCACGACGTCGGGCTTCGGGTAGCGGTCGAGGATGCCGTCGTCGAGCATCGCGCGTGCGCCGGCGCCGTACTCCTCGGCGGGCTGGATCAGCACGACGAGGGTGCCCGCCCACTCGGCGCGCTCGGCGACGAGCTTCTCGACCGCGCCGATCATGGCCGTGACATGCATGTCGTGGCCGCACGCGTGCATGACGGGAACGGTCGTGCCTGCGGGGTCGACGCCCTTCGCGGTGCTCGCGTACGCCAGCCCGGTCTGCTCCTCGACCGGGAGTGCGTCCATGTCGGCGCGCACCCAGACGACGGGTCCTTCGCCGTTGCGCAGCACGCCCACGACGCCCGTGACGCCGACGCCTTCCTCGACCTCGAGTCCGAGGTCGCGCAGATGCTGGGCGGCGATGCCGGCGGTGCGCGTCTCCTGGAACGAGAGCTCAGGATGCTGATGCAGGTCGATGTACAGCGCTTCGAGATCGATCGTCATGGCCCGAGCCTAGTGGGCGCGGTCACGACACCGCCCGGGCGAGAAGGGTCAGGTGCGCACGTACGTCTGCAGGGCGGGGCCCGGGTGCAGCACGGCGTTGACGATGGCCTGGATCGCGAACGCACTGGTCTCACCGAGGTCGATCTCGTCGGGGTGCAGGAGCCACTGCAGCTGCAGTCCGTCCATGACGGCGAGGATCGCCGCTGCGGCCGACGCGATGGTGTCGGGATCGGACACGCCCTCCTGCGCGCACAGCTCATGGAACGCCGCCGTCACCTCGCGGCGGAGCGTCGTGTACCGCTCGGCGAAGAACGGCCGCGACGGATGCTCGTCGGTGACGGACTCGGCCGAGAGCACGGTGTACGCCTGCACGATGCCGGGACGCTTCTGGTTGGTGAAGGCCGTGCGCACGAGGTGCAGGAACAGCTCAGGGCCGCCGGGGATGTGCTTCTGGGCCAGGCCGGCGACGTCGTCCTGATCGCGGTACGCGAGCACCTCGAGCAGCAGATTCTGCTTCGAGCCGAAGTGATGCAGCACGCCGGCGTGGGTGATGCCGACCTGTTCCGCGACGTCTGCGAGCGTGCCGTTCGTCGAGCCCTTGTTGCCGAAGATCTCGATCGCCGCCTTGAGGATCTGCTCGCGTTTCGCGCGTGTCGCCGGGCGCACGCGTACCGTCTGGTCGCTGTCTGCCACTGCGGCTTCCTCTCCCTCGTCGAGCTGTGCTTGCGATCCAACTTACTCCTCGGTAACCTCACGGGAGCTTACTTTCTCGACAGTAAGCTAATCACGACCGTCGGAGGGCTCCCGTCCACCGACGACGCAGCACAAAGACCCGTGCCAAGGAGAAGCAATGAAGCTCAGGAAGTCTCTGATCGCCGTGACCGCGATCACCGCACTCGGCATCTCGGCCCTCGCCGGATGCTCCGCAGGAGGAGGAGGTGACGACTCGGGCAGTGCCGCCGGAGGCGCCTCCCTCACCATCGCGAAGCCCGACGGGGCGATCACCACCGAGTCCAACAACCCGTACGTCGGCGACTCGTCCGCCTCGAAGTACGGGTACGGCAAGGTGATCTTCGAGACCCTCGCCCTCGTGAACCAGACCGGCGATCGCGGCGTCACCCCCTGGCTCGCCGAGAGCCTCGAGTGGAACGACGACTACACCGTCCTCACGGTCGTCCCGCGCGCGGACGTCACCTGGAGCGACGGCGAGCCGTTCACCGCCGACGACATCGTCTACTCGTACGAGCTCGCCTCCACGCCCGCCCTCGACACGGCCGGCCTCCAGCTCGACAGCGCCGTGGTCGATGGCGACAGCGTCGTGCTGACGTTCGCCGCGTCGAAGTTCGTCAACCTGGCCCGCGCCCTGCACGTGCCCATCGTCCCGAAGCACATCTGGGAGAACCTCGACGACCCGGCCACCGACCCCGTCAAGGGCGACGACCTCGTCGGCACCGGCCCCTACGTCCTGTCGAACTGGTCGACCGAATCGGTCACCCTCGAAGCCCGAGACGACTACTGGGGCGGCGATCTCGCGGTCCCCGAGCTGCACTACGTCTCCTACGGCGACAACACCGCCCTGACCACGGCGCTCGCGCAGGGCGAAGCCGACTGGGCACAGGCGTTCATCCCGCAGATCCAGGAGCAGTTCCTCGACGCCGACCCCGAGCACAACAAGTTCTGGGCCGCTCCGACCACCGGCTCGGCGACGCTGTTCATGAACCTGCAGCAGAAGCCCTTCGACGACCCGGCCTTCCGTCAGGCGCTCGCGTGGGTGATCGACCGCGATGCCTACGTCGACATCGCGCGTGAAGGCGCCAGCGAGGCCGTCTGGTCGGTCACCGGACTCTCGTCGATCCTCGAGGACGAGATCCAGCCCGAGTTCAAGGATGTGGACTACTCGGTCGACGCCGAGAAGGCCCGCGACCTGCTCGAGACCGCCGGGTACACCTGGAAGGACGACGCGCTGATCGACCCCGACGGCGCACCCGTCTCGTTCACGCTCTCGGTCCCCTCCGGATGGAGCGACTGGAACACCGCCCAGGAGCTGATCGCCGAAGACGTGACCGATGCCATCGGCGCCGAGGTCAAGATCGACATGCCCGACTGGGGCGGATGGGCCGACCCGCGCGACAACGGCACCTTCTCGGCCATCATCCACTGGCTGGAGGACAGCGGCACGGCCTACGGTCTCTACACGTCGACCATGGACCCTCGGTGGATCTCGGACGGCAAGGCCGGCTTCAACTTCGGTCGCTTCGAGGACCCCGCGGCGACGGCAGCGCTGAACACCTACGCGAACGCCTCGTCCGATGAGGAGCGCACGGCGGCACTCGACACGCTGCAGACGATCTTCTCCGAGCAGGTGCCGGCCATCCCGCTCGGTGCCCACCCGCTGCTGGGCGAGTTCAACACCCGCAACTACGTGGGCTGGCCGTCGGAGGAGGACCCGTACGCATCCGCCGACCCGACGCAGCAGAACATCGTGCAGATCCTCACGAAGCTGACACCCGCCGAGTAAGCACCCTCCTGTCGGGGGAGACCGTGCCCGCAGCGGCGCGGGCTCCCCCGGCCAGGTCGACGAAGGACACCCCATGCCAGACCCTCTGCTCAGTGTGCGCGACTTCTCGGTCGTGTACGACGTCGATCCGCCCGTCGAGGCGGTGAAGAACGTGACCCTCGAACTGCAGCGCGGCGAGATCCTCGGTCTCGCCGGTGAGAGCGGCTGCGGCAAGACCACGCTCGCCTACGGGGTGCAGCGCCTGCTCCGTGCCCCGGCCGTCATCACGGGCGGCAGCGTGACGTTCCACGACGTCACCGGCGTCGACGTCGACATCAACGCCCTCGATGCCGAAGCGATGCAGCGATTCCGCTGGGACAAGGTGTCGATGGTGTTCCAGGGCGCCATGAACGCCCTCAACCCGGTCGCGACGGTCGGCTCGCAGCTCGAGGACGTCTTCGAGATCCACCGCCCCGACATGAACCGCAAGCAGCGGCGCGCCGAGGCCGAGGAGCTGCTCGAGATCGTGAAGGTCGGACGCCAGCGCATCCGCTCCTTCCCGCACGAGCTCTCCGGAGGCATGCGGCAGCGCGTGATGATCGCGATGGCCCTGGCGCTGCGTCCGCAGCTGATGGTGATGGACGAGCCGACCACGGCGCTCGATGTGCTGGTGCAGCGCGAGATCCTCTCGCAGATCTCGCAGCTGCGTCACGAGTTCGGCTTCTCGGTGATCTTCATCACCCACGACCTTCCCCTCCTGCTCGAGATCAGCGACCGGATCGCGATCATGCGCGAGGGCGAGATCATCGAGCTCGCGACAGCCGAACGGATCTGGAGACAGCCCGAGCACGAATACACGAAGACACTGCTGTCGTCGTTCCCCCGCCTGACCGGGGAGAGAGGGGTGCTGGTGCGATGACCACGCTCGAGTTCCGCCATGTCACGAAGGCCTACAACGTCCGCGGCGCCGGCCAGATCAAGGCCCTCGACGACGTGAGCTTCACCCTGACCTCCGGCCGCACGATCGGCCTGGTCGGCCAGTCCGGCAGCGGCAAGTCCACGATCGCGAAGATCCTGACGCAGCTGGAGACGCCGACCAGTGGTGAGGTGCTGCTCGACGGCACGCCCATCCCGCGTCGCGGCAAGGGGCTGCGGACCTACCGGCAGCAGCTGCGCATGGTGTTCCAGGACCCGTTCGCATCGCTCAACCCGTACCACTCGATCCGCTACCACCTGGAGCGACCGATCCGGCTCGACGACGTCGTGCCCAAGAAGGAGACGGAAGACGAGGTCCGCCGACTCCTCGAGCGCGTGCGACTCGACGCGGACGCCGTGATCGACCGCCGTCCGCACGAGCTCTCCGGCGGGCAGAGGCAGCGGGTGGCCATCGCCCGCGCCCTCGCCTCCCGGCCCTCGCTCCTGGTCGCCGACGAGCCCGTCTCGATGCTCGACGTCTCGATCCGTCTCGGCGTGCTGAACCTGCTCGCCGACCTGCAGCGCGAGGAGGGACTCGGCGTGCTCTACATCACCCATGACCTGGCGACCGCCCGCCACTTCAGCGACGAGATCATGGTGCTCAACCAGGGCCGAGTCGTCGAGTACGGCACGGCCGACGACGTGATCCTGAACCCGCAGGACCCGTACACCCGCGAGCTGCGCGCCGCGTCTCCCGACCCGGAGAAGCACTTCGCCTCGGCGGCATCGAACGGAGGCGCGCTGTGAGCACGGCATACCCCCAACTCGACGACAACGACCTCCTGGCCCGCGATGCCCTCGAAGTCGGCACCACCGCGACCACAGCCGAGCGCGGGCGACGGCGCGTGCCGTGGCGGTTCTTCGCCGGGCGCGCGGGCTTCTACCTGTTCACGCTGTGGGCGGCCATCACGATCAACTTCTTCCTGCCGCGGCTCATGAAGGGCGACGCGGTCAGCTCGTACCTCGCCCGCAACCGCAGCGTGAGCCCCGAGGCCGAGGAGGCGCTGCGCATCCTGCTCGGCATCGACACCGACAAGTCCATCTGGCAGCAGTACCTCGAGTACTGGGCGATGCTGCTGCGCGGCGACCTCGGCATCTCGACCCTGCATGGCCTCCGCCCGGTGGCCGAGGTGCTCGCGGCCGCCTTGCCCTGGACGCTGGGTCTGGTCGGCATCGCGACCATCATCTCGTTCGCGATCGGCACGGTCGCGGGAGCCATCGTGGGATGGAAGCGCGGCAGCAAGCTCGACGCGATCATCCCGGTGACGACGTTCTTCAACACCATCCCGTACTTCTGGCTCGGACTCATCGCGATCGCTGTCTTCTCCTCGACGCTCAAGTGGTTCCCGTCATCGCACGCCTACGACAAGGGGCAGTCCCCGGAATGGAGTCTCGACTTCATCGGCCAGGTGATCATGCACGGGACGCTCCCGGCGCTCACCATCGTGGTCGCCTCGCTCGGCGGGTGGGTGCTCGGCATGCGCAACATGATGCTGACCGTGCTCGACGACGACTACATCACGGTCGCCCAGGCGAAGGGCATGCCCAACAAGCGGGTGCTCTGGGGCTACGCCGCCCGCAACGCGGTGCTGCCGCAGATCCAGAGCTTCGCGCTGTCGATCGGCTTCATCGTCGGCGGCACGATCGTGATGGAGATGGTCTTCAGCTATCCGGGTGTCGGCAAACTCCTGCTCGATGCCACCAACGCCAAGGACTTCGCCCTCATGCAGGGTGTGTTCCTCGTGATCACGCTGTCGGTGCTCGTGGCCAACATCCTCGCGGACGTCGTCTACGCCTACCTCGACCCGCGCACGCGCCAGATGGAGTCCTGACATGACCGTTCCCACCACCGCAGCGAGCACCGCCCCCGACGGGTCGGCCGTCGTCTCGGGCATGCCCGAGACCGCGACTCTGCGCACCGCCCCGACCGGAGCCCCGCCGCGCAAGACCTTCTGGTCGCAGCTCGCCCAGGCGTTCGCGATGTTCCGCAACCCCAAGTCGATCGCCGGGCTCATCATCCTCGGGGTCTTCGTGCTCATCGCGATCCTCGCCCCCCGGATCGCGCCGTACGGCCCGACCGAGAAGGACAGGACAGCGCTGCGCCAGCCGCCCTCCTGGGAACACTGGCTCGGCACCACGCACATGGGGGAGGACGTGCTGAGCCAGATCATCTTCGGCACCCGCGGCGTGATCGTCGTCGGCTTCCTCGCCGCCTTCATCGCCACCATCATCGCGATCACGATCGGCGTGATCGCCGGCTATGTGCGCGGGTGGAAGAGCGAGTCGCTGTCGGCGCTGACCAACGTGTTCCTGGTGATCCCCGGCATCCCGCTCATCATCATCATCGCCTCGCAGTTCGACAACCCGCCGCTCATCGTTATCGCCGCCGTCCTCGGCCTCACGGGCTGGGCGTGGGGGCCAGAGTGCTGCGCGCGCAGACGATGTCGCTGCGCAACCGCGACTTCATCCAGGCTGCGCGTGCGAACGGCGAGCCGCTGCGCCGCATCATCACGGTCGAGATGCTGCCGAACCTCATGGCTCTCATCGCGTCGAGCTTCGTCGGCACCGTGACCGCCGCGATCCTCGGACTCACGACGCTCGCGTTCATCGGGGTGATCCCGGTCAGCAACCTGAACTGGGGCACGATCCTGTTCTGGGCGCAGCAGAACGGCGCGTTCCCGCGGCTGTGGTGGTGGTACGTGCCCGCCGGGCTCTGCATCGCGATCATCGGCGTCGCGCTCTCGCTCATCAACTTCGGCATCGACGAATACGTCAACCCGCGCCTGCGCTCGGCGGGCGAGCGGGCCAGAGCCATGAAGAAGAAGGGGCTGAACGTCAACGACGCCGTCACGGCGGTGCGCAGCGTGCCCCTGCCCGCGCCGACCCCCGATCCCGTATCGTCGGCGACCTCGCCCGACTCCTCGACCTCCTCGCCCGCGAACACGAACCAGAACACGAAGTGATGACCTCTCAGACCCTCACCACGCAGCTCCCGTACCAGGACCCCGCGCTCTCGATCCCTGAGCGCGTCGCCGACCTCCTCGGGCGCATGACGCTGGAGGAGAAGGTCGGGCAGATGCTCCAGCTCGACGCCCGTGACGACCTCGACGACCACATCGCCCGCCGTCACGCGGGGTCGATCCTGCACACCTCCCCCGAGCGCATCCTGCGTGCGAACGAGCTCACGGCGCAGACCCGCCTCCGCATCCCGCTGCTCGTGGGGAGGACTGCATCCACGGACACTCGTTCTGGCCAGGAGCCACGATCTATCCGACGCAGCTGGGCATGGCCGCTTCGTGGGATGCGGGGCTCGTCGAACGCGTCGCCCGCGCGACGGCGGAGGAGGTCGCGGTGACCGGCATCCACTGGACGTTCTCGCCCGTGCTGTGCATCGCCCGCGACCTGCGCTGGGGCCGCATCGACGAGACGTTCGGCGAAGACCCGTTCCTGATCGGCGAGCTGGCCTCGGCGATGGTGCGTGGCTACCAGGGCGACGGCCTCGACGACCCGACCGCGATCCTGGCGACCGCGAAGCACTTCGCCGGATACCCGAGACGCAGGGTGGGCGCGACGCGAGCGAGGCCGACATCTCGCGCCGCAAACTGCGCTCCTGGTTCCTTCCGCCGTTCGAGCGCGTCGCCCGTGAGGGATGCCGCACGTTCATGCTCGGCTACCAGACCACCGACGGCGTGCCGATCACCACGAACGACTGGCTGCTCAGCGATGTGCTTCGGGGCGAGTGGGGCTACACCGGCACGCTCATCACCGACTGGGACAACGTCGGACGCATGGTGTGGGAGCAGCGGATCCAGCCCGACATCGCCCACGCGGCCGCGGCGGCGGTGCGCGCTGGCAACGACATGATCATGACCACGCCGAGCTTCTTCGAGGGCGCGCTCGACGCGGTCGCGGCGGGCATGCTCGACGAAGACGCGTTCGATGCCGCCGCCGCCCGCATCCTGACGCTCAAGTTCGAGCTGGGGCTGTTCGAGAGCCCCCGGCTGCCCGGCACCGAGCTCGACGCGGTGGTGGGCAGCACCGCGCACGCGGAGCTGAACCTCGAGGTCGCGCGCCGTTCGCTCGTGCTGCTCGAGAACGACGGCGTGCTGCCGCTCGACCCGACGGCGCCGCTCAGGGTGCTCGTCGCCGGGCCCCTCGCCGACGACGCGCAGACGCAGCTCGGCGACTGGGCGGGCGGCTCCGGTCAGGCGGGGTGGCTCGACGGTCAGCCACGCGACATGATCACGACGGTGCTCGACGGGCTGCAGGCGATCGACGGCTGGACGGTGACGCACACCAGGGGTGCCGACATCCTCACGCTCGAGGAGGATCCGCGCGGACGGTTCTTCCCCGATCACCAGCCGCGCCCGCCGGTCGTGAAGCCGTGCGAGCCGGATGCGGCGCTGATCGCGGAGGCCGTGGCTGCCGCATCGGAATCGGACGTGGTCGTGGCGGTCGTGGGCGACCGGATCGAACTCGTCGGCGAGGGGCGATCCACCGCGACGCTCGAGCTCATCGGCGGGCAGAACGCCCTGATCGACGCGCTCATCGCGACCGGGAAGCCCGTCGTGATCGTGCTGCTCGCCTCGAAGCCCCTCGTGCTCCCGGCCTCCGCATCGAAGGCGGCCGCCGTGATCTGGGCGGCCAACCCCGGGATGCAGGGCGGCCGGGCATTGGCCGACATCGTCTCCGGAGCGGCCGAGCCCTCGGGACGCCTGCCGATCTCGTTCGCCCGTCACGTGGGGCAGCAGCCGACGTACTACAACCAGATCCGCGGCCAGCACGGCGACCGGTATGCCGACCTCACGCAGTCACCCGCCTGGGCGTTCGGCGAGGGACTGTCGTACACGACCGTGGAGTACGCGGACCTGTCGCTCGAGAAGACGGCACTCGGGGTGTCCGACACGATCGTCGGACACATCACCGTGTCGAACACGGGTGCGCGGTCGGTGCGCGAGACCGTGCAGGTGTACGTGCGCGATGCCGTGACGAGCGTGAGCTGGACCGACAAGGAGCTCAAGACGTTCCGCCAGGTCGATCTCGCGCCGGGGGAGACCGTGCGGGTGCGGGTCGAGCTTCCGGTCGCGGAGTGCACGATCGTGGATGCGGCGGGTGCACGCCTGGTCGAGCACGGCATGTTCGAACTCCTGGTCGGTCCGAGCTCACGCGACGAGGTGCTCCTCTCCGCCGAGTTCGAGGTGACCTGACCGTCGCTGCGTATGCGCCGTTCTCGCTCTGCGGTGCAGATCGCGTTCCGATATGCAGTCCGAGCGCGTGACGTCGCTCCTAGCCTTGGGTGATGGATTCGCTCGTGCTGCAGGCCTGGGGAGACGAGTCTTTTCGAACGGCGGGTGTGGAGCGGCCTTCCTACCTCCTGGGCGCTGCGGTCGCCGATGTCTCACACTGTGAAGACATGCGTGCGGAGCTCCAGCGTCTTCCTCGACGCGGGCCGAAACTCCATTGGCGAGATCAGGACAGACGCGCCAGGGATGCATCGATCGCAGCGATCTCGGGTTTCGATGCCTACCACGTCATCGTCATCGCAGCGCCGGTCGATCCCCGTCGGCAGGAACGCGCTCGCGCGCTGTGTCTGGAGAGACTCGCGTGGCAGCTCGACGCACAGGGCGTGCGACTACTCACCCTCGAAGCGCGTCCACCCCAGTTGATGCGACGGGATCTCCGGACTGTCGACGCGCTGCGCGGCAAGCTGGCACTCCCTGAGGGGCTTCGGATCGATCATGCGCAACCCAGCGAGGAGCCGATGGTGTGGATCGCCGACCAGGTGCTTGGAGCGCTGGGAGAGAAGCTGGCCGGCGGTCGGAGCGAGTGGTTCGATGCAGTGAGTCCGGTCACGACCATCCAGCAGATCCCGCTCTGATGCGCGAAAGCCGGGTCCCGTCCAGAGGGGCGGGGGTCCCGGCTTCTACTTCCCTACCCCCAGCGGGGGCGGGCTGAAACAAGTCTACGTCCCTTGAAGCTGTAGCGCCCTATCGTTCTGCAGATCGGTGGGTTCAGTCCTGAAGGCGCTGGGGGCCGACACCCTGGGTGCCGAGAGCATCGTCGGGGTTGAGCAGGCCGCACGCCTTCATCGACAAGCAGCCGCAGCCGATGCATCCGGTGAGTTCGCGTTCGAGGCGTTCGATGCCCTCGCGTCGTTTCTCGAGCTCGCGCTTCCACCGTCGAGAGGCGCGTTGCCAGTCGGCGTGGCTCGGGGTCTCGGTCAGCGGCACGTCGGCGAAGGCCGTCTGCACGTCGGAGAGCGGGATGCCGAGGCGCTTGGCCACCGTGATGAGCGAGACGCGGCGCAGCATGTGCCGTGCGTAGCGGCGCTGGTTCCCCGACGTGCGGGTCGAGGCGATGAGTCCGAGGGACTCGTAGAAGTGCAGTGCTGAGGCTGCTACGCCGGTGCGCCTGGTCATCTCGCCGATCGTCAGCGGCTCGTCGGGTGCGTGCGGGCTCATCCGTGGCCTCCTCGATTTGACCTCAAGTGTACTTTAGGTTTTACGGTGGAACCGTGACCCGAACGAAGACCGACCGATGACGTATGTGATCGCCCTCCCCTGCGTCGATCTGAAGGACAAGGCCTGCATCGACGAATGCCCGGTCGACTGCATCTACGAGGGGGAGCGCTCGCTGTACATCCACCCCGACGAGTGCGTGGACTGCGGCGCCTGCGAACCCGTGTGCCCCGTGGAGGCGATCTTCTACGAAGACGACCTGCCCGACGAGTGGCGGGACTACTACAAGGCGAACGTGGAGTTCTTCGACGAGATCGGCTCGCCCGGAGGGGCGGCCAAGACGGGGATGCTCACGTTCGACCATCCGCTCGTCGCCGCACTCCCCCCGCAGGAGGCGCACGCATGAGCCCGCGCCTCGTGATCATCGGCGTCACGCTCGACCACGCGCAACCCGCGCCCGCGAAGGAGACCGTCCGATGACCGCCCATGCCCCCGATCCAGCGCCGCACCCGGCAGCGCCGGTCCCCACTCCCGTCGGCGAAGGGCTCAAGTCCGCGTTCCGCACCCACCCCGCCGGCGTGGCCATCATCACGGCGCAGACTCCGGACGGTCCGGTCGGCCTCACCGCGTCGAGCGTGTCATCCGTGGCAGTGGATCCCGCCGCGATCGTGTTCTCCGTCACCCGAGCCACCGGGAGCGCGGGGGCGATCCTCGGCGCCGAGACCTTCCTCGTGCACCTGATCGACGACGAGCACTCCGCGCTGGCGCAGAGCTTCGCGATCAGCGGCTCCGAGCGCTTCACACCGGCTCAGGGCTGGACGACACTACCCACGGGAGAGCCGCACCTCCCCGAGGCGCGTGCGGCGCTGCGGTGCCGTTCGATCCAGAACGTCCCCGTCGGCTCCTCCACGGTCGTGATCGCCGAGGTGCTCGAGGTGCTGCCGGGGCGCGCCGCCCGTCCACTGGTCTACCTCGACCGCCGTTTCCATGCCCTCCCGCACGACACCGCCCTCTGATCCCGCACCACGAAAGGAACACCATGTCCGCGCTCTACACACTCCCCGAGCTGCCCTACGACTACGCGGCGCTCGAGCCGCACATCTCCGGCAAGATCATGGAGCTGCACCACTCCAAGCACCACCAGGCGTACGTCACCGGCGCGAACACCGCGCTCGAGCAGCTCGCCACCGCCCGCAGCGCCGGGGACCTCGCCAACGTGAACAAGCTCGAGAAGGACCTCGCCTTCAACCTCGGCGGCCACATCAACCACTCGGTGTTCTGGCAGAACATGTCGCCCGAGGGCGGCGGCGCTCCCGAGGGCGAGCTGGCGGCAGCGCTCGAGGACGCATTCGGGTCGATCGACGCCTTCCGCGCGCACTTCACCGCGACCGCGCTCGGTGTGCAGGGGTCGGGCTGGGCCGTGCTGGCGTGGGACAGCGTGGGCGCCCGTCCTGTGATCTTCCAGCTCTTCGACCAGCAGGGGAACGCGCCGCTCGGCGTCACCCCGCTGCTGCAGCTCGACGTCTGGGAGCACGCCTACTACCTCGACTACCTCAACGTGCGCGCCGACTACGTCAAGGCCTTCTGGAACCTCGTGAACTGGCCCGACGTGCAGCGCCGCTTCGAGACCGCCCGCACCGCGACACAGGGTCTGATCGTCGGATCCTGATCCCGCGGGGCGCCCTGCGTCCGCCCAGGCACGCACTCGCGTGACCGTCTAGGGTGGAGGGAGGAGCGTCGGGAAGCCTGGTCGACATCATCGTTCGTCGACACCTCGGAGCTCCCATGACAGACGCCCGTCGTTCCTTCCCCGCCCGCGGCAGCTACCGCGAGGTCCGCCGCATCGGCACCCTCCTGCGAAAGGAGAGCGTCGGCGGCATACTCCTCGTGGTGATGGCAGCGATCGCCCTCGTGTGGGCGAACTCCCCGCTCGCGGAGAGCTACTTCGCGCTCCGCGACTTCGAGATCGGCTACGAGCCGTGGCACCTGCGCCTCAGCCTCGGAGCCTGGGCCGCGGACGGACTGCTGGCGATCTTCTTCTTCCTCGTCGGTCTGGAGCTGAAGCGGGAGTTCGTGATCGGCGATCTCCGCGATCTCCGCACCGCCGTCGTCCCGGTGGCTGCTGCCGTCGGCGGCGTCGTGGTCCCCGCCCTGATCTACGTGCTCGTCATCGGGCCCGATCCCGAACTGCTGCGCGGATGGGCGGTTCCGACGGCGACCGACATCGCCTTCGCCGTGGCCGTGCTCGCGATCATCGGCTCGCATCTGCCCGCGCGACTGCGCCTGTTCCTCCTGACACTCGCCGTCGTGGACGACCTCATCGCGATCGGCATCATCGCGATCTTCTACACCGACGACCTGAACCCGATGCCGCTGCCCGCCGCGATCCTGGGCCTCGCCCTGTACGCGGCGCTCGCCCAGATGCGGCAGGGGTTCTTCGCCCGCAACCGCTTCGCGGCCTGGCTGATCCTGCTCCCGATCGGCGTGGTCGTGTGGGCCTTCGTCCACGCCTCGGGGATCCACGCGACCATCGCGGGCGTCGCCCTGGGCTTCATGATCCCGGTCCGTTCCGGGGAGACGGATGCCGATGGGGTCGAGCGCCCCGGCCTCGCGGAGGAGTTCGAACATCGGTTCCGTCCGCTGTCGGCCGGTTTCGCGGTCCCCGTCTTCGCGTTCTTCGCCGCCGGCGTCGCAGTCGTCGGCGACGGCTTCGTGCAGACGGTCACCCATCCCGTGGCCATCGCGATCGTCTGCGGTCTGGTGCTCGGCAAGCCGATCGGGATCGTGATCGCCACGTGGATCGCGACGAAGGCGACGCGTGCCGAGTTGGGTGGGGGACTCCGGTGGGTCGACCTGATCGGCGTCGGCATCCTCGCGGGTATCGGATTCACGGTGTCGCTGCTGGTCGCCGAGCTGAGCTTCCCCGCAGGACTCGAGCACGATGCCGCGAAGGTCGCCATCCTGATCGCCTCGGTGCTCGCCGCGGTCGCCGCTTCGATCCTGCTGGGCGCGCGCAACCGCCGGTATCGGGCGATCGCCGCGCAGGAGTCCGTCGACGCCGACGGCGACGGCGTTCCCGATGTGTATCAGCGCGAGGAGTAGGCGGGGCTCCGGTCAGACGAGCCGTGCCGTGGTGCCGCGCACGTTGAGCTCGTACGGCAGCTCGGAGGGGATGTGCACCTCGTCCGGGGTGGCGAGCTTCGCCAGCACGGCATCCGCGGCCCGTTCGCCCTGGCCGAGCGGGAACTGGTCCACCGTGGTCAGGCGGAAGAACTCCCCGAGCTCGTGTCCGTCGATGCCGACGATCGACAGCTCCTCCGGCACGCTGAAGCCGAGGTCGCGCGCGGCGAGCAGGGCTCCGATCGCCATCTCGTCGGATGCGGCGAACACCGCGGTCGGGCGGGGGCCAGGGCGTCCGAGCAGCTGCTTCGCCGCCCGATACCCGCCCTCGACCGTGAAGTCCGCGGGTTCGAGGAACGCGTGGTTCAGGGGGATGCCCGCCGTCAGCAACGCCTTCTCGAAGCCGAGGCGGCGGTTCGTGGGGATGTGGAAGTCGATGTCGAACTCGGGGTTCGCGCCGATGTGCGCGATGTCGGTGTGACCGAGCCCGATGAGGTGCTCTGTGGCGAGCTGGGCGACGGCCACGTCGTCGACGGTGAGGGTGTCGAGCTTCGGGTTCGGGCCGCCGATCGCGATCACCGGAAGTCCGAGATCGAGCAGGTGCTGCGTCTCGTCCTCGTCGAGCTCGATCGACACCGCGATCACGGCGTCCACCCGCTGACGCCGCAGGAACGTGTCGAACACGTGCCGGCGCACGTCTTTGTCGGCGGTGATGTTGTACAGCGTGATGTCGTAGCCGGCGCGCATGAGCGCCGCCGAGACGCCGGAGAGCACCGTGCTGAAGAACCACCGGTCGAGGAACGGCACGACGACGCCGATGTTGCGCGTCCGACCCGAAGCGAGACTCGATGCGCGGGACGACACGACGTAGCCGAGCGACTGCGCCGCTGCCTGCACCCGCTCCTTGGCGGACTCGGACACGTGTCCGCGGCCGCTGAGCGCGCGGGAGACGGTCGCGGTGGAGACCCCGGCGAGCCGGGCGACCTCATCGATGCTGGCCATGTGTTCCTCTGTGTGATCCGCTCCCGTCGCACTCTCTGTCGAGCCGTGCGGCTGAGAGTGCGACGGGACGGGCGCGGGTCAGACCTGCGTGGGCGTGGTGTACCAGACAGCGGTGTCGACCGATGGCCGCGCCGTCGAAGGGCTGGCTCTGCAGGATGACCGTCGCGTCGGCCGGCAGCTCGATCGGCTCGGTGCCGAGGTTCGCGATCACGTGCACCTCGCCGCGGCGGAAGGCCACCGCGTCAGCGCCGGCATCCTCCCAGATCAGCGAGCCGGTGCCGAAGCCGTGCTCGCGACGGGCGGCGAGCAGTCGCTTGTACAGCGCGAGCGTCGACGCGGGGTCGACCTCTTCGACATCGCGAGCGTATGTCGCCCACTCGGTCGGCTGCGGGAGCCACGAGAGTCCCGTCTCGTTGAAGCCGAAGGCCGGAGCATCCGCCTCCCAGGGCAGCGGGACGCGGCAGCCGTCACGGCCGTAGCGCTCGCCGTTCGTGCGGTACCACGTCGGGTCCTGACGGAACTCGTCCGGGATCTCCATGGCCTCCGGGAGACCGAGTTCCTCGCCCTGGTAGAGGTACGACGATCCGGGGAGCGCCAGCATCAGGGTCGTGGCGGCGCGCGCACGGGCCAGGCCGGTCGCGGTGTCGGGCTTGTGCGGGGTGTTCGGGCCGATGCCCTCGCCCTGCGGGTTGTCGGCCGTGAGCGCGAGGCGCGATGCATGGCGCACGACGTCGTGGTTCGACAGCACCCACGTGCTGGGTGCGCCCACCGCGCCGAACTCGTCGAGCGACTCGCGGATGACGTCGCCGAGACGCTGAGCGTCCCACGGCGTCATCAGGTACGGGAAGTTGAACGTCTGGTGCATCTCGTCCGGCCGCACCCAGAGAGCGGTCTGCTGCAGCGTCGGCATCCAGGCCTCGCCGCACAGGGCGCGGTCGCCGTCGTACTCCGCCAGCACCTTGTGCCAGTCGCGGTAGATGTCGTGCACGCCGTCCTGACCCCAGTACGGCACGTTCGACTCGCCGCCGCCCATCGAGTCGGCATCCGTCGGCGGGGTGTAGTCGGGCAGACCCTCGGTCTTGATCATGCCGTGGGCCACGTCGACCCGGAACCCGTCGACACCGCGGTCGAGCCAGAAGCGCAGGATCGAGCGGAACTCCTCCTGCACCTCCTCGTTGTTCCAGTCGAAGTCGGGCTGCGTCGCATCGAAGATGTGCAGGTACCACTGGCCGGGGGTGCCGTCCGCCTCGGTCACGCGCTGCCACATGCCGCCGCCGAACACCGACTCCCAGTTGTTCGGAGGCAGCTCGCCGTTCTCGCCCTTGCCGTCGCGGAAGATGTAGCGCGCGCGCTCCGGGCTGCCGGGCGCGGCCTTGAGCGCCTCCTGGAACCAGACGTGCTGGTCGGAGGAGTGGTTCGGGACCAGGTCGACGATCACACGGATGTCGCGGGCGTGGGCCTGCGCGAGCATCTCGTCGAAGTCGGCGAGCGTGCCGAACAGCGGGTCCACGTCACGGTAGTCGGCCACGTCGTAGCCGGCGTCGCGCTGCGGGCTGGTCATGAACGGGCTCAGCCAGATCGCGTCGACGCCGAGATCCTGCAGCGCGTCCAGACGGCTGGTGATGCCCGGGAGGTCGCCGATGCCGTCGCCGGAGGCGTCCGCGAAGGAACGGGGGTAGATCTGGTAGATGACGGCGCTGCGCCACCACTCGGAACCGGGGGCTGCGTTCTGCTCAAGCTGTGCCATGCGAACAGGCTACTGCAAACGCTTACACTCCCGCCAGGGAAGGCATCGAATCGGTTCGGCGACCGGCCTCCGCCCGTGTGCGGTGAGGTGATCGTGCCGCGTCTCCTCCCGCCGCGTCGCCATGCGGGAGTAGGGTGGCGGCATCCGACGAGTGGAGGCTGTCATGGTTCCCGAGATCAACTATTGGGCGGTCCTCCTGGCCACCGCCTCGAGCATGCTCGTCGGCTCGGTCTGGTACGCGCCGAAGGTGTTCGGCACGCGATGGTCGAAGCTGGCGAACGTCGACATGGATCGTCCGGCGGCGACCGCGGTGTGGCCCATCGTCACCACGGTCATCGTGAGCTTCATCACCGCATGGGTGCTCGCGGGGGCGTCCGCCATCTCCTGGCACTTCTATGGTGGGTCGTTCTTCTGGGGCGCCGTCGTCACCGCCGTCACGCTGTGGGCGGGGTTCACGGCCGCGCGTTTCATCACGCACGACGCGTTCGAAGGTCGGTCGACCAGGCTGACGACCCTCAACATCGCGCACGAGCTGGTGACGGTCGTGATCATGGCGCTGATCATCGGCGTCTGGCCGCCGGCGCTCGGGTAGCGCGCAGACAGGACTCCCTCGCGGGCCGACGAGCGAGGGTTCGCCGATCGGAAAGGCGATCGTAGACCTTTGCCGCTTCTGTCGATCCGGCGGAGCTGCCACGCTCGTCTCGTGACCTCCTGGTCGCCCGCGCGTCATCGACTCGCGCGGTTCTGACCGAGGGATCCCGATGTCCGGTTCTTCGCGCCGATCGGCGCCATGGGCGGTCGCCGCCGCGCTCGTCGCCGCCGCCGTTCTGGTGGGGGCCGCCCCCGCCGCGCTCGGGGCCGCACGGCCGGCGGACGAGCCGACGTCGGGGATGACTCCGCTGGATCCCGCGCAGTCCGTCGCGCTGGCGTACGAATTCCTCGACGCGCGCGTGGACGAGTTCTGCGACGGTGCCGGTCGCTGCCTGCCGCGCAGCTACCAGGGCGGGTTCTTCACGACTCCGAGCTGGGACTTCACTCCCTCGTTCGTCTACGACGACGCCCTGGTCGTCATCGCCTATACCGCCCGCGGTCGCCCAGACGACCTCCGTCGCGCGCGGGCGATCGGCGACACGCTCCTCTTCGTGCAGCAGAACGACCCGATCGGCGATGGGCGCACGCGTGCATCGTACGAGCCGCACGGCATCCGTCAGGGGCGTGTGGAGATCACCGGACCCGGCACGTTCACCGGCAACCAGGCGTGGGTCGGCTTGGCCCTCGCTCGGCTCGCGCACGCGACCGGTGACCCTCGGTATCTCGACGGCGCCGTCCGCGTCGGTCAGTGGATCCAGGACAACACCGCCGACATGGACAGAGCGCCCTTCGGCTACACGGGTGGTCAGCTCGAGGACGGCACCTCGCTCACGTGGAAGTCCACCGAGCACAACGCCGACATCACGGGATTCTTCACCCAGCTGGCGCAGCTCACCGGCGATGCGGTGTGGGCGGAGCGTGCGGCGGTCGCTGCGGGGTTCGTCGCCGCCATGCAGAGCGCGGACGGCCACGTGAACACCGGGACGGGCCTCGACGGCTCGACGATCAACACCCGCCCCATCCCGCTGGACGGCCAGACGTGGAGTGCGCTCGCGACGGGAGACCCGCGGTACGGCGCGGCACTCGACTGGACGCTCGCGCACCTGATCGCGACGGATGGCCCGTACACGGGGCCGTCGATCAGCGAGGTCGACGTCTCGAAGGCATGGTTCGAGGGCAGCGGACACCTGGCTCTGGCGCTGACCCTCCGCGGCGGAGCCGGCGACGACGGCCAGGTCGAGTCCCTGCTGCGCAGCATCCGCCTGGCGCAGCGCGACGCTCCCAACGGCGACGGCAAGGGCATCGTCGCGACCTCGAACGACGGCCTCGACTCCGGCTTCGGCGACCTGTACTACGCGAGCCTGCACACCGGCGCGACCGCGTGGTACCTGCTGGCGGCGTCGGGGGCGAACCCGTTCACGCTTCCTGCAGGCTGAGCGGGGCTATGCGGCGACGCGGGCGACGGCGGCGATCGCGCTCGTGAAGAAGTCGAGTCCGTCGACACCGCTGCGCATGGCGGCCGAGGTGTCGGGGCCGAAGCCGGGCTCCGTGGCGTGCTCCGGGTGCGGCATGAGGCCGACGACGTTGCCCGCCTCGTTCGTGAGGCCGGCGATGTCGCGGAGCGAGCCGTTCGGGTTGACCCCGGCATAGCGGAAGGCCACGAGGCCCTCGCCCTCGATGCGGTCGAGGGTCTGCTCGTCGGCGATGTAGCCGCCGTCGGCGTTCTTCAGCGGGATCACGATCTCCTGGCCGGTGCGGAACGCGTTGGTCCAGGCGGTGTCGGAGTTCTCGACCGTGAGCTTCTGGTCGCGCCGGACGAAGTGCTGGTGGTTGTTGCGGATCAGTCCGCCGGGAAGCAGGTGCGCCTCGACCAGCATCTGGAAGCCGTTGCAGATGCCGAGCACGGGCATGCCCTTGGCTGCAGCATCCTTGACCTCGCTCATGATCGGCGAGAGCGCGGCGATCGCGCCGGCGCGGAGGTAGTCGCCGTAGCTGAAACCACCCGGGAGGACCAGTGCGTCGACGCCCTCGAGGTCATGCGACCCATGCCACAGTTCGACCGGCTCGGCGCCGGCGATGCGGACGGCGCGCTGCGCGTCGCGGTCGTCGAGCGAACCGGGGAAGGTGATGACGCCGATGCGGACGGTCACTCCGCGACCTCGATACCGACGACGTCTTCGATCACGGAGTTCGAGAGCACCTCGTCGGCGATGCGCTTGGCCTCGGCGAGAACCTCGTCGGTGACCTCGCCCTCGACGGTGAGCTCGAAGCGCTTGCCGATGCGGACGTCGCTGAAGCCGTCGACGCCCAGGCGTGCGAAGGCGCCGGAGACGGCCTTCCCCTGCGGGTCGAGCAGTTCGGGCTTGGGCATGACGTCGACGACGATGGTGGGCATGACGGCTCCAAGAGTCGCGGGCGGACGGGCGCCTTCAGTCTACCGCCCCCGCCCTACCCTCTTTCCCGTTCCTCCCGCGTCCCGCGTTCGGTTCGCCGGGTGCACGGCTTCGTGGCGAATGCACCGCCTGTTGGCGCGGGGATGCCGTGCACTCGGCGGGATGCCGTGCACTCGGCGTCAGGGGGTGGGGGAGGTGAGGGGTCAGGCGGAGTGGAAGACGGTGTGGAGGTCGCCGACCGCCTCGCGGCCGCCGAGGCCGTCGATCTCGAACAGCACCGAGATGCCGACGACGTGGCTGCCCAGACGCTCGACCAACTCCCGTCCCGCGGCGAGCGTGCCGCCGGTCGCGAGGACGTCGTCGATCAGCAGCACACGCGAGCCGACCGGCAGGTCGTCGTGCATCTCGATCGTGGCGGTGCCGTACTCGAGGGCGTAGTCGACGGATGCCGCGGGGCGCGGCAGCTTGCCCGCCTTGCGGATCGGGATGAGGCCGACGCCCGCGGCGATCGCAGCGGCGCTGGCGAGGATGAACCCGCGCGCCTCGATGCCGGCGATGACGTCGAACTGGCCGGCGAAGGGCTCGATGATCGCCTCGGTGGTCACGCGCAGGGCCTCGGCGTCGGCGAGCAGGGGCGTGATGTCGCGGAAGATGATGCCCGGCTGCGGATAGTCCGGCACGTTGCGGATCAGGGCTTCGGCGCGGACGAGGGCAGGGGAGAGCGTGGCTTCGGGCACCGGACAAGGGTACGCCGGTCGACGCGACGGTGACGATTCGCCGACCTGGCCTTGATGATTCGCGGATGCCGTGACGATCCGCCGACCTTTCGGAAGGAGAACCTCGGCGGATCGTCATCCCCTCGGCGGATCGTTGCCGGCACAGCCCTCGGGGCATCGGCGATCCGTCGCCGACGGGGCTGGCTTGACACCATGGGAGCGCTCCCATACAGTGGCTACTCAGTTCGTGGGAGCGCTCCCACGACGTCCCGATGCAGCAACACCGCACGACCACCACAAAGGAGTGAACTGTGAACACACGTGCCCGCCACCGGATCCTCGCGATCGCCGCCGTGGCATCCGTCTCCGCCCTCGCCCTCGCCGGCTGTTCCGGAAACACCGGCGACGCCGACGGAGGAAGCGCCGACGAAGAGGTCACACTGACCGTCACCACCTTCGGCACCTTCGGCT
The DNA here is from genome assembly GCF_019464375.1 of Microbacterium sp. Se5.02b. Taxonomy (NCBI): domain Bacteria; kingdom Bacillati; phylum Actinomycetota; class Actinomycetes; order Micrococcales; family Microbacteriaceae; genus Microbacterium; species Microbacterium sp. Se5.02b. Next base: position 475,498 of record NZ_CP080491.1, read on the forward strand.
ACGAAGACCTCTACAAGGAATACGAGAAGGCGCACCCGAATGTGAAGATCGAGGCGACCAACATCGACACGGGTGGCAACGCCCGCACCGATGCCTTCACCAAGATCGCCGCCGGCTCCGGTCTCAGCGACGTCGTCGCGATCGAGGAGGGCTGGCTCGGGGCGATCATGGACGTCTCCGACACCTTCGTCGACCTGCGCGACTACGGCATCGAAGACCGCAAGGACGACTGGGTCGACTGGAAGTACGGCCAGGCCACCGACGCCGAAGGCCGCGTCATCGGCTACGGCACCGACATCGGTCCGAGCGGCATCTGCTACAACGGTGCCGCGTTCGAGGCCGCCGGCCTCCCGAGCGACCGCGAGTCCGTCGCCGAGCTGCTCAACGGCGATTGGGAGAACTACTTCAAGGTCGGCGCCGACTACACGGCCAAGACCGGCAAGGCCTGGTACGACCACTCCGGCTTCGTGTGGAACGCCATGGTCAACCAGCTCGACGAGGGCTACTACACCGCCGACGGCGAACTGAACGTCGAGGGCAACGACGAGCTCCAGGAGCGCTTCGAGCTGCTGGGCGCCGCGACAGAGGGCGGCCAGTCCGCCGCGCAGACCGCGTGGGACTGGAACGGCGGCAAGTCGTTCGTCGACGGCACCTTCGCGACCTTCGTCTGCCCCGGCTGGATGCTCGGTGTCGTGCAGGGTCAGGTCGAGGCCGGCGGCGGCGACGCGTCGACCGGATGGGACTTCGCGGATGTGTTCCCCGGAGGCGCGGCCAACTGGGGTGGCGCGTTCCTCTCGATCCCCGAGTCCTCGGAGCACAAGGAGGCCGCGGCGGAGCTCGCCGACTGGCTGACGCAGCCCGAGCAGCAGGTGAAGCAGTCCGCCGCAGCGGGCAACTTCCCCTCGACCATCAAGGCGCAGGAGTCCCTGGCCGAGGAGGCCACGCCCAACGAGTTCTTCAACGACGCGCCGACCGGTGCGATCCTCGCCGAGCGGGCCAAGGGCGTCGTCGCGCAGTTCAAGGGTGCGGATGACTCGGTGATCCAGGAGAACGTCTTCGGCCCGGCTCTCAGCAGCCTCGACCGCGGCGAGACCGACACCGAGGGCGCCTGGGATCAGGCCATCGGCCTGCTGAACGATCTCGTCGGCTGATTCCCCTCCTCCCGTCGCAGTTTCTGTCGCCTCCGAGCGGATGACGGCAGAAACTGCGACGGGAACCCTCGGATACCCGGGATAAGGACACACCCATGACTCTCACCGCCCCGCCTGCGCAGCAGCATGCCGCGGCATCCGCGACCGAGGATGCTCCGCCGAGGCGCTCCTGGCGCCACCGCGTCTCGCGGTTCGACCAGAACGCGTCGCCGTACTTCTACATCTCGCCGTTCTTCCTGTTGTTCGGACTCGTCGGCCTGTTCCCGCTGCTCTACACCGTGTGGGTCGCCGTGCACGAGTGGGACCTGCTCAAGGGTGAGGGCGACTTCGTCGGATTCGGCAACTTCGCCGAGATCCTGGGCGATGCGATGTTCTGGAACTCCATCGGCAACACCCTGAGCATCTTCCTCCTCTCCGCGATCCCGCAGCTCGCCGTCGCGCTCGTGATCGCCTACCTCCTCGACCGCGGTCTGCGTGCCCCGACCTTCTGGCGCATGAGCGTGCTGATCCCGTTCGTGGTCACCCCGGTCGCGGTCGCCATCATCTTCTCGAGCATCTTCAACGAGGCGGACGGCCTCGCCAACAACCTGCTCAACCTCATCGGCATCGCCGACCAGGAGTGGAAGCACAACACCGCCCTGTCGCACATCGCGATCGCGGTCATGGTCAACTTCCGCTGGACCGGCTACAACGCCCTCATCCTGCTGGCCGCGATGCAGGCCGTCCCGCGCGACCTGTACGAGTCCGCCGCCCTTGACGGGGCAGGGTCCGCGCGCCGCTTCTTCTCCATCACGATCCCGACGATCCGGCCGACCTTGATCTTCGTGATCATCACCGCGACCATCGGCGGTCTGCAGATCTTCGCCGAGCCGCGCCTGTTCGACGTGTCGACCGCCGGCGGCATCGGAGGCAGCGACCGTCAGTTCCAGACCACGGTGCTGTTCCTGTGGGAGCTGGCCTTCTTCCGGCGAGACCTCGGAGAGGCATCCGCCGTCGCGATCCTGCTGTTCCTGCTGATCGTGGGGATCGGCGTGATCAACTTCCTCATCTCCCGGCGCATCTCCACCGGGGACGCTCCCAAGAACCGCGCGGCTCGCCGCCCGCGCGCGCACCGCCGACAACGCGGCCGCCACCGCTGCCGCCGGCACGACGATCGCCACCACGACCGAGGAGAACGCGCGATGACCGCCACGCAGGCGCTGAGCGTCCCCGAGAAGATCCGCCGTAGACGCGGAACGTCGTCCGGGACCGCGGGCATCGGCAGCCGCCCCGGGTTCCTCACCTACGGACTCCTTGCCGCGTTCATCATCGGCAGCGTGTATCCGCTGTGGTGGTCGGTCGTGGTCGCCAGCGGCACGAACGCCACCCGCGGCGAGACGCTCCCGCTGATCCCCGGCGGGAACTTCTTCACCAACGCGGCCCAGGTGTTCGATGCGATCCCCTTCTGGCTCGCCCTCGGCAACTCCTTCCTGATCTCGGGCATCATCACGATCTCGGTGGTCACGTTCTCGACGCTCGCGGGCTACGCGTTCGCCAAGCTGCGGTTCAAGGGACGCGACGGGCTCATGGTCTTCGTGATCGCGACCATGGCCATCCCGACGCAGCTGGGCATCATCCCCCTGTTCATGCTGATGCGCGAGCTCGGCTGGACCGGCTCGATCGGCGCCGTCATCGTGCCGACACTCGTCACGGCGTTCGGCGTCTTCTTCATGCGGCAGTATCTGGTCGACGTGATCCCGGACGAGCTGATCGAGGCGGCGCGCATGGACGGGGCGAACCAGTTCCGCACCTTCCTCACGGTCGGGCTCCCCGCCGCGCGGCCGGCCATGGCGATCCTCGGGCTGTTCACGTTCATGACCGCGTGGACCGACTACCTGTGGCCGCTGATCGTGCTCTCTCCCCAGAACCCGACCCTGCAGACGGCCCTCAGCCAGCTCCAGTCCGGGTACTACATCGACTACTCGATCGTGCTCGCCGGAGCGGTGCTCGCGACCCTCCCGCTGCTCGTGCTCTTCGTGGTCGCGGGCCGGCAGCTGGTCAGTGGCATCATGGCGGGCGCGGTGAAAGGATGACCCCTATGACCCGCTCCTTCCCCGAGAACTTCCTCTTCGGCGCCGCGACGGCCGCCTATCAGATCGAGGGTGCGGCGTTCGAAGACGGCCGTACGGCGTCGATCTGGGACGCGTTCTGCCGGGTGCCGGGCGCCGTGATCGGCGGGGACGACGGCGATGTCGCCTGCGACCACTATCACCGGTACCCGCAGGATGTCGCGCTCATGAAGGATCTCGGGCTGGAGACATACCGCTTCTCGACCTCATGGTCGCGCGTGCGACCGGACGGCGGAGCGGTCAACCCGGCCGGTGTCGACTTCTACGAGCGGCTGGTCGACGAACTCCTCGCCGCCGACATCCTGCCCTGGCTCACCCTGTATCACTGGGACATGCCGCAGGCGCTGCAGCATGCCGGTGGTTGGACGAACCGCGACACGGTCGACCGGTTCCTCGAATACGCCGGCACGATGCACGATGCGCTCGGCGATCGCGTGAACGTGTGGACCACGCTGAACGAGCCGTGGTGCTCGTCGTTCCTCTCCTATACGGGCGGTGAGCACGCCCCGGGGCACACCAGCGTCGCCGAGGGACTGCTCGCCGCGCATCACCTGCTGCTCGCACACGGGAAGACCGTGCAGGAGCTGCGTGGACGTGATGCCTCCCTCAACCTCGGCATCACCCTGAACCACACGGTGGCCGATCCGGCCGACCCGCAGAACCCTGCCGACGTCGACGCCGCCCGTCGCGTGGACGGGCAGTTCAACCGGTGGTTCCTCGACCCGATCTACCGCGGCAGCTACCCTGCCGACATCGTGGAAGACATCCGTGCGGTGGATGCCGACGCGGTCGCGCAGTTCGAGGCCGCCGTGCACGAGGGCGACCTGGAGACGATCTCGCAGCACATCGACACCCAGGGCGTGAACTACTACCACGGCGACCTCGTGTCCGGCACGGCCCCGGCGGAGGCTCCGGCCGCGGGCGGACCTGCGACTGCACGCCCGGTCCGCAGCCCCTATCCGTCGAGCACCGGCATCCATGCGGTCGAGCGAGGACTCCCGCGCACGGCGCAGAACTGGGAGGTGCAGCCCGAGGGCCTCACCCGCCTGCTGCAGCGCGTCTGGACCGAGTACGCCGAACCCGCGGGCACCGTGCTCTACATGACCGAGAACGGTGCGGCGTATGACGACGTCGTGGTGGTCGAGGAGGGCGAGACGCGGGTGCACGACGCCGAGCGCACCGAGTTCCTGCGACTGCACCTCGGAGCGGTGCTCGACGCCGCCGAGGCGGGTGTCGACGTGCGCGGCTACTTCTACTGGTCGCTGTTCGACAACTTCGAGTGGGCCTGGGGCTACGACAAGCGGTTCGGCATCGTGCGGGTCGACTACGACACCCAGGAGCGGAGCGTGAAGGATTCGGGCCGCGAGTACGCGCGCATCATCTCCACCAGGGCGCTCTAAGGGGCGACGCCGAGTCTCGGACCGAGTGAGCGGCGGCGGGGGCAGATGGCGCCGTTTGCGCGATTCGACACGAGATGCCCACCCGACCGGTGAGAATAGGGCGATGGAAGAGTGCGTACGCTGATGTCGCCCCGAGCGACCATCGAAGAGGTGGCATCCGCCGCCGGTGTCTCCCGGTCGACCGTGTCGCGGGTCGTGAACGGGTCGACGGCGGTGAGTCCGGAGGCGCTCGCCGCCGTGCGCGCGGCGATCGACGAGCTGAACTACGTGCCCAACAGGGCCGCCCGCTCCCTCGCGTCGCGACAGACCCATGCGATCGCGCTGATCGTCCCCGAAGACACGAACCGTTTCTTCGGAGACCCGTTCTTCGCCGCGATCGTCGCGGGGATCACGGGGGCGCTCGGTGGCTCCGACTACCTGCTGAACCTGCTCATCGCCAGTGACGACCCCGGCGACAAGATGACCGGGTTCGTGCGCAACGGCGGGGTGGACGGCGCCCTGATCGTGTCACATCACACGAGCGACGCCTTCATCGACAGGGTGGCCGACGCGGTGCCGGTCGTCTACGGCGGGCGGCCGGTGCGCCGACATGAAGGCGATTACGTCGTCGATGTCGACAACGTGGCAGGCGCCCGCGAGGCGACGCGGCGGCTGATCGACATCGGACGGAAACGGATCGCGACGATCTCCGGCCCCGTGACGATGGTCTCCTCGGGTGATCGCATCCAGGGCTTCCGCGCCGCGCTCGCGGATGCCGGGCTCACGCCGTTCGCGGAGGAGGAGGGCGACTACAGCGAGGCCAGCGGAGCGGACGCGATGCGACGCATCCTCGACGTCGGCCGCCCCGATGCGCTCTTCGTCGCCAGCGATCTCATGGCGAGGGGCGCGCTGACGGTGCTGCGCGCCGCGGGTGTGCGCGTGCCGGAGGACATCGCTCTGGTCGGCTTCGACGACTCGTCCGTCGCCGTGACGACCGATCCGCAGCTCACGACCATGCGGCAGCCGATGTACGCGCAGGGCGAGGCCATGGCCCGGATCCTGCTCTCCCGTCTCGCCGGCGAGGATCCGCCGCAGACGACGATCCTGCCGACGGAGCTCGTGGTCCGCGCCTCGGCCTGACGTCGATCCCGCGACCGGTATGGACACGGGCACGCCCCTGGCGCCCCCTCCGGGCCAGGGACGCACCCGTGCGTCTGGTTCGGCTGAGCGTCTCAGCCGAAGATCGATGCCCGCAGATCACCGCCGAACAGGGTGAAGGCGGTGATGCCGGCGGTGACCAGCAGCGCCGCGGCCGTTCCGGCGACGGCGAGGAGGGAGATCCCGCGGCCGCCGAGCCGCTGCCCACGCAGTCCGACGGCGACACCGGCCTTCGCGGCGATCGCTCCGGCCGCGTCGTCGCGGTACAACTCCGTGCGTGCGGCGAACCGGCGATGGAACTCCTCGGCGAGCACGACCGTGGCGGCCATGGTCTCGGCGCGGTCGAAGCGGGTGCTCGCCGGAAGATACACGTACAGCCGATCGGACACGAGCTCGATCTCGGCGCCGGAGCCGAGGTCGAGCACGCGCGCCATCAGGTCGGGCGTGAAGATGTAGAGCGCGTCCTGCTGGTAGCCGTCCGGCACGATCAGGCGGAACGTCTTCGCGAAGTCTCCTTCGAGGTCCAGTCGTGCGGCACCGCGCCCGAGGCCCAGCGTCGGGATGATGCTGCGGGTGCGGTTGGCCAGCACTATGTGCGGCACCGACGACGGCAGCGGCAGCTCGACGAAGGCGAACGGCCGCTGGATCGTGGCACGCTGCTGTCCGCGCGACACCGAGTGATGCATGCCGAGCTCGAACGGCATCCGTTCGTCGTCGCACGCGACGATCCCGCGTTCCCGACCGTGCGCGACCCGCGCGAAGGCGGCACCGGGGCGACGCGTGCGCTCGAGCGCGTCGGCGTACGCCCATCCGTTCTGCCAGGCGAACGCGGCGATCTTCACCCGGCGGCCCACCCCCACGGCGTACCAGAGGAATCCGCCCGCGGCGAGGAGCGTGTACCCCACGACGACGACGCCGAGGATCGGCGCGACCGTGAGGATGTCGCCGCGTCCGAGGAACCACAGGCCGGTCAGCATCGCGGCGGCGAACAGCAGCACCGCGGTGAGGATGACCAAGAACCGGCGATGCGGAGGGATTCCGCAGAGCCTTTCGTACGCGAGGATGTCGCGGAGACCCGCGCCCCGTCGCAGCGGTTCCAGGTCTACGGCTACAGGCTCCATGGCAGCGTCGCCCAGGGGCCGTTGCGCTTCTCGGACATCGCGGCCTTGAAGTCGGACCATCCATCACCGAACTTCTCGAACGACTTCTCGTCGACGTTTCCGTCCGACCAGTGCATGACCCGACCGACGAGGTAGCTCAGCCCGAAGTCGGCCCAGGACGTGAACGCGGGACGACCCTCCTCGTTGATGCGGTGGATGATCCCTCGGGCCTCCGTCACGTCGCCGTGACCCAACGCGACGCCCCAGGTCGTCATCGCGACGGCCTGTCCGAGCGCGTAGCCGTCGAGCGTCCGCACGAAGAGGTCGGGGGTGACGACGTCCTTGCCGACGCGCTTGCGCACCTGCGCCTCGGAGTACTCGATCGAGGTCACGAAGGTGCGGGCGTCGCGCTTGTCCCCGCCCTCCTGCACGATCGCGGCCAGCCATTCCTTCGCCTTCGGAGTGCGCCCGAGGCGCTCGGCGAGTTCCGCGCGCACCGCGAGGTACAGCATCCACACCTCGCGCCGACGACGGGCGCCCGTGAGCCGCTCGATGTTGGCCAGCCAGTCGCCACGGGTGTGCACTCCCCACTGCTCGACGAGCACCTTCTTCTCGCGATCGCCGAGGAGCGACGCCTTCGGGTCGTTCCAGAGGCCGGACGGGAGGTTCACGATCTGCAGGAAGCCGAGCGCGATCTCGTCGGCCTCGGTGTCGGTCGTCGTGAACTCCGGTGCGGCCTTGACCTTCGCGTCGGGCAGGATCCAGACCACGAGGAAGAACAGCACCACGGCGCCGACGACGGCCCAGACCCACCACTGGCTGATGAGCCATTCGAAGATCGACGTGATGCTGTTGAAGTCGACGCTCGCGAAAGAGTGCATGGTGCTCCTGGAAGTGGGGTGGCGCGTCCGCTATTAGATTGAACGTACATTCAGTGAGTAATCTATACGTCAGGGGACCGATTCGGAAACACCGCAGCCGACGGATCTCAGGAGGTGGACGCCGCATGGCACGCACCGACGCGCAGAATCGCCTGGCCAGAGAACGCGCGCGGGAGAACATCCTGCAGGCCGCGATCGAGGTGTTCAGCGAGCGCGGCGTGTCGGGCGCGAGCATCGCCGAGATCACCTCCAGGGCAGGCGTCGCCCAGGGGCTCGTGAACTACCACTTCGGCGCGAAGGACCAGCTCGTCGGCGCCGTCATCGACCGGTGGTTCGAGACCGTGCTCAGCTTCGCCCGTGTCGAGGGCACGCCAGACGAGATGCTGGCCGCGGTCATCGACGGGGCGCTCACCGCGACCGCCTATGCGATCCCGCTGCAGCGCGCGGTGCTGGCGATGCAGCAGCAGCCCTCGACGCACCGGCTCTTCGCCGAGTCGGAGGCGCGGCATGAAGAGGCGGCGACCGCGGCCGAGGATGCCGTGCGCGACCTGTTCCGCGCGCGCGGCGCGGACGACCCCTCCCTCGAGGAGGTCATGCTCCGCAGCACACTCGAGGGCGTTTTCGTGAAGGCTGCGGTCTTCGGCGAGACCTATCCGTTGGAAGAGGCCAGGCGGTGGATGCATCGCCGCTACGGTCTGCCCGATCCGACGACGCCCATCGTGCCTCCGGTCCCGCTGCGTGACGGTGAGCCGCGCCCGCGCGCGACCGCGGCGCTGTCTCCGGAGCAGCGGAGCCAGGGCGACTGAGGGTCGCGGCGCCTCAGGTCAGGTTCATGCGGGCGAAGGCGCCGAGGACCACGCGCTCGGACTGCACGAGATACCTCTCGAGCTCGGTGGCTCCCGCGTGCGGACCCCGGTTGAGGAAGGTGTCGAGCACGGCCCGGTTCTTGCGGACGAAGGGCTCGTGGAGCGAGCGAGGATCGTCGATCTTCAGGAAGGCCAGTCGCAGCTCCGCCGCGACGTCGCGGTAGGTGCGCGCGAGGCGGGGGCTGTCCGCCAGGTCGACGAGCGCGACGTGGAAAGCCATGTTGGCGCTGCCGACCGCGCGCCAGGCGGACGCGTCGTCGTGGCCTGCCCCGGTGCCGGCGGCCTCGGCGGCGTCCACGGCATCCTTCATCCGCTGGACCGCGGGGTGCTCGGGCTCCGACTCGCGAAGGGCCGTGCATTCGATCACCCGGCGCGCCCGGTAGATGTCGATCACGTCGGCGATGGCCGGAGACGCCACCGAGACTCCTCGGTGGGGGATGTGCTCGACCAGCCCCTGCTCGGCGAGGACGCGGAACGCTTCGCGGAGCGTGTTGCGCGACACGTCGAACTGCTCGGCGAGAGTCGACTCCGACAGGCGGGAGCCCGGGGCGAAGTCGCCGTCGATGATGCGCTGACGGAGCACGTCGGCGAGCATGCCCTGCTGGTTCATGCCTTCATCGTAGGTGCCCGGGGCGGCGAGGATCACAGAAACGCAACCACGCCGTAGCACGATCGAAACATGATTGTTGAACAATCCTCTCTAATACGTTCTACACTGAGTGTCTATCGACACCCACCAACGACGATGGGAATCCCCCGCACATGTCCGATCAGTCCCCCGCATCCTTGTCCCCCGAAGACGAGACCCGCCTTGCCACCGCGAAGAAGCGCGCGGGCCGCAGCGCCGTCATCGGCGCGATCTTCCTCATGGCCACCAGCGCCATCGGCCCCGGCTTCATCACGCAGACCGCCACCTTCACCGCGCAGATGGGCGCCGCGTTCGCGTTCGCCATCCTCGTCTCGATCCTGATCGACATCGCGGTGCAGCTGAACGTGTGGCGCATGATCACCTCCTCGGGAAAGCGTGCGGGCGAGCTCGCCAACAGCGCCATCCCCTTCTCCGGGCACGTGATCGCCGTCCTCGTCGTGATCGGCGGTCTCGCCTTCAACATCGGCAACATCGCCGGAGGCGGGCTGGGGCTCAACGCCCTGCTCGGCATCGACCCCAAGGTCGGTGGCGTCCTCACCGCCGGCCTCGCGATCATCATCTTCCTGATCAAGAAGGCCGGCCGGGTGATGGACATCGTCCTCATCGTCCTGGGCATCGGGATGATCGTGATGACCCTGATCGTCGCCTTCGTCTCCCAGCCCCCGATCGGCGAGGCGCTGCGGCAGACCTTCCTGCCCGACGAGCTGAACTTCGCCACGATCACCACGATCGTCGGCGGCACCGTCGGCGGGTACATCACCTACTCCGGCGCACACCGCTACCTCGACTCCGGCCACACCGGCCCCGCGCACGCCGGTCCCGTGATGCGCGCCGCCGCCAACGGCATCCTCGTCACCGGAATCATGCGTTACGTGCTGTTCCTCGCCATCCTCGGCGTCGTCGCCTCCGGGGTCGCGCTCGACCTGTCGAGCCAGGCGGCGAACCCCGCTGGTCAGGCGTTCGGCGCGGTGCTCGGCGACGCCGGATTGCGCATCTTCGGCGCCATCTTCTGGGCCGCGGCGATCAGCTCGGTCATCGGTGCGGCGTACACCTCGGCCACGTTCCTCTCGACCTTCACCGCGAAGCTCAAGGGAGGCTGGGCGCTGCAGCTGGCGACCGTCGCCTTCATCGTCGTCTCGCTCATCGTGTACCTCTCCATCGGCACGGCGCCGGCCGCCATCCTCGTCTTCGTCGGCGGTTTCAACGGACTCATCCTGCCGATCGGTCTCACGGTGTTCATGTACATCGGCTGGTTCCGCCGCGACCTGCTCGGCACGAAGAAGTACCCGATGTGGCTGCTCGTGGCGGGTACGCTCGTGACGCTGCTCACCTGGTACATGGGTATCGTCTCGGTCGGCCCCATCTTCGCCTTCCTCGGAATCGGAGCGTGATCGCATGACATCCATCGACCTGAACTCGGACCTCGGCGAGAACGTCGCCGATCGGATCGTCAGCGACGATGAGAGCATGCTGCGCATCGTCACGAGTGCGAACGTGTCGTGCGGGTTCCATGCGGGCAGCCCCGAGGGCATCCGCGAGACGCTCGCGGCGGCCGTGCAGGGCGGCGTCGTGATCGGCGCGCACCCGGGCTACCGCGACTACGAGAACTTCGGGCGCACGAAGGTCGACATCGACTCGGCCACCCTTCAAGCGCATGTCGAGTATCAGCTCGGCGCTCTGCTGGGCCTCGCCTCCGCGGTCGGCGGACGGGTCTCGTACGTCAAGCCGCACGGCGCGCTGTACAACACGATCGCCCGCGACGAGCGGCAGTCGAAGGACGTCGTGGCGGCGATCCGCGCGATCGACCCGAGTCTGGTCCTGCTCGGCCTCGCGGGCGGCGTCGTGCTCGACGTCGCCGAGCGTGCCGGTCTCGCCATCGCGGCAGAGGCCTTCGCGGATCGGGCATATCAGCCGGATGGTCAGCTCGTCTCGCGCACCGAGGCCGGCTCCGTGCTGCACGACCCCTCCGAGGTCGCGGAGCGCATGGTGCGTCTCGCGTCCGACGGCGTGATCCGGGCGATCGACGGCTCCGACGTGCCCGTGGTCGCGCAGTCGATCTGCGTGCACGGCGACAGCCCTGGTTCGGTCGCCATGGCTGCGGAGACCAGGCGGATGCTGCAGGATGCGGGCATCACCATCGCGCCGTTCGCGGGCGCGCGATGACCGTTCTCGCCACCGCCGAGCAACTCGCCGACGCCCGCGCCGCCCGTGCCGCCATCAGGGCGGGGCGCGCCGAGCCGACCAGCGGAGTCGCCGTGGGGCTGACCCAGGCGAACCTCATCGCCGTGCCGGCCGACTGGGCCTTCGAGACTCTGCTGTTCACGCAACGGAACCCCAAGCCGTGCCCCGTTCTCGAGGTCATCGAGCAGGGCGATGTGGAGTCTCGGCTCGCGCCGGGCAGCGACATCCGCACCGACATCGGCCGGTACCGCATCTGGCGCGACGGCGAGCTGGCGGAGGAGGTCGACGATGCGACGGAGGTCTGGGCAGAGCACCCCGACCTCGTCGCGTTCCTCATCGGATGCAGCTTCACGTTCGAATCGGGTCTCGTTCAGGCGGGGATCCCGATCCGCCACCAGGAGCTCGAACGGAACGTGCCGATGTACCGCACGGCGGTCGCGTGCGTCCCGGCGGGGCGCCTGAGCGGTGAGATGGTCGTGTCGATGCGTCCGATCGCCGCGGATCGGGTGGCCGATGCCGTGCAGATCTCGGGACGCACTCCCGCGGTGCACGGCGCTCCCGTCCACATCGGCGACCCCGCGTCGCTCGGCATCGTCGACCTGGCGCACCCCGACTTCGGAGACGCCCCCGAGGTGCGCGAGGGCGAGGTGCCGGTGTTCTGGGCGTGCGGTGTCACGCCCCAGGCCGCGATCATGGCCTCGAAGCCGCCGTTCGCCATCACACACGCCCCGGGGTACATGTTCATCACCGACGTCCCGGATGCGGAGTACATCGTCTGATGCGCATCCTCACGGCATCCGATCGGGCCCTGCTCGTCGAGGCGTCAGACCTCGACGAGGCCATGCGGCTGAACCTCGCCTGGGAGGACGTGCCTGGCATCGTCGAGCGCATCCCCGGAGCCAGGACGGTACTGGTGCGCTTCGATCCCCTGCGCGTGTCGGCGCGAGAGCTCGCGGCGGTGCTGTCATCGACACGGGTCGACGCGGATCACCTGCCGGAGACCGGAGAGGCCACTGTGCCCGTGAGCTACGACGGGGAAGACCTCGACGAGGCGGCTTCTCTGCTCGGCGTCTCGACGGGGAGCTGGTGCACCGCCACCTCGCCGCCGACTGGAGGGTCGCGTTCTCGGGCTTCGCCCCCGGGTTCGGCTACGTGGTGAGCAGCGACCCGCTCTTCGACGTGCCGCGCCGAGCATCGCCGCGCACCCGTGTGCCCGCCGGCTCGGTCGCGCTGGCAGGGCAGTTCACCGGGGTGTACCCGCGGGAGAGTCCGGGTGGCTGGCAGCTCATCGGCCGCACGGACGCCGTGATGTGGGACATCGACCGCACTCCTCCCGCGTTGCTGTCACCCGGGACGACCGTGCGGTTCGAACACGTCAGGGCGAGCGCTCGACTCGGCGGAGACGGAGGCAGCGACGAGGCACTGCGTGCGGCCGCGCGACCTGCCGATGCGGATGTTCGCGGCCTTGGCGCGAACCCCGCCGTCGAGATCGTCCGCCCCTCGCTGCAGCTGCTGGTGCAGGATGCCGGGCGCCCCGGTTATGCGGCGCTCGGAGTCTCGGCGTCCGGGGCCGCCGACCGCCGCGCGATGCGCGACGCCAACCGTGCCGTGGGCAACACGACCGAGGCCGCCGTGTTGGAGAGCGTCGGGGAGCGGTGCTGCGGTTCCACGGCCCCGGTGTCGCCGCTGTCGCCGGGGCACTCGGCACGATCACACTGACCGAAGCTGATGGCGCCGTGCGCGACGTCACGCACGGAGAGCCGTTCGCCACGGTCGACGGTGACGAGCTGACCCTCGGCCACCCTGAACGCGGGCTGCGCTATGTCATCGCGGTCCGCGGCGGGGTCGATACGACGCCGGCGCTCGGCAGCCGCGCCGCGGACACGCTTGCAGGACTCGGGCCGATGCCCCTGGCGGCGGGCGACCTGGTCCCGATCGGCGATGCCGCCGCACACCCGGTCGAGCTCGATGCCCCGGGGCGAGAGCTCCCGGAACCCGGCGACGTCGTCGACCTGGAGATCACCCTCGGCCCGCGCGACGACTGGTTCACACCGGCGGCGCTGGCGACTCTCACCGGTCAGGACTGGACCGTCACACCCCGCTCCGATCGCGTCGGAATCCGCCTCGAAGGAGAGGTGCCCCTCGAGCGCTCCACCGGGGCGAGCTGCCCAGCGAGGGCGCGGTCACCGGTGCGATCCAGGTGCCGCCCGACGGGCAGCCCGTGCTGTTCCTGCCCGACCACCCTCTCACCGGCGGCTATCCGATCATCGGCGCCCTCACCGACAGCAGCCTCGATCTCGCGGGCCAGCTGGCACCGGGCGTGCGCGTCCGCTTCATCGTCAAGGAGACCTCATGACAAAGGTGCTGATCGCGAACCGCGGAGAGATCGCCGTGCGCGTCGTCCGCGCCTGTGCCGAGGCCGGGTACACCTCGGTCGCGGTGTACGCGGACCAGGATGTCGATGCCCTGCACGTGCGTCTGGCCGACGAGGCCGTGGGTCTCGGCGGCGATACCGCGGCGACGACGTACCTGTCGATCGACGCGCTGCTCGCCGCCGCGCGCGAGTCCGGAGCAGACGCCGTGCACCCGGGGTACGGGTTCCTCTCCGAGAGTGCGGCGTTCGCGCGGGCGGTGGAGGGCGCTGGACTGGTCTGGATCGGACCGACGCCCGACAGCATCGACGCGCTCGGCGACAAGATGACGGCGCGACGCATCGCGCAGCAGGTCGGGGCTCCGCTCGCCGCGGGGACCGACGAGCCGCTCGCCGGCCCGGAGGAAGCCGTCGCCTTCGCCGAGCAGCACGGACTCCCGATCGCGATCAAGGCCGCGTTCGGCGGGGGCGGCCGCGGGTTGAAGGTCGTACGCGAGCTGTCGGAGGTCGCCGAGGCCTTCGATGCCGCGACGCGTGAGGCCATCGCGGCGTTCGGCCGCGGGGAGTGCTTCGTCGAGCGCTTCCTCGAGAGCCCACGGCATATCGAGGTGCAGGTGCTCGGCGACGGTCGCGGCGGTGTCGTGGTCGTCGGCGACCGTGACTGTTCGATGCAGCGGCGCAACCAGAAGCTCATCGAGGAGGCCCCAGCCCCTGGACTCTCACCCGAGCAGCGGGCACGGTTCCACGAGGCGGCACGGTCGATCTGCGGCGCGGTCGAGTATCGGGGTGCGGGGACGGTGGAGTTCCTGCTCGCGGCGGACGGCACGATCTCGTTCCTCGAGGTGAACACGCGGCTCCAGGTCGAGCATCCGGTGACCGAGGCGGTGACAGGGGCGGATCTGGTGCGCGAGCAGTTCCGGATCGCATTCGGCGAGGGACCGTCTTTCACCGAGACGCCCGAACCGCAGGGGCACGCCTTCGAGTTCCGCATCAACGCCGAGGACCCCGGCCGCGGTTTCCTGCCCAGCCCCGGTCGAGTCGAGAAGCTCCGGATACCCGGGGGTCCCGGTGTGCGCTGGGACAGCGGCATCGATGAGGGAGACGTCGTCGAGCCGGCCTTCGACTCGATGATGGCCAAACTGATCGTGCTCGCGGAGACGCGTGACGCCGCCCTGGTGCGTGCGAGACGCGCGCTGCGGGAACTCGTGGTGGAGGGCCCGGCGACCGTCATCCCGTTCGACCTGCGGGCGCTCGACGACCCGGCGTTCGCCACCGAGACCTTCGCGGTGCACACGCAGTGGATCGAGAGCGCCCTGCTGCCGAAGCTCGAGATGCAGCCGCGGTCGGCAGCCGTGGCGGATGCCGGGTTGCAGCGGTTCCCCGTCGAGATCGACGGGCGACGCGTGATGCTCGGTCTGCCCTCGGCTCTCCTCGCCGGTCTCGGGCGTCCGGCGGATTCCGCGGCGGTGGCATCCGTCGCCGATCCGACGGAACTGCGCTCGCCGGTGCCGGGAACGCTCGTGCGGTGGCTCGTCGACGACGGCGCCGAGGTGGCGGAGGGCGACCCGGTCGCCGTCCTCGACGCGATGAAGATGGAGACCACGGTGCCCGCGCACCGCGGAGGCACCCTGTCGCAGCGTGCCGAACTCTCGGCGATGGTCGCCGCGGACGGGGTGCTCGCGGTCATCTCCTGAGACGCTGCCGCGAAACGCGAAGACCCCGGTTGCCTCGTGAGAGGCGGCCGGGGTCTCGTGCGTGCGCTGTCCTGCCTACGCGGGGTCGCCGCCGAGCGGGCCGACGGCCTCGAGGGGCTTCGGGTCGTCGGCGCCGGTCTTGCGCAGCCGGGCGATGAGGTTGCCCAGGTGGTAGATGAGGATCGCCGCGACCGTGGCGATGACGATGCCGCCGAGCTCGAAGCCGGATGCCTCGTCCTTGATCATGAACCCGCCGACGGCCATGATCAGGGCCACGGCTGCCGTGTACTGGTTGACCGGGCGCGAGAAGTCGACGCGGTTGTCGACCCAGATCTTGATGCCGATGACGCCGATCAGGCCGTACAGGGCGGTCGTCACGCCGCCGAGCACGCCGGCGGGCACCGAGTTGATGACCTCGCCGAACTTGGGCGACAGGCTGAGCAGGATCGCGGCCGCACCGGCGACCCAGTATGCGGCGGTGGAGTAGACGCGCGTGGAAGCCATCACACCGATGTTCTCGCCGTAGGTCGTGGTGCCCGACCCGCCGAAGAAACCGGCCAGGGTCGTCGACACGCCGTCGGCGATCAGCGCCTTGCCGGTCTGCTCGTTCACGGTCGCGTCACCCGTCATGGTCGCGACGCCGCGGACGTGGCCCACGTTCTCCGCGATCAGCACCAGCACCACCGGGAGGAACATCGCGAGAGCCGTCAGCGTGCCCGGCTCGGTGAAGTTCGGGAGGTGGAAGGTGGGCAGGCCGACCCAGTCGGCCTTCTCGACGGCCTCGAAGTTCAGTTCGCCGCGGAAGGCCGCGAAGATGTAGCCCGCGATCACGCCGAGGAAGATCGAGATGCGGCCGAGGAAGCCGCGGAACACGACCGCGAAGAGGATAGTGATCGCGAGGGTGAACGTCGCGGTCACGGGGGCTGCGGCGTAGTTGTTGTGCGCGGCCCCTGCGAGGTTGAACCCGATGAGGGCGACGATCGTGCCGGCGAGCACCGGCGGCAGGAAGCGGTCGACCCACTTGACCCCGACCGTGTGCACCACGACGCCGATGATCGCCAGCAGCACACCGACCGCGACGATGCCGGCGAGGGCGGTGCCCATGTTCGCGGAGGCGGTCGCGGCCGTGACGGGCGCGATGAACGCGAACGACGAGCCCAGGTAGCTGGGCAGCTTGTTGCGCGTGACGAGCAGGAACAGGATCGTGCCGACACCGCTGAAGAGCAGCGTCGTGGCGACCGGGAATCCGGTGATGATCGGGACGAGGAAGGTCGCGCCGAACATGGCGACCACGTGCTGGAGGCCGATCGCGATCGTCGCCGGCCAGTTCAGTCGCTCATCGGGGCGGACGACGGCGCCGGGCTCGACCGTGCGACCGTTTCCATGCAGCTTCCACAGGGCCATGCGGGCTCCTCAGGGTTCGGGGGATGGCAGGAGTGCTGGAGCAACACTACCGATTCCTGAGTTTTCCCTGAGCGCCGTCTCCCATGGTAGAAGGCGCGGTAGAATGGTAGACATGAGCCTGAACATCAAGAACGAGACGACGCATGAGCTCGTCCGTCGGTTGGCGGCCCTCACGGGGCAGAGTCAGACGGGTGCGGTCGAGGATGCGGTTCGTCGCCGGCTCGCCGAGTTGGAGCAGAGCCGAGAGGAGGAGATCGAGCGCAAGCGGGCGGCGATCGACGCCGTGGTCGCGCGAGCCCGACTCATTCCGCGGACGGGCCGCACCACAGAAGAGATCATGGATGAGCTCTACGACGAGGCGGGGATGCCCCGGTGATCGTCGATTCGTCGGCTCTGGTCGCGATCTTGATGGAGGAGGCGGAGGCAGCGGAGTTCTCCTTCCGCCTCGCGACGGAAGATCCCATGATCTCGGCAGCGTCGCTCACCGAGTGCATGATCGTCCTCCATGGCAAGGCCGGAGAGGGGATGGTGCGTGAACTCGATGTCTTGCTGCGCTCCGCTGCCGTGGCGGTGCTTCCGGTCGACGAGGCACAGGCGCGCCTGGCGGGAAACGCCTATGCGCGTTACGGCCGCGGATCGGGGAGCCCCGCTCGCCTGAACTACGGCGACTGTTTCTCGTATGCGCTCGCGATCACGCGCGACGAGCCGCTGCTGTTCAAGGGCGACGATTTCGTGCACACCGACGTGCGACGGATGGAGTCCGCCTGACGGCTCAGGCCCCCAGGCGGTCGATCAGCTCGCGGTAGCGGTCGGCGGTGCGCTCGACCACCTCGTCGGGAAGTGCGGGCGGCTCGCCCTGCTTGTCCCAGTTCGCGGCGAGCCAGTCGCGCACGATCTGCTTGTCGAAGCTCGCCATGCGCTCGCTCGGGGTGGTGCCGGTGCGCCAGGCTTGGGCGTCCCAGTACCGGGAGGAGTCGCTCGTGAGCACCTCGTCGGCCAGTCGCAGCGTGCCGTCGGCATCCGTCCCGAACTCGAACTTGGTGTCGGCGAGGATCAGGCCCTTCTCCTCGGCGATCGCGGCGGCCCGGGCGTAGATCGCGAGTGAGGTGTCGCGAAGCTCGGCCGCGCGGTCCGCACCGACCAGCTCGACGACGCGCTCGAACGTGATGTTCTCGTCGTGCTCGCCCATCGGCGCCTTGTACGCCGGGGTGAACAGCGGCTCGGGCAGTCGGTCGCCGTTGTGCAGACCGGCGGGCAGCGGGATGCCGCACACCGTGCCGCTCTCCTGATACTCGGCCCAGCCGGACCCCGTGATGTAGCCGCGCACGACGCATTCGATCGGCAGCATCTCGAGCGACTGCGCGAGCATCGCGCGGTCGGCGACGGCCTCGGGAAGCTCACCCTCGGCGATGTGGTCGGGGAAGTCGGAGAGCTGTGCGAACCACCAGCGACTCAATCGCGTCAGCAGCGCACCCTTGTCGGTGATGCCGGGGGAGAGCACGAAGTCGAACGCGCTGACCCGGTCGGATGCCACGACGAGGATGCGCGTGTCCTCCGGGTCTTCCGAGGCGTACAGGTCGCGGACCTTGCCCGAGTAGATGTGCCGCCAACCGGGGATGCTCTGTGCCGTGCCTTCTGAAGGGGTGCTCACCCGCCCATTATCCCGGAGTCCTGTGCGCGATCCCGCCCGATGGCTGTATAGTCCATGTGGACTATTTGAGAGGGATCATGAAGAAGGACGCCGTCGACACGCTCACCCCGCTGGGGGTGATGGTGCTCGCGCTGCTGCGCGAGGGCGACATGCACCCCTATGAGATGGTGCGGCTGCTCCGCGCGCGCCACGACGACCGTCTGCTCGCCGTCACGAACGGCACGCTGTACCACACGGTCGCGCGGCTCCAGAAAGCCGGACTG
Source organism: Microbacterium sp. Se5.02b (assembly GCF_019464375.1). Taxonomy (NCBI): domain Bacteria; kingdom Bacillati; phylum Actinomycetota; class Actinomycetes; order Micrococcales; family Microbacteriaceae; genus Microbacterium; species Microbacterium sp. Se5.02b. The sequence continues at coordinate 494,354 of NZ_CP080491.1, forward strand.
CTGGAAGAGGTCGGCGTCGATCGGGAGGGGAACCGCCCCGAACGCACGACCTACACGCTCACGGCCGCCGGACGGGAGGCGGTCGTCGCCTGGGTGCGCCGTGCGCTGCCTCGCATCGACCGCGACACCGATGCCCGCATCGCGCTCGCCGAGGCGCACAACCTCGAACGCGACGAGGTGATCCCGCTCCTGCGTGAACGCCGTCACGCTCTCGCCGAATCGCACGTCCTGCACCGCGACGGCTTCTCCACGGCCGTGGCGAAGGGCGTCCCCCCGCAGGTGCTCGTCGAGATCGAACGACAGGAAGCGATGCTCGACGCCGAACTGCGCTGGCTCGACTCGCTGCTCTCCCGTCTCGAGTCCGACGCCATCCCCTGGGGTCCCTCCGCTTTCTCGAACTCCGAGCGCTACCGCGCTCAAAGAAAGGCAGCACGACAATGACAGAATCGGCGCGCGACGGCGGCTCCACGGCCTCCGTCCCCACCACGACCGGCACGTACTCCGCCGGTCACAGGCCCGCGAGCCCGTGGCCGGCCCTGTGGGCGTTGGTCATCGGCTTCTTCATGATCCTCGTCGACACCACGATCGTCTCGGTCGCGAACCCGGCCATCAAGGCCGCGCTCGACCCGAACACGAACAACCTCGACAACGTGGTGTGGGTCACGAGCGCATACCTGCTCGCGTATGCGGTGCCGTTGTTGATCACCGGTCGACTCGGCGACCGCTTCGGCCCGAAGAACATCTACCTCATCGGGCTCGCGGTGTTCACGCTCGCCTCGCTGTGGTGCGGCCTGTCGGAGTCGCTCGAGATGCTCATCGCCGCCCGTGCGGTGCAGGGGCTCGGTGCAGCGTTCATGACCCCGCAGACGATGGCCGTGATCACCCGCACCTTCCCGCCCGAGCGCCGAGGCGCCGCGATGGGCCTGTGGGGTGCGACCGCCGGTGTCGCCACCCTGGTCGGGCCCCTCGTGGGTGGTCTGCTGGTGGACGGGTTCGGCTGGGAGTGGATCTTCTTCGTGAACATCCCCGTCGGCATCGTCGCGTTCGTGCTCGCATGGCGACTGGTCCCGAAGCTCGCGACCCATCCGCACCGCTTCGACATCGTCGGCGTCGTGCTGAGCGCCGTGGCCCTGTTCCTGATCGTGTTCGGACTCCAGGAGGGCGAGAAGTTCGACTGGGGCGTGATCTGGGGGCCCATCTCCGTGTGGAGTCTGATCATCACGGGGCTCGTGGTGCTCGCCCTGTTCATCGTGCAGCAGGCCCGCACGCGCAGCGAGCCCCTCGTGCCGCTCGCGCTGTTCCGCGACCGCAACTTCTCCGGGGCCAACGTCGCCATCGCCGCGGTCGGCTTCACCGTGACGAGCATGTCGCTGCCGATGATGTTCTTCCTCCAGAGCGCACGCGGCCTCACGCCCACCGAGGCGGCACTGCTCCTGATTCCGATGGCCGTGCTCTCCGGCGCGCTGGCTCCGGTCGCCGGAAAGATCCTGGACCGGGTCGACCCCCGGATCATCCTCATCCCCGGCCTCCTCTGCGTCGCCGGTGCGCTGGTCTGGTACGCGGCCCTGATCAACATGGAGACGGAGATCTGGATGTTCCTGCTCCCTTCGGCGCTCATGGGTATCGGCAACGCCGGCATGTGGGGACCGCTCGCCACCACGGCCACGCGCAAGCTGCCGCCGCGTCAGGCGGGCGCGGGCGCCGGCATCTACAACACCACACGCACGATCGGTTCGGTCATCGGCTCCGCATCCATCGCCGCCTTCATGCAGTCCCGGCTCGAGGCGAACCTTCCCGGTCTCTCCGACGCCCCGGCCGGCATCGGCGGAGGTGCGCTGCCCCCGCAGGTCGCGGAGGGTTTCGCCGCTGGCATGTCGCAGTCGATCCTGCTGCCCGCGTCCGTGATCGTGGTGGCCCTGATCGCATCCCTCTTCCTCGGGCGCTACGACAAGGCGGATGCGGCTGCCTCCGAGCCCGCGCGTCCGGAGTAGCGTCCGGCGACCGGCGGTTTGCGCACGGGGACCGGATCTGGTCTGCTGAGGTGATGACGATCGCCCTCACCCGACCGACCATCGACCTCTTCGACTCCTGGGCCGCCGCCGTGGCCGAGTTCGACGGAGGACACATCGACGGTGCGGGCCTGGAGCAGGGGTCGTGCCCGATCGGGCCGCGTGCGAGGCCTTCATCGCGATGGCGGAGCTGTACGCGACCCCGGGTGCCGCGCTGCCGGACGACCGCGTCCCGTGCGATCACTTCTGGATCACGGAGGAGACCAGGTCGTCGGCTTCATCGCCTTCCGGCGCGAGCTCAACGACTACCTGCGGAGGTTCGGCGGGCACATCGGCTACTCGGTCATCCCGACGCGTCGCCGTGAAGGCATCGTCCGTGAGGCTCTGCGCCTGCTGCTCCGGCGCGCCAGGGCCGAAGGCTACGACCGGGTGATGCTCACCTGCGACGACGACAACTCCGGCTCGATCCGCACGATCGAAGGCGCCGGGGGCGAGCTCGAAGGCGTGATCGACCCCTCGCAGGCCGGGGCTCCCCGCGTGCGGCAGTACTGGATCGCGATCCCGCAGGACTGACGCGGTCGGCGCCGCAGGTCACGCCTGCGTGCTGAAGACCGACGAGCACGAGAGCCCGGCCCCGCCCAGGAGAGTGATCTGGTCGGGGTCGTCGGCGAACATGACCGTCGGGGGCGGCCGCGCTCCGGAGCGAGTCGGGTGACCCAGTTCCGGAGCGCGACCCGCATCGCCTCGCCGCCCGTGCAGGCGTCGCCGTGCATGATGTAGTGGCCGGGAGCCAGGATCTGCTCGTTGTTCGCGATGCCGATCGCCAGGTTCCTGGCGTAGAGGTCGAGCAGGGAGGACGCGCCCTCCGACCCGTCCTCCGCCAACGCGGCGAGGGCGCGGGAGTCGAGGGTCTCCGCACCGCGGAGTCCGGCTGCCGCTGCCCGATCGCGGAGCCAACCGAGGGTCGCGACCGTCTCCCAGCATCCGCGGCGGCCGCATCGGCACAGGGCGCCGTCCAGCTGCACGATCGTGTGGCCGGACTCTCCGCCGGCGCCGTTCTCCCCGCGCAGCACCTCGCCGCCGTGCACGATGCCGAAGCCCAGCGCCTCCCCGGTGTACACGGAGGCGAAGTCCTGCACCTCGCGGCCGAGTCCGAACCAGCGGTCGCCGAGCGCCTGCACGCGCGGGTGATGGTCCACGAGCGTGGTCGCGCCGAAGCGCTTCTGGAGGAGCGCGACGACGGGGAGCCCGTTGAGGCCCGGGGTCAGATGCATCGAGATGACGCTCCCCGTGCTGGTGTCGACCATGCCGGCCGCGGCGACGCCGATGCCGACCAGCTGCACTCCCGCGAAGCAGGCGTCGGTCACGTCGTGCAGCCGCTCGATGATCTCTTCGGCGGAGGCGTCACGGCTGTACTCGGCGCGGTTCATCTCGTGGATCGTGCCGTCGAAGGCGATCCGCGCAGCCACGACGAAGTCGGGGGAGAGATGCACGGCTCCGAGCCATGGTCCGTCGTCGCGGAACCAGAGCGGACGGGCGGGCTTGCCTCCGGCCTCGGACGGCGCGACGGGGTCGCCCTCGACGAGGGTGGACGAGTCGAGAAGCGGCTGCAGGATCGTCGCGATCGTGGCCCGGTTCACGCCCAGCGACCTCGCCAGCTGAGCGCGGCTGGACGGGCCGAGGCGGTGCAGGGTCTCGAGGACCCGACGGCGGTTGGCTGCTCCGATCGCACTCGTGGTGATCAGGGGCCGACGCGCGGACTGGTCGGAGAACACCAGGTCGGGCTGAGATTTGCGGGACGGTGCCATGGCACCTGCCTTTCCGGTCGCGACGGGTGGCGGCGATGCTCCGTCTACGGATCAGTTTACAAGGAAGAATGTATGGTTTAGTGTCATACATACCTCGCGGCGCGCGGGACGATCCATGACGAAGTGGGGTAGGCAGTGAATCTGAGCAGGTCAGCACGAGTCGGAGTCATCGGCGGAGGGATCCGAGGCGGGATGTTCGCCCGCGCGCTCCAGGAGAACCCCGATGCGGAACTCGTCGCGATCTGCGACCGCAGCCCCGCCGTGCTCGCGGCGATGGTCGACCAGCTCGGAGTTCCGGGTCATGCGAGCACCGAGGACCTGCTGTCGGCCCACCCCGAGCTCGACGCCGTGGTGATCGCCACCCCGACTTCGCGCATCGCGAGGCCGCCGTGCTCAGTGCCCGCGCCGGACTCCACCTCATGATCGAGAAGCCGCTGGCGACCGAGGTCGACGACGCTCGGGCCATCCTCGACGAGGCCGCGGCGGCGGGCGTCCGTGTCATGGTGGGCTTCGAGAACCGGTGGAACGTGCGGTACTCCGCCGTGCGCGACCGGCTCGGCGTCGACGGCGACCCCCGCATCAGCGCCCAGATCATCCACCTCAACGACACCGTGTTCGTGCCGACCGAGATGCTCTCCTGGTCGGCGAAGAGCTCGCCGGCATGGTTCCTCATGCCGCACTCCCTCGACCTGGCGTGCTGGATCGGCCGCACCACTCCCGTGTCCGTGTATGCCGTCGGCGCACGCGACCGGCTCTCGGACTCCGGCATCGACACCTGGGACCGCGTCAACGCCATCTTCACCATGGCGGACGGCTCGCACGTGGCGCTCAACTCCTCGTGGGTGCTGCCCGAGTCCATGCCCTCGGTCTTCGACTTCCGCTACGAGATCCAGTCCGCCGCGCACGTCGTGCACATCGACGGCGCCGACGATGGAGTGATCGACTACGGTGCCGACCGCGGACAGCTCGTGCAGTCGGCGGTGTACGAGCGTGCCGGCCGCATCCACGGCGTGCCGATCGACATGGTCTCCGACTTCGTCCGCCTCGTGCGCGGCGAAGAGGTCGAGGTGCCGGACGCGCACGACGGGCTGCTCATCACGGCGGCGATCGTGGCCGTGCACACCGCACTCGAGTCCGGACAAGTCGTCGACATCTCGGTCTGACCCCCCGCATCACCCCGCACCACCGCATGAACCTGCACCACCGCATGAACCTGCACCACCGCATGAACCTGCACCACCGCATGAACCTGCACCACCGCGTCACCCGATCCACGCGTCACCCCCATCGTCACGAACTTCACGAAGGAGCAAGGAAATGAATGCATCATCGTCGATGAGCCGGGGATTCTCCCGGCGTCAGGTCTTCCAGCTCGGCGGACTGGCCGTTGGCGCGATCGCCCTCGCCGGGTGCGCGCCAGGAGAGCAGCAGAGCGGTGCACCGCTCTCCGGCGGCGGCACGCCGTCCGGACAGATCAGCATCCTCGACGACAACACCAACAGCGTCTTCAAGGATCAGGCCATCGCCGCGTTCGAGAAGAAGACCGGTATCAAGGTGGTCACCTACCAGCAGGGCAACTTCAACGACCTGCACGACAAGATGGCGACGATGTTCGCCGCGCAGGACTCGTCGTTCGACGTCGTGATGACCTGGGCGGGATGGTCGGCCGAGTTCGGGCAGGCGGGTTGGCTCGAAGAGCTCGACTCCTCGGCGATCCCCAAGGACCTCATCCAGCCGGCCCTCGACGCCGTCTCCTGGCGCGGCAAGGTCTACGGCCTGCCGAAGTTCGTCAGTGCACAGACCATGTTCTGGAACAAGGACCTGTACGGCTCGGCGGGCCTCGACCCCGAAGTCGGCCCCGCGAACTGGGACGAGTTCGTCGCCGCCGCGAAGGCCCTGACCACCGGCGACCGCTACGGCTACGCCTGCGACATGGGCAACCCGGCCGGGGCGTACCAGAACTTCCTGCGCATGCTCCTGCTGAACGGGGGCGAGTTCTACGACGCCGACTACCGGCCGACCTTCGCGGGAGAAGAAGGCGTCGAAGCCCTCACCAAGCTCGTCGAGCTGCTGCAGGTGCACAAGGTCATGGACCCGTCGTCGCTGCAGATCACCAACGCCTCCGACCTCGCCGACCTCTTCGCCCGCGGCAACACCGGCATGGTGTTCAACTGGCCGTTCCAGTACGCGGTGGCCACGGCCGACGGCGCCGCGACCGCGGCCTCGGTCGGCAACGGCCTGCTCCCCGGCATCTCCGTGCGCTCGGCATCGATCGACGGCTCCGAGGGCTTCGCGATCAGCAAGTTCTCGAAGAACAAGGAGGCGGCGCTGGCGTGGCTGCAGTTCGTCACGACCGGCGACGTGCAGACCGACATCGTCGAGAAGGAGGGCTGGTTCCCCGTGTCGCAGACCGTGCTCGCCGACCCGGCCGCACGCGAGGCGCTGCCCATCCTCTCGACCTATGAGGAGTCGACGGACTACGTCACCAAGCGCTACGGGACCCCATGGTCCAACGAGCTCGACCAGGCGCTCTCCGTGCAGCTCATCAACGCGATGAACGGCAAGACGTCGCCGAAGGAGGCCCTCGCCTCGGCGCAGAAGACCGCGGAGGACCTCGTGAAGAAGTACCTGAAGTAGGGGCGGGCACATGGGCGTGAACCTCGCGGAGAGGAGTCGTCGGCGCGATCTGCGCTTCGGTATGATGCTGATCGCCCCGGCGGTGCTCATCATCGTGATGCTGCTGGGGTACCCGATGGGGTACGCCGTGTTCATGTCGCTCCACGAATGGAACGACAAGCTCGGGATGGAGCATCCGTTCATCGGTCTGCAGAACTACGGGCAGCTGATGACGGACCCGGCTGTGCACCGGGCGATGGAGCGCACGGCGTACTTCTCGGTGATCACCGTGATCGGGGGTGTCGCGCTGGCGGTCGCGATCGCGGTGCTGTTGAACCGGGAGTTCCGCGGGCGCACGCTCGCCCGCGTCCTGCTGCTCGTGCCGTGGGCGGTGCCGCCGGTGGTGAACGGCATCATGTGGAAGCTGATCTTCGACGGCAGCACCGGCATCGCCAACACGGTCCTGCGCAGCCTCGGTCTCATCGACGAGAACGTGCAGTGGCTCAGCGACCCCGCCTTGGCGATGAACATCCTGGTGTTCGCCGAGATGTGGAAGCTGCTGCCGTTCCTGTGCCTGCTGATGCTCGCGGCGCTGCAGGGCATCCCGTCGAACCTCTATCGTGCGGCGGCGATCGACGGGGCGGGCCCCTGGCGGGCGTTCTGGCGCATCACCCTGCCCAACATGCGCGGTGCGCTGATGTTCGCGCTCATCGTGCAGTCGATGTGGTCGCTCAAGGTGTTCGACACCATCTATGTGCTCACCGGCGGTTCCGGTGGGCCGGCCGAGGGGACGACGACCATCAACTTCCTCGCGTATCTGGTCAACTTCAGCAATCTCGACCGCGGCTACGGTTCCGCGATGGCCGTGGGGATCATGATCCTCGTGCTCGTGGTCGCCGTGTTCTGGATCCTGCTGTTCGGCGGTTTCCGCAGGAAGAGGAGGGAATCGCATGCCTGACCTGACCACCACCGCGCTGGTGACGGCGCAGCGCCCCCGCGCCAGGAGGGTGTCCCGACGCGGGCGCAGACGGCTCACGGCCGTCGTGTGCGGCATCCTGCTGATCGGGGTGATGGCGTTCTTCCTCGCCCCGTTCCTGTGGATGTTCGTCTTCAGCGTCTATCCGTCGAGCGCCCTGCAGGGACGCACACCGGATCTGTCGCCGTCGAACCTGACGGTGCAGTCGTACATCCAGCTGCTGTCAGACGGCACGTTCCTCATCCCCATGGCGAACTCGGCGATCGTGGGGCTGTCCACCACGATCATCTGCATGACCGTCGGCGCGGCCTGCGCCTACGCGATCGCGCGCTTCCGGTTCCGCGGGCGCCAGCCGCTGCTGCTCAGCATGATGACGGTGCAGGCGATCCCGGTGATCGTGCTGGCCGTTCCGCTGTTCATCCTGCTGCGCTCGGTGGGCCTGTACGACCAGATCCTCGGCTTGATCGCGACGTACACGGCGTTCATCCTCCCGCTCGTGATCTGGATGCTCGTCGGATTCTTCGAGGACATCCCGCCGAGCCTGGAGCGCGCGGCGCGGATCGACGGCTGCAACCGGCTTCAGATCATGTACCGGATCGCCTTCCCGTTGGCGGCGCCCGGCATGGCGGCGACCGCGATCCTGGCGTTCATCACCAGTTGGAGCGACTTCTTCCTCGCGAAGGTCCTGACGTCGAACAACGCGGTGACGCTGCCGGTGAAGACGGCGGCATTCCAAGGGCTGTTCGCGATGGACTACACGTCCGCCGCGACAGCAGGCGTGATCACGGCCATCCCGGTCCTGATCCTGACGCTCGTGGCACAGAAGTGGATCATCCGCGGCATGACCGAGGGTGCGGTGAAAGGCTGATCATGGCTCAGATCGAATTGGTGGACGTCGAGAAGACCTACGGACGTCCGAAGCGGGGACACGAGGCGCGCAAAGCGGTCTCCGACCTCAGTTACGTGATCGAGGACGGGCACTTCGTCTCGCTGCTCGGCCCGTCGGGGTGCGGCAAGACGACCACGCTCAACATGATCGCGGGGCTCGAGGACATCTCCGGCGGCGAGATCCTCATCGACGGGCGCCGGGTCGACGACCTCGACCCCGACAAGCGCGACCTCGCCTTCGTCTTCCAGGACTATGCGCTGTATCCGCACATGAGCGTGTACGAGAACATCGCGTTCGGCCTGCGCATGCGCAAGGTGCCCAAGAACGAGATCGATCGGCGGGTCGTGGATGCGGCGCGCAGGCTCGACATCGACCACGTGCTCGACGTCAAGCCCAAGAGCCTCTCCGGAGGGCAGCGTCAGCGCGTGGCTCTGGCCAGGGCCATCGCGCGGCGTCCGGCGGTGTTCCTGTTCGACGAGCCGCTGTCGAACCTGGACGCCCTGCTGCGCGATCAGACGCGCAGCGAGTTGAAGGTACTGCACCGCGAGCTCAACGCGACGAGCGTGTACGTCACGCACGACCAGGAGGAGGCGATGACGCTCTCCGACCGGATCGCCGTGATGAGCAGGGGGCGGCTCGAGCAGTACGGCAGCCCCTACGAGGTCTACCACGAGCCCGCGACCGAGTTCGTCGCCTCGTTCGTCGGCAAGCCGCGCATGAACCTGTTCACGGTGCAGAGGCAGGAGGAAGGGCGCTACGTCCTTCCCGGCACCGCGTTCGCGCTCGACATCGGCGCCGTCGGGCAGGACGAGATCCGCGCGGGTCTGCGCCCGGAGGAGTGCGACGTGCGTGCGCCTCTCCCCGGAGAGGATCCGCACGGCCACGTCGTCGCCGTGGAGCCGCTGGGCAACGTGTCGGATGTGCACGTCGCGGTCGGCGATCTCGAGTTCCTGGTGCGCGTGCCGGGCTTCGGATCGTACGACGTCGGCGACGCCGTGATGATCGACCACCGCGGCGCGCGGCTGCACTGCTTCGATCGGACGACGGGGGTGCGGCTTCCCGTCGGCTGAGCCCCGCGGCGGCCGCACCGGAATTCTGGTGGTCCGCCCGGGCAGGGTTAGGGTGGATTCCCGGCGGTCGTCCGGTCGCTGCTGTCGACTCGAGGAGCACACGTCGTGATCCGAAATCCATCCGCCGTGCCCGGCCGCCTGCGTGGGGCCGCACGCACCGTGGGCGCCGCCGCCCTCGTCGCGTTCGTCGCCGTCGGGGCGCTCCTCGCCGGAGCCGCCCCCGCCACCGCCGCGAACGACGGCGAGAAGTACGTCATCGGCACCGACACCACGTTCGCGCCGTTCGAGTTCACGAACGCCGACGGCGAGCTGGTCGGCATCGACATGGACCTGCTCCGCGCGATCGCGAAGGACCAGGGGTTCGAGGTCGAGATCCGCCAGCTCGGGTTCGACGCCGCCGTGCAGGCCCTGCAGTCGAACCAGGTCGACGCGGTCATGGCCGGCATGTCGATCACGGAGGAGCGGCAGAAGACCTTCGACTTCAGCGAGCCGTACTTCACGAGCGGCATCCAGCTCGGTGTGCTCGAGGCGAGCGACATCCAGTCCCTCGACGACCTCGACGGCAAGACCGTCGCCGTCAAGACGGGCACCCAGGGACAGACCTTCGCCGACGAGAACAAAGACGAGTTCGGCTTCCGGGTCACGCCGTATCAGGACACCACCGACATGGTCGATGCCGTCAAGGCGGGCCAGGCGGTCGGCTACTTCGAAGACTTCCCGGTGCTGGCGTACGGCATCCAGCAGGGGTCCGGCTTCCGTCTTGTGGGCGAACCGGAGCTGGGCGGCGAATACGGGTTCGCGGTCAACAAGGGGCAGAACACCGAGCTCCTGGAGATGTTCAACACCGGACTCGCCAACCTCCAGGACTCGGGCGAATACGACGAGATCGTCGACACGTACCTCGCGTCCGGCGACGAAGCGCAGGCGGCGCAGCCCACCGACATCATCTCGGTCGCGGTGAAGTACTGGCCCGCTCTCATGCAGGGCCTCTGGCTCACCATCCTCGCCACGATCGTCGCGGTGGTCGCCGCCTTCATCCTCGGCATCGTCTTCGGGTTCGGGCGCATCTCGAAGTTCGCGCCGTTCCGCTGGATCGCGACGGCCTACGTCTACGTCTTCCGCGGGACGCCGATCCTGATCCAGGCGTTCTTCGTGTTCTTCGCGATCCCGCAGCTGATCCCCGATCTCAAGTTCGATCCGTTCGTCGCCGGAGCGATCACGCTGTCGCTGAACACCGGTGCGTACATGACCGAGATCATCCGCGGCGGCATCCAGGCAGTCGACCCCGGTCAGGCCGAGGCATCGCGCTCGCTGGGACTCTCACGCTGGAAGACCATGCAGAAGGTCGTGCTGCCGCAGGCGTTCCGCATCATGATCCCGTCGTTCGTGAACCAGGGGATCATCACCCTCAAGGACACCTCGCTCATCAGCGTCATCGGCCTCGCCGAGCTCACCTTCGTTTCCCGTCAGATCATCGCGTCGACGTACCTGTCGGCCCAGGTCCTGACGATCGTCGCCATCATCTACTTCGTCGTGATCACGCTGCTGACGCTGCTCGCGAACCGCCTGGAGAGGACGTTCAACGCATGAGCAAGATCGAGGTCAAGGATCTGCACAAGTCCTTCGGGGACAACCAGGTGCTCAAGGGCATCGACCTCGCGGTGGAGGACGGCGAGGTCGTCGCGGTGATCGGCCCGTCCGGTTCGGGCAAGTCGACTCTGCTGCGATGCCTCAACAAGCTCGAGGAGCCCACATCCGGGCACGTCATCATCGACGGTGTCGACCTCACCGACAAGAGCGTCAAGCTCGACGAGGTGCGCCAGCGCATCGGCATGGTGTTCCAGCACTTCAACCTGTTCCCGCACATGACCGTGCTGGAGAACATCACGCTGGCGCCGGTCGAGTGCGGGAAGCTCTCGAAGGCCGAGGCGCGCGAGCGGGCCCTGTCGCTCCTCGAGCGGGTCGGGCTGTCCGAGAAGGCCGATGCCAAGCCGGCATCCCTCTCCGGAGGGCAGAAGCAGCGCGTCGCGATCGCCCGTGCCCTTGCGATGGACCCCGAGATCATGCTCTTCGACGAGGCCACGAGCGCCCTCGACCCCGAGATGGTCGGCGAGGTGCTGCAGGTCATCCGTGATCTGGCCGATGGCGGTATGACCATGGTCCTGGTGACGCACGAGATGGGCTTCGCCCGTGAGGTGTCCGACCGCACGGTCTTCATGGACGGCGGCGTCGTCGTCGAAGAGGCCGCGCCCGCCGAGCTCTTCGGATCCCCCAAGAACGAACGTCTGCAGGACTTCCTCTCGAAGGTGCTGTAGCGCGGCGCGCCGAGTGCGCGGGTGTTCCCGAGTGCACGGGTTCTCGTCGAGCGCACGGGATGTTCGCGTCGCGAAGCCGTGCACTCGACAGGTTCCCGTGCACTCGGCCGCGGCGGGGCGGTGCTAACGGCGCGCCGGGGCGGGGTGGCGACGGATCGTCGCGCTGACGAGAGCGGCGACGGCGCAGAGGCCCGCGGCGGCGAACCACGCGAACGTATAGTGCCCGGTATGGTCGCGGACGAGTCCGGCGAGCACCGAGGCGATCCCGGCGCCGACCTGGTGCGCCGCGAACACCCAGCCGAAGACGAGCGGACCCCTGTCGCCGAACACCTCGCGGCACAGGGCGATCGTCGGGGGCACGGTAGCCACCCAGTCGAGCCCGTAGATCACGATGAAGACGATGATGCTGGGCTGCACCTCGGCCGAGAGCAGGCTGGGCAGGAACAGCAGGCTCACTCCGCGCAGCGCGTAGTACGCGGCGAGCAGGATGCGCGGATTCACGCGGTCGGTGAGCCAGCCAGAGAACACGGTCCCCACGATGTCGAAGACGCCGACCACCGCGAGCAGCCCCGCGGCGGTCGTGGTCGCCATCCCGTGGTCGTGCGCGCTGGGGATGAAGTGCGTGCCGATGAGGCCGTTGGTCGTCGCGCCGCAGATCGCGAAACCGATCGCCAAGGCCCAGAAGGTCTTCGTCCTGGCGGCATCCCGCAGTGTGGTCAGTGCCAGTCGAGCTGCGCCCCACGCCGAGCCTCGGGGAGTGTCCACGGGAGCCGCGACGGGTGCGGTATCGCCGTAGCGCGCGACGCCGAGGTCGCTCGGACGATTGCGCAGGAAGATCCACACGAGCGGCATCACCGCGAGGGCGCCGCCCGCGATGATGAGGAGGCGCCGCGCCATCCGATGTCTTCGGCGGCGGTCGCGATCACGGGGAGGAAGATGAGCTGCCCGGTGGCGCTGCCCGCGGTGAGCACCCCGGAGACCAGCCCTCGCCGAGTGGCGAACCACGTGTCGGTGATGGTGGCAGCGAACACGAGGGCCATGGATCCGGTGCCGAGGCCGATCAGCACGCCCCAGGTGAGGATGAGTTGCCCAGGAGTGGCGACGAAGACGCTGAGGGCCGAGCCTGCGCCGATCACGAACAGCGCGACGACCGTCACCGCACGGATGCCGAAGCGCTGCATGAGCGCCGCCGCGAACGGGGCCGTGAGCCCGAACAGCAGCAGGTTGACGGTCACGGCGAGCGAGAGCTCGGCGGTGGTCCAGCCGAACTCGTCCTGCAGCGGCACCATCAGGACTCCGGGTGCGGCGCGGAAACCGGCCGCGCCGATCAGGGCGATCAACGCGACGAGCGCGACGGTCCAGGCGGGGTGGACGCGGCGGGTGCGGGGCGCGGCGTGGTCGGTCGGACCCGCGGCGTCGGACGGGTCCTCGACGGACTCGGCGGTCATGCTGTGCGTCCGGTGAAGAGGGCGAAGGGCTCCGCGCCCATGCTGCGCCGGCTCCAGCGGGTGCTGTCGGCATCGAGCGGGGCGGCGCAGACCGCACACCAGTCGGCCGACTCGGGGGGGTGCCGCAACGTCCGCAGCCGACTGTGAGTCCCCAAGGACCCTCCGGATCGGTGCGGCGGGTGAAACGCGCATAGGCGTGCAGGATCGGAAGGGTCTCGCGTCCGGCATCGGTCAGTCGATAGCCGCTGCGCGTGTCGCCGGGGTGCTCTCGGGCCAGGAGCCCGGCTTCCGTCATGGCGTTCAGGCGACGGGAGAGCACGGAGTCTGCGGCGCCCGTCGTGTCACGCAGCTGGTCGAAACGCGTGCGGCCGGAGAACAGCTCGCGGAGGATCAGAAGCACCCAGGGATCGGCGAGCACGTCGGCGGAGCGGGCGATCGGGCAGGTCGCGGACGACCAGTCGGAGCGGAGCGGCATCCGCCCACTTTCTTGAAGAAAGCTCGAGATGTCAACCGCAGCGCTTCACGTTGGCAGGATTCCTGTCGGCATTCGGCCGAAATCCGCGGACGCACCCGAGGGGTGGGTGCGGGTGCGGACCCGGGGGCTACTCGGCGACGCGGGCGGCGATGTCGGTGCGGTACTGCGATCCCTCGAGGCGGATGTGGGAGATCGCCTCGTAGGCGCGGTCACGCGCGGTGCGGAAGTCCGCGGCCACCGCCACCACGTTCAGCACGCGGCCGCCCGTCGCGATGAGGTTGCCGCCGGGGGCATCGGGGCTCGCGGTCGCGGCATGCACGAGGCGGACGCCCTCGACGGCGGCGGCATCCGCGAGGCCCTCGATCGGTCGACCGGTCTGCGGCGCCTCGGGGTAGCCCTCGCTGGCGAGCACGACCGTGATCGCCACATCGTCACTGAAAACGGGCTCGGGCTGGTCTTCGAGGGTGCCGGATGCCGCGGCGAACAGCAGCTCCGACAGCGGGGTCACCAGGCGGGGCAGCACGATCTGCGTCTCGGGGTCGCCGAAGCGGGCGTTGAACTCGATCACGCGCACACCCGCGGGGGTGAGGATGAGCCCGGCGTAGAGCAGTCCGATGAACGGCGTGCCCTCGGCGTCGAGCTGCCGCACCACCGGGAGTGCCACGTCACGGGTGACCTCTTCGACGAACGCCTTCTCGCTGCCGAACTGCTCGGCCAGCCAGGGCAGCGGAGAGTAGGCGCCCATGCCGCCGGTGTTGGGTCCGGCGTCGCCGTCGAGCGCGCGCTTGAAGTCCTGCGCGGGGCTGAGGGCGCGCACCGTGTCGCCGTCGCTCAGGAAGAACAGCGAGACCTCGGGCCCGGAGAGGAACTCCTCGATCAGGACCGGGCCGGCGGGGAGGTACTGCTCGGCGTGGGCCAGCGCCTCGACGCGGTCGGAGGTGACGATGACGCCCTTGCCCGCGGCGAGACCGTCGGCTTTGACGACATAGGGTGCGCCCAGGTCGTCGAACGCGGCCTCGACCTCTGCCGTGCTGGCGGCGCGGAGCGCGCGACCGGTCGGCACACCCGCCGCGTCCATGACCCGCTTCGCGAACGACTTCGAGCCTTCGAGCTGCGCGGCCGCCTTGCCGGGGCCGAAGACGGGGATGCCGCGCACGCGCAGAGCGTCGGCGACTCCGGCGACGAGCGGGGCCTCGGGGCCCACGACGACGAGGTCGATGGCGTGCTCGTGGGAGAACGCGGTGACCGCCGCGCCGTCGAGAGGATCGAGCGCGACGGGGGTCGCGTCCTGCGCGATTCCCGCGTTGCCGGGAGCGACGAAGATCTCGTGCTCCGTCTGCTCTGCCCGCAGGGCGAGGATGATCGCGTGCTCACGGGCACCGGAACCGAGGACGAGGATCTTCACCCGTCCAGACTACCGAGGGTCGCGGTCCGGGTTTCGGCCCGAGCCGGAGGGGGCGGGTCAGAGCTCGATCGGACGCTCCACCGCCGCGTCCCACGGCACCGTCCACCCGGCCGCGTCGAAGAGGGCGTCGAGGACCATCGCGGTGAAGCCCCAGACGATCGTGCCGTCGACGTCGAATGCCGGTCCGCGGAAGGTGTGGCCCATCCGGGACAGGGTCGACGTGAATCGGGTCGCGGGGTCGAGCAGCTGTGCGACGGGGACCCGGAAGACCTCGACCGTCTCGGCGTGGTCGACCGCGACGACCCGCGACGGCGACTGCCACCACGCCAGCACCGGGGTGACCAGGTGGTTGCTCGCGGCGAGCGGGATGGCGGGCAGCGTCGCGAGGATCTCGACACCGCGGGGATCGAGTCCGGTCTCCTCCTCGGCCTCGCGCAGCGCCGTGGCGACGACATCCGCGTCGTCCGTCTCCACGCGTCCGCCGGGGAACGAGACCTGGCCGGGGTGCGACGACAGAGTGGGCGCGCGACGCTGCAGCAGGACGTCGAGGTCGCGGGCGACCGCAGCGTCGGCGGTGGGTGCGGGGATGCGATCGAGCACGCCGAACAGGATGAGGACGGCGGCATCGTTGGCGCTGTGCGGATCGGCGAGCTGAGGGACGCGAACGCCCCACGAGTGATCGGCCACCGCGGCGAGCAGCTCGGCGCGGGCGCCCTGGGGATGCATGCTCATGCGTCCGAGCTTATGACTCGGCACGGACTCCCGGTCCTAGGCTGGAGGAATGGCCAGGAAGATCGACGTCGCCGATGGGCGTGCCGCGCTCGACGCCGTGCGGACAGCGGCCGCCGGAGGCGTGAAGCCGCAGCGCACCGACCTCGCCACCGCCGTGCGGTACCTGCTCCAGCTGCTCGACGAGAAGGCACCGGGCAACAGCGTCGAGGTGCGCGTGCCCCCGTTCGGTGCGGTGCAGGTCATCCAGGGCCCTCGTCACACGCGGGGCACTCCACCGAACGTGGTCGAGATGGACGCGGTGACGTGGATCGGCGTCGCCACCGGCGCGGAGCGCTGGGCGGATGCCGCCGAGTCCGGACGCATCCACGCCTCGGGCACCCGCGCCGACCTCGAGGACGTGCTTCCGGTGCGTCCCTGACGCCTCGCACGGGGTGGTAAGTCGCTTTCACGATTCTGATCACAGGTGGATGAAGCGTTCACCTGATGTTGGAGCTGCCGTCACCGACGCCGCCTAGCCTGGCGGCGTCGCACCCGCGGCATCCCTCACAGATGCGGAGCAGGCCATGAAGCTCGTCCAGATCACCGATACCCACATCAGCCACCTGGGCGGCAGCCCGTCGTCGAACGCCGAGCGCTTCGTGGCATTCATCAACGACATGGAGCCCGACCTCGTCGTCCACACCGGCGACGTGACGATCCTCGACCCGGACGAGGACCGCGACCGCGTCGCCGCGAAGGAGATCCTGGCCGGGATCAGTGCGCCGCTGCTGGTCCTGCCGGGCAACCACGACGTGGGGGAGCCGGGTGACGACCCCTTCGGCGACCGTCCGGTGACGAGCGACCGGATCGCCGCATTCCGCGCGCACTTCGGCATCGACCGGTTCGTCGAGGTCGTCGACGGCTGGGCGGTGGTCGGCTTCAACAGCGAGCTCTTCGACTCCGGCCTGCCGGAGGAGGCGGAGCAGTGGACGTGGCTCGAGTCGCTTCCGGGGCAGGTCGGCCCGCGCCCTGTCGTGGTCTTCACCCACAAGCCCGTGTGGGCGTATGCGCCCGAGTACCAGAACACGCACCTCACGGTCGGTCCTGACTCGCTCCCGCGCCTCGAGGCGGTGCTCGCCCAGCTCGACGTGCGCGCATTCGGCAGTGGACACCTGCACCACTACGCCCTCACCGAGCGGGAGGGCGCCGCGGTCGTATCGGCGCCCTCGACTGCGTTCGTGCACCGAGGGGCTGTGTCGGCCGACATCGTGGGCCCCGGTCTCGCGCAGCTCGGCGTGGTCGAGTACGAGCTGGGGGAGCGGGTGCTGCCCTCGTTCCGTGCCCCGCTCGACATCGTCGAGCCCGAGTTCCTCGAGGTCGAGCCGGCGCGCATCGCTCTCGACGCGATGGGCGTGACGCTCTGACCCCTCCGCCATCCGCCGCCCGCATCGTGCCGTCGTTCACCTCGGCGTCGCGATGCGGGCACCGACACGTGATAGACCGAAACCCATGAACGTTCGCATCGCCGAGCCGCCGATCGGCGGGACCATCGATCACATCCTCTCCGTGCTGCCCTCGCTCATCCCCAGTGCGCAGCGGGTGGCGCGCATCTGCGCCGAGCGTCCGGAAGACGTCGTGGAGATGTCGGGCGCCGACCTCGCCGCTGCGGCGGAGACCTCGCCGCCGACCGTGAGTCGCACCTGTCAGGCGCTCGGGTTCCAGGGCTTCCAGCACCTGCGGATGCTCCTGGTGCGCGACCTCGGGGCGGCGGCCAGGGCGTCACGCTCCCGCGAGGCGGGGACGTGGCGGGGTGGCTGCAGGGGATCGCCGACGGCGCGGGCGAGATCCTGCGCACGTCTCTGGCGTCGGTCGATACGGCGGCTTTCGAATCGGCGGCCGACGCGATCGTCGCCGCTCCCCGGGTGCTACTGGTCGGCACCGGGGCGTCCGGCCCCGCGGCGCAGGGCATCGCGCTGAAGCTCACGATCAACGGCAGGCCCTGCGAGGCGCCGGCCGACGGCGTCTCCCAGCAGCTGACCGCCAGGGTCCTCCGGCCCGGCGACGTCTGCGTCGTGGTCAGCTCGAGCGGCGCGAACATGGTCACCCTGGCTGCTGCTGCGGCTGCGCGGGAGGCGGGAGCCACGGTGGTCGGTGTGACGAGCTTCTCCCGCTCCGAGCTGGCCAAGTACGCCGACATCCTCCTGGTCGCCGGAGCACGGTTCCAGAGCTGGGATCAGGGCGCCGTGGGTGCGGGGCTCGTGCAGTACCTCCTGCTCTCGGTGCTCCAGCTCGCCGTGACGGACCGCATGGACGGCGACGACGACACCGAGCGCGTCCACTGGGCGATCCGCGACGAGCTCGGGGCGCTGGTCGCCGAGTCGACCGACGGCGCCGACGTCGATGAGGCCGAAGCGGGCGGGGACGTGTCATAACGTTCCCCGTCGCACCGTACGGCGTTGACCTCTCGTTATCCGACAATTCACTTTCACTGCTCAGACTCTCTATGTAAGCGAATTCCACGGGAGGGTCCCGCGCGTTAGGTCGCTTGCAGGAGGCGACCCATGGGCACCATCCAGCTCCGCGGGATCGGCCGCAGCTTCAAGAGCACCGCAGCGGTCCGCGACATCACGCTCACCGTCGACGACGGCGACTTCCTCGTCCTCCTCGGCCCGTCCGGATGCGGCAAGACCACGCTCCTGCGCATGATCGCCGGACTCCTCGAACCGACCGCGGGGCGGATCCTGCTCGACGGCGACGACATCACCGAGCTCGCGTCGAAGAAGCGCGACCTCGCGATGGTCTTCCAGAGCTACGCCCTCTACCCCCACCTCAGTGTCCGCAAGAACCTGGCGTTCCCGCTGCGGGTGCAGAAGCTCGCCAAGGACGAGGTCGAGCGCCGGGTGCGCGAGGTCGCCGTGTCGCTCGAGATCGATCAGTACCTCGACCGCAAGCCGAAAGAGCTCTCCGGCGGCCAGCGGCAGCGCGTCGCGGTGGGGCGCGCGCTCGTGCGCAACCCGAAGGCGTTCCTCATGGACGAGCCGCTGTCGAACCTGGACGCGAAGCTGCGCACCCAGACCCGGCAGGAGCTCACGGCCCTGCATCGTCGCCTGGGCGCGACCTTCGTCTACGTCACCCACGACCAGGTCGAGGCGATGACGATGGCGACGAAGATCGCCGTGCTGAACGCCGGACGCGTCGAGCAGTACGGCACGCCCGAGCAGGTGTACGACCGTCCGGAGTCGGTCTTCGTCGCTGGCTTCCTCGGCAGCCCGGCCATGAACCTGCTCGACGCACGCGTGACGGCCGACGCCGGACGCATCACGGTGAGCGCCGAGGGTGTGGCCGGCGACCTGTGGGCGGGCGACAGCACCCCGCTCGACGTCGTCCTGGGATTCCGTCCAGAGCATCTGCAGATCGTCGACGCGGCGAGCGCGGCGGCACCGGGCGTGAGCGTCGCCGTCACGGTCGACATCGTCGAGAACCTCGGCGGCGAGCAGATCCTCACCTGCCTCACCGGCGCCGGCCGCGTCCACATGCGCACCTCCCGCGACGTGCGGGTCGCGGGTGGCGACGAGCTGACACTGCACGTCGCCTCCGAGCACGTCCACCTGTTCGACCGCTCCACCGGTCGCCGCCTGGAGTGGGTGCCCGACGCGGTCGACAGCGCCGACAGCACTCCCTCCGCCGAACGCATCCTCGTCCCCTGACCCTCCACGCACCCCAGAGAGAGAAATGATGAACACTCGCATCCGCCGCGCCGCCTTCGCGGGCTTCGCCGCCCTCACGGTCGCCGCCCTCGCCGGCTGTGCCACGTCGGCCGCCTCCACGGAGAACGCCGCAGGGAGCATGGCGACCCTGTCCGCCGACGACGAGGTGACCATCACCTTCGAGTCGTACAACCTGTCCAACGCCGGCATCTGGTCGGACACGATCACGAACCTGATCGACGAATTCATGGCCGAGCACCCGAACATCACGGTCGAGGCGCAGCCCTCGAGCTCGGCATCCACCGCGGGCAGCGTGCAGCAGCAGGTCCTCGCCGGCGGAGCGCCCGACGTGGCCCAGCTCACGTTCAACGAACTGGACTTCGCCGCGACCACGCTCGGCGCGCAGAACCTCAGCGCCGTCGTCGGCGAGGAGGGACTCGACGAGGAATTCGGCGGAGACCACCCGTACCACGAGCGGGCACGCGCGCTGGCGGACTGGGACGGCGCGACCTACGGGATCCCGTACGTGTTCTCGACCCCGGTGCTCTGGATCAACGAGGACCTCTTCGCGCAGGCCGGACTCGACCCCGAGACGGCGGATCTGTCGACGTGGGATGCCGTCCAGGCCGCGGGCGAGAAGATCACCGCGGCGACCGGTCAGCCATCCGTCAGCGTCACCTGCACCGTCACGGGCGGCAGCTGGTGCATGCAGGGCCTGTTCCTGTCGGACGGCGCCCAGGTGCTCAGCGACGACCGCTCGACGATCGAGTTCGGCTCCGATGCCGCGGTCGACACCGTGCAGACCTTCCGTGACATGTTCGACGCCGGGGTCCTCGCCAACCAGGACTCGGTGTCGATGTACGAGGCCTTCGCCCAGGGCAAGACCGCGATCCACGTGAACACGTCTGCGCTGCAGGCCGCGTTCATGGGCGGCGCCGCATCCGGCGGCTGGACGCTCGACGCCCGCACGCTGCCCGCGTTCGGCGACTCCGCCGTCGTGCCGACCAACTCCGGATCGTTCCTGGCGATGTTCTCGACCGACCCGAAGAAGCAGGCGGCCGCGTGGGAGCTCATCCAGTGGATGACGAGTGAGCACGCCTACGAGATCATCTCCACCGAGATCGGCTACCTGCCGCTGCGCAACACCATGACCGAAGAGGGCGGCCCGCTCTACGAGTGGGTCGAGGCGAACCCCCTCGTCAAGCCCAACCTCGAGCAGCTCGACGCTCTCGAGCCCTGGGTCTCCTACCCGGGCGACAGCTACGCACAGGTCGACACCGTGCTCGCCACGGCGATCGAGGAGTCGATCTTCTACGGCGCCGACGTCGACACCTCGATGCAGGACGCCGCGAAGCGCGCCCAGGGACTGATCGAATGAGCATCGCCGAAGGAACCCCCGTCCGTCGCCACTCGACACCCGGCGTCTACAACCTGCGCGACACCGGCGGGTACCGCGCCGCGGGAGGCACCTCCCGGTGGGGCAAGCTCTTCCGCTCCGACGCGCTGCACCTGCTGGACGCGTCCGGGAGGTCGCTGATCGCCGAGCTGGGGATCGCGCACGTGATCGACCTGCGCGGTGCCGACGAGCTGCGCACCGCGCCCAGCGCTCTGGACGGGGTCGCGGTGCAGGTCCATCACCTGCCGGTGTTCGACGATGCCGCGCCTGCCTCCCAGGCCGACATGCGCCTGGGCCTCGCGCCGATCTACGACCACATGGTCGACCGGCGCGGCGCCCAGCTGGCGGATGCGGTGCGGGTGATCGCCGCGGCCGACGACGACGAGGCCGTGCTCGTGCACTGCACCGCCGGGAAGGATCGGACCGGGCTCGTGATCGCCTTCGCGCTCAGCGCGGCCGGCGTCGATCGCGACGAGGTCGTGGCCGACTATGCCCAGACCGCCGACAACCTGCGTGGCGAATGGGCGGAGCGGATGCTCGCGGGATTCCGCGCGAGCGGCGGCGAGCTCACGCCGGAGATCGTCGAACTCGTCACGGCGAGTCCGGCCGAGGTGCTCGACGTGCTGCTCGCCCGCATCGAGAAGGAACACGGCTCCGTACGCAGCTACCTCGGGGCGAACGGCCTGTCCGCCCCGGATCTCGACCGCCTCGCCGCGGTCCTGGTCCATTGAGACGAAACCCCTGAAAGGACCACACATGAACGACTTCGACGGGCAGTTCCCCGCCCCCGAGCACTTCATCCTGCACGTCTCCGACACGCACTTCGTCGGCGACGGCGACCTGCTGCACGACCGCATCGACTCCGACAAGAACCTGGCGGAGCTGTTCGACGGCTTCGCCAAGTCGAACACCCGCCCCGAGGCGATCGTGTTCACGGGCGACCTCGCCGACACGGGTCGCCCCGACGCCTATCGCCGGCTGCGTGAGTTGGTCGAGCCCGCCGCCGAGCGCCTGGGCGCGCAGGTGATCTGGGTGATGGGCAACCACGACGAGCGTGTCGCGTTCCGGCAGGGTCTCCTCGACGAGACCGCAGACGAGAGCGAGCCGGTCGACCGGGTGTTCGACATCAACGGCCTGCGCATCATCGCGCTGGACTCCACCGTCCCGGGACACCACCACGGGGAGATCACCGAGGAGCAGCTGGCGTGGCTGTCCGATGTCCTCGCCGTGCCGGCGCCGGATGGGACGCTGATCGCGCTGCACCACCCGCCGGTGCCGAGCCCGCTCGGACTCATCGCCCTCGTCGAGCTCAAGAACCAGGAGCGTCTCGCCGAGGTGATCCGCGGAACGGATGTGCGCGGCGTGCTGGGCGGCCACCTGCACTACTCGACCCACAGCACCTTCGCCGGCGTCCCGGTGTCGGTGGCATCGGCCACCTGCTACACGCAGGACCTCAACGTGGTGTACCCGGCGGCGCGCGGACAGGACGGCGCGCAGTCGTACAACCTCGTGCACGTCTACGGCGACCGGGTGCTGCACTCCACCGTCCCGATCGGGCAGTACCCGACCGTGTACGAGATGACGACGGAGATGCTCGAGGGGTTCATGAAGATGAGCGCCGAAGAGCGTCTCGAAGCGGCATCCGCGTCGATGCAGAGCTGACCGTGTTCGTCGCCGTCAGCGTTCCCGAGACCCCGACAGCGGAGGTGGATGCGGCCCCGCGCACGCGGCGCCGCATCCGCCCAGGGGCCCTCGTGCCGTACCTGTACATCCTGCCGGGCGTGTTCTTCCTGGTGATGTGGACCTACAGCCCTCTGGTGCAGACGTTCTCGCTGTCGTTCTACGACTGGAACCTGCTGCCGACGAGCCCGAAGACCTTCGTCGGGATCGACAACTACGCCGAGGTCGTCCAGCTCCCGGAGTTGCAGACCGCGATCGTCAACACGGTCGTCTACATCGCCGCGTTCCTGGTGTTCTCGCTGGTGCTGCCGATCGTCATCGCGCTGGTGTCGCGGCAGGTGCAGGGCAGGGCGCGCACGATCTACCAGGCGCTGATCTTCGTGCCGTTCCTCATCACGCCGGTCGCGACCAGCGCGGTGTGGCGCTGGCTGTTCGCCGAGCAGGGGGCCATCCCCACGGTCCTCGCGCACCTCGGCATCGACATGCCGAACGTGTTCCGTGATCCGTCGATCGCCATCTGGGCGGTCATCGTGATCGTGGGCTGGCAGATGCTCGGCTTCGGCGTTCTCGTGGTGGCGGCGGGCTTCGCGGGGATCAGCCCCGACTACGCCCAGGCCGCATCGCTCGACGGCGCCGGGTTCGCGCGGATCACCCGCAAGATCACGATGCCGCTGCTGAGCCCGACGATCGTCTTCCTGGCGCTCATGACGATCCTGCTGGCCGCGCAGTGGACCTACCCCATCATCGATCTGCTCACGCAGGGCGGGCCGTCGAACTCGACGACCAACATCTACTACCTGCTGTACCAGTTCGGGTTCCAGAACTTCGACGCCGGCATCTCGTCGGCAGCCGGAGTGATCTTCTTCCTCGGCTTCGGCCTGATCGCGCTGCTCTTCCTCGAGCTGCAGGATCGCCTGAGCTTCTACGACAACTGAGAGGTCTGACATGGCATTCGTCACCGTCGCACCACCGGCATCCCTCGCGGGCGGCGCCAATCGTGTGCAGTCCACGACCGAGGATCTCGCCGTCGGGTCCCGTCGCCGCGGCGGCGTGATCGTCGGCCACGTCATCCTGGTGCTGCTCGCGCTCTTCAGCATCTTCCCGGTGTACTGGATGTTCGCGACCGCGCTGCGTGCCCCGGAGAACGCGCTCGACCAGACGCTCCTGCCGTGGCCGTTGAGCTTCGAGAACTTCGCCTACGTGTGGGACACGATCCCGATCGGCGGGATGCTGCTGAACACGTTCGGGATGTCGCTCGTGCTCGCGGTCGCGCAGCTGCTCATCGCGGTGCTCGCGGCCTACGGCTTCGCCGTGTGGGACTTCGCGGGCAAGAAGGTGCTGATGTTCCTCTTCATCGGCTCGTGGCTCGTGCCCTTCCAGGTGACGATGATCCCGAACTACGTGCTGGTCTCGCAGCTCGGGCTCCTCGGCACGATCGGCGGTGTCGTGGTGCCGCAGCTGGCCGGCGCCTTCGCCGTGCTCCTGATGGTGCAGCACATGCGGGCCTTCCCCCGGGAACTGCTCGAGGCGTCGCAGTTGGACGGTCGTTCGAGCTGGGCGACGCTGTGGGCGGTCGTCATCCCCAACATGAAGCCGGCGCTCGCGGCGCTCGGCATCATGGCGTTCATCTCGGCCTGGAACGAGTACCTCTGGCCATCGCTCATCATGCGGCAGGGCGACGCCCTGATCCAGGTGGGCGTGCGCAGCTTCCTGACGGCCGAGGGCGACAACTGGGGTGCGACGATGGCCGCGGCGGGACTCGCCTGCATCCCGGTGCTGCTGATCTACATCTTCCTGCAGCGGTACGTGGTCGACGCGTTCGTGCGCTCGGGCCTGAAGTAGGAGGTCCCCCGTCGGTCGCCCGTCGTCAGCGGCGGGCGACCACCAGCGGTACTCCGGTTGCCGGGTGGGGGAACACGTCGACCGCCTGGCCGTAGACCTGCTCGATCCGCGCGGCCGTGAGCACCTCGGCTGCGGTGCCCGTGGCAGCCACGCGGCCGTCGGCGAGCAGCGTGACCCGGTCGGCGTGGGCGAGCGCGGCGTTGAGGTCGTGCAGCACGATGGCCACTGCGACCCCGGCGTCCGCCCGCCCGCGGATCAGCCGCATGACGTCTTCGTGGTGCTTGAGGTCGAGTGCCGCTGTGGGTTCGTCCAGCAGCAGGATGCCGGTGCTCTGGGCGATCACGCGGGCAAGGGTGACACGGGCGCGCTCTCCGCCGGACAGGGAGGGGACGGCGCGAGCCTCGAGCGGCGTGACCTCGGTCTGCGCCATCGCGGACGCCACCCGCACGTCGTCGTAGTCCGCGGCCGGAGTGCGTGCCCAGGGCGTGCGCCCCATGCGCACGACCTGCTCGGCCGTGAACGGGAACGTGACGGTGTTCTCCTGCAGGAGCACAGCGCGCTCGCGGGCGAGCAGACGGGGCCGGATGCTGTCGATCGGCCGCTCGTCGAGGACGACCGTCCCGGCGTGCGAATTGACGTCGCCGGCGAGCACCCCGAACAGGGTCGACTTGCCTGCGCCGTTCGGACCCACCAGCGCGTGGACCTCTCCCGCATGGATCTCGATCGACGCGTCGTCGAGGATCGTCCGCCCTTCCCCGACCCGCACGGTGAGCCCCGTCCCCGGAGCCGGACGGTCACGCCCATCCTCCCGAGCGGCGGCGGGTGCGCACCAGCAGCCAGAGGAAGAACGGGCCACCGACGAGCGAGGTGATCATCCCGATCGGCAGATCGGCCAGCGGCACGGCCGTGCGGGCGACGAGGTCGGCCACGGCGATGAGCAGTGCACCGCCGAGCGCGGAGGAGATCACGAGCGGCAGATGCGCCGGCCCGATCATCATGCGCATCAGGTGCGGCACCACGAGACCCGCGAAGCCGATGATCCCGGCGAACGCGACCGCCGCGCACACCAGCAGCGCGACCGTCACGATGACCACCATCCGCAACAGCTCGACGTTGAGCCCGAGATGACGGGCGGTGCGCTCGCCGAGTGCGAAGAGGTCGAGGCCGGGGGCGACGATCAGGGCGACCACGACACCGATCAGGACGAGAGGCGCGACCAGCTGGATGTTCGACCACAGGGCGCCGTTGAGCGATCCGAGCTGCCAGAACACGATCTGCTCGCGGGTCGACGTGGTGCCGAGGAACGTGAAGAACGCCATGCCTGCGCCGGCGATCGCATTGATCGCGATGCCGGTGAGCAGCAGGGTCACGACCTCGGTGCGGCCGCCCGAGCGGCTGATGAAGTACACCGAGAACACCGCCACCAGCCCACCGAGGAACGCGAAGGCCGGTGTGGTCCACATGCCGAAGGTCGCGAGTCCGAACGTGATGCTCGCCGCCGCGCCGAGGGCCGCGCCGGAAGAGACCCCGACGACGCCCGCATCCGCGAGCGGGTTGCCGAAGATCGCCTGCATGAGCACGCCCGAGACGGCGAGAGCGGCGCCGACGAGGAGTCCGAGCACGATCCGCGGCATCCGCAGGCTGAAGATCACGCCGTAATCGGTGGATGCCGCCGGGGCCCCCGCCGTGTCGATCCCGATGCCGCGCAGCAGCACGCCGATCAGCGAGGTGGGCGACAGGTCGTACTGCCCGCTGGTGATCGAGACGACGCACGTGAGCACGAGCGCGACGACCAGGCCGCCCGTCACGACGGCGAACCGTGCGCCGCGGTGTTTCGTCGGCGTCGGAGTGATGACCTCCCCGGTCACGTCGCGGGCTCGGGGGCGTAGAGGGCGCGGGCCAGGGCGCCGATCACGTCGGCGGTGCGCGGCCCGAAGCTGAGGATCTCGCTGTCGGCCATGTCGATCACGCGACGGTTCGCGCCGGCCGGCGTCTGGGCGACCGCGGGGATCCGCTCGATGAGGCCCTCGATGCCGCCGACGGATTCGAGCCCATCGGTCATCATCACGAGCACGTCCGGCTGCGCGGCGACCAGTGCTTCCGCGGTCATCGGCTTCATGCCCTCCCAGCCGATCTCGGCGGCGACGTCGACCCCGCCGACCGCGTCGATCAGGGAGTCCGCCCCGGAGTCCTCTCCGAAGATGTAGTACACGTTGGCGCTGCCGCGCACGTAGAGGAGGAGCATCCGTGCACGGTCGTCGGTGTCTGCGGGCACGACCTCGGCGATCTCGGCGAGGGTCTCCTCGACCGCGGTGTCGAGCCGTGCGATGAGTGCTTCTCCGCGGCTGGGCACGCCGAGGGCGGCCGCGATCTCGGTCACCAGCTCGTCCGTGGTGTCGAGGCGGCGGTCGCTGGAGATCACGACGACCGCGATGCCGGCGTCGCGGAGCTGCTGGCGCACCTCTTTGGGGCCGATCGTGGTGTCGGTCAGGATCACGCTGGGCGCCAGCTCGAGGATCGCCTCGGCGTTGAGCGTGTGCCCGGTCTTGGTGACGACGGGAAGGTCCTCGGTGCCGGGGAAGCTCGTCGAGGAGTCGCGGCCGACGACCCGGTCACCGAGGCCGAGGGCGAACACGGTCGACGCGATCGTGCCGGAGATGTCGATGGGGAGGATGCGGTCGACGGCGGTGATCTCGATGTCGCGGCCCTCGCTGTCGGTCACCGAGACGGGCAGGGCGGGAGGGGTGTCATCGTCGACCGCGACGATCGCGGGGCTTGGGAGGCACGCGGTCGAGGGGCCTCGTGTCCCCGGATGTCGTCGATCAGATCGAGCGAGGCGAGGGGCGTGGTCGCCTGCGGGCAGGTGTCCTCCGCGACGGCGAGAGGCGCGGCGGTCGGTCCCGGCCCCGCGCACGCGGTGAGTCCGACGGCGACAGCGGCAGCGAGGAAGACGGCAAGAACGCGGCGCATTAGGCAAGGCTATCCTAAAACTTGACTCGCGCCGATCCACCCCCCTACGCTCAGGATGGCGGCTTGCTTAGCCAAGCCTAACCAACATTCCCTTGTCGCCCGACCGCAGTGCGGCACCGTCGGCACGCGTCTCTTCTGCGTGCCCGGAGCCGTGGAGAATCGTGAACGCCACAGCCACAGCATCCTCAGGGAGCACCCGCATACGCGTGCTGCTCGCTGCCTTCGTCTCGTTCCTTCTGGTCGCCGCCGGTGCGGTGATCGTGCCGCCCGCACACGCTGCCGCCGCTTCCGTCACGGCTGCGATCGCGTCGGCCGGCTCCTCCGGCATCAGTGTGCAGGTGCAGGCCGACGGTCTTCCCGAGGTCGAGGGCGCATATGCGGCGCTGATCGTGAAGGGGACCGAGAGCGGTCTCAGCGGGAGCGGGGGATACGCCGCATTCGTGATGCCGACGGTCGCCGGCGGAGCGAGCACGTTCACGCTCGACGCTCCGGCCGGGTCGCTGGATCGCACGAAGTCGTACGAGGTGCTCGTGTGGCAGAAGCACTCCAACCCGACCGAGACCACGATCTACGGCCGTGGGGACGTCGCCGTCTCGGCTGCGCAGTGGGACGCCGTGTTCGGACCCGTGCCCACGGACCCCGGCACCGACCCGGGTACGGATCCCGGAACGGACCCGGGTACGGACCCCGGCACCGACCCGGGTACGGATCCCGGAACGGACCCGGGTACGGATCCCGGTACCGACCCGGGAACAGACCCCGGCGAGACGCCGTACTCCCCGGCGATCGAGGTCTTCCTGGCCGACGGCACGACCCCCGCGAAGGGCAAGGCGCTCGTCGCCGGCGACGAGATCGTCGTGAAGGGCTCCGGCTATGACCCCGCGGCCAACGTCGGAGGCCGTGGCGTCCCGATCCCGAAGGATCTGCCCCAGGGTACGTACGTGGTGTTCGGCAACTTCGCCTCGACGTGGCAGCCGTCCGCCGGTGCGGCCTCGTCGACCCGGTCGGTCGGAGCGCAGGTCTGGGCACTGTCCGAGGGAGTGTTGGACCAGGTGCCCGCGCAGTACCAGGGTGCGATCCGCGCGCAGTGGGTCGACATCGCCGCTGACGGCACCTTCCGGGCGACCCTGACGGTGAAGGACACGGCGGCGACCCCCGGTTCCTACGGCGTCTACACCTACGGGGCAGGCGGAGTATCCAACGCCGCCCAGGAGAAGAGCGTCGCCCTCGATTACACGGCCGCACCGAAGATCACTGTCGCCTCGGCGCTTTCGGCCGCCCCCGCGGGCATCACTGCGACCGTGACGGGTGCGAACTTCGGCTCGGCGACCGGCGTCTACGCCGCACTCATCGAGGCCGGAACCGAGGCGGAGGTCACCGCCGGCGGCGGATTCCTCGCGATGCAGTACGTGCGCGGGATCGAGGATGGCGCGTTCACGGTCGACCTCACCGCCGCGGCCGACAAGCTCGACCGCACGAAGTCGTACGAGGTGATCGTGTGGAAGCAGCACACGATGCCGAACGCCGACACCATCCATGCCCGCGGGGCCGTCGCGATCAGCGACGCCGACTGGGCGGCGCTGACGCCCCCGTCGTTCTCGCCGGCGATCGAGGTGTTCCTGGCCGACGGTGTGACTCCTGCGGGGACGACGGCCCTCAGAGCGGGCGACAATGTCGTCGTGAAGGGGTCGGGATATGACCCGGCGGCGAATGTCGGAGGTCGCGGGGTGCCGATCCCGAAGGACCTTCCGCAGGGCACGTATGTGGTGTTCGGCAACTTCGCGTCGGTGTGGCAGCCCTCGGCAGGGGCGGCATCGTCGGCTCGTTCGGTCGGTGCACAGGCATGGGCGCTCGCGGAGGGCGTGCTGGATCAGGTGCCCGCGCAGTATCAGGGCGCGATCCGTGCGCAGTGGGTCGACATCGCCGAGGACGGCACGTTCGAGGCGACTCTGACACTGAAGGACACCGCGGCCACGCCCGGCTCCTACGGTGTGTACACGTACGGCGCCGGTGGCGTGACCAACGCGGACCAGGAGCAGAGCGTCACCCTGAATTACGGCGTCGGCGCTGCGCTCACCACGACCGTGAAGACGGCCACGGCGAAGGACGGTCTGACCGTGACCGCGGCGGCGACCGACCTCGGCGCGATCACGGGCGCGTACGTCGCGCTGATCGAGGCCGGCACCGAGGCGGACGTGACCGCGGGAGGCGGCTTCCTCGACATGAAGTACGCCACCGGCATCACGTTCGGCACCCTCGCGGTCGACCTCACGACCGCGGCGAAGAACCTCGACCGCACGACGTCTTACGAGGTGATCGTGTGGAAGCAGCACACCATGCCCACCGCCGACACGATCTACGCGCGCTCGACCGTGACGATCACGCCGGCGCAGTGGGATGCTCTGCTCGACGTGAAGGAGCCGGAGAAGCCCACGACGCCCACAAAGCCGACGACCCCGCCGGCGAGCGTTCCGGGCGGTTCTCTCCGCTGGGCGATCTCCTCGGATTTCACCAGCTACGTCACGGGCGGCATCGCCCAGGGGTCCATCGCGGTCTCGGACGGCGCGACGCGCTCGGGTGGGCAGTTCCAGTTCGGCCAGACCGTGGGCGGCGACTTCGATCGGAAGAGCGGACTTGGCAGCGTCAACTACCGCGGATCGGTGCGCTTCACCGGGCACCACGGAGTGCTCGACGTCACCGTGTCGAACCCGCAGGTCCGCATCACCTCGTCCACCGCGGCGACGCTGTATGTGACGAGCGGCGGCACGCAGGTGGCCTTCGCGACGCTCGACCTCTCGCGGGCGGCGCGCATCGCGGCAGGCGGCGCCGTGACCTACACGGCGGCCCCCGCGGCGCTGACGGCTGCCGGACGGGATCGGATCCTCTCCGGGTACTCGACCGACCTCAACCCGGTCACGTTCACGATCGGCTCCGTCGCGGCTGCACCCTCCGGGACGACGGGCACCGTGGCTGCGGCCGCCGTGAAGGCGAAGACGACCCTGCCCGCCACGCCGCCGACGTCGGACGGGATCCTCGTCGACGAGGAGAACCTCGCAGCTCTCGAGTCGGGGAAGCCGGCGACCATCACGGCGTCCGGATTCCAGCCGAACGAAGAGGGCATCAAGGTGGTCGTCTACTCGACGCCCGTGCTCCTCGACACCGTGAGCGCGGATGCCGCAGGCGTCGCCACCTGGTCGGGCACCCTGCCCGCCAGCCTCGAGGACGGCGCGCACACGCTCACCCTGCAGGGCTCGGTCGACCGGGGGCTGGCGTTCACACTCGCTCGTGCGAAGAGCGTGATCGGGGCGTGCACGGTCGAGGGCGCCACCCTCAAGTGGGGGTACAAGGAGTCGTTCCGCACGTACATCGAGGGCATCGCGAAGGGCGGCTGGACGCTGACCGATGTCGAGTACCAGTACCCCGACTACGTGTGGGCGAGCGGCACCGGGGCGTTCGACGACGAGACCATGACCGGCGCAGTCACCTATGGCGGCAGCATCACATTCACAGGCCATGACGGCGCACTGAACACGACGCTCGCGAACGCACGGCTCGAGCTCGCCGGAGACACGGGGTACCTCGTCTTCGACGTGACCGGCACCACGCAGGGTGGCGAGAGCGTCGACCAGAAGGGCGTCCGTCTCGCGGAGTTCGCCCTCGGGGACGCCGCGGTCGTCGACGGGGTGCTGTCGCTCGACGCGATCCCTTCGACGTTGACCGAGGCGGGGGCAGCCGCGTTCGGCACCTACGCCGCGGGAGAGTCGCTCGACCCGGTCACGGCTGTGATCCCGGTGGACACCGAGTGCGGTGTCGCGGTGGAGGAGGAGCCGGAAGCCGATTCCGACGCCACGGCGGCGGTGACCACGGCGACCGAGCCTGCCGCGACCGAGGAGGCGCCGGTGTGGCCGTGGATCGTGGGTGGCCTCGTGGTCGTGGCGCTGGCGGCGACCGGAGGGATCCTGATCGCCCGCCGCAACCGCAGCGCCGAGACGGCCGAGACGACGACCGAGGTCTGAGTCCCGCGAATGACCGAACCGCCCTCTCCCTCGCGAACAGGGGGAGGGCGGTCCTTCGTTCCGGGCGTCGCGGGGGTCAGGCGCCGGGCACGTGCAGGACGGTCGTGTTCTGCAGGTTCGGTCCGCGCCATACGGCAGCGCGAGGCGGCGACTGGTGATCCGCGATCGTGGCGCGTATGACGAGGCCGTTCTTGAGGTTTTCGAGTCCGAAGTGGGCGCTCGGCTGATCCGAGCGCGGGTTGGCGGCGGTGACGGTGATCGCGGTCTTCGCTGCCGTCGCGTTGGTGGCGGCACCGAGGTACACACCGAACCGCGGTGCGTCTTCGATGGTGTTGTCGCTGATGGCGATGTTGCGGTGCACTCGCGAGACTCCCGGCGTGTACGAGGCGGTGAAGTGCTGGAGCATGATGGCGGCCGACGAAGAAGGCCATGGGACGAGGGTCTGGTCGAGGCAGATCCGGCGGATCACGTTCCCCGTCACGACGAGGTTCTCCGAACCGATCGGACCTTCTCCGTAGGCCGTGTCATTCGCGATCCAGATGCCCCAGTTCGTCAGGTCGCTGAGCCGGTTGCCCGAGATCACGCCGTTGCTGGCCTTCATGCGCACGCCGAGGCCGCGCGTCTCCTCGATCGTGTTGTCGGTGATGGTGAAGCCGGATGCGGAGTAGGAGCGGTTGAAGACGTGATCGCCGACGGCGGCGCCGGGCACGACGCTCGCCACGGTGACCACCAGCGGCGTCGCCGCACGCGGGTCGCCCTGCACGGCCGTGACGGTCGCGGTGCCGCGTACGGTGCCGTCCGACGACCGCACGATCTGCAGCGTATCGCCGACGGCGACCTCCGCTGAGCCCCCGGCCAGGTGCAGTGCGGTGCCCCCTGCGCTCAGCGCATCGAGTGCGCGCAGCTGCGAGTACACGTTCATGCCGTCGTCGTGAAGCCGGGCGAAGCGGTTGCCCGTCACGGTAGGACCGCGGCGTCCGCCGTGGTGGTGGTATCCGTCCGCGTTCGTGCTGATCCACCGGTCGGACCCGGCACGCACGTCCACCGTCGAGCGGCGCAGTACGGTCGCTTCGGAGTTGTTCGAGATCACGGCGGCACCGGGCGCCGCGTGGATCACGAGGTCCTCGAGGGTCGTGTCGACCGACTGGTGCAGGGCGATGCCGTTGCGGTCGCCGCGGTAACCGGTGGCGAAGCCGTCTCCGACCGCGATGTCGGCGAGGCGGCCACGGTGGGCCGGGTCTACCGTGAACGTCCACCGGCCGTCCGCATCCGGCGCGGCGGGGTACGAGACGGCGAAGGTGGACTGCACGCCGCGTTTGAACAGCCCGGTCGCCGCATCGTGGAGCGTGCCGTAGCCCGCGCCGCCGAACAGGGCGCGATCGGCGAGCGAGGGGAAGCCGGGGAGGAGCTCGAGCTGGAAGGTGGCCGTGTCGGGGTCGACCGCACGGATGACACCCTGTGTGAACGGCGGCGTCTCGTAGTCGAGGGTGATGCCGCTGACGGAGACCCTCGTGGAACGAGTGATCGCGATGCCGCCCTTGTGCGGGTCGAGCAGAAGGATCTCGGTGCGGTCCCCGACGAGGGCGATGCGCGCGGTCTCGGTGAGCTCGATGGCGTACCAGGACGGCGTGCCGTCGTCACCGACCCGATAGGTCCCTGGAGCGAACAGCACGCGCGCGGTGTTCTTGGCTGCAGCGGCCGTCCATGCCGCGGCATCGGCGATCGTCTGCCGGATCGCCGGACCGCTGTCCGGCTGGCCGGGAACGGCGCCGCGGCTTGACACGGGGAAGTCCTTGCGGAACGGTGCGCCGCCGGCGGCGACGGGACCGACGGCTCCGGCTGATCCTGCCACGGCTGCCGTGGCCGGTGCGGCGAGGGCGGCGCCTCCGGCTCCGACGGCGGTGCCGACGAGCAGGGTGCGACGCGTGATCGTGGGGTGCGGATCGGACATGAATTGCCTCCTTGCAAATTCAAATAACCGGAACGTAGCACCAATAATTCGAATATGCGAGACTGAACGTGGAAAGGATCCCATGACCACACTGCCTTCCGCCCTCCCTGCACCCGATCCGGCCGAGGTGAGGTTCGTCGTGGGCGAGCCCGCCGAGCTGCCTCCCTTATCCGCCGACGTGTGGTCGGGGCGATACGTCCCGCGCGGAATCCTGGTGCCGTTCCGGGGCAGGTCGGCACGCCGGCGCCGTATGCGCTCGACACGGCCTCGCTGGTCGTGCGTCGCGGCGGCGCGCTGTTGCGCGAGGGGACGGATTACGTGGTCGACGCCGTCTACGGCACACTCTGCCTGCTGGAGGGTGAGGCGTCGCCACTGCGGGTGACCCTCGACTACCGCTACACACTGCTGCGCCTGGACAGCGTCGTGGTCGATGCCGTCACGGGCGAGCGGCACCTGCGACGCGGCGTCTCGCACCTGACGAACCCGCACCCGCCGCTGGCAGCTGCCGGTGAGGTGGTCGAGGCGCACGTCCTGGTCGACGACCGCGCGGAGGAGCCGGCGATCTACCCGCGGAGGGGTGACGCGACCACCGACGACGCGGTCTTCCGCGGGCGGCTTCCGGAGGCCGCGCGACGCCTCGCCAGCGGCGAACACCTGCGCGTGCTGTTCCTCGGCGACTCGATCACCGAGGGCGGGGACGCCTCTACCGACGAGGACGCGTTCCGCGCGGTCGCCGCACGCCTCCTGCGCACACGTCACCCTGGCATCGAGGTGCACGTGGCGGCGACCGGGGATCGCGCTCGGTGCAGTGGCTCGGCGCCGACGACCCGACCTGCGATTGGAGGAGGGTGGAAGCGGCGGCCCCGCACGTGACGGTGGTGGAGTTCTTCAACGACGCCTACCTCGATCCCGCGGACTGGGCGCCCGCCTACGACGAGTTGGTGTCGCGGCTGACGTCGCTGGGCAGCGAGGTCGTGCTCCTCACGCCCACCTTCGCGATGCGCGCCGCCATGAACGGTTCGGCGGAGCGGGACGACGGACGGCCGTACGTCCACTTCCTCCGCGACCACGCCCAGCGCGCCGGTCTCCCGCTGATCGATGTGTCGGCGCGCTGGGAGCGGCTGCGCGACGAGGGTCTGCCGTATTGGACGCTGCTCGCCAACGGCATCAACCACCCGGACGACCGTGGTCACCGGTTGACGGGCGGGGTAGTCGCCCGCGCGCTGGAGGGCATGCTCGAGGCCCGGGCGGACGCATGAGCGCGGACGGGACGATTCTCGTCGCGATCGGCGACTCGCTGACGGAGAACGGCACGTGGCCGGAGGCACTGTGCGCACAGGCGGGATGGTCGCTGCACAACGCCGGGCGGTCGGGCCAGACCTCCACCGAGGTCGCGTTGCGTGTGGGCGCCAGGGCGATGGACCTCGTCGAGGGGAGACCTCGGCGAGTGGGACGATCTCGGTCCGGCCCGATCCGCTGCCCGGGCCGGTGCGCGAGCACGTCCAGGCGGACATGGACGACATCCGGATGCGGGGCGCGCTCGACGGACGGGCCGGCCTGCTCGTGCACCCGGTGAGCGCCGCAGCGGCGGACGGGTGGACCTTCCGGCCGGACTCCCCCGCCGACCCCGCGCCAGGCGTCCGCCGACGCTTCCGCGCCGATCCGCTGCCGATCCCGCCCGGCGCCGTCGCGGTCGTGGTGCGGTCGCAACAACCCTGGGCCGGAGGTCGCGGAGGACATCGATGCGATCGTCGCCGGTGCCGCGTCCGCCTCGTGCGTCCTGGTGCTCGGCGTGACGGCTGCCGCCGACGAGCCGACCGGATCCCCGGCGAGCGAGGTGATCACGGCACTGAACGCGGAGCTCGCCCGTCGCCACCGCGAACGCTTCGTCGACGTGCAGGCCACCCTCCTCGCGGCTGCGCCGTCCGCGGACGGCGTTCCCGTTGCACGACTGCGGTCGGACGATGTGCATCTGAGTCCCGAGGGCGATGCGGTGGTGGCGGACGCGATCCGTGCGCGGCTGGTCGCGCTGGACCGGTGGCCGCGGTCGAGCGGGTCGTGAGACGCGAGGAGATCGCCTGGCGAGGGCTGCGCGCGCTGCGGTATGCGGCCGGCGGTGCCGAGGTCGTCGTCGTCCCGGAGCGCGGCGGCAAGATCGCGTCGATCCGTGACGACTCCGGTCGGGAGTGGTTGACGCAGGGGGACGGACGGCCGCCGGAGGACCCCGACACCCCCTTCGACAGTGCGGAGATGTGCGGGTGGGACGAGTGCGTGCCGACGATCGACGCGTCGACGACGTCGCGCGGAGGGGTGGCCGCTGATCACGGCGACGTGTGGAATCGGCCGTGGCGGGAGGCTGCGCCCGATCGCCTTGTGGTCGACGTGCCATCGGTGGACGTCGTGTTCGAGCGCGCGGTGGCGGTCTCGGACGGGGGTGTGGTCACTCTGACGTACCGGGTCACGGCCGGGCCCGACGGTGCGGCGGTGCTGTGGGCTGCGCACCCGCTGCTGCGCATCGGTCCGCAGGATCGCCTCGTGGTCGATGCGACGACGCCGTTATGGGCCGTGTCCGCGGAGGGCGCGGAGCGGGAGCAGTGCGACGCAGACGTCTCACTCCACGCGGATCGGGGAACGGGGAGTCGGCCAAGTACTACACGGATCCGGCCGAGCGCCCGCGCTGGGCGCGGCTCGAGCGACCGGACGGCGGTGGTCTGCACGTGTCGTGGGAGGGGGCGGCGATCCGGACCCTGGGGATCTGGATCGACCGGGCCGGTTATGCGACGGAGGACGTCGTCGCCTTCGAACCGGCGACCGGTTGGTACGACTCCCTGGAACGCGCCGAGCGGAATGGACAGGTGCTGCGTCTGGCCGCGCGCGAGCGCGCGGAGTGGTCCGTCTCCCTCGCGCCGCTGCTGCCGACACGCCGCTGAGTCATCGTTTGCTCATGATCCTTGGAGCGCTCGCGTTTTGTTTGCTACGGTGATGAGCAACCGGTGAACCATACCGGAGGACAGAGGTCGAAGATGACGAACACCCCCGGAGCGTGCTGGTCACGGGCGCGGACGGACGGATCGGCCGCGCCACCGTGGCGCGGTTGCGCGAGGAGGGCTGGCGCGTGGTCGCGCTGGCTCCGCGTTTCCGCACCCTGACCGCCGCCGATGCGGAGCTGCGCGTGGGCGACGCCACGAGCGAGGCAGACGTCGCCGCGGCTCTCGAGGGCGTGGATGCGGTCGTTCACCTCGCCGCCGTTCCGCACTGGGATCACGGCACACCGCGTGAGGTGTACACCACCAACGTGGTGTCGACGTTCACGGTCCTCGTGCAGGCCGCGCAGCAGGGCATCCGCCGCGCGGTGATCGCCAGCAGCATCCAGGCATCGGGGGTGCCGGGCAACCACCACGATGTGCTGCCCGCCTACTACCCGATCGACGAATCGCTCCCGACCGTGCACGACGAGTGGTACTCGCTGTCGAAGTACTCCGACGAGCTGACCGCGCGCATGGTCGCCAGCCACTGGGGCATGTCGATCGTGGCGCTGCGCTTCCCCTGGACGGACGAGGCGGACGCCCTGCGCGTCGTCGGGGAGGAGTGGACGCGCGATCCGGTTCAGGGCGTCAAGCTCGGCTGGTCCTACCTCGACGTGCGGGATGCCGCCGTCGCCGTCTCGCGCAGCCTGGAGGCCGACGTCGACGGCGCTCTCGTCGTGCAGTTGGCCGCGCCTCGGACGCTCGTTCCCTTCGACACCGAGGAGCTGCTCGACCGGTTCGCACCCGGCGTTCCGCGGGAACGCCGCTTCCCCGGGCGCACGGTGCCGGTGAGCACCGAACGCGCCGAGCACCTGCTGGGCTTCGTGGCGGCGCACGAGATCGATCCGGTTCCCGTCTCCGAGACGGCGGGCTGAGCGGTGCGGATCACGTCGGTCGAGACCTTCGTGCTCGGCGATCGGCGTCTGTTGGTGCGCATCGGCACCGATTCAGACCTCGTCGGCTGGGGCGAGGCGACCCTCGAGACCTGGGTCGGACCGGTCGCCGCGGTCGTGCGCCAGATGGCGGACTACCTCGTCGGGGAGGACCCGCGCCGCATCACCGCGCACTGGCAGGTGCTGTCCCGCGGCGGCTTCTATCGCGGCGGTCCCGTTATGGCGTCGGCCGTCTCCGGCATCGACCAGGCCCTGTGGGATCTGGCCGGCAAGCGGTTCGGCGTCCCCGTGCACGAGCTCGTCGGCGGCGCTGTGCGCACGCACGTACGGCTCTATCGGCATGCGAACGTGGACGGGCGCATCGGCGACCCCGTCGCCGCCCGCGCACTCGCCGATGACGGATACACGATGGTGAAGGTGGCGCCGACGGAACCGGTGCGCTTCATCGACAGCGAGCAGACCATGCGGCGCCTCGTCGCCGAGCTCGAGGAACTACGCGCGGCGGTCGGCGACGCCGTGGACATCGCCGTCGACCTGCACGGCCGGTTCTCGGTGCCGCAGTCGCGACGATTCCTCGATAGGACGGAGCATCTCGGACTCGCCTTCGTCGAAGAGCCTCTCCGTCCGGAGCACTCCGCCCTGATCGGCGACCTCGTTCGCAGCACTTCGACCCCCATCGCCACCGGGGAGCGCCTGTACTCGCGCGCGGAGTTCGAGCCCGTGTTCCGCGCCGGCATCGCCATCGCGCAACCCGACGTCTCGCACGCCGGCGGCATCTCCGAGGTGCTGCGCATCGGTGCGACGGCGGAGGTGCACGACGTGCAGCTCGCACCGCACTGCCCGCTCGGGCTCGTCGCCTTCGCCGCCTGCGTGCAGGTGGACGCCGCACTGCCCAACACCGCCGTGCAGGAGTCGATGATCGACTTCGCCGGGCTCCTCGACGACGACGAGCACGCCTACGTCTTCAACCGCGGCGACTGGATGCCGGTGGACGGTTATCTCCGCGTGCCGACAGGACCGGGACTCGGGCTCGAGATCGACGAGGAGCTGGTGCGGGCGCGAGCGACGGAGGTCGCACCGTCCGTCGGACTGTGGTGGAGTGATCCGCGGGACGGGAGCTACGTCGAATGGTGAGCAGCATCGAGGAGCAGGCGGCGCGGGAGCTGACGGTACCGGTATCGGACGACGGCGGTGCCGCGCTGCGGTCCGCGATCGACGAGGCGATCGCGTGGACCGCGGCAGGCGCGGAACGGTCGGCCCGCGTCGTGCTCGCGCCGGGGTGCACCGCATCGCCCCCGCCGATCCCACCGCGGAGGACGCGACCCTGGTCATCGCCGACGCCGAACGCGTGAGCATCGACGGACGCGGGTCCGAGCTGCTGTTCCTCGACCCGCATCGCGGCGGCTTCGACGTGCGACGCTCCCGCGCGGTCACGTTGCGGGGATTCACGGTCGACTACGCGGAGCCGTCCTTCACGCAGGGCTCGATCCGCGCCGTGGACTACCACGCCGGCTCCTTCCGCTTCATGCCCGAGCACGGTTACCCCGACTTCACCGACCGCGTGCTGTTCACCGGCTCCGGCTACGGCACGCTGCGTGACGCCCGCGACGGAGCGCTCAAGACCGGTGTCCGACAGACGTTCATGATCTCCTACGAGACCAGTCCTGGCGCCGACGGCTCCTTCCTCATCACGGTCGAGCCGAGCGACCGGGCGTGGATGACCGACATCGAGGAGGGGGACGGTTTCGTCGTCGGCCACCGCGGCGACCGGCACGGCATCCGCATCGACGAGTGCGACGGCGTCACCCTCCGCGAGGTGACCGTGCACGCCGCTCCCTGCGCCGCCGTGTTGGCGCACGAGTCGTCCGCCCTGCTCCTCGAGCGCCTGACGGTCGCACGGCGGCCGGGGTCGTCGCGCTGGATCAGCACCAACGCCGACGCCGTGCACTGTCAGGGCGGGCGGCGCGGCCCGCAGATCGTCGGCTGCCGGTTCGAGGGCATGCACGACGACGGCATCAACCTCTACGTCCACGCGATGCGGGTCGTCGAGCCCCGCGACTCCCGGACGATCGTGGTGGACGGCGCAGCCCCGATCGAGACCGGCGACGTGCTGCAGTTCGTCGATGCGGACTCCGGCGCCGTGCTCGCCGAGACGAAAGTCGAAGCGGTCGGCGAAGGCGCCCAGCGCGCGGTGCAGGTGGCCGAGGAGCTCCCAGATGCCGTCACGGCCGGCACAGCCGTCTACAACCGCTCCAACGCCCTGCCCGGCTTCCGCATCGACTCCTGCCGGTTCCACGACTTCCGCGGCATCGGCGTGCGCCTCAAGGCCAGCGCGGGCATCATCGCGGACAGCCGCTTCGAAGGGCTCTCCGGCTGCGGACTCTGGATCGCCAACGACCCCGGCTGGTCGGAGGGCCCGCTTGGATCGCGCGACGTCGAGGTCGTCGGCAACCGCTTCGTCGGGACCCCGGCGACACGTCGCTGCAGGCCTGGCCGCACTCCGCTGCCACCGTCATGATCGAGCTGTTCTCGGGTGACGACGGACCCGCCGCGGCGCGGGCTCACGAGCGCATCGTGCTCCGCGACAATGACATCCAGCAGACGGCGCGGTCGGCCGTCTTCGTGGGAGGGGCGTCCGACGTCGTGATCGACGACCTGCGCGTTCAGGAGCGGGCGGGGGTGTCGTGGCTCGCGACGCGCGGCGCCGACCTGCGCGTCACCGGGATCAGTGGCGACATCCGCTGAGGGACTAGACGAAGGGGAGCTGCTGACCGTCCGGAGCATTGCGTGCCCCGGACGAGTACCCCAGGACGAGTTCGCACGGCACGTGACGCACATTCTCCTCTGTCGGCTGCTCGTTGATCATGCGCACCAGCAGGTCGCTCGCCGCGACGCCCACGTCGACGAGGCGCGGGTCGACGGTGGTGAGGTAGCGCGCCTCCGAGTCGGAGTACTTCACCCAGTTGTCGTGCCCGACGAGGGCCACGTCCTCGGGCACGCGCACCCCCTGCGCGACGAAGTACCGTGCGGCACCGAGGGCGATGAGGTCGTTGCCGCACACGATGCCGTCGATGGACGGATCGGCGCGATGCAGCCGCTCTGCGGCTCGGTACCCCACGCTCCGGACCAGTCGCCGAACTCCCGCAGCGCGTCGGTCACGGGGACACCCGCCTCGGAGAGCACGGCGTCGGCACCGGCCATACGGTTCGCCACCGCATCCGAGGCGCGGTGCGCGGTGATGTACCCGATCCGGCGGCGCCCCTGCGCGAGCAGGTGCTCGGCGGCGAGGCGTCCGGCCATCCGATCGTCCGGGACGACGACCTCGTCGGTCTCGGTGTCGGTGATCCCGTGCGCGTAGACGACGGGGACGTCGAAATCGGCTGTGACCGATCGCAGCGGCACCTCGTTCCCGTCGCCGACGACGATGACGCCGTCGACGTGGCGCGCGCGGAGCTTGCGGATGTTCTCCGCTCTGGCCGCGCCCTCGCGCCCGTCGTCGTATGTCATGGCGGCCACGTCGTGCCGGCTCAGCTCGCTGGCGATGCCGGCGATCACGGGCATGGAGAAGATGCCGGTGGAGTTCTCGGTCAGCAGTCCGACAGTGAAGCTGCGTCCGAGGGCGAAGTACTGGGCGAGCGCGTTCGGTCGGAAGTCCAGCCGCTGTGCCGCCTCGAGGATCGCCTCCCTCGTCGACGGTGAGACGCGGCCTCCGCCGTTCAGCACTCGGGAGACGATCGACGTCGACACCCCGGCCACGGCGGCCACGTCTTTGAGGGTCACGCCCTTCTTACCCATGTCGGCCTTCCGTCGTCGTCATCCCTTGATTCCACCAGACATGCTGACACCTTTCAGGATCTGCCGCTGGAAGACGAGGAACACGGCGATCGGGATGAGCAGGCCGAGCAGCATCGCGGACATCTGCAGACTGAGGTCCGTCTTGCCGGCGATCCGGGCGAGGGCGACGGAGATCGGCTGCAGCTCGCTGCTGGGCAGCACGAGCATCGGCCAGAGGAAGTCCTTCCACGAGTTGAGGATCGTGAGCACGGCGATCACGCCGAGGATCGACTTCGAGAACGGCAGCACGATGACGAAGAACATGCGGAACGGGCCGACGCCGTCGACGCGCGCGGCCTCGATGATCTCGCGAGGGATCTCGTCGAAGAAGCGCGTGACCACCAGCACGGCGAACGCGTTCGCTGCGGCCGGCAGCCACACCGCCCAGTAGGTGTCGACGATGGACCCGCCGACGATCGGAAGGTCGACGACGGTGAGGTACAACGGCACCAGCGAGATCACGCCGGGCACGAACAGCGTCACGAGGATCGCGCCGGAGAGGATCGGTGCCCACCGCGGACGCAGGATGCTGATGACGTAGGCGAGGGACGCGGTGACCAGCACGGTCGCCACGGTGGAGCCGAGCGCCATGACGGCGGTGTTGGTCAGGTAGCGGCCGACCTGGATCTGCTCCCACGCGGCGGCGAGGTTGCCCCACTGCACGCCGCTCGGGAACCAGGCGAACGGTTGGCTGATCGTGTCCTGCGTCGTCGACAGTGCTGCTTTGGCGAGCCAGAGGATCGGGCCGACGCCCGCGATGGCCAAGAACGCGAAGAATGCGATCTGGAGGGTCGTCATCGTGGCGCGGACGCTGGGCCTGCGACGGTCCGCGTCGGAGATCGCTGAGCGCTCCGCGGCCTCCTGGTCGCGGCGCCGTCGCGGGGGAGTGACGGTGACGAGTCGGGTGTCGGTCATGACTTGCTCCACTTCCGGGTCGCGAGCAGGTAGCAGACGGAGACGACCGCGAGTGCGAGGGCGAGGAGGAACGACAGGGCGGTGGCCGCGCCGTAGTCGCCGTATTGGAAGGCGTAGCTGTAGATCAGCATCAGCACGGTCACGGTGGCGTTGTCCGGTCCGCCGCCGGTGAAGACGTACGGCTCGGTGAACACCTGCAGTGTGCCGATCAACTGGAGCAGGACGAGGGCCAGGATCACGCCGCGCAGCTGCGGGAGGGTGACGTGCCAGATCCGTCGCCAGATGCCGCCGCCGTCGATCTCGACGGCCTCGTAGAGCTCCGGCTTCACGGACGTGATCGCGGCGAGATAGATGATGGCCGTGCCCCCGGCGGTGGCCCAGATCACTTCGAGCACGATCGACGGCATGGCCGTCGCGCTGGAGTTGAGCCAGGGGAAGGGGCCGAGGCCCACCGCGCCGAGGATCTCGTTGAACAGGCCGGACGGTGAGGGGTCGTAGAAGTACTTCCAGAGCAGGATCGCCACGATCGGCGGTATGACGACGGGGAGGTAGGCGAGTGTGTTGAACAGTGCCCTGCTGCGGCGGAGCTCGGCCATGTACACCGCGAGGACGAGCGGTGCGGGGAAGCCGAACACCATTCCCAGCACGGCGAAGTAGACGGTGTTGGCCACGGCCTGCGGCAGCACCGGATCGCTGAGCACGTAGGTGAAGTTGGTCAGCCCCACCCAGGTGGCGTCGTCGATGAGGTTCGTGCGCTGGAACCCCATGATCGCGCCGGAGACGATCGGTCCCCACGAGAAGTAGGCGAAGGCGAGGATGCCGGGCACGGCGAACAGCACGGGCACGAGCCCGCCGCGGCGATACCAGCGCACCACCGATGGGCGTCGG
The DNA here is from genome assembly GCF_019464375.1 of Microbacterium sp. Se5.02b. NCBI lineage: Bacteria > Bacillati > Actinomycetota > Actinomycetes > Micrococcales > Microbacteriaceae > Microbacterium > Microbacterium sp. Se5.02b. The sequence continues at coordinate 537,194 of NZ_CP080491.1, forward strand.
CGTGGAAGAGCGCCTCGCGGTGCGGGTGCCGGGGCGCTCGAGGCCGGGGCGTCCGGTGCGAGGGTGGAACTCGACGTGGGGGACATGACTGCTTCTTCCGTAGAGGTGGGTGGCGCGGGGGTTGGGCGCCGCCGACCGGGACCGCTTATCGGGCGAGCTTGGCGTTGACCGCGTCCTGGGCCGCGACGAGCAGCGCAGGGATGTCCTGGTCCGGCTCGTTCAGCACCTTCTGCAGCACCGTGTCGAGCTCGCCGTACACCTGCTGGGGCTGGCTGGTCGGCTCCGGTACAAGCTCCTGGTCGTCCATGACCTCGCTGTATCCGCGGAACTGCTCGACGGGGACGTTGTAGTACTCGCTCACCCAGGCGTCGTACTCCGCGCGGATCGCCGGGTCGAGCGGCGAGAGGCCGGGTACGCCGATCAGACTGCCGGCCTCGACGTTCTTCTTGACGGTCTCCACGGCCACCTCCTCGTCGGTGTAGGCGCGGAAGTTGTTGAATTCGATCCAGCGCAGACCCGCCTCGATCTCGGCTGTGGTGGCGCGCGGGTTGAAGACCTCGACCGCACCGCCCAGCAGCGTGCGCTGGGTGCCGTCGTGCTCTGGGATGGCCGTGAAGCCGTAGTCGTCGGGGTTCATGCCGAACTGCTGCACGGCGGCGGGGAAGTGCTGCGAGACACTGAGGAACATGCCGACCTTGCCCGCCGCGAAGTCCTGGATGAGGTCGTTGAAGCCGTAGAGGAACTTGCTTCCCATCGACTGGTCTTCCCAGCGCATGTCGTTCACGAGGTCGAGGTAGTCCACCATGCCGGGGTCGTCCAGGGTCGCCTCGGTGCCGTCGTCGTTCGCGAGGGTCGCGCCGAAGCTGTAGGCGCCGGCGGTCGTCATCCATCCGCCGACGTGCTCGATCGAGTAGGTCGAGTATCCGGCGACCCCCGAGGCGTCGGAGATCTTCTTCGCGTACTCACGGACCTCGTCCCAGGTGGTGGGGCCCTGGTCGGGATCGAGACCCGCCGCCTCGAAGAGGGCGCGGTTGTAGGCGAGTCCCACCGAGTAGACGTCCAGCGGCACGCCGTAGAGACGATCATCGCCGTCGGTCACGACCTCCATCACCGTCGGGTTGAGGGTGTCCGCGAAACCGACGGAGTCGAGCGCGTCGGTGATGTCGGCGATCTGGCCGTTGCGCATCAGGGTGGCGGGTTCCGTGAAGGGGACGCCGAGGAGGGTCGGCATCGTGCCGCCGGCCACCATCGCCTGGAAACCCGTCGCATCCCACTTGCTCTCGCTGAGCTCGATGGTGATGTCGGGGTTCTCCTTCTCGAAGGCGGCGACCTGGTCCTCGACGAGGGCGCGCAGTTCGGGCTGGTCTGCTCCGGGGACGTCGCCGATGCTGATCGTGACGGGGCCGGACTGCTCGGGCTCGGCGGCGGTCCCACATCCGGCGAGGGCGAGTCCGAGGACGGTGGTGCCGGCGAGGGCGGACACCAGAAGTCGTCTGGATTTCATCGTTGAAGCTCCTGTCGGGTTCACCGGTTGATCAACCGGTTGTTCACTTACCTTCAACCACGCGACATCCCCGTGTCAAGTGCGGAGGGGGACGCGTGGCCATCTTGTTCTCTTCTGTTGCGCAACCGTTGACCCATGTGATGCACTGTCCGTGGTCGTGGCGGAGTGCCAAGACCACCTCAGCGTGGAGGAGCGGACATGTCCGAGATCAATCGTCGTGCATTCCTGGTCGGCACGGCCGGAGTGCTGGCCGGAGCGGCGGCGGGGGTGGCCTTGCCGACGGTGGCGAACGCCGCCGTCCCCCCGCCGTCGACCACCCATCACATCTTCGCGGTCGACGACTACGGTGCCGCTCCGGGAGGCGCGGCGGACAGCGCCCCGGCCATCCGACTCGCGATCGCGGCGGCAGCGGCATGGAGCGCCTCCGCGTCGACGCGCACCGCCTCGGTCGTGTTCTCCTCGGCCACCTACCGCATCGATCGTGCGTCCACTGCGTCCTGGTACGCGCTGGAACTCGACGGGATCGTTCGCGTCGCGCTGTACGGCGCATCGACGACCCTGCTCGTTACGACGCCGTATGCCGGCGCGCTGAGCATCTCGCGCTCCAGCGCCGTGCGCGTCGACGGGCTCACGATCGACTACGCCACGGTGCCGTTCGCGCAGGGGACGATCACGGCCGTGAACTCGACCGCCGGGACGATCGACGTGCAGCTGCTCGGCGGCTACCCAAGCCTGGGCGACACGGCGCTTTCCCCGGATCCGGCTACGGCACGATCCGCAACGCCACGACGGGACTGATGAAGCGCGGTGGCCAGATCACGTTCCTGTTCACGGGCATCGCCGCCACCGCCGGCGCATCGACATGGCGGCTCGCCATCGCGGCCGAGCACCGCGGGCGCATGGGCGACCTCGCCATCGGCGACGGGTTCGTCACGGGGTTCCGCGGCAACTGGCACGGTGTCGCGATATACCGTTGCACGGACGTGACCCTCGCGTCGCTCACCCTGTATGCCTCGCCGGGCGCGGCCTTCATCCCGAGCGACTCGGACGGCACGGTCATCCGGGACTGCGTGGTGACCCGCAAGCCGGGGTCGAATCGCTGGATCAGCGCCAACGCCGACGGAGTGCACAACCACGGCGGCCGTGTCGGTCCGCGCATCTTCGGCAACGTGTTCGAGGCCCTGCACGACGACGGCATCAACATCTACAGCTCGTCGCGCACGGCGACGGCGGTGTCCGCAGCGACGGTCGCGCTGGGCGGCGGAGCCATGCAGCTTGCGCCGGGCGACGTGGTGCAGCTGGTCGACACCGCGACGGGGACCGTGCGCGGGGAGACGACCGTGGCGTCGGTGAGCGGCGACAGCCTGTCCGGCGCCCCCGTCAGCGCGACCCTCGTCGCGCTGCCCGCGGGTACGGTCGCCGGGGATCAGATGTTCAACAGGTCGTTCAGTGCGCCGGGCGCCGACGTGCAGTACAACACCTTCCGCGAGCTCCGCGGCCTCGGTGTGCGGCTGCGCACGAGCGGTGCATACGTGCATGCCAACGAGATGTTCGACCTCGCGAACTGGGGCATCTGGGTCGGCAACGACCCTGGCTACCACGAGGGTCCGGTCGGCAGCGTCGGCTCGACGATCGAACGGAACTCGGTCGTGCGCCCGTGCCTCGATCGCACGCTGCTCGGGTGGCCGTCCGCCGCCGCCGGGATCATGATCGAGAACCTGCGCGACGACTACGAGGGCGGCGCGAGCAAGCCGCACAACGGTCACGTGGTGAAGGACAACTACATCGAGGAGCCGCCGCGCTTCGGAGTCTTCGTCGGTGGCGCGCAGAACATCACGGTTAGCGGCAACATCATCGCCTCCACGGCGACCAATCCCCGCACCGGTGCACCCACGGCCATGTTCGGCACCCGCAACTCGCAGTCGGTCACGCTGAGCGCGCTGACGGTGCACGAGTACTCCGCGACGCCCCGCGACATCGTGTGGACGGGGCCGGGCGTCACCGGGTTTGTCCACACCTGAGTCGCGCATCATGGAGGAGGTCGCGACCCGCGCGACCTCCTCTGCGACGGATCAGGCCAGGACGTGCTGACGCTGTTCCCCGAGACGGGTGATCCCCAGGCGGATCTCCTCGCCGCCGCGCAGGTACTGCGGCGGGGTGAAGCCCATGCCCACCCCGGGCGGGGTGCCGGTGTTGATCAGATCCCCCGGCTCGAGGGCGAGGAACTGGCTCAGGTACCGCACGATGAACGCGGGGCTGAAGACCATCTGCGCGGTCGAGCTGTCCTGCTTGCGCTCGCCGTCGACGTCGAGCCACAGGCCGAGGTCGAGCACGTCGCCGACCTCGTCCGGGGTGACCAGGAAGGGCCCGGCGGGGTTGAACGTGGGGCAGGACTTCCCCTTCGACCACTGACCGCCGCGCTCGATCTGGAAGGCGCGTTCGCTCACGTCGTTGACGGTGACGTAGCCGGCGATGCAGGCCTCGGCCTCCTCGTCGCTCTCCAGGTAGCTCGCCCGCTGACCGATGACGACGCCGAGCTCGACCTCCCAGTCGGTCTTCGTCGAGGTGCGCGGGATCTGCACGTCGTCGTTCGGACCGATCAGGGTGTTCGGCGCCTTCGTGAAGAGGATCGGCTCGGCCGGGACGGCCTGCCCTGTCTCCTCGGCGTGGTCGCGGTAGTTGAGGCCGATGCAGAGGATCTGATGCGGACGTGCGAAGGGCGCTCCGAGCCTGCGGTCGCCCAGGAGCTCGACGGATCCGGCCGCGACCCGATCCGCGACGACCGCACGGACCTCGTCGATCCGTCCGGAGGAGAGGAAGTCGCCGTCGATGTCGGTGACGATGTCGGAGATGTCGACGAAACGTCCGTCGCCGACGTCGACGCCCGGACGTTCGCTTCCTGCTTCTCCCACTCTGATGAATCGCATGCTGGTTCGTCTCTCTCCTGGCTGTATCGGACCCCTATGGTCCGACGGGTTGCGGTCGCGTCGGCACGTCGTGCGCCGCGGCGATGGCGTGGATGCGCTCGACGGCCGAGGTGAGCTCGGCGAGCGGGGTGCGGAACGACAGGGCGCTGATCGACAGTGCTCCGGATGGCATCGAGGCCGACTCGAGGAAGACCGGGACGGCGATGCAGTTCACGCCCGGTTCGTTCTCCTGGTCGTCCACCGCATACCCGTCGGCCCGGATGCGTTCCAGGGCGCGGGCGAACGCTGCAGGATCGGTGATCGTGGTCGGCGTGCGAGCCGGCAGCTCCCGGTTCTGCGCCCACTCCAGCGCGGCGGCGGACGTGCCGAGGCTCCAGGCGAGCAGGAGCTTTCCGACTCCGGTGCGATAGGCGGGATTGCGCCCGCCGACCGTGGAGGTCAGCCGCACGGCGCCTTCCAGCGGGTCGCGCTTGGCGCGGTAGACGACGTCGTCGCCGTCGAGCACGGCGTAGTGCGTCGTCTCGCCGAACTCGGCGGTGAGGGCATCGAGCAACGGTTCGAGTCGAGCGCTGTCCGTTCGGCGGTCCTGGTGTTGGAAGGCGAGGCGGAGGAACTCGTCCCCGAGGACGTATCGACCGCGTTCGACCCGCTTCGCCAGCCCCACGCGCGCGAGGGAGGCGAGCGCGCGGTGCACGGTGGGCTTGCTCGCGTGCATGCGTCGAGTGGTCTCGTCGAGCGTGAGTCCCTCGGGTTCCTTCGCCAGCTCCATGAGCACCTTGAGCACCCGCTCGGCCCCGACCGGTCCCTGTTCTGTCTCCGTCATCACTCTCCCTGGTAGTGTTCAGATTATCAGACAGCAATTCCATTTATCTGAATGTTGCTTTCCGCGATCATGCCCATCCTCCCCCGTGGGGGCCGGTATCGCGGGGAAGGAGGAATGACATGCGCAGAGCGCTGGTGACCGGCGGAGCAAGCGGACTCGGCCAGGCGTGCGCTGCCCGGTTGCGTGACGATGGCTTCACCGTGACGACCGTCGATCGCGCGGGCGGCGCCGACGCGGTCGTCGATGTGACCGAGCGGGGCGAGATCGATGCCTTCGTCAGGGAACACGGTCCGTTCGACGTCCTGATCAACAGTGCGGGGATCGTCGGCCCCAACGCCGACTTCGCCGACGTCGATGCTGCCGATTGGGAGCGCACGCTCGCCGTGAACCTCACCGGGACCTTCCATATGAGTCAAGCGGTCGTCCCCGGCATGATCGCGAACGGCTGGGGCAGGATCGTCAACATCGCGAGCATCGCCGGAATGGAGGGGAATCCTCGCCTCACGGCGTACTCGGCCTCGAAGGCCGCGGTGATCGGACTCACCAAGGCGCTCGGCAAGGAGCTCGCCCTCTCGGGAGTGCTCGTGAACGCCATTGCTCCCGCCGTGATCGAGACGCCCATGAACGCCACGACGCGGCCCGACGTGCTCGCCACGCTGATCGAGAAGATCCCCATGCGTCGCCTCGGTCGCGCGGAGGAGGTCGCCGAACTGGTCGCCTGGCTGGCCTCGGACAAGTGCAGCTTCTCGACCGGCGCCGTGTACGACATCAGCGGCGGACGGGCAAGCTATTGATACCGGTCGAGCGTCTCGGGGCGCCGGTCGCGGCGCACGGTGAAGGCCCGATCTGGGATGCGCGGAGCGGGCTCGTCCACTGGGTCGACATGGTCGCAGGCGAGGTGCATCACCTCGACCCGGAGTCGCCGGGCTCGCACGGTGTGACCCGCATCGGTGCGTGGGCTGCGGCACTCCGGCCGCGCTCGAGCGGTGGATGGGTCGTCGCCACCGACGCCGAGTTCGTCCTCACCGACGATGCGTTCGTCGTGGAACGGCGCATACCGGTCGTCCACGAAGCGGGGTTGCGCATGAACGACGGCGGCTGCGCCCCAGACGGCGCTTTCCTGTGCGGGACGGCCGGTGCGAATGGTGCGGCATCGTTGTATCGGCTCGATCCCGACCTGCACGTCTCGGTCGTGGCGGACGGCATCACGATCTCGAACGGCCTAGCCGCTGACCCGCGCGGAGACGGGATGTTCTACGTCGACTCCGCCACTCGGCGCATCGACCGCCTGCGCCTGGTCGACGGCATCCTCAGAGAGCGCGTCCCCTTCGCCGACCTCGGTGCCGAGCCCGGGCTGCCCGACGGAATCGCGGCGGACGCCGATGGTGGCGTCTGGGTCGCCCTGTGGGGTTCCGGCGAGGTCATCCGGATCGATCCGGACGGAGAAGTGAGCACACGCATCGCGTTGCCGACGCCACACGTGAGCGCTTGCGCGTTCGGTGGGCGCTCGCTGAGCGAGCTGTACATCACCACTTCGCAGCAGGATCTCGCGGAGCCGGACCAGGACGCAGGTGCGCTGTTCGTTGCGAGACCGGGCGTCGCGGGCGTGCCCCTCCTGCCTTTCCGCGGCTGAGTCGGTGCACGGCATCCCTCGACGGTGGGACAATGGAGGCATGGCCCCCACCGATTCCCACCAGACCGTCGAAGCGACCGTGCGCCGTGTGCCGCGGTACGGCGTGCTCATGGGCATCGGTGTGGTGCTCGGCATCATCGCCGCGGGCATCCTCACCTGGACCGGCAGCTTCGACGAGTCGCAGGCCCTCGACGTCGTCTACCCTCCCGGTCAGGTCTTCGGGTTCCTCCTGCTGTGGACCGTGCCGATCGGCATCGCCCTCGGTGGTGTGGCCGGCCTCGTGATGGAGCGCATCGCCCGCCGTCACGACCGCGTGGTGCAGGTCGACCGCGAGACCGTCACCGACTGACCCCCCGCCCCGCCGAGTGCACGGCTTCGTGTCGAGTGCACGGCTTCGTCGCGCGAACTTCCCGTGCACTCGTGAACTTCCCGTGCGCTCGCGAACTTCCCGCCCGGGCGCGGGAAGCTATGCCAGCTCGGCGATCACCGGGCGGATCGCGGCGTCGAAGGCCACCACGTCGCGCCGGAGACCGTCGGTCACCGCCACCGTGAGGGAGCCGATCCACCAGATCCCGCGCTGAGTGAACGGCAGCACCTGCACGTTCAACTCGAACGAATGGGCGCGTCGTCCGACCTCGCGCTCGAACTCGGCGATCGCACTCGCGTACGCACGATAGGCGTCGCCGCCGGTGTGACTCTTCATCGAGCTCACGTATCGGTCATGGGCGGCGCGCGCATACAGAAGAGCCGATCCCGCGTGAGGGGCGATCGCGGCGGTGAGCTCTTCCGCTCCCATGGCGGGAAGCGCGACCAGGGTGTCGAACCCGTCGACGAGCTCGAGCGGCACCTCGGACGGGTGTGCTCGGGGCTCGACCGTCATGTCCCAGTACTCGCGCCACTGGGCCTCGACCGCGGCGGAGGCGTCTTCGGCATCCGGCGCACGCACGGCGAGGTCGCGGAGGGCGGGAAGGTCCTCGGGCACGCGGATCCCCAGCCGCTGCCGCAGTGCGAGCGCGAGGAGCACGGGTACGCTCGCGTCTTCGCGGATGAGCCACTGCGGCTTGTCGGCCATGGCCCCATCGTAGGCGGGGATGAGCCCCGGATCGGAGGTCCGTCTTCGCGGAGAGTCGAGCCGTCCACGGGCGGTAGGCTGGGAGCGTGGCTGCCTCCCCCACCAACCCCTATTCCGAAGCCGGCGTCGACACCGCTGCAGGTGATCTCGCCGTCGAGCTGATGAAGTCGTCCGTGCGCGCGACGCACGGCCCCGAAGTGCTCGGCGGTGTCGGCGGATTCGCCGGACTGTTCGATGCCAGCGCGCTGCGCGACTTCCGTCGCCCGCTGCTCGCGACCAGCACCGACGGCGTCGGCACGAAGGTCGCGATCGCGCAGGCGATCGACAAGCACGACACGATCGGCCAGGATCTGGTCGGCATGGTCGTCGACGACATCGTCGTGGTGGGTGCGAAGCCGCTCTTCATGACCGACTACATCGCCTGCGGGAAGGTCTTCCCGCAGCGCATCGCCGACATCGTCCGCGGCATCGCCCAGGCATGCGCGGCCACCGGCACGGCGCTCGTCGGGGGCGAGACTGCTGAACACCCCGGCCTTCTCGGTCCGCGTGACTACGACGTGGCAGGAGCGGCGACCGGAGTGGTCGAAGCGGATGCCATCCTCGGCGCGGAGCGCGTGAACGACGGCGACGCCGTGATCGCCGTGGCATCCAGCGGCCTGCACTCCAACGGCTACTCCCTCGTGCGTCACATCGTGACCCGCGCGGGTATCGGCTACGGCGACAACGCCGCCGATTTCGGCACCACCTGGGGTGAGGCCCTGCTCGAGCCGACGCGTCTGTACACGCTCCCGCTGCTCCGTCTGATCGAGGAGCTGTCAGGCGGTGTGCACGCACTCAGCCACGTCACGGGCGGAGGTATCGCGGCGAACCTCGCGCGCGTGCTCCCCCAGGGCAGCTGGGCGGAGGTCGACCGCAGCAGCTGGTCGCCGAGCCCCGTGTTCCGCGTGCTGAGCGACATCGCCGGCTCCACGTTGGAATCGGCCGAGGGTACCTGGAACCTGGGGATCGGCTTCCTCGCCGTGGTCGCGGCGGAGAAGAAGGATGCCGCGATCGCGGCGCTGAACGCGGAGGGCATGCCCTCGTGGCAGGTCGGGACCGTCGGCTTCGGCCCGCGCCCGACCGGCGAATTCGAACAGGGCGCCAAGGGCGTCGACGGTGGAGCGGTGCGCCTGGTCGGCGCCTACGCGGACGGAGCAAAGTAAGAGCCCATGTGCGGCATCGTCGGAATGGTGGGCTCTGCCCCGGTCAATCAGGACATCTACGACGCACTCCTGCTGCTGCAGCACCGCGGCCAGGATGCGACGGGCATCGCCACCGCCGAGGTGAACGGTGTGATGCACAACGCCAAGGCGCAGGGCATGGTCCGCGAGGCGTTCCGCACGCGGGACATGCGGGCCCTGCTCGGCAACGTCGGCCTCGGTCACGTGCGTTACGCGACCAAGGGCACGGCGTCGAACGAAGAGGAGATGCAGCCGTTCTACGTGAACGCGCCCTACGGCATCATCCTCATCCACAACGGCAACCTCACCAACACGCGTGAGCTCACGGCCGACATGGCCAAGCGCGACCGCCGTCACCTCAACTCTTCGAGCGACACCGAGCTGCTGCTGAACGTGCTCGCCGGTGAGCTGCAGAACACGACCTCGACCGTCGACCTCGACCCCGAGCGCATCTTCGAAGCAGTGGCCCGAACGCACGAGCGCATCGAGGGCGCATACGCCGTCATCGCGGTGATCGCCGGGTACGGTCTGCTCGCGTTCCGTGACCCGTTCGGCATCCGGCCCCTGATCCTCGGTCGCCGTCCTTCGACGGTCCCCGGTGCGGAAGGCCGCGACGAGTGGGTCGTCGCGAGCGAGTCGCTCGTGCTCGAGAACGGCGACTACGAGGTCGTCCGCGAGGTCGAGCCCGGCGAGGCCGTCTTCATCACGAACGACGGCGAGCTGTTCACCAAGCAGTGCGCGGCCGAGACCTACCTGGCTCCGTGCGCATTCGAGTACGTCTACCTCGCCCGCCCCGACTCCGTGATGAACGGCATCTCGGTGTATGAGTCGCGTCTGCGCATGGGGGACAAGCTCGCCGACACGATCGCGAAGCATGTGCCGATGGACAAGATCGATGTGGTCATGCCCATTCCCGACTCGTCGCGCCCCGCGGCGATGGAGGTCGCCCGCAAGCTCGGCATCGAGTACCGCGAGGGCTTCTACAAGAACCGCTACGTCGGTCGGACCTTCATCATGCCGGGGCAGGCGGTGCGCAAGAAGAGCGTGCGCCAGAAGCTCAACGCGATGTCGACCGAGTTCCAGGGCAAGAACGTGCTCCTGATCGACGACTCCATCGTGCGGGGGACGACCTCCAAGGAGATCATCCAGATGGCCAGGGATGCCGGAGCCGCCTCGGTGACCTTCGCCTCCGCTGCTCCGCCCGTGCGGCATCCGCATGTCTACGGGATCAACATGCCGTCGCGCCACGAGCTCATCGCCCACGGACGGACGATCCCCGAGATCGCAGAGGAGCTGGGCTGCGACCACCTCGTGTATCAGGAGGTCGACGATCTCAAGGCCGCGATCACCGAGGGGTCCGTCCTGGAAGACCTCGACATGAGCTGCTTCGACGGCCGCTACGTCACCGGCACCGTCACCGATGAGTACCTGGCCTGGGTGGAGGGGTCACAGACCTCATGACGATGCCGAGCGCGCGACCGCTGTGGCAGGGTCGGGCTCTCGCACTCGTGGGGATCGTCCTGGTGGCGTTCTCGCTGCGATCGGCGGTCGCCTCGCTCTCACCCGTGATCGACCACGTCGCGGCCGAATTCCCGGTCTCTCCGGTCGCTGTCGGTCTGATCGGCGCTGCTCCGCCCGTGTGCTTCGCGATCTTCGGTCTGCTCACCCCGCTGTTCGAGCGCCGCTTCGGTCTGGAGCGGATGGCCGTGGCCGCGATCGTCCTGATGACGGCTGGCATGCTCCTGCGTGCATGTGCGCCGGAATCCTGGACGCTCCTCGGCGCGACCGCCCTGGTGTTCGCGGGCGTCGGGTCGGGCAACGTGCTCCTGCCGCCTCTGGTGAAGAAGTACTTCGCCGACCGCCTCGGCGTCATGATGACCGTCTACTCGTCGACGCTCGCCTTCTCCACCTTCCTGCCGCCTCTGGTCGCCGTGCCCGTCGCGGACTCGCTCGGGTGGCGGGTGTCGCTGGGGATGTGGGGCGTCGTCGCTGCGCTCGCGCTCGTGCCGTGGATGACGCTGCTGGTGCGCTCGCGCACCGCGCCTGCCGCGCAGCCCATGACAACCGAGCTGCTGATGCCGGATCCGACCGACGGTGTGGACGACCTGCGCGACGCGGTCGCCGCCGCGACGGGACCCATCACGACGCAGCCGGCCAGCGCCCGGGTGTTCGGCCGGCTGCGGCGCCTTCCGCTGGCCTGGTCGCTCGCATTCGTCTTCGGCACCTCTTCGACCATGGCGTACGTCGCGTTCGCCTGGCTGCCGACGATGCTCATCGACATCGGCGGCGTCACGCCGGCGACGGCGGGCTTCCTTTGTCGCTGTTCGCGCTCGTCGGTCTGCCGTGCTCGATGCTGGTCCCTGTGCTCGTCGTGCGTTTCCAGGCCACGCGGCCGCTGTTCTTCGTCGCCGTGGGCGCTGGACTCGTCGGCCTGCTCGGCCTGTTGCTGGTGCCGACCGTGGCGCTGCCGTTGTGGGTCGCGGTGTTCGGGCTCACCGCCATCATGTTCCCGCTGAGCCTCGTGCTGCTCAGCATCCGTGCCCGCACCCCCGAGAGCGCTGTCGCGTTGAGTGGATTCGTCCAGAGCATCGGGTACGGGATCGCCGCGATCTTCCCGCTGCTGGTGGGGCTCCTCCACGAGACGACCGACGGCTGGCAGGTGCCGCTGCTCGTGGTGATCGGGGTGCTCGTCGCGTCGATCCCCGCGGGCATCGTGGCCGGTCGCCGACGCACCGTCGAAGACGAGTGGGAGCGCCGCCACGGCCGCTGGTGAACGCGATCCAGCAGTCGTCATCGTCGCCGCCACCGCGCTCTGAGTTCTCGGAGCATGCGCCCGCATCCGGACACGACGAAACACCCGCACGTCGTGCGGGTGTTCCGGTCGAACAGAGAGGCGGTCAGGCCTTCTCTAGCTCGTCCTCGTCTTCGTCTTCATACTCATCGGCCCACTTGTCGACATATGCGTCTTCAGCGAGCGCGGACGAGGTTCGTCGTGGCGATCAGGTACGAACACCTGATCGCCATTGCGTACTTCTCCTCGATCGAGACCGATCGGTCGTCGTTCAAGACTCTCTTCAGGTCTTCCATGCGAAGGCCGGTCAGCTGCGAGATGTTCTGAGGGCTGAGGTGCAGTTCCGCGGTGAGTGACTCGACGATGGTCCTTAGACGGTCGTCGTCCCCGATCGTCAGTCCACTTGTGAGATGCACTGCGAGCGTGGAAAGACGCGCAGTCTCCCCTGCAGTGAGGGCCGGATGCGCTGCTCTCACGGTACTTACCTCGCCGTGCGCCGCCAAGAGCGACTGGAGTCTTGATTGCTCGATACCTGTGATCGTCTCGATCGCCAGGGCCGTGATAGCGCCTTCCGCGATGAGACGACGAAACTCGCCGAGGATGTTGATGCTGTTCGAGGACATGCGGGATCCGAGTCAGGGGTAGGTGTAAAGCGTGGCATTCGGTACGACGTGCGCCACGATCACGCCGGCCAGGTCCGCTGTTCCGGTCAGCGTCCCTGAGTATCGATGGTTATGGAGTTTGCTCGTGGGAGCCGTACCAGAGAACGCAAATACGGGGGTAAAGCCGCCGCCGAGTCCGCTGGACAGGTCGGTGATGTGGAACTGGCCGATGAAGCCTGTGGCAGGGCAGGTCATGTTGATGCCCCAGCTGTAGGTGCCGGCCGAGGCCGTGACGGTCAGGGTGCCGCAATTCGACGAATAGGTCACTCTAGGTGCAACTGTTCCCGCTTCAGGAATCGGCCCCTCGAGCATGGGGAACGTTGCTGATTCCCCGTCGCTGAGAGCCACCTGCTGTCCGCCGACATCCAGCAGGTAGTCGTTCTCAGCAGGCGCGTTCTCTCTCGCGTGTGTTCCACCGTCTGTTGCACGGGCGAGGGCAGGGGACCCTGCGCCTACCACGCTCAAAGACACCAATACCGCGGCGAGCCATACCTTGGCCTTGATCTTCACAATAACCTCCGGCTTATGAGTCCCGCCTCCACAAGCCTTGCTGGGTTCGCGCCCCAAGTCTGTCCCCTCTTCGGAGGACAAGCGCGTGCAGATGGTCGGAGGACTGGGCTGGGGCACGGTTGTGAGCGCGCAGGAGCCGAGGGCGCGATGTCGTCGACGCGTACGACGGATAAGTCATCGCACGCACTGCATGCATCCGTGCAAGGCGCAGAGCAGGACCGCATCCGGACACGACGAAACACCCGCACGTCGTGCGGGTGTTCCGGTCGAACAGAGAGGCGGTCAGGCCTTCTCTAGCTCGTCCTCGTCTTCGTCTTCATACTCATCGGCCCACTTGTCGACATATGCGTCTTCGTCGGTCGGGTGAGCCAGCTCGCGCTCGAGCGCGGAGTAGTTCACCGACGGACTGTACGCCTTGAGTTCGCGGGCGATCTTGGTGTGTTTCGCCTTCTGACGGCCACGGCCCATGCGCGAGACCCCCTCACGAGTTAAGCTGCGGGCTGTAAGGCCCGAGGCATTTCACGACACCGGCGCGAAGCCGGTAAGAGTAGCATTCAGAATAGCACGCGGGGAAGACGCTCTGGCTGAGGCCAGGCTGGTGAAGGGAACGATCTTCATGACCGACAGCACCTCCACTCCGTCCGATGAAGCCGCACAGAACGCGGCACTGCAGAAGGCCGTCATCGTCGGCATGCAGCTGGATCAGGACCCGCACGTCCTCGCCGAAGCCGTCCGCTACGCGCGGCTGCTCGGCGCGCCGCTCGTGGTCGCCCACGTCGACGTGACGCGTTTCGTGACCTACGAGGATCCGGATGGCTACGTCCACTCGGCTCCGATCGACATCAACTTCGACGCCGGTGCTGCGGAGTTCGAGGCCGTCGAGGCGGCCGCGGCGAAGCAGCTCCAGGGCACGGATGTCACCTGGACCGCGCGTCAGCTCGTCGGCGACCCGGCCCTGGCGATCAAGCAGCTCGCCCACCGGCTCGACGCTCAGCTGATCGTCGTCGGCACGCGCAAGCGTGGCATCGGCGAGTCGATCAGGGAGTTCTTCACGGGCTCTGTCGCGGCGCGGCTCGCGCATCGGCAGCATCGTTCGATCCTCGTGGTGCCGCTCGGCGAGTCGGTGCCGGACGAGCAGAAGGAGATCTGGCCGGACTAAGGGTGGCGCTCCGTACAGACGAGAGGCCCCGCCGACGAATCGTCGGCGGGGCCTCTCGTCTGCGCCGTCACCCCCATCGGATGATGATGCCGTGGCGCGCGGTGGACGCGACCTGCGGGAGCGATGGCGCCTCTCGCTCCTGCCGCGAGACCGCATCGTGGCGGATCTCCTCCTGAGGTCGCGGATGCGAGTCGGCGCCACCCGCCGGACCGGTCACGACCCGGTGGTGCTCAGAGCGACCGTCACGCCGCGCGCCGCGGTGTCGAGTGCCGACTCCAGGTCGGTCACGACGGACGACGGCAGCGTGCCGCCCTTGGCGATGTGCGTGCGCAGATCGGTGCGCACCCGCGCGCGGAACGCGTTGATGATCGCGTCGGCCCGATGCATCTCCTCGCGGCTGACGAGTCGGGAGTCGTCGGTGGCCGACCGCGGACGGCTCTTCGCGGCTGACCGATCGCCCTTCTCCGCCGCGGCCAGATCGGCGCGGAGGCTCTTCATCGCATCCTGCACGCTCTGGCGCACCTCGCTCGCGATCAGTCGTACCGAGTCGGTGATTCCGGCCTCGATGCCCGCGAGGTCGCCCTCGCGTGAGGCGAGCTCGGTGCGTCCGGCGTCGGTGATCGCGTAGATCGTGGTGCGGCCGTCGACGGTCTTGGTGACCAGGCCCTCCTCCTCGAGCTTCGCGAGTCGGGGATAGATCGTCCCGGCGCTCGGCGTGTACGTGCCGCCGGTGCGGTCGGTGAGCGACTGGATGATGCCGTACCCGTGCTGTGGCGCCTCGGCGAGGAGCGACAGCAGGTACAGGCGCAGGTCGCCGTGGGAGAAGACGGCGGGGCTCATGCTTCCCACTCCGCGTCTTCGGTGATCGACGCCGGGGTCCGGCGCAGCACGGTGACGCCGCCGGAGACCGAGTTCGCGCGCAGATCGACGAAGCGTCCTGCGAGCTCACCGGTCGTCCCCGTGTAGTTGCTGGGGCCGGAGGAGCTGCGCTCGACGCCGTCGATCAGCAGGCGTCCGCTGAGCGACCGGATGACGTAGTTCGCGGCGAGCGACTCGTCCAGTCGCACCGTGGTGCCGCCGGAGACCGAGTTGATGTTGATGGTGTTCACGTCGCCGGCAGCATCCACGAGGGTCGAGCCCGAGACGATGTCGACCGTGGCGCGACGCACGGCACCGGTGACCGCCACGTCTCCGGACACGCTGTTCGCGCTGATCGAGCCGGTGAGACCACGCACCTGCACGTCACCCGAGACCGAGTTGACCGTGAGGTCGCCGATCAGGGTGTCGACGATGATGTCACCCGACACGGTGTTGAGGCGGGCGTCGTTGCGCAGGCCCGACACCAGGGCGCCGGCGCTGACGACGCCGAGGTTCAGGGCGATCGCGCGGGGGACGGCGACGCTCACCTCGGCGCGGGGGCCACCGGAGCCGAAGTTGCGGAACACTTCGAGGAAGTTGTCCCAGCCCAGCTGCGGGTGGTCGATCTCGACCTCGCCGTCATGGGACTCGATGCGCAGGTCTTTGGTGGTGACGCCGTGCACCTCGATGCGGATGCCCGGTTCGTCGTGGGCGATGATGTCGACCTGCCCTCCGACCAGGCCCACCTTGAGCCGCGTGACGGATTCGATGTCGATGACGCGTTCCTCGCCCGGGGCGATGAGCCACTTCTCGGTCATGTGTGCTTCTCCTGTGTTGGGATCACGATATATCGTGTCTGGCCACCATAACACGATATATCTCGATGGTGTCAAGGGGCATCCACGAAACTC
Source organism: Microbacterium sp. Se5.02b (assembly GCF_019464375.1). Lineage (NCBI taxonomy): Bacteria > Bacillati > Actinomycetota > Actinomycetes > Micrococcales > Microbacteriaceae > Microbacterium > Microbacterium sp. Se5.02b. The sequence goes on from NZ_CP080491.1 coordinate 553,264, forward strand.
CCAGCCCCCGCCCCGCCCGCCCCACCCTCCGCGATGGTCGCGAGTGCACGGGGAAGCGCCGAGCGCACGGCTTGTCGTCGTGAACAGCCCGTGCGCTCGACAACAAGCCGTGCACTCGGAGGCTCGAAAGGGGGAGAAGAGGTGTTGACATTGACGTTGCGTCAACTTCTAGAGTCGGGGTGACAACGGAGAGGGGGAAGGGACATGGAGAGAGACGACTGGTCGATCCAGGAGATCGCGCGGTTGGCGGGCACCACGAGCCGCACGCTGCGCCATTACGACGACATCGGGCTACTGCCGCCGACACGCGTGGCCGCCAACGGCTACCGGCACTACGACAGCCAGGCGCTCGTGCGCCTGCAGCGCATCCTGCTGCTGCGAGACCTCGGCCTCGGGCTGCCCCAGATCGCCGAGGTGCTCGGCGCCGCAGCCGGTCACGGCTCCGCCCGGACCGAGGCATCCGCTCTCGAGACCCACCTCGCGCTGCTGCGCGAGGAGCAGGCACGGCTGGCGCGGCAGATCGCGTCGGTCGAATCCACCATCACGGCATTGAGAGGAGGTGAGAACCTCATGGCAGAGAACATGTTCGACGGCTTCGACCACACCCGGCACAAGGAGGAGGTCGAGGATCGTTGGGGCAAGAAGGCCTACGCCGACAGCGACCGCTGGTGGCGCGGGATGACCGACGCCGAGCGTGCCGACTGGCAGCAGCGCGTGTCCGACCTCGGGCGCGACTGGATCGCCGCCGCGGAGAGCGGCATCGACCCCGCATCCGCCGAGGCTCAGGATGTCGCGCGACGTCACGTCGAGTGGCTCACGGGCATTCCCGGCACGCCCGCGGCCGCGCCAGGCGGCGACGTCAAGGCGTACGTGATCGGTCTCGGCGAGATGTACGTCGCGGATCCGCGCTTCGGCGCGAACTATGCGACGTCGTCCGGCGGGACGGAGGGTGCGGAGTTCGTCCGCGACGCCCTCCGCATCTACGCGGAGCGCACGCTCTAGCGTCGAAGGCCCTCGTGCACACGACCCCCTCGGGCGCGGTCGTGTGCACGGGGCCCTCGTGCATCCCGGCCATTCCTGCGCCCGGCCGCTCGTACACAAAGGCGCCGCTCGTGCGCAAGGGGTGCGTCGCGGGGAGGGATGCGGCGTAGGGTCGGGGACCATGACGGGGAGCACGAGAGACAGCGCTGTCGCGTCATCGCTGTTCACGGCGGCGGCAGTGGCCTACGGCGCCAACTGCACGCTCGGGGCATCGGTCGCCGCGCGCCTGATCGACACCAGCCGCTTCCGCTGGCTGCACCACGCGCTCTACATCGTCACGTGCACGGCCGTCGCCGCGGCCGTCGCGGTGGGCTGGTCGGCAGGACCCCGTTCCTCTGGTCGACGAGCCGCGGTCGCCCTGCTTCCCGCGGCGGCCCCCTCGCCGCGATCCCCTCTCTCGGAAGCCACGGCCGCCGGCATCCTCTCACCGCGCTCGCCGCGGCCCTTTCCTCGTCGCGGGGCTGATCCTCGCGCATCGTCCCGCCGACCGGAAGTGACCGCATGGAACTGCTCGACGCCATCCGCCGCCGTAAGACCACGAACGGGCCGTTCCTCCCCGACCCGGTCTCCGAGGAGCATCAGCGCATCCTCCTGGAGGCGGCCGGCCGCGCGCCGTCGCAGTTGAACAGTCAGCCGTGGCGGTTCGTGGTGATCGAGAACCGCGACACGATCGAGCAGATCGCCCGCATCTCCGGCGAGAGCATGACCGAGGCGATGTCGAACGGCACGTTCTTCGAGCGCTACAAGCCGTACTTCCGGTTCAGCGAGGCCGAGATGGAGCAGAAGCGCAGCGGGATGCTGTTCGACAAGCTCCCCGCGGCGCTGCGGCCGTTCACGAACCAGGTGTTCACCAAGCGGGGGCAGACGCTGATGAACACGTTCGGGGTGCCCAAGACGCTCGGTGCCGAGAACCGGAGACTCGTCGCTGGGTCCCCACTGCTGCTCGGGGTCATGCTCGATCGGAGCGAGTACCGCCCCGGACAGCTGTCGTCGTTCTACTCCGTGTTCAGCATGGGAGCTGCGATGGAGAACGTCTGGCTCACCACGGGCGCGCTGGGCATGGGCATCCAGTTCATCTCGTTCCCCATGGAGGTGCCCGGTCGCTGGGACGAGATCGTGCGACTGCTCCACGTGCCGGACGACCTCGAGCTCATGGCCGTCTACCGCCTCGGATACCTGCCTCCGGAGCAGCGTCGTCCCGCGATCGACTGGTCGAGCAGTCAGCGCAAGCTGGTCTCGCAGTACGTGTTCCGCGAGGACTGCGACACCCCTCAGCAGGGGTGGGACGAGCCGCTGCGCTGAGGCGCCGCCTTCGTCGCGTCAGCGGTCGGACGTCTGGGGCACCTCCGGCAGGTCGCGCAGAGCCGGGCCCTCGATCCTCGTACCGTCCGCGGCGAAGCGCGACGCGTGCAGGGGACAGTCCCACGTGCATTCGGCGTCGTTCCAGTCGAGCACCCCGCCGAGGTGCGTGCACACGGCGCTCACGGCGCGCGTCACGCCGTCGACCGTGGAGATGCCGACCGGACGACCGCCGCGATTCGCCACGACACCCTCGCCTTCGCCAGGGCGGGGCACCGGAACACGGCGTCCCTCGGCCTCGACCCAGCCCGTGGTCGCCGCCGCCGCGACCTTCCCGCCCTCGACGGCACCGCGTGCGAGGTCGGCGGGGACGGTCAGCCGCGTGCCGAGGCGGATCATCCACGACGGGCGATCGCTTCGTCGCGTGCCGATGATCTCCTCGGTGAGGCGCAGCGCGGCGGCCGGGGCGTTCGACAGCCCCCACTTGGCGTATCCCGTCGCGAAGCGGATGCGCCCGAGGCCGCGAGGCAGAGCGCCGACGAACGGGATCAGGTTGTGCGACTGGTAGTCCTGCGCAGACCAGCGGTGGGTCTCCTCAGCGTCGGGGAAGTGCAGGCGCGTCCACGAGACGAGGTCTTCGATCGCCGCCGCCTCACCGTCCGAGCGGCCGACGGGATGGCCGTTCCCGCCCACGACGAGCTGGGCCGTCTCCCCGGGGCCATCGGCAGGAGAGACCGGCCGGATCGACCGCGTCGGGCCGTCGGCGGAGATGAACGTGCCATCGGGGACCCCACCCGGGACACGGAAGGAGACGCACGAGGAGCGCAGCCCCTGCACCTTGGAGAAGTAGAGTCCGCGGTCGAGGATCGGCGTTCCGGTGGCGAGCACGATGTGCTCACCGAACAGGGGCCCGGCCGCCGTCTCGATCCGACCGTCGGGGAGGGCGTGCGCGCCGGTCACGCGGACGCCCGTGTGCAGCGTCCCTCCGCCCGCCAGGAACTCCGTCGCCAGCGCATGCGCCACCGCCACGGGGTCGATCGCCACCTGAGCGTCGAGTGCCACGGCACCTGCAGCCGGGAAGGTGGTCGAGAGTTCATGCTGTCGGAGCAGACGGGCATCCAGGCCGGCCTCGCGGGCAGCGGCGTGCTGATCGCTCACGGCGCGCATGCCCTGGGCGCTCTGCGCATACGTGTGGTCGGTCCTGCGGGTGTAGGTGATGCCCGCGGTGTCGGCGAATCCGAGGAGCCAGTCCATGCCCGCACGGTTGGCGTCGACGTATGCCCGCACGAGCGACGCGGGGTGATGGCGACGGATCGTGGCGAGCTGTGTGCCCTGCAGGAGCGAGAGCTTGCCCGTGTTGCCGCCCGAGGCGAGCTCCGCGACCTGCCCGGCCTCGACCACCGCGACGTCCAGGCCGGCCCTGGCGAGCATCACGGCTGTCGAGAGACCGGTGAGTCCGGCGCCGACGATGACGACGTCGTGACGTGCGCCCGCGTCGAACGGGGATCCGGCTGGCAGGGTCTGGTCGAGCTTCCACAGGGGCCTCATGGCAGCAGTCAACGTCGGAGAGGGGACGGACTCCACGCCCCTGACATCGCGCCGGCCCGCTGACAGGCGCTACTACAGTGGCGAACGTGAACCTCCGTCGCCTCTTCCTCGTCGCCATCGGCGGCACGGTCGGAACGGCGGCGCGGCTCGGTCTCGGACTCGTGCTCCCCGACGGCGGCTTCCCGGCCGCGGTGCTCGTCGCCAACGTGGTCGGGTCCTTCCTGATCGGGGTGCTGGCGGCACGGCTGCCGGCGACGGCAGACCTGCGGCTGCTGCTGGGCACCGGGGTGCTCGGCGGTTTCACGACGTACAGCGCCTTCACGACGGGCACCCTGTCGCTGTGGGTGCACGAGCCCCTGCTCGCCTTCGCCTACGCCGTGGGCAGCCTCGTGCTCGGACTCGGCGCTGCGACGCTCGGGCTCCGCGTCGGCAGGCCGCGGACGGGGGCTGCGACGTGAGCCCGCTTCTGTTCCTCGGCGCCGCGCTCGCCGGAGGCATCGGTGCGGCGCTGCGGTACGTCGTCGACCGCGGCATGGCTCGGCTCGCCGGACGCCGCTTCCCGTGGGGCACCCTCGTGGTCAACGTCTCCGGCTCGTTCGTCCTCGGCCTCGTCACCACGGCGCTGCCCGATGCGGTGGTCCTGCTGGGAGCGGGCCTCCTCGGCGGATACACGACCTTCAGCACGGCCATGCTCGACACGGTGGCCCTGTGGCGTGACGGGGAGCGGCCGGCATCGGCGTTCAACGCCCTCGGCATGCTGCTGTCCGGCCTGGTGGCCGCGGGCCTCGGCCTGGCTCTCGGCGCCGTCCTGTAGTCGAGGAGCCCGACGCTCCCAGCATCCTCACAAACCGGAAATGTACAAACGTACATGTACGGATGTTCGAGGGGGCGGGATGAAGCAGGCCACACGCCGCAGACGGAACCCCGAGGCGCGACGTCGGGAGATCGTCGCCGCCGCATCCGAGCTCATCGTCGAGGTGGGCGCCGAGGCGGTCACGCACCGCAAGGTCGCCGCGCGCGCAGGCGTGCCGCTCGGCGCGACGACCCAGTACTTCGACACCCTCGACGACCTCCGTGGCGCGGCCTTCCGCGCGCTCGCCGATGAGGTCGATGCGCGCCTCGACGGGGTCAGGCAGACGCTCGCCGAACGGGGCGACAGTCCCGAGGTGATCGCCGCCCTCGTGTTCGAGAGCCTCGATGACCACCATGCGCTCCAGGCCGATCGTGCCGTGGTCACCGCCGCCGTGCACGACCCCCGGCTGCGCGAACTCGCGCGCCACCTCTCGGACCGCCTCGTCGAACTGCTCGAGCCCTCCTATGGCGAAGATCGTGCCAGAGCGGCGATGATCTTCATCGACGGCGTGATGTGGAGCATGCAGATCCGCGACACCCCTCTCGAACAGTCCTTCATCGAGACCGCACTGGCGCGGATCCTCGGAGATTCCGTCTCCACCCCCTCCGCCGCGACAGCCACACCCTGACACCGAGGACACCGCCTTGTCGAAACTCGCCATCCTGAGCCTGAAGAACCGCGCGCTCATCGCCCTCATCACCATCGTTGCGGCGGTGTTCGGCGGACTCGCGCTCACGAACCTCAAGCAGGAGCTCATCCCCTCGCTCGAGCTCCCGGCGCTCGTCGTCATGACGACCTACCCCGGGGCATCACCCGAGGTCGTCGAGAACGATGTGTCGACGCCGGTCGAGTCGGCCATCCAGGGGGTGCCGGGGCTCGAGTCGACCACCGCGACCAGCACGACCAACGCCTCGATCGTGCAGGCGATGTTCGCCTACGGCACGAACCTCGCGACGGCGGAGCAGAAGATCCAGCAGGCGATCAACCGGATCTCGTCGCAGCTGCCCGAAGACGTGACCCCGCAGGTGCTCTCGGTGTCCATCGACGACTTCCCGGTGATCCAGGTCGCCGTCACCGGATTCGAGGACGCCGACAACGCGCAGGCCGAACTGGAGTCCGTCGCGATCCCCGACCTCGAAGACGTCGACGGGGTCAATGCCGCCGAGATCGTGGGCGGCGTCGGTCAGCGCATCAGCATCACTCCGGATGTCGCGAAGCTCGCGGCGGAAGGGCAGAGCACACAGGCGATCAGCAACGCGCTGCAGCAGAACGGCACGCTCTTCCCCGGTGGCGACATCACCGAGAGCGGCCAGACGCTCACGGTCCAGACCGGGGCGAAGATCACCTCCGTCGACGAGATCGCCGCCCTCCCGCTCGTCGGGACGGCTCTGACCATCGGCGATGTGGCGACCGTCGTGCAGGAGTCCGATCCCGTCACATCGATCTCGCGCGTCGACGGTGAGGACGCCCTGTCGATCTCGATCACGAAGCTGCCGGCCGCCAACACGGTCGAGGTGTCGAACGGCGTGATCGCCGCCCTCGACGAGATCGGCGAGGCCTTCCCCGACGCCGAGTTCACGATCATCTTCGACCAGGCCCCGTTCATCGTGCAGTCGATCGAGACGCTGGCGACCGAAGGCCTGCTCGGCCTGGTGTTCGCGGTGATCGTGATCCTGGTGTTCCTGCTCTCGATCCGCTCGACGCTCGTCACCGCGATCTCGATCCCGACCAGCGTGCTCATCACGTTCATCGGGCTGCAGGCGTTCGGCTACTCGCTCAACGTGCTGACCCTCGGCGCCCTCACGATCGCGATCGGTCGTGTGGTCGACGACTCGATCGTGGTGATCGAGAACATCAAACGCCACTATGTGGGCGACGCCGACAAGGGCGATGCGATCCGCCTCGCCGTGCGCGAGGTCGCGATGGCGATCACGGCATCGACCATCACGACGGTCGCGGTGTTCCTGCCGATCGTGTTCGTCGGCGACATGGTGGGCGAGCTGTTCCGTCCCTTCGCCATGACCGTGACCATCGCCATGGTCGCCTCGCTCCTGGTCGCCTTGACGATCGTCCCGGTGCTCGCCTACTGGTTCCTCAAGCCCGGCAAGCCGCTGCTCGACGAGCACGGGAACCCCATCGACCCAGAGCACCCCGATGCGCCGCCGACGCAGTTGCAGCGGGTGTACCGCCCGATCCTCGGCTGGACGCTCAAGCACTCCGGCGTCACGGTGATCCTCGCCGTCGTGGTGCTCGGCGCCACGCTCGCGGCCGCGCCGCTGATGAAGATCAACTTCCTCAGCGACTCGGGCCAGAACACCATGACCGTGACGCAGGATCTGGGCCCGACAGCGAGCCTGCAGACGAAGTCCGATGCCGCGGTCGAGGTCGAGGACGCCCTGCTCGACATCGACGGCATCGAGCACGTGCAGGCGTCGATCGGCACGAGCGGCTCCGCGCTCAGCGACGCCTTCTCCGGCGGCGCCGGCGTCACCTACTCGGTCCTGACCGACGGCGATGCCGACCAGGAGAAGCTGCGGGCCGACGTCCAGGACGCGATCGACGGACTCGGCGACGACGTGGGCGAGGTGTCGGTCGCGGCATCGGCCGGCTTCGGGTCGAGCGACATCGAGATCACGGTTTCGGCTCCGAACGGCGACGACCTGCAGACCGCGACGACCGCGCTCGTCGAGGAGCTCGACGGACGTGCGGGTGTCGGACAGGTGACCGACAACCTCGCCGCGTCGCTGCCGTACATCGCGGTCGTCGTCGACAGGGAAGCCGCCGCCCAGCGCGGGCTCTCCGAGGTCGCCGTCGGCTCGATCGTGTCGAACACGATGCGACCGCAGCAGGCGGGGTCGGTCGAGATCGACGACACCGCCCTGACCGTCTACATCGTCACGCCGAACCCGCCCACCACGGTCGACGCGCTCAGGACGCTCGCGATCCCGACCCCGCTCGGCGTCGTGCAGTTGCAGGACATCGCGACCGTCGAACAGCGCAACGGGCCCACCTCGATCACGACCGAGCAGGGGCGTCGCACCTCGACCATCACGGTGCCGCCGGCGTCGGACAACCTCGCCACCGCGACGCAGTCGGTGAACGAGGCGCTCGCCGCGGTCGATCTGCCGGACGGCGCCTCGGCCGAGGTCGGCGGTGTCGCCTCGCAGCAGGCCGACTCGTTCTCGCAGTTGGGCTTGGCGATGCTCGCGGCGATCCTGATCGTCTACGTGGTCATGGTCGCGACGTTCAAGTCGCTGCGCCAGCCGCTGCTGCTGCTCGTGTCGGTGCCGTTCGCGGCGACCGGTGCGATCCTGCTGCAGATCGTCACGGGCGTGCCGCTCGGGGTCGCCTCGCTGATCGGTGTGCTGATGCTCATCGGCATCGTGGTGACGAACGCGATCGTGCTCGTCGACCTCGTGAACCAGTATCGGGAGAAGGGTCTGTCGACCATCGAAGCGGTGAAGGCCGGTGGCGAGAAGCGTCTGCGGCCCATCCTCATGACCGCGCTCGCCACGATCTTCGCACTGACCCCGATGGCGCTCGGCATCACCGGGCACGGCGGCTTCATCTCGCAGCCCCTCGCCATCGTCGTCATCGGCGGCCTGATCTCGTCGACCGTGCTCACGCTGATCGTGCTGCCGACGCTCTACAACCTCGTCGAAGGGGCGAAAGAGCGGCGGGCCGCGCGCCGTGCCGGTGGCTCGGATGCGGGAGGGACCCCGGCGCCGCACGCTCCGACCGGACCCGAGGTGCCCGGCGCCGCTGCCGCATCCGGACCGGTGCTGATCGACGCCTCGGGCCTGCCGCTCGCACCGCAGATCACCCGGCGCGAACTGCGCGAGCGCGGGGAGTAAGGGCGAACCACGCTGCGGTCTCGTGCGAAGGCACAGACCGCAGCGCGAGGGCCGGCGAGTCGACCATCGACTCGCCGGCCCTTTGTCATGCGGACACCGTCCCGCCTTGGCGGAGAACCCGATCCCGGCTCAGCGTGCGCGTCGGCGGACGCCGATGAGGCCGCCGCCGATGAGGAGGAGCAGCGCGGCGACCCCCGCGGCGGCGAGCGGTGCCTCCGATCCGGTCGTCGCCAGACCACGTCCGTCCGCTGCGTCGGACACGACGGCGGTCGTGCCGCCGCCGGGGTGGGTGCCGTCGCCGGGATCGGTGCCGCCATCGGGCGTGGTACCGGGCGTGGGGAGCGGCACCACGATCGGCTCCCGCAGCGACGTCCATGCGTCTGCAGTGCGGTTATGGAACGTCGAGGGTCCGCCACCGTCGAGAGTGCGCCGCAGGAAGGCGCCGATGCCGTACTCGCCGTCGTCCGTGAGGACCCCCGCCGGGACGCGGATCGTCACGCCGAACGAGTTGTCGGTGTAGCGCATGCTCTCCCGATAGAGCTGCCCGTACCGCGTCTCTCCGCTCGTGGCGATCCATTCGCGGTGGCCTTCCTCTCCGGGAGCCCAGCTCCCGGCGGCGAAGAGCCCGACGTCGAGGGAGTAGCTGTGACCCTCTTCGTCCTGGGGCATCTCGAACCCTGCGCCGGTCACCCAGATCGAACCACCGCCTTCCGGTGTGAAACCGGCCAGCGGTCGCGCGCTGAGCTGCGGTCGGCCCGTGGCGGCGACCACGGTGTAGGCGACCGCGTCGGTGCGGACGCTGATGCCCGCCTGGGTCGTCGCGACGCCCCGCAGCAGCGTGTCGTGATCGCCGAGGGTCGCCGCCGGCAGCGTGAAACTGTCTTTGGCCCCCAGTTGCAGGCGTCGGTATTCGGTGCCGGGAACCGTCGTCCACGTGCGTCCGTCGTCCGTGCTGCGCTCCACGGCGAACTGCTTCGCGACCGGCATGCCGTCGGAGGTGAAGGCGAACGTCGGTCGCGTGCCCTCGATCGCATGCACCGGAAGCGGCTGCCCGGTGAGTTCGAGCGCACGGTAGGTCGTCGTGCGTACGTAGAAGTGACCGGTCACCACCGTGCCGACGGCATTCGTCCCGGTGAGCCGGATGAACCGGTCGTGCAGGGTCGCCCGGTCCACGGAGTCCACGCGCCAGGTCGGGGAGTTCTGACCGGTGACCGGGGTGTAGGGGCCGCCCGGTTCGGGAGCCGTCTCCCACTGATAGGAGTCGGCGCCGTCGATCTGCGCCGTGAACGTGACGGGGTGGCCTTCGACGAGCGGGCGGTCGCGGTCGATGCCGACGTGCGTGCGCACCAGCGGTATCTGCGCCGGTTCGTCCTTCTCGCCGAGCGTGATCACGATCGGCGAGCCGGCCTTCTCGCGGTCGCTCGGGCCGCCCGAGGTGTGCCAGTAGCTCTCGAGCTTCGTCTCGTAGTGGAAGTCGACGAAGCTCTCGGGCCAGGCACCCCATCCGGGGAGCTCTTCGCGACAGCCGACGGGCGCCGGCCCGAGTCCGCGTCGCCCGCAACGGCGAGGGGCGCGTAGTCGACACCGGTGAAGTCGGGCGTCAGGGTGAGCGTCTCGCCGGAGATGACGACATCCGAGAAGGTCGCGACGGTGGCCGTGCGAGCCGGCACCGGAGACTTCGTCGTGGGATCCGACATCGAAGACGCCCACCCTCCGACCGTGGCGGTGAGCGTCGCGGTGCCGTCGCCGGGGAAGGTGAGCTTCGGGTCCTTGATCCACCACGGCACCATGCCGCCGTAACCGTTCGCCTGTGCCGCGCCCGTCCATTGCAGCATGCCGGAACCGCTGGCCGCATCGATCGTGCCGCGTCCGGCGTTGAACTGCATGCGCTGACCGAGTTCCGTTCCGCGGGCGCCCAGGCACACGTTCTGACGCGTCACTGGAACCGCGGAGCCGTCGGCGAGCCGTTTGACGATGCGGACATCGCCCTGTGCGGCGGCGAAGTCGAGCTGCGTGCCGGCGGAGAAGAACCAGCAGCCGTCGCCCGCGGGGTTCGCCACCTGATGGAGGGCGTTCACACCCCATTCCAGGCGGACGTCGGAGTAGGCGTCGCTCTCCTCGGCGGCAGCCGCCGGATGGGGGATCAGGATGCCGGCCAGCAGTGACAGTCCAGCGAGCGCGGCGGCGAGGTGACGCCGTCGTCGATAGGGCATGGGAATGCTCCTCGGGGTGTGGGGAGATATGACCGGGAATCGATCGGTCCCACTATATTTAGGTAAGGCTTACCTAAGCAACCACGAGAGGAAGAGGTTCAGGAGAAGGCGATGCCCCAGTGCAGCGTCCACGACTCGTCGGTCGAGAGGCGGCGGATCCCGAGGCCGCTGTTGAGCGCGTCGGCCGGAGCGGTCATCGGCTCGATCGCCACCGCGAGGCGCTGACCCGGGTACGCGGGCGTCGTGTAGACCTGCACGTAGTCGAAGCCCTCGCCCTGCCAGAGGGTCACGCGGCGACCATCGGGCGCGGTCAGCGAGTGGCGGACGCGCCCGTCGGCGTCGCGGCCGAGATCCGTGAATCCGGTGTCGAGCGTCACCTCCCGAGGCGGACACCGTCTCGAAGAGCGGAGTCGACCGGGCGCGTGCCGGTGGGGAGCATCCGCTCGTCGGTCACGAACGCCGTCTCGGCGGGAACCCGCAGCACGAGGTCGTGCGGGTCGACGTCGCCGATGGTCACGAACGGATGTGTGCCCAGGGCGACCGGCGCGGAGGATACCGAACGATTGGTGAGCGTGTGCGTCACCTCGATGCCGTCCGGCGTGAGGGTGTACGTCGCCGACGTCTCGATCAGATAGGGGTAGCCGGTCTGCGGCACGATCGTCGCCCGCAGCACGGCTTCGGCATCGGTGTGCGAGACCTCGTAGGCCGTGAACCGCAGCAGGCCGTGACTCGCGTTGTGGAGCTTCGGTTCGGTGATCGCCAGCGTGCGCGAGGTACCGCCGTCGTCCCATTTCCCGTCGCGCACCCGGTTCGGCCACGGGGTGAGGACCACCCCGGAGCACGCCGGGGTGGGCTGGTCGAGGGATACGGCGGCACGACGTCGACGCCGCCGACGCGCAGCGCACGAAGCGATGCGCCGACCTGGGCGATCTGCGCCGTGACATCGCCGCGGTGGAGGGTGATCTGGGCGCCGGTGGGGGAAGCGGTACTCACCTCGTCATCGTACGGCCAGCCCCGGGTCGGCACTCTCCCAGGGGGACCAGGTAGTATCGAACGGTCGGCTTCGGACATCTGCGCGTTGGCGCGGACGTTTTATGTGTGTGAAGTGTGAGTCCAGGGGCCGATGGTGAGCGTCGCTCGACGCTAATCAACCATCACATGAATGGCCCCGGCCGCTGACAGTCCGGAACCCCGCTGGTCGAGTTCGACCATGCGCTGGGTGCATGCGCGTGCGCGCTGCGCTGTTCTCGTGCGAGAACACAGGAAGACATCGCAATGCCGAAGAACAAGAAGCCCCGCGGAGGGCGTCCGTCCGCCAACTTCGAGCCCCGCTACGGAGCCAAGAAGACCTCCTTCCACGACCGTCATCACGCAGCTCCCGCCCGTGACGGTGCGCGCGACGAGCGCGGTGGACGGGCGGATGCCGGCGACCGCCGCTCCGCTTCCGCCGCGGGCGGCTATGACCGCCGCCCCGGCAGCCGGAGTGCCGGCCACCGTGGCTACCGCCCGGCCGAGGCGGAGTCGGGTGCGCCCAAGCAGCGCTGGAACGCGTCGGAGCGTGCCGGCCGCGATGAGGCCCGCGGCATCCGCAACCGTGCCGAGTCGGGTCGCCGCGAAGCCCCGCACCACCGCAACGACGAGCGCTCAGAGCGCCCCCGGTACAACGACCGCTCCGGCGCCGGTCGCTTCGACGACCGTCCCCGTCGCGACGACCGCGGCGGACAGCGCCCGACCGGTCCCGGTACCTACCGTGACGACCGTGGCGGAGACCGCCCCCGCTACGACCGCGACGAGCGTCCGCGCCGTGACGACCGCGGTGCCGGCAGTCAGCGACAGGGCTTCCGCGACAACGACCACCGCGACGGCGGACGTCCCCGGTTCAACGACCGTGGTGCCGAGCGCCCCCGGTTCAACGACCGCGGCAACGACCGTCCGCGGTTCGACCGCGACGAGCGCCCCCGGCGCGACGACCGTGCCGGTGACCGCACCCGCTCGAACGACCGCGGGACCGAGCGTTCGTACGATGCCGACCGCGCCCGTCGCGCCTTCGACCGCGACCGCACGCAGCGCTCCTTCGAGGGGGGACGCGAGCGTCCGTCGACCGGCGGTGCCTACCGCAGCGAGCGCCCGCGTCCGCTGACGTCGGACACGCGCGGTCGTCCGGCCCGCAACGACCGCCCGAGCCGCAACGACTGGAACGCCACCAGCCGCCCGGCATCGACCGGAGCCAAGTTCGAGCCGACCGACGACGTCGTGCACGAGCGCCTCGAGGCGAAGTCCGTCGCCGCCGTCGAGGTCGACGGTGTGAGCTTCGGTGACCTCGGTCTCGGCTCCAACATCGTCGAGACCCTCGTCGGCATGGGCGCGGCGACGCCGTTCCCGATCCAGGCCGCCAGCATCCCCGCCGTCCTCGGCGGACGCGATGTGCTCGCCCGCGGTCGCACCGGATCCGGCAAGACCATCGCGTTCGGTGCCCCGCTCGTCGAGCGCGTGCTGCAGTCGCAGGCCGGCAAGCGCCGGGAGTTCGGACGGTCACCGCGTGCGATCATCCTCGCTCCGACGCGCGAGCTCGCGCTGCAGATCGACCGCACCATCCAGCCGATCGCCCGCAGCGTGGGTCTGTTCACCACGCAGATCTACGGTGGTGTGCCGCAGGGCCGCCAGGTGGGCGCGCTCAAGAAGGGCGTCGACATCGTGATCGGCACCCCCGGCCGTGTCGAAGACCTCATCAACCAGGGCAAGCTCGACCTCTCTGACTGCCGCATCGCGGTGCTCGACGAGGCCGACCACATGTGCGAGCTCGGATTCGTCGAACCTGTGCAGCGGATCCTGCGTCACACCGCGGACGGCAGCCAGAAGCTCCTCTTCTCGGCGACGCTCGACCGTGAGGTCGCCGCGCTCGTCGACGAGTTCCTCGTCGACCCTGCCGTGTACGAGGTCGCGGGGGAAGACCAGGAGTCCAGCACGATCGAGCACCGCGTGCTCGTGATCGAGCACCGTGACAAGGCCGACATCCTCACCTCGCTCGTCGACCGCGAGGGCAAGACGCTGGTCTTCGCCCGCACCCGCGCCTACGCCGACATGCTCGCGGAGCAGTTCGACGATGCGGGCATTCCCGCCGTCTCGCTGCACGGCGACCTGAATCAGGCCAAGCGCACGCGCAACCTCGAGCGTCTGACCTCTGGTCGCGTGAACGTCCTCGTCGCCACGGACGTCGCCGCCCGCGGCATCCACGTCGACGACATCGACCTGGTCGTCCAGGCCGACGCTCCGGACGAGTACAAGACGTACCTGCACCGCTCCGGTCGTACCGGCCGTGCGGGTCGCTCGGGTCGCGTCGTCACGCTCATCACGCGTCAGCGTCAGCGTCGCATGACCGAGCTGCTCGACCGTGCCGAGATCGACGCGCCGTTCGAGAACGCGCGTCTGGACGACGACATCATCGAGGAGATCGCCGGCCGCATGCCGACCGCGGCCGCTCTCACGAGCTGACCTCCTCCGCACGAGGCCCCGTCCCGCTCCCGCGGGCCGGGGCCTCTGTCGTCCCCTCTCGAATCCCGTCCCGCCGTGCGGCCCGAGTGCGCGGCATCGCGCCGAGTGCACGGGATCCTCGCGCGAAGAAGCCGTGCGCTCGGCAGCATCCCGCGCGCTCGGCGGAACGGAGGCGGGGCGGGGGGCGGGGCTACGCGGGGAGTTCGTGCACGTGCACGGTGGAGGTCAGGTTCGTGCCGTTGAGGTCGAGGTAGATGACGCCCTCGGTCACGGTGAGGGTCATGGTGTTGCGCCGCTCGATCAGTGCGGCCGCGGTGTCGATGAACCCGGGGTCGAAGCTGTGGACGCGGATGTCCTCGCGGCGATGGATGCGCTTGTCGGCCCACGGTGCGATCACCTTGGCGGGGTCGCGGTGCGTGTAGACGACCGTGCGCGCGGCGAGGCGACTGCCGTAGTGCAGCCGTTCGGCGTCGGGCGCCCCGATCTCGACCCAGGTCGTGATCAGCCCGGTGAGGTCGCGCACCAGGACGGCCGGCTCCTCTGTCGAGGAGATGCTGCCGCCGAACGCGATGCCCTCACCGAACTCGAGGCCGTAGGCCAGCACACGGGTGAGCATGTACGCGTCGGTCTCGGAGGGATGCCGTGCCACGCGGAGGGAGTAGTCCTCGTAGACGCCGCGATCGGTGTCGGCAAGCTGCACCTCGAACGTGTGGACTGTCGAACCGATCGCCATGCTCCCGAGCCTACGCGGACGTGAGACCCGCGCCCGACCGCGGTGTCAGAACAGCATCGGCTGCGCGGGTGCGGCCGCCGCGCGCCCGCTGGGGGTGAAGACCACCGGCCCGGGGGACGATGCACCCGTCTGCACGTGCCCCTGTCCTGGTCGGAGTCCGCGCCGGGGTAGTCGTCTTCGTGGCGGCCGTCGAGACCGTGCATGCGGATGAGCGGGCGAGCCCGCTTCGAGAGCCACTGCCGATAGCCCTTCGGCGCCTCGGCCGAAGCGCCAGGATAGAGGCCCCGATACGAGGAGACGAGGTCAGGTCGATGAGCCTCGAGCCATTCGAAGAACCACGGCTTGACGCCGGGGCGCAGGTGCAGGGCGCCGTAGATGACGCTGCGGGCCCCTGCCTCCTTGATGCGCAGAAGGGCGCTGTCGATCGCGGCCAGAGAGTCGGTCATGTGGGGCATGATCGGCATCAGGAACACGGTCACGGGGAAGCCCGCGTCCGATAGGGCGCGCACCGTGTCGAGGCGGGCCTGGGTCGTCGGGGCTCCTGGTTCGATCGCCTTCTGCAGCTCGTCGTCGTACATCGCGATCGACATCTGCACGTCGACGGGCACCCGCTGTGCGGCTTTCACGAGCAGCGGGATGTCTCGGCGGATCAACGTGCCCTTGGTGAGGATCGACATCGGGGTCCCGGAGGCCGCCAGTGCCTCGATGATGCCGGGCATGAGCGTGTAGCGACCCTCGGCCCGCTGGTACGGGTCGGTGTTGGTTCCGAGGGCCACGGTCTCGTGCTGCCAGCTGCCTTTGCGCAGCTCGCGCTCGAGCACCTCGACGACGTTGACCTTGACCACGATCTGCGAGTCGAAGTCGGAGCCGCCGTCGAGGTCGAGGTACTCGTGCGTCCCTCGGGCGAAGCAGTAGACGCACGCGTGGCTGCATCCGCGGTAGGGGTTGATCGTCCACGCGAAGGGCATACGTGACGCGCCGGGGACGTGGTTCAAGGCGGACTTCGACAGCACCTCGTGGAACGTCATCCCCGCGAACTCGGGAGTGGTGAGCGATCGCAGCACGCTCGAGCGGTCTTCGAGTCCCGGCAGCGCCGCCGCGTCGGTCTCTCCGAGTTTCTGTCCCTGCCACCGCATTCCTCCATTCGAACAGAAGAACGATGATGACGCAAGCGACTCTCAGAGATATCTTCGAATGCGAAGATGGACCAATGCCCCTTTCGCCGCACGCACAGCATGCGGCTCCGCGCTCCCCGCTCCGTGGACCCGCCCTGCCGCTCGGTGTCGCTCTGACCGCGATCGGGATCCTGTTCTCCCTGGGCTCCGCTCCCATCGCCTCGTCGGACGCGGAGCCCATGCCGGAGCCGGTCGTGGTGATGCAGGTTCCGACCGTGCAGGTGGGGGCGACGACCGCAGCCGATCCCTGCGCCGACACCGCCGTGCAGCAGGCTCTCTCGAACGGTGACGATGCCGCGGCGATCGCGGGTTTCGGAGGTGGGGCGGCCTTCCGTGAGGCGGTGGTCGCCGGCAATGCTCCGTGCGTCTCGCTCAGCGATCCTGCACGCCTCTGGGTCGTGGTCAACAAGAGCCGCCCGCTGGACCCGCCGGAGTACGAACCCGCCGACCTCGACGCCGTTCCGCTGCAGATGACCACGCTGTCCGGTCGCGTGCGCTCCGACGTCGCGGCCGCCGTCGGGCGGATGGCCGATGCGGCGTCGGCCGCAGGCGTCGGGCGGCTCGGCGCGAACAACGGCTACCGCTCCTATGGGCTGCAGGTGACGACCTACGCCGCGCACGTCCGCTCGCAGGGGCAGCAGGATGCGGATGCCGGTTCCGCGCGGCCGGGGCACAGCGAGCACCAGACCGGGCTGGCCCTCGACGTCGTCGCCTGCGGGTCGGGCTGCGGCGGACTCGACGGTTTCGGCGGGACCGCGCAGAGCGACTGGGTCGCCGCACACGCGTGGGAGTACGGGTTCATCGTCCGCTACGAGCAGGTCGGCACGCCCGTCACGGGCTACGCGCCGGAGCCGTGGCACCTCCGCTACGTCGGCGTCGACCTCGCCACGGCCTATCACGACGGCGGATATCACACGCTCGAGGAGTTCTTCGGGCTCCCCGCCGCCCCCGATTACGCCCACTGAATCGGGCGCGGACCTCCTGGTTGCGGCATCCGACAACCGCGGTACCGAGTGTCACCGTTTATGGGATGCATTCTCACAACGTCCTGTCCCGGCCGCTTCCTGACACGTAGAATCACCGGAGCAACGATGCATGAGACGTTCAGGAGGACGGCATGGAACGCGACATCTACGAAGAGGATCACGAGGCTTTCCGCGACCTCGTCAAGGATTTCGTCAAGCGCCACGTGACGAACGAGGCGATCGAGAAGTGGGACGCCGCCGGTGAGATCGACCGGGCGACCATGCTGGCAGCCGGCGAGGCAGGTCTGATCGGACTGTCGGTCCCCGAGGAGTTCGGCGGGGCCGGGATGCTGCAGGACTACCGCTTCCGCACGATCGTCATGGAGGAGGTCATCGCCTCCGGCGCCGGTTCGCTCGCGGGTGCCTTCGGCATCCAGGACGACCTGGCCGTGCCCTACCTCGTGCACATGGGAACGCAGGAGCAGAAGGAGAAGTGGCTGCCCCGCATGGCCACGGGCGAGGTGCTCGGCGCGCTCGCGATGACCGACCCCGGTGCGGGCTCGGATCTGCGCGGCATCAAGACCAACGCCAAGAAGGTCGACGGCGGTTACATCCTCAACGGCGCGAAGACGTTCATCTCCTCCGGCACGACGGCCGACGTCGTTGTGACCTTCGTCAAGACCGGCGAGGGCAACCGTCCTGACGCATTCAGCCTGCTGCTCGTCGAGAAGGGCATGGAGGGCTTCGACCAGGGCAAGAAGCTCAGCAAGATGGGCTTCCACGGCTGGGACACGGCCGAGCTCAGCTTCACCGACGTGTTCATCCCCGACGAGAACCTGATCAGCGGCAAAGAGGGTCAGGGCTTCATCCAGCTGATGCTGAACCTGCCGCTCGAGCGTCTCTCCATCGGCGTCGCCGCTGCGGCCGCCGCGCAGGCCGCTCTCGACTGGACCGTCGCCTACACGAAGGACCGCGAGGCGTTCGGCGAGCGCATCGCCGACTTCCAGAACACCCGCTTCCGCCTCGCCGACATGTCGGCGACCACCGATGCGATGTGGGCGTACATCGACCGCGCGCTGCTCGCCTACAAGAACAGCACGCTCACCGCCGAGGACGCCGCGAAGGTGAAGTTCTGGGCGACCGAGCGCGAGTGGGAGGTGCTCGACATGGGTGTGCAGCTGCACGGCGGCTACGGCTACATCATGGAGTACCCGATCGCCCGCGCGTTCACCGACGCCCGAGTGCACCGCATCTACGGGGGCACGAACGAGATCATGCGCGACCTCGTCGGACGGCAGATCGCCGGCAAGCGCTGACGCGACCGCATCGAAGAGGCCCCGGATGTCGCATCGGGGCCTCTTCGCGTCTCCGCCGCGGTTCGGTGGCACCGGTGGTGCCACCGTTCGACCCCCGCGGTCGGCTCCGAGGTGCGCAAGACACGACCGGCCGTGCTGGTGAGCAACAACACGGCGAATGCGGTCGCAGCACGGCGATCGCAGGCGACCGTGACCGTCGTGCCCGTCACGTCGAACGTCCAGCGCGTGCTGCCATTCCAGGTGCTGCTCCCGGCTGCCGCAACCGGGATCGACCGTGACTCCAAGGCTCAGGCCGAGCAGGTGCGCACGATCTCGGTCGCGCGGATCGTCCGGCCGGTCGGATGGGTCCCGGCCGAACTGATGGCCGCGATCGACGAGGCGCTGCGACTGCATCTGTCGCTCTGAGGTGCCGTCACGCCGCCACTTGTATCGGACGTCGTGGCCTCCGCGCCGTCCGCGAGAGCATGAGGTTCGCGCCCTCGTGGGGAATAGCACCGTGAAACCCCTGTTCACACGACGATTCATCGACCCCGGCAGCGATCGTCGAGACTTTCGTGACTTGTCTCTTCAGGGGATACATGTCCTGCACGATGATCGATACATGTCGGATACGAGATGTCCGACCAGGGGAACGACGGAGTCCCCACACCCGCTCATCGAAGAGGCCGGAATGTCCACTCTCACCATGCCGCTGCTCGACCGCACGTCGACAGCACCGATCTGGTTCCAGATCATGCGCGCCATCGAGGCCGAGATCGCCCAGGGCACCTGGGCTCCCGGCGACCGGTTGCCGAGCGAGAGCGAGCTGCGCGCGCACTTCTCGGCGTCGCGCACCTCGATCCGCGACGCGCTGTCTCGTCTCGAGAGCGCCGGGATCATCTCGCGCCAACAGGGCAAGGGCGCCTTCGTCGAACGCGCACAGGGGCCTTCGGCGTGGACGCTCCCCTCCGCGCCCAGCCTTCTCGGCGAATACAGCGAAGACGGCCGCAGCGCCCTGAGCTCCGAGATCCTCCGCGCCGGCATCGAGCCGCTCCCGTCGTGGGCGGCCGCGGTCGTCGGACGCGAATCACCCGACGGCACGGGTTTCGTGCTGGAGCGCGTGCGCGCCGTCGGCTCCCGCACCGCCGTGCACGTCATCAACTACCTGCCGTCGCGCTTCGCCGGGGTGCTCCCCGACCTCCGCGATCCGCGGGCGAGCCTCTACGCCGCGATCCGGAACGTCGCGGGAGTCCGCATCGCCCGCATGCACCGCACGATCGAGGCGGTCGCCGCCGACCGCGTGCTCGCCGCGTTGCTCGAGGTCGAGCCCGGGCATCCGATCGTCGTCGTCGAAGCCGTCGCCTACGACCAGGCCGGCCAGCCCATCGACTTCTCGCGCGCGTCAGTGCGCACCGACCGCCTGCGCGTCAGCGTCGACACCGGGTTCGACGCCGCCGGCATCTCGACCGAGACCGCCTCCGGCCGCTACCCGACCGCGCTGCGCTGACCCGCCTTCCACTCACCGACTCTCTGGGAGCCCTGCACATGACCGACCACCGCATCCTCGTCATCGGCGACAGCTACATGAACGCCGAGATCTTCGTCCGCGCGTTCGCCCAGCGCGGGATCGCGGCCGACGCGGCCACGATGACGATCACGACGCCGACGTGGGACACCTCCTCGATCCGGGAGTACGAGGGCGACCCCGCGGAGGTCGCCCTGGTCGCTCGGGGTACGACGTCATCGCGTTCCATGCGGCGCCGGTGACCGCCGACGTGCTCGCCGCCCTGCCCGATCTGCGACTGGTCGGATGCGCCCGCGGCGGCCCGGTGAACGTCGACCTCGACGCCGCACATGAGCGCGGCGTGCGGGTCACGACCACGCCGGGCAAGAACGCCGACGCGGTCGCCGACCTGACCATCGGCTTCCTGATCTCCCTGATCCGCAACGTGCCCGCCTCCCTCCGAGACGTCGACGAGCGGGTCGCGGACGGTCGCCCGCTGGCCGAGTCGACCTTCGAAGGCGCGCGGTGGTTCGGCCGCGAGGTCAAGGGTCTCCGGCTCGGTCTCATCGGCTACGGCAACGTCGCCCGACTGGTCGCCGCTCGTGCGCGCGCGCTCGGAGCCATGATCACCGTCTACGACCCGTTCGTCGACCCGGCGTCCGTGCCCGACGCCACCATCGTCTCCGATCTCGACGCGCTGCTCGCCGCCAGCGACGTCGTCAGCGTCCACGCACGCGCGACCGCAGAGAACCGGCACATGATCGGTGCCGAGCAGATCGCGCGCATGCCGGAGGGAGCGTTCCTCATCAACACGGCGCGGGAATCGCTCGTCGACGAGCAGGCCCTCCTCGACGCGCTGCGCAGCGGCAGGCTCGCGGGGGTCGCACTCGACGTGAACGAGCCGGACGGACCGTGGCGCGAGCTGGTCGCCGAACCGAACCTCATCCTCACGCCCCACCTCGCCGGGGCGACCGAAGAGACCCTCGTCCGCGGTGCCGACATGCTCGCCGCCGAGGTCGAGAGCTTCCTGGCAGACGGGAGCCTCCGATGGGAGCGATGACCGAGGTCTTCCTCGCGATCGACGCCGGCACCGGATCGGCGCGCGCACTCGCCTTCGACATCGAAGGGCGGCTCGTGACCCAGGCCGCACGCGAGTGGACGCACGATGCGGTCGCCGGTCACCCCGGTGGCACGGTCTTCGACACCGAGGGCGGATGGCGTGCCATCGCGGCCGCCGTCGCCGAGGTGGTCGCGCGGCTCGGTGATCGACGGGTGGCAGCCGTCGCGGCGTCGAGCATGCGCGAGGGCTTCGTCCTGTACGACGCCGAAGGGCACGAGCTCTGGGCCTGCCCGAACACCGACGGACGAGCCCGCGCGGAAGCCGACGAACTGGTCGCCGAAGGGGTCGCCGACGAGGTGTACCGCACGGCGGGGGACTGGGTGTCGATCACGGCACCGGCCCGGTTGCGGTGGATCGCGCGTCATGAGCCCGGCCTCCTCGCACGCGCCCGCCATCTCGGGATGCTCAGCGACTGGGTCACGACGCGGCTCACGGGTGTCTTCGTCACGGAGCCGACCAGCGGGTCGAGCTCGGCGCTGTTCGACCTCAGGGCACGCGACTGGTCGGACGACCTGGCGAGGCTCGTGGGCGTCGACCGGAGCATCCTCCCCCGGTCGTCGAATGCGGAGAGGTCGTCGGGGCGGTCACGCCCGCTGCCGCCGCCGCGACCGGGCTGCCCGTCGGAACCCCGGTCGTCACCGGAGGAGCCGACACGCAGCTCGCCCTGCACGGCATCGCCGCGAGAGAAGGCGTGCCGACGATCGTGGCAGGCACCTTCTGGCAGACGACGGCCGTGACCTCGGAGCCGCTCATCGACCCGGAGCGGCGGCTGCGCACGCTGTGCCACGTCGACCGCGGCAGCTGGATGGTCGAGGGCATCGGGTTCCTGTCGGGACTCGCGATGCGCTGGTTCCGCGACGCGATGTGCCCGGATGCCGCCGCCCTGGGCCGTGCGACCGGGAGGTCGGCGTTCGCCGTGATGGAGGAGTGGGCGGCCGAGGTGCCCGTCGGCGCGAACGGCGTCGTCGCCACCATGGCGAACGTCATGCAGGCCGACGCGTGGCATCACGCCGCGCCGGCCTTCGTGGGCTTCGACATCAACGATGCCGCACGCTCTTCGCGGGGAGCATTCGTCCGCGCGATCGAGGAGTCGGCCGCCATCGTGGCGAGTGCGCACCTCGACATCCTCGCCGCGCTCACGGAGGGACGAGCGGTCTCCGAAGGGACAGTGACCTTCACCGGCGGTTCGAGTGCCGGCGCGCTCTGGCCGCGCGTGATCGCCGGCGTCACCGGCCTCGACACGCGCGTGACCCCGGCGCCGGAGGCGACCTCCTACGGCGCCGCCCGACTGGCGGCGCGCGGCGTGGGCGCCGCCCTGCCCCCGATGGGCGATCCCGACCGGGTCGAGCGCGTCGACCGGAACGAGCACGAGCAGTACCGGGCGGTGACCGAGCGCTGGCACCGCGTGTATCGCGACGTGCTCTCGATCTCCGGACCCGACCTGCCCCCGCTCTTCACGCCCCCGGCGCCGCTCGCGGCCCCACGACCATTCCCCCACCCGGCTCACGCCCGTCGGCCATGGCCGCTGACATACACCAGAAGGAAGAGAACATGGCAGATCTCGAAGGCAACATCTCCGCGAAGAAGTTCCGCGCCGACACCCCGGCCGTCCGCTTCTCGCAGAACATCCGGGGAGCCGCGAACCTCGATTGGGGCATGCAGAACCGCCTCTCGCGCATCCTCGACCCCCAGACCGGTCGGACCGTCATGCTGGCCTTCGACCACGGCTACTTCCAGGGGCCGACATCCGGCCTCGAGCGCATCGACCTGAACATCGCGCCGCTCGCCGAGTACGCCGACGCCCTCATGTGCACCCGTGGCGCGCTGCGCACCTCGGTGCCGCCGGCGACCAGGGCCGGCCTCGTCCTGCGGGCATCGGGCGGGCCCTCGATCCTCAAGGACCTCTCCGACGAGTACACGGCGATGGCGATGGAGGATGCCGTGCGCATCAACGCCGACGCCGTGGCCGTGCAGGTCTTCGTCGGGGGCGAGCACGAGAGCCGCAGCATCCGCAACCTCACGACCCTCGTCGACGAGGGGTACGCCGCCGGCGTCCCGGTGCTCGGGGTGACCGCGGTGGGCAAAGAGCTCGTGCGCGATGCCCGCTACCTCGGCCTCGCGACCCGCATGATCGCGGAGCTCGGCGCCCAGCTGGTCAAGACCTACTACTGCGACGAGGGCTTCGAAGACGTCGTCGCCGGCTGCCCGGTTCCGGTGATCATGGCCGGCGGCAAGAAGCTCCCCGAGCAGGAGGCACTCACCATGGCCTCCAACGCGGTGCGCGCGGGAGCCGCCGGTGTCGACATGGGGCGCAACATCTTCCAGAGCGCCGACCCCGCCGCCATGATGCGCGCCGTGCGTGCGGTCGTGCACGACGACGTCGACCCGGCTGACGCGTACGAACTGTTCCGCGACGCCACCGAGACGCGGGTGCTCGCATGAGTTCCGAGGTGCTGCGCGCGGCGGATGCCGAACTCCGGTTCGGCGACTGGGGTCCCGGCTACCTGGCGCAGGGTGAGGATGCCGCGTTCGGCGTCGTGGTGCTGCGCCCCGGCGACGAGTTCGCCAACCACCTCCACGAGCACCACACCGAGTCGTTCGTCGTCTTGGAAGGACGCGCCGAGATCTGGCTCGACCGCGACACGCGTCGCGTCGTCTCGGCCGGCGACGTGCTGCGCGCCGAACCGCACGAGGAGCACTTCGTGCGCAACCCGTTCGACGCGACGTTCCGCGCCGTCTTCGTCAAGACGCCCTGGGTCGACGGCGACAAGGTCGATCGACCATGGACGCCGGGCGCCCCCGCATAGACCGAACCACCACCCCACCCGAAGAACATCGAAAGGACAGCACCATGAGTGTGCAACGACGCTCCTCATCCCCCGCGCGCTTCGCGCGCCGCACCCTGCCCGTCATCGCCCTGGCATCCACGGTGGGTCTCGTGCTCGCCGGATGTGCCGGCGATGCCGGCGGCTCCTCCGGCGACGGCGGTGACAAGACCCTCAAGGTCCTCATCGCCGCCCCCCAGGAGGGCGCCGGCGAGATCCTCGAAGCCGACTTCGAAGCCGAGACCGGTGTCGAGATCGAGGTCGAGGTCGTGCCGTACGACCAGATCCAGACCAAGGCGATCCTGGATGCGCAGTCCGGCACCAACAACTACGACGTGATCCAGTACTGGTACACCTCGGTCGGCGCGCTCGCCGACGCGGGGGCGCTCGCCGACATCACCGACTGGGTGGAGTCCGACGAAGACATCGACTCGTCCGACTTCATCGAGGCGATCTTCGGCCCGTACACCCAGTACGAGGGAGCGACCTACGGGTTGCCGATCGACGGCGACACGCACGTCCTCTTCTACAACAAGGCGATCTTCGAGCGGAACGGCGTCGAGGTGCCGACCACGTGGGACGAGTACGTCGACGTGTCGAAGAAGATCACCGACGCCGAGAAGGCGGACGGCGTGTACGGCAACGCGCTCCTCGGCTCGAAGAGCGCGTTCAACATCGGCTCGACCTTCTTCAACCGGCTGGCCACGATGTCGCCCGATCCGATCGACCCGCAGATGCCGCAGCTCGACACGGAGTACGCGGTCGCGGCTGCGCAGTCGATGCTCGACGCCGCACCGTCGGCGCTGCCGAGTCCGCTGGAGATCGGCTTCGAGCAGGCGCTCCCGCAGTTCCTCTCCGGCTCCGTCGGCATGATCGAGTTCTGGACGGACCTCGGCGTCTTCGCCCAGGACCCCGCGCAGTCGAAGATCGTCGACGGCTGGGGTGTGGCCCCACTCCCGGTGGGTCCTGAGGGCAAGGTCTCCGGAGCGCTGAACGCCGGATGGGCGATGGGCATCAGCCCCAACGCGAGCGACGAGGACCTCGCGAAGCAGTTCGTGGCGTTCGCCTCCTCGAAGGAGACCAACGAGAAGCTCATCACCACGACCGGTTCCGGCGTCGATCCGACCCGCACCTCGACGCTCGAGAGCCCGGAGTACATCGAGTTCGCCCCCGAGGTGTCGGCCGTCGCCGCCCAGGTGCTGCCGAATGCGCAGTCCTGGCCGACCTCGCCGCAGGCGCCGGAGATGATCCAGTCGCTGAGCGACAACCTCGCGCTCATGCTGCAGGGCAGCCTCAGCGCCGAACAGGCGATGCAGCAGACCTGGGACTCCTGGCAGTCCCTGGCCGGCTGACCCGCGTCGAACCCGAAAGGACCGCTCATGTCGCAGCACGTCGCCACCCGGCGCGTCGCCCGACGCGCGTCGTGGACAGGCCGAGCCCTGCTCGCGCCCGCCGTCATCGCGATCGTCATCATCGCGATCTATCCGCTCGCGTACATCATCGCCGCCTCCTTCTCGGAGTCGTCGCTGGGGCGGCCCTTCTCCGAATGGGTCGGGTTCGACAACTTCGCGGCCATGCTGGGGGACGGGATCACCCTCCCGTCCCTCGGCAGGTCGCTCCTGTTCGCCATCCCGTCGGCACTCATCGCGCTGGTCGCCGGGCTCGCCGTCGCCCTCTCGCTCGATGCGGCGGTCAAGGGCGGGCGCATCATCCGGGTGCTGCTCCTGCTGCCGCTGATGACCCCGCCGGTCATGGCGGGCGTCATCTGGAAGCTCATGCTGGCCCCGACCGGGGGTCTGCTCAACAACATCGGTCAGTCGTTCGCGCCGGGATCCGAGCCGTTCCTCTTCCTCGGATCGAGTCCTGCCGCGATGATCTCGGTCATCGTGGTGGACGCGTGGCAGTGGACCCCGTTCTGCGTCCTGCTCGTGTTCGCGGCGCTGCAGACGCTCCCGACCGAGGTGTACGAGGCCTCGCAGGTCGACGGCGCCGGTGTCTGGCAGACGTTCTGGCGGATCACGTTCCCGCTGGTGATGCCGAGCCTGATCACGGTGCTGCTGCTGAAGCTCGTCGTCTCGTTCAAGGTGTTCGACCTCGTCTTCATCATGACCAGCGGAGGACCGGGCTTCGACACCACGGTCAGCAGCTACGAGATCTACCGCACCGGCCTGCAGACCTTCGACGTGGGGGCCGCGGCCGCGCAGACTATCGCCTTCCTCGTGCTGGTCACCATCGTCATCCTGCCGCTCAACGCCGTGCGGCAACGTCTGCACAAGGAGGGCTGATCATGTCGCTCACGCTCCGCGCATCCGATCATCGCACCGAGGAGAGGGCGACCGAGACCCTCGTCGTGCCTGCCGCGCGTCGTCGGCGCCGCTCCAAGGTCCGCACGTCCAGCACCTCGCGCCCTGGGCGTCCGTCCGCGGTCGTGACCGCCGTGAAATGGGTCGTGATCGTCGTCGCGATCACGCTCGCCCTGCTGCCCGTGCTGTACATGGTCGGGATGTCGTTCAAGAGCCCCGACGACATCCTGTCGACGAGGATCCTCCCCTCGCGTCTCGCCTTCGAGAACTGGGTGGCCGCGTTCGACAACTGGCCGATCCTCACCTATCTCCGCAACTCGTTCGGAGCCGCCATCGTGGCCGTGCTCGTCGCGCTGCTGGTGTCGATCCCCGCAAACTACGCCATGGCTCGACTCCGTGCCGGCGGCAAGCAGATCCTCGGGTTGATCGTCTCGGCCTATGTCGCGCCGCCGGTCGTGGCGATCATCCCGCTGTTCGTGCTGGTCAGATCGGCGGGTCTCATGGACTCGGTGATGGGGCTCGGGATCGTCGAGGGACTGCTGCTCACTCCGGTGGCCGTCTGGCTGCTGGACGGCTTCTTCCGCGCGATCCCGTTCGAGGTCGATGAGGCGGCTCAGATCGACGGATGCGGACCGCTGCGCACGCTCTGGTCGGTGATCCTGCCGCTCACAGCGCCCGGCATCGTCGCCGTCTCGATCATCGTCTTCATCCTCGCGTACAACGACTTCCTGATCCCGTTGCTGCTGACGCAGAGCATCGACTCGCAGACGCTCCCGGTGGGCATCGCCCTCATGCAGGGCGGTCGCGAGGTCATGTTCGGGCAGATGGCCGCCGCAAGCCTCTCGGGACTGATCCCGATCTACCTGCTGGCGCTCTTCCTCCAGAGGTGGTTGGTGGGTGGGCTGACGCAGGGGAGCGTGAAGTAGGGGTCGCCGAGAGCGCGCGGAGGTCTCATCTACCCGTTCGGGAGCGGTGGATATATTCGAATCTCGACGCTTTGTGGAGGATGGGTGGCCGCGGGCCCGCGGCATCATCTCGCGGAATTCTGGCATCCATTAGTACAGAAATTCGAATGTAACATGTCATCTCGGTAGAGTGAGAGCATGTCCACACTGACCGGGTTGCACGAGGCGATGGCTCATCTCGACGCGGCGTGGGCAGATGCTGCGGGCGCGGGCGATCTGTCCCGCCCGCAGTTGATCGAGGTCGGCGCGGCGCTCGGGGTGCTGCAGCGGCGGCTGGATGCGGTGCATACCGATGTGGCCGCGGGGATCTCGCGGGAGTCGCGTCCGGAACTGGGGGCGGACAGCCTGGCGAAGCAGCAGGGCTTCCGGTCCCCGGCGAGACTGATCGCCGCGACGACGGGGGTCTCGACCGGGGATGCGGTGCGGTTGGTGAAGGTGGGGGAGGCGACCGCCCCACGCACCGACCTGCGGGGAGAGCGGCTGCCCGCGAGGTATCCGGTCGTGCGCGACGCGTTGACCTCCGGTGTGTTGAGCGCCCAGGTCGCGAGTGTGGTCATCGCCGTGCTGGATCGGTGTCGGGTGGTCGCGGGGGCCGTCAGGGTGGCCGAGGCGGAGCGGATGCTGGTCGAGAAAGCGCGGGGGCTGGCGCTCGATGAGGTGCGCAGGCTCGCGGTGCGGGCTGAGGCATGGCTCGACCCCGACGGCGTCGAGCCGAAAGAGGAGGAGCGGCGCGCGAAGCGGTCGTTGACGGTGTTCGAGCGAGACGGGATGGTGCATCTGAACGCCGTCCTCGATGTCGAGACCGCGGCTCCCGTGGTGACCGCGATCCGCGGGTACG
Source organism: Microbacterium sp. Se5.02b (assembly GCF_019464375.1). Lineage (NCBI taxonomy): Bacteria > Bacillati > Actinomycetota > Actinomycetes > Micrococcales > Microbacteriaceae > Microbacterium > Microbacterium sp. Se5.02b. The sequence goes on from NZ_CP080491.1 coordinate 581,287, forward strand.
TGACCGCCGTGTTCGCCGCACGGCAGGATGCGCCCGACAGTGCGGCCCCGGATGCCGATCGGCGCACGGTGCCGATGATCCAGGTCGACGCGCTCTCCGTGTTCTGCGCCCATGTGCTCGACTGCGACCGGAAGGTCCCGCTCGCCGGGGCGACCGTCGTGGTGCGGATGAGCCTCGAAGACCTCGAGTCCGGGTCGGGGTCGGCAGCCCTCGACGGTCTGGACCATCCGGTCAGTATCGGAGCCGCGCGGCGGATGGCCGCGGGTGGGGGAGTCATCCCGTGCGTGTTGGACGGGGCGAGCGAGATCCTCGACTGGGGCCGGGAGAGACGACTGTTCACCCGCGCGCAACGCCTCGCACTGGTCGAGCGGGATGGCGGGTGCGCGATGTGCGGGTTGCCGCCGGAGATGACGAAGGCGCATCACATCCGGTGGTGGAAGCGCGACCGCGGGCCGACCGACCTGTCGAACGGCGTGCTGCTGTGCGAGACCTGTCACCATCGCATCCACGACAACGGATGGCAGATCCGCATCGAAGGGCCGCGGGTGTGGTTCATTCCCCGGGCTACGTCGATCCCGCGCGACGACCACGGCTCGGCGGACGCGCACGCTTCGACATCGCGGCCTGACCGCATGGCCACATCGCGGCCTGACCGCATGGCCGTCTGACCGCAAGGCCGTCTGGCCGTGCGGCGGCCTGACCGCACGGCTGTCTGACCGCAAGGCTGCAGAACTGCGCCGCCGTCGAACCTCGCCGCAGAGCCTCGATGGAGAACCTCGCTGGAGACAGGACTGACCCGTCGTCTGACGGTCGCGGGACTCAGCGGCGGCCGACGCCTGCCTTACGGAGCCGGTCGGCGATGAGGATGCCGAGTGCGGTGGCGCCGACGCAGCTGGCCAGAGTGATCGCGAAGAACAGCACCTGGATGCCGAGCGGAAAGGAACCGAGATCGAAAGAAGCCCAGGCGAGAGCCGGATAGACGACACCGACGATCACCGCCCCCGCGTAGTGCAGCCAGGTGCCCCAGTACCGCCACAGCACGAAGAGGAACGGCAGCTCGGTGAAGGCCGCCCACCACAGATTCGTCGCGACGCTGCCGAAGCCATAGCCCGAGAACGGCACGATCACCAATCCCGCCAGCAGGCCGACGAGAAGTCCGACCAGCGGCCGACGCAGCAGGCGGAGGGCGATGACCGAGGGCAGCAGCCAGAGGCCGGCGAGCCCGACGCTGACGAAGGGAAGACCGGGGAACAGGACCGTCGACAGCCAGTTCGCCGGCGCGAGCAGCAGACCGCCGGCAACGCCGAGGGCAGCGCAGGTGAGCAGGATCGCGGTGGGAAAGCGGAATCGTCCGCCCCGCCTGCGACGGGGAACCGCCCCGTCCGCGCGAGCGGCTTCGCCCGCTGCGTCCGCCCCGCTCATGCGAGCGGCTCCGCGGCAGCCTCGCGAGCGGTCTTCGACGCGGGGAGGCCGCGCCGATCTTCCAGTACCCGCAGAAGCTGACCGCGTTCTTGTCCACACCACGCACGCCGACCAGATGCTTTCGGACGCCCGACGCGAGAGCCTGCTCTCCCGCCGCATACGCGTGGAACGGCGCATCCGGCAGTGCCGTGCGTTCCAGCGTCTCGAGGGCCTGCGCTCCGGGAGCAGCGTCATGAGGCCGTACGATCCACACGAGCTCGACCCCCGAGGGGCGTGCGAAGTCCAGCGCATCCGCCTCGCTCGGCACCTCGATGATCGCCGTGCCGGCGGCCTCGTCCGGCAGCGAAGCGCAGATCGATGCGATCGCCGGCAACGCGGTCTCATCGCCGACCAGGACGACCCGATCGGTGCCGCGCTGCGGGTTGAAGGTGAGGCCCTCGTCGATGATCAGCACGTGCTCTCCCGGCTGACACGTCTCCGCCCAGCGCGACGCGGGGCCGGCGGTCCCGTCGGCGGCCGATCCGTGCAGCACGAAGTCCACATCGATCTCGGCACCGGCCTGCATCGTCGCGGCGCGATACGCGCGGACACTGTAGTTGCGCATCACCGGGCGCTCCCCGTCGGGGATGCGGAGGAACTTCAGGTACCCGAACATCTTGTTGGCCTTCGCCGGCACCCGGTCGAGTCCCGCATCGCCGCCGATCGGCAGGAACAGCCGGAACCACTGATCGAAGCCCATCGGCCGGAACTTCTCGATCTCGCCGCCGCCGAGCGTCACGCGGATCCAGTGCGGAGAGAGACGCTCCGTGCGCAGCACGGTGAGGTGGATGAGTTCGCTGGAGTCGGGCTTGACCATCTTGCTGAACGCCATAGTGCGCCTTTCAGGGAAGCTGCCAGGGGAAGAATGCGATGAAGATGGCGGCGGAGGCCAGCAGCATCGCGACGGTGAACAGGATGTCGCGCGTGCGGAACGGCACGAGGTGCCGCTCGGTGCGCGTGGGATGCGCGCCGAACGCCCGCGAGTCCATGGCCAGGGCCACCCGCTCGGCATGCCGGATCGCCCCCGCCAGGAGAGGGACGATGTAGCCCCAACCGCGGGCGATGCGCGCGAACGGACCGCGTCCCCCGTGGTATCCCCGCACGCGGTGTGCGGCCCGGATCACGGCGAGCTCGTGGCCGAAGCGCGGCACGAAGCGGAAGGCCGCGAGAGCCGTGTAGCCGATCCGGTACGGCACCCGCAGCTGCTGGACGCTCGCCCGCACGAGGTCGGGCCCACTGGTCGTGAGTCCGCCGACGAGCGCGAGGGCGACGATGGAGCCGAGACGCAGAGCCGTCGCGAAGCCGATCAGCAGGGCGCCGCTGTGCAGCGTCCAGTCGCCGATCCGCACGAGCGTCGGAGTGTCCGCGACGAGTGCGGTATCGACCCACAACGAGAAGCCGACGCCCACCAGCAGCATGCCCGCCGGAACGCCGAGCAGCAGAAGGGCGAGGAGGCGACCGGTCAGGCGTGCGCCGATCAGGATCAGGGCATACGCGAGGACGAGGAACGCCGCGGGGGTCGCGAGGTCGCGCACGAAGACGAGCAGCAGCATCGCCGGAGCGAAGCCGGCCACCTTGGCGAGCGGATTGAGCGCATAGAGGAACTGCCGAGGCGATGTGGCCGTCATCCGCGCATACGGGTCGAAGGCGCGAGGTGCGCCGTGAGTGGTGTGTCCGCCGCCTGCGGCATCCGCGCTCACGAGGTCACCCCGAGACCGGCCGAAGCGAGCACCCGCTGCAGGGCGGGCATGCGGAGCCCCGCGTCGGTGAACACCTTCTCATCCTGGAACACGTCGGCGGTGCGCCCGGTCGCCCGCAGGCGTCCGTCGGCGAGCACCACGACATGCGTGGTGTGCTCGGCGACGAGCTGGAGGTCGTGCGTCACGATCACGATCGTCGTCCCCTCGGCGCGCAAGGACTGCAGCAGGTCGAGCAGCTCCGACGCTCTGGCACGGTCCTGTCCGAATGTGGGTTCGTCCAGGGCGAGCACACGCGGTCGGGTGATCAACGCGGTCCCCACCGACAGGCGCCGCTTCTCGCCGCCCGACAGCAGGAACGGATGCACGTCACGCTTGTGTGCGAGGCCGAATCGGGCGAGCATCTCGTCGACCCTGGCGGCGATCTCGGCATCCGGCACCTGCCGCAGCCGCAGCCCGTGGGCCAGCTCGTCGAACACCGTGTGCGCGAGGAACTGGTGCTCAGGGTTCTGGAACACGAACCCGATGCGCTCGGCGAGCTCGCGGGGCGAGGCCGTGCCTGGGTCGATCCCGTCCACCGACACCTGCCCGCGGGGAGGCGGGACCACCCCGGCGAGCGCCTGGATCAGGGTGGTCTTGCCGGCCCCGTTCGCGCCGACGATGGCGGTGAGGCTCCCGGGGCGAACTCGAGGTCGATCCCCTGCAGGATCTCGGTGCGCCGCCGCCGCACGGTCAGGCCGCGGGTCCGGATGATCGGGGCGTCTCCGCGGTCTGCCTCGTCTGCGCGGTCTGCGCCGTCTCCGCGGTCTGCCTCGATGCCGCGGTCTGTCTCGACGCCGCGGTCTGCGCCGGGTGTCGGTGGGACGGTCGTCGACCCCGCGTCGCCCTCCGTCAGCGGTCGTGCACCGTGCCCACCGGCGTCGCGCGAAGCGAGCGCGACGGCCAGCTCGGTCGGCGTCACCGGCAGCGGATCGAGGGCGAGGCCCCTCTCGCCGAGGCGGAGCGCCGCCAGTGTGGCGCCGGGGAGCCACACGCCCATGGCCACCAGCTCAGCGGCATGTCGGCGGATGACGTCGGCGGCGGGGCCGTCGAACGCGACCCGGCCCTCGTGGTCGAGCACGATCGTTCGGGTCACGAAATCCATCGCGGCGTCGAGGTTGTGCTCGACGAGGAGGATCGCGCGATCGCCGGCGGCGACCACATCGGCCAACGCCGCATACACGTCGTCGATGCCCTGCGGGTCGAGGTTGGCGGTCGGCTCATCGAGCACGATCAGCGGGGACCCCATCGCGAGCGCACGCGATCGCGAGTCGTTGCCGCCCGCCGCCGGACAGGTGATCAGGGTTCTCTCCGCGGCGATCCCAGAGTCCGACCCGACGCAGCGCCTCCTCGACGCGCCCGCGCACGACGTCGAGAGGAAGCAGCAGGTTCTCCGGCCCGAAGGCCACCTCGTCGTACACGCTGCCCGTGACGATCTGGGCATCCGGATCCTGGAAGACCATCGCGACCCTGGTGCTCAGCGCGGCCGTCGTCGCGGTCGCCGTGTCGACGCCCCCGGCATGCACGGTACCGACCATGCTCGCCGACAGGGCGTGCGGGATCAGCCCGTTGAGCGCCAGGGTCAGCGTCGACTTTCCGGATCCGGAGGGCCCGAGCAGCAGCACGACCTCGCCCGCGTGGATGTCGAAAGTGACGTCGCCCGGTGAGGGGTGCGGCGCATCGGCGTGGGTGAGTGAGCTCACGCACGCGGAGCAGGGGCGCGGATGGGCGCACGGCGGAGTCCCGGGTCGGCGGATCGAACCCTTCTAACTTAGCTGAGCCTTACCTGATTTGCCATCGAGTCCGACGGCCCTCGCAGCTCGGAGAGGCGTCAGCGCCGCGCGACTCCGGCCGTGCGCAGCGCGGAGCCGATCGCGAGTCCCACGGCCGTCCACGCCACCGGCCCGAGGACGGAGATCGCGAGATAGAGGATCTGCGCCCACAGCGGCATCACCGCGAGGTGCGCGGCGAAGAACACGACCACCGCGACGATCACGCCGATGATCCCCGCCGAGAGGAAGAAACGCCATGGTCCCCAGGCGCGATAGCGGGTGAGGGCGGCGACCCCTTCTTGGATCAGACCGAACAGCAGGGCGGTGCCGATGAAGCGCAGGGCCCATGCCGGGTTGAAGGCGCTCGCGATCAGCGCGGCGAAGACGTGCGTGATCAGGGCCACGAGCGGGAGCCGCAGCACCTCCTGCGCGATGATCCCCGGCAGCACGTGCGAGCCGAGCACGAGACCGTAGAGGAACAGCAGCGGGCTCGCCAGCAGGACGGGTGTCACCCATCCGGCGATGCCCGCGAGGATGCCGGTGGCCACTCCGATCGCCGCGCAGACGAGCAGTACTCGAGTCGACAGGACGGGGGTGCGGGCCACCTCTCCAGCTTACTGTCGACCTATCGGGAGGGCGGCCGTGGAAAACCCTGGCCGATCGGCGAGGGCGGGTTGACCGATCGGCCACATCTCGTATCGATCGCCGAGTGCAGGACTATGTTGAGCCGCGGTGCGGCATCGAGGCCGTACCCCGATCATCGGGAGCACCACATGGGTCGAACACCCCTCCGGATGGCAGCAGCCACCACCCTGGCGACGCTGTTCATCGCATCGACGGCAACCACCGGTTACGCGGCGACCGAGGAGGTGACGCACCCCGTCCCGGTCGCCGGCACCCCCGGTCACTACATCGTGGTCATGATGGCCGACCCGCTCGCCAGCTATGAGGGCGACGTCAAGGGTCTGAAGGCGACGAAGCCCGCCGAGGGCGAGCAGCTCGAGACGCAGTCGCAGGACGCGCAGCGCTATGTCGAGCACCTCCAGGCCGAGCAGACCGACCTCGTCGGCGATCTGGGCGTCACGCCAGACACGACGTACCAGGTCGTGCTGAACGGGTTCAGCGCCGACCTCAGCGGCGAGCAGGTCGATGCGCTCCGGGCGTCCAAGGATGTCTTCGGCGTGTACCCCGACGAGATCCGTCACCCCGATGCGCAGACCTCGACCGACTTCCTCGGACTCGGCGACGACCGCAAGGGCAAGGGCGGTGTCTGGCAGCAGACCGGCGGCGTGGAGAAAGCCGGTGAAGGTGTCGTCGTGGGAGTGATCGACACCGGCATCGCGCCGGAGCACCCGTCGTTCGAGGGCAAGAAGATCAAGAAGCAGAAGAAGCAGCAGAGCCGCCACAAGGGGAACCAGCCCTACACCGACGGCACCCACGTGTACTTCGACAAGTCGGACGGCGGTCAGTTCCAGGCCGCGATGGTCGAGGGCCAGGACTGGGATCACAGCGACTACTCCTCCAAGCTCATCGGCGGACAGTACTTCTTCGCCGGGGCGGAGGCCGCGGGCTTCGACTTCCAGTACGACTACCTGTCTCCGCGTGACGGCGACGGACACGGCTCGCACACCGCCAGCACGGCGGCCGGGAACTTCAAGGTGAAGGCCGAGGTCGAGGGTGTGGACTTCGGCACGATCTCCGGCGTCGCGCCCGGCGCCAAGGTCGCCGCGTACAAGGCGTGCTACGTGGGCCCCGACGTCACCGTCACCGACGACGACATCTGCGCGCTGAGCGACCTCGTCGCCGCGATCGACCAGGCCGTCGCCGACGGTGTCGACGTGATCAACTACTCGATCGGCGGAGGAGCGGCCAGCACGGTCCTCGCTCCGGAGGACATCGCGTTCTTCAACGCGGCGGCCGCCGGTGTGTTCGTCGCCACGAGCGCGGGCAACGACGGCCCCGACCCGGTCACCGCCGACCACGCATCGCCCTGGTACACGACGGTCGCCGCATCCACCATCCCGACCTGGGAGGGCACGGTGCAGTTCGACGGGTTCGAGCAGGCCGGAGCGTCGGTGAGCGTGCCGTTCGGCGAGAGCGTCACCGGCCCGTCGATCTACGCCGGGGATGCCGCAGCCGCCGGGGCAGCCGCCACGGATGCGCAGCTCTGCCTGCCGGACACCCTCGACCCGGCGAAGGTCGCCGGACACATCGTGGTGTGCGATCGCGGGGGCAATGCCCGCGCCGAGAAGTCGCAGGTCGTGAAGGATGCCGGTGGCATCGGCATGGTCCTCGTGAACGTGCCCGGTGGGGCCGACTCGCTCGACAACGACTTCCACGCCGTGCCCACCGTGCACCTGAACGCGGTGCACCGCGCCGCCGTGCTCGCCTACGTGCAGGGTGGCGTCGACCGGCCGATCACCCTCGTGGGTGAGAACACCACGGGTGTCACGACCCCGACGCCGCAGATCGCGGGCTTCTCGAGCCGCGGACCGATGCTGGCCGACGGCAGCGATGTGCTCAAGCCGGATGTCGCCGCCCCCGGCGTCGCGATCCTCGCGGCGACGAACAACGCCCCCGGTGAGGATCCGACCTTCGGCATCCTGTCCGGCACGTCGATGGCTTCGCCGCACGTCGCGGGTCTCGGTGCGCTGTACCTCGGCGAGCACCCGAAGGCGACGCCGGCCGAGATCCGGTCGGCGATGATGACGACCGCCTACGACACGGTGCTGCCCGACGGATCGAAGAACACGAACCCGTTCGAGCAGGGCGCGGGGCAGGTCGACCCGAAGCGGTACCTGAACCCGGGTCTGCTGTACCTCAACGGGGTGAAGGACTGGGCGGCGTTCCTCGACGGGAAGGGGCTGTCGGACTTCCCCGGCATCGACCCCATCGACGGCAGCGATCTGAACCAGGCCTCGATCTCGATCGGCTCGCTCACCAGCGCGCAGACGGTGACCCGCACGGTCACCTCGACCGAGAAGGGGACATTCACCGCGAAGGCCTCCGTGCCGGGAGTGAACGTCAAGGTCACGCCGCAGCAGCTGAAGTTCGACCGGGCGGGTCAGACGAAGACCTTCACGGTCACGTTCGACAACGCCAGCGCGCCCGTGGAGCAGTGGGCCACCGGCTCGCTGACCTGGACGAGCGCGAAGAACTCGGTGCGCTCGCCGATCGCGCTGTTCCCGGTCACGGCCGATGCTCCGGCCGAGGTCACCGGCAGCGGTGCCGACGGCACTGCTCCCGTGGAGATCATCCCCGGGCTCACGGGCGACCTGGCGCTGACGCTCTCGGGCCTCACCCCGTTCCAGTTGCTCGCCGACCCGGACAACCCGGTCGACGGGCACTCGGGCGACGAGAGCTCGGGCGACGCGAACAAGGACGTGGCGTGGATCGTGGACGTGCCGGAGGGGACGACCCTCTCGCGGTTCGACCTCGATTCGTCGGACGACAAGGGCAGCGACCTCGACCTCACCGTGTACCGCGTGGTGAGCGCGGACGACCTGCAGTACTACCAGCGCTGGCAGTCGGCGACAGGTTCGGCCGACGAACAGGTCACGATCCCGGAGCCGACGGCGGGGACCTACCTCGTGGTGGCGAACATCTACTCGACGACGGGGCCGATGACGTGGGACATGACCTACGCCAACGTGCTGCCGGACGGCGAGGGTGAGCTCACCGCGACGCCGAACCCGATCGCCGCGGTGCGCGGACAGCGGACCTCGTACGAGCTCGGCTGGACAGGGCTCACCGCGGGGGCCCGCTACCTCGGGCTGGTGCAGTACGGCGACTCCGAGGTCCGTACCGTGTTGACGGTCGACGTGCCGGCAGCAGCGCCCGAGGCGAAGGCTCCGGAGACGGATGCCCCGTCGACGGATGCCCCGGAGACGGAAGCCCCGGAGACGGATGCCCCGGAGACGGACGCGCCGGAGACGGACGCCCCGCCGACGGATGCCCCGGAGACGGACGCCCCGCCGACGGGTACCCCGGCGCCTGAGGCTCCCCGAGGGTAGGTCCCCCACAGCGCAGCGCCCCGCGGTCTCCCTTCCGCGGGGCGCTGTGTGCGTGCCCGACTCGCATGCACGACAGGACACCTGCGCGTTCCGGGAACACCTGCACGACGAATTCGGCAGAAGAGGGGACGCGGCGGCCGTTCATCGCGCGATCCCTGCCGCTCGTCGCAGCATCCGGTCGGGGGCCGTGCCCGGTGGAGGTCGTGTTCCTAGCGTGGGAGAACGCAACGTCGCGTACCCCGAGGAGACCCCCATGACCGCACCTTCGTCGCGCCGCCGCGACGGCGCCGGACTGGTCGACGCCGACCCGACCATCGTCACCGACCCGACACTCCCGCCCGTCGCCCTCAGCGAAGAGCACCACGAGAAGTCGAACCGCTGGACCCTGCCCAAGATCATCCTCTGGGCGGCGATCGCCCTGCTCGGAGCGGTCGCCTGGACCATGCTCGCGATCGTCCGCGGCGAGACCGTGAACGCGATCTGGTTCGTGTTCGCCGCCGTGTGCACCTACCTGATCGGTTACCGCTTCTACTCGAAGGTGATCGAGAAGTACATCACCCGGCCCGACGACCGCCGTGCCACTCCGGCAGAGGTCAAGCAGGACGGCAAGGACTACGTCCCCACCGACCGCCGGGTGCTCTACGGCCACCACTTCGCGGCCATCGCGGGCGCCGGACCCCTCGTCGGACCGGTGCTCGCCGCACAGATGGGCTACCTCCCCGGCACCATCTGGATCATCGTCGGCGTCGTGCTCGCGGGTGCGGTGCAGGACTACACGGTGCTCTTCTTCTCGATGCGCCGCGGCGGTCGGACCATCGGTCAGATGGCTCGACAGGAACTCGGCAAGATCGGAGGCACTGCCGCGATCATCGCCTCGCTGCTGATCATGCTGATCATCGTCGCCATCCTTGCTCTCGTGGTGGTCAACGCTCTCGGCGAGAGCCCGTGGGGCGTGTTCTCGGTCGCGATGACGATTCCGATCGCGCTGTTCATGGGCGTCTACCTGCGGTTCCTGCGTCCTGGCAAGGTCACCGAGGTGTCGATCATCGGCTTCGTTCTCCTGATGGCCGCGATCATCGGCGGCGGCTGGGTCGCCGGCACCGAGTGGGGTCAGGCGATCTTCCACCTCGACCGCACCACGATCGCGTGGGGCATCATCATCTACGGCTTCGTCGCCGCCGTGCTCCCGGTCTGGCTGCTGCTCGCCCCGCGCGACTACCTGTCGACGTTCATGAAGATCGGCGTCATCGTCATGCTCGCCGGCGCGATCGTCCTGGTCCGCCCCGAGATCACCGTTCCCGCGATCAGCATCTTCGGCGAGAACGGCATGGGCCCGGTGTTCGCCGGTCCGCTCTTCCCGTTCCTGTTCGTGACGATCGCCTGTGGTGCGTTGTCGGGCTTCCACGCGCTGATCGCCTCGGGGACGACGCCGAAGCTGATCGAGAAGGAGCGTCAGACGCGCTTCATCGGCTACGGCGGCATGCTCATGGAGTCGTTCGTCGCGATCATGGCCCTCGTCGCCGCGATCTCGATCGATCAGGGCATCTACTTCGCCATGAACGCGCCGACCGCTGCCACGGGCGGCACCGTCGAGGGAGCCGTCGCCTTCGTGAACTCGTTGGGTCTGACGGGGGTGAACCTCACCCCGGAGATGCTCACCGGCACCGCCACGATGGTCGGAGAGGAATCGATCGTCTCCCGCACCGGTGGAGCACCGACGCTCGCTCTCGGGCTCGCGCACATCATGCAGCAGGCCCTCGGCGGGCAGGCGCTCATGGCGTTCTGGTACCACTTCGCGATCATGTTCGAGGCCCTGTTCATCCTCACGGCCGTGGACGCCGGAACGCGTGTCGCCCGCTTCATGCTGCAGGACTCGATCGGCGCCTGGTTCCCGAAGTTCCGTGACGTCTCGTGGCGTCCGGGTGTGTGGATCTGCACCGCGATCATGGTCGCCGGCTGGGGAGCGATCCTCATCCTCGGCGTGACCGACCCGCTCGGCGGCATCAACACCTTCTTCCCGCTGTTCGGCATCGCGAACCAGCTGCTCGCCGCGATCGCGCTCGCCGTGGTGCTCGCGATCGTCGCCAAGCGCGGCCGGTCGTACGTCAAGTGGCTGTGGATCATCGCGCTGCCGCTCGCGTTCACGGCCGTCGTGACGGTGACCGCGTCGTTGTACAAGATCTTCTCGCCCGTGCCGGCGATCGGATACTGGGCGAACCACTTCCGCTACCTCGAGGCCCTCAACACCGGCGACACGGCGCTCGGCGAACCCGAAGTGCTGCAGGCGGTCATCCGCAACACCGCGGTGCAGGGCACGCTGTCGATCATCTTCGTGACCCTCGCGATCATCGTCATGATCGCCGCCGTGATCGTCACGGTCCGGGCGATCCGCAACGGCGGTGGCGACAACACCGAGGATGCGCCCGTGGCCTCTCGCCGCTTCGCCCCGGCGGGCTTCCTCCCCAGCGCCGACGAGCGCGAGCTCGAGAAGCAGTGGGAGCCGCTCCTCGCCGACGAGCGTCGGACGACGACACACTGAGATGGCCGACACCATGAATCGGACGGATGCCGCGACCACCCTCCTGCGGACGCTGCTCAGCGCCGCGGGGCGGATCGGCCGCGGCATCCGCTGGTACATGACGACGCTCATGGGAGACACCGCGTACGCCACGTATGTCGCCCATCAGCGGCGGGTGCATCCGCACGAGGAGCCGATGAGCGAGCGGCAGTTCTGGCGGCAGAGGATGGACGACCAGGATCGCAACCCCGGTGCCCGCTGCTGCTGAGGATCACGCCGCTCGGTGCCTAGGCTGAGGGCATGACCGACGTCGTTCTCGCAGCGATCCTCGGCGTGCTCGGCGGCATCGTCTTGTCGGTGCTCCTGCTGCTCGCACGCCGACTCGCGCGCGGGGCGACCGACCTGGGAAGCGACGCCGAACAGGCTGCGCTCACGGCACTGCATCAGGCGAGCCTGGCGGCACCGCACCTGCGCGCTGGGCTCTCCGCGCCGGATGTCGTCAAGGCCGCGCGGCATCTGCGGGTCCTCCTCGGCAGCGCGGCGGTCGCGATCGTGAGCGCCGAGGGCGCTGTGTCCTTCGACGGAACCTCCGACGGACTGGAATCCGCGGCACGCCGCATCGCCACACAGGTCGGCGCCTCCGGCCGGAGGCAGGTCTTCCCCGCTCCAGGAAGGGACGACGACCTGGAGGCCGTCGGAGCTCCGATCCTCGTCGACGGCCGGGTGGCCGGTGTGGTCGTGGCGTTCGCTGCTCCCGTCAGGGCCGCACTCGTGCGCGCGGCCGAAGAGGTCGCCGACTGGTGCGCCGCGCAGGTCGAGCTCGGGGGACTCGATGCCTCGCGGACCCAGCTCGCCGAGGCGGAGCTGCGGTCGCTGCGGGCGCAGATCTCGCCGCACTTCATCTACAACGCCCTCACGGCGATCGCCTCGTTCGTGCTCACCGATCCGGCCCGCGCGAGGGAGCTGATCCTCGAGTTCGCCGATTTCACGCGGTACTCGTTCCGTCGCCAGGGGGAGTTCACCACGCTCGCCGAGGAGCTGGGCAGCATCCACTCGTACCTCGAGCTGGAGAGGGCGCGCTTCGGGGATCGGCTGCGGGTGACGCTGCAGATCGCTCCCGAGACGCTCGCGACCGTGATCCCGTTCCTGTCGGTGCAGCCGCTCGTCGAGAACGCGGTGCGGCACGGACTCGAACCAGGGGAGGGCGGCGGCGAGATCCGCATCGCCTCGAGAGACGACGGCACCCACACCGAGATCACGGTCGAAGACGACGGGGTCGGCATGGACCCCGAGGGGCTGCGAGCCACACTCACCGCAGGCGACGACGGTCTGCACGTGGGGCTGCGCAACGTCGACACCCGCCTGCGCCAGCTGTACGGCGCGGAGGGCGGTCTGGTGGTCGAGACGAACACCGACGCGGGGACGCTGGTGCGCCTGCGGGTGCCGAAGTCGCAACCGCAGCACGATCCGAGCGCAGAGGGACGAGGATGACGACGAACGGGGTGGGTGCATGATCGACGTCCTGGTCGCCGACGACGAGCAACCGGCGCTCGACGAGCTGGTGCATCTGCTGCGCTCGGATGCCCGCATCGGCGAGATCCTCACGGCATCGTCGGGAGCGGAGGCGCTGCGCCGCCTGTCGGAGCGCCGGGTGCGGATCGCGTTCCTCGACATCCACATGCCGGGACTCGCCGGGACGGAACTCGCGCGAGCACTGCTGCGCCTCGCCGAGCCGCCCGCGGTCGTGTTCGTCACGGCGGACGAGGCCAAGGCCGTCGAAGCCTTCGAGCTCCGCGCCGCCGACTACCTGCTCAAGCCCGTGCGGGTGCAACGGCTGCGGCAGGCGGTCGACCGCGTGATCGAGCTCGGCGATGTCGCGGCGCCGGGTGACGACGAGATGCTCCCTGTCACGGTCGGGTCCGTGGTGCGGTTCGTGCGCCGCAGCGAGGTGCGGTGGGTGCAGGCCCAGGGAGACTACTCCCGTCTGCACACGGGGAGGGTGCAGGGCACCTGGTGCGCACGCCGATCTCCGAGCTCGAGGCGCGGTGGGCGGAGGCCGGGTTCCTGCGCATCCATCGCTCGTCCCTCGTGCGTACGTCGGCGGTGACGGCCGCCCGGTTGTCGGGGTCGGAGCCGGCGGTGTCGATCGGGCAGGTCTCGCTGCCGGTCAGCCGTCGGCTCGTGCCCGCGGTGCGGGAGGCGCTCCTGCGCGGAGAAGGCGCGGGATGAACGAGAAGCCGAAGCGCGTCCGTGTGACGGCCGACCTCCCTGATCGGCGGCCCGCGACCTTCACGCGCGGCATCGCGCTGCCCGGATCCCCGGTCGACGAAGCGGATGCCGTGTATGCCAGAGCCCTCATGCGCAGTCAGCTCCGTCTGGCGCTCGGGACGGTCGCGGGGTTCGTCGTCGTGGTGATCGCGCTCACGCTCGCGATCGCGCTGATCCCCGAGATCGGTGAGGTGCTGGTGTGGGGCCTGCCGCTGTCGTGGCTGCTCCAGGCGTACGCCTTCTATCCGATCATCCTCGTCTTCGGCGTGCTCTACGTCCGCACGGCCACGCGCAACGAGCGGCGATACCGGGCGCTCCGGGACCGCGAATGAACGCCGTCATGGACCTCGTCGGAGTCGCGTTCGTCATCGTCGCGACGCTGCTCATCGGCGTCTACGGTCTGCGCATCTCGCGTACGACGGGAGACTTCTTCGTCGCCTCGCGCACGGTGCGCCCGGTGTGGAACGCGTCCGCGATCAGCGGGGAGTACCTGTCGGCGGGGACCTTCCTCGGGCTGTCCGGTCTCGTGCTGCTCGACGGCGCCCGCGGCTTCTGGTTCCCCATCGGGTATGCCGCGGGCTATCTCCTCGTGCTCGCCTTCGTCGCGGCGCCGCTGCGTCGCAGCGGGGCGTACACGATCCCCGACTTCATGGAAGCCCGACTGGAGTCGACCTCGGCGCGCAGGGTGACCAGCATCGCGGTGCTCGTCATCGGGTGGTTGTACATCGTGCCGCAGCTGCACGGCGCGGGGATCACCCTGTCCGTGGTGGCGGGCCTGCCGGAGTGGGTGGGGGCCGTGACGGTCGCGGTGCTCGTCGCGGCCGCGGTCGCCGCCGGCGGCATGCGCGCGATCACCTACGTGCAGGCGTTCCAGTACTGGCTCAAGCTCACGGCACTGCTCGTGCCGGTCGTCTTCCTCGCGTTCGCGCTCAGCGGCGGCCCGCACGACTTCGATCCGGCGCTCGTCTTCCCGGTCGAGGCCGGGCCGTCGGGGTTCGACGCGTACGAGACGGCATCCCTGCTGCTCGCACTGCTGCTGGGGACGATGGGGCTGCCGCATGTGCTGGTGCGCTTCTACACGAGCCCGACCGGGGTGTCGGCGCGACGGACTACGGTCATCGTGATCGGCATGGTCAGTGCCTTCTATGCGGTGTCGAGCACGATGGGGCTGCTGGCGCGCATCGCCGCACCCGACCTCGCGGTGCCCGGTATCGCCGACACCGTGGTGCTGCTGCTGCCGTCGCGCGTGTTCCCCGGTGTGCTCGGCGAGCTGTTGACGGCACTGATCGTCGCGGGGGCGTTCGCCGCGTTCCTGGCGACCTCGGCCGGCCTCGTCGTGTCGCTCGCGGGCGTCGTCAGCCAGGACGTGTTCTCAGGGTCGGTGCGCTCGTTCCGGGTGTCCGCCGTGCTGTGCGCGCTCGTCCCCCTCGGCGTGGCACTGCTCACCGCGCCGGCGGGACTCGGGTCGAGTGTCGGCGTGGTGTTCGTCGTCGCGGCATCCACCCTCTCGCCCGTCGTGCTGCTCGGGGTGTGGTGGCGCGGGCTCACGGCCCGCGGCGCGGTGGCCGGCATGGTCTCGGGCGGCGTGGCGACGGGGCTCGCCCTGCTCGTGCACGCGGCGGTCGACGGGGTCGGGGTCGCCGCGCCCTACCTCGCCCAGCCGGCGGCCTGGACGATCCCGCTCGCCGCCGCGGTGACGGTGGTGGTGTCGCTGCTCGATCCGCGGGGTCCGTCGCCGAGGGCGGAGCGCTTCCTCGCACGAGTCCACACCCCGGAGCGTGGCTGACCCGGCGCATCGAACGGCCCGTGGACGGCGGACGACCAGCGGACGGGGCCCCGGCGGATTCAGGCCGAGGCGGAACGCAGTGACCAGGCCGGCCACCAGCCGTCGGGGAGACGGGCGAGGAGGTCCGCGGCATCGTCGAGCCGCTGCGCCGGAAGGGAGGGATCGGGCTCGCCGCCGCTCGCTCGGCCGGTGCCGTCGGAGATGTGGATCCGCGTGTGCAGCCAGCGCCGCTCCCCGATGGGGAACACCTCCCTGAACCCTCCGGCCGCGATCGCGAGCACGGTCTCCTCGACCTGGACGGCCACGGTCTCGGCGGTCTCATCGCAGGCGTCGCAGGTGCACGTCGGCGCGATCTCCCGGAACAGGGCGCCCGCCTCGATCGCGACGGACTCCGCCGTCATGGTGAGGGTGATCGGCGCACCGATCGTCGGCCGCAGCTGAAGCACGCGGGCGTCCGACTCGTCGACGGAGCGATCGACTTCGACGTCGTACCAGGTCACGAGATAGTCGACCAGGGCGTCGACGGCGGGCAGCATGGGCGCGAAACGCTCGGGATGCGACACCCGCGAATAGGCGTCCTCCGGTGGTGAACCGCCGGCCCACCGGGATCCGTATTCGATGACGCGGCCGCTCTCGTCGACGAACTCCGGGATCTCCAGGGCGGGACGCGTGAACGGCACCGGGGCGACGACGAGTTCGACATCGACGTCATCGTGGGTGAGCGCCTCGAGTTCGTCCGCGTCGCGGTCGGCCTGGGGCCAGGAGGCGAGCATCTCCCGGAACGCTTCGCGCTGGTGCGGCTGCTCCACGATCCCCCGCAGCAAGCCGGTGACGGGGATCGACATCGTCGAGGTGCCCACCTCCGCTTCGCCCATCATCCGCCACCGCGCCGCCGGGTGCGCCACCGCGATCGTGTTCCCGAGGAAACGCGCCGCCGCCTCCGCCAGCTCGGGATCGTCGAGGAGGTCGGCGTGCGCGGCCACGAAGTCCCACAGGGCGCCGAGGTCGGCGGCGAGGGCGGCAGGGTCGGCTCCGGCATCGCGCGCGAAGGCCTCGAAGAGCTCGAAGCCCTCCACGAATCGCGGAGGGGGACCGGCTCGGGGCTCGGCCAGATCAGCATGGCGGACGCCATGGCGTCGGGCATGGGCGCGAGCGTCTCGGGGAAGAGATCCGACGTCGGCATCGGCGTCAGAGCTTCCTGCTGCGCGGCATGAGTCGCACGTCGGGGAGCGGCGGGGCGGGGATGCGCACGTCGTGACCGTCCACCGTGCCGAAGCGGGGGCTGCCGCACCCGTCGCGGACTCCGACTCCCACTCCGCCCGCGCCGCGACGATCTCCTCGTGCGTTCGTCCGGCGAAGTTCCACCACATCACGATGTCGTCCTCGAACGGCTCGCCGCCGATCAGGAACAGCAGGGCGCCGTCGTCGCTCGCCACCTCGACCTCGTCTCGGGAGTCGCCAAGGTAGAGCAGCCCGTTGCGGTCGAGAGGGTGCTCGGCCACCACGGCGTCGCCTTCGACGAGCATCAGGGCGTGCTCCCAGTCGGAGCGCAGCGGCAGCCGCACGCGCGACCCGGGGCGACGACGATCTCGGCGCCCACGATCGGGGTGTGCACGGTCGCCGGGGAGTGCACGCCCGCGAACGCGCCCAGCACGACGGTGGCTTCGGCATCCGCTCCCTCCTCCGCCGTGACGGTGAGCGCCGGGAGCTCCGTGTGCCGCTCGAAACCGGCTGCGCCGTGCCGGGTGGCCTCCGGCAGCACGACCCAGAACTGCAGGGCGTCGAGGGGGATCGGATCGTCTCCGATCGAGTACTCGGAGTGCGAGATGCCGTCGCCTGCCGTCATCAGGTTGAGCTGGCCGCGTCGCAGATCGGCGTCGCTGCCGAGCGAGTCGCGGTGGCGGATCTCGCCGACGAGCGGCCAGGTCACCGTCTGCAGCCCGATGTGCGGATGCGGCTCGACCCGCATCTTCGTGTCGGCGGGCCCGAACCGGTCGAGGAAGCACCAGGCGCCGATCGTCGGCAGGTTGCGGTGGGGCAGCGCCCGCAGCACGTTCATGCCGCGCACCCCGCCCAGCGGCACATCGCGCGGCTCGAGGATGAGGCGTCGCTGCCCGATCATTCCGCGCGGCCCGTCGGATCGTCGTGCACCGAGCCGCCCTGTTCGGGAGCGTGGGCGGGCCAGCGGATCTCGGCGCCGGGGACCTCGTGCGTCTCGAGGTACTTCGCGATGTACGGGCACAGCGGGACGATCGCCTCACCGCGCTCGACCGCATCCGCCAGCGCGGTCTCGGCGAGCTTCCCCGCCAGCCCCTGTCCCTGGAACGCCGGGTCGATCTCGGTGTGCAGGAAGCGGATCGATCCGGGGCGGAGGTCGAAGGCCGCGAAGCCCGCGAGCACGTCGCCCGAGCGGATCTCGTAGCGCGACGCGTCGTCGTCGCGGGTCACGGTGATGTCGGTCATCGGATACTCCTTCTGCGCGTGCCTCCAACCTACGCCCCGCGTGCCGGGTGGGGGACGGTCTCCGGCGCAGCGAGCTGTGGATGACACGCCGCCCGCGTCGGCGGGGGTCGTTACGCTGGAGGGATGCCGCAGACTCCCCGTGACCCGTACGCGGATCTGCCGTACGCCGACGAGCCCTACGACGACGGGTGGGAGTCGAACGCTCCGCCCGAGCCGATGGACTGGGAGCCGCAGGGTGCGGGCTTCGAGCCGCCGCTCGACTGGGGACAGGGCCCGGTCACTCCGGTGGCGCAGGCAACCGCTCCCGTCATGCGCCGTGCGACCCCGAGCCGCTATCCGACCGCCCGAGAGGCGCTGCACACCGTCTTCGGGTACGACGACTTCCGCGGCGATCAGGCCGACATCGTCGAGCAGGTCATCGCCGGCGGAGACGCCGTCGTCCTGATGCCGACCGGTGGCGGCAAGAGCATCACCTATCAGGTGCCTGCGCTCGTGCGCGAGGGCACCGGGCTCGTGATCAGCCCGCTCATCGCGCTCATGCACGACCAGGTCGACGCTCTGCGGGCGAACGGCGTCAACGCCGCATACCTGAACTCGACGCAGGGGATCGACGAGCGTCGCGAGGTCGAACGGGCGTATGTCGCGGGTGAGCTCGACCTCATCTACGTCGCCCCGGAGCGTCTCTCCAGCGCACAGACCACGGCCCTGCTCCAGCGCGGAACCCTCAGTGTGATCGCGATCGATGAGGCGCACTGCGTGTCGCAGTGGGGTCATGACTTCCGCCCCGACTACCTCGCGCTCGGCGACCTGGGCGAGCGGTTCCCCGGGGTGCCGCGCATGGCGCTCACGGCGACCGCCACCGCCGCGACCCATAAGGAGATCACCGAGCGGCTGCGTCTCGACGGTGCAAAGCACTTCGTCGCGAGCTTCGACCGCCCGAACATCCAGTACCGGATCGTGCCCAAGGTCGACCCGCGCAAGCAGCTGGTCGCCTTCATCAAGGCGCAGACCCCGGCGAGCGACGACGGCACGCAGCCCGCGGGCATCGTGTACGCGCTCAGCCGCAAGTCGGTCGAGCAGACCGCGACCTACCTCGCCGCTCAGGGCCTCGATGCGCTGCCGTACCATGCGGGCCTCCCCGCCGAGGTGCGCGCGACGAACCAGGCCCGCTTCCTCCGCGAAGACGGCGTCGTCATGGTCGCGACCATCGCGTTCGGCATGGGCATCGACAAACCGGATGTGCGCTTCGTCGCCCACATCGATCTGCCGAAGTCCGTCGAGGGGTACTACCAGGAGACCGGTCGTGCCGGTCGCGACGGCGAGCCGTCGGTGGCGTGGATGGCGTACGGCCTCGGCGACGTCGTCCAGCAGCGACGCCTGATCGACCAGAGCCCCGGCGACCGCACGTTCAAGATGCGGATGGGGCAGCACCTCGACGCGATGCTCGCGCTGTGCGAGACGGTCGAGTGCCGCAGGCAGAACCTCCTCGCCTACTTCGGCCAGGACTCGGAGCCCTGCGGCAACTGCGACACGTGCCTCGACGACACCGAGACCTTCGACGGGCTCGTGCCCGCGCAGAAGCTGCTCTCGACGATCGTGCGGCTCAAGCGCGAGCGCAATCAGGCGTTCGGGGCGGGGCACCTGATCGACATCCTGCGCGGGGCCTCGACCGAGCGCATCCGCCAGCAGGGTCACGACAAGCTCGCGACGTACGGCATCGGCAACGACCTCTCCGACCAGGACTGGCGCAGTGTGGTCCGGCAGCTCCTCGCCCGTGGAATCCTCGTCGCGCAGGGCGACTACGGCACCCTCGCTCCCGGTGAGCAGGCGGCCGGAGTGCTGCGCGGCGAGATGGCGGTGCCGCTGCGCAAAGACACCATCGGGCGGCCGACCTCCTCGGGGCGCGCGCGCAAGGCCAGTGCGGCCGACGCCCTGGATGCGGGGGACCGTGGGCTGTTCGAGGCGCTGCGCGCCTGGCGGGCCGAGACCGCGCGCGAGCAGGGCGTTCCCGCGTACATCGTGTTCGGCGACGCGACGCTACGCGCTCTGGCCGAGCATCGTCCGGCATCGCTCGCCGACCTCGACGGCATCACCGGCGTCGGCGCGAAGAAGCGCGAGGCCTACGGCGAAGGCGTGCTGGCGGTCATCGCGGCCGCCTGAGTGTGGGCTCCCGGTCGTCGCGAGGCAGCACATCGTCGAGGTGGGCGCGCAGGTGCGCGGCGATGTCGACGGCGTCGCGGTCGTACAGCCACTGGTACTGGAGGCCGTCCCACATCGCGACGAGCCAGACGGCTTCGTGCGCGGGGTCGCGGTGCGCCGGCAGGTCGCCGTCGATCTGCGCGAGGCGGAAGAGGGCGGTGAAGTAGTCGATCGTGTTCGCGAACCGGTTCTCGAAGTAGGCGTGCGCGGGATGCGCCGCCGGCACCGCCTCACAGGAGAGCACGGCGTACACCTCGATCAGTCCGGGTTCTTCCCGCCCATTGAGCGCCGCCCCGTCCGGGATCCCACGGAGCAGCTCGCCGGCTGAAGCGGCACCCGTGATCGCCTGGTTCTCGTTGATGGCGCTGTCGCGCTCGGCGAGGACGGCGCTGAGCAGAAGCTCCTTGGAGGAGTAATGGTGCAGCAGCGTCGACTTCGATACGCCGACGGCGGTCGCGATGTCCTGCAGGCTGGTGTCGCCGTAGCCGTCGCGCGCGAACAGGTGCATCGCATCGGCGACGATCTGCGTCCGGCGGCGACGACCGACGGCATACCCCGGATCGATCTCCGGCGCCGCGGCGATCGGCAGCTCGGGAAGCGGACCGGCCGCACCGGCCGAGCCGGCAGCCTGGTCGTCTTCGGGGTCGCGCCACCCGAGCGGCGACGCCCACAGGCTCTCGCGTTCTTCGAGCATCGCCACGACGTCGACCCGGTCGGGGAGGTACTGCGAGAGCAGTTGCAATCCGTCCCACCCCGCCGTGTGTCGCACGGTCTCACCGTCGACATCGCGGTCGGCGGCGATCACGCCGTGGTACTTCGCATCTTCGAGCACGTCGCTGCTCAGGGAGCGCAGCCGGCAGTAGCGTTCGCGCATGCGCTCGTGCGCGGGGTGGCCGGGCGCTGATGCCTCGCCGGTGAGGGCGGCGAAGAGTTCGAGATAGCCCTCGGTGCGCGCGTTGCGTTCGGCGAGAGCGGCGAACACCAGGTCACCCGGTTCGGAGGCGGCCGCGATCGCACTGAAGACCGCCTCGTTCTCGGACTCGAGTTCGGCGACGACCTCGGCGAGCAGATCGTCCTTGGAGGAGAAGTGTCCGAGGAGCCCAGGGTGGCTGACGGATGCGGCCGCGGCGATGTCGCGCAGCGACGTGGAGCGGTACCCGTTGGCGACGAAGAGTTCGTGGGCGGCCGAGAGGATGCGCTCTCGCGTGGCGGCGGCGCGGGCGTGTCGTGTGCCCATCGGTGTCGTCGTCGTCATCGCATCCTCCTTCCTCACCCTATCCTCGCTCATTACCAAATGGTCTGCTTTCACTTACCAGACGGTCGAGTTTCGTGTATGGTCTTCCCAGAACCGCATCGCCCGAAGATGTGCGGTGAATCGAAAGGACTGTCATGACAGAGCTGTCATCCGCCGCAGCTGCGGCCGCGGTCGGCACGACGGGCTTCAAGGCCCCTGGTACCACGCCGCCCAAGACCCCGCGCGGCTACACGCCGGGTCTCGCCGCCGTCAACTTCGGCGTCTACCTCGCCCTGCTCACCCCCGTCATGGTGTCGATGGCGTTCAAGGTGCAGCACGTCGACCCGGTGAACACCGAGGGCAGCCTCGGGCTCGTGATGGGTGTCGGCGCGATCTTCGCCCTCATCGCCAACCCTCTCGTCGGTCGGCTCTCCGACCGCACCACCTCGCGCTGGGGGATGCGTCGCCCGTGGATCCTCGGCGGCGCGATCGTCGGACTCGGCGGGTTCGTGCTCATCGGCGCGGCGACCTCCGTCTGGATGATCCTGCTCGCCTGGTGCCTCGTGCAGACCGCCATGAACGCGGTGCTCGCCGCCGCCAACGCCACGCTGCCCGACCAGGTGCCGGTCACCAGCCGCGGCAAGGTCTCCGGCATCATCGGCATCACCACGCCCATCGGCATCCTCGCCGGCAGCTTCATCGTCAACTTCCTCCCCGGCGACTTCGAACGCTTCGTCGTCCCCGGCGTGATCGCGCTGATCCTCGTGATCGTGTTCGTCCTCACCCTCAAGGACCGCCGCCTGACCGAGAAGCCCTCGGAGAGGTTCACCATCGGGACGTTCTTCGGCTCGTTCGTCTTCAATCCGCGCAAGCACCCCGACTTCGGCTGGACCTGGCTGACGAAGTTCTTCGTGATGTTCGGGTACGCCGGCATCGCCACGTTCCTGCCGCTGTACCTGGTGACCAAGTTCGAGCTCGACGAGCAGGGTGCCGTCGGCACCATCCTCATCGCCAACCTCGCCTCGATGGCGGCCATGGCGATCTCCTCGCCCCTCGGCGGCTTCCTCTCGGACAAGATCGGCAAGCGCCGGCCGTTCGTCGCCATCGCCGGCGTGATCATGGTGGTCGGCCTCGTGATCCTCGCGATCGCCCCCGACGTCACGACGGTCATCGTCGCGCAGGCGATCATCGGGCTCGGCGCCGGTTCGTTCCTCTCGGTCGACCTCGCGCTCGCCACCGAAGTGCTCCCCAACCCCGACGACGTCGCCAAGGACCTCGGTGTGCTGAACATCGCCAACGCCCTGCCGCAGTCGATCGCTCCGGCCATCGCACCGGGGATCATCGCGCTCGGCGCGGCCACGCCGCTCGGCGGCTACACCACCTGGTACCTGTTCGGGGCGCTCGTCGCCCTCGCCGGCGCCGTGCTCGTCTACCGCATCAAGGGAGTCAAGTGACCATGACAGAGACCACCGTCGCCCGCCCCTGGCTCGACGCCGATCTTCCCGTCGACGAACGGGTCCAGCTGCTGCTGGACGAGATGACGATCGAGGAGAAGGCAGGACTCTTCTTCCACACCATGATCGCGATCGGGGATCTGGAGGCGCCGGATCCCACGTTCGCGACGCCCTCCGCTCGCGAATTCCTCGAGAGCAAGCGGATGACGCATTTCAATCTGCTCGGTGCGGCGCCGACGGGACGCGAGATCGCGGCCTGGCACAACGCGCTGCAGCGGCTCGCCGCGTCCACGCGCCTCGGCATCCCCGTCACCCTGTCGACCGACCCGCGGCATTCGTTCAGCGAGAATCCCGGCGCGTCGATCCTCGCCGGTCCGTTCTCGCAGTGGCCGGAGACGCTCGGTCTCGCGGCCACCCGTGACGAGGAGCTCGTGGAGCGGTTCGCCGACATCGCCCGCCAGGAGTACACGGCGGTCGGTCTGCGGGTGGCCCTGCACCCGCAGGTCGACCTCGCGACCGAGCCGCGCTGGGCACGCCAGACCGCGACGTTCGGGGAGGATGCCGAGCTCTCCGGACGACTCGGCGCCGCGTACATCCGCGGATTCCAGGGCGTGTCGTTCGGGCCGGGATCCGTGTCGACCATGACGAAGCACTTCCCCGGTGGCGGACCGCAGAAGGACGGCGAGGACCCGCACTTCCCGTACGGCCGCGAGCAGGTCTATCCGGGTGGGGGATTCGAGCTGCACCTGAAGCCCTTCGAAGACGCTCTCGCCGCCGGGACGCGGCAGATGATGCCCTACTACGGGATGCCGGTGGGCACCGCGTACGAAGAGGTCGGGTTCGGCTTCAACAAGTCGGTCATCACCGGGCTGCTGCGCGAACGGTACGGCTTCGACGGCCTCGTCTGCACCGACTGGGGCCTGATCAGCGACTCCGAGATCTTCGGGCAGCCGTTCCCTGCGCGCGCCTGGGGTGTGGAACACCTGACTCCGCGCGAGCGCATGGCGAAGGTGCTGGACGCGGGTGTCGATCAGTTCGGCGGAGAGGCGAACCCCGAGCTGCTGCTCGAACTCGTCGCCGACGGGGTGATCTCGGAGGAGCGGCTCGACGTCTCGGCCCGCCGCATCCTGCGGGAGAAGTTCGAACTCGGTCTGTTCGAGAACCCGTTCGTGGACGAGGACGCCGCGGACGCCGTCGTCGGACGCGCCGACTTCCGTGCGGCGGGGGAGGAGGCGCAGCGGGCGTCGATCACCGTGCTCTCGAACGACGGTGCGCTGCCCTTCGCGCGGGGACTGCGCCTGTACGTCGAGGGCATCGACCCCGCCGTGGCTGCGGCCTTCGGGGTGATCGTCGACGATCCGGCCGACGCAGAGCTCGCGATCCTCCGCCTGCAGGCGCCGTTCGAGGAGCGCGAGACGATGTTCGAGAACTTCTTCCACGCCGGGTCCCTGGAGTTCGCGGGCGAGGTCGTCGCCCACGTCCGCGAGGTCGCCGCCGCGGTTCCGACCGTCGTCGACGTGCTCGCCGATCGGCCGCCCATCCTGACGCCGATCGTCGAGGTCGCCGCCGCGGTGACGGTGAACTGGGGAGCCTCGGGCGAAGCGCTGCTCGACGTTCTCAGCGGTGCCGTCGCGGCGAGGGGTGCGCTTCCCTTCGACCTTCCCCGGTCGATGGCCGCGGTCGAGGCCTCGCGGCCCGACGTGCCGTTCGACACCGCCGACCCGCTGTTCCGCTTCGGCCACGGGCTCTCGTTGACCTGATCGGGGTCGACCTGTTGCGAGGCGACAACGGGGAGTAGGGGCGTCCGCCTGCGGAGTTGGAGGATGCTCACAGCGGAGTTCCTGTGGGTTTGTCGCAGACCTACCATGAAAGCACCCCTACTCCCCTGGAGGAATGCCATGGTCGACGCTGCCGTCCGCTCTTCGACGACACCCGATGAATCGCCCGAGATCGCGGTCGCTCCGCCGATCGACATCGCACGTGTGAACGAGGCCCTGATGGGCACGTGGGGCGATGTGCGTCGTCAGGCGCGCGAGATGATCAAGGACTCGGCGTTCTGGCGCAAGGACGAGCTCGGCAAGGACGAGCACCGCGAGCGCGTGCTCAGCCAACTGCACCTGCTGGTCGAGAACAAGGCGGTGCACCGCGCTTTCCCCAAGTCCCTCGGCGGCGAGGAGAACAACGGCGCGAACATCGCGGGCTTCGAGGAGCTCGTGGTGGCCGACCCCAGCCTGCAGATCAAGTCGGGTGTGCAGTGGGGGCTCTTCGGCTCGGCGATCCTGCAGCTGGGTTCGAAGGAGCACCACGAGAAGTGGCTGCCCGGAGTGATGGACCTCTCGATCCCCGGGGCCTTCGCGATGACCGAGATCGGTCACGGCTC
The DNA here is from genome assembly GCF_019464375.1 of Microbacterium sp. Se5.02b. Lineage (NCBI taxonomy): Bacteria > Bacillati > Actinomycetota > Actinomycetes > Micrococcales > Microbacteriaceae > Microbacterium > Microbacterium sp. Se5.02b. The sequence continues at coordinate 606,571 of NZ_CP080491.1, forward strand.
CGACGTCGCCGCGGTCGGCACCACGGCCACCTACGACCCGGAGTCCGAGGAGTTCGTCATCAACACCCCGTTCCGCGGGGCGACGAAGGAGTATCTCGGCAACGCGGCCCTGCACGGCGTCGCGGCGACCGTGTTCGCACAGCTCATCACCAACGGCGTCAACCACGGCGTGCACTGCTTCTACGTGCCGCTGCGCGGAGAGGACGGCGTCGACCTTCCGGGCATCGGCCGCGAGGACGACGGTCTCAAGGGCGGGCTCAACGGCATCGACAACGGGCGCCTCTCGTTCGACCACGTACGCATCCCGCGCACGAACCTGCTCAACCGTTACGGCGACGTCGCCGCCGACGGCACCTACTCCAGTGCGATCGACAGCCCCGGCCGCCGCTTCTTCACGATGCTCGGCACCCTCGTGCAGGGGCGCGTCTCCCTCGACGGTGCGGCATCCTGGGCCTCCGCGCTCGGCCTGCACATCGCGATCACCTACGCGACCCAGCGTCGCCAGTTCGATGGTGCGGACGGGCAGGAGGTCGTGCTCATGGACTACGGCAAGCACCAGCGCCGCCTGCTGCCGCGCCTGGCGACCACCTACGCGCAGATCTTCGCGCACGACGAGTTCCTGCAGAAGTTCGACGGCGTCTTCTCGGGTCGCACCGACACCCCGGCCGACCGCGAAGACCTCGAGACCCTGGCCGCCGCCCTCAAGCCGCTGTCGACCTGGCACGCGCTCGACACCCTGCAGGAGGCCCGTGAGGCCACCGGCGGCGCCGGCTTCATGTTCGAGAACCGCCTCGTCGGACTCCGTCAGGACCTCGACATCTACGTCACATTCGAAGGCGACAACAACGTCCTGCTCCAGCTGGTCGGCAAGCGTCTGCTCACCGACTACGCCAAGCAGTTCCAGGGCAAGGACGCGGCGGCGCTCGCGAAGTTCGCGGTCGGCATGACCGCGGGCAAGGTGTTCCACGGCGCAGGACTCCGCCAGCTCGGCCAGGCCGTCTCCGACTTCGGTCAGGTCAGCCGTTCGGTCGAGCGCGGGCTGCGCGAGGAGCAGCAGCATGATCTGCTCGCGGGTCGTGTGCAGCAGATGGTCGCCGACATCGCCGGTCGCCTGCGCCCCGGCGCGAAGGACAAGCTGCTCGGCGCCCGGCTCTTCAACGAGAACCAGGCCGAGCTCATCGAGGCCGCTCGTGCACACGGCGAACTGCTGCAATGGGAGGCGTTCACCGACGCCGTGCACCAGATCGAGGACGCCGACACCAAGAAGGTCCTCACCTGGCTGCGCGACCTGTTCGGACTTCAGCTCATCGAGAAGCACCTCGCCTGGCACCTCATCAACGGACGCCTGTCGACGCAGCGCGCCGCGGCCGTGTCGAGCTACATCGACCGACTGTGCACCCGCCTGCGGCCATACGCCCTCGACCTCGTGAACGCGTTCGGGTACGAGCCGGAGCACGTGCGCGCGCCGATCGCGAGCGGCATCGAGAAGCAGCGTCAGGACGAGGCGCGGGCGTACTACGCCGATCTCGCCGCCACCGGGCATGCACCGATCCAGGAGAAGACCCTCAAGAAGCAGCGGCGCTGACGACGCTCTCTCGTGCGATTCATGGGTGCGGCTGAGTAGTCTCGGCACGTACCCGATCTGAGGAGCGCGAGATGTCCACCGTCACCGCCTATGCCGCACCGCGCGAAGCCGCACCGCTCGAGAAGACCGTCATCGACAGACGCGAGCTCGGCCCCCACGATGTGCTGATCGACATCGCGTTCGCCGGCATCTGCCATTCCGACATCCACACGGTGCGCGGCGACTGGGGTCCGCAGCAGTACCCGCTCGCGCCGGGGCACGAGATCACGGGCACGGTCGCCGCGGTCGGCTCCGCGGTCACACGTCATGCCGTGGGCGACCGGGTGGGGGTCGGGTGTCTGGTGAACTCCTGCGGCGAGTGCCGGGAGTGCCTGCGCGGGCAGGAGCAGTTCTGCCGTCAGGGCGCCGTCGGCACGTACGGCGCCGTGGATCGCGACGGCAGCATCACGCAGGGCGGATACTCCGAACAGGTCGTGGTGACCGAGGCCTTCGTGCTGCGCATCCCGGATGCGCTGCCGCTCGATGCCGCCGCTCCGCTCCTGTGCGCCGGCATCACGACGTACTCGCCGCTGAGGCACTGGCGGGTCGGGCCCGGCACGAGGGTCGCGGTGGTCGGCCTCGGCGGACTCGGACACATGGGAGTGCAGATCGCGCATGCGCTCGGCGCCGAGGTGACCGTGCTCTCGCAGACCCTGAGCAAGAAGGACGACGGGCTGCGGCTCGGCGCCGATCAGTATCGTGCGACGAGCGACCCGACCACCTTCCGCGAGCTGCGCTCATCGTTCGACGTGATCCTCAACACGGTCAGCGCCCCGGTCGATCTGCGCTCGTACCTCGGCCTGCTCGACGTCGACGGGACGATCGTGTGCATCGGAGCGCCGGCGGAGCCTCTCGCTCTCACGGTCGGGTCCCTCATCGGCGGACGCCGCTCCATCGCGGGCTCCAACATCGGCGGCATCCGCGAGACGCAGGAGATGCTCGACTTCTGCGCCGAGAACGGCATCGTCGCCGAGATCGAGGTCATCAGGGCCACGGAGATCAACACGGCATACGAGCGGGTGCTCGCGTCCGACGTGCGCTACCGGTTCGTCATCGACGCGTCGACCTTCGCGGAGTGACGTCGGCGGTGGCGGATACGTTGGGGAGATGACCTCTTTCCTCACGGGCCCCGACGCCCGCGACCGCTGCGCCTGGGTGGGCGACGACGCCGAGTACCGCCGCTATCACGACGAGGAGTGGGGGACGCCGCTGCACGGCGACCGGGCGCTGTTCGAGAAGATGGCGCTCGAGGGGTTCCAGGCCGGGATCTCCTGGATCACCATCCTGCGCAAGCGTCCCCGGTTCCGCGAGGTGTTCGCGGGCTTCGAACCCGCCGCCGTGTCCGCGTTCGGGGAAGACGACGTCGAGCGGCTGATGGCCGACGCCGGCATCATCCGCAACCGCGCCAAGATCGAGGCCACGATCGGCAACGCCCGCATCGTCCGCGACATGGCAGGCGGCGAGCTCGACGAGCTGATGTGGTCGTTCGCGCCGCCGGCATCCGACACGCGTCCCGCCGCGTTCGCCGACGTCCCGGCGGTCACCGCGGAGTCGACGGCCTTGAGCACGGAGCTCCGACGGCGCGGGTTCCGCTTCGTGGGTCCGACCACGATGTACGCGCTGATGCAGTCCGCCGGGATGGTCGACGACCACATCGCGGGGTGCTGGCGCGCCTGACACCGGGTGGGGATATCTCCCCATCGAGCGGTATTCCGCGACCCGGTTAGGATGTACGGGTGCTGCACCGGCTCGTCGAGCCCGTGCATGAAGCAATCGGAGTGTCACCCTGGGGGGGAACCGGGAATGAAGGCGTTGTCATGGATGCGCGCGCGACCCAAGACGTTGGCGTCGGCCGCCGGCGTCACGGTCGGTGTCATCGCGATCACCACGATGGCCTTCACCTATGAGGGGTTCCCGACCACCAAGGTCGATCTGAACGACGGCGGCGTGTGGATCACGAAGTCCTCGAGCCTGCTCGTGGGCCACTTCAACAACGAGTCGACCATCCTCGACGGCGGTCTGCGCACCACGAGCGAGAACTACGACATCCTGCAGGCAGCGGCCAACGTGCTCGTCGTGGACCAGAGCGCCTCGACCGTGACGGCGGTCGACCCCGCGCGCGTCTCGCTCGGAGACTCCACCGTCATCCCCTCATCGGCCAAGGTCGCCCTCGGGGCCGAGACGGCCGCGATCCTCGATGAGAAGTCCGGCGACCTGTGGGTCGTCCCCGTGAAGGGGATCGCTTCCTTCGAGATCGAGGCGACGGAACCCATCGCCGAGCTGGGCGAGAACTCCGATGTCACGGTGGCCGACGACGGCACCGTCTTCGCCCTGTCGGCGGAGAAGGGCGAGGTCGTGACCGTGCCGGTCGACCACGAAGGTGTTCCCGGCGATTCGTCTGCGGCGTCGGTCGGAGAACTCGATCTGTCCGAACGGCCCACCATCACCGCCGTCGGTCGCACACCGGTCGTGTTCGACGAGGCCGCAGGGGTCGTCACGACGCCGGGCGGTTTCCGCACCGAGGTCGCGGGCGCGAAGGACGCGGTGCTGCAGCAGGCCTCTGCCGAGACCGACGCCGTCGCCATCGCCACGCCCTCCGCACTGGTGCGCGTCCCCTCGACGGCAGCGAGCCGGAGGAGACCTCCGCCGGCAGCGCCGGCACCGCGGCGGCACCCGTGTGGCTGCGGGGGTGCACCTACGGCGCCTGGGCCGGATCCGCGACGTTCATCCGCGAATGCCCGGGTGACTCGAACGACGTGAACGCGCCGATCGAGGGCGCCGAGGAGTCTGCGAGCCTGACCTTCCGCGTGAACCGCGACGTGATCATCCTGAACGACGCCGTCGGCGGCGCCGCGTGGATGGCGAACGAGAGCCTGCAGCGCGTCGACAACTGGAACGACCTCACGCCGCCCGAGGGCGAGACCGAGAACCAGGAGGACTCGACCGAGGAGACGGTCGAGACCACGCTGCCGGAGCGCAGCGAGGAGAACACGCCCCCGATCGCCGAAGACGATTCCTACGGCGTGCGCCCGGGTGCGACGACACTGCTGCCCGTTCTCGACAACGACAACGACCCCGACGGCGACGTGCTCGTGGCGGCTCTGGCCGAGGCGCAGCCCTCCATCGGCACCGTGCAGCCGATCAACAACGGCGGCTCCCTGCAGATCGCGGTCGACGAGAAGGCCTCGGGCACCGCGAGCTTCACCTACGAGGTCGACGACGGTCGCAAGGGCAAGGACACCGCGGTCGTCACGCTCGAGGTGCACGACTGGAACGACAACGCCGCCCCCGGACCGAAGCGGAAGACATCGCTCGCGGTCGAGACCGGCGGCACGATCTCGTACAACATCCTCCCGGACTGGATCGATCCGGACGGCGACGACATCTACCTCAAGGAGGTGATCGCGGCGCCGGGAGACGAGGTCGACTTCAGCAAGGACGGCCAGATCACCTACAAGGCGACCGCCAGCCTGCAGGGGCGCAAGGACGTGCAGGTCACCGTCGCCGACGCGTTCGGCAAGCTCGGCACCTCGACCCTCTCCCTCGACGTCCGCCCCCAGGGGTCGACGAACCCGAAGACCAACGCCGACCACGTGATCACGAAGGTCGGCGAGCAGGTCACGATCGCGCCGACCGCGAACGACACGAGCACCTCGCGCGAGCCGCTGCGTCTGAGCAGGGTCCTCGACACCCTGGGCGCGACGATCGTCCCGAACACCGCCAACAAGACCTTCACCTTCATGGCGGAGGCTCCCGGCGTCTACTACGTGCAGTACCAGGTCACCACGGGCCCGAAGAACGGCGAGGGGCTCGTGCGCGTCGACGTGATGCCCGAGTCGGAGACCGATCTGCCGCCGGTCGCCGTGCGCGACGTCGCGCTGCTGCCCACGGGCGGCGACGTGCTCCTCGGCGTGCTCAACAATGACACCGATCCCGCCGGCGGCATCCTCGTCGTCCAGTCGGTGTCGCTCGAGCCGAACAGCGGCATCTCGGTCTCGGTGCTCAACCACGAGACCCTCCGGATCACCGATCAGGGCGCACTCGAAGAGCAGGTGCGCGTCAAGTACCGCATCTCGAACGGCTCCAAGTCGGCGGAGGGCGAGGTCGTGGTGATCCCGATCCCCGCGCCGGATGAGCTCCGTCAACCTGTCGCGAACCCCGACACCGCGACCGTGCGCGTCGGAGACGTCGTGACCATCCCGGTCCTCGACAACGACACCCACCCGAGCGACGACGTGATGCACGTCGAGCCCGAGCTCATCGAACCGTTCGTGGATCCCGAGGACGGCGAGGCGTTCGTGTCGCAGGACACCGTGCGCTTCAAGGCGGGCCCCGAGGCGAAGACGGTCTACCTCACCTACGAGGTGTCGGACTCCCGTCAGCAGAAGGCGGCGGGCTACGTCACGATCCAGATCATGCCGATCGACGAGGAGACCAACGCGGCCCCGCGTCCGCAGGATCTCGTCGCCCGTGCCCTGGCCGGCACCGAGGTGAACATCGCCGTCCCGCTCGACGGCATCGACACCGACGGCGACTCGGTCGAGCTCGTCGGCATCGAGTCGAGCCCCTCGAAGGGGCGCGTCACGAACGGTCCGAACTACTTCACCTACGAGGCGGCAGACGGCGCATCCGGCGTCGACGTGTTCAAGTACCGGGTGCGCGACAGGCTCGGCAAGGAGGGCATCGCCACGGTGCGGGTGGGCATCGCGCCCGCGGAGGAGATCAACCAGCCGCCGTACGCGGTCAAGGACGCGGTCGTCGTGCGACCGGGCAGGGAGATCGCTGTACCCGTGCTCGAGAACGACTCCGATCCCGAGGGCGACAAGGTCTCGCTCGTCAAGGACGGTCTCGAGCTGCCCGACGGCCTGGAGGCGCGCGTCTCCGGGGACCGGGTGATCGTGCAGGCGCCGAACGGACCCACCGAGACCTCACTGCAGTACACCGCGGCGGATGCGCGCGGGGCGACGGCCACCGCGACCCTGCAGATCACCGTCGACGAAGACGTCCCGCTGCAGGCGCCGGTCGCCCGCGACGATCGGCTGCTGCCGACCGACCTCAGGACGGCGGTCTGACGGCCGACCTCGACATCCTCGCGAACGACGAGGATCCCGACGGCACGACAGACCGGCTCACGGTCGACGTCGGCGAAGGCGGCACCCGGCTCGAGAACGGCAAGGTGCGCGTCACCGTCACCGACGAGCTCCAGCTGATCCGCTACACCCTCACCGACCGCGACGACCTGAAGGCGTCGGCGTTCATCTTCGTGCCCTCGAGGTCCGACCTGCGTCCGACGCTCACGTCGACGAAGCCGCTCGAGGTGGTCAGCGGCGAGACCGAGACGCTGCCGCTCTCGAAGTACGTCACCGTGGCGGGCGGCGGCGATGTCATCATCACCGAGAAGGAGCGGATCAGCGCGAACCACGCCGACGGCGCCGACCTGCTCGTCGACGAGAAGACGCTCGTCTACACGTCGGCGCAGGGGTACTTCGGGCCCGACGCGCTCACCTTCGAGGTCACCGACGGCGACGGACCCGACGACCCCGAGGGGCGCAAGGCGACGCTGAGCATCCCGATCAACGTGCTGCCGCCGGAGAACCAGCAGCCGAAGTTCATCCAGGGCCAGGTCAACGTCGCCCCGGGCGAGCCGGCGACCTCGCTCGACCTCGCGGCACTGACCGACGACCCCGACCCCGAAGACAAGGGCAAGCACGACTACGCGCTCATCGGCGGGGAGGAGAAGGGCGTCTCCGCGCGCATCGACGGCGGCGACAAACTCGTCGTCGAGGCGGCGTCGAACGCCAAGAAGGGCACCGCGGTCACGCTGAAGCTGCGCATCTCGGACGGCACCACCGAGCCGGTCGAGGGCACGGTCGCCGTGATGGTCACGGCGTCGACCCGATCGATGCCTGCGGCGAACACCGACACGATCGCCGAGGCCGATGCGGGCAAGACCATCACGGTGCCCGCGCTCGCGAACGACTACAACCCGTTCCCCGAGACGCCGTTGAAGATCGTCTCGGCCGTGACCGAATCGGGTGTCGGCGACGTCGAGTTCACCGAGGATCAGGTCACCGTGACGCCGGCGAAGTCCTTCGTCGGGACCCTCGTGGTCCGCTACCGCATCCAGGATGCGACCGAAGACGCCGACCGCGAGGTCAACGGCCAGATCGTCGTGACCGTGCAGGACGTGCCGGATGCGCCAGGGGTTCCGACGATCGCCAGCGTTCAGGACCGCACGGTGGTCGTGTCGTTCTCGGCGCCGTCGAACAACGGCGCGGAGATCACGAAATACACCGTGAGATCGGTCGGCGGCAGCCCGTACACCAAGGAGTGCCAGTCCACGACCTGCACGCTCGACGGCCTCACCAACAACGTCGAGTACACGTTCCAGGCGACGGCGACCAACCGCGTCGGCGAGTCCGAGCCGTCCGGCCTGTCGGCGCCCGCCCGCCCCGACGCGCGTCCTGACACGCCGAACCCGCCGACCCTGGCCTTCGGCGACAAGTCGCTCAAGGTGGCCTGGGTGACCCCGTCGACCCCTGGTTCGCCGGTCGAGCGGTACACGCTCGAGATCTCGCCCGCACCCCCCTCCGGCATCACGCAGAAGGAGGTCACGGGCAACTCCACCACGTGGGAGGGGCTCGAGAACGGATCGGACTACCAGGTCAGGGTGCAGGCACACAACAGGGCGCCCGACCCCTCGAGCTGGAGCGGCTGGTCGGCGTCCGAGATCCCGGCGGGTCCGCCGCTCCCGCCCGCGGCGCCCACCACGAGTGAGCTCTCGCCGGTCGACGGTCGCGCGCAGATGCAGGTGAGCTGGACCACGCCCGATAAGAACGGCGACGCGATCCGCGGCTACCGCCTCGAGGTGCTGCGCGGCGGCCAGGTGATCGACACGCTCACCCCTGGCCCGGAGGCGCTGAGCCAGACCGTGGTCGTCGACCCGTCGGAGACCGCGTACACGTACCGGATCCAGGCGAACAACAAGGCCGGATGGGGCGATCTGAGCGCCGAGTCCGCCCCGCGACGCGGTGTGGTGCCGCCCGGTGCGCCGACGAGCCTCAAGGTCACGAAGGAAGGCGACCGCGCGCTCACGATCTCGTTCAACGAGGGCTCCCGCGGCGGCGCGACCGCCGGGGAGATCACCAACCAGTACCGCCTCAACGGCGGCAGCTGGAACACCGTGCCGGGCAACAGGGTCATCGGCGGCCTCACCAACGGCAAGGACTACCGGGTCGAGGTGCGAGCGGTCGCGAACGTCAGCGGATCGACATACCCCGGCGCCGTCTCCAACTCGGCGACGGGCAACCCGTACGGCGTCCCGAGCCCGCCGGCGGTGAGCGCGGAGTCGCTCGAGAGTCAGGTGCGGCTGAACTGGAACGCCAACGGCTCCGCCAACGGGCGCAACATCACCGAGGTGCACATCAGCATCGACGGCGGCGGCTGGCAGGGTGTCGCCGCGACCGGGTCGGTGAACGTCGGCACCTACAGCGAGCACCACACCATCCGCGCCAGGGCGAAGGACTCCACGGGCGTCTGGTCGGACGTGAGCCCGTCAGCGGGCGCGACCGCGAAGGACAAGCCGCAGCCGCGGTGGTGGGCGTCGCAGGGGACGGACTCCGGGAACTGCAGCCCTGACACGTGCTACTACCTGAACCTGAACACGTCGAACGTGCCGGCGGGGCAGTACCGGATCCGCTGCCTCGAGAACGGCACTCCCTACCGCTCCGCGTCGGGTCAGACCTCGAACTACAACACGTACAACGTCCCGGCCAACGGCACCATCCGGCTCTCCTGCTGGCACGGTGGCATGAACCGCACGCTGCAGGCCGACATCCAGGGCGTCGGCTGGTCCGAGGCCACCTCCTGGCCGTGATGGTCACCGGCCGCCCCTGAACTCCCACACGAAGGAACGACACACTCATGACAATGACCCCCGAGCAGGCGGCCTGGTTCCAGGGCACCTTCCAGCGACTGGTCGAGAACGTCGACAAGGCCGTGCAGGGCAAGCAGGAGATCGTCGGCCTCGTGCTGGCGTCGATGCTCGCCGAGGGCCATGTGCTCCTGGAGGATGCACCAGGCACGGGGAAGACGAGCCTCGCCAAGGCGCTCGCGGCGACCGTCCAGGGCACCAGCGCGCGCATCCAGTTCACCCCCGACCTGCTCCCGTCCGACGTCACCGGTGTGACGATCTACGACCAGCAGTCGCACCGGTTCGAGTTCCACAAGGGCCCGATCTTCGCGTCTATCGTGCTGGCCGACGAGATCAACCGCGCATCGCCCAAGACCCAGTCGGCGCTGCTGGAGGTCATGGAGGAGTCGCGCGTGACCGTCGACGGCGTCACGCACGAGGCCGGGCGTCCGTTCCTCGTGATCGCGACGCAGAACCCCATCGAGCAGGCCGGTACCTACAAGCTCCCCGAAGCCCAGCTCGACCGCTTCCTGATCAAGACCTCGATCGGCTACCCCGACCTCGCGGTGACCGAGAGCATCCTGGCCGGTGCGTCCGACCGCAACCCGTCCGCCGGTCTCTCGGCGATCATCACGACGAGCGCCGTCGCCGATATGGCCGACCTCGCCGCGTCCGTCCACGTGGAGCCCGCCGTGCTCCGCTACGTCGCCGAACTCGCCGAGGCGACGCGTGAGGACTCGGCGATCCGACTCGGTGTCTCGGTGCGTGGGGCGATCGCGATGATCCGCATCGCCAAGGTGTGGGCCGCGGCGCAGGGGCGTCACTTCGTGCTCCCCGACGACATCAAGGCCCTCGCCCGTCCGGTGTGGCAGCACCGTCTGCTGCTCGACGCCGAGGCGGAGTTCGCCGGCACGACCAGCGACACCGTGATCGCCCGCGTGCTCGACGGCGTCGCCGCTCCGCAGGCCCGAGCGGCGGCCTGATGACCGCGGAGGCCCTTCCGGCGTCGCCGCCGCAGACGGAACGCGACGCCGGCTGGCGTGATGTCGCGGCCGTCCTCGGTGCGCGTGCCCTGGTGCGCCTCCGCAAGATCACCGCGGCGATCCGTCCGCTCGCGTGGGTGCTGATGGCTCTCGCGATCGGGTTCTGGGTGCTCGGGCAGATCGCCGGATGGTCGGAGTTCACGGTCGCGGCCGTCGTGATCGCGGTCGCGGTCGCGGTGTGCGCGCTGTTCCTGATCGGGCGCACCGCGTACGACGTCTCGCTCGACCTCGCCCGCACCCGGGTGGTCGTCGGCGAGCGCGCGGTCGGTGCGCTCACCCTCGCCAACCGCGGCAGCAGGGCGATCCTGCCGTCTCGTGTGGTGCTCCCGGTCGGCTCGGGCCGAGGAGAGTTCGGGATCCAGCGGCTCGCACCGGGGGAGGAGGCGGAGGAGCTCTTCGCCATTCCCACGCAGAAGCGCGGTGTGGTCAAGGTGGGTCCGGTGAGCGTGGTGCGCGGAGACCCGCTCGGGCTCTTCGAACGGGCGCACCGGCGTGACGATCCTGTCGACCTGTTCGTGCACCCGCGCACCGTGCTGTTCGACGGACAGTCGCTCGGTTACCTGCGCGACCTGGAAGGGCTGCCGGCGGCGGATCTGTCCCGCGACGACGTGTCCTTCCACGCCCTGCTCGAGTACCAGCCCGGTGACGACCTGCGTCATGTGCACTGGCGTTCGACGGCGCGCACCGGCACGATGATGGTCCGTCAATACGAGGAGACCCGCCGGTCGCACTTCGTGATCGGCCTCTCGCGCTCTCGGTCGCCGACTACGCCACCGCCGACGACTTCGAGCTCGGGATCTCGGCCGCCGGGTCGATCGGTCTCCGCGCGCTCCGCGACTCCCAGCGCGTCGACGTGCGCGTGCAGGGGCGCGAGCTGCCGGCCGGCACGGGCAAGCAGCTCCTCGACTCGCTCTCGGCCGTGGAGAACAGCAAGGCGAGGGAGGGCGGCATCGCCGACCTCGCCGGCATCGTCTCGGCCACGATGCCGCTCGCGAGCGTCGTCGTGCTCGTCTGCGGATCCCGCGTGCCCTCGGACGATCTCCGTCTCGCCTGCTCCCGGCTCCCCTTCGGCGCCAAGGTCCTCGCCGTCGTCGCCGACACGTCGGCGAAAGCCCCGGCGCTCCGGCGGATCGGCGACGCCGATGTCGTCACGGTCGGCGCTCTCGAACAGATCCCCCTCGCTCTGCAGAAGGTGCTCGCATGACCGGGTCCGCCACCGCATCCGGCGTTCTGCCGCTCCGCCGCTGGATCCTCGATCTGGGAGCGTCCGCCCTCCTGGTCGTCACCGCGCTCGTGGGGTTCTGGCCGACGTTCGCCGGTGGGTCGTTCCTCCCGGCCGTGATCGGCGGCCTCGTGCTCGGACTCGCGATCGCGGCCGTCGCCGCATGGCGCCGGTGGGGCATCCTGATCATCGCCGGGCTCACGGTCGCCGCCTACTTCGTGTTCGGCGGGGCGCTGGCCCTGCCGCAGACGACGATCCTCGGGGTCATCCCGACGCTGGACACCCTGCAGAAGCTCGCGGTCGGCACCGTGACCGCCTGGAAGCAGATGCTCACCACGGTCGCGCCGGTCGCGGCCGCCGACGGACACCTCGTCGTCCCGTTCCTGCTGGCGCTCGTGGCATCCGTGCTCACCGCGTCGCTCGCGCTGCGCCTGCCGCAGGTCGCATGGGCGCTGCTCCCCGCCGGCGTGCTGCTCATGCTCGTCATCGCGCTCGGCACCCCCGAGCCCGCTTTCCCGCTGGTCCAGGGCCTCGTGTTCGCTGTGGTGAGCATGTCGTGGCTCGCGCTGCGCCAGCTCTGGGCGCCGCAGAACATGGCCGTGTCGGTCAGCGAGGTCGACCCCTCCCGTGGGGCCCACATGCGCACGCGCCGTCTGCTCGCGGGCGTCGCGGTGCTCGCCGTCGCGGCAGGCACCGGTGTCGCCGCCAGTGCGATCGCGACCCCGGCGCAACCGCGGCACGTGTTCCGCGACGTGATCATCCCGCCGTTCGACATCCGCGACTATCCGAGTCCCCTGCAGGCGTTCCGCAAGAACGTGCGCGACGAGGCCGACAAGACGCTGTTCACGGTGCAGGGCCTGCCCAAGGACGCCCGCATCCGGACGGCCGTGATGGACCAGTTCGACGGGATGGTCTACAACGTCACCGACGGCGGTCCCACGTCGTCGAGCGCGTTCGCCCCGTTGCGCTCGAACATGGCGCCGGAGGCCGAAGGTGTCCCCGTGACGCTGAAGTTCGCGATCGACGGGTATCGCGGCGTGTGGATGCCGACGGCCGGAGAGCTGTCGGAGATCCACTTCGAGGGCGACCGCGCCGAAGACCTGCGCCGCGGGACGTTCGTGAACACCGTGACGGGCACGGCGGTCGCCACGCCGAAGCTGGGTGCCGGCGACGAGTACGTGGTCGATGCCGTGATGCCCGCCGTCCCCGATGACGAACAGCTCGCCGAGGTGCCGTTCGGCAAGGTCACGATGCCGAAGCCGAGCAACGTGCCGGAAGAGCTCACCTCGCTCGCGGCCGAGACCGTGACCGATGCCGAGACCCCGATCGAGCAGGTCAGGGCGCTGGAGAACCTCCTCTCGGAGGGCGGCTTCTTCAGTCACGGCCTCGAGGGCGAGGTGCTGTCGCGTGCGGGGCACACCGCCGAGCGCATCTCGACGCTCGTCGGCGCCGAGCAGATGATCGGCGACGACGAGCAGTACGCCGTGGCGATGGCTCTGCTGGCGGGGCAGCTCGACATCCCCGCGCGGGTGGTCATGGGCTACTACCCCGACGAGGAGCAGGCGGGTGAGGCGGTGTTCGCCGCCACCGGCGACAACGTGCACGCGTGGGTCGAGGTCAACTTCGAGGGCGTCGGATGGGTGACCTTCAATCCGACCCCGCCCGAGGACCAGGTGCCCAACGACCAGAACACGAAGCCGCGCGTCGACCCGAAGCCGCAGGTCCTGCAGCCGCCGCCCCCGCCGCAGGAGCCCGTCGACCTGCCGCCCACGCTCCCCGACGACCGCGAGTCCGAGGATGAGAGCCTGAATCTCGCCGGCATCATCGGGGCGATCCTCCTGATCGGCGGCATCACGCTCGCCGTGATCGCCGTGCTCGCCTCGCCGTTCATCGTGATCGGCGCATGGAAGGCGGCGAAGCGGCGTTCGCGCCGTGCGGCTGCGCGCGCCTCCGACCGCATCAGCGGCGGCTGGGACGAGTTGACCGACCGTGCGATCGACTACGGCGCACGCCTCGCGCCGGGTGGCACGCGCACGGAGGAAGCGGCTGTCGTGGCCTCCGCGCTGACGGTGCCGCAGGTCACGGCGCTCGCCGACCGTGCCGACGCCGAGGTGTTCGGACCGGCCGAACCGACCCCGCAGGACGTGGAGTCGTTCTGGCACGAGGTCGACGAGATCGTGGGCGGCCTCGGCAAGGAGGCCGGCTTCTGGAAGCGCGTCAAGGCACGGCTGAGCCTTCGTTCCCTGATCGGCGGAACCGCCATCTCGCACGGTCTGCAGAACCTGAAGGATGCCGCGACCGCGCGCGTGCGGCGCGAACCTGGCACCATCAAGAGCAGCACGACGCCCCCGTCCTCCGAGAGTGAGACCCCATGACGCAGCCCGCGCTCGATCAGATCGCGCCGATCTCCCGTCGCGCGGTCGCGTACATCATCGATGCCCTGATCGCCGGGGCCTCGCGATCGTGCTCGGCGGCGGACTGCTGGTCGCCGCCTCCCTCTCCGGCAGCGCCGAGAAGATGCTCGGGATCCTCCTGATCGGCGGCCCGGTGGTGAGCCTCGTGCTCCTCGGCTGGTTCGTCGTCTACACGATCATGCAGGCGGGCAGCGGCTCGATCGGGATGCGGGCGCAAGGTCTGCGGCTCGTCTCCGCGGCGGAGGGGAAGCCGCTCGGATTCGGGCGGGCTCTGCTGCGGAACATCATCTTCGGCCTCGCCGCCGCGGTGGTCGTCGGCTACTTCAGCCCGCTCTTCGACGGTTCCGGCCGCTTCCAGGGGTGGCACGACAAGGTCGCCGGTTCGCTGATGCTCGATGCACGGGTGTCGGCGTCCGCCGCGCCGGCATCCGCCGCTGCGGCGGCGATCCCGCCCGCCCCCACGACGTCGATCCCCGCCGCACCCCTCGCCCCGGGCGCCGGTCATCCGGCTCCGGCGGCATCTCCGGCCCCGGCGATCCCCGGTCTTCCGCCGACCGCCGCGGCCCCCGCTGCTCCTTCCGCCGCGGTGCCGGCGTACGTTCCGCCGCGGCCTGCGGCACCCGCAGCCCCGGTGGCCGACGCCGGTTCGCTGATCGCCTTCGTCCCCGGGGTCACCCAGGACGCGCCTGCGCGCCCCGCACCGGTCGTGGAGCCGGAACTCGATGCGACCGTGCAGCAGCGGCCGGAGCCCGCCGTCGCGGCACCGCCGGCACCGTCCGTGCCCGAGCCCGCGGCGGCACCGGCCGCACCCGCTCCCGCAGCGGCGGAACCTCCCGCACCTCCGGCCCCCGCCGCAGCGTCGGCACCCGCACCCGCACCCGCAGCAGCGCCGGCGCCCGTCGCGTTCGTCTCCGTCGAGGAGGACGATCTGGAGGACACGCGGATCAGCGTTCCCGGACACCGGCTGGTGTTCACCTGGGACGACGGGACACGCGTCTCGGTGTCTCGCCGCACGATCTTCGGCCGCAACCCCGCGCCAGAGGAGGGAGCGACGCTCGTGCCCGTGCGTGACGAGACGCTCTCGCTCTCCAAGACGCACTTCGAGGCCGCAGCAGAGACCTCCGGCGGGTGGGTACGGGATCGTCACTCCACGAACGGCATGACCATCGTGCGCGACGGACAACGCATCGCGTGCCCGGCCGGTCAACGCGTGCCGATCCGTCTCGGTGATGCGATCGAGATCGGCGAC
Source organism: Microbacterium sp. Se5.02b (assembly GCF_019464375.1). NCBI lineage: Bacteria > Bacillati > Actinomycetota > Actinomycetes > Micrococcales > Microbacteriaceae > Microbacterium > Microbacterium sp. Se5.02b. Next base: position 622,035 of record NZ_CP080491.1, read on the forward strand.
CGCATCGTGACGATCGGCGGCTACGCGTGAGGGCCGGGCTGGTGGTGACCACCGCGGCGGCGACGCATCCGGGCCTCCGGCGCGCGCTGAACGAAGACGCGCATCTCGCCTCTGCGCCGGTGTTCCTCGTCGCCGACGGGATGGGCGGGCACGAGGCCGGCGAGCGCGCGAGCGCCGCGGTGATCACCGAGTTCGCACGGTACATCGGTCGCCCCGCGCTCGAGCTCGACGACGTCCGCCATGCGCTGACCCTCGCCAGGGCGAGCGTCGAGGAGCTGTCCACATCCGGGAACGGCCGCGCCGGCACGACGCTCAGCGGTGTCGTCATCGCCTCGGTCGACGGGATGGGCTACTGGCTCACGGTCAACATCGGCGACTCCCGCACGTATCGGTTCGCCGACGGCGAGCTGGAGCAGATCAGCGTCGATCACTCGGTCGTCCAGGAGCTCATCGAGTCGGGTGAGCTCACCCCCGAGGAGGCGGTCTCCGATCGCCGCCGCAACATCATCACCCGAGCGATCGGGGCGAGCAGCACCGGAGACGCCGACTACTGGATGTTCCCCGCCGAGCTCGGCGACCGGATCCTCGTGTGCTCGGACGGCCTCACATCGGAGGTGCCCGACGCCCGCATCCGCGAGGTGCTGGCGACCGAGCCCGATCCGCAGCTCGTGGTCGACGCACTGACGGCGGATGCCGTCGCCGCAGGGGGCAGGGACAACATCACCGTGATCGTCGTCGATGCCGTCTCGGTGGCCTCGCGTCCCGGCACTCTGCTGGCGACCGACGACGCCGACATCGACCTGGACACGCGTCCACGGGAAGCCGCAGCAGGAGGGGTTCGCTGATGCAGACCAACTACCGACCGGGTGACTGGTACCTGATCGTCATCCCCGGTGCGCTCGTCGCCCTGCCGCCGGATGTCCCCGGTGAGGTCGTGGCACGCCTGTGGGAGCGGATGCCGGCGGAGAAGACCCTCGCGACGGTCGTCGACGTGCTCACCACGCACGCCGGCGGCTCGTTCACGTCGCTGCCGTCGTTCGTCGCCGCGGTGGCCGAAGGCGCCGACGTGCGGATCGCCCTGCGCGGGCAGGTCACCGCGCACGTGACGTGTGCCGCGGAGGCGCTCGAGCTCTCGGGCGCCGAGGTCACGACGTGGAACGAGCGCTTCCTGAGCGATGCGTCGACGATCGAGATCGTGGTCGAGACGGTCACCGCCGCCGACGCGCTCCCGGTGCAGAGCGGCATCGTGCGGGCGGCCGCTGTGAGTGCCGAGCTCGAGCCGAGCGACGCGGAGCCGCTCACCGCCGCCCTGGGCCCGGCACCTGTCGTGGGGGCGGCGGACGCCGCGTCCGTGCCCGCCACCGCCACCGCCGACGCACAACCCGAGCCGCAGCCGGAACCCGAGCCGCAGCCGGAGCCCGAGCCCGAGCCGGAACCCGAGCCGGAGCCGGAGCCTGAACCCGAGCCGCAGCCCGAGCCGACGCCGGTGATCGAAGACGCGTTCCTGCCCCCGACCGAGGTGACGCTCGCTCCTCCCGTCGACGAAGACTTCGATCAGCTGTGGGGCGCGACCGTGCATTCCGCCGGTGCCGCTGCCGCACCGGCTGCTCCGCCCGTTCCGGTGGTTCCTCTCACCACCGAGGGCGACCACGACGGGGCGACGGTCTCGGCGGCCGAACTCCGTGCGCTGCGCCAGCAGCCCCCGTCCGCCGACGATGTCGCGACCGCCGTGCTCGACGTGACGCCGCCGACCGCGGCATCGGTGGGACGCATCCGCCTCTCCACCGGTCAGGTGGCGGCGCTCGACCGCACGGTGATCATCGGACGCCGCCCGCGTTCGACACGCGCGAGCGGAGCGAACCTGCCGCACCTGATCGCGGTCGAGAGCCCGCAGCAGGACATCTCGCGCAGTCACCTCGAGGTCAGGCCCGAGGGCGACACCGTCGTGGTCATCGACCTGCACACGACGAACGGGTCCACCCTGCTCCGCCCCGGCGCCGACCCGGTCCGGCTGCACCCCGGCGAGCAGACGCTCGTCCTCTCCGGCGATGTGGTGGACCTCGGCGACGGAGTGACCGTCGCGTTCGAGGACCTGCCGTGAGTCGTCGCCCCTCACCGCCGCCCGATCTGCCCGGCTTCACGTACGTGGAGCCGCTGGGGACCGGTGGCTTCGCCGACGTCTTCCTGTACGAGCAGGAGATGCCCCGCCGAAGGGTCGCGGTGAAGGTGCTCCTCGCCGACCGCATCTCCAGCAGCGCGGCGCAGGAGTTCGCCGACGAGGCCAACGTCATGGCGATGCTGTCGACGCACCCGGCGATCGTCACGATCTACCAGGCGGGCGTCGCGGGCGATGGCCGCCCGTACCTCGTCATGGAGTACTGCCCGCGCCCGAACCTCCAGATCCGCTCCCGCAAGGAGCCCTTCTCGGTGGCCGAGGCCCTGCGCGTCGGCATCCAGGTCGCCGGTGCGGTCGAGACCGCCCACCGCGCCGGGGTGCTGCACCGCGACATCAAGCCGGCGAACATCCTCGTCACGGAGTACAACCGGCCGGCGCTCACAGACTTCGGGATCGCCTCGACGACGGGGGCGACGGGCGAGGCCTCCGGGATGTCGATCCCGTGGTCCCCGCCCGAGTCGTTCGCCGAGCCGCCGCAGAGCGGTCCTCGCACCGACGTCTGGGCGCTCGGAGCCACGCTCTACACGCTGCTGGCCGGTCGCTCCCCGTTCGAGCGGCAGGGCGAGCGGAACTCGAGCGCCGATCTCATCGAACGCATCGAGCGCGCCGCGCTGCCGTCGCTGAAGCGGCCGGATTCCCCGAGAGCCTGCAGCGCCTGCTCGAACGGTCGATGGCGAAGAACCCCGACGATCGCTTCCCGAGCGCCGTGGCCTTCGCGCGCGCTCTGCAGAAGGTGCAGATCGAGCTCTCGCACTCGGTCACGCCGATCGACATCGTCGACGATCATCCACCGGCAGAAGACCTGGAGGACGACGGCGACGGTCTCACCCGGGTGCGGGAGATCGTCAGCATCGACCCTGATGTGGCATCCTTCACCCGGCCGTCGGCGACGACGCAGCGGAAGGAGGCGCCAGCGCCGCTCTCGGGAGTGCCGCGCTTCGATGCGCCGGTGCCCGACGAGTCGACCGTCGAGCAGACGCAGCTGCGGGCACCAGCGCCCGTGCCGGCGCCCGTCCTTCCGCCGAGTGCCGACGATCGGACGATCGCGCGCGCGCCGATGGTCGTCGCACCCGATGCGGCGGCGCCGGCGCTCGCGCCCGCCGGAGCCCCGCGGCACCGGAGCCCCCGCGCGAGCCGCGCAGCCGCAGGGGCCTGTGGATCACGCTCGCCGCGGCAGCGGTCGTGCTGGTGGTCGGCGGGATCATCGGGATGAACCTGCTGGTGGCCGGAGTCGAGCCCGAACCGGAGGAGACGGCCCAGGCGGTCGATCCGAAGGATGTCGGCACGGATGTCGTGCCGAAGGTCACCGAGCTCTCCGGTACCCGCCAGGGGGACCGCGTCGTCTTCACGTGGACGAATCCGAGTCCGCTCGAGGGGGACTCCTTCATCTGGACCGAGGTCAAGGTGTCGGGCGAGATCGATCCGCAGCAGACGCCGGAGACGACCGCGACGGTCCCCGCGGCTACCGGGACCGTCTGCATCGACGTGATGCTGCGCCGCGACGACGGTCGGGCGTCCGAGACCGTACGGGGGTGCGTGGAGTGAGCGATGCCGGTGGTGCGGGTGGGGTGACCGTCGAGTTCGCCGGGGAGTACTTCCCCGTGCGTCGAGGCGGCCGGTTCATCGTGGGGCGGGAGGGCGACCTCGAGCTCGACGACAACCTGTTCCTGCACCGGCACTTCCTCGAGATCACCGACGCCGACGGCCTGTGGTGGCTGTCGAACGTGGGCACCCGGCTCACCGCGACCGTGACCGACTCGGCCGGCGGTGTGCAGGCCTGGCTCGCACCGGGAGCTCGGCTGCCCCTGGTGTTCGAGAAGACCACGATCGTGTTCAGCGCGGGGCCGACGACCTATGAGCTCACGCTGCACGCGGCCGAGCCCACGTTCCGGGCCACGAGACGCGAGCACGATGACGGGGGCGCATCCACGATCGGCGACGTCCCCCTCACGCTCAGCCAGAAGCTGCTCATCCTCGCGCTCGCCGAGCCGCAGCTGCGCAGGGACGGCACGGGCATGAGCGAGATCCCGACCTCGGCGAAGGCGGCGGAGCGGCTGGGATGGACGGTCACCCGCTTCAACCGCAAGCTCGACAACGTCTGCGACAAGTTCGACCGGATCGGCGTGCCCGGTATGCGCGGCGGGCAGCGCAGCTTCGCGACGAACCGCCGCGCACGCCTGGTCGAGCATGTCATCGCCTCGCGCCTCGTCGGCAAGAACGACCTGCCGCTGCTCGACACCCCGCACTCCGTCGACGATGTCGAGGGAGAGCAGGAGTGATCTGGGAGATCGACGACGGCGCTCCCGAGATCGAAGGCCTCGACGCGCAGGGACGCCCTGATCCCGCCTATGCGGCGGCGCTCGGACTGCGACCGGCGGGTCGCGGTGCACGCGTTCTCGCGGCGCTGCTGGAGTGGACGGTGGCCGTGCTCATCGCGCTGCCGGCGATCATCGCGCTGACCCCGGTGCTCGCGCAGGTGGCGTCGGGGCGGTTCGACCCCGCGGAGTTCTTCGCGCGCGGCGACCTCGTGTGGATCATCGTCGCGGTCGCGGCCTCGCAGGGCCTGATGATCGCGTACGTCGTGGTCCAGCTCGTGCTGCACGGGCGCAAGGGCGTCACGCTCGGCAAGGCGGTCTGCGGCATCCGGTCGGTCAACGTCCGTACCCTGGAGCGGCCAGGATTCTGGCGCGGGGCGGTGGTGCGGTACCTCGTCGCCTACGCCTCGCTGATCGTTCCGGTCATCGGCCCGGTGCTGGTGATCATGCTCTCGCCCCTCTTCGACATCGAGCGGCGCGGGCGCGGATGGCTCGACCTCGCGGCTGCGACCTGGTTCGTCGACGTGCGCGGCGGACTCAACCCGTACGACTCGAAGCGCATGCGCATCGCGCGCAAGCGTGTGAAGACCCCGGAGCACGAGGAGAAGGCGCCGCTGCCGTCGCTGGCCACCCCGGTGCACCGCGACGCCCCGGCAGAGTACGTCCCCAGTGCACGCTTCTCCGGTGGTGTGATCGGCGCGCACCGCGCCACGTCAGGACCCGCGACCGAGCAGCCGGAGACCCCGGCGCCGGGCTCGATGGTCTCTTCCGTGCCGCCGTCACTGGCCACAGGAGCCCCGGCGCCCGCATCCTTCGCGCCGCCGGCTCCCGCGGTCCCGTCCCCGGCTCCCGCTCCGATTCCCGCTCCCGTTCAGGCTCCCGCGGCCCCCGCTCCCGTTCAGGCTCCCGCGGCCCCGGCTCCCGTTCAGGCTCCCGCGGCCCCGGCTCCCGCTCCCGCTCCCGCGACTCCGGCCCCCGCGGTTCCGGCGTCGTCTGCGGCTCCTGCGGCTCAGGATCCCGCTCCGGCGCCCGTCGATCCGCAGAGCGAGGCACTCCTTGCCGCCCCGGCAGGCGTACGCGCGATCCTCGTCCTCGACACGGGCGAGCGCATCGAGGTGCGCGGGACCACGCTGCTCGGGCGATCGCCGAGTGCCGCCGCCGGCGAAGGCGCCGCGCACCTGGTGCCGGTCGTCGACGACACCCGCTCGGTGTCCAAGACGCACATCGCGGTGATGCCCACGCGGCGCGGAGTGCTCGTGGTCGATCGCGCATCGACCAACGGCAGCGCGATCGTGCGAGGCGGATCCGAGACGGCGCTGCCCGCCGGGCATCCCGCAGAGTTGCAGATCGGCGACACGGTGCGCTTCGGCGACCGCTCCCTGAAGGTGGAATGGGTATGACCCCGATCAGTGTGATGCGCCACCGGCGCGGTGAGGACGAGCGATGAGAGTCAAGCTGACCCTGCGTCGACCCGTAGCCCCCTGACCGACGTCGTCGTGACGGCGGACTCGACGGCGACCGTCGCCGATGTCGCGCGGCAGATCGCCACGACCGACCCCACCCGCAGCATCGCCGCGGGTCCGGACGATGTGCTCACGCTCTCCGTGGCCCCGCCGACCAGCGAGCAGCTCACGATGCTCAACCCCGACCTCCTCGTCGGGGACGCCCCGATCGGGTCCGGCTTCCTCGCCGAGGTGATCAACGTCGGACCGAACAGGGCATCGACGGGCACCGTGGGCGCGCGTCCTGCCGCGGTCCTCCGCGTCGTGTCCGGCCCCGCGATGGGCCAGGAGTTCCCGCTGCCGGTCGGCCATTTCCTGATCGGGCGCGATGCGGCGAACGACATCACGATCGCCGATCCGCTGGTGTCCAAGCGCCACGCGCGGATCGAGGTCGCCGCGACCTTCGTCGAGCTCGTCGATCTGAACTCCGCGAACGGCATCCTCGTCGACGGCGGCCTCGTGCAGCGCCTCCGCGTGATCCCCGGGCAGAGCTTCGCGCTCGGCGACTGCGAGTTCGTCGTGCACATGGTGAGCGACTTCGACGGCTCGGCCAGCGGCGACCCCGTGCTCGAGCGCGGCGGTGCGCTGATGTTCAACCGCAGCCCACGCGTCGAGGAGCGCTTCAGCGGGCAGGAGCTCGACGAGCCGCGGTATCCGAGGGACCAGGTCCAGCGCCTCTTCCCCTGGCCGATGCTCGTGGCGCCGATCCTGCTCGGACTCGCGATCTTCGCGATGAGCGGCAACCCGCGGTCGCTGCTCATCATCTTCATGTCGCCGCTGATGATGTTCGGCAACTTCATCTCGCAGAAGACCAACCTCGGCCAGCGGCTGCGCAAAGAGGAGGAGTCGTTCGAGGAGCAGTTCGAGCGGCTGGAGGAGAAGCTCTATCACGCGCACCCTCAGGAGCGGGAGGTGCGCCACAACGAGGTGCCGGCCGTCGCCGTGGTGTTCGACGAGGCGATGCGACTCGGCCCGCTGCTGTGGACGCGACGGCCGGAGCACTGGAACTTCCTCGCGTTGCGCCTCGGCGTGTGCGAGGACGAGTCGCGCACGAGGATCAAACGCACCGAGACCCCGGAGGCGCTCGTCGAGTACGTGGAGCGCGTCGACCGCCTCGAAGAGCGCTACAAGATGATCGCGGATGTGCCGATCCTCGAGTCCCTGCAGAGCGTCGGGTCGATCGGCGTGGCCGGACCCACCTCGCTCGCGAGCGATGCCCTGCGCGGGATCGCGGTGCAGCTCTTCGGGATGCACTCGCCGAATGAGCTCGTCACCGTCGCGCTCACCGAGCCGGGGTGGGCGAACGAGCTCGACTGGCTCAAGTGGCTCCCGCACACTTCCAGCGAGCGCAGCCCGTTCAGGACGTGTCGCTCGCCGATTCCGCGTCGACGGGCGCCGCCCTCCTGAGCGGTCTCGAGGAGATCGTGCTGAGGCGGTCGCGTGAGGCGAAGTCACAGCGCCCGCCGTACGGCGACGACTGGGACCCGATGCTGTTCGGCACCGATGTGAAGCGTGCGGCCGAGGATGCGACGTTCCCCGGGCAGACCGCGATCCTCGTGATCGTCACGAACGATGCGCCTGTCGACCGTGCCCGGCTCACGCAGATCCTCGAGCGCGGCGCCGACGTGGGCGTCTACGGGCTGTTCGTCGCCCCGGTCGTCGCCGCGCTGCCCGCAGCCTGCCGCACGTTCGTCGATGTGACTGCCGGGCTCGACCACGCCGTCGTCGGCACCGTCCGCAGCGGCGTGGGCTACCGCGACGTGCAGGTCGAAGGCGTGTCGCACGCGTACATGACGATGCTCGCCAAGCGCCTGGCGCCGGTCGTGGACTCCAGCACGGTCATCGAAGACTCGTCAGACATCCCGAACTCGGTGGGCTTCCTCTCGCTGGTCGGATCCGAGGTCGCCGAGGACCCGAACGCGGTGATCGACCGCTGGCGTCAGAACAACACGATCATCGACCGCTCCGGCAGCCCGCAGTCGCGGCTCAAGAAGGCCGGGAACCTGCGCGCCATCATCGGACAGTCGCAGACCGACGCCATGACGCTCGACCTGCGCACCCAGGGCCCCCACGCCCTCGTCGGCGGGACCACGGGCGCGGGCAAGAGCGAGTTCCTGCAGGCGTGGGTGCTGGGCATGGCCGCTGCGCACAGCCCTGACCGCGTGACGTTCCTGTTCGTCGACTACAAGGGCGGCTCCGCGTTCGCGGACTGCGTCGACCTGCCGCACACCGTGGGTCTGGTCACCGACCTGAGCCCGCACCTGGTGCGGCGAGCCCTGACGAGCCTGCGCGCCGAGCTGCACCACCGCGAGCACCTCTTCAACCGGAAGAAGGCCAAGGACCTGCTCGAGCTCGAGAAGCGCCGCGACCCCGAGACGCCGCCGGCCCTGGTCCTCGTGATCGACGAGTTCGCCGCGCTCGCCGGAGAGGTCCCGGAGTTCGTCGACGGTGTCGTCGACATCGCACAGCGAGGCCGCTCCCTCGGTATCCACCTCATCATGGCCACGCAGCGCCCCGCCGGTGTCATCAAAGACAACCTGCGTGCCAACACCAACCTCCGAGTGGCTCTGCGGATGGCCGATGAGTCGGACTCGAAAGACGTCGTCGACGACCCCGTGGCGGCGTCGTTCCCGCCCTCCCTCCCCGGACGCGGCATCGCGAAGACCGGCCCCGGCCGACTCGTGCCCTTCCAGTCGGCGTACGCCGGTGGGTGGACGAGCGACGAGGCCCAGGTCGCCGAGGTGCGCGTGGCGGAGCTGCGGTTCGGATCGATCCAGACCTGGGAGGCAGAGCAGGCACCGGAGTCGGACTCGCACGACGAGGATCTCGGCCCGAACGACCAGAAGCGCATCGTCGCCACGCTGGTCTCCGCCGCCGCCCAGGCCGCCATCCCCGCACCTCGTCGGCCGTGGCTCGACGATCTGGAGCGCGCCGTCGACATCCGCGATCTCCCGATCCACGGCGACGGACGCATCCTCCTCGGCAAGATGGACGTCCCCGAGCGTCAGCTGCAGGAGCCGGCGTACTTCCACCCCGACAAGGACGGCTCGCTGCTCGTGTACGGCACGAGCGGTTCGGGCAAGTCCACGGTGCTGCGCACCCTGGCGATCGCGGCGGGCTTCGACGGGGCCCGGTCGAACGTCGAGGTGTACGGGCTCGACTTCGGCTCCGGTTCGCTCAAGAGCCTCGAGGTCCTCCCGCACGTCGGGTCGATCATCTCCGGCGACGATGCGGAGCGCGTGCAGCGCATCCTGCGCTCCCTCGCCCGCGTGCTCGACGACCGCGGAAAGCGCTTCAGCGCGGCGAACGCGTCGAGCCTCACCGAGTATCGGGAGATCACGGGGAAGGCCGAGTCGCGCATCCTGCTGCTGATCGACGGGTTCCCGCAGTTCCGCGGCGAGTGGGAGTCCACCACCGCGCGGATGCCGTTCTACCAGACGTTCATGCGCATCCTCGGCGAAGGACGCCCGCTCGGCGTGCACGTCGTCGCCAGCGCCGACCGTTCGGGTTCGGTGCCCACCGCGGTCAGCGCGAACGTCTCGCGCCGCGTCGTCCTGCGTCTCGCCGACGAGTCGGGCTACGCGATGCTGAACGCCCCCAAGGACGTGCTCGATGAGCGTTCGGCCCCCGGTCGCGCGATCGTCGACGGCCTTGAGACGCAGATCGCGACGCTGGGCGGCACGCCCAACGTGGCCGAACAGACGAAGCTCCTCGACCGACTCGCGGAGCAGCTGCGCGCCGGCGGTGCGCGGGAGGTCGCCGAGATCGGCGCCCTGCCGACGCGGTTGTCGGCGCGCGACCTCCCCGACCGCATCGGGGAGTTCCCGGTGCTCGGTGTCGCGGAAGACACGCTGGCGCCCCGGGAGTTCGATCCCGTCGGCACGTTCGTGGTGGCCGGGCCGCCACTGTCGGGCAAGACGACCGCGCTCAAGGGGATCATCGCGTCGATGCGTCGCCTCGACCCCGAGGTCAAGCTCTTCCACTTCGGCGGACGCCGCGCACAGCTCAAGGGTTACGTCGACTGGACGCGGAGCGCCGTGACGCCGGAGGACGCGAAGGAGCTGGCGAAGGAGATCGCCGAGATCGCGGTCGACGAGAGCGTCCCGGTGCGGATGCTCATCGTCGTGGAGGATGTGCCCCAGTTCGCCGACGGACCGGCGGAGCGCGAGATGAAGGCGCTCTTCCAGGCCATCAACCGCAGCGATCACCTGCTGGTGGGCGACGCCGACGTCACGCAGGTGACGAGCGGTTTCGGTTTCATCGGAGACTTCAAGGCCGGTCGCAAGGGCATCATCCTCAAGCCGGACGCGTTCGACGGCGACGCGATCTTCAAGGTCCCGTTCCCCAAGGTCAAGCGCACCGACTTCCCGGACGGCCGAGGCATCTTCGTGCAAGCGGGGCGCCAGGTCACGGTTCAGCTGCCACTCATCGAAGGAGACACATGGACGCCCGTCCGCTGAGCGCGAGCGCGCACACGCCCCGACCCCGAGGGAGGGGCGGACGATGACGGTCACCTTCGACGACACCGCGCTGCGTGCGCCGGTGGAGCCTGCGCTCGCCCGCCAGGAGAGCCGCGAGCGCGTCGCCCGTGAGGGCCGCCAGTTCGGTGTGGTCCTCGGCTCCGGCTGGATCGTCTTCCAGTCGGTCGTGCTGGTCGTTGGAGCCGGTGTGCTCGCGGCTCTGGCCGTCGTGGCCGTGCAGTTCATGTTCGGCGCGGACGGCGCCGACGCGACGACGTTCATCCTGGCCGCCCTCATGGTGGCGCCGCTCGCGGTCGTGCGGGTCCGTTCGCACCTCCGAGGTCCGCGCGACCGCGAGGTCGAGGAGTACCGCCTGGAGAGGTTCGCGGCGGCGAACGGGCTGACCTACCGCACCGGCGAGCTCGATCCGCAGCGGCCGGCAGCCCTCTTCGGCGTCGGCACCTCGCGCATCGCGAGCGACATCGTGGCAGGGCCCACCCCCGCCCCTTCGAGGCCGCCAACTACTCGTTCGACACCTGGGTCGCGCGGGCGCGCATGCCGCATGTCGCCAACTACGCCGCGTTCGACCTGCAGAGCCCGCTGCCTGCGATGACGCTCGTGACGAAGTCGCCGGGGGTCGCGGCATCAGGCTGGGAGCCGACTCCGCCTCAGGAGCGGGTGGAGTTCGACGGCGATCTCGCCTCGCGCTTCGAGGTCTTCACGGCCAGGGCGACGGAGGAGCCGGTGCGTCACCTGCTGTCGCCGGAGGTGCAGACTGCGCTGATGGCCCTCGCCGAGCGGAGCGACATCGAGATCGTGGGCGATCGCGTGTTCGTGCTCTCGCGTCGGCACCTCCCGATGGCGGAGCCCGCGTACTGGGAGTGGGTCGCCGACCTCGCCGCTCTGGTCTCCGTGCTGGAGGCGCGTGGCCGTGCGGAACAGCCCGCCGGACTCGCAGACACGGATTCCGCTCGACGCACGCGTCGGGAGGCGTTGTTCGCCGCACCGAAGGGCGGTCGCGCCGCGGCCATGGGGTGCCTGGTCCCGCTTCTGGTGGGCCTTGCCGCCGCCGCCCTGATCACCAAGATCACGACGGGGTAGCGGGGCGGGCGCCGTCGACACGGATGGGGAGTTGTCCCCATCGACCGGAGGGCGTGCGTTTCGTAGAGTTCTCGTAGTCGGGGCGACCGCACCGGTGCCGTCGACGAGGATCGGCCGCCGGGAGGCAGCTGAACCGACATGCTTTCAGGGGACGCGCTTCACGCGGGTCCCCTCGATCTGAACATTCCACGAGGGGGGCTGACATGGGTGACGGTGTCAAGCTGAGATACGACGATCTGGAGCCGCTGCGGACCGCGCTGCAGAACATCATCGAGGAGTTCGAGAACGCCGGCTCGCGGAGCAACGATCTCGAGAGCGCCGTGGGTTCCCCGTACGGCGAGCGTGCCCTGCGCGACGCGGCATCCGACTTCGAAGGTCGCTGGGACGACCGCCGCAAGCGGCTCATGGACGACTGCAAGAAGGTCGAGGAGCACGTCGCCGCAGTGATCACGGGGTTCCAGGACTTCGACCGTGATGCCGCATCCAAGTCCGAGAACAACGGAGGCTGATCGTGTACGAGCACATGCCGATGACCTCGCCGGCCGGCCACCCCATCGGTGCGCTCACCGGTGACGTCGAGTCGATCCGCGACCGGGGCAACGCACTGCAGGAACTCGCGAACGCGATGAGCGACTCCGCCACGCTGCTGCAGCGTCTCGTCGACAACGGCGCCGACATGGAGGGCAAGTCCGTCGACAAACTGGCCGAGGTCTCCGGCAAGATGCACGCCGAGCTCGGACGCGCTGCCGATCTCTACGACGCGGTCGCGCCGCACATCGTGCAGTACGCGTCCGACCTCGAGTCGTCGAAGACCGCGATCGATCCGATCCTCGACGACCTCGTCGAGCTGTGGGCCACGTACCAGCAGAAGAAGGACGCCGCGGCGACGGCCCAGTCGCAGGTGCCCGACTATCCGACGGGCGCGGACGCCGACGACGATCAGGCCCGACAGGCGGCGGAGGATGCCCGTGACGATGCTGCCGACGCGGCCGCCGGTGCCGCGACGGGCGCGCGCGGCGACTGGGACGCCCGTGCGGCCGACTACGACCGCGAATGGAACTCGTGGCACACGGCTTTCACGAACGCGGCGAACAACATCCGCGAAGACACCTCCGACAAGATCGAGGACAGCACGTGGGACAACCTCGACGGGTTCCTGCAGTTCATGTCGGACTTCCTCGCGGTGGCCGGCATCGTCCTCGCCGTGCTCGCGATCATCGTCGGTGGTCCGATCATCGCCGCGCTCGCCGCGATCGTCGCCATCGCCACGCTCATCGTCGCGGTCGCCCGGTTGGCCAGGGGAACGGCTCCGTCATCGATGTGGTGTTCGGGGTCATCGGGGTCATCCCGCTGATCGGCCCGGCGATCAAGTTCGCCCGTGGCCCGATCGCCATGATCCGGGGTGCCGACTTCGGCGCCGACGGCATGCGGTTCGTCAACGCCTTCGCCGGCCGTGCCCCGCTGAGCACGCTCAGCCAGATCCGCGGTGGCTTCACCACCGGATTCGCCGAGTTCTCGGCGCGTCTGTTCACGGGCAACGGCACCGCATCGTTCGCCGCACAGATGACCGGTGTGCAGACGCTCGACATGGTCGGCAACGTCTTCGCCTCGCACTTCGCGATCGCCGGCGGCATCAAGGACAGCGCGGGCGGCGCATGGTCGGGGACGTTCGACCCTGATCAGAACCCGTTCTCCTGACCGTCCGCGGCGCGAGCCGCCCCCATGGAAGACTGAGACGATGAGCAGCCTGCGCGCGGAATTGACGGGGACGACCGGCACGATCATCCCGCCCTATCGGATGCTCCTCCCTCCGGGGTGGGAGGCGTTCGACCTCAGCGAGACGACGGAGCGTGACCTGATCCGTCGGGCCGAGGCGCGTCTGCAGGGCGCTCAGAACACCGCCTTCGGGCCGGTGCTCGCCGGCAAGGTGCACGAGGTGCTGGAAGGGCTGCGCGCCCGTCAGGGATTCGCCTACGCCTTCGCCGGCGAGGCGGCGCCGAGCTGGGCCATCGGGGCGGCGACGCTGGTGGGGCTCAAGCGCTCGTCCTCTCCCGAGGCGACTCTCGAGCAGATCGTGGAGAGCGCGATCCGGCATCACGAGGGCGTCGCGATCGGCGAGGGGCAGCGCATCGTGCGATGGACCGAGCGCCGCGAGGTGACGGTCGACGGCGAGGATGTCGCTTCGCTGCTCATCAACTACCTGATCCCGGTCCCGGGGACGAGGCTCACCGAGGCGGTGCAGTGGACCGCGACGGTGACGCACGAGGCCGACCTCCCCGCCGATCACCCGAACCTCACGCTCTGGACCGCGCTGTTCGACACCCACGTCAGCACGTTCACCTGGACGGTGCGCTGATGGAGCTCGCGATCACCTATGCGCCCGACCGCGTGATCCCGGTGCCCGCAGACCGGCTCTCGCCGCAGGAGCAGGCGGCGTGGGCGCATCAGACCGCCGCGGAGTTCACCCGTGACGCGGGCGCGCACTCGGCGACCGCCGCGACGATCGAAGACGCTCTCCGTGCGGTGATGGCCGAGGTCGACGACGACCGGCGGCTGCTGCTCATCGTCGGTGTCGACGGCGGCGTGGTCGCCCCGTTGATGATCTCGGTGATCACGCACGAGCTCTCCCGTCAGGAGCAGGCGGACTTCCTCTGGTCGAACACCGCGATCCTGCCGGTCACCCCCGGCTCACCGAGACGGAGTCGCTGGGCACCGGCTTCTCGTCCACGCTCGCGCAGCGCGAGAACGGTCTCGACTTCGCGACCCGCCGCTGGATCTTCTTCGGCGAGGGGGCGACGGTGTGCGCGATGCTCGGGCCGGTCGTGCCGTACGGGCTGGCGTTCGTCGAGCCCTTCGCCGAGGCCGCGCTGGCATCGGCGACGCTCCGCGGATTCACCCCGCGGGTCGACCAGGAACGTCTCGACGAGCTCGTCGCCGCGGTGGTCCGCCCGGGCGACGACTGGGTGCTGAACGTCTGACGCCGCGGGTGGGTGGATGGGGAGTTGTGCCCATCGACGGTGGTGTGTGGGGTCTCGTAGGGTGGTGGTATTCGGGCCGGAGGGGTCCGTTCCGTTCGATTTCCGGAGGTGTGGACGATGGCCGATTTCGGTGCGTCTTATGCAGAGATGGAGCAGGTGGCGTCGTCGCTGTCGCAGGCTCGTGATGACATTCAGGGGCAGTTGGACACGTTGAAGGGTCAGGTGGACACTCTTCTGGGTGAGGATTTCAAGACGCAGCATGCGTCGGGGAAGTTCGGTGAGGGGTACACGGAGTTGACGACGGGTCTGAAGACCGCGGTCGATGGCATCAACGACATGTCGGAGTCGCTGCTCGGGATGATGCGGGCGATCCAGGACCTGGATCAGCAGCTCGCCGGCAGCTGACACGCACAGCTTCTCGAAGAGGGGCGTCGACCGTGAGTCGACGCCCCTGTTTCGACTCGACCGAGGGGGGACACCATGACTGATGTGAGTATCGACTACGCCGCGATGGAGGCGAGCCGCACGGCGTACGCGAACATGCGTTCATCGCTCGACGCGGCGACCAGCGGCCTCGGAGACGTCTCCGGTGCTGCCGTTCCGCAAGACGAGCTGCGGCGACGCCTCGAAGACCTCCACGACTCGTGGGGCGGCGGCCTCGACAAGCTCGGCCGCTACGCCGAGGATGCAGGCAAGGGCTTGCAGGGCATCCTCGAAGCGTTCCAGGGACTCGACTCCGAGCTCGCCGCGAGCATGGAGCCCGAGGGCGGAGCGGCATCGTGAGCGCGTTCCCCTCGCTGGGATTCGATCCGGCCCCCGGCGACGTCGGGCAGCTCGAGGACTTCGTCCTCGGTCTCTCCTCCGGGTGCGACAGCGTCGACGACGCGTTGGCGATGCTCAACGGGGATGACGACGCGGCCTGGAGCGGTGAGGCGGCCGTCGCCTTCCGCGCAGCGATGAGCGAGGACTTCCGTCCGCACCTGACGGACACGGGGTCCGCGCTGCGGACGTCGCGCGATGCGCTCAGCGCCTGGGTCACCCAGTTGTCGGGGTACCAGGCTCGCGCGCGGGAACTCGAGGAGCAGGCCGCTGTCGCCGCCGCGAGCGTCAGCAGCAAGGCGACGGCCAAGTCGAAGGCCACCGAGGACGCCGACGCCGAGGATGCCGACCCCGATGCGCTCTCGGCGGCCTCCAGCGCCCTCGCGACCGCCCAGGGCGAACTCGACGACATCGTCGCCGCCGCGCACCGGCTCAAGACCGACGTCGACACGGATGCGGCCGTGGCAGCGCAGCAGCTGGTCGGTGCGAGCGAGACGCTCAGCGCGTACAAGGGCAACGCGTTCTCCAACTTCCTCGAGGGCGCAGGCGACTGGCTGGCCGATGCCGGCGAGTGGCTCATGGACAACGTCGTGCCGATCCTGGAGGACATCCTCCGGGCGGCGCTGCCGATCATCGCGATCCTCTCGATCTTCATCCCGGTGCTCGGCACCGTGGCGCTGATCATGTCGATCGCCCTCGTGGCCATCGACGGGCTCCAGGCGCTCACCGGCCGCGGCTCGTGGACGGACTTCGCGGTGGGGGCCCTCGGCCTGCTCGCGGGCGGTGCGCTCGGCGCGGCCGCGAAGTCGCTGATCGGCCCGGGTGGTGCGGTGCTGGTCCCGTCGATCCAGCGGATGACACCGGCCCTCGCGGGTGGTGGCACGGCCGCGGGAACCCTGGCGGTGACGCTCAACATCAACATGAGCAACATGGTCGCGAACACCTACTGGATGATGTCGTCCGCCAAGGATGCGCATGACAACGGCCAGAGCTTCGTCGAGAGCCTGGGGGCCCGTGGCAGAACCTCGCCGAGCGGGCGGCGAACACGATCCGCGGCGACGGCCCGAAGACGGACGACGAGCTGTGACCGCCGCGCAGCAGTCTCGACATCGGGTGTGGCAGCGGATGCCGCAGGGGTGGATCGAGTTCCGAGCGCTCGGTGACCGCTCGCCGCAGGAGTGGATCGACCGGTATCTGGAGAGCGGCGAGGGATGGCTCCCCGACGAGGCGCGCGCATCGATCACGGAGGGGTTCCACGCGGGGGTCCGCATGTTCTCCGATGTGCCGTTCGACTTCGCCGGTGTGTCGATCGTGCTGGGCGAACGGCCGGCCGTGTCGTTCCTGTGCACGAACGTCGTGGCCACGACGGCCGACGAGGTGGCGGATTCCGCTGCTCTGCACCGGCTGCTCCCGCTGGGGCGGTTCGGGGACGACAGCACGGCCGAGACGTTCACCTCGCCGGACGATCGCGTGGGCACGGTGTCCAGCGGCCTGGTGTCGCGGGGCGGCGTCGACGCGGTGATGACGGTCGGCGAGATCCGGTTGCCCGACGATGCCGGCACGGTCCTCATCATGGGGATGTGCTCGGATCCGGCGCAGCGGCACGAGCTCACGGTGCTGACGGCGTTCGCCCTGTCGATGACGCAGTACCTTCCCGATGGCGTCGAGCCGCAGCTCCCCGAGGGGGCGCGGTTCGAGGCGCCGCTGGACGGCGAATAACCTGGGTCCATGGCTTTTGCGCTGATCCGACCCGAGTCGCGACCCCTGATCGATGCGGCGCGCACGCAGGACGCCCGTCCGGTGGATGCGGATCGCGCAGCCGCGGTGCTGCGGACGGACTTCGAGCGCTGGTCGCGGTGGGCTCTGGGCCTCCTGGGTTTCACGCTGGCGATCGGCGGCGCGTTCGTCACGGCCGGGATGATCGAAGCCGTGCGGATGCTGGGCGGGTCGCTCGCTCCGGTCGACCTGGCGGTGATCGTGATCGCGGTGATCGTCGCACTGGCCGGACTCGCCGTCCTGGTCGCGCTGTGGTGGAGCGGCCGGCGGATCCTGTCGGCCGCCTCCTGGTGGCTTCGTGTGCCGTACACGACAGGCGGGCGGCAGCGCCGCGCGGGTGGTTGGCTCCGGGCGCGCACCGCGAACTTCGAACCTCGCGTCTTCGTGCGGCTCGTCTCGGCGACACTCGCCCTGCTGGTGGCCGTCGGCGGCATCGCCCTGTTCGTCCGTGATCTGGGAGCCGGAGTCACCTCGATGACGGCGGCCTCGGCCGCCATCGGAGTGATCGCTCTGGTGGCGGGCCTCGGGCAGGTCGGGGGAGTCATGCATCTCGTCTCCGGTCTGTCGGAGGCGGATCCGTTGTGGGTGCGGATCCGGTCCATGTTCGTCCGCCGCTGATCCCGTACGCGCGGGGTGGATGGGGAGTTGTGCCCATCGACGGTGGTGTGTGGGGTCTCGTAGGGTGGGTGTATTCGGGCCGGAGGGGTCCGTTCCGTTCGATTTCCGGAGGTGTGGACGATGGCCGATTTCGGTGCGTCTTATGCAGAGATGGAGCAGGTGGCGTCGTCGCTGTCGCAGGCTCGTGATGACATTCAGGGGCAGTTGGACACGTTGAAGGGTCAGGTGGACACTCTTCTGGGTGAGGATTTCAAGACGCAGCATGCGTCGGGGAAGTTCGGTGAGGGGTACACGGAGTTGACGACGGGTCTGAAGACGGCGGTCGATGGCATCAACGACATGTCGGAGTCGCTGCTCGGGATGATGCGGGCGATCCAGGACCTGGATCAGCAGCTCGCCGGCAGCTGACACGCACAGCTTCTCGAAGAGGGTCGACCAGGACGGTCGGCCCTCTTCGTCGTCTCCGGGCCTTTACGCTGAGAGCATGGGTGCGCAGGATGCCGTCGACGAGTTCGAAAGCGGTGTCCTCGCGGTGAATGCACCACTGGCCGCCGTGCATGCGGCGTGGGAGGTCGCCGGCGACGCGCGGATGCGAGAGCTCGCGTCCGCGCGCGACTTCCCGTCCTGGCCGGGGGTCACCTCGGCATCCGCGCGGAAGCGGGCAGCGCAGGAGGCGGAGATCACGGCGGTGCTCGACGAGTATGCGGCATCGGCCCTGGACCTGATCCGCCCGGCTGACCAGGAGCGGTGGCTGGCGCTGGTCGCGGACAGGCAGCGGCGGAGCGGCGAGGGCGTCCTCGTCGACGAACTCGGGCGCAGCGCGGTGGGTGCGTCGTCGCTGCGCGAGAAGCTGGGTGGACGCCCGCATCGCGGTCCCCGGCGCCGAGGGGTCGCGTGCGAGTGCGGCTATGCGGTCGACGGTGTCCTGCCCGCACGACTGTGCGACGAATGCGAAGAGCTGCTGCTGCGACGGTGGGTGGCCGAGGAACGAAGGCTGCTCCGCGGCATGCCGGCGTACGCCGCGGAGGTCGTCGAGGTGATCGCCGCGGTCGCACAGCGCCAGACGAAGGTGTTCCAGAGCCGCGGCGATGATCTCGACGCCGAAGCCTTCGGGAAGCGGAAGGCCGGAGGGCGGCGCCTGGCCCGTCTCGGGCGGAGGTACCGAGCCGAGCTCGATGCGGCCGACCTGCGTCGGTGGAGCAGCTTCATCGAACCGCTGTCGCACGCGTCGACGACGAGCATGCGCTCGATCGTCGTGAAGGTGCACCGTCGTGGTCTGGGGGCTGCGGCGCTCACCGAGCTCGCCGTGCGGGCAGACGCGGAGAGCATCGCTGCATTCGTCGAGTACACCGAGAAGAGGGCGCGCAGCCGGTGGAGGATCTGACGCCGCGGCGGGGTGGATGGGGAGTTGTGCCCATCGACGGTGGTGTGTGGGGTCTCGTAGGGTGGGTGTATTCGGGCCGGAGGGGTCCGTTCCGTTCGATTTCCGGAGGTGTGGACGATGGCCGATTTCGGTGCGTCTTATGCAGAGATGGAGCAGGTGGCGTCGTCGCTGTCGCAGGCTCGTGATGACATTCAGGGGCAGTTGGACACGTTGAAGGGTCAGGTGGACACTCTTCTGGGTGAGGATTTCAAGACGCAGCATGCGTCGGGGAAGTTCGGTGAGGGGTACACGGAGTTGACGACGGGTCTGAAGACCGCGGTCGATGGCATCAACGACATGTCGGAGTCGCTGCTCGGGATGATGCGGGCGATCCAGGACCTGGATCAGCAGCTCGCCGGCAGCTGACACACGGTTTCCCGGAAGGGGTCGACGGTTCGCCGTCGGCCCCTTCCGTCGTGTCAGGCCCGGTCCATCGGCGCGGGGCGCCCGATGGGCAGTTCTCCCCATCGTCTCGCCGCAGCGGCACGGATAGGGTGGACCTGGCGGAACCGGGGGGAATGGCCATGTCAGATGTCGAGATCTTCTATGCGGAGTTGAACGGCGCCTCCAGTGCACTCACCACCGCGACCACTCAACTGCTGACGGAGGCCGCGAGCGTCCAGGGGGAGGACACCGGGGTCGACAATCCCGCACAGCGCGTCGGACTCCGTCTCGAGATGCACCGACGATTGACGGCCCTGCACGACAGGGCATACGACCGCATCGAGTCCGGCGACGCTCTCGCAGCCGACATCGCCGCGATCGCCGCCAAGTACTCCGAACTCGACGTCGAACTCACGGGCGGTGATCGTCCGTGAGTCTCACCTCGCCGAATCGCGGATATCCGCTCGAACGCCTCGACGGCAACACCGGCTCGATGGCGTATTGGAGCAACCTGTTCACGCGGGTGGCCGACCGGCTCGGAGATCTGCGCACGGCCGCGCACGCCGCGCAAGACCTGCCCGGCGTCGGACGCTCCGTCACAGCCGTTCGTACGGACGCGAACGACCTCGCCGGCGCGCTCCCCGGCGACATCGCCGAGGCGCAGCTGCTGGCGGGCGTTCTGCAGCGCTATGCCGACGCCTTCGACGCGCACGCCAAGCCGGCCAACGATCTGATCGATGACATCGAGGCCGCGCACGCGGAGTGGTCGAGGCTCAACATCGCCGCCGATCACGCCGGTCGCGCCGCGATGGCTGCCGCCTATGGCGACGACCAGTCCGAGATCGACGACACGAACGACGCGGTCACCGAGGCCATCGGCGTCCGGGACGCCGCGAAAGACGCCCTCGACGAGCTGTGGACCCAGTACGAGCGGTTCTACGGGGACTGGGATGCCGCCTACGCCGCCGCGCTGTCCGAGCTCGCCGGTGGTACCGGGGCCGTGCTGACGAACGAGGCGCGCGATCTCCTCGCCGACCTCCTCGCGGCGACGAGCCCGGAAGAGGTCGCACGGCTCTGGGCGGAGAATCCCGAGCTGCAGCAGGAGCTCATCGACAATCACCCCGCCGTCGTCGGCAACCTCGACGGGGTGCCCTGGGATGTGCGCGCGACGGTCAACGCCGCGCGGCTGGAGGAACTGCTCGAGACCGAGCCCGAAGGTCCGCATCGCGACGAGCTCGCCGCGGTCTGGCGGGCGCTGACGACAGGTGCGGTGCCGAAGCCGAATCTGATCAGCTTCGATCCGGACGGCGCGGAACAGGTGACCGCGGCACTCGCCTACGGCGACCTCTCGACCGCGTCGGAGATCAACACCCTCGTCCCCGGGATGAACGGCAACGTCGACGACCTCTTCAGCTGGGGGCAGTCCGCGCAGGCGCTCAACCTCCGGGTCGGCGAGGGGTCCGCCACCGTCGTCTGGTTCGGCTACGACACTCCCGATCTGCTGGAGGAGCCGGCGATGTCGCGGGCGGAAGACGGTGCGGCCGCGCTGCGGTCGTATCTCCTGGCCGTGCGCGCCCTGTCGCCCGATGCCGATGTGAACGTGATCGCCCATTCCTACGGCAGCACGACGGCCGCTCTTGCGATCGGGTCGCAGGCGGACGGCCTCGGCGTCACGTCGTTCATCGCGGTGGGGTCCGCCGGATTCCCGAAGGACCCGACGGTGGTCGAGAACCTCTCCAACGGCGGCCCGCCGCAGCTCTACGCGACGATCTCGGAAGACGACGCGGTCGCCAGGGTCGGCCGCGGCACAGCTCCCGGGCATCCTGTCAGCCCCGAGCGCCTGCCAGGCGCTACCGTGTTCGATAGTGATGGTGGCGTCGACGCACGCGGGGAGAGTCTCCCGGCTGCAACCGGACATGACGCCCTCGGCCCCGGCGCCTACCTCGAGCCGGGTTCGGAGTCGTTCTACAACGTGGGTGAGATCATCATGACCGGCCAGCCGGGAACCGAACGGGGCGGCGAGGGCAGCACACAGGGTTTCTGGGATGCGGGCAACTGGTGGATCAGCGATGAGTACGCGCTCATCGATTTCTGAGCGGATGGGACGACGGATGCGCGGTAGGTGGCAGCGCGGAGCGATGGCGGCAGCGGCCGTCGGATTGGTGATGGCGATGACGGGTTGTGGTTCCACGACGGCGCCGACGGGTGATGCGCTGTATCGCGACGGGGAGAAGCACTACGTCGCCTATGCCACGGCCATGCACTCGGTGATCATGGCGATCCATGAGGGCGAGTGGGTTGTGGACCAGGGGGCGTTCGGCGCGTCCCCGATCCCCTGCAGGATCAACGGCGAGCCGTCGGGCTACACGTTCTCCTGGTCTCGCCTGCTCGAGCCGCAGGAGCCGATCGACGTCGATGCGGTGGTCGAGGCGGCGATCGCGGGCTTCGACGAGGTGGGAGTGACCGCGAAGACCTCGACGCTCGGCGAAGGCGATCGGCAAGAGGTGAACGTGATCGGCACCGGGGTGACATCGGGCGCGGTGTCGTCACCATCTGGCCGGCACGCAACACCATCTGGGTGTCCGCGACGCCGGGGTGCATCCCGGGCGATGCGGCCGACCTGTCGGACATGGTCTTCGGCGGCGAACTGGCATACGAGGGCGCGTCGTTGCGCTTCCCCGCGTTCGAGGGGCCGGATTGGCAGCCGCGGTTCTACTTCCCCGAGGAGGGGAGCCCGGTGTACTACAACGAGGACGGCACGCCGGTCGACCCGCAGCCGAAGCAGACGGAGTTCCCCGAAGCGCCATACGGCGACTGAGGCTTCGCGCGGAGTCGCGGGTCAGCGCGCGGCTGCGGCGTCGGCGAGGTGCCGTGCGTCGTGGTTCAGCACCTTGACGATGATGCCGTGGCGGCGCAGCTCCGCGACCGTGCGCGCGCCCTCCTCGGCGTCGAGTCCGAGGGCCTTGATGTTCGCGACGACCACGACGTCTCCTGTGCGCAGCGTGGAGATGAGGCGCGCGAGGCGGTCGTTCCAGCTCTCCAGGATGTCGGGTGCCGGGTGACGGAAGCCCTCGATCGGCACGCCGAAACGGGTGAGGTCGTCACGCTGCTGCACGACCGACGGCATCCCCTCGCGCGAGACGACGAGCCCGACCAGCCGCGAGCCGTCGGGCCGCGCTGTCCAGAAGTTGCGGTTCTGCTGCAGCTCGGTGAAGCACTTCGGGCACGCTGCGGCATCGTGCGGCAGGTGCAGGGGACTCGTCAGAGCCGCCTCGACCGACGCCGTGGTCTTCGTGGGATCAATCGTCTCGCTCATCGCGCACCTCCGGCATCCATTCTGCCCTGTCGCCGAGGGGAGCGGTGACCGGATTCACACGAGGCCGAGGGCCTGAACCGTCTCGCGTTCCTGCAGCAGTTCGGCCACCGAGGCATCGATGCGCTTCCGTGCCCAATCGCTCACCTCGAGCCCCTCGACGATCTTCCACTCGCCGTCGACGGAGCGCACCGGGAACGACGAGACGAGCCCCTCAGGCACGCCGTATTCGCCGTGCGAGACGACGCCGGCGGAGGTCCAGTCGTCCGTGCCCGTGACCCAGTCGCGGGTGTGCTCGATGGTCGCGTTCGCGGCAGAGGCCACCGACGACGATCCGCGCACCTCGATGATCTCCGCGCCGCGTTTCGCCACGCGAGGGATGAAGGTCTGGTCGAGCCAGGTCGGCACGTCGCCCACGATCTGCTCGAGCGCGTCGCCGACGGGGCGGCCGCCCACTGTCGCATGCGAGATGTCGGGGAACTGCGTGGCCGAGTGGTTGCCCCAGATGGGGACGCGGCGCACGGTGTGCACGGGGGCGCCGAGCGTCTGTGCGAGCTGCGCACGAGCCCTGTTCTCGTCGAGACGTGTCAGCGCGGCGAACCTCTCCGCCGGCACGCCGTCGGCAGAGGCCGCAGCGATGAGGGCGTTGGTGTTCGCGGGATTGCCGACGACCGTGACGCGGACACCGGATGCCGCGTTCGCCGCGATCGCCGCGCCCTGCGGCCCGAAGATGCCGGCGTTCGCTGCGAGCAGGTCGGCGCGCTCCATGCCGGGGCCGCGCGGTCGTGCACCGACGAGGAGGGCGAGGTCGCAGCCGTCGAAGCCGACCGCGGGGTCGTCCGTCACCTCGACGTGCTCGAGCAGGCCGAACGCGCCGTCCTGGAGCTCGAGCGCTGCGCCTTCCGCTGCGCCGAGACCCTGCGGGATCTCCAGCAGTCGCAGGCGCACCTTCTCATCAGGGCCGAGCATGTCTCCTGCCGCGATGCGGAAGAGGAGTGCGTAGCCGATCTGTGTCCGCCCGCGCCGGTGATGGTGATCGTGGTCGTCATGCCCCGAGCCTACGTCCGTTCGGTGCCCCTCCGCGCGGAGTACCCTCGACGCATGACCTTCAATCCCGACGCCGACATCTCGGGCAACACCACCCGCCGACGAGGACGCACCGCCGCCATCGCCGGCGGTGCCGGTGTGGGCGTGCTCGGCATCATCGCGCTCATCGCTGGCCCCTTGCTCGGCATCGACCTGACCGGGCTGCTGGGCGGCGGGACGCCGGGCGGAGGCAGTGAGCCCGCGGGCGGATCGGTCATCGAGGACTGCGACACCGGTGCGCAGGCGAACGACGACGTCGACTGCCGCATGGCGGGTGCGCAGCTCGTGCTCGACGACTTCTGGGCCGACGAGGTCGAGGGATACCGCAAGCCCGGATTCATCGTGGTCGACGGGGCGACGAACACGGCCTGCGGCACGGCATCCAACGCGGTCGGGCCGTTCTTCTGCCCGGGCGACGAGACGGTCTACATCGACCCGACCTTCTTCCAGCTGATGCAGGAGCAGTTCGGCGCATCGGCCGGCGAACTCGCCCAGCTCTACATCGTCGGGCACGAGTGGGGCCACCACATCCAGTGGATCACCGGGGTCATGGACGACTACCCGAACAACGGCACCGGTCCCGGAAGCAACGGCGTCCGCACCGAACTGCAGGCCGACTGCTACGCGGGTGCCTGGATCGGACGAATCTCGGAGGAGACCGACAGCAAGGGGGTTCCGTACCTGCAGCCGACCACGGAGAAGCAGCGCATCGATGCGCTGAACGCCGCGTTCGCGGTCGGCGACGATCACATCCAGGAGCAGTCCGGTTTCTCGAACCCCGAAAGCTGGACGCACGGCTCCAGCGAGCAGCGACAGCGCTGGTTCGCCGAGGGGTATCAGAACGGCCTCGGCGTCTGCGCGCAGGTGCTGACGCTGCCCGCCGACCAGCTGGACCCGTAGCGGGCAGCGCGCTCGGCGTCCGCTACCGTGGGGAGAGCACCACTGCACGACCGGCCGGGGGACCGAAGATGACGAACACGGATGCACTGTATCCACCGATCGAACCGTACGAGACGGGCGAACTGCTCGTCGGTGACGGGAACCGCATCTACTGGGAGGTCAGCGGCAACCCCGAGGGCAAGCCGGTGGTGTTCCTGCACGGGGGGCCCGGCAGCGGGACCTCTCCCTGGCAGCGGCGGTTCTTCGACCCGGAGCTCTATCGCATCGTGTTGTTCGACCAGCGCGGATGCGGCCGCAGCACGCCGCACGCGAGTGAGCCGGACGCCGACCTCCGGTATGTCACGACGGCGCACCTGATCGCCGACATCGATCTCCTCCGCAGGAACCTCGGGATCGAGAAGTGGCAGGTCTTCGGCGGATCCTGGGGCAGTGCCCTCGCGCTCGCGTACGCACAGGCGCACCCCGATGCCGTGACCGAGCTCGTGCTCCGCGGGATCTTCACTCTGCGCCGGGTGGAGCTCGAATGGTTCTATGAAGGAGGGGCCGCCGCGCTGTTCCCTGATCTCTGGGAGAGCTTCATCGCGCCGATCCCGGTGCTCGAACGCTCGCGCATGATCGAGGCATACCACCGTCGGCTGTTCGATCCCGACCCGGCCGTGCACGTTCCTGCGGCGGTCGCCTGGGCCACGTGGGAGGCATCGACCGTCACGCTGGTTCCCGACGCCGCGCAGATCGCCGCGATGTCCGACCCGCGCGCAGCCACCGCCTTCGCCCGGATCGAGAACCACTTCTTCGTCCATCGTGGCTGGTGGGAGGAGGGGCAGCTGATCGCCGGCGTCCCCGGCATCCGCCACATCCCGACGGTCATCGTGCAGGGGCGGCACGATGTGTGCACCCCGATGATGACGGCGTGGGACCTGCACCGTGCCTGGCCGGAGGCCGAGTTCGTCGTGGTCGACGATGCCGGCCACTCCGCCACAGAGCCGGCGACGCAGCAGGCGCTACGAGACGCGACCGACGGCTTCGCCGCGCGCCTGAACGCGGGACTCCGCTCCTTACGCCCGCAGCGCCTTCGTCAGGGTCTTCATGAGTCCTGCGATGCGGCCGTCCACGCGGTACCGGGTCAGCCCCTCGCTCACAGTTGCGCCCGTACGCGCCGAGACGAACCACGGCGGCTTCGGCAGGATCGTGAGGCGTCCCCCGCCGTTCGCGATCGGCAGGGACCGCGGGAACGGACGGAACGGGCCGCGGAGGACGGAGCGTTCGACGCCGTCGAGCAGCAGCGCGTTGTGCACCACGCCGATGCCGCTGCCGACGTCCTCGATCGTGCTGCCGGGGTACGCGCCCCACGTGAGGGTCGGGGTGATGAAGCCGAAAGCGGTCCAGCCGTTGATCGCGATGGATCCGTAGCGGAGTGCGGCGATCGCCCGCTCGAATCCGGCGCCGAGAGACCTCTCGGTCGCGGGGTCGATCAGCAGGTTCGCACCGAGCGTGCCCTGAAGCTTGTCGTTGGCGTGGGCCACGGCGGCGTCCAGGAACTCCTGCCCGGTGCCGGGCACCGTCACGACACCCAGCACCGGCGCGAAGTACTCCGTGGTCTCCAGGGCGGTGGCGTCGGCATCGGCGTCGACCTCGACCAGCAGGCGGTCGCCGAGCACCAGCGCGTCGGGGTACGCCTCGGTGGCCAGGTCCATCCGCGCGGGCGATCCCGGATACCAGATCGGACGCTCCGGGGCGTTCGCGTATGCGCGTCGGAGGGCAGCGCGGAAGGCATCGGCCTGGTCCCAGTCGGACGACAGGATGACGACCTGCCCGGCGATGCAGTTGTGTCCGCAGTTCTGCAGGCGCATGGTCGCGATGTGCTCGGCCTGGTAGGCGAGGTCGGCGTCGGTCCAGGCGCCGGGCACCACGATGATCGGTGAGACGCCGCCGAGTTCCGCGGTGATCGGCTTCTTCAGCAGCGGCCGCTTCTCGCGCCGCCGACGCTTCGTGGCGGCGGCGGCCCTCGCCCTTCGACGGACCCCAGACGATGGTGTCGAACGTGGCGGCCGACCCGGTGATGTGCACGTGCACGAGCCCAGGATGCCCGGTGAGATACGTGCCGACCGCCGGGCCGCCGCGGACGATGCGCAGCAGGCCCGGCTCGATGAGCGGTGCGAGCGCGCGCTTGTACACCGGGACCAGGGCATCCTGCGTGGGGTTCACCTTGAGCAGGGCCGTGCGGTTGTGGGCGAGGAGCTCGTACAGCACGTCGAGCACCGGGATGGAGGTGACGTTGCCCGCGCCCAGGACGAGTCCGACGCCGCCCGATTCACTGGGGGTGCGTTGTGCGAGGCCGGCCGATGCCCGCGCGGCGCCCGGCGTGATTCCCGGCTCCAACCAGACCTCGCCCGTGAACCCCGACAGCAGGAACTTGTCGATGCCGGTCAGGGGGAATGCGTGCACGCGGGTGCGTCCACCGGGTGCGCGGTCGATCGTGACGCCGTCGAGCGGGTTGGTTCCGGCTGCGAGTCGCGAGAGGGTCTCGATGTAGGCGTCGAGCGCGCCGAGCACGCTGTACGGTCCGCTGAGCCATTCCTCGCCGCGCAGCGGATGCCGGGCGTCGAGGCCCTTCGACGCCGCGGCGGTGTTCGCCCAGTCCTCTGCCGTGGCGGCGACGCTCGTGCGGACCGCACGCAGCAGCGTCACCCGCTGCGCGATCGTGAGCGCTGACCAGGTGCGCGCACCCACCTGCAGCGCGTCGATCGCGGTGTCGAGCCGGTCGCGTTCGCCCTCGTCCAGCGCGGGACCGGCGGGGCCCGGCGTGCGCTTCGACGCAGCGGCGGAGGTGGTGGTGCTCGCAGAAGTCATCGACGTCTCCTTCAGACGGGATCCCAGCTTAGGCGGCGGAGGTCGCGCCCGCCTCGATGTCGTCGCGGCGCAGGCGGTAGCGGCGAAGAGTCAGCAGGCTGGCCGCCATCAGCACGGCGGGCAGGATGCTGAAGCTGACCACGATGCCCGTGATGGCGGCGGCCGGCTGCTCGACGGTCGCGCCTGCGACGGTCGAGACGTAGCCCGTCGCGGCGAGGGTCAACGACACCGCGGTCGCGCCGAGCGCGAATCCGACGGTCTCACCCGCGGTCCAGATGCCCGTGAAGGTGCCCGCCTGGCCTGGCCCGCTCGTGCGCTCGTCGTGGGAGATGACGTCGGGCAGCATGGCCATGGGGAGCGACTGGAGTCCTGCGTAGGCGATGCCGGCGACCGCGACCGAGGCGTAGATCCAGGCACCGGGAGTCCACACGGCGACGACCAGCGATGCCGCGGCCGCCGTGAAGATGATGCTCGCGAACGCGAACGCCCGCTCCTTGCCCGCGCGTCGGGCGATGAGGGTCCAGCCCGGTGTCGCCAGCAGCGCAGGACCGACCAGCGCGACGAACACGAAGGTCACGGCGTCTTCCGAGCGCAGCACCCAGGTCGCGACGTACTGCGCACCGGCGAGCATGGTGCCGGTCGCGAGCGCCTGCAGCACGAAGGTGCCCAGCAGCGC
This sequence comes from Microbacterium sp. Se5.02b, assembly GCF_019464375.1. Taxonomy (NCBI): domain Bacteria; kingdom Bacillati; phylum Actinomycetota; class Actinomycetes; order Micrococcales; family Microbacteriaceae; genus Microbacterium; species Microbacterium sp. Se5.02b. Next base: position 650,412 of record NZ_CP080491.1, read on the forward strand.
GCGGAACGGCTGACTGCGTCCGAGCGCCCGGAACCCCGACATGTACTGGTCGCGCCAGGTGGAGGAGACGGCAGCGGTCGACGGGGTCGAGGTGCGCTGGGCGGCGGCCTCCGCCGTCCTCGAGGCGATGAACATGCCGATCCCGATGACGATGCCCGAGGCGATGCCCATCAGCAGGTAACCCATGACCGGGTCCGAGCCGGCGTTGCGAAGGGCGGGTCCTCCGGCGCCGAAGAGCAGGATCGCCGCGGTGAGCACGACCACGCGCCAGCCGAGCAGGCGGGTGCGCTCGTCGTAGCTCGCGGTCAGTTCTGCGGGCAGTGCGACGTACGGCACCTGGAACAGGCTGAATGCGGTCGCGGTCGCGAGGAACGCCAGCAGCACGCTGATCGCCCCCGCGATCGGGCCCCACGTCGGAGGCACCGCGAAGGTCAACGCGAAGAAGAGCGGCAGCGCCAGCGCGCCCGTGACCATGAAGCCCCGCCGGGAACCCGTCCGGGCGAGCTGACGATCGGATGCGGCACCGATCAGCGGGTCGATCAGCACGTCCCAGATCTTCGCCGCCGTGACGATGAGTCCCGCGGCGAGGGCGGCGACACCGAGGTTGTCGGTCAGGAAGTACGTCAGCACCAGCCCTGGCAGGGTGGCGTAACCGCCGGTCCCGAGCGATCCGATCGCGTACAAGACGATCGTGCGCGCGGAAAGGCGGACGGATGCTCGTTCGGGCCGAGCCTCGGTGCTCATCGCGCCAGTGTAGCGGCGCGATGAGGCCCGCTCAGATCAGCGAGAGCTCGCGGAGCTTCGACTCGACGTCGGCGTTCGACGGCTCGACGTGGTGCGACCGGTCGGGGTAGACCACGACCGGGATGTTCGTGCGGCCGGAGATCTCCTTCGCGACATCGGCCGCTGCGGGCTCGGCGACGAGGTCGACGTAGGTGTATTCGATGCCGAGCGCGTCGAGCTGCTTCTTCGTGCGGATGCAGTCGCGGCACCAGTCGGCGCCGAACATCGTGATGGTGTCGGGGGCGGCAGAAGTCATGCTTCCAGCCTACGGCCGCCCGGATGGGGTGGCGCTGAGAGCGGGCGGGGTCTCGCGTCGGCCGGGGTCGGCCTCGTCGGGCAGCTGCTCGACCGGGACGATCACCACGTCCTGGATCTTCCAGTCGAGGTCCGTGACCTTCCTCTGCAGGTCGGTCGTCTCGTGGACCGACACCCGGTGCCGCCGCGGCACGATGAATGCCTCGACATGGAAGACCTGTCCCTGGTCGCGCACCCGCACCGCGGCATCCTTGATCCACGGTCTGCTGCGCAAATACGACACGATGTCGGCCGCCACCGGGTGCGGATGCTTGCTGTCGTACGTGCGGGCGCGCTGGTCCATGAGGTCGACGATCGCTGTCTTCGTGTTGCGGAAACCGTCCCAGATGATGCCGAGCGAGATGAACAGGGCAGCGGCGCCGTCGAGCCACCACACGCCGGCGCCGACCCCCAGGACGCCGACGATCGACGCGACCGTCGTCTGCCAGTCGGCCTTCGCCATGTCGGCGTCTGCGTACAGCAGCTTGTTGTGCAGCACGGGTGCGAGCTTCGACTTGGCCGGGCCGTAGAAGAAGACCGGGCCGACGATGACGACCGCCATCACGGCGACCATGAGCCAGCCGAGCCAGATCGTCTGGCCGAAGAGCTGCACGGTGCCGATGGTCGGGTGCTCGCCGGCGATCAGGCCGGTGACCGCTTCGATCGCGAGGTTGAGGCCGACAGCGAGCAGAGCGACGCCGGCCACGAGGTGCCCGACGCCCATCGCGCGGTGGAGTCCGTAGGGGTGTTTGCGGGTCGGACGTCGCCCCACGAAGAGGAGCGCGATCAGGAAGGCGAACTGGGGGATCAGCGACAGCATGTCTTCGATCCACGCGGTCCGCATCGCCTGCGAGTTGCCCACGACGAATGCGATGACCACGATCGTCACGGAGGTGTAGACGATCGTGAAGATCTCCCAGCGGATGGCGCTCCGCCTCGCCCGCACCTGTTCCTGGGGAAGGGTGGTTCGCCCGAAGCGCGCCTCTTCGGTCATGGGCCGACCTCCTCGTCGAGGAACCTCTCCAGCGTCGACAGGAACGCGTTCTCGCCGAGCGGGACCATCATGACGAGTTCTCGCCCGTCAGCGCCGTCGATGCCCGGATAGCCGCGGGTCAGTCCGGCCTTGTCGATCCACGGGGTGTCCGAGGTCATGCCGCCCGCGATGAGGTCGAGGTCGCCCGCTGCCAGCATCCGGACGAGCGTCTCCTCCGATGCCACCGTCCACTCGGGTTCGGCGTCGATGCTCGCGGCGAACCGATCGACGAGATCGACGATCGGGCCTGAGGGGTGATCGTCGGTCACCTCGACGAGCTCGCCGTCGGGGGACGTGCCGATGCGGAGCTCTCCACCGGAGACGGCGTCGAGGGTGCCGTCGGGGTCGGCGGGGATCGTCAGTCCGCACCCCGACAACGCGCCGGCGAGGGCGAGACCCGCGACGAGGGAGGCGGCGCGGGATGACCGCCGCCCGAGAGGCCTTCGACGTCCGTTCACGACTCGAGGATGCGCCGCCGTGCCGCCCGCGGGCAAAGGCGTTGACGAGAGGCTTCGTGGGGCGCTAGAGCGCGGAGCCGACGGCCGTACCCTTGTGAGTAAGGGTACCCTTACCTATACTGAACACCATGAGCGGCGCGTGCGAGCACCTGGAAGATCCGGACTGGGATGACATCGAGGGCGCCGTGCTCATCGCGGGTGACGCGGCCGATGCCGGCTTCATCGCGAGCATCACGGCCCGACTGCCCTGGGACGCGCAGGGCGTCGTCCTCCTCGAGGCGGCGGCACGCATCCAGTTCCGGCACATCGACGTCCCCGCTGGTGTCTCCGTGCGTTGGCTCGTGCGCGACGACGGCATCAGGGCGCACACGCGGGGCGAGCGGTTGGCGAACGCCGTGCACGCCTGGTGCGTCGAGTGGGCGTGCAGCGAACCGCCGTCGCAGTGGACCGTGTGGCTCGGGCCGCACACGCCCCCGCACGTGGCGAGGATGGCGCGCAGCCTGCTCGGCGTCGCGAACTGACGTCAGCGGGTTGCGGCGGCGGGCACGCCGGCGCCCGCGGTGATCGCGTCGAGGGCGCGGCGCAGCGACGAACTCGACGTGTGCGCCGTGTACGGGAAGTACACGACCTCCACGCCGACCTCGGCGAACTCGCGCTCGAGGCGCAGCCCCTTGTCGGTGCCGCGCCAGTCGTCGCCTTTGAAGAAGTGCGTGAACTGCACGTCGCGCCACGAGTCCATCTTCGACGGCGTGGTCTCCACGTACACGTCATCGACGAACGAGATGTGCTTGACGATCTCCGCACGCTCGGCCGTCGGTATGACGGGCTCGATGCCCTTCACCTGGCGCAGCATCTCGTCGCTGACGACGCCCGCGATCAGGATGTCGCAGTGCTGCTTGGCGTGACGAAGAAGATTCAGATGCCCGACGTGAAAAAGGTCGAAAGCACCAACGGCATAGCCGATACGCGTCCCCATGATCTCCCCAGATCAGTGTTTCCCCAGTGAGCGGATCCCCATCCGCTTCGCGACTCCCACAGCCGCGTTTCGGAAGTCTAGCAGGTCCGGATTCGTTCCCCACAGCAAGCCATGGAACGATGGAGTGCGCACGCGCTGCGCGTGGGGATCGAGGGGGCGGACGTGGGGACACCGGTGACGGTCATCGTGCCGACGTTCAACGAGCGTGACAACGTCGCCGAGCTCGTCTCCCGCAGCGCCGCAGCTCTCGCCGGATACGACGCCGAGATCCTGTTCGTCGACGACAGCACCGACGACACCGCGGCCGAGGTCGAGCGCGTCGCCGCCGACGCCGCCATTCCGGTGCGGGTGATCCACCGTGCGGAGAACACGGGGGCCTCGGCGGTGCCGTCGTGGTCGGGCTCGAAGCTGCGGCATCCGACGTCTGCATCGTGATGGACGGCGACCTGCAGCATCCACCGGAACTCCTCCCGGTCATCCTCGCCAGGCACGGCGAGGATGACGCCGACGTCGTCGCGGCGTCCCGCTACGTCGGCGGCGGAGACACCAGCGGGCTCGGCACGGCAGTGCGCTTCGGCGTCTCGCGCGTGGCCACCTGGCTGACCAGGGCGATGTTCCCGATCCGCCTGGCACGCAGCACCGATCCGATGACCGGGTTCTTCCTCGTCGACCGCCGCCGTCTCGACGTGTCGGCGCTCAAACCGCAGGGCTTCAAGATCCTCCTGGAGATCCTCGCGCGCAACGACCTGCGTGTCGCCGAGGTGCCGATGGAGTTCGCCGAGCGACGGCACGGGACCTCGAAGGCGAGCCTGCGGCAGGGCGGCACGTTCATCGCCCACCTCGCCCGCCTGCGGTTCGGCAAGATGTCGCTGTTCGCCCTGATCGGCGCGATCGGCGCCGCAGCGAACCTCGGGATCATGTGGGCGCTGACCGCTGCCGGCGTCCCCTACATCTGGGCGGCCGTGATCGGCGCCGAGGTGACGATCATCGGGAACTTCCTGCTGCAGGAGCGTTTCGTGTTCGCCGACATGCGGACGGATGCCCGCGCGCTCGGCATCCGCTTCGCGAGCTCCTTCGCGTTCAACAACGTCGAAGCCGCGCTGCGCATCCCCGTCATGGCCCTCATGGTCGAGTCGTGGCACATCTCCAGCGTGCTCGCGACGGGGCTCTCGCTCATCGTCGCCTTCTTCGCGCGCTTCCTGTTCCACTCGCTCGTCGTGTACGCCCCGCAGCGGCGGAAGAGGAACGACGACTCTCCCTCGGCTGAACCGCCGACGGACACGGCGGCGCAGCGCGTGATCAGGGCGATCGACGTCGAGGTGATGAAGCCGGGCGAGCTCTAGCCGTTCGTCGCGAGGTAGGCCTCGAGCGCCGCATCCGCATCACGCGGACGCCATCCGGTCGACTCGATGCGGTGCAGGTCCAACACGCTGTTGAGCGGCCTCGGCGCGATCGGACCCGCCTGATCGGCGAAGTACTCCGCGGTGCTCACATCGGTCACCCCGCCCGGGTCGTGCCCGGTGAGGCGATACACGGCGCGCGCGATGTCCGCCCAGGAACGGGGTTCGCCGGCACCGGTGACGTTGTACACGCCGAACGGGGCGGCGCTCGACAGCAGATGCGTGATGGCCGCGGCGAGGTCGTCGGTGAACGTCAGGCGTCCGATCTGATCTCCGACGACGCGGGGCGCGATGCCCCGTTCGGCGAGCGAGGCCATGGTGCGCACGAAATTGCGCCCCTCGCCGATCACCCAGGACGTTCGGACGATGTAGTGGCGCGGCACCGTCGCGACGACCGCGTCGCCCGCGGCCTTCGTCTGCCCGTAGACGCCGAGCGGTCGCACCGGGTCCGACTCCGTGTAGGGGGAGGCCTTCGTGCCGTCGAACACGTAGTCGCTGGAGACGTGCACGAGCGTGATGCCGTTGTCCGTGGCGATACGGGCCAGGGCGGCGACCGCGGTGGCATTCGCCGCCCAGGCGTCCTCGCGTCCCTCCGGCGTCTCCGCGAGGTCGACCGCGGTGAACGCGGCGGCGTTGATGATCACGCCGTAGTCGCGCCACCGGCGGGCGGACGGCAGGTCGTCCGCCCGGATGTCGAGCGTCTCGCGCGTCGTGTACTCCACGTGGTCGGCATCGGCGAAGGCCGCCTGCAGAGCGAGACCGAGCTGGCCCGAGCCGCCGAGCACCAGGATCTTCCTCGGACCGATCGGTGTGACGTCGGCGAGGCGCGGGTGCGCGAGGTCCTTCGCCGAGATCTCGACGTCGGAGAGCGGGATCGGCCAGGCGATGGCGGCCGTCTCATCCGCGAGGTTGAGGAACGAGTACTCGGCGTCGGGAGACCAGTGATCGTTGACGAGGTACGTGTAGGCGGTGTCCGCCTCGAGGGTCTGATACGAGTTGCCGACTCCGCGGGGCACGAGGATCGCGCGCGACGGATCGATCTCGGTCGTGAACACCGTGCCGAAGGTGTCGCCGGCACGCAGGTCGACCCAGGCGCCGAAGATCTTCCCCGTGGCGACCGAGACCCATTTGTCCCAGGGCTCGGCGTGGATGCCGCGCGTGGTGCCGACCGCGTCGTTGAACGAGATGTTGTTCTGCACCGGGCCGAAGTCGGGCAGCCCGGCGGCGACCATCTTCTCGCGCTGCCAGTTCTCCTTGAACCACCCGCGCGAGTCCCCGTGCACGGGCAGGTCGACGACGAGCAATCCGGGGATCGTGGTCTCGGAGACGGTGAGCGTCTTGCCGAACTCCGTCATCACTGACCCTTCGCCGCGTAGAACGACTCGGTCGCATCCTTGGCCGGCGCCCACCACTCCTCGTTGTCGCGATACCACTCGATCGTGGAGGCGAGACCCGACTCGAAGTCCGAGAACTGCGGCGCCCACCCGAGCTCGGTGCGCAGCTTCGTGGAGTCGATCGCGTAACGCAGGTCGTGGCCTGCACGGTCGGTCACGTGGTCGTACGCATCGGCCGGCTGGCCCATCTGCGCCAGGATCAGCTCGACGACGGACTTGTTGTCCTTCTCGCCGTCCGCGCCGATCAGGTAGGTCTCGCCGATCTCGCCCTTGTCGAGGATCGTCAACACGGCGGAGGAGTGGTCGTCGGCATGGATCCAGTCGCGCACGTTCTGCCCCGCGCCGTACAGCTTCGGGCGGATGCCCCGCAGCACGTTCGTGATCTGACGCGGGATGAACTTCTCGACGTGCTGGTACGGCCCGTAGTTGTTCGAGCAGTTCGAGATCGTCGCCTGCACGCCGAACGACCGCACCCAGGCGCGCACGAGCAGGTCGCTTCCGGCCTTCGTCGACGAGTACGGCGACGAGGGGTTGTACGGCGTCTGCTCGGTGAAGCGCGCGGGGTCGTCGAGCTCGAGGTCGCCGTAGACCTCGTCGGTCGAGATGTGGTGGAAACGTCGTTCGTGTCGACGTGCCGCCTCGAGCAGCGTGTAGGTGCCGATGATGTTCGTGTCGAGGAACGGCCGAGGGTCGTGCAGGGAGTTGTCGTTGTGAGACTCCGCCGCATAGTGCACGACCGCGTCGGCCTTCGCGAACAGCGCATCCACGAGCTCGGCATCGGCGATGTCGCCCTCGACGAACTCGACGCGGTCGGTGGGAAGCCCGGCGAGGGAGGCGCGGTTGCCCGCGTAGGTGAGCTTGTCGAGCACGGTGACATGCGCGTCGGTGTGTGACACGACGTGGTGCACGAAGTTCGATCCGATGAAGCCGGCGCCGCCGGTCACGAGCAGGCGGGTCATCGCGCGCCCCTCTCCAGCAGCTCGAGCAGGTACGAGCCGTACCCCGACTTCACGAGCGCCTCGGCCCGGGTGCGGAGCTCGTCGTCGTCGAGGAACCCTTGTCGCCAGGCCACCTCCTCCGGCACGCCGATCTTCATGCCGGTGCGGCGTTCCATCGTGCGCACGTAGTCGGCGGCGTCGGTCATCTGGTCGAACGTCCCGGTATCGAGCCAGGCGGTGCCTCGGGGCAGGACCTCGACCTGGAGCTTGCCGCGCTCGAGGTACTCGCGGTTCACGTCGGTGATCTCGTATTCGCCGCGAGCGCTGGGCGCCAGACGACGGGCGATGTCGATCACGTCGTTGTCGTAGAAGTACAGGCCGGGCACCGCGTAATTGCTCTGCGGGAGCTTCGGCTTCTCCTCGAGCGAGATCGCCTGACCGTCGGCGTCGAACGCCACGACTCCGTAGGCCTCGGGCTCCGCGACCCAGTACGCGAACACCGCGCCTCCGTCGATCTCGGCGAAGCGCTTGAGCTGTGTGCCCAGCCCCGGTCCGTAGAGCAGGTTGTCGCCGAGCACGAGCGCGACGCTGTCGTCGCCGATGAAGTCGGCGCCGATCGTGAACGCCTGGGCGAGACCGTCCGGCGATTCCTGCTGGGCGAACGTGAGCGAGATGCCGAACTGCGAGCCGTCTCCGAGCAGTCGCTCGAAGTGCGCGGCGTCGTGCGGGGTGGTGATGACGAGGATCTCTCGGATGCCGGCGAGCATGAGCGTCGACAGCGGGTAGTAGACCATCGGCTTGTCGTACACCGGGATCAGCTGCTTCGAGACCCCCAGCGTGATCGGATGCAGCCGTGTTCCCGAACCGCCCGCCAGAATGATGCCCTTCATGATCCCCCTCGTGAAACGTCGATGTCCGTGGTGGCGTCACAGAAGGGACGGCCATCCCCTGCCGTCCGACGACCCCCACAGTCGTGATTCCGACTCTAGCGGTTCGCGCCCTCGCATGGTGAGTGACCGATATGCCGCCCGCTCTTGTGAGAACCCTGTGTGCACGTCATAGTTGGCTCGTGGAATCCGGGGGCGGGCCCGCGTTGTCTCTCACCTGGGCGCATCGTGCCGAACAGTCGGCGCACGCCTGGGAGCAGAGCCACGCCAGGGGAGACGTCCCGAGCATCTGGCCCTACGGACTGGATGCGCTGCGCGACCACGCTGCCGTCGAGGTGGTCGATCTCCCCGCACCGGGGCGTCTCGCTCGCGCGAGGGCGCGCCTGTCGATGGGGCCGCGCCCGGTCGACGGCCTCGCAGTGACCTGGGACGAGAACACCGCCTACCGCATGCAGACTCTGCACCCGCGCGCTCGTTTCGCCACCGGAGTGATCTGGCTGACCGACATGATCGCGGACGGGAACGTGCCTTCGCAGCTGATCGCGATGCTGAACCGAGCCGAGGCGGCGTGGGTGCTCAGCGAGGCGCAGGTGGAGCCTCTTCGCCGCGCGCTGGGACCTCGTGGGCCCCGGGTGTTCGCCGTGCCGTTCGGCATCGACAGCGACTTCTTCGGGCCGAAGCCGTATCCGGACCGGCCGCGCATCGTCAGTGTCGGGAACGACCGGGACCGCGACCCTGCCACCCTCTACGCCGCGCTCGCTCGGGTGCTCGCTGTCCGTCCCGAGACCGAGGTGATGGTGCAGACTCGGTCGGATCTCGTTCCGCCCGAGGGCGTGCGGGTGGTGCGGAACATGCCCCACGCCGAACTTCGCGACCTGTATGCGACGGCGAGCGTCGTCGCGATTCCGACCAGACCGAACCTGCACGCATCGGGGATGACGGTGGCCCTCGAGGCGCTCGCCACCGCACGCCCGGTCGTGGTCTCCGCGACACCGGGCATGGAGCAGTACGTGAGCGAGGGCCGCACCGGACGTCTGGTGCCCCCGGAGGATCCTGCCGAGCTCGCCCTGGCGATCCTGCGTCTGCTCGACGACCCCGTGAGCGCGGCTGAACTGGGGCGCAACGGACGGCTCGAGGTCGAACATCGCTTCACCACGCAGATCATGGTCGCCGCGCTGGTCAAGGGCCTGCTGCACCGGGTGGAGCGCGAAGGCGTCGTCTAGCTCTTCGGCGCGCGTTTGACCGCGACGGCCGCACGGAACGCGTCCCGGTGCGCGGGGCCGGCATCCGCCCACTCGCGTCGGGAGAGATCGGGGACCCTGTCAGCGCCGATGCCGCGCGCCACGCTTCGACGACCGCGGCGGCGTCGAGGTCGCCGTCGTACATGAGCACCCACTCGGCTCCCACCTCGCGGGCGAGGGCCTCGTTCGCTTCGTTCCGCGGCACCAGCACCGGGCGGGCCATCGACAGGGCGGCCAGGACGCTGCCCGAGTTGTGCATGAACCGGTACGCCAGCACGATGAGGTCGGACGAGGTCGCGAGCTGGACGAGTTCGGCGTCGCTCAGGAAATCGAGGTGCAGCTCGACGCCGGGAAGGCCCGCGGTCCGCGTCCGGAGGTCGTCTCCGAGGTCGGGGGTGGAAGGGCGCCCGCCGATCTTCAGGCTCAGCGTCGGCTCGGTCGTGACAGCCTCCGCGTAGGCGTCGATGAATCCTTCGAGACCTTTGTAGCGGCGCACCCCGCCGAACGACCCGAGTCGACCGGGCACCCGCTCCGCGGACGGGAACTTCGCGTACCAGTCGCGGTAGTGCCCGTGCAGGATCAGGCTGTGCGGTGTGCCGGGCGGGAGCGGGGTCGTCTCGTTGATGACGATCCGGTAGTCGGTGTGGCGGTCGATGAAGCGCAGCAGCCAGAGCCGGGGGGCGTTGTCATCCGGGAGCTCGATGTTGTGCACCGTGCGGACGACGGCGATCCGCCGGGACAGGCGGTGTCGGAACACGAGCGCCGTGGTGAGGAGGAACTTCCCGGTGGACTTCCACCACGTCGAACCGTGCAGCTTCGCCTCCGGCCAGTGCCAATGGAAGGCGTCGTACCTCCCGAACAGTGCCGTCCCCCACGAGAAGCGCAGACGGGTGAGCCCCTCGGTCGCGCCGAGGGCCTCGTCGAGCATCTTGTTGTACGGGTTCGTCGTCGGTCGCGGTGCGCCGAGCGACTGCATCACGCGGATGGTCGATCCGGGATCGGTGGTCATGGTGTCATCCTCCGATGGGCGACGGTATTCGTCGTAGCGGCGGCCGAGGGCGGCGGCGATCGTGCCGCGGCCGCGGTGAAAGAGGCGCGTGCCTCTGGCGTGATGCGTGATGTTCGAGGTGAGTGCGCCGAAGGTCCTGCGCAGACCGCCGACGACGATCCGCGCAACGCCTCCCAGCAGCGCGCACGCGGAGGGCCATGCGCCGGAATCGCCCTTCCGTGAGCTGGAGCTGGATCCGGGTGCCGGCGTTGGCTGAGCTGAACGCGCGCTGCGCTGCCCACCCTCGGCTGAGCCGCGCGGCGACGACCAGGTCTTCGGTCTCGGACTCGTTGCACCACACGATCAGACCGCCCTGATGGGCAAGCTGCCGGGAGAAGAGGGTGTCCTCTCCGCCGCCGAGTCCCAGCGACTCGTCGAAGCGGAGTCCTCGTCGTCGTATGGCGCGGAGGTCGAGCAGGAGATTCCCTGCCGCGGCGACCTGGAGGACGGTGCCCGTCTGCCTCGGCGGGCGCCGGAAAGTCCCGGATGCGAGCAGCCAGGGATCGACGTCGTCGTCGAAGACGGAGATCACGCGGCCCATGACGGCGTCGGCCCCGTGCTCCCGCCACACCGTGAGGAGCGAGGAGAGCCAGGTCTCCCGGGGGATCTCGTCATCATCGATGAAGGCGATGAGGTCGCGGTCGGCGCACTCGTCCAGGAGACGGTTGCGAGCGGCGGCGATGCCCGCCGTCTGCTCGATGACGTACCGGACGGGGATACCGGCGCGCGCGGCCACGTCTCGAGCGGACCCTTCAGGGTCGTTGTCGACCACCAGCACGTCGATCTCGACGCCGAGGTCGGCGCACTCGGCGATGCGGGCGGGAAGCGTCTTGAGCAGAGCGTCCAGCAGTTCCGGCCGACGATACGTCGGCACGCCGATCGTCACAGCGATCACGTCGCGCGATTCCGGTCCCCTGGTCATCCGCCCCCCATGGCAGTAGTGCGCCTCGACTCCGACGCCGGCTCATCGTATCGTGAACCTCTGGAGCGGTGTCGGGCGACGGCTCTCGCGTATAGTCGTTCTCCTGGGAGTCGACGCCGGTCGCGACTCCGGGGAATTCGACCGGCGACCCGAAGCGATCCGTGAGCAGGATCGGGGGGAGGACCGCGTGTCTATCGTGCACGGACGGCTGGCTGTGGTCGTCGTGAACTACGCGTCAGCGGGCTTGCTTCAGCGCAATCTCGTCGTGGTCGAGCGTGAAGCGCGGGCGGTCGCATCCGACGTGCGGGTGATCGTGGTCGACAACTGGTCGAGCGCCGAAGAGCGCGACGCCGCGAGAGAGATCGCGGCAGCCCAGGGATGGACGCTGATCGAACCCGACACGAACTCCGGGTTCGGCGGTGGCGTGAACCTCGGCGTGACCCATGCGCTCGCGGATGGGGCGAGCGACGTCCTCGTGATCAACCCGGATGCCCACATCGACCGGGAGTCCCTGCGCCGTCTCGCGGAGACCACGGCAGCCTCGCGCACCACGCTCGCATCGCCGGTCATCTCGGACTCCGACGGACGGACGTGGTTCGCCGGCATCGACCTGCTGCTCGACGACGGCACGATGCGGGCGCGGCGCAAACGCGTCAGCGGCGACCCGCAGCCGTTCGAGCCGTGGCTGAGCGGGGCGTGCCTGTGGATCACGCGCGAGCTGTGGGATCTCGTCGGCGGCTTCGACGACGACTACTTCCTGTACTGGGAGGACGTCGACTTCTCCCGGAGGGTCGTGTCGGCGGGAGGCGCCCTGGCGCTGGTCGAGGATGCGAGCGCCGTGCACGACGAGGGCGGGACGCAGCGGGTCGAGCCCGAGGTCTCCCGAGCGAAGTCGGAGGGCTATTACTACTACAACATCCGCAATCGGATGCTCTTCGCTGTGCGCCATCTCGACGATGCGGGCGTGCAGCGGTGGCGTCGATCCATCCCGCGGACGGCTCGCGAGGTGATTCTCCGCGGAGGGCGCCGGCAGCTGATCCAGTCGCCCGCACCGATCCGCGCCTACCTCCGCGGTGTGCGGGATGCGCGTCGGATCGCACGGAACAGGGGAACGGACGAGAAGGGCAGCACATGGTCGTAGACGCCTACCACCGTCTCGCGCGGGCGCAGAAGGGGCACGCGCGAGGAGCACCCGCATACTCGGTGTACGTGAACCGTCGGATCGGCAGGGTGCTCGCTGCGGTCGCGTACCGGATCGGGTTGACGCCGAATCAGGTCTCGATCATCAGTGCCGTCCACTCCTTCATCGCGATCGGACTCATCGCCTTCGGGCCCGTGAACGTGCCGATGGGCATTCTGATCGCGGTGCTGCTCGTCCTCGGCTACGCCTGGGATTCGGCAGACGGACAGGTCGCGCGACTCCGCGGCGGCGGCAGTCCGCAGGGCGAATGGCTGGATCACTTCATCGACACGATCAAGATCGCCTCCCTTCACCTCGCCGTGCTGATCGGGCTGTACCGCGTGCTTCCTGAGGCGTCGCTGCTGCTGCTGATCCCGATCGTGTTCAGCATCGTCGCCACGACCACCTTCTCCGGGATGCTCCTGAACGACCTCCTCAAGGGCAAGCACGCCGTGGCGTCGACCCATGAGCGCGGGGGCGGGACGCTGGTGCGCTCGCTCATCCTGCTGCCCACCGATTTCGGCCTCGTCTGCCTGGTGTTCCTCCTCTGGGGATGGACCCCGGCGTTCCTCGTCGGGTACGCCGCACTCTGCGCCGCTGCCGTCCTGTTCCTCGCGCTCGCCGCGGTGAAGTGGTTCCGCGAGATCGGAAGGCTCGGTGCGGCCGCATGAGCGGTGAGAGCATCCTGGTCGTCTGCGCGGCCAACGTCTGCCGCTCGCCGTTGGCCGAGCTCGCGCTGCGGCGCGGTCTCGGCGCCGACTCGTCGATCGCCGTCAGCAGCGCGGGTGTGCGGGCGAATCCCGGAGATCCGATCTGCGCGATGGTCGCGTCGCGCCATGACGACGAGGCGTGGCAGACGCAGGCGCGGGCGCACCGCGCGAGGGAGGTGACGGTCGAACTCATCGAGCAGTCCAGCATCGTCCTCACGGCATCGCGCGACATTCGCGGCGAACTGGTGCGGCTTGCTCCTCGTTCCCGCGACTGGATGTTCACGTTGAAGGAGGCGGCGCATCTCGGCAGCGGCTTCTCGTCGTCCGCTCCCGACCGCGTGGCGGAGTATGTCGCGCACCTCGATCGTGCGCGCTCGAGGGCGGTTCCGCTCGCGACGACGACCGGAGTGAAGGGCCGCGTCCGGCATCTCTTCGGCGGCCGGGCGACGGCCGACCCGAGCAGCATCGCAGACCGGCACGGCAGTCGAGGGCACGGCGAGACGATCGCCGAGGTCGAGGCGGCCGTCGCAGGCATCCTCGCTCAGCTCGGTGGACACCGTCGTCATTCCTGAGAACAACCTTGTGGTTTTGCGCTCCTCGCATTATCGTTAGCCGATACCGCGTTCTGCGCGGGTGAAGGGGAACCAAGGCCGAGGGGGCCTTGGATGGGGATCTGGGTTCTGGGGAGCTACAGTGTTCAACGTTTCATCATGCCGTTCTGGGGACGGCACATCGCGATCAGTGCGCACGATGCTCGTCGCACCTCTGGTCGCGCTCGTACTCGTCGTGGCAGGCTGCACGGCGGCGCCCGACGCGGCGAAGACTCCGGCACCGGAGGGCACCAGCACCACCGACTGGACGCCTCCTGCCGACACAGACGCGGCGGGGCCCACCGAGGCGCCCACGCTGACCGAGGAGAGCGGGGCACTCGACGCCCCCGTCTCCCTCTCGACCGACATGGTCGTCAAAGTCGACAAGATCTCGACGACGACCATCAAGCCTGAGACTCCCGGCGAGTACGCCGGTTCCGCCGTCGTCGTCACCGTCTCGGTCACCAACGACTCGAAGAAGGCGCAGAGCATCGATTCGGCGGTCGTCAATCTGACCACCGACGACGGAGATGTGGGAGTGGCCACGACGGCCGGGCCGAACGAACCGCTCTCGGGCGAGGTCGCGGCCGGCGCCGAGGCGACCGGGACCTACGTCTTCATGCTCGATCCGATCAAGGGGCGATCCGTGAAGATCAGCGTCAACTACGCCGCGGGTGAGCCGGTGGCCACCTTCGCAGGCACGCTTTCCTGAGGCGCACACCGACTTTTTCTTTTACGCAGTTCCATCGTTCGTCTTTTGCAACACAGCACTTTTTCAACTTCATATTCATTTAAGTTCCGGCGGCTGGGGAGTCACTAATGGGGAACAAAACGACCATGGGTCGCGCACGTAGCGCGCTCGCATCTGTCGTGACGGCGGCGTTGCTCGTCGCAGGCATGACGACACTGGGCGCGCAGGCCGCGTCGGCGGATGTTCCGCCGACCGTGCCGCCGTTGTTGCAGCGAGACGACAATGTCGTCACGTCGGATCCGATTCCGACGGTGCAGATCGACAACGGCTACGTCTGGGCGCAGACGATGATCGGCTCCACCGTGTACGCGGTGGGCAAGTTCGACAACGCCCGTGCGCCACTGGCGGTGCCGGGAACGAGCCTGACAGCGCGGTCGAACGTGCTCGCGTACGACATCAACACGGGGCAGCTGCTGTCGTTCGCTCCGCAGGTGAACGGCGTGATCAAGGCGGTCGCGGCCTCGCCCGACGGCAGCCGCATCTACATCGGCGGATCCTTCAACGCGGTCAACGGCCAGACACGATGGAACTTCGCCGCTCTCGATGCCGTCACCGGACAGCTGGTCCCCGGGTTCTCCCCGTCCATCGGCGGCAGCGGGGTCTATGCCCTCGCCACCTCCGGGTCGAGTGTCTTCGTCGGCGGCCTGTTCACACAGGGCAACGGCACCGCGCGCAAGAACCTCGCCGGGTTCAACGCGGCCAACGGCGCACTGCTCAACTGGGCGCCGCAGACCGATCTCCAGGTCGACGCGATGGTGATGGACCCCGCTGGGCAGAACGTCATCGCCGCAGGTCGGTTCTCGCAGGTGAACGGCGACCTGACGATGCGCGGCACAGCGGCACTGGACAAGACGACCGGTGCCCTCGACACCGCATGGGCGCTGCCGCAGACCGTGAAGAACGGCGCGGGCACGGGCGGCAACACCGGCAAGGCCGGCATCTTCGGTCTCGCCGCCGACGCCACCGCCGTCTACGGCACCGGCTGGGTGTACGCCGACGCGGCGACGGGCAACCTGGAGGGGACCTTCGCCGCCGAGGCCGGCACAGGACAGGTCCGCTGGATCGCGGACTGCCTCGGTGACCACTACGGCGTGTACTCGACCGGAAAGGTCGTCTACACGACGAGCCACACGCATGCGTGCGGCACCATGGGTCTGCACCCGGAGCAGAACCCGCGTACACACCGCTACTCCGAGGCGTACACCGCTGACGCCCGCGGAACGTTGGGCAACCAGCCCGCCGCAGGCGGCACCTACAAGAACTGGGCGGGAACGCCTGCACCGTCGCCCTACGCATGGACGCCCGACTGGGCCGTCGGCGTGACGACGGGAATGGGCCAGGCCGGTCTCTCCATCACCGGAGCGGGCAACATGATCTCGATCGGCGGCGAGTTCCGATCGGTCAACAACGGTCGCTTCGAAGGCCTCGTCCGCTTCTCGACGAACCCTCCGGCCGGAGCGAAAGACGGCCCCCGGCTGTCCGGCGCCAACTGGACAGCCTCAGCGCAGTCGTTCATTCCCGGACGCGTACGCGTGTCCATTCCCGCCAACTGGGATCGGGACGACCTGACGCTCACCTATGAGCTGCGCCGCACGGGCACGACGGCTCCTGTCGCCACCAAGACCGCCGACGCGACCTGGTGGAACCGACCGACGATCACTCTCGAAGACAAGACAGCTGCTCCGGGAACCACCCAGGAGTACACGGTCGTCGCGAAGGACGGCAACGGGAACACGGTCAGCAGCCAGGCCGTGAGCGCGACGGTGACGGCGGGCGCAGCCTCGTCCTATGTCGACGCCGTGACCGCTGACGAGCCGCAGCTGTACTACCCGCTCGGCACCGCCGCGCAGGACTGGGCCGGCGCCAACACTCCGGTCTTCGGGTCCGGCGTCTCGACATCGACATCGGGTGTCGCGAACACCGCCACCGACGCGTCGACGTTCACGGGAACATCGACAGGGCGAGTGGCGACCACGAACAAGGCCGCCGTGTCCGCGGAGTACTCGACCGAGCTGTGGTTCAAGACCAACACCACCAACGGCGGCAAGCTGATCGGCTACGGATCTGCGGCTTCCGGTGATTCCACCAGTTACGACCGCCATCTCTACATGACCAACAACGGTCGGCTGGTGTTCGGCAACTACGACGGCAGCACACGGACGATCCAGAACAACACCGCTCTCAACAACAACGCATGGCACCATGCCGTGGCGACGCAGAGCGCTGCCGGCATGAAGCTCTATGTCGACGGTGCGCTCGTCGCGTCCGACGCGGGAGCGACAACGGCAGAGAACTATCTCGGCTACTGGCGCATCGGTGGGGACAACCTCACCAGCTGGCCGTCCGCCCCGAGCTCCAAGTACTTCAAGGGGGCGCTCGATGAGGTCGCCGTGTACCCGTACGCGTTGACTCCGGCTCAGGTGCAGACGCATTACGGCATCGGCAAGGGCTTCCAGGCCCCGACCGCGGCATTCGCGGCGACCGCGACCGACCTCGACGTGGCGTTCGACGCCAGCACGTCGGCGCCGGCAGGCTCGGCGACGATCGTCGGATACCTCTGGGACTTCGGTGACCAGTCGCCGACGGCCACGGGGGTGACGGCCGCGCACACGTATGCGGCGAGCGGAACCTACACGGCTCGACTCACCGTCACCGACAGCAACGGACTCGCGTCGACGACCGAGAAGCAGATCGTCGTCGAGGCGGCGAACGTGCTCCCGACGGCAGCCTTCGAGGTGACGGGAACAGGACTCTCGGTCTCGGCCGATGCGTCCGCGTCCACCGATTCCGACGGCACGATCTCCTCGTACGCGTGGAACTGGGGCGACGGATCGACCTCGACCGGACAGGTGGCCAGCCACGTGTATGCCACGGCAGGGACGCGTACGGTGACGCTGACCGTCACGGACAACCGCGGCGGGACCGCATCGACGACGCGTCAGGCCGTCACGACGCACGCGAACCCGGTTGCGACGTTCACCTCGACTGCTTCCGGCCTGAGCGTGAACGTCTCGGGCTCCGGCTCGAGCGCGTCCGACGGAGCGACGCTGGCGTACTCCTGGAACTGGGGTGATGGAACCGCCGCCGGAACCGGCGTCACCGCGGGTCACACCTATGCTCAGGCGGGGAACCATGACATCACGCTCACGGTGACCGACAGCCTCGGCGGGTCGGCGACCGTCACGAAGACGGTGACCGTCCAAGCGCAGGTCTTCGCAGCATCCGACTCGTTCGGCCGCGTCGTCTCCAGCGGATGGGGTGCGGCAGACGTCGGTGGCACGTGGGCGCCGATGAGCGGTTCGGCCGCGGTCACCTCCGTCGCAGACGGCGTGGGCAAGATCAATCTCACTCCTGGTGAGACGCGCGAGATGCTGCTGCAGGGCACGTCGCTCCTCGACACCTCGGGGCGGGTGAGCTACACCCTGGCCTCCGGGCCCTCGACGGGTGTCGCCTACGAGGGACTCGGCGCACGCCGATCCGGTTCGAACGGCTACCGCGCACTCGCGTGGCACCGTGCCGACGGGACGACGTGGCTCGTGATCCACCGCAACGGCACGGCGATCGCCAGCACCGCGGTCTCCGGCCTGAGCTGGGCCGCCGGCAGCAGCTTCACCCTGGCGATGGAGACGACGGGTTCCACGACCACGACGATCCGCGCCAAGCTGTGGGCCGCCGGGTCCGCTGAGCCCGCCAACTGGCAGCTCACGACCACCGACGCGACTCCGGCCCTGCAGGTCGCGGGCGCGCCGACGGTGTTCTCGTACCGGGCCGGCAGCGCGACGGGGACCAACAACGTGAGTTTCGATGACTTCACGCTGAAGAACCTCGGCGCAGCGGCTCCGGATCCCGAACCCGAACCCGAGCCCACGAACGTCGCGCCGACGGCTGCCTTCTCGGCGACCGCCACGGCGCTGACGGTCAACGTCGACGGCACCGCGTCGACCGACTCGGACGGCACGATCGCGTCCTACGCCTGGAACTTCGGCGACGGATCCACGGGGACGGGCGCGACGAGCTCGCGGACCTACACCACGGCGGGAACGTACACCGTGACGCTCACGGTGAAGGACGACAAGGGTGCGACCCACACGGTCACCAAGCCGGTGACGGTCACGGCGCCCCGGTCGACCCGGATCCCGATCCTGAGCCGGAGCCCGCTCCGCTCGCGAGCGACGAGTTCGATCGCACCTCGGGTCCTGGGTGGGGCAGCGCGGTCACCGGCGGCGCGTGGACGATCGCCGGCGGCTCGCAGGCGGCGGCCACGGTCGCGAACGGCCAAGGCAAGCTCGCCCTGATCGCGGGAGACACACGCCACGCGACGCTCAACACCACGTCGATCGGCGACGCGATCCTCGAGACGCAGTTCCGCGTGGACCAGGCTCCGGCCGCGGGCGGGGCGTACATCGGTGTGATCGCACGCCAGACGGCGGCGGGCAAGTACTTCGCCCGTGCATGGCTCCGCCCTGATGGCGCCATCTGGCTCGTCGTGCATCGCGAGGGCACCGTGCTGCTCACGCAGGCTGTGCCGGGTATGACCTGGGCCGCGAACACGTCGTACAGCCTGAAGGTGTCCGTCACGGGTACCACGTCGACGGCGATCTCGGCCAAGCTCTGGGCCACGGGTGCCGCGGAGCCGGCGAACTGGCAGATCAACGCCACCGATGCGACTCCGCTCGCCGCAGGTGCCGTGGGTCTGAGTGGAAACCGGTCAGGGAGCGCGACCGCTCCGCTCGGGGTGACATTCGATTCGTTCCGGGTCACCGCGCCACTGTAAGATCCTGACGCATGGCCACTGCTGTACCGATCGTGCTGCTCGCCGTCGGTGCTATCGCAGCAGTGGCCATCGTCGTGTTCGGGCTTCGGCTGCTGCCCCGCACGGCCTTCGTCGCCTGGGCGTGCGTGCTCTTCTTCGTTCCGCTCTGGGTCGGCGTCAACGTCGGTTTCTACTGGGCGGCGATCACCCTCCTGACCGCCTTGATGATCCTCGTCAACTGGTCGGTCGTCCCCTTGCGTGCTGCGGATGCGTGGGTGGCCGTGTTCGTCATCGTCATCGTCGGCCTGTACGCCTTCGATTCGGTCGATCTCGCCTCTCTCGTCGCGGCGATCCTCGAGTGGGTCATCCCGTACGTCTGGGGACGGGTCGTGCTCGCGCGCGTCTCGCCGGAGTGGGTGACCTCCACGATCGCCGTGATCGCGATCGTCGCGGCCGTCCTCGGCACGATCGAGTTCTTCACGTCTTTCAACCCCTTCGTCCTCATCCCCGGCTCCGGAGTGATCTACGACACCTGGAGCCCGCTGCAGGAGCGCGGCGGCGTGCTCAGGGTGGAGGGCGCATTCGGCCACTCCATCGCGCTCGGCGCCGCCTTGGCGATGTCCTCGGCGTTCGTGGTCGCGACCAAGTGGCGCCTGCTGCCGAAGATCGCGGGTGTCGTGATCATCGCGGTGGCGACCGTCCTCACCTTCAGCCGGGCCGGCCTGCTCACGCTCGTGCTCACGCTCGTGCTCTCGACCTTCCTCCTCGTCGGCGTCTCGACGCGCTTCCGGGTGACCGTCGCGATTGCGGGCGTCATCGGCACGGCCATCGTCATCCCGATCATCGACACCGTCTTCGGGGCGGCGGGAGAGGAGGCCGGCGGCAGCGCCGACTATCGGACGGACCTCCTCGTGCTTCTGAAGCAGGTGCAGTTGTTCGGCAATCCGGGGGACTGGCATTCGTTGGTCTCCGGCGACTACTACCTCGGCTACTTCGCGCGCTCGGTCGACAACGCCCTCGTGCTCACCCTGCTCCGATACGGCTACGTGCCGACACTCCTGATCATGGCAGCCATCGTGTGCGCCGCGTGGGTGACGACGCGGAGGTCGACGCGCAGTCCCGCCTCCATCGCCGTGGTCGGACAGCTGCCGAGCCTTGTCGTGGTGGCCCTCATCACGCAGTACAGCATGTTCCTCTGGTTCTGCGTCGGACTGGCGATCACGTGGGCTCGCGACGCCGATATGCTGCGCAGTCCACGCGGTGAGCCGGGTGAGGCCCAGCTCGGGGCATCCGATACGCTGCATGCGCCGCTGCCGCGTCCACAATCGTGAGGTCGGCGAAACGAACACTCCTCTAGAATCGAAGTCTCAGGGGGGAATGGGGAATCATGGGCGAAAGCCGGGTCAGTCTGCGCGTCATCGCCAGTTCGCTGCGCAAATTCTGGTGGATGATCGTGCTCTGCGGCGTCGTCGGAGCGGCGGGATCCTTCGGGTACGCCTCGTTGCAGACGCCGCTGTTCCAGGCGACGACCTCGCTCTACTTCGCTCTCAATCAGGGGACCAGCGCGTCCGACCTCAACCAGGGCTCTGTGTACACGCAGAGCCAGATGCTCTCGTTCGCCCAGCTCGCCACCAGTTCGCGCGTGCTCGAGCCCGTCATCGACGAGCTCGACCTTGATACGACGCCGAAGGCTCTCGCGCGCGACATCGAGGTGTCGATCCCGCAGAGCACCGTCACGTTGCGCGTGACCGGGACCGCCGATGATGCGAAGGCATCGGCCGAATTGGCGGATGCTGTGGCCGCTCAGCTCATCATCGTCGTCAAGGACGTGGCTCCCAAGAACCCCGAGGGTGAATCGACCATCACGGCGGAGGTCATCGACGACGCCGTCGTACCCGAGTTCCAGTTCACACCGAGCAAGCCGCGGGATGCCCTCCTCGGCGGCTTCCTGGGCGGCGTCCTCGGCCTCGCGGTCGCTGTTCTGATCGGGGTTCTCGACACTCGCGTCCGCAACGAGGAGACGCTCACCCAGGCGGGCGGTGATCCGGTGCTCGGTGTCGTCTCGAAGTCCTCGCTGCTCGCTACGCGGGGCATCGCAGTGGCGCAGGAGCCGCTCGGTCACACGTCGGAGGAGTTCCGGCGCATCCGGTCGGCGCTCGCATATGCGAACGTCTCATCGCGGGTGAAGGTGCTGCTGGTCACGTCCGGCATGCCCGCCGAGGGCAAGTCAACGATCTCGGTCAACCTGGCCATGACGTTGGCGGGCCTGCGCAACTCCGTGCTGCTCATCGATGCCGACATGCGCCGTCCGCGCGCGCATGAGCATGCGGGTATCGATGGCTCGATCGGGTTGACCAGCGTGCTGCTCGACGAGGTGGACTTCGAGGTCGCCAAGCACAGCGTCGCCGACAGCACCCTCGACATCCTGCCCGCGGGCACGGTGCCGCCGAACCCGGCAGAGCTGCTCACATCGTCGCGTATGGCGCAGCTGCTCGACTTCGCCGCGGCGGAGTACGACTACGTCGTGATCGACTCGCCGCCGACGCTCAGCGTCGCAGACGCCAACCTCTTCGCGACGCAGACCGACGGCGTGATCCTCGTCGTCGATGCGACGAAGACTCGCCGCGCGGCCTTGGCGAAGAGCATCAAGTCGCTGGAGTCCGGCGGCGCGCGCATCCTCGGCACCGTGCTGAACCGCGCCAAGCCCGATCGGCATCGCAGCGAGTACTACAGCGACTGATCAGCTGTTCCTGCCGAGGCGATCCGTGGCTCCGGTCGCGCATAATATCGGTTTACGGGCGTTCTGGTTTGTCTTTTGCCCCGCGAGCCGGTTACTCTTCATGAGTTGCGAGGGGGACTCGCACGTGCCGCTGGGGTTGAAACTGCGGCGTGGCGGGTCGGTCTGAATCTGCCCCAGAAGACGGTGACATCGTGTTCTTTCCCCTCCCCTCTGCCGCGTCATCTTCGATGACCTCCTCTCCGCACCGGCGAATCCGCGTCCGGACCGCTGCCGGCGGCCTCGCCGCAGTCCTCGCGATCACAGCGGCGATGACGGCGGTGCCGGCACTGGCACACGCCGACGCTTCGCCGACGGCGACGTCCGCCGTTGCGGTCACAGACATTCCCGTCGTCGACGACGACATGGACCGCACGGTGAGCACCGGCTGGGGCTCCTCGGCTGACGGTGCGTGGTGTGTGATCGAGGGCGCATCCAGCGTCACGGGCGACCAGGCGCTTCTCGCGAGCCGGGCACCGGGCATCACCGCCAGGGCGACCACGGAAGGCGTCGCGGCCACCGATGTGACCAGCCGCTTCTCGCTCACGGTTCCCACCCTTCCTGTGGGCGGACCGCTCTATCTGGCGCAGGCGGTCCGAGTGTCCGGACACGACTCCTACGGCGTGCGGGTGCGGGTGCACCCGGACGGCTCCGCCTACCTCTCGATCGTTCGGCTGACCGATCTGACGGCCGTGGACAGTCTCGCCGAGCGCCGTCTCCCCTTGACCGTGTCGAACGGGAGCACCCTGAACGTGGCGCTCAGCGTCACCGGCACCGACCCTGTCGCCCTGTCGGCGAAGGCATGGCCTGCGGATGCCGAAGAACCCGCCGACTGGCAGGTCTCGCACACCGACTCGTCTTCATCGCGCATCCAGAGCGAGGGTGGCTACGCATTCGCGCTCTACACCTCGACGGGGCGCGAGCCGCGGTGCCGGTGGGCATCGACGACGTGTTCGTGACGACGCCGGCACCGGCTCCCGCGCCGGAGCCGACGGCGGCTCCGGAACCGACGGCCGCACCGGAGCCGACGACCGCTCCGGAACCGGCACCGAGTCAGACGCCTGTCCCGGCGCCGACCCCGACCGACCCGGTCGTGCCGTCGACGCCGGGCGCAGTGACCAGCGAGAACGGTGCCGGATCTCCCGGTTCGTTGTCGTATCCCGTCCCTGCGGGAGCTGTGTACGCCGCCCCGACCGGCTCGGATGAAGCGGCAGGGACGCTGAGCGCGCCGGTCAAGACCATCGCGGCTGCGCTGAGCCGGGTCGCCGACGGGGGCACCATCGTGCTTCGTGGCGGCACATACCACGAGCAGGTCATCATCCCGCCGCAGAAGCGGGTCACCATCCAGCCGGCCGCGAACGAGTCGGTCTGGCTCGACGGGGCCAAGAGCGTCACGGGCTGGAAGGCCAGCGGGAGCACCTGGGTGGTCGACGGATGGACGACGTCCCTCGATTCGAGTCCGACCTACGCTCAGGGGGCGCCGGATAACACCACGCCCGGCTGGCAGTTCGTCAACCCGGCGTATCCGATGGCCGCGCACCCCGATCAGGTCTGGGTCGCGGGCACGCAGTTGCGCGAAGTCGCGTCCGCAGCGAAGGTCACCACGGGGACATTCTTCGTCGACGATGCGGCGAAGCGTCTCGTGATCGGCACGAATCCCACGGGCAAGAGCGTCGAGGCGAGCGACCTCACGCAGGCGCTCTCGATCCGTTCCGTCGGCACCGAGATCCGTGGTATCGGCGTACGCCGCTATGCCACCAGCGTTCCGCAGATGGGGACGGTGATCGCCGCTGCGGCCGACGTCACCCTCACCGACGTCACGATCCGGGACAACTCGACCACGGGCTTCTACTCGTGGTCCCCGGGCACCACACTGACGCGGGTCTCCCTGATCGGGAACGGACTCCTGGGTGGCGGCGCCTCGCGGGCGGACGGCCTCACCGTGAACGACATGCTGTCGGTCGGCAACAACAGCGAGCACTTCAACGCCGCACCGGTGTCTGGTGCCTTCAAGGTGACGCGAACCCACGATGTGACGGTGAAGAACAGCTCGTTCACCCGCAACAACGGCGCGGGCCCGTGGTTCGACGAGTCGGTGGTGGGCCTCACCTTCACCGGGAACAATGTCACGGGCAACACGGGTGATGGTCTCCTCGTCGAGCTGTCCGAGCATGCCGTCGTCGCCGACAACGTGATCGCACAGAACGGCGCATTCGGCCTCTACGTCCTCAACTCGGGCGACGTCGACATCTGGAACAACACGTTCGCCGGCAACGGGAACCGCAACATCAACATCGCACAGGACGCACGCCGCCCCAGCGACCCGGGCGCGCCCGGGGTGGATCCGTTGGCGCCATGGATCGTCCATGACGTCGTGATGTCGAACAACATCCTCGCGAAGAGCGCCGGCAATTGCCTCGTGTGCGTGCAGGACTTCTCGTTGCGATACACCGGGTCTCAGATGGTGTCGAGTGTCGAGGGCAACCTGTACCACCAGGCCACGTCCGACGCCCCGACGTGGTTCTCGGCATGGTCCCGGGGGCCCGTATCCAAGGATCCGGCTGTGACGGAGACCCTCGACGCGTTCCGGGCGGCCACCGGCAACGACAAGCGCTCGACCTGGGTGGTCGGCGCGGATGTCCTCGCCGCGGACTACACACTGCTCCCGGCGTACGCGACCGGACAGGCCTCTGTGGCGGTTCCGGTGCCGTCCGCGATCGCGTCGGTATCGCGACTCCCCGCGGCCAGCGCGACCCTGGGGGCCCTGCCCCGGTGACGATGTAGGTATGGGTTCACTTCTCGCTGTCGGCGCCCGCGCGCTGACGATGGTCATCGCGCTGGTCTGTGGCGTTCTCACAACCAGGATGATCATCGGAGACGCGGGCGTCGACAGCTTCGCCCTCTACACGTTGCTCACCACGATCCCCTCGCTGCTGACGTTCACGGACCTCGGCAGCGGGGCGGTCCTGGTCAACGCGGTGGCGACGAGCGACGACGTGCGCACCGACGAGAAGCTGCGGTATCAGCTCACCTCGGTCGGACGAGTGCTGCTCATGTTCGCGGCCACCGCGATGGCGATCAACACCATCCTCGTTCTGACCGGGGCCTGGGAATTGGTCTTCGGCGAGGCCGGCGGACGCCCGGGCGCGTCGTTGGCTGCGTTCTACTGCGTGACGATCTTCTGCCTGGGCATTCCCCTCGGGATCTGGGCGCGCATCATGCTCGGGCAGCGCCGCAACCATGTCGTGATCCTGCTGCAGGGGCTGATCTCACCGCTCACGTTGGCCGGCGTGTGGCTCATCCTCACCTTCGGAGGGGACGACCTGCATTCTTTCGTGGCGGTCGCCTCCTTCGCGGCGTCGTTCCTCGTCTCGGTGCTGGGCATCCTGATCACGGCGAGGACGACGTCGCCCTTGATCCCCGCCGCTGCACGCATGGTCCTACGTCCGCGAAGGTTCCCCGGGGTCCGGGTGATGGACGTCGGCTGGCCGATGCTCGCGCAGATGGTCACGTACCCGATCGCGGTCGGTTCGCAGCGCTACGTGATCGCTCAACTCGGCGGACCGACCGACGTCGCCGAGTACGGCGTCGCCGGTCAGGTCTTCTTCGCCCTCAACGGTCTGGTGATGGCGGGTGGGCTCGCGCTCTGGCCGCAGTTCGCGCGGATGCGTCATACGGGCGGTCTGCAGCGGGGACCTTTCCTGCTCTCCGCACTGTTCGCCATCGCGATCGCGGTGGCGACGTTCATGGTGTGGCTGGTCGGCCCGTGGCTCTTCGGCTTCATCACGCAGGGCGAGCTGACCGTCCGTCCGAGTACGATCTTCGCCTTCGGTCTGATGATCATGATGACTGCGGCCGTGTATCCGCTGGGCATGTTCATCATGGATAAGCCGGGCATCCGCTTCCAGGTCATCCCCACGCTCAGCATGGCGACAGTGGGGATCGGACTCTCGTTCGTGCTGACCCCGATCCTGGGCATCTCCGGGCCGCTCATCGGGGTCGCTTTCGCGCTGCTGGTGTGTCAGCTGATCCCGTTCTCGATCTACATCGTCCGGCACAAGACGCGGCTCACCGTCGGCAGCGCGGCGCCGACGTCCGGTGACGCGCCCTAGCCGAACTCGTCACGACGGTTCGAGGTCGACGTCAGATCAGGACGTGCGAGGTGATGCTCGCCCGGTACACGTCGGGCGCGTGCCGTCGCAGTGCCTCGGCCCGACTGTCCGCCACGGTCGAGACCATCTCGCCCCAGCGCGTGTGGATGTCGGTCAGTGCGGACGCGATGGAGTCCGGGTCGCCTGCGGTGACGAGCTGCGCAGTCTCATAGCCGCCCGCCGCCTCGCGAAGTCCGCTGCTGTCGCTCGCGATGACGGGACGCAGCGCGAGGATGCCCTCCACCGCGGTGTTCCCGAACGGCTCGTCGACTCGCGAGGGGACGAGGAGCACATCCGCCTGGGCGAGGAACGGCCAGATGTCCGAGTGGAATCCGGCGAAGTCGACGGAGACGCCCGCCTCGGAGGCCTGCTCGCGCAGCTGGGCTTCGAACCACTCGTATCCTTCGAAGACCGCGCCCAGAAGCGTGACGTCGACGGCTCGTCCTGCATCGTGCAGCCGCGCAGCGGCCTCGATAACGAGATCGGGACCCTTCCGTGGAGAAAGACGGCCGATGTAGAGCACGCGGAGC
This sequence comes from Microbacterium sp. Se5.02b, assembly GCF_019464375.1. Taxonomy (NCBI): domain Bacteria; kingdom Bacillati; phylum Actinomycetota; class Actinomycetes; order Micrococcales; family Microbacteriaceae; genus Microbacterium; species Microbacterium sp. Se5.02b. The sequence continues at coordinate 677,227 of NZ_CP080491.1, forward strand.
GCGTTCTCGATGCGAGGGCGCGGTGAGAGCGGCTGCGGCGGCGAGGCGACTCCGTTGTAGACGACGTGTGCGCGTCGGGCGAGGGCCGGCAGCGCCGCGCGGATGGTGTCGAGACTGAACCGGCTGTTGACCAGTGTGCGGTGCGAGGCCAGATGAGGGGAGTAAAGGATCCCGTTGACGATTCTGTTGCCGGATGCCTCGGCCTCGTGCACATGGCTCACTGTACGGACGCGCCTCAGACGGGCGATCAGCGGCCACTGCGGAATGATGATCGTGGAGACGTAGACGACGTCGGGACGCACCCGACCGATCAGACGCCATGCGGCACCGAGTCCTCGGAAGGTGTCGCGGAAGAGTCGGGGGAGTCCCCGCGGTGTGAGAAGCACTTTGCGCAGCACGAGCATCGGGACGATGACGACCTCTGCGCCGGCGGCCCGGAGCTCGGGGACGAGGAGTCCGGAACTCGGAAGCGCCACCACGACGCGCGCACCTGCCTCGACCAGACCCCTTGCGCTTTCGAGCAGCATCCGGTCGGAACCGAACATCTCCGCTCCGGGATGGACGAGGAGCGCGGTGGGCCGGCTGCTCACGGTGCTGCCGACTCGACAGGAGCGGGCGACCAGTCCGTCGTGCGACGACGGGCGCGGCGCGCGGATGGGTGGATGGTCGAGCGTTCGGCGAGTCGGCGCGCGAGCGCTTCGTACTCGTCGGCGACGTCGTCCCAGCGGAAGCGGGTGCGGGCGATCTCTTGCACGGTCTTGGCGCGAGAGGCAGTCAGCTCAGGGGCGGCTTCTGCCGCGACGACGTGTGCCGCGACGTCGCCGGCATCCGAGAAGAACCAGCCGTTGCCGTCGAGCACCTCCCGGTTGAATGGCACGTCGAACCCGATCACCGCGGTCCCAGCCCCCATCGCGCGGAGGAGCGAAGGGTTGGTACCCCCGACGGAGTGGCCATGGAGGTAGGTGACTGCATTGGCGTAGAGCGCGTCGAGCAGCTCCTGGTCGTAGACGCCGCCGACGAGGCGGATCCGGTCATCGCCGTCGGCGACCCGCTGGATCTCTTGCGTGTACGCGGCGCTGTAGGGAGCTGAACCGACGACGACGAGCGGCAGCTCGGCGTCGCTGTCATGGTAGCCCTGGACGATCTCGAGCACATGGTTCTCAGGTTCGAACCTGGCGACGACGAGGTGGTACCCGCCCGGGGTGAGGTCCATCTCGGCGATGTCGCGCTCGGGGAGATCGTCGAGGATCGGCGCGCCGTAACGGATGAGCTCCGTCGGCACATCGAACTGGTGGCGGTAGTAGTCCGCGATGCCTGGTGCATCCGCGATCAGGGCGTCGGCCGTCCGAACCCCGAACTGCTCGGCCCAGCGGTAGTACGCCTTGCCTCGTGGCCCCCACTTCGACCGCCGCCACTCGAGCCCATCCATGTGCAGCGCGACCGGAGCGCGGCGGAGGCGGAGGAGTGGCAGGAACGGGGAGTTGGCGGCATTGAAGACGAACGTCGCATCAGGGCGTCGGCCGAACACGAGATGCAGTGCCGAGAGACCGGTGTGGCTGAGCGTCTCGACCTGCTTCACCGGGACGGCAGGAAGGTGCACGACGCGCATACCGAGGTACTCCTTCTCGCGTCGCTCGGAACCACGGGTGTACACGACGACGTCATGGCCACGATCCGCGAGGCGGCGTCCGACCTCTTCGATCGCGGTCTCGAAACCGCCGTAGGCCGCGGGCACTCCTCTGGTCCCCACCATCGCGATGGTGAGGCTGTTCGAATCGCTCATCCGATCAGTATGCCCCGCTGGGCTGCACCATGACCTTGGCGGTGCGCCACATGATCTGCAGATCGTTCATCACGGACCAGTTCTCGACGTAGCGCAGGTCGAGCCGAACACTCTCGTCCCACGTGAGGTCGCTGCGGCCGGAGACCTGCCACAAACCGGTGATCCCGGGCTTGATGTAAAGGCGGCGGAAGACGGTGCCGTCGTAGGCGGTGACCTCGCTCGGGAGCGGCGGGCGAGGTCCGACGACGCTCATGTCGCCGATGAGGACATTCCAGAACTGCGGCAGCTCGTCGAGAGACAGCTTGCGAAGCACCTTGCCGATACGGGTGACGCGCGGGTCGTCCTTCATCTTGAACAGGAGACCGGCGCCCTCGTTCTGCTCCTTGAGCGCGGCGAGCTGCTGCTCGGCATCCGTCTTCATGGAACGGAACTTGACCATCTTGAACCGGCGACCGTCACGGCCGACACGCTCCTGGAAGAAGAAGACGGGACCGGGCGAGTCGAGCTTGATCAGCAGCGCGAGCACGGGCGCGAGCAGGCCGATCGGGATCAGCGCAAGGGTCGCCACTGCGACATCCAGTGCACGCTTGAGCAGGTGCTGACCGCCTTCGTAGGTCGGGATCTGCACCTGGATGAGCGGAAGCCCCTCGACCGGAGCGAAGGAGATGCGCGGTCCGGCGACATCCGTGAGTCGGCTAGACAGCACGAGCTCCGCAGCGGTCCCCTCGAGCTGCCAGCTCAGCTGCTTCACGAACTCCGGTTCGCCCTCCGGTCGGCTCGCCACGATGATCGTGTCGGCGCCGACCTCGGCGGCGACCGACGACACGGAGTTCACGTTCCCCAGAACCGGGAACCGCGTGTCGTCGATCAGGATGTCGCGTGCATTGCCGTCGAGGAGAGTCGCGCCGACCACCTGGTAGCCGGATGCGCCGATCGGGTGCAGCGTGCGGACGACGTACTCCACGTCATCCCGATTGCCCACGACGAGCGTGCGAGAGGCGAACCTCCCATGCGCACGCTGCGTCTGCAACCAGTGGCGCCACATCCACCTGGTCACCAGAAGCGTCAGAACACCGAGCGGCAGCCCCAGCAGCAGCACCAGTTGCATCGACTTCCATGCGAGCAGCACCGCCACGATGGCGATGATCCCGAAGGCGAGTCCGCTGGCGTGGACCACGCCGCGGTACTCGGTGGCACTCGCGCGGAACAGCGCGGCGTCCCGCGTGTGCAGCGCGCTCAGCATGAGGTACCAGAGCGCGGCGAGCGGGATGCCGCCGCGCAGGACCTCGAACGCAGGGACGCCGGTGGACAGCTGGATCGCTGCCGTCAGACCGACGGCGAACAGGATGACTGCAGCATCCGTGATCCGCAGCCGCATCCGATAGCGACGCTCCCACTGCCGGCGCCTCTCCAGAGTCGCCGAGGCGCGCGGCGTTACCACCGTGCGCGTCACCGACTTGGTCGCTCGCGGAGCCGCGACCGGCACGAAGCCCGAACGAGAGATGCTCAGAGCATCCTCGACGGAAGTCATGCCGAGGCCCCTTGAGCCGTGAATGTACGCAAGTATCCCCAGTGCGTCATTTGATTCCCCAGATTTCCCCAGACCATGAACCCCACGTTCACGGCATCGTCTGCGTCCCGACCCCTCGGGTCCTGCTGAAACTCTTCGCGATTCCCACATCACGAAGTGCGTTTTCGCCGTCCCACACGGCGGTCGCTGACAGCAGGCACTGCAGACTCTGATCACTGTAGCGGAACATGGCCTTAACCGAAAGGTAATTCTCACGAATGGACGAATCGTCCTCTCGCGAGCGGCGATCCTGGCGCTATCCTTTCGCCGTGACCACCGACGCCGCCGCTCGCCGCTTCCAGCTCCGTCGGATGCAGCCACGGGATCCCGCTCAACCGCATCGCACCGCGAGCACCCTGGAGCTGTTCTTCGATCTCGTCTTCGTCGTCGCGGTGAGCATCGCGTCGGCGGAGTTGCACCACGCTCTCGGCCACGCCGACTTCCTGCACGGCATCACCTCATACGCGATGGTCTTCTTCGCCATCTGGTGGGCGTGGATGAACTTCACGTGGTTCGCCACCTCGTTCGACACCGACGACTGGCTCTACCGGGTCACGACCTTCGTGCAGATGGGCGGAGTCCTCGTGTTCGCCGCCGGCATCCCTCAGGCTTTCACCGAAGGCGACTTCACCGTGCCCGTGCTCGGCTACATCGTGATGCGTGTCGCCATGGTGGCGCAGTGGCTCCGCGCGTCGCGTTCTGCGGGTCCGCTCCGCTCCGCCACCCGTCGATACGCCTTCGGCATCGCGGCCGTGCAGGTGCTGTGGATCCTCTTCCTCCTCATCCCGACAGGCCCGTGGCAGCTCGCTGCGTTCGTACTGTGCGCGCTGATCGAGATCGGCGTGCCGGTGTTCGCCGAATACCGCACGCAGACACCGTGGCACCCGCATCACATCACCGAGAGATACGGTCTGTTCACGCTGATCGTCCTCGGTGAGAGCCTCCTGGCGTCGGCCAACGCGATCATCGACGCTCTCGACGAGGTGGAGACGCTGGGGCCGCTGATCGCGATCTCGGTCCTCACGCTCGTGGTCACGGCATCTCTGTGGTGGATCTACTTCTGGCCCCCGCACCACCGCGCCATCACGACGTTCCGCCGCTCGCTCCGGTACGGATACTCGCACTACTTCGTGTTCGCTGCCGCAGCGGCCTTCTCCGCAGGGATCGAGGTCGAGATCGACGTCCTGACCGGGGTGAGCCACCTGTCCAACGTCGTGGCGTCGTTCACGGTGACCATCCCGATCGCCGTGTTCCTGATCGGCATCTGGTGGATCGCGATCCGCGAGAACGCCGACCGCGTCGTCAACACGGTCGTCCCGCTCGGGGCCGTGCTCGTGCTCCTGGACCCGGTGCTACCGATCCCTGTCACTCTCACCGCCCTGATCCTCGTCGGCATCGTCGCGGTGCTGGCGGTCCGGCCCCCGGTCGCGCCGACCCTGATAGACGAACCATAGGCCGAGCAAAGGCTTCTGATCGGATCCTCGCGCACCATGGTGGCACCACCACAGGCCGCAGGAGAGGACCCAGCGCATGAGCATCCCCGAACCCACGCAGACACCGGACGGCCCCGCCTACGAGGGGCGACTGCTGGATCGCGCAGACGAAGAGGTCGTCGACCAGGGGGCTGCCTTCGACATCCGCACCCTGATGAGCAGACGGGGCGTGCTCGGACTCGCGGGGATCGGGCTCGGCGCGGTCGTGCTCGCCGCGTGTGCGCCCGCAGCGTCGGCGGGATCCTCGAGCACTCCGTCGCCGTCGGCCTCCTCCGGCACGCCCGCGGACGGTTCGAGCGTCGCGGAGATCCCCGACGAGACAGCTGGCCCGTACCCCGGTGACGGATCGAACGGGCCCGATGTGCTCGAGGACTCCGGCATCGTCCGCCAGGACATCCGCTCCTCGATCGACGGCGCGGCCACGGCCGACGGGGTCCCGCTCACCTTCCGACTCCAGGTCATCGACCTCGCGAACGGCGCCGTTCCCTTCGCCGGAGTCGCCGTGTACGCGTGGCACTGCACCGCGCAGGGCGAGTACTCGATGTACTCATCCGGGTTGGAGGACGTCACGTATCTCCGGGGCGTGCAGGTGGCGGATGCGGAGGGTACGGTCGCCTTCACCTCGATCTTCCCCGGGTGCTACTCGGGGCGCTGGCCCCACATCCATTTCGAGGTGTATCCCGACGTCGAGTCGATCACGGATTCGACGACAGCGATCGCCACATCGCAGCTCGCGCTCCCCGAAGCGGCATGCACCGCGGTGTACGGAGATCCCGCCTATGACGGTTCCGCGGACAATCTCGGCCGGATCACGCTCGAGAGCGACAACGTCTTCGGAGACGACGCCGGAGCCCTGCAGGTCGCGACGGTCGCCGGGAGCGTGTCGGCCGGATACACGGCGACGCTCGTCGTCGGAGTCGACACCGCCACGGTGCCGTCCTCAAGCTCCGCGCCCGGCGGTCAGGGCGGCCCCGGCGGGGGCGGCCAGCCGCCCGCCAGTTGACCGATGCGACGCGGAGCCGGGGTCGGAGACGCGTTCTGCTACACTAGTCATGCAGCGTGTGTGCATCGCCCCTCTCGGCCGCCACGCCGCCACTGATCAGGGCCATCACGGACCGCGCACATCGATGCGTGCGGAATCCGCCCTCGATCTGACATCTTGCGGAGCGCCGACGCGTGTCCGCCACACAGCAATGAGCATCACCATGAGCACGACCACCTTTCCCCCGTCCGATCCGTTGACCTGGAAGCAGGCCGACACCGACGTGCACGTCGCCACACGCGCCGGCGAGTTCGCCGGATTCGTCGAGTACGACGGCAGCGCGCACCTCGTCCACGACAATCGCGGCTCCGAGCTCGGCGCCTTCGACTCCCTCGATGACGCGTTCCGCGCGCTCGAAGACGCACAGAGCCCGGCTCCGCGCGGACCGCGCTTCGCGCCGATCCTCCCGCGGGCCTGGCGCCGCAGGACCCGCAGAGCCCGCGCCTGAACGGGATCGGCGACGCGAAGGAGAGTCCGTCGTCGGGTTCCCTCACGCACAGGAAGTTCCCTTCGTCAAGGGTTGTGGATGTATTCCCTGACGCGCATGGGGCGCGGGCTATCGTGAGGTAAGCGTTGGGCAGTCGCCTTGGGCTTCACAGCTCAAGGGCTCCGATCGGCAGGAGAAGATCATCTCCATCACACAGATCGAATCGACCGCGGCAACGCTGGGTCCGGTTCGCCAGACCTACTCCGGCAACGCGGAGTTCCCCCCGATGGCCAAGGCGTACAAGCAGGTGTCGCAGGTGGTCAAGGAGATGGGACTGCTCCAGCGGGCCCAGTGGTTCTACGCCCTCGTCGGCGGCGGCATCGTCGTCGCCCTCGGCGGTCTGATCACCGGGTTCATCCTCCTCGGCGACAGCTGGTTCCAGCTGCTCATCGCCGCGGGCCTCGGCATCGTCTTCACGCAGATCGCGTTCCTCGCCCACGAGGCCGCGCACCGACAGATCCTGTCCTCCGGCCCCTCGAACTTCCGTCTCGCGCGAATTCTCGCCGGCAGCATCGGCATGAGCTACTCGTGGTGGGACTCCAAGCACACCAAGCACCACGGCAACCCGAACCAGGTCGGCAAGGACCCAGACATCGAGGTCGACACGATTTCGTTCCTCGAGACGGACGCCGCGCAGTCGAAGGGCCTGATCCGTCTGATCACGCGCAAGCAGGGTTGGCTCTTCTTCCCCCTGCTCACCCTCGAGGGGCTCAACCTCCACTACATCGGTCTCAAGCACCTCACGACGAAGAAGAACGTCAAGGGCCGCTGGACCGAGCTCGGCATCATCGCACTGCGGTTCGCGATCCTCCTCACCCCCGTCTTCCTGATGCTCCCGCTCGGGATGGCCTTCGCCTTCATGGGTGTCCAGCTGGCGGTGTTCGGCGTCTACATGGGGGCATCGTTCGCTCCGAACCACAAGGGCATGCCGATCATCGACCCGAACGCCCGTCTCGACTTCTTCACGAAGCAGGTGCGCACCTCCCGCAACATCCGCGGCGGATGGTGGGCGACGTGGCTGATGGGTGGTCTGAACTACCAGGTCGAGCATCACCTGTTCCCGAGCATGCCCCGACTGCACCTCGCCAAGGCCCGGGAGATCGTCCGTGACTACTGCACCGCGAACGATGTCCCGTACACGGAGACCAGCCTCGGGCGTTCGTACCTGATCGTCATCGAGTACCTCAACAGGGTCGGCCTCTCCGCCGGCGCAGACCCGTTCGACTGCCCGGCTTCTGCGCAGTTCGGGCGAGCCTGACCGACACCGACCCGCCGGGGATCCCTCCTCGGCCCGGAGACGACGAAGGCGCGAGCAGGAATCCTGCTCGCGCCTTCGTCGTCTCCGATTACTTGGAGGACTTCTTCTTCGTCTCCACCACATCGATCGTGATCTTCTCGAGGGGACGGTCGTCGTCGAGCTCGTCCTCGAGGACCTCGTCGCCGAGGAAGGTCCCCTCAGGGGAGGCGGGAGCCTCGGAGGGGAACTCGGCCGCGGTCGTCGTTGCATCCTCGGCGCTCTCGGCATCTTCTCCGACGCCGGACGATGCGCCGTCGTCGGAGAAGATGCCGTCGGGGCGGATCAGCTCGCGCACCTCGGCCATGAAGCTCGTCAGCTGCTGCTGCTGCCAGCGCAGCTGCCGCGTGCGGTCTTCGGCGTCGCGCAGAACGGCCGTCGTGTGACCGGTGACCGAGTCGACGATCTTCTGGGACTTCGCCCTGGCGCGCTCGAGGGTCTCGCGAGCGCGCACCTGGGCATCGGCCTCGATCGCCTGCGCCTGTGAGCGGGTCAGGCGCTCGTAGTCCTCGGCCCTCGCCGAGATCCGCTGGGCGTGCTCGAGAGACGCGGAGACCTGCTCGTTGGCGTCGTTGGTGATGCGCTCTGCGTGCGCCACGGCCTGGTTGTGCAGCACGAGGAACTCCTGCTGCGCATCGTCCTGGCGCCGGGTGAGGGTCTCCTCGAACTCGAGGACGCGGGCGTTCATCTCGCGCACCTCGCGTTCGGCGTCTGCGCGCAGCTGCGTCGTCTCACGGGTCACGAGCGAGCGGAGCGCCGCAGCGCCCTTCTCCGCCTCGGTGCGGATCGCCGTCGCCTCCTGCGCCGCCTGGTTCACCTTCTCGGCGGCGTGCGCGGCCTCACGCTCGACGCGGGCCTCGTGTGCCGTGTACTCGGTGTCCATCTTCAGGCGCACCTGGTCGGCGTCGCGCTGTGCTTGGGCGGTGATGCGCTCCGCGTCGGCCTGAGCCTCTGCGCGCTGCGCCGTGACCTCTTCGCGGGCTGACGTCATCAGGCGGTCGGCCTGCACGGCGGCGTTCTGGATGAGGACGTTCGCCTGTTCCTCGGCGACACGCAGGATCGCCTCGAACTGCTGCCGCGACGGCGCCTCCTCCCCATCTGCCTGAGGGGCGTCGACGAGCTCCGAGGTCAGGGTCGCGACCTGCTGCTCGGCCTCCGACGCCTTGGCGGTCGCGGCGGTGAGCTCGCTCTCAAGAGCTTCACGGGCCTCGCGCTCCTCGGCGCGCACGGCATCCACGGCGTCTGCTTCTCGGCTCTTCGCCCCGGCGAGGTCGGCCGCGGCCTTCTGGAGCTGGGAACGGAGGGTCGCCAGCGCGGCGTCGACCTCGCCCTTGTCGTAACCACGGAAGCCGACGGTGAACGCCCCCTGTGCGTCTCGGGGCGTGGTCTCGATCAGCTGGTCGAAGAAGTCCGGCGAGCGCTCGCCGTCGCGGTCGGCGGTTCCGGAGGATTCGCTCATGTGGTTCGTGCCTTTCTGGCGTGGCCACACGGTGGAGCGGCGGCTCCATCCCGATGTTCGGGGTCGTGCGACCGGAGGAAGAGGTCGTCTGGGCTCACGCCACGACCATGACCCGGCGGAGGCCCGGCCGCGCGAGGCGCGTATCCCAGCCTAGTTGCGTAGCCCGGAAGTCGCGCGCCTGTTTTCGTGCCTGTGAATGGGCGCGGTCAGGGGGTCAGCGGTCCTGTTCCCAGCGGGCGTTCCTGTCGTCGAGGAGAGGCCCACGGCGGTATCGGATCAGTTCCCCGTCCTCGACCGTCACTCCGCGGACGCCCGCGACCGAGGCGACCGCCGCGCGCAGGTCCGTCCACAGCGCGGCGGTCTGCGGATGTCCCATGTACTCGCGGAAGGTCTCGACCTGCAGCCGGGTCCCGTCCCGATCGGGGATCAGCGCGACGATCGTGTCGTCGGGTTCCACGAACCGGATGCCGAGGCTGCCGTCGTCGCGGAGAGACACCTTGACCTGCGTCGCTGTCACGGATGTGACGATCTCCCGCGCGAGCGGCTCCGGAGCGTGGACGATGAGACTGGCCCCGAGTTCATCCAGCGTGTGCGCGCGTCGGGTGGCGGCGTATCTCCCGGTCGCGCCGGCGCCGGCTCCCATCGCTTCGCGGCTCACCCGGCTCCGCAGGCGCGTCCCGCCGATGATGAGGGCGAGGATCAGCAGCCCGAGGAGGAGGTAGGGGAGGACGTCCACCGCCTCAGCGTAGCGGGCGCGGATCGCCGGCCAGGAGCCGTCAGCGGTGGTCAGCGAGGGTCGATCAGATGATCGAGGACCAGCTCGCCCGTCGCGTTGAGCGACTGCATCATCTCGGCCACGAGCCGTGCGTCGACCGGAGGATGCTCGGCGTCCTCGAACCCGAACTGGAGCGGGATGGCCGGATGGATCCAGACGGTCGCACGCTTGTCGACCCCGCCGCCCACCGGGCGCCACGTCATCATGAAGCTCTCCTGGCGGCGCAGCTTGGTCGCGATCACGATCTTGAGATGCGCCAGCGTCTTGTCCTCGATGAGGATCGGTTCTGAGGTGCCGTCGTACCGGAGTCTTCCCATGACTGCACGGTACACCCCGGTGCGGACCCTGCCTCTTCTCGGGCTCATCCGCAATCCCCTTCTGTGCCGGCGGTCGGATCGAATACCTTCGCCGGAATGACAGCGGAGATGACGACCAGCGGAGGGTGAGATGCAGACCATGGTGCGCATCCGGATCGAGCTCAATGACACGGGGTACTACCTGGCGCAGGGGCAGGACGTCACAGACATCAGAGACCGGATCGAGACCGCGATGCGCGCCGGCGGCGGATTCGTCGAATTCGTCGTGGTCGGCAACCGTTCGATCAGCGTCCTGATCACCCTCGCGACCCGCATCGTCATCTCCGTGGAGACCGTGGAGTACGACGTTCGAGACACGGGCGACGACTCGGCTCCCTATGGCGGCGACTTCGACCTGCTGTGACGCGGTCCGTTCCGATGAGGACCGATCTGCCGGTTCATCGGCCACGTGCGCGGGGGCTCTCCTCAGCGCTGATACGGTGACGTCGGAGGGCATCACGTCCCTGGGGCCGCCGAACGAGAGAGAAACTTCGAGATGAAGCGACCATCCCGCGCGCGTCTCGGCCGCATCGGGATCGCCGCCGTGCTCGCCGTCGCGATCGGAGCGCTGGCGCCAGCGCTTTCGGCAGGTCCCGCCGCGACCGCCGCGAACGACCCGCAGATGGTCCACCCGGCTTCGGGCAACATCCAATCGAAGGTGGGCGACGGGTGCCGGAACAACTACCGCGCCCATGACGGCATCGACATCTCCGGAGCCGGTGGCACCCCGATCGTGGCGTCGTACGACGGAGTCATCAAGTCCCGCACCGCGAACAGCGGCTACGGGAACTACACCGATGTGCAGCACGCCGGAGGATATGTCACGAGATACGCGCACATGGCCTCGCCCGGAATCTACGCGCCGGGGACGAAGGTCGTCCGCGGCCAGCAGATCGGCGTCGTCGGCAACACCGGCAACTCACCGGCCTATCACCTGCACTTCGAGGTGCGGCTGAACGGTTCGGTGTACACGGCTGTCAACAACGGATTCGTCTGTCTGTCGAACATCACGCGCGGCACGACGCTGCCACTGTACTTCCCCGGGCTCGGCTCCGGGCAGCCGCCGGGTGTCGCCGCCGCCGACTACACCGGCGACAAGAGGGCGGACGTGCTCGTGGTCGCCGGAAACGGAGACCTCCGTCTTCGCACCGGCAGCGGGTCCGGCGGTTTCTCCTCGGCGACGACCCTGTTCAGCGGATGGGGCGGCACGCGCAGGCACGTCACGCACACGGACTTCAACAGCGACGGAAGGGGCGACATCCTCGCCGCGAGATCCGACGGCAAGCTGGAGTTCTACGCCGGAAGCGGTGCGAGCAGGTTCGCCGCCCCGACCATCGTCGGCAGCGGCTGGTACGACCTGCTGCACGTGACATCCGGCGCCGACTACACCGGAGACGGACGGCAGGATGTGCTCGGTGTCTCCGAGGGCGGTGTCCTGACCATCTACCGCGGCTCCGGCTCCGGGGCGTTCGGCGGAGGGCCGAGCATCACCCTCGGCTCAGGGTGGGCGGCGTACCACTTCCTCGTCGGAGGGGATTTCGACAACGATGGGCGTGGCGACATCATGGCGGTCGATCCGACCGGCGCTCTGCGCTTCTATCCGGGAGTGGCAGGCGGATTCAGCGCGCCGCGGGTGGTCGCCCAAGGGTGGGGAGAGTTCACCGCCGTGACCGGAGGCGTCGATTACAACGGCGATGGACTCGCGGATCTGCTGGTCCGCACCTCTGCAGGCCAGCTCTACTTCTATCCGGGGCGTGGCAACGGCACACTGGGAACTCGAGTCCTGGTCGGTGCCGATTGGGCCGACTATCTCGCCATGGAGTAGGCGGCCCCCGGCGTAAGGTTGGCGCATGGCCGACGCGTCGTTCGAAGAGATCGCGGCCGCGCTGTACTCGGGTCCGCCCGGCGAGTTCGTCGCCGCTCGTAAAGCCCGAGCCGATGAAGCAGGCGGCGAACTCGCATCCCGGATCCTCGCGTTGCGGAAACCGTCGATCGCCGCGTGGGTCGTGAACGTGTTCGCCCACGAGCGGGCGGCGCAGTTGGGGGAGGCGCTCCGGTTGGCGGGAGAACTCCGCGAGGCGCAGGACGATCTCGACGCTGCGGCTCTGGCGAAGCTCGGCAGGGAGCGTCGCGTGCTCACGCGGAGGCTTGCCGAGATGGCGGCGGACGTGGCCGGATCCCGCGGCGAACGCATCACGCCCGCGACGCTGGATGCCGTCCAGAGCAGCATCTCGGCGGCGTTCTTCGATACCGCGGCGGCGGGAGCGGTCGCGTCGGGGCGGCTGATCCGCGCGCTCGAGCCGTCGGGGACGGCGGAAGATGTACGCGATTCGGTGGCGGGCGATATCCCCGACGTCGACTCGATGGCGGAGCAGCCGCCCGACGAACTCCAGCAACGTCGGGAGCGACGGGAGGCCGACCGTCGCGTAGTCGCGTCCGAGAGGGAACTCGCCGTGGCCGAGAAGAAGCTGGCTGCACGAGCGAAGGCCTTGCGGGCGCTGCAGGCCAAGGTCGAGGAACTCTCAGAGACCGAGTCGGAACTCGAGGCAGAGCTGGCGCGCGTGCGTGACGAAGCCGCGCATGTCGAGCGTGACATCGCCCCGGCGACGGCGGAGCATGCTGCAGCGGTCGAGCAGGTGGATGCGGCGCGGAGCGCGGCCGCGGACGCTCGTGCGGCGCGGGAGGCTCTCTAGATCGGTTCGGAAATCGCTTCTCGTCGGGGCAAAGCAAAACCCCCGCCATGTAGAAGCTAGGCGAGGGTTTCTGGAGTGATTGTAACGATCACTCGTGTGGCTCCGACCGGCATCGATCCGGTGACCTTTCGAGTAAGAGTTTCGCCCTATCAGGGGTTTCTGCGGACTTGCGGGTGCTTTGAACAGTCCTGATCGCGCCTGCTTTCGGTTGCCAGCGAGTGCCGCGAGCTGGCGGTGAATCTGCGGAATAGATGCGGGGTTCTGGACATTCGGTAGCGTCTGCTCCGTGTCGATGGTCGCGCTTTATTCTTTGGCCACGAACCGATCGCGGTCCTCGTCCAGGCGCGGGGTCGCCCACGGCACCGTTTCCGCGAGCGACGCGAACCGCTCGGTGGGGTCGTCCGGCGTCGTGGGCATGCCCTCACGGTACTCGTGTCTCGCCTGCGCGAGGACTCCGGTGTTGTCTCCGCGGCCGCCAAGATGGAAGCATGACGTTCCCGCTCAACGACGAGATCGCCGCCGCCTTCGCGCAGTTCTTCTTCGGCGGCGGTAGCGGGCCGAGCCACTCCACGCTGTCACGACTCTTCGCGGGCGCCGGATACGTCGACGCTGATCCCTACGACTTGAACACGCAGGCACCGAACAAGCAGCAGCGCGTCCTCGCGGTGTTCCGAGCGGCCGAGCGGCGGCCCGCGGGCGCGCTCGTTGACGGGATGCTCAACGCGCTCCGGCTCGACGGCGCGTTTGGGAAGTATGCCGACGACAAGCACGTCGCTGACCTGCACGCGGCGGTGACCCACGCCGGCTGGGCGCTCGGCGTACGGACGGCTCGAGTACGCGGGCGACATCCACCTCGAGACCGGCGGTCGCGCCGCGCTCGATGAACAGCTCGAGCGGCTGCGGCGGAACATCGACGACCCGGCGGCGCTGCTCGGCGGGGCGAAGGAGCTGCTCGAAGCCGTCGCGAAGTTCGTCCTCGAGGAGGGCAACCGCCTGCCGGAGCGCGCCGACTTCCCGGCGCTGGTGGCGCTCTCGTTCGAGAAGCTGGGGCTTCGCCCGGCGGTCGTCGACGACTCGGTCCCGGGCGCGAAGCAGGTCCCCTCGATCTACCAGTCGGCGAAGACCGTAGCATTCACCGTCAACGAGCTGCGGAATCTGCAGGGCACCGGCCACGGCCGGACGCTCCTCACCGGAGTGACTGCTGAGGCGGCGCGCTACGTCATCCGCGAGGTTGTACACGTCGCCGACCTGATGTTGTCGACGCACGACCGCCAGATGGGGCGGTAGGCAGGCGCGGCCGTCGGAGGCCTTCGGGCGCGGCTAAGCCACGTCGCTCAGTAACTGATTCACCCGGCTCCGGCTGACGCCGAGCGCCTCCTGGAGCTCCTTGATGGGCGTGCCAGCTGCGCGAAGCGCCTTGCACACCGCCGCTCGCTTGGCGAGCAGCTCGGCGTGCTCGGCCTCGTTCGCCTGCAGACGTGCGACGATGTCCACTGCCTCTTTCAGCAGGGTCACCCGTGTCTCGGCGCGCTCGACGGCGGTCATGCGAACACTGTATAGCCATATGCACATATCTGTACAACCTGCTGTACAGATATGTGCAATGAGCATTACACTGAGTGGATGCCCCAGCCCAGCTCGCGCCGCGCCATCAAGGCGCAGTCGGACCCCCGCCGTATCGTCGCAACTATGACGCGGTCAATCTCTTGCGCGAAATCGCACCTCGAGCTCGACGGGGCAGGCCGATGACGCTCATCACTGCCGCGAATGGCAATCTGTCAGCGGCGAGGGGGGCCAAGAAGGACGAGTTCTACACCCAGCTGGTTGACATCGAGAAGGAGCTCAGTCACTACCGGAAACACTTCGCCGGCAAGGTCGTCTACCTCAACTGCGACGACCCAAGGGTCAGCAACTTCTTCCGTTACTTCTCCGAGAACTTTGAGGCGCTGGGCCTGAAGCGACTCATCGCCACGTGCTACCAGAGCGAGGATCCGGGCCAGTTCAGCCGGGGCGACTCCTCGCGCGCTGTCTGGCTCGAGTACGACGGCGACAAGAACGGCAACCGCGTGCCGGACGCCAACGAGATCGGCGTGCGTCCTCTCAAGGGCGATGGCGACTTCCGGAGCGCCGAGAGCGTCGAGCTGCTGCGCCAAGCGGACATCGTCGTCACGAACCCGCCATTCTCGCTGTTCCGCGAGTTCGTCGCCCAGCTCGTCGAGCACGACAAGCAGTTCATCATCCTCGGGAACATGAACGCGCTCACCTACAAGGAGATATTCCCGCTCTTCCAGAACAACCAGATGTGGTACGGCCCGAGCATCCGCAGCGGCGACCGCGAGTTTCGCGTGCCAGCCGACTACCCGCTTGAGGCTGCAGGGACCCGGGTTGATGCGGAGGGAAACCGATACATTCGCGTCAAGGGCGTTCGTTGGTTCACCAACCTCGACTATGACGAGCGGCACCGAGACCTCGAACTGACTAAGCGATACCGCGAGGCCGACTATCCGCGCTACGCGAACTTCGACGCAATCGAGGTCGGCAAAACCGCGGATATTCCGTCCGACTACGCCGGCCTCATGGGCGTCCCGATCACGTTCATCGACAAGTACAACCCAGAGCAGTTCGAGATCGTCGGGTCGAGCAAGACCTTGGGCCAGCCCATGTCCCAGATCGCCGAGAAGGGCACCTACCAGCAGGGCGGCCCACGGTTCTACCTGCCGACACCGCGCGGCTATCGACGCATGTACGACCGGATCGTCGTGCGAAACCGGCGCCTTTCGGGCGGGAATCGGGGATTGGACGCGCGTGTCGTATCGCTACCTCGGTAATAAGACCAAGCTCGCTGACTGGATCGTCGGCGAGATCGCGGAAATCGTCCCTGCTGGGTCGAGCATCGCGGACCCCATGTGCGGAACGGCCTCCGTGTCGCTCGCGCTCGCTCGTGCCGGCTACGACGTCACGGCCTCGGATGCGCTCACCTTCCCGGTAATTCACGCGCGCACGCGGCTGCTCGCGAAGAAGCCTCCCGAGTTCAAGGTGTTCGGTGGCTACGCCGAGGCACTCGAGTGGATGCGCGCCGCCGAGCCTCGACGGGGGTACTTCTCCCGCGAGCTTGGAGCCGCGGGTGCCCCAGCAAACGGCCGGGCGCCGAGGCTCTACTTCTCCGCCGAGAACGCCGCGCACATCGACGGCGTGCGTGCGGGCATTCTCGAGCTCAGGGCGGCTGGTTCGCTCACTGAGCTCGAACACAGCGTCCTGCTCCAGCATCTACTGCTCGCGACGAACAAGGTAGCGAACATCAGCGGTACCTACGGGTACTTCCGCAAGACGCTATCGAGTACTGCCCTTCGCCCGCTCACCTTCGAGCCGCTCGAGTTCGAGACCACGCCGGGCGAGCACACCGTGCTGCAGGGCTCCGTCGAGGATCTGGCGTCGTCGCTCCGAACGGAGGCGGTCTATCTTGATCCGCCGTACACGAAGCGCCAGTATGCCGGGAATTACCACGTCCTCGAGACCCTCGCCCAGGAGGACGAGCCGGTGGCAGCAGGCGACGGCGGACTGCGTCCGTGGATGGACCAGGCCTCGGACTTCTGTTACCGCCGCAGCGCCGGTCGCGCTTTCCGGGCCACGATGGAGCGGCTCGATGCTCGCCACGTGTTCATCTCCTACAGTGAGGATGGACAGGTGAGTGGGGAAGAGTTGCTCTCGATCCTGGGAGACTTCGGCAAGGTCACCGTGCACGAGCAGCCGCATCTCCGCTACCGGAGCAACGACCGAGTCAAGGACGGATCCGTGCTGGAACGTCTCTATCACGTGGAGGTCTTCTGAGCATGGCGCAGAAGCTGAACATCGAGCGCATCTGGTGGCGAAACGTCCAACCCGGCGAGTTCTATAACATCGAGCGCCACTATCAGATTCGCGGCGGTGGCGGTTCGCTGTACATCGAGGTCCCGGCGTCGATCGTGCCCGAGACGCTCGACTTTCTGGGGGTGGCCGGAACGAACGTGGACGCCCTGCCTGCGATCACAATCCAGGCCGGGGTCGCTGGCGTGCCGGGGATCTCAGGACCGATTGAGTTTCAGCGTAAGGCGGGCGGACGGATGCGGATCGCGCGGCAGAACCGGCAACAACCGAACTCGCAACGCCATCCGGCGTGGACCGTCGCTCGCGGATTCCCATCGGCACCGGACGATGTGCGGAACAAAGAGGAGGCGCGTCCGTTCTTCCCCGAGGGCGGCCTGCGCATCTACATCGCGAAGACGGTTGAAGGTGACTACTACGCTGGCTTCACCAAGGGCGTCCGCCCCACTGCCATGGCGAGGAACGACCCGGCATGGGATCTGTACACGCAGGGCAAGACCGTGGGCGGAGTGATCGATGCGGGGTGAGGTGGAGCGTGGCTGACAAGATCGATGACATCTTTGCGTCGTGGGGCGCCGGACGAAACGTGTTGCTCTACGGTCCGCCGGCAACCGGCAAGACGCGGCTCATCAGCCAGCTCTTCCAGTCGCTGCAGGAGCCTCCGGAAGGCAGCCGCGGTATCCTGTTCGATCCCAGCGACGCCGCGTCGCCCTTCAGCCGACCCAAGCAGCCGATCACGATCCCGCTCCCGGCGAAGGTCGTGTGGACCACGTTCCATCAGTCGTACGGCTACGAGGATTTCGTCCTGGGGCTCAGGCCGGCCATGGACGCCGAGGGCACCCGCCTCGAGCCGTGGGCCGGCGTGTTCCTGGATGCGGCGATCGAGCTCGCGGACGACGACTCAAAGTACAACTCCGTGGTGATCTTCATCGACGAGGTGAACCGCGGAAACGCGGCACGCATCTTCGGCGAATTCATGACTTTTCTAGACTTCGACTACCGCGACGGCGGCAGCGTCCCACTCCCAGTGCCGCTCCGACAGCTGACGTTTGCCGACGGTGCAAGCGAGCAGCTCCATCGGCCGGGTGGGGCGTCAACGACGATCCCCGACGGCTTTACCTTCCCGAGGCACGTCTACGTCGTCGCCACCATGAACAGCGTGGATCGCGCTGCGGTCCCGATCGACAGCGCGCTCGCGCGCCGGTTCGACCGGATCGAGATGCGGCCGGACCTTGACGCCCTCGCCGGTCATTGGGGCCTGGACACGACGGCGATCCCGACGCCGACTGAGGACAACTTGGAGACGTTGGACCCGTTCCAGACCGCATACCTCCTGCTCGATCGGCTCAACGTGGTCATCGCCTCCGACCTCGGCTCGGAGTTCGAGCTGGGCCACGGGCTCCTGACGCCGATTCCGGCGACGGTGACGCCCGCCGACGAATCCGAGCAGCCGATCTCAGAGACCGACGCCTGGCGAAGCCTGTCGAAAACCTGGGACGACGTGCTCTTCCCACAGCTCGAGGATCGATACTCGGGACGGCCCGAGCAGCTCATGCAGCTGCTCCACGTCGACACGGCGCCCCCGACGGGCGACTACGCGTGGACCCTGCGGGCGTCGAAGAGTGGGACTGCGCAGGCCCGTGCCCTCGCGCCGGTCCGGACGAGCGAGCTCCCGCTCGACACGATCAAACGATCCTTCAGGTGGCTGGCTCGGTAGTCGCGTCGCCGCGAATCCGACTCCAGGAGTACGGTGCCCCGGCGGTGCATCGAGTTGATGAGATCGACCTCGTCGCTCTGACCGAGGCGAACAAGCGCTGGCGACGCGCGCTTGGTCTCGCGAGCGATCCCATCCGGGTGGAGGACGTCGGCGACGGTCGCATACTGCTGCGGGCAGAGGCGGTCACCGGGCTCGTCAGGGTCGGAAGCACCGACATCGAGATCGCTCCGAAGTTTCTTAGCACGGTCGAGGGCAGCTGGCAGACCGTGCTTTGGCGCATCCTCTCGATCGTCGAGGGCGGGCATGTCGACGACGCGTTCACCACCGCACACGAACTGGCCGAGTTCTCGCTCCCCGACCTCCTCGCCGAGATGTTTCTGACGTCATACGCGAAGGGCGCTGCACGCGGCCTGCCTCGCGGTTATTGGACCGAAGCATCGTCCGGAACGGTGCTGCGCGGGAGCCTCGATGTGGCGCGCCTCGACCGGTGGATCTCACGCCCCTGGGAACTCCCGTACGTCGCCGACCTCCTCACCGACGACACCTCACTTGCACGGCTGCTGCGGTGGGCAGCGGACTGCCTTGCTGCGATCGTGAAGGCCCCCGGCCGGTCGCGCGCGATGAGGGAAATCGCCGCTGGGCTATCTCATGTAGACCGGAGGCCGCCTCACCTCCTCGACGCGCAGCGGATCGTGCTGGGCACACAGCACCAAGGGCTCGAGCCGGCACGAATCGTGGGGCTCCTCCTACTTGAGGGTGCGGGCGTCCATCACGCCAGCGGTGAGCACGCTCTGTCGGGCTTTCTCTGGAACTCCGATGCGATCTACGAGAACTACGTGTACTGGCTGTGCACCCGAGCCGCGAGTTCCCGCGGCGAGCGGGTGAGCAAGCACACGACGAAGTTCGGCGAGGTCATCGCAGGGCACGGCTCGCGACTTGAAACCACCCCCGATGTCGTCTTTCGAGACCATCAGAGCGCGGCGGTCGCCGTCATCGACTCCAAGTACAAGCGCGTTGGATCACGCCCGAAGGCCCCGGACACGTATCAGGTCCTCACCGCGGGCCACGTCCTGGGCTGTCGCAGGGTCTCCTTGGCGTACCCAGTGGCCGAGCGTGCTGAGCCGACCGTGTGGCGCGTGCCGTCAGCTCTGGGCAGCGAGGACATCGAGCTGACCGCGCTGCCGCTCAACCTCATGGCGTTGGCTCATCCGGACGGCCCTCAGCTGCTCATCGAGACGATTAGCGCCTGGCTCGACGGCGAGTTGATTCCTCCGCCCGAGATGAGCCCTCCTGAGGCGCCATGAGACCGGTCGTTATCCTCGACTCCACCACCGTGAACGGCCGCCGTCCGTTCACTCACGTGGATTTCTGAACGCGGAACACGCGCCAATGTCATCGAGAACGATGCTCAAACTCAGCCAGAGCGCTCGCTAGAGTCGGGATATTGGCGCTTACTGTCCGTACGCTGGTAACGGTGTTACTCGCTACTTGCGTTACCCGATTGCTGTCGCATGACAGGGTTCGCAGCCTCTACAACCGAGGCCAGTAGGTCAGCATCGCTTAGTTGCCGCAACGACGCTCGTTCCACAGCTTGCTCCATTGCAGGAACGACGGAGATGAAAGCTGCCGTGTCGATCTCAAACAGCTGTGGCTCCAACAACTCGCCGCCAACCCAGATCATGACTTCGAAGCCGCGGCGAACGACGGGACTCACGAAGACTTGCACGCGTCCTGGCTTCAGCAGGCACCAACGGTCTGAGCCGTCATGGCGCAGACTACGATCCGTGCGGGCAGACCTCCAGCCGCGCGAGCTTAGAATGACGTCGAGCTCATCGTCCACTCCGTGCTCGTACTCGTCATCCGCTGAGTCATAGTCCTCGTCATCAAATCCGCATGCCTCGGGGGCCCTTTGCGGAGAGCCACTGACCAACTCTCCGGCCTCTGGCACGATCGCCGCAAGTGCTTGACTGTGCGCGATATACACAGCAGCGACGAGGTCCGATACGTTCGTTTTCGCGTCTGGAGGAAGACTGTCCCACCGTGCGTGGTCGTCGCCTGTCAGCCGGGCCTGAGTATCGCTAAACCTCTTTGCCGTTTCATCGATGATGCGAACTTGGAAGGGATCCATTTCATCTCGCCATGCGTTCCCTGTCACGAGTGCTCCTTGATCTTTGGGGTTGCCGGCCGGATCAACGCCGCCCGACGGTCTGGATAATCTTCATAACCGTCTCGACGTCGCCTCCGTCTACGAGCCATGCATTCGAGTTTGGCGTGCGACTGCGATGAGGTTCCTCCTGCGGCGTGTGCATGAACTGTGCAGAGATGAGCCATGCAGGGTCATCCGACAAGCGGACGATGGCGTCGACGAGGGCTTGCACGTCTTCGTGTGTCGGTCGTGAACCGTCGCCGTGCCCTCCGTTGGTTCGTGCCATGAGCTGAACGATATGTCATTGCCGCGGACTAAAACCACAAGTTTCGTGGAGTGCGGGATGCATTCCGAAAGGATTTCTACTCATGTATCAATGAGTCCGCCATTTTTGCACGTCGCGACTCTGCGAATTGGCAGCTTTGCCTTTTCTGCGAGTGGTATTAACGCCATGTGAGGGATGGACAAATGGACCAGCCGAGCGTCACGTCGTTGACGCCGAGCGAGCGCACGGTGACGCTGATCGCCTTGGACATCGATGGCGTGCTCAACGGCTTTAAGAACACTCGCGGAGAGCAACTGGCCGTGGCGGAAGTCGGTAGGTGGAAGATCCGCTGGAGGCCGCTGGTGGTCGGAAGGCTTCGAGCGATCCTCGCTCGCTCGGACGTCCAGGGCGCCTGGCTGACTACCTGGCTGGAGCAGCCGTGGTTACTCGACGAGTTCGAGGCTGCGCTCGGTCTCGACGGGCTGATGCCTCATCGCGCAGATCATCCCTCGGTGGATACTCGCGAGGGTAAGACGATCATCGACCAACGCTTTGACCAGAGCATCGCATTCGACTCGAACTCCGAGTGGTGGTGGAAGCGTCGGGCCGCTGAACTGCTTCTTGACCGTGTGCAGCCGGCGCGATTCGCATGGATCGACGATGAAATCGGGAACGTGGGCATCAAGGCCGACCCATGGGGACCGCAACAGAATCATCAGCGCCTGCTCCTGCGGACAAGGTCCTTGCCGGGGCTCCTGCCGCGCGATCTGCAGCGGGTCGAAAGCTGGCTGAATGAGGACGCTCCCTAATAGCGCCTTTGCCGAGGCCAGTAGCCAGTCGTGCCGCTGAGGATGCGGGGCAAAGGTGGCGCTGTCATTCGGGCGGTCAAGGTCTGCTGACTCGCGGGACGTCAGCCGCCCCGAATGCTCGGTCCGGGAGATGTGGTTGGGTGCCGCCGTAGCGCTCGTAAACACGTGCAGCGTATGCCTAACGCTCATTGTGGCCGCGTGCATGTTCCACGCGGCGCGTAGCGACGTCGCGGCCCATCAACCAGGATTCCGCAAAGGGGTGTTGCCCAACGGCTCAGGCGACTGAGCACCGCCGCTGGAGCCTGAATTGAGCTCCGCCCCTGGAACGGTCCGTACGTTTCGCTCTCAACCCCGAAAAATGGGGCTTCGCGCCGATAGTTCGGATAACTGTGAATATCGGCGGTTAGAAACACACCCCTTGAAGTGAGATGGGGCTGAGCACGAGCTTAACTGTCGGAACCGCGTTGAAGTGGCACAACCCCGCTTTGCGTGCCACGCCTGGCATTGCTGACAGCATGTGTCACCCATGCTCGGTGGCCACGCCGTTGTGCGATTCAGCCAAAACTGTTCACTTGTCGTTTCCGTGCGTATTGGGTTCGGCAGAGGGTTGCGGTGGGTTTTCGTCAGCGTGTCGTACGCTGCAGCAGTGCGCCCAGGTGACTGCCGAAGACGATCGTTTTCGGCGGGAGATGGACCCCGGAGCCTAGACCGAGGAATACCCTGAATATTGTTCGCGATGCTGCGCGGGTACTCGCTGCGGGAGCCGCGTGGCTCGGATGGGTATCCCCGGTTCTCGGGACCGTCATGTATATGTGGGGCGGGGCGCCATTCCATACCGGCGCGGTGAGTGAGCTGCGGGCGCGCACGCCCGGGCCTGTCGTCAGGATCGTCGCCTGTGCGACGCGGTCGCAGAGCGCGGCGTCATCGGGTCCGGTCAGTGGTTGTGCCGGGCGTCCTGGGCTTCGGGGTCACGCATAGGAACGCCCCGTAAATTGAAAACTGTGCCACTCGCCCCAACGGTCAATGCAACTCGTCCCGGTGGTTCTTGCCGCAACCGTGCTTCTCTCCGTGCGGTCGGAGCCGCGCTGGCCGCGGTCTTCATCGTCGGCCTGAGCGCCTGCGCGCCCGATCCGGTCAGTGAATCGTTTCTCAGCGGAGAAAACACGGGCTTTGTCTCCGGCGACGGTGCGATCGTAGAGATCCCTGAGGCTGACCGTGGAGACCCTGTCGACTTCGGCGGCATCACAGAGACCGGCGAGAAGCTTGACAGCGCTGACCTTGCAGGCGAGGTTGTGGTCGTTAATTTCTGGTACGCCGGGTGTGCACCCTGCCGTGTCGAGGCGGCCGACTTGGAGAGCGTCTGGCAGGAATACAAAGGGAACGGCGTCTCGTTTGTCGGGATCAACACCCGTGATCAGGCCGATACCGCCGCCGCATTCGCCAACGAGTTCGGTGTCACCTATCCGAGCCTGATCGATGCCGACACGGCGGAGGCCAAGCTCGCCTTCGCCAAAGTCGTTCCGATCGCCGCCACCCCGACCACTCTGGTGCTCGACAAGCAGGGCCGTGTTGCCGCGCGCATTATCGGTCCGATCGAGGGTACCTCAATCCTGTCCACACTCGTCGAGGACGCCCTCGCGGAGTCGTCGTGACGATCTCGGCGACGCTATGAATCCCGAAGCGATCATCGGATCCGGCGCGCTCTGGCTCGCAATCCCTCTCGCCATGCTCGCCGGACTCGTGTCGTTCCTGTCCCCATGCGTGCTCCCTCTCGTCCCGGGCTACCTCGGCTTCCTCGGGGGAACGGCCGCTCCGCGAGGCGCTGCGTCTCGCGGAGCTCGCTCAACAACCGGGGATGCCGGATCGCCGTCGCGAGGACGGCTACTGTTCGGAGTGCTGCTGTTCATCTTCGGGTTCAGCATCGTCTTCGTGTTCATCACGGCACTCAGCGGCACGGTGGGCGTCTTCCTGCTGCAGTGGGGTGACCTGATCACACGGATCCTCGGTGTGATCATCATCATGATGGGGCTCGTGTTCCTCGGCTTCTTCGGCTTCGCCCAACGTGAGCTGCGCTTTCACATCGATTCCAAGTACGGCATTGTCGGTGCCCCGCTCCTGGGCATCGCGCTGGGCATTGGCTGGGCACCCTGCATGGGCCCGACCCTCGCCGCCATCGTGGCGATCTCTTTCAACGCCGGCGATCCCGTGCGTGCCAGCTTCCTCGGGCTCGCGTACTCCCTGGGCCTCGGTATCCCGTTCCTGCTCGTCGCTCTCGGATTCGGATGGGCGACGAAGACAATCGGGTTCCTCCGCCGACACATCCGCGTCGTGAACGCCATCGGCGGGGTGCTGCTCCTCGCGCTGGGCGCCTTGATGGTAAGCGGAATCTGGACCGACATCATGTCCCGGCTGACGGCGGTGATGGGCACCGTCATCCTTCCGCTCTAAGACTGGCGAGGCAGCGGACAGTGAAGCGGTGAGTTCCGAGGAGAGCCTCTCGATGGCCGCCGATGCCTGCAGCCCCGATCGGTTTGGTGCAGACGATGTCAACGGCGGGATCCTGCGGTTGCAGTCATCGGGGATCGACTGGCGACCCACAACGGTCGTGGCGCCACCGAGTAGGGAATGAGATGGAAGCTTGTTCGCGCATCGCCCGCGGGGTGGGGAGTGGGCAGCCCATTAGCGATTGGTCATCCACTGCTGTACAGTCAGTGTGTGCTGACTATTACTTCCCGTATCGACGTGATGAACCGGCTTGGCCGGGCGATGGCAGATCCCACGCGCTCACGGATCTTGATGACTCTGCTCGAAGGACCCAGTTATCCTGCAGTGCTTTCGCGGGACCTGGTCCTTACCCGTTCAAACGTTTCGAACCACCTGACATGCCTACGCGATTGTGGCATCGTGGTCGCCGAGCCTGAAGGTCGCCAGACCCGCTACGAGATCGCCGACCCGCATCTTGCAGCGGCCCTCGTCGCGCTCGTCGATGTGACGCTGGCTGTCGACGCGCATGCGCCGTGCGTGGATTCAGCGTGCATGGTGGCTGGTTGCTGCGCGACGGGAGTGGACGCGTGAGCGCGGCGTGCGGCTGCGAGCACGAGCCCTCTAGTACTGCTGACGAAGAATCCGACGCGGTCGAGCAGCCCTGGTGGCGAGACCGCGGGATCATGGTGCCTGTTTTCTCCGGCATAGCGTTCCTGGTCGGACTGATTCTCGAGTGGTCGGGTCAGGAGATCCCGGCGCTGGTACTGTTCTGGATCGGCCTACTGCTGGGTGCGTCGACGTTCACGCCCGGTGCGATTCGGAAGCTCTTCAAGGGCAAACTCGGCATCGGGCTGCTGATGACAATCAGCGCCATCGGAGCAGTCGTCCTCGGCTACGTGGAGGAGGCCGCGGCCCTGGCGTTCTTGTACTCCATCGCTGAGGCACTCGAGGACAAGGCGATGGACCGCGCCCGCGGCGGGCTGCGTGCACTGCTCAAGCTCGTACCGGAGACAGCGACCGTCTTGCAGGGCGGCACTGCCGTGCACGTCCAGGCGAGAGAGTTGATGGTCGGTCAGGTCATGGTTGTCCGACCGGGCGAGAGGATCGCGACCGACGGGATCGTCCGCTCCGGTCGCTCCAGCCTGGACACATCGGCTATCACTGGCGAATCGATCCCGGTCGAGGTCGAGCCCGGCGATGTGGTCTCGGCCGGCGCGATCAACAGTGTCGGTGCACTGGAGGTCGAGACAACTGCGGCCGGCAGCGACAACTCGCTCACCACGATCGTTGAGCTGGTGGAGAAGGCGCAGACGGAGAAGGGTGAGCGTGCTCGTCTAGCCGACAAGATCGCCCGACCGCTGGTGCCAGGCGTTCTGATCCTCGCGGCGCTCGTCGCGATCATCGGTTCGGTGCTGGGCGATCCTGAGGTGTGGATCACCCGCGCGCTTGTGGTACTCGTTGCGGCGTCTCCGTGTGCGCTCGCGATCTCGGTACCGCTGACGGTCGTCGCCGCGATCGGTGCGGCGAGCAAGTTCGGTGTAATCATCAAGTCCGGTGCTGTTTTCGAGCGCTTCGGTACGGTCCGCCACGTTGCCGTCGACAAGACCGGCACACTCACCCGCAACGAACCGGCAGTCACCGCCGTCCTCACCGCGAACGGCGTGACGGAGGCTCAGGCCCTGGCGTGGGCGGCAGCGTTAGAGCAGCACAGCACGCATCCTCTGGCTGCCGCGATCACCGCAGCGGCCCCGGGTACTCTGGCGGCTGCCGATGTGACCGAGCAGCCCGGGCACGGCATCGACGGCACCGTTGACGGATCGAGAATCACCGTCGGCAGCCCCCGCTGGCTGGACGCCGACGACCTGACGGACCGGGTGGCGGGGCTCGAGGAGCAGGGCATGACCGTCGTGATCGTGCACCGTGACGGGTCCCCGGTCGCCGCGATCGGCGTTCGCGACGAGCTGCGTCCCGAAGTCCCCGACGTGGTCCGGACGCTGACAAGACAGGGCATCGGCGTGACGATGCTCACCGGCGACAACACCCGCACCGCTCGTGCACTGGCTGCGCAGGCCGGCATCACTGACGTGCGAGCCGAGATGCGCCCCGAAGACAAGGCGGCCGCGATCGGTGAGCTGTCGAAGGCAGGGGCGGTCGCGATGATCGGCGACGGCATCAACGACGCTCCGGCCCTCGCTGGCGCGGACATCGGTATCGCGATGGGCGCGACCGGCTCCGACGCGGCGATCGAATCCGCGGACGTCGCGTTCACCGGCCATGATCTCCGCCTCATCCCACGGGCGTTCGATCACGCCCGCCGAGGGCGACGGATCATCAACCAGAACATCATCCTGTCGCTGCTGATCATCACGGCACTGCTCCCGCTCGCACTCTTCGGAGTGCTGGGGCTCGCGGCCGTCGTCCTGGTCCACGAGGTCGCGGAGGTCATCGTGATCCTCAACGGGCTGCGAGCCGCCCGCGCACACACTCCGCGGCTGGAAAGCTGATGCTCGCAACCATCGGATCAGCGATCGGCTTGTTCGCAGCGACCAACATCGACGACATCGTCGTGCTCACCGTGCTGTTCCTCGCCTCAAGCCGGGGGAAGCCCCGGCCCTGGCAGATCGTCGCTGGCCAGTACCTCGGGTTCATCGCCCTCGTCGTGATCAGCGTGATCGCCGCGCTCGGCCTCACGATCGTCCCGGACGAATGGGTCGGTTTCCTCGGCCTGATCCCGCTCGGCATCGGTATCTGGACGCTTGTCGCCGGCCTGCGCCGCAACGGCGATGACGATGACGACGACGCCAAGATCACCGCGGTTGGAATGTGGGGTGTTGCGGGGATCACGATTGCCAATGGGGCGGACAATATCTCTTTGTACACGCCGATCTTCCGCACCACCGCACCCGGCGACGTCGCCGTCATGATCGTCGTGTTCCTCGTTCTCGTCGCCGTCTGGTGCGCCGCTGGACGGCTGATCGGCACCAACAAGGCTGTCACTGAGGGGCTGGAACGCGTCGAGCACTGGCTCGTCCCGGCCGTGTTCATCGGTCTGGGTCTGTTCATCCTGATCGAATCCGGCGTCATCGTTCGTCTGATTGAGGTCCTCGCATGACGTCGCCCGAGGCAGAAGCTCGCCCGTCCGCTCCGCGGAAATTGTCGCCGGCACAGCGCTGGCAACTCACTGGCGGAGCGCTGCTGATCGCCGCGGTTGTTGTTCTGATCGATCAGGGAACGAAAATGTGGGCGGAAGCAAGCCTCACCGAACGCGAGCGCATCCCCCTGATCGGGCGGCCTGGCTGGTTGCAACTTGCTTACAACCCCGGAGCGGCATTCTCCTTCGGGGAGGGCTACACCTGGGTCTTCGCGCTACTCGCCGTCGCCGCCACCATCGCAGCGATCGTATTCGCACTCCGAGTTCAGCGCCCAGGTTGGGCGATCATCGTCGGCGCGCTCGGCGGAGCTGCAGCATCACACGCAGGCGATCGTCTCTTTCGGGGCCTGGATTCGCCCGCGGACATGTCGTGGACTTCCTCGCCTATGGGAACTGGTTCATCGGGAACATCGCCGACATCGTGATCTTCGCAGCGGCGATCGCGGCGCACTCCTAGTCTCGGCGACCTTCTGCGGCAGCGACTGGACCAGCCCTCCGACGCGCGTGACCTCCGCGGCTTTGGCCGCTTCGTTGCTTTTGACTCGTTGGAAATCGTCCCAACCGAGATAGGACGCCGCGTACGGGGCGGACACGCCGGAGGTGATGCCGAAGCTGGCGAGAGCAACGGCGCTGAGGGCGCGATGTCCGAGCGCCCCGCGCCGGCTGATGCGCAGCTTCCAGAAGGAGTCGCGTTCAGCGGGGGTGGGCGCGCACCCGCAGTCCTCGGATGATGCAGCTGCTTCGTTCGCGATGTGGGCGTTCACGCTTTCCCTTCTTTCAGTCGCATGGATAACGTGTTCGCGCGTCCATCGTCTCCTGGGGGGCTGCCGCTTCCGTGGCACCTCGCCACATGTGACTGATTCGCGCTGGGTATGGTCGGCGCGTAACTGCGTCGTCGCTGCGACCCGATGGCCGGGGTCCGTACATCAGTCATGGCGCTGATCCTTCTTTCGGCGCAACTGTCGTGCGACGAGAGCTGTGGCGATGACGCCAACTCCGACCACGCCTACGGCGATGATGAGGGGAATCGCGATGGCTGTGGTTTCGTCCTGGGGTGGGGATGTCGGTGCCGACGACGGCTCTGAGTTTTCCGTTTCACCGCTCGTTGTGGGGGTAGGCGACGGAGTCGACTTACCGGGTTGAGCGCGGGACTCTTCATTTCCGCATGCTGGTTTGTCCCACCCGAATTCGGGGTCCACGCCTGTCGGTGCGTAGGTGAACGTGTAGCTCTCGGAGATGGGGTGCCCATCGCTGGAGACCGCGTTCCAGAGGACGGTGTAGACACCAGGTTTTCCGAGTCTCACCGGAGTGGTGAGGACGTTGCGGTCGATAGTCGAGCACGCGCTCTCGTAGTACAGACCATCGGGGCCTTGGACCTGCGCGAAGCTGGCCTGGCTGAAGTCGATGAGCTCTCCGCTGAAGGTGAGGGCGACGGCGTCGAGCTGTGTCACCGTCTCTTCCGGCGCGGGTACCGCGTCGAGGAGGTTATCGTGCGCCATGGCCGCGGGTGCGGGGGCGACGATGATGCTCAAGGCAATCAGGGTCATGATGCTGCCGGCGAGCCAGGTCGGGCGTCGGGTCGAGGTCACCGCGATGCGTCCTTTCGGGAGGTGTGCGTGGGGAGGGTAACTGAGTTTGTGCGCTGGGGGCGCAGCACCGAGGCTGCGATCAGGGCCGCGAGCAAAGCCGCGATTCCGACGATGATGATTCCTCCGACGCGCTGGTCCTGGAGCGGGGTGGATCCCCAGCTCCGTCCCATGGCGCCGAACCACTCGGCGACGATGAGGTCTGTTCGGGTGATGGTGGCGATGCCGATGAACACCGTCGTCAGAGTCAGAGTGATGAGTGCGGTGAAGGTCCACCGCCGAGATCGCCCGGGAGCGGGCACGGCGCCATTGCGCCGGAAGAGCGAACTGACGAAGAGGCACCCGATAACGAGGAGGTGCGTGATCATCCATTCGCTTCCGAGTTGGTCGTAAAGCGACCATCGGAAGAGGTCCGAGTATGTGATCAGCCACATCGTGGCGGTGAACAGTATGGCGGTGATGATGGGGTTGAGCGCCAGCCGAATTGTTCGGCTGGCGGCAACCCACAGAAGCCATTCGAGAGCTCCGCGGCTGTCGTCGTCCCGAGGATGTATGACGGTGAGTGCGAGCACGAGGGGCGCAGCGGAAACGAGAAGTACCGGTATGACGAGGCCGAGAAGTGCGAAAGAGAGGAAACGCATACTGATCAGAGGTTCGTCGTACACAGCGAGCGGGCCACTGGTGGTCCACACGAGCGCGCCCATCCCGATCACCCAGCCGATGGTGCGCCGCATCGGCCAAGGCTGCCCGAGACGTCTCATGCGCTCCACCCCGGCAAGGTAGAAGAACACCGCGAAACCTCCCACAATCACCCACAGCAGATCAATGCTCCACGCCGTGAACCATCGCTCCGTCGTGAATTCTGGCGGGACTGGGGCGTCGGTGAGGATCTCCGCGGCCGTGGTCTGAGGAATCGTGATCGTGTCCGCGGGTGCGGCTGTTCGGGCAAGGGCCGCGGCGGCGCCGCTTGCGATACCCATGAATGCCAGCTCGACGCACACGAACATCCAGAAGGTGTTGCGGCCCTCGCCCGCTTTTGCGATGAGTCGACCGCGGTAGGCGGCTCCGAGGATGCCCATCACCACCAGCGCGAGGATCTTTGCGAGCAGGATCAGCCCATACGGCGTGACGAGGTCGTCCCATCGTCCGAGGGCAGTGAGCGCCCGGGCATACCCCGATACGGCGACGACGACGAAGGCGATGAGTGCCAACGTCGAGTACCGTCGGAGTATGTCCTCGAGGGTGGACGATGGAAGGCCCGGACGGATCACGATGAGCAATGTGAGCCCGCCGAGCCACACCGCCGCCGAAACGATATGCAGGGTGAGAGACATGACTGCCGCGTCGTGGTTGGCCAGTTCCCCGGAGTGCCCCTGAGTGGACATCGGAATCAGGCTGATGATCGCGAGCATCGTTGTGACGAGCACGGCACCGTAGCCGCGCACCGCGAATGCGAGCACGGTCACGACCGACGCGAAGATGGCGGTGATGAGCCAAGATCTTCCAAGCTCGGTGTCGAGGAGGAAACGGCCCAGTTGTGCGCCGAACTCTGCCTCCAGGCTCACCTTCGGGTTGAACGAGGACAGGAAGGTGAGGAAGGTGACCGTCCCGCTCGCGACGGTAAGAATTGCGGCACCCGCCGAGGCAAGATTGAGCGCGGTGAGGAAGGGCTTCGTGCCGGATGCGAGAGCGAACAGAGCGAACACGAGTGGTCCTACCATTGCAGCGCCAGAGAGGTTGACGAGTAGTTTCGCGACCGGGAGGCCCCAGCGAACCACCGCGCCGGGGTCGCTGGTCAGCCTCGGTGCAGCTCCTCCGCCGATCACCAGCCCGATGACGACGGCGACGATTGCAGAGACGACGAAAATCGTCAGCCCGGCGACGCGGAGAATAGGAGGCGTCACGGTGTCGCTCCCTCCGTCGAAGAGGTTTCTTCGTCAGGGTCTTTCGTGATCGGTTCTGTGCACGCATCGTTCTTCGGAAGCTGCTGAATCGCTCCGGCAAGTGCTTGGAGAACGGCGTCGGCCGACAACGTCGTCGTGTCCACATACACTTGCGCTGCGGGCTCCCGCCCGTAGGTCGTCAACCGTAGATTTGGTGTCTCCGCTTCGTCCACGATCCAATCGACGCCCCCCAAACTCACACATTGCAGCGTGGTGGGAGCCGGTGAGTCCAGCCCGCAGGTGAGCAGCACGCTGGTGGGACTTCCCCATGCGCCAGTGGCTTGCGCGTCCGTCCACACCCGCGCCTGATCACCGATAGAGTCGGGTAGCCGGGCCGTGACCTCCGCGCACAACGGATCGTTCGCTTTCGGAGCCGCCTCGAGATGCACGGTGGGAGCGCACCCGCTGAGCAGAAGCAGCGCGCCGAACGCCGCACCAAGCGAGAGCGATTTTGTCTTCACAGCGTGTTCCCTTCGTGAAAACGGAAATCCTCGCCCGCTCGCTGCTGACGAGTAGCGGTGGTGACGAGCAGCATCAATACGGTTCCCATGCTCAACGCCCACCCGATCCACGGCATAAGAACCACCGCTGGCGTGGTCCCGGTATAGAGGGGCACTTCGGTGACGTTTGCGCCTTGCGTGTTCACCGCGAGCTCTGCAAGTGGGGTCCCATCAGGGCGGATGACCTGGCTCGTGCCGGTCGTCGACACGTTCACGATGCTTCTTCCGGTTTCGATGGCGCGCATACGCGCAATAGCGAGCTGCTGGAGGTTCTCATCTGTGCCTCTGAAGTCGGCGTTGTTCGTCTGGAACACGTACAGTTGTGCGCCCTTCGCCGCGCTGTCCTCAATGACGTTGTCGTAGATGACGTCGAAACAGATCGCCAGACCGACGGGAACACCGCCGACGTTCACGAGGGGCGTGTTTGAGCCAGGCGTGTACTCGCGCTGAATGAGTCCGATGAGGTCAGGAGCGATGGCCTCGTAGAACCAACGGTCCGGGACGTATTCGCCGAAAGGCACGGGGTTGGCTTTGTCGTGGATCTGCTGCGGTCCGGCGCTCGTCCACAGGATCGACGTATTGAAAGTATCGTCGCCGCGCACGGTCGCCGCATTCACCAACACCGGAGCGCCGGCGTCTGCTACGAGTCGGTCAAGCCGGTCGGTGACGTCTGCATCCTGGAAAGGATCCGCGTCGACTGCGCCTTCTGGC
Source organism: Microbacterium sp. Se5.02b (assembly GCF_019464375.1). Classification (NCBI taxonomy): domain Bacteria; kingdom Bacillati; phylum Actinomycetota; class Actinomycetes; order Micrococcales; family Microbacteriaceae; genus Microbacterium; species Microbacterium sp. Se5.02b. Next base: position 709,352 of record NZ_CP080491.1, read on the forward strand.
CAGACGAGAAGATCCATCCCCCGACCGAGGAGAGGAGCTGTCGCCCCTTCCTGAGCCCGCATGATGTCGCCGGGTGCTTTGGTGTCGAAGTAGCCGCTTGGTCCGTTTCCTTGCACCCATCCGACACGTATGGCACCTGCCTGCGTAGTGGGGAACAGGGGGGCGAGCGCGGTGGCAGTGAGAGCGAGAACTGCGACTGCTCCCGGTCGCCGTCGTCGATGAGCGAGTGCGTCCAAGCTGCTCGCGCAGATGAGGACCGTCAGGAAGGAGAGCCCGGTAGTTCCCACCCAGGAGGCGGCTTCCGCGAACGGGCTTTGAGTAAGGGTGAATCCGATCCGCGCCCAGGGGAACCCCGTGTAAGGGAAAGTTCCCATCACGGTTTCGCGCAGCACCCACACGCCTGCGATGAGCGCAGGCGTGATCATGGAATATCCGCACCGCGAGCGGCTGGTCATCACCCTATATGCGAGCGCAATCAGCATCCCACCGGCACCAAAGAGCAGCGATTCCAGTCCGGCCAACGCCACCCAGGGGATGGGGCCGAGAAATCGTGAGACCCAGACGAGGTGGGTGAAATAGAACGCGGCCCCGTAGACGAGGGCAACCAAGAACGCCGCGGGTAGCGAACGCCCGCGCAGTGTCCACAGGCCGATCGTCACACTCGCAAAGGCCACGGGCCACCAGCCGAGCTCCGGGTACGCAAGATCCAGCGCGGCGCCGGCGATAGCGGACGCGACTATCGCAACGGGCAACGGTACTGCCGTCGACATGGTGCGTGGATCGAACCCGATGTGACGACTACACCTCCTGCGGGAGGCGATTGGGCGCCTCACGACTGCATCAACGTTGAGGGTCATCAGAGTTCAGTTTGCTGAGGTAGGAGTTATACGCGTCGAGCTCTGAGTTCCCATGCAGATCGACGTACCGGTCTGCAGCAGCAGCAGCGGCCGTGTCGCTGCGGAACCAGCGGTGCATCACGTACACCAGCATCAGCACCGTGGGCGCTTCGCCATACGACCAAGCCAGCGCGCCGGCAAGCTGTTGATCTTCGAGGGGGTCGACGCCCAGGGCCTCCGTGGGTGCGACGAACGAACCGACCAGGATCGTGCTGGCCATCATGAGAAACACTCCGAAAAACGCGTGGAGTGCGGCTTCGGCGAACACATCGAGTGCCCGCGCTCCGTGACCCAACCTCACCGGGAGTGGATCCGAAGACAGGATCGGAATGGTGAACAGCACGCCGGCGAGGAGGAACGCCAACTCGAGCATGACGTGGCCGGCAGGCAGGGCGAGGATGACGTCCGCCGAGCCCGCGAGGTAGAGGCCGTAGAAGGCGAACAGGTAGAGGGGAACCGTGCACCACGGGCTGAGCAACCACCTGGCGGCGCGACTCCGAAGACCGGTATGCGCTGCCGTGAGGATCATCCGGCCGGCTCCACGGTGCGGTGTCGCTCGGAGGAGAAGAGTGCCCGGCGAGCCCAGAACCAGCAACGGCGGCACCGTCATCATCAGGGTCAGCTGCTGGAACATGAACACAGAGACAAGGACTTCTCCGTACGCCTCTACCCCAAGGCCAGTGACTGCCGCCAGGAGAACACATCCGAGAAGAAAGCTGACGGTCCGCCAGACGGACCAGCGCCGACCATGCATCCATAGGCGGACCGCTCCGACGAGATAGAGGGCCGCAAGGACTCCGGCGATGACGGGCAACACAGGAATGGTCAGATCCGCCGGCGCGAGCAAGGACTGCAGCGTTGGCGGAGTGTCGGGGATCGCGCCGCTCACAAGCATGGTGTTGACGCGAGGTTCCCGCAGATCATTTCCGGATCACCTTGATCGTCGCCCCCGCCGCCAGGAAGACCACAGCGGCGACGGGCTGAGCTATCTCCCACACGACACCGGAGAAGGGGAAGGGCATCACCGGATTCCAGAGCACAGCCACCGCGACGAAGATCGGTACCCACCACCAATGACGGGCCTGCACGGCGAACCATGCGATGATCAGCCCGAAAATCGACGCAACAAACAGGACGAGTGGCGCCCAGCCCGCCTGGACGAGCAAAGGCGCGAGAAACAGGATGGCGGCAGCGACGAGGCTGGGGGCGAGAGCATTGCGCTGATAGGTGGAGGGAACACGTTGTTTGGGGCTCATGGGCGGGCCATCTCTTCGGCTGGTGCGGGATCTGTGGATTCGGGGCGAGAAGGCGAGGAGTGTCGGCGACTGGCGCGCAGACCCGCGATCACAAGGAACACGGCGCCGATACCCAGGGCGACATCGGCCAGATTTCCGATGAAGAGGTTTCCGTAGGCGAGGAAGTCGGTGACGTGTCCGATTCCGAACGACGGGGGAGAGAAGAGGCGATCGATGAGGTTGCCGATCGCGCCTCCCACGATGAAACCGAAGCCGACTGCTGACCATGCGTTTTGGGTTCGCGTAGCGGCTCCCACGAGCAGAGTGGTCGCGATGACGCCGACGACAGTGATGACCCAGGTCGCATCTTCGCCCAACGAGAAGATCGCCCCCGGGTTGAACGCCAATTGAAGACCGAGCCAATCGCCGACCAGGGGTATGCGCTGATCCTGGCTCAATGAGCTCAGAGCGAGGGCCTTGGTTCCCTGATCGACCAAAGTGACGATCGCGGCGATGATCAACACCACGGCGAACCTTCGTGCCCGGTCACGCATCGTGACCCCCCTCCCCAGCCGCCGTATCTCTAGAAGCCTGGGCACGGTCTTGCTGGTGGCGCCGGCGTCCGGCCAGAATCACTCCGACGACGCCGAACCCGAGAATCACTGCCAGGCCGCCGACGAAGAACACGGGCAGCATCTCGGACTCTGCTCCGCCTGATGGTGTGCCACCGTATGTCTGCCTGGCAGGAGCGGGCTCTGGCTCCTCCGTAGTGTTGTCGGATTCTTCCGGGCTGGGACTGGGATTGGGGCTCGGCGTTGCGGGTGGCGCGGTTTTCGTACTCGGTCCGGGCTGTCCGACGGTGTACGAGAACTGCCCGCTGATCGGATGCCCGTCCCCAGAGACTGTCTTCCAGCGCACTGTGAACAGACCATCGGCGGCTTCCGGGGAGAGATGCTGAGTGATCGATTGACCGCTCACCGTCGGCGAATCGACAGCAACGTCTTCTCCGCCTTCATCAAGGACCTCGATGATCGTCGTGCCGGCCTCGTTGTTGAGGGTTCCCGTGAACATCAGTGAGATCTCATCAGGCGAGCCGCTGATGGTCGAGTCGGCAACGGGGTACGACGAGTCGAAGTTGTCGTCAGCGACAGCGACCGTCGGGGTGGCGACGACGACTGCTCCTGACAACAGCACGGCGGATAAGACAATGGCGGTGCGTCTGGGGAGGTTCTTATGCATGGGTGTCGTGCTCTCCGGGATGCGATTCGGGTTCGATCTGGAAAGTGGAGTGCTCGATGCTGACGGCGAAGTGCTCGCTGACGCACTCCTGAAGAGTTGTCAGCAACGCCGCGGAGGTCTCCATGGTGACGGTGTCGTCGACCACGACGTGGGCACTGAGGGTGGGGAGGTCCGTTGAGACCTGAGTCGCGTGCAGATCATGCACCGCGACCACGTGCGGAAGGGCAAGGATGTGGCGGCGGACATCGTCCAGATCGAGACCCGGGGGTGTCGATTCCAACAGCACACGTCCGGATGCTCGCAACAGGATGAGCGTGCGAGGGATGATGAGCAGGGCGATCAAGATACCGGCGACGGCATCGGCCTGATACCAGCCGAAAGCGGCGATGAGGATCGCGCTGGCGATCACGCCTACGGAGCCGAGGGCGTCGTTGACGACCTCGAGGAATGCGGCGCGCATGTTGAGATTGCGTCCGCGGCCGCTGAACAGGACGAGCATGGATGCGATGTTGGCGACCAGGCCGACGATACCGAAGAACAGCAGGCTTCCTGACGCGATCTCTGGGGGTTCGAAGAGCCGCCGTATACCTTCGACGAGCGCGAAGATGCCGACCCCGAGGAGCAGCGCTGCTTGGGCGAGTGCTCCGAGAACCTCGGTCCTTTGCAGGCCAAAGGTGTACTTGGGGGTGGGAGGGCGATTCATGAGATGCGCCGCGGTGACGGCCATAGCCAACCCGGTGACATCGGTGAGCATGTGCGCCGCATCGACGAGTAGTGCGAGGCTGCCGGTGATGATCGCCCCGATCACCTCGATGACGAAGACCGAGGAGGTGATCGCGAAAGCGATGATCAGACGATTGCGGGGAGTGGCGTCACCCACTCCGTGCGAGTGCCCTGCTTCTGTCATGGTGATCCTTTCAGGGGCGGTCGATGATGTTGGGGGCGACGATGGCAGCATCACTCCATGCCCCCGGAATCGTGTCTGCGCCGGTTCGGGAGTACTTCGGGATGCCGACCGTGAACAGTCCGGGAATATGCGTGTTGGCTTGTGTCCGAGCACCGGTGGGTTCCGGGGCGGGTAGCCACTTGTCGCCGGGTTCGTAGCCGGTAGCGAGGATCATGGAGTGCGGCTGCATCGTCGACTCATCGGCAAATGTCACGACGGCTCCGTCGGCCTCCACGACGGGGGGCGCGTGGCTCACGCCGGCCAGAGCGGTGGGCGCGGGGCCGGAACGAATCGAGTGGTTGCGGCGCAGCCTCGGCCAGATGGACCATCGCGCTGACGGCCGCGGTCGTTCTGTTCGGGTGGATAGAGTGACATCTCGCGAGTGAGCGAGTTCTTCGGCGATCTGTACGCCGCTGAACCCTCCGCCGACCACCAACACGGTCCCCGAAGGGATCTGGCCCGGGTGTAGGTACTGACTGGAATGTAGAACCGTTCCGGGTGCCGACAGATTCTGGCGCCAGGTAGGGACTCGGGGCACTGCCGCAGATCCTGTGGCACAGACAACGTTTCGCGTTTGCACGTCCCCGATGGACGTCGAAAGGTGCAACGTGGATCCGTCTCCGCGGCGTTCCACCTCGAGAGCGCGAACGCCCCAGAGAGGTTTCACGCCGAGCGTCTTCTCTACAGAAGCCAGGTAGTCGCTCATCTCGCGACCGCCTGGATGACGGCGATTGTCCCCGGGAAAGGGGAACCCGGGGAGAGTGCTGTTGCGAGCATCGCTGAGAAGCCTCATCGAGTGCCAACGGGTTGCCCAGCTTCGTTGACCGGTCGGCGCGGAATCGATGATGACGAAGTCTTTCTGTGCCTCCAGCCCATAGGACGACAGCGCGGACGCCATCGCCAATCCAGATTGGCCGGCCCCGACGATAATCGCTCGGCGATGCGATAACGAACGCACCATCACTGCGTCCCGTTCACCGCAGCTTCGATGCCGTCCTCGAGGTCCGTCCACTTCTCCAATACGACCTGCTCCCCGTCGATGAAGAACGTCGGAGTGCTGCTGACGCCGAGTCGCTCGCCCTCATCAACGTCGAACTCCACTCGTTGTGCGGTCGCCGGATCCGCGACCGCTTCATCGAAAGCAGCCATATCCAACCCGAGCTCCACAGCGAAACCCCGGAACAGGTTCGCACGCGACTCCTGAGCCTCACCCCACTGGGCCTGTGTTTGGAACAAGCGGTGGTACATGTCTTCCAGCCGTCCCTGCTGGGCCGCCGCTTCTGCCGCGATCGCAGCGTTCTTCGAGTTGAAGTGGCCAGGCAACGGGAAATACCGGATGACGTAGGTGATCTCCCCATCAAACTTCTCACGAAGGTCCTCGACCAGCGGGTAGAAGGCGCCACACGCCTCGCACTCAAAATCGAGGAACTCGACCACGGTGACCGCTGCGTCGCCGCCATCGTCGAGCACATGTGAATTCTCTCGCACCACCTGAGGGCCGTCGTTGCCTTCTGTCTCGGGCGCGGAGGCCCGATTCTCACTGAGAAGGACGTACACCAGCGCGACGACAAGGAGGACAACGACGAGACCCACCGTGACGAGGATCGCCTTTTGAGACGCTTTCATTTCTCTCCAACCACAACACAGCACAACGAACGTGAACCCCACCGAATGTGAAGCGCCATCGTGAGATGGCTGATCGATGTCAGGTGCGCGACAGAGAGAGTTGCGTGAGGGAAAGAGTTCGTGCAAACGGGCGGTCGGGTGCGGCCCTCATCTCGGGCATGCGCGGAAGTCGCTCGCGATTTCCGTTCGGCACGCGATTTACGAAGGCTCGAGCGACGATGAGGATCAGGAAGGAGCAGACGAGGCCAAACACGCACCCTGTAAGGCCGATCAGTGCGTTCGCGGAGGCGCCGTCTATCAGGAGCCGTTCCGATGAGGCGCCACCAGAACCATGCGTCGACGAGCCAACCGCACCATAGCTCGTAAGCTCGGTTTCCATCGATGCAGTCGAGGTAGCAGTGAGATATGGAGAGGCGTCCGCGTCGCGATGACCACCGGACCATGCTCCGACAATCAAGAGCAGGGCCAACCCAAGGCCTGTAATGATCTTCGTTATCAGGAGCTTGTCAACAGACGCCGCCTGGTTACGAGACCGGCCAGACGTGATCATTTCACGAGGATGTTACCAGCCTCGACAATCAAACCGTACGGGTACGCACCCTCGTGGACGAGGCCTCCTGGACTAGTACCTACTAGGGCCCTCCATGACTGACACCACCACCAAGCGCTCCGTCCTCTTCGTCGGTGTCCACAACGCCGGACGCTCGCAGATGGCGGCCGGATGTCTCCGCGACATCGCAGGCGACCGCGTCGAGGTCCGCTCGGCGGGATCCATGCCCGCCGAGCGGTCCAACCCGACTGCTGACGAGGCGATGGGCGTGCTCGGAATCGACAGCACAGCCGAGCAGCCCAAAAGTGCTGACAACCGAAGCCGTGCAGGCGTCTGACGTCGTCATCAGTATGGGATGCGGCGAGGCCTGTCCGTTCTTTCTTGGCAAGCGCTACGAGGACTGGAAGCTGGACGACCCAGCGCGCCAGGGTATCGACGCCGTCCGTTCGAACTGCGACGACATCCGCGCACGCATCGAACAACTCGAGAGTGAACTCACCTGATCTCGTGGGCGGGATGGCAATCCGGTGGTGCATCGTCAGGAATGTGTCACCGCAAAGCGCGTAGAGAATCCGACGCCGTCCCCGTCCGAGTGACATCTAGCGTCATCTCACCGCGCTTCCGACATTATCGCGGCCGATGCACTCGTTCTCAGTGGGGTGTCCGACTGAACGGACATCCGGACGGGTGCAGCGGGGGGCTCCAGCGCACAAGACGCAGAACCTCTGATGTTTATCTGATGTACTCTGGTCTCATGAGCACCGCGACTTTCACCGATCTCCTCCGTAAGCCGAAGGATGTCCTTGCCCACATCGACGAGGGCCAGGTGCGTATCACTCGTCGGGATGGCGATGACCTGGTGATCCTTCGTGGCCACGACCTCGACACGCTCGAGCTTGGCGTGAAGCTCTCCAGTGAACTGCTCCGCGCTATCGGGCGGAACAGGGGCGATGTCGGCGCTGCGCTGCGGGAGCTCTTCGCGTGGACGAGTGAGTTCGATGAGGGCGAGCTGGCCACTTACGCGAGCGAAATTGAGCGGCTGGTTTACTCCGCCAGCGAGTTGGGCACGTTTGAACGCCTGCTGCGTGCTCAGCACGAGTGGCGGGAGACTGCTGCGGCTTACGCCATGGGTGCGCGGCCGGCTAAGCCGATCGATCTGACGGAGACGTCTGCGCGGGTCGAGCGCCCGTAATGGCGGGAAGGCGGGGATCGTCGGTTCCGCGACCGACAAGGGTCAGCGAGTACGAGATCGTCTTCGGCGACGTCGCGGCGGAGCGCGGGTGGCGCGACCTTCGCGCGACCGCGAAGAACGCCCTCGCGGATGCCTGGGACTACCTGACCGCTCACCCGACGCGGTTCGACAGCTCGCGCTGCTACCAGCTGAAGGGCAACCTATCTACAGCGGTGGTGGGCGGGAGGACCCTGCCCGTCTGGCAGTACAAGGTCACGGACGGCGCGAGGCTTCGCTACGCGGTCGACGCTCCCCAGCCGAAGGGCAAGAAGCCGGGACGGGTGATACTCATCGAGGCATCCCCGTCGCATCCGAACGACACGGACTCGTCGAAGAACTTCCGGTAGGCGCGATCCTGAGTGAAGCTCGGCACGTTCCAGGAGGTGGTGGACAAGGCGCCACGCCTCGATGCAGTGTCCAGTGGAGTCGCCATCGCTATAGTTCAGTGTCCCGTGTATAGTCATCGTGTGCTGACTATTGCTTCTCGTCTTGATGTGATGAACCGGCTGGGTCGGGCGATGGCCGACCCGACGCGTTCGAGGATCCTGCTGTCGCTGCTGGATGCCCCGGGTTATCCGGCCGAGCTCGCCCGTGATCTTGAACTGAGCCGCACGAACGTGTCGAACCATCTCACCTGTCTTCGGGGCTGTGGACTGGTGATCGCGACGCCGGAGGGTCGTCGCACGCGGTACGAGATCGCAGATCCGCACCTGACGGTGGGCCTGCGGCATCTTCTCGACGCGGTTGTGGCGGTCGATGAAGGCGTGCCGTGCGTTGACGAGAAGTGCGAGTGCTGCGCATGAGCGCGGAGTGCTGCGGCGACGACGAGCCGCGGAAGACAGGCACCATCCACCGCGTCGAGTTGTCGCTACCGCAGGGGGAGACGGCTGCTGCGGCCCAGAGGTCGTGCAGGCGGCGGCGGGCGTATCTGCTCATGATGACGGCGATGCGTGCTGCGGCCCCGCCCTGCCACCAGCCGCCGGCGCCGATCACGAGTTCGAGGTGCGTCCACCGTGGTGGCGGGACATCGCTCTACTGCCGTCGGCGCTGTCCGGTGTGTTCCTACTCGCCGGGTACGCGTTCGAGTGGACGGGCCTGGAGATTGCCGCACTGGTGCTGCAGTGGGCAGCTCTGCTCGCTGGCGCGTACACGTTCGTTCCCGGTGCGATCCGGCGCGTGATCCGTGGCCGGCTCGGTGTCGGTCTGCTGATGACGATCGCTGCTGTCGGCGCCGTCCTGCTCGGGCACGTCGGTGAAGCAGCGACCCTGGCGTTCCTGTTCTCCCTCGCTGAGGCGCTGGAGGACCGAGCGATGGACCGCGCTAAGGAGGGCCTGCGCGCACTGCTGTCACTGATCCCGGAGACGGTGCGCGTCTCACGGCTCAGTGGCGACATCACGGTCCCTGCTGCCGATGTGCGCGAGCTCGACATCCTCGTCGTCGGAGCGGGCGAGCGTGTGGCGACCGACGGTGTCGTCGTCGAGGACGCTCCAGCCTGGACACATCGGCGATCACCGGGGAGTCCATCCCGGTCGAGGTCGGGCCCGGCGACGTGGTCGCGGCAGGTTCGGTGAACGGGTCGGCGACGTTGCGGATCGAGGCGACCGCGGATGGCCGCGACAACTCCCTCACGCAGATCGTCTCGCTGGTGGAGCAGGCCCACGCCCGCAAGGGCGATCGGGCACGACTAGCGGATCGGATCGCGCGCCCGCTGGTTCCCGTCGTCCTGATCGCCGCGGCGCTCGTCGCGCTGTTCGGCTTCGTCGTCGGTGACCCCTGGACCTGGATCGAGCGGGCACTGGTGGTCCTGGTCGCGGCGTCCCCGTGCGCGCTGGCGATCGCGGTGCCGGTCACCGTGATCAGCGCCATCGGCTCCGCGTCGAAGTTCGGCGTGGTGATCAAGTCCGGGAGGCGTTCGAGCAGCTCGGCACGATCCGCGCCGTCGCGCTGGACAAGACCGGGACGCTCACCCGCAACGAACCCGCGGTGGTCGACGTCCGACCCGCCGACGGGACCAATCGCGACGACCTGCTCGCCTGGGCTGCCGCCATCGAGGCGACCAGCACGCACCCCTTGGCCGCCGCGATCACCGCGGCATCCCCGAAGGCGCTGTCCGCCATCGATGTCGTGGAAGAAGCCGGCCACGGCATCGCCGGCCGCGTCGACGGCACACTCATCCGCGTCGGGAACGCGCGCTGGCTTGACCCGGCCGTGCTCAGCACCGCCGCCGAAGGGATGGCTGCGGAGGGCATGACCGTGGTCGTCGTCGAAGCCGACGGCGCTGTCGCCGGGCTCATCGGCATCCGTGACGAACTGCGCCCGGAGTCGGCCGAGACCGTGCGGATGCTCCACAGTCAGGGCATCGAGACCGTCATGCTCACCGGCGACAACGAACGCACCGCCCGCGCCATCGCCGCCCAGGCAGGCATCGACGATGTGCGGGCCGAGCAGCTGCCCGCCGACAAGGCCCACGCGATCGAATCCCTGACCACCGTCCGCCCGACGGCCATGGTCGGGGACGGCATCAACGACGCCCCAGCACTAGCGACCGCCACGGTCGGCATCGCCATGGGACTGAAAGGTTCGGCGGCCGCCATTGAGTCCGCCGATGTCGCGTTCACCGGCCACGACCTCCGCCTCATCCCCGGCGCGCTCGCGCACGCGCGCCGCGGGCGACGCATCATGACCGCGAACATCGCCCTGGCCCTCGCCATCATCATCGTGCTCTTCCCGCTGGCGCTGTTCGGCGTTCTCGGTCTGGCCGGTGTCGTCCTGGTACACGAGATCGCCGAGGTCGTCGTCATCCTCAACGGCGTCCGTGCAGCCCGACGCCCCGCTGCTCTCCGAGAGCTAGCGCCGGCACCCGAGCCCGCACGCGCCTGACCAACCCTGCGGTGATATCGCCGTCCGAGCTGGAGCCATCCTTCGTGAAGACCCCCGTCAAAGTCAGCCTCATCACCGGTGCCGTCGTTATCGTCCTCGTGATCGCAGCTCTGGTCGTGGTCATGCTGACCCGGCCCGCTGCTCCCGACCCTTCCGGCTCGGCGGGCGCACTGCCCGGCGCCCGGACTGACTCGCACGTCCTGGACGACGCCGGCCCGGATGCGCCGACGCTGGTGGAGTTTCTCGACTTCGAGTGCGAAGCCTGCGGAGCGTTCTACCCGGTGGTCGAACAGATCCGCGCCGACTATGAGGGCGAGATCAACTACGTCGTGCGGTACTTCCCATTGCCCGGACACTTCAACTCCATGAACGCCGCCCTCGCCGCCGAAGCGGCAGCTCAACAGGGCAAGTTCGAGGAGATGTACGCTCGCCTGTTCGAGACCCAGGCTCAGAGGGGCGAGCAGCAGACCTCTCACACCCAGTTGTTCCGGACGTTCGCCGAAGACCTAGGCCTCGACATGGACTCGTACGACGAAGCAATCGCCGACCCCGCCACCAAGGAAAGAGTCGAAGCAGACCGCAACGACGGCCAGTATCTCAACGTCAGTGGCACGCCGACCTTCTTCCTCGACGGCGAGAAGCTCGAGCTCACCCAGCTCAGGGACCTCACGGATGCCCTCGACGAGGCCGTCGCTCGCTGACACTATCGAGCGTGCGCGAGGCCCGCCTCAGCGGACAGACTTTGAATCAGAGGATTTCGTCGACCAACCTCTCGATGCGTGCCCGGATCTCGTCTCGGATCGGGCGAACAGCCTCGATGCCCTGACCGGCAGGATCGTCGAGCTTCCAATCCTCGTAGCGCTTGCCAGGGAAGAACGGGCAGGCGTCGCCGCATCCCATGGTGATCACGACGTCGGAGGCCTGCACGGCTTCGGTGGTGAGGATCTTGGGCTGCTCGGCGGTGATGTCGATGCCCAGTTCCTTCATCGCTTCCACGGCGATGGGGTTGATCTGGTCGGCCGGCATGGAGTCGGCGGAGCGGACCTCGATGCGGTCGCCGGCGATGTCGCGGAGGAACCCGGCAGCCATCTGGGAGCGGCCGGCGTTGTGCACGCAGACGAAGAGGACGGAGGGCTTGGTGGTGTCGGTCATGAGGGCTCCTGTGGGTGGTGGTCAGTGCGTGAGCTCATCGACGAGGGCGCGGACGCGGTCCTCGATGTCGTCGCGGATGGCTTCGACGCCCTCGCGGGATGCGAGGGCAGGGTCGCCGACGGCCCAGTCGTCGTAGCGGACGCCGGGGATGATCGGGCAGACGTCGCCGCAGCCCATCGTGATCACCACGTCGGCGGCACGGACGGCATCGTCGGTGAGGGGCTTGGGGAAGCGTTCGGCGGCCAGGTCGCCTTCGATCTCGGCGAGGATCGAGCGGACGTGCGGATGGATGACGTCCGCGGGAGCAGATCCTGCCGAGCGGGCGACAACCCTGCCGGCGGCGAGCTTGTTGACAAGCGCGGCAGCGAGCTGCGAACGCCCCGCATTGGCCACGCAGACGAACAACACCTGGGGTACAGCGGAGTCGCGGTCGCGCGTGAGGTCGGCGAGTCGCTGACGTGCGAAGCGTTCGGTGAGCGGGACAAGCGCTCCCGTGACTATTGCCGTGCGGGCGAGTGACGTGTACGACTCACGAACGATGCCCAGCACGGTCTCCGGGGCGAGCTCGGGGACCTCGGCGGCGAGCTCATCGGCGAGGTGGGTGATCCGCGCATCGAACTCGGGGTGGCCGGCGCGGCCTTCGGCGTCGCCGTCTTCGCCGGGCGCCGTCATGGTCGCAGGCGCGAAGGAGTCCAGCAGAGCGGTGACGGCGCCCCGGCGGCTGGGGTTGATGCGGTACCAGACCCAGGTGCCGCGCCGTTCGGAGGTGAGCACGTCGACGCCCTTGAGGACCTTCAGATGGTGCGACACGGTGGGCTGTGAGACGTGTGCGAGCTCGGCGAGATCGCACACGCAGGACTCGCCTCGCGGATCGGAAGCGATCGCGGAGAGCATGCGCAGGCGCAGCGGATCCGACAGAGCCTTTAAGGTCGCGGCGACGGTGGACGCCGCCTCGTGGCCGATGGCGTGGGTAGCGACCGGGCTGCAGCTGTCGACGGCGTCGGTGAGCGTGACGTTCATGAGGTGATCCTTTCGCCGGTGTAGGGATCGGTGTGGAACCAAGCGCGCGCCGCCCAGAGGGAGACGTAGACGAGTCCAACGAGGACGGGCACCTCGATGAGAGGGCCGACGACGCCCGCCAGAGCCTGCCCGGAGGCGGCGCCGAAGGTGCCGATGGCGACGGCGATGGCGAGTTCGAAGTTGTTCCCGGCCGCGGTGAAGGCCAGCGTGGTGGAGCGGGCGTAGTTCAGGCCCAGGCTCTTGCCGAGCAGGAGCCCTGCGAACCACATCAGCCCGAAGTAGACCAGCAGTGGCAGCGCGATCCGCGCGACGTCCAGCGGGTTGGCCAGGACCGCATCGCCCTGCAGCGCGAACAGCAGCACGATGGTGAACAGCAGCCCGTACAGCGCCCAGGGGCCGATCACGGGGAGGAACTTCTCCTCGTACCAGGCGCGGCCGCGACGCTTCTCGCCGATCCAGCGGGAAGCGAAGCCGGCGACGAGTGGCACGCCGAGGAAGACCAGCACGTTCAGGGCGATCTGCCAGACCGAGATCTCCAACCCCTGAGTGTCCAGACCCAGCCAGCCGGGCAGGACGGTGAGGTAGAACCAGCCCAGCAGTGAGAAGGCGACCACCTGGAAGACAGAGTTGATCGCGACGAGTACGGCGGTCGCTTCCCGATCGCCGCAGGCGAGGTCGTTCCAGATGACGACCATCGCGATGCAGCGGGCGAGACCGACGATGATCAGCCCCGTGCGGTACTCGGGCAGATCTGGCAGGAAGATCCAGGCGAGGGCGAACATGACCGCAGGGCCGACGAGCCAGTTCAGCACCAGCGAAGACACGAGGAGCTTCTTGTCGCCGGTGACGGCCGCGATCTTGTCGTAGCGGACCTTCGCGAGCACCGGGTACATCATCACCAGCAGCCCGAGCCCGATGGGCACCGAGATGCCGCCGACCTCGAGGTGGCCGAGCAGGTCCGACAGAGCGGGGACGAATCGGCCGAGGAGAAGTCCTGCGACCATGGCGAGCCCGATCCACAGTGGCAGCCACTTGTCGAGGGTGGACAGACGCCGGACGGCGGCGGGAGCGGAAGCTGCGGTTGCGGTGGTCATGCGAGCAGCGCCTCGATCTTCTCGGCGATGACGGGCTTCGGGTGCGCGCCGATGAGGATGTCCGTGCCGGTGCCGTCGCGGAAGAAGCCGAGGGTGGGGATCGACGTGACGCCAGCGGCGGTCACGGTCTCGGGATTCCGATCCGCATCGACCTTGACGATCTTCACTCGTCCGTCGTACTCGGCGGCGAGCTGCTCAAGAAGCGGAGCGACCTGGCGGCACGGACCGCACCAGGTGGCCCAGATGTCGACGACGACAGGGATGTCGGAGTCGAGAACTTCGTCCTCGAACGTGGCGTCGGTGACGGCGGTGAGCGTGCTCATGCGAAGACCTCCTCGGCCTCGATCGGAGCGGCCGGGTCGTTCTCGAGGTTCGAGAGGTAGTGCTGGGCGTCCTGAGCGGCGGCGCAGCCGGTGCCGGCGGCGGTGATCGCCTGCCGGTAGGTGTGATCGACCAGATCGCCGGCCGCGAACACCCCGGGGATGTTCGTGCGGGTGGAAGGATGATCCACTCGGACGAACCCGCCTGCGTCGGTGACGACCTGTCCTGTGACCAACTCCGAGCGGGGGTCGTGGCCGATCGCGACGAAGACACCGGTCGCCGCCAGCTCGCGCTCGGTGCCGGTGACGGTGTCACGGAGGGTGACGGATTCGAGCTTCTCGTCGCCGTTCAGCCGGGCGATCTCGCTGTTCCATGCCACCTCGATCTTCGGGTGGTCAAGCACGCGCTGCGCCATGATCTTCGAAGCGCGGACCTCGCCGCGACGGTGCACGACGGTCACCTTGCATGCGAAACGGGTGAGAAACAGGGCCTCCTCCATCGCGGAGTCCCCGCCGCCGACGACGACGATCTCCTGCTCGCGGAAGAAGAACCCATCGCAGGTGGCGCACCAGGACACGCCTCGGCCGGTGAGTCGCTCCTCATCCGGCAACCCGAGCTTGCGATAGGCGGAGCCCATGGTGAGGATCACCGCACGCGCACGGAACGTCTCACCCGCGCCAGTCACGATGGCCTTGATCGGTCCGTCGAGGTCGACGCTGACTGCGTCGTCGAGGAGGATGCGGGCGCCGAACCGCTCGGCCTGCTGACGCATCGACTCCATCAACTCCGGTCCGTTGACGGCGTCGACGAACCCAGGGAAGTTCTCCACCTCGGTCGTCGTCATCAGCGCACCACCGGTGGTCACCGAACCGGCGATAACGACCGGGGCGAGGTTTGCCCGGGCCGCGTAGATCGCGGCGGTGAAGCCTGCGGGGCCCGATCCGATGATGACCAGCTCAATCTGTTGATTCGACATGAATCTATATTGACATTCTTCAAAGTAAGGCGCAATCGGCGGCGAGACAGTTCACGGACACTGCACCTGGATGCCAAGAAGCGACCTCCCAATCGGGAAGTCGCCCTCTCGTGGGTCGGTCAGACTGCGCCGACGGGCCTTGCGCCGATCTGCGCAGTACGGATGGCGTGCCGCAGCAGCTGGCACCCTCGGCGTCGAAGCCGCCGGCACCGCCGCAGACCCCGGTGTCGGGAAGGACGAGCTCGTTGCGCTCCGCAGCCTCGTGATCTCCGGCAAGGTGAGCTGCGACGCTGCGGACCTGCTCCTAGCCCGTGAGCGCCAGGAAGGTGGGGGCGCGGCCATAAGACTTCGCACCGACGATGAACAGGTCCTTCTCGGGCTGCGCGAGCTGGCGTGCGCCGGTGGCTCCGACGGAGCCGCAGGAGTGGATGTTCGGGTCGATCTCCGAGGCGATGCTGGCCACGGCGTCGAGCACTGGCGAGGATACGGCCATCGCAGCCGTCCTGGTCGACCGTGTGCACAACGAATGGCTGGCCCTTGCGGCCGCTGTCTACGTCTTTGTCGCGCCCCTGCCGCGCGATTCCCGTCACCGTTGTGCCGTAGAGGACGCGGTCACCCAGCACATCGACGAGTGGGGTGAGGTACTCACTCACCCACTCCGCCCCCGTCGGGTAGCCGTTTGCCGGCGCCGTCCCGGTCGGCTCGAGCAGGCGACGCGCTGCAGTGTCGGTGAGCTCCGGCCAGCCTGAGAAGAGGCGTGCATGACCCCACTCGGACACGGCAGCACCAGCGGAGGAGCCACGCTCGACGACCACGTCATCGACGCCACGTTCGGTTAGATGGGCGGCTGCAGCCGGATGGCCAGCCCAAGCCCGTCATCGATCACGATGGCATCCTCGATCAGTTGCTCGATTCTCAGCGTCAGGACGGCGCCTTTGACTACAGGCGCGCAAAGTCCTGAGCGTCCACTCGCCCAGAGCTATCCGAGGAGCATCGAAGGCATCCGCGGGGCCGCCTCGCTGGCTTAGCGGACGAGGCGTGCGATGGCCTGGGATGCTTCAGTGATCTTGGCCTCGGCAATGTCTCCGCCTGCACGTGCGGCGTCGGTGACGCAGTGGCGGAGATGGTCTTCGAGAAGACCGACAGCAACGCCCTGGAGTGAGCTCGTCAGCGCTGAGATCTGGGTGAGGATGTCGATGCAGTACTTCTCCTCGTCGACCATGCGGTGGATGCCGCGGGCTTGTCCTTCGATCCGTTTGAGACGGGCGAGATAGCGGGCTTTGTCGGTGATGTAGCCGTGTTCGCCGTGTTCGCCGTGTTCGCAGGCGGTGTCGGACTCGACCTGGTCGGTCTCGATGGTGTCGGTCATCGTGGTCTCCGGTTCTGGATTGGTTATCGGTTGAGGATCGCGCGGGCCGTGGTTTCCGGGCGAAGGTCGAGTCGCCGCAGGAGCTGCGCGTTGAGGGCAACCACGATGGTGGACAGGGACATCAGGATCGCCCCGACCGACATCGGCAGCACGAACCCGATGGGGGCGAGGACGCCGGCGGCGAGGGGTACGGAGATCAGGTTGTAGCCGGCGGCCCACCAGAGGTTCTGCTTCATCTTCCGGTATGCGGCGCGGGACAGTTCGATGACGGAGAGCACCGAGCGGGGGTCGTCGCTGGCGAGGATGACTCCGGCAGAGGCGATGGCAACGTCCGTGCCGGCGCCGATCGCGAGCCCGACATCGGCCTGGGCGAGGGCGGGGGCGTCATTGACGCCGTCACCGACCATCGCGACCTTGCGTCCCTCGTTCTGGAGCTCCTGCACCTTCGCGGCCTTGTCCTCCGGTCGGACGCCGGCGAAGACACGGTCGATGCCGAGGTCCTCGGCCACGGTGTGCGCGACGGCTTCGGCATCGCCGGTGATCATCACGACCTGCACACCCAGCGCGTGCAGTGCATCGACGGCTTCGCGCGATTCCGACCGCACCTCATCGGCGAGCTTGAGAGCGCCGATCACACGGCCGTCCTGAACCACGTGGAGGATGATCGCACCGTCATTGCGCCACCGCTCGGCAACGGGCAGCTCCTGCGCATCTTCCTCGGTGAGCAGGTGCGGTCCCCCCACCCGTACAACGGTCCCGTCGACGGTCGCGGTGACGCCGACTGCGGGAGAGGAGGTGAAGTCCGAGCTGCGGGGCACGTCGAGGTGACGGTCGGCGGCGGCGCGGACGATGGCCTTGGCGAGCGGGTGTTCACTGTCGGCCTCCGCGGCGGCGGCCAGGGCGAGCACCCGGTCGGTGTCGTTGCCTTCGACGACTGAGACCTCGGAGACGGTCGGTTCGCCCTTGGTGAGGGTGCCTGTCTTGTCGAACAGCACGGTGTCGACGGTGCGCATGCTCTCCAGCGCGAGCCTGTCCTTCACGAGTACGCCACCGCGTGCGGCGCGTTCGGTGGCGATGGAGACGACCAAGGGGATTGCGAGACCGAGTGCGTGGGGGCAAGCGATGACGAGCACCGTGATGGTGCGGATGACGGCATCATCGGGAAGCCCAACGAGCGTCCACACGATCGCCGTGATCACGCCAGCGCCGAGAGCGAACCAGAACAGCCAGCCTGCCGCCGTGTCGGCAAGGCGCTGCGCGCGCGAGGACGAGCTCTGTGCTTCGGTGACCAGGCGTTGGATGCCGGCGAGAGTGGTGTCGTCACCGGTGGCGGTAATCTCCACGCGCAGCCCGGAGTCGGTCGCCACAGTTCCGGCCGTGACCTGGTCATCGATACCGCGCGTCACGGTGCGGGACTCGCCGGTGACCATTGACTCGTCCATCGACGCGCGACCGTCGACGATGCGACCGTCGGCGGGGACGCTGCCCCCGGGGCGAACGATGACGACATCACCGACGACGAGTTCGGCAGGCGAGACCGTCACGACCTGGTCACCTTCGACGCGTTCTGCTTCGTCGGGCAGGAGCGCGGCCAGGGAGTCGAGAGCGGACGTGGTCTGCGCGAGGGACCGCATCTCGATCCAGTGCCCGAGCAGCATGATCACGATGAGGAGCGCGAGCTCCCACCAGAAGTCGAGCTCGTGGTGCAGCAGGCCGAGGCTCGCACCCCAAGAGGCGATGAACGCAACGGTGATGGCGAGTCCGATGAGGAGCATCATCCCGGGCTTGCGGTCGCGGATTTCGCTGACAGCACCGACGAGGAACGGCTTTCCACCCCAGATGTACATCACTGTTCCCAGTACCGGGGACACCCAGGCCAGGCCGGGAATGTCGGGGAGGGTGTAGCCGAGGATCATCGCGAACATGCCCGACAGCGCGACGGTGGGGACGGCGAGGATCAGCATGATCCAGAACAGGCGACGGAACTGTCCGACGTGGTCGCCATGCCCCGCATGACCCCCGTGTCCACCGTGAGCGTCGTGTCCACCATGTGCGTCATGGCCGGCATGCTCGCCGTGACCCTGGTGGCCCATCGGCGCGCCGCTTCCGTGCGGTGCAGTATCGGGACCGTCGTGGTGCACGGCGGTGTCGTGGTGAGGGGTGTGGACGGGGGGGTCTTCTGTGGCCGCGGCGGGGACCGATGGGGTGTGCCCGTGCGCTGCGTGTTCGTGGGTGTGATCAGCGTCGTCGCTGTGTGGCTGGCTCATGAGGCTATCCTCCTCGGAAACGATGAAGCTGTGCGGGGCGATCCGTGTGCCGCCCCGCACAGGTGAAGCGATGTCAGGCTGCGGTCACGTACTTGGCGGGGTCAGCGTCGAACAGGGGGCCGCAGGCGGCGCAGCAGAAGTAATAGCGGGTGCCCTCGTAGTCGCGGTAGAGGCCAGCGGCTTCAGCGTCCGCTTTCACGACGGTGCTGCCGACCATCACGGGGCATTCGGCGAGCTGTTCGGCGGACGGCGCGAGGAGGTCCTTGCGTCCGTCGGCTGGGACAGAGCCGTGGCTGTTGTGGCTGCAGCAGGATCCGGAATCAGACATGTGTGTTCCTCTTTCGTGATTTCAGTGGGTTCCGACGGTTGCGTTCCGCGTCGCATGATCACGCGGTGCGGGCGCGGCGGTCGGGGATGGGTCCGCCGCCTGGCTGCGGAACGTGCGCAGGCGGAGGCTGTTGCCGACGACGAAGACGCTGGAGAACGCCATCGCGGCGCCGGCGAGCATGGGATTGAGCAGACCGAGGGCTGCCAGCGGGATGGCGGCGACGTTGTAGGCGAAGGCCCAGAACAGGTTGCCCTTGATCGTGCCGAGCGTCTTCCGAGACAGACGGATCGCGTCGGCCGCGCTGCGCAGATCGCCGCGGACGAGCGTGATGTCGCTGGCCTCGATCGCCACATCGGTGCCCGTGCCCATGGCCAACCCCAGGTCTGCCTGGGCGAGCGCGGCCGCATCGTTGACGCCGTCTCCGACCATCGCCACGACCTTGCCCTCGCGCTGCAGCCTGGTGACCACGTCGACCTTGTCTTTCGGG
Organism: Microbacterium sp. Se5.02b; assembly: GCF_019464375.1. Classification (NCBI taxonomy): domain Bacteria; kingdom Bacillati; phylum Actinomycetota; class Actinomycetes; order Micrococcales; family Microbacteriaceae; genus Microbacterium; species Microbacterium sp. Se5.02b. The sequence continues at coordinate 728,970 of NZ_CP080491.1, forward strand.
AGCACTTCGGCGATGACCTCATCGATGCCGACCTCAGACGCGATCTGCTCGGCCACGGCACGGTTATCTCCGGTGAGGAGCACCGGTGTCAGTCCCAGCGCCTTCAGCTGCCTGATGGCTTCGGTGCTGGTCGGCTTGATGGTGTCCGCGACGATGAGCACACCGCGTGCTTCCCCGTCCCACCCCACGGCGACCGCGGTCTTGCCCTGACGCTCTGCTTCGCTCTTCGCGGCGGCGAGATTCTCGGGAAGGCGCTGGGACCAGTCCTCGAGAAGCGACTCGCGGCCGACAAGGACGGCGTGCCCGTCGACGATGCCCTGCACTCCCTTGCCCTCGATGTTCGCGAAACCCTCGGGTGTCGGAAGCGTGCCGACCTCTTGGACTGCGGCTTTGGCGATGGCCTGCGCGATGGGATGCTCGGAGGCGTCCTCCACCGCACCCGCCAGGCGCAGCAGCTCGCCGCGGTCGACGCCGTCAGCGGTGAACACGCCGGTGAGCGTCATCCGCCCTGTGGTCACCGTCCCGGTCTTATCCAGAACGACGGTGTCCACCCGTCGCGTCGACTCGAGAACTTCCGGACCCTTGATGAGGATGCCCATCTGCGCGCCGCGGCCCGTGCCCACCAGCAGTGCGGTGGGCGTGGCAAGGCCCAGGGCGCACGGGCAGGCGATGATCAGCACCGCGACCGCGGCGGTGAACGCCGCCGCGGCAGGGAATCCCGCGCCGAGCCAAGCGCCCAGCGTGGCGATGGCGATCGCGATGACAATGGGCACGAAGATACCCGACACCCGGTCGGCGAGGCGCTGCACCTCGGCCTTGCCCGATTGGGCGTCCTCGACGAGCTTCGCCATCTGCGCCAACTGGGTGTCCGACCCGACCCTCGTCGCCCGGATGACGAGCCGGCCACCGGCATTGACCGTCGCCCCCGTGACGGAGTCTCCTTCGCCGACCTCGACCGGCACGGATTCACCGGTGAGCATGGACGCGTCGACCGCGGAGGTGCCGGAGACGATCACACCATCGGTGGCGATCTTCTCGCCGGGCCGTACGACGAACTCGTCGCCCTCTCGCAGGTCCGCGATGGGAATGCGGGTCTCGGCGCCGGCGCGAAGCACAGCAACATCCTTCGCTCCCAGCTCCAACAGCGCGCGCAGGGCGGCGCCCGCCTGCCGTTTCGCCTTCTTCTCGAAGTAGCGTCCGGCGAGGATGAACATCGTCACCGCGGCACCCACTTCGAGGTAGATGTTCGCCGCCCCGTCCGACGGTGCCACGGTGAGCTCGAACGGGTGGGTCATCCCGGGGACGCCGGCCGTGCCGAAGAACAGCGCGTAGAGCGACCACAGTAAGGCGGCTATCGTCCCCATCGAGATGAGCGTGTCCATGGTCGCCGCACCGTGCCGGAGATTCGTCCACGCTGCCTTGTGGAAAGGCCAGGCCGCCCAAACGATGACGGGGCCGGCCAGGGCGAGTGAGAGCCACTGCCAGTAAGTGAACTGCAATGCGGGGATCATCGACATCGCAATCACAGGAAGGGTCAGCACGATGGAAGCGATCAAACGGTTCCGCAGGCTCACCAGCTCCCTATCCGGAGCGTCCTCACCGTCGACTACCGCGGACGGCTCCGGTGAGGGAAGGGCGGCCGTGTAGCCGGTCTTCTCCACCTCGGCGATCAGCAGCGCCGGGTCGAACCCGTTCGGTGCGGTGACCTTCGCCTTCTCCGTCGCATAGTTCACGGTGGCGGTGACACCGTCCAGCTTGTTGAGCTTCTTCTCGATGCGCATCGCGCACGACGCGCAGGTCATCCCGCCGATCTCCAGCTCCACGCTGGACGCGGCTGCTGACTGCGTATCCGTCATGATGTCTCCTCGATCCTTCTTGCAACTCGATGCGCACTGAGCGGGTCAGTGCCCGTCGTGCTCGGCGTCGTCTTCGGTGTCCGCCTGGTCGCCGGTGGCGGGGGTCGCCTCGAGTACGAACTGTGCGGTGTGGACCTGTCCGTCGACCTGGAAGTCCAGGTACAGCAGGTAGCGGCCGGTGGTGGGTGTCTCGGCGGTGAATTCCACCTCGGGGCCGGCCAGATCGCCCGGCTGTGGTTCCTCGCCGCGCGCGTGCACATGCAGATACGCCAGGTCGCCATCGCGCAGGGCAACGAGGTGGCCGAACGCACCGAGGTACGGCTCCAGCACCGTGACGGGTTCCCCGTCCCGAGAGACCTTGACAGTCAGTTCGCTTCCAGTTCCGGCGACCAGGTCGCCGCTGACGGTCACGTCGAAGCCGTCGACCGTGTCGCTTGTCTTGACGGCGACCTCGGGCTCCGGTGTCAGCTGCCCCGCCACATCGACGGTGCGGGAGAGCGTGGCGCTCACCCCCTCAGAGGTGAAGTCCGCATACAGCCGGTACGTTCCCGCGGTATCCCAGGACCATGGCAGCGACCAGACCCCGGTCCTCGGGTCGAGTTCGGGGTGCACGTGACGGTATTCACGCCCGTCGTTGCGGACCACGATCAGGTGCAACTGCTTATCGTGGGCCTCGTCGAAATCGGTGATCGGGACACCTGAGGGATCGCGGATGTCGAAGGAGAGTTCACCGTCCGTCTCGACGTTCGCCGGCGCCTGTACGGGGCTCATTGTGAATCCCGATGCCGCGCTCATCACTCCACTCACCCCCATCTCCTGATCGTCTTTCGTGCCAGCAGCATCCTCGGGCGCTTGCGCGTCATGCGAGGAATGCCCGGCGTCCGCCCATGCGGTCACCGTGCTGTCGGGCACGAGTGCGCCCGCGGCGGCGAAGGCGGCGCCGAAGACAACGACAAGGCCCGCGCCGTAGAGGCCGAGGCGGCCCGGGGCGTTCATGAGAGTCGGACCGCCTCGTACCCGGCCTCATCGACGGCCGCGAGCACGGCCGCGTCATCCACTGCGGAACTCGTCGTGACGAGAAGCCGGCCGGTCTGCGCACTCACTTCGATGTTCTCGACGCCGGGGACCTGGCTGACCTCGCCGCGAACAGCGACCTCGCAGTGGCCGCAGCTCATCCCGCTCACCTGGTACTCGCTCGTGCTCATGATGGCTTCCTTCCCTCGATTCGGAATACCCCGGTAGGGTACTGGTATGCCTAACCATATACCCACCCAGGGTATTCCGGTCAAGGGGGTGAAGGGAGCTTCTCATGGATAAGACCAGCTCGGATGTGCTCATCGTCGGCGCGGGCGCCGCGGGTCATTCTGCGGCGGTCACGTTGCGGCGCAGCGGTTTCGACGGGTCGATCCGGATCGTGCATGCGGAGCCGTTCGCCCCGTACAACCGCACGCTGGTGACCAAGGGCATCCTTCGTGGCCTGCTCACCCCGGAGCAATCCGCGCTGCCTGCCTTGGACTCGATCGATGTCGAGACGATCCCCGGCAGCGCTGTCGGGATGGAAGAGCGGGGCATCTTGCTGCACGATGGCAGACGGCTGATATTCGCAACGGCTGTCGTGGCGACCGGCGCCGCCCCGCGTCCCCTGCAGGCGACAGGCGTCAGCGAGGGGGTCTTCACGCTGCACAGCGCGTCCGACGCGCTACGCATCCGAGGGCATGCGGGTCCGACGTTCGAAAGGCGGGTTGTCACTGTCCTCGGTGCCGGGCTGGTCGGAGCAGAAGCAGCAAGCTACCTTGTGAGCGCTGGTGCCAGAGTGCATCTCGTCGCGCGCTCCGAAATCCCCTTGGCGCACAGCCTCGGGTTGCCGATCGCCACCCGGCTCCGCGATCTGCACGCTGCGCACACGGAGTTCCATCCAGGCCGGACAGTGCGCTCCATCTCGGCTTCCGGAAGCGGGGGTGACGTACTCCTCGATGATGGGACATCTGTATCGTCAGACGTGATCGTCCTCGCCCACGGAACAGTTCCGGCTGTCTCATGGATCCGCTCAGACGGTGCCGCGATCGAGGTCGATGACCGGCTCCGTGCCAGGACGATCCCGGCAGTGTATGCGGCCGGTGGGGTCGCCGCTCATGTCGGTCCCGACGGTTCGCTCTATCGTATGGATCATTGGGATGATGCGGTGGCACAAGGGGCTCACGCCGCCCGAGCGCTGCTTCATGATCTGCACGGCGGGGACGATCCTGGCCCGTACCGGCACGTTTCCGGGTTCACGGTGAATGTGCACGGCGTCACGCTGAGTGGAGCGGGCGTCGTCTTGCCGCAGGCGACCGCGGAAACGACGTCATCGGCCGGCGGCGGCCTCGTCTCGACCTTCAGGACCGCCGACGGCAAGAGGGCGGGTGCTGTCGGGTGGTCAGCGGCAAGGGAAATCCTGGCGGTCAAGCACGAGCTGGCAGGCGGCTTCTGAGTGTGCACAGGATCGATGTCGGGCACACAGGCGGCGGTGCTAGCGTCGTGAGGAACAGGAAGGATCGAGGATGCAGGTGACGGTTCGCGCCACAAGCCCGCAGTTGTCGCTGCGCACCCTGCTGATGCTCGGCACCGCGGCCGTCCTGATCATCGTCGGCCTCCTGGGCATGCACACCTTCACCGCGGAACCTGCCGGGCACGGCTCCTCGGGCGTCGCCCATTCCGCATCGACAGTCGCTCACGTTCCGGACGCCACGGCGAGCCTCGACGACGGTGGTGCCGCTGCCTGCGACGGGCCGTGCCACGTGACCACCGGACAAGGGCAGGGTCACGACGACATGGTCACCGCCTGCGTACTCGCGTTGCTGGCCGGCCTTCTGCTCCTCGTCCCACCGACGTTTGCCCGACGCTCCGGCATCTCCCTTCGCGAGGTGACCAGCTGGTTGCGGTGGGAAGCGACCGATGCCCTCCCTCGTGGCCCCTCGTTGACGGTTCTTTCGATCAGTCGAACTTGAGTATTCGCACGCCGACCCAACTGTGGGCGGCCCTGCGGCGCCCGTTGGCGCCGCCGCTTCAGCGAACTCTCATACGACTTACGAAGGAACGACCATGAACAAGAAGATCCCCCTCGCACTCAGCACCGGCGCTCTCACCCTCGCCCTGGTACTGACCGGCTGCGCCGACACCGGCACCGCGCCGTCCGGTACCAGCAGCTCACCGTCCGCGTCGACGTCCTCGTCGGCCTCAACCGAGGCTGACGAGATGTTCGTCACGATGATGATCCCTCATCATGAGCAGGCCATCGAGATGTCGGACATTCTGCTGGCCAAGGACGGCGCGGACCCGCGGGTGGTCGAGCTCGCCGAACAGATCAAGGCGGCGCAGGGCCCGGAGATCGACAAGATGCTCGGGTGGCTCGAGGACTGGGGTGTGGAGTACGACCCCGATTCGATGGGCGGCATGGACCACGGCTCCATGGGCGGCGACGACAGCATGATGTCCGAAGAGGACATGACCATGTTGGAAGACGCCGACGCGACCGAGGCCAGCCGTTTGTTCCTCGAGCAGATGATCGTGCACCACGAAGGCGCCGTCGACATGGCACAGACGGCGCTTGACGACGCGCAGAACCCGGACGTCCTCGAGCTCGCGCAACAGGTGATCGATGACCAGACGGCGGAGATCGCCACGATGAAGGACCTCCTCGGAGAACTGTAGAACCACGCGGGGCGGGCCGATTCCCGAACGACCCGCCCTGCGTTTCCCGCGCGATCGCCCCGCGCGAAGACCGACCCCGCGGCGCGCTCCCTGCTGCCCGCGTCACAAGCCTGGCCACCCTCCTGGCCGCTACCCGGAAACCATCATGAAACGATCATTTCTTCTCGCCGCCGCAACCATCCCCGTGCTGACGCTCGTCATTACGGGCTGTACTGCCGCGCAGTCCGACGAGCCCGATGCGACACCCCGCATCGACCACATCCACGGCATCGCCGAAGACCCCCGCGGTGACGATCTGCTCGTCGCCACGCACAACGGCATCTTCACCGTCACACCGGACGGGAACGTCTCCGGACCCGTCGGCGGCCATGACTTCGATGCCATGGGATTCACTGTCACCGGCGACACCCTGTTCGCCTCCGGACACCCCGGAGAGCAAACCCCGGCCGAGCTGGGATCCCCGAACCTCGGCATCATCCGTAGCGATGACTATGGCCTCAACTGGTCGCCCATCGCCCTGAACGGAACAACCGACTTCCACGTCCTCACCGCCAGCCCCGACGGAACCCTGTACGGCATCGCTTCCAGCCAAATCGACCTGCTCTCCAGCACCGACAACGGAACGAACTGGACCACCCATGCCCCTCTAGCGGCAGCCGACCTCGCCGCCACAGAGTCCGGGCTCTATGCCGCCACCGAAGAAGGACTGCTCGTCAGCACCGACGGTGGCGACACCTTCACCCCCGTCCCCGAATCACCCCTGCTCTACGCCCTCGTAGCACGCACAGACGGCACACTCGTCGGCGCCGGCACCGACGGGGTCCTCTGGGCCCAAGATCAGAACGGGACGTGGCAGCAGCTGGGGCCACTCGACGGAGCCGTTCAAGCCCTCAGCACCATCGATGACCGCATCATCCTCGTCGATGACCGAGGCATCGTTGGTGTCACTGTCGACGGCTTCACCGTCCTCAGCCCGGCCCGGTAACCGCAGCCCACTCACGAATCCACCATGAACGAACACAAGAATCCGTTCCGGAACTTCGTCTTCTTCATCACCGCGGCAACGATCGCCGTCGTCCTCCTCGCCTTCGCCACCTACCTCGCGATTGGAGCGATCCTCTGATGTCGCCGGACGCACGATTCGATCCGCTCCGCCTGTCCGCGCTCAGCCATCGTTCCGCACCGAGCAGGCCGCCACCTCGCCCGTCGCGTGCGTACCGACTGCACCGCCGACTTGTGCGGTTAGGGATTGTGCTCCTGGCAGCCGGACCCGCGCTCGTCCTGATCCATCTGAGCACCGATACACAATACGGAAGCCACAATGGCACTTGGTGGACGTACACGGTGGCGAGCTACGACGTCGCCATCATCACCACGATCATCGGGGTAGCACTGGTCTGGCGATCGCCGCCGGCCTCCGATGAACGGCGTGAATGACTGGCCGAATCGCGGCGTCAAGAGACAGGGACATCCCAACGTCTCATGACCTTGTCGATCTCGACGAGGCCGGCGAAGCGGGCAACGTCGCGTCCACCCATGACGCGGTTCCGAGCGAGCTTCGCCGGGAACTGCTTCAGGGGAGGGATCTCGGTCTCGTGTTGCGGCGAGGGTCTGGCGTTGAGCCTGGACGGTCGCCGCTAGCGCACGCCGGAACGGAGCCACTGATCGTGTAGCAGTTGGCTCATCGCCACGCGTGGTGTCAGGTCACCGTGTCGAGCTCCACGCCGTAGTCATCGGCGTTCTGCGTTATCGGCACGAATATCGAATCATCCCCGGCGTACTCAGCGAGCTCCGGCGGGCAATCGAGATCGCCGATCGAGAGCGCACGTTCAGGTGGCAAGAGATGGGCTTGTTCGAAGCCCTTGCCCGAGGGTCGACGATTCGGTAGCCGTCAGCGAGACTGGCGGAGATCGAGGCCGAGGGCAGACTCGGACCGCAGATCATCGGCCCCTCGATTGCGGGGCATCCAGCTCAAGAAGGGCGGTATCCATGACCGACGCATCCACTCCCCCAAGCGACACCGTCAACGATCTGACCAACCCACCCGTGCCGCCGGGAGCCTTGTTGCTGGAGCTCGTGCCGGTTCCGGTCACCGACATCGAACGAGCAAAGACCTTCTACCGAGACCAGCTCGGCTTTCGGCTCGACGTCGACATCAACCCAGAGCCCGGCGTCCGCATCGTCCAGCTCACGCCACCGGGTTCGGCATGCTCGATCACCCTGGCCGAGGGCCTGCCCACGCTCGACATGCCTCCGGGGACCCTGCGAGGGCTGCACCTGGTGGTCGCCGACATCGAGGCATCTCGTGCCGAACTGGTCGAGCGCGGCGTCGAGATCAGCGAGGTCGAGGACCTCGGCGGAGTGTTCTACGCCTTCTTCGCCGACCCCGACGGCAACACCTGGTGCCTGCAGCACATGCCCTGGCGATAGCTACGACGCCGGCGAGGGCGCCGGGGTCGGTTTGATGCGGCGGGTCGGCACACGCAGGAGGACGAGCGCGACAAGGTAGATGCCGCCGACGACGATCGCGATGTCGGCGACGTTGCCGATGAACAGATCGAAGTAGCCGATGAAGTCGATGACGCCACCGCGTGCCAGGCGGTCAGCGGCATGACTGATCGCACCGCCGAGGACCAGGCCCAGCCCGATTGCCCACCAGAGCGATCCCACCCGCCACAGGTAGACCGTGATGGCGACCGCGGCGGCAGCGGCGAGGAGTCCGAGCAGCCAGGTGAAGTCGGTGCCGAGGGAGAACGCGGCGCCACGGTTGACGGTGAGTTGGAACTCGAGAACCGGTGGCAGGACGTCCTTCGATTCTCCGCCCGAGAGCGCAGAGGCGGCCCAGATCTTGGTCCATTGGTCGACGGCGACGACGACCGCTGCGATGGCCAGCCCGGCGAGGAAGGACCAGCGCACTCCCGAGCGTCGGTTCGTGGTCGGTGACGTCACTGTGCAGTTCCCTCTTCGTGCGATAGCTCGTGCCGGGCCGGTTTTCGGTTACCGGCTTCACCAGACTATTCGCTGGGCTATGGCCGAGAGGTCAGGGCTTCGACGCCAGTCACACTTTCACGGGGAACGTCGCCAAGATGACCACACCGATGACAGCGAGAGTCAGGCCCAGAATGAAGAAGGTGCGCCGGCGCCATTCGGCGCGCTGGTTCTGGGACAGCGCCGCGAAGAACAGCACGAGCGCGAAGAGCACGGTGAGCAGAGCGTAGTTGTCTCCGCGCTGGTTGTTCACGAGTGCTTCGTCGAACTTGGCGTCCGCGCGCGCGTGCAGGTCTTCCGCTTCCTCGGTCCCCGGCGGAATGTACTCCTCCCTGGCGAGGGGCCCCTGGGATACGCGCCCCTCCGCCGTCCAGGCGTCGAACGCGATCCGGAACTCGTCCGTGAAGCGTTCCTCGATGAAGGTGACGAGTTCCTGGTCGTCGTCTGCGGTGGCGAGCACCCATTCGGTGTAGATGGTCAGATCGTATTGGCGCGCCGCTTGGGCCCTGCTTTCGGCGGAGGCGGCCTGGACACGTGCGCTGGACGCTTGGCTGAAGGCGATAGACATCTCACCGCCCCATTTCGACGCCTCGAATCCGCACCATGCGGTGATGACCGCGGTTATGGACAGCAGCACCACCGTGGCCACCTCCAACCACCGGCCGGGATGAGTGACTTTCTCGGTGGCGTCCATGCGCGCCGTCTTTTAGGGCAGCACGATCTCGAATGCCGGGTCTCCGGGGGTCAGTACGCCGAGCAACTGCTTCAGGACGCCGAGGTCGCCGCGCACGTCCAGGCCCTCGGCGTCGAGGTCTCCGCCGGCGAGGCGGATGAGCCGCTCCTTGGTGAGGGTGAGATGCAGTGCGGCATCTGTGGCGGGTTCGCGCTCGACGTAGACGAGCACGCCGTTGCGGAGCGTGACGTGGAACGAGCGGTCGAGATCACTGAGTGTGATGTCGAATCCGAGGTCGAGGTCCCAGGCGCGCGGGCCGTCGACGGTGATCGCGACGGCATCGAACAGCTGTTCCGGGGTGAGCTGCGCTCGGATGGCTGGGGCGTTGGTCACGGTCGGGGTACCGAAGTTTCCCTCGCGCAGTTCGGTCGCCCCGGAGAGGAAGAAGTTGCGCCAGGTGCCGTTCTCAGCGCCGTAGCCGAGCTGCTCGAGGGTGTCGGCGTAGAGCGCCTTCGCTTCCGCATTGTTCTCCTCGGTGAAGACCGCGTGGTCGAGCAGTGTGGCCGCCCAGCGGAAGTCTCCCGAGTCGAAGGCGGCGCGGGCGAGCTCGAGGACCCGGTCGATGCCTCCGATCGCGTCGACGTAGCGCTTCGCCTGCTCCTTCGGCGCGTGCGGCCAGAGCCGAGCCGGGTTCCCGTCGAACCAGCCCATGTACCGCTGGTAGATGGCCTTTACGTTGTGGCTGACCGAGCCGTAGTAGCCGCGGGCGTGCCAGGCGTTCTCGAGCGCGGGCGGCAGCTGGATCGCCTCGGCGATCTCGGCGCCCTGCATGCCCTGGTTCAGCATCCGCAGCGTCTGGTCGTGCAGGTACCCGTACAGGTCCCGCTGCAGACCGAGGAACTCACGGATCTCCGCGTTGCCCCAGGTCGGCCAGTGGTGCGAGGTGAACACGACTTCGGCGTCGTCGCCGTAACGCTCGATGGCCTCGGTGAGGTACTGCGACCACACGTGCGGATCCCGCACGACCGCGCCCCGCAGGGTGAGCAGGTTGTGCAGCGTGTGCGTGGCGTTCTCCGCCATGCACAGCGCCCGGTACTTCGGGAAGTAGAAGTGCATCTCGCTGGGCGCCTCGGTGCCCGGCGCCATCTGGAATTCGATCTCCAGCCCGTCGACGGTGTGGGTCTGCCCCGTCTCGGTGATCTCCAGCGTCGGCGCGAGCAGGGTCGCCTCCCCGGTCGACGTCGTCTGTCCGAGACCGGCGCCGACTGCCCCTGCGGGCCGCGTGCGAGTGCCGCGCCGTACATGTACCCGGCGCGCCGGCCCATCGCGGTGCCCGCGTAGACGTTCTCTGCCACCGCGTGCTCGACCATGCCCGCGGGGACGATGATCTCGACCCCCGCGTCGACGTCGGCCTGTGAGACGATGCCCTGCACGCCGCCGAAGTGGTCGATGTGAGAGTGGGTGTGGATGACAGCGGTGATCTTGCGGTCACCGCGGTGACGCCGGTAGAGCGCCATCGCCGCGGCTGCGGTCTCCTTCGAGATCAGCGGGTCGATCACGATCACGCCGGTGTCGCCCTCGACGAATGACATCACCGACAGGTCGAGCCCGCGGATCTGGTACAGGCCGGGCACGACCTCGAACAGGCCGTGCTTGGCGACCAGCGTGCTCTGGCGCCACAGGCTCGGGTTCACCGTCTCCGGAGCATCACCCTGCAAGAAGTCATAGGTGGACGCGTCCCAGATGATATCGCCGGCGGCGTTGCGGATCGCAGGCTCGTCTAGCGTGCCGATGAATCCTCGCTCGGCCGCCGCGAGATCCCGCTCATCGTCGAACGGGAGCCGTGCCTGCAGCTCTGCCTGCTGTTGCCGGATGGTCTCTGATGCGTCGCGCTGACCCATGATGGTGCTCCCGTCTCCGAAGAACAGTTCACGACGAGTCTTGCGGTCACGAAAGACGGTGACAACCACCTTTCGTCTGAACCTTGTGCCGGCCGCTGTCACGCGGCATCCTGAGGTATCGGATCACCGCGGGCCCCCGCGGGTGTCCGGTTCTGGGGACGAGGCTGGGGAGGCCTCACGCGGGATGCCTCATGGGTGGCGACTCCCTCGGTCGCACGTGCGGCATCCCGCACACCCGGACGGACGCTGGCTGATACCGTCGGCGCATGCCCCGACGTATGGCGGACCCTGAGTTTCGACAGCAGCAGTGGGACGATCGCTATGCGCTGCACATCGCGCCGGTCAACGAGTACGTCGACGAACTGCGTGAGGTCGGCCGCGGGTGGGCGCCGTACGTCGCGCCCCTTCATGGTGGAGTCGAAGCGCGGGTGCTGAGCATTCTTCGCGATCCAGGGCCCGCGACGCAGGACGGCAAGGGTTCGGGCTTCATCTGCGTCGAGAACAACGACGGCAGCGCCGAGCTTCAGGCGGTCCTGCTCGAGCAAGCAGCGCTATCTCCGTACGAGCTGCTGCCGTGGAATGCGTACCCCTGGTACATCAACCGCGCCCCGAAGGCGGCTGAGCTGGATGCCGGCGTCCAGACGATCCTGCACCTGCTGGAACTCGCGCCGAGGCTGAAGGTCGTGCTACTCCAGGGTGGTGATGCGGATCACGCCTGGCGCCGGTTGCTTAGGCAGTCCCCTGAGATCGAGCGTGAGCGGGGTCTCACCGTCGTTCGGACGTTTCACCCTTCGCCGCAGGCTCTCTTCGTGCGGGATCTCGAGGAGAGAGCTGCACGCGTAAAGCGACGAGCCGACGCGTTCGTCGAGGTGGCAGGTCTGCTCGAGCCCGTGCGATCGACGCCATGACGGGCACGGGGAGCTCGCCACGCGAGCGCTGATGACCGTCCGGTAACGATGGTCATCAGCGCCTTTCGCGTCTCGCACTGAGAACCGAAGGTGTCAGTAGGCGCTGATACGGTCAGCGTCGACATCAACCTGCTCGGAGAGGCATCCCTTGAACATCACAGCACCCAAGCTCGGCGCGACCATCGCACTTCTGGCACTCCTCGGCATCAGCGCCGTGGGGTGCGCATCTCCCGAACCGTCCAGCTCGTCGTCTGGCGGCGAGTCCTCCTCGTCCGAGACCGAGCAGGTCCAGGAGGAGGAAGCTCCGGAGCCGGTGAGTCTGGAGGGCTCCTGGAAGCAGAACAACTCCAACTCCGAGGACGCGTGGCAGGAGGCCACGATCACCGGTGACACGATCGAGGTCCACTGGGTCGCCGACGGCGGTGACACGAAGTCGCTGTACTGGGCCGGCACCGTCGAGGTCCCGGCAGAGGGCGACTCGTTCACCTTCGATTCGGCGAACGACACGTCCAAGACCGAGTCCTCGATCATGGCATCGAGCGACGCGACCAAGACGTTCACGTACGAGAACGACGAGCTCAGCTACGAGGTCACCGCGATGGGCACCACGATGACCGTGCGCCTCAGCCGCGAGTAAGCACTTCGCTCACTAGTCGGCACAGCCCCCACGCTCTCGGAGCGAATGGGGGCTGTTCTGTTGCAGTTGGTGGCTCGTTCCAGGCGAGTCCCGACGGACACATGGTGTCGCGAATCTTCAAGCACGCTGGTTCTCGCGCCCCGTAACGTCGAAGCCATGACAGGAAGAGGACACCGTTGAGCGCGTTGATGGGCGAAGAGATCAGGACCGCGGAGGTCAGTGGCGACATGAGGACGGCAAGAGGAACGTTCGAGGTGTCGCTCGAGCCCGCGGAGCACGATCAGGCGGGCATCCGCCGAATGGTCATCACCAAGACATGGCGGGGTGACCTTGCCGGGCAGGGGGCCGGGACGATGCTCGCAGCTGGCGATCCGGCAACCGGAAAGGCGGGCTATGTCGCCGTGGAAACCGTTGACGGCGAGCTCGACGGGTTGCGCGGAGGCTTCGCGTTCCAGCAGTTCGGAACGATGACGGCACCCGACCAACAGCTGCGCTACGAGATCGTGCCCGGCTCGGGAACCGCGGACCTGGCAGGAATCACCGGAACGCTCGACCTCGAGATCATCGACGGGAACACCGCTACCTGTTGACCTACGCGCTGAGCTGACAGCACGGGTGAAGCGCAAGCGGCTCGCCTGTTGAAGGTGTCTCAGGCCTGACTGAGATTGCTCGCGGCTTCAGTCTGCTGGTCAGGCGCGGCGGCGTCGAAGACGCGCGTTCTGATGACCTGGTCGACGCCGACGAGGCCGGCGAGCTTCACTACATCGCGGCCGCCCATGATGCGGTTCAACATGAACTGCGGCGGGAAGAGGTCCAGCAGCGGGTTCTCACCGTCGAACGACCGCGAGGTCCTGGCGGCGAAGATGCGCGTGGTGTCGAGAGCTCTGAAGCTGTCGATCGAGAGGATGGACGTTCGGGGATCGGGCCAGATCAACCGGTCCAGAGGCTTCGCACCGGTCCAGTGCTGCTTGATGCGCTTCATCACTCCGACCGAGGCGTTCGTCGCGCCGACATACGCCTGGCGGTACTCGTCGAGCACCATGACGTAGAGGCCGGGCACCCCATCCCACTTCGTGAGATCGGTGACCTCGGTCATGCCCGGTTGGCTGGTGATTGCCGCCTGCAGCGCGGCATCGAACTCGGCAGTGTCGAGGGAGGCGAAGTGCGCCATGTTGAGGTCGTAGTTCGCCAGTGCCAGCTCCTGGAGGAACGAGCACCATGCGTCTGTGTAGATGCGGTGGTCGGGGTCCTCGTATCTGTCGTCGATCGCGTCCCAGAGATACGGGTCCTCCTCGCGGTACCAGCGTTGCAGGGAGGAGCGCTTGTTGATCCGGGCGTAGGTCTCGCGCGACATGCGGAGGCCGAGCTCGCGGCTGCCGCGGACCTTGAGTCCGAAGTGCACGGCGCTTTCGACCGGACTGGTGCCTGCTCGGCGACCACGCTGCGACGAGACGGCGACCCCCCAGATCTTCCGGGCTGGTCGCGGATGCCACCGGTGCCAGAAGAGCACGTGACCGGAGTCGACGAGCATCTGCAGGGACGCGTTCGCGTCGGCGCCGATGTCGACGTTGAAGATCCGCGCAGGGTCGAACTCGAGATGCTCGCCCTCGGGGATGATGCTCTGCTGGTTCAGCTCCCACGGATCAGCATCGAGCACTAGGTAGCCGGAGTCAGTCAGCTCTCGTCGCAGCTGTGCAGCGTGCTCGGTCGACGGCGCCCAGACGAGTGTCTCGCGCGGAGTAGCGGTGATCTCGAGTTCCACGATGGCGTTCAGCCCTCGGGGCGCCACGCGGCGGCCTCGGCGGCCATCGCGGCTCGAGCAGCCGAGAGCCGGGGAGCCTGCCGGGGTTCTTGTCCAAGTTGATCGGTGGTGTGAGGCGCACGATGACGCTGGTCTCGACGTCGCCGAGCGGGACCCGCATGTCCGCTGGCGCCGGCCAGACAGAGAGCTGGAGGCGCGCGTGCATCCACTCGTTGAGGCGTGCGTCGCCGCCGTCGGCAAGGGCGTAGTTCGCGAAGCGCTCCGGCTTCGCGAGGTTGCGCGGGACCGCATGCAGATCGAGGAAGTCGCGCAGGAGGGCGGCGAACGACCGCCGGACCGTGGACCCGCCGGTGCGGGGCTTGGACTTCGGGTTCGTGGCGAAGTGACCGTTCAGGTCGCGCGAGACCAGGCTCTCCTCGGCCTTGCCGACGTACAGGGGATGATCCGGAGCCGGCTCAAGCTGGAGATCCCGCCAGGCCTGCTCGTCGCCGTAGATGGCGTACAGTCCGGGACGGGCGGGGACGAGTTGCGCGGCCTCCATGATCGCCCAGCGCTCTCCGGTGAGCGCGGCGACGGCAGGATTGGTGAGGTCGTGCAGGGAGTCAGCGCTCACGCCGAGGTCCTGCCGAAGTGCGCACGAACCTCGTCGGCCTGCTCGGGGGTCAGCTCCCAGCGCTGGTTCTTCAAGTGGTCGGGGTAGCGCTCGCGCAGATAGCGGCGCACAGTGATGCCGGGCCGATCACCGTCGTTGTGACCGAGTTCGCGGCCGAGCTCGGCGGGGGTGATGACGTCGTGCGATGCGCTCATGAGGTCATCATGCACGATGCCCTCGTTGACCGCATTCCCACGGATTGTCCTCGAAGGTCGGCAGTGTCCCGGGTTGTTCTCAGTGCTGCAGGCCATCTTCTCGCTGAGGTGCGGAGGAGCCAGCAAGACCATACCGATCGAGGTGCACACCGCGAAGCTCGGGGAAGGCATCGGAGACGCGCTTCGGTGGCGCGGGAGTCCGCGGCACCTTCGGGGCGGGGGTGTGCTGAGCCGCACTCTGCAAGCTGGACCGAACCATGTGCGAGGTGAACTGTCGCGGCCGCATCATCAGCCGGCCGTTCCATGCGGGACCGAGATCGATGAGGTGATGGTCGGAGGAGACGATCACGTCCGCGTCGACGGCGGGGTCCTTCGCGAGGGCGAGGATGTTATTGTCCTCGTGATTCCCGATGGCATAGTCGCGGACGACCGGGTCCACGATCGCGCCTCCGGAGTCGTCGCAGGCCTCGGCGACGAACTCGATGTACTTGGCCGTGGTTCGTTCAGACTGCCCGGAGGCGATCATCAGGCGGTGGACGTTCCGCAGGATGTGCGGCGAGGTGAACAAACGCACCTGCTGATCGAACGCGAGCGAGAGAGCGTCGGATGCCGCCGAAGGGGAGGGGAGCTTGTCGGGGAGCAGCATTCCGGTGCCGCTACGGATGTGGTCGAGGTAGACGTTGATGTCGTAGACGACCGCGATCCGAGGGCGCTCCCGCTGGCTGTTCATGAGGTTCCCAAGTCCTCGATGAGCTTGAGCGTTTCCTCGGTCGTGTAGACCTTGCCGCCGCGCTCTTCGAGCATCTCGGCGTGCAGATCGTTCATCTGCTGGACGCGGAGCTTCTTCTTGAACTCCTTCATGGCGACGCGCAGGAATTCGCTGCGGTTGCCGCCGCCGAACGCATCGGCGAGCTCCTGGAGCAAAGGGACGTCCGTCTCTTCGACGGCGAAACTGATCGGTCGTGCAGCCATTCGAGGCCTCCAAGCGTGTTAGTAATGCATTAGTAATGGTACGTCGAGAGGTCGACATCGACAAGAGTGGTCTCGAATCCCGCACGCAGTTCGCGGGATATCGGCCACCATTGCGATTCGGCTTAGATGCTGGCTGATATGTTCGGCGGCATGGCCCGCAAAATCGTGCATCAGCTCGTCGACGACATCGACGGAGAAGTCCTGGAAGTCGGATCCGGCGAGGCGGTGACCTTCTCCCTGAACGGCACCGCGTACGAGATCGATCTGTCCGAGAAGAACGCAGCAGCGTTGCGAGAGGCCTTTGAGCCGTGGATCGCGGCAGCCCGCCGGGTGTCCGCCGGCGGTACTCGCGGAGGCCGTGGGCGCCGGAACTCGCAGGGCGCCGCCAAGCGCGACCTCTCGGCAATCCGCGCGTGGGCGAAGGAGAACGGTCACCAGGTCTCCGACCGCGGCCGCGTCCCCGACGCGGTGCAGCAGGCGTACGACGCCGCGCACTGAGGCCGCCGTGGGAGAGGCGCGCGGGTTCGAGCAGGGGACGAACTGGAAGGCGAAGAACGCCGCGAGTATCCGTCTGCGCGTCGGCGACGGAAAGAAGCACCCGGTTCGTTCCTCTGATGGCGCCCCGCGGCTTACGTCTGAGGAGCAGCGGCGAGCGGACGTCCTGCGTGAGCAGGAGCGTGAACGCATCGCGAAAGAGCGCCAGGCGCGCGCGGGGCGCGCACGTGGGCAACGGCGTGAGGCCGGGCTCGACGCACGCCATGCTGAGCGCGATCACACACCAAAGGGGTGGGTGCCGGCGAACCGGCGAGGGTACGTCGATCCGCTCGCAGGCAGCTGATCCACGGCCGACGGCGCCGCTCAAGAAGAAGAAGTTCCGTCGCGGCCGCCGCGAGCTACAGTAGCTGAATCTCAGCGGTACTGACGAGCCTGCGCCGCGAGAATCGCTTCGCGCATCACGTCGCCGAGTTCGGCGACGATGATCTCGATGCCGGCGTCGCGGATGGAAGCCGTCAGCCACGCGCCCGGGCGATGCAGGTAGCTGGCCGCCGCCTCGTCAGCCACGGCGAGGATGAGCCGGGTCGCACCGAGCTTCTGACCGGCCCAGGCGAGTTTGAACGCGTCGGTGGCGAGCTTGCGGGGCTGCGCACCCTTGAGTGCGCCGATACGGGCGTAGGCCTCCACGAGGACCATGCGGTCTGGGGTCGCCCGTCGATCTCCATGTGGGCGTCATCGATCGCGATCCGAGCGGGAGTGAGCGCGACGCCCAGCTGCTCGGCGACGGCCGCGACGATCGCGCGCTCCGCCATGCGCTGCTCCGCCATGCGCTGCTCGGCCGAGTCGGAGGCGTGCGGGGTGGCGGATGACGGACTCATTCCGCGGCCACCAGGTCCGCGCACCCGATGGCGAACTTCGACGTATAGTCGACATGGCCACAGGCACTGCTTTCTGCAGCCTGGAGCTGGTCGCTCGAGACGGGCGCTTTGCCTGCAGCGGCGTGGAGAGCGTTCACTGCTGCGAGCATCTGCTCGCGTTCATAGAGAACCCATCCGAGCTCCGTGTTGCCGTCCTCGAGCTGGACAAATTCCTGGCGCCGATAGCGCGTCTGCTGAGCACGCGTGAGCGTAGTGCGAAGGTATTCGAGGTCTTGAGACCAGGTACGGGCGGTCATGACACCCTCCTTTCGGGTCTCTACGCCAAGCCGAGGCCTAGGGTCTTCGCGAACGACTCGAGCGTCACGGTGAGTCCAGGCGAGCTGAGTTCGATGTCCGCGGTCGGGCTCACCGGCAGGGCGTCTTCGGCGCGCTCCCACAGCGCCGCGGCGCGAGCCTCGGGGAGCTGCGGACGCTGCGCGATGGTGCGGGGGCGGTAGAAGACGCCGTCGACGTCGGGATATGCCTGGTGGATGGCGCGGGCCCACGGCCGGGACAGCGACCGATCGCCAGTGTTGATCTGATCGTTCCCGCCGACGTCCGTGACCCAGGTGCTGTCGATAAGGTCGAGGAGTGTGATCTCGCGGGTGGTCGCGAACAGCACGAACCGAGGCTGCGTGCCCCCGGTCCCTCCCGCTCCGACGCCACCGCGTTCGATGACGCCTCGGTCGCTGAAGCACTCTGATAGGCAAACGAGCAGGAGGCTCTGAACTGCCGTCTCCGGTGGAACCGTGATCTGGGGCGTGACGTAGGTCACGGCGTGGTTCGGATGGTGACCCACGGGATCGGGGTGGTGATCGAATCGGCTCCCCGTGGGCCCGAAGTGGCGGAGCTCGTGCCACCGGGCAGGGTGAGCGCCGCCGGCGTCGTAGATGCGTCCGAAGATCGTGCCGGCCGGCAGCGTACGGACAGCGCTCGGGGGGAGAGGATGCGGGAACTTCGATGCGTCGGGGGCAGGAAGCGCGCTCATCGGATCGAGAACGCCTGCTCGGCCAGCGCCGCGACAGGTTCTGCGGGCTTGCCGGCTGCGAGCCACTGGGCAGGAGTCAGCTCGCCGTCTCCCAGGTCGGGGTGAGCGTGAGTGAGGAAGTACTCCACGGCCACGGGGTTCGCCCCTTCGGGCAGCGCTCGGCTCACCGTTCCCCAGCCCGGGAGCTCACCGTGGTCGGTGAACTGGAACGTCGGGAACCGCAGGCCGCGGCCGGGGCCCGGGATCGCGAAGAGAGTCCCCTCGCCGTGGCGCTGGCGCACTCGGCCTTCGGTCACGTCGAGCAGTTCTGCGACGCGCTTAGTCGGCAGCGCCTCAGCGAGGATGTCCTGCTGGCGGAGGGCCGTGAGCACGCTGGGGCGCTCTTCGACAGGCAGCGCGTTCTCCGGCTCAACGAGCGAGCCGGCTGCGCGCAGTGCGTCCAGCTCAGCCTCCGTCAGCGACGAGTGCCCAGGCTCTTCCTCGAGCCGGAGCGCCTTGTTCACGCCCTGCAGGATGCTGATGAGGTGAGCGCGCCGACCGCTGGAGCCCAGCACGTTCAGCTCGTGCGCGAGCTCCTCGGCCTCGTGGTCCGTGAATTCCACAGGACCGACGATCTTGATGGTGATCTCGCGACCTTCGTCCGACCGAGTCGCCGTGAGGTATGCGCGTCGATCGCTGCGGAGGGGGTGTGCGGTTGCGTTCGACATCATCGGATCCTAACGGTCATTAGCGAGTATAGCTTGCGTAAGCGGCGGGGGGTCACTGTTGATGCAGAACCTCAGCGATCAGGTCGACATCGTCGTAGTCGGCGCGGCCGGGGCAGGCGCCCGTGACCTAGCTATCGACGTCCCGCGTCGATGTGTTCAGAGCGACGTGACCACGTAGCTGCGTGGGCCGGCGTGCGCGCAACGTGAGCTGCCCCGCGAAATAAACAAAGTAAATACGATTCGGCTCATCGAGTTCAGCATCGAGCCGGGTTCATCATCATCCAGGCCGCTGGCGGTCCAATGACACACTTAGCTCCATCGGCGTCCGCTGAGGTCTCATTCCCGTGATTAGAAGGGCAGAGAGGTCAGATTTGTGCCACGCCCGGAGACGAGTTCTGGGCGGATGAGCACAGGGCTCAGCGGAATGCTCCTACGGAGCTGGGGCGCTCGCTAAGCCCCCAGCAACCGGTTCGGGGCAGCGCGATCTGCGCCTCGAAGTGGAGAGCGCATGAGGCCAGTCGCTTCCGGGCTGCTCGCATCATCCCGCGGAGGGTGACGATCCGCCGGTCCATCAGCTGCGAACGACGGCGCCATCGCCTTGATCAGCGCGGTGCTTGTACCGTCGTCTTCCGCCGCGGATCTCGTTGAGTGGAAGTGGGCTGAACGCGAGGCCCGCGAGGTCGAGCACTCCTGCGTTGCAGGCAAACGTGTCCCGATCGAGACTGACCACGGTCCTGCCGTCCTCGCGCTCAAACTTACCGTAAACGTGCATATGGCCGTGCATGTGCAAGCGGGGGAGCGCAGCATCAGATACACGTTGCACACGCTCTCTCTGTGCAGCAGATACGGCCAACGCCTCGGGAGGAAAATCATGCGGATTGTTCGTGAGCAGCCGCTGCACCTCCGGTACCGCGATCGCTGGAGACTCGTGCGTGAGCATAAGGTCGGCCGGGCCGCCGGCAATCGCGGCGGCTTCCATCGGTTCCGTGATGAGTTCATCCTCGAACCAGTCCTTGCCCGCAGTTCGAAACGCCTTGTCGACGCTGGACGCGCCGCCGAGCGATAGCACCTCGCGTCCCGCGATCTGAAAACGGAACGGCCGGGGGATGAGCCACACGACGTCACTGACCCTGATCGCCATACCGGAGGCGCTTTCCTGCGCCGGGGTGATGTGGTTCCACTCTTCGTGGTTGCCAGGCGTGACCAGCACGCGCTCGATGCCTGTGCGCTTCGCCCAATAATCGACCGGGCCAGTCCCGGGCTGAGCATGCTCGAAACCGTAATCTCCGAGTTGAAGGATGGTGCGCAGCGATGGGTCATGCCGACGCATCGCGGGCAGCAGCGTTTGAATCCATCCAGCATTGCCGTGGAGGTCGCCCACGACCCACACGCGCTCATCCGGCAGGTCGAAGCTGTCGGCTGTCTCATGGATCTGCATCCATCCATCATGCCCGTGAGTGCCGACTCGGACATGGCGTCGACAACTCAACGTGGAGAATGCGAAACGGCCGAGATCAGTGGGCGCCGAGCGACCATATTGTGGTCATGTTCTGGCCACCCCTGCTGCCCAGCGAAATGCCGGTGTCCCGTTAGTGACCACGAACCGGCCTGTAAAGGACCAGCTGAAGCCCGCTTTTCGGACTGCCACTAGCGACTATGTAGTGTGGGCACCGTCGGACCACTATATGGACACGAGGCGGTCACCGGCCACCCACTGCACAGTGCTAGTCGCCGATGCTCCGTTCTTGGTGATCGGGCGCGGAAAGCTCCGCCTCTTCGAAGAGTGCGGGGAACCGCAGTCGCAGCGGGCGAGGCTTGGGGGAGGTCTCCTGATTCTCACCGGTGTTAGCCTGCGGCCGCGCCGATCGCGGTTGCTCGACGTCGTGCGGACGGTAGTCGGGAACCGTGACCTCCGTTTCTGGTTCCTCTGGGTCCGCGATCCGTGGCTGAGTTTCTCGGAGTTCCGACAGTCCCATTGTGCCCGGGACTGCGGGTAGCTCGGTGGGAGCGTGCGCACCGGAATTCTCGTGTTCGCTTGTCATCGCGTCGGCGTTTGACAGGGCTGTAGCCACCAGGCGTTGCGCGGCGCGATTTGCCTCCTGTGTCGCCTCGTCCAGAGCGATCATCATGCGTTTCTTGGGCGACAGTCGGCGTTCAACAGTCGTGTGTTGTGGCACGGACAATGTCACCGCGCTGTTGCGAGCGAAAGCGGTCTCAACAGCGTCCCTCTCGAAGGCCGTGCCGAGTGTGGTGCAGCGGCGTCGATCACTCGGCGTTGGATCGGCTGGGGTTCGGTCCGGATTCTCGCGAAGCATGCCGTACGAAATGCCACGGCCCTTCTTGCCGCGCTGTTCGATCTGAACGCCTCGGGTTCTACCGACTTCGACGAAGCTGTCCCAGTCGACAACGGCTGGATCGGCGAGCGTGTTCTCGATGCTCGCCCTCAGCACGGTGAGACTAAAAGGTTGCTTGTTGCGGGGCGCACCGAACTCATCCGCGAGGTCGCATTCTGTTTCCCAGATGATGTGCCGCTGCCATTCGCGAAGCTCACTGTCCGCGGTCGACCCGGCGCGGCGAAGACCGCTCGGCTCGCCCCGCTCGAAGCGCTCGTTCGCGTCGCTGAAGGCCTGCTTGAGGTCCGCTCGCTGCTCGAAGCCGCGCTGTTCAAGAACACGCTCATGTGCCTCGACAAGGCGTGCGTGCGTGACGACTGAACTGTTGAGACTGCGGCCGGTTTTGGTCTCGATGGAGTTCGCGACGAGGTGGTTGTGCACACAGCCTGTTCGCCCGTCTCGTTGTGTTACAACGAGCACCTGTCGGCCGGGGAACCTCTCTTCTGCGAGTGCTGTCCCGAGCTTCTGAGCCGTCAGCCAGTCGTCTGGCTCTTCGGGGTCCAACTCGTCCTTCGCGAAAGACTGGATGACGTGATACGCCTGGACGAACGCGCCAGGCTTGTCCTTACCCCACTTCTTGCGGACGTCGCGCATCTGCTGCTTCGCGACCGATACCAGCATGCCGCCCACGCCGGACGCCATGACGTACCGCTCGCCATCTTGCTCGGGCTTGTCATCGAGCGCATAGTTGATCAGCGCATCGGCCGACCGCGTCGAGCTCGCCACCACAACAGGCATAACTACACCGTCCCGCGCGGCGGCAGGCCATGGTCCACGAGGCGTGCGATGCGCTTCTCGATATCGTCGGGAACATCGCGTAGCTCAGCCACCGTAAGGAGAGCCTCCGAGACCTCCCCAGCGGTCACCGGGTCGCCGATATTCAGCCGCTTCGCGATCTGATTGAGGTTGCCGCCGATATGCGCGATGTGATTGCGAATCGGACCGAGCTCGTACCCGAGCCGATCGGAGATGTCGGCCAGGCCCCAGTCGGTCACGTTCGGGCCCTGGCGCTCGATAGCCAGCGCCCTCGCTTCCACCTCGGCGGCACCCTCACGGTCAGTAATGAGCAGGCGCAGAGCTTCGGAGAAGGAGACCTCTTCGAGGTCGCGTCCGGAGGACTTGGCCAAAGCTCGCCGCACGTCGTCGACGGCTCGTTCCTCGTCGTCGCTGAACCTCAGTGTGCGGCGCTTCGCAAAGTTGACGACCCTCTTCCTCGGACGACGCGGCGTCGCTTCGCTCGCCTTGCCGGTCCTCGTCATCAGGTCGTCCCCTTCGCTCGGTTCTTTGTGCAGTCTGGGCCTTTGCTTCCCCGCTCCGCGAGGGTGGTCCCAGACTACACGAATAACGGCAAGCAGTTTATCCGTCAGACATATCGCTGCGCTCCTGTCCTTGGATACTCCTTGGTCAGGCCTCCGGCCCGACACCCGGATGAAGGCTCCCGCCTCCACGCACAGGTCGTGGCGCCACCTTCCGAAACGGAGAAACCCCATCAGCGCCTCTTCGAGGGCAGATGGGGTTTCTCTACTCGCCGCGACCGCACGGGGCCGCGGGCGACGCAACGCTCAGGCGGCTGGCTGCTTGACCGCCGTCGGCGTGCTTGAAGTCGTCGCGACCAGGGCCGGAGAAGCCGCCTGCGGCGGTCTCTCAGCTGCCTGAGCAGGAACCTGACGATCACTGCCGACTGGTTGCGTCGTAGGCTGCTCCTCAATTGATAGCAGGACGGTGACAGCCTCGATGAGGCGAGCAGCGCGCTTGGCCTCGTCCTTATCGGACGTGACCTCGTAGCGGCCGTGCTTGCCATCACGAATGATGGGTGGTTCAGGCTGGACGTCGAGAAGCTCGTACAGCTGCTCGACGGCGTCACAGCGTGCGAACGCCGCGACCTTGATCGCGTCGTTCACGTTCTTGTCGTAGGCGTCCTGCTCGGCCTGCAGCGCGGCGATCTGCGCAGCTCGGAGCTGACTACGGGTCCTTCGCATGGTGTTCTCCTAACGGTGCGGTGTAGTGGTCAGCCCCGATCAACGGGGCTCGGTCTTAGGTGGGGCTACGGTCTCCTCGCCCCTACCCGGAGGTGCAAAGGGATCGCTGCCGACGTACTGGTCCAGGTCAGCAACGCTGATACCGAGAGCCGTGAGTTCGTCCGCGAGTCGTGAGGTCAGCGCTCGGGACCGCTGCAACGGCGTGTCCCACTCGGAGCGCCAGCCGGCAGTGCAGCCGGGCGTCCGGCAAGTGATAGGGAAGCCCGAGCTCGCAGCGGATCCGTGGTCGGTGGCGCATGAGGCGGTGGCCCCGTTCGCCATGAACCTAGCGATCCACGCTCGAACGTCTTCAGCGACGAACTCGCGGGTCAGTTTCACGCTCGCAAGATCCGCATCGGAGATGGCGGAATCCGGAGGCACCAGAACCCAAGTCTTGGAACGCTTGGTGGTCGGGTCCGGCTTGATCTCGTCGATCTGCCACCCTGCCTTTCGAAGATCCGGAGCCACTCGCCGGAGCTTGCCACTCATGCCACGAGGCTCGGGCCAATAGCGATCGTCCGAGGGTCTGCGCAAGAGCTCGTGAAGGGCCTTGCCGGTACCCGTCCAGCGACGTTTGATCGTCTCGGTGATCGCCACCAGGAACTGGTCGGTGCTCACGATGTCCTCGGCGACAGAATCTTGCGCCCGCCGGTAACGGCTCAGAGTGTCTGACCCCGTTGCATGATCAAGAGCGGCCAAGATCTCGGCGAAGTCCGCCATCCGAGGCTTGTTGCCGAGTTTCACGACGGGCAGCTGCTGCAAGGTCAGAACAACAAGGTCCAACAATGCACCCACCATCGAGGCGTAGCTCGCGTTCCAAGCGGAGTTCAACTCGCGTTCTGAGCGACGCCTGTCTGCGGGGATCACCTCAAGATCTCCCCAGACGCATCGCTCGGCGAGGTCGCCGTTGAGAACGCCGATATCGATACTGGTGAATCCCAGGACGCCCTGCACCTGCATGATGCGCACGTCGTCGTCGGTGTACAGCGCGCGGTCGACATCAGCTTCACCGGTCACGAATCGGCACAAGCCGTCCGACAACCAACGCGGCATCGACGACATATTGTCGAAGACCACGCCGCGCGAGTGAGCCCCGGCGTGAAGCAGCCGGTCCGCATCGTTCGGTGGGCGCCTCACCGGCGCGGTGGTCGGATCGAACAGGGAGAAGAGCCGTCGTGCACTACTGGTCTTGGCGGTTCCCTGTTCACCGAGCAGAGCCAAGGCCGGGCACGGAAGACCGACAAGGATCGTCGCAGCGACGAGCCAGCCGATGATCAAGCCGCGGTCCGAGGCCGGCAGATTGACGAACTCCCACAATGCGTCGAGGTTTCCGCCGCGCGCAGGGACGGGCAAAGGGGCGGTCACGGCGGTGCGGCGAAACAGCACGGGAAGGTCATCGTCGCCGTCGAGGATCTCCCAGCCGGCTGCCGTCACGCGGATGACCTGCTCACTGCGATCGCCGATGTCGATGAAGATCTCGTCGTCGCTGGGGCGCGCCGTGCGCAGGTGCAGCTTGATGGGCTCGAAACTCTCCTCCGCCTCGTACTCAAGCGCGCTCATCGCCTCAGTCAACGCGTTCTGCGAGGCTGTGCGAGCGGTCCGACGCCGGTACATGCCGCCGAGTTCCTTGCGGACGGAGCGTCTGCTGCCGAGGAGAGGAATCGCTACGTGACCGCCCTTGCGAACACCGAAAGGCTTGCCATCGGTATCGACGTGAAGGTCGTAGTGATCGAGGGCCAACTCAACGAGCTGCTGCGCGGTGGACCGCTTCCCGAGCGCCTCGGGGATATCGCGGTCTTCAGGTACGCTGGTGGTAGTCAAATGCAGGATCTCCTTTCAGATCCGCCATGGGGTCGCCGAGTTGCAGCTCGGTGGCCCTTTTTGTTTCTTCCGTATGGGTAGTGCTCGCTCAGGGTTCGAGCGTGATGTCGATCTTGTGGTTGCGGTCCCTTCGTATCCGCGCCTGCACCCTGCCGTGCGCGTGTTGAGCACCAGCAGGCCGCTTCGGGGGCGAGGCAAGAGCAGGCACGCTCCCGGGAGCCGAGGAAGATCGGTAGTGCGGAAGTCACCCCCGCACTTCTCCTGCGCGGACTGCACCTATTTCGCCTCCGAGGTGCCAATAGAGAAGTGATGGGGTTCCGTCCGCATCTCCGCTCCCGTGCGCGGGTTATCTAGGCGACGGCGGGGCGCGCCACGTGCGGAACACCACGCGGAACGTGTCGGTCCCGACAGTTGCCTCGAAGTTCCGCACGGTTTCCGCGCGCAATGGGTCCGGCGAGGACGCATCACATCGCCGGCTCGAGCTGCTCCTCGATCCAACGGTCGACATCGGCCTGACGCCAGCGAACAGCGGCGCCGATCTTCACGGCCCGGGGGAGCGGCTCACCGAGCGACCGCTTGCGGTAGATAGTCGACACAGACATGCCGGTCTGGGCGGAGAGATCGTGAACGTCGAGGAGGGTGTTCGTCGTCTGTGTCATGCGGAGTCCTTTGATAGCGAGTACCAGAAATTTGTAACTTGTGAGGTACCGTAACACAAGCTACATGATTCTGGTAACTTGTAAGCATGGAATCAATGGCATACGCGGAAGCGGTGGGCGGATTTCTTGCCGCCTACCGGCGGCGGCACGGGATTACCCTTGAGGCGATCGCGACCGTTGGACGCGATTACGGAGCAACGTGGAGCCTGTCTAGCGTCCAGGCGATTGAGCGGGGCAAGGCTGCGCCGACGGTTCCGACGCTTCTCACGCTCGCACTCGCACTTGGAAAGCTCTCTGGTGAGCCGCTTCGACTCGCCGACCTTCTTGGGGCTGCGGAGTTGCTGGAACGGCCGTACGAGCTCCGTGAGGATCAGCCCGTGCGGCGGGAGTGGGTCAACCGCGTACTGTCGGGCGCACCGATCGCGCTCGAGGATGGCGACTATGCGCACGTGGGCGCCGCGCCGATAGGTGGGGATCACGAGTGGGACGAGGAACTCGAGATGGCGGCCCTTGAGCATATGAGGGTGCACGGCAGGAAGTCCGAGTCGTATGACCAGGTGGATGCACAGTGGGGGGCCATGACGGAGGTGCCCGACCGTGACACGCGTCAGAGCGCTCGTCGGCCTAGTGTGAGCCTTGCAGAGTCTCGGGCGGCAAAGAAGCTTGGGATACGCCCACCTCTGCTTCAGCAGTACGCGGCGCGACTCTGGGGCCATTCCCTTGAAGTCGAGGCCCTGCTCCGTGCCGGCGAGGACAGCACGCCGCAGGCGCGTGGGCGCGTCACGCGTGTGCTCATTGACGAACTCCGCGCATCCACCGACGGTGAAGTCTGATGGCCAGACCTCGAATGGCGATCGGAACCTACGGCACCATCCACGTGGCCGAGGTTCAGCCGGGGAAGTGGCGTGCCCGCACGCGGTATCGTTTCGCGGACGGCAAATCCCGCCAGATCGAGAAGCACGCGCCGAGCAAGGCCAAGGCGACGGCCGCGCTGAGGCATGCGCTGACCACGATCGAGGCCGACCGCGGTGGCGAGCTGAAACCGGCAACGCACCTCCGCGCCCTCGGCCAGAGGTTCTTGGAGTCCCGGCGTGAGTTGGGGCGCTCAGAAGGCACGCTGGAGACCTACGGCTATGCAGTCACCGCTCATATCGCGCCCCGGATCGGCGACCTCTCAGTCGCCGAGGCCACACCTGAACGGCTGCAGAAGTTCCTTAACGCCGTTGAGAAGGAAGCCGGCCCGGGGGCAGCAAAGAACTGCCGATCGGCGCTGAGTGGCATGCTCGGCCTAGCGGTGCGGAACGGGGCTTTGTCGCACAACCCCGTGCGTGAGCTCGAGCGCGTCACCCAAAGGAAGAAGAAGGGCAGCACCGCAATCCCGTTGGACGAACTGCCGATGTTTCTCCAGCGCGTCCGTGAGGACGAGAAGCTCAACGAGTGGGACACGGTGGATCTGATCACGTTCATGCTCGCGTCAGGGTGGCGAGTGGCCGAGGTGTGCGCGCTCGAAGCGAGCGCTATCGACTTCGCCGCCGGCACAGCTTCCGTTGTCGCGCAGAATGTGCGTGTGAAGGGGCGGGGAATTGTGCGGCAGGAGTTCGCGAAGACCGACAAGTCCGCGCGTACCACCCACTTGCCGGAAGCGACCATGCTCCTCCTTCACAAGCGGCACGAGAGGCTGCGCGCCGATACCAACCTCATCTTCCCGACTCCGCTGATGCGCCCTCGCGATCCCTCGAACACGCAGCGGGAGCTTCGAGACCGTCGCGACGGCCTGGGGTACCCGGGATTGTCAACGCACGCGTTCCGAAAGTCGGTAGCCACGATTCTTGACAAGGCTGGACTGTCCGCGACAGAGATCGCCGACTACCTCGGACACGAGAACCCGAGCATGACCCAGGACGTGTACATGAACACCATCAAGGGCTCCACCAAAGCTGCAGGCATCATGGGCCAGAAGCTGGACGGGCTGATCTAATCCGGTGCGAGAAGCAGCCCGGGGCGGAGTGAGGAGAGGGCTTCCGCTCTACCCGATCGTAGTGTCCGTGGCTGCGGATACGATCCATCGATGACTGATGAGCAGCCGCCGGCGCCTGATCCTGCGAGCGGGCTGAATCTTGCGGACGAGCTGAACCGTGACTTCTATTCGCATTCACCATCGCAGTACCTGCGAACTCGAATCGCGTTGCTCGTCGCCCTCGGCGACGCCGATGCCGCCTTGCATCCCGCGCTCGTTGGAGGTGTCCGTGCGTGGGGTATGGGCGTCGAGCTAGAGGTGCCACTAGACGACGAAGAGATCGACGGATTCGCTGTGGTCGAGTCGATCTCGATCATGTACCTCGCGGCGGAGGCACTCCTGCGGTTGTACTTCGCGCACGTGGAACCGGAGCCTTGTCCGCCGCTGAAGCTCTCGTCGTTGACGAGCTTCGCGAAGTTCAAGCAGATGGCGGGCGACTTGTTGACCAGCCCTCCGCGCAATGAGCTATTGCGCGAGGTATTCCGCGGCAGGCTCGATGCGCCTGCTGAGGTATCCGCGGAGGCATGGACAGAGGACGCTGACGTCCTTCGATTTCTCTTGACTCGGGCAGCCGCGCTGCTCGCCCGCGAGGCTAACGTGTACAACTCGACGAAGCACGGGCTTGCAGTGCAACCTCGGAAATCCGGGCTGCGCCTCGGTAGCGAGGAGGACCCGAATGGCGTGATCGTCGACCACCACGGACCGTCCATCCGGTTCCTCAGCAAGGGTCCTAGCGCCGAAGAGGGGGTGCAACAGTGGCGAGAGACGATCCAGTTCGCGTTCCCTTCCATCAACCTCGCAGTTGCATCCGCTTTCGCCGACGAGATCGACGCGATCCACGCGGTGGCGAAGGCGCGCTTGACTGGTGAACAGGGCTCAGTGACGATTCGTCAGCGAGCGTTGATTGACCACCTTCGTGCCGTGCCCTTCGCTAGCAACTACACGGGGCTTCTATCTCTGGGGATGCATCGAGACTTTGGGGTCAGGATTGGGCGCTAGTTGCGTTCGGGCGACGCTGCTGCCTGAGCCTGATAGTGCGGAGTTTGTGCGGAGTCCACGACTGAAAACCCCAGAGCCTGCCCGGAGGGAGGCAGTCGCTGACGCGGAAAAACCCTGATAAGCGCATAAAAGAACCCCCGCGATGTAGAAGCTACGCGAGGGTTCCAGTGGCTCCGACCGGCATCGATCCGGTGACCTTTCGATTTTCAGTCGAACGCTCTACCAACTGAGCTACAGAGCCGCGCGACCGGCGAACCTGTCGCGTCCTAGACGAAGAGCCCTCTCCGAAGAAAGAGCTCATCGCACGGAGCGACCCTGACGGGACTTGAACCCGCGACCTCCGCCGTGACAGGGCGGCACGCTAACCAACTGCGCTACAGGGCCATACTTGTTTTCAATTGTATCGGAAGGTGTGACCCCAACGGGATTCGAACCCGTGCTACCGCCGTGAAAGGGCGGCGTCCTAGGCCGCTAAACGATGGGGCCGAGTCAGTCCCGGGGGACTTCCTTGCCGACGCTCAAGCATAAGGGATGATCCGAGCAAATCGCGAATCGAGGGCGCGGCGTCTTCCCCCGGGCGTGTTTCGGGAGGACGATGGGTGCATGTGGGCGTCGCCGTATCCGCTCTCCCCGGCTCTGGTGCGGATGTGAAAGTTGTTGTTAGTGTGGCATTTGTGAAACCGGCGGAAGGGGCCGTGTGAACGACCACCAGAAAGCTCTGGACGCTGCGGTTGCCGCGGCCTCAGACGATTGCGGCTGCGCACCCAGCCCGTCCGAACAGCGCGCGTTCGGCAAAGAGGGCTTCAGCCGTCGCGGGGCCCTCGGGCTCGGCGTGCTCGGTGTCGTCGCGCTCAGCGCCTTCGGCATCTCCAACGGGGTCTCCGCCGCCTATGCCGCCACGTACCCGAGCTGGGACGACGTGCAGCGTGCCAAGAACAACGAAGCGGCGAAGTCGGCCGAAGTCACTCGCATCGAGGGGCTCATCCAGTCGCTGACCCAGAAGGTCGCCGAGACGGAGGCCGCTGCGCAGGTCGCCTCGGACGAGTTCTACGAGGCCCAGCAGAAGTACTTCGCCGCAGCCACCGAGGCGGATTCCCTTCAGGCGAAGGCCGACGAACAGGCCGCGAAGGCCGATGACTCGGCGAAGAAGGCCGGCCAGGTCGCGGCGCAGCTGTACCGCAACGGTGGTGACGACACCTCCCTGGAGCTGCTGTTCACCGGCTCAGCCGACAACGCCGACGAGCTCCTCGCGCGCCTCGGCACCATGGACAAGCTGTTCGAGTACAACCAGTCGGTGTACGACGACGCGGTCGCGGCGCGAAACTCCGCGCAGTCTCTCAGCGACCAGGCGGTGCTGGCGCGCGATGAGCGCGACCGGCTACAGAAGATCGCCGAAGAGAAGATGGTCGTGGCTCAGCAGGCTGCGGACGCTGCTCAGGCGGCGCTCGACGAGCAGTCCGAGAACCTCGCCACCATGCAGGCGCAGCTCGCGGCGCTCAAGGACACGACCGCGAAGACCGTCGCCGGGTTCCGGGCAGGCGTCGAGGCCGCTGAGAAGGAGCGACGCGAGCGCGAGGCCCGCGAGGCCGCAGCAGCAGCCGCCGGCAAC
Source organism: Microbacterium sp. Se5.02b (assembly GCF_019464375.1). NCBI lineage: Bacteria > Bacillati > Actinomycetota > Actinomycetes > Micrococcales > Microbacteriaceae > Microbacterium > Microbacterium sp. Se5.02b. The sequence goes on from NZ_CP080491.1 coordinate 759,787, forward strand.
GGTGGCGGCGGTGGTGGCGGTGGCGGCGGCGGGGGATCCCAGGGCAGCGGCGGCTGGTGCCGTCCGCACGGCGGGGGCAAGAGCTCCGGCTACGGTCCCCGGTCGCAGCAGTGCGGTCCCCAGGGCTGCTCGTCGAGCTTCCACTACGGCACCGACTTCGCCAACGGGTGCGGCGCTGCCATCTATGCCGCTCAGTCCGGCACGGTCGATTACGCGGGCGGCAACGGCGGCTACGGGAACTACATCCGCATCCAGCACGGTGGCGGAATCGGCACCGGCTATGCGCACATCCGCAACGGCGGGATCCTCGTCCGCTCCGGGCAGTGGGTCCGCTCCGGACAGGTCATCGCGTATGCCGGTAACACCGGTCGCTCGTTCGGCTGCCACCTGCACTTCGAGGTGTACGTCAACGGTCAGGCCGTCAACCCGGTGCAGTTCCTGGCGCGACACGGCGTCTCCGCCTGAACATCCGCCTCACGACAGACGAAAGACCCCCGGCCGCTGGTGCGGAGCCGGGGGTCTTCTGCGTGAGCGCGAGGGTCAGTGGCCCTGCTCGCCGAAACGGACGATCGCCTCGTCGAGGATGCGCTGCGCCTCGGCGGCGTTCCCCCACTCGTCGACCTTGACCCACTTGTTGGGCTCGAGGTCCTTGTAGTGCTCGAAGAAGTGCGAGATCTCCTTCTTCGTGTAGTCGGCGATGTCGTCGATGTCCTGGATGTGCGCCCAGCGCGGGTCCTTTGACAGCACGGCGACGAGCTTGTCGTCTCCGCCGGCCTCGTCGCTCATCTTCAGCACCGCGACAGGACGGACCTCGACGACGACGCCCGGGTAGATGGCGTGGTCGAGCAGCACGAGCACGTCGAGCGGGTCGCCGTCCTCACCGAGCGTGTTGTCGAAGTAGCCGTAGTCGGCCGGGTAGCCGAAGGTCGTGTAGAGCACGCGGTCGAGGTGGACTCGCCCGGTCTCGTGGTCGACCTCGTACTTCACGCGGCTGCCGCGCGGGATCTCGATGACGGCGTCGTGTGCGCCCATACGTGTGCTCCTCAGGAAAAGTTCGGTTGGATACCGCCGACCAGCCTACCGTCGGCTTCTTGGCGACCGGGGGTCGGCGCCCTCACGAGGTGGCGTCGGCAGGAGGCGTCGGGATGCCTTTCCCACGTCTGCGCAGGAGGCGATTCAGCAGGCGGCTCATCGGGTCGCTCAGGAGCAGCAGGAGGAGCCCTGCGTAGCCGTTCGGAGAGGCGACGACGGCGATGGCCAGCGCCGCGGTGAACAGGATGATCGACGCGAGGTCTCCGATGGCTCCCAGGCGGATGGTTTCGCTCGACACGGAGCCGAGCTCGGGGTGACGCGCGAGGTACAGCCACCCGGCGAGCGTGGTGACCTGCGTCATGATCAACGTGCCGATGTACACCACAGCCTGCAACGCGTCGGTGTCCATCTGCCCGATCATGGCGGTGGGCACGGGCAGCCACACGATCGTCGCCATCCAGGCGACATTGATCCACAGCAGGGGGCCGGTGACGAACTCCACGTCCCGGTACTGGCGGTGATGTCCCATCCAGAACGTCGCGATGAGGAGGAAGCTCAGACCGAAGCTGAGGAGCTGACCCGAGTGCTCGCCCAGGAATTCCGCGGTGCTCACGTGCGCGGACGCCGCCTCGGAGATGGACTCCATCAGGGGGAGGATGAGCAAGGTCATGGCGATCGCGACGACGGCATCGATGAACGCCTTGAAGCGATCGCTCGGAGTCGGCCTCGTGCGGGGGGTATCGGTCACGGCGTCAGGATAGACCCGAGACGGTATCCGCACACGGCAGCGACAGCGGGCTGTGCCCTACCGTTGTTCTGTGTCGTCACTCGCTCCCGCCGTCGCTGAGGTCCGCCTCGCCGTCCGCACCGCACTCGCCGATCTCCCCGAGGGATCGACGATCGCCGTCGCGCTCTCCGGAGGAGCGGACTCGCTCGCGCTCACCGCCGCCTCCGTCTTCGAGGCCCGTCGTCGGGGGATCCGCATTCTCACCGTGACCGTCGACCACGGACTGCAGGAGGAGTCGTCCCTCGTCGCGAGCAGGGCAGCGGTCGCGGCGGCGACAGCGGGCGTCGATGACGCGCTGCAGACCCGCGTCGAGGTCGACCGGTCGTCCGGCTCGGGAATCGAAGCCGCCGCTCGTGACGCCCGGTACGAGGCACTCGCCGGCGTCGCCCGCGCGGAAGGAGCGTCAGCGGTGCTGCTCGGGCACACGCTCGACGACCAGGCGGAGACCGTGCTGTTGGGGCTTGCCCGAGGGTCGGGCGCGACCAGTCTGCGGGGCATGGCACCCTCGCGCGAGGACGAAGACGGGCTCCGCTGGATCCGCCCGCTGCTCGCCGTGCGTCGCGAGACCACTCGCGCGTTCTGCGCGGCATCCGATCTCGAGTTCTGGGACGACCCCCATAACCTCGACGACCGCTATGCCAGAGTGCGGGTGCGTCAGCGGGTGCTGCCGGTGCTCGAGGCCGAGCTGGGCCCTGGTATCGCCGATGCCCTCGCGCGCACCGCAGAACAACTCAGGGAGGACGCGGAGGCCTTCGACGAGATGATCCACGAGACGATCGAGGACATCGTCGAGCACGCCGAGGCGGGGATCTCGGTCAGCGTCGCCGCGCTCGCCGCGAATCCAGCGGCGCTGCGCAACCGCATCATCCGCCTCGTGGTCGACAGCGAGTTCGGGGTCAGCCTCACGAGGACGCAGACCGTCGAGGTCGCACGCCTGGTGACCGATTGGCGAGGTCAGGGCCCGATCGACCTTCCCGAATGCTCTGCCGTGCGCCGCGGTGGACGCATCGTGTTCACCGCATCCGGCCGCTGAGCAGGACTCGCGGGACGCGGTCGCTTCGCGACCGGATGCGTGTGCGCCCTACTTCTTGCCGCCGAAGAGGCCGCCGAGGATGCCGCCGAGGTCGATGCCTCCGCCTGAGCTGCTGCTGCCTCCGCCCAGCAGGCCGCCGATGACGTCGCCGATGCCGCCGGAGGAGCCGCCGTTGCCGCCGCCGAGGATGCCGCCGATCACGTCGCCGATGCCGCCGGAGCTCTCGCCTCCGGTCTCCGCCTTCGACGTCTTGTCCTTGCTGGCGTTCGCGATGAGCCCCATCACGATGGGGGCGAGGATCGGGAGGAGCTTGCCGAAGTCGATGCCGGGGGTCGCCTTGGACTCGGTGAGCTCCTTCGTGACCTGCTTCTCCTTCGAGCCGAGGATGTGCGCGACGATCTTGCCGCCGTCGGCCTGATCGATGTCGTCGACCTTCGCGGCGCCGGTGGTGCCTGAGTGCTTCTTCAGGGCGTTCTGGATCGCGGCCGACCCCTCCTCGGTCTCCGCGTTCTTCGCGAGCCCGCCGAGCAGAACGGCGCCGCCCTGCTCGACCGCGACCTTCGCCTCGTCCCGCGAGACACCGAGCTTCTCCGCGATGTCGTCGATCGGCACCTGCGCGAGGATGTCGTCAAGAGCCATGGTGAATCCTTCCGTCCGGGGCGTCCGCCCGCATCTCCCGCTCAGAGTAGTGCGGATGGTCGGCGTTGGGGAGATATCCGCGGCCCTGCGTCGAAGCACGCGGCGACGTCGCCTAAAATCGATCCATGCGCGCCGCGGAGATCCAGGACGACCTTGCACAGATCCTCGTCACAGAGGAGGAGATCCTCGCCAAGCTCGATGAGTTGGCGGCGCAGGTCGCCGAGGACTACGCCGGCAAGGACCTCGTGCTCGTCGGCGTGCTCAAGGGCGCCGTCATGGTCATGGCCGACTTCGCACGGGCCCTGCCGTTCCACGCACCCATGGACTGGATGGCCGTGTCGAGCTACGGAGCGAGCACCAAATCCAGCGGCGTCGTGCAGATCAGGAAGGACCTCGACACCGACCTCAACGGCAAGCACGTCCTGATCGTCGAGGACATCATCGACTCCGGCCTCACGCTCAGCTGGCTGCTCGAGAACTTCGGGTCGCGCGGCGCGGAATCGATCGAGGTGCTGGCGCTGCTGCGCAAGCCGGAGGCGGCGAAGGTCGTCATCGACTGCAAGTACGTGGGCTTCGACATCCCCACGGACTTCGTCGTCGGATACGGCCTCGACTACGACGAGCGCTACCGCAACCTGCGCGACGTCGCGGTGCTCGCGCCGCACGTGTACTCCTGACCGCCGACGCGCTACGCCGTGGGTGAACGCACAGCGACCCCCTAGGACGCGCGCGATACGCTGATCCGATCATGGATGTGAAGAAGCTCACCCGGAATCCGCTGATCTACGTCGCGCTGATCGGCGTGCTGCTCTTCGGCGGATTCCTGCTGATCTCGAATCTGGGTGCGCCCGCGCAGATCACCACCCAGGAGGGCCTGAAGCTCCTGGACGGCGAGACGGTCACCAAGGTCGTGAACACGGACGGCGATCAGCGCGTCGACATGACGCTCTCCAAGCCGTTCGAAGGCTCCGAGAACGTGCAGTTCTACTACGTCGACGCCCGCGCAGACGAGGTGGTCAGCGCGATCAACGAGGCCGCACCCAAGGACGGCTTCAACGACGCCGTCCCGCGCGCGACCTGGTTCGACGGCTTCCTCTCGCTCCTGCTCCCGCTCGTGCTGCTGGGCCTCCTCTTCTGGTGGCTCCTCTCGTCGATGCAGGGCGGCGGCGGCAAGGTCATGCAGTTCGGCAAGTCGAAGGCCAAGCTCGTCAACAAGGAGACGCCGACCGTCACCTTCGCCGACGTCGCAGGTGCCGACGAGGCGATCGAAGAGCTCCATGAGATCAAGGAGTTCCTGCAGGACCCCGCGAAGTTCCAGGCGATCGGCGCCCGCATCCCGAAGGGCGTGCTCCTGTACGGCCCTCCGGGAACCGGCAAGACGCTCCTCGCCCGCGCCGTCGCAGGCGAGGCAGGCGCCCCCTTCTATTCGATCTCCGGATCCGACTTCGTCGAGATGTTCGTCGGCGTCGGCGCCTCCCGCGTGCGCGACCTCTTCGGTCAGGCCAAGGAGAACGCCCCTGCCATCATCTTCATCGATGAGATCGACGCCGTCGGTCGCCACCGCGGTGCCGGCATGGGCGGCGGGAATGACGAGCGCGAGCAGACCCTCAACCAGATGCTGGTGGAGATGGACGGCTTCGACCCGAACGCGAACGTCATCGTGATCGCAGCGACCAACCGCCCGGACATCCTCGACCCCGCGCTCCTTCGCCCCGGCCGCTTCGACCGTCAGATCGGCGTCGACGCCCCCGACCTCAAGGGCCGTCAGAAGATCCTCGAAGTGCACAGCAAGGGCAAGCCGCTGTCGAAGAACGTCGACCTCGAGGTCGTCGCCCGCAAGACGCCCGGTTTCACCGGTGCCGACCTGGCGAACGTGCTCAACGAGGCGGCGCTCCTCACCGCGCGCTCGAACGCGCAGCTGGTCGACAACCGTGCCCTCGACGAGGCCATCGACCGTGTGATCGCCGGACCGCAGCGTCGCACCCGTGTGATGCGCGACAAGGAGAAGCTCATCACGGCGTACCACGAGGGCGGCCACGCGCTCGCGGCAGCTGCCATGAACTACACCGACCCCGTGACCAAGATCACGATCCTGCCCCGCGGCAAGGCGCTCGGGTACACGATGGTCCTGCCGCTCGACGACAAGTACTCGGTAACCCGCAACGAGCTCCAGGATCAGCTGACCTACGCGATGGGCGGCCGTGTCGCCGAGGAGATCGTCTTCCACGACCCGACGACCGGCGCGTCGAACGACATCGAGAAGGCGACGTCGATCGCCCGCAAGATGGTGATCGAGTACGGCATGACCACGCAGGTCGGCCCCGTGAAGCTCGGCACCGAGGGCGGCGACATGTTCGTCGCGCGCGACGTGGGACGAGGCCGCGAATACTCCGAGAAGGTCGCCGAGCGGGTGGATGCCGAAGTGCGCGCCCTGATCGAGCAGGCGCACAACGAGGCGTACGAGGTCATCAGCGCGAACCGCGACATCCTCGACAAGCTCGCCCTGGCGCTCCTCGAGGAGGAGACCCTCGACCACAACCAGATCGCCGAGATCTTCACTGAGGTGAAGAAGCTTCCCGAGCGTCCCCTGTGGCTCTCGAGCGAGGACCGTCCGGTGTCGGAGCGCCCCCCGATCGAGGTGCCCAAGAAGGACGTCTCGCTCGCAGCATCCGTCGAGGCTCCGGCCACCGCACCGCGCACGCAGCAGGGTTCGGCGGGAGCCGGGCACCCGCGGCCTGCGACGGCGTGACGTGGCCGTCGACAGGGAACGTGTCGAGCGTCTCACCCGAGAACTGCTCGAGGCGATCGGCGAGGATCCGGATCGCCCGGGGCTGAAGCAGACTCCGTCGAGGATGGCCGAGCTGTACTCGGAGTTCTTCTCCGGGGTGGGGGAGGATGCTGCCGTGCCCCTCGCGCGCACCATCAGCGTCTCACGAGGCCCCGCGCCCGACACCCTCCCGTCCGGCGCTGTGCTGCTGCGGGACATCCGCTTCCGCTCCGTCTGCGAGCACCACCTGCTGCCGTTCGCCGGCCACGCCCACATCGCGTACCTCCCCGGTGAACAGGTCGTGGGACTCGGGGCGCTCGTCCGCGTGGTCGAGATCCTCGCTGCGCGCCCTCAGGTGCAGGAGCGCCTCGGCGAGCAGATCGCCGACACGCTCGCGGAGCACCTCGACACGCGCGGCGTCCTCGTGGTGCTCGACGCCAGCCACGGCTGCGTCACGATGCGCGGCGGTCGGCAGCCCGAGGCTTCGACCCTCACGATCGCCGCACGCGGTGAGTACACCGACCCCGCCGCCAGGGCAGAGCTCATCACGCTGATCGGTGCGTCGGCGCTCACCGGAAGCGCGCACGGATGACGGCCATCTGGGGCATCGTCAACGTGACGCCGGATTCCTTCAGTGACGGCGGGCGCTACCTCGACGTCGACAGTGCCGTCGCTCACGGCCTGCGGCTGCGTGCAGAGGGCGCAGACGTTCTCGACATCGGCGGGGAATCGACCAGACCCGGCGCAGACCGTGTCGGCGACGAGGTCGAGCAGCAGCGGGTGCTCCCTGTGATCGAACGTCTCGTCGCCGCGGGCGCGCCCGTGAGCATCGACACGCTCAGCGCCGGCACGGCTGCCGCGGCCGTGCGGGCGGGAGCCAGGATCGTCAACGATGTGTCCGGGGACTGGCCGATCCGGAGATGCTTGCGGCCGTGGCCGAGTCGGGCGCGGACTTCGCCATCGGCCACTGGCGCGGGTTCTCCGCCGACATGTACGCGAATGCCGAGTATCGTCGCGTCGCACGCGAGGTCGCGGGCGAGCTTCACGAGCGCATGGGCGAGGCGGCAGCGGCTGGGATCGCTCCGTCTCGTCTGATCGTCGATCCCGGTGTCGGGTTCGCGAAAGCGGGGTCCCAGAACTGGGATGTGCTGCGCGGGCTCGATGAGATCGTCGCCCTCGGTCCCCGTGTTCTCGTCGGCACGTCCCGCAAGCGCTTTCTGGCAGAGACCCTGCGGCAGGGCGCAGGAGCGGGGGACGAGGTGTCGGAGTCGCGGCGCGACCTCGCGACCGCAGTGACGAGCGCGCTCGCCATGCGTGCCGGAGCATGGGCCGTCCGGGTGCATGACGTCGCTGCCACGCGGGATGCGCTCGCGATCGCGCGCGCCTGGGCCGGCTGAAACCGCACCCCGCCGAGAGCGCGCGTCCCCCGTACGCTAGACACATGGATTCCCTCGATGAGATCGTCCTCACCGGTCTGACCGTCTTCGGCCACCACGGCGTGTACGCGAACGAGCGCGAAGAGGGGCAGGAGTTCACGGTCGACCTCCGATTGAGCCTGTCACTCGAGCAGGCCGCGGCGACCGACGACGTGGGCGACACGGTGCACTACGGAGAACTGGCCGAGAAGGTGGCCGCTGTCGTGGCCGGTGAACCGGTGAACCTGATCGAGACGCTCGCAGAGCGGATCGCCGAGGTGGCGCTGGCGGATGCTCGGGTGCAGAACGTGTCTGTGACCGTCCACAAACCGCACGCCCCCATCGCCGTGAGTTTCGCCGACGTCTCCGTCACGGTGCGCCGCAGCCGCGCCTTCGAGGCGCTGGAGGACATCACCGTATGAGTCGTAACCTCGCGAACCCGCTCGATCGTCCTGTCCCTGCGCAACGGCAGCCCGAGACCGAGGCTGTCGTCGCGCTCGGCGCGAACCTCGGCGACCGCCAGGCGACGATCGAGACGGCAGCAGCGCGGATCGCCCGGCTGCCGTTGGTCAGCGAGGTGCGACTGTCGCGACTCTTCGAGACCGTCGCCCTCACGCTCGACGGTCCCGATCCCGAGGCACCGGGCTACGTGAACGCGGTCGCCCTGGTCACGACCAGGCTCGCCCCGAGATCCTCCTCGGAATGCTGCACGCCATCGAGGAGGAGAACGGCAGGGAGCGCCGGGAGGTGTGGGGCGACCGCACCCTCGACCTCGACCTCATCGCCTACGGCGACGTCATCTCGGACGAGCCGCGTCTGCGCCTGCCGCACCCGCGCGCCGGGGAGCGTCTGTTCGTGCTGGAGCCCTGGCTGGACGTCGACCCCGAGGCCGAGCTCCTCGGGCAGGGGAAGGTGGCGGATCTCGCGGCCGGTCTGCGCGCACGGGACGACGAGAGATGAGGCGCACCTCCGCCGGGGTCCTCATCGTGCTTGCACTGCTCGCTGCGGGTGCCGGCTTCCTCCTCGATCACATGCTGACCGCGACGGGCCGCGTCACCTTCACTCCCTCGCTCTTCCTGCCGGTGCTCCTGGTCCTGATCGCCGCAGCATCGGTGGGTGTCGCCTGGCCGGTGCGTCGCAGCGTGCGATCGGGCATCCGCATCGACCCGTTCCGGGCGCTCAGGGCGGCGACCCTCGCGAGGGCCTCGAGCCTGCTGGGCGCCATCATGGCGGGGTTCGGTGCCGGGCTGCTGGTCTTCCTGCTGTCCCGGCCGGTCGATCCACAGGTAGGGTCGACTGTGGCCATGCTGGCCCTCATCGGGAGCGCGATCGTCCTCGTGATCGCCGCACTCGTCGCCGAACAGTTCTGCACCCTGCCGAAGGATCCTGATGACTCAGAACCCAGAGACCGCGCCCCTGAACCCGGCGGAGGGCACTGACCTCGACGCGCTCGATCGGGGCACCTATTCGGAACTGCGCACCGCACGCAATGAAGCACGCCTCGAGCTCGACGGCACCTGGCACCAGATCTCGCCGCGGTACGTCGTGTCGCAGGTGCTGCAGAACGTGATCTTCCTCGTCTTCGTCGCGGCCGTCGCCGTGGTCCTGAGCCTCGTGCTCGACCAGCAGTGGGTGTGGATCCCCGCCGGCATCATCCTCGTCATCACGCTGTTCGCGCTCATCATCCTCCCCCGTCAGGCCAAGGCGATCGGATACATGCTGCGCGCCGACGACATCGTCTTCCGCAAGGGCATCCTGTGGCAGCGCATGATCGCCGTGCCCTACGGCCGCATGCAGCTCGTGGACATCACGCAGGGTCCGCTCGACCGCGGCTTCGGGATCGCCCAGCTCAAGATGGTGACGGCCGCTGCGACGACCGGTGTGCAGATCCCCGGGCTCACCCAGCAGGCCGCGGAGGCATTGCGCGACACGCTGATCCAGGTCGCCGAGACTCGCCGGACAGGCCTGTGAGCGAGCCGCAGCTTCCGCCCACCGCGCCCGTGCAGGAAGCCACCGTGCCGTCGACGAGCATGGCGAACGGCGAGTGGCACCGCATGCACCCGCTCACGCCGCTCTTCAAGGGCGGCCTGGCGCTGATCATCATCGCGGGCATCGTGATCGCGAACATGCGCGACCGTCTCATCGCGTGGGCCGTGGGCATCTTCACCCCGGAAGAGGCTCATTACGGCGACTACACGGGCGGCGATCCCGTCGACTGGGTGCTCTCGAACAACCTGATCCTGGTCGCACTGCTCGTCGTGCTGGGACTCGTCGTCGTCCTCGTCCTCATCTTCTGGTTCGTCTGGCGCTTCCAGCAGTTCAGGATCACCGGCGACCATGTGGAGGTCCGCAAGGGGATTATCTTCCGCTCGCACCGTCGCGCGCCGCTCGACCGGGTTCAGGGCGTGAACCTGACGCGTCCGTTCCCTGCTCGCATCATCGGGCTCGCGAAGCTGGAGGTGGTCGGAGCCGGCAACGACGCGAACGTCGAGCTGGAGTACCTGGCGACGCCACGAGCCGAGTCGGTCCGTGCCGACATCCTCCGACTCGCTTCCGGGGCGAGGGCAGCACGCGATGCCGCGTTGAACCCCTCGGCGGGCGCACCCGCCCAGACCGCTCCGACCTCCGCTCGTGCCCAGCTCGTCGGGTCGATGAACGACGGTGTCAACGGACTCATCGCGGGCGTCGACCTTGCCGATGTCGTACCAGAGAGCGTCGTGAAGATCCCGACGGGCCGCCTGGTCGGGTCGCAGCTGATCTCGGGACTGTTGTGGTTCGTGTTCTTCGGTGCGATCTTCGCGATTGCGATCGGCAGTGCGCTGATCGGCATGTTCATCGACGGCGATACGGGCGGTGGAGTCGTGCTGCTCGGCCTGGGGCTGGGCATGGGAATCCCGATGGTCGTGGCTGTCGTGGGTATCACCTGGGCGCAGATCTCGAAGTCGCTGCGGTACTCGATCGCCCCCACGCCCGACGGGGTGCGCATCACCTACGGGCTGCTGACGACCGTGACCGAGACGCTTCCGCCCGGACGCATCTTCGCCGTCGAGGTGTCGCAGTCTCTGCTGTGGCGACCGTTCGGCTGGTGGACCATCAAGATCAACCGGATGAGCGGTAAGAGTGCGGCTCAGCAGTCGTCCGGCAGCGGGCAGCAGTTCAACGTGGTGCTGCCGGTCGGCAAACGCGCCGATGTCGAGCGTGTGCTCGCGCTCGTGCTGCCCGACGTGCCGGCCGACAGGATCCCGTCCGTCTGGGATCAGGGAGTCATGGGTCCGATCGAGGACGACCCCTATCGGTCGATGCCGCGGCGTGCCTGGTGGCGACGGCCCTTCTCCTGGAAGCGCCATGGCTACCTGGTCACCGAATTCGGGCTGCTGCTGCGCAGGGGGATCGTATGGCGCAAGCTCGCCGTGTTCCCCCTCGCCCGGCTGCAGGGCGTGTCCTTGAGTCAAGGACCGATCGATCGTGCGCAGCGTGTCTCCGGCGCGCAGGTGCACTCCGTGCCCGGCCCCATCACGGGCTACCTCTCCGGTCTCGAGCGCGCCGACGCGCTGGCGCTCCTCGACGACGTGAGCCGTGCCGCTGCCGAAGCCGCGTCACGGGACACCACCCACCGCTGGAGCCAGCACGCGGTCGCGGCTCCGGTCGCAGGACCCGCGGCGCCGCCCGCCTACGGGGGGCCGCCGCCCGTGTCACCGCCTCCCGCTTTCGTGCCTCCGCTCGCGCCTCCGCCACCGGGAGCGCAGCCGGCACCCTACGCGCCGCCCCCGACGTTCATCGCACCTCCTCCTCCGGCAGCACCTCCTGCTCCTCCTGCTCCTCAGGGCGAGTGAGCATGTCTCGCGACGGGCGTCTGGGCGTCGGGGTCATCGGGGCGGGGCGGGTAGGGCCTGTGATCGGGGCGGCACTCGGAGCGGCTGGGCACGCCGTGGTCGGCATCACCAGCGGATCCGATGACGAACGCGCTTCTGCGGTGCTGCCGGACGTTCCCGTGCTCGACGCGCTGGAGGTCGTCCGCCGGGCGGAGCTCGTGGTCATCGCCGTCCCCACGGACGAGCTGCCTTCGTTGGTCGCCGGGATCGCAGAGGTCGGGGGCTGGCAGGTCGGGCAGCTGGTCTTGCACACCGATCCGGCATACGGCATCGATGTGCTGCGGCCGGCCGCAGAGCGCGGCGCCATCCCGCTCGCCGTCCACCCCGCGATCACGTTCACGGGGACATCGATCGACGTGCGGCAGTTGCAGGCGGCGTTCGCTGCGGTGACGGCCCCGGCCCCGGTGTTGCCGATCGCGCAGGCGCTCGCTGTGGAGATGGGCTGTGAGCCGGTGGTGATCGCCGAGAAGGACCGGCCGGCCTATGCCGACGCCATCGCCACGGCCACGGAGTTCTCCCGATCGATCATCGGACAGTCGACCGCCCGGCTGCGTGAGATCGGCATCGAGAATCCGGGGGGTTACCTCTCGGCTCTGGTGCAGTCGACCGTGGAGCGGGCCCTGCGCGATGCATCCGACCCGCCTCCCCTGACCTGAGGGTGCACCGGAGCTGACCGCGCTCGGGTCACCGCCCGCCGGAGAACCCGCCGCCTCCGCCGCCTCCGGAGAACCCGCCGCCGAACGATCCGCCGGCGCTCGACGACGTGCCGGCCGAGGGTGCCGAGTAGGTCGCGGCCGCGTGAGACGACGCCACGAACGACGCGAGCTGCATCCGAAGGGCGAACGATGCCGGGTCACCGATCCACGTCGCTCCTCGCCCTTCGTGCGTGTAGGCGCGTTCGAGCACTCCGCCCCACTCGTCTTCCATGCCGAACAGGATCGCGTAGGGGAGGAGTCGCTCGTAGACGTGGATGACGTCGGCGGTACCGGCCGTCCGCCGCTCGGCTCCGCTGTACGACTGCAGCATCCGCAGGCGGTCGGCCTCGGCCACGCGGATGAACTCCTGCACGCCCTGCAGATACTCGTACGTGCGGGCTCCCTCGGCAGTGAGCACCGTGTGCTTCGAGAAGGCGTACAGGCTCGACAGGAGCACGAGGAAAGCGACGAACGACATCACCACGAGCGCGGGGATCGCGGAGAGGCGGCCCGTGCTCGCTCCCCAGATCCCGAGCGTCAGCCCGACCGCGGCGATGCCGATCGCGATCCACTGCAGGATGACGGCGCCGCGACTGCGGACCTTTTCCGTGAGACCCCGCGCCGCCGCCTCGGTCGCACCGCTCTGCTCCAGGGCGCTCATCCGCGCGGCGAACGCCTCGTCCTCTGCGGGGAGGTCGATCACGCCTTCCGCGTCGACGTCCACGAAGAGTGCCTCCAGGGCGTCCTGATCGAGTTCATCGAGTGCGGGCGGGGTGGAGAGACGGCGCAGTCGCGGCTGCTCCGCTTCCGCTCCTTCTTCGATGCGCAGGGCGCCGCCCACGGCGAGATGCACGATCTCGGCGGGTACGACATCCTTCGCGCCGCGGATCATGGCTCCGGCGATCAACGGCGGCAGCGAGGCGGGCACGTCGTACTGGGCGACGACGATCCCGGTGGCCTTCCGCCTCCGTCGTGCGAATCCCGCGACCGCGAACCAGCTCCCGACCGAGAGAGCCACAGCACCGCCGGCCGCGACGAGCGGGACGACATCACCGACCGGATCGGGGTGCGGGCAGCGGGCTGCGCGACGGTGCCGGCGTCGAAGCCGATCGCGACCGTCACCCCGTCTCCGGCCGGACGTTCGCCGGATTCGACGCGGAACGTCGCGGTACCGTCGGTCACGGTCGGACCTTGCAGATCGCAGGTCTCCGTCGACCCCGAGGTCCCGGTGTAGCAGCGCGTCGCGCCCGTCAGCGCCGCGGTCATCGCGGCGTCGAACACGACATCGGCCCGGAAACGCTCGATGCCCTGTGTGCTGTCGAGCGGCAGCAGATCCCAGTAGAACTCGTCGACCGCGGGCGTCGTCGCTCCTGCCGCGGGCTTGGTCGCGAGGACGATGTCTCGCATCTCGTACTCGATCACATAGGTGGTGAGGCCCTGCACATAGTCGTCAGTGCCCGTCTGGACGTAGAGAAGCCCGTCCTCCTCGTCGGTCTCGTAGGGGACGGGGGCGCCCTCGTCGTCCGTGACCGCGATGATGCGCGTCTCGAGGCTCGCTCCCTCGTACGACGTGGGAAGGCCGCGGACGATGCCTCTGTTCTGGTCGGTTCCGGGGAATCGGGCGACCAGAGTCTCGGTCACGTGCATCCGCGCGCGGCCGTCCTCATCGAGTCCGACACGGTAGGAGGCGTCCCAGGAGGCGTAGGAGAAGTCGTCCACCTCCGCGGAGACGACGGTGGGGAGACCGCCAGGATTCGACGCCGGTACGACGTCACCCGTCGCGGCTGCGACCGGAGTCGGGGCGGCGATGGCGGCGAAGGCGAGAGCGAATGCAGCGAACGCGCGGAGGATCCGTGTGTGGGCCATTCTTCGAGGCTACCCAGCACGCGCCGGAGAGCGGCACGGCGGCTCGGTAAACTGGGAGGGACTTCCAAGGAGCCCCGCACATGACTGACGCGTCCGCCGCGCCCGAATCGGCCTCGACCGACCCTTCCACCGAAGAGGACGTCCACGAGCAGAAGGCCGTGCGCCTCGCCAAGCGCGAGCGTCTGATCGAGAAGCGCACGGACGCGGCAGGAGGGGCCTTCCCGGTGAGCGTGCCGGTGACCCACACGATCCCGGCGCTCCGTGCCGAGTACGGCGCCCTCGAGGCGGGAGCCGAGACCGGTGTCGTCGTCGGTGTCGCGGGTCGCGTCGTGTTCAGTCGCAACACCGGCAAGCTGTGTTTCGCCACGCTCCAGGCCGGTGACGGCTCGCGCATCCAGGCGATGATCTCGCTGGCGAATGTCGGCGAGGAGTCCCTCGCTGACTGGAAGGAGTACGTCGACCTGGGCGACCACGTCTTCGTGCACGGTGAGGTCATCTCCAGCCGCCGCGGCGAGCTGTCGATCATGGCGGACGGCTGGGAGATCGCGTCCAAGGCGATCCTCCCTCTTCCGAACGCCTACGCAGAGCTCAGCGAGGAAGGGCGCGTGCGCAGCCGCTACCTCGACCTCATCGTCCGGGAGCAGGCGCGTACCACCGTCCGCGCTCGCGCCGCTGTGAACGCGAGCCTGCGGGCCACTTTCACCAGCCACGACTATCTCGAGGTGGAGACACCGATGCTGCAGGTGCAGCACGGCGGTGCCTCTGCGCGCCCGTTCGTCACGCACTCCAACGCCTTCGACACCGAGCTCTACCTGCGAATCGCTCCGGAGCTCTACCTGAAGCGCGCTGTCGTCGGCGGCATCGAGCGCGTGTTCGAGATCAACCGGAACTTCCGCAACGAGGGCGCCGACTCGACTCACAGCCCTGAGTTCGCGATGCTCGAGGCCTATCAGGCGTACGGCGACTACAACCAGATGGCGGCGCTGACCCAGGAGCTCGTGCAGAAGGCGGCGATCGCCGTCTCCGGGTCGACGACCGTGACCTGGGCGGACGGCACCGAGTACGACCTGGGCGGCGAGTGGGATCGCCTCTCGATGTACGAGTCGCTCTCGGCCGCGTCCGGCCGCACGATCACTCCGCAGGACTCGGTCGAGGACCTCATCGCCTTCGCCGAGGCCAATGATGTCGATCTTCCCCCGCAGGCCACTCACGGCAAGCTGGTCGAAGAGCTCTGGGAGCACTTCGTCAAGGGTGATCTGGTCCGACCGACCTTCGTGATGGACTTCCCCGTCGACACGTCGCCTCTCGTGCGCGAACACCGCTCGATCGCCGGCGTCGTGGAGAAGTGGGATCTGTACATCCGCGGTTTCGAGCTGGCCACCGGATACTCCGAGCTCGTCGACCCCGTGATCCAGCGCGAGCGCTTCGTGGAGCAGGCGAAGCTCGCGGCACGGGGCGACGTGGAAGCGATGCCCGTCGATGAGGAGTTCTTGCGGGCTCTCGAACACGGCATGCCGCCGTCGGGCGGGATGGGCATGGGGATCGATCGTCTGCTGATGGCGATCACCGGCCTGGGGATCCGCGAGACCATCCTCTTCCCTCTGGTCAAGTAGGGCTCGGCAGGTCGTCATCCGGCCGAGCCTCGACGGAACGCCCACTCCGGAAGGAGGGCGATGCCGATCATGGTGTCGAGCAGCGCCGCCAGCGAGTATCGGGGGTCGATCTCGCGCACGCGCTCGAGGTAGATGCCGGCATGAGTCGACCGCCCCAGGGCCCAGGACAACCACGCGGCCGCGGTGAGCGGTGCGGGTCGCGACGCCCGTGGTGCCCGCGCGGCCGCCTCTCGGACGACGGAGAGCGCGAGGCGCAGGCGACCCGTGTCGGGAGCGGGGCCTTCACCCAGGAAGACGCGCCCCAGTTCATCGGGCACCATCTCGCCGGATCTGGCGAACGCCATCTGGGCATCGAGAGCGCGTATTCCGCCCGCGAGATCGGTCGCCCACTGTGCGATGGCGACGTCGCGGAGCAGCGGACGCTCCATGCACCACAGCAGCGCCGCCGTCTCGAAGGGGGAAGGCCACCCGGCATCGTCAGCGCCGACTCGAAGAAGGCGGGGATGTCTTCGAGCAGCGCCAGGGCGGCGATCAACTCGGGGTGCTCCCGTCCGGTCAGACGGACCTCGCCCTCCGGGTCGAGCAGCGCGGCGACGTCGAGCAACGCCCTCCCGACCCTCTCTTTCTCCGCCAGATCGACCACCGGGAGTGCGACGCCTGAGGCCTGGTCTCCGGAGACATCGGCGACGGACGACACGTCAGCCGGGGTGCATATCTCGTCGAGACTCCGAAGCTCGGGGATCGCCTCGATGTAGCTGGACCAGCCGGATGGGGTGACGCACAGTGCGTCGATCACCCGGAGACCCGCATCCTCCGCGCAACCGAGCAGCTCTTCCACTGCCACGACGTGCGGGAGGACGAGGCCGTCTCGCGTGGCTTCCGCTTCCCCATCGGTGTACACGACCGCGGCCATGGCGTCGGTGCCCGGGACGCGCGAGAGGAGTCCGACCGCCCCATCGGCGTAGTGGTCGAGGGGTGTTCCCTCGTGCGGGAGGTCGAGCCGCATCGCGCCCTCGGTGCGGGCGCCGCGGAACGGGAGGAGCACGATGCTCCGGTGGGGTGTGAAGCCGGCGAGGGCGGGGACGAGGCCGAGGAACGCGGCGGAATCGGTGGCTCGAAGCACTGTTGTCATCCCGAGAGTGTCACCGAATCGCGTGCCTGTCGGGGAGGAGACGACTCATTGTGGATGCAGATCCTGAGAAGCCGGGAATGTGCATGAAGAGTGGCTCGCGTACGATGGGGTGATGGACAACTTCTGGCTCGCCGTGGCATGGTCGCTCCTGCCGACCATCGGAGTGAGCGTCGTGTTCGTCCTCGTGCTCCGAGGCATCCTCCGCTTCGACCGCACCGAGCGCAAGGTCCATGCGCAGATCGAGGCGGAAGAGCGCGCGGCCCGCGGTCTCCCGCCGCGCGTCTGAGTCCGACCCATCCGCTACTGTGAAGCCAGCGCGCCGGCTGCGGCGCGCGTCCGAGGTGATCGTCACCGCGGTGGTGAGGGGGAACGATGACCGCGGAGACCTGGGGATGGTGGATCGCCGCCTTCCTCGTGGCCCTCGACATCGTGATCCGCGTCACGGCGATCATCGTGATCCCTCGGAACAGGCGGCCCACGGCCGCCATGGCCTGGCTTCTCGCGGTGTTCTTCATCCCTTTCGTCGGTGTCTTCCTGTTCTTGCTGATCGGCAACCCGCGCCTGCCGCGCGCACGGCGCCGCAAGCAGGACCAGATCAACGAGTACATCGCCGACACCAGCGAGCATCTCCACTTCGGCACGCTTCGGCCGAACGCACCCGCGTGGTTCGGACCGATCGTCCAGATGAACCAGAAGCTGGGGGCGCTCCCGCTCTCGGGTGACAACGGCGCGCACCTGATCTCCGACTACCAGGAGTCGCTCGACGAGATGGCGGAGGCCATCCGCACCGCCGAGGATTACGTGCACGTCGAGTTCTACATCCTCCAGTCCGACTCCTCGACAGACAACTTCTTCCGTGCGCTCGAAGAGGTGGCCGAGCGGGGTGTCGAGGTGCGGGTGCTTCTCGACCACTGGGCGAACCGCGGCAAACCGATGTACAAGCAGACCATCGCCCGTCTCAACGCGATGGGTGCCGACTGGCGACTGATGCTGCCGGTCCAACCGCTCAAGGGCAAGATGCAGCGCCCCGATCTGCGCAACCACCGCAAACTGCTCGTCGTCGATGGGATCGTGGCCTTCCTCGGCTCGCAGAACATCACGGACTCGACGTACAACCTGAAGAAGAACATCAAGCGGGGCCTGCACTGGGTCGACCTCATGGTGCGCCTCGACGGCCCCGTCGTGCTGAGCGTCAACGCCATCTTCCTGAGCGACTGGTACAGCGAGACCGATGTCGTGCTCTCGGAGATCGACATCGCGCACGCGAACATCGGCTCGGGCGACCTCGACTGCCAGGTCGTGCCCTCCGGTCCGGGGTTCGAGGTCGAGAACAACCTGCGCCTCTTCCTCGCGCTGCTGTACGCGGCGAAGAAGAAGATCATGATCGTCAGCCCGTACTTCGTGCCGGACGAGGCGCTCCTGCTCGCGGTCACCGCTGCCGTCGACCGGGGGGTGCACGTCGAACTGTTCGTGTCGGAAGAGGGCGACCAGGCCATGGTCTACCACGCGCAGCGCAGCTACTACGAGGTGCTGCTCAAGGCGGGGGTGCGCATCTGGATGTACCGCAAGCCGTACATCCTGCACACCAAGACCCTCACGATCGACGAAGAGGTCGCCGTCATCGGCTCCAGCAACATGGACATGCGCTCCTTCGGCCTGAACCTCGAGGTGTCGATGCTCGTGCGGGGCGAGGAGTTCGTCGCCGAGATGCGTGAGGTCGAAGACAAGTACCGCTCGCTCAGCAGGGAGTTGACCCTCGAGGAGTGGATGCAGCAGCCGTTGCGGTCGACCGTGCTCGACAACCTCGCTCGCCTCACCTCCGCGCTCCAGTAGGCACCGCAGGCTATCCCGCCGACAGCCGTGCCAGCTACCCTGTGAGCATGACCACAGCGCTTCGTCCCCTCGTCTCCGCCGTCGGCCTCATCGCGGCGGCGCTCCTCGTCGCGGGATGCACCAGCGGCCCGGGTTCTGAGACTCCGACGAGTTCGCCCGCCCCCAGCGCCGGTGGCGTGGATGCCGACGACCAGAACGACGTGGAGGGCACGCTGCTCGACGACGGACGCATGTTCGCGGTGATCACCTGGGGGTCGTCGACGTGCGTGCCGCAGGTCGATCAGGTGTCGGCCGAGGGCCAGACCGTCACGGTGACCCTCGTCGACCCCGACGGCGAGACGCCGCGGCCGTGCACGAAGGACATCGCGCCCCGGGCCAGCCTCGGAGCTCTGCCGGAAGGCGTCGATCCGAAGAACGACATCACCCTGAACGTGACCTACGGCGACATCACCGACGACGTCGACCTCGACGGCGACCCCGCAGCTGCGGGCACTCCGGGAACCCCGGGCGAATACCTCCCGTCCGCAGGGTGGTTCGACGACGGCGGCCTCGTACTGCTCACCTGGGGTTCCTCGTCATGCGTCCCGGTCGTGGAATCGCTCGAAGGGTCGGGCAACGCTGGCACCGTGACATTCGCGACCGACGAAGACCAGGTGTGCACGTTGGACATGGCGCCGCGCGCGACTCTGCTCGCCTTCGGCGACGACATGATCGAGGACGACGGTCCCTTCACGTTGACGCTGGTCGGCGGAGGCCTCGACGGCACGGTCGAGGTCCGTTGACTCGCTCGCAGTGACCCTCATCGCTGCGCGCGAACGTGGCAGGACCACCTGACGACGCGCGGGTCAGAGCATGTGCACGGGGTGACCGGGCGGCAGCGCCAGCAGCAGCGCGCCCGGATCGGCCCAGCAGGTGATGCGCACGGCCGCGCCGAACTCGTCTCCGTCGAGCTCGATCGGGACCGGGCCCGGTGCCGCCGCTTCGGCCGCGGTCCCGTGGAAGTAGTGCACCGACGCGTTCTTGCCCCGTCGCTCCAGCACGCGGCGTCCGGCGCGGAAGCGCCGCAGCACGGAGTTGTCCCACCAGATCTTGCGCCACACCGCGAACCAACCGAGCACCCCGGTGGGCTGGATCACGGCGATGTCGAGGGCGGCATCCGTGATCGAGGCATCCGGGATCAGCGCGATGCGCGCGGGAAGCGTGCCGCAGTTCGCGAAAAGGAGGCTGTACGCACGGTGCGTGTGCAGACGTCCGTCGTCGATCTGGTACACCGCGCGGAACGGCTTCGCACGCGGCAGTGATCGTGCGGCACCGTCGACATACGCGATCCAGCCGACCGACTTCTTCAGATCCGAGCGCGTGTTCGCGATCATGTCGGCATCCAGCCCCATGCCGGCCAGCACGACGAATGCGTGCTCCTCCTCGTCGCCGTCCTCGCGGGTCAGACGCGCCCAGCCGATGTCGATCGGATGGCGGAAGTCGCCGAGCGCGGCCCGGATCATCTCCGCCGGGTCACCCAGAGGCAGCCCGAGGTTGCGCGCCAACAGGTTCCCGGTTCCACTCGGCAGGATCGCGAGGGGCACCCCGGTGTTCGCGATCGCCTCCGACACCGCCCGCACCGTCCCGTCGCCACCGGCGACCAGCACGACATCGACACCGCGCGCGAGAGCCTGCGCCGTCGCGTCCTGCCCCGCATCCTCGACCGTCGTGGGGTAGAAGGCAGGATGCTCCCATCCGGCCTCACGCGACAGGTCGCGCACGGTGGCTCTCAGCTGCTTGCCGTCGACCTTGATGGGGTTGTAGATGAGCGCGGCCTGTCGCGGAACGGAGGCAGGCGTGGTCATGGCGCTACTCTAAACCGGGACGTGGTCGTGTCGCCCCATCCGGGTCGGGTGGCAGGGATGCGTCGCAGGAGGGAGCGGTCGGATGCCCGAGGATTCCGGCGCGGCGGCCCGAGGCGTGCTGTCGGAGCTGATCACGGCCGAACCCGACCGGCTCCGCCGCCGCAGCATCTCCCTCGGCGTTCCCGTGGATGACGCCGAGGATGCCGCACAGACCTCGCTGCTTCGCGCCTGGCGCTCGATCGCGCACCTGGAGACCCCGGAACCGGGACGCGTGTGCTCCTGGCTCGATGCCATCGCCCGCAACGTCGCCATCGATCTCGCCAGGCAACGCGCACGACGGCCGCAAGCCGTGCTCGAGGATGACACGGCGGGGGAGCAGGCGGGCGTCGATGCCGCAGTCGAGATCCGCGTGTTCCTCGACGGCGCTCTGGGTGCATTGCACGCCCTGCCGGAGACGGTCAGGGAGCCGCTGTTGTTGTCGGTGGTCGACGGACTCTCGGCCGAACAGATCGCGACGCGTCTCGGCATCGAACCCGCCGCTGCCAGGCAACGGATATCTCGCGGCCGCAAGGCGATGAAGGCGTGCCGCCGCTCGGGGATGGGCGAAAGCTGAGGGAGGCCGGCGGAGATCCGACCTCCCCGAGTTTCACGCGGTGCCGAAGGGATTGTCGACGACGTAGCGCCAGCCGTGCGTCTCGTCGTGCACCGCGACGTCGGCGGTCGTCCCCGCCAGCGAGACCGCAGACCCATCGGGGCCGGTGCCGGTGATGGTCCAGTCGGCGATCGCGAGTCCGGTGCCCGCGCTCTCGAAGACATGGCGCACCGTCATCGAGATCGGCAGTTCGAGTCCGAGGAACTGCGCGAGCGCACCGCGAACGGCTTCGGTGCCCGTCACCGGAGTGCCCGGTGCGGGGACGAAGACGACGTCGGGCGCGTTCAGGGCCATCAAGCCGTCGAGATCGCGAGCATTGAATCGCTCGGCGAAGGCGAGGTTCAGCTGATCCAGGGAGGTCACAGAAGTGGTCATGGATGTTCCTTCCGAGGTCGACCGTGCGCCGACCATCTCAGAGGAAGACGACGCAGCGGCGGAAGTGTGACATCCCCTTTCGGCCGGCACGTCTGCCATGCCCGCCCCGGCCGGTTCTTCGGCGCGAGACGGGATGCTCGGGCGGGGCGGGGCCGCTCGACGACCCGAGAGGGCACCGTAGACTTGGCAGATGATCGACCTCGCACTCCTCCGCGAAAACCCGGAGATCGTCCGCCGTTCGCAGGCTGCCCGTGGAAACGACCAGAGCACCGTCGACGTCGCACTCGAGGCCGATCGATCGCGCAGGGCCGCGCTCGCCGCCTTCGAAGAGCTGCGGGCCGAGCAGAACGCGTTCGGTAAGCAGGTGGCGAAGGCTCCGAAGGACGAGAAGGCGGCACTCGTCGCGCAGGCGAAGGACCTCGCCGAGCGCGTCAAGCTGGCACAGCATGCCGCCAACGAAGCGGCGGAAGCGGCATCCGTCGCACTCGCCCGCATCGAGAACGTCGTGATCGACGGCGTCCCGGCGGGCGGCGAGGCCGACTTCGTCGAGCTGCGACGGGTCGGCGAGGTGCCGGCCTTCGACTTCGAACCCCGTGACCACCTGGAACTCGGCGAGCTCCTCGGTGCGATCGACATGGAGCGCGGGGCGAAGGTGTCTGGTGCGCGCTTCTACTTCCTGCGCGGCATCGGGGCGCGGCTCGAGATCGCGTTGATGAACCTCGCTCTCGACAAGGCCCTGCAGAACGGTTTCGTCCCACTGATCACCCCGACCCTCGTGCGTCCCGAGATCATGCAGGGAACCGGCTTCCTCGGCGAGCACGCCGACGAGGTCTACCACCTCGACAAGGACGACGACCTGTATCTGGTCGGCACCAGCGAGGTCGCGCTCGCCGGATACCACAAGGACGAGATCGTCGACCTGGCCGACGGTGCGCTCCGCTACGCGGGGTGGTCGACCTGCTACCGCCGTGAGGCCGGTTCGCACGGCAAGGACACCCGCGGCATCATCCGGGTGCACCAGTTCAACAAGCTGGAGATGTTCGTCTACACGACGGCCGAGGACGCCGAGGCCGAGCACCTGCGCCTCGTCGCGCTGCAGGAGGAGATGCTGACCCTCTCGGTCTGGCCTACCGCGTGATCGACGTCGCGGCCGGAGACCTCGGCTCGAGCGCCGCCCGCAAATACGACATCGAGGCATGGGTCCCGACGCAGGGCGCCTTCCGCGAGCTCACGTCGACCTCGAACTGCACGACGTACCAGGCGCGCCGCCTCGACGTGCGGTATCGCCCGACCGTCGAGGCGGCCGACGCCGCAGCGCAGGGCGCGAAGACCCAGCACGTCGCCACACTCAACGGCACTCTCGCGACTACACGATGGATCGTGGCCCTGCTCGAGACGCACCAGCAGGCCGACGGTTCGGTCCGCGTCCCGGAGGTCCTGCGGCCGTACCTCGGGGGCCTCGACGTGATCCATCCGCTTGAGCAGGGGCGGGCCGCGCGGTGACGGAACCCTGGCTGGTCGGCCTCGACGTCGACGGCACCATCCTCCTCCAGGACGAGACGATGAGTCCCGGTGTGCCCGAGGCCGTCGCCCGGGTGCGCGACGCCGGGCATCTGGTTACGATCGCGACGGGGCGCAGCTGGATGGCCACGCGTCGGTACGTCGAAGAACTCGGTCTGCTGGCCGACTACGTGGTGTGCTCCAACGGCGCCGTCACGATGCGCAGAGACGGCGACGACTGGGAGCGGTGGAACGTCGAGACGTTCGACCCGACCCCCGTCCTGGGTCTGCTGCGCGATCGGCTTCCCGAAGCCCGCTACATGGTCGAGCTGGCGTCAGGGCAGCGGTTGTTCACGGAGCAGCTCGACGACTGGACCCTCGACGGCGGCCGACAGGTCGACTTCGAGGAGCTCGGAGCGTTGCCCGTCTCGCGCATCGTCGTGGTCTCGCCCGAGCACGACGAGGACGACTTCCACCGCCTGGTCGCGGATGCCGGTCTCAACGAGGTGTCGTACGCCATCGGGTGGACCGCGTGGTTGGACATCGCCCCGCAGGGCGTCGACAAGGGCACGGCTCTGGAGCAGGTGCGCCTCGAGCTCGGACTCGACCGCGGCCGCATCCTCGTCGCCGGCGACGGGCGCAACGACATCGGCATGTTCGGCTGGGCGCGATCGCTCGGAGGACGAGCCGTCGCGATGGGGCAGGCGCCGGACGAGGTCAAGGATGCCGCCAGCGAGGTCACCGCAGACGTCGAAGACGGAGGGCTGGCGCAGGCGCTCGACACGCTTCCAGCGCCCGCCCAGGTCAGCGCGGGAGAATAGAACTCGGCTAGACTCACGCCTTGTCGACGGATGCGTCCGTCGAGGAGGGTTGTCCGAGCGGCCGATGGAGCTGGTCTTGAAAACCAGTGGGCAGAGATGTCTCGTGGGTTCGAATCCCACACCCTCCGCATACTGAGCACGGTGACCCCGCACCGGTGCTGAATCCGAAAGGCCCTGAGTGAGCGAGAACACCCGACGCCGCCGCACCGTCGCGCGACATGGCCAGCTGGCCACGCCGGGTCCGATCAGCCAGCTGCTCAAGTTCATCGCGATCGGTCTGGCCGTCGTCCTCGTCAGCGGGCTGGGCGTGGGGGCCTACATCGCCTACGACCTCTCCAGCACGGTGTCGGCGAATGCCGTGGAGCTCGACGGCCAAGGTTCATTGCCGCCCGACATCGGCGAGTACGAGGGTGGCTTCAACCTCGTCCTCACGGGTGTCGACACCTGCGAGGAGAAGTACAAGGACCTCTTTGGCGACCGCTGCACCGGTGGCGATGCCGAGGGCACGCTGAACGACGTGAACCTGCTGGTGCACGTCTCGCAGGAGCCGCGACGGATCACGGTCGTCAGCTTTCCGCGCGACCTCATGATCCCGATCCCGGAGTGCACGGACGAGCAGGGCAACACCCACTCCGCGATGAGCAAGCAGCCGCTGAACACGGCCTACACGGACGGCGGACTCAACTGCGTCGTCCAGACGATCTCCGAGCTCACCGACCAGGAGGTGCAGTTCGCGGCCTCCGTGACCTTCGGTGGAGTGATCGAGATCACCAATGCGATCGGCGGCGTCGACGTCTGCCTCGCGAACCCGATCAAGGACCGCTACACCGGGCTCGACATGGCGGCGGGTACCCACACGGTCGAGGGTCTGCAGGCCCTGCAGTTCCTCCGCACGCGTCACGGTGTCGGCGACGGCAGCGACCTCGGGCGCATCGGCAACCAGCAGCAGTACATGTCGAGCCTCGCGCGCAAGATGATCAGCGGTGAGGTGCTCGGCAACGTGCCGGTCATGCTCAAGCTCGCCAACACCGCCCTGAGCAACCTCGAAGCCAGCACCTCCCTCGCGAACAACCCGATGACCCTCGTGCAGATCGCTCTCGCGGTGAAGTCGGTTCCGTTCGAGGACATCGTCTTCGTGCAGTATCCGACCGGGGCGGACTACTCCGACCCGAACAAGGTCGTTCCCGACTACGAGGCGGCAGACGCGCTCTGGGAGGCGATCGCCGCCAACGCGCAGCTGCAGATCACGCACGAGAACAACAGCAACGACGGCGTCGTCGTGCAGGAGCCGACGGAGCCGACCCAGGAGGCGACTCCCGACCCCTCGGCCACGCCGGACGACGTGGTGGCTCTGCCGGATTCCATCAAGGGCAACTCGGCTGCGCAGGCGACCTGTTCCAACGGCAACGTCCGGTGAGCGGAACCTTCTGACGCGCAACCCGCTTGCGCGTTCTTGCAAGATCTTGCGTAAGCTGACCGCATGTCGAAGCGACTCGCCGAGGTGGCACGCAAGGTCGGAGTGAGCGAGGCGACGGTCAGCCGTGTGCTCAACGACAAACCAGGGGTATCCGATGCCACGCGGCAGGCGGTGCTGACCGCTCTCGACGTGCTCGGCTACGAGCGTCCGTCGAAGCTGCGCGGTGAACGTGCACGCCTGGTCGGACTGGTGCTGCCGGAACTGCAGAATCCGATCTTCCCGGCGTTCGCCGAGATCGTCGGCGGCGCGCTCACGCAGAACGGGTACACGCCGCTGCTGTGCACGCAGAATGCGGGAGGGGTCACGGAGTCGGACTATGTCGACCTCCTGCTCGCGCAACAGGTGTCCGGTGTGATCTTCCTCGGGGGCAACTACACGCAGGCGGATGCCGCCCACGAGCACTACGAGCGGCTGCGCCAGGTGAATCTGCCGACCGTGCTCGTCAACGCGCGCGTGCCCGAGCTGCAGTTCGCGACCGTCTCGACCGACACACGGCGGCCGCGGAGCAGGCGGTGCTGCATGTGCATCAGCTCGGCCACCGCCGGATCGGGCTGCTGCTGGGGCCGGAAGATCATGTGCCCTCGCAGCGCAAGCTCGAGTCCGCCCGGCGGCTTCTCGAGCACCTCGGAGATCCGCTCTCCGAGGAGCTGGTGGTCCGCGGTCTCTACTCGCTGGAATCGGGTCAGGCGGGGGCCGCACGGCTCTTCGCGGCAGGGGCCACCGCGGTCGTGTGCGCGAGCGATCCCCTCGCTCTCGGCGCCGTACGCGCTGCCCGCCGCGCGGGGCTGTCCGTGCCGGGAGACGTCAGTATCGTCGGCTTCGACGACTCGGCCCTGATGAGCTGCACGGAGCCGCCGTTGACGACCGTGCGGCAGCCGATCGAGTCGATGGGGCGTGCGGTGATCGCGTTGCTGCTTGCGCAGATCGCGGGTACCTCGCAGCCGAGCGATGAACTGCTTTTCGAACCCGAGCTGGTGCTTCGCGCGTCGACGGGCCCGCTGGTCTGACCGGTCTTCTCGAGGCGGGCGCTTTCGTGCGCCCGCAAGCCATCGCAAAATTTCGATAACTTGTTTAGTTCTTGCAACAACCTCACGGAAAAGCTACATTCGACTCATCGCCATCGACGACGAGGAGTTCCGTGGACACCGATGTTCTGCGTTCTGCCGCACCGGCCCGCGCTCTGACCATGCCTGCGGGCGAGGGGTGGTGGCGCACGGCGGTGATCTACCAGGTGTATGTGCGCAGCTTCGCCGACGGCAACGGCGACGGCACGGGTGATCTGGCCGGGGTGCGCTCGCCTCCCGTACCTGAAGAGCCTCGGCGTCGACGCGCTCTGGTTCACTCCGTGGTATCGGAGCCCGCTCGCCGACGGCGGCTACGACGTCCAGGACTATCGGACGATCGACCCCCGCTTCGGGACGCTCGCCGAAGCGGAGCAGCTGATCGCCGAGGCCCTCGAGCTCGGCATCCGCACGATCGTCGATATCGTCCCCAACCACATCTCGGATCAGCACGAGTGGTTCCGGCAGGCGCTGTCCGCCGGGCCGGGCAGTGCGGAGCGGGAGCGCTTCTGGTTCCACCCCGGCCGAGGTGCCGACGGCGGAGAGATGCCGACGAACTGGGTATCCAGCTTCCAGGGCGAGACCTGGACGCGCACGCAGAACCCCGATGGGACGCCGGGGGAGTGGTACCTGCACCTGTTCACCCCGCAGCAGCCGGATCTGAACTGGAACCACCCCGACGTGCGCCGCGAGCACGAGGACGTGCTGCGCTTCTGGTTCGACCGCGGGGTCGCCGGTGTGCGCATCGACTCGGCGGCCTTGCCGGTCAAGGACCCGTCGCTGCCGGACCTGCCCCCGGCCTCGCTCCGACGGACGACCACCCGCACATCGACCGCGACGAACTGCACGACATCTATCGCGATTGGCGGGCGGTCGCCGACGAGTACGAGGGCGAGCGCGTGCTCGTCGGAGAGGTCTGGCTCGACGACGCGGAGCGCTTCGCGCGCTACCTGCGACCGGGCGAGATGCACACCGCCTTCAACTTCGGGTTCATGACCCAGCCGTGGAGCGCGCAGGCGATGCGCGACTCCATCACGCGCACGCTGGCCGAGCACGCTCCTGTCGGGGCTCCGGCCACCTGGGTCTTGTCGAACCACGACGTCACCCGACCGGTCACACGCTACGGACGGGCCGATTCCTCCTTCGCGTTCGAGAGCAAACGCTTCGGGACGGCGACCGATGCCGAGCGCGGGACGAGGCGGGCGCGCGCCGCGGCGCTGCTCGTCGCCGCGCTGCCCGGGAGCCTGTACATCTACCAGGGCGACGAACTCGGACTCCCCGAGGTCGAGCTCCCCTCGACGCGATCGAGGACCCGATGCACTTCCGCTCCGGCGGGGTCGACCCAGGGCGCGACGGATGCCGTGTGCCGCTGCCCTGGAGCGGGAACGCGAGTCCGTACGGCTTCGGCGGACACCCGTGGCTCCCCCAGCCGCAGAGTTGGGCGGGACTCACGGTCGAGGCGCAGGAGCGCGACCCCGACTCGACCCTCAACCTCTACCGGACGGCGATCACCCTGCGCCGCCGGACTGCCGACTTCAGCGGCAGCGACCTGGAGTGGCTGGAGCTCGGGGCCGACATCCTGGCGTTCCGTCGCGGTGACGGCACCGTGAGCATCACGAATCTCGGTTCCGTCCCTGTGCCCCTCCCCGCGCACCACGAGGTACTCCTCTCGAGCGCGCCCCTCGACGGCACGCTCCCTCCGGACGCCACCGCGTGGCTCGCCCTTCGCGCCGTTCCGGCGCGCTCCGCCTGAGCGGTCGACAGCCCTGCACCACCCGATCAGCACCACATGGAAGGACAGACGATGAAGTCACCAACGAAAGCCCTGGTCGCCGGCGTCGCGGTACTCGCGACGGTCGGCGCCCTGGCCGGATGCACCTCGAGCGGCAGCGATGACAGCGCCGACGGCAAGACGGAGCTGCGCGTCGCGACGTTCCCCCCTGGCGCCGACGCCGCGGCCTACGAGGCGTTCGCAGCGCAGGAGAAGCAGTTCGAGAAGGAGCACCCCGACATCGACATCATCGGTGTCGAATACGAGTGGGAGGGTCCTACCTTCGCCGTGCAGCTCGCGGGCGGCAGCCTGCCGGACGTCTTCACCGTGCCGTTCACCGACTCCAAGACGCTTCTCGAGAACGGGCAGCTGATGGACGTGACCGACGCGATCGAGGAGCTCGGCTACACCGACAAGTTCAACCCCATCATCCTCGACGGGGTCACCGGCTCCGACGGGAAGCTCTACGGCTTCCCCCGGCAGGCGTACGCGGCAGCGCTGCACTACAACCGCGACCTGTTCGAGCAGGCGGGCCTCGACCCCGACAATCCGCCGGAGACGTGGGACGAGATCCGCGAGGCGGCCAAGGCCATCACGGATGCCACGGGCAAGGCCGGATACGCGCAGATGGCGATCAACAACACCGGCGGATGGCAGCTCACCTCGCAGACGGTGGCGCGCGGTGGTCGCACGCAGACCGACAACGGCGACGGCACCGCCGAGTCGACCATCGACAACGACGCGACCAGGGCCACCCTGCAGTTCCTGCACGACGTCAAGTGGGAGGACGGCTCCTTCGGATCGAAGGTCGACCTCGACTGGGGCACCATCAACCAGGAGTTCGCCGCGGGCAACATCGGCATGTACACCTCGGGATCCGACATCTACACGGCCCTCGTGCGCGACTTCGGCATGGACTCCGAGATCTACGGCATGACGGTGGTGCCGATGGAGGGCGACGACCCCGGAACGCTCGGCGGCGGCGACATCGCGGTGATCAGCCCGACCGTCGATGAGACGACCAAGGCCGCGGCCGTGACCTGGATCGACTGGTACTACATGCAGAAGCTCATGGACGAGGACGCGGCCGCGCTCGACGCCAAGACGCTGAACGAGTCGGGTCAGGCCGTCGGCACCCCGCTGCTGCCGGTGCTCAGCCGCGAGCTGTACGACGAGTCGCAGAAGTGGATCGCCGACTACATCAACGTGCCGGTAGACCAGATGGCACCGTTCAGCGAACGTATCTGGGACCAGACGCCCGTGGGCGAGCCCAAGGTGAAGACCCAGGAGGTGTACGCGCTCCTCGACGCCGTCGTGCAGACCGTGCTGACCGATCAGGACGCCGACATCGACGCTCTGCTCGCCCAGGCGCAGACCGACGCGCAGGCGAAACTCGACGAGTAGCAGTCCATGACGATGACGCTCCCCGAGCAGCGGGCGGCGGTGGAGGACTCTCCGCCGCCCGCTGCGCGCCTTTCCCGCCGCCGCTCGCCCCTCACCTGGTTCCGCGGCGGCGGGCTCGCGAACCTCCTGTTCGTGCTTCCCATGCTGTTCGTGTTCGTGTTCTTCTCCTGGTCGCCGATCGTGCAGTCGGTGATCATGAGCCTGCAGAAGACGAACCTGATCGTCTCCGAATGGGTCGGCTTCGACAACTACCTCGCTGTGATCGGCGACCCTGAGTTGGGCCGCGCCGTGATCAACACGCTGTGGTTCGCGGTGCTCGCCCTGCTCTTCGGGTTCCCCTTGCCGTTGCTCATGGCCGTGCTCATGAGCGAGGTGCGCCGTGGCAAGGGGATCTACTCCGCGCTGGCCTACCTCCCCGTCGTGATCCCTCCGGTCGTGGCGGTGCTGCTGTGGAAGTTCTTCTACAGTGCGGACCCGTCCGGCGTGTTCAACACGGTGCTCGGGTTCGTCGGCATCCCGCCGCAACCCTGGATCCAGGATGCCGTTCAGGCCATGCCGTCCCTCGTGCTCGAAGCCACCTGGGCGGGGGCCGGCGGGTCGATCATCATCTACCTGGCCGCGCTCCTCGGCGTCCCGCCCGAGCTCTACGACGCGGCCGAGGTCGACGGTGCCGGCATCTGGAAGAAGGTCTGGCACGTCACGCTGCCGCAGCTGCGCGGCATCCTCTTCATCATGCTGATCCTGCAGGTCATCGCGACGGCGCAGGTCTTCCTGGAACCGTTCCTCTTCACCGGCGGCGGACCCGCCGGCGCGACCAAGACCGTGCTGCTGTACATCTACGACAAGGCCTTCCGGAACAGCTTGGGCGGCGACTACGGCGAGGCGACCGCCGTGTCGGTGCTGCTCGCGATCGTCCTCGCCCTCCTCTCCTGGCTGTACTTCAGGCTGACCGACCGTTGGAGCACGACGTGAGCCTCACCACCCGCCTCTCCACCCGTGCCGCGGAGAAGGCCGCCGAGAAGGCCGCCGACCGTGTCGGCGATCGCACCGTCATCTCGGACTCGGAGCGTCGGCGACCCGGCATCCGTATCGGGATGTCCGTCACGCACGTGTTCCTCGCCGTCGGGCTGGTGGTCGCCGGTCTCGGACCGATCCTGTGGCTCGCGAAGTCGGCCGTGACACCGACGCAGGACACCCTGCAGCAGCCTTTCGCGCTGTGGCCGAACGGCATCGACTGGGCGAACCTGTCGACGGCATGGAACGACATCCACATCGACCAGTACTTCCTGAACACGGTCGTGATCGCGCTCGGCGCCTGGTTCGTCCAGCTGTTCATCGCGACGACCGCAGGTTTCGCACTGTCGGTGCTGCGGCCGAAGTACGCGCCGGTGTTGAACGCGCTGGTGCTGGCGACCCTGTTCATCCCCGGCATCGTGCTCCTCGTGCCGTTGTATCTCACGATCGTGAATCCGCCGCTGCTCGGCGAGGTGAACCTGCTCAACAACTACCTCGCGGTCTGGCTGCCGATGGGCGCGAACGCGTTCAACATCCTGCTGGTCAAGCGCTTCTTCGATTCGCTGCCGCGTGAGGTGTTCGAAGCCGCGCGCACGGATGGCGCCGGTCCCTTCCGGCTGTTCTGGTCGATCGTGCTGCCGATGTCGAAGCCCATTCTCGGAGTGGTCTCGGTGTTCGCGATCATCGCCGCGTGGAAGGACTATCTGTGGCCCATGCTGGTGCTGCCGGACCCCGCGGTGCAGCCGCTGTCGGTGCGGCTACCGGCCGTGCAGTCGCAGACCGAGCTCGACGTGTTCCTGGCGGCGCTGGCGATCGCGACGTTGATCCCGATCGCGATGTTCCTGCTGTTCCAGTCGGTCTTCCTGCGGTCGGCGGGGCTCGGGGGTGCCGTGAAGGGGTAGTGGGCGACGCCGTTCCGTCCGCACGGATGTCGGGCGGGCGACCGGATGCAGGACCAGATCCCCGGCATTCGCCCGACATCCGGGCATCCGCCCGACAAGGGTCCCTCGGTGCGCCGGACGAGTGTGCCGGAGGGGCGCTAGGAGTCGTGCACCGCCGGGGGGAGCAGGGCGTCGATGAGGGCGGCCATGATGCCGGGCATGTCGACGGACGGGTCGATCATCCACTGCAGCTGGAGTCCGTCGGATGCGGCCTGGATGACGCGGGCGAGGGTGTCGGGGTCGAGGGCGGAGTGCTGCTCCTCTCCGGCGAAGTTGTCCGCGATGGACTCCCGCAGGCGTGCACTGCGGTCGAGGAAATACGGGTGGGCCGGATGCTCGGGGTCGGCCGCATCCACCGAGAGGCGGGAGAAGAGCGCGACGAGTCCCGGGACCTCGGTGTTATGGCGGATCACGTCGATGAACGCGGTTCTGGCTTCGGTGTCGCTGAGGCCGGCGGGGTCGAGGCCGTCGTGCTCGTCGCGCTTGCGGAGGACCTCGGTGAAGAGCTCCTCTTTCGAGCCGAAGTAATGCAGAAGGGCGGCAGGGGTGACGCCGACGACCTCGGCGATCTCCTTGAGGGAGGCGTTCTGGTAGCCCTTGCGCCCGATCACGTCGAGCGCGCTCTCCAGGATCTCCTCGCGTCGCGCGACACCCTTCGCGTATGAACCTCGTCGAGCCATGCTTCGACACTAATCCTGAATGACGTTTGAAATCTAATACTGAAGAGCATAAGGTTTTCGCAAGGACATCGACGTCGCCCGCGAAAGGAACACAATGACCGAGAACTCGGCTTCCGACCTCACGCTCGAGGAGAAGGCGTCGCTCACCAGCGGTGCGGACTTCTGGACCACGAAGGCCATCGACCGCGTGGGCATCCCCTCGGTGATGATGACGGATGGACCGCACGGCCTGCGCAAGCAGTCCGGCAGCTCCGACCACCTCGGCCTCGCCGACAGCGTCCCCGCGACGTGCTTTCCGCCGGCCGTCGGCATCGGCTCCTCCTTCGACCCGGAGATCATCGAGCGGGTGGGCGCCGCGATAGGGGTGGAGGCCGCGATCGAGAACGTCGCCGTCGTCCTCGGCCCGGGCATCAACATCAAGCGCTCGCCGCTGTGCGGTCGCAACTTCGAGTACTTCTCCGAGGACCCGATCGTGTCGGGCGTGCTCGGCGCCGCCTCGGTCCGAGGTGTGCAGTCGAAGGGCGTCGGCACTTCACTGAAGCACTTCGCCGCGAACAACCAGGAGTTCGACCGCATGCGCGCGAGCTCCGACGTCGACCCCCGCCCCCTGCGCGAGATCTACCTGCGCGGGTTCGAGCGGGTCGTGAAGGACGCCGCCCCGTGGACGGTCATGTGCTCGTACAACAAGCTCAATGGCGTGTGGACCTCGGAGGACCCGTGGCTGCTCACGAGCGTGCTGCGTGACGACTGGGGCTTCGGCGGCCTCGTCGTCTCGGACTGGGGCGCGGTGAACGACCGCGTCGCGGGTATCGCCGCCGGGCTCGACCTGGAGATGCCCGCATCGGGTGGACGCACGGATGCCCAGCTCGTCGCGGCCGTGCGCGCCGGGACGCTCGAGGAGAGCGTGCTCGACACAGCCGCCTCCCGGGCCATCGAGCTCGTGCGCAAGGCCGGCGCGCGTCCGGCTGTGGACGGACCGCTCGACGTCGATGCGCACCATGCGCTCGCCCGCGAGGCGGCCGGTCGGTCGATCGTGCTGCTGAAGAACGAGGGCGCGCTGCTGCCGCTCGCCCCCGAGCAGCGAATCGCCGTGATCGGCGCGTTCGCGACGGAGCCGCGCTTCCAAGGGGCGGGTTCATCGCTGATCAACCCCACCCGGGTCGACAAGGCCCTCGACGAGCTGCGCGCGGTCGGCGGAGACAACGTCAGCTACGCGGCAGGCTTCGCGGTCGAGGGCGGAGCCATCGCTGCCTCTGGACGGACTGCCGACGACCTTCGGGCCGAGGCGGTCGAGACCGCCGGTGCGGCGGACGTGGCGGTGCTCTTCCTCGGTCTCCCGGCGGCAGAGGAGTCGGAGGGGTTCGATCGTGAGCACATCGACCTTCCCGCGGAGCAGCTCGCCGTGCTGGATGCGGTGCTCGAGGTGAACCGACGCGTCGTGGTCGTGCTCTCCAACGGTGGCGTGGTGGCCCTGCCTTTCGCCGACCGTGTTCCGGCGATCGTCGAGGGCTGGTTGCTCGGACAAGCCGGGGGCAGCGCCGTCGCCGATGTGCTCTACGGCGCCGTCAACCCCTCCGGAAAGCTGACCGAGACCGTGCCCGTGCGTCTGGAGGACAACCCGTCCTTCGGCAACTTTCCCGGAGAGTTCGGCCACGTGCGCTACGGCGAGGGCCTGCTGGTCGGGTACCGGTGGTACGACGCGAAGGGCCTCGATGTGACCTTCCCGTTCGGCCACGGGCTGTCGTACACGAGCTTCGACTATGCGCCGGCGACCGTCGAAGTGGGCGCGAGCGGAGACATCGTCGTGGGGGTCGATGTCACGAACTCGGGCGATCGTGACGGGCGCGAGGTCGTGCAGGTATATGTGGCGCCGGAGCAGTCGATCGTGCAGCGTGCGCCGCGTGAGCTCAAGGCATTCGCCTCGGTCGCGCTCGCCGCGGGGGAGACCCGTACGGTCGAGCTGGTCGTGCGCCGGGAAGACCTCGCCTACTGGGACGTGCGTGTCGACCGGTGGATCGTCGAGGGCGGCACGTACGTCGTCGATGTGGCCGTATCGAGCCGTGACATCCGGTCGACATCGACCGTCGACCTCGCCGGCGACGAGGTGCGTCAGGAACTCACCATGAACTCTTCGGTGGGCGATCTCATGGCGCATCCGGTCGCGGGGCCCATCGTGCAGCAGGCGCTCGGCGGTCTGATGGGCGGGCAGGCCGGCGATGCGGCGGCGGCGTCGATGATGCCGAATGACGAAGCAATGGAGAAGATGATGGCCTCGTTCCCGATCGGTCGACTCGCCGGGTTCCCTGGCCTGCCTGTGACCTTCGAGCAGATCGAGCAGCTGATCGCGTCGGCAAACGCGGAGGGATAAGTTCGAGCGGGCTCCGGCTCACGCGGGAGCCCCCACGGTCAAAGAGATGCGGCACCCGGGAACATGTCCCGGGTGCCGCATCTGGCTAGATCACGATCAGTGCTTCACGCCCTTCCGTCGTGCGACGAACACAGCGCCGCCGGCGATGAGCGGTCCCAGGCCGAGAAGCGCGGCCGTGCCCGCTGCGAACGACGAGCCGGTCTGCGCCAGTCCCGTCGGAGGGGTGGTCGGAGGGGTCGTCGGCGGCGTGGCCGGAGGCGTCTCCGGTGTGGTGGGCGGCGGTACCAGGGTCGTCGGGTTCTCGAGGTCGACGGCGAGTGCCTGGTCGGCGTCGGTCACGGTGACGGTGGCGGTGGTGCCGAGGGTCTTGCCGCCTGCGGTGAAGACGGGGTCGCCGTACTTCACGGTGCCCTGGTCGGTGGTGACCGATTTGGGTGCGACTTCGGTGAAGGTGACCTCGGTGCCGACCGGGAGGGTGGCGTCGATCGCGGCGGTGTCGCCGTCGGCGATCGTGAGGTCGCCTTCGGTCGCGGTGCCGTCGACGGTGTACGCGTAGTGGACCGTGTACTTCGCGTCGGGGACCAGTGCGGCGCCCGCGCCGGTGACGTGCTTCGTCACCGAGACCGTGCCGGTGGGCGGCGGTACGACGAGAGCGGAGTTGTCGAGCGTGAGCGCGACGGTGGTGTTGTCGCCCGGTGTGACGGAGTAGGTCCCGTCACCGTTGTCGGTGACGCCAGGGCCGG
The DNA here is from genome assembly GCF_019464375.1 of Microbacterium sp. Se5.02b. Classification (NCBI taxonomy): domain Bacteria; kingdom Bacillati; phylum Actinomycetota; class Actinomycetes; order Micrococcales; family Microbacteriaceae; genus Microbacterium; species Microbacterium sp. Se5.02b. The sequence goes on from NZ_CP080491.1 coordinate 795,122, forward strand.
AGATCGTGTAGTCGGCCCAGTCGACCCCCGCGATGGTGGGGATATCGACCTCGGAGATCACGAACGTCGATCCGATCGGGTACCGCTCGGACTGCACGCGGTTGGCCTCTCCGGCCTTGACGGTCATGTCTCGGGCGTCGCCTGCGACGGTGTAGTGCACGGTGAACTCGGTGTCTGCGGGAACGAGCGATGCGCCCTCGCCGGAGACGGCCTTGGCGATCGAGAAGCGCGCGTAGGACTTGGCATCTCCGTCACCGCCGCCCGATGCCTGGTATGTGAAGGTCGTGCCCACCGTCGTGGACTGCACGGTCGCCTCGTTGGCGTAGGCGTCGCCGGGGAAGAAGGACCCGTCGGGCGTGGTGTAGTAGATGACCTGATACGCGCGAGCCTGGTCTGCCGGGACATTGCCGATGGTGAGGGTGAACGACTTGCCGCCCGCGGCGAAGGTGTTCTGCACGAAGTCCGACGCAGGAACAGCGGTGGCGGGCCCGGTGAGGTTGCCGTTGCCGTCGACGGCACGCCATTCGGCGCGCACCTGCCCTGTCAGCGTGTGGTTCTCGAGCTGCAGCGAGCCGGGCACGAGAGTGTCCTGGATCGTGAACTGCCCGCCAGAGGCGACGGAGCTGGGGACATTGATCGTCCAGCCCCAGACGCCTTTGTCGAACGACTGCCATCCGTCCTTCGACACCTTGGTCGGGGCGGGGCTGGTGCCGACGATCGGTCCGCCTCCCGGAATCCCCACCGGCACGAACGTGTTGCCGATCTGGAACTCGAGGGTCGAGTCCGTGGTCGACTTGATGGCCTGAGCCTTGAACCAGAGGCTTCCGCTGATGTCTTCCTTGCCGTTGACGAAGTCCGTCAGCGTGCAGGTGAGGACCGGTGCGGCATCCTCGCTGATCGTGCAGGTACCGACCAGATCCCCCGCGGGGTTGTTGAGGTCGAATGCACCACCCGCGATATTGTGCAGCTCGGTCGGCAGCGTCATCCCGAACGTCTCACCTCCGACCGCGCCGTTGGGCACGGACCAGTCGGCCGTCACGGTGAAGATGTCACCGACCTCCGCGGGAGCCGACTCCCCGGTGTCGAACGCCATCTGCACGTTCGTGATCGCGTCGGGATATGTGTACGTGGCGGCTGAAGCCGTAGCCCCGGCGGAGATGACCCCCAGCGTCGCCAGCCCCACCACCGTCACCGATGATAAGAGCTTCTTGAGCGATTTGATGCGCATTTCGTTCCCCTAACGGCCCCCAGGCCCATTGCGCTTAATGTTTGACGAGTAAGATGTTACTGCATGAAACGGCAGCTGTCATATGTGGTCGATTCTCGTGGGGGAAGGGCGGCGGTCAGCCGTCGAGTCGTCCCCGTCGGATGACCAGAGCGGACGTGACCGCAAGCGCCACCAAGGCCGCGACGAGCGCCGCGCCCAAACCGGTGATGACGGGAGCGACGACTGCCCGCGTGGCGGTCGGTCCTTCAGCTGACACGGCATCGCCGGCGCCGACGTATTCCGGTTGCGCTGGGTCGCCCTGCGGTGGGGTGAGATCCACGCCCTGTCCGCGCTCGGCGCGGGAAGCTTCGGGGCGTTGTGGCGTCTCTCCGTCGGGCGACATCGAAGACGCGTCGGTGGTCGCCGAGTCGGCCAGCGGCGCGACGCCCGCGACGGGTTCTGCGGACGTCGACGTGTCGGCCGCATCGAGCGCAGGGCTCTCCTCTTGGCTCGACGGGCCGGCGTCGGACAGAGAGCCGGGCGCGGCCGCGGGATCCGGTGCCGGGTCCGGAGCCGGCGCGGGCGGAGGAGCGGGGGCGGCCTGTTCCGGAGTGACCGGGATCGCCGGGGCGGTCGGGCCGGTCGGAGCGCCCGGGTCGGCCGGAGTGCCCGGATCGGTCGGAGTGACCGGGTCGGTCGGGCCTGCCGGATCGGTTGGAGTGCCCGGGTCGGTCGGGTCCGTCGGGCCGGTCGGAGCGCCCGGGTCGGCCGGAGTGCCCGGGTCGGCCGGAGTGCCCGGGTCGGCCGGAGTGACCGGGTCGGTCGGATCGGTCGGAGTGACCGGGTCGGTCGGGCCCGCCGGATCGGTCGGAGCGCCGGGGTCGCCGGGGTATCGCCCTCGCCATGCCCGGGTGTCGGGAGCCCGGGCATGACGATGGGTGCGCCGCCGGGGATTCCCACGCTCACGAGATCCACCCCGATGCGGAAGCCGAGGCTCGAGCCCGCAGAGGCGGTCGCGGCGACGGCCGGGAAGTGGAGCGAGCCCTCGACGCCCTCCCTGCGATGGACTGCCCCCAGCAGTGTGCAGGTGAGTGCCGGGCCGGCGCCCCCACCGACGGCGCAGGTGGCCGCGGGCTGTCCGTGGGTGTCGGAGGCGACGAAAGGCACTTCGTCCACGCCGCGCAACTCCGGCGGCAGGACCATGTCGAACCTCGCACCGCGATCCGCTCCGGCGGGCACGGCCCAGTCCGCCGTGATCTGGAACGCCCCTCCGACGTATGCGGCGTCGGCGCCGTCCGCGAATTCCAGGTGGATGTCGGTGAACGCCCCCGCGTCGTCGGCCGCGAGTGCCGTCGAGCTCGCCGAGGCGATGCCGATCGCCACGAGCCCCATCGCCGTCGTCGGCGCGATGACGCGCCACATCGTCTTCTTTCGCATGTCGCCATGCCTCCCCAGTATCGATACCCCTGAGGCGCGTCCCCACGCGCACAGTAAAGTATTACACGACACCGGTGCGAGGGGTTCACCGCGAGAAGGGGTGAGGCTGTGAGGTCAGCCCGTGGTGGAGCGGCGCACGATGAGTTCGGGTGGGAAGACCGTCTGCCGCGGGATGCTGTCGGGGTCGGCTGCCTCTTCGAGCACGATGCGGAGCGCGGTGCGTCCGATCATCCGGCTCGGCTGCCGGATCGAGGAGAGCGGAACGGCGGCCGCGGCGGCGAACGGGATGTCGTCGAATCCGATCAGGGCGATCTCGTCGGGGACGAGCACCCGGCCACCTGCGGCGAGGGACTGCAGCAGACCGAGCGCCAGGAGATCGTTGGCGGCGAACAGCGCGTCAGGCCATTCACGACGCGGACGGGTGAGGAGCCGCGCTCCTGCCGCGGCGCCCTCCTCCACGGTCATGGCCGCCGTGGGGACGACCTCCAGGTCGACGTGTACGGAGGCGTTCTCGGCGGCGGCGCGCGCGCCGGCCAGTCGATCGGTCACCTGGCGCATGTCGAAGGGGCCGCCGACGAAGGCGATGCGGCGTCGCCCGACCTCGATCAGATGCTCCACGGCGAGCCTTCCGCCGGCGACGCTGTCGACGGAGACGGAGGAGAACCCGCTGTCTGCGCTGAACCTGTCGACGAGCACCGTCGCGATGCCGCTCGCACGGAACCGACGCAGCTGCGTCATCACGTCGCCGTATGGCGCGATCAGCAGACCGCGCACCTGCTGCTCGCGGAACAGATCGAGGTACACCTTCTCGCGGGAGGGGTCGTCGTCGGTGTTGCCGTACAGGATCGCGATGCCGTGACTGGATGCCTCGTCCTCGGCGCCGCGGACGACGTCGCTGTAGAACGGGTTCTGCCCGTCGAGGACCACGAATCCGACGGTGGTGCTGACGCCGGCGCGCAGCTTGCGGGCGGCATCGTTGCGCACGTATCCGAGTTCCTCGATGGCGCGGCTCACGCGAGCGACGGAATCGCTCGAGACCTCTTCCGGCCGGTTCAGGACGTTCGACACCGTGCCGACGGAGACGCCCGCACGGAGGGCGACATCGCGGATGCTGACCGCCACTGTTGTCCTCTCGTCGTCGGGTGGATCACGGTTCGGGTATCAGGGCTTGACCTGACGCTCGCATCACATACACTAGCCTGAAACCCACCTGAATCGATTCATCTCGGTTCATTCCGAACATCATCCCCCTCAACGGAGAGGAAAGCCAGTGGCCGACGACGCACACGCCCGCAGTGCTCCCCCCACCGCGCTGGAACTGCATCGCGTCGTGAAGTCCTTCGGGCCGGTCATCGCACTGCGCTCCGGAAGCCTCACGCTCCAGTCCGGTTCGATCCACGCCCTCATCGGCGAGAACGGCGCGGGCAAGTCCACGCTCGTGAAGATCATGGCCGGGCTGTACCGTCGCGACTCCGGAGACTTCCGCCTCCACGGCGAAGAGGTCGACTTCACCAGCACGGCGCAGTCCAAGGCCGCTGGCATCGCCGTGATCTACCAGGAGCCGACGCTCTTCCCCGATCTCTCCGTCACCGAGAACATCTTCATGGGCCGGCAGCCCACGCGCGCCCTCGGCCGCATCGATCGCAAGGCGATGCGCACCGAGGTCGATCAGATCTTCCGCCGGCTCGGCGTCGCGCTCGACCCCGATCGCATCACCGAGGGGCTGTCGATCGCCGACCAGCAGATCATCGAGATCGCCAAGGCGATCTCCCTCGACGCCAGCGTGCTGATCATGGACGAGCCCACCGCTGCCCTCAGCGGCGTGGAGGTCGACCGCCTGTTCGCGGTCGCGAGGAGCCTGCGCGACGAGGGACGCGCGATCCTGTTCATCTCGCACCGCTTCGACGAGGTGTTCGATCTGTGCGACACGGTGACCGTGATGCGTGACGGCGCCTACATCGACACGACGCCCATCGCCGACACCACCGTCGACGACCTCGTGCGTCAGATGGTCGGCCGCGACGTCACCGAGCTCTTCCCCAAGCAGGAGGCCGAGATCGGCGAACCACTGCTCGACGTGCGAGGCCTCACGAGCCCCGGAGTGTTCCACGACATCACGTTCACGGTGCGAGCCGGTGAGATCGTCGCGCTCGCTGGTCTCGTGGGTGCGGGTCGCAGCGAGGTCGCGCGTGCCGTGTTCGGCGTCGACGCCTACCGGGAGGGGAGGTGCGGATGCTGGGCGCCGCGGTGCCGCGCCGCAACCCCACCGCCGCCATGCGCCACGGCCTGGCTCTCGTGCCGGAGGACCGACGCAAGCAGGGGCTCGTGATCGATGCGAGCGTCGGTGGCAACATCACCCTCGCCATCCGCCGCACACTCGCCAGGTGGGGTCTCATCACCACCGGGATGGAGAACCGCGCGGCCGCGCTCTGGGCGTCGCGACTCGAGGTCAAGACGCACGCCCTCGACACGGTCGCGGCCACGCTTTCGGGCGGCAACCAGCAGAAGGTGGTCCTCGCCAAGTGGCTGGCCACCGACCCTCGGGTGCTGATCATCGACGAGCCCACCAGAGGCATCGACGTGGGTACGAAGTCCGAAGTGCACCGCCTGCTCTCGCAGCTCGCGGGCGAGGGGAGGGGAATCCTCATGATCTCGTCGGAGCTGCCGGAGGTCCTCGGCATGGCCGATCGCGTGCTCGTCATGCGAGAAGGACGCATCACCGCCGAGATCGCCCGCGAGGACGCCACCAGCGAGAACGTCATGTTCGCCGCGACCCACGCATCGGAGCAGCACGCATGAGCACCACGGCAACCGCGGCACCAGCCCCCGCGATCGCGAAGAAGCCCGGCGGCATCGGCCGCGCCCGCGAGGTCGGGATCCTCGTCGCGCTGATCCTCGTCGTGATCGCCGCGACCGTGAAGAATCCGAACTTCCTGTTCAGCGCCGACGGCTGGCGCGACCTGCTGCTCACCCCCTCGATCCTCGTGCTCGTCGCAGTCGGGCAGGCGATCGTCATCATCACCCGCAACGTCGACCTCTCGGTCGGCTCGGTCATGGGCCTCACGGCATTCCTCACCGGCCGCCTGTTCATGGACGTCCCCGGCATCCCGATCGCCGTCGTGGTGATCGCCGCCGTGATCTTCGGGGGCCTGCTCGGACTCGTCAACGGTGCGCTGGTGGCGTTCGCCAAGGTGCCGGCGATGGTGATCACCCTCGGCACCCTCTATGCCTATCGCGGCATAAACGTGCTCTGGACAGGCAGCGACCAGGTGCATCCGTCCGATCTCCCGAAGGCGTTCCTCGGGCTCGGCACCGAGCAGATCCTCACGATCCCGGTGCTGTCGATCGTCGCGATCGTCGTGCTGGCGATCGCCGCCTGGTACATGCGCAACACCCGGGGCGGGCGCGAGTACTACGCGATCGGCTCCGACCCCGCCGCCGCGGAGCTGTACGGTCTCAAGACCACGCGCCGCGTGCTCAGCGCCTTCGTGCTCTCGGGGCGCTCGCCGGCCTCGCCGGTGTCTTCTACGTCGCCAGATACGGATCGGTCAGCTCGCAGGTCGGCTCCGGCTGGGAGCTGGATGCCGTGGGTGCCGCCGTCATCGGAGGCATCGCCATCACCGGCGGTGTCGGGTCGGTGTGGGGTGCCGCCATCGGCGCGATGCTGCTGATGACCATCAACAGGGCGCTGCCGATCCTCGGCATCCCGGACTTCTGGCAGCGCGCCGTCGTCGGCGTGCTCATCATCGGCGCGATCGTGCTGGACCGCGTGCTCGCCGTGCGGCAGAAACGTCAGCTCATCGAGGCGAGGGACGACTCATGACAACCACCACCACGACCTCGACGCGGATCATCCGCGACTACGACCGACCGCTGTGGCGGCGGGTGCTGATCAATCGCGAGTTCGCGATCATCGCCCTCCTGGTGCTCGTCGTGCTCGTGTCGGCCGTGTCGATCCGCGGCTTCGCGCAGCCCATCACGGTCAACTACCTGCTGCTCGACGTCGCCCCCATCCTGCTGATCGCCCTGCCCATGACGCTCGTGATGATCACGGGCGAGATCGACCTCTCGGTGGGCTCCATGGTGGGCCTCGCGAGCGTCGTCACCGGCGTGCTCACCGAGTCGGGAGCACCCTTCGAGGTCGCAGCGCTCGCCGCTCTCCTTGTGGGAGCGGTCGGTGGGGCCTTCAACGGGTTCCTCGTGACGGTCGTCGGACTCCCGTCGCTCGCCGTCACGATCGGCACGCTCGCGCTGTTCCGCGGACTCGCCGTCGGACTGCTCGGGACGACGGCGGTGACCGACTTCCCGGAGATGTGGACGGCTCTGGCGAAGGCGAAGATCGCCGGCACGACGATCCCCTACATCGTCATCCCGTTCCTGATCCTCCTCGCGATCTTCGCCGTGGTCCTGCACTTCACCCCGTTCGGCCGGGGCATCTACGCCATCGGTCTCTCGAAGGATGCGGCGCGGTTCTCCGGCGTGAACGTCGAGCGGACGAAGTTCATCCTGTTCATCCTGTCCGGGGTGGTCGCCGCTTTCGCCGGCATCTTCTACACACTGCGCTTCGGCAGCGCCCGCGGCGACAACGCCACCGGTCTCGAGCTCCAGGTGATCGCCGCGGTCGTGCTCGGCGGTGTGTCGGTGTTCGGCGGCAGGGGGCACCTGCACGGTGTGGTCGCCGCGGTGCTCCTGATCGGCGTGCTCGGAAGCGGCCTGCGCCTCGCCGGAGTCACCTCCGACGTCATCAACATCATCACGGGCGGTCTGCTGATCTTCTCGGTCGTCGCAGCCAGCGTCCTCGCCTGGGCGCAGCGCATCCGCGCGAAAGCGGGACCGCCCCTCCGCGTCGCAGCCTCTCCCGCACCATGAGGCAGCCTCTCGCCGCCGGCATCCGCCCGCGGTGATCATCACGAAAGGAAGAACAATGACGTTTGCACGCAAGAGGGTCACGGCGCTCGCCGCAGTGGCCGTCGCCGCAGCGCTCGTGCTGACCGGCTGCGCCGACACCGGCAGCGGGTCGGGCGACTCCGGCTCCGGTGACGGCGGCGGATCCGACAACCTGTCGATCACGTTCCTGCCCAAGAACCTGGGCAACCCCTACTTCGACACCTCCAGTGAAGGAGGCAAGAAGGCCGTCGAGGAGTTCGGCGGCACCTTCGCCGAGGTCGGCCCCGCCGAGGCGACGCCCGACGCGCAGGTGAGCTACATCAACACCGCGACGCAGCAGGCAGTGGGCGCCCTCGTGGTCTCGGCGAACGACCCGAAGGCCATCTGCGACGCGCTCAACGAGGCGCGGGACGCCGGGGTCAAGGTCGTCACCTTCGACTCCGACACCAACCCCGAGTGCCGCGACCTGTTCATCAACCAGGCGGACTCCGACGGCATCGCGAAGGTGCAGATCGATCAGGTCGCCGAGCAGATCGGCGGCGCGGGCGAGATCGCGATCCTGTCGGCATCGGCCAACGCCACCAACCAGAACGCCTGGATCGAGCTGATGAAGGAGTACGTCGCCAGCGACTACCCCGACATCACGATCGTGGAGACCGTCTACGGCGACGACGACGATCAGACCTCGTTCGACAAGACGGCGGCCCTGCTGCAGAGCCACCCCCAGCTGAAGGGCATCGTCTCGCCGACCACGGTGGGCATCGCGGCCGCAGCCCGCTACCTGTCGACCTCGGACTTCAAGGGCAAGGTCGCGCTGACCGGACTCGGCACTCCGAACCAGATGCGGGAGTACGTGGAGGACGGCACCGTCACCTCGTTCGCGCTGTGGAACCCGGCCGACCTCGGCTACCTGTCGGCGTTCGCGGCCAAGGCGCTCGTCGAGGGTGACATCACCGGCAAGGAAGGCGACACCTTCGACGCCGGCGACCTCGGGGAGTACACGGTCGGCGCCGACGGCGTCGTGCTGCTCGGCGACCCGTTCGTGTTCGACGCGGACAACATCGGCGACTTCGACTTCTGAGTCACCGCGAAGAGGGCGCCGGGGCTTTCAGCCCCGGCGCCCTCTGTCGTTCCTGTCACGGGTGCGGGACGAACCGCTCCGGCGCATGGGTCGCCGCGACCAGGGCACGCAGTCCCTCGAGGGTCGCCGGTGCAGCGCCGAGCGCGCGCCTGGATCAGCACGTTGCCGAGCGCGGTCGCCTCGACAGGACCGGCCAGGACCGGCAGTCCCGTCCGGTCGGCCGTCGCCTGGCAGAGAAGACGGTTGAGGATCCTCCCCCGACGAGGTGGATGGCGTCGAGCGTGCGGCCCGACAGGGCGGCTGCGCTCTGGACGGCCCCGGCGAAGGACGCCGCGATCGACTCGATGATCGTCCGCGCGAACGCTGCTCGCGACGTCGGGGCCGCGTCGCCGAGGAGTGCGGTGATGCGCTGCGGCATGTCTCCCGGTGCCGTGAGCGAGGGGTCCTCGGCGTCGAACACGGGCACGGGACCGCTGACCTCGGCGGCCGCGGACAGCAGCTCCGCCAGGTCGATGCTCGCGCCGTCTTCTGCCTCCCACGCTCGCACCGTCTCGCTCAGCAGCCAGAGTCCGGTGACGTTGTGCAGGAACCGGAAGCGGCCGTCCACTCCGAGCTCGTGCGTGAAGTTCGCTGTGCGCGCGGCATCGGTCAGCACGGGTTCGGTCAGCTCCACCCCGACGAGGCCCCACGTGCCGCACGAGATGTACGCGGAGTCGGGCGTCGAGAGGGGAGTGGCCGCGACCGCGGACGCCGTGTCATGCGAACCGACGGCGATCACCGGGAGGTCCTTGCCGATGCGTGCGGCGAGCTCCGGCCGCAGTGTCCCGATCGTCGCGCCCGGATCCACGAGGGGCGGCAGGATGCTCGAGCGGATGGACAGCCGGTCGGCCAGCGCTGTGTCCCACTCGCCGTCGGCCACGCCGAGCAGACCGGTGGTCGAGGCGTTCGTGCGTTCGGCGACAGCTGACCCCGTGAGCAGGTAGGCGATGAGGTCGGGAATCAGCAGCGCGGTGTCTGCCTCGCCCAGGTGTGCGTCCACCCGGTACTGGTACAGCGTGTTGAACGGCAGGAACTGCAGTCCGTTGCGCGCGTACAGCTCGTCGAAGGGGGCGACCGCGTGCACCTCGTCGACCCCGCGGGCGGTGCGCTCGTCGCGATAGTGGAACGGCTCGCCCAGGAGCTCTCCGCCCGCGAGCAGCCCGTAGTCGACGGCCCACGAGTCGATGCCGATGCTCTCGATGCCCGGTTCGCGGCGCACGGCCTCGGTGAGCCCGTCGAGCACATGCTCGTACAGCGCGCCGAAGTCCCAGTGGAGTCCGTCTTCGCGTGCCACCGGTCCGTTCGGGAACCGCGTGACGAGTTCGAGGTCGAGGCGTCCGTCGCCGATCCGTCCGATCATGACCCGTCCGCTGGTGGCGCCGAGGTCGACGGCCGCGACCGCGCGGACGGTCATGCGCGCATCCCCTCGCCGAGTGCACAGCATCCTGCCGAGCGCACGGCGCTTTCACGTGACGTTCTCGTGCGCTCGGGGCGTTCCCGTGCACTCGGCGGAGGAGAGTCATCGCAGGAAGGCCGCGGCGACGCCGGAGTCGACCGGGATGTGCAGGCCCGTGGTGCGGCTCAGCTCGGGGCCGGTGAGCACGTAGACAGCGTCGGCGACGTTCTCGGGCACGACTTCGCGCTTGAGGATCGTGCGGTTGGCGTAGTACTGGCCGAGGTCCTCTTCCTTGACGCCGTAGGTCGCGGCGCGGTTGGCACCCCAGCCGGAGGCGAAGATGCCGGAGCCGCGGACCACGCCGTCGGGGTTGATGCCGTTGACGCGGATGCCGTGCTCGCCGAGCTCGACCGCGAGGAGGCGCACCTGGTGGGCCTGGTCGGCCTTGGTGGCGGAGTAGGCGATGTTGTTGGGCCCAGCGAAGACGGAGTTCTTCGACGAGATGTAGATGATGTCGCCGCCGAGCTTCTGGTCGATGAGCACGCGGGCGGCGGCCTTCGACACGAGGAACGAGCCCTTGGCCATCACATCGTGCTGCAGGTCCCAGTCCTTCTCGGTCGTCTCCAGCAGCGGCTTCGACAGCGACAGGCCGGCGTTGTTCACGACCAGGTCGACACCGCCGAACGCGAGCACGGCATCGTTCAGCGCAGCCTGGACCGCATCGGCGTCTGCCACGTTGGCGGCCACCCCGATCGCGACGTCGGTGCTGCCGAGCTCGGCCGCGGCGGCCTGCGCCTTCTCGAGGTCGAGGTCAGCCACGACGACACACGCGCCTTCCGCCGCGAGACGGGTGGCGATGGCCTTGCCGATGCCGCTGGCGGCTCCAGTCACGAAGGCGATGCGGCCCTGGTGCGACTTGGGCTTCGGCATGCGCTGCAGCTTGGCCTCCTCCAGCGCCCAGTACTCGATGTTGAACTTCTCGGCGTCGGAGATCGGGGAATAGGTCGAGAGCGACTCGGCGCCGCGCATCACGTTGATCGCGTTGACGTAGAACTCGCCGGCGACACGGGCGGTCTGCTTGTTCGCGCCGTAGGAGAACATGCCGACTCCGGGGATCAGCACGATGAGCGGATCCGCGCCGCGGATGGCGGGGGACTCGGCGGTGGCGTGCGCGTCGTAGTACGCCTGGTAGTCGGCGCGGTATTCGGCGTGCAGCTCGTGCAGGCGCGCGACCTGCTCATCGACGGATGCCGTCGCCGGGAGGTCGAGGATGAGCGGCTTGATCTTCGTGCGCAGGAAGTGATCGGGGCAGCTCGTGCCGAGGGCGGCCAGCGCCGGGGCCTTCTCGGACGCCAGGAAATCGAGCACGACATCGGCGTCGGTGAAGTGACCGACCATCGGCTTGTCGGTCGACGCGATGCCGCGGATCGTCCCGGCGAGTGCGGCAGCGCGCTCGCGGCGCTCGGCGGTCGGCAGCGCCTCGAAACCGGAGCGCACTCCGCCGAACGGCTCGGCCTTTCCGTGCTCGGCGATGTACGCGGCCGCGGTGTCGATGATCCAGAGGGAGTTGGCCTCGGCTTCTTCCGAGGTGTCGGCCCAGGCCGTGATGCCGTGCCCGCCGAGGATGCAGCCGATCGCCTGCGGGTTCTCGCGCTTGATCTCGGCGATGTCGAGTCCGAGCTGGAAGCCGGGGCGACGCCACGGGACCCAGGCCACCTTGTCGCCGAAGATGCGCGCTGTGAGGGCCTCGCCGTCGGCCGCGGTGGCGATCGCGATGCCGGAGTCGGGGTGGAGGTGGTCGACGTGTGCGGCGTCGACGAGGCCGTGCATGGCGGTGTCGATCGAGGAGCTGCTCCGCCCTTGCCGTGCAGGCAGTAGTCGAAGGCCGCGACCATCTCGTCTTCGCGCTCGATGCCGGGGTACACGTCGACGAGCGCGCGCATGCGGTCGAGGCGCAGCACCGCGAGGCCGCTCTCGGTCAGGGTGCCGAGGTCGCCGCCGGAGCCCTTGACCCACATGAGCTCGACCGGGCGTCCGGTGACCGGGTCGGTCTCGGTGCCCTTGGCAGAGGTGTTCCCGCCCGCGTAGTTGGTGTTCTTCGGGTCGGCGCCGAGGCGGTTCGACCGGGCGATGAGTGCGGCGGCGGTGGCGTTGGTCATGACTCTCCAAGACGGGGACGATGCACACGACCGTGTGCTCGTGCTGTTACTTCATGTGAAATCTAACACGAACTGACGCCCAGGTGAAGTGTTCAGAGGATGTCGGTGCGGTCGCGGAACGGGTCGAGCCGCTCGTCTCCTGGATCGAGTTCCGTGATCAGCGCCGAGATGTCGTCGCGCTCGAGGGCGCGGGCGACGGATCGCCGGTCGAGCTTGCTGGAGTCGATGCACACCACGGTCGTGCCCGCGTTGGCCGCCATCGCCTGCTTCAGCTCGGCCTCATCGACGGACACCTCGGACGTGCCGTCGGCGACGTCGAGGGCATCCGCGGAGGAGAAGAAGATGTCGAAGTACACCGACCTCATGCTGCGACGCGCGATGGGCCCGACCAGGCTGCCCGTGGTCGGCTCGGCGGTGCCGCCGGAGATCACCGCCGTCACGCCCTCGAGCGGATGCAGCAGCTGGAAGGACTCGAACGAGTTCGTGTAGGCGGTGAGCCCCGTCCGCGGTCCGATCATCGAGGCGAGCACATTGACCGTGGAGGAGGCGTCGAGTGCGATGCTGCCCCGGGTGGGGACCAGCTGCAGCGCCTTCTCGGCGATGGTGCGCTTGGCGCTCGCGCGGATCGCCCTCCTGGCGTCGAACGGGCGGGCTCTCGGCGCTGCCGTCGCTCCGCCGCGGACGCGCCGCACCCGTCCCTCGGCCTCCAGCTCGAGGAGGTCGCGGCGGATCGTCATGGACGAGACCGAGAACAGCTCGGCCGCGGCCTCGATCATCACGCCCTGCGGGCCGTTCGCGAGTTCGACGAGCTCATCGCGACGCCGTTGTGCTTCGAGATTGCCGGAAAGAGCCATGAGAGGAAATCTATCCGGTGCTCGATCCCGCCGCCCTAGCGGGAGCGCCCGCCGCGGTCGACGAGCGACGTCGGCACGAGGTGAAGACTCGGGTCGGCGAGAGGGCCTCCGGCGATGCGGTCGAGCAGGGTCGTCGCCGCGAGCGTGCCCAGTGCGGACACGTCGTAGGACACCACCCGGATGGGCCGCGGCAGCATCCACGACAGCTCGAAATCGTCGAACCCGGTGACGGCGATATCGGCATCGCGCACCATGAGCTCTTCAAGCGCGCCGACGGTCGCGCGGTTGTTCCCGCAGAACAGCGCGGTGGGTGCGGCGGCGGAGTCGAGCAGCATCGACACCGCAGCGCGGGCGTCTGCCGGCGTGTGCACTCCCGTGATGAGGAGAGCGGGGTCCTGCGAGCGGCCGGCGGCCGCGAACGCCTCGAGCGCACCGGCGAGGCGCTCGTCCATGGTGTAGATCTCCGTCGTGTCGAGCAGCATCGCGATGCGCTCGTGTCCCGCCGCCAGCAGTTCGGCGACCGCGGCCCGTGCCCCGCCGCGGTTGTCGAGGAGCACGGTGTCGGCGTGGATGCCGTTGCCCGGTCGATCGAGGAACACGACGGGTGTGCCGTGCGCGACCTCGGGCGCGAGGTAGGAGTGATCCGCCGACGTGGGCACGAGGATCAGGCCGCCGACCCTCCGCTGGCACAGGTCGAGTGCGACGCGTCGCTCGGTGGCGGGGTCTTCTTCGCTGGAGGCCATCACGACGTGCATGCGTCGGTGCGCGGCGACGGTCGACACCGCCGCCGCGATGCCCATGTAGAACGAGTTCGACAGGTCGGCGGCGAGGAACGCCACCGTGTCGTTCGTGCCGGAGCGCAGGCTCGCCGCCAGGGCGTTGCGGTGATAGCCCAGCCGCTCGATGGCCTCGGCGACCCGGCTCGCCATCGTCGCGTCGACGTTCGGTTCGGCGTTGATGACGCGCGAGACGGTCTTCAGGCTCACCCCTGCCGCTGCGGCGACGTCGTTCATCGTCGGTCTGCCGCTGCTGCGCATCGCCCGCTCCTTCGTCACTCCCACGATAGAAGCCGGCCGACCGTACTCAGCGCTGCGGCGCGACCGACCCGCCGGACTCGTGGGAGGAGATCGCCGCCGCGAAGATGCGGTGGGTCTGCGCGGCCTCCTCCGGACGCACCGTGCCGAACCCGTCGCCGAGTTCCCCCTGGTGCTCGGCGAGGAAGGCGGCCCACATCTGCAGGATCGCGTCGGAGAACCCCGACTCGAAGTTCGGCCCGGTGACGGTGGGCCACACGGATTGACTCCCCGCGTCGATGCGCTGCCAGCTCTGCTCGCGGCCGATCCCCGGCACGTCGACCACGGCGAAGACCTGCACCTCCTTCGGGTTCTTGGTGCTGAACCGCACACTGCCCTTCATGCCGATGGCCTCGAACACCCAGGTGTTCTTCTCGCCGGGAGCGATGCGCTTGGTCTCGGTCGTGAGGGGGAAGCGGGCGCCCTCGTGCGATGCCCAGGAGTGGATGACCGCGTTGTCCCAGGTGTCGCAGGGGAGCGGGGTGCCGTCGGGACCCGGCCGCTCGGTGACGATGTCCTGCAGCACCCCGAACACGGTCTCCGGGGCCCAGCCGAGTCGCAGAGGCACGTGCCAGGTGTGCATGCCGAGGTCGTTGAGCACGCCGGCGGCCCCGCAGTACTGCTGCTGTCGCTTCCAGTTCAGCGGCTTGGCGGTGTCGAGATCGCTGGCGTGCAGGAACGAGCACTTCGCCTCGACGATGCGACCGAGCGCGCCAGAGCGCACGTAGTCGATCGCCCACTGCGCTCCGGGGAAGAACGGCATCTCGCTCGACACCCGCACGAACGCGTCGGGGGTCTCGTCGATGGCCCGCATGATCGCATCGGCGGCCGAGCCGTCGATGCCGAAGGGCTTCTCGGCGAGGAGCGCCTTGCCCGCCTTGATCGTGTCGATGTAGAGCTGCTCGTGCAGGTCGTGCCGCACGGCGACGTACACGACATCGATGTCGGGATCGGCCAGGAGCTCCCGGTGATCGGTGGTCGTGAGGCGCACGGTGTCGATGCCCTGGAACCACGCGAGGGCCGCCGGGTTGATGTCGCACACCGCGACGAGCCGGGGGTCGGCGGGGTGGTCGACGAGTGCGGGCCAGCGTCGCAGCGCGGCAGCGAGCTCCCTGCCCATCAGTCCGCCGCCGATGATGCCGATGTTGACGCGGCGGCCGCTCATCGCCCGGCTCCGATCAGACCGAGGGCGTCGTCCACGGAGGCATCCTCGTGGACGACCGCCATGAGGGCCGCGGTGATGCCGGCCGGGTCACGGTGCTGGATCACGTTGCGCCCGTAGACGATGCCGCGCGCGCCCTGCCGGAGCACCTCGACCGTGCGTTCGAGCAGCACCCTGTCGTCGACTCGTCCGCCGCCGCGCACGAGCACAGGGGTGTCTCCCGCGGCTTGCACGACGAGGTGGTAGTCGGCGATGTCGTCGGTCGGGTCGGCCTTGATGAGGTCGGCTCCGAGCTCCCTGGCCTGGCGGACGAGGGTCACGATCCTCGAGGTGTCGCCGTCGACCGCGTATCCGCCGGATCCCGGCTTCGTCTGCATCACGAGGGGCTCGATCATGAGCGGCATCCCGAAGCGTTCGGCATCCGTGCGCAGGGCGAGGATCGACCGGATGCACTGCTCGCGCACCTCGGGGTGGCCGGGGAGGTCGAGCAGGTTCACGCACACCGCGACGGCGTCGAGCCGCACGGCGGCCTCGATCGCGTCCGGCACGTGGATCGAGTGCAGCGGCGACTCCAGCGGATCGTTGTACACGTTCGCGATGTCGGTGCGCAGCACGAGACCCGGCTTCTGCTTGCCGGGGATCGACTGCAGGAGCGGCGCCTGCCCCAGGGTCAGCTGGATGGCGTCGGGGCCGGCGTCGACCAGGGTGCGGACCGTGGCCCGCATGTCTTCGATGCCGCTGAGGAACGAGTGTTCGTGGAACGCGCCATGGTCGACGGCGACATCGAAGGCACGCCCCGAACGGGCGTGGAACAGGCGGTTGAGGCGAGGCTTCGTCATCGAGTGTGCTCTCTGCGTGAGGGTGGCGCGGCGGTGCGCAGCCTCAGTATGCAGACCTGAGACAACGTTGTCAATCGTCCGCCGGCGTCGTACGGAAGGCGGCTGATACGGTGGCCGCACGCGCCGGGTGGGGCTGCGGGAAGGGCAGGAGCATGTCGGCAGAGCTGTACGGATCACCGATCGCGGAGGCATGGCGGCGCCTCGGGCATCGAGGGCAGGCGGTCTCCGTCGAGTCGTCGCGGCGCACCGACGGCCCGGATGCGGGGAGCCGGCGGATCCGCGTGGTGAACGGCGATCTGGAGCTCGAGATCCTGCCCGATCGCGGACTCGACCTCGGGCAGTTCCGCGTTGCGGGCATCCCGCTGGCATGGACGTCGCCGACGGGCTTTCCTCCCGTGCCTGCCGACCCCGACGGGCGCGGCTGGCTCCGCGCGTTCGGGGTGGGCTGCTCACGACCTGCGGCCTGCTCAGCTTCGGCGCCCCTTCGGTCGATCAGGGCGAGTCGCACCCGCTGCACGGTCGGTACTCGTCGCTCGCCGCACAGGTGACGCGCACCGAGGTCACCGAGAGCGAGGTCGTCGTGGAGGGCGTCACGCGAGAGGTCGAGGTCTTCGGCGCCCACCTGGAGCTGCGACGGAGGATCGTGAGTCCGATCGGCTCCCGCCTCGTGCGGGTGGAGGACGCCGTGGTGAACAGGGGCGTGAAGGAGGTCGAGCCGATGGTCCTGTACCACCTGAACCTCGGCTGGCCGCTCGTCGACGAGGGCACCGTGCTCACGAGTCCGGCGACCGAGGTGCGACCGCGCGATGCGGAGGCGGAGCGGGGACTCGCCACCTGGGAACGGTTCCCCGCCCCTGCCCCCGTCTACCCCGAGCAGGTCTTCCGACACGAGCTGCCGGAGCGTTCCGACGTCGATGTGACGGTGGAGAGCGCGCGGGGACTCGCACTGCGCATCGGCTTCGACACCGCGCAGCTCGGCGCGATGTTCCAGTGGCGAGTGGCGGAGGAAGACGGGCACGTCGTGCTCGGCATCGAGCCGGCGACGGCCCCCACGATCCTCGGTCGCGCCGACGCGCGCACGCGGGCTGCTGCGTCCGCTCGCGCCGGGCGCCCGGCTCGACCTCGCCGTCGAGATCGAGGTCACGACGACGGCGTGAGCTCGCCGAACGGCCGCCTCTCGAAGATTCCTGCTTGACAACGTTGTCGAGGGAGTCGCATGATGAGTGGCAATCGAGCCGCGATGACCGCGGATTCAACGATGACAACGATGTCGAGGTAGCAATGACGCACGAACACGACGAGCCGGCCACGCACGGCGGCGCACGCCGTGACGACCGGCGCCGCGCACGGATCACGGATGTCGCGCACCTCGCCGGTGTGAGCATCAAGACCGTCTCGCGTGTCGTCAACGGCGAAGCAGGCGTCCTCCCCGACACCCGCAAGCGCGTGGCAGCCGCCGTCCTCGAGCTCGGATTCGTCCCCGATCGGCGGGCGCGCTCGCTCAAGCGCGGCGACACCGACACCATCGGGATCCTCATCGACGCGATCTCGGACCCGTTCTTCGCGGCCTTCGTCAGCGCGGTGGAGGAACTCGCCGTCGCGGCAGGCCTCAACGTCCTGTTCGCCAGCACCGTCCACGACGCCGCGCAGGAGCGTGAGCAGCTCGCGCGTCTGACCGGCGACCGGCTGCGCGGTCTCATCATCTCGCCGTTCGCGATCGAGGCTGCGGAGCTCGAGCCGCTCCGACGCCGATTCCCCGTGATCTGCGTCGACCGTTCGCGCGAGGGGATCGACTCCGTCATCGTCGACGATTACGGCGCGACGTACGAGGCGATCAGCGGCTTCCTCGCCCGCGGCCATCGGCGTATCGGCTTCATCGGCGAGGAGACGCCGTATCCGACGGTCCACGAGCGCCTCCGCGCCTTCCGTGCTGCGCACGCGGAAGCCGGTATCGAGGTCGACGAGACGCTCGTGATCTCGCAGGGCCGACACCGCGAGGAGCGGTCGATCAGCGACCTCCTCACGCGCCCCGACGCCCCGACCGCCGTCTTCTGCGCCACGAGCCCCGCAGCGATCGCCACGATCCACGTGCTCAGCGCCGACCACATCCCGATGCCCGCTCTCATCTCGTTCGGCGACTTCCAGTTCGCTGACGTCTTCACGCCCGGCATCACCTGCGTGGACCAGGACCCGCGCCTCATCGGCGAAGCCGCCTTCCGCCGGCTCATGGAGCTCGGCGCGGACAGCGAAGCCGAGCCCGCCCACATCGTGGTGCCGACGCGCCTGATCGCCCGCGGCTCGGGGAGAGATGGCGCCGGACCGCGAGGTGCCGTCGCGCCCGATCGGAGACCTGCGATGAACCCCGTCCTGCTGCCGCCGAACCCCGTCCAGCACTTCTACCGCGGCGGCGACCGGATCGCGGCGCTGCGCGGGATCGTCCCCGAGACCGACCACCAGCCGGAGGAATGGCTCGGGGCGACGGTCTCCCGGTTCGGCGACCCCCGCACGGGGCTCGCGATCACCGCGGACGGCGAGATCCTGCGCGACCTCGTCACCGCGGACCCCGCAGGATGGACGGGGCCGGTGAGGGGACGGGATGCCGGAGACGTCGGCATCCTCGTCAAGCTCCTCGACGCACGCCAGCGCCTCCCCGTGCACGTGCACCCCGGACGCGGCTTCGCGGTCGAGCACCTCGACTGCCCCTATGGCAAGACCGAGGCCTGGTACGTCCTCGACACCGAGCCCGACTCCGCGGTGCACGTGGGGTGGAACACCGACCTCGACCGCGACGAGCTCGACCGTCGGCGCGACGCGCAGGACAGCGAGTGGATGCTCGCCCACATGAACCGCGTCGTGGTGCGCGAGGGCATGGGCATCCTCGTCCCGGCCGGCACCGCGCACGCCATCGACGGCGGGATCTTCGTCGCCGAGGTGCAGGAGCCGACGGACTTCTCGATCCTCCTGGAGTGGTCGGTGACGACGTCGACCCGCGAGGAGTCGCACCTGGACCTGGGCTTCGACGCCGTGATGCCGGCGGTGTCGTCCGACCGCCTCGCGCCGGAGCACCTCGCCGCGCTCATCAGCGAGGCCGGGACCACACCGGCCGGCACAGGCTTCCGCTCGCTCCTGCCGGCCGCCGCCGACCCGTACTTCCGCCTTTGGGATGCCGCGACGCTCGGCACGCGCACGTCGGTGCGTCCTGCGGGCTTCGCCGTCGTGCTGATCTCGGAGGGAGCGGGCGAGCTCGTGGGAGCCGACGGACGCCTCCCGGTCTCGCAGGGACAGGTGCTGGCCGTGCCGTACTCCTTCGGGGACTGGACCGTCGAGGGGGATGCCGCCGTGCTCGTCGCCGAGCCGGGTGCCGGATGGCCGACGACCCTCGCCGCTGCGGAGCTGCGATGAACGCGTACATGGTCGGCGTCGACGTGGGCTCCACGAGCATCAAGCTCCTCGTGACCGGGACGGACGGCCGTCAGGAGCTCGTCGCGAGCAGGCGGTCGCCGTGGCGGAGCGGCGAGCACGGGCGCGCCGAGATGTCGGCCGCTCTCGTCATGGACACGGTGCGGGAACTGGCGCACGAGGCCGATTCCCTGCTCTCGGAGCGCGGGTCGTACCGCGTCCTCGCACTCGGGGTGTCCGGGATGGCGGAGGCGGGAGTCGTCCTCGACCCCGATGGCCGGCCGGCGGCGCCGATCCTCGCGTGGTTCGACCCGCGTGGCGCCGAGGAGATCCTCGCGACGCCCGAGGCCTTCCGTGCCGAGTTCCTCGGTCGGACCGGGCTGCCGGTGGGTCCCCTCGCCTCGATCGCGAAGCTCCTGCACCTTCGCGGCACGGGCGTCGATCTGCACGGGCAGACCTTCCTGAACGTGCCGGAGTACGTCGTGCACTCGCTCGGGGTCCCCGTGTGGCGGAGTACTCGCTCGTCTCGCGCACCGGCCTTCTCGACCAGGACGACAGCACGCCGTGGGACACCGCGTTCGAGGTGCTGGGCGTCGGCCCCGACCTGCTCGCCGAGCGCGTCGGCGCGGGGACGCCCGTCGGGATCGTCACCGACGACGCGATGCCGGATGGCTTCCGCGGCGCCGTCCTCACGGTCGCGGGCCACGACCACCTCGTGTCGGCCGTCGCGGTCGGCGCGGTCCACAGCGGCCAGCTCTACGACTCGATGGGAACCGCCGAAGCGCTCGTGCGCGTGCTCGACGAACCCCTGCCCTTCGACGCGCGCGAACGCCTCGCCGTGGCGGGCATCAACACCGTCCGCCATGTGCTGCCCGGCAAGTACGTCCTCCTCGCCGGCACCAAGTCCGGACTCCTCATGCGGCGGGTGCTGCAGGTGCTGGGCATCGCGGATGCGCAGGGACGGGCCCGCATCGACGACGAGGTGATGGCGCTGCCCGTCGCGGGCTCCCTCGCCGACGGCGGGTTGAGCGTGACGGGCGCCCGCAACGACGACGGCGTGCTGAAGATCGTCGCGAACAGCGACGGCCTCACCCCCGCCGAGCTGTTCACGGCGACGCTGCTGCACGGCAACGACATGTGCGCCGAGCTGATGGAGGTCATGGACCGCGAGGTCTCTCCTCCCACCTCGACCGTGCTCACCGGCGGCTGGTCGAGCATGGCCAGCATCGTCAGGGCCCGGCGGCGCGTGCTGCCGGACGTCACGGTCGCGACGCACGACGAAGCCACCGCCTTCGGGGCGGCGCTGTTCGCCGCATCGGCCGCGAACAGCGAAGCCGACTTCGAGAGCGTGGCCGCCGGGTTCCGCTCCGGACATTCCGATCACAACCACAGCAAGGGAAGGAGCTGACCCATGTCGCTCAGTTCTACGGTTCCGGTTCTCCAGGCGCGAGGACTGTCGCGTCAGTTCGGTCACGTGCGCGCACTGAACGACGTCGACTTCGAGGTGTACCCGGGGGAGGTGACGGCGCTGATCGGCGACAACGGCGCGGGCAAGTCGACCCTCGTCAAGGCGCTCTCGGGCAACCTCGCCATCGACTCGGGGACGATCCTCTTCGACGGTGCAGAGGCCGACATGTCCACCCCGTCCGCGGTGAGCGCGCTCGGGGTCGA
The DNA here is from genome assembly GCF_019464375.1 of Microbacterium sp. Se5.02b. Taxonomy (NCBI): domain Bacteria; kingdom Bacillati; phylum Actinomycetota; class Actinomycetes; order Micrococcales; family Microbacteriaceae; genus Microbacterium; species Microbacterium sp. Se5.02b. The sequence goes on from NZ_CP080491.1 coordinate 816,326, forward strand.
GACCGTGTACCAGGACCTCGCCCTCGCCCCGCATCTCGACCCCGTGCAGAACATGTACCTCGGCCGCGAGCTGCGCCAGAACGGTCTCGCCGGCACTCTCGGCTTCATGAAGACCAAGGAGATGCGGGCACAGTCGCGCGCCGCGTTCGACGAGCTCGGTGCGACCGTGCGTTCGCTGACCTCGCCGGTCGGTGAGATGTCGGGTGGTCAGCGTCAGGCGATCGCGATCGCCCGCGCCGTGCACTGGGCATCGCGGGTCGTGTTCCTCGACGAGCCCACCGCGGCCCTCGGCGTGCGGCAGACCAAGAACGTGCTCGAGACGATCCGCCGCGTGCGCGACAAGGGCATCGCCGTCGTGTTCATCTCGCACTCGATGCCGCACGTCATGGAGGTCTCCGACCGCATCCAGGTGCTGCGCCTTGGTACCAGGGTCGCGAACATCCCGGCGAACGACACCTCGATGGAGGAGCTCGTGGGGCTCATGACCGGCGCCGTCACCCGTGACGCCGCCCCGCCCGCCGACCTCGCGCCCGAAGGCGACCTCGCCGAGGGCACTGACGCTGAGAAGGAGTCGAACCGATGAGCACCACGAAGCCGCCGACCGAGACGGTCGCGATCGGCACGCTGGAGGAGCCGAAGACCGGCTACTTCCGCAACCTGATCAAGGCGCAGGCGTTCCAGATCCTGCTCGTGCTGATCGCGATCGTGCTGGTCTTCAGCGCGTTGGCGCCCGACACGTTCGCGCAGTGGTCGAACTTCCGTCTGATCATCCAGAACGCCTCCATCCTCGCCGTGCTCGCGGTCGGCATGACGTACGTGATCATCACGGCGGGCATCGACCTGTCGATCGGCTCCGTCCTGGTGTTCTCCGGAGTGGTGTCGGCGATGGTCATGCGTGCGATGGGCGGCGACGGGTGGGGCACGGCCGTCGTCGGCATCCTCGTCGCGATCGCCTGTGGCATCGGCTGGGGCCTCCTCAACGGATTCCTCATCGCCAAGGCGAAGATCCCGCCGCTGATCGTCACCCTCGGCACGCTGGGCATGGCGCTCGGCCTCGCGCAGATCCTCACCGGCGGCGTCGACATCCGCGAGGTGCCCTCGGTGCTGACCACGACGATCGGCTACGGGAACGTCTTCGGCACCATCCCCACCATCTCGGTGATCGCCCTGGTGGTCGTGGTCATCGGCGGCGTGGTGCTGCACTTCACCCGCTTCGGCCTGCACACCTACGCCGTCGGGTCGAGCGAACTCGCTGCGCGCCGCGTCGGCGTCAAGGTCGACCGACACCTCATCTCCATCTACACGCTGTCGGGCGGACTCGCGGGCATCGCCGGCATCCTGTCGCTGTCGCAGTTCTCCACCACCGCGATCGCCGGACAGTCGCAGACGAACCTGAACGTCATCGCCGCGGTCGTCATCGGCGGCACCAGCCTCTTCGGCGGCGTCGGCACGATCGTCGGGACCGTCGTCGGTCTCTTCATCCCCGCCGTCCTGCAGAACGGCTTCGTCATCACGGGCGTCCCGCCGTTCTGGCAGCAGGTCGCCGTCGGCGCCGTCCTCATCACCGCCGTCTACGTCGACCAGGCCCGCCGGTCGGCGGCCATGCGCGGCGGTTCGCAAAGCCTCTGGCGCAAGTTCGTCAGCGGGGGCCGGCGTACCTGACGCCCGGCCCACCACCCATCCACACACAGTCAAGAGAAGAACGGTGATCACAATGAAGTGGAACAGGAAAGCGATCAGCATCGCCGCGCTCGGCGCGAGCGCAGCGCTCGTCCTCGCCGGCTGCGCAGGCGGAGGCGACGATGCCGGCGGCGACGGCGGCTCCGGCGGCGACGACGGCTACGAGATCGCATTCGTGCAGGGCGTGGCAGGAGACGAGTTCTACATCTCCATGCAGTGCGGCATCGAAGAGGCGGCAGAGGCCGCCGGTGCCACGGTCAAGGTGCAGGGCCCGGAGAAGTTCGACCCGACCCTGCAGAAGCCGATCGTCGACGCGCTCGTGGCCTCCAAGCCCGACGCGCTGCTCATCGCCCCGACCGACGTCACGGCCATGCAGGCGCCGATCCAGGCGGCGGCAGACGCCGGCATCAAGGTCGTCCTCGTCGACACGACGCTGGAGGACCCCTCGATGGCGGTCTCACAGATCGCGTCCGACAACGAGGGCGGCGGCGCGGCGGCGTTCGAGGCCATCCAGGCTGCGCACCCCGATGGCGGCAAGGTCCTCGTCGTCTCGATCGACCCGGGCATCTCGACCTCCGACGCGCGTGCCGAAGGATTCGAGAACGCCGTGGCGGAAGACTCCAAGTTCGAGTCGCTCGGCATCGAGTACTCGCACAACGAGCCCGCCGAGGCCGCCCGCATCGTGACCGCAGCGCTGCAGGCGAACCCCGACATCGTGGGGATCTTCGCCGCGAACCTGTTCGCAGCCGAGGGCACGGCCACCGGCATCCAGCAGGCGGGCAAGCAGGGCGAGGTCACGGTCGTCGGATTCGACGCCGGTCCCGCACAGGTCGAGGCGCTCCGCAACGACATCGTGCAGGCCCTGGTCGCCCAGGAGCCGGCGACCATCGGCAAGGACGGCGTCGCCCAGGCGCTCGCCGCTCTCGAGGGCGACGCCAACGAGGAGAAGATCCAGACCGGGTTCACGGTGATCACCAAGGAGAACATCGACACCGACGGCGCGGACGCCGTCTACAAGTCGACCTGCTGACACCACCCTCTTCCGGCGGCCGGGGACACCCGGCCGCCGGAAGCCACCACCGAGAGGACACCATGAGCTTTCCTGACCTCGCGGGGCGCGTCGCCGTCGTCACCGGCGGAGCCCGCGGCATCGGCTACTCCCTCGCCTCCACGCTCGCTCGCCAGGGCGTGAGCGTCGCCCTGCTCGACCTGCTGCCCGACGTCGAGGAGTCGGCCGCCAGGCTCGCTGCCGAGACGGGCGTCCCCACCGCGGCCGCCCGCGTCGACGTGACCGATGCCGCCTCCGTCGAGGCGGCCTTCGCGACCGTGCGGGAGCACATCGGCATCGCGGATCTGCTCGTGACCGCGGCAGGCATCACGATCTGGGGTGACTCGGCCGAGGTCGATCCCGCGACCTGGTCGAAGGTCATCGATGTGAACCTCAGCGGGACCTTCTACGCCACGCAGGCGTTCGCGCGCCCGCTGCTCGCCGAGGGCCGCGACGGTTCGGCGATCCTGATCTCCTCGATGTCGGGGCGGGTCGTCAACGTTCCGCAGCACCAGGCGTCGTACAACGCGTCCAAGGCCGCGGTCGACCAGCTGGCGAAGTCGCTCGCGGTCGAATGGGCACCGCGCATCCGTGTCAACGCCATCGCCCCCGGCTACATCCTGTCCGACATGACGCGGCAGTTCACCGAGGCGAACCCCGACCTCGCGGCCGACTGGATCTCGCAGATCCCCGCAGGGCGCATGGGCGAGCCCGCCGACCTCGACGGACTGCTCCTGCTGCTCGCCTCATCGGCCTCGTCGTACCTCACCGGGCAGACGCTGGTGATCGACGGCGGCTACACCGCGATCTGACATGTCGACCGCCTATCTCGCCGTCGATCTCGGCTCTTCCAGCGTCCGCGTCATGGTCGGGATCCTCCGCACCGTGTCGGGGGCGGGGTCGCTCGTGATCCGGGAAGCCGGCCGCTTCCCGAACATCCCGGTACGACGACCCGAAGGACTCGGGTGGGACGTCGCCGCCCTGCACGCCGGGGTCGTGGAGGGTCTTCGGTCGGGTGTCGCCGCAGCGCGGGCTGCCGGCGCGGAGGTGCGGGGCATCGGCGTCGCCGCGTGGGGCGTCGACTACGCCAGGCTGACCGCAGACGGCGTGCTCCGCGATTTCGTCCGGCATCACCGCGACGCCGATGCCGTCCTCGCGGCGCAGACTTCAGCGGAACGCGACCTCGCCGCGGACTACGCCGTGACCGGCGTGCTCGATCAGGCGATCAACACGGCCCACCAGCTCCGGCAGGACCGGGCGGCGGGGATCGGCGCGGCGGACGACACCATCCTGCTGACCGCCGACATCTTCGTGCATCTGCTGACCGGCCGGGTCGGCGCCGAGGTCTCGCTCGCCTCCACCACCGGACTGCTCGACCGTGCGACGGGCGACTGGTCGATCCCGCTCTCCGCAGGGCTGCCGGCACTGCTGCCGCCGATCGTCGAAGACGGATCGTGGTCGGGGTCGACCACCCCTGAGGTCACGGCAGCGATCGGAGCCGACGACCCCGTGCCCGTGTTCGCGGTCACCGCGCACGACACCGCCGCCGCGTTCATGGCCGTGACGGACGCCGCGGACGAGGGGACCGGCGTGGTCTCCAGCGGCAGCTGGGGAGTCGCCGGTCTGGCCCTCGCCGCGCCCCTGCTCGACGAGAGCGCGCGACGGGAGGGCTTCACACAGGAGATCGGTGCGGCCGGCGACACCCTGCTCGTGAAGAACCTCAGCGGCATGTGGCTCCTGCAGCAGACGCTGCGCGAATGGGCGGAGGCGGATGGCTCGTCCGCAGCGCCCATCGAGATGCTCACCGACCTCCTGGCCGCGGCCGCCGACTCGCACTACCGGGGACGCTTCGATCCGGCCGACCCGTCCTTGCAGGCCCCCGACGGTCTGACGGCCCGCATCGCCGCGGCGTGCACGGCCACCGGGAGCGCACCGCCGACCTCGCGCGGCGACTTCGTCCGGGCGATCGTCGACAGTCTCGCCGCTGCGTACGCCGACACCCTCCGCGTGGCCGCGGACCTGAGCCGACGGCGCCTCGAACGTATCCGCATCGTCGGCGGAGGAGCCCGCAACGATCTGCTGTGTGCGCTCACGGCCGAGCGCAGCGGTCTCCCGGTCATCGCCGGCCCCGTCGAGGCCTCGGTGCGCGGCGTGCTGCTGCAGGTGGCCGTCGCCGCGGGTGACCTGACGGATGCCGCGTCCGCCAGGGGCATCGTCGTGGACGACGGCGACGGTCCTGCGCGCTTTCATCCGGCGGCCGCCGTCGCCACCGCAACCCCGACGATCGGAGATCCTTCGTGAACCACCGCGACCTGTTGGCAGACCTCAGCCGACGCTTGGGCGACCCCGTCATGGAGGCGGCGCTGCTCAGCGAGGGCAACACCTCGGCACGGGATGGCGGCCACATGCTCGTCAAGGCCTCGGGGGCGGTGCTCGGCTCCGCACAGCCAGAGGACTTCGTGCGGATCGCCCTCGACGAGGCGCTGCGCCTGATCGACGACGAGCACACGGGCGGAGCCGACATCGACCGCTGGTTCGACCGGATCGCCGCGGAGCAGGGGCGGCGCCCCTCCGTCGAGGCGCTGCTCCACGCCGTGCTGTACGACCAGACCCCGGCGCGGGTGATCGCCCACTCGCATCCGACCGCCGTGAACGCCCTGCTGTGCTCGGAGCATCCAGAGCTGCTGGTGGACGGGGCGCTGTTCCCCGACCAGATCGTGGTGCTCGGCGCTGCGCCGCTGCTCGTGCCCTACATCGACCCCGGGCTCCCGCTGGCCCGCGAGGTGCGCCGCCTGGTGCGCGCACACGCGGAGCGGCACGGCAGGCCACCGGCGACCGTGTATCTGCAGAACCACGGGATGTTCGTGGTCGGTGCGAATCCGGATCAGGTGCTGGGGATGACCGCGATGGCCCAGAAGTGCGCGCGGGCGATCATCGGGGCTGCGGCCGTCGGGGGCGTGCGTTTCATGCCCGCCGAGGAGGTGCAGCGCATCGACACGCGCCCCGACGAGGTCTATCGCAGAGCGCTGCTGGCCGAGGGGGTGGCGCGATGACCGCCGTGACGCTCGAGGGCAAGGTCGCGGTGTTGACCGGTGCGAGTTCGGGGATCGGCCTCGCGACGGCGAACGCGCTCGCCGCGGAGGGCTGCCACGTTGTGGCCGTCGCCCGTGACGCGGAGCGCCTCGCCGCGCTCGCCGCCGACCACCCCGACCGCATCTCCACGATCCAGGCCGACGTGTCGGACCCCGCGGCCGCGACGCAGATCGTCGACGAGACGCTCCGACGGCACGGGCGCCTCGACATCGTGCTGCCCAACGCCGGTATCTACCTCGGCGGTGATCTGGCCGATGCCACGGTCGACCAGATCGCGGCCGTCGTCGCGACGAACGTGACCGGTGTCATGGCACTCGTGCGCGCGGCCCTGCCCTCGCTCCTCGCACAGGGCAGCGGCGACATCCTGGTGACCAGTTCGGTCTCGGGGCATCAGGACATCGAGTGGGAGCCGGTGTACTCGGCCAGCAAGCACGCCGTGCAGTCGTTCGTGCACACGGTTCGTCGGCAGTACGCCGACAGCGGCGTTCGGATCGGCGCCATCGCGCCCGGGATGGTGCTCAACCCGCTGTGGGGCTTCGCGCACGGCTCCCCGGAGGAGGCGGAGCGCATCGCCGAGGGGACGGGGATCCGTTCGGCGGACGTCGCCGATGCGATGCTGTTCATGCTGACGAGGCCGCCGCACGTGGTCGTGCGCGATCTCGTGCTGCTGCCGACCGGGCAACCGATCTGACGGAGGCACGACATGGGCGAGCGCGATGCGCATCCGGTTCCGGAGACACCCTCGATCGTGACGCTCACCGCGTCCGGCGCGATCGATGCGACCTATCGGATCGCCACGCTCGAACGCGGCGCGTTCACGAGGGCGAGCGGCTATGAGCGCGAACTCAGCGGCAAGGGGTGAACGTCTCGGCCGCCCTGGACCTCGCCGGGGTGCGTACGGCGGCGGTCGTCGTGGTCGGGGAGGACGACCTGGCGTTCGCGCAGCGCTCGGCACACCGCGACCTGCTGCGCATCGTGGCCGTGCCTGGTGCGACGAGGGTCAACACCTCGGTGATAGACGATGCCGGTGCGACCACGAAGATCAACGCCCCGACGCCGCCGATCTCGGGCACGGCGTGGCTCGCGGCACAGGCGGCGGTGACCGAGGCGTGCACCGAGCTCGGGGCGGGATGGGTCGTGATCTCCGGGACCGTGCCCGCCGTCGACGATGCTCCGGCGTCGCTCGTCGACGTCGTGCAGGCCGCGGCGCGCGGTGGTCGCCGGGTGGCGGTCGACACGAGCGGGGCCGCGCTCAGCGCACTGGCGGTCGACCCCGCGGGCATCGCGCTGATGAAGCCCAACACGCATGAGCTGGCCGAACTGATCGGCACGGCGCTGCGGACGATCGGAGACGTCGTGTCCGCCGCCCGGCAGCTGCGGGCACGCGGGGTCGGCATCGTCTACACGAGCATGGGAGCCGACGGCGTCCTTGTGGTGTCGGAGTCGGGCGTGGTCCATGCCAAGGCCGAGGCGCGGGGGCTGGTGAACACGGCTGGCGCGGGCGACGCATCGCTGGCCGGCTTCCTGGTGGGGCTCGGCGGCGAAGGGGGAGGCGAGGCCGCGCTCGCACGTGCGGCGGCGACCGCGGCTTCGTGGGGAGCGCATGCCGTCGCGCAGAGCACGACGATCCTGCGCACCCTCGACGACCTGCCGGCGGCCGAGGTGACCCGCGATCCCGATGCCGCCGTCGAGCTGACCGAACCGGCCGTCTGAGGGAGCCCGCCCGACCCGCTCAGCCGACCGGATGCAGGTGGATGCCCTCGGCGTCGAGCGACACGGCGAGACGGTCGAGTCCGTCGATCACGAGGTCGGCGGGGAGCGCGGAGGGCTCGACCGTCCCGGTGACCGCGATGACGGCGCACCCCGCCGCGCGTGCCGCCTGGATTCCCGCGGTGGCATCCTCGAGCACCAGACACCGCTCGGGGTCGACACCGAGCCGGTCCGCGGCCAGGAGGAAGGGCTCGGGGTCGGGCTTGCCCCGGGGACATCGTCGGACGTCACGAACACCCCGGGGGTGGTGAACCCGGCGGCGCGCAGGCGGGCAGTGGCCAGCGGCGCCGTGCCGGAGGTCACGACGGCGCGCCGGTCGGCGGGGATGCTGTCGTAGAACGCCCGTGCTCCGCGCACCTCGGGGAGGGCGACCGCGTCGGCGAGTTCGAGTTCGAGGATGCGGTCGAGTCCTTCAGCCCGCAACCCGGTCGGGAGCAGTCGTGCGATCAGCGTGCGCGCCGGCTGTCCGTGGTTCTCGTGCAGCGGGTCGGAGGAGACGCCGTAGTGCGCGGCGAAGCGGCGCCAGGCGCGGATGACCGAGGCGGTGGAGTCGACGAGGGTGCCGTCGAGGTCGAAGAGCACGGCGTCGAAGCTGCGGGAGAAGAGGGCGGCATCGGGATCCAGCGGCGTCCTGACCCCGAGATCCGCGAGCACTCTCGCCGACTGCTGGGGGTCGACAGCTCCGCATCGATGCGCACCACGGGGATCGCGGGGGTGCGTGGCGGGGCGTCCGTGCGATGACGGTCCCTCGGCTCGCCGCGCGCAGCCCTCCGCGCGGTGAGCAGCTGCGGGTCGCCCTCGAGGTACACCATGCGCAGCGCGGCGGGTGCGACCGCGGCCTGCAGGCGCGCCCACTCCTCGCCGCCGTCGAGCTCGGTCGTGAACGGAGCGACGAGCACGACACCTCCCGCCGTGGCGACCGCGTCGGCGGCGACCGCCCGCAGCGCGGCATAGCGCCCCTCGCGGATCGTGCGCGCGTGTGGTCCGCGCAGCCAGTGTCCGCCGAGCACCGCGTCGTCGAGGGCGTCGAGGAGGGGGTTCGTTACCGCGTCGAGGTCGACGAGCGGAAGGCGCAGCGACGCCGCGAGCGCGCGGCCGAGGGTCGACTTGCCGCTGCCCGCGATGCCGCTCACGGCGATCGCCAGGGGCTCCGGTGGTTGACAGGTGTCGTTCATACCTCCACCATAGAGGGAGAAGACACCGGTGTCATGGTTGATTTTCCGCGGAACACCGGTGGCGATGAGAAGAGGACCCCATGACCACCCGCACCGCTGTGAACCCCCTCACGACGCTCGAGCGTCGCGCACTGCAGTCGATCACGACGCCGGAGGGCAGCATGCTCATCGTCGCCGCCGACCAGCGCAACGGCATGAAGGCCGCGATCCCCGATGCGCCAGGCGGATCCGAGGCGATCACCCGCGACGAACTGTCCGCGGTGAAGGCCGATCTGGTCCGCCATCTCGCCAGGCACGCACCGGCGATCCTCCTCGACCCCGAGGTCGCCCTTCCGTCGATCGTCGATGAGGGAGTGCTGGATCGTGACACGGCGCTCGTGGTCGGCCTCGACGCCTCCGGGTTCGAGACCGTCGACGGGCTGCGGTACACGCGCTTCGTGCCGGGCGTGACGCCGCGTACCGTGCGCGAGCTCGGCGGCGGGGTCGCGAAGATGCTCTATTACACACGTCCCGACCGCCAGGACGAGAACTCGCGCGTCTTCGACGAGATCCGTGCACTGGTGGCCGAATGCGAGGCCGAGGGGCTGCTGCTCATCGTCGAGCTGCTCACGTATCAGCTCGACGGCGAGAGCGACGAGGAGTATGCGGCCGCATTCCCGTCGCTGGTCGCCGACGGTGCCGCGCTCGCCGTCGCCGCCGGCGCCAAGATCCTCAAGCTGCAGTATCCCGGTTCCGGCGAGGCGAGCGCGGCGGTGACCGCGGCCGCCAAGGGTGTGCCGTGGGCCGTGCTCTCGGCCGGCGTGGATCACGAGACCTTCATCGTGCAGGTGTCCGAGGCGGTCAGCCACGGCGCGGCAGGGGCCATGGCCGGACGGTCGCTGTGGAAGGACAGCCTGTCGTACGATCCCGCGCGCCGCGAGGAGCTGCTGACCACCCGGGCGCTGCCTCGGCTGCGCGAGCTCGCCGACGCGGTCGACGGGCGCAGGTGAGGCCCGGGCGCCGGTAGGGTGGCGGAGGCGACCCCGGCCCGGGGGTGAGGAGGTGCCCGTGACGACCATGCGCGATGTCGCCGCGCACGCAGGCGTCAGCACCAAGACGGTGTCGCGGGTGTTCAACGACGACCCGCACGTGCTGCCGCACACGCGAGCGCTGGTGGAGCAGGCGATGCGCGAGCTCAACTACGTGCCCAACGTTCTGGCGACCACCTTCCGTGCCGGGCGTACGTCGGTCATCGGCGTCGCCGTGCCGGACATCGTCGACCCCTTCTTCGCCTCGATCGCCCGGGCCATCGAAGACGTCGCGCGCGAGCGCGGTCTCTCCACGCTGGTCACGAGCCTCGGCGACGAGCCCGACGACGAACGGGCCGCGATCGAGTCGATGCTCGGTCGTCAGCTCTCCGGCCTGGTCGTCGCGCCTGTCGGCGTCGACCACTCCTGGCTCGACCGCTGGCGGGAGCACACCCCATCGTGTTCGTCGACCGCGCCCCCGTCGGCCTCGAGGCCGACACGTTCATCGAGGCCGATGAGCGCGGGGCGCACGCGGCGGTGCAGCACCTGGTCTCGCACGGTCATACGCGCATCGCCTACGTCGGGGACGCCGTGCATCTGTCGACCGAGGCGAACCGGCTCGAGGGGTGGCGCAGCGGACTGCGTGACGCCGGCATCGAACCCGATGCGCTGCTGGTGCGGTCGCAGGTGTCGGATCGTGAGGCGGCGCGGACGGCCGTCGCGGACCTGCGCGCCCTCGCAGACCCCCGACGGCGATCTTCTCGGCGAATGCGCGGTGTTCGATGGCGCTCGCGGCGGCGCTGCGGGGAGACCCGCTGGCCCTCGTGGGGTTCGGCGACTTCCCGATGGCCGACGTCCTCACCCCGTCGATCACCGTGATCGATCAGGATCCTCACCGGCTCGGAACCCTCGCCGCAGAACGGATCTTCGCGCGCCTCGGCGATCAGGAGCTCGACGCCCCGACGCTGACCGTCATCGATGTGGACCTGGTGGAGCGGGAATCGTGCGGCGGGGTGCTCGGCCTGATCCGCCCCTCGCCGCGAGGGTCGGTCACCCCACGGCGGCGATGCTCGCGCGCGCCCCGTCCGCGATGAGGGACGCCCGCGCCGCGATGAACGCGCTGCGGAGCCGGTCGTCCGCTCCGAGGGTGCCGAACACGGGGAGTGGTCGAGGAACGCCCCCGGCGTCACGGCCTCGGCCACGATCGCGGCGCGGAGTCCCTCGAAACGTCGATCGGTCACGGGCACCGGCATCCCGCCGTCCCCCGCGCGCTCGAGGAAGACGCTCCAGGCCGCGAGCACGAGCGTGGCGCGCTCGATGGGCCCTCCCGCCGCCAGCTGTTCGCGCACCACAGGGAGCAGGAACGTCTGGATGCGGTCGGCTCCGTCGACGACCTGACGGGCCAGGGTGTCGCGCACCGCGGTGCTGCCGAAGCGCTGGAGGAGCTGCTCGCAGTAGTCGTCGAGATCGATGCCCGGTACCGGGCGGAGCGTGGGGATCGCCTCGTGGTGCATGTAGCCGCGCAGGAATCGGACGAAGAGGGGGTCGGAGCACACCTCGTGCACCATCGTGGCGCCCGCGAGGATCCCGAGATAGCTCATCGCCTGGTGCGACGCGTTGAGCAGCCGCAGCTTCATCAGCTCGTACGGTTCGACGTCGTCGACGAGCTGCACCCCGACGGTCTCGAACGGCGGACGACCGAGCGGGAAGTCGTCTTCGAGCACCCACTGCACGAAGGCCTCGGAACGCACGGGCCACCGGTCGGCGATGCCGAACCGCTCCGCCACGATGGCGCGTGTCTCGTCGGTCGTCACGGGGTGATCCGGTCGACCATCGAGTTCGGGAAGGCGACGGTGCTGCGGATCCAGGCGCCCAGAGCCGGATCGATGCGATCCGCGAAGCCCGAGACGGCGGTCCGCGCCGTGTGGCCGTTGCCCTGGATGTTGTCGCATGACATGACGGTGAACGGCGCGACACCCGCCTCACGACGCCGGAGGAGAGCAGCCACGAGGTAGCCGACCGCGCTGCGAGGTGCCTGCAGCCTTCCCTGCGTCGCGTCGTCGAGGTCGGCGCGGGTGGCGGCGTCCTCCGGCGAGAAGGCTCCCGTGGTCTCGTCGATGCCGTATCCCCCTCGGTGATCGTCAGCGAGACGATGCGCGTCCGGGGTCGCACAGGGCCGACAGCACGGCGTCGGGGTCATCCGGTGCGTACAGGTACCTCGTGAGGGATCCGATGACGCGAGCCGATTCGGTCCCGTCCGTGGCTGCGGTGACGAGCGTGTACAGACCGTCCTGGGCGCTGAGCGCATCGCGCATGGCGGCGTCGTGGGGGAGCAGCCCGACGCCGCAGATGCCCCATTCGCGCTCGCCAGCGTCGAGGAGGCGGTCGACGAACATCGCCTGGTGGGCGCGATGGAAGTTGCCGACGCCGATGTGCACGATGCCGCAGCCCACGTCGTCGGGGTCGTAGGAGGGGCGCGCGACCGCGGCGGGGAGATCGTCGAGGCCGTGCGCGCCGAGGGTGGTCGCGGCCGGCTCCTCGGCGATGCGGACGATGAGGTCGGCGCGCTCGCGCGTCGCGTCGACGAGGCGCGCGTTCGGCTCGTCGACGTGGTCCACCCACGCGGTCGCCTCGGCGAGCGGATGCCCGTGGCCGAGGCGCCGTGTCACCAGACGCCGGCGGCGCGTCTCCGCGTCGACGTCGATGTACCAGACCTCGTCGATCAGATCCCGCACCTCGTGCCAGCCGTGGTCGGCGAGCAGCAGGTAGTTCCCCTCGGTGATCACGAGGGGGGTGTCGGCGCGGACGGCGACGGCGGAGCCGATCGACTCCTCGAGCTCCCGATCGAAGACGGGAGCGTGGATCGTCCCCTCCGTCTGTGTGGAGAGGCGCGTGAGCAGGGCGACGTAGCCGTCGACGTCGAACGTGTCGGGGGCGCCTTTGCGTTCGCGCCGCCCCAGGCGCCGCAGTTCGGCGTTCGAGAGGTGGAAGCCGTCCATGCCGACCACGACCGCGCGATCGCCGAGGGCCTCGAGGAGCGCGGCGGTCACGGTCGACTTCCCGGCTCCCGGGGTTCCCGCGATGCCGAGGATGCGACGCCGCCCGTCGGCCGCGAGCTCGCGCGCGCGTTCGGCGAGCGCGGCGATGGTCATGCCGTCTTCCGGCATCGACGAGGGCGGGGTGGGGAGCACGGCTTCGTGGTCTTCCTTCCGGTGATGCGGACATCGGATCGAGGGATCGCTGGGTGCGCGACTTCGAGCACGCTACGCTGTGCATGTCACCGGTGTCAAGGTTTCTGCGACCCCCGTGGCGGACCCCGAACACCTCTCGCTCAGGAGATGACCCATGACTGAATTCCACGGCCGCACGATCCTCGTCACCGGCGCCGGCGGCGGCATCGGAGGCGCCACCGTCCGCCACCTCGTCACGGCGGGCGCCGACGTGCTGGCTGCGGGGCGTACCGCGGAGAGCGTGGCGGCGATCGTGAGCGAGACCGGCGCGACCCCGTGGTGTTCGACCTCGAGGACGAGGACCAGATCCGGGCGGCGATCGAGGGCCGCGATCTCTACGGCGTCGTCAACTGCGGCGGCTGGGGCGGTGAGATCGCGACCCCGATGGACACCGATATCGCCGTGTTCGACAGGGTCATGAGCATCAACGCCCGTGGCTCTCTGCTGGTGACCAAGTACGCGTCGCGGGAGATGATCCGCGTCGGCCGCGGCGGCGCCATCGTCAACGTGTCGAGCCAGGCGAGCCTCGTCGGTCTGGCCGGGCACATCTCGTACGGCTCGTCGAAGGCCGCTCTCGACAACATCACCCGCGTCTCGGCGCTCGAGCTCGGCGGGTACGGCATCCGGGTCAACAGCGTGAACCCCACGGTCGTGATGACCCCGATGTCGGCGTGGTACTGGGGGCGTCCCGACATCGAGGGGCCCTTCCTCGACGCGATGCCCCTGCACCGGTGGGCGACCGAGGACGACATCGCCGCGCCGATCGTGTTCCTGCTCGGCGACGGTGCGGGGATGATCTCCGGGGTCTCGCTCCCGATCGACGGCGGATACACGAGCCGCTAGGCGGATCGTGTCGGCCATGCTCATCTGAGCGTGCAGTATTCTGCAATGAGCGCAGCGGCTAGGCTCTGCTCATGTCTGGAAACACCATTGAACCTCTCCTGAACCGTGTCGCCGTCGTCACGGGCGGCGCGCGGGGCCTCGGCTACGCCATGGCGGAGGCGCTCGCCGCCGCGGGCGCCGATGTCGCCCTCCTGGATCGCCTCGACGCCGTCGGCGACGCTGCCACCGCCCTCCAGTCCGCCTCGGGGCGCCGCTGCATCGGCGTCACCGTCGACGTCACCGACGAGCAGTCCGTCGCCGCCGCGTTCGACGCCGTCGCGGAGGGCCTCGGCGTCGCCGACGTGCTCGTCAACAGCGCGGGCATCACGCTCGGGACGCCGCTGATCGACACCGCGCCCGACGACTGGCGGCGCGTGCTCGACGTGAACGTGACCGGCACGTTCGTCACGAGCCGGGAGTTCGCACGGCGGCACATCGGCGCCGCGCGCGGCAACCCGGCGAGCCTCGTCAACGTCTCCTCGATGTCGGCCTTCGCCGTGAACATCCCGCAGACCCAGGCGGCGTACAACACCTCCAAGGCTGCCGTGTCGATGTTCACCAAGAGCGCGGCTATCGAGTGGTGGCCGCACGGCATCCGCGTCAACGCGATCGCACCGGGGTACTTCGCCAGCGACATGACGAGGGACTTCGTGGCCGAGAACCCCGAGATGGCGGAGGACTGGGTTCGACGCATCCCGGCCGGTCGAATGGGGGAGCCGGAAGAGCTCGGCGACCTCCTCGTCTACCTCGCGAGCGAGCGATCGAGTTACGTCGTCGGGCAGAGCATCCTCATCGACGGCGGATATACCAGCGTCTGATCCTCGGCGGACCATAGGCTGAGAGGCATGCCCGAACTGCCCCTCGGCTCGGCGACCTTCCGAGCTGCCGCCGTCGACCTCGGCGGATCCAGTGGACGCGTGGTGAGTGCGTCCGTCGACCGAGGGCGGCTGCGGATCGATGGCGTGCACCGATTCCGCAATCGCGCGTTCACGGATGAGCTCGGACTGCGGTGGGATGCCCAGCGCCTGTTCCGTGACGCGGTGGCCGGGCTCAGGGCGCTGCGCGCGGAGGGACCGGAGTTCGCCAGCGTCGGCGTCGATGCCTGGTCGGGCGACTACGGCCTGCTCGCCTACGACGGTCTGCTGGACGCGCCGTTCCACCAGCGCGACGCCCGGACCGATCGCAGCTTCCCGGCCGTGGAGGCCCTCCTGCCCGGGGATCAGGCCTTCCGCGAGACGGGCGTCACGGCGCTGCCGATCATGACGATCTACCAGCTCATGGCGGATCTCGACGCGGGGCGGCTCGACACCGTGCGGCGGATGCTGCTGATGCCCGATCTGCTCGCGCACTGGCTCGGCGCTGCGGAGGTCGCCGAGGCCACGAACGTGTCGAGCACCGGCCTCGCTCTGCCCTACGGGCGCGGCTGGGACCATCGCCGGACGGCCGTGCTGGGGCTTCCCTCGCGGATCTTCCCCGAGACGGTGCTGCCGGGCACGGTCACGGGCCGCGTGACCGCGGGGATCCTCGCGCCGGGCGACGCGACCGACATCACGACGGTCGCTTCGCACGACACCGCCAGCGCCGTGGTCGCGGTCCCCGCGCGCGACGAGAACTTCGCGTTCGTGTCGTGCGGCACCTGGATCCTCACCGGGGTGGAGGTCGACCGGATCATCACGAGCGACCGTGCGCGCGAGGCGGGCTTCACCAACGAGCTCGGACTCGACGGCACCGTGCGGTTCCTGCGCATCGCCGCGGGGCTGTGGATCGTGAACGAGTGCATGCGCGAATGGGGGCTGGACGGATGGGGCGCACGCAGCACCGCCGCGCGTCGCGAGCTGCTGGCCCGTGCCGAGGCCGCCCCCGCCACGGGGATCCTGGTCGACACGGGGATCCGCGACTGCTGCGTCCTGGGCAGATGACGGCTCGCATCGCCGAACTGGTCGCCGAGGCGGGCGGTCGCATGCCCGATGATCGCCCCTCCGTGGTGCGGCTCGTGCTCGAGAGCCTCGGCGCCTTCGTGGCGCGTCAGGTCGACGAGGCCGCGGCGCTCTCCGGCGTCGACGTGCGGGTGATCCATCTCGTGGGTGGTGGGTCCGAGTCGCCCATCCTGGCGCAGGCCGTCGCCGACCGTTCGGGGCGCTCCGTGATGGCGGGACCCTCGGAGGCCACGTCGATGGGCAACATCCTGGTCCAGGCGCGTGCGTACGGCGCGGCGCACGGCGGTCTCAGCGACCTGCGGCGCATCGTGCGCGCGTCGACCGAGCTGCGCCCCTACGAGCCGAACCGGCGCTGAGCCTTCGAGGCGAGCTCCGCCTCAGCCGGTGGTCTCGAGCAGCCGCCGCGCGAGCGCCGCGTCCGTGACGAGGGAGTCGATGATCCCGGAGCGCAGTGCGGCGGCGACCGCTCCGGTCTTCGAGGGTCCTCCGGCGACCGCGATGACCTCGGGGATCCCCCGCAGCTGCTCCGTCGACACCGCGAGGGCACGTTCGGCCACCGAGCCGACCACGGCGCCGTTCTCGTCGATGAGCGTGGCGCAGATCTCCGCCTTCACGCCGGCGGCCAGCAGCTCGTCGAGCGCACCAGCGCGCCCGGCGTTGTCGTAGAGCTGCGAGTCGGGTGGACTCCAGGAGCCGATCGCGACGACCGCCTTGGTCACCGAGTCGAACCGTCGGAACGTCTCCAGGATGCCGGGCTCGCGCCGCAGTGCCGATGCGGTGGCGGCCGTCTCGACGAGGAGGGGCGCGAAGATCGCCCGCGAGCGGCCGCCGGAGATCCTGCTCACCTGCCGGATCACCTCGACGCCGTTCTCGGGCGTGGGGGCCGCGACGCCGGCGAGCTGCACCACCTCGCAGGTGGCGAGGGAGTGCAGGTGCCCGGCCATCGCGGTCAGCGTGCGGCCGGCGGTGAGGCCCAGCACATCGCCGTCCGTCACGATCTCGCTGAGGAGGTCTGCGGCGGCGCGCCCCAGCCGATCCTGGATGAGTTCGGGTGTGGTGCCGGGGGTGATCACGGCGAGGGCACGGGTCAGGCCGAATCGTGCGCGCAGCTGCATCGACAGGTCGAGGTCGAGCGAGTCGGGGGCCTCGATCGTGATCTTCACGAGTCCCTGGCCGAGCGCATCCTCGAGCATGCGGGCGATCTTGAAGCGGGAGACGCCGAGCTCATCGGCGATCTCGATCTTCGTTCGGCCGTCGAGGTAGTGCCGTCGTGCGACGTGCGAGATCCGCACCAGTTCATCGGGTCCCATGTCGCCTCTTCGTCTCGCGTCCGTCAGGTCCGTTCAGCATAGCCCTGATTTCTCGTTCGCGCTCATCTGAGCGGCCATTTGTCTCATTCGTCATGCATGACTAATGTCGGTCGAGCAATCACGACTGCACCCTGAGGAGCCCGATGAAGCGCACTGAACTGCCGACGACCATGCGTGCGAGCGTGCTGGTGCGAGCCGGCGAGCTCACGGTCGAGACCCGCCCCGTGCCGGTCCCGCTCCCCGACCAGGTGATCGTCCGGGTGAACGCGGTCGGCATCTGCGGCTCGGATGTCCATTACTTCCACGAGGGGCGCATCGGCGACTTCGTGGTGGAGGAGCCCCTCGTGCTCGGGCACGAGTCGGGGGAGTGATCGTCGCGGTCGGCGACGACGTCGACGACTCCCGCGTGGGGGAGCGCGTGTCGATCGAGCCGCAGCGTCCGTGCCGGGTGTGCGAGTTCTGCCGCAGCGGCCGGTACAACCTGTGCCCGCGTATCGAGTTCTACGCCACCCCGCCGATCGACGGCGCCTTCGCCGAGTACGTCGCGATCTCGAACGACTTCGCGTACACGGTGCCCGACGCGGTGAGCGACGACGCAGCAGCCCTCATGGAGCCCCTCTCGGTCGCGATCGCCGCGATCCAGAAGGCGGGCGTACGCCCCGGCAGCCGCGTGCTCATCACCGGAGCAGGGCCGATCGGCATCGTCACGGCGCAGACCGCGCGGGCCTTCGGCGCCGCCGCGATCGTCATCAGCGACCCGATGGCCGAGCGCCGCGAAGTCGCCCTCCGCTTCGGCGCGACCGAGGCGGTCGACCCGGCGTCCGGCCCGCTCGGCACCGGCTACGACGCCTTCATCGACGCCTCAGGCTCTCCCGTCGCCGTGAAGCAGGGCATCTCCGCCCTGAAGCCGGGCGGCGTCGCTGTCCTGGTCGGCATGGGCGCAGACGAGATCGCGCTCCCCGTCTCCACGATCCAGAACCGCGAACTCGTGGTCACCGGCATCTTCCGGTACGCGAACACCTGGCCGACCGCGATCCAGCTGGTCGCGTCGGGGGCCGTCGACCTCGACGCGCTCGTCACCGGGTCGTTCGGGATCCGCGAGGTCCGAGAGGCTCTCGACTCGGCGTCGCACCCGTCGACGCTGAAGAGCATCGTGCGTCCAGACCGCGAGTACGCGAGGGAATCATGACCGACCTCGGGCGGACGGGCAGCATCACCCTCGACGAGCAGCCCGACATGCTGGCGTGCGTCGACATCCGCAAGGCCTTCGGTGGAGTCCCCGTGCTCAAGGGCGTGGGGCTCCACCTCGAACCGGGCACCGTGACGGCGCTCGCCGGAGAGAACGGTGCCGGCAAGTCGACCCTGATGAAGATCGCCTCCGGGCAGATGAAGGCCGACAGCGGCACGGTCCTGGTGCGCGGCGAGGAGCTGTCCGCCGGATCGTCGCGTGACGCCCATCAGCACGGCATCGCGATCGTCCCGCAGGAGCTCGCGTCGATCCTCGACACCACGGTGTACGAGAACATCTTCGTCGGACGGGAGCTGCGCGGACGCCTCGGTCTCGTCGACCGCCGTCGCATGGCGAGGGAGGCGAAGGAGATGCTCGCCGAGTTCGGCGTCGACATCGACCCGAGCGCGCGTATGGGCTCGCTGCCCGTCGGGCTCCGCCAGATCGTGGAGATCGTCAAGGCCACCAGTACCGGCGCCCGCGTGCTGCTGTTGGACGAGCCGACGAGCGCGATCGCCGAACGCGAGGTCGCCCGGCTCATCGAGAGCATGCGGATGCTCCGCGACCGTGGCGTCGCGATCCTCTTCACCACGCACAAGATGGAGGAGATCCGCGCGATCGCCGACCGCGTCGTGGTGCTGCGAGACGGAGGGCTCGTGGCCGACGAGCCGCTCTCGTCGCTCACCGACGACGACATCGTGACCGCCATGATCGGCCGAGAGCTCGAGGACCTGTTCCCCGACCTGGCTCCGGCAGCCGACGAGGTGGCCCTCTCGGTTCGAGGTCTCGAGTACGCGGCCGCACCGGAGCCGGTCGACCTTCAGGTCCGCCGCGGCGAGATCGTCGGTCTCGCCGGTCTCGTCGGGGCCGGGCGGACGGAGCTCATCGAGGCGCTGTTCGGCGTGCGCGCCTCGTCCGCGGGCGAGATCACCGTCGGAGGCACGCGGGTGCGACGCGGCCGCCCCGCCGACGCGATCACCGCGGGCATGGCCCTCGTCCCCGAAGACCGCAAGGGCGCAGGCGCCGTGCTCAGCATGGACATCCTCGCGAACGCGACCCTGCCGCGCATGGGGCAGTTCTCCGTGGCCGGGTGGCTCAAGGGGCGCAGCCGCGTCGACGCCGTGTCGGAGGTCATGAGCTCGGTGCGCCTGCGCAGCCGCGGACTCGGACAGCTCATGGAGACGCTCTCCGGCGGCAACCAGCAGAAGGTCGTGCTCGCCCGCTGGCTCACCGGCGAGGTCAAGGTGCTGCTGCTGGACGAGCCGACCCGTGGCGTCGACATCGGCGCCCGCAGCGAGATCTACCGCATCATCACCGACCTCGCCGCCTCCGGCATGGCCGTGGTCATGGCTTCCAGCGACATGCCGGAGATCCTGGCGCTCTCGCACCGTGCTCTCGTGCTCAAGGGCGGCGGCGTGGTGGCGGAGCTCGACCGCACGGCACTGGCCCACGCCGACGTGCAGGACCGCATTTTCCGCCTCGCGAGCGGCCTCGACATCTCCGACGCGCCCTCGGGCGCCGCATCCTCCGCAAAGGACGACCAATGACCGACACCCGCACTGCCTCGCAGACCTTCGTGCCGGAGTCCGGCACGAAGCGCTTCAGCCCGACCTGGTTCGGCGACCTCGCGATCCGCTACGCCATGGTGATCGTGATGGTGCTCATCATCGCGTTCTTCCTCTACCGGAGCGCGCGATTCGGCACCGTCGATAATCTGCAGACGATCCTGGTCGCGGCGGCGCCGTTCGCCCTGATCGCGCTCGGGCAGACCCTGGTGATCCTCACCGGCGGCATCGATCTCTCGGTCGGCAGCGTGATCGCCGCTGCGGCCGTGTTCGGCAGCCTCACCGCCAAGGCGTTCCCCGACCAGATCTGGCTCGCGATCGTGGCCGGAGTCGTGGTCGGATTCGTCGCCGGCGCGATCAACGGATTCGTGGTGTCGGTGATCAAGGTGCCACCGTTCATCGCGACCCTCGGAATGCTGACGCTCGCGTCCGGCGTCGCCTACGTCGCGGGCAACGGCGCCCCCATCACGGGGCTGCCCGCCGACTTCTCCCGCATCGCCAACGCGCAGTTCGGTGGACTCACGCTCCCGGTCATCCTCATGATCGTCGGCATCCTGGGGCTCGCGATCATCATGCGGCGCACGACCTGGGGCATGCGCGTCTATGCGATCGGCGGCAACCCCATCGCGGCAGGGATTGCCGGCATCAACGTCGGGCGGACGATCTTCAGCGTGTACGCGATCTCGGGCATGCTCGCGGGCATCTCGGGCGTCATGCTCGCCAGCCGCGTCACGCTCGGCGCGCCGAACCTCGGCGTGGGATACGAGCTCGACGCGATCGCGGCCGTCGTCATCGGCGGGGCAAGCCTGCTCGGCGGGCGAGGCTCGATCTGGGGCACAGCCCTGGGCCTGCTGCTCATCCAGACGCTGAACAACGGTCTCGACATCCTGACCGTCCCCGCCTACTGGCAGAAGGTCATCAAGGGCGTGCTCATCGTCGCGGCGGTCGCCGTCGACGTGTGGGCGACCCGTCGCCGAAGTCGCTGACGACCTTCGAAGAACTCTGCTTCACCGCACCACCCAACGAGAGGAATCCCATGTTCACCAAGAAGAGCCGCATCGTCGCTGCTTTCGCCGTCAGCTCGGTCGCCGCGCTGATGCTCGCCGGCTGCGGCGCCGGCGACCCGAACGCGAACGCCGGCGGAGACGACAGCGGTCAGGAGCGCATCACCATCGGTGTGAGCGTGTACGACATGTCGTCGTTCGTCACCGAGGGCAAGGAAGGCATCGAGCGCTACGCCGAGGAGAACAACATCGAGATCCTGTGGAACTCCGCGGGTCTCGACGTCAACACGCAGGCGAGCCAGGTCGACCAGTACGTCACGGCCGGCGTCGACGCGATCGTCGTCATCCCCGTGCAGGCCGACTCGCTGCAGCCGCAGATCGCCGCCGCGAAGGCCGCGGACATCCCCTTCTTCGACGTGAACGCCTCGCTCAACAGCGATGACCTCACAGGCTCGGTGCAGCCGGATGACGTCGCCGCCGGTGAGCAGGAGGCGCAGATGATGATGGACGCCCTCGACGGCAAGGGCAACGTCATCATCCTGCAGGGCCCGCTCGGCGGCTCGGGAGAGATCAACCGCGGCAAGGGCATCGACAACGTGCTCGCCGAGAACCCCGACGTGAAGGTCCTCGCGAAGGACACCGCGAACTGGAAGCGCGACGAGGCCGTCAACAAGGTCAGCAACTGGATCTCGGCCTTCGGCGACGACATCGACGGCGTCATCGCGCAGAACGACGACATGGGCCTCGGCGCCCTGCAGGCCCTCAAGGAAGCCGGCATGACGGATGTGCCGATCGTCGGCATCGACGGCATCGCCGACGGACTCGAGGCCGTCAAGAACGGTGACTTCATCGGCACGTCGCTGCAGAACGGAACGGTCGAGTTGTCGGCCGGCGTCGCCTACGCCGCCGCCGTGGTGCGTGGCGAGGACGTCAAGGAGAACCCGGTCTACCTGATGCCCGCGATCACGAAGGACAACGTCGACGAGGCGATCGGTCACGTCGTCACCGAGCGCGACGCGTTCCTGAAGAACCTCAGCGAGATGACCAACAAGAACCTCAAGAGCGGAAACATCGCTTACGAAGGTCTCACCGGCCAGACTGAGTGACGGCTGACCTCGAGCCACGAGGGTGCTCCGGCGCCCTCGTGGCTCGAGGCGTCGCAGACGAAGGGAGAACCGGATGCCGCCGACCTATGTCGCGGGCGTCGACTCGTCCACGCAGAGCTGCAAGGTGAGCGTGCACGACCTCGCCACCGGGGAGGTCGTGCGCAACGGTCGCGCCTCGCATCCGTCCGGAACCGAGGTCGACCCTGAGGCGTGGTGGTCGGCTCTCCAGGCGGCGATCGCGGACGCCGGGGGCCTGGACGACGTGTCCGCCATCTCGGTCGCGGCGCAGCAGCACGGACTCGTCGCGCTCGACGCCCAGGGCGACGTCGTCCGCGACGCTCTCCTGTGGAACGACGTCCGCAGCGCTGATGCGGCTGCGGCGCTCGCGGCGGAGGTGGGCGCCGAGGAGTACGCGCGCCGAGTCGGGGTCGTCCCGGTGGCCTCGTTCACCGCCGCGAAGCTGCGTTGGCTGCGCGACCAGGAGCCGGAGAACGCCGCGAGGGTCGCCGCGGTCGCCCTCCCGCACGACTGGCTCTCCTGGCGGCTCCGAGGCTACGGTCCCGCGCGTGCGAGCGAGCTCGGTCCCGATCTCGACGCCCTCGCCACCGATCGCTCCGATGCGAGCGGCACGGCGTACTGGAGTGCCGCGGCGGGCGAATACGACCTGGGGCTGCTCGAACGCGCACTCGGTCGAGTCCCCGCCCTCCCGCGCGTGCTCGGCCCCGCCGACCGGATGGGGGTCACTCTCGGCGGTGCGGTCGTCGGCGCCGGTCTCGGCGACAACGCCGGCGGTGCCCTCGGACTCGGAGCGCGTCCCGGTGACGCGGTCATCTCGATCGGCACGAGTGGGACGGTGTTCGCGGTCTCCGACCTCCCGATCAGCGATCCCCGCGGCGTGGTGGCGGGTTTCGCCGACGGCAGCGGCAACTACCTGCCGCTCGTCGCGACGCTGAACGCGGCGAGGGTGCTCGATGCGATCGCCGGCCTCCTCGGGGTCGATCACGGCGAGCTCGCCCGCTTGGCGTTGGACTGCGCGCCCGGCGCGGACGGGCTCGTCCTGCAGCCCTACTTCGAGGGGGAGCGCACGCCCAACCGCCCGGATGCCACGGCGACGCTCTTCGGCATGTCGCTGTCTTCCACGCGACGCGAGACGCTCGCCCGCGCCGCGATCGAGGGACTCCTGTGCGGGCTCGCCGACGGCCTCGATGCGATCCGTCGCTGCGGAGTGCCCGCCGGACGCATCCTGCTCATCGGCGGTGCCGCGCGCAACCCGGCGGTATCGCAGATCGCCACTCAGGTGTTCGACGTGCCTATCGTGGTGCCGGGCATCGACGAAGCTGTCGCACGCGGCGCGGCCGTGCAGGCCGCGTGGGCGCTGACCGGCGAGCGTCCGTCGTGGACCGACGAGGACGCACGCTCCTTCGCGGCGGACCACCGTCCGCTCATCCGCCAGCAGTACGCCGCCCGGGCCTGAGGGCACGGGCGGCGTACGGACGGCGAGGAGCGGAAGCCGTCAGGCGCCCCAGCCCGCCTGCACTCCGCCGACGCGCTCGGCGGCGATCTTCTGCTGGTAGCCGGACGCGGCGTACGCGGCCATCGGGTCGGCGGCGAGGCCGCGGCTCTCCCGCCATTCGGCGAGGGCAGGGCGGACATCGGTGTAGAAGGCGTCCATGAAGACCGCGTTCGCGGCGAGGACGTCGCCGGACTTCTGTGCGGCGGTGAGGGCGTCGCGGTCGACGAGCAGCGCGCGGGCGGTCATCTCCTGCACGTTCAGCACCGAGCGGATCTGGCCGGGGATCTTGTCCTCGACGTTGTGGCACTGATCGAGCATGAACGCCACGTCGGGGTTGTTCAGACCGCCGCCGCGGATGACCTCGAAGAGGATGCGGAACAGCTGGAACGGGTCGGCGGCGCCCACGATCAGGTCGTCGTCGGCGTAGAAGCGCGAGTTGAAGTCGAACGAACCGAGCTTGCCGAGGCGCAGCAGCTGCATGACGATGAACTCGATGTTCGTGCCGGGCGCGTGGTGGCCCGTGTCGAGGCAGACCATCGCCTTGTCTCCGAGAGAGCTCACCTGGGCGTACGAGGTGCCCCAGTCGGGGACGTCGGTGTGATAGAACGCGGGCTCGAAGAACTTGTATTCGAGCACGAGGCGCTGGTCGTCGCCGAGGCGCGCGTAGATCTTCTGGAGCGACTCCTGCAGTCGGTCCTGGCGACCGCGCAGATCGGCCTGGCCAGGATAGTTCGAGCCCTCGGCGAGCCAGATCTTCAGGTCGCGGCTGCCCGTCGCGTCCATCACGTCGATGCAGGCGAGATGGTGATCGATCGCCTTCTGGCGGATGGCGGCGTCTTCGTGCGTGAGGGCGCCGAACTTGTAGTCGTCGTCCTGGAACGTGTTGGAGTTGATGGTGCCGAGCGTGACCCCGAGGTCTTCGGCGTGCGCGCGCAGATCGTCGTACGAGTCGACGAGGTCCCACGGGATGTGCAGGGCCACCGAGGGAGCGAGCGCCGTGTACGCGTTGACCTGCGCGGCGTCGGCGATCTTCTCGTACGGATCGCGCGGGGTGCCGGGAGTGCCGAACACCTTGAAGCGGGTGCCGGAGTTGCCGAACGCCCAGCTGGGGAGTTCGATGGCCTGCTGCTCGAGGGCGGCCAGGGTGTCGGGCGAGAGGATGCTCACGATGCGCTGCTTTCGTTGTCGGTTGCGGGGGTCGGTGTCATGCCGGCGGCGGCGAGCTGGTCTTCCAGGTGGAACACCTCGGTGAGGGCCGTGGCCGCCTGGTCGGGGCGCCCGTCGAGGCCGACGAAGAAGCGACTCATCTCGGCCTCCCAGCGGGCGGCGACGGGTGAGGCGGCGAGGTATGCCTGGGCGGCTGCGTCGTCATCGGTCTCGTAGTAGCCGATGAGCGTTCCGCCCTCGTCGAGGAACAGCGTGTAGTTCCGGCGTCCTGCTCTGGCGATCTCGGCGAGCATCTCCGGCCACACGGGCGCGTGTCTCGCGAGGTATTCGTCGAGCAGCTCGGGCCGCACGTGGAGGCGGAAGCCGATGCGCGTCATGGGGCTCCTCTGCCGATCGTGACGGGATATTTATGAATCGTTTCAACGCCCATCGTAAGCCGACGGTCCTCGACGCGTCAAGCGGGGCCGCCGGTCGGGCATGGGCTACTGTCGAACCGCAGCGGGGGAAGGCGGATGCGACCGTGACGCACACGCCGAGATCCGCATCCGGCCGGCGGGATCGTGCCGTCGACAGCGACGAGGAGCAGCAGTGGCAGTGAGTGTGCGCGACGTCGCAGCGGCCGCGGGAGTGGCTGTCGGCACGGTGTCGAACGTGCTGAACCACCCGGACAAGGTCGCGCCGGCGACCGTCGCGCGGGTGCAGGCGGTCATCGCGGAGCTCGGATTCGTGCGCAACGACGCGGCGCGCCAGCTGCGCGCGGGGCGCAGTCGCAGCATCGGGTTGGTCGTGCCCGACGCCGGCAACCCCTTCTTCGCCGATGTGGCCCGTGGCGCCGAGGCGCGTGCGGATGAGGACTCGCTCGCGGTACTGCTCGGCAACAGCGACGAGGACCCGTCGAGGGAGGACAACTATCTCGACCTGTTCCGCGAGCAGCGGGTGAACGGCGTGCTCATCACCCCGGTATCCGGCGACGTCGAGAAGCTGTCGCGCATGCAGGCCGCGGGCATCCCGGTCGTGCTCGTCGACCACGAGGTTCCTGGATCGGCCTTCTGCTCGGTGTCGGTCGACGATGTCGAGGGCGGCTTCCTCGCCACACGGCATCTGCTGCAGCAGGGGCGACGTCGCATCGCCTTCCTCGGTGGACCCTCGTCGATCGCGCAGGTCGCCAACCGACTATGCGGCGCTCGGCGTGCGGTCGCCGAGGAGCCGGATGCGACGCTCGAGGTGATCGGGATGCCGGCGCTCACGGTGCTGCACGGCCGGGCGGCCGGCGAGGAGATCGCCGCTCGTGTCGACGCCGAGCGCCCCGATGCGGTCTTCGCCGCGAACGACCTGCTCGCGGTGGGATTGCTGCAGGCGCTGACGATGCTCCGCACGGTGCGGGTGCCGGACGACATCGCCCTCGTCGGCTACGACGACATCGACTTCGCCACGGCCACCGTCGTCCCGTTGACCTCGGTCCGGCAGCCGGCGCAGCTGATCGGTCGAACCGCCGTCGAACTGCTGCTGCGGACGATCAGCGACCCGGATGGCGACTACGAGCGCCGCGTGCGCTTCCGTCCCGAACTCGTCGTGCGGCGGTCCACGACGGGGTGACCCGCGGTCGCGTGGCCGCGGTCGTCAGACGCGCACCGCTCGGGAGTGCGCGCCGTGTCCGAGTTCTTCGGTCTCGAGACCGGGGATGTCGAGCTCTGCGGTCGTGCCGACCGGGACGACGAGATCGACGAGGAGTGCGTCCTGCTCGATGCGCCAGGAGATCGAGGCTTCCCCGTAGGGGGTGAGCTGCACCGCCGCGGCGTGGGTGAGTCCCCCTCCAGGACGTGGGGCGAACCGGATGCGCCTGTATCCCGGGGCCGCGGGGGCGAGCCCGGCGACCCGGCGGTGCATCCAGTCGGCGACCGCACCGAGTGCGTAGTGGTTGAACGAGGTCATGGTGCCGGGATTGACGCTCCCGTCGGGAAGCAGCGCATCCCAGCGCTCCCAGATCGTGGTCGCGCCCTGGACCACCTGGTAGAGCCACGATGGACAGCCCTGCTCCTGCAGCAGCGCGTAGGCGGCAGCGGTGTGGCCCGTCAGGGTGAGGGCATCGCAGACGAGGGGAGTGCCGACGAATCCGGTCGCGATGCGGTTGCCCGCGGCGTGCACGAGGTCGGCGAGACGCGCGCCCGCCGCCGCGCGCTGCGCCTCGTCGGCGAGGAGGTCGAACACGATCGCGAGCGCGTACGCGGTCTGGGCGTCCGAAGACATCGTGCCGTCGGGGTTCACATGGGCGGCACGGAAGGCGGCCGCCACCTCGGCGGCCAGGATGCCGTAGCGCTCGGCGTCGGCCTCGCGGCCGAGCGCGACGGCCATGTCGGCGACGACGCGGGCGGAGCGCGCGAAGTACGCCGTGGCCACGAGGTAGCGATCGGTGCGGGCATCGGCCGGGTCCTGCGGGGGCGCGGCGGGATCGAGCCAGTCGCCGAGCTGGAAGCCCTCGTCCCACAGCCGATCGGGACCCGCGGCGGCGTCGATGCGGTCGACCCAGCGGCGCGCGCTGTCGAACTGCGCCGCCAGGACGCCCTCGTCGCCGAAGCGCTGGTACAGGGTCCAGGGCAGCAGCGTCGCCACGTCGCCCCATGCCGCACCGGGACGGATCGGCGACCAGACCTTGTGCGACGGGATCACCGGGACGAACCACGGCACGGTGCCGTCGGGAAGCTGCTCGGCCTCGACGTCTCTGAGCCAGCCGGAGAGCATCCCCGAGACGTCGAACAGGGTCGACGCCGTGGGGCCGAAGACCTGGATGTCGCCCGTCCAGCCGACGCGCTCGTCCCGCTGCGGGCAGTCCGTGGGGATGTCGACGAAGTTGCCGCGCATCCCCCAGACGACGTTGCGGTGCAGCTGTTCGACGAGCGGGTCGGAGCACGCGAACCACCCCGTGCGCTCGAGGTCGGTGTGCAGCACGCGCGCGGTGAGGGCACCCGCTGCGACATCCGCATCGAGGTCACCTGGCCAGCCGGCGACTTCGGCGTAGCGGAAACCGTGGAAGGTGAACCGCGGCTCCCATTCCTCGCCGTCGGGGTGACCGGCGAGCGTGTAGGCATCGCTGGAGCGGGCGCTGCGCAGGGGCGCGTGTACAGCTCGCCCTCCTGGAGGACTTCGGCCGTGCGCAGCGTGACCGTCGTGCCGCGCTGCCCGGTGACGCGGATGCGGACGCGGCCGACGAGGTTCTGTCCGAAGTCGAGGATGCGCGCGCCATGGGGCGAGGTGAGCACGGCGACCGGCGTGATCTCTTCCGTCACCCGCACCGGCGGTCCGGTCGGGGCGACGAGGGTGTGCGGATCGCGATCGCGGACCGAGACCGGCAGCCAGGCGGTGTCGTCGAACGCCGCGGTCGACCAGCCGGGCAGCTCCTGCCGTGCGTCGTAGTCCTCGCCGTCGTAGATGCCGGAACGGAGGATGGGGAGAGCGTGGCCCGCCAGGTGTCGTCTGTGGCGACCGTCTCACGTCGTCCGTCGGCGTACGTGATCTCCAGCTGTCCGAGGAACGAGAGGTCGGAACCGAAGATGTTGCGGTGTCCGCCGCGCCACCCCAGTCGACCGCGATACCAGCCGTCGCCGAGCCAGGCGCCGATCGCGTTGTCGCCCTCGCCGAGCAGCGTCGTCACGTCGTAGGTGTAGTACCGCAGGCGTTCGCGATACACCGTCCATCCGGGGGAGAGGGTGTCGGAGCCGACGCGCATCCCGTTGATCTCGGCGTCGTAGAGCCCGTGTGCCGTGGCGTAGAGCCGTGCATGGGCGATGGGACCGTCGATGCGGAAGGTCGAGCGCACCAGAGTGGCTCGACGGGCGTCGCTCTCGGGGTCTTCGTCGAGGTCGAGTCCGATCGGCCCGGCCGACCAGTCCGCCGGGTGGAGCAGTCCCGTCTCCAGCCAGGTCGGCGGACTCGACGCCGACCACGTGCCGTCGATGCCCTGCACCGCGACGCGTACGCCGACACGCTCGCGCGAATCGAGTGCGCGGCTCGGCCAAGGCACCAGCACCTGCTCGGAGGACACCACCTCGACGGTCTCGCCTCCCGCGGCGCGAGTGAGGGTGATCGCGTACGCGCGCTGCTGCCACCCCTCCGGGGCATCGTCGAGCGTCCAGCTCATGCGCGGTCGGGCTTCGCCGATGCCCAGCGGCTCGCGGTGGTGTTCGATGCGCGGCGCGGAGACGGTCGTCATGCCCCTCATCCTCCCGGATCCGACCGACGTCTCACCGTGCCCGCTCAGGCGACCGGCGGGGTACTACGTCTCGCGCTCGCGCCGCGCATGATGCGGGCGACGGCGGTGATGAGGAACAGCTGACCCGTGATGCCCTCGGCCACCGCGACGGCCTGGCCTCCGGCGCCCGCCGGCACGAGGTTGCCGTACCCGGTCGTCGTGAGCGCGGTGAAGGAGAAGAAGAGCTGGTTGCCCAGCGACTCGGGGCTGTCGTCACCGAACAGCGGGGTCGGCGAGATCTGCGACATCAGGTTGTAGACGAACGCGAAGAACATGCCGACCAGGATGTACGCCGTGATCGCGGCGAGCAGCGCCTCGAGGTCGAGTCCGCGCCGCGTGACCTGGTGCGCGATGATCACCCAGGGCGCGACGAGCAGCGCGACCATCGACGCCGCCGACAGCGGATGGCCAGCAGAGGACCGTCGGCTCCGAGCGCCGCCGCCACGATCGCCGCCGCGCCAGCGACGGAGAGGACCACCCACGACACGCGCTGAGCGAGACGGCTCGCTCCGGTGACGTAGAAGACCACCGCGACCGTCGCCAGCATGAAGAGGAAGGCCCAGGGGCTCGGATCCGTGCTCGGTTGCAGGGCGCACAGACCGTACGAGGCGATCAGCAGGGCGAGCACGATCGCGTACCCGATGGCGCGCCTGCTCCACAGTCGCTCGGAGGGGCTCGCCTCCACCCTGTCGTGCATCGACGGCATTCCGGTCATGGCGTCTCCTTCGCATCGGTGGGTCGAGCGCCGCGATCTGCGGTCAGTATCCCAGCCTGCGAGGGAGTGTTCGGGAGGCGGGGCGGGACGCGGTTCGTGTCCGCTCCACATACCCGTTATGATTGCCTGGTGCATCCGTGCTTTCGGGTCGGATGCCTGGAGACGTCGCATAGTCCGGCCGAGTGCACCACCCTGCTAAGGTGGAGTCCCCTCACGGGGACCAGGGGTTCAAATCCCCTCGTCTCCGCACTTTCTTCTTCCAGAAGACCCCTCCGGTCGCCGTCCACGGCAGACTCGAATCATGATCCGCGACATCACGACGGTCGTCTTCGACGTGCTCGGCACTCTCGTCGACGAACCGCGAGGAATCCGTACGTCGATCGTCGACGCCGTGGGGCCGGGGCATGACTCCGACGAATTGCTCGGCGTCTGGCGCGGGCACGTCGAACGTGAGCAGCGACGCATCGCTCGGGGGGAGCGCGAATACGTCGACACCGTGACACTCGATCACGAAGCCGCCGTGCGGGTGGGTGATACCGCCGGTGTCGACGATCCGGCGGTCATCCAGCGGCTCGCCACCGCGTCCCAGCGTCTGTCGCCGTGGGACGACGCGGTCGAGGGTGTCGCGCGTCTCGCGGACCGGTTCTCCGTCTTCGGACTGTCGAACGCGGCGCCCGAGACCCTGCGCGGGCTGAGCGCGCATACCGGGCTGTCGTGGCATCGAGCCCTGTCGGCCGACGCTGCCCGTGCCTACAAGCCTGCTCCCGAGGTGTACGCCCTCGCCGTGGAGGCGGCAGGCGGCGATCCGACGCGCGTGCTCATGGTCGCGGCCCACGCGTGGGATCTGCGAGGGGCGCAGGCAGTGGGCATGCGCACCGCCTACGTGCGACGCCCCGTGGGCGATGCCCCGACCCCGGCCGACGAGTTCGACGGCCGCTTCGACGGGCTTCAGCGACTGGACGACGCCCTGGCCTAGAGTCCCTGCACCTGCACGAACGTGTTGCACAGCTGGCGGATCCACTGGTTCTCGATGAGGCCGTCGACCTCCGTGCGCCAGAGCGCCGAGATCGTGAACCGGGGCATCTGCAGGGGAACGGGCGACACGCGGAGGTCGAACATCTCGCCCACGCGCACAGCGACGTGCTCGGGGATGGTCGCGATGACGGGAAGGTCGAGGAGGATCGGTCCGATGCCGCTGAAGTGACTGATCGTGCACAGGGTGTTCCGCTGGTGGCCCATGGCGGCGAGCACCTCGTCGACCCAGCCGCGTTGCAGGTCGTAGGACACGCGAAGGTGACGCGTCTCGATGTACTCGCGGGTCGTGAGCGGGTTCGAGAGGTTCAGCAGCCGCGGGTTGTGCACACAGCGGTAGTCGCCGGAGAACATCGGCTCGGCCCGGAAGTCGGCGGCCATGTGCGCGGGGGTCGTGGTGAGCACGACATCGATGAGCGGGTCGTCGAGCGTCTCCCGCCACAGATGACTATTCGTCTGGTGGATGGCGAAGTTCACGCTCCAGTTGTGGTCGAGCTTCTGTCGCGCGACCCAGGGTCCGAACAGCATCTCGATGTCGTCCGACATCGCGAGGTGGAACGTGCGTGCGCTCTGCCACGGCTCGAACTCGACGTCGTCGAGGATGACCGCAGCGATCGTGCTCAGGCTCGGACCGATGCTCAACGACAGGGAAAGAGCCTTCGGCGTCGGGGTCATCCCCGAGCGGGACCGCTCGAACAGCGGGTCGTCGAAGAGCTTCCTGAGTCGGCCGAGCGCAGCGCTCACGGCGCTCTGCGAAAGGCTCAGCTTGTAGCCCGCTCGGGTGACGCTGCCCTCCTGCATGAGGGCCTGGAACACGACGAGCAGGTTGAGATCCACCTGGTGTAAATCGATCCTGTTGATACTGCCCATGATAAACATCGGTTTGACTGTTGTCGATATGCACCGCAGATTGGGGGATGAGACTTCATGTGACCAAGGGAGATCACGCCATGGACGACACCGCCACCGACAGGTCAGCCTCGGCTGCTGCCGAGCATCCGATCACCGCGACGACCGCACTGACCCGTTCCGACCGCACCCGCCGCATGACGGCCGTCGGCATCGGCAACTTCATGGAGTGGTTCGACTTCGCCATCTACGGCTATTTCGCCGCCATCATCGGCGCCCAGTTCTTCCCCTCGGGGAACGCGACCGCGGAGATGCTCTCGGCGCTCGCGGTCTTCGCGGTCGGGTTCATCTCCCGGCCCTTCGGCGCTCTCATCCTCGGCCCGCTCGGTGACAAGCTCGGCAGGCGGAGCGTGCTGATCATCACCGTCCTCGGCATGGGCATCGTCACCACCCTGATCGGACTGACCCCGTCTTTCGAGACGATCGGCATCGCGGCCCCGATCATCATCGTCGTCCTGCGGCTGCTGCAGGGCGGGTTCGCCGGGAGCGAGTGGACCAGCGCCGCCGCCTACATCGGGGAGAGCGCGCCGACGAAGAAGCGCGCCATCTACGCGAGCGTCGTCACCGGCACGGCCGGGCTCGCGTTCCTCGTCGGCACCGTCACCGCGGCGACCCTCACGGTCGCGATCCCGGAAGACGCCCTCAACACGTGGGGCTGGCGCATCCCGTTCATCGGCTCGCTGCTCATGGCCGTGATCGCGATCTACATCCGCCGGAAGCTCGTCGACACCCCGGTGTTCGAGGAGGTCGAGCGCAAGCGCGCGGCGAACACGATCGAGCACACCGCCGCATCGGCGAAGGTCAAGGCCTTCGTGATGACGCTCGCGTTCTCCGGTGTCTTCGGGGTGAGCCTCTACTACCTCATCACGTACATGAACAACTTCCTCTCCGGACCGGTGGGGATGCCCCGCGTCGACGCGCTCGTGGTGTGCGGAATCGTGATGGCGATCTATGTGGCGTTCAACCCTCTCGTCGGCGTCGTCGTCGACCGCATCGGGCGGCGTCCGGTGCTCTTCACCGGGCTCATCGGTCTGGTCGTGTGGAGCGTCCCCGCGTTCTGGCTGATGAGCACGGGGAACCCGTGGCTCGCCGGCATCGCGATGGTCCCGTTCGCCCTCTTCGTGGCGTGCACGGCAGTCGTGAACAACGTCCTGCTCGTCGAGGTCTTCCCCGCGTCGATCCGCGCCACCGGTTCGGCGATCGGATACAACGTCGCCTACGCCGTCCTCGCAGGACCGGGCCCGCTCATCGCCGCGGCGCTGGTCGCCGGCACCGGCATCCTCATCTCGCCGGCCTTCTACGTGATCGCCGTCGCCGTGCTCGCCCTCGGGATCCTTCTGCCCACGCTGAAGGAGACCAAAGGCATCGACATCTCCCGTGGCTGAGCGCTCGGGCATGTCGGAGGCAAGGCAGACGGAGGAGGAGACGATGACGGATACGCACAGGGTCGCGGTGGTGCAGGCGGCGGCGATCCCCTTCGACGCCGCGGCCTCGACCGGCAAAGCGGTGAAGCTGCTCGCCGAGGCGGCTCAGGGCGGCGCCCAGGTGGTGGTCTTCCCCGAGGCGTTCATCGGGGGATACCCGAAGGGCAGCACCTTCGGATCGCCCGTCGGGATCAGGACGGAGCAGGGACGGGATCAGTATCGGCGGTATGCCGAGGGCGCCGTCCGCGTCGATGGTCCGGAGATCGCGCAGCTCTGCGAGGCCGCACGAGAGCACGGGGTGTTCGTGGTCATCGGCATCATCGAACGCCTCGGCAACACCCTCTTCTGCACAGCGGTCATGATCGACCCGAACAGCGGCGTCGCCGGTCTCCACCGCAAGCTCATGCCCACGGGTGCCGAACGACTGATCTGGGGCTTCGGCGACGGATCGACGCTCGACACGGTCGATTCACCGGCGGGCCGCATCGGCACCGTCATCTGCTGGGAGAACTACATGCCGCTGCTGCGACAGGCGATGTATGCCAAGGGCGTCGAGCTGTACTGCGTTCCGACGGCCGATGACCGGCCGACCTGGGCGGCGACCATGATGCACGTCGCCGTCGAAGGGCGCACCCATGTGCTCTCGGCGTGCCAGTTCATCACCAAGGATGCCTTCCCGGCGGACCATCCGTTCGATGCGGAACCGCCGCACGGCGACACGGTGATGCGCGGCGGGAGCATGATCGTCGCACCGTCCGGGGAGGTCCTCGCCGGTCCGGTCTTCGATGAGGAGACGATTCTGTTCGCCGACATCGACCAGGGCGACAAGACCCGATCCCACCTTGATTTCGACGCTGTGGGGCACTACTCACGACCGGATGTCTTCGAGCTCCGTGTCGACACACGCCCGCAGCGCTCCGTCGTCTTCGACTGAGCACGCACGGGCTCGAGGGAAAGGCGACGGATGTCGACCACACTGTTCATCGGTCTCGGCCACATGGGGGCCCCCATGGCCATCAGACATGCGCGCGTCCACCCCACGGCGGTCTTCGACCTGTCCGGCGAGGCGGTCGCGGAGGTCGTGCGCTCCGGAGGGGCCGTCGCCGTGGATGCGCTCGACGACCTCCCCGCCGGCGTCGGAGCCGTCATCCTGATGCTTCCGACCAGCAGACACGTCGAGAGCATCCTCCTCGGAGGGGAGGGGCTGCTGGCGACGCTCGAGTCGGGGACGATCGTGATCGACATGGGCTCGAGCGAACCGGACAGCACCCGCGCGCTGGCAGCGGAGGCAGCTCGCCGGGGCATCGACTATGTCGACGCCCCGGTGTCCGGCGGCGTCCCCAAGGCCGTGTCGGGCGAGCTGGCGATCATGGTCGGGGGACGACGGCGGCCGTCGAGCGGGCGATGCCGCACCTCGACGTGCTGGGGGCCTCGATCCTGCACGTCGGCCCCGCCGGTGCCGGAGACGCCGCGAAAGCTCTGAACAACCTCGTGAGTGCGAGCAACATCGCCGTGGCCAGCGAGGCGCTCTCGATCGCGGAGCGCTTCGGGATCGACCCCGAAACCATGACCGCGGTGCTCAACGAGGCGACGGGACGCAGTCAGGCCACCGAACTGAAGTTCCCCCGGTACATCCTCACCGGCTCGTTCGACAGCGGCTTCGCCTACGACCTCATGCTCAAGGACATGACGATCGCGATGGGCATCGCAGACGGACTCGAGACGCCGGTGGTCGACACCGTCTTCGAGACGTTGCGCGGGTCACGCGGACGCCTCGGCGACGCCCCGGACCATACCGAGATCGGTCGGCTGTACGGACTCGGCACGACCCCGCACGACCCCACAGAGAAGGAGACATCGAAGTGAGCGATTCCCCCGCATCCCTCGACCCCCAGGCGTACATCGACGACATGGCGGCGAAGCGAGGATACGTCCTCGACTATCACAAGGTCATGGCGAAACAGGATTTCCCTGTGCTCCAGGCCGCCAACCACATGGTGTCTGCGGCCTACCTCGACCAGCGCACGCTCGACCGCAAGACGAAGGAGCTGATCTTCATCGTCTCGCTCACGGTGATGCGCGCGTCCAAGGGGCACATCCAATCGCACATCCGGGTCGCGCTCGATCTGGGCCTGACACCGACCGAGATCCTGGAGGCGATCGAGATCGCTCTTCCCGAAGCGGGCATCGTCGCCTTCCAGACCGGGTTCGAGGCCTGGCGCGAGGTCGTGGGCGCCGACGGCATCGAGCCCAGCGTCGAGGTCCATCAGGGCGGCTCGGGCGAGTAGCCCGGCCCGACGACGAGTCTCGGAGGATCAGGATGCCGGAGATGCAGAGCGAGACCCGCGAGTGGCAGGTCGTCATCGTCAAGCACGGAACGCGCAGCACCACCCGGTCGGACGCCTTCATGAACTACTCGTTCTACGGGGAGCATGATGCTCCCTTCCGTCTCGACTATTTCTTCTGGGTCCTTCGCAGCGGCGACGACGTGGTGATCGTCGACACCGGGTATTCGGGCACGGAGGGCCGCAGACGAGGGCGCGAGGTGCTCGTCGATCCGGTCGACGCCCTCCGCGCGCTCGACATCGACCCGACGGCGGGTCATCCCGTGGTGATCACCCATGCGCACTACGACCACATCGGCAACCTGACCGCGTTCCCGCGATCGCCGATCCACATCTCGCAGGCCGAGGTGGGGTTCTGGACGGGGCCGATGGCCGAGAAGACCCTGTTCGCGCACTTCGGCGATGCGTCCGCCGGCGAGGCGATGGCGTCCGCCGAGTCCGACGGTCGACTCCGCGTCTTCCGTGAGCACGTCGACGTCGCACCCGGCGTGCGTGTGACCGCGGTGGGAGGGCACACCCCGGGACAGGCGATCGTCGAAGTGCACACGAGCGAGGGACTGGTGATCCTCGCGAGCGATGCGATGCACTTCCATGAAGAGCTGGAGGGGGACAAGCTGTTCCAGTCCATGGCGGACCTGCCGCTGTCGTTCGAGGTGCTGGAGGAGCTGCGCTCCCGCTCGGCCGCCCATCTGATCAGCGGTCACGATGCGGGGGAACTCGATCGGCACAGCCCGGTGGGCGGCCTGCTGAGGGGACTGGCGGCGACGATCGGTCGATGGCGATGAGCGACCGGTGGGATCAGGTGGTCGCCGACTCGCACGTGGGTGCGCTCGTCCGAGGGGTCGACACCGTCTTCTCGATCCAGGGGAGCAGCTGGACGGTGGTGTTCTCCGTCTCCGACCGCGTCATGCGGCGGATGGAGCTCGGAGAAGGAGACTGCGGGCCACGGTTCGTGCTGCGTGCGACGGACGAGGTGTGGGCTCTCGTCCTCGCCGAGCGTCCGGCGCCCGGATGGCAGAGTCCCCTCCACCTCGTCCGGACCGGGAGCATGGTCGTCGAGGGCGACGAGCGGGAGTATCTGCGGCACCTGCACGTCGTGCGCGCGGTGATCGAGGCCGCACGGCACACGGAGGCGATCGACGCCGTCGTGCCGCGCCGTCCGCTCTCTGCGGTCGGCAGCTACCATCGCGTACATTCGGCACTCGGCACCGCCGACATCTACGTCGAGAGGTGCGGTTCCGGTCCGCAGCTGCTGGCTCTCGCGACCGCGGGCAGTGACACGTCGCAATGGCACGGACTCATCACCGAGACGGACGTGACCGACCGCTACGAGCTGATCACGGTCGATCTGCCCTGGCACGGTCGATCGAGTCCGATCTTCGGCGACCCCGCAGGGTCGTGGACGCTCACGCCGGCTCGATACACGGACTTCATCGTCTCGGTCGCCGACGCGCTGGAGCTGCCGTGCCCCACACTGGTCGGCGCATCGATGGCCGGAGCGGCTGTGGTGCATGCGCTCGCGACGCATCAGGACCGCTTCGCCGGAGCAGTGGCATGTCAGGTCGGGCACGGGGTCGGCAATCGCGCTGTCGCGGAGCTCAGAGCTGCCGACATCGATGCCTCGGTGTTCGTGCCCGAGTGGACCTACGGGCTGATGAACCCCGCATCGCCGTCGTCATCTCGCACGAGGGTCTGGTGGGGGTACTCGTCCGGCGGGCACGGACTGTACGCCGCAGACATCGACTCGTATCAGCAATGGCGCTTCGAAGACGTGGCCGCCCTGCTCACCTCTGCGAGTCCGCACATCGCCGTGCTCAGCGGCAGTTACGACACGAGTGTGCCGCCCGAGGCCTCGCGCGCGCTCGCCGCAGCGATCCCGAACGCGTCCTTCGCCGAGATGCCGGAGCTCGGGCACTTTCCGCACGCTGAGAATCCGCGACGATTCTCGGCGCACCTGGAGTCCGCGCTCGAGCGCGTGGCGCAGCATCCTTCACGATCCGGGTGATGCAGGCGGGCGGGCGCCCTCCGAGCGGGCGACGCCGATCAGTTCGACCTCTGTCGACTCGTCGGCGATCCCGAACCGGATCAGCGCTCGCGGGTCGGCGCGGTAATCGGGCGGAGCGGTCGGGAGCGCGGCAGCGTCGAGCAGGGTGAAGTCCGCCGCGGAGCCGACGATGCGAAGGGTCCCGACGGGGAGGCAATCGGCCACGAACTGCACCTCCTTCTCGTGCTGGTGCACGACCGCAGCGGTGATCGACCACGCGGTGAACTCGTTCGCGGTGCGTGCGCAGACCCAGTTCTGCTGGGCGACGCCGGTCACGCGCAGCAGGGCGGTGTTGCCGCGAAGGCGCGTCGACTGTCGCAGCTCGAGGAGCACACCGACGGCTCCACCGAGCACGTCGACGATGACCCGCGTGATCTGGGCGCCGATCAGAGCGTCGGCGTGCAGGAACGGATTCTCCTCGTCCTGGAGGCTCGGAAATTCGCGGGGGACGCCGATGAGCAGGTCCCTAACCTTCATGTCGAATCGATCTCCCCAGTTTTCCCCCGATCATTCGACAATATGTGATCGCTGTTCACAAACTCTGTACGCCGAGTGTGAAACGAGATCCGATCGGGCTCAACCGATGAGCTCCAGACCGCCGACCGGGCGGAGCTCGTCGACCACCGCCGCCAGCCGCGCGCCATGCACGCTGTCTCTCGTGCGCCAGGCGAGTCCAACCTCGAACAGGATCTCCCCCTCGGCGAGGGGGAAGATCTGCATGCTCTCCTGATCGAGGAATCGAGTGGAGGGGAGGTCGGGAGAGATGGTGGTCAACATGAGCTCGCCGGTGCGTGCCATCCGATTCTGCAGGTCGATCATGTCTCGCAGGTCGACCTCGACGATGGACGCCACCCCTGCCTCATACAGGCGGTCGAGCATGGACTTCATCGGCTTGGGCTGCATCATCATCGGCAGGGAGAGGAGCGATCGCCCTCGCAGATCCGTCAGTCGGACGGGACGCCCGAGGTCCAGAGACGAGTCGCCAGCCGCGGCGATCGAGTAGTTGTACCTCGCCAGGGCGATCGTCTCGATGCCGGGCTCGTCGACCGGGAGGTGGACGAGCGCGATGTCGGTGATGCCGTGACGAAGGTCGTGGAGCAGCACGGACGACAGGGCGGACGAGAACTCGCCGAGCGGCTCTCCCGATCGTGCGAGGGCCTGCTGGAACCGCGAACTCAGGGCGCGCGAGGTCCACGGCGTCGCTCCGCTCCTGAGCATCGGCGAACTCTCGAACGCGAGGAGTTCGCACTCGTCGGCCTGGGCGATCATCTCGACGGCGAGCGGCAGCAGCCGTCGTCCGAACTCCGTCAGCGTGAAGCGGTGATAGGCGCGCGTGAACAGGTCGCGGCCCAGCTGCCGCTCGAGCTCGCGAACGGTCCTGCTCAGCGGTGACGCAGTCACATGGAGGATGTCCGCAGCGGCCGCGACCGTCCCCGTGCGCGACACCGCGACGAAGGCTCTCAACTGCGACAGCTCCATCTCGAAACTCTAGCCCCGCGAGGATTGCCCGATCGGTCCGATGCGGAAGCTTGCATCGGACCGTCCAGGTCCGGTGCGGTGAGCGGGATCGATCCGGATCCGGGGTCGTCGACAGACGTCAGGAGAGGACTCGTTCCGCCCCCTGCATCGGCGTCGATTTGCGCTGGGCCTGCCCCTCGAACGGCGGGAGAGTGAGGCGAGCCGCTCAGCGACGACGGCTCATTCACGAAGGAGTGATCGCATGCACCAGGTGGGAATCGACATGCCGCTCGCGGGTATCCGGATCATCGACGCGGTCGACAGCGACCTGCAGAATGTCGGCCGGATCCTGTCCGAGCTCGGTGCGGAGGTGATCCGGGTCGAGGCGCCCGGGGTTCGCCCGCACGCACGGCCGGCGTCATGATCGACGGTGCGAGCACCACGTTCGCGACGCGCAACCGCGGAAAGGCCTTCGAGGAGATCGACCTCGATGCTGCCGACGGGCGGAGCCGCTTCCGCGAACTGGCCAGGACCGCCGATGTGGTGGTCCGCGATCGGTCGGCGTGGTGGTGGGCGGATCGAGACCTGTCGGGCGCTGCCCTTCGCGCCGGGAACGAACGTCTCGTCGTGGTGGAGATCAGCGACTTCGGCAGCTTCGGCGATCGATCGTCCTGGCTCGGCACCCCCGATGTCCACGCCGCCCTGAGCACGGTGCTCTCGCGGTCGGGGCTCCCCGACGCGGCCACCCCGCTGCTGCCGCCCGAGTTCCTCGCCTACGAATCGGCGGCGGTGCAGGCCGTGTGGGTGGTGATGCTCGAACTCGCGCACGTCCGCGCTACCGCGCAGGGTGATGTGGCCGACTTCTCCGTGCAGGAGGGAATCGTGCAGATCCTCGATCCGGTCTTCGGCATCGGCGGGAGTGCGCGCGCCGGAGTACCGCTCCGAGACCTGCCGCGGGGTCGCCCCGACGCCCGACACCTGTATCCGATCTTCCCCGCGAAAGACGGCTGGGTGCGCATCTGCGTGCTCGCCAGGCGGCAGTGGCAGGGCATGTTCGAGTGGTTGGGTCGCCCCGAGGCGTTCGCGGACCCCCGCTACGACGACACCCAGACGAGGTTCGGCGCCGCCGGCGAGCTGTACCCCTCATCGGCGACCTGTTCCGCACGCTCACGATGGCGGAGGCCGTCGAACAGGGGCAGCAGCTCGGCGTTCCGACCGCAGCGGTGGCGCAGTCCGCGGAGGTGCTGGGCGAGCGCGCGTTCCAGGAGAACGGCTCGTTCTCCCGTGCATCCGATCTGCCCGGAGCGCCGCTCGCCCACACCGGGTGGTTCGAGATCGACGACCGACGTGCCGGGCCGGTGACGGGCGCCGCGCATCCTCGACGCAGGGTGTGCCGATCGTCGAGGGGGCGCACCCCGGACGGCTCCCGTTCGACGGCCTGCGGGTGCTCGACCTCGGTGTGATCGTCGTGGGCGCGGAACTCGGCCGGCTCTTCGCGGACTACGGCGCTGACGTCATCAAGATCGAATCGAGCGCGTTCCCCGATGGGTCGCGCCAGTCCGCCGGAACCGCGACCGCCATCACCGAGGGCGCCAGTTGGGGGATGCGGAACAGACGCAGCCTCGGTCTGAACCTGCGCACCGACGAGGGCCGCGAGATCTTCTCCGAACTGGTCCGCCGCAGCGACGTCATCCTGACCAATTTCAAGCCGGGCACGCTGGCCTCGCTGGGGTTCGACACGGAAACGCTCAGCGCGCTCAACCCCGGCATCATCCTCTCCGAGTCCAGCGCGTTCGGAAACCACGGTTCGTGGAGCAGGCGCCTCGGCTACGGGCCGCTGGTGCGCGCGAGCGCCGGGCTCTCGGCACTCTGGTCATATCCCGGTGACGCCGACGGGTTCAGCGATGCGATCACGATCTTCCCTGATCATGTGGTGGCCCGACTGAACGCCGCAGCCGTCGTCGCGCTGCTGCTGCGTCGGGACCGCACGGGACGAGGCGGGCGCGTGAGCACGGCCCAGGTCGACGCGATCTTCGGCGCGATGGCCGACTGGCTGCTGGCAGAGGAGCTGCAACCGGGGGCAGGCATCCGCGGGGAGGGGAACGATCGAGGCTCTGACGGATTCCGCGGAGTCTTCCCGGCGGCCGGCGACGACGAGTGGCTCGTCGTCGACGCCGTCGGGGATGCACGGTTCGCGGCGACGGCCCGCACGATCGGCCGCCCTGACCTGCTCGACGACCCGCGCCTGCGCGCCGCGGAGCAGCGTGTGGTGCACCGGAAGGAGCTGCGACGGCTGTTCGCGGAGTGGTCGGCGACGAGGAACCCGGGCGAGGCCGCGGCGAGTCTGCAGGCCGCAGGAGTACCTGCCGCCCCGATGCTCCGCCTCGACGACATCGAACGCGATCCGCACCTCATGGTCCGCGGGGCGTTCGGCACCCTGACGCAGCCGCAGCTGCCCGAGCCGCTGCCCGCGAACCTCGGCGAGGCCAGAACCGTGACGCTGCCGCCGCCCCTGCTGCGTCCGGCACCGCTGCAGGCCGAGAACACCAGGGACATCCTCCGCACGCTGCTCGGCGTCGAGGAATCCCGCATCACACAGCTGCTCGAATCCGGCGTGCTCGAGGAGCATCCGTCCGCAGCTCCCGTACCGACGGCATAGCGACACAGAGAA
The DNA here is from genome assembly GCF_019464375.1 of Microbacterium sp. Se5.02b. Lineage (NCBI taxonomy): Bacteria > Bacillati > Actinomycetota > Actinomycetes > Micrococcales > Microbacteriaceae > Microbacterium > Microbacterium sp. Se5.02b. The sequence continues at coordinate 857,885 of NZ_CP080491.1, forward strand.
GGACGACGACAGATGACCATGGCAATCGACGCGAACCCGACGTTCGAGATGAGCGGCACCAACGTGGACGTGGGAGGTGACGGAGCCGTGATCGCCGAGCAGCGGGGACGCGTGCTCCTGATCACCCTGAACAGACCGGATGCGCGCAACGCGGTGAACCTCGCCGTGATGATCGGGGTCGGGGAGGCGCTCCGATACGCCGAATCGACGGATGACGTGTGGTGCGTGATCATCACCGGAAGCGGCGACAGGGCGTTCTGCGCCGGAGCGGACCTGAAGGCGGCAGCGGCGGGCGAGCTGAACACCGACGACGAGCGGATCCGCGCGTGGGGTTTCGCCGGCTACGTGACGCACCACATCTCGAAGCCCACGATCGCCGCCGTCAACGGCTTCGCGCTCGGGGGCGGCACCGAGATCACCCTCGCGAGCGACCTCGCCGTCGCGGCCGACGGCGCGACCTTCGGTCTGCCCGAGGTGAGACGCGGCATCTTCGCCGGGGCGGGCGGCGCCTTCCGGCTGCCCAGACAGATCCCCGACAAGATCGCCATGGAGGCGATCCTCACCGGTGCGCCCTTGAGCGCACACCGCGCGCATGAACTCGGGCTCGTGAACAGGGTCGTCCCGTTCGACGAGGTGCTCCCCGCCGCCTTCGCCCTCGCGGACGAGATCATCGCCAACGCGCCCATCGCGGTGCAGGTCAGCAAGCGCATCGCCAGGGGCATCACGGCGGGGGTCGTCGACCGTGAGGCAGCCGACTGGGAGCGGACGGCGCGCGAGGGGGAGACGCTCATGGCATCCGCCGACGCGCAGGAGGGCATGCGCGCCTTCGCCGAGAAGCGCGCTCCTCGATGGGAGGGACGATGAGCTCCTCGGAACGCATCGCCATCGCCGGGCTCGGGATGAGCGATATCGGCAAGGTGTACGACAACACGGCGACGCAGTTCGCCTCCATCGCCGTGCGCGACGCGGTGCGGGACGCCGGACTGCATCTCGCCGACATCGACGGACTGATCATGTCGAGCGGCCTCGGCGGCGATGTGGGCCTCGACCTGCAGGTGGCGCTCGGCCTCACGGACCTCCGGCTGCTGACCTTCATGCAGGGATACGGTTCGACGGCGGCGCAGATGGTCCAGTACGCGGGGATGGCCGTGCGTGCGGGGATGGCGAAGACGATCGCGATCGTGTGGGCGGACGCGCCCCTCAAGGAGAACCTCGGCGGCGGCGCCGCGTACAAGGCGGCGGGAACCTCAGCACAAGGATGGCGGGGGATGCTCGCCGCGAGCGGAATCTACAGCGCGAACACCTATTACGCCCTCGCCGCCCGGCGGCACATGCAGAGGTTCGGCACGACGAACGACCACTTCGGCGCCATCGCCGTCGCCCAGCGCGAGTGGGCGCTGATGAATCCACTGGCGCAGATGCGCACACCGATCACGATGGAGGACTACCACGCGTCGCGCTACATCTCCGAGCCTTTCCACCTGCTCGACTGCTGTCTGGTGTCGAACGGCGCCATCGCGTTGATCGTCACCTCGCTGGAACACGCCACCGCGCTGGCCCAGCCTCCCGTCGAAGTGCTCGGCTGGGCGCAGACCCATCCGGGCAGAAGCGGCATCCGGCACGATGACTTCGGCCTGACGACGGGGGCCGCCATCTCGGGGCCGGCGGCGCTGCGCATGGCGGACACGACGCTCGACGAGATCGACCTCGTCGAGGTCTACGACTGCTACACCTACACGGCACTGGTCACCCTGGAGGACTACGGCTTCTGCCCGAAGGGGAGGGCGGCCGCTTCCTCGCGGAACCCGGCGTGCTGGGGCCCGGCGGCTCCCTCAAGGTCAACACCGGGGAGGCGAGCTGTCGTCCTACTACCTCTGGGGCATGACTCCGCTGTCGGAGGCCGTGATCCAGACCCGCGGCCAGGCCGGCGATCGCCAGGTGGCCCGGCATGATCGCGCTCTCGTCTCCGGAAACGGCGGCACCCTCGACCATCACGCGACTCTCGTGCTCGGCACGGTCTGAACGGAGCGACTCTCATGGCACTCATGCCCCTGCGGCGCGACGAAGCGACCGCCTTCTTCCTCGACGGCACCGCGCGAGGGGAATTCCTCCTCATCGAAGACCTCCAGACCGGCGAGCTCCTCGACCCCCGTACGGACACGGCTCATGACCGCGCGCGCTTCGGCACCGTCGCCGCCTCCGGGGGCGCACGGGTCGTCTCGTGGTCGGTCCCTCACACGCGACGGCCGGATGGTAGCGTCCACCGCTCCGTGGTGGGGATCGTCGAGCTCGACGAGGGTCCCTGGTGGTGGACGGAACTGCGCGGCTTCGACCCGGACGACGACCTCGAGGGCGCCCGCGTCCGCGTGGGTTTCGAGCCGAGCGGAAGCGGCCCCGACGACGAAGTGCTGCCGTTCTTCGAGAAAAACGCCTAGCAATATCACCCCCGAAAGGACAATGATGTCTGATCTGACCACGCGGGCGACCGCACAGCCCCTCACCGTCGAGGAGGCCATCGACAGGATGCCGCGCGTCGGCCTCAGCCGCGGCGCCTGGCTCGCCTTGATGCTGGCATTCTTCTTCGCCAACTACGACATCGGCGTGTTCGCCGTCTCCATCCCGTCGATGATCAGCGGTATCGGATTGAATCCGGCCGATCTGTCGTGGCCGGTGGCGGCGAACCTCGCCGGCTACGCCGTCGGCGCCTACATCTTCGGGCACATCTCCGACCGCCGCGGTCGTCAGCTCGGGCTCTTCCTCACCATCGCGCTGCTCGGAGTGGGAGGCGCGCTCACTGCCGTGTCCTGGGACGCGGCGTCGCTGTCGTTCTTCCGGTTCCTGACCGGAGGCGGCATGGGGGCGGTCCTCGCGCTGTGCTCGGCCTACATCGGCGAGATGGCGCCCAAGAACCGTCGGGGCAAGTACCTCTCGCTGCTCTACGTGATCGGCGGCATCCTGAATCTGATCGTCGGATTCGCGTCGCTGCCCGTCCTGGCCGCGCTGCCGTCGGAGGGCTGGCGCATCCTCATGGGCTTCGGCGGGCTCGTGCTGCTCATCCTCCCGTTCATCAACCGGAGAGACCTGATGGAGTCGCCGCGCTGGCTGGCCGAGCAGGGACGGATCGACGAGGCGACGGAGGTCGTCCGTTCGATGCAGCGAACGGTCGGTGTGGAAGTCGCGAGGGGGACGCTCGCCGCGCCGGCGCATCACCTTCCCGATGTCGAAGCCGAACGACCGCTGCGTACCCTCCTGCGTCCCCCGCTGCTGTGGCGACTGCTGACCGTGCTCGGCTTCTGGTTCATCTTCTACATCGCGATGTACGGGTTCTCCAGCTACCTCCCGTTGATCCTCGAGGGCGTCGGCGTCTCGACGTCGAACGCTCTCCTGGTCACCGTGCTCACGCGGGGGGCTCCGCTGATCGTCGGGTTCATCGTCGTCGCCCTCATCGAGAAGTGGGAGCGACGCACCATGATCATCATCGGCACGCTCGTGTTCGCCCTCGGAATCGTCCTCATCATCCTCGGATGGGGCGACGCATGGGCCACGGCCGGCTCTCTGCTGGCGACCGCCGGAATCGCGTTCATGGCGACCCCGGCGTACACGTACACCGCGGAGGTGTTCCCGACAGCCGCGCGCGGGACGGCGGCGTCCATCTGCGACGGGCTGGGCCACCTGGGCGGGGCGGTCGCGCCCTTCATCATCCTCCCGATCCTGCTCGGTGCGGGGGCGGTCCCCGCGGGTGCGACGATGATCGCGCTTCTGATCGTCTCCGCTCTCCTGATCCGCATGGGAGTGCGGACGAAGGACAGGTCGCTCGCCGAGATCAGCTCCTGACGCGATCATCCGGAACGAGGTGTCGGGCACTCGGGCCCGGCACCTCGTGAGCGGCCGCGGGCTCTAGTAGTCTCGCCCGCATGGCCACGTCAACGACGCAGACCCCCAGACGCGAGGCCTTCGGCTCGCGGAACGTCTTCATCCTCTCGGCGATCGGATCCGCGGTCGGCCTCGGGAACATCTGGCGCTTCCCGTATGTCGCCTACGAGGGCGGCGGCGGGGCGTTCCTGATCCCGTATCTGTGCGCACTGCTGACCGCCGGCATCCCGCTCCTCTTCTTCGACTATGCGATCGGACACCGGTTCCGCGGTTCCGCGCCGCTGGCCTTCCGTCGCATGCACCGTGCCGCCGAGCCCCTCGGGTGGTGGCAGGTGCTCATCTGCGTCGTGATCGCGGTGTACTACGCGGTGATCATCGCCTGGGCGGCCATGTACACCTGGTTCTCCGCGCAGCTGACGTGGGGCCCCGGCAACGAAGACGCCTTCTTCTCCGGCGAGTTCCTGCAATCGGCCGACGTCGCCGAGGTCGGCGTGTCCACGCAGTTCGTGCCGCAGGTCGGCCTCCCTCTCGTGGCGGTCTGGCTGATCGTGATCGTGATCATGGCGCTCGGCGTCAAGCGCGGCATCGGCACGGCGAACATGATCCTCATGCCCCTGCTCACGGTGATGTTCGCGATCCTCGTGGTGCAGTCGCTGTTCCTGCCGGGGGCGATGGACGGGCTGAACGCGTTCTTCACGCCGAACTGGGAGGCCCTGGCCGACCCGGGAGTCTGGGCGTCCGCCTACGGGCACATCTTCTTCTCGCTGTCGGTCGCGTTCGGGATCATGGTGACCTACTCCTCGTACCTCAAGCGCAAGACCGACCTGACCGGCTCCGGACTCGTGGTGGCATTCGCGAACTCCGGCTTCGAGATCCTCGCCGGCATCGGCGTCTTCACCGCCCTGGGTTTCATGGCCCAGGCTCAGGGAACCGAGGTCGCGGGGGTGGCGACGTCGGGGATCGGCCTGGCGTTCGTCGCCTTCCCGACGATCGTCTCGCAGGCGACGGGCGGCTCGATCATCGGCGTGCTGTTCTTCGGCGCTCTGGTGTTCGCCGGCATCACCTCGCTGATCTCGATCCTCGAGGTGATCGTCGCCGCACTGCAGGACAAGCTCGGGTGGGCGCGCGTTCGCACCACGCTCACGGTGTCGATCCCGCTCGCGCTCGTCTCGCTGGCGCTGTTCTCCACCACCACGGCTTTGACCGTGCTCGACACGGCCGACGCGTTCGTCAACGCCTTCGGCATCATGGCGGTGGCACTGGTGGCCGTGATCGTCGTGGCCTGGCTGCTGCACAAGCTCCCGGTGCTGGTCGAGCACCTCGACCGTCGCTCCAGCTTCCGCGTCGGCACCATCTGGAAGCTCCTCGTCGGCGTCCTGGCGCCTCTCGTGCTCGGGTACCTCTTCATCAGCGAGCTCATCGCGAAGATCTCCGAGCCGTACAGCGGATACCCGGCGTGGTTCCTCGCGATCTTCGGCTGGGGCATGGTGATCGCCCTCGTCGTACTCGCTCTCGTCCTCTCGGCGCTGCCGTGGAGCGGGCGTTCCCACGCGAAGGACGATCCCGAATACGACGAGTTCCTCGACCAGGAGCAGTACGAGCCGGATGCGGAGACGTCGGCGATCCCGGTCGCCCCCGCGACGAAGGGAGCGGAATCATGACCACCACAGCGATCGTCATGATGATCATCGCCATGGTCACGGTGTGGGGCGGACTGATCGCCGCCATCGTGAACCTCGCCAGGCACCCTGAGGCCGCCGAGACGGAGCCCGCACCGCCCGTCGAGCTGTGACCTCGCACTGACGGCGACGGGCCGAGCCGATCGCATCCGACACGAGAAGTCGGGTCGCCCCGGCCGACGCGCGGCGACGATGGTGGGGAAAGGAGGACCCCATGATCGGTACGCTCAACGCCCTGGTCGACCTGGTGGAGGCGGTCGGCGTCGATGAGATCGACGTCGCCGCGTTCGCGCGGGAGCACGGCACCACCGAGTACCACCTGCGCCGGATGTTCTCGGCACTGGCGGGGATGCCGCTGTCCGAGTACGTGCGTCGTCGCCGGATGACGCTCGCCGGCGCCGAACTCGCGGCCGGTGCACCGAGCCTTCTCGATGTGGCCGTGCGCCACGGGTACGGCTCGGTCGAGGCGTTCGGGCGTGCTTTCCGCGCCGTGCACGGGATCGGACCGGCCGATGCGCGCCGAGAAGGGGGTCCTCTCCGTACACAACCCACGCTCCGGTTCCGCCTGAGCGTCGAAGGGAGCACCCCGATGGATGTCACCATCACCCACCAGCCCGCGTTCGCCCTCGTCGGCCATGCCGCGGAGGTACCCCTGATCCACGAGGGGTCAACCCGCACATCCAGGCGCACATCGCCGCGATCCCTCCCGAGGAGCACGCACGCCTCAAGGCGCTCGGCGACGCCGAGCCCTCGGGAATCCTGGCCGTCACGGCCGACATCGAGCCGGACGCGCCGGAGGGGTCCACGCTCACCTATCTGCACGGCGTCGCCCTGAAGGAGTCGACTGCGGTCCCGGGCGACCTCGACGCGCTCCGGCTCGAGGAGGGCGCCTGGGCGGTGTTCGCCGCGCGCGGCCCCTTCCCCGAGACGCTGCAGAATCTCTGGGCCGCCACGGCGACAGAGTGGTTCCCGTCGAACCCGTGGCGGCTGCGTCCCGGCCCCTCGATCGTGCGCTATCTGGAGTTCTCGGGCGACTTCGCCTCCTGCGAGCTCTGGTTGCCGGTCGAGCAGGCGTGAGGTCGGGCACCGGTCAGGGTGGGGCGGCCCGCCCTGACCGGTGTCTGACCCGCGTGCCACACTGGGCGCACGACCCGAGGAGGACCATGGTGGCGACCGATCCGAAGAAGACGCTCGACGCGTACCGGGCGAAGCGCGGCGAGTTCCGCGTGGTCGAGGTGCCGCCGATGCAGTACCTGATGGTCGATGGCGCCGGCGACCCCAACACCGCTCCCGCCTACTCCGACGCGGTGTCCGCGCTGTTCTCCCTCGCCTACACGCTCAAGTTCGCGAGCCGGAAGGAGCTGGGCATCGATACGGTCGTGATGCCCCTCGAGGGGCTCTGGCACGCGCCCGACATGGCGTCCTTCACCACAGCCCGAGACAAGTCGGCCTGGCTGTGGACCATGATGATCATGGTCGGCGACCACATCACCCCGTCGATGTTCGACGACGCCGTCGCCGCTGTGGCGCAGAAGGCGGCGAAGAAGAAGGAGCCGCTGCCCGCTCTGGACTCGGTGCGGCTCGAATCGCTCGACGAGGGCCGGTGCGTGCAGACCCTGCACGTCGGGCCGTTCGACGATGAAGGACCGGTGCTCGACGAGCTGCACCACCGCTTCATCCCCGACAACGGACTGCAGATGCGGGGGCGGCACCACGAGATCTACCTGAGCGACCTCCGCCGCGCCGACCCTGCCAGACTCCGCACCATCCTGAGGCAGCCCGTGGCGCCCGCGGGACTGACCGGATGAAGGTCGAAAATCAAGCCCCTGCGCAGATGCGCGCTGCGCTGGATACGCTTCGTCGATGAGCACGGTGAAGCATGCGGCGCGGGTCGCCAAGAGATCCTCGGCCTTCCGTCGGATCGCCCGCGCCGGGTTCGTCGTCCTCGGACTCATCCACGTCATCATCGGATCGATCGCCATCTCGATCGCGGCCGGTGCGTCCGGTGACGCGGATCAGGACGGTGCGATGGAGCAGATCAGGCAGAATCCCATCGGCGGCCTCCTGCTCCTGCTGGTCGGCGCCGGGCTGCTGGCGCTCGCCGTGTGGCAGATCGCGAGCGCCTTCCTCGCCGCCGACCCCGCCGAGACCAAGAAGTGGGGGAAGCGGATCAAGCTCTTCGGCATCGCACTCGCCTACCTCGTCGTCGCGGGCATGGCGATCATCTACGCGGTGGGCGGTCGTGCCGACTCGGAGGAGGCGTCGAAGACCCTGAGTGCGGTCGTGCTCGCCGCTCCCGGAGGCGTCGCTCTGCTCGTCGTGATCGGGCTCGCGGTGGTGGGCGTCGGAGTGGGGTTCGTGGTCGGCGGGTTCACCCGGGGATTCGAGAAGCTCCTCGATCTGCCGTCCGGAGTCGCGCGCGGCGGCATCGTGACGCTGGGAGTCATCGGGTACTTCGGGAAGGGCATCGCCGTGGCGGTGACGGGGGTGTTGTTCGTGGTGGCCGCCGTGACGCAGGACCCCGAGAAGGGGCGGGGCTGGATGCCGCCCTGCACAGCCTGCTGGACCTGCCGCTCGGCGGGCTCGTGCTGGGAGCGGTCGGCGCGGGTTTCGCGATCTACGGCGTCTTCTGCATCGCGAGGGCCCGCTACGCCCGCATGTGACGGGAGCGCGTCGGGCTCTCACGCGGTCGCGGGCTTCTCGCTCCACGCCAGCAGGAACGCGCCGAGCGCGATCATGAGTACCCTCCGGTCGCGCCCATCGCCGCGATCCGGCGCGGAGAGCGGCCGAACCAGTCGCGGGCGGCGCTCGCGAGCAGCACCCACACCGCGTCGCACGTCACCCCGATGGCGACGACGATGACGCCCAGTGCGAAGAGCTGTGCAGGAACGGAGCCCGCGTGCATGTCGACGAACTGGGGCAGGATCGCGAGGAAGAACGCGATCGACTTCGGGTTCGTGACACCGACCACGAGCCCTTCGGTGAGCAGGCGCCACCCCGACCGTCTCGGCGTCTGCGCGACCATCGCCTTCGCGGCGTCGTTCCGATGGCGGATCGCCTGGATGCCGAGGAAGATCAGATACCCCGCCCCGAGCACCTTGACGATCGTGAACAGCACGAGGGACTGGGCGATGATCGTGCCGACGCCGAGCGCGACCGCCACGACGAGGATGATCGATCCGATCGCCGTGCCGAGGATGCTGAGGAAGCCGCCGAGGCGCCCGAGCGCCATGGCCCTGCCGATCGTGAACAGCACGGTCGGACCAGGGATCACCACCATGACGAACGCCGCGACCACGAAGGCGAGCAGGGTGTCGTGGGCGATCATGGGTCGAGCATAGGGGGAGCCGACCGCCCGGGCCCAGGTCCCCTCCGCAGGTGCGAAACTGGAACGATGAGCACTTCATCCGGTGTCGACGTGATCGCCCCTCTGAGTGAGGACGAGGTGCGGCGCATCCGTGACGACTTCCCCATCCTCCGTACCGAGGTCCAGGGGCACCCGCTCGCGTACCTCGATTCCGGGGCGACGTCGCAGCGCCCGCTCGCCGTCTTGGATGCGGAACGCGCATTCGCGACGACACTGAACGCGGCGGTGCATCGCGGCGCGCACACGCTCGCCGCGGAGGCGACGGAGCTCTTCGAGGATGCTCGCAGCACGGTCGCGCGTTTCGTGGGGGCGGACGACGACGAGATCGTCTGGACCTCGAATGCCACCGAGGCGATCAACCTCGTCGCCTACTCCCTGTCGAACGCGTCGCTCGGGCGTGGGGGCGCGGCTGCCGAGCGTCTCCGGCTCCGCGAGGGCGACGAGATCGTCACGACCGAGATGGAGCACCACGCGAACCTCATTCCGTGGCAGGAGCTCGCCGCACGCACGGGGGCGACGCTCAAGGTGATCCCGCTCGACGACGACGGAGCACTCCGCCTCGACATCGCCGCCGAGCTCATCACAGCGCGCACGAAGCTCGTGGCCTTCACCCATGTCTCCAACGTGCTCGGTGTGATCAACCCCGTCGACGACCTCGTGGCGCTCGCCCGCGAGGTCGGCGCGCTCACCCTGCTCGACGCGTGCCAGTCGGCGCCGCACCTGCCCCTCGATGTCCGCGCGCTCGGCGTCGACCTCGCCGTCCTGTCCGGGCACAAGATGCTCGGTCCGACCGGCATCGGCGCGCTCTACGGGCGCCGTGAGGTGCTGGCAGCGATGCCCCCGTTCCTCACCGGCGGCTCGATGATCACCACGGTCACGACGACGGAGGCCGAGTACCTCCCGCCGCCGCAGCGCTTCGAGGCGGGCACGCAGCGCGTGTCGCAGGCGATCGCGCTCGCCGCCGCCGTCGACTATCTGACGACGGTGGGGATGCCGCGCATCGCCGCGCACGAGGCCGCCTTCGGTCGCCGACTCGTCGACGGGCTCAGCGCGATCGAGGGCGTCCGCGTGCTCGGCGCCGGCATCGATCTGCCGCGTGTCGGCCTGGCGAGCTTCGACGTCGCCGGCATCCATTCGCACGACGTCGGTCAGTACCTCGACGATCTCGGGATCGCGGTGCGCGTGGGGCACCACTGCGCCCAGCCGCTGCATCGACGCCTCGGAGTGACCTCGTCCACCAGGGCGAGCACGTATCTCTACACGACGGATGCCGAGGTGGATGCCGTGATCGAGGGCGTCGCCGGAGCGATCGACTTCTTCCGGAGGGGCGCATGAGCGACCTGCAGAACCTGTACCAGGAGCTGATCCTCGACCATTCGCGCACCCCGCACGGCTACGGCCTGCGTGAGGAGATCGCGGCGCAGTCGCATCAGCTGAACCCCACGTGCGGCGACGAGATCACGCTGCAGGTGCACCGGGGCGATGATGGCGGCGTCGAGGCCATCGCCTGGGAGGGACACGGGTGTGCGATCTCCCAGGCCTCGGCGTCGCTGCTGGCAGAACTCGCCGAGGGGCTCAGCGTCGAACAGCTCGAGGTCCGCATCGCGGCCTTCCGCGAGGCGATGCGGTCGCGCGGGAAGATCGAGCCCGACGAGGAGCTGCTGGGCGACGCGGCCGCGCTCGGCGGAGTGTCGAAGTACGTGGCCCGCGTCAAGTGCGCCATGCTCGCCTGGGTCGCCGCAGAGGATGCGCTGAGCCGCAGCTGAGGGCGACCCGCCAGGGCGCGACACGCGGTGACTCGGGGGAATAGTCGCTGCCCTCGGGCGTTGCCACGAGCATGACAACTCTCGGAATCATCGGTGCAGGACACATCGGCAGCCAGGTCGCCCGGGTGGCGGTGGCGAACGGCTACGACGTCGTGATCGCGAACTCGCGGGGTCCGGAGACGCTCGCCGACCTCGTCGCGGAACTCGGACCGCACGCGAAGGCGGCCACGGCGGAGGAAGCGGCGGCGGCCGCGGATGTGGCGGTGGTCACGGTCCCGCTGCATGCGATCGACAAGCTCCCCGCGGAGCAGCTCGCCGGCAAGATCGTCCTGGACACCAACAACTACTACTTCGAGCGCGACGGGCGCATCGAGGCCCTCGACAAAGGCGAGACCACGACGTCGGAGCTCGTGCAGCGCGCTCTCCCCGACTCGAAGATCGCCAAGGCATTCAACCACATCTTCGCGTCGGAGATCACGACAGACGGGTCGCCGGCCGGCACTCCGAACCGGCGCGCACTCGCCACGGCGGGAGATGATGCCGATGCCGTCGCCTTCGTGACGCGCTTCTACGACGAGGCCGGCTTCGACACCGTCAACGTCGGATCGTTGAGCGAGTCGTGGCGGGTCGAGCGCGATCGTCCGGCATATGTCGTGCGTCAGAACGCCGAGGAGCTGACCGCCAACGTCGAGCGCGCGAACCGTCTTCCCTGATCCGCGGTCGCGGCGAGGGGCCGACGCCGGCTCCTCGTCGCGCCTCGGGTGTGCACACCGGCACCGGTTGGGATACCAAAAGTTGAGGAACGCGGCCCGGAATGCAAGAATGCCCAGATGGCGGGGGCTATGGGGACGAACGGCGAACTCGAATCTGTCCGGGTCACGCGGATCCTGAGAGACGACATCGTCCTCGGGCGCCGCGTACCCGGGTCGCGACTGGTCGAGCGAGACATCGCGGCGGAGTTGAACGTGTCCCGACTCCCGGTGCGCGAAGCGATCCGCACACTCGTGGCCGAGGGCGTCGTCGTGGCTCGACCTCGTACCTGGGCCGTCGTCCGCGAGTTCACCCATCGTGACATCCAGGACTTCGCCGAGGTGCGCGAGGCCATCGAGACGTTGATCTTCGTCTTCGCTGCCGAACGGCACGACGAGGCGGGCCTCGCCCGGATCCAGGACGCCTATGAGCGTGAACTCGCCGCCGCGCGCACCGGCGACTCCGAGGCCGCGAGGATCGCTGCGGCGGAGTTCCACGAGATCGCCGTCGAGATCGCGGGCAACGAGATGCTGGGGAGTTGATCGCCGTCTTCCTCACGCGGTTGCGGTGGCTCTTCGGACAGCACGACGATCTTCTCCTGATGGCCGAGGAGCACCGCATCATCCTCGAAGCCCTGGCCGCCAGAGACGCCGAGGCGTTGCGCCGGATCATCCCGGCGCACCTGGCGAGCGGTCAGTCGGCGGCGGAGCGCCGTCTCGCCGACGGCAGCGACCTGCTGGTCTGACGGCGCGAACGGGCCCGACCCGTCGGTGACCACAACGGGAACCGCTCCGGCTGTATATTGGGGCGATCGGAGTCGGTCCGAACTGTCGCGCTGTCCTGGGGAGCGAGATGCGGAATCTTGCTGTCGCGGTCGGGTGCCTGCTACTTCTGGGCGGAGTCGCGCTCGTCGCGATCGCCGATCAGGAACGCACCGCGGCCGTCGCCGCCGTCAAGGCGGAGATCGTGCGCGTCGAGCACGCGCTCGAAGAGTCACGCGGGGAGAACCTCGAACTCGCGGAGAAGCTCACCGCCCTCCGCTCACAGCTCGCCGAGCAGGACGCCGAGATCTCCGACACGACGGGCTTCCTGCAGTGAGCCGCCGCATCCTGGCCGTGACCGTCGCGGCAGCCGTCATGCTCTCCGCCGGGATGCTCGCCAGGGCCGAGAGCCTCGAGCAGCAGCGGGCGTCGGCGGTGGCGGAGCTCGATCTCCTGACGCTGCAGTACCACGAGGCGGGACAGCGCACCGACTACCTCGAAGGATCGGTCGAGCGCGCCGAGGCCGACGTCGCGGACCGCGCATCCGTGCTCGCCCTCCGGCCGGCCTTCGTCGCCGAGATCACCGCATTGGCCGCGGCCCTCGAACGCGCGAAAGGCATGGTCGACACGGCTGCGCACCGTGCGGCGGCTCTCTCTGCCCAGCAGACCGTGCTGGATGAGAAGGCCGACCCCGCCACGGTGAAGGCAGCCACCGCGACCGTGCACGCGCTGACCGAGAAGGTCGGGTCCGAGGTCGCTTCCGTGCAGGCCGCCCAGAGTTCGGGTCCTGGCGGACCTGCGTGGTCGTCGAGCGGGCCCGGCGGGTATGCGCGGGTGCGGGCGGCGCTCGACCTGGTCGGAGGGGGCGGCGTCGGGCTGTACGAGTCGGCATCCTGCGCGGGAGGAAACGCCCCGGCATGCGCCAACAGCAACGGATACATCAAGTACCGCGCCGACATCGTGAACTGGAGCTCGGGCCGACTCAACTGGGCGATGGCGCACGAGCTCGCGCACATCTATCAGTTCCGCGTCTGGGGCGCCCTCACGTCGTCGGGCGCCTACGGGTCGCTGTTCGGCGCCGATCCGGAGTTCCTCGCGAACTGCATGGCCGTGGTCAGGGGCTTCCCCGGCTCGGTCGGCTGCAACGGAGAACAGCAGGCCTGGGCTTCCGGCATCTGGGTCGGCGCGGTGCGCTGACGGGCGCGGAGCCTCGGGTCAGGCCACCGGTGTGGTCGTGTCGATCGCGGCCCTCAACGGCCGACGCATGACGCGCCAGTAGGCACTCGGTGCGAGGCGGACGAGGGTGTCGATGAGGCGTGCCTCACGGCCCACCATCGTGCGCGCGGCGCGTCGCTCGGTCGCGCGGATGATGAGCGCCGCCGCGTCCGCGGGGTCCGTGTGGTACATCGCGGCCTGCGCCTCGGCTGCGCGCGCGGCGATGGCCGGGTCGAGCGCCGCGGCGTAACGGCCGTGCAGGATGATCCCGGTGCGCACGCCCGCAGGGTAGACCGCGCCGACACTGACCGTGGTGCCCTCGAGCTCGTGCCGCAGGGCCTCGGAGAATCCACGCACGGCGAACTTGCTCATCGCGTAGGGGATGCGGCCTGCGGGGGCGGCGAGTGCGTAGACGCTCGCGAAGTGCGTGATGTGTGCGGCCGGAGCGGCGCGCAGGGCCGGAAGCATCGCCTTGGTGATCGACACCGTGCCCCACAGGTTCACATCGGTGAGCCAGCGCATCTCCTCCATCGTGAGCTGATCGAGGCTGCCCAGCATCGACGATCCGGCGCAGGTGATCAGGGCGTTGATCCTCGGATGCGACGCTGCGACCGCGTCGGCTGCCGCGAACACGGCGTCGTCGTCACGGAGGTCGACGACATGGGTCGTGAGCCGTGTCCCGTCGAGTTCCGCGGCGACGGTGTCGAGCGCGGCTCGGTCATGATCGAGCAGGGCGAGGTGGGTTCCCCGTGCGGCCAGCAGCCGGGCGATGTGGGCCCCCATCCCGTTCGCGGCGCCGGTGATCACGGTGGTGCTGCCGGTGAGGTCCAGACGTTTCATGTGACTCCTGCCGCGTGCCCGATTCGGCGGTGTACCGGGCGGATGTCGGATGTGCGGGGCATGCTGATCCGGAACCATTCTGGCCGACACCGGGCACCAGTGATACCGGTACGCTCGAAGAGAGGAGGTACCGGTGGGACGGACAGCGGATGCCATCGCCGAAGGCGTCGCGATCGCGACCGCTGCCGCGCGCCTCGCCGTGAAGAACCACATCCTCATCGGCACGATCGCCGAAGACGGCGTCTTCGACATGGACAGGTACATCGACGACGCGCGGGAGGCGCTCCGGGCGATGGCCGAGGAGTCCGAGGAGGCCGCAGCGACGGTCACTGCACTGCGCAAGCGCGCGAGGGGTCGGCACTCCGATCCGGTGGGCACGCATGACTATCGCGATCGCGATGTGCGAAACCTCCGCCGACGGGCGAAGCAGTCCACCGGGGTCGCCGTCCGGTTGCGGGAGATGATGGAAGACCGCGATCGGCTCGCCGAGATCGTCGAGGAGGCGCGTGACGCGGCGTGGGCGGACGTGCGGCACAACCTCGACCGTCGGCTGCGCGTGGAAGGCATGCGTCCCGACCAGGACCCCGACTACGGCCGTATGCGCGAGGCCCGCATGCAGGCGCTGCGCCTCGTCGACCTGCAGGCGCTCTCCTCGGAGCAGAGAGCGAAGGCGAAGCGGCGGAAGAAGCAGCAGAAAGCCGCGGCGTCGAGCGACTGAGGCGCCGTTTCGCTTTCGCGTCGGGACTGTTGTAGGCTGTTCCACGGCCCGCTGAGCGGGCTGGGCGCCCGTAGCTCAATGGATAGAGCATCTGACTACGGATCAGAAGGTTAGGGGTTCGAGTCCCTTCGGGCGCACACTGTGTTGAGACAGTACAGGAACCCCCGTCGCATCAGCGGCGGGGGTTTCTGCTTTCTCCGTTCGGCTCAGAGCAGACTCGTGATGGCGGGGTCGCGCTCGGCCACATCCGCCGCCGTCGAGACGATGACGCTGCGCATCGCGGCCACCGCGACGGCCGGAGTGACGTCGGAGCGGTGCGCCAGGCTGATCGTGCGCGACATCGCCGGGTGCGCGAGTCGCGCCGACCTCAGCAGGGGGCGGTCGAAGAGCACCATGGCCGGCACGACGGCGACGCCGACGCCGCGTTCCACGAAGCGGAGCACCGCGTCCATCTCGGCCCCCTCGAGCGCGAGCCTCGGGGTGAGGTCGGCGCTGCGGAACGCGGCATCCATCGTGGCGCGCAGCTCGTAGCTCTCGTCGAAGGCGATCAGCGGAAGCGTCGCGAGGTGGGCGAGGCTGATCGACGGACCGTGGGTGACCGGTGCGGCGGCCGCCGACGAGACGACGACGAGTTCCTCCGAGAGCAGCGGCATGTGCGTCAGGCTCACGCCGACAGGAGTGGGACCGTCGGACTGGGTGACGAGCGCGATGTCGACCGCCCCCACCGCGAGTTCTTCGACGAGTCGACGTGACCCGCTCTCCGTGAGGTGCAGGTCGACGTCCGGGTGGGCGGAGTGGAACGCGCTGATGGCTTCTGCGACGAGGCTCGTGCACAGGGTCGGCGGCGCACCGAGGCGCACGCGACCCCGGCGGAGACCGGCGAGTTCGCCCATCTCGTCGCGGATGGCGTCGGCTTCGGCGAGCATGCGCTGCGCGCGCGGGAGGAGGGTCTCGCCTGCGGCGGTGAGCGCGATGTGGCCGCGCGCGCGGTGGAACAGCTCCGCGCCGAGTTCACGCTCCAGCGTCGAGATCTGGCGGCTCAGCGACGGCTGGGCGAGGTGCAGGTGCTCGGATGCGCGGGTGAAGTGCCCGAGGCGGGCGACTTCGACGAACCCGCGGAGTTGCTCGAGGTTCATGTCCATAGCCTAGCCGCATGGTTTCCAGTCGGACTATGCATTGGAGTTATTAGGATGCCCTAATTAGCGTGGAACGCATGGCTACCCCCGAACGTCAGATATCCACCACCGTCCTCGTCATCGGCACCGGCGGCTCCGGGCTGCGAGCGGCGATCGAGATCGCCGAGCACGGTGTCGACGTGCTCGCGGTCGGCAAACGTCCGCGGCAGGATGCGCACACGTCCCTCGCGGCCGGTGGCATCAATGCGGCGCTCGGCACCATGGACGCCGAGGACAGCTGGCAGCAGCACGCCGCCGACACCATCAAGGAGAGCTACCTGCTCGCCAACCCGCACACGGTCGAGATCGTCACGCAGGGCGCCGAGCGCGGCATCCGCGATCTGGAGCGCTGGGGCATGGACTTCGCGCGGGAAGACGACGGTCGCATCTCGCAGCGGTTCTTCGGTGCGCACACCTTCCGTCGCACCGCCTTCGCGGGTGACTACACCGGCCTCGAGATCCAGCGCACCCTCGTGCGCAAGGCCGAGCAGCTCGAGGTCCCGATCCTCGACCACGTCTACATCACGCGCCTGCTCGTGCGCGACAACGTGGTGTTCGGCGCCTACGGCTTCGACCAGGCCGACGGCACCCGCTACCTCATCCACGCCGATGCCGTGATCCTCGCGGCGGGTGGACACAACCGCATCTGGCGGCGCACCTCGTCGCGCCGCGACGAGAACACCGGCGACTCCTTCCGGCTCGCGGTCGATGCGGGCGCACGTCTGCGCGACCCGGAACTCGTGCAGTTCCACCCGTCGGGGATCATCGAGCCGGAGAGCGCGGCCGGCACGCTGATCTCCGAGGCGGCGCGCGGCGAGGGCGGCATCCTGCGCAATGCTCTCGGTGAGCGCTTCATGGCGAAGTACGACCCGGAACGGATGGAGCTGTCGACCCGCGACCGCGTCGCGCTCGCCGCGTACACCGAGATCCAGGAGGGACGCGGCACCGAGAACGGCGGCGTCTGGCTCGACGTGTCGCACCTGCCGCGCGAGACGATCATGAGCCGTCTGCCCCGCGTGTACCAGACGATGATGGAGTTGCAGATGCTCGACATCACGAGCGACCCGATCGAGATCGCCCCGACCGCGCACTACTCGATGGGTGGGGTCTGGGTGCGTCCAGAGGATCACCGGACCGACGTCGAAGGCCTCTACGCGATCGGCGAGGCCTCGAGCGGACTGCACGGAGCGAACCGGCTCGGCGGCAACTCCCTGATCGAGCTCCTGGTGTACGGCCGCATCGTGGGGCAGGCGGCCATGGAGCACGCGGCAGGGCTGGACGCGCAGCGACGTTCCGCGACGGCCGTGGCTCAAGCTCGGGCCGAGATCGACGATCTGCTCGCGGCGGAGGGGCGTGAGAACGTGCGCGCCCTCCAGCGCGCGATCCGCAACCTCATGACCGAGTACGCGGGTGTGGTGCGCTCGGAGGAGGGACTGCGCGCCGGACTCGCCGACCTCGACATGATCGAGGGGCGCATGGAGGACGTCGGCATCCACCCCGACATCGCCGGGTTCCAGGACCTCGCTCACGCCTTCGACCTCAAGGCCTCGGCGCTCGCGGCGCGGGCCACGCTCGAGGCGGCGCTGGAACGTCGGGAGACCCGCGGATGCCACAACCGCAGCGACTTCCCCGACACCGACCCGACGCTGCAGGTGAACCTGGTGTGGTCGCCGACCGCCGGCGTGACCCGCGAGGAGATCCCGCCGGTCTCGCCCGAGATCGCCGAGCTCATGCGCGAGGTCGACACCGCGGGCAAGCTCGTCGAGTGATCTGCCGAGGGGTCGAGACACGCCGCTCGCCCACGGCACGCTCGGGCGTGTCTTGACCCCTCAGGCAGGTGGTGGGGCGGGTGGGAGTGATCTCAGTCGGCCTGAGGCTCCTCCGTGTCGATCACGCCGATGCCGACGGCCTCATGGTCGGGCTCCGGTTCGTCGCGCTTCGGGGCCTTGGGTTCTTCGCCGGGGGCCTTCTCGGTGCTCGGCTCTTCGAGGTCTGCGGTGTCGGGCACCTCGCTCGGGTCCGCGTCCTCGGGGAGTCGGCCTCGGCGGGCGTCGTGACCTCACCCTCGCTCGTGTCCGAAGCGGGGCTCGGCGTCGGCGTCTGCGCCTCGGCGGAGTCCTCGCCGGCGTGCTGGTCGGCGTGCTCCTGGGTGGACTCAGGTTCTGGTGTCGTGTCGGTCATGATGGCCCCTTTCTGATGTCGTCGGTTCAGGATGCCGCGGCGGCGAGCCATGGTGAAGGGGCTTGACGCGCTCGTCGTCGGCACACCGGGGCGAGGGCCGACCGCGGCGGACCGAAGCGACGGATCCGGCGTAGCCTTGAGGGGTGACTGCGTATGTCTCGGCCTTCGACCTCTTCTCCATCGGAGTGGGGCCGTCGAGCTCCCATACGGTCGGACCCATGCGGGCGGCCCTCGACTTCGCGCGACGACTTACTGCGACGGGCGTCCTCGACCGGGTGGCCCGGGTCGGCGGCACGCTGTACGGTTCGCTGGGAGCGACGGGCATCGGGCATGGGACGCCGGACGCCGTGGTCGCCGGACTCCGTGGACTCGCGCCCGAGACGTGCGATCCGGAAGATGTGCGCGCAGCGTGGACCGAGCTTCCCGCCCAGGCCGTGATCCGGGTCGACGGCACCCACGACGTGCCCTTCGTGAAGGACGACATCGTCTTCGCGCCGCGGACGCGCCTGCCGGGGCATCCGAACGCGATGACCCTCACGGCGTGGGCCGCCGACGGCACGGCCGTGGCGGAGGAGACCTACTACTCCGTGGGCGGCGGGTTCATCCGCCGCGACGGGGAGGAGGCGAAGCTCGCGAGCGCCGGCTTCCCATACGCCTACGCGGATGCCGCATCGCTGCTCGCCCTGTGCGACGAGAACGGCCTGTCGATCGCGGAGGTCGCGCGACTCAACGAGACGTCGGTGCGCAGCGAAGAGGAGGTCGCGGCGGGTCTGGATGCGATCTGGGACGCGATGTCCGGATGCGTCGACGCCGGTCTGCACGCCGAGGGCACTCTTCCCGGCATCCTCAAGGTGAAGCGACGGGCGGGCGTGATCCGCGGCCAGCTCGAGGCGGTCGAGGCCGAGGGACATCGCGAGCTTCCCGGCGAGTGGCTCGGCGCGTTCGCCCTGGCGGTCAACGAGGAGAACGCCGCGGGCGGACGAGTCGTCACCGCGCCGACGAACGGCGCGGCCGGCATCCTGCCCGCCGTCGCCATGTACTGGTGGCGCTTCCTCGCCGACTCCGGTCTCGGAGCGGGCAACGCCGTGACGCCCTACGGCGAGCTCGTCGGCAGCGCGCTTCTCGGCTTCGAGCCGGAGGTCCGCGCGCTCGACGCCGCGAGCGATCTCGACGATGAGCAGACCGCCGAGGCGAATCGCCGCCGCGGCATCCGGCGCTTCCTCCTGACGGCCACCGCGCTCGGCTCGCTGTTCAAGGCCAACGCGTCGATCTCCGGCGCCGAGGGCGGCTGCCAGGCCGAGGTCGGCTCGGCCTGCGCCATGGCGGCGGGCGGCCTCACCGCCGTGATGGGTGGCACGAACCGGCAGATCGAGAACGCCGCCGAGATCGCGATGGAGCACCACCTCGGGCTCACCTGCGATCCGATCGGCGGACTCGTGCAGATCCCCTGCATCGAGCGCAACGCGATCGCCGCCTCGACCGCGGTCACGGCGGCTCGTCTCGCACTCCGGGGGACGGGAGCCACTACGTCTCGCTGGACGCCGTCGTCGAGACCATGCGCCAGACCGGGGCGGACATGTCGACGAAGTACAAGGAGACCAGCGAGGGCGGTCTCGCGGTCAACGTCATCGAGTGCTGATGCTCCGCGTCGGTGGATGCCGATAGCCTCCACGAGACAGCACGCGCGGAGGGAGCATCATGGACGCGTTCTGGGAGCCGAGCTCTCGTCGCCGGAGACAGCAGCCGGTCGTCGCGGTCCGCCCGAACGACGATGCGCCGGCGCCCGGCGGGCAGTGGCCGACCAGCATCCCCGCCGTCGCCCAGGTGTTGCGGGAGGGTATCGACCTCGACCCCGGCATCACCTTCCTCGTGGGCGAGAACGGCAGCGGCAAGTCGACCCTGGTCGAGGGCATCGCGATCGCGTACGGCCTCTCGCCGGAGGGCGGGTCCCGGCAGGCGCGACACACCACACGGGCGACCGAATCGCCGTTGTCCGACTGGCTGCACCTGCAGCGGGGTGTGGGAGCCCACCGCTGGGGGTTCTTCCTCCGTGCGGAGACCATGCACTCCTTCTACACGTACCTCGAGGAGAATCCGTCGACCGGCGGGGCCGATGTGCCGTTCCACGAGATGAGTCACGGCGAATCGTTCCTCGCCCTGCTGGAGAGCCGCTTCGACGAGCCGGGCTTCTACTGCCTCGATGAGCCAGAGGCCGCGCTCTCGTTCAACTCGACGCTCGCGCTCATCGCCGTGCTCCGCCGCATCGCCGACGACGGGGGTCAGGTGCTGTGCGCGACCCACTCGCCGGTGCTCGCCGCTCTTCCCGGTGCGAAGATCCTCGAGGTGGGCGAGTGGGGCGTGCGTGAGGCGGAATGGGGCGACCTCGAGATCGTGAACCACTGGCGCTCGTTCCTCGACCACCCCACCCGGTACCTCCGTCATCTGCTCGACTGAGTCGCGCGCACCGGGGATGGCCGCCACGGGCGAAGTCGTAGGCTGGCGGGCATGACCGAGCAGAAGACGCCGCGTCGCCGTGGGCGCCCGAAGGGCGGCTCCGATTCGCGCGAGCGCATCATCGCCGCGGCGGTCGACGAGTTCGGCGAGCAGGGGTACGACGGCTCGACGATCCGCTCGATCGCCGCCCGCGCCGGGGTGGACTCCGCTCTCGTGCACCATTACTTCGGCACCAAGGCCGATCTGTTCGCCGAGGCCGTCGGCATTCCCCTGCGCCCGGACATCGACGTGCCGGCGATCGTCGCCGGGCCGCGTGACGAGGTCGGCGAACGTCTGGTGCGCTACGTGCTCGAGGCGTTCGAGCAGCCGGAGGTGCGCAGACGCGGCGTCATGCTCCTGCGCACCGCGCTCGGAAGCAGACTCACGACGCCGTTGCTCGCCGGGTTCCTGACGCGTGAGCTGATCGGACGCATCGCCCGGAGCCTCGGCACCGAGGACGCCGACCTGCGTGCGTCGCTCGTGGCCTCGCAGATCGCCGGCATGTTGATCGCACGGTATCTCCTGCGGCTCCCGGCGCTCGCCGCTGCATCGGTGGACGAACTCGTCGGGCGCGTGGGGCCTACCGTGCAGCGCTACCTCTTCGACTGACGAAGGGGCGCGCGAAGTCCGTTGACGCGATGGAGCGGCGGGCGCATAATTCATCACATGATGAATAACTCGGCTGTCGAGATCACGGACCTCCGCGTCCGGCGTGGAGTCGTGCACGTCTTCGAGGGGATCGACCTCACGATCCCGCGCGGGCAGATCACGGGTCTGCTCGGACCGTCCGGGTGCGGCAAGACCACGCTCATGCGCTCCATCGTCGGTGTGCAGAGGATCGCGGGAGGCCAGGTCACGGTCTTCGGTGAGCCGGGCGGGTCGCGGCAGCTCCGCCATCGGGTCGCGTACGGCACACAGGGCACCGCGGTGTACGGCGACCTCAGCGTGCGCCAGAATCTCACCTACTTCGCGTCGCTGTTGAAGGTGCCGAAGGGCGATGTCGACAGGGTCATCGACGAGGTCGGGCTGCGTGCGCAAGCGGGGCAGCTCGTCGACTCGCTGAGCGGCGGTCAGGCGACGCGGGTCTCGCTCGCCGCGGCATTGATCGGCTCCCCGGAACTCGTCGTGCTGGACGAGCCCACCGTCGGTCTCGACCCCGTGCTGCGAGCCGAGCTGTGGGCGCTCTTCCGCGGGCTCGCCGATCGGGGGTCACGCTCATCGTGTCGAGCCACGTCATGGACGAGGCGGTGCGCTGCGACCGGCTGCTGCTCATGCGAGAAGGCCGCATCATCGCCGACACCACGCCGACGTCGCTGCTGGCGGACACCGGCACGACCGATGCGGAGGCGGCCTTCCTGACGTTGATCGAGCGCGATCGCTCCGGCGATGCGGGCACGAGGCGGTCGCGCCGAGAAGCACGCGAGCACCGTGAGGAGGTCGGCGAATGAACGGCCGCCGGATGTTCGCCACTGCTGGTCGGGTCCTCACGCAGTTGCGGCACGACCCGCGGTCGATCGCCTTGATGCTCGTCGCACCGAGCCTTCTCGTCGGGCTCTTCGCGTGGTTGTTCAGCGATCAGGACGGCGTCTTCGACCAGTTCGGCGGTGCCATCCTCGCCCTGTTCCCGTTCATCGTGATGTTCCTCATCACGTCGATCACCACCTTGCGCGAGCGGCGGTCGGGCACGCTCGAACGGCTGATGACCACGCCACTCGACAAGGCCGACTTCATCCTCGGCTATGCGCTCGCGTTCGGGCTGATGGCCGTGCTGCAGGCGGTGATCACGGTGTGGTTCGCTGTGGCGGTGTGCGGACTCGACGTCGACGGCCCCCTGTGGCAGCTCGGACTCGTCGCGGTGGTCGACGCGCTCCTCGGCACGGCGCTCGGACTGCTCGCGAGCGCGTTCGCACAGACCGAGTTCCAGGCGGTGCAGTTCATGCCGCTGCTGGTGTTCCCGCAGATCATCCTCGGCGGGCTGTTCATGCCGCGCGACCAGATGCCCGACGTGCTCTCCGCGATCTCCGACTGGCTGCCGCTGAGCTACGCGATCGACACGATCAATGCGGTCGCCGCGGGCGACGAGGGGTGGGATGTGTTCGGGCCGCTGCTCGTGGTGCTCGCGTTCGCCGTCGGCGCGCTGATCCTGGCCTCGCTCACTCTGCGTCGACGCACCCGCTGAGTCCGCGACCCCCGCCGCCGATCACCGCGCGGCGCGGTTCTTGGTGTGCTTCGTCGGAACGGCTGCCCACGGATCCTCCGGCCACGGGTGCTTCGGGTAGCGTCCGCGCATCTCCGCGCGCACCTGCGCATACGGACCGGACCAGAACGAGGCGAGGTCGTCGGTGACCGCGAGCGGTCGCCCCGCGGGGAGAGCAGGTGGAACAGCACCGGCACGCGCCCGTCGACGAGTCGGGGAGTCTCCGCCCACCCGAAGCACTCCTGCAGCTTCACGGCGACGACGGGGCGCGCCTGCGGGTCCTCGGGCTCCGGATAGCTGAGGCGGATGCGGGATCCGCTGGGCACCTCGAGGCGTTCGGGCGCGAGCTCGTCGAGCCGCACGGCTTCGGGCCAAGGCAGCAGGCGGCGAAGCGCGGACACAAGGTCCAGACGTCCCGCCGGCGTGCCGGCTGCCAGCGCGTCGATCTCGGGTGCAAGCCAGGCGTCGAGTGCCTCGACCAGCCCCGCATCCGACACATCGGGCCAGGGCGCTCCCCGCTCGCGTCGCAGCAGTGCGAGCCTGCGGCGCAGCTGGTCTGCGGCGTCGGACCAGGTGAACACCCCGAGACCGTCGCGGCGGAGTGCGCGGCGCACGGCGTCGCGAGCCTCTTGGGTCGATGCCCGCACCGGCGCCGAACTGCGCACGATCGCACCGACCCTCTGCTCCCGCCGAGCCCGGACGCGTCCGCCGATGAACTCCGCCTCCACCCGGTCGGAGATCAGGTGGTTCGCGGCCCGCTCCAGCTGGGCATCGGTGAGCGACGCGGCGGACCGGATGATCGCCCCTGATCCGGCCGCGGCCCGCGAGGCGGCGCGTGCCACATCGGCGACCGCGAGCCATTCGACCGCTGCGAGCGGGCCGCTGACCCCCGCCCTGGTGCCCGATGCCAGCAGGAACGTCGCTCCATCGGCGGTGCGCTCGACCCGGTGGGCGACCCTCTCGGGGAAGGCCAGTGCGATCACGAGGCCCACGCCGTCGAGACCCGCGTCGACCCCTGGCGTGAGAGCGACCATGCGCTCGAGGCGATCGGCATCGTCGTGCCATCGGCGGGCATCCGGAGTCCTGCCCCCTCGCAACGCGATGAGCGCCTGCGCGACGTCGGCATCGGAGACGCGCAGGTCCCCACCGAGGACGGCGACGGTCTCGGCCGCGAGTCGACGCCCGACCGCCGGGCTGCCGTCACGGAGGAGGGCACGGGCGAGTCGCGGATCGGTCGGGATGCGGGCCAGCGCGCGGCCCTCCACCGTGGCGCGACCATCGTCGTCGATCGCGCCCAGACCGCGGAGAACCCGCAGGGCGTCGGCGAGGCTCTCGGCAGGCAGCGGGTCGATCAAGCGCAGGCCGGTCCCGCCAGGGGCACCCCAGCATGCGAGCAACAGGGCGGCGTCAGTGAGGTCGGACACCGCGATCTCGGGTGTCGGACGCGCAGGGGCGGCCGCGTAGGAGCGCTCGTCGACGCAGCGGATGACGACGCCGGGGCCCTGTCGTGTGGCGCGCCCCGCCCGCTGCACGCACGACGATCGGGCGGCCGCCGTGGTGACCAGACCGGTCATGCCGCGGGTGGCATCGCGCTGCGGATGCCGCGACAGACAGCTGTCCACGACCAGGCGGACACCCGGCACCGTGAGCGAGGACTCCGCGAGAGAGGTCGTGACGATGACGCGGGGAAGATCCTCCGGCGCGCGGCCCCGGATCACGGCGTCCTGCGCGGCGGGTGGGATCTGGCCGTGCAGCTCCCGCACATCGAACGCGTCGCTCGCGGCACGGACGCGGCGGGCGATCTCCGACACCTCGCGGGCGCCGGGTGCGAACACCAGCACGTCGGCATCCGGTGCCTCGCCGATCAGCTCCAGGGTCGCTGATGCCGTGACATCCGCGATGTGGTCGAGGAATCCTCGGGTGACTCCACGCTGGTCGAGGCGGGGTACGGGGCTCGGGGCCCAGCGCTCGGCGAGGGGGAAGGCGGCGACGGCGTGCTCGACGATCGGGGCGGGAGCCTCGTCGGTGCCGATGACCGCAGCCACGCGTGCGGCGTCGAGCGTGGCGGACATGGCGACGACGAGCAGGTCGTCCCGCAGCTCGCGCACCTCGGAGAGCAGGCCGATGAGGAGGTCGGTCTCGAGCGCGCGCTCGTGCACCTCGTCGATGACCACCGCGTCGACGCCATCGAGTCCAGGGTCGTCGAGCATGCGTCGCAGGAGGACTCCGGCCGTGACGAACTCGACCCGCGTCGCCGCCCCGGCGGAGCGCTCGCCGCGCACCGTGAACCCGACGCGGGAGCCGACGGCGGAGCCGTCGAGGTGCGCGAGACGACGGGCGGCCGCGCGGGCGGCTACGCGCCGAGGCTGGGTGACGATCACGCGGCCGGTACCTCGTGCGGCGATGAGCGGCGGCACGAGGGTGGTCTTCCCGTGCCGGGCGGCGCCGTCACGACCGCCGATCCGCGCGCGTCCAGCGCCGCCGAGAGCTCGTCCAGGGCGCCGGCGAACGAGAGCCCCGCGCCGATGGCGGCGAGGTCGAAGGCGGCGCGCGTCATGTGTCCAGTCTGCCTGGTCGGTTCTCGCAAGACAGCGGATGCCGCGACCGAGGTCGGCCGCGGCATCCGCTGTGTTTCAGGTGGCTACTCCGCTGCGGGAGCGGGGGCAGCGGGTGGCGGGGTGGTCGGTGTCGAGACGCGCGGTGCGGGCGGCGTGGCCTCCGCGACGCCTGCGCCGATGCCGCGGCCGACGGCCTGGCCCTGGATGATGCCGGCGAGGTCGAGCCCGGTCGCCGAGTGCACGCTGTCGAACACGGAGCGCAGGGCCTTGGCGCTGTCGGCACCGACGACGTTCGAGGCGCCGTCGTCGCCCGAGCCGCCGATGATCGACACGTTGCCGATCGCCGCATAGCCCTTGGAGAACTCGGCCATGATCGACGGGAGCACTTCGAGCACGCGCTGCGAGAGGAAGGCGTCCTGGTTCGAGGCGATGGCCTTGGCCTCGGCTTCGAGCGAAGCCGCGCGGGCGTCACCTTCGGCACGGATGGCGTCGGCCTCGGCGTTGGCGCGGAGGCGGCGGGCCTCCGACTCGGCCTCGGCCTGGGCGCGCAGAGCGTTCGCCTCACCGCTGGCCTTCGCGATCGCCGCGGCTGCTTCACCCTCGGCGCGAGCCTTGTCGGCCTGCGCCTGCTGCTCGGCGATGCGGGTGCGGGCCTCGGCCTGCTTGACCTGCTCGATCGCGGCAGCCTCGGCGGCGCGTTCGCGGGTGTAGAGCTCGGCCTGGGCGCGTGTCTCGGCCTCATACCGCTGGGCATCGGCGACGCGCTTGACGTCGGCGTCGAGCTGGGCCTGCTTGTTCTCGGCCTGCTGCTGCAGCACGGCCTGCTCCGCCTGGGCGCGGGCGAGTGCCTCCGCCTGCTCCGCCTCGGCACGTGCGCGACCGATGCCCGAGTCGGCGTTGGCGGTGTTCGTGTCGAGCGCGGTCTGCTCGATCAGGTTGGCTTCCTGGTTGGCGATGTTCTTCTGATTGATCGCGCGGTCGGCGTTGGTCTGCGAGATCTCGGCGGACTGACGCTTGGCCTGGATCTCGGGAGCACCGAGCGACTGGATGTAGCCGACCTTGTCGGTGATGCCCTTGATCTGGAACGAGTCGAGGATCAGGCCCTGCTCGGCGAGCTCCTGCGACACGTCGGCGGCGATCTGGTCCGAGAACTTCTTGCGCTCGCGCATCAGCTCGACGACCGACAGGGTGGCGACGATGCCGCGGAGCGCACCTTCGAGCTGCTCGGTGGTGAACTGCTCGATGGCCTTGTCCTGCGAGGCGAATCGCTCGGCGGCGCGGCGGACCAGGATCGGGTCGGATCCGATCTTCACGATCGCGACACCGTCGACGTTCAGGGTCACACTGTCGAGCGACTGTGCTTCGGCGTTCAGGGAGACCTGACGTGAACGTAGCGAGATGATCTCGTGACGCTGCGTGATCGGATTCACGAGCGACTTGCCGTTCACGATCACGGTGACCGGCGACTCCGACATCTCGGACCTGCTCGAGCCGTCGGCCGAGAGCACGGCGGTCTGCACCTTCTGCTTGCGCCCCGAGATGACGAGCGCCTCGTCGGCGCGAGCGACCTTGATCCAGCTACGCGCGAACAGCAGCAGGATCAGCAGCAGGACGACGGCGACGACGACCGCGATTCCCACGATGACGAGGATGCCGACGATTCCGGCGATCTCCATGAATGACCTCCCTGGTTCCCCCCGAGGGGGCGGTCTGACGTGCCCGCGCTCAGTGCGGGCGTACGCGAACCACCCTGCCAGAAAAGAGCGGAGCCCGTTCTCGCGGGGTCGGCAGCCGGGGATCGGCGTCAGCGGGAGCGGAGCTTCTCCGCGAGGTCGCGCAGCGCGCGCAGCTCCTCGTCGTCCAGACGCGACATGCGGTCGGCTATCGAGCGGCCGTGCACGGTGGCGAGTGAGCGGAACGCCCGCGCACCCTCGTCGGTCGCACGGATCAGCGCGCCGCGGCCGTCGTCGGGATCGGCGCATTTCGCCACGAGTCCGCGCGCGACCATGCGGTCGACGAGGCGCGAGACGCTGGGCTGGCTGATCAGCATGTTCGAGGTGATGTCGCGCAGCCGCGCTGTCATGTCGGGGGAGCGGGTGACCGTCAGCAGCACGTCGTACTCGGCCTGCGCGAGATCGCTGTCGTCGAAGTCGGTCATCATCTCGGTGAACAGCTCGTGCTGCGCGCGGAACAGGCTCTCCCAGGCCTCGAGGGCGAGCTTGCGATCGGTCATCCCCTCAGAATACTGGGAACAGTAAAGGGCCGGTCGGAGAGGCTCCCGACCGGCCCTTGTCCCTTGCACCAAGAGTGTCCTGCAATCACATGCGGTGGATGCCACAGCAAACATTCACCGTGCGATCACTGTATAACGGCGAGGTAACGAATGCAACGGTTTGATCACGGAGTTTTCCGGAGCGGACAGACGTCCACCGTGCGGCCGCGACGGACGACGTGGCGATCCTGCCCAGCGCGCGCGATCGGGTGCAGGCTGTCATCATCCAGGTGGTGGTGAGCCACAGGGCTCGAGAAGGGATCAAGATGTCATCTCGTTCCGGTGATGCGAGCAGGCAGGGACGTCGCTCCGAGAGGGAGCGGCGGCGGAAGAACCGGCCCTCGTCCGACATGCCCGTGGGACAGGTGCGGGAGTGGGTGTCGTCCTACGTCTACGGGAACATCACCGTCTTGAGCGCGGCGATCGCGGTGGGGCCGGAACAGATCCGCCATGGCGCGGCGGTGTGGGCGGTCCTGGCGACGGGGATCCTGACGTTCCTCGCCCATGTGCTCGCCCACGTGGTGGCACACGGGTACGGAGAGACCGCGGACGAGCGGGAACCCGAGGCACGCCGCGAAACCCTCCGCGAAGTGCTCGGCACCGCTCGGCCGATCGCCACGTCGGCCCTGATCCCCGCCGCGCTCTATGCCGTCGCGTGGATCGGGTGGCTGCCGGCCGGCTGGATGCAGACCGCCGCGATCGTCGTCCTCGCCGTCCGCATCGCCTTCGTGGGGATCTTCCTGCGGCGAATGAGCGGCACCACGCTGACCTTCGGCGCGCTGTGGAGCGGAGTGGTACTCGCTCTGGTCGCCTCCGGCATCGGAATCGCCAAGGTGCTGCTCACGCACTAGACGTCGCCGCGCCGCGTCCCCTGAGAGCCGGCCCGATCGGGGCCCGACGCCTCGGCATGCGGGGCGTCGGGCCGTCGCGATCGGCTCGGTCGCGACGCTCAGGGGCGGACGAGGACCTTGAGGCTCTTCCGCTCGTCCATGTCGCGGTAGCCGGCCGGAATCCCGTCGAGGTCGGTGACCGCGTCGAAGACCTTGCCCGGTTCGATGGCGCCGCCGAGGATGTCGGGCATCAGCTCGTCGATGTAGGCGCGGACGGGCGCGGGCCCACCGGCGAGCCGGATGTTGTGGCGGAACAGGCTGCCGAAGCCGACAGGTGCGTCCTCGTACTGCGGAACGCCCACGCGGCTGATGACGCCTCCGGGTCGGACGACGCCGACGGCCTGCTCGTAGGCCGGCATGTGCCCCACGGCCTCGAGGACGGCGTGGGTGCCATGGCCGCCGGTGAGCTCGCGCACCCGGGCGATGCCCTCTTCGCCGCGGTCGGCCACGACGTCGGTGGCGCCGAACTCGCGGCCGAGGTCGGTGCGGGTCCGGTGGCGGCCCATGAGGATGATCTGCTCCGCGCCGAGACGCTTCGCCGAGAGCACGGCCAGGAGTCCGACCGCTCCGTCGCCGATCACGGTCACGCGGTCGCCGGGCTTCACGCCGGCCATCTTCGCGGCGTGGTAGCCGGTGCCGAACACGTCCGCGAGGGTCAGCAGCGAGGGCATCAGTGCGGAGTCCGCCGCGACGGGCAGCTTCACGAGGGTGCCGTCGGCGAGGGGGACCCGCACCGCCTCGGCCTGGCCGCCTTCGTCGGGGATGCCGTCCCAGAACCCGGCCTCGTGATGGATGCAGGAGGTCTGCAGGTTCTCTCGGCAGAACTCGCACACGTCGTCGGAGATCGCGAACGGCGATACGACGAGGTCGCCCTTCTTCAGGGTCGTCACTGCGGATCCGACATCTTCGACGATGCCGATGAGCTCGTGCCCCATCCGGGTGGGGCCGTGCTCGGCGGTCATCGAGTGGTACGGGTGCAGGTCTGACCCGCAGATGCAGGACGCTGTGATGCGCACGAGGGCATCGGTGGGGTTCTTGATGGTGGAGTCGGGGACGTTCTCGATCCGGACGTCTCCGGCGCTGTACATGAGGGTGGCGCGCATGGTGTTTCCTTCTCTTCTGGTGGGGGGTGCCGCGGCGATCAGGCGTCGCGTCGGCGGAGGACGGCGAGGGCGATGGTGGGGATGAGAGTGAGGGCGACGATCACCGTGCCGATCGTCGCGGGTCCGTGGATCCCGAGCGGGCTGGACAGTGCGGCACCGGCGAGAGCGGATCCGACCGCGGTGCCGACGTTGAACGCCGACACGGCGAGGGCCGAGCCGAGCGTCGCCGCGTGGCCTGAGGCGCGGACGGCGAGGTGGATGAGGACCCCGTTGGCGCTCAGGCCGAACAGCCCGAGCAGCACGACCAGGACGATCATCATGGCGGGTTCTCCGGTGCTGATGCTGATGCCGGCGAGGATCGCGATGGTGACGGCGGGCGTGAGCACCGTCACGAGGCCGGGGCGGTCGTCGCCGAAGCGGCCGCCGAGGATCGTGCCGATGAGCGATCCGACCCCGAAACCGGTGAGGACCAGGGGAATGGCGGAGGCGCTGACACCGGCCTGCTCGGACAGGATGGGCGCGATGTAGGAGTACGCCGCGAGCACGCCGCCGGTCGTCGTCGCACACGCCAGCAGGGCGAGCCACAGGCGTCTCGAGCGCAGCCCCGCGAGTTCGGTCTTCAGGGAGGTCGCCGGGGCGGAGCCGTCGTGTGCGGGAACGAGCCTGGCGACGAAGAACGTCGCCATCGCGGCGGCGACCGCGAGGAACCAGAAGGTGCCCCGCCATCCGGTCGCCTGTGCGATGAACGCACCGATCGGCACGCCGAGCACCGTGGCCAGTGCCCCTCCCGCTGTGACGATTCCGAGCGCACGTGCACCGGCGGCGGTGCCCGCGGCACGCGTGGCGACGACCGCGGAGACCGACCAGAATGCGCCGGTCGCGAATGCGGTGACGAACCGCGCGCCGAGCAGCACGGCCAAGTCGGAAGCGAGTGCGACCACGATGTGACCGGCGACGAAGACGAGCATCGCGACGATGAGGGTGAGGCGTGCCGACATGTGCATCGTCAGGAGCGCCATGAGCGGTGCGCCGATGATCATCCCGACGGCGAACACGGTGATCAGGCTCCCCGCCTGGGCGAGCGGGATCCGCAGGTCTGCCGCGACCTCGGGCAGTATCCCGGCGACGACGAACTCCGTCGTCAGCATCAGGAAGGTCCCGAGCGCCAGGACGTACACCACGAGGGGCAGGCGTCTGCGTTCGGGTCCGGCGGCATCGCGCGCCGGTGCGGCGAGGGTGCGGGTGCTCTCAGTGGTCATTCGGCGGGGGTGTCCTCTCCGCTGCGGGTCTCGCAGCGCGAAGACCATCACACCGCCGATCCTCCAGGCGCGGGAGGTCGCATGTATCGGGGGAGAAGCTCTCCCCCCGCAGCCGCGCGTGCGGGGGTTTACCGTGGGGTTCATGGACACCCCGAGTTCCAACCGAGACGACATCCGGGACTTCCTCGTCAGCCGGCGCGGGCGGCTCACGCCCGAACAGGTCGGGCTGCCCTCCGGAACACGCCGTCGTGTTCCCGGTCTGCGCCGCGAGGAGGTCGCGGTGCTCTCCGGCGTCAGCACCGAGTGGTACACCCGGCTCGAGAAGGGGCACATCTCCGGCGTCTCCGAAGAAGTCCTCACCGCCGTCGCCCGCGCGCTGCACCTCGACGACGACGAGCGGGCCTACCTCTTCGACCTCGCCAAGGCCGCCCGCCCCACGATCCGCCGCGCCCCGCGGCCCCGAGACGGGGCGATCCAGGGACCCGTGCAGTGGCTGATCGACTCCGTCGGCATGTCGGCGGTGTTCCTCCGCAACGGTCGTCTGGATGTGCTCGCGACCAACGCTCTGGCTCGAGCGCTCCATGCGCCGCTGTTCGACAGCCCGACGGTCGTCGGCGGGCGTGCGAACTTCGCCCGGTTCCACTTCCTCGACCCCGACGCCAGGGACTTCTTCGTCGACTGGGAGGGCGGCGCCTCGGCGACCGTCGCCCTGTTGCGCGCGGAGGCCGGACGCGAGCCGGACGACCGTGCGCTTCGTGAACTCATCGGCGAACTGTCGACCAGCAGCCGCGACTTCACGCGACTCTGGTCATCGCACGAAGTCCGCACCCGCCATGAGGGGCTGAAGGTGCTCCAGCATCCGGTCGTGGGTTCCATCGAACTCACCTACCAATCGGCAGAGCTCGCCGACCGCACCCGCGCCGCGCGCACGCTGAACCTCTACACCGCCGAGCCGGGGACACCGCACGAGGATCGCCTCAAGCTCCTCTCGAGCTGGGCCGCCGCCGACGTCGCTGACCGCGACAGCGTCACGCCCTGATCGGCGCCGAGGGGGATCTGCCCGCGGTCATCGTCACCGGATCCACCGTGGGACCACAGCCACCATGATCACCATCACGACGAGTTCCACCAGCGTCTGGGTGACCACGACGAGCGGAGCGAGCGCGAAGGCCTCCGGCAGGGCGAGCGCGAGCGGGAGCACGACGAGTGAGTTCCGGGTCACGCCGCTGAAGACGACCGCTCGGCTGCCGGGCGCATCCAGCCGCGCGATGCGGGCGAGGATCGCGCCCAACGGGGCGAGGATCAGGGCGAACCCGAGGAACACGGGCACGACGAGCGCGAGCTGCCAGACCTCATCGCTGACGCTCGATATCTGAGACGCGACGATCGTGGCCAGAGTGAGCATCATCACGGGCACCATGGCGGATGCCGATGCCCGTTCCACACCGCGCGCGAAGAGGACCCTCGCGGCGAACAGCTGCGTGAGCGCGGCGAGCACGAGCGGCAGCACGATCAGCAGCGCGAACGCCGCCAGGAGCGGGCGGGGATCCAAAGCACGCGTCGCCTCGGAGCCGACCATGACCGTCAGGAAGACCGGAAGCAGCACCATCTGCAGCAGCATGAGCAGGGGAGTGGCGGCAAGGAGTCTCGTGCGGTCGCCGCCCGCCAGCCCCGCGAAGACGATGACATAGTCGACACAGGGCGTCAGCAGCACGAGCAGCACTCCCAGCAGGATCCCCGCATCTCCCGCGACCGTGCGACTCAGCCCGAATGCGACCACCGGCGCCACCACGAAGTTGAGCACGAGGGCCACGACGAGGAAGCGTCGGTCGGCGAACGCCCGACCGATCGCGGCGAACGGCACCCCGAGGAACGTCGCGAAGAGCAGAACGCCGAGAAGTGGAGTGATCGCCGTCTCCAGAGGCGCGGCCAGCCACGGCGCGAGAAGCCCGACGACCCCGCCGACGACGATGGCTCCCGCATACAGCGCCACCTGATTCCGCTCTCCCCACGCCACCATTCAGCGATCATCTCGTGTCGATACGGTGTTTTTCACGGTCGTGCGCCTTCGGAATGCGATACATTGCATTGTAGGTAGAACTTCAGGCTCTACTACGACGTCGTACTCGAGTGGAGGACATGTGGCACTCTCAGGCGGACCTCTCGAGCGCAGGTCCATGAGCGACGAGGCGTACGCGCGTCTGCAGGACGCGATCATCAACGGCGAGCTGCGCCCGGGCGAGCGTCTGCGCGACTACGAGCTCGCGGAGCGGCTCGGAACGTCGAAGACGCCCATCCGCCATGCGCTGGATCGCCTCGCGGATCACGGTCTCGTCGAGATGCAGCGCAACCGGTACACCCGCGTCGCGCCCATCGACCTCGACCGCGTCCGCAACGCCGTCGATCTCTTCGGAGACATCTGGATCGGGTCGGTGCGTCACGTCATGCCGCTGATCCAGGACGACGACGTCGCCTACCTGATCGACCTCACCGACGAGATGTCGGCCGCGGGCAAGTCCCGTGATGTCGCGAGGTTCGGCGCAGCCCTGCGCAGTGCAGCCACCGGCTTCGCGCGTATCGAGGGCAACGCCGCACGTGCCACGATCATCGAACGACTGGGGCCGCAGATCGGCCGGTTCAGCCAGCACGCGAAGGATGCGTTCGACTGGGACACCGTCGACGCGTTCGTCGTCGCCATCCGTGAGGCGATCACCGAGCGCGATGCCGTGAAGACGCGAGCAGTGCTCGTCACCCTGTTCGACGAAGCGCTCCCTGCGAGCATCGATCGCGCAGAAGAGCAGAACCTGATCCAGTACGACGAGGACTGACGTCGACGGGTCGCCCCGCACGAGGGAGTTCCCGGCGAATCCACAGGAAGCGCAAAGGGTCGTCTCCTAACCTGGAGATCCCAAGGGGAGTACTCCGATACGGTCGGGTCGTCATTACGGATGCACGTCGCATCCCGGGCCACCGGTTCCTGGTCAGGAATGGAGAAGACTTTGGCGGTGCTTTCGTACCCCGAGTCTGGAGTCCCCGTTTGGATATCACCCCGCTGATCTGGATCATCACGATCGCGATCACGATCGCCTTCTTCGTCTACGAGTTCTTCGCGCACGTGCGCACACCCCACGAGCCGACGATCGCGGAATCGGCGCGGTGGTCGATCTTCTACATCAGCCTCGCGCTGCTGTTCGGCGTCGGCATCGGCATCTTCTCCGGCTGGACGTACGGCGGTGAGTACTTCGCCGGGTACCTGACCGAGAAGGCCCTGTCGATCGACAACCTCTTCGTCTTCCTCATCGTGATGACCGGCTTCGCCGTGCCCAAGAAGTACCAGCAGAAGGTGCTGATGATCGGCATCGTGATCGCCCTGATCCTGCGCGGTATCTTCATCGCGGTCGGTGCGACGTTGATCGAGAACTTCTCCGCGATCTTCTACCTGTTCGGCGCGCTGCTCCTCGTGCTCGCCTACCGCCAGGCGTTCAGCAACCATGAGAGCAACCCCGCCGACGGACGGTTCATGACCTTCGTCCGTCGTCACCTGCCCGTGAGCGACGAGTACAACGGCGACAAGCTGACCGTCGTCAAGAACGGCAAGCGCTTCGTGACGCCGATGCTGCTCACCATCATCGCGATCGGCTTCATCGACCTGGTGTTCGCGGTCGACTCGATCCCCGCCATCTACGGCCTCACCGATCAGGCGTACATCGTGTTCACCGCGAACGCCTTCGCGCTCATGGGACTGCGTCAGCTGTACTTCCTCATCGGCGGACTCCTCGAGCGTCTGGTGTACCTGGCGCAGGGCCTCGCCGTGATCCTCGCGTTCATCGGCGTCAAGCTCGTCCTGCACGCGCTGCACGTCAACGAACTGCCGTTCATCAACGGCGGCCAGGGCGTCGAGTGGGCGCCCGAGATCCCGATCTGGTTCTCGCTGCTGTTCATCGCCGCGACCATCGCCGTCGCCACCGTCGCGAGCCTCATCAAGACCCGGCGCTCGCCCGACGCCATCACCTCACAGACCGACACCACCCCCACCCAGAAGGAGCACTCTTGAGCGCGCAGCGCTGTTCTGACTCTTCGGACTCTGACAGTACGAGCGCCCGGTTCACGCCGGGCGCTCACCCCGCCACAGAGGAGGGAGCCCGCTGATGGGCGACCTGCTCTGGAACATCGCCCTCGTCTTCGTGTTCGTGCTGATCGGCGGTGTCTTCGCTGCGACGGAGATGGCGCTCGTCACGCTGCGCGAGAGTCAGATCAACGCGATCGGCCAACGGGGCCGCCGCGGCGCGAAGGTCGCCGCGCTGGCGCGGAACCCCAACACCTTCCTCTCGGCCGTGCAGATCGGCGTCACGGTCGCCGGCTTCGCGTCGGCCGCGTACGGGGCGACGTCGATCGCACCCTCGCTCGCGCCCGTGCTCGAATCGTGGGGGCTCGCGCCCGCGCTGTCGCTCACCCTTGCGACGCTGGTGCTGACGCTCGTCATCGCCTACCTGTCGCTCGTGCTCGGAGAGCTCGTGCCGAAGCGCCTCGCGATTCAGCGCAACGCGCAGTTCGCCTACGCGGTCGCGCCCGCGCTCAACGGATTCGCGACGGTCATGCGCCCCGTGATCTGGCTGCTCTCGGTGTCGACCAATGCCCTCGTGCGGCTGCTCGGCGGAGACCCGCACAAGACCAGCGACGAGATGACCGACGAGGAAGTGCGTGACATCGTCGCCAGCCACCAGGGACTGCCCGACGATGAACGCCGCATCCTCGACGACGTGCTTTCCTTGCGGGGACGACAGGTCAGCGAGGTCATGCGTCCGCGGCCCGAGGTGGTCGCCCTCGACGAGGCCGCGGGCATCGGCGAGGTGCTCGCTCAGGTGCGCGACCTCCCCTACTCGCGCTACCCCGTCTCGAACACCTCGATCGACGACATCACCGGATTCGTGCATGTGCGCGACCTGTTCGAGGCGGCCGCCGATGATCCCGCTCGTCCGTTGAACACCCTCGTTCGAGACATCCCGTACATCCCGTCGAGTGCACGGGTGCTGCCCACGCTCACGCGGATGCGGGCCGAGGGGCATCACATCGCGGTCGTGGTCGACGAATACGGCGGGACCGACGGCCTGGTCACCCTGGAAGACCTCGTCGAAGAGGTGGTGGGCGAGATCTTCGACGAGTACGACGCCGAGGTGTTCTTCTCGGCCGACGAGGGACTCGACGGGCGCCTCAACCTGCAGGACTTCGAGGAGGCGACCGGGTTGGCGATGCCGCGCGGCTCGTCGGACACCATCGCCGGGTTCGTGACCGAGCAGCTGGGCCGCCTCGCCGTCGTCGGCGACACCGTCGAGGTGCCGGGCGCGACGATCCAGGTCGCGGAGGTCGACCGCCGGCGCATCTCTCGCGTGCGGGTCACGCCGCACACGAGCCCGGAGCCTGCGGGCGCGACCGACGCCTGACCAGCCTCAGCCGGGGACGCCGCCGTCATCGCGGCGGACCCGGCTGCCGAGGTCGGTCAGCCCCGCCGTCAGGATGTCGACGAGCAGGCGGGCATATCGTCCGTCGGGGTCGAGATCGGGGTCGAACACCGTGATCGAGATGCCGACCGCGTGCGGCGCCAGCTCCTGCAACAGCGTCGTGAGCTCGGGCGCGCGGATCCCCCGGGGTCAGGGCTGTCGACCGCGGGCATCACCTCGGGATCGAGCACGTCGACGTCCACCTGGAGCCAGTAGTCGGGGCCGGCCACGGCGGCGGCGTCGGCCGCTACCCTGGCCGCACCGCGTTCGATGATGTCGGATGCGGGAGTGACGCGACCGAGGAAAGCGCGCACCTCCTCCTGGTCTTCGTCGTCGCTCCGGTGCCCGATGTGCGCGGTGCGCTCCGGTGCGAAGTAGGGACTGCGTCCCTCGATGTCGGCGATCGCCGGCCAGTGCCGGCCGACGGCCGCGGCGAGAGCCTCGCCGGCGACGCTCGCGCACTCGTCACTGTTGCCGGGATGGCGGAAGTCGGTGTGCCCGTCGACGTGCACGAGCCCGACGCCTCCGCGGCGGGCGACCGCGAGCCCTGCCCCGAGCAGGATCGCGCAGTCACCGCCGAGCACGACGGGGGCATCACCGCGATCGAGCGCCGCGCCGATGCGGGCGGCCAGGCGCAGGGAGTGGTCGATCGTCGCACTTTCGTTCCGCACCAGGCCGGGTGGCCTCGTGGCGTCGTCGTCGACGTAGCGACCGGCGAGGACGACGCCGGAGTCGGTGGCGCCGAGCGCGGCGAAACGCGCGTGCAGCCCGGCTTCGCGCAACGCCTCCGGGGCCTTCGCGGCGCCGGGGACGCTGCCGGCCTCCGGCGGCCGGAGCCCGAGGTTGGAGGGAGCGGAGAGCAGAGTGATCATGGCTCCAGCGTGCCTCGGGGTCGGACATTCGCTCGGGTCACGCCGGGAAGCGCACCCCGGTGAGCCGTTCGGCCGCGGCCCACACTCCGGCGCCCGTCGCGGGGGATCGCACGAGGTCGGACGCGGCGACACGGGTCGGTGCACCGCGGAACTCGAGCAGACCGCCCGGTCCCCAGTAGTCGCCGTTCGAGACGTCGGTCGAAGCGGTCGCGTGCACGATCGGCAGCGCACCGTCGTCCTTGCCCTGGACCAGGACGCGGGTGGGCGCCGCCAGCACGCGGAGGGCGCCCGACACCTCGGCGAGGCCAGGACGCTCCGGCGTGAGCGGGTCGACCGCGTAACCGGGGTGCGCGCAGGCGGCAGTGCGCGATGACCCCGACCAGCGCCGGGCGAGTTCGAAAGCGAACGCCATGAGCGCTGCCTTCGACATGCCGTACTGACGGAGCGAGGATCCGCGCCACGGAGCCTCGATGCGTGCGGGATCGAGTCGCGCGAAACGGTGGGCGAGGGAGCCGACCGCGACCACTCTGGCGTCTGGGGTGAGAAGCGGCTCCAGGTGTGCGATCAGCGCGAAATGCCCGAGGAAGTTCGTACCGACCATGAGATCGAACCCGTCACCCGTGCGCTGCGCGGGATCCGCCGCCTTCACTCCCGCGTTGCAGACGACCGCGTCGAGGGGCCGGCCGAGGTCTGCGGCCGCCTGGGCCACGCTGTCGAGGGCGCCGAGGTCGAGCGGGAGCACGCGCAGGTCGGCGTCCGGCACCTCGCTGCGGATCGCCGCCTCCGCCGTGTGCGCGCGCTCGGAGGAGCGGCACCCGAGGATCACGCGGGCTCCGCGTCGCGCGAGCTGCTCCGCGCACCAGTAGCCGATCCCCGCATTCGCACCGGTGACGAGGACCGTGCGATCGCGAAGGTCCCCGAGCGGGGGAGAGGCAGCTTCCATTCCCCCAACCTAGGCGGCACGGGTCCTGCGCGCACCGAGGGGGAGCACGACCGCGTCGTCGGACTCCCCACCGGTCGATCAGCGGATCGCGTACACCGCGCTGCCGACGATGATGGCGACGGCGGTCGTCCAGCCGATGATCGCCAGTGCCTGCCAGAACAGGATCCGGGCCTTGCCGATGCCGGATGCGGCGAGCATGGTCGCCGTGAACTGAGTCGGCAGCAGCAGTGGCCCCAGCAGGCTCACGCCGGGGACGCCGTAGCGCTCGAACGCCCGCTGGAACTTCTCGCGACGGGGAGTGCGGGCCGTGTCACCCACCTCCACCGCCGCGTCTTCGGTGCCGCCGCCGGCGAGGGCCGCCGTCTTCGCACGCGACCGGTTCACGACCGCCTGGCGCGCGCCGGAGCTCGCGAGGACGAGTACGGCGACACAGAGGAAGTTGCCGACCATCGCGGCGATCGCGGCGACCACGGGCGGGATTCCGCCGATGATGCCGATGCTCACCGCGCCCTCGCCCTCGATGAACGGGATCGCGCCGGCGAGCGCGACGATCAGCGGCTGCAGAAGCTCGGGGACCTGGGCGACCAGGTTCTGGAAGGTCTCGATGAGGTTCATGGGATGCTCCCGGATGTCGGTGCGGACGGTGTCTCCGTCGCGATGACTCCAGTCCACTCGAGCGCGCCCCTCTGCGGCAGTGTCGAGCCGTCACCGCTTTCCGGGTGGATCGCCCGGCGCATCCGTGACAACTGTCACGGCCCTATCGTGGGAGCGTGAGCAGCCGCGTCGAGACCGTCGCCCCCGCCGACCTGAGCCCGGGGGCGCGACAGCTGTCCCGCGGGATCACGGCGACCTGGTGGTACACGGTGACCGCGGTGCTGTTCATCGAACTCATGCTCGTCGGCGCCTGGACGGGCATCGCCGTCGCGGTCGACCTGCGTGGCGGCAGCATCCTCGTCGTCGGTCTCGGCGGTGTGCTGTGGTGCGCGTCGACGCTGATGCTGCTCGTCGACTACCGTCACCGTGTCGATGCCGGGCCGGGAGTGGCCTGGGGGCGGTCGGCGGTGCCGTTCGTCGTCGCCCTCGGCTACGGGGTGACGGCCGGTCTGCTCGTGGGCAGCTGGCAGCTGGTCGCCATGCCGGTGGTGCAGTTCTTCGTGCTGCAGAGCTGGCCCCGCGGGGTGCGCGTGCGGGTCGTGATCGCGGCGACGTTCGTGCTCGTCGCTCTCGCCGTCGTCGATTCCGTGACCGGGCTCAGCTTCGGTCTGCCGTGGTGGGTTCCGGTCATCTACGGCGTGATGCTGCCGGGGATGAGCGTGAGCTCGCTGTGGTGGTGGGACGTGCTGGTCACGCTCGACCGCGCCCGTGCCTCGGAGGCGAAGCTCGCCGCGACCCAGGAGCGTCTTCGGGTGGCGACCGACGTGCACGACCTGCAGGGGCACCACCTCCAGGTGATCGCGTTGCAGTTGGAGCTGGCCGAGCGCCTGCTGCCGACCGACGCCGGCGCCGGGATGGCGCAGCTCCGCGCGGCGCGGATCAGCGTCGATGAGGCACGACAGGGGACGAGGGATCTCGCCACGCGCTTCCGGTCGGTTCCGCTCGGAGACGAACTGGCCAACGCACGAGACCTGCTGACCGCCGCCGGGCTCGACGTGGAGGCCGCGATCGACGCGCACGCGGACTCCGCGCCTGCATCCGCTCTCGGACCGGTGATCAGGAGACGACGACGAACGTCCTGCGCCACGGTGGCGGCCGACGCGCGCGACTCCTCCTCACACGGACGACCGGCGCCTGGCGCTACGAGATCGCCAACGATGCGGCACCCGACGCGGAGGCCGAGCGCGCCGGCTCAGGGCTGGACGGCGTGCGGCGACGTATCGAGGAGGCGCACGGTTCCCTCGAGGTGCGCCGCGACGCGGACGAGTTCGTGGTGATCGTCACCGTCCCTTCGGAGTCGGAGGAAGCGCGATGATCCGGGTGCTGCTCGCCGACGACGAGGCGATGATCCGTTCGGCGCTCGCCGCACTGCTGCGGTTGGAGGACGACATCGAGGTCATCGCCGAGTGCGCTGACGGAGAGCAGGCGGTGGCCGAGGCGCTGCGTCTGCTTCCCGACGTGTGTCTGCTCGATCTCGAGATGCCGGGCCTCGACGGCGTGCAGGTGGCCGAGAAGCTGAACCGCGCGATCGCGACGCGCTGCGTGGTCGTGACCCGCCATGCGCGTCCCGGCGTGCTTCGGCGCGCTCTGGCTTCCGGTGTGTCGGGCTTTCTGCCGAAGTCCCGTGGCGCCGACGAGGTCGCCGCCGTCATCCGCAAGGTCGCTGCGGGCGCGCGCTACGTCGATCCGGAGATCGCCGCCGATGCGCT
Organism: Microbacterium sp. Se5.02b; assembly: GCF_019464375.1. Taxonomy (NCBI): domain Bacteria; kingdom Bacillati; phylum Actinomycetota; class Actinomycetes; order Micrococcales; family Microbacteriaceae; genus Microbacterium; species Microbacterium sp. Se5.02b. The sequence continues at coordinate 898,658 of NZ_CP080491.1, forward strand.
GAGCGACGAGCGCTCGCCGCTCACCGACCGCGAGCTCGATGTGCTGCGTGCCGGTCGCAGAGGGGAGACGACGGGGCAGATCGCGCGTGCTCTCGCGCTCGCTCCCGGGACCGTGCGAAACCACATCTCGGTGATCCTGGGCAAGCTCTCGGTCGGGACGCGCCAGCAGGCGGTGCTCATCGCCGAAGAGCGCGGCTGGATCTGAGCCGATATGCTGGCGGGCATGGGAACAATATGCGCAGCGCCCGTGATGGGGCGCACCCTCGTGTTCCGCGACCGCCGCGCCTGACGGCGCGCTCGCTCTCCGCACGCATCTGCGCGCCGTCCACCGAGATGTCATCGCACCTCGGGACGGGCCGTCTCGTCGACGCCTCTTCGCGTCATCCGCTCCTCCGTGGTGCTCCGATCCTTCTTCTGGAGCGCACTCATGCCTCGTTCAATCCATGGCGGCCGTCACGAACTCGGCCAGAACTTCCTCATCCACCGTCCGACTCTCACCCGCATCACCTCCCTCGTCGACCGCACGTCGGGGGCGATCCTCGAACTCGGGTGCGGTGACGGGGCGCTCACCCGCAGGCTCGCGGAACTCGATCGACCTCTCGCCGCGATCGACATCGACGAGCACCGCGTGCGTCGGCTGCGCAGAGCCCTGCCGAGCGTGCAGCTCGATGTCGCAGACGCGACGCGCCATCCGCTCGACGCCGACGTCGTGGTCGGCAACATCCCGTTCCACGTCACGACCCCGATCCTGCGGCGACTGCTCTCGCACGGTCGGTGGAGCGAGGCCGTGCTGCTGACCCAGTGGGAAGTGGCCCGCAAGAGAGCCGGCGTCGGCGGAGGGACCATGATGACCGCGCAGTCGGCGCCGTGGTTCGCGTTCTCGGTGGAGGGCAGGGTCCCGGCGTGGGGCTTCTCGCCGCAGCCGAGCGTGGACGGCGGCATCCTGGCGATCACACGTCGGGGCTCACCGCTGGTCCGAGCATCCGATCGACGGGAGTACGAGGCCTTCGTCCGGGCGATGTTCACCGGGAGAGGCGCCACTCTGCCCGCGGTGGTCGCCGCTGCCGCCGGCATCCCGACCCGGCGTGCACGGAGCGTGGTGGCGATGGCGGGAGCGGCCGATCGTCGGCTTCCGCGCGATCTGCACCCCGAGCACTGGGCCGCCCTCTGGCATCAGGTGTCGCGCGGGTGACGAGCGCCCCCGCCCGAGGGTCAGTGCCCCGCGAGGGCTGCGAGGGACTCGCGCAGCCGGGCCGCGAACTCGGCGGGGTGATCGACGAACCCGGTGTGGTCTCCGGGGAAGCGCGTCGGCTCGATGTCGAGCTGCACGCCGAGGGCCGTGGTCGTGCGTTCGCAGAGCTGGTCGACGGACTCCTCGCCGATGCCGAGTATGAGGCTGCCTGCGCGTGAGCGCAGAACGTCGATGTCGGGCTCCCAACGCACGCTCCCCGGCAGTTCGTACCGGAACCAGAACTGCTCATCGGCGTCGCTCTCGCCGCCGAACCACTGCGCGAGCATCTCCTCCGGCATCGGGATGTTCGCCTGTCGGAAGAACAGTCGCCAGGCGCCGACGCGGTCACCCGAGAGTGCCGCCGCCGTGAGCTCATCGGTGAGCTGGCGCTGTTCGACGCGGTCGGGCACCAGTTCGAGCAACGGAGGTTCGTGCGCGATGACGGTCGCTGCCAGATCGGGGCGTGATTGCGCGAGCGCCAGACTCGTCACCGCCCCACCGCTGGAGCCGAAGACGATCGCGGGGCCGCGATCGACATGCTCGACGAGCGCCGCCAGATCGGCGGCCCGCTGCTGCGGACTCGAACCCACGGAGCGGTCGCGGAGCACGCTGCGCTTCGCTCCGCGCGGGTCGCTCGTCAGCACCGTGTGGTCGGTGGCGAGCTCCTCCGCGAAGGGCGCGAAGGCGTCCGCATCCATGGGGGCCCCGATCAGGGCGATCAGCGGGCCCTCGCCGCGCAGCTCGTAGTGGAGCCGGACATCGGGGAGGTCGAGGGTGTCGGTGGAAGTGCTCATGTGCTGCTCCTGACGGTCGAGCGGTTTCGGCGTGTGCCGCGCGCGCCTGCATCCAGGGTGGCCCCGGACGCGACTCTGCGCCAGCCCCGTCTCTTCGTCTGGCGGTCATTCGTCTCGTCTGCCGCGGCGCCCGACGCGTGCGATCAGGGGGCGGTAGCCTCGACGCATGTCCGCCTTCGGAACGCTCGCCACCCCGGTCGGGGTGATCGGCGTCGTGAGCGACGGTGCGGCGATCACCCGAGTCGCGTGGCGTACGGCGGCACCCGAGGGCAGCGATATGCGGCCCGATCCGCTCCTCGCCGAGGCGCTGGCGCAGTTGGCGGCGTACTTCGAGGGCACACTGCGGAGGTTCGATCTCCCGGTCGATCTCGGCCCGCAGACCCCACGACCAGTGCGGTTCTGACGGTGCTGCACGAGACCGTCGGCCGAGGCGAGACGATCACCTACGGAGGGCTCGCCGCCCGCAGCGGCACCGAGGTGCCGGCCCGGGGATCGGCTCGATCATGGGCGCGAATCCGGTCCCGCTGATCGTCCCGTGCCACCGTGTCGTCGCCGGCGACGGGCTCGGCGGATATTCGGGCGGCGATGAGGGGCACGGGCTCGAGACCAAGCGCTGGTTGCTGGAACACGAAGGCGCACTGCCCACGTCCCTCTTCTGAGCGGGGCCGCGGCATCGTCATCCGTCATCTCGACCCGGAACACCCTGCGAGAATGGACGAGCCGAGTACCGAGCCGAGGAGCCACCGTGCCGTTCATCTCCACCCGCGGCGGCATGCAGCCGCAATCGTTCAGCGAGACGCTTCTGGAGGGCCTCGCGCCCGACGGCGGACTGGCGGTGCCGGAGGTCATGCCGACCGTCGACGGCGAGACGCTCGAGCGCTGGCGTGCGCTGACCTATCCGCAACTCGCGACCGAGGTGCTCGCACTGTTCGCCACCGACATCCCCGTGCCGACCTGGCGCGGATGACGGATGCCGCCTATGCCGACTTCCCCGATGGTGTCGTGCCGCTGCGCGCGATCGACGACGACCTGACCCTCGTCGGGCTCTCCGAGGGGCCGACACTGGCGTTCAAGGACATGGCGATGCAGTTCCTCGGGCAGGTGCTCGAGTACACGCTGGAGCGCAACGACGCGGTCCTCAACATCCTCGGAGCGACCTCGGGCGACACGGGTTCGGCCGCCGAGCACGCCCTGCGCGGCAAGGAGCGCGTCGCCGTGTTCATGCTGTCGCCGCAGGGTCGCATGAGCGCGTTCCAGCGTGCGCAGATGTTCTCGCTCGACGATGCGAACGTGCACAACATCGCCGTCGAGGGTGTGTTCGACGACTGCCAGAACCTCGTGAAGAAGCTCGCCGGAGACCTCGACTTCAAGCGTGCACAGCACCTGGGTGCGGTGAACTCGATCAACCTCGCCCGCATCACGGCGCAGACGGTCTACTACTTCTGGGCATGGCTGCGCGCGACCGATGCGGGTGGCTGGACCGAGCTGTCGTTCACGGTGCCCTCCGGCAACTTCGGCAACATCCTCTCCGGGTTCTTCGCGAAGCAGATGGGGCTGCCGATCCGTCGGCTCGTGCTCGCCGCGAACGAGAACAATGTGCTGGACGAGTTCTTCCGCACCGGCATCTACCGTCCGCGCAGCGCCGCCCAGACGCTCGCGACCTCGAGCCCCTCGATGGACATCTCCAAGGCGTCGAACCTCGAGCGGTTCATCTTCGAGCTGGTCGGCCGCGACCCCGCCCGCGTCGTGGGTGCCTGGGACGACCTCGAGGCACAGGGGTACTTCGACTTCTCCGCAGAGCGGGAGCGCTTCGTCGAGGAGTTCGGCATCGTGAGCGGCACCTCGACCCACGCCGACCGCCTCGCGACGATCCGCGCCGTGTACGAGGCCACGGGGAAGTCATCGACCCGCACACCGCCGACGGCGTGAAGGTCGCGCGCGAGTACGTCGAGCCCGGTGTGCCCATGCTCGTGCTCGAGACTGCGAAGCCCGAGAAGTTCGCCGAGACCATCCACGAGGCGATCGGCGTCGAGCTCGGCTACTCGCCGGAACTGCAGGCGATGCTCGACGCTCCGCAGCACGTGACCGAGATGGCGGACGACGCCGAGGCGCTCCGGGTGTTCATCGCCGCGAACGCCCTGCACTGATCCGCGCCGGGTCGAGATCCCGGTTCCCGCACAGACCCTGACGCCCGCCGGCGACAGGGGGTCTCTGCGTCGGATCGAGCCTGCGAGGCGGCGCCTGGGATGTGCGACCTGCACACGGGCGGACGATCCTGGTGCGCAATGCACATTTCGAGGGAAGAACAGGCTGGCTACTGTGGCCACAACCCGTTACCCCCTCCTCCCCGAAGGATCCTCATGGCACGCACGGCGCACGCAGACGATTTCGCGCTCTCCCGAGTGACGCCCGAGGCTCGCAAGCCCTGGTTCGGAATCGCCGTTCAGCGATTCGGACAGGTCTCGGCCCTCTCGCAGTTCCTCCTCGGCGCGACCCTCGGTTACAGCATGACTTTCGGCGAGGCCGTCCTCGCCTTCCTGTTCGGCTCGCTCATCCTCGAGGTGATCATGTGCGTCGTCGGCTTCATCGGACAGCGCGAGGGCCTCAACACCGCCCTCCTGGCCCGATGGACCGGGTTCGGCGAGATCGGCGCCTCCCTGGTCGGCCTCGCGATCGGCATCAGCCTCATCGGATGGTTCGGCATCCAGTCCGCCATCTCCGCGCAGTCGCTCGACGCCCTGATGCCCGGTGCGCTGCCGGTCTGGGCGTGGAGCCTCATCTTCGGCCTCGCTGTCACCGCGATCGTGGCGTTCGGCTTCGTCGGCATGCAGTGGCTCGCGAACGTCACCGTCCCCCTGTTCCTGATCCTGGTGGGCTGGTCCGTGATCTCCGAGCTCACCCGGCACGACATCGGCGAGCTCCTCACCGGCCCGGCGCCGGGACCCACCATGAGCGTCTGGGCCGGAACCGGCATCGTCGCGGGTGGTCTCATCGTCGGCGCGATCATCACCGGCGACATGACCCGCTTCAACCGCTCGCGCGCCGACGTCATCAAGCAGACCGTCGTGGGTGTCTCGCTCGGCGAGTTCGTGATCGGCCTCGCCGGGGTGCTGCTCGCCCACGCGGCCGCCAGCGGTGACATCGTCGCGATCGTGACCTCCTCGGTCGGCTTCATCGGCCTGTTCATCGTGCTCACCGGCACGCTGAAGATCAACGACTGGAACCTGTACTCCTCGACCCTGGGCCTGGTGAACTTCATCTCCACCGCCTTCGGCAAGAACCTGCACCGCGTCACCACGACGATCGTGCTGGGCGTGGTCGGCTCCGTGCTCGCCGCGGTCGGCATCCTCGGGCAGTTCACCGAGTTCCTGATCGTGCTGAGCGTCGCGTTCCCGCCCATCGCCGGCATCATGGTCGCCGAATACTACGTCGTGCGCCGCTGGCGGCCCGAGCTCGACGCCACCCGCGAAGCCGGCACCCTGCCCGCCACGGCACCCCGCATCGTCCCGGCGACCATCGTCGTATGGCTCGTCTCCGCACTGGTCGGGTACTTCGTGACCTGGGGCATCCCGTCGCTGCTCAGCCTCTTCCTCTCCATGGCGCTCTACATCGTCGCGGGCAAGCTCGGCTGGGTGCGCGGCGTCGGCGTCGCGACCACCCGGCAGGCGAACCAGGCCGACAGCGCCCCCGCTGTGGTCTGAGCAGACCGCCCGGAACAGAACCACCTCCACGAAAGCGAGAATCATGCACATCGGCATCGACGTCGGCGGCACCAACACCGACGCCGTCCTCATGGACGGCACGCGCACCCTGGCCGGGGTGAAGCACTCGACGACGCCCGACGTCACGAGCGGCATCGTCCAGGCGATCGAGGATCTGCGCGTCGGGCACTCCTTCGAGGGCGCCGACATCGATGCCGTCATGATCGGCACGACGCACTTCATCAACGCGCTCGTGCAGGCGAGTCGACTCGCCCCCGTGGCGGCTCTCCGGCTCGGGCTCCCCGCCACGCGGGCGCTGCCGCCGCTGATCGACTGGCCCGAGGTGCTGGTCGAGGCCACGCAGGCGCGCAGCTACCTCGCGCACGGCGGCTACGAGTTCGACGGGCGTCCCATCTCGCCCCTCGACCCGGACGAGATCCGGGCGCACGCGGAGGACATGAAGGCGCACGGCATCCGCTCCGTCGCGATCTCCTCGGTCTTCAGCCCGGTCAACCACGACCTCGAGGTGCGGGCGGCCGAGATCGTCGCCGAGGTCCTGGGGGAGGACGCCGCGATCTCGCTCTCGCACGAGATCGGAAGGATCGGCCTGCTGGAGCGCGAGAACGCGACCATCATCAACGCTGCGCTGCGTGAACTCGCCTCCGAGATCGTCGACGGGCTGACTTCGGCCGTCCGCGCCCAGGGCATCGAGGCGCCGATCTTCCTCAGCCAGAACGACGGCACGCTCATGGACGAGGAGTACGTGCGCCGCTACCCGGTCGCCACCTTCGCGTCGGGTCCGACGAACTCGATGCGCGGGGCCGCGGCCACGAGCGGCCTCGACGACTGCGCCGTGATCGATGTCGGCGGCACCACGGCCGACATCGGGCTGCTCATCAACGGCTTCCCGCGGGAGACGGCGAACGAGGTGAAGGTCGCGGGCATCCGCACCAACTTCCGGATGCCCGACGTGCTCTCGCTGGGCATCGGCGGAGGCAGCATCGTCGACGAGGAGACCGCAGAGGTCGGACCCGCATCGGTCGGGTACAAGCTCACGACCGAGGCCCTCGTCTTCGGCGGTTCGACTCTCACCGCGACCGACATCGCCGTCGCGGCCGGACGTGCGCAGGTGGGAGACCCGAGCAGGGTCGCCCACCTCGACCCCGCGTTCGTGGAGCGCGTGCTCGCCCGCATCGCGGAGCGTGTCTCTGAGGCCGTCGACCGCATGCGCACGTCGCCCGATCCGATCGCCGTGGTCGCGGTGGGTGGCGGCTCGATCCTCCTGCCGGACGAGCTGCCTCTCTTCGGCACGGTGCACCGCCCGGAGAACTACGCGGTCGCGAACGCCATCGGCGCCTCGATCGCCCAGGTCGGCGGTGAGATCGACAAGGTGTACGCGATCGAACCAGGGCGCCGCGAGGAGACTCTCGCGGAAGTGCGCGGCGAGGCCGTCGACAAGGCCATCGCCGCGGGGGCCAAGCCGTCCACCGTGTCGATCATCGACTTCGACGAAGTGCCCATCCCGTACCTGCCGGGCAATGCCACGCGCATCCGCGTCAAGGCGGTCGGCGACCTCGACATGGGGGCGTGACATGAGCTGGACCATCACCCCCGCCCACATCGACGGACTCGCCCGCGGCGCCGCAGTGCTCGGCACCGGCGGCGGCGGCGACCCCTACATCGGCGCGCTCCTCGCCCGTCAGGCCCTGTCCGCCGGCGACGTCACCGTCGTGGCCCTCGACGAGGTACCGGACGACGCCCTCGTGCTGTTCGTCGCGATGATGGGCGCACCGACCGTCATGGTCGAGAAGCTGCCGAGCCTGGCCGAGGTCATCGAACCGGTCAAGGCGTTGGGCATCCACCTCGGCCGCCCCGTGACGCACATCGCCTGCGCCGAGGTCGGCGGCGTCAACTCCACCATTCCCATCGCCGCCGCGGCCGCGCTCGGACTCCCGCTCGTGGATGCGGACGGCATGGGCCGCGCGTTCCCCGAACTGCAGATGGTGCTGCCGACCCTGTACGGCGTGACCGCATCGCCCCTCGCGTTCAGCGACGAGAAGGGCAACACCGGCGTGCTGCAGACCGCCGACAACTCCTGGACGGAGCGCATCGCCCGGGTGGCCTGCGTCGAGATGGGCTGCTCCGTGATGATCTCCGGCTTCTCGATGACCGGTGCCGCTGCTCGTGAGTCGCTCGTCGCGGGGTCGCTGTCGCGCTGCATCGAGATCGGTCAGCGGATCGCCATCGCCCGCGACGAGAAGACCGACCCCGTCTCCGCCGTGGTCGAGCTGTTGGGCGGCCGGGAGCTGTTCGGCGGCAAGGTCGCCGACGTGAACCGGGCCACCACGACCGGCTTCGCCCGTGGTCGTGCGCGCATCGACGGGGACGGCGGCGCATCGCTGACCCTGCGGTTCCAGAACGAGCATCTCGTCGCCGAAGCCGACGGGGAGGTGCTCGCGACGACTCCCGACCTCATCATGGTGCTCGACGGCGAGTCGGGCGAGCCCGTCACCACGGAGGGGCTGCGGTACGGACAGCGGGTGCGCGTGATCGCGGCTCCGGCCGATGAGCGCTGGCACTCCGATGCGGCCCTCGCGATGGTCGGCCCCGGCTACTTCGGCTACGACATCCCGGCGCACCGGTTCGACGGCAGCGTCTCGGCCGGGAGCGCCGTGGAAGGGGCGGCGGCATGAGCTGGCAGCTCACCGCCGCCGATCTGCCCGACCTCGCGCGCGGCGCGACGCTGCTCGGCACCGGCGGGGGAGGAGACCCCTATATCGGCAAGATGCTCGTCGAGCGCGTGCTGGGTGACGGCAGCATCACGATCCTCGACCCGGATGACCTCGCAGACGACCTGTTCGTGATCCCCACGGCGCAGATGGGCGCGCCGACCGTGATGGTCGAGAAGATCCCTGCCGGTACGGAGCCCACCCTCGCCCTGCGCACGCTCGAGGAGCACCTCGGGCGGAAGGCGGATGCCACCATGCCCATCGAGTGCGGGGGGATCAACTCGATGATCCCCCTGATCGTGGCGGCGGAGACCGGACTGCCCGTCGTCGACGCCGATGGCATGGGGCGCGCCTTCCCCGAGCTCTCCATGGAGACCTTCGCCGTCTACGGTGTGCACGGCTCGCCGCTGGCGCTCGCCGGGGAGCGCGGAGAGCAGGTCGTGATCGACACCGGCGACGACGACCGGCAGATGGAATGGCTCGCCCGAGGCATCACGATCCGGCTCGGCGGCGTCGGCCACATCGCCGAGTATGCGATGAGCGGAGCGGATGTCCGTCGCACCGCCGTGCCGCGCACCATCTCGATGGCGCTGGCTCTCGGCCGGGCCATCCGGCTCGCGCGTGAGGGGCACCGCTCACCCTTCGACGCGATCGCCGAGACCCTGTCCACCACGCTCTACCCGCACCTTCGAGAGCTCTGCGTCGGCAAGGTCGTCGATGTGGAGCGCCGCACGACGGAGGGCTTCGCGAAGGGCAGGGCGGTCATCGCCCCGCTGGGCGCCGAGGAGGGCGCCGTGTTCGAGATCGCCTTCCAGAACGAGAACCTGATCGCGCGTCGATCCGGTGCGCTCGTCGCGATCGTGCCGGATCTGATCTGCGTGGTCGACCACGAGAAGGCCGAGCCGATCACCACGGAAGGACTGCGCTACGGACAACGGGTGCGGGTGCTCGGCATCTCCACGCCGGACATGATGCGCACGCCCGAGGCGCTCGCCGCGTTCGGTCCGTCGGCGTTCGGCCTCACGGAGGAGTTCGCCCCCGTCGAAGAGCTGGCCGCGCCATAGGCTGGTCTCCATGAAGCTGGCGCGCGACGACCTCGGGGCCCTCGCGCGCGGCTACGCGCTCCTCGGATCGGGCGGCGGGGGTCGACCACCATGCTCGAACTGATGCTCGGCGCGTCCGACGAGTGGCCGATCGAGGTCGCCGACGCGTCCTCGCTCGACCCCTCGACGCCGTGTCTGGGCGTCGCCTTCGTCGGGTCCACCATGCTGCTGGGTGAACGGATGCCGGGAGCGGCGCCATTCGCCTCGCTTCTGGCAGCGGTCGAGCGGTGGCTGGGACACCCGGTGCCCGTGGTGTGCTCGCTGGAGGGCGGGGGATGAACGGGCTCTCGCCGCTCACACTCGCCGGTACGCACACTGTCGTCGACGCGGACTGCACCGGCCGTGCCGTGCCCGGCCTCGACCAGATGTCGTTGTTCGTGGATCGTGTGCCGGGCCTCGTGTTCGCGTGCGAGACAGGTGCCGACGGGGTCGCGCTCGTGGAGGCCACCAGAGCGATCGACGCCGAACGCGTCGTGCGCTCCGCGATCGTGCAGGCCGGCGGGGTGGGCGGCGCCGTCCTCGCCGGGTTCACGGTCGGCGACCTCCACGAGCACGCCATGGAGGGCCATCTCGCGAGGGCGTTGCGGCTCGGTCGGTCGTTCCAGGCCGCGGCGACGGCTCCACTGTCCGGCCTGGCCGAGAAGCTCGGCGGGGAACTCCTCGCGGAGGGGCGGATCGTCTCGATCACGACGTCTCCCGCAGACCCGCATGTGAACGCGGTGGAGATCGCCGGGCGCAGCGGTGCGGTCCATCGGGTCATCACGCGGTCGGAGACGCTGGCGGTGCTGAGCGACGGCCTGCTCGTGGCGTCGGCACCGACCATCATCGTCGTCGTCGACGCCGTGTCACGGGAGATCCTGGAGGTCACGGATCTGGGTCTCGCGCGCCACGTCGCCGTCCTCGGACTGCCCGCCCCCGAGTGGTGGAACGCCAGAGCCGACCGCCTCGCCCGTGTGGTGCCCTCCGCGTACGGGCTCGAGGATCTGGACGTCGCATGAACGAGAGCCTGCCCCTGAGTGCGCTGCTGGCCGAGGGCGAGAACGGCGGAGTGCGTCATGTCGCCGGGCCGTCGATGAGCTGGGACGCGGTCTCGGTGGAGGCGACGGAGGCGGATCTGCCCGACGACGGCGACGGCCGCCTCGCGATCCTCACCGGCAGCGCGCCGTCGACGACGTGGCAGCAGGACGCGATGCTGCGCCGCGTGCGGGATCGCGGCTACACGGGGCTCGCTCTGCCCGGGGCGGCGGGGATCGACGCGGGTTCGTTCCGGCTCGCCGACCGCATCGGACTCTGCCTCCTCGACGTCGCGCGCCCCGTTCAGCTGGCGAGGGCCTGCTGGATGCTCATCGAGGCACGCGATGCGCTGACACTCAACCGGGTGCGGAAGATCGCACAGTCCTTCGAGTACGCCGCCGACGACCTCGGCGACCTCTTGGGGCACCTCGCCGCGAACCTGGGCATCGGCGTGGCTCTCATCGACGCCGCGGGAGTGCTGCGGGAGGCGGGGGCGCATCTGGACACCGCGCTGCACGCCGCGATCCGCTTCGACTCCTGGATCGATGGCGCCAGAGCCGGCGAATCCGCGGCAGCCTCCGTGCGCGTCGACAGCCCGGGGCGCACCGGACTGCGGCTGGTGCTGTTCGGACGAGGACTCGGCGAGTCGCAGCTGCAGTCCCTCTCGGTCGCCGCCGAGGTCGCGATGCCGGCGGTCGCCGCACGGATCCTGATCGACGAGATCGCTGCGGTCAACGATGTCGCCGCGTCGTCGGGCCTGCTCAGGGACTTCGTCGATCTGCGCGGAGCCGCCGACGCCGACGTCGAACGACGCATGGTGGAGCGGGGCTGGCGCACCGACGGTCACCACATCGGGTTCCGGATGGTGGCGCGCGGACGGGTCGATCCGTTCTCGCTCCTGCGGTCGATCAGCGCGGGTCTGAGTGCGATCGATGCCGAAGCGCACGCCACCACGGCGGGGCGCGGCATCAGCGGCTGGCTGTCGTTCCCGGAGGCCCCGGGGCCCGACCGGGTCGAACGCTCGGTGGCCGCTCTGCGCGAGCTGCACCTCAGCGCGTTGCGCGACTTCGCCGTCGCGACCGGCGTCGGCTCGCTGCAGAGCGGCTCGGAGGGTCTGGCGGGCACGCTCGACGAGGCAGGCGACGCCGCACGGATCGCCGCCGCGAGGTCGGCCACCGGATGGTTCGTGCGAGTCGACAGCCTCGGGCTCGAACAGCTCCTGCTCGCCTGGACGGGGAACGACACCTTCGTCCCGGCGGCGCAATCCTCCTCGCGCCCCTGCGGGAGGGCGGAGGCGAACTGCTCACGACGCTCTCGTCCTACCTCGACCACGAATCGGGCATCGCCGCGACCGCGGCCGCGCTCGGCCTGCACCGCAACACCGTGGCCGTGCGGATCCGCCGCGTGCAGGAGCTGCTCGGCATCGACATGAGCGATCCGGAGGCGCGGCTCGCGCTGCACCTGGCGTGCCGGGCCGTGCTGCCCGGCTGAGCGGTCACTCCGGGTCGCCGTGCAGCATCCAGGCGATGCCGAAACGGTCGACGAGCATCCCGAACGTGCCACCCCACGGCGGGGTGTCCAGCGGCATCGTGATCGTGGCACCCTCCGACAGGCGATCCCAGACCTCCTGGGTGCGCGCCTGCGTGTTCCCGCTCAGCGACACCGAGATCCCCTGGGGCTTCTCGTACGTCATGCCATCGGGGGTGTCGGACGCCATCAGCACGAGGCCGTCCGGCGTGTTCAGCTGCGCGTGCATGATGAGCTCGTTCTGACTCGGGTCCTGCACCATGTCGGGGAAGTCCCCGAACACGCTGAGGTCGAGGTCGCCGCCCAGCACGCTCTGGTAGAACTCCATCGCCTGGCGGGCTTCCGTGCGGAACGAGAGGTACGGGTTGAGAGCGGGCATGAGGATCTCCAAGTCGAACGGAAGGTGTCACGGCCGGCACCGTTGACGCTCAGTCTGCGCCGCGTTCGGCCGCCTCGCAAGGGGGCCCGTCCCGTCACTCCGGGAGGGCGCGCACGGCCGCGGTGAGCACCTGCGGCACCGTCGGAACGCCCTCGGCGCGGAAGACCTCCGTGCCGGATGCGTCGCGGATGATCACGGTGGGCGTGAAGCGGATGTCGAGCTCCTCCGCGAGATCGGGCTCGTGCGCGATGTCGATCTCCGAGACCACCGCATCCGGGAGGTAGCGCGCCGCGTCGCCGAGCACGGCTCTCGTCCGCGCACAGGCGCCGCAGAACGAGGAGGACACGAGTGTCAGCTCCATGCGGTCTCCTCCCGGCTCACGCGATCTGCCCTTTCGGGTGCAACCGCCGATCGGTGCCACCTGTTCCCGCCGCCGGCACCCCGCTCCGGTCGTCTTCGGCACGGCGCGAGGCTATCCCGTCCCCGCGGACGCTCTGCCGTCGCCGCGGTCGGGCGACTCACTGTGCGGCGAGCCACTCCTCGAAGGTCTGCCGACCGAGGTCCGCGTCCCGGCCGGGGAGCGCCTTCCCCGATCGCATGCCCGACATCTGGGGTCCCGGCACGCTGACGGCCGGGACCCAGCCCTGGTATCCGGTGTGGCGTGCGAAGGCGCGCACCATGTCGGCGAGCTGCTCCTCGCGCGGTCCGGCGAGGTCGCGCACCCGTCCCTGCGCATCGCCGGCAGCGAGTTGTGCCAAGCGTTCTCCGACCTCGCCGGCGGCCACGGGCTGCGTGCGCGCTCGGGGTGCGATGTGCAGGGGGCCGAGCTTCGCGCGCGCGAACATCTGCGCCGCGAACTCGTGGAACTGCGTCGCCCGCAGGATCGTCCACGGCACCGTCGCCGCCTGCACGAGCTTCTCCTGGGCGAGCTTGCCCGCGTAGTAGTCGTACGGGATCCGATCGATGCCGACGATCGACAGCAGCACGACGTGCCCGACACCCGCCTCCGCCGCCGTGGTGATCAGATTGCCCGTCGCGGCGGTGAAGAACTCGATGGCGGTGCTCGCCTTCAGCGTCTCGATGCTCGCGACGTCGATCACCGCGTCCGTGCCCTCCAGCGCCGCCGCGAGACCGCGGCCGGTCACCAGGTCGACGCCGTGCGAGCGGCTGAGCACGACCGGGTCGTGGCCATCTGCGCGCACGGCCTCGACCGTGCGGCGTCCGACGACCCCGGTTCCTCCTGCGACGGCGATCCTCATGTGCATGCTCCTTCGTCCCGACACATCCTCCTCCTTCTTCGTGCGCGCGGACGGGCGACGTGACGGAGCGGCCTCTCTCCTGCAGACGCCCCGCCCTCGCTACGATGACGACTGTGACCCCCACGACCGTGCGCCCCGGCATCGCCGAGCGTCTTTCGCAGATGATCCGGATCCCGACGGTCTCCGCGGAGCTCGATCAGCGCGGCTCCGCGCCGTTCGAGGAGTTCGTCGCACTGATCGCCGAGCTCTATCCCCTCGTGCACGAGAGGCTCACCCTCGAACGCCACACCGCATTCGGTCTGCTCTTCCACTGGCCCGGCTCCGGCGCTTCCGACGGAGGGCCCGTGGTGCTGATGGCCCACTACGACGTCGTCCCGGTCGACGAGAGCGATGCCTGGACCCATCCGCCGTTCGCCGGGGTGGTCGCGGACGGCTCGGTGTACGGTCGCGGTGCCCTGGATGACAAGGGACCGCTGATCGTCGTGCTCGAAGCGGTCGAGAACCTCCTGGCAGACGGATTCGTGCCCACCCGCGACGTGTACCTCTCGTTCGGCGGCAACGAGGAGACCTACGGGAAGGCCGCAGAGGAGATCGCGCGGGTGCTGCACGACCGCGGCATCGTGCCGTGGCTGGTCGTCGACGAGGGCGGCGCGGTCGTGGATGCGCCGCTTCCGTTCGTGCCGGGCCGCGCCGCGATGATCGGCGTGGGCGAGAAGGGCGTCATGACGGTGCGGCTCTCGGCCCGCGGTGAGGGCGGCCACGCCTCCGCTCCGCCGTCGCTCACCGCAGTCCGTCGCATCGCCAGAGCCGTCGACCGGCTCGGACCGACGACGTTCCGCCCGCGGGCATCGAACGCGGTCCTGCGGATGCTGTCCCAGCTCGCGGCGCAGACGACGGGACCTGCGCGACACCTGCTCCGGCTCCTGGCCTCGGCGCGGCCGCTGACGTCGCAGGTGTTCGCCGCGCTCGGCGGCGAACCCGCGGCGCTGGTGCGCACGACGGTCGCGCCGACGATGCAGTCCGGCGGAACCGCGGCGAACGTGCTGCCCTCGCAGGCGACCGCCACCGTGAATCTGCGCATCGCGCTGGGCGAGACGACGCAGCAGGCCGTGTACCGCCTGCGACGCCGGATCCGCGACCCCCTCGTGCGGGTCGAGGTCGTCGAGGCGAGTGAGCCGTCGCCCGAGTCGTCGACCGACAACGTCCAGTTCGCGCTGCTCGCGGCGGCACTGGAGGTCTCCCATCCCGGTGTCCCTGCCGTGCCGTACGTCATGATGGCGGCCACCGACTCGCGCCATTTCCATCGCTTCGCGCCGGCCGTCTACCGCTTCGCTCCGCTGGACATGTCCAACGCGCAGCGCGCCTCGATCCACGGCGTCGACGAGAGCGTCGAGATCGCGGCCCTGGAGCGGGGGAGCGGTTCCATCGCACGCTCCTCGAACGGCTAGGGTGATCTCACCCGCCTCCCGCCGCCCGCCGGAGGACCCGCACGAGAAGCAGGAGACGCGATGACGCGCACCCGGACCCTGGGGACCCTCGCCGTCGTCGTCGGCTTCCTCGCCTTCGTGGAGTTCACGAGCGGGGTGTTGCAGGGCTATTACACGCCCATGCTCAGCGACATCGCGCGGCATCTCGGCATCCACGACGCAGACGTGAACTGGCTCGAGGGCACGCAGCTCATGCTGTCCGCGCTCGTGGTGCCGGCGTTCGCGAAGCTCGGCGACATGGTCGGCCACAAGCGGATGCTGCTCATCTCGACGGCCGTCACCGCTGCCGCCGCCCTGGTCCTGCCCTTCACCGACTCCTTCGTGGTGTTCCTCGCGGCCTGGGCGCTCATGGGGTTCTACGTGGTGTGGCTCCCGCTGGAGATCGCGCTCGTCTGGTCGCGGTCGCGGCGGATGGAGGGGCGTTCCTCGATCACGGCCAAGGCGGCGGGGCTCCTGGTCGCGGCGCTCGAAGCCGGCGCGATCATCGGTGCCCTCGTCGGCGGAGCGCTCATCGACGTGCTTCCTCTCACTGTCGTGCTGCTCGTCCCTGCCGTGCTCATCGTGGTGTGCTTCTTCGTGATCCTCTTCGGCGTGACGGAGTCGCCAGAGCCCACAGGAGGCGTCTTCGACACCGTCGGACTGGTGCTGATCTCTCTCGCACTGCTCTGCTTCACGGGCGGTCTGAGCCTGCTGCGCCTCGAGGGCGGTCTGGTGAACCCGTGGTCGTGGGCGGTCGTGGTTCTCGGCGTCCTGCTCGTGGTCCCGTTCGTGCGGTGGGAGTTGCGCTGCGACGACCCGCTGATCGACGTGCGGATGTTCCGCTCTCCCGCGCTCGGTCCGGTGTTCCTGACCGCCGGCCTCTTCGGGGTCAGCGTGCTCGGGGCGCAGGCCCCGCTGTCGACGTTCGCGCGCACCGATCCGAACGTCTACGGCTACGGTCTGGGGACCAGCGGGTTCGCGACCTCCCTGATCATCGGGGTGTATCTCGTCGCGATGATCGTCGGGGCGCTCCTGTTCCCTGTGGTCGCGCGAAGGTTCTCGCCCCGCCTGACCCTCATGGGCGCATCCGTGCTCGTGGGTGTCGGGTTCCTGCTCTTCCTGCCGTTCCATGACGCCTACGGTCAGGTCATCACGAACATGGTCGTGGTGGGGCTCGGCTCCGGGGCGCTCGTGGCGGCGCTCCCTGCGGCGGCCGCGTCCGCCGCGCCCGCCTCGCAGACCGGCGTCGCGACGGGACTCACGAATTCCGTGAAGACCGTCGGTGGGGCGATCGCCTCGTGTGTCTTCGGCATCGCACTGCTGCACGGGGTCGCGAGTGCGGCAGGGGGTGCCGAGGGGACGGCCGGCTCGCTCGCCGGGTACTTCACCGTCTGGATCGTCTGCGGAGCGACGGCGCTCGCGGCGGCCGTGATCCTCGTGTTCGTCCCCAAGACCGCGTTCACGGACCGCACCGTCGACGCCGAGATCGCTCCCGTGGTCTGACCTCCGTCGACGCGGCGAAGGCCATCCGCGCGGGCGGCCTTCGGGGCCCTCAGTCGCGGTCGAGTCCGAAGGTGCGCTTCATGATCGCCTGCACATCCCGGTCGAGTCCGTCGATGCGGGTGTTCACGGTATCGAAGCGCGCGTTCATCTCGGTGCGCAGTCCGTCGATCTGGCCGTTCATCTCGGTGCGCAGCCCGCCGATCTGGCCGTTCATCTCGGTACGGAGTCCGCCGATCTCGGTGCGGAGGACGCGGATGAACAGCGTCGAGACGAGGGTCAGGGTGCCGAACATCAGTGTGACGAAGGCCCCGATCATCGTCCAGATCTGCGCATCGTTCATGAATCCCACTTCCTCATCGTCGCATCGATCCGGCCAGCCTGCCAGAGCGCGATCCGCGAAGATATCGGAGCTACGAGGATTGTGGGGAGTCTGCCGATTTCGCCCACTGAGCAGGAGAAGACCGGGCGACGGACTGCTCCGTCACCCGGTCCTGCTCAATCGCCCTTCACGTTGACGAGCTGCCGCAGCGTGTGCCGGATCGTCACCAGGCTCGCGGCATCCGCCATCACCTGGTCGATCGGCTTGTACGCCTGCGGGATCTCATCGACGAAGGCATCCGTGTCTCGGAATTCGATGCCGGCCATGGCCTCACGCAGCTGGTCATGCGTGAACGTCCTCCTGGCGGCCGAACGGGAGTACTCCCGCCCCGCGCCATGCGGCGAGGAGTTCAGCGACTGCGGGTCACCGAGCCCCTCGACCACGTACGAAGCGGTGCCCATCGACCCCGGGATGAGGCCCGGTCGACCGGCATCCGCCTGGATGGCGCCCTTCCGGGACACCCAGACCAGCTTGCCGTAGTGCTTCTCCGACTCGGTGAAGTTGTGGTGGCAGTTGATGCGCTCCTGCTCCGCGACCGCGGTGCCGAGGAACTCCGACACCTGGCGGATGACCCGGTCCATCATCTCCTCCCGGTTCAGCAGGGCGAAGTGCTGGGCCCACCGCAGCTCGCGGATGTAGCGGGTGAACTCCGGGGTGCCCTCGACGAGATAGGCCAGGTCGGGGTCGGGGAGGTCGATCCACCACTGCTTCGCCAGCCGCTGGGCCACGGCGATGTGGTGAGTCGCGATCTTGTTGCCGACACCTCTCGAACCCGAGTGCAGGAACAGCCAGACCCGGTCGAGCTCGTCCACCGACACCTCGATGAAGTGGTTGCCCGAACCGAGCGTTCCCAGCTGCAGCCGCCAGTTCCCGGCGTAGGTCGCGGGATCGAAGCCGTTCTTCTCTGCCAGCTGCTCGAGTTCGGAGATCCGCGGCTCGGCGGTCGCGACGACCTTGCGGTTGTACCGGCCGGCCGAGAGCGGGATGGCGCGCTCGATCTGCTCCCGAAGCTCGGCGAGGTCTCGGCCGTCGAGGTCGCTCCTCGTGAACGGGGTGCGGACGGCGATCATGCCGCAACCGATGTCGACGCCCACGGCCGCCGGGATGATGGCGCCGAGCGTCGGGATGACCGAGCCGACCGTCGCCCCCTTGCCGAGGTGGGCATCCGGCATCAGCGCCAGGTGCGGGTGGATGAACGGCATGCGAGCCGTGGTGTACGCCTGATCGAGTGTCTTCTCGTCGATCAGCGATGCCCACGACAGCAGCCGTGCGGAGAGCCTCTCCATGATTCCTTTCCTTGTGGTGGTGTCCAGCCAAAAGGTCAGGGGCCTCCAACGGAAAACGCCCCGGACCTGACGGTGCGGGGCGTTGCGAGAGCGGATGCTGTCACACGGCGCGCGCCGGAGGGTACGACTCGTAGCGGTCATTGCGCTTCGGCTGAAGCTGCAAGACCGCTGCGATGGGGAGATTCCGCTGGGCGGTCATCCGTCGACTCCTCGGCTGGCGTGCTGGCCGTCCGGCACAGCCTTGCCACCCTAGGGCGCGACACGCCCGGGAGTCAAACGCTGTCCCGCGGCGGGTTGTACATGAACTCGATCCGGATGCCGTCGGCGTCTTCCACGAAAGACGCGTAGTAGCGGTCCGAGTATCGCGGATACTCCTTCGGCTCGCGCACAGCCGTCCAGCCGGAATCCGTCGCGAGTGCATGCAGGCGATCGACCTCGTCGCGGGAAGCCACCGCGAACGCGATGTGCTGCCAGCCGACGCGGCCGTGGCGGTGCGGAGAATCGTCGTCGTCCCAGGTGTACAGGATGATCTCGGTCTCGTCGCCGTTGTTCCACGAGAGGGAGTGGTCGTCTTCGCCACCGCTCACGTACCCGAGGGCCGTGAGGACGGGATGGAACTGCGTGCGTCCGCGCTCGAGGTCGGCGACGGTGATGCCCAGGTGATCGAGGAGTGCCATCCCGTCAGTCTTCCAGGGGCGGCTGACCTCGCACTAGTGCGGGGCGTGGTACTCGGCCTCGCCGCGCTTCCAGTAGCCCTTCACGACGGCCTTGGCGGTGTCGACGCCCCAGCGCTCGAGCAGCGCCCGACCCGGCTTGACGATCGCCTGCTCGGCGGCGATGAACACGAAGGGGTCGGAGCCGACGGCGTCATCGGCGGTCAGGGTCTCGAGGAACGCGATGAGAGCGGAGCCGGACGGCGCGTTACCGCGGTGCAGCCACTCGATCTCGACCGGGGCCTCGATGTCGAACTCCCGGCCCTGGTTCACCGTCTCCACCACGATGCGGGCGGGGGTGCCCACGGGGATCAGCGCGGCGAACCGGCGGATCGCGGGGATCGCGGTCTCATCGCCCACCAGCAGCCAGGAGCCGGGTTCGCCGACGAGGACCGCGGAGCCACGAGGTCCGCCGACGCCGATCGCCGCCCCGAGCGGTGCTGTCGCGGCCCAGGGAGCCGCGACGCCCTGGTCGCCGTGGACGGCGAACTCGACGTCCAGCCAATCCTCGCCCCAGGCGAGCGGGGTGTATTCGCGGCTCGGTGCGGAGCGCAGCTCTTCCACCGAGCCGACCGGACCGTCGGGGAAGAAGAGCCGCATGTGGTCGTCGGAGCCGAGGGAGTCGAAGCCGGCGAGGTCGCTGCCGGTCAGGCGGACGCGCACGAAGTCCGGGGCCAGCCATTCGCGTGCGCTCAGGGTGACGTTGCGGAAGCGCAGCTCGAGGCCGCGACGCTCGATCGAGAAGCCGGATTTCGTATCGCTCATGAAGTAAGGCTAACCTAATTGAAGTGAGGTCAGGTCACCCTAACTTCACCCCCCCCGACGCCCTTCGTGTGCGCGACGATCCCGCAGAACAGGAGTCTCTCCATGTCCGTGCCCAGAACCCTCACCGCCACGAGCGTCGCGCTCGTCGGACTTCTCGCCCTCGCCGGCTGCGCCTCCAGCAGCACGGCGGAACCGGAGGAGACCGACCCGGCGGCCGGCTCCGTCACGATCGAGGACAACACGGGCACGCACGAGATCGACACCCCGCCCGCGTCCGTCGTCGCCCTCGACAACCGCACGTTCCAGACGCTCTCGGACTGGGGCGTCGAGCTCTCGGCCGGCGCCGTGGCGCTCATGCCGGAGACCGTGTCGTATGCGAAGGACGAGGAGATCGTCGACATCGGGCTGCACAGCGAGCCGAACCTCGAGGCGGTCGTCGCCGTCGAGCCCGACCTGATCATCAGCGGTCAGCGATTCACCCAGCACAACGCCGCGATCGCCGACCTCGTGCCCGAAGCCACGATCATCGACCTCGAGCCGCGCGAGGGTGAGCCCTTCGACGAGGAGCTCACGCGCCAGGTCACCGTCCTCGGCGAGATCTTCGGCAAGCAGGCCGAGGCCAAGAAGCTGGTCGACGACTTCGACGCCGCGGTCGAGCGCGCCAAGGCCGCGTACGACGACGCCGATACGGTGATGGCCGTCAACACCTCCGGCGGAGAGATCGGCTACCTCGCGCCGACGGTCGGCCGCTCGCTCGGGCCGATCTACGACATCCTCGGCCTCACTCCGGCGCTCGAAGTCGATGACGCCAGTGACGACCACCAGGGTGACGAGATCTCGGTCGAGGCCATCGCGTCGTCGAACCCTGACTGGATCCTCGTGCTCGACCGCGACGCCGTGTTCGCCGCCGAGACCCCCGACTACGTGCAGGCCGCGGAGATCCTCGAGAGCTCCGAGGCGCTCGCTGGAGTGACGGCGGTGCAGGACGAGCAGATCGTCTACATGCCCACCGACACCTACCTGAACGAGGGCATCCAGACGTACACGACGTTCCTCAACGACTTCGCAGACGCGCTCGAGAAGAGCGCGAACTGAGCTCTTGCGGCGGCATCCGGCTGATCCGGATGCCGCCGCACCGTCATCATGGTCACCACCGATATCACTGTGCCGCCCCGCCACGCCGGGCGGCTCTTCGACGTGAAGCTGCTCATCGGCGTCCTCGTCGTCGCCGTCCTCCTCGTCATCTCGCTGTTCACCGGCGTGTACGACATTGCCGGCGCCGCGGACGGCGCGCAGATGTTCCAGATCACCCGCGTCCCGCGCACGATCGCACTGGTGCTCGCGGGAGCGTCCATGGCGATGGCGGGACTGGCGATGCAGCTGCTCACACAGAACCGCTTCGTCGAGCCGACCACCACCGGGACGACGGAGTGGGCGGGGCTCGGCCTTCTCGCGGTGATGATCCTCGTGCCCCAGCCGTCTCTCCCGCTGCGCATGGCCGGCGCCGTGATCGCCGCCTTCATCGGCACGATGGTGTTCTTCGCCTTCCTCCGCCGGGTCGCCCTGAAGTCGTCGCTGATCGTCCCGATCGTCGGCATCATGCTCGGTGCGGTGGTCGGAGCGCTGTCCACCTACATCGCGCTCGCCACGAATTCGCTGCAGATCCTCGGCGTGTGGTTCGCCGGGAGCTTCACCTCGGTGATGCGCGGGCAATACGAGATGCTCTGGATCGTCGCGATCATCGGGGTGATCGTGTTCATCGTGGCTGACCGGCTCACGATCGCGGGCCTCGGCGAGGAGATCGCCACCAACGTCGGCGTGAACTACAACCGGATCATCCTCCTCGGTACGGTCCTGATCGCGGTGACGACCGGCGTCGTGACCGTGGTCGTCGGCAATCTGCCCTTCCTGGGACTCATCGTGCCCAACATCGTCTCGATGGTGCGCGGTGACGACCTGCGCAGCAACCTGCCCTGGGTGTGTCTGCTCGGCATCGCCATCGTCACGGTGTGCGACATCATCGGGCGCACGATCATCATGCCGTTCGAGGTGCCCGTCTCGTTGATCCTCGGGGTCGTCGGCGCCGTCGTGTTCGTGCTCCTCCTGCTCAGGCAGCGTCGACGTGGCTAGCGGCACGACGACCTTCGCGACATCGAGCGCTCCGATGCGTTCCGCCGGCTCGTTCACGACGCCGCGCGCCCGCCGTCGGTACGTGATCGTGCTCGGGATCCTGATCGTGTTGTCCGTCGGATCGGGCTTCGGGCTCCTCGCATGGGGCAACCCGATGCCCGTCGGGACCCCGGGGTTCTGGCGCATCGCGCAGCATCGCGCGACCGACGTCACGGTCATGGCGCTCGTCGCGGTGGCTCAGGCCATCGCCACCGTGAGCTTCCAGACAGTCACGAACAACCGCATCATCACACCGTCGATCATGGGTTTCGAGTCGCTCTACCGGGTGGTGCAGACCTCCACCGTGTACCTGTTCGGCGTGGCAGGGCTCGTCGCGATCCAGGGCATCGGACAGTTCGCGATCCAGGTCGCCATCATGGTCGGGCTCGCGGTGGCCCTGTACGGATGGCTGCTGTCAGGGCGGTACGGCAACCTCCAGATCATGCTCCTCGTCGGGATCGTGATCGGCGGCGGACTCGGCGCGATCGCCACTTTCATGCAGCGCCTGCTCACCCCGAGCGAGTTCGATGTGCTGGCCGCGCGCCTCTTCGGCAACGTCTCGAACGCCGATGCATCGTATCTCCCGCTTGCCATCCCCCTGGTCGTGGCAGCGTCCGCGCTGCTGTGGATGCGCGCGCGACGGCTGAACCTCATGGCCCTCGGCCCGGATGCCGCGCGGTCGCTCGGTCTCGACCATCGGCGCGAGCTCTTCGTCGTGCTGTTCCTCGTCGCGGTGCTGATGGCGACGTCGACAGCGCTGGTCGGACCGATGACGTTCCTCGGGTTCCTCGTCGCGACGCTCGCGTACCAGTTCGCCGACACGCACGACCATCGACTGATCTTCCCCGTTGCCGCGCTCACGGCCTTCACCATCCTCGCCGGGGCGTACTTCGTCATGAAGAACGTGTTCTATGCGCAGGGCATGGTGTCGATCCTGATCGAACTCGTCGGAGGCACCGTCTTCCTCATCGTCATCCTCAGAAAGGGCAGGCTGTGATCGCACTCCAGGGCGTCCGCCGTGACTACAGCAGCGAGGTCGGGATCGGTCCCGTCGACCTCGAGATCCCCGCGGGCGGCATCACGGCGCTCATCGGCCCGAACGGTGCAGGCAAGTCGACCCTGCTGACCATGATCGGACGCCTCAACGGGATGGATGCCGGTGCGATCGAGATCGCCGGGCTCGACGTCGCCTCCACGAAATCGAAGGACCTGGCGAAGGTCGTGTCGATCCTGAGGCAGGAGAACCACTTCGTCACGAGGCTCACGGTTCGTCAGCTCGTCGGATTCGGGCGCTTCCCGCACTCGAAGGGTCGGTTGACCCGTGCGGACGAGGAGATCATCAGCAGCGCCATCGACTTCCTCGATCTGGGTGCGCTGGAGAGCCGTTACCTCGATGAACTCTCCGGCGGACAGCGTCAGCGCGCGTACGTCGCGATGGTGCTCGCGCAGGACACCGAGTTCGTGCTGCTCGACGAGCCGCTGAACAACCTCGACATGCGGCACGCCGTGCAGATGATGAAGCACCTGCGTCGGGCGGCGGAGGAACTCGGCCGCACGATCGTCATCGTGCTGCACGACATCAATTTCGCGGGACACTACGCCGATCACATCTGCGCCATGAAGGACGGCGCGGTCGTGGAGTTCGGCTCGCCGGCGGCGATCATGACCGACGACGTCCTCACCCGCGTCTTCGAGACGCCCGTGCGCGTGATCGACGGACCCTCGGGACCGCTGGCCGTGTACTACTGAGTGCCGCGGGGGTCGCTCAGAGCTCGATGCCGTGGTCTTCGTCGTTGACGCCGGCGTTGTTGCCGCGGCGCGACTCGTATCCCAGGAACCAGCCCAACCAGACGATCGCGGCGAGGAGCACGCCCAGCCACACGTTCTGGAAGATCAGCCCGACCACGACGCCGACGATGAGGAGGCCGACGGTGATGGAGATGCGCAGGGCGGTACGGGACATGGCCCCAGCATAGGCGGCGGTCTCAGCGGTCGCGATGATCTTCGGGCGCGAGACGCGGACCCCGCCGTGGTTCGTGTACCCCACTCGCGAAGATGAGACGCACGACGCGCTGACGGTGCCCCGCCCAGGGCGCCAGGAGCTCGAGCATCCCTGCGTCATCGGTGCGTTTTCCCGCGAGGGCGAAGCCCACCTCATGTGCGAGATGGTAATCGCCGACGCTCACCGCATCGGGATCGCCGAGGGCTCGGATGCGCGTCTCGGCCGACGTCCACACCCCCACCCCGGGCAGGCTGGTGAGCACGCGGTCGCGGTCGGCCCCGGACGTGGCCGCCTGCACGGCGCTGGCGATGCGGTCGCCGCGTTCGGCCGCCCGCACGATCGTGCGGGACTGGGGCGGTTCGACACCGGCGCGGTGCCACGCCCAGGAGGGGATGCACCGCCAGTGCTCGGCGGACGGGGGCGCGAACAGGGGCCGAGGGGTCGGACCGGGCGCGCGCTCGCCGTAGCGGGAGACCAGCCAACGCCATGCGCCGAAGGCCTGCATCCCGGTGACCTTCTGCTCGATGATCGCGCAGGCGAGCGCGTCGAACACCTCGTCGGTGCGGGTGAGGCGCAGCCCTGGATTTCGGCGGCCGGCCTCGGCGATGAGCGGATGTCGTGAGGCGTCGAAGCCGTCGTCGTCATCGTCGGCGCCGCAGAGTGCGGGCACACGGGCGAGCGCATGCTCCGCGCCGGGTCCCCAGGCCGTGGCCCGAACCTCTCCGCCGACGAGGCGAAGCGCGAGACTCACCGGCCCGAGCGGGGTGCGCAGCGCGCGCCAGATGATCGGTCCGTCGATGATCATCGTGGGGTCGTTCCTGCCGCGGCGGAGCATCCCGACGGTGCGGAGCAGATCGAGATCGTGCGGAGGGCGGTAGACGGTGTCCCTGCGGAGGTCTGCGTCGACGGCATCGGCCGCGGCGGAGTCCGCTGTCAGGGTCATGCGCCCACCCTACGCTCCGGCCCTGACACGGGCCTCGGGGTCGGGTTCAGAAGCGGTCGGGCGAGGGGGTTCCGTGTCCGTAGCGGATGACGACGTCGGCGTGCCGGTCGAACCGGTAGCCGATGCCGCGCACCGTGCGGACGATGTCCTCGTAGCGCCCGAGCTTGGCGCGCAGGCGACGCACGTGTACGTCGATCGTGCGCTCGCCCGGTGTCTCGTCGTCCTGCGCCTGCCAGAGCGCGGAGACCAGTTCGCTGCGCTCGATCGTGCGGCCTTCGCGGAGCACGAGGTACTGCAGAAGCTCGAATTCCTTGTAGGTGAACGCGGCGGACTCGCCGTCGATGAGGACGCGCTTGCGGGAGATGTCGACGGTCACGCCGGTCTCCTCCTCGACCGTGTCGTCTTCGGCTGCCGCCTTGGTGCGGGCGATGGCGCCGGGCTCCTGCAGGGCGAGGCGGACGACGTCGAGGTCGCGACCTCCCGAGCCGTGCGGTGCAAGGGCGACCGTCGCGTGCGTCTCGGCGCCCGGTGCGAGTTCGGCGAGCGTGCGTCGCAGAGCGTCGACGAGGAGCGGGAGGCTGACTCCGGCTTCGGCCGCCTTGATCTCGTCGAGTCCGACGTAGAGGGCGAAGCCGCGCGGCGAGCGGACGGCGGGAAGATCGGCCGAGGGGGTGGCGAGGGGGGCGGGATCCGGCTGGGTGCGGATCGCGGCGGTGGTGGCGGGACGCTCGAGAAGTGCGGTGTTCGACATGATGATGTGGTCCTCAGGACGTGAGCCCGGATCGAGCGGGGCTCTGATGCGTTGCGTGAATGACCGGCGGAGCCGGGAAGCGAGCAAGGGTGGATGCTCGGTGACTCTGACCTCGCAGATGGCGAGAAGTTCAGGTCAGGCGGGGTGGCTGTTCGTTCAGCGACACATTCGGCAACACATGCCAACGCGACCGGGCATCATCATCCCGGCAGTCCCGTTCGCCTCCTGGGCGGACAAAGGGCGTGCGTTGGTGGTCATGGGGGGATTATGTCCGATCATGACGGCCCATGTCAAAACGCCCGGCCGGCCGCAGCGGGCGTAACGTGGATCGAATGACGATCTCGCATACAGTCGGCGGCTTCATCCTGACCGATGAGAAGGACGCGTCGCGCTACACGCTCACTCGCGACGGCAAACTCGTGAGCGTGCTCGACTACCGCGACGACGGCAGCACGATCGCTCTCACCAGAGCCTTCACGATCCCGACTTTCCGCGGGAACGGCTACGCGGGCAAGGTCGTCGAGGGTGCGGTGGCCGACATCCTCGAACGCGGTGATCGCAAGGTCGATGCGGTGTGCTGGTACGTCTCCGACTGGTTCTCCGCCCACCCTGAGCACGCGCACCTGCTGCGCGCGCGCTGAGCGCTCGCCGTATGACGTACTGTTACGCGCTGTTCCTGCGAGGATGAGGTCATGAAACTCGCCGAGGCCCTCACCGCGCGCGCCGATCTGCAGCGTCGCATCGAGCAGTTGCGTGCCCGCATCGTGGCGAACGCCCGGTATCAAGAGGGGGAGGAGCCCGCGGAGGACGCCGCAGCGCTGATCCTCGACGCCGATGCCGCTCTGGTACAGCTGCAAGAGCTCATCCGCCGCATCAACTCCACGAACGCACGGCTCGTGCTCGGCGCGGAGGGGACGATGACCGACGCCCTCGCGGCTCGCGACGTGTTGCGTCTGCGACACTCGGTGTTGACGGATGCGGCTGTCGCCGCCTCCGGCTCGAACGACCAGTTCCTGCGCCAGATGCGCTCGGAGCTCCGGCAGGTCTCGGCACTCCCGGTCGCACAGCTGCGTGCACGGGCGGACGCGGTCGCGCAGGAGCTGCGCGAGCTCGACAACCGCATCCAGGAGGCGAACTGGTCGAACGACCTCGAGGAGGAGAGCGGAAGTCGGTAGTCGCGACGGAGCGGGCACAACCCTCAGCCGGCGGGGCAAGTCCGGCTCCTGTTGGGCGGAGGGCAGCCCTGATCTCGCATCGCGCAGCCCCGCACGCCGCACAGGTGAAGGTGCACCGAGCATCTCGCATCACCACGTGCCGATCGTCGCCACGAGGGTGGGTCAGGGGACCTTCCGCCTCCTCCGCAGGCCGTGAACGGCACGGCACGGCACGCCTCGCGTGGAATGTCCGAGGTCCTTCGTACCGTGTGAGTATGCGAATCCTGCACACCTCCGACTGGCACATCGGCCGGACTTTCCATGGCAACTCGACCATGGACGCGCTGACCGAGGTGCTCGGAGTGCTGACCGAGCAGGTTCGCGAGAACGCCGTCGACGTGGTCATCGTGGCCGGAGACGTGTTCGATTCCGCGACCCCCTCCGGTCCTGCGTACACGCTGCTCGGAGATGCTCTCGTCGCACTGCACGACACCGGCGCCCGCGTGATCGTGACCAGCGGCAATCACGACTCCGCCGCCCGCCTCGGATTCCAGGCTCGCCTCCTGCGTGAAGGCATCCACGTGCTGACCGACCCGTCGGCGGTCGGAGTGCCCGTCACGATCGTCGACGCCGACGGACCCGTGCACTTCTTCGGGATCCCGTACCTCGAGCCCGCGATCGTCCGGCAGCACTGGCCCGAGGGCGACGGTGCCGGGCGCCCGCTGCGCACCCAGGCGCAGACCATGGCCCACGCGATGGACCTCGTACGCGCCGGAATGACCACGCATCAGGGGCGCTCGGTCGCGATCGCCCATTGCTTCGCTCAGGGCGTCGACGCCACCGTCGGGCTCGAACGCGAGGTGCGTCAGGGCGGACTCGACCTCGTGCCGCTGAGCGTCTTCGACGGCCCCGACTATGTCGCGCTCGGGCACATCCACGGCCGTCAGCAGCTCAGCGATCGGGTGCGCTACGCGGGCGCCCCGCTGCACTACAGCTTCGGAGAACAGGACAAACCTCGAGGATCGTGGCTCGTCGACCTCGACGCGAAGGGTCTCGCCGCCGTGACGTGGCTCGACCTGCCCGTGCCGCGTCGGCTCGTGACGCTCACCGGTCCGCTCGACGAGATCCTGTCGTCCGCGTCCGTGGCCGAGCACGCAGGGGACTGGGTCTGCGCGGTCTACACCGACGCCGCGCCGCAGACCGAGCCGATGCGCCGTCTGCGAGAGAGCTACCCCTACTGCGCGATGGTGCAGCATCAGCCCGATGCGGTCGCCGAAGCGGAGCAGGGGTCGTACGTCCAGAGGCTGCGCGCCGCGGTCACCGACGCCGACCGCATCGAGGCCTTCCTCGAGCACGTGCGAGCGGGGCACGGGCCCAGCCCGCAGGAGCAGGAGCTGATCCGTGACGTGCTCGATGAGCGGGTGCGCGCCGAGGCACTCGTCTAGATGCGTCTCCACCGCTTGGAGGTCGAGGGATTCGGTCCCTTCCGGTCGCGGCAGGTCGTCGACTTCGATGCGTTCGCCGACGACGGCATCTTCCTGATCGCGGGGCGCACCGGTGCCGGGAAGTCGAGCATCCTCGACGCCGTGTGCTTCGGGCTCTACGGGGGCGTGCCGCGCTACGAGGGCGGAGAGAAGCGGCTTCGGAGCGATCACTGCGAGCCCGACGATCCCTCCGAGGTCGTGGTCGAGTTCAGCACCCCTTCGGGCCGTTTCCGCGTGACACGGTCGCCCGAGTATCTGCGGCCGGCGAAACGCGGCGGCGGCATGACGAAACAGGCGTCCGCCGTCGCCCTCGACGAGTGGAGAGGTGACGGCTGGGTCGGGCGGGCAGCGCGAGCAGTCGACGTGGGGAACGAGCTCGACGAGATCCTCCAGCTCAGCCGGGAGCAGTTCCTTCAGGTGATCCTGCTCGCCCAGAACCGGTTCTCCGAGTTCCTGCTCGCCGGGAGCAGAGAGCGCCAGGCCCTGTTGCGCCGTCTGTTCGGCACGCAGCGGTTCGAAGACGTGCAGGCCCGGTTCGATGAGCGTCGCCGGGCCGCCGAACACGCGCTCAGCGCTCGACTCGCCACGGTCGAGGCCCGTGTCGACGAAGCCGAGCGTCTCGTGGCCAGAGAGGGGCTGGCGGGTGAGCAGGACGACGACGTCACGGAGGCGACCGGGGAGCGGGCGGGGGCCTTCTCCGTCGAGGACCGTCTCGCCGCGCTGACCCGTGCGAAGGCCCGTGCCGACTATCGCGCCGAGCGCCGGGCTTCCGAGCAGGCGGAGGCCGAGAAGCGGTCGGTCGCCGCCGACGCCGTGCTCGCGGTGACGCGCGAGGAGCAGCACGCCCAGCGCGAGCGTGACCGCGCCAGGGTCGCTCTCGAGCGTCTGGATGCGGAGATCCCCGAGATCGATGCGGCCCGCGCAGAACTCGCGGCGGCGCGCGCAGCGGAGACCCTGCGTTCCCCGTCGCCGCAGCCGCCAGAGCGCAGGCCGAGTACCAGACGGCTGTCGAGGCCGAACAGGCCGCGCGGACCGCGTGGGACGCATTCGAGATCGCCGTCGGGGGCGGCGAGAAGGCGGAGCTCGAGGAGGGCGCGCTCGAAGAATGGGTGGCGGTCTCGCACGAGGGAGACCGGTGCCTGGGAACGCGCCCGTGTGCTCGAAGAGCAGGAGGTCGGCCTCGCAGAGGAACTGGCGGCCGCGGCGGCCGCGGTCGAGGTGTCGACGGCCCGCGTCGAAGACGGGGAACGTGAACGCGCGTCGTTGCCGGACGCGATGGCGACACTCACAGAGGAGCGGGATCAGGCGCGGCGCATCGCAGACCGTGAAGGCGATCTGCGCGCGGCTCTGGAAACGGCGGATGCGCGTCGTGTCGCCGCGAGTGAGGCGCGACGGCTCCGCCAGGAGGAGTCCGCTGCCGACGCGGAGATCGCCGAAGCCTCGGCCGTTCATGCTCAGGCGCAGACGACTCTCGCGCAGCTCAGGCAGCGGCGCGCGGATGGCATGGCGGGCGAGCTCGCTTCTCGTCTCGTGCCGGATACCGCATGCCCGGTCTGCGGCTCGCTCGAGCATCCCGCTCCCGCCACGCATTCCGATCCGGTCTCACGCGAAGACGTCGAGGCTGCGGAGGCGGTGCGCGATGCTGCGGCGCAGCGAGAGCGTGAGCTCGTCGCCGTGTCGTCCGCGCTGCGTGCCGAGCGCGCGGGCGCGGAAGCACGCTCGGACGGGCGGACCGTCGAACAGGCCGAAGCGGAACTCGCCGATGCGGTCGCCGCGCACGCACGGAGCCGTGCGGCTGCGGAAGACGTGGCGGCGCTGGACACGCGTCTGGCGACGCTCCTCTCCCGAGCCGGCGATCTCGAGACGGAGCGTGCGGAGGCCGCTGCACATCTGGCAGCCGTGCGAGAGGCTCACGCCGTGCTGCTGCAGCGGAACGCGGACGCGCAGGCGCTGATCGCCGAGGCCCGCGGCCCGTTCCCTTCCGTTCGGGCGCGACTCGACGACGCTGCCGTCACGATCGATGCCGCCGACGCCCTCGTCGCGGCGATCGCCGAGACCGCCAGGCGTAGGCAGGCGCTCGCGTCGGCGGAGGCCGAACGGGATGCGGCGTTGGCCGACACGGTGTTCGACGGCGTCGCGGCCGTCGAACAGGCCCTGCGGTCGGCGTCGACGCAGGAAGCTCTCGATGCGCGCATCACCCAGCACGCCGTGCAGCGAGAGAAGGAACGCGCGATCCTGTTCGACCTGGAACTGCGTACTCTCCCCGAAGACCCGATCGACCTCACCGCCGTCGAACAGGCATCCGCCGCGGCACGCGCGCTCTGGACCAGCGCGGTCGATGAGGCCGCCCGCGCCGGAGTCACGGCAGAGCGACTCACGGGGCTGATCGATTCGGCTGCGGCGGAGCACGCTCGTGCCGCCGACGACCTGGCCGGATTCGACGTGCTGCAGAACCTCGCCGACACGATCGCGGGTCGGGGCGCCAACACTCGCAAGATGACACTGGAGACGTTCGTCCTCGCTGCCGAACTCGAAGAGATCGTCGAGGCGGCCAATCGTCGCCTGCACGACATGTCGTCGGGCCGGTATCAGCTGCAGCACTCCGATGCCCTCGCCGCTCGCGGTGCCGCGTCCGGTCTCGGAATCGTGGTCGCCGACGCCTTCACGGGCCAGACCCGACCACCGCAGTCCCTGTCAGGGGGCGAGACCTTCCTCGCCTCGCTTGCTCTGGCGCTCGGCCTCGCCGAGGTGGTCACGGCGCGAGCCGGCGGCATCCGACTGGACACCCTCTTCATCGACGAGGGTTTCGGCTCGCTGGACGGCGACACGCTCGACGTGGCCATGCGTACGCTCGACGAGCTTCGCCAGGGCGGACGCACGGTCGGCGTGATCAGCCACGTCGAGGCGATGCAGGAGCAGATCCCCGCGCAGCTCACCGTCCGGGCGCTGCCCAACGGGCCCAGCGTGATCGAGGCTCGCTGACGCGGGCGACCAGGGAGTTCCGACTCAGACGCCGTACTCGGTGCGGATGACCTCGCGAAGCTGCACGCTGCAGCGGGCGACGGCTTCGCGCCAGTCGGTGAGTGCGCCGTCCTCGGCCTGGTCCGACACGGCACGGAACACGCGGATCGGCACATCGAACTGCTCAGCGACCCAGATGTAGGCGTAGGTCTCCATGTCGACGAGCGCCGCGCCGGACGGGCGGATGACAGCCGTGACCTCGGCGTCCTCCACGAAGTGATCGCCCGTCGCGATCAGAACGCCGTCACGCCCGGTCGACACGCGTGCGGGGAGGGAGACGTGCTGCCCGGAGATGCCGTCGAGATCCGTGACGTCGTGCTGGAAGGCGGCGCCGACCTCGTGCACGGTGGCCTCGAGCTCGGGATCGATGGCTCCCGCCGTTCCGACGACCACGATCTCGTCGTAGACGTGGGCGTCGAGGGCGCGGGTGAGCGCGTATGTCGCCTGCAGCTTGCCCGGTCCGGTGACGAGCCGGTCGAAGCCCGCGAGCTCCTCGGGGAATGCGGACAGTTCGGATGCGAGAGCGGCGAGCAGGAGTTTCACTGCCTCATTCTCTCAGGTCGCGACTGGCAGAAGCATCCGAACGCCGCGGCGTCACCCGAGCGTAACACGCAGGGGCGATACTGATTCGAAGACAAGACCGGAGGAACACATGTCGTTGCAGCAGCAGATCTCCGAAGACCTCGGTGTCAGGCCCGAGATCGATCCCGAAGCCGAAGTCGACAGGCGTGTCGGATTCCTCGCCGACTACCTCCGAACGACCGGTGCGAAGGGGTTCGTGCTCGGCATCTCCGGGGGGCAGGACTCGACGCTCGCCGGACGCCTCGCCCAGCTCGCCGTCGAACGCGTACGAGCCGAGGGGGGCGAAGCGAAGTTCCTCGCCGTGCGTCTGCCGTATCGCGTGCAGCACGACGCAGCGGATGCCGAGGCCGCCCTCGAGTTCATCGCACCGGACTCCTCGGTCGAGGTCAACATCCAGAACGGGGTGGACGGCGTCGAGGAAGACATCGAGTTCGCGGTCACGAGCGACATCAGCGACTTCAACCGGGGCAACATCAAGGCGCGCGTGCGCATGGTCACGCAGTACGCGCTCGCGGGCCACGACGGTCTGCTCGTGATCGGCACCGACCACGCCGCCGAGGCCGTCACGGGCTTCTACACGAAGTTCGGCGACGGCGCGGCCGACATCCTCCCGCTCTCCGGGTTGAGCAAGCGGCAGGGACGCGCGCTGCTGCAGTTCCTCGACGCGCCGGACCGGCTCGCCTTCAAGGTGCCGACGGCCGACCTGCTCGACGGACAGCCCGGCCGGGCGGACGAAGACGAGCTGGGGCTCACGTACGAGCAGATCGACGACTTCCTCGAAGGGCGGACGGTCGACCCCGACGTCGCCGGCCGGATCGAGTCGAGGTACCTCGCCACCCAGCACAAGCGGCACCTCCCGGTGACCCCCGACGACACGTGGTGGCGCTGACCGCCCGCACACGCCGGGCGCGCCCGGCTTCGCCCGTGTCGGATGCCGCGGATAGTGTCGATGCATCCGACAGAACGGGAGCATCGTGCGGATCGACACTCAGGCGCAGCGCGTCATCTGGAGCGCGAGCGACCTCAAGGCGGCCGCCGAGTGCGAGTTCGCGTGGTGCCGTGCGATCGACGCGAAGCTGGGTCGGGTGCCGGCCGTCGAGGAACCCGAAGACGCGACCCTGAAGCGGGCGGCCGAGCTCGGAGACGTTCACGAGCAGAACGTGCTGGCGCGCTACATCCACGACCTCGGC
The DNA here is from genome assembly GCF_019464375.1 of Microbacterium sp. Se5.02b. Taxonomy (NCBI): domain Bacteria; kingdom Bacillati; phylum Actinomycetota; class Actinomycetes; order Micrococcales; family Microbacteriaceae; genus Microbacterium; species Microbacterium sp. Se5.02b. The sequence continues at coordinate 931,803 of NZ_CP080491.1, forward strand.
GACGAGAACGTCCATCGGGTCGAGAAGGTGTCATCGATCGACGCCCAGGCGCTGTCCGCAGCGATCTCCGAGACGGTGGATGCGCTGCGCTCCGACGTGCAGGTGGTCTTCCAGGCCGCGTTCGCGACCGAGGAGTTCGTCGGATTCGCCGATTTCCTGCGCAAGGACGAGGACGGCCGGTGGCGGGTCCAGGACTCGAAGCTGGCCCGCAAGGCCCGCGTCACGGCGCTCATGCAGTTGGCGGCATATGTCGATCAGCTCGATCGTCTCGGCATCCCCCGTTCCGACGAGGTCGACCTGATCCTGGGCGACAGCACGCTCAGCACGCACGCCGTCGACGACCTCCTGCCGCTGTTCCAGGTGCGGCGCGCGCGGCTGCGCGCGCTCATCGCCGACCGGCGCATCGCCGACGGTGAGACGGGCGCGCCGCTCGCGTGGGGCGACGACCGGGGCGATCTGCAGATCGTCGCGTGCGGGCGGTGCGCGACCTGCGAGGAGCAGGTGCTCGCACATCGCGACCTGCTCATGGTGGCGCGGATGCGTCCGGTGCAGCGTGCGCGGCTACGGGCGTCCGGCATCGAGACCATCGATCGACTGGCCGAAGCCACCGAGGCACCGGTCGGCATGAACGTCGACACGTTCGAGACGCTTCGGGCCCAGGCTCGGCTTCAGGTGAGGGCCGACCTCGAGGGCGTCCCGACCTACGAGGTGCACTACGCGCCGGCGATCCACACCCTTCCGCTGCCCAGCCACGGCGACATCTTCTTCGACTTCGAGGGCGACCCCCTCTACACCGAGCCCGCGCCGGACGGCGAGGCGCACTGGGGGATCGACTACCTTTTCGGTTGGGTCGACAACGCCGATCAGTACTCGGCGCTGTGGGCGCACACCTTCGCCGACGAGAAGCGCGCGCTCGAGACCTTCCTCGACTTCGTGAACGCCCGCAGGGTGGCGCACCCCGGCATGCACATCTATCACTACGCGCCGTACGAGACCTCGCACCTGGTGGCGATGGCCGCGCGACACGGTATCCGTGAGGGAGAGGTCGACCGGCTGCTGCGAGAGGGCGTGTTCGTCGACCTGTATCCGCTGGTTCTTCGCACGGTCCGCGTCGGCTCGCGGTCGTACTCGATCAAGAAGCTCGAGCCGCTCTACATGGGCGAAGACGTGCGCACCAGCGATGTGCAGAAGGGCGACGACTCGATCGTGCAGTACGTCGCGGCGCGCGAGCTCGCGGCGGCCGGGGAGCGGGCCGAGGCCGATGCGGTGCTGGCAGACCTCGCCGACTACAACCGCTACGACTGCGTGTCGACGCGACGCCTGCGCAACTGGCTCATCGACATCGCCCGGCAGAAGGGCGTGACACCCGCGCCGCCCGACGACGCCGATGAGGTCATCTACGAGCCGTCGCCCCGTTCGGTCGCCCTGCTCGCCGATGCGGAGCGTGACGTCGAGGAAGGCGGCGACGGGCTCGTGCACCGCATAGCGGCCGCCGCCATCGACTATTTCCCGCGAGAGGCGAAGAGCTTCTGGGTCTCGCACTTCCAGCGGCTGCGCGAACCGGTGACGATGTGGGACGGCACGCGCGACGTGGTGCGCATCGACCCGCCCACCTCGGCCGTCCGTCGGGACTGGAGCATCGGCGAGGACGCCGGGTGATGTCCCGCGACCTCGAGATCCGCGGTGAGGTCTCGCCCGGCACGACGCTCGGTGTGGGATCCCAGCCCTTCGCGCTCTACGCGGTCCCGGCGCCGTTCGACACCGAGGTGCCGTCGCGCGCTGTGCACGTGCCCCACACGGTCACGGTGGCCGAAGTCCTCGACGACGGCTACCTCGTCACCGAATCGGCGATACAGGGTCAGACGTGGGATGAGCTGCCGCTCGCCCTCACGCCGGCGGCGCCCCCTCGGGTGGTCTCGCTCCAGGGTGCGATCGACGAGTGGGCCGACGCCGTCCACGCCGCTGCCCCGGAGTTCCCCGAAGACCCCGCCACCGACATCCTGCGCCGTATCCCGCCGCGCACGGTTTCCGGTGCCGGCCTGCCGCCCGCGGAGGACGACACGATCGATGCGATCGTGCGCGGCATCCTCGATCTCGACCGGAGCTATCTCGCCGTGCAGGGTCCTCCCGGTACCGGGAAGACCTACACGGGATCGCGGGTGATCGCGCGGCTCGTCAGAGAACACGGCTTCACCGTCGGTGTCGTCGCGCAGTCGCACGCCATCATCGAGACCCTCCTCGACCGGGTCGTCGCCGACGGCGTCCCGCCCGCGCAGGTGGCGAAGGCTCCCAAAGACGCCGACATCGACCCGTCTTACACGGCGATCCCGAAGAACGGCATGGCTTCCTTCCTCGCCGAGCACACGGGGAGGGCGCGGTGGTCGGCGGCACGGCGTGGGACTTCAGCAACACGCAGCGCGTCGATCGCGGTGGCCTCGACCTGCTCGTGATCGATGAGGCCGGGCAGTTCTCCCTCGCTTCGACCATCGCGGTCGCCGCCGGAGCGAAACGGCTCCTGCTGCTGGGCGATCCGCAGCAGCTTCCGCAGGTGAGCCAGGGCGCGCACCCCGAACCGGTCGACACCTCGGCGCTCGGATGGGTGATGGATGGCGATCCGGTCGTTCGCGCCGACTACGGCTACTTCCTTGCCCGCTCGTGGCGGATGCATCCGTTCGTCGCGGCACCCGTGTCCACCCTCGCCTATGCCGGACAGCTCGCCTCGGCCCCCGGTACCGAACTCCGATCGGTCGACGGCATCGATCCCGGTCTCCACGTCGTGCCGCTCCGACATCGTGGCAACGCCACACAGTCACCCGAAGAGGCCGCTGAGGTGGTGCGGCTCGTCGGCGATCTCGTCGGGCGCGCCTTCACCGACAACGACCAGGACGCGTCGAGCAGGCCGCTCGCGCAGTCCGACATCATCGTCGTCACGCCGTACAACGCACAGCGCCAGCTGGTGCTCGATGCGCTCGCCGTCGCGGGTTTCCCCGACGTTCCCGTCGGCACGGTCGACAACTTCCAGGGCAAGGAGGCCGTGGTGTCGATCACGTCGCTCGCAGCCTCGAGCGGCCGTGATGCGCCGCGAGGACCGGAGTTCCTGCTGCTGCAGAACCGGCTCAACGTGGCGATCTCGCGCGCGCAGGTCGTCGCGTATCTGATCCATTCGCCGGCGCTGCTCGACGATCTGCCGTACACGCCGGAGGGGGTGGCACGGCTCAGCGCCTTCGCCCGTCTGGTGGGAGCGGCGGAATGAGCGGTCAGACGCACAGCACCGAAGACATCCTCCGCGCCGCTGCGGCATGGGTCTGGTTCCCACGCGACAGCGAGCACATCCGGGAAGAGCTGCTGCTCGTTCGAGACCCTGCCAGGTTCGGCGGCGGCGTGCGGGGATCCCAGGTGGAGTCCGCGCTCGACCCGGTCGAGGTGGTCGATCGATCGCTGGCGCGGACGAAGGCATGGGGCGAGACCCGGTTCACCTTCTGGACGAGCGCTGCCGATCGCCCCCACATCGAAGAGGAGATGCTCCGGCGGGGAGCGGAGCATGTCGACACGGTGGCGGTGTTCGCACGGTCCCTTGACGACGTCGAGATCGACGTGCCGTCCGATGTGTCGGTCGAGGTTGTGAGCACGCTCGATCAGGTGCGCGACCTCGACGGGGTCAACGTGCCGGTGTGGAAGCAGCAGGCTCTCGACGACGAGGGTCTGCGCGAAGAACTCGCCGAGGTGACGGCGGCGCTGACGGCGCAGACAGGATGCCGCGTGCTCGCGAGGATCGAGGGTCGCGCGGTCAGCACCGGCGGATGCACGGTCGAAGACGGATTCGTACGGTTGTGGGGAGCGTCCACGCTCGAGGCGGAACGAGGCCGCGGCGCCTACCGTGCCGTGCTCGCCGAGCGGCTGCGGCAGGGCGCCGCGTGGGGTGCGAAGACGGCCCTCGTGAAGGGCCGGATCTCCACCTCCGCACCGATCCTGGCGCGAGCCGGGTTCACACACTACGGAGACGAACGCGTCTACCGTCTCGCGGTGTGAGGCGGTCTACGCCCGGAAGGCGTCAGACCGTGCCGTAGAGCCTGTCGCCGGCGTCGCCGAGTCCTGGCACGATGTACCCCTTCTCGTTGAGGCGCTCGTCGAGCGCTCCCAGCACGAGGGTCACATCACGGTCGCCGGCCATGGCCTCGATCGCGGCGACGCCCTCGGGCGTGCCGAGCAGGCAGATCGCGGTGACGTCCTTCGCGCCGCGGTCGAAGAGGAACTGGATGGCGGCGGCGAGCGAACCGCCGGTGGCGAGCATCGGGTCGATCGCGAAGCACTGCCGGTCGCTCAGATCGTCGGGCAGACGCTCGGCGTACGTCGTCGGCTCGAAGGTGGTCTCGTCGCGGACCATGCCGAGGAACCCGACCTCGGCCGTCGGAAGCAGCTTCACGAGACCTTCGAGCATGCCGAGTCCCGCGCGCAGGATCGGCACCACGATCGGTCGGGGCTCGGAGATCTTGACGCCCATGGTCGTGGTCACCGGAGTGGTGATCTCGACCGGGCTGACCTTCACATTGCGCGTCGCCTCGTACGCGAGCAGAGTGACGAGCTCCTCCGTGAGCTGCCGGAAGACCGGCGACGGGGTTCGCGCGTCGCGCAGCACCGAGAGCTTGTGAGTGATGAGGGGGTGGTCGGCCACGTGAACACGCATGGATACAGGGTAATGCGCCGCAGGTCCCCGCACGACATCGGTGCCCCGACCGAGTGCGGTCGCTGTCGTAGGCTCGACGCATGTCCGACGACGATGCTTCCGCGATGCGCCGTGCGCTCGCGCTCGCGGCCGAGGCTGCCGAGGCGTCGGAGATCCCGGTCGGAGCGGTGGTCCTCGCCCCGGACGGGCGGCCGATCGCCGAGGGCCGCAACACCCGGGAGGCGACACACGATCCCACCGGTCATGCCGAGATCGAGGCGATGCGCCGTGCCGCGGCAGTGGTGGGTTCCTGGAACCTCGAAGGGCACACCCTCGTGGTGACACTCGAGCCGTGCATCATGTGCGCCGGGGCGATCCTGCAGGCGCGGATCAGCCGGGTGGTCTTCGGGGCGTGGGACGACAAGGCAGGGGCGGCGGGGTCCCTGTACGACCTGTTGCGCGACCGGCGGCTTCCGTACCGTGCCGAGGTGATCGGCGGTGTCGAGGCGGACGCGTCGACGGCTCTCCTGCGTGCGTTCTTCGGGCAGCGACGCTGACTGTGAAGGCGGTCTCGATCAGTCCGAGGACTTCAGCACGAAGACGTCGGTCGAGGGCTCGGGATCGATGGCAGGGCGGTACACGTCGGGCTCGATGTAGACGATGCGCGCGACCGGCACGGCCTCTCGGATCCGCGCCTCGATCGCGTTGATGTCGTCGGCGGCCTCCCGCAACGGCTTGTCGGCGTTGAGGGCGATCTTGGCGGCGACCATCAGCTCGTCCGGACCGAGGTAGAGGGTCTTCATGTGGATGATCTTCTCGATCTCGTCGCCCGCGTTGATGGCGTCGACGATCCGGTCGTGGTCGGACTGTGTCGCCCCCTCGCCGACCAGCAGGCTCTTGGTCTCGACGCCCAGAACGATCGCGATCAGCACCAGGAGCACACCGATCATCACGGTTCCGAGCGCGTCGAACACCGGGTTCCCGGTGATGAGGGTGAGGCCGACGCCGAGGAGCGCGAAGGTGAGCCCGGTCAGCGCGCCCACGTCTTCGAGGAGCACGACCGGCAGCTCGGGGGCCTTCGAGCGTCGGACGAATGAGACCCACGACTGGCCCTTCTCGCGCACGAGATTGCTCTCGCGTACGGCGGTGCGCAGCGAGAACGACTCCAGCCCGATCGCCACGACCAGCACGACGAGCGGCAGCCACCACCAGGTCTTGTCCAGTTCGTGGGGGTTCGTGAGCTTCTCGACGCCCTCGTAGATCGCGAACAGCCCACCGACCGAGAACAGGATGATCGAGACGACGAACGCATACACGTAGCGTTCGCGGCCGTAGCCGAAGGGGTGTGCGCGGTCGGCCTCCCGGCGGGCCTTGCGTCCGCCGAGCATGAGCAGCAGTTGGTTTCCCGAGTCGGCGACCGAGTGGATGGCCTCAGCGAGCATCGAGGCGGAACCGGAGAGCGCCCAGGCGACGAACTTCGCGAGGGCGATGCCCATGTTCGCCAGGAACGCCGCGACGATGGCCTTGTTGCCTCCGGATGCACTCATGCCACGAGTCTAGAACCGCCCGCCTGAGGATGCGGGAGTGCCCGCCGTAGGATGACGACATGGCCGAATCCCTTCCTTCCCTCGCTTTCCTCGGTGCCGGTTCGATGGGAGGCGCGATCCTCCGTGGGGTGCTCGCCTCCGGGATCCGGATCGACGGGGGGATCACCGCGACGAACCGGACGGCCGAGAAGGCCGCCGCCTTCGCGGATCTCGACGGGGTCACCAGCATCGCCCTCGCCGAGCGGCCCGACGGCAACGCCGAGGCCGTCCGTGGGCGCGCGTCGTGCTGGTCGGGGTGAAGCCCGCGATGGTGCCGGACCTGCTCCGCGAGATCACCCCGCACCTCGCCGCCGATTCGATCGTGGTGAGCGTCGCCGCCGGGGTCACCCTGCAGACCTTCGCCGAGGTGCTGGGCGCGGACGCTCGTGTCATACGGTCGATGCCGAACACCCCCTCGACCGTCCGCAAGGGCGTCACCGGTCTCGCCGCAGGTGCTGCCGTGTCCGATGACGATCTCGCTCTCGTGCGCAGTCTCTTCGAGACCGTCGGCGCGGTCGTCGAGGTGCCGGAGTCGCAGATCGACGCGCTGTCCACGATCTCGGGCTCCGGCCCTGCCTATGTGTACCTGCTGATCGAGGAGTTCACGAAGGCCGCAGTCGGCATGGGCTTCGCCGCCGCGGATGCGCGCCTGATGGTGGAGCAGACGTTCATCGGCGCCACGGCTCTGCTCGACGCCTCCGGCGAGGACCCCGCCGAGTTGCGCCGCCGCGTCACGAGTCCGAAAGGCACGACCGAGCGGGCTGTCGCCGTGCTGCAGGACGCGCACCTCGACCGCACGTTCGGTGATGCCGCCGCTGCCGCGCTCGCCAGGGCGAAGGAACTCGCCGCCGGCGGGTGATCCCATGCGGCTGCGGATCGAGGGCGTGATCTGGTTCTGGCGCGGACCCGCGCCGTTCCACTTCGTCACCGTGCCGCCGGTAGAGAGCGAGATGATCCACGAGGTCGCCTCGGTGGTCACCTACGGCTGGGGGATGATCCCCGCGTCGGTCACGGTCGGCTCCACCTCCGTGACCACAGCGCTCTGGCCGAAGGATGGCGGGTACATCGTGCCCATCAAGAAGGCGCTTCAGGATCGCGAGGGCATCGGCGTGGATGACGTGGTCGAGGTCGTCGTCGAGATAGACGCCTGACCGTCGCGCAGCTCCGGAAGGACCCCACTCAACCGGACGCGGCGGGTCAGCTCTCGCTCGACACTTCGGCGAGCACCTCGGGCCAGCGCCGGTTCAGGGTGCGTCCGCCGAGGGCTGTCCCACCCCACACGGCGAGGGCGCCGAACACGAGACCGCACGCGAGACTGACCCAGCCGAAGACCGGGTTCCAGATCCCTGCGATCGCGAAGCCGAATGCCGGGGCGCCGAGCGCGAGCGTGATCGGCCCGATGATGATCATCGCGAGCAGCGACTGCACCCTCCGGACGAACCGCGACCGAACGGGCTGGCTTCCGGCGCGGGGGCCCTGCCCGGCAGGAAGCTGCCCACCCAGGCTCCGGCACCCGCCGAGATCGTGGTGAGCCCGAGGGCGGAGCCGATGCTGCCGGGCAGCAGATCCCATCGACCGGCGATCAGGCAGGTGGCGATGCACAGCGCGATGGTCACGGGGATCGCGATGATCCCGAACCCGAGCAGGCGCCCCGCCCGATCGGCCGCGCCGCTCACACCGTTGAGGATGTGCGCGGCGATCGCGTCGTTGTCATAGGCGATCGCCATCTGCACGATCGTCCCCGCGAGGAGCGCGTTGATCGAGGGGATCAGAGTGATGACCGGAGCGAAGCCGACCGACTCCGCCTGCAGCCCGTTCATGAGGCTGAGCCCGATGAAGATCGCGGGAAGCAGGAGCAGCATCACGATGTTCACGACCTGCCGCGGGTCGCGGCGGAAGTAGCGCAGCGTCCGCGCGGCGATCGCGCCCGTGGGGTTGGCCGGGAGCAACCGGTCGAGCAGCCCGCCCGAGCGCACACGGCCACCGCCGCTGCTCTGGATCGGAGCGACGAGACGAGCGGCGAGCAGCGCCCGCGCCGCGAACCACAGGGCGGCGACCGTCGCGAGGGCGATGAGGAGCCGGAGTGCAGCGCCGATGACGTCGCCTCCGGCGGCGGAGGCGGACACGCCGAAGACCGCACCGATCGGGGTCCATCCGACGATGTCGGCGATCATCACGAACGTTCCGCCGACATCCCTCACCGTGCTCAGCGCGCCGATGCCGAGATTGAGCAGGAGACCGGAGGAGGCCAGCAGCACGACGCCGAGGGTCAGCACGAGGTCGCGGGTGCTGCGGCGTGCCAACCAGCCGGCGAGGACTCCGCTCACGACACGGGCACCCAGCACGCAGGTCGCGACGGCGACGGGTATCAGCAGGAGGGCGGTGAGCAGCGCGGCAAGGCTCACCGACCAGCCGAGGAGCATGAGCACCAGCGCCACGGTCGTGCCGATACCGCCGACGGTCGTCGCTCCGGCGATGACGAAGCCCGGGAGCAGCGTGCGGGCGGTCACCGGAAGCAGGGCGAAGCGCTCCGGAGCCAGCGAGTCGTCGGCGCTGACCAGGATCGAACCGACCCACCAGCCGAGGACGATCACGGCGCCGGCGAGGACGATGGCGGTGACCGCCGCGTCCGGCGCGGCGAACCGCAGCGCGACGAGCGCTGCCGTGAGTCCGCCGAGGAATCCCAGGGCGATCATCCCGGTGATGGCGAGGGTGACGATCATCCAGGGATTCCGCGACAGCTGGTGGCGCAGCTGACGCCAGCGCAGGCTTACGAGGAGCGCAACCACGCGAGCGTCTCCGTCCCGAGGTCATGCGCGCCCACGAGGGTGAGGAAACGCTGTTGCAGCGAGAGGCCTGCGCGCACGTCGTCGAGCGGGCCATGGGCGAGCAGGCGGCCCTCGGCCACGATCGCGACCCGGTCGCACATCGACTCGACCAGCTCCATCACGTGACTGGAGAGCACGACGGTGCCTCCGCTGTCGATGAAGGAGCGCAGGATCTGACGGATCGTCTCTCCCGACACCGGGTCGACCGCTTCGAGCGGCTCATCGAGGATGAGCAGGCGCGGTGCATGGATCAGGGCGCACGCCAGCCCGATCTTCTTGCGCATGCCCGCGGAGTAGTCGACGACGAGTGTGTCGCGCGCGTCGGTGAGTCCGAGGGCGTCGAGGAGATCCCCGCTGCGGGAGACCACTTCGGCCTCGGCCATGCCCCGCAGCAGCCCGGTGTATCGCAGCAGCTCGGCGCCGGTGAGCCTGTCGAGCATGCGGATCCCATCGGGGAGCACCCCATGCGTGCCTTGGCCGCTGCGGGGTCCTGCCACACGTCCGCACCGAGCACCCATGCCGTCCCGGAGTCCGGGCGCAGCAGGCCCGTGGTCATCGCGAGGGTCGTGGTCTTCCCCGCGCCGTTCGGCCCCAGCAGGCCGAGCATGGACCCGGCAGGTACGTCGAGTGAGAGGTCGTCGACGGCCACCTTGGGCCCGAACTGCTTGCGCAGCCCGCGGAGAGCGAGGACAGGAGGAGCCACAGCGTGGTCGGTCATGCGCCCATCCCATCACGGCGACCGACGGCGACGCATCCGCCGCCCGGGGGAGTCGAGAGATCGGGAGAGGGGCGTCAGCGGTCGAGGCCGGCGAACCGCTCGATGTCGCTGTTCGTGCCGGAGACGATGATGAGGTCGTGGTTGGTGACGATCGTGTTCGCCTCGGCGTACCGGAAGGGCTTGCCGGGACTCTTCACCCCGACCACCGTGACCTTGTACTTCGAGCGCACGCCCGACTCGTTCAGGCCGACCCCGCGGATGAACTTCGGCGGATACATCTTGGCGAGCACGAAGTCGTCGTCGAAGCGGATGAAGTCGAGCATCCGCCCGGAGACGAGGTGCGCGACGCGCTCGCCGGCTTCCCGCTCGGGGTAGATGACGTGGTTGGCGCCCACGCGCGCCAGGATCTTGCCATGCGACTGCGAGACGGCCTTGGCCCAGATCTGCGGCACCTTGAGGTCGACGAGGTTCGCGGTGATCAGCACGGATGCCTCGATCGACGAGCCGACGGCCACGACGGCCACCTGGAAGTCCTGGGCGCCGATCTGGCGCAGGGCATCGATGTTCTTGGCGTCGGCCTGCACGGTGTGCGTGACCCGGTCGGACCACTTCTGCACGAGCTCGAGGTTGTCGTCGATCGCGAGCACCTCGCGGTCGAGGCGGTCGAGCTCTCCGGCGCAGGCGGCGCCGAACCGGCCGAGGCCGATGACGAGGACGGGAGCGTCGCCCCGGAGGACTTCAACCAACGATCGGCCTTTCCACGGGCAGCGAGTAATACTGCGTTCGCGATGTCGCGGCGACGGCCGCGGCGAGAGTCACTGTACCAACGCGCCCCATGAAGATGGTCGCGGCCATGACGTAGGACGCCGAATCGGGAAGATCCGCCGTGAGGCCGGTCGACAGCCCGACCGTTCCGAACGCGGAGATCACGTCGAACAGCACGTGGCTGATGTCGGCCTTCGTGATCTGCGAGATCACGATGGTCGACAGAGCCACGATGGTGGCGCCCCACGCGACGACGCTGAGGGCGACCCGCTGCACATCGCTCGGGATGCGGCGGCCGAAGGCCTCGACGGACTGCCGTCCCTTCGCCTCAGACCAGACGGCGATCGCGAGCACAGCGAGGGTCGTCACCTTGATGCCGCCGGCGGTGGACGCGGAACCGCCTCCGACGAACATCAGCATGCTCGCTGCGAGCAGGGACGAGCCGTTCAGATCGTCCATCTCGATCACGTTGAAGCCGCCTGATCGGGTCATGGCAGACAGGAAGAACGCCTGGAACGTCGTGTCGGCGGCATCCATCGATCCGAACGTCTTCGGGTTGTTGAACTCGAGGATCACGAAGACCGCGGCTCCGACGATGAACAGCAGCACCGTCGTCACGAGTGTGAGCTTGGAGTGCAGCGACCACCGCTTCACATGCCAGACGTGCTTGGCGAGGGTGTAGATGACGGGGAACCCGATGCTGCCGAGGAAGACTCCGACCATGAGGAGGGAGAGCACGAGGTAGTCGTCGGCGAACACCGCGACGCCGCCGTCGTTCGGAGCGAATCCGGTGTTGGTGAATGCCATCGCGGCGAAGTACGGTGCCTCCCACAACGCGGCGATGGGGTCGACCTTCGCCATCACGAGTGCCGGGTAGAGGAGCGCAGCGAGCGACGCCTCGATGATGAGGGCCGAGACGGCGACCGTGGTCAGCAGCTGGCCGACCTCACCGAGGCGGACGGTCTGACTCTCGTTGACCACGCCTCCGTGCGCGCGCAGCGGATTGGTGTCGCCCGCTGCCATGAGCTTCGCGCGCAGGCCGAGTCGCTTCGAGATGAGCATGCCCATCAGGGAGGCGAGGGTGAGGACGCCTAGCGCGCCGATGTTGACGCCGACGAACACCACCACGTGACCGAACGGCGACCAGTGGTTGGCCATGTCGACGGTCGCGAGCCCGGTGACGCAGATCGTGGAGACGGCGGTGAAGAGGGCATCGCTCAACGGCGTGACGGTGCGATCGGCCGAGGCGATCGGCAGCGAGAAGAGCACCGTGAACACCAGGATCAGAAGGGCGAACACCGCGATGGCGAAGCGGGAGGGCGACGACGTGATGAGGTGCTTGACACGGCCGGAGGCATCGCGCAGGCGGTGTCCTGGGGACGACGCCGAAACGATGCCCGACATCGCTGCCCCCTTCGAGATTCTTCCTCGGTCACGGACCTCGGACGCACGGCGCCAGTCGCCGAGCCTTCGTCATGGTACTCCGTGGCGGGGGCGACTACCCTGAACTCATGACGGACATCTTCGACGTGATCGCAGACGGTACGAGGCGAGACATCCTCCAGCTCCTGCTGCGACGCACCACCGAAGGGGAGACCGGCACGAGCGTCAGCCAGATCGTCGCCGATCTGGGGATCAGTCAGCCGACGGTGTCCAAGCATCTGAAGGTGCTGCGCGACGCGGAGCTCGTGTCCGTGCGGGAAGACGGGCAGCGTCGTTTCTACAGTCTGGCCGTCGAGCCGCTCGAGGTCGTCGACGACTGGCTCGTCCCCTTCCTGGTCGACGCCTTCGGAGACGGAGCGCCGGACATCGACTACCCCGGTGGTGTCCCGCTGCCCGATGGTGCGGCACACGCAGCGGAGGTCGTCGGGCGTGCCGCGGCATCGGCGAAGCACGTCGTCACCAACGCACTCAAGCGCCTCGGCGCCTGAGGGTTGCGGACGTGACTCGCCCCTGACGACAGGGGGCGTGTCGTCAGGGGCGATCCGCGAATCCCCAGATTCGCGCGGACTCGGCGGTGCCGGCACAAGTCCTGTGCCGACCATGGCAGTCCCGTCTGAGCGAACGGCGCACAACGCCTATGCCTCCGCTGGGACCGCATCACGCGGCCGGTGTCAGCGTCGTCCGGCCTTGCGGCGGAAGAGCCACGAGCCCCACGCCACGGCGACCACGAGGATGACCACGCACCATCCGATCGCCCACCAGGCTTCGTCCTGCACCGGCGTATCCGTCAGCAGTCCGCGGATGGTCTCGACGATGGGCGTGATCGGCTGATTCGCGGCGACGGGCTGCAACCATGAGGGCATGCTCGCCACCGGGACGAATGCGCTCGACAGGTAGGGCAGGAACAGCAGGATGAAGCCGTACCCGGTGGCGGCTTCCGGGCTTCCGGCGGCGAGACCGATCGCCGCGAACAGGTAGGTGATGGCGAGGATGTACAGCGCGATCAGTCCGGTCAGGGCGAGCCACCCCCGAGCGTCGCGGCCGGTCGGAAACCGACGAGCACCCCGACGCCGATCACGATCGCGGTCGCGATGAGGTTGCGCAGCACGCTCGCGACGACGTGTCCCGTGAGGACGGCGCTCGCGCGCAGCGGCATCGTGCGGAACCTGTCGATGATGCCGGTGCGCATGTCGTTCGCGACGTACACCGCGGTGGACGAGGCCCCGAACCCCGCACAGATGAGGATGATGCCCGGCACGACGTAGTCGACGTAGGCGCCGGACGGGTCGATCGCGCCGCCGAACACCCACGTGAACATGAGCATCAGCACCACGGGGAGCAGGATCGCCATGAGCAGAGATTCGCCGTCGCGGAGTGAATGGCGCAGGCTCCGGCCGACGAAGACCGTCTCTGCGGTGATGCCGCGCAGGCGCGGGCGGGGAGGGGCGGGCGGCGGTGCGGATGTCGTCGATCGCGGTGCGGCCAGGGCGATGTTCATGCGAGCTCCTTCACGGTGCGGGCGTCGGACGAGGGGGAGGTGACGGCGAGGAACACGTCGTCGAGGGTGGGGCGACGCAGCGTCACGATGCCGTCCTCCCCTTCGCGGTCGAGCAGGTCGAGCGCTCGCCGCAGGTCGGCGACCGTGCCGTCGGTGGGGATCTCGCGGCGCAGCTCGCCCTGGCCGTCGTGCAGTTCGACGGTGTCGCCTCCGATGCGCGACTTCAATGCGGCCGGCGTTCCGATCGCGGCGATGTTGCCGTCGTGAAGCACGGCGATCCGGTCGGACAGCTGATCGGCCTCTTCCAGATACTGCGTCGTGAGGAACACGGTCGTCCCGGCGGATGCGAGCATTCGGATGATGCTCCACAGGTCGCGGCGGCTGCGGGTGTCGAGGCCGGTCGTCGGTTCGTCGAGGAACAGCACCTCGGGGGTGACCACGAAGCTGAGCGCCAGATCGAGGCGCCGACGCATCCCTCCCGAGAAGGTGCGCACCGTTCGGGAAGCGGCATCGGCGAGGCCGAACTGGGCGATCAGGTCAGCAGCCCGGCGTCGTGCGGCTGCGCCTCGGAGGCCGGCGAGCCGAGCGAACATGATCACGTTCTCGGTGGCGGTGAGTGCGTCGTCGACGGCGGCGGCCTGACCGGTGAGGCTGATGCGCCGTTGGACCTCGAGGGCGTGGGTGCGCACATCCCAGCCCGCGACGGTCGCTGTGCCGGCGTCTGCGGCGGTCAGCGTGGTGAGGATGTTGATCGTGGTGGTCTTGCCTGCACCGTTCGGGCCGAGCAGGGCGAACACCTCGCCGCGGCCGACCTCGAAGTCCAGACCCTCGACGACCGTCTTCCCGGAGAAGGCCTTGTGCAGACCCCGTACCTCGATGGCTGTGTCCATCGGATCATCCCTTCTGTGTATGTAGGAAACTGTGTATGAGCAACACAACTGCGTATGACGGTAACACACTGTTTATTAAATAAACAGAAGTAGGATGAGGCCATGACCGAGACCGAGCTGCCCGAGCTGCCACGCGGGATCGCGCTCGCCTGGGGCGTCGCGGCGAATCCCCAGCGCGGGCCCAAGCGTGAGATGAGCGTCGAGAAGATCGTCGACGCGGCCGTCGAGCTGGCGGATGCCGAGGGGATCGGAGCCGTCTCCATGGCTGCGGTCGCCGCCAAGCTCGGCTTCACCCCCATGTCGCTCTATCGCTACGTCACCGCGAAGGATGATCTGCTGCTGCTGATGCAGGAGGAGGCGACGGGGCTCCCGCCCGAGAGCCACCTCGAGATCGACGGCTGGCGCGGGCGGCTGCTCGCGCTCTACGAAGCGCAGATACTCCTCTACCTCCGGCATCCGTGGATGTTGTCGCTCCCGATCACCGGCTCGCCGATCACGCCGCACAGTTCCGCCTGGCTGGATGCGGGGCTCGCGGCCCTCGAGGACACCCCTCTGAACGCGGAGGAGCGGATGGCAGTGGCGCTGGCGGTCACGGGCCACGCGCGCTGGTGCGGGATCGTGCAGGCCGGGTACACGGAGCAGTCCCGGTCGTCGGGCCTCACGCCAGAGGAGGTCGCGGTCCGGGAGGCGGCTCTGTTCGATCGTGTCATCACAGCGGAGGAGTTCCCCGCGCTGCGCCGAGGGATCGACGACGGTGTCTTCCTCTCGGAGGCCGACCCCTTCCGATTCGCGGTCGAACGGACGCTGGACGGCGTGACCGCATACATCGCCGGGCTCGATCGCGGAGACGCTCATGCCGCAGCCGCCGACTGGGTCGGACTCGACGCCGCCGAGCTCGCCGGCGACCGTAGGCTCAAGGAGGCGCAGAAAGCCGTGCGCGAGGCGGAGAAGGCGCTGCGTGCAGCCCGCAAGCTCGAGCGGCAGGCGTTCCGCGAGGCGCGCGACCGCGTCGCGAAGGCGAAGAAACCGGCCTGACCGTCGGGCATGCCCCTCGAGCGCACGCACGATCCCACTGATCACAGGGGTCACACGGGTTTACACGCGTCCCAGCTACCCCATAGAGTGTGCACATCGAGAAAGGGGTACGTGGGATGCCCGAGGTTCCAGACGTCAGATTCCTCACGGTGGCCGAGGTCGCCGAGCTCATGCGCGTGTCGAAGATGACCGTTTATCGGCTCGTCCACGCCGGGGAGCTGCCCGCCGTCCGCTTCGGACGGAGCTACCGCGTACCGGAGTCGGCCGTGGCCGACGCCCTGCAGCGGCCCATCGCCGACGTCGGTTGACCGCGCGGAGGAGATCGTGGACGTCAGCACGTTCTACGCACTCTTCTCCACCACGTGCTTCACGCTCACCGGACTGTGGTGGAACGTCGTCCGTGCGCGTCGGGACTGGACCGCGAACCCCGCGATGCGCCGGACGATCGGCGGCATCTACCTGTCGTTCCTGCTGCCGGCGCTGATGGGCCTGTTCGCCCAGGTCGGCGGAACAGAGAGCCCCGTGCTGTGGCGGCTCTCGTTCGTGGTCGTCGCAGTGGTCGGCGGCATCTCCATGGTCCGACTGGTCGCGCAGGCCGGGCGAGACGGCGCCTCGCCGGCGGTGCGTTGGATCCAGGTGGGCACGGTGGTCGTGTACGCGGCCGTCGCCGTGATCGGGGTCGCGCCCCAGATCGTCGCGCCGCTGGGACTCACCGGCATCCAGGTCGAAGCACTGCTCCTCATCGGTCTCGTCGCTCTGGGGCATGCCCTCGTGTGGCGGTTCCTGGTGACGGATGACGTCGGGGAGTGACCCCGCACAGGGCAGGCCGTCGGGTTTGCTAGACTGATCCGAGGCATTTTTCCGTGCCCGTACCCGGGTGTCCGCTATCGGCGACACCCAGCCACTGACTTAGTGAGGTTTCCGTGGGTTCTGTCATCAAGAAGCGCCGCAAGCGCATGGCGAAGAAGAAGCACCGCAAGCTGCTTCGCAAGACTCGCCACCAGCGCCGCAACAAGAAGTAAGCGGCCGGACACGAGCGCCTGTCTTCGGACGGGCGCTTTGTGTCTCTGCCCGCGTCTCCGAACGTCGAGAGGGATGTCATGAAGTCGATCACCGTCACCGAGCTCGCTGAGCGTTCCGGTGTCCCGCTCATCGATGTCCGGGAGGTGGACGAGTTCGCCGCCGGCCACGTGCCCGGCGCCGTCAACATCCCGATGTCCGAGATCGGCAACCGCCTCGAGGAGCTGCCGGCGGAGGCGTTCGACGTCATCTGCCAGGCAGGCGGGCGGTCGGCCAGAGTCGTCGAGGCGCTGGAGTCGCGCGGTTTCGACGCGACCAACGTCGAGGGCGGCACCGGCGAGTGGATCTCGCAGGGCCGCGCCGTCGAGGTGCCGTCGGCGTGACCACGCTGACGCTCATCGGCAAGCCCGACTGCCACCTGTGCGAGGTGGCCTCCGATGTGATCGACGCGGTCGTCGCGGAGCTCCCCGATGCTGCGGCGGAGCAGATCGAGATCGTCGAAGCCTCGATCCACGACGACCCCGCTCTGTACGAGCTGTGGTGGGAGAAGATCCCGGTCGTCCTGATCGACGGCGAGATGCACGCCCACTGGCGTGTGACGCCCGACCGGCTGCGTGAGGCGCTCGAAGGGGCACTCCGCGGCGACGCGAAGACCGAACTGAAGGAGTCGCTGTGACGATCCGGCATGTCGTGACCTGGAAGCTCGCCGCCGAGGACTCCGTGGAGCGTGCCGAGCAGGCGGCCGAGGTGGTGCGCCGGCTCAACGCCCTCGACGGGGTCGTTCCGCAGCTCCTCGCGATCTCGGCCGGCGCGAATGCGGCTTATCCCGAGACGAACTGGGACGTGACCCTCGTGGCGGACTTCGCGTCCGTCGAGGCGATCGAGGAGTATCAGGTCCACCCCGCCCACGAGGAGGTCGCCGGTTACATCCGCTCGGTGGTCGCCTCCCGCGTCGCGGTCGACTTCGAGGTCTGAGACCGCGTCGCACGCCTCGCGGGACTCGATTCCGCGCGTGTCGCAGGTGCATAGTTGCAACACAAACGTGACACGTCCGTCACGGATGTCATTGGTCACGCGACGGGCCGCATGTTTAGATGTTCTCCTACCCGTCATCGGGCGTCACATTCGCCCTCGACTCACAGGAGCCGACATGCCTCGTCGTAACCTCATCGCCGGTCTCGCTCTCGTGGCGACCGCCACCCTCGCGCTCGCCGGCTGCGCCACCGGATCCACCGATGCGGGAAGCAGCGACGCTCCTGCCGCCGGCGACGACTACGGCCTCGTCGAGCCGGGCACTCTCACGGTCTGCTCGGACGTTCCCTACCCGCCCTTCGAGGTCGAGGACACGAGCACCGAGACCGGCTATTCCGGTTTCGACATCGATCTGCTCAGCGCGATCGCCGAGAAGATCGACCTGAAGCTCTCCGTGCAGGATGTCGGCTTCGACGCTCTGCAGTCCGGTACGACGCTCGCCGCCGGCACCTGCGACATCGGCGCCTCCGCGATGACCATCACCGAGGAGCGCAAGGCCAACATCGACTTCTCGGACCCTTACGTCGACTCGCTGCAGTCGCTCCTCGTGCGCGCCGACTCGGACATCAAGTCCATCGATGACCTGGACGGCAAGAACGTCGGCGTGCAGCAGGGCACCACAGGCGAGTCCTACGCCGGTGAGAACGCGCCGGGCGCTCAGCTCGTGCAGTACCCGTCGGACGGCGAGCTGTGGCCGGCTATGCAGGCCGGTCAGATCGACGCGATCCTCCAGGACCAGCCGGTCAACTACGTTCACGAGCAGGACGACCCCAACTACAAGATCGTCGAGACCTACCCGACCGACGAGTCGTACGGCTTCGCCTTCGCGAAGGGTGAGAAGGATGCGCTGCGCGAGGCGGTCAACAAGGCGCTGAAGGAACTGCAGGACGACGGCGGCTACCAGGAGATCTACGACGAGTACCTCGCGGCCAAGTGACCGGCGGCGTCAGCAGAGCAGGAGGACCTCGACGATGGCGTTGAGGCGTACGACGAAGAGCAAGCTCTATCGATACTCGGTCTACGTGGTGCTGATCGCCATCGCCGTCTGGGCGATCGTCAGCACCGACTGGGCGAAGATCGGGCCGCTGTTCTTCAACCCCGAAGTCGCAGCGAAGATGTTCCCGGGCATCATCACGACCGCTCTGGTCAACACGCTGTGGTTCACGGCGGTCGCCTTCACCGGAGGGCTCGTCCTCGGTGTGGTGCTGGCGCTGATGAAGCTGTCGACCATCGCACCGTTCCGCTGGATCGCGACGGTCTGGATCGAGCTGTTCCGTGGACTGCCGGCGATCCTCACGATCTTCGGCATCGCATTCATCCTGCCGATCGCGCTGGGCGTGCCGGGGACGAAGCTCGGCGGCCCTGTGGTCCTCGGGCTCATCGGCCTGGTGCTCGTCGCTTCGGCGTACATGGCGGAGACGATCCGCGCGGGGATCCAGGCCGTTCCGAAGGGGCAGACCGAGGCGGCACGCTCGCTCGGCATGTCGCCCATGAAGACGACGTTCTGGATCGTCGTGCCGCAGGGGTTCCGGATCATCATCCCGCCGCTGACCAACGAATTCGTGCTGCTGCTCAAGGACACGTCGCTGCTGTTCGTGGCAGGCTCCTTCATCTGGTCGAAGGAGCTCACCACGTTCGCGCGCGACGCGAGCACGCAGAACGCGAACGGAACGCCGCTGATCATGGCGGCGATCCTGTACCTGATCGTGACGATCCCGCTCACGCGCTTCAGCGCGTGGCTGGAGCGCCGGATGTCGAGGCAGCGATGATCACCGAACTGATCGATGTGCACGCCCCCGCGATCGACGTGCGCGGGCTCGTCAAGAGCTTCGGCGACAACGAGGTGCTCAAGGGCATCGACCTCACGGTCACCAAGGGCGAGGTCGTCTGCGTGATCGGGCCGTCGGGCTCCGGCAAGTCGACCCTGTTGCGGTCGGTGAACCTGCTCGAGGAGCCGACAGGCGGCACGGTGCTGATCGAGGGCATCGACATCACCGACCCCGACGTCGACATCGACCGCGTGCGGACGCGCATCGGCATGGTCTTCCAGAGCTTCAACCTTTTCCCGCACCTCGACGTGCTGGGCAACCTCACGATCGCGCAGCAGCGCGTGAAGAAGCGCTCCAAGAAAGAAGCCGAGCAGATCGCGCACGCCATGCTCGCCCGGGTCGGACTGGCGGAGAAGGCCGATGCCTACCCCGGTCACCTCTCGGGCGGACAGCAGCAGCGCGTCGCCATCGCCCGTGCGCTCTGCATGAACCCGGACATGATGCTGTTCGACGAGCCGACCTCGGCGCTCGACCCCGAGCTGGTCGGCGAAGTGCTGCAGGTCATGCGCGCACTCGCCGACGAGGGCATGACGATGCTCGTCGTCACACACGAGATGGGCTTCGCGCGGGAGGTCGGTTCGCGCCTGGTCTTCATGGACGGCGGGAACATCGTGGAGGAAGGCGACCCGCGCGAGGTGCTCGCGAACCCGCAGCATCCGCGCACGAAGGACTTCCTCTCGCGCGTGCTCTGAGCTCTTACGGCGCCTCGCCACAGACCGAGACCCCGTGTCGCCATCATCAGCGGCACGGGGTCTCGGCGTGAAGTTCGGGTCGGAGGTCAGGCTTCGACGACCTCGGCATCTGCGGCGTTCCGTCGGACGGAGTCGATCCCGTTCAGTGCGGCGGACTTCGACGAGTAGCCTTCGCTGATCGCGATGACCTCGCCGTTGCCGGCCTTGAGACGGAACCGGTACTCGCCGGACTTGTCGGTGTACAGCTCGAACGTGCCTGCCATGAGGCGTCCTTTCTCTCTCGGATCAAGGGGACCCCGCCCCTCGGGCCTCACGCTAGCGCTCAGCGCCTGCCCGGGGGAAGAGCGGCCGGTCAGGCGCGCGGGTGCACGGCCACCGGTTCCGGCGAAACGGCGATGCGCACGCGGTCGCCGAACGACGGGTGAATCCCGGGAGCATGCTGGACGCGTACGAGTTCGCCCGACTCGGTGCGCACCAGTGTGCGTCGCATGCTGCCGAGGAAGGTGCTCTCTTCGACGAGGGCGTCGGTCGCCGCATCCGCCTCGGATGCGAAGTAGACGTTCTCAGGCCGGAGGTACACGTCGACCGGGCCGTCAGCCGGGGCCTGGAGGGGGAGCCGCTGGCCCCACACCCGCACATGATCTCCCTCGGCGACTCCCGACACGACACTGGAGAGCCCGACGAACGCCGCCACCCCAGCGGTCGACGGGGTCGTGTACAGCTCTTCGGGGGAACCGATCTGCTCGATGCGCCCGGCATTCATGACGGCGATCCGGTCGGAGACGGCCAGGGCCTCCTCCTGATCGTGTGTGACGAACACGGTGGTGATGCCGAGGCGCAGCTGAAGACGGCGGATCTCGTCGCGCAGCTGCACGCGCACCTTCGCGTCGAGCGCCGACAGCGGCTCGTCCAGCAGCAGCACCTTGGGTTCGGTGACCAGGGCACGGGCCAGGGCGACGCGCTGCTGCTGCCCGCCCGACAGCTGATGCGGGAAGCGATCGGCGAAGTCGGAGAGGCCGACCAGGGCGAGAGCGTCGAGCGAGCGTCGAGCGGCCTCCGCCTTCGCCAGCCCCCGCCGCCGCAGGCCGAAGGCCGTGTTGTCGACGACCCGCAGATGGGGGAAGAGGGAGTACGACTGGAAGACCATGCCGATGTCGCGCTTGTTGGTCGGTACTCGGGAGACATCGCCGCCGCCGAGCAGCACGCTGCCCTCATCCGCACCTTCGAGGCCGGCGAGCACCCGCAGCAGTGTCGTCTTGCCGCAGCCCGACGGGCCGAGAAGGGAGACGAACTCGCCGGGGGCGATGTCGAGATCCACCCCGTGCAGCACCCGCGTTCCGGAATAGCTCTTCACGATGCCGTGGAGCTCGACCCGCGTGCCTTCGCCGGCGCGGGCGAGCAGCAGGTTGTCCTTGGTGCGCGGCAGCGCGTTGTCGACGGTCATGAGCGGGCCTTTCGGGGGCCGCGAGCGACGCGGCCGATGAGGAGGAGCAGGAGGAAGACGAAGGCCAGGGCGAGCAAGGTGAAGATCGCCGGGGCGTACGGATCCTGTTTCTGCACGACGACCATGGCGGTCTGGAACACCTGGCGGTTCAGGAGCGAGGCGATCGTGAACTCGCCGAGCACGACCGCGATCGATATCAGGGATGCGGCGAGAAGACCCTGACGCAGGTTCGGCGCGAGCACTTGGAGCACGACCGTCGGCCAGCTCGCGCCGAGCGAGCGGGCGGCTTCGGAGAGGGTGCGCAGGTCGGCCGCGTCGATCGATGCCTGGATCGAACGGAACGCGAACGGCAGCACCGTGATGCCGTACGCGAAGGCGAGGGTCCAGGTACCGGTACCGAGCGTGCGACCGATCTGCAGGTAGATGGGCGCGAGTCCGACGACGAGCACGATCGCGGGAATCGAGATCGGCAGCAGCACCGCGAACTCGAATGCGGGCTTGAGCTTCGGAAAACGCAGGTTGACGAGGATCATCGTCGGCGCGAGCACAAGCAGCACGATCGCGACCGTGACGAGCGCGAGGATCAGGGAGTTGCCGAGGCCCGTCCAGATCGGCTTGATCGCGGCGGAGGCGGCGGGGTCGAAGACGGCGGCCCATCGCTCGAAGGAGGGACCGTCCTTGCCTCGAAGCGTGAAGAGGAAAGTCGAGATCAAGGGGATCGCGAAGAACGCCCCGACGGCGAGACCGATGATCCGGCGCGTCGCCCGCGAGGGGCCGATGCCGGTCACGACTGCCACCGTGCCGCCCGGCGCTGGATGAGCGAGTACAGAGCCATCACGACGCCGACGACGATGATCATGCCGAGCGCGAGCGCACCGGCGAGATTCTCACGACCGAGAAGGGTCTCGCTCGTGAGGGCCGTGCGAATCTGCAGCGGCACGATCTGCGACCCCTGACTCGCGAGCGCGGCAGCCGTCGCGTACGACGAGAACGCGTTCGCGAACAGCAGCAGCAGGCTGGCGAGGAACGAAGGCGCGAGCACAGGGATGCCGATCCGCACCCAGAAGCTGGCTCCGGTGCCGCCGAGGGTGAGGTTGGCCTCGGCCCACTGCGGCTTGAGCGCGGCGAGAGCGGGCATGAAGGTGATGATCATCAGGGGCACCTGGAAGTAGATGTACGGCAGGATCAGCCCCGGCAGCTCATAGAGCCAGGTGCCGTTCGGGAAGATGTCCACTCCGAACGTGTCCTTGAGGAAGAGCGTGATCACCCCCTGGATCCCGATCGTGGCGATGAAGGCGAACGCCAGCATGACGCCGCCGAACTGGGCGAGCACACCTGCCGCGGCATCGATCGAAGAACGGATCGCGCCGTCGGGATTCGCCCCGAGCAGGGCATAGCAGACCAGCGCTCCGACGAGAGCACCCACCACGGCCGTCAGCGCAGAGAGCCATGCGGAGTTCGCGAAGGTGTTCAGCACGACGGGGTCGCCGAGGGCGGCGATGTTGCTCCACGTGAAGGTGCCGTCGTCGTCGAAGAACCCGGAGCCGATCGCGAGCACTGTCGGCACCGCGAGGAACAGCACGACGTAGGCGGCGAACGGGACGAGCCCGAGCCAGGCGAACGACGGCGCGGACCGCCGGGCCCTCGCGTCGTGCGAGGACCCGGCGGGGGTGACGGGGTGGATGACGCGGCATCCACCCCCGCAGCGGTGAGGGTGGTCACTGGACCGCCGCGGCCCACTTCTCGCCGAGAAGCGTGCCGGCGTTCGTCGACTGCTCCTCCGTCGGAACCACGGTCTCCTCCGGGGCCTCCGGGAGCGCGGCGGCGAGGTCGGCGTCGATCGTGCCGGCCTCGGTCATGGCCTCCATGCGCACGGGGCGTGCGCCGCCCTTCAGCCAGAGGTTCTGCACGTCGTCGCTGTAGAGGAACTCCTGCCACAGGCGCGCGGCGGCCGGGTGCGGGGCGTCGATGTTGATGGCCTGGTTGTAGTACCCGGCGTAGCCGGTGCCGTCGAACACGACGACCTTCCAGTCCTCGTTGTCGGCGGTGTGGGACGCGTTCAGGTAGTCCCAGTCGAACACCACCGGCGTCTCGCCGCTCGCGATGGTCGCCGTGGTGACGTCGACCTTGAGCAGGTTGCCCGCCTTCTGCAGCTCCGAGAAGAAGTCGATGCCCGGCTGGAAGTCGTCGAGCGTGCCGTCCGACTGCACGGTGGCCAGACCCACGGCGGCGAAAGCAGCACCGGCCTGCGTCGGGTCGCCGTTGATGGCCACAGAGCCCTTGTAGTCGGCCGACAGCAGATCGGCGAGCTCGGCGGGGGCGTCGAACTTCGACGAGTCGTAGCCGATCGACATGTATCCGCCGTAGTCGCCGACGAAGAGCCCGGTCGGCTCCTTGAGCTCATCGGGGATCTCGTCCCACGTCTGCACCTGGTACGGCGCGAACGTGTCGGTGTTCTGCAGAGCGACCGTCAGACCCAGGTCGAACACGTCAGGAGCCGTGTCGAGGCCCTTGTTGGTCTCCGCGGCCTGGATCTCCTCGGCGCTGGAGACATCGGGCGAGGCCTCGTTGATCGTGATCTCCGGGTACTTCTCGGTGAAAAGGTCGAGGATCTCGCCGTAGTTCGCCCAGTCGCGCGGGAGGGCGATGACGTTGAGGGATCCCTCCGCCTTGGCCGCGGCTTCGAGGTCGGCGAAGGTGCCGAAGTCTTCCACCGAGGTCGCGGTGGAGGCATCCACATCGGAGTCGCCGGAGGCGGGGGTGTCTGCAGCGGTGGCGCAGGAGGTCAGAACGAGTGCGGCCGTCGCGGCCAGGGCGATGCCGGCGCCGATGCGCGCGCGGCGGGTGATGCGAGCCATGAGTGTCCTCTCGGTGTCCGGCGCTGTGAGCCGGTGTCGGGTTGCGAGAGGACACTATGAGGCCGAGGTTGCCGACCGTCGCGGCTCGGGTGAACGGACGGTGACGCGACGGTGGACGCTCGGGTGCGGGCGGGCGCTCAGCGCGAGGGAACCGTGTACGTGAAGCCGCGGTGCGACCCGACGTAGCCGAGGCGCTGCGGATGCGGCAGAGGGAGGGCGTCGAGCATGGCTCCAGGCTGCCAGCGCGCGGGGCGGATGCGAGGTCGACGGCGGCACTCTGGAATCATGGCCAGGTGGATATCGGCGCCGTGCTCGGACTGGAGCAGCTCACCTGGGGGATGCTGCTGCTCGTCGTCATCGCCGCGTTCTGTGCCGGCTGGATCGACGCGGTCGTCGGAGGCGGAGGCCTGCTGCAGCTGCCGGCTCTCCTGCTGATCCCCGGCATCTCGCCCGTGCAGGCGCTCGCCACGAACAAGCTCGCCTCCGTGTTCGGCACCGCGACCAGCAGCGTCACCTATTACCGACGCGCCAAACCCGACATCCGCACAGCGCTGCCGATGGCGGCGATCGCCTTCATCGGCTCGTTCGGGGCGCAGCTGTCGCGACCGTGCTGCCGCCCGCCGCGTTCAAGCCCATCATCGTGATCGCGCTGCTCGTCGTCGCCCTGTTCACCGCGTTCAAGCCGCAGATGGGAGCGGCGACGAAGCTGCGGTACTCCGGGCACAAGCACCACATCATGGCGGGCGCGGCGGGACTCGGCATCGGCTTCTACGACGGGATGATCGGTCCGGGCACGGGCACCTTCCTGGTGATCACGCTCGTCGCCCTGCTCGGCTACGACTTCTTGCAGGCGAGCGCGAAGGCCAAGATCGTGAACCTCGCGACGAACGCCGGAGCGCTGATGCTGTTCATCCCGCACGGTGCCGTGCTGTGGCTGCTCGGCGGCATCCTCGCGGTCGCGAACGTGGCGGGCAGCTACCTGGGGTCGCGCATGGCCATCTCGCGCGGGACCACGTTCATCCGGGTGGTGTTCCTGGTGGTCGTGGTCGCCCTGATCGCGAAGCTGGGCGTCGACGTGTGGAACGAGAACATCGTGCCGGCTCTCGCGCTTCTCGGCTCTTGACACGACGCCAGGTCAGGCAGAGACGCCGGATCAGGCAGGTTCTGTGCAGAACCGCCTGATCCGGCGTGAGTGCCTGATCCCGCGCGGGACGGACCTCAGGCGGACTCGTCCTCGGGCTCGGCGTCCACGCCCGCTTCGGCGCGCTGTGCGGCCGTGATGGGGGCCGGAGCCGCGGTCAGCGGGTCGTAGCCGTTGCCCGACTTCGGGAACGCGATGACCTCGCGGATCGACTCGGTCTTGGTCAGATGCTGCAGCACGCGGTCCATGCCGAGCGCGATCCCGCCGTGGGGCGGAGCACCGAACTTGAACGCGTCGAGCAGGAAGCCGAACTGCTCGTCGGCCTGCTCGTCGCTGATGCCCATGACCTCGAACACGCGCTTCTGCACGTCTTCGCGGTGGATGCGGATCGATCCGCCGCCGAGCTCGGAGCCGTTGCACACGATGTCGTACGCGTACGCGAGGGCGGACCCGGGGTCGGTGTCGAACGTGTCCTGGAACTCGGGCTTGGGGCCCGTGAACGCGTGGTGCACGGCCGTCCAGGCGCCTGCGCCCACGGCCACGTCGCCGGAGGCCACCGCGTCGGCGGCAGGCTCGAACATCGGCGCGTCGACGACCCAGGTGAAGGCGAATTCGTCGGGATTCAGGTAGCCGAGACGGCGACCGATCTCGACGCGTGCGGCACCGAGCAGCGCACGGCTCTGCTTGGTGTCGCCGGCGGCGAAGAAGACGCAGTCGCCCGGCTCGGCGCCCACGAGCGCGGCGAGCCCGGCCTGCTCCGCCTCGGACAGGTTCTTGGCAGCAGGACCGCCCAGGGATCCGTCTTCGTTGAACAGGACGTACGCGAGGCCGCGCGCACCGCGCTGCTTCGCCCAGTCCTGCCACGCGTCGAGCTGCTTACGCGGCTGCGAGGCGCCACCGGGCATACGCACTGCTCCGACATACTCGGCCTGGAAGACCCGGAACGGGGTGTCGGCGAAGTACTCGGTCGCGTCGACGAGCTCGAGGCCGAAGCGCAGGTCGGGCTTGTCGGAACCATACTTGGCCATGGCGTCGGCGTACGTCAGACGCGGCAGAGGCGTCGGGACCTCGACCCCGATCGTCGCCCACATCGCGACGATGAGCGACTCCATCAGCGCGATGACGTCTTCCTGGTCGACGAAGCTCATCTCGATGTCGAGCTGCGTGAACTCCGGCTGCCGGTCGGCGCGGAAGTCCTCGTCGCGGTAGCAGCGGGCGATCTGGAAGTACTTCTCCACGCCGCCGACCATGAGCAGCTGCTTGAACAGCTGCGGCGACTGCGGCAGGGCGTACCAGCTACCCGGGCTCAGGCGTGCGGGCACCAGGAAGTCGCGCGCGCCCTCGGGCGTCGAGCGCGTGAGGGTCGGCGTCTCGACCTCGGTGAAGTCGTCGGCGTGCAGCACGTCACGGATCGCCTTGTAGACGTTCGAGCGCAGACGAAGGGCGGAGGCCGGTGCCGGGCGGCGCAGGTCGAGGTAGCGGTACTTGAGGCGTGCCTCTTCGCCGACCGTCTCGGTCTCGGCGACAGCGGTCGAGACCTGGAAGGGGAGCGGGGCCGACTCGTTCAGCACCTCGACGTCGGTCGCGATGAGCTCGATCTCGCCGGTGGGCAGGTTCGGGTTCGCGTTGCCCTCCGGTCGACGCGACACCTCGCCGGTCACCCGCAGCACGAATTCGTTGCGCAGCGGATGGGCGATCTCCTCGTCGCGGATGACGACCTGGGCGATGCCGGAGGCGTCTCGCAGATCGATGAAGGCGACTCCTCCGTGGTCACGACGGCGATCGACCCACCCCGCGAGGGTGACGGTCTGACCGATGTGCTCTGCTCGCAGCGAGCCTGCCGAGTGGGTGCGAAGCACGGAGTATTCCTTCTGATCTGGGAAATGGGGAACCCGCCCATTCTACGGGGGACCGCGTCGCCCGCTCGGCCCGTACCGGGCGCTCAGTATGATCGCCAGGACAGAAAGGCGCATCATGGACTCCAACGGCATCTCCGACCTCTTCGGCGCGATCTTCTCGGGGACGACGGGGCTGATCGCCCTCGTCTTCTACGTCCTCGTCGTCATCGGCCTCTGGAAGGTCTTCACGAAGGCCGGCTACCCCGGCATCCTCGCGATCATCCCCATCGTGAATGTGATCTTCCTCGTCAAGATCGCCGGGATGTCGGGCTGGCTCGCGCTGCTGTACCTGATCCCGATCGTCGGCTTCATCTTCGGCATCATCGTGGCCGTCAAGCTCGGTGAGCGGTTCGGCAAGGGGGGTCTGTTCTCGTTCTTCCTGCTGTTCGTCTTCCCCTACATCGGCTACCTGATCCTCGGCTTCGGCGACTCCCGCTACCGCGAGGCGTGAGATGGCGGCTTCGCGCCTGCATCTGGTCCGACACGGCGAGGTGCACAACCCGGCCCGCGTGCTCTACGGCCGTCTTCCCGACTACCACCTGAGCGCCGCGGGTCGGGGGATGGCGGAGGCTGCTGCCGATCACGTCGCCGCGTCGGATCGTGCGGTCTCCGCCCTGTACGCGTCTCCGCTGGAGCGTGCGCAGGAATCCGCCGCGCCCTTCGCCGAACGATTCGACCTCGTGCCGGAGATCGACATCCGCCTGATCGAGCCGACCAATGTGTTCGAGGGCACGCAGATGCGTCGTTCGCTGATGAACCCGTTCAACTGGTGGCACCTGCGCCAGCCGTCGCTGCCGAGCTGGGGCGAACCGTACTCCTCCATCGCGGAGCGGATGCTGGGGGTCATGGACGAGGCCTGGGACGCCGCCGCGGACGGCGATGTGGTGATGGTCTCGCACCAGGCGCCCATCTGGATCACGCACCTGAGGGTTGCGGGGCTGCCCCTGCGGCACGACCCGCGCACCCGGCGCTGCGCCCTCTCGAGCGTCACCTCGTTCGAACGCGTCGGCGACGTGTGGCGCGAGGTCGCCTATGCCGAACCAGCGGCCACAGGCGGTGCGGTCGACGTCGGCGCGGTCTGAATCCCGTTCTCGAATCGCGCAAGGGGCTCGATCCCGGTGAAGGATGGCGCCATCCGCGCGATTCGAGACGGAGTCAGTGCTCGGCCGCCAGAAGCGACTGGATGATGCCGATAGCGGCCAGCTGACCGGCGGCGGCCGCCAGCAGCACCGATGCCATCGGGCCGGGGAGGGTCGCGCGGTGCGCGAGATCGCCCGCGGCGAAGACGCCGGGGTGCGACGTGCGCCCGAACTCGTCGATCTCGATGCACCCCGACTCGAGCATCCGGAGTCCGAGTCCTGCGGCGAAGGGCGCGCGCTGGCGCATCGTCCCCGACGCCACGAAGATCCCGCCGACGGTGAGCTCGCCATCCGCGGTGCCGATCCGCACGCCGCCGTCGCTCTTCTCGACGGATGCGACGGGGGCGGCGCCGACGCGCACGCCGAGGCCCTCGAGCATCGCCGTGTCCTCGTCGGTGAACGGCTCCCCGACCGGGAGGACCGTGATGTCGCCCACGATGCGACCGAGCAGGCCGATCAGGTGCGCGGCCCTCGGCGCCGCCCCGAGGATGCCGATCGGGGTGCCCGCATGCTCGTGTCCGTCGCAGAACGGACAGCTGAAGGCGTGTGTGCCCCACAGCTCCTGCAGCCCCGGCACCGGCGGAAGGTCATCGGCGACGCCCGTGGCCAGCACGATGTGGTGCCCCGCCACCCGCGACCCGTCGGAGAGCTGCACCTCGAACGAGGTCTCGTCGGCGGAGATGGTCGTGGCGGAGAGGTCGCGGATATCCACGTCGTCGTAGGCGGCGAGCTCGGCCCTGGCCGTGGCGCGGAACTCCGCCGGGGGCGTCCCATCCTCGCCGACCATGTTGTGCATGTGCAGAACGGTGCCGTTGCGGTACTCACCCGAATCCAACAGCAGCGTAGATCGGTGCATCCGTCCGAGGGTCAGAGCGGCCTGCAGACCTGCCGGTCCTGCGCCGATCACGATGGCGTCGTACATGTCAGTCCTTTCGGAGGAGGTTGCGTTCTCCGACAGTCTGTGACTTCATGTCAACATGAAGTCAAGCGCCGAGCATCCCTGGTCCGTCGGCGATGTCGCCGCCCGGTTCGAACTGCCGACCAACGTGTTGCGGCACTGGGAGTCGGTCGGCCTGCTGCGGCCGTCGCGCGACGATGCGGGGCGACGACGTTACGGCGAGGACGACGTCGTGCGTATCGCGGTGATCCGACGCAGCAAAGCCGCAGGGATGAGCCTCGACCAGATCGCCGTGCTGCTCGACGACGGGAGCGCCGGGCGACACCAGGTGCTCCAGCAGCACCTGGACGACATCGACCGGCGGATGGAGGAGATGCGACGCTCGCGGGAGATGACCGAGCACGCCATGGGATGCCGCGCCCACGACATCGCCACCTGTCCGCGGTTCCGGGCCGGCGTCGACGACGTTCTGGCGCGGTTCTGAGGCCCGTCTCGGACCGCTCCGCATCCACCTCGTGCATAGGATTCTCTGCGTAAACTCGGAGTCGTGCCACGCGATTCGACGGTTTCCTCGATCCGCAGCGGCCGCTCCTCCCGCACCCGGCCTTCGCGCCGTGCGGTCGGTGCCGCGCTCGCTGCGGTGCTCGCGATCGGTCTGAGCGCCTGCGCTCCCGATCCGGTCAGCCAATCGTTCCTGAGCGGGGAGAACACCGGGTACGTCGCGGCCGACGGCGCGATCGTCGAGATCCCCGTCGCCGAGCGCGGTGAGCCCGTGGAGTTCGGCGGGGTCACCGAGACCGGCGAGAAGTTCGACAGTGCCGACATCGCCGGGCAGGTCACGGTCGTCAACTTCTGGTACGCCGGATGCGCGCCGTGCCGGCTCGAAGCCGCCGACCTCGAAGCCGTGTGGCAGAAGTTCGCCGCCGACGACGTCTCGTTCGTCGGCATCAACACGCGCGATCAGGCGGACACCGCCATCGCCTTCGCCGACGAGTACGACATCACGTACCCGAGCCTGATCGACGTCGACACCGCCGAGGCCAAGCTGGCGTTCGCCAAGGTCGTGCCGATCGCCGCCACGCCCACCACGCTCGTGCTCGACAAGCAGGGCCGCGTCGCCGCGAAGATCATCGGTCCGATCGACGGACCGTCGATCCTCTCCACGCTCGTCAAGGACACGCTCGCGGAGGACTCGTGAGCACCCTCGGAGCGCCGTGAACCCCGAAGCGATCATCGGCTCGGGCGCCCTCTGGATCGCGATCCCGGTCGCGATGCTGGCAGGCCTCGTGTCGTTCCTGTCTCCGTGCGTCCTCCCGCTCGTGCCCGGCTACCTCGGCTTCCTGGGGGGCGCTGTCGCGCCGCGGCGGACCACCGTCGCCGACGGGGATGCATCGACCGCCGCGCAGCCCGCCGTGACAACGACCCGGGGACGGCTCGTCCTTGGCGTGCTGCTGTTCATCCTCGGCTTCACGATCGTGTTCATCCTCTACACCGTGCTCGGCGGCACCGTGGGTGTGTTCCTGCTGCAGTGGGGCGACCTGATCACGCGCATCCTCGGCGTCGTGATCATCGCGATGGGGCTCGTGTTCCTCGGGCTCTTCGGCTTCGCGCAGAAGGAGTTCCGCTTCCACGTGGACTCCAAGGCCGGCATCATCGGGGCCCCGCTCCTCGGCGTCGCACTCGGCATCGGCTGGGCGCCCTGCATGGGCCCCACGCTCGCCGCGATCCTGGCCCTCTCCTTCAACGCCGGTGACCCCGTGCGCGCCGGCTTCCTCGGTCTGGCGTACTCCCTCGGGCTCGGCATCCCGTTCCTGCTCGTCGCCCTCGGGTTCGGCTGGGCGACCAAGGCGATCGGGTTCCTCCGTCGCCACATCCGCGTGGTGAACATCGTGGGCGGCGTGATGCTGATCCTGCTCGGTGTCCTGATGGTCACCGGCCTGTGGACCGACATCATGTCGCGGCTGACGGCGGTGATCGGCAGTGTCATCCTCCCGCTCTGACCGCACCGACCGCACCGAGAAGAACGCCCGCACGGAGACGACCATGACGAAGAACAAGGGTGCCGTGCACAGCGACTCCAGCGATCCGCTCCGCCCGTCCGACCACGTCGACGGCGACGACTCGATCATCCAGCCGCGGCTCGGCTTCGTCGGGTGGCTGCGGTGGGGGTGGCGGCAGCTGACCTCGATGCGCACAGCGCTGGTCCTGCTGCTCGTGCTGGCGATCGCGGCGATCCCCGGCTCGATCTTCCCGCAGCGCATGGCCGACCCGAACGGCGTCACGCAGTGGG
Organism: Microbacterium sp. Se5.02b; assembly: GCF_019464375.1. Lineage (NCBI taxonomy): Bacteria > Bacillati > Actinomycetota > Actinomycetes > Micrococcales > Microbacteriaceae > Microbacterium > Microbacterium sp. Se5.02b. The sequence goes on from NZ_CP080491.1 coordinate 963,470, forward strand.
AGCGCGAGAACCCCGACCTCTTCCCGATCCTCGACGGCCTCAAGCTATTCGACGTCTACCTGTCACCGTGGTTCTCGGCGATCTACCTGCTGCTGTTCGCCTCGCTCGTGGGCTGCGTGATCCCGCGCATCAAGCACCACGCGAAGGCCCTGCGCGCGCGTCCGCCACGCACTCCGGCCCGACTCCAGCGCCTCGAGGACTATCGTGCGGTCACGCGCGACCCGTCCGCCGACTCCGGCTCCACGACCGGCGATGCCGAGGCGGAGGCCGCTGCGTCGATCGATGTGGCGACGAAGCAGCTCAAGGCACTCGGCTACCGGGTGGAGCGCTACGATCGCGGCCGCACCTTCTCCGTCTCCGCCGAGCGCGGATACTGGCGCGAGACCGGCAACCTGCTGTTCCACCTCGCGCTCGTGGGCGTGCTCGTCACGGTCGGCGTCGGCGGGGGCTTCTCGTACACCGGCCAGCGCGTGCTCGTCGAGGGCGAGACCTTCGCCAACACGCTTCTCGACTACGACTCCATGAACCGCGGGCGCTTCGTGGGCGACGACGCCTTCGCGCCGTACTCGATGCGTCTCGACTCCTTCGACGTGACCTATCAGCCGTTCGGCGAGCCCGGTTCCGGTCAGGCCGGCGACTTCTCGGCCAACGTCACGGTGCAGGAGAACGGCGAGGAGCGCACGGGCGCCGTCAAGGTCAACGAACCTCTCGCGGTCGCCGACGACGACGTCTTCCTCCTGGGCAACGGCTACGCGCCGACCGTGACGGTGCGCGATCCCGACGGCACGGTGGTCTTCACAGGCAGCACCCCGTTCCTCCCGCAGGACACCAACATGACCTCGCTCGGGGTGCTCAAGGTGCCGGACGGCTTGGCCGAGCAGGTCGGGCTCGTCGGTTTCTTCTACCCGACGACGGGCGTCCTCGAGGACGGCGCCTTCTTCTCCGCCTACGGCGACCTCACCAACCCGACGCTCACGTTCGACGTGTACACCGGGGACCTGGGGATCAACGAGGGTGTGCCGCGCTCCGTCTACGTGCTCGACACGACCGGGATGACCAAGCTCACCGGACGCACCACCGACGTCGAGTCGATCAAGCTCAGCCCCGGCCAGACGGCCCAGCTGCCGGACGGCCTCGGCTCGGTCACCTTCGACGACGAGTCGCCGGCGGGGGCGACGGACGCCTCGGAATCGGTGAAGCGGTTCGCCTCGCTGCAGATCCACCGCGACGAGTCCGGTGTCTGGGTGCTCGGCTTCGCGCTGCTGGCTCTCGGCGGACTCATGATCGCGCTCTTCGTGCCGCGCCGTCGCGTGTGGGTCAAGGCCACGGCGCACGACGGCGAGATCGCGCTCGAGTACGCCGCACTGGCTCGCGGCGAAGACCCGACCCTCGCCGCTGCCGTCGACGACCTCGTCGCGGGCCACGCCCGTCTGCTCGACGCTGCCGGTGGGACGACGCCGCGCCCGAGCGCCGAAGACACCGCGGAGGAGTCCGCTGCGCCGGAAGCCCCGGCACCCGACACCCGGAAAGTAGACTGACACCATGCTCGAGCTCAACGTGATCTCGCCGGTCCTGCTCTGGACGGCGATCGCGATCTACGCGGCGGCCTTCGTGGCCTACGCCTTCGATCTCGCGCGGCGCTCGCAGGCCACGGCCGATGCGCAGACCGTCCGCGAACCGGTGCTCGTCGGGGCAGGTGGCGGAGCGGCCACCGCAGCCGCCGGCGCACCCGGTGCATCCGGTGACGCGCCGCCGCAGCGATTCGTCATGGCCCGCATCGGCACGTCGCTCACGGTCCTCGGCTTCCTGTTCCACCTGGCGGCGACCGTGACCCGTGGCATCGCGGCAGGACGCGTGCCCTGGGCCAACCTCTACGAGTTCGCGATGATCGGCACGCTGCTCATCATCGCGGTGTATCTCATCGTGCTGACCCGTCTGGACCTCCGCTTCCTCGGCACGTTCATCACCGGCCTGGTCGTGGTCCTGCTGGGTCTGGGCGCGACGAACTTCTACGTCGAGGTCTCGCCCCTGATGGACCCGCTGAAGAGCGTGTGGCTCATCATCCACGTCTTCGTCGCCTCGCTCGCGACGGCGTTCTTCGCGCTCGCGTTCGCCCTGTCTGTGATCCAGCTCATGCAGTCGCGTCGTGAGCGCCTCGTCGCCGAAGGCGCAGACAAGACCGGCCCCGGATTCCTCCGTACGTTCCCCGGATCCGTTCGCCTGGAGAGCCTGGCGTACATGTTCACGATCATCGGGTTCATCCTGTGGACGTTCACGCTCATCGCCGGCTCGATCTGGGCCTACTACGCCTGGAGCCGCTTCTGGGGCTTCGACGTCAAGGAGACCTGGACCTTCGTGATCTGGGTCATCTACGCCGGCTACATCCACGCGCGCGCGACCCGCGGGTGGCGCGGCAACCCCTCCGCCTGGCTGGCGATCGTCGGGTTCTCGGCCGTCATCTTCAACTTCACGATCGTGAACGTCTTCTTCAAGGGCCTGCACGCCTACTCCGGCCTGAGCTGAGCCCGGCGTCAACCGCCGAGGGGCAGCACCTCCGCGTATTCGACGCCGTGTTCGTACCAAACCAGTTCGGCTTCGGTGATCGTCTCGGTAGACGCTGGTTCGAAGGCGCGCAGCTCCGCCTGTGTGAACCGCGACCACTCCTCCGGCTGGAGAGTCTTTCCGTAGAGCACCGACAGGTGGAAGGTCCACTCCTCCAGCGGCAGTTCGCCGAGGCGGCGGAAGCTCGTGCCGTCCAATGCAGTGGTCAGGGATGAGTACGCCGAGACGAGTGACGTGCTGCGGGCGAGGCGCACGATCACGATCTGCCAGGGAGAGGGGAATTCGTCCACGGCTTCGGCGATCGCTTCGATCGGGCGCTGCTGCGTGGCCCACATACGGATCAGCGTGGCGAGCTCTTCACGACGTTCCGGCTCGTAGAAGCCCCGGAGGGTGATGTGCCCGGTGTGCGGACGCCGTGCCGGGGAGTCGAGGCGTGCGAGCGCGGCATCCTGGACCTCCCGGTAGACCTCGGCGACCGCCCCCGTGGGCCGGAGCACGAGGTACTGCTGCCCCTCCAGACTCGCGAGTTGCTCGGGGGTGTCCATGAACGGTCGGCGCATGGCAGGAGCCTAGGTCGCGGCGCGCCGCATGCGAAACGGAGACGGTCACAAACGCTGGCCCGGCGCGCCACATGTCGACGCGCCGGGCCGGGGGAGGAACAGGTGTCAGGTGGTGGCGAGGACCGCCTTCGCCGAAGTCGTGCGCCGCAGCGTGACCGCGAGCGTCGTGGCCACGAGCGACAGCACACCCCACACCGCGAGGGCAGCGACCGCGGATCCGCTTCCGGCGATCAAGCCCGCGAAGGCCGGTGCCGTGGGCAGAGCAGCCCCGAGCCCCGCGAGCCACCCCGGCACGGTCGAGATCAGCCCGGTCGCCACGGCCAGGACGCCGACCAGCGCGGAGACCCACCGTCCGACGCCGCCGAACAGGGCGACGAGGGCCTGGTTGACCGCCGCGAACACCACGCCGGCGAGCACCGCGGTGCCGGCGAACGTCCACCAGGTGGCCGCGTCGTAGCTCGCCACGATCTGCACGATCAACGACACCAGCAGTCCCTGTCCCGCGCCGATCAGCGCAGCGGGTGCGAAGGCGCGCAACGTCAGGGCGGCGGAGGACCGTCGAGAAGTGAGGGTGCGGGCGGTGTGCGCGCGCATCACCACGAACGTCGCGAGTCCGCCGAACCACAGCACGACCGCCGCCAGGAGGGGGATCGCGGTCGGGCCGAAGATGGTGTTCATCGAGGAGTTCGACGACACGGGGTCGGCGATCACCGAGGCGAGCGACTTCGAATCGCTGTCGCTGAACGACGGGAGCGAATCGGATGCTGTGCGCAGCCCACCGGCGAGATCACCGGTACCCGTCGCCAGGGTGTCGAGCCCGGTCGTGAGCTCGGTGGCGCCGTCGGCGAGAGCGGTCGCGCCCTCTGACAGCTGGCCTGCACCCGAAGCGATGCCCCGTGCGCCGGTCGCGGATGCGGCGATGCCCTGATCCGCGAGCTGGGTGAGGCCCCCCGCGAGCTGCGTCGCGCCGGCGCCCGCCTGAGTCATGCTCGACGCGAGAGTGCTGATCGTGCCGGGGAGTGCGGCGACGCCACCGGCGACCTTCGGGTTGTCGAGGGTTCCGGATGCGGTCCCGGCATCCTTCGCCACGGCTGCCGCGTCGGAGGCGAGGGAGGTGTACAGGTCGCACTGCGCCTGGTCCGCGACGGGTGGCGTGCAGGCGGTCTGCGCCAGCGCGCCGAGCCTCCCGGCCAGAGCGATCGACGTGTCCGAGGCCGACTTCGCCGAGGCGGATGCCCCCTGGATCGCGCCGACGAGCTCTTGCGTCCCGCCGACGTTCTGCTGCAGGGTCGTTCCGCCGCTGGTCAGTCCCGACCCGATCTGCGCCGCGCCGGCCGCCGCCTCCCTCGTCTTGCCCGCGATGGTGTCGAGTCCGGTCGCGAGCGACGAGGCCCCGGTTCCGAGTTCGCCCGCGCCGGAGGCCAGCTTCGAGGCGCCGTCGGGGATCGCCGCCGCGCCGGTCGCCGCGTCACGAGCGCCGTCCGCGAGCTTCAGCGCGCCGTCTGCCGCATCGCCGATCTGATCGCCGATCGTGGTGAACCCCACGAGGATGTTCTCGGTCGTGGCCTCGGTGAGCATCGTGCCCATCGTCGACGCGGCGACGTCGGCGATCTGGCCGGTGATGAGGTCGTCGGCGACGAGTCCGTCATCCGGGGTCGTCACCGTGATGGTCGCCTGCTCCGCGTCGCCGCCGCCGTCGGAGATGGCCGTGCCGGCCGAGGTGGCCGCAGCGGAGAAGTCCTCGGGGATCGTGATGACGGCCTGGTAGGACCCGTCGGCGAGCCCGTCTTTCGCATCGTCCTCATTGGAGATGACCCACGTGAGGTTCGAGTCCAGGTCGTCGGAGCCGTCGACGAGTCCCGCGGCGAGCTGGCGGCCGAGCGGGGTGGTCTGCCCGTCGATCGTCACGGGTTCGTCGAGGTTGACGATCGCCGCGGTCATGGAGTCCAGACGCTCGGTCGGGTTCTGGAGCGCCGCGACCAGGATGCCGCCGACCGCGGCGGGCAGCAACAGCACGCCGAGGAGGGTCAGCCAGGTGATGGGCTTGCGGGAGCGTGCGCGCTCGATGGGGAGGGTCATGCGGTCACCTCGGTGGATTCTGCGGCGCTCCGGTGCGGAGCCTGCGTGTCGAGAGTCTGCGCCTCGGGCCATCCGGCCTCGGCGAGGATGCTGCGGGCGGCGTGGGCATCGGATGCCGTGACGAACACCGCGAGCGACCGAGCGGCGGCGGCGTCGCGCAGCATCGCGGTCGCCTGATCCCGTCGGCCGCCGGTGAGACGGTCGAGCCCGTCGATCACGACGAGGCGAGAGGTGCCTCGCAGGGCTTCGACGAGGTCGCCCAGTGCGGTGTCCGCGTCGTCGACGAGCACGCAGCCGACGTGGCCGCGCACCCAGGCGGCGCGACCCGGCAGCAGGTGTCCCGCCACGCGGATGCGGCCATCCGTCGGCGTCAGACGCCCGGCGACCGTGAGCGCCAGGGCTCGCCGCGCACGCACGTCGCCGCCGGTCGCGACGAGTGCCCCTGATTCGGGCAGACGCAGCGAGAGGCCTTCGATGATCGGCGCGTCGGCAGCGATCTCGAGGTCGTCGGCGGCGACGACGGATCCGTCGCCCGGCCAGTCGGCGAGGTGGCGCTCGCGTTCGACGGCCTCGCCTTCGACGTCCACGCGCGGCAGGATCTTCTCCAGCCAGCGCGGGAGCTCCCAGGCGCGTTCCCCGAGGATCGCCATCAGCGCCGGGATGAGGGTCATCCGCACCAGGAAGGCGTCGATCGCGATGCCGGCGGCGAGACCGAGCGCGATCGGCTTGAGAGAGGAGTCGCCTTCGGGGACGAACGCCACGAACACCGCGAACATGATCAGGCCGGCCGCGGTGACGACCTTCGCCGAACCGGTGAACCCGCTGCGCACCGTGCGCAGTGCCGCGGCACGCCGCTTCGCCCGATCGGGGCTCTTCGAGTCCGGGTCGTGCACGAAGTCCTCCCGCATGCGCGAGACGAGGAACACCTGGTAGTCCATCGCGAGTCCGAACAGCACGCCCATCAGGATGATCGGCATGAAGCTGATGATCGGACCGACCTTGGCGACGTGCAGCAGGTCGGCGAACCAGCCCCATTCGAACACGGCACCGACGACGCCGAACGCGGCGACGATCGAGAGCAGGTATCCCGCTGCTGCGGTGATCGGCACCCACAGTGAACGGAACACGATCGTCAACAGGATCAGCGAGAGGCCGATCACGAAGATGCCGAAGGGCAGCAGCGCGTTGCCGAGCTGGTCGGAGATGTCGATCCCCACCGCCGTGAAGCCGGTCACCTTGAGGTCGATGCCGAATTCGTCGAGCCACTCGTCGTGGTGGCTGCGGAGTTCACGCACCAGGTCGGCGGTCGCCGGGTCGTCCGGTGCGGTCTCCGGGATGATCTGCACGATGCCGGTGTCTGCGGTCTCGTTCGGTGTCGCGAGGGCGACCTCCTTGACACCGGGGACGTCGGCGACGGCGTCCCCGAGGTCTTCCATCAGGGTGAGGGGGTCGGTGGAGGTGACGATCGTGCCCGTGAGGATCAGTGGACCGTTGAAGCCGGGGCCGAACTCCTCGCCCACGAGGTCGTAGGTCTGCCTGGCCTCGGAGTCCTTCGGCAGCACTCCGGCGTTCGGCAGGGCGAGGTTGAGGCTCAGAGCGGGGATGGCCACGATCCCCAGGCCGATCACGACGGCGAGCGACACCAGGAGAGGGCGCTTGGTCACGCCGTTCACCCATCGGAGGCTGCCCTTGACGCGAGCCGGAGCCGTCGGTGCGGCGTCGTCGTCCGTGCCCTTTTTCTTCGCCTTCGGGGCGCGTCGGGGCCGGCCGACCACCTTGCCCTTCATGAACCCGAGCAGGGCAGGAGTGAGGGTCACGGCGATCGCGACGGCCACGGCGACCGCGACCGAGGCCGCGACGCCCATGGTCGTCAGGAACGGGATGCCGGCGAAGCCGAGGCCGATCAGGGCGATGAGCACCGTGACACCGGCGAACACGACGGCGGAGCCGGCCGTGCCGACCGCGCGGGAGGCGGACTCCTCCGGATCGACGCCCTCGCGCACCTGATCCTGATGTCGCGCCATGATGAACAGCGCGTAGTCGATGCCGACGGCGAGCCCGAGCATGAGTGCCAGCAGCGGGGTGGTGGAGGAGACGGTCGCGAAGGCGGTCGCGGTGAAGATCCCGGCCATGGAGATGCCGACGCCGAGGATCGCGGTGAGCAGGGGGAGTCCGGCGACCACGAACGACCGGAACGTGACGATGAGCACCAGCAGCGCGATCAGGAGTCCGACCGCCTCGGTCAGGGTGACGCCGGGGATGGAGATCGCGAAGAGGTCGCCGCCGAGTGCGGTCTGCGCGCCGTCGGGGAGCTCGGCGTCGAGGTCGCTCACGACGGTGCGCAGAGCGTCCTTCGTGTCATCCGAGACATCGGTGGATTCACCGTCGAACTGCACGCGGACGATGGCCGCCGTGTCGTCGTCGTTGATCATGCCGTTGACCATCTCGTCGTAGGGCGAGGTGGCCGCGAGCACGCCGTCGAGGTCGGAGAGGTCGTCGACGGCGTCTTCGATGTGCTCGCGGTAGTCGTCATCCGTGATCTGGTCGCCGTCGGCGGCCACCACGATGAACTGCGCGTTCGTTCCGCTCACCTGCGGGAAGGAGCGCGAGAGCTGCTCGAGGCCCGCCTGAGACTCGGTGCCGGGGATCGAGAACGTGTTGTCCGTACCTGCGCCCAGCACGAGGGCGCCTGCTCCGGCGATGCCGAGTGCGAGCAGCCACGACACGAGGACGCGCCAGGGGTGCCGGAACGACCAGCGTCCGAGCGAGGACAGGAGAGTGGACACGCGTTCCTCCGAAGGGTGCGGGGTGGATACACAGGTGTATCCAATACATAGTTGTATCGTAAGGTGACCCGCCCGGATGAGTCTGTGTGCGGGGTGTGAATCGTGCGAGAGTGAAGGGTCAGGAGGGCTCGATGTCGACACCCGCAACCCGAAGCCGCGTGAACACGCGTGCGCGTCTGCTCGAAGCGGCGGCGCAGGTGTTCGCCGAGGTCGGTCTCGACGGCGCCTCCGTCGAAGCCGTGTGCGAGCGTGCGGGGTTCACGCGGGGAGCGTTCTACTCGAACTTCGAATCCAAGGACGAGCTGTTCCTGATGCTCGCCGCGAGCGTCTCCGAGGTGCGCGTCAACGCCGTGCGCACGCGTGTCGAGGAGCTGACTGCTGCGGGCGCCCTGGTCGAGGGGTGCGATCCCATCGACCTCGTGCAGCAGATCATGGAATTGGGCGGAGACGATCGTCTCGGCGTGATGCTGCTGAGCGAGATCCGCATCCGCGCGCTCCGTGACCCGAAGTTCGGCGAGGCCTACCTCGCGCAGGAGCGCGAGATGGTCTCGAGCATCGCCCGGATCGTCGACGACATCGTCACTGCGGGACTCCTGCGGCTGCGACTGCCCGCCGAGACCGCGGCGCGCATGCTCCTGATCTTCTGGGAGGGCATGACCGTGCGCGGAGCCATGGCAGGCCAGGACGACGCGCAGCTGCGCCACTCGGGCGGCGAGGAGCTCGGACGCCTGGTCCAGCTGCTCATCGAGTCCTAGCCCCGATCACTCCGCGGCGGCCGTCAATTCGTAGTGGCAGCGTGCGAGGCGAGCCAGCCACCACTCCCGGCGCTCGTCCGATGCGGCGAGACGCGTGAGAGCGTCGCCGTCGGGCGTCACGCGACCGACCGTGATCGCTCCGTCGACGGGGCGTCGGTCGGCCACGTCGTCGAGGAAGAGCGATGCCGTGCCGAGGCCGCAGTCGTAGTCGAGGCTCGGGAGTGCTGCAGCGAGCGCGGCGCCCTGCGAGAGCCCGATCGCTGTGTCCAAGGCGCTCGACACCACGACGGGGAGCCCCGCGGCGGTCACGATCTGCAGCGCGTGCGTGATGCCGCCCAGCGGCTGGGCCTTGACGACGAGCAGGTCGGCGGCGCCGGCACGGGCGACGGCCAGGGGGTCGGTCGACTTCCGGACGCTCTCGTCCGCGGCCACCGGGATGCCCATGTGCTTCACGCGCGTGCGCAGGTCGGCCAGCTCGGCCACGCTCGCACACGGCTGCTCCACGTACTCCAGGTCGTATTCGCCCAGCGCGTGCACCGCGTGCTCGGCCTCGTCGACGTTCCAGGCGCCGTTCGCGTCGACGCGGATGCGTCCTTCCGGTCCCATGGCTTCGCGGACGGCCCGCACGCGTTCCACGTCGTCGGCGAGGGTCTGGCCAGGCTCGGCGACCTTGACCTTCGCCGTGCGACACCCCGGGAACCTCGCCAGCAGCTCTGGCACGCGCGCGGCGTCGATCGCCGGCACCGTGGCGTTCACGCCGATCCGGTCGCGCAGCGGCGTCGGCTGCTCACGCCACGCGAAGTCGATCGCGGCAGCGAGCCACGTGGCGGCCTCGGCATCGTCGTACTCCGTGAAAGGCGAGAACTCGGCCCACCCTTCCGGGCCCTCGAAGAGCAGGGCCTCCCGCACATCGACGCCGCGGAAGCGACTGTGCATCGGGAGGGCGACGACCCTGGCCGAGTCGACCAGTTCTGCGAGCGGCGGGATCATGAGCCCATTCTGCTCTGTGCGGGGCGTCGCGCGCCGTGCACCGTGCGGGTGAGTCTCCGCCCCGGGTTTCGTCGGGGCGCACGTCCGACATAAATGTGTGATTGACAATGGTGTGTGACGCACAGTAATGTGATCGACATGAACGAGACGCTCGACACGCACCTGCAGGAACTGCGGCGCGGCACCGTGGTGCTCGCGTGCCTGCAACTGCTGCGCACGCCGGGATACGGCTACTCGCTGCTCGAGCAACTCGAGCAGCGCGGCTTCGCCACCGACGCGAACACGCTGTACCCGCTGCTGCGCCGGCTGGAGAAGCAGGAGTACCTCACGAGCGAGTGGAACACCGACGAGGCACGGCCCCGCAAGTTCTACCGCACCTCGGATGCCGGCGTCCGTCTGGCCGACACCCTCACCGACGAATGGCGGTCGCTCACCACGGCGATCGCCTCCCTCACCGCAGAGGAGAACTGACATGACCACGACTGCCACGCTCACCGAGCGCTACATCACCGCCACGATCCGAAGCCTCCGTCCGGAGACGCAAGAGGATGTCCGTGCCGAGCTCGAAGCCGCGATCGCCGATGCGGTCGAGGCCAGACTCGAACAGGGGGAGACGCCCGACGCGGCGGAACGCGCAGTCCTCACCGAACTCGGGGATCCCGGCGTCCTGGCTGCGGGATACGCGGATCGTCCGCTGTACCTCATCGGCCCGCGGTTCTACCTGACGTGGTGGCGGCTGCTCAAGCTGCTGCTGACGATCGTGCCCGTCTGCGTGCTCGGGGCCGTGGCGCTCGGCCAGACGATCTCCGCCGCGCCCGTGGGAGAGATCATCTCGACCTCGATCCTCGTCACCGGCGGAGCGATCCTGCACATCTGCTTCTGGACGACACTGGTGTTCGTCATCCTCGAGCGCAGCAACAGCACGTCGGCGATAGGGAAATGGGATGTCGATCAGCTGCCGGAGCCGACCGAGAAGGGTGTGGGGCGGAGTGAGCTGATCGCCTCGCTCGTCTTCCTCGGAATCTCTGTCGGCGCGCTCCTCTGGGACCGGTTCCGCGGCTTCGTCGTGGTCGACGGCCATCCGCTGCCCGTCCTCGCCCCTTCCCTGTGGCCGTGGGGGATCGGTCTCCTGTTCCTGCTGATCGTCGCGGAGGCCGTCTTCGCCGTGGTGCTCTACCGCACCAGGCGGTGGACCACCGGGCTGGCCGTGGCGAACACGCTCCTCGCTCTGGCGTTCCTCGCGTGGGTCGTGTTCCTGCTCCTCACGGGTCAGCTCGTCAATCCGGAGTTCCTCGCGCAGATCGCCGCAGCGGGCGGCGAGGGCCTCGCCGCAGGCCAAGCCGAATCGGCAGCCGAGGGCGGCGTCTTCCGCATCGTCGCGGTCCTGCTCGGATTCGGGATCGCGGTCGGCGTCGGGTGGGACATCGTCGACGGGTGGGTCAAGGCCTCACGCGCAGGCCGCGTCTGAGCGCACAGGACGCAGGAAGCGCCGTCCCGGTCGGGGCGGCGCTTCCTGCCTCGCCGGAGCGGGCCGAGGAATAGGCTGGATGTCGTGACCGATGCCTTCGTCTCCGACCTGTTCGACCCGGCCGAATGGGTGCTCGCACCCGGCGCCGAGGATTACACGGACATCACCGCCCACGTCTCGCACGACGGCGGGGTGGCACGCATCGCGTTCAACCGGCCCGAAGTGCGCAACGCCTTCCGACCGCACACGGTCGACGAGCTGTACCGGGCGCTCGACATCGCCCGACAGGATGCGCGTATCGGAGCGGTGCTCCTCACCGGCAACGGCCCGAGCCCGAAGGACGGCGGCTGGGCGTTCTGCTCGGGGGCGATCAGCGCATCCGCGGTCGCGACGGGTACAAGTACTCGGACACCGAGACCGCGGTCGTCGACGGCGCGAGTCGCGCCGCGGTGGGCCGCCTGCACATCCTCGAAGTGCAGCGACTCATCCGCTTCATGCCCAAGGTCGTCATCGCGGTCGTGCCCGGATGGGCGGCCGGCGGCGGGCACTCCCTGCACGTCGTGTGCGACCTCACGATCGCGTCCGCCGAAGAGGCGCGCTTCAAGCAGACGGATGCCGACGTCGGCAGCTTCGACGCCGGATACGGCTCCGCGTACATGGCTCGTCAGACGGGACAGAAGTTCGCCCGCGAGGTGTTCTTCCTCGCCGAGGAGTACTCCGCACAGCGGGCATACGAAGCGGGGGCCGTGAACCGCGTCGTGCCGCACGCCGAGCTCGAGCGCGAGGCGCTGAAGATGGCGCGCACCGTGCTGACCAAGTCGCCTACCGCGATCCGCATGCTGAAGTTCGCCTTCAACGCGGTCGACGATGGACTCGTCGGCCAGCAGGTCTTCGCCGGGGAGGCGACACGCTTGGCCTACGGAACGGACGAAGCCGTCGAGGGCCGCGACTCGTTCCTCGAGAAGCGCGACCCCGACTGGTCGTCGTTCCCCTGGCACTACTGAGTCGGAGGCCCGCATGACCGCGCTGATCCCCACGGATGCCGAAGATCCGGATCTGCTGCGGGACGCCCTGCAACGCGCACTCGAGGGCGGACCGGCGCTCGGGCTGGGTATGGTCTCCGGCGCCCTCGAGAACGTGGCGGACGGCATCGCGGCCGTGATCGCGACCTCGGGGTCGAGCGGCATCCCGAAGCGGGTCGCGCTCAGCGGTGAGGCTCTGCGGGCCAGCGCCGAGGCGACCGCGGCACGCATCGGGAGCGGACGCTGGCTGCTCGCGCTCCCGGCAGGGTACGTCGCCGGACTCCAGGTGATCGTGCGCTCGATCCTCGCCGACACGCGCCCCGCGACGATCGAGGGCCGGTTCTCGCCGGAGTCCTTCGCGGAAGCCACGCTCGGGATGCTGCGCCCATCGTCGGGTGTGGGCCTCCCCGAGCTGTTCACCTCGCTGGTGCCGGCCCAGGTCGCCACGCTGCTCGATGCCGCAGACGACACCGCGGTGCGGGCGGCGCTCACGGCGTATCGCGCGATCCTGGTGGGCGGACAGTCTCTCCCGGAGCCGCTGCGCGAACGGGCGGCCGACCTCGGCGTGCGGCTCGTGCGCACCTACGGCTCGACCGAGACCAGCGGCGGGTGCGTGTACGACGGTGTGCCGCTCGACACGGTCGGGGTTCGCACCGTCGATGGCGAGCTGCGCATCGCCGGGCCCATGCTCGCCGAGGGCTACCTGGGCGACGGTTCGCTGACCGCCCGCACGTTCGTGCGCGATGAGCACGGCATCCGCTGGTACCGCACCGGCGACCTCGGCCTCGTCGAAGACGGCGTGGTGCGGGTGCACGGCCGCGCAGACAACGTGATCGTGTCGGGCGGCATCAACATCTCCCTCGACCGCGTCGAGCGGATCGTGCGCCGGATCGCGGGACTGCATGAGGCGGTCGTGGTCGGCGTCGAGGACGAGCGCTGGGGTGAGGCCTCGGTGATCGTCGCGGCTCGGGGAGAGGTGCTGCGACGCAGCGAGTCCGAGCAGTTGGCGCATGCGCGCGACGCCGTGGAGCACGAGCTCGGCAGGCACGCACGTCCGGCTCGCCTGATCGTGGTCGACGAGATCGACCTCCTGTCCTCCGGCAAGCCCGACCGCGAGGCGATCCGGCGAACCGTCGCCGACCTGCACTGATCCCGAAGCCGCAGCGCGCAGCTCTGCCAGACTGGGCGTCATGGCCACCTACACGCATGGACACCACGAATCCGTCCTCCGCTCGCACAACGTGCGCGACATCGCGAACTCCGCGGCCTACCTTCGCCCGCACCTCACCGCGGCGACCAGGCTCCTCGACGTCGGGGCCGGGCCCGGGAGCATCACGGTCGACTTCGCGGGAGTGGTCGCCCACGTCACCGCCACCGAGATCGACGAGGACGCCCTGTCGCTGTCCCGTCGCCTCGCCGAGGAGCGCGGCGTCACGAACCTCGACTTCTCGGTGGAAGACGTGCACGCGCTGAGCTTCCCGACGACTCCTTCGACGTCGTGCACGCGCATCAGGTGCTGCAGCACGTCGGCGACCCGGTGCAGGCGCTCCGGGAGATGCGTCGCGTCACCGTGCCCGGCGGCCTCGTCGCCGCCCGCGACGCCGACTACGCCGGGTTCCCTCTGTTCCCCGTGCTTCCCGAACTCGACCGATGGCTCACCCTGTACCGCGCAGCCGCGCACGCGAACGGCGGCGAACCCGATGCCGGGCGTCGACTGCTCGCGTGGGCCCGCGCCGCCGGCTTCGAGGACGTGACGGCGACGGCATCCACCTGGTGCTACGCGTCCCCTGCGGAGCGCGCGTGGTGGGGAGGGCTGTGGGCCGACCGCATCCTCGAGTCCGCGCTCGCCCGCCAGCTCGTCGACAGCGACATGGCCACTCCCGCCGATCTGCAGGACATCAGCGACGCGTGGAAGCGCTGGGCCGACGACGGCGACGGCTGGTTCCTGGTGCCGCACGGCGAGATCCTCGCCCGCGCCTGACCGGCGCCGGATACATCCCGCGACGGATGCCGGCGGCAGGGTGCTCGCGTAGCGTGGGGGAGTGATCCGCCCGCTCTCCCGCACGGCGCTGACCCTCGACATCGTCGGGGCGGCGCTGCTGTTCCTCGTCCTGCTGCCGATGTCGCTGGTGTTCTACGGCCCGGCCGTCGGGAACACCGCCACCGGCGGCGCGGCCATCGCGATCGTGGTCATCGCCGGCGTGCTGATGTTCGGCGGCGTCGCTATCGGGCGTCTCGCACCGGGGCTCGCGCTCGCCGCCGCATGGGTCGGCGCCGTGCTGCAGATGCTCGCCGGGTTCGGTCCGCTTCCCATCGACTTCGCGATCCTCCTCGTGCTCTACGCCACGGCGGCATGGGGCACCCGACGGGTGCTCTGGTGGGGCTTCGGTTCGGCGCTGGTCGGCGGGCTCGTCGCGGCCCTCTACATGGTCGTGTTCAACGGTGTCGCCTTCGGCTCCGGCAGCGGCTGGGAGAAGGTCACGGCGGGCACGCTCCTGCTGGTCCTCGGTCATGGCACTCGGCTTCGCCTGGGTGTGCGGGTTGCTCTGGCGGGTGGTGCTGCGCTCACGGCGCACCCGCGCGGCCCAACTGCAGGCCGAGTCCCTCGCCGTTGAAGAGCAGGAGCGCGTGCGCATCGCGCGCGACATGCACGACGTCGTCGCACATTCCCTCGCGGTCGTCATCGCGCAGGCGGATGGCGCGCGCTACGCGGCCGCGACGAAGCCCGAGATGGCGACCGAAGCGCTCGGCACCATCGCGCAGACCGCGCGCGCGGCGCTGAGCGACGTGCGGATGCTCCTCACCCAGCTCCGCCACCGACAGGGCGACGGCCCGCAGCCGACACTCGCCGACCTGGAGGCGCTCTTCGCGCAGGTCCGTCAGGCGGGGATCGAGCCCCGGGTCACGGTCGACCCCATGCCGCCGGGAGAACCACCGGGCGCGATCCAGCTCGCGGTCTACCGCATCCTCCAGGAGGCGCTCACGAACGCGATCCGGCACGGCGACGGCGCGGTCGACGTGCACCTCGCGTGGCTCCCTGACCGGGTCGACATCGATGTGCGGAACACCATTCCGCACGAGGCGACGACCACGGCGGGCGGCCACGGCGTGATCGGGATGCGCGAACGGGCGCAGCTCGTCGGCGGTAGTCTTCAGGCCGAGCGCCGAGGGGCGCAGTTCGTCGTCCATGCCACGCTTCCGATCGGAGCCCCCGAATGATCCGCGTCGTACTCGTCGACGACCAGGCCCTGTTCCGCGCCGGCATCAGGATGCTCGTGGCCTCGCAGCCCGACCTCGAGGTGGTCGGCGAGGCGGGCAACGGTCAGGAGGCGCTCGAGATCGTCCGCGCGACGCGGCCCGACGTGGTGCTCATGGACATCCGGATGCCGGTCATGGACGGGCTCACTGCGACGGCCGAGATCCTCACACGTCCGGAGCCCCCGCGCGTGGTGATGCTCACCACGTTCGATCTCGACGAGGCCGCCGCGCGGGCGATCCGACAGGGGGCGAGCGGCTTCCTCCTCAAGGACGCCGACCCCGAGTTCCTGCTCGCCGCGATCCGTACGGTGCACGCGGGTTCGAGCGTGATCGCGGCCTCCGCGACCCGTGACCTGTTCGCGCACTTCACCGAAGCACCCACCCCGGTGCCGCCGCAGTACGCCACACTCACCGACCGCGAGAAGGAGATCTTCGCTCTTGCGGCGCGTGGCCTGTCGAACGCCGAGATCGCCGGACGCGAATACCTCAGCGAAGCGACCGTGAAGACGCACATCAGCCGCATCCTCACGAAGCTCGCCCTGCGCGACCGCGTGCAGCTCGTGGTCTTCGCCTTCGAGCACGGTCTGGCCTGACCGGCATCCGTTGGCGCCCCCACCGGACGGTCCGCCGGCTCGATGACGTTTCGCCGAGGAAGTCGTGGGGATACCTCGGTGGATCGTTGTGCGGTCGGTGAATCGTCACCCATGGGATCATCCTTCCGATGTATGGGGATGCGTCCGCAGGGCGATGACCGGCCCGGAGTGGTCGAAATAGCGTCGATGACATGGAGATCACGACCACCGACCTGGGCCTCGCCGCCCGCGTCCAGCACCTGAAGAAGACCTACGGCTCCGGCGAGGGCACGGTTCATGCGCTCGACGATGTCAGCGTGGGCATCCGCCGCGGACAGTTCACCGCGATCATGGGACCGTCCGGCTCGGGCAAGTCCACCCTCATGCACATCATGGCCGGGCTCGACAGCCCCTCGGAAGGGCGTGCCTGGATCGGCGACACCGAGATCACGGGTCTCGGCGACATCGACCTGACGATCCTGCGCCGCCGTCGAGTCGGCTTCATCTTCCAGGCCTTCAACCTCGTGCCGACGCTCGACGCGCTCGGCAACATTATGCTCCCGTTCGAGCTCGACGGACGCCGCCCCAGTGCGATCGAGCGGGCCCGCATCGACGGACTCGTCGAGACGCTCGGCCTCGGCTCGCGCCTGAGCCACCGCCCGCACCAGCTCTCCGGCGGGCAGCAGCAGCGCGTGGCGATCGCCCGTGCGCTGGCCACGGCGCCCGACTTGGTGTTCGCAGACGAGCCGACGGGCAACCTCGACTCCAAGACGGGGCGGGAGGTGCTGCGCCTTCTCGCCACCGCGAGCCGGGAGCACGGGCAGTCCATCGCCATGGTCACGCACGATGCGATCGCCGCGAGTCACGCCGACCGGGTGCTCTACCTGGGCGACGGCCGGATCGTCGCCGACCACCCGCGCCAGACCGCGGAGGAGATCTCCGCATACATGCTCGCCGCGGAGGTCGCGGCATGACCGCCGTCGCGACGGTCGTCCCCGAGACGCGGGCGACCGGACCACGACTGGCCTGGCTGCGTGACCGCGGCATGGGCGCCAGCATCCTGGTGGCCGCCCTGTCCGCCGCGTTCGGCGTCCTCCTGGTCGAGATCACCGCCTACATCGGCGCGGTGCTGCAGGCCGACCCCTTCATCGGAGACAGCGAGACGCTCGCCTTCGTCGTGGCGCTGCTGTCGGTGCTGCTGACCGTCGTCGCGATGTACGTCGCCGCGATCGTCACCGCCAACACGTTCTCGACGATCATCGCCGGGCGCACCAGGCAGATCGCGCTCATGCGCCTCATCGGAGCCACGGCGCGCTCGCAGCGGGCGCAGGTCGGAAGGCAGGGGCTCGTCGTCGGCGTGCTCGGGGCGGCGATCGGGCTCCTCGCCGGTCTGCTGCTCGCGACGCTCGGAGTGCAGCTCGGGGCGCAGATCATCGACAACGCTCCCGACTCGTTCTCCCTCGCGCAGCCGTTCGTCGTGCTGCCGGCGCTCGGTGTCGCGCTCACCACCTGGGCTGCGGCGTGGGCGGGTTCGCGGCGTGTGCTGTCGGTGACCCCGTTGCAGGCCCTCGGCGGATCGGTCGAGCGCACGCACGACGAGGTCTCCGGGAAGCCGGGTCGGCACATCGGCGCCTGGGTCCTGCTGGCGACCGGCGCCGCACTTCTCGCGGGGGTGTGCTGGTCGGCCTGATGACTCCGCTCGGTGTCGTTGTCGCGTTCTTCGGGGGCGTGCTCTCGTTCACGGGTCTGGCTCTCGGCTCGGTGCTTTTCATGCCGCCGATCCTGCGGCTGGTGGGGCGGATGTTCGGCTCGAGCGCGACGGCCCGCCTCGCGGCCGAGAACGCGCTGCGCTACCCGGAGCGTTCGTCGCGCATGGCGATCGGCGTCGTGATGGGCGTGACGCTGGTGACGATGTTCGCGGTGGCGCTCGAATCGGCCAAGCGTCTGATGATGAGTCAGGTCACGGGCGACGTGCCAGAGGAGTTCTTCGCGCCGATGGATGCCTTCGCCGCGATCATGATGGTGCTCGTCGCGGTGTCTGCCGTGATCGCCGCCGTCGGCCTCGTCAACCTGCTCACGATCGGCGTGGTGCAGCGTCGTCGTGAACTCGGCCTGCTGCGGTCGATCGGCCTGTCCAACCGGCAGGTGCGGCGGATGGTCCTGCTCGAGGCCACGCACATCACGGTCGCCGCCACCCTGACGGGTCTGGTGCTGGGCGTCGTGTACGGCTGGATCGCCGCGCAGTCGCTGCTCGGCTCGGTGCCGACGCTGCCCGACTTCGTTCCTGCGGGGCTCGTGGCGCCGCAGATCCCGTGGCTCCCTGTCGCGATCATCGTCGCGGCGACGGCAGTGCTCACGCTGGTGGCTGCAGCCGCGCCGACCCGGCTCGCGACTCGCGTCGCTCCGGTCGAGGCGCTCGCGGCGGACTGACGCCTCTAGGCTGGTCGGATGCCGTCGCCGTTCGATCAGTCCACGTATCAGGTCCGCCTCGACTGGGGCACCGCGGGTCTTGCCCGGCTCGCCGCGAGTGACGTCGTCATCGTCGTGGACGTGCTGCGGTTCTCCTCCACCGTGATCGATGCGGTGGCATCCGGAGCCGAGGTCGCGCTGGCGGAGGCGGAGGAGTGGTCGCGGAACGGCGCGGCCGTCGCCTCCGCGGTCTCCGCCGACGCGACGGTGCTCGTCGGCGGCATCCGCAATGCGTCAGCCGTGGCCAGGGCGGTGCAGACGATCCAGGAGCGCCGACAGGCCCGGACGTCGGTCGCGGTCATCGCGGCGGGCGAGGCCGACGCGGCAGGCGCCCTGCGGTTCGCGGTCGAGGATCAACTCGGCGCCGGTGCGATCATCCTGGCCCTCTCGGATCGGGGCATCGACCACACAGCACCGGATGCCGCGGTCGCCGCCGAGGGGTTCCGAGCCCTTCGCGGCGCGGTGCGGCACATGGTCGGTGCGAGCGGCTCCGGCCGGGAGCTCGCCGTCGGCGTCGAGGCGACAGCTCGCATCGAAGCATCCGGTCTGGTGCCGACGAGCACGACGGACGCCGCCGTGCTCGATGCCGTCGACGTGGTCCCGGTGCTGCGTCAGGGGTCTTTCATCCGCCTCGAATGACGCGGATCTCCGCCGCCTGCCGCGGGGGAGGCTGTGGTTCCGTCGTCGGCACGTAGGGTCGTGGCATGAGGTACCTTCCCGCCGTCATCGTCGACATCGTGCTCGTGCTGGTCTTCGCCGCGATCGGTCGTGCGTCGCACGATGAGAACCCGGCAGGGTTCCTGCTCACCGCATGGCCCTTCCTGATCGCCCTGGTCGTGGGGCATCTGCTCGCGGCGCTGCTGCCGGGCAGGCCTCGCCGCCCCTGGTCGGTCCTGTGGGGCGCGGTCGTGTGGGTCGTCACGGTCGCCGGAGGGATGCTCATCCGCGTGCTCAGCGGCGATACGGCCGAGGTGCCGTTCATCATCGTCGCGACGATCGTGCTGGGGTGTTCCTCGTCGGCTGGCGTGCGATCACGGCCCTGCTGCGTCGACGCCGCAGCGCTGCGCAAGGGCACGACGACATCGCCGAAGTCCACGACGATACTGCGGACGCACACGATGACGCGGTGGACGGCGCGATCGGGGCGCGCCGGACAGCACGGAGAACCCGGCCCGCTGAGGCCGGATCAGCGCGGCAGCTGGGCCGCGAGCCGCGCGTCGGTCGAGATCTCGCGACGCGTCCAGGAGAACAGGTGCCTGGCATCGTACGTGCGCGAGCAGCGTGCGCACGATGTGGGCCGCGTCGGTCGGCGATGCCGGTAGGTCACGTGCCCCGCAGGGCAACTGCCCACCCACGGGGCGAGTTCGACGGCGGTCTCACCGTGATGCGTCGTGCCACCCACGTAGCCGAGTTCGCGCGCCAGGCGTTTCCAGGTCGGCCCGTGCGCGGCGGCGTGGCCGGCGAGAGCGTGGGCGACCTCGTGCAGCAGGACCTGATGGATGTCGTCGTCCTCGAACCGCGCCGCCAGATAGCGCGACACCGTGATGCGCTTCTTCGTGTAGTCGCACTGCCCCGCACGCCGCTTGGCATTGTCGAAGCCGAAGGTCCAGCTGTCGTCGAGATGCAACGTGATGAGTGCTTCGCCCCAGACGCGCACACGGTCGAGTTCCGCCATGCGCTCAGGCTAAGCCATACGACCGACATCGCGGTCGCAGGAGCTCATCCGGCGACGAGTTGCGACGGACGGCGTCGTTCGGCCGCTTCGATCGCGAGCAGCGCGGTCTCGAGCTCGCTGTCCTCTGCCCCGGATTCCCGCCGCAGGAACAGCGAGAGCTTGAAGCTCTCCCGCGCGGTCTCGTAGTCACCGGCGTCGTAGGCGTTCTTGCCGTGATGCTGGTAGGCGAAGGCGGCGATCGACAGCCATCGCTGCCCTTCGGCCTCGGTCGCGCACGTCGCCAACTCCTGCTCGGCGGCGGCATGAGCGCCCCGATACTGCAGGATCGTCGCGTGCAGGACCCGGGCGCGCAGCACGTCCTGCGGGTTCCGGCCATGCGGGCCTGGCGCACGGCTTCGTCGGCCAGTGCGAGGGCCTCATCGAGACGGCCGAGCACCTTGAGCAGCCAGACGCGCTCCAGCAGGGCGGGCAGGCTGCGCTGCGATTCGATCTCCGCGAGACGGGTCGCGCACTCGTCGAGATCGACCACCTCGCGGAGGGTCTCCTGGTCGTATCCCCGGATGAAACTCATTGCTCTCCTTCCGCAGCGTCCCCGTCCAGTGTGCCTTCCCGGTGCGCGGTCGTCGGGGCGGCGCGCCCTGCTCTGCGCATCCTGTCCGCGACACGCCGCGCGGCGCTCCGCGTCGGCCACGTCCGGGTCCGCGTTCCGGTCGTAGGGGGCGATCAGCGCAGGAACAGCGAGGCGTCGGGGCGTGGCGAGGCCACGGCATCCGCGTCCGTGACGACCCTCGCTCCCTCGACGAAGGTGGAGACCTCGGCGCCCTGTGCGATCTTCGCGGGGTGCGGGCCGGCCGCAAGCATGCGCGGCAGCCACTCGGTCGGGAGGGGAGAGGCGGATGCGGCGATCACGAGGTTTCCGAACCGGCGCCCCTTGAGCACCTGGGTGTCGGCCAGGACGGCGATCTCGGGCAGCACGGCCGCGATGGTCGCCGCCTGACGCCGGGCGAACGCGAGGCCGGGGCCGTCGGCGACGTTGACGAGGAGCACCCCGCGCGGGGCGAGCAGCTCGGCGAGTTCACGATAGAACTCCACGCTCGTGAGATGCGCCGGTGTCTGCGCGCCGGAGTAGACATCCGAGACGACGAGGTCGCAGTTCGCACGCAGGGCGCCGGGGAGCCTGCGCACTCCCTCGCGGGCGTCGCCGATCCTGATGCGGATGGCTGCCCCCTTCGGGGGAGGGGAGGTGCTCCCTGACCAGCTGCGCGAGCGGGGCCTCGAGCTCGATCACCTGTTGCCGGGAGCCCGGTCGCGTGGCGTCGATGTAGCGGGGGATGGTCAGCGCACCTGCCCCCAGATGCACCGCGGTGAGGGGGCCATCGGGGAGCTGGTCGATCACCGCGCCCATACGGACGATGTACTCGAAGTGGAGGTGCGTCGGATCGTCGAGGTCGACGTGCGACTGCGGGGTGTCGTCGACGATGAGCTCGAAGCCGCTCGTGAACTCCGACGGCACGACACGCGCGATGCCGCCGTGATCGAGCCGAGCCTGCGGATGCTCTGTGTCTCGCGTTCGCGTGCGGCCCATGGCCCGAGCCTACGCCGTGAGGACGCGGCTCAGTTCAGCCGGCCGTTCGCGCAGGTCTCCTGCTCGAGGGACTGTCCGGAGATGTCCGGCGGCAGTGTGGTCCTGACCTCGGGGGCCGCCGTCTCCGTGCCGGGCGTCGGCTCCGCAGTGGTGCCGTCGCCCGGTGCGGGCGTGACGAGGGTGACTCCGCGATGAGTGGCGACGTCCCCGTGAGCTGCAGCGGCTGACCCGACTTCACGGCGGCCCACAGCTGCTCGGCGGCGGCTTCGTTCGGCACCACCTTGTCGTCGTCGTCGGGGTCGGTCACGTTCGGGTACTGCACGAACACGAAGTCGCCGAATCGCACATCCTTGAGCGCGAGTGCGAGCTGAGCGAGACGCACGGGGTTGCTCAGCTCGTCGCTCGGGTCGATGTTCTCCGCGATCGCGTCGGCGAGCCGCAGCACCTTCGGAACGTCGGTCAGCGTCTCTTCGCTGAGCACCTTCTTCGCCAACCGGGACATGTACTGCTGCTGGTTCGAGATGCGGGCGAGGTCGCTCTCGTCGCCGACGCCGTGCCGGGTGCGGATGAACTGCAGGGCTTCCACGCCGGACACCGTGCGCATCCCCGCAGGCCAGTCGATGCCGGTGTGCCGGTCGCGGATGCCTTCGCCCGCGATGCACACCTCGACGCCGCCGATCGCGTCGGTGACCTCCATGACCCCGTCGAAGCTGATCTTCGCGGCGTACTCGATCGGGATGTCGCCCATCTCGCTCACCGTCTTCGCCACGCAGGAGAGACCGGCGTGCTCGAAGATCGAGTTCATCGACGCCTTCCACATCGACGAGGCCACCGACCCGTCGGGGCGCGTGCACTCGGGGACCTCGACGCCGAGGTCGCGGGGGAGCGAGATGACCGTGACGTTGCGGGGCTCCGCCGACACGTGCACGAGCAGGTTGACGTCGTTGCGGCTCAGACCGTCGGCTTCCGAGCACCGCTCGGCGAACAGCGCCGTTGCTTTCGCCCCGCATTCGTCCGTGCCGATGATGAGGAGGTTGAACGCTTGATCTGCGGGGTAGGACCCGAGCGTCGGCGGGTCGACCTCGGGGCGCCTTCCAGGGCGACCGCACCGTCCCCGACCCGGTTGAACACGTCGATCACCAGGAAGGCCGCGACGGCGACGGCGGAGACCACGACGACGCCGACGGCGATCCCGAGGAACTTGAGCACCGTCGAGAGGGCGCTGGGGGTCGGCAGGGTCGCATGGCGTGCGACCGTCGGGCGGTCGGCTTCGTCGTCGCGGCGGAGCATGTCGCGAGCCTACCGGCGGGGCTGCTCGACGGCGGGGAGCGGGAGCCTGGGGACTTCCTGGGAGAAGGCCGCGAGGCCTGATGTTACGGGGATATGACGATTGTGGGAGGAACTTGCAGGTAATTAGTTAGTCGTGGATACTTTTTCCTAACCCCCGGTGAGTACCCGATACCCGCCAGGACTTTCAAAGAGGAGATCCCCGCAATGCACAAGCGCATTCTTCCGGCCGTGGCGCTCGGCGCCGTGGCCACGCTCGCCCTCGCCGGCTGCGCCGGCGGCAGCGACAACGGCTCTGCCGATGGCGAGGGCCAGGAGCTCACCGTCTGGATCATGAAGGGCACCAACCCGGACGCGACCGCGTTCTACGACAAGGTGTCCGAGGCCTTCGAAAAGGAGACCGGCGCGACGGTCACCATCGAGGAGATCCAGTGGGCCGACGCCCACGACCGCTTCGTGACCTCCATCGCCGGCGGCACCACGCCCGACGTCGCCGAGACCGGCACCACCTGGACCGCCGAGTTCGCCGACGCCGGCGCGCTCCTCCCGCTCGACGAGTACGTCGACGCGGAAGACGGCCTGCGTGACGACCTCGTCGAGGGTCTCGAGGTCGCCGGCACGTACGAGGACGAGCTCTACGGCATGCCGTGGTACGCCGGCGTGCGTTCGCTCGTCTACCGTGCCGACGTGTTCGAGGAGCTCGGGCTCGATGCTCCGAAGACGTGGGACGACATCGTCGCTGCGGGTGACGCGATCAAGGCCGCCAAGCCCGACATGCTGCCGTTCCCGGTTCCGGGCGACGCCGAGTTCCAGGTCTACCCCTGGGTCTGGGGCGCCGGCGGCGAGATCGCCACGAAGGACGGCGACACCTGGACGAGCGAGCTCGACAGCGCAGAGTCGCAGGCCGGCATCGAGTTCTACACCGGACTCGCGACCGAGCACGGCTTCTCCTCCGCAGGTGCCACCACCTGGAAGGAGACCGACCTCCGTGACGCGTTCACGCAGGGCAACGTCGCCATGATGCTCTCGGGCTCGTGGACGCCGAAGTCGCTCATCGAGGCGAACCCCGACCTCGAGGGCAAGATCGGTGCCGCGGTCATCCCCGGCCAGGACGGCGGCATCGCTCCGTCGGTGCTCGGCGGATCGCACCTCTCGGTCTTCAACACGACCAAGAACGCCGACCTGGCGTGGAAGTTCGTCCAGCTCATGACCACCGGCGAGTTCGCCGAGCAGTGGTCGAACGAGACCGGGTACTTCCCGGGCGTCCAGTCCGCGATGGAAGAGGCGCTGGCCTCGACCGACCCGCTCGTCGCACCGTTCGCCGAGCAGATGGTCGACGGCGGCGCATCCGTCCCGGTCACCCCGAACTTCGGCGCCGTCCAGGCGAAGAAGACGACCAACTCCATGATCCAGGCCATCCTCAGCGGGCAGAAGGACGTCGCGACCGCGACGAAGGACGCCTCCGCCGAGATGACGGACCTGCTCAACCAGAAGTAAGGAAGCACTCCTTCCATGTCGATGGTGCAAGCGCCACTGCCGGCCACGAAGGCGGAGTCCCCCTCCGCCTCCGTGGCCGGCGGCCGGAAGCGACGCGGTCTCTCGGCCGTCGCGGCCCGCCCCTGGCTCCTTCTCGCGCCCGGGCTGGCCATCCTCGCGGTGCTCATGCTCTGGCCGCTCGTCCAGGTGTTCATCTATTCGCTGCAGGACTACGGTCTGCGCGAGATCAACACCGGGGAGAACAACTGGATCGGTCTCGACAACTACGTCGAGGCGCTCACCAACCCGACTCTCTGGACGGTGGTGCTGCCCAACACGGTCGGTTTCGCCGCCGTGGCGGTGTTCACGACCGTCGCACTCGGCACGCTCGTCGCCCTGCTGCTGGCGCGCCTTGGGACCACCTGGCGCGTCATCGTGTCCAGCTGCATCATGGTCGCCTGGGCGATGCCCGCCGTGACCGGCACCTACGTCTGGACCTTCATCTTCGACGCCGACCGCGGCATCTTCAACACCGTGCTGCGTGACCTCGGCCTCATGGACGACCCGGTCAACTGGTTCACCAACCAGTGGTCCTTCTACGCCATCGTCCTGCTGAACGTCGTCCACCACGGGTTCCCGTTCGTGGCGATCACGGTGCTCGCGGGTCTCCTCGGCGTCTCCAAGGAGATGCTCGAGGCGGCGGCCCTCGACGGCGCCGGCGCCTGGCGTCGCTTCTGGAAGATCATCTTCCCCACGCTCAAGCCCGTCTTCTCGGTGGTCATCATCCTGTCGACCATCTGGGACTTCAAGGTCTTCGCGCAGGTGTACCTCATGCCGGGCGGCGGCGGCGGAAACCGTCAGGTCCTGAACCTCGGCGTCTGGTCGTACGTGGAGTCCTTCGGGCAGAACCGCTACGGCTTCGGCGCCGCGCTCGCCGTCCTGCTCACTCTCGTGCTGATCGGCATCACGATCGTCTACATCCGCTCCCTCATGAAGGAGGACGAGCTGTGAACCCGCGCCCTCGGCTCCGTTCCCGCATCGGACTCGGCATCGGCGTCGCCGCGGTCCTGATCTTCACCCTGTTCCCCGTCTACTGGATGGTCTCCAGCGCGTTCGACGGCAAGGCCTCCAGCGGCGGCCAGTCGCTGCTCCCGCAGGAGTTCACGTGGGACAACTTCGCCTTCGTCCTCACCGACGGCGGATTCGGCACCTACCTGCGCAACTCGGCCATCGTGGCGCTCGTCACGGTGCTCGTGAGCGCGCTCGTCTGCCTGCTCGCGGCCGTCGCCGTCGCGCGGTTCCGCTTCAAGTTCCGCACCATGATCCTGATGATGATCCTGATCGTGCAGATGGTGCCGCTCGAGGCGCTGGTGATCCCGCTCTTCCTCCAGGTCAAGAGCCTCGGCCTGCTCAACAGCATCCTCGGCCTCATGGTGGTCTATGTGGCGCTGTCGCTCGCGTTCGGCATCTGGATGCTGCGCGGGTTCGTCGCGGCGGTCCCGGTCGAACTCGAAGAGGCCGCCTACATCGACGGTGCGAGCTGGTGGCGGATGTTCCGCTCGGTGCTGCTGCCCCTGGTCATGCCCGGCCTCGTCGCGACCAGCATCTTCAGCTTCATCACCGCGTGGAACGAGTTCATCTTCGCGATGACGATCCTCGGCGCGCAGACCGACCAGTACACGGTCTCGATCGGTCTGAAGTCGTTCTTCGGCCTGCACTCCAACGACTGGGGCAGCATCATGGCCGCGTCGACCATCATCACCGTCCCGGTCATGATCTTCTTCGTGCTGGTGCAGCGCAAGCTGGCCTCCGGCATGGTCGCGGGAGCCGTGAAGGGATGACCGACGACCTCGAGCGCCTCGCGAACGGCGTCCTGTGGCCGGGCTTCCTCGGCGCGGAGGCGCCGCAGTGGCTGCGTGACGAACTGCGCGACGGCCTGGCCGGCGTCGTCTACTTCGGACAGAACGTCGGCGATGGTCTTCCCGCCCTCAGCGCCGAGATCCTCGCCGCGAACCCCGATGCGCTGATCGGGATCGACGAGGAGGGCGGCAGCGTCACCCGGCTCGAATCCGCTACGGGGTCGACGGTGCCTGGGGCCGCGCAACTGGGGCTCCTCGACGACCTGGCCGCGACGGAGCGCACCGGCGCCGAACTCGCCAGACGCGTGCGTGCGGTCGGCGCCAACGTGGTGCTCGGACCCGTCGCCGACGTCAACACCGACCCGCGCAACCCGGTGATCGGCGTGCGGGCGTTCGGCGACGACGAAGCCCTCGTCTCCCGGCATGTGATCGCGACGATCGACGGCATCCAGGATGCAGGGGTCGCCGCGTGCGTCAAGCACTTCCCCGGCCATGGTGACACCCACATGGACTCGCATCACGCCCTTCCCGAGATCACGCTCGATCTCGAGGAGTTCGAGCGTGTGCACCTCGAGCCGTTCCGTGCGGCGGTCGACGCCGGCGTGGATGCCGTGATGACCGCGCACATCGTGGTGCCCGCCTGGGGCCCGCAGCCCGCAACTCTCAACCCGCGCGTGCTCGGGATGCTGCGCGACTGGGGCTTCGACGGCGTGATCATCACCGATGCCCTCGACATGGCTGCCATCAGGGAGACCGTGGGGCTCGGCGGGGAGCGGCCGCAGCCCTGGCCGCCGGTGCCGACCTCCTGTGCATCGGCAACCCGACCAATCCGGGCGACGCCGCGTCGTCCGATCAGGACGAGCGCGATTTCCACGCCACGAGAGACGGGATCGTTGCCGCTCTGCGTGACGGCTCGCTGCCGAGGGCACGTGTGGAAGAGGCAGCCGCCCGGGTCGCAGCCCTGGCCGCCAAGCTCCGCGCAGCCGCAGAGCACCGCCTCGACGCCCCCGACGACTTCGACGCCGCCGAGATCGTGCGCCGAACGGTGACCCTCTCCGGCTCCACCCTCGAGACGGCCACCGAACTCGCCGTCATCGATGCGCGCCGGCGCTCCACCCTCGCCGTCGACAGTGCGGGTTCGTACGTGGCGAACGCGCTGGCCGACGGCGGTCTGCGGGTGCGGCTCGACGTGGCCTCCGCCTCCGTCGCCGAGCAGGACCGCGTGGTGGACGAGGTCGCCGCGGCCTCCGGCACCACGGTCGTGCTGATCGATCGGCCAGACACGGATGCCGCGCAGCGCTCCCTGGTCGAGCGGACAGCCGCCCGCGATCCGCGAGCCGTGGTGGTCAACGTCGGTCTCCCGACGCGGACGGCCCTGCCGCTGCCGACGATCGAGGTCGCCGCAGCCAGTAGGCTCGGTGCGCAGACGGCGCGTGACGCACTCCTGGGGCGCTTCGCCGTGCAGCAGAGGATGACCAGCGCCGGCTGAGACAGGACCCCCATGGACGATGACGTTCTCGCTCGGGTGCGACGCTCCCTGCCGAAGGTGAGCGCTGCCGAGGCGCGCGTCGCCGAGACGATCCTCGGCGATCCGACGCTCGTCGTCGACCTCGCGATCAACGACCTCGCCCAGCTGTGCCGCACGTCGCTGTCGACCGTCGCCCGCTACGCCCAGTCGCTGGGATACAGCGGCTATCGCGAGCTCCGTGTCGCGGTCGCCCGCGCGATCACGCTCGCGCAGGCGCAGCAGGCGCGGTTCGGTCTCGACACCACGGCGATCGATCCCGAGGACGGGCCTGCGGCGATCGCGGCGAAGCTCGCGGCGCAGGAGATCGACGCGATCGAGAAGACCGCCCTCGCTCTCGATCCCGTCGCGCTCGACCGTGTGGCCCGTGCCGTCGTCGACGCGCGACACATCGATCTGTTCGGGCAGGCGGCGTCTTCGCTCACCGCGCAGGACCTGCTGTTGAAGCTGTCTCGCATCGGCTGCTCGGTCTCGCATTCCCCGGATCCGCATCTCGCGGTGACGACGGCTTCGTTGCGGACGACGAAGGACGTGGCGATCGCGTTCTCCCACGGCGGCGAGACCGCAGAGACGCTGCGGGCCCTCGAGGTCGCGCGCGACGCGGGAGCGTTGGCGGTCGCCGTCACCGGCGTCGCCGACTCCCCTCTGGCGCTGGCGGCAGATGTCGTGCTGCTCACCCAGGCGCAGGAGTCGCCGTTCCGGATGGCTGCGATGTCGAGCCGCATCGCTCAGCTCGCCCTCGTCGACGTGCTCTTCGTGCGGGTCGTGCAGCACAGGGGCGAGCCCGTCGCCGTGTCGTTGCAGCGCACACACGACGCGGTTCCGACACGGCGGCGCACCTGACCGCCGGCCTCCCGGAGGATCAGTCGACGTGGTCGCGGGTGCTAACCAGGGCTCTGGTCGCGATGCGATGCCCGCGGGCGAGACTGCCCGTCAGGGACAGGCCCGTGAGCACACCGGCGAGGAAGCCCGCCGCGAACGCATCGCCGGCCCCGATCGTCTCCACGACAGGGGCATCGAGCGCGTCGCTCTCGGCTGTCTCCGCTCCGTCGAAGGCGACGGCGCCTCGGGAGTCGGTGACCAGCAGATACCGGGGTGCGGGAAACGTGCGCGCAGTTCCTGCGGGGCGCTGGTGCCGAACACCGCCTCGGCGTCAGGGCGCGTGCAGAAGACGACGTCTGCGCGACCGGCGAAGTCGGACAGGATCTCCCTGCCCTCCGCCTCGCGGCCCCGCCAGAGCGCCGGGCGCCAGTTCAGGTCGAAGCTGAGCAGTCGGTCGTGGCGCTCTTCGGCGAACAGCGCCTCTTGAGCGGCGAGGGTCGAGGTGGAGAGGGCGGGAGTGATCCCCGAGGTGTGCACGAGCGACGCCTCCGCGAGGAGCGCGGATGCCACCGGCCCCCTGAGCGTCTGCGGCGACAGAGCCGACGCCGCCGACCCTGAGCGGTAGTAGTGCATCGTCCCGTCGACGGCACCGTCCGTGCGCGCGGAGAGCTCCTTGACGTAGAGCCCGGTGGGTGCATCGTGATCGATCTCCACCGCGGAGTCGTCGACACCGTGCGCGCGCAGTTCGGCGGTCAGGAAGCGTCCGAAGCCGTCGTCGCCGACGCGGGACAGCACCGAGGTGCGGATACCGGCGGACGCCAGCGCGATCGCGGTGTTCCACTCGGCTCCGGCCAGGGATCGGTGGAAGGTCCGACAGTCCTCCAGCGGTCCGGCGGAAGCGGCGACGAGGGCGACCATGCCCTCGCCGAAGCAGACGGCGAGCGGGGAGGAGACGGGCACGATCTGGACACTACCGGATCGGCCCCGGTCGCGCCGATACCGGATCGCAACCTGGTTCCGTTTGGTATCTGCGGATCTGCTGGGTACCGTCGACTCATCACCGTCACCGAGGCGAAGACGCCGCGGGACGCGCAAGGAAGCGCCCGACAGGGAAGGTCACACAATGCACCAATCAGTCAAGCGTCGGCGAGGACTCATCGCCGTAACCGGAGCCACGATCGCGGCGATCGCCCTCGCAGGGTGCGTCGCGAGCGAGCGAGGGGACGAAGGCTCGGAAGGCTCGGGCGACGTCGACGGGACGTTCGTCTTCGCCGCGTCATCGGACCCGGCGAGCCTCGACCCCGCGTTCGCGCAGGACGGCGAGAGCTTCCGCGTCTCGCGACAGGTCTTCGAGGGCCTGGTCGGCACCGAGCCGGGCACCGCGGATCCGGCCCCGCTCCTCGCCGAGAAGTGGGAGTCGTCCGAAGACGGCATGTCGCACACGTTCACCCTCAAGGAGGACGTGACCTTCCAGGACGGGACGCCCTTCAACGCCGAGGCCGTCTGCGCGAACTTCGACCGCTGGTACAACTGGACCGGGCTGGCCGCGTCCGAGGCGTTCGGCTACTACTACAACAAGCTCTTCAAGGGATACGCGTCGAACGCAGCCGACGCCGTCTACAAGTCCTGCACCCCTGACGGCGACTACTCGGTCACGATCGAGCTGAACAAGCCGTTCGCCGGCTTCATCCCGTCGCTGTCGCTCCCGGCGTTCGCGATGCAGAGCCCGTCCGCGATGCAGGAGTTCGGCGCCGACGACGTCAGCGGCTCGGCCGAGGCTCCGCAGTTGTCCGAGTACGCGATGGGCCACCCCGTCGGCACGGGCCCGTACCAGTTCGACGAGTGGGCGCCGGGCGAGCAGGTCACGCTCAAGGCCTACGGCGACTACTGGGGTGAGGCCGGCCAGATCGACGAGATCATCTTCCGCACGATCGACGACCCGACCGCTCGCCGCCAGGCGCTGGAGTCCGGCTCGATCGACGGCTACGACCTCGTCGGCCCCGCCGACACCAAGGCTCTGGGCGACGACGGCTTCACGATGGTGTCGCGTCCGCCGTTCACGATCCTCTACCTCGCCTTCAACCAGGCCGTGCCCGAGTTGCAGGATCCGAAGGTGCGCGAGGCGCTGTCGTACGCCATCGACAAGGATGCGTTGATCAGCCAGGTCCTGCCCGAAGGCACCCAGAAGGCCACGCAGTTCGTGCCGGAGGTCGTCAACGGCTACAACCCGGATGTCACGACCTACGACTACGACCCCGCGAAGGCCAAGGCGCTGCTCGCCGAAGCCGGCTACGACGAGGCGAACCCGCTGAAGCTCACCTTCAACTACCCGGTGAACGTCTCGCGGCCGTACATGCCGGACCCCGAGCAGATCTACACCGTCCTCTCGTCGCAGCTGACCGAGGTCGGCGTCGAGACCACCCCGGTCTCGGAGGAGTGGGTCGAGTACCTCGACCGCACCACCGGCACGGCGGATCACGGCATCCACCTGCTCGGCTGGACCGGCGACTACAACGACACCGACAACTTCGTCGGCGTCTTCTTCGGGCAGAAGAGCTCCGAATGGGGTTTCGACAACCCGGAGCTGTTCCAGAAGCTCACGGAGGCGCGCGGCGTCTCCAACCTCGACGACCAGACGCCGCTGTACGAGGAGATCAACGAGATGGTCGCCGAGTTCATCCCCGGCGTCCCGCTCGCGCACCCGGCGCCGACGCTGGCGTTCGACCCGCGCGTGAAGAGCTACCCGGCCAGCCCGGTGAACGACGAGGTCTTCACGGACATCGTCCTCACCAAGTAGGCCCGACCATGTGATCGTCGTTCCCCGGTTCCTCCTTCGCGGCGGGACCGGGGAACGGCGTACCTTCTGATCGACGGAGATCTTCGTGCTGCGCACCATCGGCAGGCGACTGCTGTTCCTCATCCCCACCCTGTTCGGGCTCAGCATCCTGCTGTTCGCCTGGGTCAGGGCCCTTCCCGGCGGCCCCGCGGTCGCCCTTCTCGGCGAGAAGGCCACACCGGAGGCCATCGCCAGGGTCAACGAGCTCTACGGCTTCGACGAACCCCTCATCCAGCAGTACTTCACCTGGATCGGTCGCCTGCTGCAGGGCGATTTCGGAACGTCGATCCAGACGAACCGACCCGTGGTGGAGGAGTTCATGCGGCGCTTCCCCGCGACGCTGGAGCTCAGCGTGATGGCGCTCATCTTCGCGGTCGGCGTCGGCATCCCCCTGGGATACTGGGCCGCCCGCCGGCACGGGAAGTTCACCGACCACGCGTCGGTCGTGCTGAGCCTCATCGGCATCACGATCCCGGTGTTCTTCCTCGCGTTCATCCTCAAGTACGTCTTCGCCGTGCAACTGGGATGGCTGCCGTCGGACGGCCGCCAAGACCCGCGGATAGACGCGACCCATCCCACCGGTTTCTACGTGTGGGACGGCATCATCACCGGCGAGTTCGACGCCGCATGGGATGCGATCCTGCACCTGGTCCTGCCCGCGCTCGCGCTCGGCACCATCCCCCTCGCCATCATCGTCCGCATCACGAGGGCCAGCGTCCTCGAGGTGCAGAACGCGGACTACGTGCGCACCGGGCGGGCGAAGGGCGTCGGTGCGCCCACGTTGCGCAACCGCTTCATCCTGCGCAACGCGATGCTCCCGGTCATCACGACGATCGGTCTGCAGACGGGACTGTTGATCTCCGGGGCGGTGCTCACCGAGACGGTGTTCGCCTTCCCCGGTATCGGCTCGTTCCTCGCGAGGGCGATCTTCACGAGGGACTTCCCGGTGCTCCAGGGATTCATCATCTTCATCGCGATCGCGTACGCGCTGATCAACCTGGCGGTCGATGTCTCCTACAGCTTCATCGACCCGAGAGTGAGGGTGCAGTGATGTCCCTCGTCATCGTCCGAAAGGAGGCGGTCGCATGAGCATCGCCCTCCCACCCGCCCAGGGGCCGTCGGCCGAGAGCGGCGGCAGCATCGACACCGTCGCGATCGCGCAGGCCGATCTCAAGAACGGCTCAGGCGGATTCTGGCGCGACGTGTTCCGCCGACTGCGCCGCAACCCGACGGCCTGGATCGGCGCGATCATCGTGCTGCTGTTCTTGCTCGTCGCCGGACTCGCACCATGGCTGGCCCCTTACCCGGAGACCGCGCTGCCGGGGGCGAAGTTCATCACGCCGACGCACATCCCCGGCCCGGGGGAGCTGCCGGAGTTCCCGCTCGGTCTCGACCGCTTCGGCGGAGACGTGCTGTCGAAGCTCATCTGGGGCGCGCAGGCGTCGCTCCTGATCGGCGTCATCTCCACCGCGATGGGCCTGGTCGGCGGCATGATCCTCGGTCTCCTCGCCGGCACGTTCGGCGGGTGGGTCGACACCGTCATCATGCGCGTCGTCGACATCATCCTCTCGGTGCCGAACCTCCTGCTGGCGGTGTCGATCGCCGCGATCCTCGGGCAGACGCCGTTCGCGGTCATGATCGCGATCGGGGCGTCGCAGGTTCCGATCTTCGCGCGCCTGCTCCGGGCCTCGATGCTGCAGCAGCGCTCGAGCGACTACGTCCTCTCGGCGCAGACGCTCGGGCTCGGCCGCGGGCAGATCACCATGTCGCATGTGCTGCCGAACGCGATCGGTCCCGTGATCGTGCAGGGGACCCTCACGCTCGCGACCGCCGTGATCGATGCGGCGGCGCTGTCGTTCCTCGGGCTCGGCGGCGGAGGACCCGCGACGGCCGAGTGGGGGCGCATGCTCACCTACGCGCAGGCCGAGCTCGCGATCGCGCCCTGGCTGGCGTTCCTCCCCGGCATCTGCATCGCCATCACCGCACTCGGCTTCACGCTGCTGGGTGAGGCGTTGCGCGAAGCGATGGATCCGCGGACGAGGGCGCGATGAACCCCCGCGACGAGGGCGCCCTGTACGCCACGAAGGAGAATCAGATGTCGTCCGAACCGCTGCTGTCGGTCGAAGGCCTCGCGGTGGACTTCGCCACCATGGACGGTGTGGTGCACGCCGTCGAGGGCGTGGACCTCGAGATCCGTCCGGGGGAGACGGTCGCGATCGTCGGGGAATCGGGGTCGGGCAAGTCGACCACCGCGATGGCCATCATCGGCCTGCTCGCCGGCGGGGGAAAGGTCGCGTCCGGAAGCATCCGTCTCGACGGGAAGGAGATCGCGCACGCGCCGGAGAACGAGCTGCGCACGATCCGCGGCCGCGACATCGGCCTCGTGCCGCAGGACCCGATGTCGAACCTGAACCCGGTCGCGAAGATCGGCACGCAGGTCGCCGAGACGCTGCTCGCGCACGGTCTCGCGACCCGGCAGAACGTGAACGCGAAGGTCGTGGAGGCGCTGACCGCCGCGGGCCTTCCCGACCCGGAACGGCGTGCGAAGCAGTACCCGCACGAGTTCTCCGGCGGGATGCGCCAGCGCGCACTCATCGCGATCGGTCTGGCGTGCAAACCGCGCCTGCTGATCGCGGATGAGCCCACCAGCGCTCTCGACGTGACGGTGCAGCAGACGATCCTCGACCAGATCGGGCAGATGACGCGGGAGCTGGGAACGGCCGTGCTGCTCATCACCCACGATCTCGGCCTCGCGGCCGAGCGTGCCGAGCGGGTGATCGTCATGCATCGCGGCAGGGTCGTCGAGCAGGGTGCCGCGCGGCAGATCCTGGAGAACCCGCAGCATCCGTACACGCAGTCGCTCGTGAAGGCGGCGCCCTCGGTCGCTGCGGCCCGTCTGCAGCCGGAGGCGTTCCGGGTGCAGGAGCGGACCGCGGAGGTTGGTGTCGAGGTCGAGGCTGCTCCCGCCGACAACATCGTCGAGATCGAGAACCTCACGAAGGTGTACCCGGTGCGCGGTCGCGGTGAGGACTTCGTGGCGGTCGACGACGTGTCGCTCGCCATCCCCCGGGGGGAGACGGTGGCGATCGTGGGGGAGTCCGGGTCGGGCAAGACCACGACGGCGCGGATGCTGTTGAAGGTGATCGAGCCGACGAGCGGGCTTATCCGCTACGAGGGCAAGGACATCGCGTCGCTGAGCCGGGCCGAGACGAGGGACTTCCGCCAGCAGGTGCAGCCGATCTTCCAGGATCCGTACTCGAGCCTGAACCCGATGTTCACGATCGAGCGCCTGATCGCGGAGCCGCTCGACTTCTACAAGAGGGGGAGTGGCGCCGAGCGACGCGCGCGCGTGCGGCAGCTCCTCGACGACGTCGCCCTGCCGCAGTCGATGCTGCGACGGTATCCGTCCGAGCTCTCGGGAGGACAGCGGCAGCGCGTCGCGATCGCCCGCGCGCTCGCGCTGTCGCCCGACCTGATCGTGTGCGACGAGCCCGTCTCGGCGCTCGACGTCCTGGTGCAGGATCAGATCCTCACGCTGCTCGGAGATCTGCAACGCGAGTACGGCTTGAGCTACCTCTTCATCTCGCACGACCTGGCAGTGGTGCGACTGATCAGCGACTACGTGTGCGTCATGAAGGACGGCAGGCTCGTCGAGGCGGCCAGCTCGGAGGAGATCTTCACGAATCCGCGCGACCCGTACACGCGGCGTCTGCTGGCCTCCATCCCCGGCAACGAGCTCAACATCGCGTCGTGAAGCACCGGGCCGGGCGGGGTCCGGCCCGGTGCTTCGGTCCAATACCGCAGCATCCGAGATTGGTCAAGGACTGCGCTTGCCATGTCGCACAATCGTGCGTATAGTTGGTAGTTGCGCTCGCTTCTCCCTGCCCTCATATGGTGGTCGGCATTTCGTTGAGTTCTCGAGCGCACACTCCACCTGACGACAAAGGAATCGAGAAGCCCTGCGGGGCTCACGGAGGTTATTCCCTTGGCTGCTGCTCGCAACGCATCCACATCCACCACCACCAAGAACGGACGCGGAGCTTCCCGTCTTTCGTTCGCCAAGATCTCCGACACGCTGACGGTCCCCGACCTTCTCGCTCTGCAGACCGAGTCCTTCGGTTGGCTGGTCGGCAACGACGCCTGGAAGGCGCGCGTCGCCGAGGCCAAGGCGGCCGGTCGCACCGACGTCAACGAGAACAGCGGTCTGGGCGAGATCTTCGAGGAGATCTCTCCGATCGAGGATCTCGGCGAGACGATGCAGCTCTCGTTCACGAACCCCTACCTCGAGCCCGAGAAGTACTCGATCGAGGAGTGCAAGGAGCGTGGCAAGACCTACGCCGCTCCGCTGTACGTCGAGGCCGAGTTCATGAACCACCTCACGGGTGAGATCAAGACCCAGACGGTCTTCATGGGCGACTTCCCGCTGCAGACCGACAAGGGCACGTTCATCATCAACGGCTCCGAGCGCGTCGTCGTGTCGCAGCTCGTGCGCTCGCCGGGTGTCTACTTCGACAAGACCCCCGACAAGACCTCCGACAAGGACATCGTGTCGGCGCGCGTCATCCCGAGCCGCGGTGCGTGGCTCGAGTTCGAGATCGACAAGCGCGACCAGGTGGGCGTGCGCGTCGACCGCAAGCGCAAGCAGTCGGTCACCGTCTTCCTCAAGGCGCTGGGCATGACCAGCGAGGAGATCCTCGCCGAGTTCGCCGGCTACACCTCGATCGAGGAGACGCTCGCGAAGGACACGATCGTCACGAAGGAAGATGCGCTCCGCGACATCTACCGCAAGCTCCGCCCGGGCGAGCAGGTCGCCGCCGAGGCTGCCCGCGCCCTGCTGGACAACTTCTACTTCAACCCGAAGCGCTACGACCTCGCGAAGGTCGGCCGCTACAAGATCAACCACAAGCTGGGTCTCGACCAGCCCCTGACCTCGTCGGTGCTGACCGTCGAAGACATCGTGGCCACGATCAAGTACCTCGTGCGTCTGCACGCCGGCACCGAGGAGACCTTCACGGGCATCCGCGGCGGCAAGAAGGCCGAGATCCGTCTCGCGACCGACGACATCGACAACTTCGGCAACCGTCGCATCCGCGCGGTCGGCGAGCTGATCCAGAACCAGGTCCGCACGGGTCTGTCCCGCATGGAGCGTGTCGTCCGCGAGCGCATGACCACGCAGGACATCGAGGCCATCACGCCGCAGACCCTGATCAACGTGCGCCCCGTCGTCGCCGCGATCAAGGAGTTCTTCGGAACGTCGCAGCTGTCGCAGTTCATGGACCAGAACAACCCGCTCGCGGGTCTGACGAACAAGCGTCGTCTCTCCGCGCTCGGCCCCGGTGGTCTCTCGCGTGACCGCGCCGGCGTCGAGGTCCGTGACGTGCACCCCTCGCACTACGGCCGCATGTGCCCGATCGAGACGCCGGAAGGCCCGAACATCGGTCTGATCGGTGCGCTCGCGACCTTCGCACGCATCAACTCGTTCGGATTCATCGAGACCCCGTACCGCAAGGTCGTCGACGGTGTCGTGACCGAGCAGATCGACTACCTGACCGCTTCCGAAGAGGTCGACTTCAACATCGCGCAGGCGAACGCCCCGCTCGATGCCAAGGGTCGCTTCCGCGAGAGCCACGTCCTGGCCCGCCCCAAGGGCGGCAGCGGCGAGGTCGACCTGTTCGTCCCCGAGGAGATCGGCTACATCGACGTCTCGCCGCGCCAGATGGTGTCGGTCGCGACCTCGCTCGTGCCCTTCCTCGAGCACGACGACGCACAGCGCGCCCTCATGGGCGCCAACATGCAGCGTCAGGCTGTGCCGCTGCTGCGCAGCGACTCGCCGCTCGTCGGAACCGGTATGGAGGGCTACACCGCCATCGACGCGGGTGACGTGATCACCGCCGAGAAGCCCGGTGTCGTCTCCGAGGTCTCCGCCGACCGCGTCGTCGTCATGCTCGACGAGGGCGGAACGCAGGAGTACCACCTGCGCAAGTTCGACCGCTCGAACCAGGGCACCTCGTACAACCAGAAGGTCGTCGTCAACGCCGGTGAGCGCGTCGAGGTCGGAGAGGTCATCGCCGATGGCCCCGCCACCGAGAACGGCGAGCTGGCCCTCGGAAAGAACCTCCTCGTCGCGTTCATGACGTGGGAGGGCTACAACTTCGAGGACGCCATCATCCTGAGCCAGGACCTGGTGAAGGACGACACCCTCTCGTCGATCCACATCGAGGAGTACGAGGTCGACGCCCGCGACACGAAGCTCGGCAAGGAGGAGATCACCCGTGACCTCCCCAACGTCAGCCCCGAGCTGCTGAAGGACCTCGACGAGCGCGGCATCATCCGCATCGGCGCCGAGGTCCGCCCCGGCGACATCCTCGTCGGCAAGGTCACGCCGAAGGGTGAGACCGAGCTGTCGGCCGAGGAGCGTCTGCTCCGCGCGATCTTCAACGAGAAGAGCCGCGAAGTCCGTGACACCTCGCTGAAGGTGCCCCACGGCGAGCAGGGCACGATCATCGCCGTCAAGGAGTTCAACGCCGAGGACGGCGACGACGAGCTCGGCTCCGGCGTGAACCGCCGCGTCGTGGTCTACATCGCCCAGAAGCGCAAGATCACCGAGGGTGACAAGCTCGCCGGTCGTCACGGCAACAAGGGTGTCATCGCCAAGATCCTCCCGATCGAGGACATGCCCTTCCTGTCGGACGGCACGCCGGTCGACATCGTGCTGAACCCGCTCGGCATCCCCGGTCGAATGAACTTCGGCCAGGTCCTCGAGACCCACCTCGGGTGGATCGCCAAGCAGGGCTGGAAGGTCGAAGGCACCCCGGAGTGGGCTGTGAAGCTCCCGAAGGACGCGTTCGAGGCCGCCCCCGGTACGAAGGTCGCCACCCCGGTGTTCGACGGTGCGAGCGAGGAGGAGATCGCCGGTCTCCTCGACGCCACCACCCCGACCCGCGACGGCGTGCGCCTGATCGACTCGAGCGGCAAGACGCAGCTGTTCGACGGTCGCTCGGGTGAGCCGTTCCCGGCTCCGATCTCCGTGGGCTACATGTACATCCTGAAGCTGCACCACCTGGTCGACGACAAGATCCACGCGCGCTCCACGGGTCCGTACTCGATGATCACCCAGCAGCCGCTCGGTGGTAAGGCGCAGTTCGGTGGACAGCGCTTCGGTGAGATGGAGGTGTGGGCCCTCGAGGCCTACGGCGCCGCATACGCGCTCCAGGAGCTCCTCACGATCAAGTCCGACGACATCCTCGGCCGCGTCAAGGTGTACGAGGCCATCGTCAAGGGCGAGAACATCCAGGAGCCCGGCATCCCCGAGTCCTTCAAGGTGCTCATGAAGGAGATGCAGTCGCTCTGCCTGAACGTCGAGGTCCTCTCGGCCGACGGCACGCTGGTGAACCTCCGAGACACCGACGATGAGGCGTTCCGCGCCGCAGAGGAACTCGGTATCAACATCTCCAGCCGCTTCGAGGCCGCCTCGATCGACGAGATCTAATCCGCAGGTGTGCCCGGGATCCACCTCCCGGGCACACCGAAGCAGACTTCTCAAAAAGAATTTCCGACACAGGAGAACTAGTGCTCGAGTCCACAACTTTCGATGAGCTTCGCATCGGCCTGGCGACCGCAGACCACATCCGCGCTTGGTCGTACGGCGAGGTCAAGAAGCCCGAAACCATCAACTACCGCACACTGAAGCCGGAGAAGGACGGTCTCTTCGGAGAGCAGATCTTCGGCCCGTCCCGCGACTGGGAGTGCGCCTGCGGCAAGTACAAGCGTGTCCGCTTCAAGGGCATCGTCTGCGAGCGCTGCGGCGTGGAGGTCACCAAGAGCTCCGTCCGTCGTGAGCGCATGGGTCACATCGAGCTCGCCGCTCCCGTCACCCACATCTGGTACTTCAAGGGTGTTCCCTCGCGCCTCGGCTACCTGCTCGACATGGCGCCGAAGGACCTCGAGAAGGTCATCTACTTCGCCGCCTACATGGTCATCTCGGTCGACGAGGATGCTCGTCACCGCGACCTGGGCACGCAGGAGAACAACATCCGCCTCGAGCTGAAGACGCTCGGCGACCGCCGCGACTCCAAGATCGCGGAGCGCCTCGCCAAGCTGGAGGAGGAGCTCGCTGCTCTCGAGGCAGAGGGTGCCAAGGCCGACGCCAAGAAGAAGGTGAAGGACGCCGCCGAGAAGGAGATGTCCCTCATCCGCAAGGGCGCCGACGAGCAGATCGCCAAGCTCGAGCGCGTGTGGGAGGACTTCCGCACGCTCGAGGTCGGTGCGCTCCGCCCCGAGGACGACGTCTTCCACGAGCTGCAGGACCGCTTCGGTCAGTACTTCGAGGCCTACATGGGCGCCGAGTCGATCCAGCGTCGCCTCGCCGCCTTCGACCTTGACGCCGAGGCCGAGAACCTGCGTCTGCAGATCTCCGAGGGCAAGGGCCAGCGCAAGATCCGTGCGATCAAGCGCCTCAAGGTCGTCAGCTCGTTCCTCGAGACCGGCATGAGCCCGGCCGCGATGGTCCTCGATGTGGTTCCGGTGATCCCGCCGGAGCTGCGCCCGATGGTCCAGCTCGACGGTGGCCGCTTCGCGACCTCCGACCTGAACGACCTGTACCGCCGCGTGATCAACCGCAACAACCGTCTTCGTCGTCTGATCGACCTCGGCGCCCCCGAGATCATCGTCAACAACGAGAAGCGCATGCTGCAGGAGGCCGTCGACGCACTGTTCGACAACGGTCGTCGCGGTCGTCCCGTCACCGGCACCGGCAACCGTGCTCTGAAGTCCCTCAGCGACATGCTGAAGGGCAAGCAGGGTCGTTTCCGTCAGAACCTGCTCGGCAAGCGCGTCGACTACTCCGGCCGTTCGGTCATCATCGTCGGCCCGCAGCTGAAGCTGCACCAGTGCGGTCTGCCCAAGCAGATGGCGCTGGAGCTCTTCAAGCCGTTCGTCATCAAGCGCCTGATCGACCTCGGTCACTCGCAGAACATCAAGGCGGCCAAGCGTGCCGTCGAGCGCACCCGTCCCGAGGTCTGGGACGTGCTCGAGGAGATCATCCGTGAGCGTCCGGTTCTGCTGAACCGTGCACCCACGCTGCACCGCCTCGGCATCCAGGCGTTCGAGCCGCAGCTCGTCGAGGGCAAGGCCATCCAGCTGCACCCGCTCGTCTGCGCGGCGTTCAACGCCGACTTCGACGGTGACCAGATGGCTGTCCACCTGCCGCTGTCGGTCGAGGCCCAGGCCGAGGCCCGCGTGCTGATGCTCGCCTCGAACAACATCCTGAAGCCGTCCGACGGACGCCCGGTCACCCTGCCTTCGCAGGACATGATCATCGGTCTGCACCACCTGACCACGGTCAAGGAGGGCGCAGCCGGTGAGGGCCGTGCGTTCGGTTCGGTGGGCGAGGCGATCCTGGCCAAGGACGAGGGAACCCTCGACCTGCAGGCGAAGATCCGCATCCGCATCCCGGGTCTGACGTTCCTCGAGGGCGAAGCTCCCGAGGGCTACGAGCGCCACGGTCTCGTCGACGCCTCGCTGGGTCAGGCGATCTTCAACGACACGCTGCCCAAGGGCTACCCGTTCGTCCGCGAGCAGGCCGACAAGAACAAGCTGTCGCAGATCGTCAACAAGCTGGCCGAGGAGTACCCCAAGGTCGAGACTGCTGCATCGCTGGACCGCATCAAGGACGCCGGTTTCTACTGGGCAACGCGCTCCGGTGTGACCGTCGCCCTGAGCGACATCCTGACCCCGCCGAACAAGGCGGAGATCGTCGCCGGCTACGAGAAGCAGGCCGCGAAGGTCCAGTCGCAGTACGAGAAGGGTCTGACGACCGACTCCGAGCGTCGCCAGGAGCTCATCAAGATCTGGACCGAGGCGACCGACGAGGTCCAGGCCGCGATGAAGGCCAACTTCCCCGAGGACAACACCATCAACCGCATGGTGTCGTCGGGTGCTCGTGGTAACTGGCTGCAGATCCGGAACATCGCCGGTATGCGTGGTCTGGTGAACAACCC
Source organism: Microbacterium sp. Se5.02b (assembly GCF_019464375.1). Classification (NCBI taxonomy): domain Bacteria; kingdom Bacillati; phylum Actinomycetota; class Actinomycetes; order Micrococcales; family Microbacteriaceae; genus Microbacterium; species Microbacterium sp. Se5.02b. Next base: position 1,005,054 of record NZ_CP080491.1, read on the forward strand.
CAAGGGTGAGATCATCCCGCGTCCGATCATCTCCTCGTACCGCGAGGGTCTGTCGGTGGCGGAGTACTTCATCGCGACGCACGGTACCCGTAAGGGTCTGGCCGACACCGCTCTGCGTACCGCCGACTCGGGTTACCTGACCCGTCGTCTGGTGGATGTCTCGCAGGACGTCATCATCCGCGAAGAGGACTGCGGCACGTCGAAGGGCCTCGAGCTCCCGATCGCTGCTCCGAACTCGCAGGGTGAGCTCGTGCGCGACGCGAACGTCGAGAACTCGGTGTTCGCTCGTACGCTGGCCTCCGACGTGGTCGACAGCAAGGGCGAGGTCCTCGCCTCCGCCGGTGACGACGTGGGTGACGTGCTGATCGACAAGCTCGTCGCGCTGGGTGTCGAGAGCATCAAGGTGCGCTCGGTCCTGACGTGCGACTCCGCCGTCGGTGTCTGCGCACAGTGCTACGGCCGTTCGCTCGCGACGGGCAAGACCGTCGACATCGGCGAGGCCGTCGGCATCATCGCGGCCCAGTCGATCGGTGAGCCCGGTACCCAGCTGACGATGCGTACCTTCCACACCGGTGGTTCGGCGTCGGCGGATGACATCACGCAGGGTCTTCCCCGCGTGCAGGAGCTCTTCGAAGCGCGTACCCCCAAGGGCGCGTCGCCGATCGCCGAGGCCGATGGTCGTATCGCGATCGACGAGACCGACAAGGGCAAGAAGGTCATCCTCACGCCCGACAGCGGTGAAGAGCCGGTCGTCTACCCGGTGCTGAAGCGTGCGACGCTTCTCGTCGAGGACGGGCAGCACGTCACGGTCGGTCAGCCGATCCTGGTGGGCACGCTCGACCCCAAGGAGATCATGCGCGTCATGGGTGCTCGCGAGGTGCAGCGTTACCTCGTCGGCGGCGTCCAGGGCGTGTACCGCTCGCAGGGTGTGCCGATCCACGACAAGCACATCGAGGTCATCGTCCGTCAGATGCTCCGCAAGGTCACCGTCGTCGATCACGCCGACACGACCCTGCTCCCGGGTGAGATGGTCGACCTCAAGCGCTACCAGTCGATCAACCGCGAGGCCGTGGCAGAGGGCAAGCGCCCCGCGTCCGGTCGCCCTGAGCTGATGGGTATCACGAAGGCGTCGCTCGCGACCGAGTCGTGGCTGTCGGCCGCCTCCTTCCAGGAGACGACCCGCGTGCTCACCGAGGCTGCGATGCAGGGCAAGCGCGACCCGCTGGTCGGTCTCAAGGAGAACGTCATCATCGGTAAGCTCATCCCCGCCGGAACGGGACTCTCGAAGTACCGCGACGTCACGGTCGAGGCCACCGAGGAAGCCAAGAGCGAGCGCTACCCGAACCGGATCTTCGCATCCGATGGTGCGTACGCGGACGGCGACTTCGGTTACGTCGACTTTGACGCGTTCTCGACGGACGACATCACGCCCGGTACCTACAACTGATCGTGTACTGAGTGACGCAGAAGGCCCCAGGCGATTCGCCTGGGGCCTTCTCCGTGTCCGCTGCGTAGGCGTGCGGGGTGCTGCCGAGTTCACCGGAAGCTGCCGAGTGCACGGGCGAGGTGCGTCGTGAAGCCGTGCGTTCGAGGCGAAGCCGTGCGCTCGTCGCGAAGCCGTGCGGTCGAAGTGGCGGCCGGAGCGGTGCGCCGCATCGTCGCACGATAGTGTCGGCGGGTGAGCAACGAGACTTCCCCCGCTGATTCCGTCGTCGTGATCGGCGATGCCCTGATCGACGAGATCCACGACGAATCCGGCGTGCGCGAGTTGGTCGGGGGAGCGGCGCTCAACGTGGCTGTCGGGCTCCGCCGGCTCGGAGTGCCGGTGACCCTCATCGCGATGGTGGGCGACGACGAGGCCGGAGATCACATCCGCGAATACCTCGCCGACTTCGGGGTCGGACTGATCGCGAGTGAGGCACCGCGCGGGTCGTCGCGGGCGGTGGTGCGGCGAGCCGCGAACGGTGAGCCCGAGTACGTGTTCAACGATGCCGCGCAGGGCCGGAGCATCCGGTACTCCGATGCCGCATGCGAGGCGATCGCCGACGCAGGACTGACCGTGATCAGCTGCTTCCCCTTCGATGTTCCCGCCGAGGTCGACGCGCTGGCCGCCGCGCTGTCAGGTGCACGGGTGGCGATCGACCCGAACCCGCGCACCGGGATGCTCCACGACCGTGCGGAGTTCGTGCGGGGGTTCGAGCGCCTCGCCGCGGGTGCGCAGATCGTGAAGGTCGGTGCCGATGATGCGGCGATCCTCTACGACGGGGACCTCGACGCATTGCGCTCGCGATTGCGCGGACTCGACGTCGGCGCGGTGCTGGCGACAGCGGGAGCGGAGGGCGCGGTGCTCGAGACGGATTCCGGTAGCGTGTCCGCCCCGATCTCGGACCTGCCGGGGCGAGTGATCGACACGGTGGGCGCGGGCGATGCGACGCTCGCGGCGGTCGCCTCGGGACTCGTCTCAGGATCCCCACGCCTGCTCGACGACTGGCGCGACCTGCTCCTGCGCGCCATGGACGTCGCCGCCGCGACCTGTCGCGCCGAGGGCGGTCTGCTGCGCACGCCGGAGTCGCTCGCCGACTCCGGGCGAGGGATCCACGGCAGCTGAACGTTCGATTTCATCCGACCGCGTCTGGCGGGTATGATCAATACTCGTGCCCCCGGTTGGCTGTTCAAGTCGGACGGGTGCGCTCTGGCGAGTTACCCAAGCGGCCAAAGGGATCTGACTGTAAATCAGACTGCTCTGCATTCGGGGGTTCGAATCCCTCACTCGCCACCATCACCGCACGGCTTCCACGTCCGCAACGCGTGACACCGAGGCCCTTCGTCCGTCACACTGAGTCCCATGGGATCAGCGTTGACCACCATCGGACTCCCCGTCGCCCTGGGCATCATCATGCTCGGGCTGGGACTCAGCCTCACTCTCGCCGACTTCGCGAGGGTGCTGAAGCAGCCGAAGGCGGTGATCGTCGCGCTGCTCTGCCAGCTCGTGCTGCTGCCGGCGATCTGCTTCGGGCTCGTGCTCGCGTTCCAGCTGCCGCCCGTGCTCGCGGTCGGCATGATGATGCTCGCCGCATCGCCGGGCGGGACGACCGCGAATCTGTACAGCCATCTGTTCCGTGGCGATATCGCGCTGAACATCTCGTTGACCGCCGTGAACTCGGTGATCGCGGTGATCACGCTTCCGATCATCACCAACCTCGCGATCGCGTACTTCCAGCCGTTCGATGACCGTCTGGGCCTGCAGTGGTCGAAGGCGCTCGAGGTGTTCGCGATCGTGCTGCTGCCGGTCGCGCTCGGCATGCTCGTGCGACGTTTCTGGCCGCGATTCGCCGCAGGCATGGACAAGCCGGTGCGTATCGCCTCGGTGATCATCCTGGTGGTCGTGATCGCGGGTGCCGTCGCCTCGAACTGGATGCTCCTGGTCGCGAACTTCACGCAGCTCGCCCTCATCACCGTACTCTTCTGCCTGATCAGCCTCGCGATCGGCTTCCTCGTTCCGCGGATGCTGCGGGTGGGGAAGCGACAGGCCATCGCGACGTCCTTCGAGATCGGGATCCACAACGCCACTCTGGCGATCGTGATCGCGCAGTCCGTCCTGGGTTCGGTGGAGTTGAGCCTGCCCGCTGCGGTGTACGGCGTGCTGATGTTCTTCATCGCGTTCGGGTTCGGGCTCCTGATCCGAGACCGCGATGCGACGGCAGATGCACCTGCGGTCGGCACGACTTCATAGACTGGACCGATGCGACCGCTCACCGAAGCCGACGTCAGGGCATCTTTCGTCAACGCGGATGCCGACGAGCTGCGGGTCATGGAGATGCCGCATGACTTCCTGCTCGTCGACTGGGACTACCTCGACTTCTTCGCCTGGCAGGATCCCTCCGCCAGCCGCCGCGGCTACGTGCTGATCCCCCACGAGGACGATGTGGTCGGCATCGTGCTCAGGGCCACGGAGACGAGTCGCATCCGCACGGGCATGTGCAACATCTGCCACACGATGCAGCCAGGAAACCAGGTTGCGCTCTTCTCGGCACGACGCGCGGGGGAGGCGGGGCGTCGAGGCGACTCGTTCGGCACGTACATGTGCGCCGATCTCTCGTGTCACGAGAACGTGCGGCTGGCGCACCCGCTCGCACCGAACGAGGTCAGGACGCCAGGGCAGGTCGACTTCCGTCTGGACGGCACGCGTCGTCGGATGGAGAGCTTCGTCGCGCAGGTCTGGGAGCGCGTCTGATCGCGGTTACGCTGGAGCCACACGTCCTGTGCTCGAAGGAGATGCCATGAGTGATGCCATCCTGTTCGCCGTCGAAGAGGGAATGGCCCGGCTCACGCTGAACCGCCCCGCCCGCCTCAACGCGTTCAACGCCGACCTCGCGCACGCGTGGAAAGAGGCGACGGCCGAGGCGACCTCGCGCCCCGACGTCAAGGCGATCCTCATCGATGCCTCGGGCCCGGCATTCTGCGCCGGCGGCGACGTGATCGACATGGCGACCACGATGGGAGCATCCGGCAGCGAGATCACTGCTCTTGCCGAGGTGATCAATGCCGGTATCCGTTCGCTCACCGAGTCGACGGTTCCGGTCGTCGCGGCCGCGCACGGCACGACGGCCGGCGGTGGACTCGGCATCCTGCTCTCCAGCGACTACGCCGTGGTCGGGTCGCGCTCCAAGCTCGGCAGCCTGTACGCCAACATCGGCCTGACGCCCGACCTCTCCGTCTCGGCCCAGCTCGCCCGCGCCGTCGGCCAGCGTCGTGCGCTGCAGCTCGTGCTGCAGGATCGACTCCTCTCGGCCGCTGAGGCTGTCGAGTGGGGTCTCGTCGCAGAGGCTGTCGCCGGTGAGGACGCCGCAGCCGAAGCCGCCCTCGTGCGCGCTCGTGGCGAGGAGATCGCGCGGTTCTGGCTCGCGGGAGCAGCCGACGCCTACGGCCAGGCGAAGCGGCTCGTGCGTTCGCAGCCGGAGCGTTCCTTCGTGGAGCAGTTGAGCGAGGAGGCCCGTTCGATCGGCGCTGCGCTCGAGACCCCGGACGCCCAGGCGAGGGTCGCGGCCTTCGCCGCGGCGTCGGCCAAGAAGGCGGGCTGACTTCTTCTGCGCGATCACTCACGGAGCGTCGACTTTCCCCATCCTGAGCGCCCGCCGCGGCATCGGGCGACGCGCGTGGCAGGATGAAGGCATCGCCGCTCGACGAGAGGATCGCCATGTCCCAGCCGGACATCACCACGCAGCAGCCGCAGGGTGAGAAGAAGAACATGTCGCTGCTGATCCGGGGCTCGCTCTGGATCGCCATCGGCGCCCTGATCGCCGCGGCACTCGTGTGCGTCGTCTGGGTGCTCATCGGAGACCAGGACGGCCTGATCGGCCGCGCCTTCCTCACGATCCTGCTGTTGGCGGCTTTCGCGGGGATCGCCATCCTCGAAGCCGGCCTCGCGCCGAACAGGCCCGACTGGCTCCAGCTCGCGAGCATGGTGAGCTGGATCGTCGCGCTGCTCGTCGGCGCCGTGAAGATCTGGCTCCCCGAAGACGGCATCTACTTCGGAGCCGAGCGATTCTTCCAACTCCTGCTGGTCATCGCGATCCTGCAGCTCGCGCTGCTGCACGTGCGTCTGTTCACGGCGGCCGCGCAGCGCCACGTGACCACGTTCACGCGGGTGATCTTCATCGTCACCATCACGTTCCTCGCCGGTCTCGTCGGCATGCTGGTGTTCTTCCTCGCCTTCCCGCACACGTTCCACTACGGCGAGCTGTACTGGCGGATCGTGGTCGCGCTCACGATCCTCGTCGCCGTCGGCACCACGCTCATCCCCCTGCTGAACGCGCTGTTCGCGCCGAAGAAGAAATCGCCGGCCGTCGCGTCTCCTGCGGGAGCGCCGAGCTGGCCCACCTATGCCGACGGCATCACTCCGCTGCCCGCGCTGCCCGACGCCTCGCCCGACTGGAACGCGTACTACACGGGGTATCCGACCGCGCCGCAGCAGGCCCTCCCGTCGCTGCCGGCTTCGAGCTTCCCGGTGGTGCCACAGCCCGCGCCGCCCCAGCCCGCTCCGCAGTTCGCGCAGCCAGACGCGACGGCGGCGCCGGCAGGCGGACACCCTGTCCCGCCTGTCCCGCCCGTCCCCGCCTCCGAGGAACACCCGCCGGTGCCGACGCAGAGCGAACCGCCCGCGTTCCCGCCGCCGCCGCCCGCCCCGCAGCCGCCGTCCCGGTGACGCGCACGGTGACTCCGGCAGGAGAGCTCAGCGAGCTCGCGACCGAGATCGCTCGTGAGGCAGGGGAGCTCGCTCGCGCCCGGCGGATGGAGGGCGTGCGACTCGCTGCGACGAAGTCGACTCTCGCCGACATCGTGACCGAGGCCGACCGCGAGGTCGAGGACCTGATCCGCCGACGTCTCCGCGCGGCGCGACCCGGTGACGGGTTCCTCGGTGAGGAATCGGGTGCGGAACCGGGGAGAGCGGCATCACGTGGGTCGTCGATCCGATCGACGGCACGGTCAACTACGCCTATGGACTTCCCGCATACAACGTCAGCATCGCGGCGGTCAGCGGCGAGCCCGCGCCGGAGTCGTGGGAAGCGCTCGCCGCCGTGGTCAACGCACCGGCTCTCGGCGAGATCTACACGGCGGCTCGTGGGGAAGGCGCGTGGTCAGGAGGACTCCGGCTGGCTGTGACCGACGAGACGCCAGCGGGTGCCCTTCTCGGCACCGGCTTCGGCTACGACCCCGCGACCCATGACGGCGACCTCGCCACGGTGCGGCGCGTGATGCCGATCGCGCGCGATCTCCGGCGCATGGGAGCTGCAGCGCTCGACCTCGCCTACGTCGCCGCCGGCCGTCTGGACGGCTTCTTCGAACGCGGGCTGCGCCCGTGGGATCACGCTGCCGGCGCTCTCCTGATCGAGGAGGCCGGTGGGGTGGTCTCACGGATCGACGTCGAGTCGCCGCGGCCGATGCTGATCGCGGGTGGGCGCGACGTGCACGCCCGCCTGCGCGACATCCTGACGTCGAAAAGCTGACTGATTCATGGCTTTCCCAGGGTGATCAGGGTAGTGTTTTACCCGATCGTTACTTTCGCCACCCGAAGGTGAAAGTCTGAGTTTGCGCCCCCGAGCACGACGCACGACCGAGAGAAACGCTTTGCCCTTCGAGAAAACCCAGGCTGCCTCTGCGCCCACGCGCCGATCCAGCCGACTCCGCACCGAGGCTTCCCCGACCTCCGCGGCAGGAACGACGGCGCACATCTCCGCCGCTGAGTCCGCAGCCGTCGCGCTCGCCGCGGTCGCGCCGCTCTCGCGTCGTGCTGCTCGGCAGCAGGCTGCCGGCGACACCGTCGCCGAAACTCCCCTCGAGCCGTTCATCGCCGCGACCCCTGAGCCGATCATCGCCGACGTCCCCGTCGTCGCCGACACGGTGGAAGAGTTCGTCGAGGTCCCCACCGCATCGGGCGACGAGGTTGCCGCTCCGTCCAGCGAGTCCGAAGAGTTCGTCGTGGACACGGATCCGACGCAGGAACTTCCCCTCGACGATCAGGCCGATCCCTTCGAGCGCGCATCCCGCGCCTTCCGCACGGGAGCAGTGCGCACCGTCGCCGCCTCTGCGCGGTCGTCGCGCGCGCAGGAGTCGACCACATCCGATTCCGAGGCTTCCGCCCACGTGGCGAGCCGTCGCCCGCGGAACATCCGCAAGGTCGTGACGCTCGGAGCGACCGTCGGCGTGATGAGCCTGGCGGGTCTCCTCGCCGTGTCGATGACGCTTCCGGCCGAGGCCGTCGCCGCAGTTCAGGGCGGCTCGACTGCCCGCACATCGCTGGTGTCCACCGCCGCTGATGAGGCCGGCGACGCCGCGGCCGCCGAGATCCAGGCTTTCGTGGCTCCCGCAGGTGTCGAGAATGATTCGCTCGCCCGGGCCGACGACTTCAGCACGGTCTCGCTCGTCCAGGTCGCCGCCGAACAGGGCATCAACTATTCGGGCGAGATCTTCACCAACGACCCCGATGCTGCTATCCAGTGGCCGTTCCTGGTCGGCGTCGGCATGAGCTACGGCTACGGCATGCGCAGCGGCCGCCTGCACGAGGGCATCGACTTCGTCCCCGGGAACGGCGCGCCGATCCAGGCCATCGCGGATGGCACCGTCCGCATCGCGACCGAGCAGGGCGGCGCCTTCGGTGTGACCGTCTACATCGACCACGTCATCGACGGCGAGGTCATCACGAGCCACTACTCGCACATGCAGTACGGTTCGCTGCAGGTCAAGGCGGGCGACAAGGTCACCGTCGGTACGGTCGTCGGGAAGACCGGGAACACGGGTCGTTCGTACGGCGCGCACCTGCACTTCGAGCTCATCGTCAACGGTTCGACCATCGACCCGATGCCGTGGCTCAAAGCCAACGCCGGTCGGACCTCGTACTGACGGTCCGGATTTCATGAGGACGCCACAGTGATGGTATTCTCGTACGGTTGCCCCGCGAGGGGCAGCACGCCCCGATAGCTCAGTGGCAGAGCACTTCCATGGTAAGGAAGGGGTCGTCAGTTCAATCCTGACTCGGGGCTCGCAGCATTCTTCTCACGCGGACGGATGCCTCGCGGCAGGGTAGCTCAGCTGGTTAGAGCGCACGACTCATAATCGTGAGGTCGCGGGTTCAAGCCCCGCTCCTGCTACAGAAACACCTGGTCAGCCCCGGATTCGTCCGGGGCTTTCTGTGTTCTGGTTCACCACACGCCGCGCATGCTCCGAAGAGTCGATTCCCGAGGACCGTGTCTAGGGTGTCTGCAGCACGGCTGCCACCGAGCTTCTTTGACATGTCGGTTCCATCGTCAACAAGGGATCTGCGTGGCCGAGGTGCTGCGCGATGTCGCGAGGCCCCGCAGCGGGACACTGCAGGGGGCAGCGGTGAAGCTCGCGACCAGAACGCAGTCGCGAGCTTCACCTAACTAAGCAGACACTGTTTCGGCAGCCAGCGTTGGCGAGAGGTCAGTGCGGGGCGCCGCGGCTCGGTTGAGGGCTCGCCGTGTGAGTCAGCGGCCGTTCGCTGCGAGAACCCGGGGGTCACCGCGTTTGGTTGCGCATGATCGGCTCGGATGAGCCCTTCGGCTCCTCCGCCAGCGCAGTGGAGTCGCCCGGAAGTCCTATGCCGGCGTCTGCCGTCGCGTCCATGGCCACGAACGACTCGCGACGCGTCTCGGGTGCCCAGAGCCAGCAGACGATGCCGCCGATGAGGAGCACGCCGACGCACGCGAACAGGGCGGTGTTGATCCCGGCACCGGCGACGACGATCGGCAGCAGGAAGGTGCTGGTCGCGGATCCGAGGCGGCTTCCTGCGGTGACAAGGCCCATACCCGACCCGCGCACCTCGGTGGGGAAGAGCTCGGGCGGGTAGATGAATTCCAGGTTTGCTGCCGCAGCGAGTATGAGCGCGAAGCTCGCGAACAGGATCACAGCGATGATCGGGCTCAGCGGTGCGAGCAGGACCAGAGCTGCGAGGAAGACCGCGCCGGTGAAGAACGTGCTGATGAGGAACGAGCGCCGGCTGAGGCGGTCGACGACCACGAGACCCAGGATGGCGCCGGTGAGCAGGAACACGTTGTACAGCGCACCTGCGGCGAGGCTGTTCGTCACGCCGAGGGACGACATCACGAGCGGGGAGAACGTTCCGAGCGCGAAGTACGGGATCACCTGGCAGACGTAGAACACAATGCCTACGATGGTGCGGCGTCGGTAGATGGGGCTGAAGAGCTCCGTGTAGCGCGACTGGGTGCGCACCGTGCTGACGGCGGCGGTGACGGGCGGCGGTTCGACGTTCGGTCCCGCGACGCGCCTCACGATTGCCGCAGCCTGTGAGACTTTGCCGTGGCGGACGAGCCAGAGCGGGGACTCGGGTACGCCGAGTCGGACGGCGAAGACGAGCAGCTCGGGGATCGCGCTGGCGATCAGCATGTAGCGCCACGGCTCGTCTCCCAGGCTTGAGAGCAGGAAGCCCGCGAGGTAGGCGAAGACGTAGCCGGCGGCCCATGCGACGGCGAGCAGGCTCAGGAGGCGTCCGCGGAAGTGGCGCGGCGCGTGTTCTGTGACGAGGGTCTTGCTGACGACGTAATCTGCGCCGAGCAGCAGTCCGATGATGAGTCGGATCACGAGCAGCTGCCAGGCCTCCTGCACGAAGAACTGTGACAGAGAGCAAAGCGCGATGAAGAGCATGTCGAAGCGGAAGATCTTGCTTCGCCCCATCCGGTCCGCGACGGGGCCGGTGATGAGCGCGCCGAGGAAAAGCCCACCGAGGGTGGCGGCGCCGAGCATGCCGATCAGCAGTGGGGTCAACTGGAGGTCGTCTTTCGCCGAGGCGAGGACGATGCCGACGATGCCGAGCACGAAACCGTCGCTGAACTGCCCGCCCGAGCCTGCGATGGCGACGCGGACGTGGAACTTGTTGAGAGGGATGTCTTCGTACTTTGTCGTAGCGCTCATCGCGCCACCTCCGCGCGGTCTGCTGCCCATGTCGAGCGGACCTGATCGGCGGCGATGTCGTAACCCTGTTCTGCGGCGAGGGTGACCCACTTGTCGAAGCCGGCGTCGGCGTTCGACGCTCGGCGGGCACCGTCCCAGGTCAGCTCGCGGATGCACCGCTCCGCGAACACGGTCGCGGAGGAGGCGATGTCGTCGAGGATGTCGATCAGCGCGTCCATGATGATCGGCTCCATGACGTTCAACTCGAGCTCGCCTGCGGCCGCGGCGGCCTCGATGGTGTGGCCGGCGCCACGGATCCGATAGCTCAGCTGCATGACATACTCGGGGATGGCGGGGTTGATCTTCCCCGCCATGATTGAGGAGCCTGCCTGGACGGCGGGCAGTCGCACTTCCGCGAACCCGCCTCCCGGCCCGGAGGAGAGCAGTCGCAGGTCGGCGGCGATCTTCGCCATCGTCAGCGACACTCGCACCCCTGCGGACGCGATCGCCGCGTACGGGTCGAGATGAGCGAGTGCATCGAACAGGTCATCGCTCGAGGTCAGAGGCAGTCCCGTCAGACTGGCGAGTCCGGTAACTGCGCGCTCCCGGTAGCCGTCCGGGGCCCCGATACCCGTTCCGAGAACTGTGGCTCCGAGGGGGACGGAGGTGAGCTCGTCGACGGCGGAGCGCAAGCCCGCAGCCGTGCGGCGGAGCGCGGTGGCATGTGAGCGGTGGGTCTGCCCGACGGTGAGTGTCACGGCATCCTGGAGGCACGTGCGTCCGAGGCGAACTGTGTCGTCGTACTCCGCAGCTTTGCTGTCGAACGCGTCGATGAGGTCGTCGAGAGCCGCCAGGGGGTGGGCAGCGAGCTCAAGGACCGTGAGCGCCATGGCGGTGGGGTAGGTGTCATTGGTTGACTGCGACGCGTTGACATGGTCATTGGGGTGCACCGCCATGCCCGCGATTTGCGACGCCCGCGCCGCGATGACCTCGTTGACGTTCATGTTCGTCGTGGTGCCACCGCCTCCGAGCACCAGGGCGGTCGGGAACTCGCGATCATGAAGACCGGTCGAGATCTCATCGGTCGCCGCGATGATCGCCCGCGCGATCGACTCGTCGATCACACCGAGCTCGCGGTTCGCTCGTGCGGCCGCAGATTTGACAGCCGCATAGTTGCGAACGAGTGCGGGAACATCGCCGAGTCGGCGGCGCCCCGGCCCGAAGTTGAGGATGCCGAGCTTGGTCTGGCGACCGTAGAGCACACTGTCCGGATGACTGCTGAGGGGTTCCATGAGGACTCCGCTTCTTTGCGCGTGGGTGGAATAGAACGAAGGTAGACGCGCGGGGGTCATGACAACCACACGCGTTGCTGTCAATGCACCAAAGAAGCCACTTTTCTCAGCGATTGTCTTACGGTGGTCCGAAGTGTTGCTGTCACACCAACAAGGAGTCGTTATGACAGATTCAGTTGCCGAGCGCGTCGCTGCACTGCTGCTCGCCTTCGAAACCCCGGACGGGGCCCCGCGATCGGTCAGTGAGCTCTCGCGCGCCATCGGACGAGAACGCAGCCAGGTCTCGCGCATGCTGAAGTCGCTTGCCCGTGGCGGGCTGCTCGAACAGGACGAGATCACTCGGACCTATCGTCTGGGCTGGCGTCTTCGTGTGCTCGCAGCGTCCGCAGGCAATGACCTCCTTGTGCGAGCGAGCAGACCCGTCCTGCAGCGACTGGTCGCCGCGACCGGAGAGGTCGCTCTACTCTCCGTCCAAGAGGGAAACCGCAGCCTCACCGTGCATCGCGAAGAGTCGCAGCAGTCCCTGCAAGCTGGCGGGTGGGTCGGACGCCGATCACCACTGCACTGCACCGCATCAGGGCGTGCATTGCTGTTGGACAGCGACGATGAGCACGTCGAAAGTCTCACCGCCCCGGACCTCGCCACGACAGTTGGAGGACCCGCCGCGCCCCGCGACCTCCCCACACTGTTGCAGCGTCTTCGGGACGACCGTCATCGCGGGTACAGCGTCGCGTCGGAAGAAGTCGAGGTAGGCCTCACTTCCATCTCAGCACCGGTGCGTGACCGTCACGGCCGCATCGCCGGGGTCATCAACGTCTCGGGTCCCACGCAGCGCGTGGCCGACCGAGTCGACTCCATCGGCGACCTTCTCCTGCGCGCAGCCGCATCGGCGATGAAGTCATTCCGCTCGTCTCAGGCAAGTTGAAATCTCGACATTCATCGTCGCGGCCAGGACGGTGGACGCGTCAGCTGAGGCATCGCTCGATCTCCATTTCCACTGCCCCTGGGGATTCACCGCGGGCCGCGAATGACTCGGCTACCGTGGCAGCGTGATTGCTCGCCAGCGGCACGCAACGCCTTTCGAGGCCCTCAGGTACTCCCCGATATCCCCGATGCGTTGGGGAAACCAATCGTGAGTCGAGCGCGGTCTACCGTTGGGGGCGGGTGCGATCGGCGAGGGCGGTACTGATGAGCGCACGGACTTCGACGTCGTCGTGCGCCCCATCCGTCGCGTACGGCGTCCAGCGGTCCAGCTGTGACAGCACCCACTCCCAGTGCGCGAGTCGCAGAGTGATCGGCAGCAGATGCTCGCGAGGCGGCCATCCGTATGCGTCACGGTCGCCTTCGTATGAGGCGGAGCCACGCCATCCGGCGTCGCGGATGCAGGATGCGGCGATCACGGAATCCATGAGGCCCTCCACGACGTCGACCGCCATCGAGTTGTCGACGCACCCGTCGACGCGGTGCCACAGCCGGACGGGGATATCGATCGTCAGATAGTGCACGCCGTCATCCTGCCAGAGGCTTGCGGACGGGAATGATCAGCGTGGCACGTCGGGGTCGACCATGACGGAGTGTCCAGGACGGCTCGCCGCGGGGGTGCGCGTGACAGGAGGCCACACGACGAGCAGGAACGCGGCGAACGGACCGAACAGCAGCGTGAGGAGGAACCAGGCCCACGCGGAGCGGTTACGGGTCCGGGCGAACCCGCCCGCGAGGATCGCCACGGTCAGCCACATCCCCGACACGACGGTTGCGAGATACTCGACAGTCATGCTTCGAGACTACGTTCCCGACCGTGTGCCTCCCGGACGCGTCCGCGGATGAAGAAGAGCAGCACGAGCCCCACGATGATCACCGCGATGTTGCTGAGGTTCGCGATGCCGGTGAGCGCGCCCTCGGCGGGGTGGGCGACCTGCAGGAAGACACCGGGGTCGGTGCTGGCGTGCAGCAGGATCGGGGTGATGATCGTGCCGGTGACCCTCATCGCGAGGTACATGCAGATGCCGAACGCGAACGTGTAGACGAGCTGGATCGCCGTCGCGAACAGGTCCTGTCCGCTCAGCAGGTTCCCCGAGTGAAGCCCGGCGAACACGCCAGCGGAGATCACGGCGACCACGATCTCGCGGGAGCCGGCTCTGCGGAGCAGGTTCACCACGAGACCCCGCGTGAGCACCTCCTCGGCGAATCCGATGAGCAGGCCGGCAAGGAGCCAGGTCGCCACCACGTCGAAGCCCGTCTCGGCATAGTCGATCGTCGCGAATCGCAGGATGTTGAAGAGCAGCACGACGACGATCGCGATCCACATCCAGCCGCGTCCGCGGATCGGCTGCGCGCCGAACACCTCATGCCACCATCCCACCGAGGCGATGAATCCGACGAGGAGAAGTCCGCCCACGAGCAGAGGGAGCACGTAGTAGACCACGACGGCCGCGGCGCTGTTCGGATCGTCGACCAGCGACGTCAGGGGAGTGAACGCGAGCGAGAGTCCCTGGTAGAGGACGAAGTACACCACGGCGAGCAGGAGTGCGCGCCACCAGCCGCCTTTCTCCCAGAAGCGCTTCCAGGCGGTCGTCGTGCGCGAGTCAGACATGGGGGCTCCGAGCGGCTGAGGATCGTCGATTGGTCGTCAGTCTGACGTAGGGACGCTCTCTTCGTCCATGCGTCCGCGTCCGGAGGGTCAGCGCGAATCTCTCGCGGAGCCCTTCGTGCCGCGCACCGGAGGGAGGTGCGGGATCGGTATGGGACGGGTGGCCCGGGAGGCGTCCTGGAACCTCCGTACGGCGTCGAGCACGTCTTCGGGGGAGGAGTACCGCAGGGCGAGCGGAAGATCGCGCCTCCAGAGCACCTCGACCTCGGTCGGTGCGTCTTCGAAGATCGTGCAGACGACTCTGCGGTGATCGTTCTCGGAGTAGTGCAGATCGTGGATCGCCCAATCGTTCGCGCTGACCTCGATCAGCGCGAACCTTCGGTCCGGATCGTGCTCCATCATTCTCCTCGCTCGTCCCCAGGATGAACCATGACCCATCCGCGCGTCCGAGGGGAGCCCCTTGACAGAAAGCGAGAGGCCCCCGCCCCGTCGGGGTCGAGGGCCTCTCGTCTCAGCGGGCCGCCGGGGTCGAGCCGGTGTCGGTCGAGCGGATATCCGCCGCGGAGACGGGTTCGCCGCCCCCGCGCAGCTCGGCTTCCAGCCGCTCGGCCTCCTCCCCGCTGATCGCCTCGCCGCGAGCGACCAGACCTGCCTGGTCGGACAGGGGGATCTGCTTGAGGAACAGCGAGAGGAGCAGCGCCAGTGCGATGAACGGCACGAGGTACCAGAAGACGGGTGCGAGGGCGTCGGCGTACGCGGTCACGATCCCCTCGCGCACCTCGTCGGGGAGCGATCCGAGAGTCGACGGGTCGATCGTGGACGCTGCCTGGGAGGCATCATCGGGAGAGGCTCCGGCGTCGGCGAAGACACCGAGGAGGTTCTCGGTCAGTCGCGTGGTGAAGATGGTCCCGAAGACGGCCGTTCCCAGCGATGCGCCCACTTCGCGGAAGTAGTTGTTCGTGCTGGTCGCGGTGCCCAGCTCACCCGCCGGGACGGCGTTCTGCACGACGAGGACCACGACTTGCATGATGAGGCCGAGCCCCGCGCCGAAGACGAACAGGAACACGCAGATCAGCCAGATCGGGGTCGATGCCGACAGTGTGGTCATCGAGATCATCGCGATGCCCGTGATGATCGTGCCGAGGATGGGGTAGATCTTGTACTTGCCGGTCTTGGAGATCGCGATGCCCGAGAAGATCGACGTTCCCATCAGGCCGACCATCATCGGGATCATGAGCAGGCCTGAGGCCGCAGCCGACGTGCCCGACGACATCTGCAGGAATGTGGGCACGAATCCGATCGCGGCGAACATCCCGATGCCGAGCACGAGCCCGATGGCGGTGGCATTGACGAAGATCGGGTTGCGGAACAGGCTCAGGGGGATGATCGGGTCCTGCACGCGTGACTCGGTGATGACGAATGCCGTGGCGGCGACCACGAGACCCGCACCCCAGGCCCAGGTGGCCAGCGAGTCCCATCCGAACTCGGCATCGCCACCGAAGTCGGTGAAGAAGATCAGGCACGTGGTGGCGATCGAGAGGAAGATCACGCCGAAGATGTCGATCGGCTTCTCGGCCTTCTTGCTCGGCAGCTTCAGCGCCACGAGGGCGATGATGAACGCGGCGATGCCGACCGGGATGTTGATGTAGAACGCCCACTGCCAGGTCATGTGATCGACGAAGAATCCGCCGAGGAGCGGACCGGCGACGGCGGAGAGACCGAAGACGGCGCCGAGGGGGCCCATGTACTTGCCGCGCTCGTTGGCGGGGACGATGTCGGCGATGATCGCCTGCGAGAGGATCATGAGCCCGCCGCCGCCCAGCCCCTGCAGCGCGCGGAACACGACGAACATCCAGAAGTCGGTGGCGAATGCGCAGCCGACCGAGGCCAGGGTGAACAGCGCGATCGCGACGAGGAACAGGTTGCGGCGCCCGAGCACGTCGCCGAACTTGCCGTAGATGGGCATCACGATCGTGGTGGCCAGCAGGTAGGCGGCGGTGATCCAGACCTGGTGGTCGACGCCGCCGAGCTGACCCACGATCGTCGGCATGGCGGTCGACACGATGGTCTGGTCGAGGCTCGAGAGCAGCATGCCCGCGATGAGGGCGCTGAAGATGATCCAGATGCGGCGCTTCGTGAGCAGGAAGGGCGCATCCTTCGTGGCGGTGGTGGACATCAATGGTCTTTCTGTGACGGTGCGTAGAGGGAGCGGGCGAGCTCGAGGCGTCGGGCGATGAGCTCGCCGAACGTCTCGGTCGACTGGTGGTGCAGCAGTTGGTCCATGCTCATCCGGATCAACGCGCCGACCGTGTGCACGATGACCTCGGCGCGGAGTTCGGCGTCGACCGTCTCGGAGGTCCGACGGAGGATGAGTCCGATGTCGCGGCGCTCGTTCTTCGCGAGCTGTTCGAAGGCGGCCTTGAGCAGCCGCGGCTCCTGCTCGATCACGGCGAACATGGCCGGCGCGTCGTCGACGGGGTTGAAGAGCTCGAAGCGACCGATCGTCAGCTGGAGGAAGTCGTCGAGGAGATCGCCGCGCTGCGAAACGAACTCCTCCTCGAGCGCCTCCTGACGGGAGTCGATCGTGGTGAAGCCGAAGACGGCGTGCTCTTTGCTCTCGAAGTAGTTGAAGAAGGTGCGCCGCGAGACCCCGACCTCGGTGCACAGCTCCTCGATCGTGAACCCGGCGAAACCCTCGCTCGCCGTCAGCCGTCGCGCGGCATCCGTGAGTGCGCGAGACGTCTCCCGCTTGCGCTGCTCCCGCAAAGAATCTGCACTGTCATTCATAGAGTGCAATATTGCACTCTGTTCCTTGGAGTGCACTGTGAGTCGGCGAAACGGATCCGGATCTTTTTTGTGACATCCGACGCTCGGCACACGTCCTAGTGGTGTCGCAGCACTGCGGCCCGCGCTCCGACCGGAGACGGACACACGGATGAAGGAGCTCACGATGGCGAACGTGACTGGTGGCACCCAGCCCAAGGCTCAGGTCGTCGCACCGCAGCTGGGGACTGCTGCGGGCAAGACCACGATCGAAGACGCGGTGGTGGCGAAGATCGCCGGCATCGCAGCGCGCGAGGTCAGCGGCGTCTATGCACTCGGCGGGGGCGCCGCACGCATGGTCGGCGCGATCCGCGACGCTCTCAACACGACCGATCTCTCGCAGGGGATCAGCGTCGAGGTCGGCGAGACCCAGGTGGCGGTCGACGTCACGATCGTCGCGGAGTATCCGGTGTCCTTGCAGAAGGTCGCGGACGAGGTCCGCGTGGCCATCCACCGCGCCATGGTGGAGCTCGTCGGCATGGACGTCGCCGAGGTCAACGTGACCGTCAACGACGTGCACATCCCCTCCGATGACGAGGGCGATGACACGCAGGAGGCGCGAGTCCAGTGAGCGCGTCGGTGATCGGCGCGGCGGCCGCAGCGGTGCTCGCGCTGACATGGGTGGCGTTGGGCTTCTGGGCCTTCCTGCTCGTGGCCGTCGCGATGCTCCTCGGCGCGGTCGCCGGCCGCATCATCGACGGCCCGATCGACGTGCGCGCGCTCGCCGAGGTCTTCCGGGGCCGGCGCTCGTCGTCATGACGGGCGACGGTGCAGCCGAGGCGGCGACGGGCGGCGTCTCGGGGAGCACGACCTTCTCCGCTCGGGCCCTGCAACGACTCGCCGTCGGCATCGTGCGCGACGCGGCAGGGGTCGCGGTCCGCGACGTGGGGGTGCAGCTGTCCGACCATCGTGGCGCATTGCGGATCGCGGTCGCCGTGCCGGTCGCCCGCGGGGGCGGGCAGACGTCGAACCTCGTCGAGCAGGGTGACGCGCTTCGACGGGCAGTCATCGACGGAATGAGAGACCTGGCGGGACGAGACGTGAGGATCGTGGACATCCGATACGCGGGAGTCCGCAGGAGCAGAGAGACGAGGGTGAGATGACGAACGAGCAGGCGACGTACCGGCGTGTTCTCCGTCGGGAGACCCATGCGCCGCGCACGATCCCGGCGACCGTGGTCGCCTCGATCGGGGTCGTGCTGCTCCTCGCCGCACTGGTGGGCGGCGCGTGGTGGCTCATCGATGAGGCATTCCGCGATGCCCTCGCCCGATGGTACGGCGCGCTCGACGCTCCCGCACAGCTGGCGGTTCCGATCGGGGTGGGGGTCGCGCTCGTGGTCTGCGCGATCGTCCTCCTCGCTCTCGCCCTGCTGCCGGGGCGGCGCGCTCGGCGATCCCGCACGACGGAGCGGAGCGCCCTCCTCGTCGACGACGGTGTGATCGCCGACTCGGTCGCCCAGGCCGTGGCACGCCGCACCGGCGTCGACCGTGGTCGGGTCGCCGTGACGGTGGGCCGACGCATGGTGGCGGTACGGATCACGCCGACCAGCGGCATCCCCGTGGATGTCGGGGCCGCGGATGCGGCGGTGAACGACGTCCTCACGGGGATCGGGTTCGCCGCGACGCCGCGAGTCAGCGTGGAACCCGACGGAGTGATCGCATGAACGCGACCAATCGTCTCGCCAATCGCGCGCTGCTCTTCGTCGCCGGAGTGATCCTGCTCGTCTTCGGCGTCGGGGCCCTCGCCGCCGCGATCGTCGTCACCGGGGAGGCGCCGGACTGGATCCGGCGTCCGGCGTCCGCCGTGATGGACCTCTGGGGCGCGTCATCCGCGTGGACCTGGCAGGTCGTGGGTGTCGGTGCGGTATCCGCCCCGGTTGTCCTCGCGGCGGGGGATGCCTCGTCCTCACCGTGGTCCTGCTGGTGTTCCTCGGAACGCGCAGACGCGGCGGCTCGAAGACGGTGCTCGAGATCGACGCCGAGGGCGGCCGCACGGTGGTCGATCGGGACGTCGCCGAGAGCCTGCTGACCGACCCGCTGGTGCGACGCCCCGACGTGCTCTCGGCGCGCACGGGGGCGTATCGCATCGGGGATCGCGCGCCGTCGAACTCGCCGTCATCGTGCGGCCGGGAGCCCCGCTGGGTGCGGTCGTCGATGCGGCCGAGGCGGCCATCCGTGAGTGGGACGAGCTCCTGGGGGAGCGGATACCCATCATGCTGCACCTGTCCGACCGACGATGGCGTGACGCGTTCCGCTCGCCTCGAAGGGTGCAGTGACCGCGCAGGACGCACAGACGCACAGGCGGGGGCCTGGGTGAGGACTCGATTCCGACAGTCGGGATCGATACGGGAAAGGAGACGCCATGGGTGCGGAAGACAAGATCAAGGCCGCTGCGGAGAAGGTCGCCGGAAAGGCGAAGGAGACCGTCGGCAAGGTGACGGGCGATGACAAGCTCGTCGCGGAGGGAAAGGCCGAACAGGCCAAGGGTGATGTCCGTGATGCCGCTGAGAACGTCAAGGACGCTTTCAAGAAGTGACGGACTCGGGGAGGGGGTCATGCGAGTCCCTCCCCGATCGCTCCCAGGTCGGTGCGAGATCATCCGATCCGGTGAGGCGTCCGTTCCGAATCTCTCAGGGGATCGGACCGAGGGGTGGGGTGGATGGAAGACGAACGCTTTCGGAGAGCGCTCGAACACGCGGACGACGGCATCGTCGCCGGACGCGCGATGGACGGCGACGTCGAGGCGTTCGCCGTCCTCGTGCGCAGGTACACGCCGATGATGCGGGCGTACACGCAGCGGATGCTGAACGCCTCTGCCGACGTCGACGACGTCGTGCAGGAGTCGTTCGTCACGGCGTGGCAGCGGTTCGGGGAACTCGAAGACCCCGGGAAGGTCAAGAGCTGGCTGATGAGGATCGTCAGCCGGAAGGCCGTGGATCGCATCCGCGCCATCCGCCCCGCTGTCGACATCGACACGATCGATCGTCCGGCGCCGCTGCATGCATCACCGTCGGCGATCGTCGAGGTGAGAGCGGGCGTCGCGGCTCTCAGCGCGGCGCTCCGCGAGCTCCCCGATGCGCAACGCGAGTGCTGGGTCCTGCGGGAGATCGGCGGCTACTCGTACGAGGAGATCGCCGATGAACTCGACATCCCCGTCACGACCGCCCGTGGCCTGTTGGCGCGGGCGCGCAGATACATGATCGTGCGGATGGAGGAGTGGCGATGACCGACGAGAGAGAGACTCCTGACGTGCGCCGACTGGGGCTGGAGCCCACCGATCTCGACGGGCACACGCTCGACGAGCTGACCGACTATCTCGATGCGGGACGACAGCCCGCCGACCGCTCCATCGACGAATCCCCCGGCTGTCAGCTGGCGCTGGACGCTCTGGAGCGGCTGCACGGACTCGGGGCGGAACTCATCGCCGCCGAAGCCGCAGCCGAACGGGAGGTCGACCAGGGCTGGGTCGACCGGATCCTCAGCGGCATCGCCATGGACGCGCGTGCCGGACGACGCATCCGCTTCGACTCCCCGGATCCGACCGCCGACCTCGGCATCACGGAGGGTGCGATCCGGGGACTCATCCGTTCAGCGGAGCGTGCCGTGCCGGGTCTGCTCATCGGGCGCTGCCGGCTCGACGGAGACCTGACCGAGCCGGGTGCGCCGGTTCGCGTGACCATCGACGCGAGCGCTCTGCACGGTCAGCCGATCCCGCTGATCGCCGAGCAGCTGCGCGCCGAGGTCGACCGCGACCTCCGCGCGCACACCCCACTGAACGTCGTCGCGATCGACATCGCGATCCGAGACATCCGGGAGGTGTCCTCGTGGACGCAGGAGAGCTGATGACGCCGGACGCGCGCACCGAACTCGCCGTTCACATCGAGGAGGCGGTTCGCGCGACGCCGGGGTGCGCGCCGTGTTCCGCTCTGGGTCGCTCATCTCCAACCTGCTGCGCGCCGGAGCGGCCGCGCTCGGCACCCGCAAGGACGACGAACCGATCGTGGCCGTCGTCTCCTCGGGCGATGGAGTCGTGGTGGAGGCATCCATCGGGGTGGATTCCGATTCGCGGTCGGAGGACATCCTGCGTGCGGTGCAGGCCGAGATCGACGCGATCCTGGTGGAGCGCGGCGTGCGGCGGCAGAGCATCACCCTCACAGTGGTGCACGTGCAGCCCCGCGAGGCGGCCTGAGCGGAATCGCGTGACGACGGTGTGCCGCGGACGACGATGTGCCGCTGACGACGGTGTGCCGCTCCCCGAGGAGAGCGGCACACCGTCGTGGGCAGCGATCAGGCCGCGGCGCGCAGCCCTCGACGAGGGGTGTGGTGGGACGGCCGATGAGCCGTGCGAGCGTGCCGTCGGAGTCGGCGAGGGCGCCGTTCTTGATCCCGGCATCGAGTGCGGCGACGAATCCGGCCGTGCCCTCATCCAGCCCGGCTTCGCGGAGGGCTGCGATCTGGGCGTCGGCGTCGAGCGGCACGAAGGAGACCTCGCGACCGGTCACTTCGGAGAACGCGGCGGCCAGGTCGGTGTACGTCCAGGCGACATCGCCACCGAGCTCGTAGACCTCGCCGACGTGGCCGTCTTCGAGCGCCACGACGGCGGCGGCCTCGGCGAAGTCCTTGCGGCTGGCCGAGGCGACGCGTCCGTCGCCGGTGCCCGCGGCGAGCACACCCGTCTCGGCGGCCCTGGCGAGATCCGCGACGTAGTTCTCGGTGTACCAGTTGTTGCGGAGGATCACGGCAGGCAGCCCCGCGGCGGCGATGAGCTCCTCCGTCGCCTTGTGCTCCGGTGCCAGGACGAGGTCGCTCGTCGTGGCCTTGGGGGCGCTCGTGTAGATGAACTTGGAGACACCCGCAGCCGCGGCCGCGTCGATGACCACCCGGTGCTGTGCCACTCGCTGCCCGACCTCGGATCCCGAGACGAGCACGACGGTGTCGACGCCGTCCACGGCGGCGGCGACCGAAGCGGGGTCGGTGTAGTCGAGGTGCACGACCGGCACACCCAGGTCGGCGCCCTTCGCGGTGTCGCGGGCCCCCGCGACGATCGACTGGGGGTCTGCTCCGCGCTCGATCAGGCTGGAGATGATGAGGCGACCGAGGTTGCCGGTCGCGCCGGTGACGAGGATGGTCATGAGGGTCCTTTCGTAAGTGACACCCTCGACAACCCGTCGACCGGGTGAGAACATTCCGCCCAAGGGGTACCCACTTTGACGTAAGGTACCGACATGACGGTAAGTTTTGCCCAGATAAAGGAATCCACGCCGTTCGTCTTCGACCAGAACTGCGGCACGCGCGTGATCCTCGACCACATCATGAGCAAGTGGGGCGTGCTGGTGCTCTCCCCCCTGTCCGACGGCACGCACCGATGGGGGGAGCTCCGCCGCGAGGTCGACGGGATCAGCGAGAAGATGCTCGCCTCGACGTTGCGCACCCTCGCGGAGGACGGACTGGTGCATCGGGAATCGTTGCCGACCGTGCCGCCGCACGTCGAGTACAGCCTGACGCCGCTCGGCCGCGACCTGATGGAGCGGATGCTGCCGCTGATGGCGTGGGTCGCTGACCACGCCGACAGCATGCTCGATCGCGTCTGATTGTGCGGAATCCGTCGCCGATGAGCGCAGCTGGCTGCGGATTCGGAAGGTTCCAGAAAGAGATTGACGCGATAACCGCAGTGGCCGTACTGTTCTGAACATGGCAACGACGCCCATTCACCTTGAACGACCCGACGGCAAGGGACTGGCTGCAGGCACGCTGGGCCTGTGGGGATCCACCGTCATCGGTCTGGCCTCGACGGCACCCGTCTATTCGCTCGTCGCGACGCTCGGCTTCGTGGTGCTCGCCGTCGGCGCACAGGCGCCGATCGCGTTCATCATCGCCTTCGTCCCGATGCTCCTGATCGCGTTCGCCTACCGCGAGCTCAACAACGCCGTCCCCGACTGCGGCACCACGTTCACCTGGGGGACGAAGGCGTTCGGGCCGTGGGTGGGCTGGATGGGAGGCTGGGGTGTCGCGGTCGCCGGAATGGTGGTCCTCGCGAACCTCGCCCAGATCGCCTCCGTCTACTTCTGGTCGCTGATCGGACAAGACCTCGAGAACAACGACTGGCGCGTCGTCGTCGTGGCCGTGATCTTCATCGCCGCCATGACCTGGGTCAGCTGGCGCGGGGTCGAGATCGGCGAGCGCATCCAGAACATCCTGCTCGGTATCCAGTACCTGGCGCTGGCGATCTTCGTCGTGACCGCGCTGTGGCAGTTCTTCGCCGGCACGGCGCCGAACCCGACCCCGTTCGACTGGGAATGGATGAACCCCTTCGCGTTCACAGACTGGTCGGGCTTCACCGAGGCCATCCTGCTCGCCCTGTTCATCTACTGGGGCTGGGACACCTGCCTCGCGCTCAACGAGGAGACCAAGGACCCGAAGCGCATCCCCGGCCGCGCCGCGCTGCTGACCACCGTGATCCTGCTGTTCACGTACGTCGCGGTCACCATCGCGGCCATGATGTACGCGGGACTCGGGGAAGACGGCACAGGGCTCGGCAACGAGGCGAACGCGGACGACTTCTTCCTCGCGATCAAAGACGGGCTGCTCGGCCCGTTCGGCTGGGTGCTTGTGGTGTCGGTGATCATCTCCGCGATCTCGTCGACCCAGACCACGATCCTCCCGACCGCACGCGGAACGCTCGCGATGGGCGTCTATCGCGCCCTCCCTGCGCGGTTCAAGGACGTGCACCCCACGTACAAGACCCCGTCGTTCTCGACCATCGTGATGGGGGTCGTCGCCTCGGTCTACTACATCGGCATGACCCTGATCAGCGACAACATCCTGCAGGACTCGATCCTGTCCCTCGGCCTCGCGATCGCGTTCTACTACGCCATCACCGGCTTCGCGTGCGTGTGGTACTTCCGGAAGGATCTGACCGCTTCGCCGCGGGAGTTCTTCTTCAAGGGGCTGTTCCCGCTGCTCGGCGGCGTCATGCTGACGTGGGCGTTCGTGCAGTCCGCGATCGACATGTGGGACGTCGACTACGGGTACACGGTCCTGTTCGGCATCGGCGGCACGTTCGTGATCGGCGTCGGCTCGCTCGCGTTCGGCCTGGTGCTGATGTTCGTCTGGTACCTGTTCCCGCGGTCGAAGAGGTTCTTCCGCGGCGAGAGCCTCAACCGTGACACCGAGGTGATGGTGCCTGATGAGCCGGCGGTGACCATCCGCTCGATCGACGGCGGCATCTGACACCGCCGGTCACCGCGGCCATGCTGTCCTAGGCTTGCTCCGTGCGCATCCGGCTCGACATCGCCTACGACGGCACCCACTTCCGCGGGTGGGCGAAGCAGCCGACGCTGCGGACGGTGCAGGGAACGCTCGAAGCGGCCCTGGCCCGGATCCTGGGGTCGGATGTGCAGCTCGTCGTCGCCGGCCGCACGGATGCGGGCGTGCATGCGAGCGGACAGGTCGCGCACGTCGATCTCGACGAGAAGCAGTGGTCGCGCATCGAGGCCCGGAACGGACGGGCTCCCCTGGAGCCGGCCGAGACCATCGCCGGTCGCATCCGCGGGGTGCTCGGCGCATACTCCGACGTCACTGTCGCTCGTTCGTCGCTCGCGCCGGAGGGCTTCGACGCCCGATTCTCGGCCGTCTGGCGCCGCTACCGCTATCGCCTCGCGGACGCACAGGCCGGCTTCGACCCGCTGCGACGCCTCGACACGACCAGCATCCGCGGCCACCTCGACGTGGAGGCCATGGATGCGGCGGCGCGGACGCTCATCGGACTGCATGACTTCGCCGCGTACTGCAAGCCCCGCGAAGAGGCGACCACGATCCGCACGCTGCTCGACTATCGGTGGTCGCGCGACGCTGAGGGAGTTCTCGTCGCCGAGGTCAAGGCCGACGCGTTCTGCCACAGCATGGTCCGCGCACTCGTCGGCGCGTGCGCGGCCGTGGGGAGGGGCGCCTGGACGTCGACGACCTGGTCGTGCTGCGCGACGCCCTGACGCGCACCAGCGAGTTCAAGGTGCTGGCCGCCCGGGGCCTGATCCTCACCGAGGTGGGGTACCCCGCAGACGAGCTGCTCGCGGCACGCGCGGAGCAGACGCGGGCCCGTCGCGATCGAACGAGCGGCTGAAGACGCGATGGCGACGCGGGGTGGCGAGCGGCGGGGAGCATTCGCCGCGGCACTGCGCGCAGCGATCTCGGAGCGGGGTATCACGCTCGCGCGGCTCCAGCAGCAGCTCGTCGACGACGGCAATGCCGTGTCGATGGCGACGCTCAGCTACTGGCGCTCGGGCGACCGCCAACCGGAAGGTGCCCAGTCGCTGAGCGTCGTCGAGGGCATCGAGGATCGTCTGCGGCTCGGTCGCGGTCATCTGAGTGCTCTGCTCGGACCCTCTGTGCGGCTCGGATCCATCCCCCCGCCGCGGCTGCCGTTCGACGAGGAGCGTGAGAACCGCGAGACCGCGGAGACTCTGGCGGCCCTGCGTTCCACTCCACAGGACACGCTGCGCGACCTGTCGACGCAGCTGACCGTGCAGGTCGGGGCCGACGGAGCCGTCGAGCGGACCGTGATGCGTTCGCTCGTGCAGGCGACACAGGGCGTCATCACCGAGATCCCCCTCATCGACGTCGCGCCGGCGGAGACCGCGATCCTGTCCATCATCTCCGACGTGGTCGGAGGGCGCGTCGACCGCGAGTAACTGCATCCAGGACACCTGTTGTCCGGTGTGGTGATCGCGCTCGATGACCCCGTCACCGTCGGCGAGACGACCCTCCTCGAGTTCACGGAGACCTTCCCTGCCGGGTATCCACCGAGGCAGTCGGCATGGCACGCGACGTCGCGACCGGCCAGGGAGACGCTCATCTGGGTGCTTTTCCATCCCGATGCGCAGCCCAGCTGGTGCGAGGAGTACACGGAGACCGACGACGAATACGCCTCCGTGATGAGGGCGGTGCGCAGTGGATCGGTGCATGTAGCCCGTCACGGCTGCGGGCCTGGTGTGCTGGGCGTCCGCTGGGGATACGACGCCGACCCGAAGCCGGGGCACAGCCGGGACGAGTAGCGTTGGGGGGATCATGAAGGTCATCTCGTACAACCTCCAGAAGCATCGCGCGGCCGGAGAGCTCGCGGCGCTCGTCGGTACGCACGATCCTGACATCCTCTGCCTCCAGGAGTGCGATGTGCCCGCCCTTCCCGCGCAGATCGGCGATCTCGTGCTGGCGGATGCGACCCAGGGCAACCGCCTCGGACTCGCGCTCTTCTACCGCTCCAGTACGTACCACCTGCAGGCCATCCGCACCCTCGGGCTGAAGAAATCGCTGCACGACCGCATCGCCAAACCCGCACACGAACGCGTGCTGGGGGCCCGGCTGCGCGACATCGACGACGGCCAGGACTTCATCGTCGCCTCGTTCCACGCCGCGCCCCTCACGGCGCTGAACTCCCTTCGTCGGCATCAGATCCGCGCCGCGCTGACCGAGCTGGCGACTCTGGGCGAAGGCCTGCCGCAGCTCATGGTCGGCGACTACAACTACCCCGTGTTCAAGGAGAACCTCGGGCAGGCCGTGCGCGATCACGGGTATGCGCTGTCGCTCAGTGACGACCACACCTACACCCGCTACCGGGTGTTCCGCGGGCACTACGACTTCGCGACGTCCGCCGGATTCGAGATCGAGCGCATCACGACGCTGCCGCAGGGATCCAGCGACCACCGTCCGATCCTCGTCACGGTCACCCCGGACTGAGCGGGGCCGCAGGGGAGCGGTTTGGGCAATCGCCCGGTGTGGCGTATGATTTCCCTTTGGTGCCTTTCCCTGTTCGCGGGATGAAGGGCATCGTCCGAACGTGAGCCCTCCACTGGCGTGTTCCTCCCTCTAGGGAAGAACCACCCCGGAGTGGGATTCACGAACTTCTCCGTTCGACACAAGAAAGCAGCACTATCGTGACGCGCACTTACACCCCCAAGGCTGGCGAAGTCCAGCGCGACTGGGTCGTCATCGACGCCACCGACGTCGTTCTCGGCCGTCTGGCTTCGCACGCCGCTACGCTCCTGCGTGGCAAGCACAAGCCGACCTTCGCCAACCACATCGACTCGGGTGACTTCGTCATCATCGTGAACGCCGACAAGGTCGCGCTCACCGGTCAGAAGCTCCAGAAGAAGCTGGCCTACCGCCACTCCGGTTACCCGGGCGGCCTGAAGTCGGTCACCTACGCCGAGCTCCTCGAGAAGAACCCGGTCCGCGCTGTGGAGAAGGCCATCCGTGGCATGCTCCCCAAGAACAGCCTCGGCCGCCAGCAGCTGTCGAAGCTCAAGGTCTACGTCGGCGGAGAGCACCCGCACGCCGCGCAGCAGCCGCAGACGTACACCCTCGACCAGGTCGCCCAGTAAGCGCCGTAAAGACTTAAGGACATACTCGTGGCTGACATCCAGGACACCACCGAAACCCCCCAGAACTTCTCGACGTCGACTCCCGAGACCGACGCGGTCGAGGCGGCTCCCCGCCCCGTCCTCAGCGTCCCGGGTGCCGCTGTCGGCCGTCGCAAGCAGGCCATCGCCCGCGTGCGCATCGTCCCCGGCTCGGGCACGATCACGGTCAACGGCCGCACGATCGAGGACTACTTCCCGAACAAGCTGCACCAGCAGCTGATCAACGACCCGTTCACCGTTCTGAACCTCGCCGGTGCGTACGACGTCATCGCGCGCATCTCCGGTGGCGGCCCCTCGGGCCAGGCCGGTGCGCTTCGCCTCGGCATCGCTCGTTCGCTGAACGGCATCGACGAGGAGAACAACCGTCCGACCCTGAAGAAGGCCGGCTTCCTCTCGCGCGACGCGCGCGTCAAGGAGCGCAAGAAGGCTGGACTCAAGAAGGCCCGCAAGGCGCCTCAGTACTCGAAGCGTTAAGGTCCACTGCTCCGATGCCGATCTTTGGCACGGACGGCGTGCGAGGACTCGCCAATGGCATCCTCACCGCCGACCTGGCGCTCACCCTGGCCCAGGCGACTGCTGTCGTCCTGGGCCAGGGCCGTACTGCGGAGGCTCGCAAGGCCGAAGGCAAGCGACTCACCGCAGTGGTCGCCCGGGACCCCAGGGTCTCCGGACACTTCCTGACCGCGGCCGTCTCCGCGGGTCTCGCCTCCTCCGGGGTCGATGTTCTCGAAGCAGGGGTCATCCCGACTCCCGCCCTCGCGTTCCTCGTCGCAGATCGCGATGCCGACTTCGGCGTGATGATCTCCGCGTCGCACAACGCCGCGCCCGATAACGGCATCAAGATCTTCGCGCGCGGGGGCCGTAAGCTCCCCGACGTCGTCGAGCAGCGCATCGAAGAGGCCATGCACGGCGAGATGCTGCGCCCGACCGGTGCCGGTGTGGGGCGCATCGACCGGTTCTCCGACGCGGAGGACCGCTACGTCGTGCACCTGCTCGGCTCGTTGCCGAATCGCCTCGAGGGCATCCACGTCGTCCTGGACTGCGCACACGGTGCGGCATCCGGCGTCTCGCCCGAGACCTTCCGCGACGCGGGCGCCGAGGTCACCGTCGTCGGCGCCGACCCCGATGGCTGGAACATCAACGACGGCGTCGGCTCGACCCACCTCGACAACCTCGCCGAGGCCGTGGTGCGTCTCGGCGCCGACATCGGCATCGCCCATGACGGCGACGCCGACCGCTGCCTCGCGGTCGATGCCGAGGGCAAGGTCATCGACGGCGACCAGATCATGGCGATCCTCGCCGTGTCGATGAAGGAGCGCGGCCGTCTCACCGACGACACGCTCGTCGCCACGGTGATGAGCAACCTGGGCCTTCATGTGGCGATGCGCGAGCATGGGATCACGGTCCGTCAGACGGCTGTCGGCGACCGCTACGTGCTCGAGGACATGAACGAGGGCGGCTACGCGCTCGGCGGCGAACAGTCCGGTCACGTCATCATGAGCGAGTACGCGACCACGGGCGACGGCATCCTCACGGGCCTCCACCTGGTGGCCGAGATGGCGCGCCAGAAGAAGTCCATCGCCGAACTCGCCGCTGTGATGACCGTCTACCCGCAGGTGCTCATCAACGTGCGCGACGTCGACAAGGATCGCGTCGCCGACGACGAGGTCGTGCAGCAGGCTGTCCGCGACGTCGAGTCCGAGCTCGGCGACAACGGCCGTGTGCTGCTGCGCAAGTCCGGTACGGAGCCGCTGGTCCGCGTCATGGTCGAAGCAGCCGACCCGGAGTCGGTGCATGCCTACGCGGGACGCCTCGCCGAGGTCGTGCAGGAGCGCCTCGCGCTCTGAGCCTCTCTCAGAACAACCGGCCGGTCGCTGATCTCAGTGGCCGGCCGGCCGGTTCTTCGTCGGCGGTCTACGGCGCCGCGCAGATCCGGTACAGCCCCGCGTCGACGAGCGTCTCCGCCGGGCAGGGGAGTCCCGTGAGCCGAGGAACCCCCGCCATGGCGGGCGCGTCGAACAGGCCGACATGCGCGCCCGTGAGCACGATCGGAGCGACCGCCGCACCCCACGGATCCGCCGCGAGCCACTCCACCTCGTTCTCGTCGACCCAGTCCGTCAAGGGAGCGACGGCGGCGCGCTGCGTCTCCAGGGTGAGGCCGCGAGGCGCGAAGGACGAGGCGACGTGGACGGCAGCGCCCGCGGCGACGACGGCGGCGAGCACCGATGCCGCGACGACGCCGCCGATGCGGACGACACCACGGCCCGGCAGTCCCTTCACCGCCCAGACGGCAGTGGCGGCGATCACGGGGAAGAACGCGAAGATTCCGGGGGCCGGGTGCCGCACCCACAGGGGAGACGGGAGGCGGTGGCCCACCAGCCGACGAAGGCGAGTGCACCGATGAGCGCGGCGAGCGCGTAGGCGATCACGAGGCGCTCGGCGGGGGTCGCGGTGCGCCATCGACGCACGATGCCGAACACGGTGAGGGAGACCGCGAGCACCGCTCCGACCACGGCCAGGACAGCGGGCAGCGACCACGAGTCGGCCAGCGTGCCGAGCTTCTGCAGCACCGTGGTCGCGGCATCTCCCTGACCGCCGCTGCGGACGAAGGAGACGAGCGCGCGAACGTGCTCGATGAATCCGGAGACCCCGAGGGAGAGGAGGGCGGCGATTTCGACCAGGAGAGTCGGCACGGCCACGAGGAGCAGCGGCGGCCACGATCGGCGAAGAGTCTCACGGACGCGCGCCCACCCCGTCCCGCCCGAGAGCACCCAGAGTGCGACGGCGAACGCCGGGAGAGCGAGGATCGCGATGAGCTTCGCCTGGACAGCGAGCCCCACCAGCAGACCGGCCAGCCATGCCCGTCGGGGCAGCACGACCAGAGCCCACACGATGAGCGCTGCTGCGGGGATCTCGCCCAGCAGGTCGGCGGGGCCCTGGATGGGCGAGACACCGGCGCTCGCGGTGAAGGCGAGGGGTACGGCGACGGCGAGCAGCGCGGCCCCACGCCCGCCGATACGTCGCCCGAGGAGGGCGAGTCCCGCGAGCAGCGCGACCCAGAAAGCCAGGGGCACCAGGCGTGCGGCGAGCACCGGATCCATCCCGGTCGCCAGGAGTGCCGCCACGGGAAGGAGAACGACGGGCCCGGTCGAGATGCGGGGATCGAACGGGGTGATCGTCGACCCGGACAGCGCGCCGTCGCTCGAATAGCCGAGGCCGTCGAGCAGGTTGCGCGGGACGGTCAGGTTGAAGGCCTCGTCCTCCCAGAAGCGCCATACGACGAGGCTGTGCCAGGCGACGACGACATGCCCGATCAGGAGAGCGGCCGCGGCCACCCAGAACAGGATCGTGCGGGTGCGGGTCATCGCGGGACGCGCTCCGGACGGCGGATGCTGCGCAGCGGTGCGGACGGCTTGAGCGAGAGCGACCATGCCTCGAGGAGCGCGAGACGCACGAAGCGGCGCAGGCGCTTGGGCGGCAGCGAGACCGCGTTGCCTCGCCCCCACATGGTGCCGGTGGTCGAGGCGCCGCGCCGCGGGATGCTGGCGACCCGCAGATAGCGGACGGTGAAGCCGGCGCGCGCCTCGGCGAGGGAGAAGTGCACATGCGGCACGGACGCGTCGGCCGGGATGGCGTCGACGAGGAGTCGGAGCGTGTCGGGGCGATACGCGCGCATCGGGGTGTTGACGTCGGGGATGCGGCGTCCGGCTGACACGGCGATGAGCAGGCCGACCGCGCCGGTGAGCACCTTGCGGTACCAGGGGTCGCTGCGACCGTCGCGAACACCGTGCACGACGTCGGCGTCTTCGGCGACGAGTGCGGAGATCAGCCGGGGAAGTCGCTGCCGTAGAACTGGCCGTCGCCGTCCACGTGCACGAGCAGGTCGGGGTCGGCGGCCAGGCCGGCGCGGTAGGCGGCGAGTGCCGTCGGTCCGTGTCCGCGGTTGAGGGGCTGCACCTCGACGTCCACATCGGAGATGCCGTCGAAGACCGTGGCCGTGGTGTCCGTCGAGCGGTCGTCGGCGACGTGGAAGGTGACGCGGTCGGCCAGGGGTGACACGCACTCCCGGATCTCGTCGATGAAGCCCCGGATGCCTTCGGCTTCGTTGAAGGCGGGCATGACGATGGCGAGATGGCGGAGAGTCACAGGGTCCTTGGGGTGGCGGGGCGCACGGGGATCAGCAAGTAGCCTAGTTGAGTCATGAATCCTCCTTCCCGACTGCGCCGACTCGTCGGCGTCGGCAGCCGCTTCCTCGTCGTCGGCGCCCTGAGCACCCTGATCGAGGTCGGGGTCTTCAACCTGCTGGTCTTCGTGTGGGGATGGGACGTGGTGACCGCGAAGATCGTCGCCTCGCTGGTCGCGCTCGTGAATGCCTACATCGGGAATCGGGAGTGGACCTTCCGCCACCGCGACCGCCGCGGCAGGGTGTCCGAGGTCGTGCTCTTCCTGGTCACCAACGCGGTCTGCACGGCCATCGGAGCCGGTCTCGTGTGGGTGGGCGTCGAGTTCGCCGCCGTCGCCCTCGGCCGCGCGCCGGGCGCGGTCGCCGTCAACATCGTGAACCTGGCGAGCATCGTCATCGTCGTGCTGCTGCGCTTCGTGCTGTATCACGGCATCGTCTTCCGGGTGTCGCCGGCGAAGTAGTCCTGCGCCTCTGGCAGGTCAGGAACGAGCCGTCGAGCGCTTCTTCGCTCGCGGAGCCTTCTTCCGGCTCTTCGCCGCCCGACTGCCGGTCACGGCATCGCCGTCGAGGTCGTGGGTCGCACCGTAGGTGTACGCGCCGTATCCGTAGCTGTCCGGACCCTTCGTGGGGAGCATCGTGACCACGATCCCGAGCATCTGCACGCCGGCGGTCTCCAGGGCGCGCAGCGCGCCGGACAGCTCCTGCTTCTTGGTCTTGCCGGAGGCGGCGGCGATGATGACTCCGCGGGTCTTGCTGCCGACGACCGCGGCGTCCGTCACCAGCAGCAGGGGCGGGGCGTCGATGAGCACGTAGTCGAAGTACTCGCCGAGCGACGCGAGGACCTGGTCCATGGCGGCGGAGCCCAGCAGTTCGCTGGGGTTGGGAGGGATCTGGCCGCTGGGCAGCACGTACAGGTCGGTCGTGCCCCACTTCTGCAGAGCGTCGGCGACGTCGACGCGTCCGATGAGCACGTCGGTGAGTCCGACGCCGCCCTCGATCGCGAGGTAGTCCGCCACACGGGGCAGGCGAAGATCGCCGTCGATCAGCGCGACGCGCGCTCCTGTCTCCGCGAGAGCGATCGCCAGGTTGGCTGTCGTGGTCGACTTGCCCTCGCCGGGGCCGGCGCTGGAGACGACGAAGATCCGGGGCCCGGAGTCGAGGTCGAGAAACTGCAGGTTCGTGCGCAGGCTGCGGAACGACTCCGCGCGCGGGCTGCGCGGGTCGGCGTGCACGATCAACGGCCGCTTGGCGGCATCCGGGTCGAACGCGATGCCGCCGAGGACCGGGCGATCGGTGAGCGTCTCGATGTCGTGGAGGGTGTGGATGCGGTTGTCGAGCACCGTGCGCAGCATCGCGATCGCGAGGCCGAGAGCGAGTCCGATCACACCCCGAGGATGATCAGCAGTCGCACGTTCGGGCTCGTGGGCGTGGAGGAGGCGACAGCGGGCTCGGTCACCGTGATGCGGACCGGGCTGACGGCGTCTTCGGTGGCGGGCTGCTCGAGCGTGGTCTGCACGGCTTCCTGGAAGCTCGCGGCGACGGCGTTGGCGATGGCCGCGGCCTGCTCGGGGTCGCCGTCGGTCACGCTGACGTCGATCAGCACGGTGTTCAGGGGTGTGGTCGCCGTGATGCGGCTGCTCAAGCCGGAGACCGAGTCGTCGAGGTCGAGTTCCTCGATCACGGGTTCGAGCACGAGGGCGGTGCCGACGACGTCGACGTAGCTCGTGACCATCTGTCGCGCGAAGGTGGTGCCCTGGACGAGGTCGCCGGTCGCCGCGCCCTCGGTGCGGACGGAGACGTACAGCTGCGTCGACGCGACGTACTTCGGCTGCTGGAGCGCGGCATAGCCGGCGCCGCCCGCGAGACCGAGGATGAGCAGGACGAGGATCAGGATCCAGTTCCTGTGCAGGACACGCACGTAATCGCGAAGTTCCACGCGGCAGATTCCCCCTGATGCAAAGCGACCTCAGCCGAGGGGGCGAGCCGCGAAAACGGTATCTCGATATTCTTTCACAGCGGCGGCGGGACCTCCGCCCGCCCTGCCGCGGGTCAGCGTGGGTCAGCGCGTGGCGGCCGACGTCGCGGTCCCGTACGGCGTCTTCGCCGCGCCGTCGACAGGGGCCTTCGTGAGCACGGTGCCGAGCACCCTCGCACCGACGGACTCGATGCTCTTCACGGCGTCCGCCAGGCGATTCGCCTGGGTGGACCCCGCCGCGGCGATCAGCAGAGCGCCGGTCGTGACCCGGGCGATCACCGCCGCATCCGTCACGAGCAGCAGCGGAGGAGCGTCGATGATCACGACGTCGAACGCGTCGCTGAGCGCGTCGATGAGCTGTTCCATGGCCGACGAGCCGAGCAGTTCGGCCGGGTTCGGCGGCAAGGTCCCCGATGGCAGGAGGAACAGGGTGCTCCGGCCCCACCGCTGGAGGACGTCGTTGAGTTCGACGCGACCTGCCAACACGTCGCTGAGGCCGATGCCGCCTTCGATGTCGAAGTACTCCGCGACACGGGGAAGGCGGAGATCGCCGTCGAGGAGCGCGACCCGCTGCCCGGCATCCGCGAAGGCGAGAGCGAGGTTCGCCGCCGTGGTCGACTTGCCCTCACCAGGACCGGAGCTGGTGACGACGAAGACCCCCTGCCCGCCCGAGAAGAAGAAGCGGACGTTGGTGCGCAGACTGCGGAACGCCTCGGCGCGGAGGCTGTGCGGGGCGGAGCTCACCGCGAGCGGGTGATCGCCGGTGTCGGCGTCGAGGGGGATCTGCCCGAGCAGAGGAGCCGTGACAGCGGCCTCGACGTCGGCGGCGACGCGCACGCGACGATCGAGCGTCGCGCGCAGGAGCGCCACCCCGATGCCGGCGGCGAGTCCCACGACCGCGCCGAGCATCAGCGATACCTGCAGGTTGGGCGCGACCGGCTCGGTCGGCACCTGCGCGGGCTCGAGGGTGACGACCCGGATCGTGAATGCCGCCTCCTGCTCGCGCTTCTCGAGGGTGTCGGTGACGACCGTGGCGAAGCTCTCGGCGACCGCGTTCGCGATGCGCGCGGCCTGACCCGGGTTGCGGTGCGAGACGCTGATCGCGACGATCGTGCTGTTGAGAGCCGAGGTGGCGCTGATGCCGGACGGCACGGCGTCGAGGCCGAGGTCTTCGACCACGGGTGCGAGAACGAGTGAGCTCGTGATGATCGTGCGATACGTCTCCACCGCCTGCTTGGCGTATCCGGTCGCGAGCGCGCGCTCGGCAGGCGTCGCCGTGTCTGCGACCTGTGCGGTCACCATGACCTCGGTCGTCGCCTGGTAGCGCTGCGGGGTGAGCATCGCGACGAGCGCGCCCGTGGACAGCCCGATGAGGAGTCCGGCGATGATCACCACGATCTGTCGACGGAACACCCGAAGGTAGTCGTGGATGTCCATGGCTCTCCAGCGTGGTCGGTGCGATCGGCGGTATCGTCTCCTGAGACTACCGATTCCCCTGAAGGTGACATGACGGCCCTGAGCGATCTCTTCCCGGACGGCCCGCGTGCCGGCGATGCCGGAGCGGCCGTGCTGGACGACCATCACACCGCCTGGCGACTGCGCGAGATGATCGGCGAGCCCCGGGCGAACACGTCATCGATCCGCCCTCTCGCCGATACCACTCAGCTGATCGACATGGTCGAGGCGGCCAGGCGCACGGCTGTCTCGGTCGCCGTGCCCACCGATGAGTCGGAGCGGACTCCGCGTCGGCCCCGGCGCCGCGTCGATGCCCTCACGCTCTCCGCAGCCGTCGTCGCGGTGCTCGCGGTGGTCGCTGCGACGACCGTCGGCGGCATCCAGATGGCGACGGCCAGCCCCGCCGCCAGCGCGCTGGAAGCGCTGGAGGCCGATGAGGCCGCCGTCCAGAACGCCGCCCAATCGCTGAAGACGGCACACGACCGCCTCGTCGCCGATATCGACGCGCAGTCAGCGGACATCACGGCGCTCAGGGGTGCGCTGACCTCGACCGCCACGGTTCCCGACCCCGCCGGAGGCCCCGAAGACGCCCCGCTCGACGTCTCCGACGACACGGCGCGCACGGCCGTGCTCGCTGCGCTCGACACCTACGCCGCAGGACTGGCCGCGATCGTCGTCCCCGATCTTCCGCGGGAGTACGAGCGTGCGGACATCGACGAGGACTCCCTCGTGGATGTCGGTGGCGCGATCGACGGCGTCCAGGAGCGCCTGGTCGCACTGGACGACGCGACCGCGGAGGCGCGCGCGCTCGGACCCAGCTCGATGCCCTCCGTCCTCCCGCAGACGCGGCTGTCGACGCCTTCGCCGCATCCTTCGGCCCGATGGCGGGCGCCGCCGTCGCGCGGTACCCCGATGCCGACGAGGCGCTGCGCATCGCCGTGTCCGATGCGGCGGTACGCATCGCCGGAGCGGACCTGTGGGGGGCCGACGGGCGGGCGGCGCTCGTTGCATACCGGGATGCGTTCGTCGCGCTGGCTGCCGAGCAGTTGCGGATCGAGATCGAGCGCGAGGCCGAGAACGCGACGCAGCAGTGGGGTCCGCAGAACGGCACGCAGACCCCGCCATCGAGCGGATCGACCGACCCGACGCCGGTGGACCCGGTCGTCCCCGTCGACCCGGTGGACCCCGCGAACCCGACCGATCCGGAGACCCCTCCCGACGGAGATACGACGCCATAAGGCACAGACCTGCTCGTTCCCTGTGAGAACATGTCTTCAGGGGAGAACAAGATGTCTGAGGGGGCTCCTGATCTTGAATCAGCAGGATGGATTCATCGACGTGTCGACCGGCGGTATCCCCATATCGTCTGAGGTATCGGTGAAGCAGCGCCGTCGCCGCATGCTCGCGGCGGCCGTCGATGGGCTCGCGTGGAGCTTCGGCGTCACTCTCGCGATCGCGTTGCGATTCGAGTTCGTGATGGATGCGCGGGGCTGGATCGCGACGATCGTGCTCGCCGTCGTCGCCGGCGTCATCCAGGTCATTGTCGGCTATGCGACCACGTTGTACCGCGGCCGGTTCACCTACGGCTCCTTCGACGAGGTCCGTGCCGTCGCGCTGATCGTCATCCTCGAGGCCGTCTTCCTCTCCCTGATCGTCATCCCGCTCGGACCGGTCATCGGGGTTCCCCGGGGAACCCTGCTCCTCGCGTTCCCGTTCGTACTCCTGCTGATGTTCGGGGTGCGCTACATGTCGCGGCTGCTCATCGACCGGGCGCGGAAGCCCGGGGAAGACGCCGAGCCGGCTCTGATCATCGGTGCGGGATTCCTCGGCGACAAACTGCTCGCGAACATCACGACGGATCCGGCCTCGCCCATCCGGGCCGTGGGGCTGCTGGACGACGACCCCGCCAAGAGGAACCTCCGTCTTCGGGGTGTGCCCGTCGTCGGCACCACGCGCGACATCGCCGCCGCCGCCCAGAGCACCCGGGCGAAGCTGGCGGTCATCGCGATCCCCAATGCCGACAGCATGCTGCTGCGCACACTCAGCGACCGGGCGGCCGCCGCCGGACTCCGGGTCGCGATCACACCGACCCTCGCCACGCTCACCTCGGGTGAGGAGTCGGTCACCGACGTGCGGGACATCAGCATCGAAGACCTCATCGGCAGGCACCCGGTCGACACGAACGTCGAGCTGATCGCCGGGTACGTCACCGGGCGGCGTGTGCTCGTGACGGGCGCCGGAGGATCCATCGGGTCGGAGCTGTGCCGCCAACTCGCCAAATACGGTCCGAGCGAGCTGATCATGGTGGATCGCGACGAGACCGGACTCCAGGTCGCGCAGCTCGGGACGTCGGGGCACGGACTCCTCGACACGAACGACGTCGTGCTCGCCGACATCCGCGACGTCGAGACGCTCGACCAGCTGTTCGACGAACGTCGGCCCGAGGTGGTCTTCCACGCGGCCGCGCTGAAGCACCTGCCCATGCTCGAGCAGTATCCGGACGAGGCGTGGAAGACCAACGTCATCGGCACGCTCAACGTGATCAACGCGGCGCGTCGGGTCGGTGTCACGACCTTCGTGAACATCTCGACCGACAAGGCGGCCAACCCGACCAGTGTGCTCGGCCACTCCAAGCGCGTCGCCGAGAAGCTCACCGCGTGGGCGGGCGAGGAGACCGGGATGCGGTACCTCTCCGTGCGGTTCGGCAACGTGATCGGCAGCCGCGGATCCATGCTGCCGACGTTCCAGCGACTGATCTCGGAGGGGCGGCCGATCACCGTCACCCACCCCGAGGCGACGCGGTACTTCATGACCATCCCCGAGGCGTGCCAGCTCGTCGTTCAGGCGGGGGGCATCGGGCGCGCGGGCGAGGTCCTGATCCTCGACATGGGAGAGCCCGTCTCGATCCTCGAGGTCGCCAAGCGGATGATCGCGATGTCGGGCAAGAACGTCGAGATCGTGTTCACGGGGCTCCGCCGCGGCGAGAAGCTGCACGAAGAGCTTGTGGGGTCGCGCGAGAACCTGGAGCGGCCGTTCCACCCGAAGGTGTCGCACACGAGGGCTGACGTGATCACCCCCGAGCGGCTCGACAAGGCGGGCTGGGAGGCGCGCATGATGTCGATTCCGCGTGACAACGACACGGCCATCATCGAGCCCATCCGCCTCGACGCTACGGAGAACACGCAGTGACCGAACGCATCTACATGTCCTCGCCGGATGTCGGAGAGGCCGAGGAGAACGCGGTCGTCGCGGCGATGAGGTCCGGCTGGATCGCCCCGCTCGGGCCCGACGTCGACGCCTTCGAGCGCGAGCTCGCCGACCGCATCGGGGTCGCGCACGCGGTGGCGCTGAGCTCGGGCACCGCCGCCCTTCACCTGGGGCTGCTCGCGATCGGAGTGAAGCCCGGCGACGTGGTGCTCACCTCGTCGATGACCTTCGCCGCGACGGCCAACGCGATCGTGTACACCGGCGCCGAGCCGTATTTCATCGACGCCGATGCCGCGACCGGCAACATGGACACCGCACTGCTGCGCGAGGCACTCCTCGAGTTGCGCGCCGCGGGGAGCGGGTCGGGGCGATCGTCCCGGTCGACCTGCTGGGCAAGGCGGTGGACTACACCGCCATCCTCGCGGTGGCCGATGAATTCGACGTGCCCGTGCTGGCGGATGCGGCGGAGTCCCTGGGCGCCGTCCACGCGGGTCGCGCAGCAGGAAGCTTCGGCCGCGCATCGATCGTGTCGTTCAACGGCAACAAGATCATGACGACCTCCGGCGGCGGGATGCTTCTCACCGACGACGCGGAGCTCGCCCAACACGTGCGTTACCTGGCCACCCAGGCGCGGCAGCCGGTCGTGCACTACGAGCACACCGATATCGGCTACAACTACCGGATGAGCAACCTGCTCGCTGCTCTCGGCCG
The DNA here is from genome assembly GCF_019464375.1 of Microbacterium sp. Se5.02b. NCBI lineage: Bacteria > Bacillati > Actinomycetota > Actinomycetes > Micrococcales > Microbacteriaceae > Microbacterium > Microbacterium sp. Se5.02b. The sequence goes on from NZ_CP080491.1 coordinate 1,044,132, forward strand.
GGCACAGTTGTCGCGGCTCGATGCCATGATCGCCCGACGCCGCGAGATGCGCGAGCTGTACAAGCAGCTGTTCGCCGAGGTCGACGGCGTCGAGGTGTTCGGAGCCGAGGGCGACGAGCACGACAACGTGTGGCTGACGTCCATCCTGGTGGATTCCTCGGTGACAGGGTGGGAGCCGTCCGAGCTCGCGGCGGCGCTCGCCGAAGACGACATCGAGAGTCGTCCGCTGTGGAAGCCGATGCACGCGCAGCCCGTGTTCGACGGAGCGCGCAGCAAGACCAGCGGTGCCTCGGAGGCGCTTTTCGCGCGGGGGTTGACGCTGCCGAGCGGTTCGGCCCTCACCGACTCCCAGCGTGAGCGCGTCGTCGTCGCGATCCGCGGTTTCCTCGACCGATGAGCGCGCGGGTCCGTCCGTACGACTTCGTGAAGCGTGTGCTCGACATCGCCGCGTCCGCCGTGGCTCTCATCCTGCTGTCGCCGGTGATCGTCGTGACGGCGGTGCTCGTCGCGGTGAGGCTCGGGCGGCCTGTCCTCTTCGCCCAGGAGCGCCCGGGCAAGGATGGACGGATCTTCACCCTGTACAAGTTCCGCTCGATGCGCTCGGTCGATGCGGCGCGGGGATGGGTGACGGACGCGGATCGGCTCACCCCGTTCGGTGCGCGCTTGCGCTCGACGAGCCTCGACGAGCTGCCGAGCCTGTGGAACGTGCTGAAGGGCGATATGAGCATCGTGGGTCCGAGGCCGCTTCTCGTGGAGTACCTGGATCGGTACACCCCAGAACAGGCACGCCGACACGAAGTGCGGCCCGGCGTGACAGGGCTCGCGCAGGTGACCGGTCGCAATGCCATCTCGTGGGAGAGCAAGTTCCGGCAGGACGTCCGCTACGTCGACCACCGCAGCGTCGGACTGGACCTGCGCATCGTGATCGCCACGATCGGTTCCGTCGTGAAGCGCGACGGCATCTCTGCAGAAGGACATGTGACGATGGCGAAGTTCGGCGAGGCCCATGAGTGAGCGCATCATCGTGATCGGTGCGGGGGGCTTCGGTCGCGAGACCCTCGACATCGTCGAGGCCCTCGTCGCGGCGGGCCGGGATATCGACCTCGTCGGCGTCGTGGACTCGGGGCCCAGCGAGCTCGACCTGGGCCGGTTGGCGGAACGTGGGATCGTCTATCTCGGCACCGAGGAGACCTGGCTGCCGGAGTCTTCCGGCGATGAACATTTCGTCGTGGCGATCGGTGCGCCGGCCGTTCGCGAGATCGTCGTCCGACGCCTGTCCGACGCCGGACTGCGCGCAGCCACTCTGATCCATCCACGTGCCGTGATCGGTTCCCGTGCTCAGATCGGAGAGGGCGTCGTCGTCGCCTCCGGCGTGCAGGTCTCGACGAACGTGACCCTGGGCGACCACGTACACCTCAACCCGGCGAGTGTCATCGGTCACGATGCGGCGCTGTCGGACTTCGTGTCCGTGAACCCTGGAGCGATCGTGTCGGGCAACGTGGCGGTGGGGCCGGGGTCCTCCTCGGCGCCGGCTCGGTCGTCTTGCAGGGCCTGACCGTCGGTACGGGTGCGACGGTCGGTGCCTCGGCGTGCGTGACCCGCGATGTGCGACCGGGGGCGACCGTCGTCGGAGTGCCTGCGCGTGAGGCCGTGCGAGCCGATCGGGAGGGCGAGTCCTCATGACGGCTCCGATGAGGGTTCTTCTCGCTGTTCAGCCATCGGTCAGCCACTATCGGGCGCCGTTCGTGCAGAGTCTCGTCGAGCAGGACCGGATCGACTTCGAACTGGTCGGCCGTGTGAACCGCACGATGGGGACCAGCGGAGACCCGGAGTCGGCGAACGACGAGGTGTTGGCTCGTGTCGGCGAGCTGCGGCGCGCCGGGCTGTTCCGCGCGTTGTACTGGGACCGCGGTCTGGTACCGCGGGTCTTCCGCACCTCCGCACAGGCGATCGTCCTCGAGGGCAACGTCTACGGCGTGTCGAACTGGGTCGCGATCGCGGTCGCACGGGTGCGCCGTCGCAAAGTGGTGTTCTGGGGGCATGCCTGGAAGCGTCCCGAATCCGGCGCGAAGCTCCGTCTCAGACGTACGTTCTACGCTCTCGCGGATGGGCACCTGACGTATGGCGAGTGGGCTCCCGCGTACGCCGGGACCGTCGGACTGGATGCGCGCACCTTCGTCCCGGTGTTCAACAGCATCTATCCGCGCCGCGAGATCGTGTCCGAGAGTCCGCGCACGCACCGGCCGACGCGGAGCGGGGGGCTGTCGCTCGTCTACTCCGGCCGGCTGACGGCGCGGCACAAGGCGGACGATGCGGTGTCCGCCGTGATCGCGGCCAACGCTCAGGGCCACGATGTACGGCTGATCCTGATCGGCGACGGTCCGGAGCGCGAACGGCTCGAAGAGCTCGCGCGTGAAGACGAGAAGATCGAATTGCGCGGTGCCCTCTACGATCTCGATGAGCTTCGCGAGGTCTACCGGAAAGCGGACTTCGCCGTCTCCCCTGGCGCGACGGGCCTCAACGTCATTCAGGCGCTCGGATTCGCGGTTCCCGTCATCGCCGCTTCCGGAGACCCCCAGAGCGGCCCCGAGATCGAAGCGGTGCAGGAGGGGGTCACGGGTGTGCTCTACCCCGCGGCCGCAGGCACGGAGGGGCTTAGCCGGGCCATCGCCGCAACGGCAGCCATGCCCGACGAGGTCTACAGCGAACTCTCCACCGCGGGGCGTGCCCTGGTGGAGGAGCGCTACACCGCGGAGCGGCATGCGTCCGCCGTCGTCAGTGCACTCGGCCAACTACTCGGAGCAACAGAAAGCGTCGGACGTCGTTCACCTGATCGACAGAATGGGTGAGGAATCTTGGTCGCGAAGTGGACGAAAGGGCAGGAAGAGTAATGGCTGCAGCAGAACCGCCGAAGCCCCGCATCGCGATCGTCACGTACAACATCCACAACCTTGGTGGAGTGCCACGTTCGACCACGACGATCGCCAATTCGCTCAACCGACGAGGGTATACCGTCGAGTTGATCAGCATCGCGCCGGGCATGATTCCCGTCGCCCAGCAGATCGACAGCGAGATTCCCGTTTTCACCTGCAACCAGGAAGTCCCACGGTCGCAGCAGTTTTACTCCAATGGAGTGGGCGCTCGAGGACGGCAGCTCGCTCTACGCCTCTTCAGACGGTGGAAACCTCGGAACCTGCGATTGGTTCGCCCGACGGCAGATGGTGTTGATCGCCTAACGAGTCATCTGGCCGCGATGGACCTCGGTCATACGATCGTGATCGTGACCGATGTGAACTCGATGGACTATGTCGGCCTCGCGCTGCAGCGTCTAGAAGCGAGACCTCTCGCACTGATCGGTCAGTTTCGAGGCACCGTCGAGGCGTTGTCCCCATCGCGTCTTCGGCGAATCTCCGACGCGTTTTCCGACGTTGACCTCATGCTGCTGCTCACAGAGGAAGACGCGCGCGCATTCCGCGCTGCGACGAACGTGGATTGCGACTGGGTGCCGAACCCAGTGCCAACTGCTCCCGAGAGTGCGTCAGAGAGAGCGGAGCCACGCGAGGTGGTAACGCTCGGACGCTTGGCACCCGAGAAGGGACTCGACAAGGCGATTGAAGCGTGGGGTCTGTTGGGCGCCAAGAACGCTGACTGGACGCTTCGGATCTTCGGCGACGGTCCGTTGTACCGGCCGCTTCAGGATCAGATCGACGCTGCAGGTCTTTCAGGGTCGGTGCATCTCGAAGGCAAGACGGAAGACTCGCTCGGTGTGCTCCGCAAGGCCACCATCCACTTGCTCCCCTCACAACATGAGGGATTCGGCATGTCGGTCGCTGAGGCGTCGTCGGTGGGTACCCCGACCGTCGCGTTCGATTGCTCTCCAGGCGTCCGCAGCCAAATCACCCATGATGTGGACGGAGTACTCGTCCCCGTGAACGACGTTGGTCGGCTCGCGGAAGAACTTCAACTCCTCATGGACGATGCCGCGCGTATCGAGAGGCTGGGGCGGGCAGCCGCCCAGAGTGTTCAGCGCTTCAGTGTCGCTGCAGTGATGGCTCGTTGGGATGAGCTCTTCGCTGACCTCGCACGGAAATCCGAGCGCGATAGGTCTCTCGATTCAGGTCATGCCGAGCAATGAAGAAGCTCCGAGTAAATACGGCGGGACGTGGGTTCCTCCACGTGGTCTCGGGAACCGTGATCGCCCAAGCCTTGACCTTGGTGATCCTTCCCATCCTGACGAGGATCTACAGCACCGAGGATTTCGGTGCACTTACTCTCGTGACGTCCATCACTATGCTGGTCACGACCTTCTCGACTCTTCGGCTCGAGACGGCACTTATGCTGCCGACGGCTCACCGGGACGTTCGGGCGCTCGTGTCCCTCAGCCTCCTGAGTGCTTCTATCGTCGCGACGATCACGGCTCTGATCGTGTTCTTCATTGGACTCCGTGACCCTGCGTTCGACATCCATACCGGCCTACCGCTGTGGGTCTTTCTTTCGATTCTTCTCTCCGCTGTGTACACAGTGCTGAACCGTCTTGCGCTTCGAAAGGGAGGGTACTCCGAGGTAGGAAAACGTGCCGTTGCGCAAGCCATCGGGACGGGCGGAGCACAGCTTGCCTTGAATCCTTTCCCTGGTGGATCACTCGGCTTGATCGTCGGTAGCCTTATCGGTCGACTCTTCGGGCTCGTTCCTCTCTACCGATATTCGCGAGGGTATATCGGTCGAACGCACCGCAAGATCAAGATCAAGGTCCTTCGCGAGTACTGGCGATTCCCCGTCTTCTTCGCTCCGTCTGCAGCGCTCAATGCTTTCGGAGTGCAGGCGCCGCTTCTTTTCGTCACCGCGTGGTACGGCGTCGCGTTCGCGGGTATTCTCGGCGTCGCCGAGCGCGTCATAGGTATCCCGATGACGCTGATCGGCAACGCGGTGGCCCAAGTGTTCGACGGGGAGATGGCGCGAAAGATCAGGGCAGGGCGCGGAGGGTACGTGCGCCCCTACATGAAGGTCTCGCTGTGGCTCGGCGTGGTTGCGCTCGGCGTCGGAGCTGGGTTCTATCTTCTCGGGGACTGGGCCGTCCCCATCATCCTCGGGCAGGAGTGGGCCCTGGCGGGGCACTGCGTCAGCATTATGTCGATCACCGTTGCCTTTCGACTGGTGGCGAGTCCGACAAGTCGAGTGATTGGTCTCTTCCAACGGGCGGGCGGCATGTTCGTGATCGATGTCTGCCGATCACTCTCTATGCTGGGTGCGATCGCGTGGGTGATGTTCACACAAGCCCCGTTCTTGGTCGCCGTCTCTGTGATGTATTACTCCCTGGCGCTGATCTACGTAGTCACTTGGGTCTATGCGCTGATCGTGGTGGTCCAGGAGTCCCGCAAGAGCGAGCGTTCCGTCACGGGGATCGTGGCGTAACGCGAGTCACGCCACAGCCGGCGGCGATCCCATCATTGGATGGACTCTATGCGGTCTCCCAGCACGCCGGCAAGACGCTCGGACCATTCCACGGTGACGTGATGACTGTCGCGGTACACCAGCTCGTTGCCGATGATGACCGGGCACAGGCGAGAATCACAGAAGTAGTCGCTCATATCGATCTCTTGCACCTTCAGCATGCGCTCCGCCCGTGTCGCATCGCTGTCCAATGCGTCCGCTCGGCTCGCCGCGCAGTCCTCTGGCGAGTCCACGTGTGCGGAGAGGCAGATTGCCGGTGTGGCCCGCAGATTCGGAGTGTCCAGCAGCACTACGGGTGTCGTCGAGGCAGGAAGTTTCTTGATGAAGCTCTCGATGCCGCTCTTCCAGTCGTCACTGAAGGTCGCCGTAGAAGAAGTCGCAGCGTAGCCATCGCCATATGAAGAAAGAAGGACGATGTCGGGTTGCCGCTCTTGTATATCCGTCTGAACCGCAGCGCGGAAATCATCGCACGCCCCATACGCCACGCCACGCAGAAGGACGGGGTAGTCCGAGGCGGGGCACGAACTCTTCGTGTACACGACGAGCGAAATCCTCCCGTCCGCGACGAGGCGCTCGAGAGCGGGGAACCACTGCGCAGCGTGGGAATCGCCGACAAGAGCCACGAGCGGCGCCTCTTCATCAGCCGCGTCGAACTCGCAGGCCCGTGGTTCGGTATTGGTGAAGGTGTTGTCGTGGCATCCGTCGGCATAGATTGCCGGCACGCTATCGGATGCATTGCGGAGTGCCGGTCGCAGATTGATGGGCACATAACTTGCTGACATCGGCGAGGTGCGTGCGTTCGTCGCTTCAGCAGTCCGGGAGGTCGTGAAATCTCGGCCGGACACAGCCGGGAGAGCGATCAGCAGGATGGCTGCAATGGAAGCAGAGACGGCAGTGCTCATGATGACAGTCCGACGGGGCATGCTGGCAGCGAACCGCAAGCGTCGCGTTGGCTGCTCCACGAAGCGATAGGAGAGGTAGCCCAGAGGAACACTGCACGCGCCGAGGACCAGTGCAACCCAGATGGGAAGTGGGTTTTCATAGCCCACGTGCGCTTCAGTAATTACGATCAGCGGCCAGTGGACGAGGTACATGGAGTACGAGATTGCGCCGATGAAGATCGCGACACGGTTCGTCAATATCTGACTGAAGACATGACTTCCGTGCGCGCCGGCGAGGAGGAGGCAGGCTGTGGAGACTACCGGTATTGCCGCCGCGACACCGGGAAACGCCACGGTTTCGTCGAACACGAAGAACGCCCAGAGGAGGCCTGCGAAGCCGACTGCTGCAATCGCGCCGCTTACCGGTCGGCTCAGCCGAACGGACTTGGGGAGTCGTGCAAGCACGATGGCGAGGACGCCTCCAGTGCCGAGTTCCCAGGCCCGAGTGGGGAGGCTGAAAAAAGCCCAAGGTTGGGATCGCACCGTCAGCAGGATGCCCGCGACGAACGACACGAGTATCAGGATGCCAAGGATGGGGACGAGCCATCTCCGGTTCTTCTTCGTAATGGCTAGAACCAATAGCAGCGTCAGTGGCCAAAGTACATAGAACTGCTCCTCAACACCGAGTGACCAATAGTGTTGAAAAACGGACGGGACGGTCTCCGCGAGGTAATTAGTGCCCGTGAATGCGAAGTACATGTTCGGGACATACAAGGCGGTTGCGATCGCAGCGCTCAGCGTCTCTTCAAGCAGTAGCGGCGGCAGGAAGATAGCGCTCGCCACGACGGTGAGAAGAACGACGAGAAGCGCCGCCGGCAGAATTCGAAGCGCTCGGCGAGAGTAGAACTTCGCGAAATCGACCCGCCCTGTCGCGACATATCCGCGGTACAAGTGATCAGTGATCAGGAAGCCGGAAATGACGAAGAAGACGTCGACGCCCGTATAGCCGCCAGGTAGGGCATCCGGGATCGAGTGATAGACCACTACGGCGATCACTGCAACAGCGCGCAGGCCCTGAATGTCTAAACGAAAGTTGCTGCGAGGTTCCGAGTGCACGATGAATGCTATCAGTCGAACCCGTCTATGCCGCGAACGAGTCCCCATCGACGGCAGGCGAGCGATGCTCCATTCCGGCACACCAGGCCGGGCATGGCTTCACCGGCCCGCGACTTTTTGCGCGGGCGCGGCTGATACCATGTTCAGTCGGGGTGCGCTACTCCGGACAGGAGAAGCACGCATGCTGCCGACGCCAGGCTCGATCGTTTCGAGAGCAGTCTCGTCAGACAAGACCGAGCGAGCCCGGCGTAAGGAATTCTCCTTACTGAGTTCCATCGCGTTCGCATCCCTGCTCGTGCCGGGGCTCGCAGGTGCATACCTCGGAGATCGGTCGGAGAACGAGGGCGCCGACGTCCTCATCGTTCGCTTCATCGTGCTCGCCGTGCTCGTTGTCTACGCTGTGCACGTCTGCCTTTCACGTCGGGGTGAGAAGGGGCGCCGCAGCGTTGGCATCCCGCTCCTGATCATCTTCTTGGTCTCGACCCTTCAGGTGACAGAGATCCTGCGAGGTGAGGTGGGTCAGGCGACTGACATCCTCAACATCGCTGCGACCGGGATTGTCTTTTTCGCCTTGTGGGCAATCAAGCCTCAGCTTGAGTGGCTCAGAGTGTTTGCGGTCTACGGTGCGATTGTGGGGGGCATCGCGTTGCTCATGAGCGTTGCCACGCCGAGTATTGCTTTCATGACCAACGAGCTCGGTTCCTTTCTCGGATCTTATAAGGGCGAGGGGGGACAGCGGTTGCTCGCCGGGCCGTTTGCGAACGCGAATTCGCTTGGTCTGGTCCTGAGTACCTGCGTACCGTTTGTCTTTCTTTGGAAGAAGACAAGCGCTCGCCTGCTCTTTCTGCTTTTTATAGTTCCACCGCTCTGGATGACCTTCGCGCGGACATCGTTGATCTCTGTCGGAATCATGCTTGTCTTCGCATTCCTGTTCAGCCGGAAGTTCATTTCCATCGGTGTCAAGAAGTTTGTGGCTGCGCTGATCATCGTCGGAATATCAACGGTGGTTGTGTTGCTTCCTATCCTCAACACGGACCCGGCTTTCCTCACGGGGAGGGGGAGAATCTGGCAGACGGACCTCTTGGCGTGGTCCGAGTCTCCTATTTTGGGGCTGGGGTACGGGTGGTACGCCGAACATGCGATGTTCACAGGGTTTGCTCACACGAGCAGCCACAACATGATGATCACGCTATTGGTTCATGGTGGCCTCTTCTACCTGTTGTGCTCACTGGTCTTCGTCGGCCTCGTTCTCGCCGCCTCATGGCGCCATCTTAATGCGGGAAGAATCGTCCCGTTCTTGTTCTTCATCGGCTTCCTGACGACCGGAATCTCCGAGGGGAACTGGCAGTCGCTGATCCTCACCCCGTTGTTCATGCTTCGAGGGTTCCTGTTCGCGGCCATCATTTTCTCTGTGCCCGATCGGGTGGCCAACCGTGACCGAGAGGTCACGACGGCGCCTCGTTCACCGTCGGCGAAGTGAGCCCGGCGCGTTCAGGCTGATGCCGTCAGCATTCGACTGCACGAGCTGACAGCCGAGTGCCGCCGACGCGCGACGAGGACGCTGCAGACGGGGTCAAACCTTCACGACGCGGACGGCGGCGCGACGGATTCGAGCACCTCAGCAAGCTTGATCGCGAGGTCGTCCCGGGCGAAATCGCTCCTGGCGAGCGCACGCGCCCGATCCTGCGTAGCAGCGAGTGCCTCTGCGTTCGTCGCCAACGCGAGAATGCTGCGCGCGGCAGCAGCGACATCCTTGCGATCGAGCACGAGGCCGACAGAGTGTTCCCGGATCAGATCCGCCTGCCAGCCCTCGTGGTTGATCGCGATCGCCCGGCCCGCTGCCAATGTGTCGAAGAACTTGTTGGCGCTGTTGGCGTTCATCGCGGGGTTCTCGGTGACCACTGAGGTGGCGATATCGGCTGCCGCCAGGATCCGTGACACCTCATTCTTCGACACGGGTGGCAGTACTCGAACCGTCGTTCCCAGCAGGTTCACGCTCGCAGCTCGAGCACGAACGGAAGCCTCGCGGGCACCCGTTCCGATGAGAGCGAAGACGATCGTGGGATCGAGTCGTACTGCCTCCGCAGCGACGTCGACCAGATATTCGACCTCGTTCGCGGCACCGAATGTTCCGGTGTACACGATGAGTGGTGCATCCGGAGAGATGTCGTTCGCGGCACGCCATTCGACGCCGACGGCGGGATCGACGTCGAACAGCTCGACGTCTGCGGCATTTGGGATAACCGTGATCTTGCTCGCCTCAGCACCATGCTGACAGGCATCGTCTTTCATCCCAGGTGACAGCGCGACGACCTGCGACGACTTTCGGTAGGCGAAACGCTCCAAAGCGCGAGCGGCTCGCTGGGCGAGCGGATTGTTCAGGTACCCCAGTGCGATCGGCACAGTGGGCCAAGAATCACGAACCTCGAACACGATCGGTGTTCTACGGCCCGCGGCGGCGAACCATGCAGGGAGAATGATCGTCAACGGGGTGCTGGTGGCGAAGATCACGTCGCCGTGGAGTTTCCGGGCTTTTGACGCTGCAGAAACTGCGAAAGTTGCGAAGGCTCTCAGCCGCGCGATCGCCCCCATCGTATTGTCATATGGTACTTGCCGCCGATGAACTTCGAATCCATCTATGGTCGCTGCACTCCATTTAGCTGATGAGCCGGGGCCGCGTTCCGAGGTGACGATCTTGACGTCGTGACCTCGTGCGGCCAAGCGACGGGCGAACTCGTAGGATCGCGTGCTACCTGGCTGATCGGGAGTGTTGAAGTACTGGTGCAAATAGACGATTCGCATCAGCGCGGCTCAGAGGCGCGTGACGTTATCGCCGTGAAGCACGTTGCGCGTGTCCAGGACGGGGGTCGATCCAGCTGTGAGACGGCTTACATCGAACTCGTCGTGGTCGGTGACCACGATAGCCAGATCGAACGAGTCGATTCCCTCTCGGTTGAGATCGATCCGTGTCGTCGCCGCGGGCCACTGGTGTTCGGACACGTGAGGGTCTGCTGCCGAGACTTCAGCGCCGAGCTGCGTGAGGAGTTCGATGATGCGCTTCGCTGGTGCTTCGCGAACGTCGCCGGTGTTCTTCTTGTAGGACAGCCCGACCAAGATGATCTTCGAACCGTTGACGGCTTTTCTGTCAGCGTTGAGAAGGTCGATGCTCCGCTCCACGACGTAACTCGGCATGTGCTCGTTGATGTCGTTGGCGAGCTCCACGAAGCGGAACGACTTCCCCAGTTCTCTCCGTACTTGCCAAGAGAGATAGCTCGGGTCGACTGGCAGGCAGTGCCCGCCGACGCCGGGTCCAGGCGTGAACTTCATGAAACCGAACGGCTTCGTTGCGGCGGCATCGATGGACTCCCATACATTCACCCCAAGCTGATTCGCGAAAACTGCGAGTTCGTTGACCAGAGCGATGTTGACGTGGCGGAACGTGTTCTCGAGAAGCTTGGTGAGCTCGGCTTCCCGGGTGCCAGACACGGGCACCGTGCGATCGACGATCCTGTCGAAGAATGCCTGCACCCGCTGCAGCGACGGAGGATTGATCCCTGATACCACCTTCGGGGTTGTCTGCAGATTCCATTTCTGGTTGCCCGGGTCGATGCGCTCAGGGGAGTAGCCGACGTAGAAGTCGTCGCCGGCACGAAGGCCGCTGCCCGATTCCAGGATCGGAACGAGGAGCTCCTCGGTGGTGCCGGGGTATGTGGTCGACTCCAGAATGACTGTGGCGCCGGGGGTGAGGTGCTCAGCGAGGGAGCGGCCGGCCTCTTCGATGAACGTCAGATCTGGCAGCGATTCGCGCAGGGGGGTCGGAACACTGATGACGGCGATGTCGAAGCCTCGGGCTTCGTCGTAGCTCGTCGTGGGCGTGTATCTGCCAGATCCGAGCGCTTCCGCGAGCTCCGCACCACTGATGTCTTCAACGAAAGACTCGCCGCGGGCGAGCGCACGTACCCGACGCTCGTCGATGTCGAGGCCGATGACCACGAATCCCGCGTCGACCGCTCTCATTGCGACGGGGAGCCCGACGTATCCCTGACCGATTACAACGACCTTCTGAGGCGTGGACATGAGACCCTTCGAATGAGTGAATGTGGCGGTGCGCCGACGGTGAAAGCGCAAGAAGGCGCGGCGTCGCGCAAGCGAGATCATTCTAGCGAACGATCATTCGGTCCGCGCCGACGATGCCGTCCGTCCACCGAGTCTTGCGGAGCGTCATGTCCGATCTGCTAGTCCTCCATGCAGTTCTCCGTCAGCCGCCCTGTGCTTGAATCGGGTTATGAGCGACCCCCATCAGCCGCCACCACTCCGGCGCGATCGGCTCCGGCGAGAAGGCGATGACAGCATGGAGGCGTTGTTCTCCACCTCTCGCCCCGCAGCGGCAGGTTCGAGTGAACCTGCTAGCCGGTATGAGTCGCCTCGAGCCCATGCCTCTGAGATGCGAACCTCCAACCGAGCCGGTCGAGGTAGTCGTCGAGCAACAAGGCGTCGGCGGATCTGGATTTGGAGTTCCGCAGCCTTTCTCCTCATCGTTGCTTTGGGTGTTGGCGGCGGGTTCGCCGCCAAGCGAGTGTATGAGCAGGCGACTTCTGCGCGCGAGCACCTCGCAACTGCGATGCCGTTCGTGAATCAAGTGAAGTCGGCGATGCTAGCCAGCGACGTTGCGGCTGCGGAACTCGCCGCTCAGGCCTACGTCAAGGAGGCGTCGGCCGCGAACGCTGCCGTCGATGGGCGGTTGTGGGACGTGCTCCAGGGGATCCCCCTGCCCGTGTTCGAGAACCTCCGTGCGGTGCGTACAGTGACGAACGTTGCGGAGACAGTGGGTACCGAGATCCTGGTGCCGGCGTCATCCATCACGCTTGCGTCGATCGCTCCGACCGGGGGAAAGGTGGATGTCGCTGGGCTGTCGGACATCCAGGCCGCGGTGATGAGAATCAGCGACGTGATCGGCGATATCGACGGGCGCCTAGACGCCATCGATCGCAGTGCCTTGATCGACCAAGTGGGCGATGGATTCCGGCAAGTTGACGACGCCGTGGGTCAGGTGAGCGCTCTTGTCTCTCCGGCTGAGGATATTCTCGGGATCCTGCCAGGACTGCTGGGGGCGGACGGGCCGAAGAACTACCTGCTCATGTTCCAGGGCAATGCGGAGGCGCGCGCCAGCGGCGGGAGTCCAGGTTCCTTTGTGCTCGTTCGCGCGGACCAGGGTGCGATCACGTTCGAGAAGGAAGTCGCAGCCACCGAGTTCCCCTTCGCCATTCCGCAGTCGATCGTCCCGCTCGATGCGGAGACGACGGCGCTTTACTCCGACATCGTCGGCCGATGGACGGCAAACATGACGTCCACTCCGGACTTTCCTACGGTCGCGACGCTGATGCAGGGATGGTGGGCATCGGAGTTCGATGACCAGATCGATGGAGTCGTCTCGGTGGATCCAGTTGCGTTGAGCTATTTCCTCGATGCCACCGGGCCCCTCACTCTTGCGACGGGCGATGTGCTCACATCGAAGAACGCGACCGCGCTGCTCATGAACGAGGTGTACTTCAAGTACCCCAAGGGCCAGGACTCGAACGCGTTTTTCGCTAGTGCGGCGGTTTCGGTGTTCAACGGCCTGCTGGCCGGGGGAGCGTCGCCCGTGAAGCTCGTCGACGCCGGCGCCAAAGCGTCTGTCGAAGGGCGGTTGAAACTCTGGGTCCCCGACCCCGCGGTGACGGAGGTCATCGGCGGGTCACCCGTCGCCGGCGTGCTTCCGGTCGACAATGAGGACGAGACGGCGATCGGTGTCTACTTCAACGACACCACCGGGTCGAAGATGGACTACTACGTCGACGCGGACATCGCGGTCGAGACGGACCAGTGCACGGCGGCGGGCGCTCCGAGCTGGACCACGACCGTCAACCTCCACAACGGGATCACCCGCGAGGACGCGAACGAGCTTCCGCGCTACATCACCGGACCGTACTTCACCCCCGGGGACATCGGCACCGACTACATCGTCTACGCCCCGGTGGGCGCGACCATCGAGAGCTGGACGGTGAACGGGGCGGCGCGCGATGCGCTTGCGCACACGACGCATCTCGGGCGTGACGCCATCCGCGTGAACGTGGTCCTCCAGCCAGGCGAGTCCGCGGCGCTGCAGGTGGTGATGAAGGCTTCCGACGACGCCGAGAGTGGGTCGTTCGGTCCGCTCGTGGTGAAGCACACTCCGATGGTGAGGGATACCGCAGTCGACGTCGTGGCGCCGGGCTGCGACTGACGGCGCGGTTCGGCGGGGGCCCGTTCGCCTCCCGTCTCGCGATAGCATTCCGCTCGGAGGGCAGATGTCGTACTGGGTGGCCGCGAGCTTCGGCGCGCTGGATGTGCGCAACCACGACCTCGCTTCGGAGGGCTACGAGTTCGTCGTCACGCCGATCATTCCTTCACCACCCCAGATCCTGTGGGGCGACGGTGCAGCGCTCTGGAGCGAAGCACTCGATGCTGCCATCGACGATTCCGATGTCGACGAACCCACACGAGACGCTCTGGCGGCGTTGGAGGATCTTGGCGTGCTCGTGCGATCCGAATCGCCGACCCTGCCGAGTCGCCGGGCGAGTCCGCCCTGGCTCGTGTCGTACCAGCATGAGCTCGTGTATGCGCTGCTGAGCAACGTCGCCGATCAAGCGGGGATCGACATCGTCTTCATCAAGGGGCCTGTCCTGCATTGGCAGGGTCTGCGCGGCAAGGAGCACTCGGGCGACGTCGACTGCTGGGTTCGACCGGGCCACGAGACGATCCTGGCCGAGGCCATGGAGAGGTGGGGGTGGCGAACCTCGCGGACCGCGTTCGACGGGACCCGTATCGCGCACTCCCAGACCCTGATGCCGGGGGAGTGGGGGTGCGAGATCGACGTCCACACGCGCTTTCCGGGGATGACTCTCGACGAGTCGGCGGCGTTCGATCTCGTCCTGGCTAACACGGTCACCCGCGCTTTCGCCGGCACGCTCGTACGGGTTCCCTCTCCGCCGGTCCACGCGGTGATCTATGCACTCCATGAGCTGCGTCCGGTTGCGGGCAGACAGCACACCCCGGAACAGAGAAGCACGGCTGTGCGTGCCCTCACGAGCGCCGGCGACTCGACCATCGACGTGACCGAACGGCTCGGGGCCGGATTCGTTCTGAAAGACGCGTTGTCCGAGGGGTTCCCTGATTTCGATCCGTCTCGGATCAGCACCCGGATTCCGTCTGACTGGGAGTGGCGGTCTGTGGTCTCGGTGCCGAGGCGTCAACTGGCAGCTGTCCGGCTGTTGCCCTGGCGGCAGCGGGCGCGAGTGGTGAAGCGACTGGTCTGGCCCGCGCGTGACGCGTCCCGAAGAGTCCGGGCAGCATCAGACCTCCCGCCGAAGGCAGTCTTCCTCGTGCGAGTGAAGCGCCTGCGGGACGGTCTCGTGAGGCTGCTCCGGGGAGATTGACCCGCCTGCCGAACGAGCGACGCCGACTGAGTGTCGAGTGTCGAGTGTCGACCTCTACGGTCCGCCCCACCGGCTGATCGGCCACAGGATCGGGCCGGCCTTGCCGAAGGCATCGGCGCGCATCATCCAACGGAAGCACTCGTCTCCTGCGTCCGCATCGCCGCGACAGCGATAGACGGAATCGGCAGAGTTCGCACGGTTGTCGCCGAGGACGAGGTAGGCGTTCTCCGGCACCGTGACCGCGGGGAAGCAGCGTGACGAAGCGGGCTCTGTCTCGCAATCCACCTCGCCGGCGGTGTAGGGCAGATTCTCGACGACGTAGGGCTCGTCGATCGGCGCCCCGTCGACCAGCACTGAGCCGTCGGCGTCGCAGCATTCGACCGTCTGCCCGGGGCCGGCGATCACCCGCTTGACGAGGACGTACGGACGGATACCGGTGGTCTCTCCGGCCCAGCGCAATGCGGCGGACAGCCAGTTCGTCGGCGCGGCGGGTTCGTCGCCCCAGCGTTCGTCCGGGCGGAAGACGACGATGTCGCCCGGAGCGGGGTCCGCGGCGACGTAGGCGAGACGGTTGACGATGAGCCTGTCTCCGGGTTGCAAGGTCGGGGACATCGAGCTGGAAGACGGCTGACCCACGAACGCGACGATCAGGAGTGTGAGTGTGAGCGCGAGCGCCACGCTCGCCCACACGCTTCGGAGAGGATTGCGTCGCCGTCGAGGTTCGTCGGTGGTCGTCATCGTGACTTTCTCTGGTCGCGCAGTCGGGGACACACCCAATAGTGTCAAAGAATGGGTCGAGAAGCCGACGTCCACATGACGCGCACCGAGGAGTCCGTCCTGTCGCCGTCGCGCTTCGAGAGGCTCGTGGTCCCCGATGTCCTCCGTGGCGTGGCCATCGTGGCGATGCTCATCGCCCACGCCGGACCCATGGTTCCGGAGCGTTCCGGTGCCGTGTCCTTCGTCATCGCGATGTTCAGCGAAGTGGCGTCGCCACTCTTCGCTCTCGTGATGGGCATGTCCGCCCAGATCGTCTGGAACCGTGGGCCGCGTATACCGGTGACCCTGGGACAACAGGCGATCCGCGGTGTGTTCCTCATCGTGCTCGGAGTGTGGATGGCGACCTGGGGGTCCTGGGTCGCGATCGTTCTCGCCCACCTCGGTATCCTCCTCCTCATCGGGGTGCCCCTGCTCCTCGCCCGGAGCCCGTGGGTGATCGGGACCACCGCGGTCGTCCTGGTGATCAGCGATCCGCTCGTGCGTCTGGGGCGGGGATGGGGATGGGCCTACGCCGCACCGAGCCCCCTGCGCGACATCCTCGACTGGGTGGTGATGAGCCCGCACTACCGGCTCGTCAACCTCCTGCCCTTCTTCCTCATCGGCGGTCTGCTGATCCGGCATGGACTCCGCCGCGATCGCCTTCTGGGCGTGATCGGCCTCGTCGCGGTGGCGTCGTATCTGGCATGGGGCGCGGTCGCCTTCATGGAACGTGGCGGAATCCAGTCCGGCGACTACCTCGACACCCTCAAGGACATCGGTCTCGTCTTCGCGGTCTACGTCGTGGTCGTGCTCGCCGCGACCGTGCGTCGGGAAGGAGCGAAACGGTTCTGGCAACCGGTCTTCGTCCCGTTGATCGCGTGCGGTCAGGTGGCGCTGTCACTGTACCTGCTGCATGTCGGCATCATCGCGCTGTATGCCCGCGCCTACGGCCGCCCTGTCGAGAACTTCTGGCCCGGCTGGCTCGTGATCGTTCCCGGCATGATCCTGGTGGGCTGGCTCTGGTGGCGGTTCGTCGGCACCGGTCCGGTGGAATGGGTGATGGGGTGGCTCACCGGGCGACGCAAGCCGCTTCTGCGTCGCCGCTGACGGCGGCTCAGGCGGGGGTCACGTCTGCGAGGGCCCGGATGCTGTCGATCAGCACGGCGACGTCGTCACTGCCGCGCGCGAGCGGCCCGGCCTGGGAACCGTTCGTGCCGATGAGAGCGCCGACGGGGGCGACCCGTCCGACCTCGAGCGCGCTGTCGAGTGAGCCCCCGATGTCCAGCGCGAAGCGGGCAGATGCCGGGATGCTGTGCGACGAGCCCGTGTCCACCATGCCCGCCGTGAGCCGTTGGATGACATAGACGTCCACGAACGGTGCCAGCTGCTCTTCCGCCGTGTCGAGCGAGGCGATGGCTGTGGCGCAGGCGTGGCATCCCGGAGAGACGAACAGGAGGAGTCGTGCGCGCGCCGGGGGCGAGGACATCGACGACCTCCGCCGTGCCGGGGAGGAGTACCGCACCGGCTCCGCGGGGGATCTGATCGGTCTCGGCGGCCGCGATGCCCGACGCCCGCACGATGGACCAGACTGCGGTGGCGATCAGCAGGCCCGAGCCGACGGCGCCGATCGCGACGGGCGCAGCCGTCGCGGAGCCCGCGACGGCCGGGATGCCGACGGGAAGCGACGAACCGAGGGCGGCGAGTGCAGCGGCGAGCGTCGACAGGGCGATGACGGTGAGGACCGCGTTGCGCACGATGAGCCGAGGGCCGACGGCGGAGGGGAGCCATTCGCCGAAGCATCCGCAGTCGTCGTCCGACCCGAGCCTATGCGCTCGGACCACAGCGATCAGCAGCCCTGTGCACAGGAGGAGGGCGGCGCTGGAGAAACCCACGAAGAGCCACCCCGTGGTCAGCAGGAGGCCGAGTGCCATCACCGCCTCGAGGACGATGAGCGACACCGCCGCGGTGTGCGGGTGGCGCACGGGGATACGCAGGGCGGTGAACGCCGTGAGCCCCCGATCTGCGGATCGCACCTTGCCAAGGGCGCTCGCCGCGAAGACGGTGGCGAGGAACACCGCGAGCGGGAGAAGGAACGCGATCATGGGCTCATTATCCTGCATCGACGGAGCGACCGGACCGTGAAGGATCCGGCCGCTCCGTCGTGCGCTGGCTCAGCTGTGTCGCGCGGTCATGTTCCCGAGCAGGTACTGCTCGACGGCCGAGTTCCGTCCGCAGAATCGTTGAACAGCTCAGGTGCCGGAGCACAGGACCAGAGTCGAGCTGACCGTTCCGGTCGGCTTGCTCCCCGTGGCGATGTAGCCGGACGGCAGGGTGGTGATGCCGTTGAGCGTGAACGCGACCGTGATCGACAGCGTCGAGCGGAACGCGATGGTCGCGCCGGCCGGGAGCGCGGACGTCAGGGTGATCAGGCGGCTGGTGCCCGAGAGCACGGAGACGCTCGCGGTCCCGCCGGAGACGCCGAAGACACCGACATTCGCGACGCCGGAGCCGTTGATGAGAAGGGTGGTGCCGACAGGCAGGGGCGCTGTCCCGGCGGTCAGGGTGAATCCCGGTCCGAGGAGGCCCAGGGTGCCGCACGTGCCGCGCAGCGCAAAGGCGCCTACCTCGACATCGGTCGACGCGGCGGCCAGCGGCGTGGCGACCGCTGCGGCGATGATGGGCACCGACCATGCGGCGCCTTTGACGATCGTGCGCCGGGAGAAGCGACCTGCGCTGGGTTGTTCGTCGGTCATGGGTGTTCCATTCGTCAGGGGGAGTCGTGCAGGACGCCCGGATGGCCGGACCCGCAGGTCCGGCCATCCGGTATCGTCCGAATCGATCAGGAGTCGGAGCAGAGGATCGCGGTCTGGCTCAGGGAGCCCGAAGTCTTCGCACCGGTGGCCGTGTAGCCGGCGGGGAGCGTGGCGGTCGCCGTCAGGGTGCTCCCGACGCCGAGGCCGACGACGGCGCGGGCATCGAACGACGTTCCGGCCGGAAGGTCGGCCACGAGCGTGATCTGCTGCGACGTGGGGCCGAGGAGCTGGATGTCGGCCAGCGCGCTCGAGATCGAGAAGAGCTGCACGTTCGCGATTCCGGTCGCGGTGATCGTGATCACCGTTCCTGCCGGAAGCGGCGCGCTGGGCCCCGCCGTGATCTCGAAGCCGGGGAACAGAAGCCCCAACGTGCCGCAGTCGCCGTCGACGGAGAATGCGCCCACATCGACCACCGATGCGGCGGCGAGCGGCGTGGCGACGGCGGCAGCGATGACGGGGACCGACCATGCGGCGCCCTTGACGATCGTGCGGCGCGAGATGCCCTTGTTCTTCTGGATTTCCTCGGTCACGTGAGTGCCCTCCTGTTAGATGCAGATGCGGTTGCCCGCGGTGTCGTCGAAGAGGCGACACGTTGTCTGCATCCCCCAGGAGCCTCTTCGTGACCTCAAGCTAGGGCGGCGGAAACAGCGCAGAAGGGCGTTCCGAGGAACTACGCGCAGGGTGCGCTCAACCTGCGCGGAATGAGTTTTCCGAGGTCCGCGCTCAGGCGCGGCGAGCGGCGCGCAGGGCGCGCGGAGTGCACGAATACGCGTCGTCGAGAGCGCGTCGCAGGCTCATCGGCGAATGGAACCCGGCGCGCTGCGCGATCTGGTCGATGCTCAGCACGTCGTAGCGGCTGTCCATCAGGAGGGAGTGCGCGAGGCGGGCGCGCTGGCGACGGATCTCGCCGGCGACGCTGTTCCCCGACTCGGAGAACACCAGTTGCAGCTGACGCAGGGACGACTGGACCTCTCGAGCGACGCGCGCGGGATTGAGCGCCGGGTCTCCGCACTGCTGGGCGATCACGGCGATCGCACGCTCACGGAGAACCTCGTGCGGGGTGCCCTGCCCGGTGACCGCGCCCATGCGGTCGAGCAGCATGGCGCCGCTCATCTCCATCACCAGCTGCTCGATCGCATACTGCTCGATCGCGGAAGCCTGGGCATCGGCGTCGAGGAGTCCCGTGACGAACTGCTGCATGGACGTGTCGAGGAGCCTCCGCTCGGGATACACGTTGGCGTCCGGAGCCAGCGACGGGACGAAGGAGGCGATGGCGGACCGGGGCACGAGAGCGGCTGAGACCCGCCACGAGCCGGCCCAGCGCAGGCGCCGCGTGATCCCCTGCGGAGCGATGACGAGACCGCCCTCCGTCTCGACCCACGGCTCGCCCTCGAGCCGCGACCACAGCGCCTGCGTCTCGACGAAAGCGAACACGGAATGCTCGGGGTACACGGTGGCGGTGTCGATCGTGAGTTCCGACGTCGCGCCGCTGATGCCGAGGAGCAGGACTCCGCCGGAGGAACGGACGCGCGAGCGCAGACCGGGCCTGTCTCCGACGCGGCGGATGCCGTGCATGGCGAGTTCGCGGTCGTCGATGGAGCGGGCGATCTTGGTGTTCACGAAAGGCCTCCTTCGGAGGTCGGACTTCCGAGAGTACGACGACGGCCGGGAGGTCATCCCGGCCGCCGATCGCTCTCGTTGCCCGAAAGGATATCGGTCAGCAGCCCTGGAAAGGGGAATGATTGAACAAATGTTCAGCAGGTGTGGCGGAACGTGCCGGTCGGCTCAGAGGATCCCGGCCCCGACGGGCACGGTCACGGAACTCACCGCGGTGTAGGTGTCGGCACCGAGGGTGACGTTGAGTGTCACCGGGAAGCTCGCAAGAGCCGAGACGGCCACTCCGGTCGAGGTTCCCGCGAGGCCGAACGCGATCGGCATCACCAGCGTTCCGTCGCTTGCGATCGTGATGGTGCGGGTGCCCGTCCACGTCGTCAGAGGGAACCCGAACTGCCCGACGATCGGCGCCGTCTGGTATGTCGCGGTCCGCTCTCCGGCTGTGGTGGTGACGCCGTTCACGGACTGCACCCCGAAACCGCGAGCGCGTCCGACGGGGATGTTGATCCCTGCGGGACGACCGACGGTGACGCTGATGGTGGCGATCTCGGCCGTGCGGGCACTGCTGCCGTTCCTGATGGAGAACTCGGTCGGCAGGGTGACGAGGGCCTGGGCGCTGAGGGTGCCTCCGCCGTCGAGGAGCTGGAGCGTCGCCAGCGAGGTGCTGGTTCCCGTCCACGCGACCGAGGTCGGAGTGATGCTCGCCGCAGCGAGCGGGGTCGCCACGACGGCCGCCACGACCGGTACAGACCACGCGGCGCCCTTCATGATCGTCCGGCGCGAAAATCCTGTGCTGTGCTGGCTGTCTTCGGTCATACTGCGTGCTCCTCATTGATGCAGATGATGCTTCGTGCGTGACCGGTGAGGCGACACGAATCTTCTGCATCCCCCAGGAGCCTCCCCGTGCGAGTCACGGTAGGCGCGGGATGAGCGGCCCGTGCGGGGAATGGGCGAAAAGCGCGCTCTGCGCGTTCTTTCTGCGCGCATTGTGCTTTTGAAGCAAAGGCGCATGCCGCCCATGCCTCGTGGCGTGCGCCTCGTCTCCCCGTGAATGCTGGATAGGCTTGCAGGCATGTCCGATCGCCTCCGAGTCGCCGCGATCGGCGTCGTCATCGACATCGAGATCGCCGACCGAGGAGAAGCGTTCCTCGACCGGGTGCGGGCGGCCTGGGCTGACGCTGCGACCTCGTCGGAGGGGGAGCCCGAGGCCGTGGTGGCCGATCGGTCCGAGCTGGATGACGACGCCGCACTCGCGATGCTCTCCACCGACGTGACGCTCGCAGCGCTGGCCGCGCGCCGCGGAGCAGACCTGTGGATGCTGCATGCTGCCGGCCTCGCCGACCACGACGGGAACGTCGTCGTGTTGAGTGCGGCATCCGGCACCGGAAAGACCACGGCCGCACGGCACCTCTCGCGTCGGTTCGCCTACGTCAGCGATGAGACCGTCGCGATCACGGCGCACGGAGAAGTCGTCCCCTACCGGAAGCCTCTGTCCGTCATCCAGCCGGACTCGCCCCACAAGCTGCAGGTCGCCCCCTCGGCCATCCACGCGAGCCATCCGCTGCCCGCGCGACCGCGGGTCGCCAGGATCGTCGTCCTCGACCGCCGCCCCGACGGGCCGGAGGCGCCGGAGGTCGAGCCGCTCGATACCGCGACGGCGCTCGAACTGCTGGCCCCGCAGACGAGCTATCTCAGCGATGCACCGGCGCCTCTGCATCTGGTCCGGCATCTCCTGGACGCGACCGGCGGCGCCGTGCGCGTGAGCTATCGCGAGGTCGAGACGCTCGACGCGACGATCGACGAGCTCCTGGCCACCCCGAAAGTGGGCGACGCCGCGCGACCGCGCACACAGGCGACCTCATCGGCGGAAGGACTGGAGGAGACCGTGGTGTCGGAGGCGATCAGGGGATACCAGCGCACTCCTGTCGTCGATGCCCTCGACCTCGGAGACGGACGGCTCGCGGTGCTGCGTCGCTGCGCCGCGGGGAGCCGACTCCACGTCCTCGACGGCATCGGCCCCTCCGTCTGGGCGGCGGCACCGGGACGAACGATCGACGAGATCACCGACGAGGTCATCGCCGAGCACGGACGCCCGGACGGAGCGGACCCTGCGGAGCTCGTGGACGCAGCCGTCGCGCAGCTGATCGCCGACGATCTACTGCGGGCAGCCGAGCCTCAGACCTGAGCGGAACCCCGCCTGCGCACGCCGGGAGCGTGCTCGGACTCGGCCGATTCGGCGTCGTCCTCCTTCTGCGCATATCGCTCGTAGGCGCCGTAGTACTCGCGGCCGTAATACGCCGATTCCGCACCCTTGCGGGGCACGCGGTTCAGCACGACCCCGAGCACGCGGCCAGTGGTGCGCGTGATCGCATCGATGGCGCGCTGCAGCATGTCGAACGTCGTCTTCCCCGAAGAGACGACGATGAGCACGCCGTCGGCACCCGCAGCCAGCACCGCGGCATCCGTCACGGGCAACACGGGCGGGGAGTCGAGGATGACGATCGCCGACTTGCTGATCTCGGCCAGGAAGTCGCGCATGCGCTGCGAACCGAGCAGCTCACTGGGATTCGGCGGGATGCGTCCAGCGCCGACGACGGCGAGGGGGACGTCTCGGGACGGGCGGTGCGCCACATCCTGGAGTTCGGCACGACCGGCGAGGACATCGGTGAGTCCGACATCGCGCGACATCCCGAAGATGTCGGCGATCACGGGGCGCCGGAGGTCGCAGTCGATCAGGATGGCCCACTGGCCGGCAGCGGCCAGGCTCGAGGCGAGGTTGACCGACACCGTCGACTTGCCGTCTCCCGGCACCGAGCTGGTGACGACGATCACCCGCGGCGGGTTGTCGACGTCGATGAACTGGAGGTTCGTGCGCAGCTCGCGCATCGACTCGATCGTGTGATGCGAGACGCCGTGCTGCGACTCCAGCGAGAAGTCGATCACCTGTCGTTCATCCGACATGGACTTCTCGAGCGGCAGTGTGCCGATCACCGAGACGCCGGTCTCGCGCTCGATGTCACGCGGATGACGCACACGACGGTCGACCGTGTGCCGCACGAACGCGTAGACGAGTCCGAGCGCGAGGCCGGCGAGGGCGCCGATGATCACATTCAGACGTGTGTTCGGGGAGGACGGGCTGCTGGGGAGGCGGGCCGAATCGCCGACGATGAGAGATCGCCGCGGGTGCCTCAGCGGTGCCGCCCTCGAGCTTCTCGATCTCGATCGCCATGCCGTCGAGCCAGGCCTGTGCCAGCGCCTGCGCCGACTCCGGCGTTGGCCCGGTGGCCGTGACCTTGAGAGCGGTCGTGTCGACCGGGTTGGTCACCGTGACGCGATTGACGAGCACGTCGGGGGAGGTGTCGATGTCGAGCTCCTCCATCGCATGCTCGGCCACGGCACGCCAGGAACCGAGGTTGAGATACGACTTGACCCTGCTCTGCGCGAGCTGGTTGCCCACGAGGGCGGAACCGCTCGTGCCGTCGCCGCCCACCGCCGTCACGATGCCGGTCGTATCGGCGGAGTACACGCGCGGCTGCAGCGCGCTCCAGCCGAACGCCGCCGCCGCGCCCACCAGGGTGGCGACGACGATGACGATCCAGTGGGCGCGCAGGATGCGCGCGTAGTCTCTCAGTTCCAACTCTTCATCTCCTCGCACATCCCGTGTGGAGCTCGGGACGCAGACATCAGAATGAGCATACGGTGAACGCCCGTGCGCCGGAGGGGGACACGGCTCACATGAGCGCGTCGCGCACGAGGCGCTCGACCTCGACCAGAGCCGGGGTCAGTTCCGCCGCCGAGCGCGCATAGGTCTCTCGGGAGCGGCGATACGGGTCGATCACGTCGTCGTCGTCGCCGGATGAGGGTGTGAGCCCCCGCTGGTCGTTGACCGCGCGCAGGACGGCGGCGAGGCGTTCGCGGGGAGACGCGCCGGCGGCGTCGGCGGCCGCGCGCGCATCCGCGCTGCTCAGAGTGGAGGCGAGACGCGCGAACTCACGGACCGTGAAGGTGCGGCGGAGTCGACTCGGCATCATCTTCACCACGTGGGAGCGATGCTCGCGTGCCATCGTGAGGATCAGATCCGCATCTGCGAGGAGAGGCTCGACCAGGTAGCGCGCCTGGTGGGCGGCTGCGACCTCAGGGTCGACGCCCTCCCTCGCTGCGAGTTCGAGGGCGGGCTCCGGCATGCCGTGGCCGACCAGAGCGTGGGTACCTGCGCTGTGGACGCGCACGCCGAGGGGTTCGAGTTCAGCGCGCAGCAGCACCTCCGCGAGCGGCGACCGGCAGATGTTGCCCGTGCACACGGTGAGTATCGTCAGCGGCGCCTCGGCACCCCGCCGGTCAGGTGCACCCAGCAGAGCGGCGAGCGAAGCCGCCTCCGATGGGGGTCGGCTGTGTGGCGGCAGAGGGAGGGGAAGGTTCTGCGGCCGCAGCGGTCTTCTGCTTCTCGCGCCACTCCCGGCGGCTCATCCCGGTCGGCGGTCCGTCCTCATGCTGCGGCGTCACGCGACCAGCCTAGGCCTCCGCGGGGCCCGTTCCGGCAGCAGCTGGATCAGCAGCACCGCGATCACGCCGCCGACCAGGGCGCCGAGACTGTTCGCGATCACGTCGGAGATCGTGGGGAACCGCGAGGGCATCAGGCCCTGCACCGATTCGATCAGACCGCTCATGAGTGCGCCGATCACCACGACACGCCACAACCGCAGACGCGACCACGCGAGGGGCAGCAGCAGCCCGACGGGCACGAAGAGCGCGACGTTCGCCAGGAACTCCAGGACGACGGCGCTCCGGGCATATGAGGCGATGCCCATGTCGGCGGACCAGTGGGCGAGGATGCCGACGAGTCCGGTGACCTTCGCCGAGACGTTCGCCGGCAGCCACACCGTGAACCCGACGAACAGCAGGTAGGCGACGAGCGCCACCCGGGCGGACACGGCCCCGGTGCGGACGGGAGCGGCGGTCGCGGATGGCATGTCCGCCATGGTAACGGCGGCACCTCGGCGGGGCTCTCAGCTTCGGCCGTCGCTCCAGTTCAGCTGCTCGATGTAACGCAGGAGCACGCCTTCGCGCAGCGCCCACGGTGACACCTCGAGCTCGTCCACGTCGAGCGCGGTCATCGCCGCATGCAGCGACACCGCCGCAGCCACGATCTGGAAGGTGCGGTCGGGGTGATCCCCGGCAGCTCCTGCCGCGCGGACGCGGGCAGTCGGGCGAGCCGCGGGATCCACGACCCGAGAGAGGCACGAGGCAGCAGCATCCGTTCGCTTCCCGACCAGCCGGGCACGGGGTAGCCGACCAGCCGTGCGAGCGACCGGATCGCCTTGGATGAACCGACGACGTGATCCGGACGGGGAGTGCGACGAATCGCGGCAGCACGGCGTCGAGCGTCGACGCGGCATGTGCCCGCAACCTCTCGACATCGCCCTCGCCCGGCGGATCGTTCGGCAGGAACTGCACCGTCATGCGCCCGGCGCCGAGGGGAACGGATGCCGCGGCGTCGGGCATCTCCTCCGCACCCGCCGCGATCTCGAGCGAGCCGCCGCCGATGTCGAGGAGAAGAAGCTGCCCGGCCGACCAGCCGAACCAGCGTCGGACGGCGAGGAAGGTCAACTCGGCTTCGGTCTCGCCGTCGAGCACCTGCAGCGGTTGGCCGAGTGCCGCCTCGATGCGGGCGATCACATCGGCGCCGTTGCGCGCGTCACGCACCGCACTCGTCGCGGTGGCGAGGAGTGCATCGACACGCTCGACCTCTGCGACATGCCGCGCCTGAGCGACCGCCGCTTCGAGGGCGATCACTCCCTCCTCGGAGATCGCGCCATCCGGCGTGAGGTAGCGCATGAGGCGCAGCACGGTCCTGTCGCTCGTCGTCGCGAGCGGACGGCCACCCGGGCGCACGTCGGCCGCCAGCATATGGACGGTGTTGGATCCGATGTCGAGGACTCCCAGGCGCACGGGAAGAGACTACTCGCGCCACGGTTACGATGTACTCCGTGACCACCGCCGACCCCACGCTGCCGCTGTCGCCCTACCGGGAGATCGGTCGTGCCGAGTGGGCACGGCTCGCGGCCGGGCTCGACCAGCCGCTCACCGAGACCGAAGTCGTCGAGCTCCGTGGCATCGGCGACCGGCTCTCCCTCACCGAGGTGCGGGAGGTCTATCTTCCTCTGAGCCGACTGCTCAGCCTCTACGCCACCGCCACCAAGCGTCTCGGCGCCGCGACGTCGGAGTTCCTCCAGGAGGACGACACGACCACGCCGTTCGTGGTCGGAGTGGCCGGTTCGGTCGCGGTCGGCAAGTCGACGATCGCCCGACTGCTGCGCGAGCTCATGAGCCGATGGCCGGGGACCCCCCGCGTGGAACTGGTCACCACCGACGGATTCCTCTACCCGAACGCCGAGCTCGAACGCCGCGGGATCATGGACCGCAAGGGCTTTCCCGAGTCGTACGACCGGCGTGCACTGCTCGGTTTCCTCACCGAGGTCAAGAGCGGTGCGACCGAGGTGCGCGCGCCCTTCTATTCGCACATGCGCTACGACATCGTGCCCGATGCGAACGTCGTGGTGCGCCGCCCCGACGTCGTCATCGTGGAGGGGCTCAACGTGCTGCAGCCGCCTCCTGCACCGAACGATGTCGCGGTGAGCGACCTGTTCGACTTCTCGATCTTCGTCGACGCCGAGACCTCGCACATCGAGAAGTGGTACGTCGACCGGTTCCTCGCCCTCCGCCAGGCCGCGTTCAGCAACCCGTCCTCGTACTTCAACGTGTTCGCTCATCTCACCGATGACGAGGCGATCACCACCGCGCTCGGCTACTGGAACGAGATCAACATGCCGAACCTCGTCGAGAACGTGATGCCGACCAGGCATCGCGCGCGGCTCGTGCTGCGCAAGGGGGCGGACCACGACGTGGAGAGCGTTCTGCTGCGCAAGCTCTGACACGGTGGGGCCGAATATTGTTCGGACGACTCGCAAAAATCCCGCCTTACTCTTGATCGCATGTGTGGAATCGTCGGATACGTGGGCCCGCGCCCCAGCCAGGACATCCTTCTCGCCGGCCTCGCCCGTCTCGAGTACCGCGGCTATGACTCCGCGGGAGTCGCCGTGATCGACGGCGAGGGTTCGCTCGGCATGCGCAAGAAGGCGGGCAAGCTCGCCGTGCTGCGTGACTCCCTCGCCGACGCTCCGCTGCCAGACGGCTCGACCGGCATCGGACACACGCGCTGGGCGACCCACGGCGGCCCGACCGACGGCAACGCGCACCCGCACCTCGCCGACGACGACAAGCTCGCCCTGATCCACAACGGCATCATCGAGAACTTCTCGGCGCTCCGAGAGGAGCTCCTCGCGGACGGCGTCGTGTTCCGCAGCGAGACCGACACCGAGGTCGCTGCTGCTCTTCTCGGACGTGAGTACGCCGGCAACGGCGGCGACCTCCAGCTCGCGTTCCGCAGCGTCGTGAACCGCCTCGAGGGCGCGTTCACCCTGCTCGCGATGCACCAGGACCACCCGGGCCTCGTGGTCGGCGCTCGCCGCAACTCGCCGCTCGTGATCGGACTCGGCGAGGGCGAGAACTTCCTCGGCTCGGACGTCGCCGCCTTCATCGAGCACACGCGCAAGGCGCTCGCGATCGGCCAGGACCAGATCGTCTCGATCACCCCGGACGCCGTCAGCGTCACGGACTTCGCCGGGACGCCCGTCGAGCCGGAGCCGTTCGACGTGTCGTGGGACGCTGCCGCCGCCGAGAAGGGCGGATGGTCGAGCTTCATGGCCAAGGAGGTCGCCGAGCAGCCGGAGGCCGTCGCGAACACGATCCGCGGCCGCATCCAGGACGGCCAGGTCGTCATCCCCGAGCTCGATGGACTCGACGAGCTCTTCGTCGGCATCAACCGCGTCATCATCACGGCCTGCGGCACCGCATCGTACGCCGCGCTCGTGGGCAAGTACGCGATCGAGCAGTGGGCACGCGTCGCGGTCGACGTCGAGCTCGCGCACGAGTTCCGCTACCGCGACCCGGTGATCGGCGCCGACACGCTCGTCGTGTCGATCAGCCAGTCGGGCGAGACCATGGACACGCTGATGGCCGTGAAGTACGCGCGCGAGCGCGGTGCACGCACGTTGTCGGTGTGCAACACGCAGGGTGCGACGATTCCGCGCGAGTCGGACGCCGTGGTCTACACCCACGCCGGACCCGAGGTCGCCGTGGCTTCGACCAAGGCCTTCTCGGCCCAGATCACCGCCCTGCTGCTGCTCGGCCTGCACATGGGCCGCGTGCGCGGCACCGTGGCCGATGCGTCCGTCGACGTCGCCGAACTCGCGGCGCTGCCGGAGAAGATCGCGAAGGTCCTGGAGAGCGAGCAGGAGCACGTCACGCAGCTGGCCGGCTGGATGGCCGACACCCGCTCCGTGCTGTTCCTCGGTCGTCACGTGGGCTATCCGATCGCGCTCGAGGGTGCGCTCAAGCTCAAGGAGATCTCGTACATCCACGCCGAGGGCTTCGCCGCCGGCGAGCTCAAGCACGGACCGATCGCGCTGATCGAGCCGGGACAGCCCGTGTTCGTGCTGGTGCCGTCGCCTCGTCACTCGGCCCTCGTGCACTCGAAGGTCGTCTCCAACATCCAGGAGATCCGCGCCCGTGGCGCCCGCGTGATCGTGATCGCAGAAGAGGGCGACGCGGCAGTGCTGCCGTTCGCCGACGAGGTCATCCACATCCCGCTCGCCGGTGCGATGTTCGAGCCGCTGCTCGCGGTCGTGCCGCTGCAGATCTTCGCGATGGCGCTCGCCACGGCCAAGGGGCTCGACGTGGACCAGCCGCGCAACCTCGCCAAGTCCGTCACGGTCGAGTAACCCCGTCACCGAGTCGCCCCCGTTCGTGCGCGCCGTCCGCGGCGAGACGCAGGGACGGGGGCTCTCGTCTTTCCGAGCCCGGCTCGGCGGGGACAGTAGGCTGAACGAGTGATCATCGGTACCGGCATCGACCTCGTGGACATCCCACGGTTCGAACGGACGATGGCCCGGACCCCGCGCCTTCTGGAGCGGCTGTTCGCCCCGTCCGAACGCACGCTGCGTCTTCCCTCGCTGGCGGCGCGGTACGCGGCCAAGGAAGCGCTGATCAAGGCGCTCGGCGGCTCGGACGGCGTGCACTGGATCGAGATCGAGATCGCCTCGGAGGCCTCGGGGCGTCCGCATTTCGTCCTCAGCGGATCGACGGCCGCGGTCGTCGAGGAGCGCGGGATCGTCACCCTGCATCTGACCCTCACCCATGACGCGGGTCTCGCCGCCGCGTTCGTCGTCGCCGAAGGAGCTCCCCTGTGACCGCCCCGTTCCGCGAAGCGACCATCGAGCTCGACGCCATCGCCGACAACGTGCGGCACTTCCGCAGGCTCACCGGCGTCGAGGTGATCGCGGTCGTCAAGGCGAATGCCTACGGTCACGGTGCCGCTGCGGCCGCGGTCGCCGCGCTCTCCGCCGGCGCGACGCGGCTCGGCGTCGCCGAGATCGCCGAGGCCCTCGAACTGCGCAGACAGGGCGTGCATGCGCCGATCATGGCGTGGCTGCATGCGCCGGGCGAGAGGTTCGAGCACGCCGCCGCGCAGGACATCGAGATCGGGATCTCATCCTTCGACCAGCTCGAAGCCGCTGCGGCCGCCGCCTCGGTCGACCGGCCCGTCGGCGTGCACCTGAAGTTCGAGACCGGTCTCTCGCGCAACGGCGTCGCCCCGGCCGACTGGGGGCGGGTGCTGGCGGAAGCGGCACGCCTCGAACGCGTCGGACGGCTGCGCATCGTGGGGCTGTTCAGTCACCTCTCGAACACCTCCGCGGAGGACGACAGGGCGGCCTTGGCGAAGTTCGACGAGGGCGTCGCGGCGGCCGCATCCTTCGGCATCCGCCCCGAGATCCGCCACATCGCCGCGACCGCCGCCGCGATCGATCTCCCGGAGACGCGACTCGACGCGGTGCGGATCGGGGTCGGGCTCTTCGGGCTCTCGCCGTTCGACGACCGGACCTCCGCCGAACTCGGGCTGCGTCCGGCGATGACGCTCCGCGGCGCGATCGCCGCAGTACGCCGAGTGCCCGCGGGGACCGGGGTGTCCTACGGCTACGCGCACCGCACGGACCGTGACACCACACTCGTCCTCGTCCCGCTCGGGTACGCGGACGGGGTGCCGCGGAACGCCTCCGGCCGCCTTCCGGTCTCGATCGCGGGACGCCGGTTCGTGAACGTCGGGCGGATCGCGATGGACCAGTTCGTCGTCGACGTCGGCGACACTCCGATCTCGGTCGGCGACGAGGTCGTGCTGTTCGGTGACCCCACCCTCGGCGTCCCCTCGGCTGCAGACTGGGCGGACGCGGCGGAGACCATCAACTACGAGATCGTCACGCGCATCGGACCGCGCGTGCCCCGGCGGTCGTCATGAGCGTCGACCCGGCCTTCCTCGGACGACGTGAGGTCGCGACATCCGAGGCCATGGAGCAGCTCGGTCTCCGCATCGGCGAGCAGTTGGAGGCGGGAGACCTCCTCATCCTCACGGGTCCCCTCGGCGCGGGGAAGACCACGTTCACCCGGGGCCTCGCCGAAGGTCTCGGCGTGCGCGGACCCGTGCAGAGCCCGACCTTCGTGATCGCCCGCACCCACCCCTCCCTCGTCGGCAGGGCGCCGCTCGTGCACGTCGACGCGTACCGCCTCGGCTCCGCGGCCGAACTCGACGACCTCGACCTCGACCTCGCCGGATCGGTGGTCGTGATCGAGTGGGGACGCGGCATGGCGGAGGAGCTTGCCGATGCGTGGTGGGACATCGAGCTCGAGCGTCCGGTCGGCGTGGACGACCTCGATCCGTCGGAGCTCGATGCCGACGCGCCGCGCATCGTGACGATCGTCCGCGAGGGGTCGACGTGACCGCAACTGTGAACGAGACGCTCGTGGCCGTGATCATCGAGGACGATCCGGGCGTACGGTCGCTCCTCGACGAGGTGTTCCTCGCCGCGGGGTTCGAGACCCACCTGGCCGGCTCCGGACCCGAGGGTCTCGCGGCGATCGAGCAGCACCGCCCCGTCATCACCACGCTCGACATCAACCTGCCGGGCATCGACGGGTTCGAGGTCGCCCGACGCATCCGACGGGTCAGCGACACGTTCATCATCATGCTCTCCGCCCTCTCGGACGAGTCGGATGTGGTCCTCGGTCTGACCTCCGGGGCGGACGAGTACCTCGTCAAGCCGTTCCGGCCGCGCGAACTGCGGGCGCGCATCGAGGCGCTGCTCCGGAGGCCTCGGGCCGGCGAGTACCGGCCGACCCCGGCGCGCCCTGCGGCGGAGAGCGAGCCTGCAGCCGACAGCACGACCGTGCTCACCTGGCGGGGGCGTGTGCATCGCGACCTCAGCCTCGACCTGGACACGCGTCTGGTGCTGGTCGGTCAGAAACGGATCGACCTCACCCCGACGGAGTTCGACCTGCTCGCCGCCATCCTCGACGCGAAACTCAAGGTGCGCAGCAAGGCGGACCTGGCGCGCGGCCTGCGTGGAGCACCGGAAGGCTCGAAGGAGTACGTCAGCGAACCGGACAAGCGGGCCATAGAGACGCACATCGCGAATCTGCGACGCAAGCTCGGCGACAGCTCGACCAGGCCCCGTTACATCGAGACGGTGCGCGGAGTCGGTTATCGGCTCACTCCGGTCGATGACCCGGCGAGCTGACCGGGGCGGGACCGCGGCTCCCCAACCGCGGTCCCGTGTGCCTGCGAATCCCCACTCGCGTGGCCCCAGCGTCTGCGTTCTTCCCCAGTCGCAGTGTCGGCCCCCACTCAGAATGCTATGGCGGCGGGGACACCTGAAGAGCGGGGTTCCCCGATCTTTGAGTAATCTTGCGGGAAAGCTGAGCTTCATGGGGGAGGGCACGCGTCGATGATCCGCACCATGTCGATCTGGCGCTGGCAGCTCGTGTTCACCGGCAGCATCGTGGCGATCGTCGTCATGATCACGGCGTTCAAGCCGCAGACCTTCGCCAACCCCCTCGTCGTCGCCGGGATCGCCCTCGTGGTGGTCACGACACTGATCACCCTCGCCGTGCCGTGGCACCGACTTCCCCACCCGTTCGCGACCGCGGTGCCGCTGTTGGACGCGCTCGCGGTCGGCTTCACGACGAACGCCCCCGACATCCGGCTCGGGTTCCTCTGGGTGTTCCCCGTCGTGTGGCTGGCGACCTACTTCACGATGCCGTGGGTGCTCGGCGGCATCGCCTTCATCAGCGCGACCCTCGTCCTGTTCGCCGACCAGAGCGGCACACCGGCCGACATCCTCCTCCGCCTGCTCACGGTCGTGATCACTCTCGGGTTCCTCGGCGTGACCGTCCGCATCGGCTCCCAGCGCTCCCGCGCCGCGCGCAGGCTCCTGCAGCGACGGTCCGAACAGGTGAACCGCGCCGCGGACCGGGCGGAGACCAACCAGCGGAGGGTGACCCAGATCGTCGACGCGCTCAGCGTCGCCCTGGTCGTCGTCTCCGCCGGAGGGCGCATCCTGCAGATGAACGACGCCTATCGCGCCCTCTACGGGCGGGATCGCTTCGGCGCCGCGCTCCCGTCTGCCGGTGTCGAGTACGACGCCAGGCGTGGCACGGCGGTCCCGCCCTCGCGCACCTCGATCGCGCGAGCGGCGAGCGGCGAGAAGCTCCAGGCCGAGGAGGTGTGGCTCTTCGACGGGAACGGCCAGTGGCGGGCGCTCGAGGTGAGCACGCAGCCCATGGCCACCGCGGGAGGCGGCCAAGACGTCACGCTCCTGGTGATCGACGACGTCACGATGCTGCGGGAGGCGGATGAGGAACGGCGTGCACTCGCCGCCGTCGTCTCTCACGAGCTGCGCAACCCGCTCACCGCGATCGTCGGACACGTCGATCTGCTGCGCGAGCGCGACGACCTCCCCGGGCGTGTGCCGGCGCAGCTCGACATCATCGCGAACGCCGGCGAGCGCATGCAGGACCTGGTCTCGAGCATCCTCGATCAGAACGGTCGCACGGTGCAGGAGCCGTTCGAACCCGTGGATCTGCGGGATGTCGTCGAGGCCTCGGCGGCGTCGTATGCGCCGCTCATCTCCGGCAGCAGGCAGGAGCTCCTGATCGAGGGAGCGCAGAGCCTGGTCATCTACGGCGATGCGTTCCGGCTTCGGCAGGTGCTCGACAACCTGCTGAGCAACGCGGTCAAGTACACGCCACAGGGTGGGCACATCCGCATCGCTCTCGGCACGTCGACGGACGGGCACGTCGAGCTCGCGATCGTCGACGACGGCGTGGGACTCACGCCGGAGGACCTGCCTCGCGTGTTCGAACCGTATTTCCGGACGGACAGCGCCGTACGCGCCGGCATCAGCGGCACGGGGCTCGGCATGGGCATCGTCCGTGAGATCGTCTCCGCGCACGAGGGCAGCATCGACATCTCCAGCGAGGTCGGGCTCGGCACCCGGGTGACGCTGCGTTTCCCGCAGCACCGAGTGAAAGAGGCCAGGGCATGACCCCGCTCGTCCCCGTCAGCGTCGACGTCACGACCAGCATGGTCGCCG
The DNA here is from genome assembly GCF_019464375.1 of Microbacterium sp. Se5.02b. Classification (NCBI taxonomy): domain Bacteria; kingdom Bacillati; phylum Actinomycetota; class Actinomycetes; order Micrococcales; family Microbacteriaceae; genus Microbacterium; species Microbacterium sp. Se5.02b. Next base: position 1,077,758 of record NZ_CP080491.1, read on the forward strand.
TCGTGACCGTGCTCACCGCTCTGGTCGTGGGGCTCGCGACCCTCGCACGTCCGAGCAGGGCGACCATCACGTGGGGCGCGGCCTTCGGCCTGGGGATGCTGGGGGCGTACCTGTGGCTCGCCGGGCAGCAGACGCAGGAGCAGGCGCTGCGTGCCGCCGCCTCGGCGCTCCTGCTGTGCTTCGAGCCGTTGGTGTGGATCGGACTGCGGATGCACTTCGGCCGACGGGTGTCGTGGTGGACCGTGATCCCCTTCCTGGTCGTCGCCCCGACCCTGCTCGTGGCGACAGCGGAGACGGCGTGGTACCTGCCGTCCTTCCACATCGTCTTCCTGGGCAGCGGGGTCTTCGGGGCCCTGGTGGCGTACGAACTGCTGCGCGTCAGAGCCGCCGTGCGCGACATCGTCCTCCCGCTCGCACTCGCCTCCTGCGGGCTCGTGATCGTGGCCGTCGTCAGCGCCGTGTCCGCGCTGATCGCGGGTGACGCGGGCACCGACGCGCAGTTGAGTGCCCTACGCGGGATGAACGCCGTCGGAACCCTCGTGGTGAGCACCTGTGCGGCTTTCACGCTGGTGCTGATGGTGCGGGGCGAGGAGAAGAGGGTCGACGCCGGGGACGCGGCCGAGCGTGCACGACGCCGTCTCCGCAAGGCGGAATCGCAGAACGACCAGCCCTGGTCGGTGCTCGACATCCGTCTGGACGACCCCGCTGACCTCCGGGAGGCCTCGACGGGTGCGGCCTACACGCTCATCATCGACCGCTTCCACGAGGACATCCGTGAGGCGTTGCCCGCGTCGGCCGATGCCGACCGCGTCGAAGACGGGCGGGCGATCGTCGTGATCCGTGGCAGCGACGAATCGGTGCGCCATCATCTGCGGGCGATCCTGACCCGCATCTCGATCATCGACCGCGACACCACGGTCACCGGCATCCGCGCCTCCGCGAGCATCGGCTGGGCGACGGTGTCGGTGGTCGGATTCGACTACGACGCGCTCGTCGCCGCCGCAGGACGGGCGGCCGCCAGGGCGCGTGCAGCCGGAGGCGACCAGTGGAAGCGGGCCACGGCACTCGATCTCCAGAGCGCCTGACGACTGTCGTCTAAAAAGTCCATGCCAACGCCCCCTGTAGAATGTCGCACATTACTCACAGGGCGGGCAATGACATGCGATTCAGGGAGAACCTCACCGATGTGCGGACGCGATGGTTCGCGCTCGGCACGCTTGCCTTTTCCGCCGTCTCGCTCGTCGGGGTCGTTGTCGCCCTCGTCGCCCTCGTCTCAGGCCCGGGTCAAGAGCAGGGCTCGCTCTCTTGCCTCGCGACGACATTCATCGCCGTGGGCAGTGTCGGCGCGCTCGTCGCTGCCATCCTGCTCAATCGTCGAGTGGTGAGCATCGTCCAGCAGAGTGACGGGAGCTGAGAGGAGCTCGCGACGGCGGTATCAGCCGAGGTGCTGGTGGAGTGCGCGGAGGTGGGCGCGGGTGAGCCCCGCAGTCGTCGCCGTCGCTTCACTGCCGGCTAGGCGTCGCGGGACTCGCGGCCCTTGGCGAGGGCCGCGAGGATGGCGGTCTCGGCGTCCGGTCCGGTCTCGGCGGCCGCCGAGACGTTCTCGGCGACCACGGCCTCGATGATCTCGGTGCGCTGGATGCGCGTCTCGCGCGGCGCCTTCACGCCGATGCGCACACTGTCGCCCTTGATCTCGAGCAGCGTGATCTCGATGTCGCCGTCGATGCGCACGCTCTCACCGATCCGCCTCGTCAACACCAGCATCCGTTCAGCCTACTGCCGTGGCGGTGGAGCCGACCGCTGCCAGCGGTGCGTCTCGGACGACGCCGACCGTCTCGATCGTGAGCGCGGCGGCGGTCGCCTCCGTGTACGACAGCACCGGCAGGCCGTCGGTCTGCGCCGAGACCAGCCTGCGCACGGCGGGACGCAGCGAGGGGGCGCACACCAGCACGGGCTCGCCGCCTTCCCGCACCGACGAAACAGCCTGTTTGACCGACTCGACCACCGTCTCCATGCGCTGCGGGTCGAACACGATCTGCGACCCCTCGTCTCCGGGGCGCAGGCTCTCGAGCATCGCCTGCTCGAGAAGCGGAGCGATCATCACGACCCGCAGCGTGCCGGCATCCGCGAATCGTGCGGCGATCGCGGGTCCGAGTGCCGCGCGAGCCGCTTCGATGAGTCCTTCCGGGTCGGTGCCGACTCTGGCACGCAGCGCGAGCGCCTCGTAGATCCGGGCGAGATCGTTGATGGGCACCCGCTCGGCGAGCAGCCCCTGCAGCACCCGCTGGACCTCGGCCAGGGACAGCAGCGCGGGGGTGAGCTCTTCGACGGCGGCAGGCGAGGCCTGCTTGAGGGCATCCGTGAGCTGGCGCACGTCTTCCCGGCTGAGCAGCCGGGCGGCGTGTGCATGGATCACGCTGGACAGGTGGGTGATGATCACGCTGGCCCGATCGATCACGGTGGCTCCGGCGAACTCGGCGCTGTGACGCATCTCGAGCGGGATCCACTTGCCCTCGAGGCCGAACACCGGGTCCAGGGTCGCGGTGCCGGGGAGAGCTTCCAGACCCTGCCCGAGAGCCAGCACGGATCCCACGGGGGCGGTTCCCCTCCCGGTCTCCACGCCGGCGATGCGGATGACGTAGGTCGCCTGCGCGAGCTCGATGCTGTCGCGTGTGCGCACCGGCGGCGTGATCAGCCCGAGGTCGAGGGCGACACGGCGGCGCAGGGCCTTCACCCGCGCCAGCAGATCGTCGGGCCCTCCTGTGACCAGATCGACGATGTCGGGGAGAGGAGGATCTCGAGCGGATGCACGCGCATCTTCTCGATGAGCTCCTCCGGCTGATCCGCGGCGGCAGCAACGGGCGTCTGCGCGGCGGCCGCCTCCTCGCGCTTCCTCGTCGCCTTGATGCGCTGCGCGATGAGCAGGAGGCCCGCCCCGATCGCCACGAAGGGGAGCATGGGCATGTGCGGGATCAGCGACATCACGATCGCGGCGCATCCGGCGATGATGAGCGCATTGCGGGACTGCCCGAGCTGCGCCGAGGCGGCCGTTCCCATCTCGGCCTCCGCCGTCGAGCGCGTCACGATCATGCCCGTGGAGACGGCCATCAGCAGCGCGGGGATCTGGGTGACCAGTCCGTCGCCGATCGTCAGGAGGCTGTAGGTGCTCACCGCTTCGTCGATGGTCATGCCGTGCTGCACCAGCCCGATGGCGATGCCGCCGACGACGTTGATGATGATGATGACGAGCCCGGCGATCGCATCGCCCTTCACGAACTTCGACGCACCGTCCATGGCGCCGTAGAAGTCCGCCTCGGCGGCCACCTCCGCACGACGGGCGCGGGCCTCCGCATCGGTGATGAGCCCCGCGTTGAGGTCGGCGTCGATCGCCATCTGCTTGCCGGGCATGGCATCGAGCGTGAACCTCGCGCCCACCTCGGCGACGCGCTCCGCTCCCTTGGTCACCACGACGAACTGGATCACGACGAGGATCAGGAAGACGACGGCGCCGATGATGAGGGAGCCGCCGACCGCGATCGCCCCGAACGCCTCGATGACCTGCCCCGCATAGGCCTCACCGAGGACCAGACGGGTCGACGCCACGTTCAGCCCGAGGCGGAACAGCGTCGCCACGAGGAGGAGCGAGGGGAACACCGAGAAGTCCAGCGGCTTCTTCACGAACATCGACGTGAGCAGGATCACGAGCGCGAACATGATGTTCAGGATGATGAGGATGTCGAGCAGGAACGGCGGCACCGGGACGACGAGGAGCATGATGATGCCCACGACTCCGATCGGCACCATGAGCTTGACGAGCAGCTGTCTCATGCGGTCCTCCGGTAGGGAAGCGAGTGGATGCCGCGGGCGGCCCCGCGTCGTCGCAGCGAGTCGACGAACACGAGGACGCGGGCCACGGCGTTGTACAGGTCTTCGGGGATCTCCTGCCCCAGCTCGCACGCGGCGTGCAGGGCGCGCGCGAGGGTGATCTCGCGCACGAGCGGCACACCGGCGCGCACGGCCTCGTCGCGGATGCGCTCCGCGACCACGCCGCTGCCCTTCGCGACCACCTTGGGGCGGCCCGCCCTGCCTCATATCGGAGGGCGACGGCGATGTGCGTGGGGTTCACGAGCACGACATCCGATCCGGCGACCGCGGCGATCATGCGGTTCCGGCTCACGGCGAGCTGCCGGGAGCGTCGCTGCTGACGGATCAGGGGGTCGCCCTCCGAGCTCTTGCTCTCGTCGCGGATCTCGCGCTTCGTCATGCGCGTGTGCTTGCGGTTGCGCCGCATCACCACGAACATGTCGATCGCCGCGAGCACGAGTCCGACGGCGATCGCAGTCTGCAGCAGGGCGGTCGTGCCCTCGCTCGCGGTGCCGAGCAGTCGCGAGATCGAGTGTGCTCCGCTGGCGGTGAGCACGGGCATCAGGTTCGCGATCACGAGCCAGAGGGCGATGCCGATCGCGGCCGTCTTCAGCAGGGCCTTGGCCCCCTCCCACAGCGCCTGCATGCCGAACACGCGGCGCACGCCCGTGACGAGGTTGAACTGCTCGAACCGGCCGGTGAGCGGACGCAGATGCACGCCGCCCTGGATCACCGCCCCGATCAGGGTGACGACGGCGACCGCGGCCAGCATCACCGTCAGGGTCGGCAGCACGGAGGCGAGGCCACGCCCCAGCGCCACGAGAGCCGCCTCAGGGGTGGGCGCCTCGACCAGGGACGTCAGTGTGAGGAGCTGTTCGGTTCCCGCGGAGGCGCCGAGGGCGATGGCCGCGGGCATGGTGACCGCGGCCGCACCGATGCCTAGCCACGCCGTGAGGTCCTGGCTGCGCGACAGGCGCCCCTTCTTGCGGGCTTCGCGAAGGTGCTTGTCGGTGGCCTTCTCGCTGCGCTCGCCGGTATCGGTGCCGCTCACTCCCGCACCCCCTGCATCATCCTGAGGGCCTGGGTGGCGAGCGCGTCGACGATGCCGGGCAGAGCGATGTACACGGCTCCGGCGAGCAGGAGGGTGAGCAGGATCTTCACCGGGAAGCCCATCGCGAACGCGTTGAGCGCCGGCGCCACGCGCGTGATCAGCCCCAGCCCGACGTCGGCGAGGAACAGCACGAGCGCGAGAGGCCCGGCGATCTGCACCGCCGCGAGCACCATCTGCGACACCCCGTCGACAAGGAGCTCTGCCGGCCCTGCGACCGTGAACACCCCGTCGACCGGTACGGCCTGGAAGCTGCGGGCGAGCCCGGCGAGGATCAGCTGATACCCACCGGAGGCGAAGAGCAGGGTCAGCGCGGTCAGATGGAAGAGCCGGGTGAACTGCGCGCCGTTCACCATCGAGTGCGGGTCGAACGCCTGCGCCAGCTGGAATCCCCCGAACACGTCGATCAGGCTGCCGGCGGCTTGGAGCGCCGAGAAGCACAACAGCACGAGGAAGCCGAGCAGGGCTCCCGTCACCAGCTGCAGCACGAGGGCCCCGAGGAACGGCCCGGTGTCGAGGTTCTCGTACCCGGGGGCGACCGCCGTGCCGACGGCGAGCGAGAGACCGATCGCGAGCATCGCCTTCACCCGTGCCGGGATCGCCCCGTAAGAGAACGGCGGGGCGATGACGATGAACGCCGTGATGCGCACGGCGGCGAGCATCGTGGCCTCCAGCCAGGCGAAGTCGATCGGGATGTACACGTCGTCAGCCGCTCAGCAGCGAGGGGATGCGGGCGAACATCTCGTTCGTGAACGCGATCATCTCGGCGATCATCCAGTTGCCCGCGATGAGCAGTGCGATGCCGACCGCGACGATCTTGGGCACGAACGAGAGCGTCACCTCCTGCACCTGGGTGATGGACTGCAGCAGCGAGATCGCGAACCCCACCACGAGTGCGGTGACCAGGACGGGTGCGGCGAGCTTGGCGGCGATGATCAACCCCTGCATGCCGATGTCGATCACGGCCTCCGGGCTCATCCGACACCTCCGTAACTCTCCAGCAGGGCGCGGATGATGAGCCCCCATCCGTCGACGAGGATGAAGAGCAGGATCTTGAACGGCAGCGAGATCATGACGGGCGGGAGCATCATCATGCCCATCGACATGAGCGCCGCCGCGACCACCAGGTCGATCACGAGGAACGGCACGAAGATCACGAAGCCGATGATGAACGCCGCACGGAGCTCGGAGATCATGAACGCCGGGATGAGCGTGTACATCGGCACGCTCGATGCATCCTCGGGGTTCGGCTGACCCGCCATCCGGGTCATGAGGGCGAGATCCTCCTCGCGCGTGAAGCGCAGCATCCACTCCTGCAGCGGGAGCTGACCGACGTCGATCGCCTGCGTGAACGTGAGGCTGCCGTCGATGTACGGCTGCACCGCGATCGTGTTGATCTCGGTGAGCACCGGCCACATGATGAACAGCGACAGGAAGAGCGAGAGCCCGGCCAGCACCTGGTTCGGCGGGATGGTCGGCAGCGACAGGGCGTTCCTGGTCATCGCCAGCACCACGAAGATCTTCGTGAACGACGACATCATCAGCAGCAGCGCAGGGGCGACCGACAGCAGTGTGATGCCCAGCAGGGTGAGGATCGATCCGGAGGGACCGCCGTCGACGCCGTTGATGTCGATCGTGACGCCCTCGCCCGGATCGTCCGGGGTGACCTCGGCGTGGGCCGCCGTGCTCGAGAGAAGCGTCAGGACGACGACCAGCGCGAGCGCGAGGGCGAGGATCAGTGCGACGCGTCGCAGCGCGCGGCCGTCGACGACCCCACGGGCGACACTCATCGCGTGCGCCGGATGGCCTCGGCGGTCTGCCGCCAGGTTTCGGGGAGAGGATGGAACCGCGCAGCGGATCGTTGCGGTGCCGCACGCGTCGCTGCGGTGCCGGAGCCGTGTGCGACGGCGTCGCCTCTGCCAGGGCGGTCGCGGCGAGGATGCGGTCGAACTCCTCGGCGTCGGCTGCCGTATCGGACCCGGTCGGCCACGAGGGACGGGCGGCCTCGTCGGAGACATCCGGCTCCTTGACGGGCAGGCGGTCGACGACGTTCACGCCGTGCTCGGTGACCCCGAGCACGTAGCGGGCGTCCGCGGTCTGGATCACGACGATCTGCGCCTTCGGCCCCACTCCCTGACGGCCGAGGACCGTGATCGCCTCGCTGTCGCGGCGGCGCGCCTGCGTCCGTGCGACGCGGCGCTGGAGGTACCAGAGCACCCCGAGCACCGCGGCGAGCGAGAGCACGACCCGGAGGCCGAGCAGGAGGTCGTCCAGGATCAGGCCTCGACGTTCTCGAGGATGCGTGTGATGCGGACCGCGTAGTCCTGGTCGACCACGACCACCTCGCCGTGCGCGATGACTCGGCCGTTGAGCTTGATGTCGGCGGGTGCTCCGGCGGAGCGGTCGAGTTCGACGACGCGTCCCGGCTCGAGGTCGAGCACATCGCGAACGGCCATCCTGGTGCGGCCGATCTCGACCGTGAGCTCCATCTCGACCCCGGCGATGCGGTGCAGGCGGTGCGAGCTGCGTGCACCACGGGCCGGAGCGTGCGTGACGATCACCGAGAGTCGGCCGATCGTGCGACCCGTGTCGTCCTGCAGGTCGAAGAGCTGGGCGGCGGGGTCGGAGAACAGCGGAGAGGCGTCACCCACCGTTGCATCGCCGAGAGCGCCGGCGCCCAGGGTGCTCGCGGAGGCCTCGAGGGCGTCGCGCAGCCGATCTCCGAGCGGCGCGGAGCCGAGCCCGTCGACCAGGCTCTCCGGGTCGAAGAGCTGCACGGCGAGCTGTGCACTCGCCTCGCCGACGAACTGCACGATCACGGCATCCCCGGTGTCTCCCGAGACCTCGGAGGGGAGGGCCCTGGTGGGAACCGCGGTCGGCAGCTTCGCCGCGAAGGCGGCGGCGACAGCGGACTCGTAGGTGGTGGTGCTGGTCACGCGGACTCCTCGGCGACGGCAGGATCGGGGACGGTGGAGGTGACGACGCACGCCAGACGCGCACCGGCACTGCCGACGGCGGCGGTGGCGACGGTCTGGTCGCCCACGGCGAGGAGCAGCGGGCGATCGGCGGAGTGCGGGAACGACACGATGTCGCCCACCGCGAGATCGAGAACCTCGCGGGGAGCACCACTCGGGAGGCGAGTCGCAGGGCGAGATCGACGGGCGACACCTCGACCTGACCGCGGATCAGGCCAGGGGCGGCCGTGCGATCGGCATCCGATGTCCGTGCGGTGAATCCGGCGAGGACGGAGGCGGGCAGCATCACGCTCGCCGGCACGGCCCTGCCCGCGAGGCGCATCGAGAACCGCGCCACGATGACGGGCTCTCCCGATGCCGCGACCTGGGCGAACTGGGAGCTGTACTGGATCCCGTTCACCGTGACCCCGCTCGGCAGCAGCCCGTCGAGCGCACCGGTGAGGTGGTCGAGGGCGTCGACGATCAGCGAGCGGATCAGCGCCTGCTCGATCGGGGTGAAGGTGCGGTCCTCGGAGGCTCCGGATGCGCGCCCGCCGACCATCTGCACGATCCACGTGGTCGCCGCAGAGGTGGGCAGCTGCACGATGAGACGCTCATCGGAATCGGGGAGAGCGCACACGATCAGGGTGGTGGTGGACGGCAGCGACTGGGCGTACTCGCCGTAGGTCAGCATCCCGACGTGCTCGACCGCGATGGTCGCGCGCACGTGGATCTTCGCCGAGAGCTGCGCCGACCATTGCCGGGAGAAGGTCTCGAACGCCAGTTCCAGGGCCCGGGTGTGCTCGCGCGAGAGAGTCGCCGAGCGGCCGAAGTCGTAGACGTCGACCTCGGCGCTTCTCGTCGCCGTCGCTGCGCGCACCTCGGAGCGCACGCTGTCCTGGATCACCACGAACCCGACTATCGGGCGGTGAGCGGCGCGCGTTAGGTGCAGGACGGGTCAGGAGGACGGCTGCCCCGCCTGTGCTTCGGGGATGAGCGCTCGCACCTCCTCGTCCGCATCAGAGAGGACCACGATGTCGACCCGTCGATTCTGGGCGAGGGCCTCGGAGGAGTCGCCGGCTGCTACGGGTCGCGTGTCGCCGAAGCCGACCGACTTCAGGTGCGCAGGCGGGAGGCCGGACGACTCGACGAGGTGCCGCAGCACCTGTGTCGAACGACCGGCCGACAGCTCCCAGTTGGTGGGGTACGGCGCCACGGAGCCGCGCACGTCGGCGTGCCCCTCGACCGAGATCTCGTTCGGCGCGGTCACGAGCACCGAGCCGAGGGCGTCGAGCACCAGGACCGCGGTGGAGCTGAGAGCGGTGCTGTTCGTGGTGAAGAACGTCTCGGCGCTGACGAGCCCGATCGTGAGACCGCGCTCGTCGATCGTGAAGGTGACGTCGGCCTCGAGACCGTTCTGGGAGAGCACCTGGCGCAGGCGTTCCCGGAGCGCGGAGAGCTCGCTGAACTCGTTCTGCGCAGCCGCCAGGTTCACGTCGGCGAAGTCGTCGCCGTTCTCGTCGACCAGTTCCGGCGGCACCACCACGCCCGTCACGGCATCCACGTCTTCCGACGGCTCCTGGCCGAACCCCGTGGCGAGGGATGCGCTGAGCGCCTCGAACTTCTCCTGGTCGACGGTCGACATCGCGAACAGCACGATGAACATGCACATCAGCACGGTGACCATGTCGAGGTACGACGCCATCCAGCGCTCATCCGGCCCGCTGTGCTCCTCGTGCGGAATCCGGCGACGCGCGCGCACGCTCATGGAGCGGACTCCGGCTCCGTCTCCTGCGCGGCGCGATCCTTGGTGCCGTGGCCGGAGCGTTTCGAAGGGCGCTCGGCGACGAGTGCCCGCAGCCGCTCGCCCACGAACTGCGGCGGAGCCCCGGCCTGGACCGCCAGCATGCCCTCCATGAGCACGGTCATGCGTTCGAGCTCGAGCTCGCCGAGTCGCTGCAGCCTTCCGCCGATGGGCAGCCAGATGAAGTTGGCCGAGAGCAGACCCCACAGCGTCGCCACGAACGCCGCCGCGATCATCGGTCCGAGCGTGTCGGGCTTGTCGAGCTTCTCCAGCACGTGCGTGAGCGAGACGACCGTGCCGATGATGCCGACCGTCGGCGCGAATCCGCCGAGCGTCATGTAGAACCGCGAGGCGGTGCGGTTGCGCGCGGCGGTCGAGGTGAGCTCGTCTTCCAGCAGCGTCCGCAGGTCTTCGGCATCCGTGCCGTCGGCGATGCTCTGCAGCGCCTGGCGCAGGAACGGGTCCTTCTCGTCGTCCAAGCCTTGTTCCAGGGCGAGGAGTCCTTCCGCTCGCGCCTTCTCGGCGTAGCCGACGACCGTGTCGATCATGCTCGAGGCCGTGCGGCGCTCGCCGCGGAAGGCGCGCGGGAGCGCTTTGACGGCGTGGAGGGCATCGCGCAGGGTGCCGCTCGCGAGGCCGACCGCGATCGTGGCGCCGAACACCAGCACCATGGGTGCGGGCAGCAGCAGGGAGCCGACGGTCGCGCCCTCGATGTTGATCATGGCGACCAGCGCGCCGAAGGCGAGGACGAGTCCGAGGATGAGAGACGGATCCATCAGCGACCGTCCTCGGTGTCCGCCGACGCGGCATCCGTGTCGGCTCCGGCGATCAGGGCGGCCGCGGTGGCCAGCACTCCGGCGCGGAAGCGGGTGATCTCCGCGATCACGTCGTCCATCGTCTCGGTGACGACGAAGGTCGCGCCGTCGACCATGATGAGCGTCGTGTCCGGCGTGGCCTGGACACGTTCGATCAGGTCGGGATTCACCGCGAACCGCGAACGGTTCAGGCGCGTGAGGACGATCATGGGCTCCATCCTGGAAAGATCCGTCCGCGTTCCGAGGAGCGCGGACCCGACGGCCCGTCCTGGGCTGTCGGAGGGGACTGTCGGCTGGAGAGGGCCCGGCGTTAGCGCGGAGGTGGGTGTCGATGGCGAACCGGCTCGGTGCCGAGAACACGAGTGATGGCGTCGTTACTCGTGGTTAAGAGGACAAGCCTTAGTAACGAGTGCGATAATCGGCTTTGCGCCCCGCCGCTCAGCGGTCGGCGAGCAGCCGATCGCGCACCTGGCGGCGCAGAACCTTGCCGATGAGCGATCGGGGAGATCGTCGACCGCGGTGATGCGGCGCGGCACCTTGTAGGGGGTGAGCCGCGTGCGACAGAAGTCGCGGAGCGCGTCCACGTCGAGCGCAGCGCCCTCGCGGAGCACCACGGCGGCGGCGACCTCTTCTCCGCCATGAGGTCGCGGAAGACCCACGACCGCGGCCGCCGTGACGTCGGGATGCGCGACGAGCGCGTCTTCCACCTCGCTGGGCGACACGTTGAAACCGCCGGTGATGATGAGCTCCTTGAGGCGGTCCACGATGGTCACGAACCCGTCGGGCGAGACCTGGGCGATGTCGCCCGTACGCAGCCAGCCGTCGGGGAGCAGAGCATCGGCCGTCTCGCCAGGACGCCGCCAGTACCCCTGGAAGATCTGCGGACCGCGGAGGAGGAGTTCGCCGTCCTCACCGGCAGGCACGTCGACGGTCGGGTCCGCCGGGTCGACGACGCGGATCTCCGTGCTCGGAAAGGGAACGCCGACGGTGCCGGGACGACGGGTGGGGCCCATCGGGTTGCCGAGCGCGACCGGTGAGCTCTCGGTCATGCCGTAGCCCTCGACGAGCAGACCGCCGGTGGCCTCTTCCCAGCGCTTCACCGTGGCGACCGGAAGGCTCATCGCTCCGGAGATCGCGAAACGGACCGTCGAGAGGTCGATGGTCCCTCGGGCGGCGGCGCGGGCGAGAGCATCGTAGATCGGCGGCACGGCCGGAAGGAAGGTGGGCGGCGTGGAGCGTGACGCCGCCGTGACCAGGCCGAGGTCGAACGTGGGGAACAGGACGAGCCTCGCCCCGATGCTCATCGCGAAGGTCAGGCACAGCGTCATGCCGTACGCGTGGAACAGCGGCAGCACGCCGTAGAACGTCTCCTCGCCGTCGACGAGCCCCGGCACCCACGCTCGTCCCTGCATCGCGTTGGCGCGCAGGTTCGAGTGCGTCAGGATGGCCCCCTTCGGGGAACCCGTCGTCCCGCTCGTGTACTGGAGCAGGGCGGTGTCATCCAGCGTCGGACCCGGCACCCGCCGTGAGATCCTGCGGTGATCGGCGAGGCTCTTCCAGGCGACGAGGTGGTGCGCCTTCGGGGCTCCGGTCAGCTTCGCCCGCGACTCGCGCGCGCGGCGCAGCGGCAGTCGAAGGGCGACCCGTTTCGAGAGCGGCATCGCCGCGGTGATGTCGACGCTCACGATGTGCTCGACCTCGAGGTCGACCGGGAAGCCGGCGATCGTGTCGACCGCTTTGTCCCACACGACGGCGACGCGCGCTCCGTGGTCCTCGAACTGGTGCCGCAGCTCCCGCGCGGTGTAGAGCGGGTTGTGCTCGACGACGATCGCACCGAGTCGCAGGATCGCGTAGAAGGCCACGACGTGCTGCGGGCAGTTGGGCAGGACCAGAGCGACACGGTCGCCCGCGCCGACTCCGAGCCGCCGGAGCCCTTCCGCGGCGCGCTCGACCTGCTCGCCGAGCTCTCGGTAGCTCGTGACCGCACCGAAGAAGTCCAGCGCCGGACGCCTGCCGAACGCCGCGACACTGGCCGCCAGCATCTCCGGCAGCGTCTGCGAGGGATCGTCGATCTCGGCCGGGACGCCGTCCGCGTAGGAATCGAGCCATGGTCGGGAGCTGAGAGGGGTGGCGGACATGTCTCCATCCTGCCCGGGATCGTCGTCCGCGGACACCGCAGCCGTCAGCCGACGAAGAGGAGCACGATCGACACGACGACCGCGGCGGCCCCGACGCCGGCCAGCGTGACGCCGAGCACCTGGAACGCATGCAGGAGCGGCCGTCGGGGTTCGAACCGCATCAGGTCAGGATGCCGCTCGCTGACGAAGGCATCGACCTCGTCTCGTCCCTGCCGGTGGATGTGCTCGTCGGCGCGGAGCGGGCGTTCCCGGAAGTCGCCGGCGGCGAACCAGCGGGCGCGCGCCGAGCCGCCCGCGTCCTCGACGATCACGACCTCCTGAGGTGACCAGGCGCCGTCGTGCACCTTCACCAGGAGCACGACGGCGAGCAGCGGGAGCCCGATGCCGAGGCCGATCCAGGACAGGATCTCGGCGATCATGCCGACGGCGTCGATCGCGTTCATCCCCGACTCCGTTCTCCCTGAGAAGACAGTACCGGTGGTGCAGCGGCGACGACGGACGGCACCGCGTTCAGCGCTTGAGGTTGGTCAGCTCCTGCAGCACCTCGTCACTGGTGGTGATGATGCGGGCGTTCGCCTGAAATCCGCGCTGCGCGACGATGAGATTGGTGAACTCCTGCGAGAGGTCGACGTTCGACATCTCCAGCGCGCCGCTGATGATCGCGCCCATGCCGTCGGAGCCGGCCTGTCCGAGGGTCGGCTGGCCCGAGTTGCCGCTCGGGCGGAACTGCGACGATCCGGCCTTCTCGAGCCCTCCCGGGTTCACGAAGCCCGCGAGCGCGATGCGCGCCAGCACCTCGGTGTCGCCGTTGCTGAACGTGCCGACGAGGCTGCCGTCGTTGGTCAGGGCATACGAGCTCAGGGTGCCGGCCGGCTTGCCGTTCTGCTCCTTGATGGCGACGTCGCTGACATCGGCGAACCCGGTGACCGCCGACAGGTCGACCGTGATGCCGGCGGAGACGATCGACGATGCTCCAGCCTGCGTGCCGTCGGTGAACGCGAGCGAGGTGCGCGCGCCTGCCGGGTCGGTCACGTCCCACCCGGTGGCCGTGCGGGTGAAGGTCAGGCGCAGCGAGGTGGCGGCGCCCTCCGCATCGTAGGTCTTGATGTCGCGCACGAGAGTCTCGCCGACGGCCGCCCCGGAGGGGAGGTTGCCGGTCACACGAGCGGTGGTGGTCGCGGCCGCGGGGCTCAGCGCACCGACCGGCAGCGTGATGTCGCCGATGCCCTGGCCGGGGACGATCGCGCCGCCGCGGGCGGTCCAGCCCTGGACCAGCGCCCCGTCGGCGGAGACGAGCTTGCCGCTCGCGTCGAACGAGAAGCCGCCGTTGCGGGTGTAGAGGGTCTCGCCGCCGGAGCGGACCACGAAGAACCCGTCACCCGCGATCATCAGGTCGGTCGGCACACCCGTGGGCTGCGGGGCCCCGGACGCGAAGTTGGTGCTGATACCGGCGACCTGCACCCCGAGTCCGACCTGGGCGGGGTTCTGGCCGCCCGCGGCCTGCTGCGGCATCATCGAGTTGCGCAGGAGCTGCGACAGCGAGTCCTGGAACTGCACGGCCGAAGCCTTGTAGCCGGTCGTGTTGACGTTGGCGATGTTGTTGCCCGTGACATCGAGCATGGTCTGGTGCGAACGCAGACCCGAGATTCCGGCGAACAGAGAGCGGAGCATGGTGGTGCCTTTCTGGAAGGGGACTGGTCAGGACTGCGGACGGGTGACGAGGTTGACGCCGGACACGGCATCGAGCGGGATCGACTTCTCGCCGATGGTCACGAGAGGGACGGCCCCCGCGTACGAGACCGACGACACGATGCCCTTCTGGGTGACCCCGTCTTCGTCGACGTACTGCGCCTCGTGACCGATCAGCGCCGCCGCCGTCTGGCGCATGCTGAGCGCGAAGCTCTCGGTCGAGGTCGCCGTGAGGGCGGTCAACTGCTCCATGGAGGCCAGCTGCGTGGTCTGCGAGATCATCTCGTTGGTGTTCATGGGCGAGCTGGGGTCCTGATTGGTGAGCTGGGTCACCAGCAGCTTCAAGAACACCTCGGAGTCGAGACTCTTCTTGCGTTCGGTCGCCGGTGTGGTGCTTCCGGTCTGCACCCCGGAAGGCGGGATCGTGCCGGAGATGGGGTCGGTCATGGGGTCCTCTCGGATCAGGCGTAGACGTCGATGCCGCCGTGGGGCGGGACAGTGACAGGGGAGGCCGCGTCGGGCGGGGATGGAAGGAGGCTCGGTGCCGGTCGGGCCTCGCGATTCCGGTCGCCTGACCCCTCTCCGCGTGGCTGACCGCCGCCGGTGCCCGCTGTGGTGCTGTTCGGGGCGCCACCGCCGTTCGAGGAGCTCTGCGGGTTCGACGAACCGGGACCGTCGTCCGAAGACGACAGCATCAGCGAGGCGTGCGGCGCGGCGGCGGCGAGGTCGCGGCGCAGGTCGGCGAGGACGCTGCGCAGCGCCTCGCGCCCGAGGTCGTTCGGCGCGTGCAGTTCGATGTGGATGGCCCCGCCCGAGATGTGGGCGCGAACCGTCACGGGTCCGAGGTTCTCTGGCGACACGGTCAGGGTCAGGCGGTGATCCCCGTCGGGGGCCTGCGCCAGCGCCACCACGGGACCCGCGATCTGTGGGAGCAGCACGGGGCGAGCGCTCGCCGCGTTCGCGACCGCAGCCGGCGTGGCAACCGGTGTGGCAGCAGGCGTGGCCGGGACGATCGGCGCGGATGCCACGGGCGCCGCGGCGCTGGGCGCGGGCGTGGCCGCGGGCGTCGCCGCTTCTCCGGACGGTGCCGACGGCGCAGGGGTCGGCACGGAGGATGGCGCCTCGGCAGCTCGGGCCGCGGAGGCGAGCGGCGTCGCCGAGCCCTTCACCGCGCCGACCTGTGCCGCGGACGTCGCGACGAACCGTCCGGGCGGTGTCGCGACGGCATACGCGGTTCGCGGTCCCGGTACCGGAGCGGCGGTGGCGGAGTCATCGGCTTCTGCGGGCGTCGCGACGGCCTCCACCGACACGGGAGATGCGGACGCGACGGCAGCGGTCCGTCCTGCGGGCGATGCCGTCGCGACCGACGCGGCGACCACGGCGCCGCGCGGTTCGCTTTTCGCGGCCGGAACGACGAGGGGCGACGCGCCGAGCGCCGCGGCGGGCGGCGCGACATCCGTCTGGCCCGAATCGGGGACCTGCGCGGCGACTCCCGTGGCGGGCGCGGGCGACTCCGCCCCGGCGGGAGGGATGACCGTGCCGGGAAGAGACACGACCACGGTGGGCACGGGGATCGCCGTATCGACGGAGGTGTCGGCAGCGGCATCCGGAGTCGTGCCCGTCGGCAGTGCACTCTCCCTGGGCGTGCTCTCGGCCGGAGCGTCGTCCGTGCGCTGCGCCCGCGCGGCGTCCTGGATCACGTCGGCGAAGGCCGCCGCCCCCGGAGTCGCGCTACGGCCGGCCGCGCCGCCGGCAGCACGCGACGCCCGGGCGTCGACGATGTCGATCAGACCGAGCGAGGTCATGACGGCTCCTCCGCTCCGGTCCGCGACCCGATCTCGTCGAGTTCCGCCTGCTCGGCGTGCAGGTCGGCGGCCCGTATCTCCGCGGCGTGCGCCTCGGCGAGTCGATCCAGCCCGCGCACCGCCCTCCGCGCCTCCGCGTGCTCTCTGCGGGCCTGATCGACGGTCTGCTCCTGCAGTTCGGAGAGCGTCGACAGGTCGGCGAGCAGCGTCCGGCCGGCCACGCGTGCCGCCGCGAGCGCTGCCAGCGACCGCACGTCGACGGCTTCACTCCCCGTGCCGGTGAGGTGTGCACGCAGCGACCTGTCGCGTGCTTCCGTGTGCTGGGCGTCGATCACGGCGCGGGAGAGGCGCTGTGCCGCGGCGCGCTCCTGGATCCCCGTACGCGAAGAAGGCCGGCGAGCGAGAACGACCGTGTCATGCGACTGCTCCGAACGCCGTGACCAGCTCGTCCAATCGGCGCCAGGAATCGTCGATCGCGCTGGTCTCGTCGAGGGGCTGGGTGAGGAAGGCGGAGATCGCGCGTTCGTGCGCGATCGCGGCGTCGATGCGCGGGTCGGCGCCGGGGTGGTAAGCGCCGATGTCGATCAGATCGTTCGCACGGCGCCGAGCCGCGAGCACCGCCCGCAGGGTCGCGGCACGGTCGCGCTGGTCGGGCGCGGTGACCTTGCCCGCGACACGGGAGACCGAGGCCAGCACGTCGATGGCCGGATGATGGCCCGACAGGGCGAGCGCGCGGTCGAGTACCACGTGGCCGTCGAGAATCGATCGCACCGTGTCGGCGATCGGCTCATTGTGGTCGTCGCCGTCGACGAGCACGGTGTAGATGCCGGTGATCGAGCCGCGACGGTCGGTGCCGGCCCGTTCGAGGAGCCCCGCGAGCAGCGAGAACGTCGACGGAGGGTAGCCGCGGGTCGCAGGCGGCTCGCCCGCCGACAGTCCGATCTCGCGCTGTGCCATCGCCACGCGCGTGAGCGAGTCCATCATGAGGATCGCGTGGGCGCCGTCGTCGCGGAAGGCCTCGGCGATCCGCGTCGCGGTGTAGGCGGCACGGATGCGGGCCATGGCCGGCTGATCCGACGTCGAGACCACGACCACGGAGCGTGCGAGCCCCTCCGGTCCGAGGTCGTCTTCGATGAACTCGCGCACCTCGCGACCGCGCTCGCCGACCAGCGCGATCACCGTCACCTCGGCCTCGGTGCCGCGGGCGATCATCGACAGCAGCGACGACTTGCCGACCCCGAACCGGCGAACAGCCCGACGCGTTGCCCGCGCCCGACGCTCACGAGCGTGTCGAGTGCGCGGACACCGAGCGGAAGAGGGGAGTCGATCCGGTCGCGCTCCATGATCGACGGCGGAGCGTGATCGAGGCTCACGGCGGGGGCCCCGACGAGCGGCCCTTCCCGTCGATCGGCCGTCCGAGCCCGTCGAGCACCCGTCCGAGCAGGGCGGTTCCGGTCGGAACGCGCAGGGGGCCACCGCGACCGCGCACCGGCGTCCCGACCGTGAGCCCGGCGACAGCGCCCAACGGCATGCAGCGTAGTCCGCCCTCGCCGATCGCGACGACCTCGGCATCGACCCCGTCGAGGGTCACCACGTCGCCGACCGCGCCTTCTATCCCGCGCACCTGAACGCTCAGGCCGCGCACCTGCGACACCACGCCGACGCGCTCCGGGTGCACGGCATCGAGGACGGCGTTCCAGGTGCTCATCCCGCCGCCTCCGTGAGGGTGGCGCGGGCGCGCTCGAACGCGCTCCCGATCCTGGCGTCGATGTGCCCGTGTGCCAGGACCGCCACGGCGTCGCCGCGGTCGAGCTCCTCGTCGGCGACCAGGGCGAAAGCAGACAGATCGGCGTTCGACCCCTGGATCGTGCGCAGGTCGTCGGGGTGCAGGCGCACCTCGCGGATCTCCGCCGACGCGGCTGAGGCCAGGGTGCGTCGAGCCGCCGCGGCCGCGGAGGCGCCGGCGTCGGAGAGCTCGCCGACGACGATGCGCTCCGCGAGCTCGATCGCGCAGCGCAGCACCTGTTCCTCCGCTGCGGAGGTCAGCTCGCGCTCGCGCTCCGTCAACGAGCGTGCGGCGGCGTGCAGAGCGGTGATCGCGGCGTCGAACTCGTGCGCGGCCGCCGCGTCGCGGGTGGCGCGCTCCTCGGCGGCGATGCGCTGCGCCGAGGCGGCCTCGTCCGCGCCGGCACGGAATCCCTCGGCATGCCCGTCCGCATAGCCGCGCATGCGCGCTCTGCGGTGCTCGGCGCCGTCGCCGCGTCCGTCCAGACGCGGGAACAGCACGGGGAGAAGGCGTCAGTAGACATACTCGTCCTCGTCCGCCCGCTGCACCGTGATGTCTCCCGCGGCCTCGAGAGCACGGATGGTGCGCACGATCTCGGCGCGGGCCTCTTCGACCTGCGACACGCGCACCGGTCCGAGCGTGCGGGCCTCCTCGTCGAGGTTCTCCCTGTTGCGCTCCGACACGTTGCGGCGGATGAGATCGGCGATCGCTTGATGCGCACCCTTCAGGGCGAGCGCCAGCGAGCGGATGTCCATGCCTCGCAGCACACGCTGGGTGTCGCGGTCGTCGAGCTTGACGATGTCGGCGAACGTGAACATCCGCGACCGGATGTCTTCGGCGAGCGCGCTGTCGCGGTCTTCGATGCTCGCCAGCAGTGCCTTCTCGACCGTCGCCCCCGAGCGCGCGATGATCTCCACGAGGGGTTCCACGCCGCCGAGGGTCTCGGGTGCATCGCGGCTCGCGAACGAACCGGTGCGCGCTTTCAGAGCATCGGCCACGATCGCGATGGCCTCCTGCGACGCGGTGCCCATCGTCGCGATGGCATGGGCGACATCGGTGCGGATCGGGTCGGGGAGTGCGGCCAGCACGGCTGCGGCACGGTCGGTGGGCAGGTGCGCGAGCACGAGGGCGACGGTCTGGGGAGTTCGCCGTCGAGGAGCGTGGCCAGATGCGCCGGATCCGCCGAGCCGAGGAACTCGAAGGAGGAGTTCATCGACGACGAGCCGACACGGCCGAGCACGGCGGCCGCGCGTTCGGCGCCGAACGTCGCCTCCAGCAGTCCGGCGGCGATGTCCCTCCCGCCGCGTGCGGGGGAAGGTGTCCCGTGGCGATCCGGTGGAACTGTCCGAGCGCCTGCGCGGTGGTGGCGGCATCCAGGTCCTGCAGCTCGATGATCTCGGCGGCGACGGCCTCGGCCTCCGACTCCGAGAGGTGCTTCATCACCTCGATCGCCTGTGCGCGGTCGAGGTTCATCAGCACGACGGCCGCGGTCTGCCGGTCGGTCAGCTCGTTCATGCGTGCTGCCTGTCGTCGATGAGCGTGCGCAGCAGTTCGGCCGTCCGCTTCGGGTCCTGCCGCGTGAGGGAGTCGATCTCGGCGCGGCGGCGCTCGAGGCTGATCTGCGCGGGTTCCGGGTCGGGCTCCGGCTCGGGATCCGGCGTCGTCTCGAGGAATGCGAGCGGGGTCGTCGCCGCCTGATCGATCGCGACGGTGGGCGCTCCGGCGCCGAGGGCGGACAGCGGGGGTGGCCGGTCGCCGAAGAGCTGGTCGAACTCGGACGCGGCCGTGGCCTTGCGACGCATCCGCACGAGGAGGGCGATCGCGGCGAGCAGCAGGGGGAGGGCGATCGCGGCGGCGATGATCAGCGTGTTCAGCAGGACGGCCTGGCGCTCGGCGGCTTCCGCGTCTTTCGCCGCCTGGAGCGCGGCCTGAGCGGCCTCGGCATCGGTCTGGCTGAAAGAGACGCGCTCGACCGTGATGGCGTCGCCGCGCGCTGTGTCGATCCCGGCAGCGGTCTCCACCAGATCGGTCAGCTGGGCGGTGCTGAGGTCGCCGCCCGCCCCGGCGTCGACCGCGACGGAGACCGACTGGCGCAGGATGCTCCCCGCCGGGGTCGAGGTGCTCTGGGTGCTCTTGTTGACCGCGTTGGTCTTGGACTCCTCGGTGGACTCCGACGTGCCGCCATCGGCCGACGGCACGGCGATGTTGTCGGGACCGAGCACGCCGGCGTTCGAGCCGGAGCCGTTCTGCCTATCGGTCCTGGTCTGCTCGGTGAGAGGGGAGCGCCTTCCGCGGGGGTGTATGTCTCGTCCACGCGCTCGTTGACGGAACGGTCGACCTCGGCGACGACCGTCACGGTCGCGTTCCCCGGGCCGACGACCTTGTCGAGCATCTGCTGCACGCTCGCGGTCACGCGCGCCTCGTAGTCGCCTGCCTGCTGGTCGAGGCCGCCGGTCGATCCGATGCCGACGGCCGAGAGCGTCTGACCGCTCTGGTCGACGACCGCGACGTTCTCGGGCTTCATGCCGCTGACCGCTGCGGAGGTCAGGTGCACGATCGCCTCGACCTGCTTCTGCGTGAGCGTCGCGTTGCCGGAGGTCTCCACGAACACGGATGCCGTGGCGTCGACGGTCTCCGAGACGAACACGCTCTCCTCGGGGATCGCGAGCTGCACCGATGCCGCCGTCACGCCCTCGATCGACGAGATCGTGGCGGCGAGTTCGCCCTCGATGGCGCGCTTGTAGGTCACGGACTGCTGGAACTCCGAGGTCGTCACCCCCATGTCGTCGAGCAGCGAGTAGCCGCCGGAGCCGGCACCCGGGAGGCCGGCGGATGCGGCGGCGAGGCGCTGGTCGTACACGTCTTTCTCGGGCACGAGCACTGTCGCACCGCCGTCTGCGAGTTCGTAGGGGACCGAGGAGGAACGCAGCTGCTCGACGACGGCGTTCGCGTCGGAGGCACTCATCCCCGAGAACAGCGGCGTGTAGGTGGGGCGGGTGAGCCAGCTCGACAACGCGACGATCCCGAGTGCCAGCACGGCGACGCCGATGATCGCGATCGTGCGCTGGGCGAGCGAGAAGCCCGCGATCACGCGACCGATGCGCTGGAAGACGTTCGTGACGGCCTGGGGCATCAGGCTTGCATCCGCATGATCTCGGTGAACGCGTCGACGCCCTTGTTGCGCACGGCGGCGACGAGCTCGAGCGTGACCGCCGCGCGGGACGACGCGATCATGGCCGAGTGGATGTCGTCGAGGTCGCCGGTGACAGCGGCGACCTTGAGCGCGTCGGACTCGGACTGCAGGGATCGCAGTTCGTCGATCGCGCCGGTCACGCTGTTCGCGAAGGCGGTGTCGTCCGCACTCTTCGCCGGCGCGGCGGGCGGTGCGAGGGTGAAAGCGGAGGAGACGCCGTCGATCGCGGTGAGAGGGTCCATCAGCTGCGTCCGATCTGCAGGGCGGCTTCGTAGGCGTTGCGCGCACGGTCGACGATCCCCGCGCTGGCCTGATAGCCGCGCTGGGCGAGGATGAGCTGGCTCATCTGGTCGCCGAGATCGATGTCGGGGTAGCGGACGTACCCGTCGGCGTCGGCGAGCGGGTGGTCGGGCTGATGCACGAGGCGGCCCTCTGCGCTGCCCTGCACGGTGCCTGCCACGTACACCCCAGGCGACTGGTCGCTCGTCTGGGCGAGGATGTACCGCGCGCGGAACGCGGCGCCGTCGGTCGCGGTCGCGGTATTGATGTTCGCGATGTTGTCGCTGATGGCGTCGAGCCATTTGCGGTGCACGGTCAGGCCGGTGCTCGCGATGCCGATGGCGTCGAAGGTCATGAGGTCCTCATCGCGGCGCGCATCGACGCGAACGAGCCGTTCACGGCCTGGGTCGCGAACTGGTAGCGCAGCATCGTGTCGACGCTCGACAGGGTCTCGGTGTCGAGGTTGACGTTGTTGCCGTCGAGGCGGGTCGGCTCCAGCGAGGTGCCGACCGTCGCATCGACGCGTCCGTCACCCGCGTCGACGGAGGCGGCGAGCGCCTCTTCGAATCGCACGCGCTTGGCGTGGTAGTCGGGGGTGTTGATGTTGGCGATGTTGTCGGCGATGGCGCGCTGGCGCAGCGCGAGGCCGTCGAGCGCACTCGTCAGTGCGGTGATGGTCACAGAGTCGAACACGAACCGGCTTCCCGTGTGTGGCTGATGTGGCCGATCCCTGGCCGAGTCTTGCGAGCCATCCGTGCTCTCCCTGCTCTATCGGCAGGGTCGCGCACTGCGTTAGGGAGTCTCAGCCGTCCACGAACAGGGAGTACTGCGGTGAGAGACGGTCATGACAGCGAGTGATCATGATGGTTGCCTCACCACGGGTGACGTGTAACACTTTAGTTGTTCAGGTTCACCAATGAAGGAGTTGGAAGACATGCGAATCACATGACGGCAACGCATGGGTCATCACGGGACTCTCAATCGCATGCTCGGCGGTGTGTGTCGTAACGGTGGGCATCGGATGCCCTGTCTGCCTCGGAGCTGCATCGGCGGGATTCGGTGGAACGGTGGGGTTCTGCATCCAACAGGCCGGCGCGAATAGTTGAGGAATGTGATGTCTCATCCACCGCTGTTGTCGCGGATTCCCGTGATGGCGCCCCTTCTGGCAATCGGTCCGATGCTCTTGAGCCAGTTCTCCCCCTTCAGCAATATCGCGGCGATCCTCTGGCTCGTTTCGGGCCTTCTGCTGCTCACCGGATTGATCGCCAGTCTCGTGAACATGCGGCGTGGATCACGAGATTCCAGAAGGCGTTAGGTGGCCACGGACCCCCTCGTGGGACGCTGATGCCACGCAGACCGAGCGGTCTCAGCCGTCCACGTCGAGGAATGCGGGGGCATCGGGGCGACGGATCCCCGGAATGCGATCCACGACGACGAGGTGCTGTCGGAGGTCGTCGAGATCCGTGCGGGCGCGCTCCATCGCGAGGCGCTGGCGTTCGATCACGTGACGGGCGCGATCGGCGAGCGCCGGGGGCAGGGGAGCGGAGGGCGGTGTCCACGGTCCGATGACGGCCGTATCCGCGGTGCCGGGGGCGGCCGTGAGGATCCGGTCGGCGTCGAGCTCGAGTCGATCCAGCAGGTCGGTCCACTCTGCGGTCACGTCGTCGATGCTCACGAACGGGTCTCCGCGACGGTCCTGGCGGCTTCGTGCCAGGCATCCCGCAGCGGGGCGACGATCCCGCGGCAGGCGTGCGTGCGCTCGGGGTCCCGGCCGATGTTGGCGCCGATCAGGGTCTGCGACAGGAACACGTACACCGAGCGCAGGCCAGCGCTGCCGTTCCAGTCGTCGGTGAGAGACGACGACAGCTCGGCGACGATGGCCTGCGCGTGCTGGAGCTGGGCGTTCGCCTCGGTCCAATCCTCGGCACGCTGTGCAGCCTCGCCGCGCTCGATGTCGAGCATGAGTCGGTCGTACAGCAGCGTCACGAGGCGCTCGGGCGGTGCCGAGAGGACGGCCTCGTCACGGTAGCGCTGCTGCGCGCGCAGGGCGGCGTTCATGCTCACTTCCCCGAACTCGAGGTCGACAGGGCGGCGACCTGTGAAGACAGGTAGGTGGACTGCGATTGCAGCTGCGACAGCATCACCTCGAGGCGGGCGTAGGTGCGCTCGAGATTCGCCTTGCGTTGGGCGAGGCGCACGTCCCAGCGTTCCATCTGCTCGCCGAGACTCTTGACCTCGCTCTCCTGCCCGGTGATGCGGGAGGTGAGCAGGCCGTCGTACTTGTCGGAGTAGACCTTCGCCGTGTCCTGCACGCGGGAGGCGACGTCGGAGAACAGCCCGGCGACGGCATCCGGGTCCTTCGCGAGGGCTTCGGCGAACTTCTCCTCGTCGAAGCTCAGCACTCCGTACATGTCGGTGGAGATGCCGATGGACGAGGGTGACACGCCGTCGACCGGGTGCTGGATCGCGTCGGCGAGCGCCGACCGGAGCGAGCGGACCGTGCTGTCTCCCGTGAAGACGCCCAGGGTGGTCTTGTCGCCCTGATTCGCGGCGACGGTGGCCTTCGATCCGTTGTCGATGCGCGTCAGGATGTCCTTGACCGCGGCGATGAAGTCGGCGGAGGCCTTGGTGCGGGCCTCGGCATCGACGGTCACGCCGATCGTGACGGGGTCGGCGGATGCCGCGGATACCGTGACGTCGACGCCGTCGAACAGATCGGTGAAGGTGTTGCTCGACGAGGTCAGCACCTGTTCGGCGCTGGTGCCGGCCCACAACCGCACCCTCGCGTCGGCGCCCACCGCGATCACTGCTGCCCCAGCTTCGGCGGAGAGCTCGGATGCGGTGCCGGCCTCGACGGCGGCGACGTCACCCCGGTAGGCGCGGAACTGGCTGCCCTCGCCCGCGTCGGCCGCGCGCAGCTGCAGGCGGTGCAGGGGTTGCCGTCGGCGTCGCGACCCGCGGGCACCGCTGAGGCGACGACTCCGAAGCCCGCTTCGTTGACGGCCTGGGCGATGTCCTGCATCGAGGTGCCGTCGGCCTCGATCTGCAGACGCTCGCCCTTGGCGTTCTCGAGGGTGATCACCGGCGGGTCGACGGGCCACCCGTTCGAGGCGGCCGAGACGATGGTGTGGTTCTTCGCGACCGCGTCGACGACGATCTCCGCCGAGACCGGGGCGGCGCCGGTGCGGGTGGCGACCGTGACCGAGGTCGACGACGACGATGTCGTGAATCGGGCCAGCCCGTCGCGCGACGCGGCCTTCTCGGCGGCCGTGGCGAGGTTCTGGATCGCGGTGTTCAACGTCTGCAGCTGCGTGACGATGCCGTTCTTGTCATCCATCTTCGCCTTGAGCAGCGAGCGCGGGATGGCGTGCACGTCCATCAGGGCCTTGATGACCTCTGTGGTCTTCAGGCCGGAGACGAGGCCGTCGAGCGAGAGAGACATGTTCGCCTTTGCAGGTCGGGAGCGGACAGGGTCCGGGCGACGGTCGCGACCGCCGCCCGGACCCTACGGCGTGGTTCAGCGCAGGAGCTGGAGAACGCCCTGGTTGGACTGGTTCGCCTGGGCCAGCATGGCCGTACCCGCCTGCGACAGGATGTTCGCCGAGGTGAACTTGACCATCTCGGACGCCATGTCGGTGTCGCGGATCCGGCTCTCGGCGGCGGACAGGTTCTCTGCCGACACGTTGAGGCTGTTGATGGTCGACTCGAAGCGGTTCTGCAGCGCACCGTAGCCGGCACGTGCGGTCGAGACCGCCTGGATCTGCGTGTCGATGCCGGCGAGCGCCGCTCCGTAGGTCGCCGCGTCGGTCATCGTGGCCGCGAGCGTCTTGATGTCGGCTCCGAGGGTGTCGAAGTCGGTCAGGGCGACCGAGATCTGGTCCTCGGCGGCGACCGCACCCGCACCGACCTGGAACGTCAGCGTCGTGCCGCCCGAGAGCAGCTTGATGCCGTTGAAGTTCGTGCTGTCGGCGACACGGGTGAGCTCGTCACCCAGGGTGTTGATCTCCTTCTGGATCGCCTCACGCGACTTCGCGTTGTTCGAGTCGTTCGCACCCTGAGCGGTCAGGTCGCGAACGCGCTGCAGGATCGAGTGGACCTCGGTCAGGGCGCCTTCCGCGGTCTGGATGACCGAGATGCCGTCCTGGGCGTTGCGGGCCGCGACGTTCAGGCCGTTGACCTGCGAGCGCAGGCCCTCGGAGATCGCGAGGCCGGCGGCGTCGTCCGCTGCCCGGTTGATGCGCAGACCGCTCGACAGCTTCTCGAGCGACTTCGACACATCGTTCTGGGTGTTGGACAGGTTGCGGTAGGCGTTGAGCGCCGACACGTTGGTGTTGATCTGCATACCCATGAGGGTTTCCTCCGTGAATTTCGTTGAACGGGGGACCATCCGTGGTCTCCCGTTCACACCTATCGGCGGAGACGGAGCGTCCGTTAGGGGATCGGAGGGAGGGTGCCTACGCCGGCGCCGTCGTACGGAAGACCTCCGCGATCCGTGCGCTGCTCGCCTCCGCGATCCTGCTGAAGTAGGCGTCGCGCGCGCCGGCGGAGACGCGTGTGGTCGTGGCGGGCGACGCACCTTCCGCGTAGAACCTGTCGACGGCGTCGCGCAGGAGCCGGATCGCCTCCGACCGCTGCTGCGACACGGCGGAGTGCGTCACGCCCAGCTCCTCGGCGATGTCCTTGACGGGGCGTTCCTCGAAGTACACGGCCTGCACGATCCGCCGCATGCGTTCTGGCAGCGCGGAGACCGCCTGCTCGAGCACCTCGCGCCGTTCGCCGACCAGTGCCGATTCCTCGGGGAGCGGGATCTCGGCTGCCACGTCGCGGGCTGACGGGTCGTCGAGCGTCGTCACCGTGCGTGCGGCATCGCCGAGCGCTTCCACGACCACGTCCTTCGCGACACCCATGGCGGTGGCCACCTCCGCGGGCGTCGCGGTCCTGCCGAGTCCGGCCGTGAGCGTCTCGCGGACCTCGACGGTCTCCTTGATGCGTTTGCGGATCCCGCGCGAGGCCCAGTCCATGGAGCGCATCTCATCGGCGAAGGCGCCGAGGATGCGCCGGCGTGCATAGGCGCCGAACGGGACGCCCAGTTCGGGATCGAACGCCTCGGCTGCGGTCACGAGCGCGAGCGCGCCGACGGCCGCCAACTCGTCACGGGGGATGTGGGTGGCGCGGGAGTGGGTCTCGGCAGCGAGGTATCCGACCAGGGGGAGGTTGCTCTCGATGAGCAGATTGCGCTCAGCGCGCGACGACATGGGGGATGATCCACCTCTCTGGATGCACTCCGGAAGCTCCGAGGAGATGAATAGATGCACATATCACACTGGACATGATTTGTACATGGGGAGAACTACCCATCGCCGTTCCACATAGTAACCTTAGGGGCGCGGCAGCCGATAGTGACCTTTGGCCGCGTTGACAGGCGGGGCGATCACTGGGGAAAAGGGGATCATGGGAGCCAACGAACTATCGATACAGCTGTGGCGTGAACGCGAACTGCTCGAGATGCTGCTCTTCAAGCTCGACGAACAGCAGCTGCTCCTCGCCGCGGGGCGATCCCAATGGATCCAGTTTGCCGCCCGCGAGGTCGATCAGGTGCTCGACCGGCTGCGCGGCGCGGGACTCGCCCGCACCGTCGAGGTCGAGAGCGTCGCGGAGGAGTGGGGTGCTCCCGAGGGTGCGACGATCCGCGAACTGATCGAGCACGCACCGGAAGGCGCGTGGCGCGAGGTGTTCGCCGACCATCTGCGGGCCTTGACCAAGCTGGCCGCAGAGGTCGAGCAGATGCGGGACGCCAACGCCGAGCAGCTCAGCGGAGTGCTCCGTGCGACACAGGAGACGATCGCCGCGCTGGGGCACGACACCGGCGAGTACACCACGACCGGTGATCGCGCTCGCGACGACGCAGCGCGCATCATCGACACCGAGATGTGACCGGAAGGGGATCATGTCGACCTTCAGCGGATTGAACACGGCGGCCAGCGGGCTGGCGGCCGCACGGCGCGGTATGGACGTCGTCGGACAGAACATCGCGAATCAGAAGACCGAGGGGTACACGCGTCAACGCGTGCAGACCTCGGCCATCGCGGCCGTCGCGCACACGGGGCGGTTCAGCACGGGCGCCGTTGCGGGCAACGGCGTCTCGGTCGACGGCGTCGCCCGGCTCGGAGACGCGCTGCTCGATGCCAGGGTGCGCGACGCGCTCGCGGCCTCGGGGTACTGGTCGACACGTGCGGTCGCCGCGACCACCATCGAGGCCTCACTCGCCGAACCCACCGAGAACGGACTCGCGGCCAGGCTGTCGAAGTTCTGGTCGGGGTGGCAGGACCTCGCGAACACCCCCGACTCGGGAGCTGCGGCCTCCAGCATCCTCGAGTCGGCGAAGGAGCTCGCCTCCCACATCGCCGGCGGATACCGCTCGGTGGCGTCGAAGTGGAGCGACGCCCGCGAGGCAGCAGACCGCAGTGTCACGCAGATGAACGCCGCTGCCGACCAGATCGCCGTGCTCAACGGAGAGATCCGCGACGCTCTCGCGTCCGGGCGATCGGCGAACGAGCTTCTCGACCAGCGCAGCGTCCTCGCGCAGACCGTCTCGCGGATGTCCGGAGCCTCGGCCACGGTCGAGGGCGACGGGACGATGACTCTGCGCATCGGCGGCAACGCGCTCGTCGCGGGGTCCGATGCCCGTCACCTCGTCCTCTCCGGGCCGACATCGATCGACGGCGGCCAGCGTCTGACGGTGTCGTGGGCGTCGGCGCCCGACCTCCCGGTGTCGATCGACGGCGGTGAGCTCGGTGCATCGCTGGCGATCCTCGCCCCCGCGGACGAGGGCGGGATGCTCGCTCAGCTCGCGTCGACGTACGACGCGGTCGCGACCGCGTTGGCGGCCACGCTGAACACGCAGCATCGCGCCGGAGTCACCTCGTCCGGTCAGCAGGGCGGAGACTTCTTCACCCTGGCGACGACCGGGTCGGCCGCTCTCGGCCTCCGCGTCGCGATCACGGGACCGTCGGAACTCGCCCTCGCCGCTCCGGGCGCGGGGGCATGGGACGCCTCCAACGCCGATCTGATCTCGCAGATCGGCCGGAGCGCGACCGCTCCCGACGCGCTCTGGTCGGACCACGTGACCCGGTTCGGCGTGGCCACGGCCGCCGACGTGCAGCGCGCGAAGGTCTCCGATTCGGCAGCCGTCGCTGCGGTCGGCGCGCAGCAGTCCGTCGCCGCCGTCGACGGCGACGAGGAGACCATCAGCCTGCTCACCTACCAGACCGCCTATCAGGCCGCAGCCCGCGTGATGACCGCGGTCGATGAGGCGCTCGACGTCCTCATCAACCGCACGGGTCTCGTCGGACGCTGAGCGAAGGAGCACCGTGATCTCTCGAGTGACATCGTCAGCCATGACGCAGACGGCGATGCGCCACCTGCAGTCCAACCTCTCCGAGCTGGCGCGCCTGCAGGAGCAGGCGACCTCCCAGCGAGCCTTCGCCGCGCCATCGGACGACCCTGCGGCTGCCGCGGCCGCTCTCGCACTGCATGCCGAGCAGCGACGTACCGAACAGTACGCACGCAACATCGACGACGGGCTCGCCTGGGTCACCGCGGCCGACGGTGCGATCACCGCGAGCACGTCTCTGCTCGGGCGTGTCCGCGACCTCACGGCGCAGGGCGCGAACGACGGCGCACTCGACGCCGTGGCCAAGGAGTCCCTGGCCGTCGAGCTCGAGGGCCTGCGCAAGGAACTCCTCGCACAGGCGAACACCCGCCTCCTCGGACGCTCCGTGTTCGCCGGCACCTCCGACACCGCCGCCTTCACCGCGGACTACGCGCACAGCGGGGTGCCGGGAGCGGAGGTCACGCGCCGGGTGTCCGACGGTGCGGCCGTGCGCGTCGACACGGACGGGGCCGCCGTCTTCGGCACGGGGAGGATTCGGTGTTCGCTCTCGTCGACAAGATCGTCGCCGACCTCCGCTCGGGGACGAACGTCGGGCCTCGACTCGCCGAGATCGACTCCCGCCGCACGGCGATGCTCGGTGTGCAGGGCTCGGTCGGCACCCGACAGGCTCAGATCGAACGCGCCAAGGAGGCGGCTGTGCAGAATTCCGTGTCCCTCGAGTCCCGCCGTGCCGCGGTCGAGGACGTCGACTCGATCGAGGTGCTCGTCCGCCTGCAGGCCCAGGAGCTCGTGTACCGCTCGGCCCTCGCCGTCAACGCCCGCGTGCTCCAGCCCTCGCTCATGGACTTCCTCCGATGACCGCGGCGCTCACCTTCGTCTCGCCGCCGCCGGGGCTCGCCCCTCACGTCGAGTTCGTGCTCGCACCGGTCGAGGGCGCCGACGGCCTGTTCGCGATGCGCGCCGTGCAGGATGCGGATCTTCGCCTGTATCTCGTCGACCCCCGATCCGTGCTGACCGACTACGCGCCGATCCTCACCGACGCGCAGGCGGAAGGGCTCGGGCTCGACTCGGCCGACGATGCGCTTGTCCTGGTCGTCGCCCACCCCTCTGCCGAGGGTGTGAGCGTGAACCTCCTGGCCCCCGTGGTCGTCAATCGCACGACCGGAGCCGCCTCGCAGGTGATCCTCGAGGATCAGGACCATCCTCTGCGCGCCCCGCTGGGCTGAGGCGCGATCCCCCACGGGCACGGGCCGCTCTGCCAGCGGAACCACGGCTACCCTGGACATGTGATCCTTGCCGTCGACACCTCTCTGGGCACGGCTGTCGCCCTCATCGATGCGGACGGGGCGCGACGAGCCGATGCGAGCGCCGCCGACCCCTCGGCCATGCCGAAGTCATCGGCGATCTGCTCGTGGAGGTTCTCGACGAGGCGGGCGCCAGCGAGGTGACGCACGTCGTCGCGGGCATGGGGCCGGGGCCGTTCACCGGTCTGCGGATCGGCATCGCCGCGGCGCGCGCCTTCGCGCTCGGACGCGGTATCCCCGTGCTTCCGGTCCCCAGTCATCTCGGGGCAGCGCTCACAGCGCTCGAGACCGAGACGCAGCCGTTCGCGATCGTCACCGACGCGCGGCGGCGCGAGGTCGCGATCACCGTGTTCGACGGCGTCGATGCCGACGGCATCCCGCATGTCGTCGCCGACACGGTCCTGGTGCGGGCGGTCGACGCGGATGCGCACCTCGACGGCATCCGTCGTATCGACGTCGGCACGCTGTCCGCATCCGACCTGGCCAGGGTGGGAGCACGAGCGCTGGCGGCCGGACGCACGCTCGCAGACGACGAGCCGCTCTACCTCCGACACCCCGACGTCACGCTTCCCGGTGCTCCGAAGAAGGTCGGGTCATGACGCTCCGCGACGCGACACCCGCTGACCTCGCCGCGATCATGGCGATCGAAGACCGCTCCTTCCCCACCGACGCCTGGAGCAGCGAGACCATGGCCGCCGAACTCGCCAGCCCGCACGGCCGGTACGTGGTGGACGAGCACGACGGCGCCATCATCGGCTACGGCGGGGTGCGGGCCCTGCAGGGCAGCGCAGATGCCGACATCCAGACCATCGCCCTGCTCGCGGAGCACCGGGGTCAGGGGCGCGGTCGTTCGCTCCTGCATCGGCTCCTCGCCGTCGCGGCCGAGCGCGGGGCGCGCGAGGTGTTCCTCGAGGTCAGGGCCGACAACCCGGTCGCCGAGGGGCTGTACCGAGCCGAGGGGTTCGAGGAGATCGGGCGTCGGCCCCGCTACTATCAGCCCGACGACGTGGATGCGATCGTGATGCGGCTGGAGCTGCGCCGCCACCCGGCGTCCGGACATACGGCCGAGGAGGCGAAGGCATGAGCGAGCCGCTGGTCCTCGGCATCGAGACGAGCTGCGACGAGACCGGCATCGGCATCGTCCGCGGTCGCACCCTGCTCTCGAACACCATCGCCTCGAGCATGGACGAGCACGCCAGATACGGCGGAGTCGTGCCGGAGGTCGCTGCGAGGGCGCACCTCGAGGCGCTGCAGCCGGCGATCGAAGCCGCGCTCGCCGAAGCGGGTGTGGGCCTCGCCGAACTCGACGCGGTCGCCGTCACGAGCGGTCCCGGTCTCGCCGGTGCGCTGATGGTCGGAGTCGGGGCCGCGAAGGGCCTGGCCGTCTCCCTCGACAAGCCGCTGTACGCGGTCAACCACCTGGTCGGACACATCGCGGCCGACATCCTCACGCCCGACTCCGCACCGCTGGAGTACCCGACCATCGCCCTGCTCGTCTCGGGCGGTCACACCTCGCTGCTGCACGTCCGCGACCTCACCACCGACGTCGAGCTGCTCGGCGAGACGATGGACGATGCCGCGGGCGAGGCGTTCGACAAGGTCGCCCGACTCCTCTCGCTGCCCTACCCCGGCGGGCCCGAGATCGACCGCGCTGCGCTCGACGGCGACCCCGACGCGATCCGGTTCCCTCGCGGACTCTCCCGCGCATCCGACATGGCGAAGCACCGGTACGACTTCTCCTTCTCGGGGCTGAAGACCGCGGTGGCGCGCTGGGTCGAACGCTGCGAGGCCGACGGCGTCGACGTGCCCGTGGCCGACGTCGCCGCGAGCTTCCGGGAGGCGGTCGTCGATGTGCTGGTGACGAAGGCGCTCGCCGCCTGCACCGATCTCGGTGTCCCGCGACTGCTGCTCGGCGGAGGCGTGATCGCGAATCGGCGCCTGCGCGAGGTGGCTCTTCGACGTGCGGCGGAGGCCGGCGTCACGGTGCGCATCCCGACGCTCTCGCTCTGCACAGACAACGGCGCCATGATCGCGGCTCTGGCCGCTGAGCTGATCTCCTCCGGGCGGCGCCCGTCGACGCTCGCGTTCGGGGCGGACTCGACGCTGCCGGTCACCGAGATCCAGATCGCGGAGGCGGTGCTCACATGACTGACGGTTCCGCCGCTCCCGACGCGCGGTCTTCTGCGACTCCGGCCGCGCGCATCGAGAGCGCCAGCGACGAGGTGGTCCAGCATCCTGCCAAGGCAGCACGTCTGCCCGGCGCGCGACGCGAGGGGTACACGAAGCTGCCGACCGGACCGGTCGGCATCGAACCGGTCGTGGTGACGGGGCCCGACATCGATGCTCCTGACGAGTCCGAGTGGGAGCCCTCCACCGGTGCGATCCCCGCCGACGACACGCGTCTGGCTCCCTGGGCCCTGCTGGCGGCGATCGTGGCTCTCGGCGCGTCCTTCTTCGTCGGCTGGGGATCCCCGTGGCCGTCGTCGCGGTCATCGCCGCGATCATGTCGCTGCGTCGTCCCGTCGAGAGCCGGGCGATCGCGCGCTGGGCCCTCGTGCTCGGCCTCTGTGCGACCGTCTACAGCCTGGGGTGGCTGGTCTGGGCCGGCATGCAGTTCGAGAGACTGGGCTGACGGATGCTGGAGCCGGAGGAGTCCGCGGAGCTGCGCTCCCTTCAGGAACGTGCATACGGCCGCGATGCTGCGCTCACTCCGGGCGATGCGGCGAGGTTGCGGGAGCTCGAGGAGCGTCGGGTCGAACGCGTCGCCGATGTTCCGGAGTCGCCCTTCGCCGTGCTCCCTGCGCCCACGGGCGACGAGCCGGGCAGCGGTCGCGCAGATCATGCCGGACCGGTCGCCGAGATCGATCCCGCGCGTGAGCAGGGCGTCGCGCAGGAACAGCTGACCGCGCGTGAACAGGACCCGGCCGATGTCGCCGCCGGTGCGGCCGCCGACACGGGGCCCGCGCAGGGGAGGATGGCCTGGCGCTCGGTGCTCTCCCTCCTCCGGGGTCACTGGCGGCCGGTCGCGTTCGCGACCGCGGCCATGCTCGCGATCGGCGTCGGCGTCGGGTGGCTCGCCTTCCGCGGGCCCGAACCCGCCCCCGTCGAGCTGACGGTCGAGCAGCAGGCATGGCACGACGAGCTGGTCGCCGGCGGCGTCTACGACGCGGGGTCGGTCCGTGCCCTCGCGGTCGAAGAGGGCGCGGTCATCTGGGCCGCGACGAAGGACGCGCGCGAACGCACCTGCGTGATCCTGGGAACGGGCGAGGTGACCGTGCCGAACTGCGAGCTCACCGAGACGGTCGCCGAGACCGGAGTGTACGGCTCCATCACCGTGCAGGCATCGGATGACCTCCAGCGGCAGGTCGGGGTGCAGATGCTCTTCACCGCGTCGGGTGAACCGGCGGTCGCCGTGAGCTCGTACGACTACGACCCGGGTCAGAGCGGCATCACCTACGCGAACGACCGCGAGGCGGACACTGCGAAGCGCCTCGCCGACGACGGCTTCGACGCCAGCTCTCTCTGGGTGGTCGGATACGACCGCGACGTGCCGGTGTGGACCGCCGTGCAGACCGAGTCCCAGAACCCGTGCCTGATCTACGACGGCTCGACCGCCGAGTCCCCGATGACGTGCGCGGATCCGCAGACGATGCAGGAGCAGTCGTCGAGTCTCGTGCTCAGCGTCGTCGACACCGAGACCGGTGGTCAGACCCACCTCGAACTGGCATCGACCCAGGGGCCCGGCTACCTCGTCATCACCCGCGAGGGAGGCGTCTCCGGTGCCGGCGGGAACTGACGCCGAAGAGCTCAGGGTACTGCAGCGGAAGGCCTACGGCCGCGGCGGCGCCCTCACCCCTGGCGAGGCGGATCGCCTCCGTGCCCTCGAAGAGGCGCACCGCAGTCCCGTGCACAGGGCGGCCGATCCACCGGAAGGCGCAGCGTCCCCGGGCTACCCCCGCCCCCGACTGACCCGTCTGCGGCGGACTCGCTCGGGATCGCCGGCTCACTCGGGAGAACCGAGTCACGCGGGGATACGGACTCACTCGGGGATACGGACTCGCTCGGGACGGACTCGCTCGGAGAGGACTCGCCCGTGACGGACGCGTTCGCCGCGATGGCGGATGGCGAGTCCCACCAGGCCGTTCCCCGGACACTCCTCGCGATGCTCGGCGGCGATCCGCGATGGTCGTGGTCGCGGCGGCTGCTGTGGTGCTCGCGATCGGCGTGGGCGCCGGGTGGGCGCTGTTCTCACCCCGGACGGCGAGCCTCCCGCTGACCGACGCACAGCAGCAACGCCGTGTCGCGCTCGTCGCCGAGGAGTACGACGCCGGCTCCGTCCGCGCCATCGCCCAGACCGCCGACGCACTGGCCTGGTACGCGACCAGGGGCGACGGCGAGTCGGTCTGCCTGATCCTCGACGTGGGTGACCAGTCGCAGGCGGACTGCCGTCCACCGGAGGAGCGCGAGCGCGGGTTGATGGCTTCGTTGCCGTTGCCGTTGCCCGCGGATGACGGCGAGGACCCCGGGGGTTCGGAATTCGTGCAGGCGACGATGTTCCTCACCGAAACGGGCGAGCCGATGGTCGGAATGCAACGGTGGGGTGTGCAGTCGGGGGTGATCGATCAGTTCGAGGGGGCGGAACGTGATCGCGCGGGGGCTCTCGTCGAGGAGGGATACGAAATGGGCCTCTCGATCGTGGGGTACTTCCGCGGTGCCCCCGTCTGGCTCGGCGACCGCGTCTCCGAGCAGGGCTCGACGGAGCGGTGCCTCATCGTCGACGCCGGCGGTGCGATCGCGTGCGAGTCGTTCCAGCAGGCGCTGTCATCCGGCCTCGATGTGCATGTGGTCGAAGTCGACCCCACCGGGGGTGTGGTCGCGGCGTCGGTGCTGGACCTGCGCTTCACGACGCAGCAGACCCCGTACCTCACCGTCGACGCCGATGCCTCCGCGGACGAGGCCGCCCCCGGCGATTCGCTGATCATCCAGGTCCCGCCGGGCGACCCCATCGAGGTCGAGCCGCCAGGACACGATCCGCGCGGCTGACCCCTGCTCCCCACCCACCCTGCCCCCGCCCCGCCCCTCCGCCCCCGCCCCCGGCCCCCGCCCCTTCGCCCCCGCCCCTCCCGGCGAGTGCACGGCTTGCCGCCGAGCGCACGGCCTCGTGGCGTCGACATCCCGTGCTCTCGACGACAAGCCGTGCGCTCGACGGAGCAGGGGGCAGGGGAGCAGGGAGCAGGGGCAGGGGAGGGAGGGGGTCAGGCGGCGGGGACCCGGTCGGCGAGGATGGCGCGGCGCTGATCGCCGATGCGAGCGAGGATCAGCGTGGCCTCCTGGTCACCGCGCAGCGTGAGCTTCTTGCGGAAGGCGGCAGGGTCGACGTCGACGCCGCGCTTCTTGATCTCGAGACGCCCGATGCCGTGCGCCGTGAGTGCGGCGCTGATCGCCTTCGGGTTCGCCGGCAGGGTCTCGCGCACGCGGAACGACTGCACGAACGGACTCGTCAGCGCCGCGTCCGAGGTCAGGTACGCGATGTGCTCGTCGAGCATCCCGGCGTCGAGGCTCCGGGCCACCTCGCCGATGAGGCGGGCGCGGATCACGGCGCCGTCCGGCTCGTGCAGGAACGCGCCGAGCTCGCGCACGGGTTCGTCGGGGGCGTCCGCGGGAGCGGTGAGCTCGTGCGACCGGTCGTCGCGGATCACGAGAGCCGCCCGACGGACGCCCTCCCGTGCGAGGGCGCCGCTCCACACCACGAGCTCGACGACGCTGCCGTCGGCGCTCACCCACTGCGCTTCGGCGTCGAGGGGCAGGGCCTCGCGGTCGTGAGCCGGACCGAGCTTGATGCCGGTCGGTACACGTGAGGCGACGTCGAACGCCCAGTCCAGGGAAGGGGAGTAATCGTCGGCGGACACTCGTCGGGTCTCGCTGTGTCCCGCGGTCCGCCGAGCCGGATCCATCCAGACCGCACCGGAGCCGGTGAGGGGCGTCGCCTCGAACGCGTCCTCCGCCGTGCTGTGCCGCACGACCGCGCTGTCGCCGAACGGCGCGAGGTTGTAGGCGGCGATGGCGGCCGTGACCTCGTCGGCGTCGACCGCGAGCACATCCAGACCCGCACCGGTGAATGCGAGGGCATCGCCGCCGATCCCGCAGCCGAGGTCGGCGACGGCTGTGAGGCCCGCGCCGCGGATCCGCTGGGCGTGCCGTGCGGCGACGCCGAGCCGTGTCGCCTGCTCGAGCCCCGCTCGGGTGAACAGCATGCGCGCGGCGAACGGTCCGAACTTGGCGGTCGCCTTGGCTCGCAATCGGGCTTGTCCCACGACCGCCGAGACGAGCTCGGGGAGTGGCCGGCGGCGCGGAGCCGAGAGACCGCACGGGCCACGTCGGCCGTGGACTCGATAGGGCCCACCGTGTCGAGCAGTTCGAGACCGGCGGGGGTCAGCAGGGCGCGCAGCTCGGACATCTCCACGCCCTCAGCCTAATTCCCGTCCGAGCGGGTCGGTGGCGGCGAACCTGTTGGCACTCGCATTGCATGAGTGCCAGCCGACCGCCTACACTGGCATTAGCACTCTCGGGTTGAGAGTGCGAACAAGTCTTTCGTGTCAGCGTCAAGAAAGAAGAGGTAGACCGTGTCGGTTTCCATCAAGCCGCTCGAGGACCGCATCGTCATCAAGCAGGTCGAGGCCGAGCAGACCACCGCGAGTGGCCTGGTCATCCCCGACACCGCCAAGGAGAAGCCCCAGGAGGGCGAGGTCGTGGCGGTCGGCCCCGGCCGCATCGACGACAACGGCAACCGTGTTCCGATCGACGTCGCCGTGGGCGACCGCGTGCTCTACAGCAAGTACGGCGGAACCGAGGTCAAGTTCGGTGCAGACGAGTTCCTCGTCCTGTCCGCTCGCGACGTCCTGGCTGTCGTCGTCCGCTGATCAGCTGAACCCGGTTCCGCGCCTCTCAGAGGCGTCGGAACATGGTCCTCGAAGGGGGCCCGGATGCTCAGGCATCCGGGCCCCCTTCTGCGTTCGGTCAGAAGACGTCCGTTTCCTGCCAAACTGCGGCGCGACGTCGTCTCGGCGCCTTCGGCGTCGGGCACGTGGGCATAGTGTTGTGCGGTGACCCCCGAGACGACCCGCGCCACCCAGACCGCGGGAGTCGCCTACGCCGGAGCCGCCTACCTCCTGTGGGGAGTGCTCCCGCTCTACTTCGTACTGCTCCTCCCGACCGGTCCGTGGGAAGTCGTCGCCTGGCGGGTGCTGCTGTCGTTCGTCTTCTGCATCCTCCTGCTCACGCTCACGCGAGGATGGGCGGCGTTCGGCATCATCCTGCGGCAGCCGAAGCTGCTGGGCTGGACCGCCCTGGCGGGTCTCCTGATCTACGTCAACTGGCAGGTGTTCCTGATCGGGACGCTCAGCGGCAACGTGATCGAGACGAGTCTCGGCTACTTCATCAACCCGATCACCACCGTGCTCCTCGGCGTGTTCGTGCTCAAGGAGCGCATCCGCAGGCTGCAATGGGCGGCGATCGCGATCGCCGCGATCGCCGTCGTCGTGATCGTCGTCGCCTACGGGGAGTTCCCGTGGATCGCGCTCTCGCTCACCGCGTCGTTCGGGGTCTACGGACTCATCAAGAAGAAGATCGGCCCGGCAGTCGACGCGGTCAGCGGCCTGACGCTGGAGTCGTTCTGGCTGATCCCCATCGCCGTGGTGCAGTTGATCGTCGTGGCGCAGACACCCCCGGGCATCACGATGGGCGCGAACGGCGGGGTGCACGCCCTGCTCCTGGCATTCGCCGGGGTCGCCACCGCAGTCCCGCTGCTGCTGTTCGCCGCGGGGGCCCGGCGCATCGATCTCACGGTGATCGGGATGATCCAGTTCATCACCCCGGTGCTGCAGTTCCTCATCGGCGTGGTCATCCTGCACGAGCCCATGCCCGTCGAGCGCTGGGCCGGGTTCATCATCGTCTGGATCGCCATCGGCGTCTTCGTGGCTGATCTGCTGCTCGCGGGTCGCCGTGCCCGCATGATGGCGCGTCCCGCACCCGTGTGAGCCGCCGGTTCGTGCACCGGGGAACCCAGTGCCGGATCGTTAACGCACCGAGATACTTGCACCTCCTGCGCGCGGGCCTCACGGCCTAGTGTTAGAGCACCCGACCGTGGTCACAATCCACGTTCAGTTACGCAAGGGAGCATCATGAACTCACTGAAGGGCTCGCGCAGCGCGAAGGTCTTCGCAGGGATCGCCTTGATCAGCGCATCCGCCATCGTCATCGCCGGCTGCAGCAGCACGCCGAACGCCGAGCCCAGCGAGGGTGGTGAGAAGCCGGCCGTCGATCTGACGCTCAAGCTCGGCTCGCTGCTCCCCGCGACCGGCTCGCTCGCGTTCCTCGGCGCTCCGATGGAAGCCGGTGTGCAGCTGGCTGTCAACGAGATCAACGAGGCGGACGCCGGTGTGACCATCGACCTCACCACGGCCGACGAGGGCGACCTCGACAACAAGGCGTACGAGACCTCCATCACGAACCTGCAGAACGCCGGCATCACCGCCATGGTCGGCGCCGCATCCTCGAGCGTGACCAAGCTCATCCTCGACGGCAACGCCGGTGCGGGCATCCTCACCGTCTCCCCGTCGAACACGTCGCCGGACTTCACGGGAATCAACCCGCTGTACTTCCGCACGGCGCCGAGCGACAACCTCCAGGGCGAGGTGCTGGGCAACCAGATCGCCGAGGACGGGCACAAGACCCTCGGCATCATCTACCAGAACGACCCCTACGGCACGGGCCTGTTCGAGGCCATCAAGGCCACGTTCGAGGGCACGGGCGGCGAAGTCGTCGCCGAGTCGTCCTACAACCAGGGCGATGGCCAGTTCAACGCCCAGGTGGCGGAGATCGCCGCGGCCAAGCCCGACGCGGTCGCGGTCGTCTCGTACGACCAGTTCGCGACCATCG
Source organism: Microbacterium sp. Se5.02b (assembly GCF_019464375.1). Classification (NCBI taxonomy): domain Bacteria; kingdom Bacillati; phylum Actinomycetota; class Actinomycetes; order Micrococcales; family Microbacteriaceae; genus Microbacterium; species Microbacterium sp. Se5.02b. Next base: position 1,116,827 of record NZ_CP080491.1, read on the forward strand.
CACCGCTTCTCGGCAACGCGGGCATCGACACCGGTGCGCTGTACCTGGTCGACGGCAACCTGAAGGACTGGGGCACCGACATCCCGGTCAGCCTCGAGGGATCGAAGGGAACCCGCGCCGGCGCCGAGCTGCCGCAGGACTTCCTCGACCAGCTGAACGAGGTCTGGACCGCCGATGGCAACGACCCGATCGACGCGGTCACCTACTCGGCAGAGGCATACGACGCCGTGATCCTGATGGCGCTGTCGTCGCTGGCGGCGGGCTCCGTCGAGGGTGCCGATATGGCTGAGCAGATGCGCACCGTGTCGGGTGGCGACGGTGAGGGCGAGAAGTGCACCACGTTCGCCGAGTGCGCCGACATCATCAACGGCGGCGGAACGGCCGACTACGACGGCCTCTCCGGTGAGATCACGTTCGACGAGAACAACGACCCGAAGGGCGCCGCGATCGGCGTCTACGAGTTCGGCGCGGACAACACCACCACGCGCATCAAGTAAGGCGCTGACGGGGCCCCGGATGCTCGCATCCGGGGCCTTCGTCGTGCCCCGCCCGCTCGTCCCGCCCGTCCGCCCGCCCCGCCCGTCCGCCCGTCCCTGCCCGGTCCACATGTCGGGAGTTCGCGCGGATGTCGGACGAAACGCCGGCCGACCGCCCGACGGGTGCATGAACTCCCGACATGTGACCCGCGTCGGACCTCGTGTCGGAGCCGCGGCGCGGGCGCCAGGCCCGGACACACGGGAAGGGGGGATGCCGCGTGGCATCCCCCTTCTCGTGCGAAGTGCTCAGGCGGCGTCTGTCCCGAGCGTCCCCAGGTAGAGGCCGATGACCTTGGGGTCGTTCAGCAGCTCGCGGCCGGTGCCCTCGTAGGCATCCTTGCCCTGGTCGAGGACATAGCCGCGGTCGCAGATCTGCAGGCAGCGACGCGCATTCTGCTCGACCATGATCGTCGTCACACCCGCCTTGTTGATGTCGGAGACGCGGATGAATGCATCGTCCTGTCGCACGGGGGAGAGGCCGGCGGACGGTTCGTCGAGCAGCAGCACCGACGGATCCATCATGAGTGCCCGCGACATCGCGACCATCTGCCGTTCTCCTCCGGAGAGCGAACCTGCGCGCTGCTTGAGGCGCTTGCCGAGTTCGCCGAAGATGCTGCTCACGAACTCCAGCCGCTCCGCGAAGATCTTCGGGTTCTGGTAGAGCCCCATCTCGAGGTTCTCCTGGATGGTGAGCGAGGGGAACACGTTGTTCGTCTGCGGAACGAAGGCCACGCCGCGGCGGACGAGCTTGTCGGCCTTGAGGCCCACGATGCTCTCGCCCTTGACGGTGACGTCGCCGGAGCGGATCTCGACCATGCCGAAGATCGCCTTGAGCAGGGTCGACTTGCCGGCGCCGTTCGGACCGATGATGCCGATCAGCTCCCCCTTGCGAGCGACGAGGTTCGCGCCGTTGAGGATGTTCACTCCGGGGAGGTAGCCGGCGTGAACGTCGGTCAGTTCGACGATGACATCGTCGTTCTTGATCTCGTTCCGCTCGACGGGTGCGTCGGTCATGCCTTCTCCTCCTCGGCGTCTTCGGCCTCGACCTCGGCTTCGACCTCGGTCTCGATCTGCTCGCGGATCCGGATGGCGTCCTCGTCCGAGATCACCGGAAGGCGGCCGGTGACGGCTCCGAGGTCGACGTCCTGGTGGGCCCCGAGGTAGGCGTCGACCACGGCCGGATCCTCCATGACCTGGTCGGGCGGGCCTTCGGCGACGACGCGCCCCTCGGCCATCACGACCACCCAGTCGGCGATGTGGCGGACCATGTGCATGTCGTGCTCGACGAACAGGACCGTCATCCCCAGATCCTTGAGGTCGAGGATGTGTTCGAGCAGCGACTGCGTGAGCGCGGGGTTGACCCCTGCCATCGGCTCATCGAGCATGACGAGGGTCGGGTCGCTCATGAGAGCGCGCGCCATCTCGAGCAGCTTGCGCTGACCGCCCGAGAGCGACGCCGCGAAGTCCTGCTCCTTGGCGTCGAGCTTGAAGCGGGTGAGGAGTTCGTGCGCACGCGCCTCGATCTCCTGGTCCTGCTTGCGCCAGAGGAAGGGGAACAGCCCCGCCCAGAACCCTTCGCCGCGCTGGTCCTTCGCGCCGAGCTTCATGTTCTCCAGCACCGTGAGCAGCGACAGCGACTTGGTCAGCTGGAACGTGCGCACCTGCCCCATCCGCGCAACCTTGAAGGAGGGGATGCCCGACAGGTTCGTCCCGTCGAACGACCAGGTGCCGCTGTTGGGCTTGTCGAAGCCGCAGAGGAGGTTGAACAGGGTCGTCTTGCCGGCGCCGTTCGGGCCGATCAGCGCCGTGATGGCTCCGCGGGGGATCTCCAGGTGATCGACGTCGACCGCTGTCAGACCGCCGAAGCGGCGTTCCACGGCATCGACGACGAGGATCGGATCGACCTTCTTGACCCCGGGTGCCGCCGGTCCGGCCGCGAGGCCGCCGGTCTTGGCGCGAGGTGTGCTCTTCGCGGGCGTGACCACCGCGTCGTCATCATTTGACAAAGGTCATCTCCCTCTTGTTTCCGAGGATGCCCTGCGGGCGGAAAACGACGATCAGCATCAGCACGACGCCGATCACGATGTACCGCACGACGTCGGCCTGCGCTCCCGACATCGGCAGGTAGCCGGCATTCGCCATCGCGGGAAGCAACGCTCCGAGGAAGGCGAACACCACCCAGAACAGCACGGCGCCCAGCGTCGGGCCGAGCACGGTCGCCGCGCCGCCGAGCAGCAGGATGGTCCAGAGGAAGAACGTCAGCGAGGTGGAGTAGCTGCCGGGGATCACGGCCGAGGGCAGCACGAACACGATGCCGCCGAGGGCACCGATCACACCGCCGACCACGAGCGCCTGCATCTTGTAGGCGAAGACGTTCTTGCCCAGCGAGCGCACCGCGTCTTCGTCCTCACGGATGCCTTTGAGCACGCGTCCCCACGGGCTGCGCATGAGCGCCCAGACCACCAGGACGGCGGCCGCGAGAGCGATGAGCCCCACCACGCGGACCCACAGGTCGTTCGCGTTGTAGGTCCAGGGGCCGAAGCCGTAGGTTCCCGGCGGGAAGGGGTTCGCGTCGCGGAAGCTCTGGTGATAACCCGAGAGCCCGCCGGCGGAGTTCGTCCACTTCTTGAACAGCTCCGTGACGAACATGAGCCGGACGACCTCGGCGGCCGCGATCGTGGCGATGGCGAGGTAGTCCGCGCGCAGACGCAGCGTCGGGATGCCGAGGAGGAGCGCGAACAGGGCGCCGCCGATCATGCCGACCAGGACACCGGCCCACCAGGGGAACCCGAAGGTGAGGATCGAGATCGCGTAGCCGTAGCCGCCGATCGCCATGAAGGCCGCCATGCCGAAGTTGAGCAGTCCCGTGTAGCCGAAGTGCACCGCGAGACCGGTCGCCGCGAGGGCGTAGGCCATGGTGGTCGGGCTGAAGAGGTAGGAGGCGGTGTTGCCGAAGATGCTTCCGAAGTCCATGCGTCAGCCCAACCTTTCCTTGCGCCCGAGGATGCCCTGTGGTCGCACGAGCAGGATCACGATCAGCGCGACGAGGGCGCTGGCGTACTTGAGATCCGAAGGGACGCCGAGGAGCGTCGAGACCTCGACGGCGAGACCCACGATGATCGAGCCGATCAGGGCGCCGATCGCCGAGCCCAGACCGCCGAGCGTGATCGCGCAGAACATCAGCAGCAGCATCTGCATGCCCATGTCCCACTTCACCCCCGGCCGGAAGTACGCCCAGAGGATGCCCGAGACGGCCGCGAGGGCTCCGGCGAGGATCCACACCGTGCGGATGACCTTGTCGACGTCGATGCCGGACGCGGCGGCGAGCTGCGGGTTGTCCGAGATCGCTCGTGTCGCCTTGCCGGTGCGGGTCCTGGTGAGGAAGAACGCCACACCGAGGATCACGATGATGCTCGTCGCCATCCCGATCATGTCGATGTACGAGAGGGAGATCGGTCCGAGCTTGATCGGGGTCGGGCTCGCGCCCGGCAGCTGGTAGGTGTTGCCGCCGATGATGTACTGCATGCCGTAGCGCAGCGCGAGCGAGAGGCCGATGCTGACGATCATCAGCTGGACCACGCCGAGGCCTCTCCGCCGCAGCGGCTTCCAGATGCCGGCGTCCAGTGCCCATCCGAGTGCGGCGCCCCCGATGACCGCGGCGATGATGCCGAGCCAGATCGGCAGGTGCCAGAACGTGGTGAACAGCAGCGCCACCACGGCGCCCCAGGTGACCATCTCGCCGTGGGCGAAGTTGGACAGCCGCGTGGTGCCGTAGATGAGCGCTGCACCCATCGAGGCGAGCCCGAGGAGGAGGCCGAAGTTCAGGCCGCCTACCAGACGCGACAGCAGCTGATCGAGGAACGACACCGTCACACGTTCGCCCGCACCGAGGAAGAAGTTGACGATCTTCGTTCCGGTGAGACCGAACTCGAGCTCGAAGGAGGCCGTCGTCCCCGATACGGGCTGGATGCCCTCGGGAAGCTGCGTCGCATCGACGATCACGCCGTCGGGGAGCGTGGACTCGTCCACCGTGAGGGTGTACGTCTCCTTCTCCGGCACGTACAGGCGCCACTTGCCTTCGGCGTCGGTCTCGGTCTCGGCTTCGAAACCGTTGCCCTCGATCGACATCCCGACGCCCTCGACGGGGACGTCGGCGTTCGTGACGACGCCGGCGAAGTAGAAGTCGGTCACCTCCTGCCCGTCGTCCGTCGTGTCGGCGGAAGCCGATGACGGAGGGAGGAGCAGGAACGCGCTGAGCGCCATGAGGATACCGAGGAAGGCGACCAGCCAAGGGCGCTTTCGATGCACGGCGATTGTTGTGGGTCCCACGCAACCTCCACTGTGAGTGCTGTCTCCGCGAACTCGGGTTGAACCGCGGGGATGTGCGACGCACTTGAGCGTAATGCGCGAACGACGATTCACCTACCACCGGGACCAACGGTCCGATAACGACGGGGCTCTGGGAATGTTCTCGGGCGTGTCTCGCTTAGAATCTACATACGGGCCGCAGCCCCGCATCGGCCGAAGTCGACCACCCCCTCGCACTCGGACTCGCGCGACTCGCGCAGAAGGAGAATCCATGGAACAGCACGATCCCTTCGGCTTCGTCGGACTGACGTACGATGACGTGCTTCTCCTTCCCGGGCATACCGATGTCATCCCCAGCGAGGCGGACACCTCGTCGCGGATCACCCGTCGCATCTCGGTCGCGACTCCGCTGCTGTCGAGTGCGATGGACACCGTCACCGAGTCGCGCATGGCGATCGCGATGGCGCGCGAGGGCGGCATCGGCATCCTGCACCGCAACCTCTCCATCGCCGACCAGGCAGCGCATGTCGACCGCGTGAAGCGCAGCGAGTCCGGCATGATCACCGACCCGATCACCACGACGCAGGATGCGACGGTCGAAGAGGTCGACAACCTGTGCGCGAAGTACCGCATCTCCGGGCTTCCGGTCGTCGACGCCGACGGCAAGCTGGTCGGCATCATCACGAACCGCGACATGCGCTTCGTCTCGGGCTTCGAGCGTCAGACGACCTTCGTCAAGGACGTCATGACCAGCGAGAACCTCGTCACCGCACCGGTCGGCGTCGCAGCGGGCGAGGTCATCGCGCTGTTCGCGAAGCACCGCGTCGAGAAGTTGCCGCTGATCGACGACGAGGGCAAGCTCGCCGGCCTCATCACCATCAAGGACTTCGACAAGAGCGAGAAGTACCCGCTCGCGACCAAGGACGACCAGGGCCGTCTGCGCGTGGGCGCGGCGATCGGCTTCTTCGGCGACGCGTGGGAGCGTGCCGAGGCGCTGCGCGACGCCGGGGTCGACGTGCTCGTGGTCGATACCGCGAACGGGCAGTCGCAGGGCGTCATCGAACTCGTCAAGCGCCTCAAAGCGGATGCCTCGTTCGAGCACATCGACATCATCGGCGGCAACGTCGCGACACGCGAAGGCGCTCAGGCTCTCGTCGATGCCGGGGTCGACGCCGTGAAGGTCGGCGTCGGACCGGGCTCCATCTGCACCACGCGTGTCGTGGCCGGTGTCGGCGTGCCGCAGGTCACCGCGGTCTACGAGGCGTCCTCGCCGCTCGCCCCGCGGGCGTCCCCGTCATCGCCGATGGCGGTCTGCAGTACTCCGGCGACATCGCGAAGGCGCTCGTCGCCGGTGCCGACGCCGTGATGCTCGGTTCGCTCCTGGCCGGCACCGACGAGTCGCCGGGTGAGATCGTCTTCCAGTCCGGCAAGCAGTTCAAGCAGTACCGGGGGATGGGTTCGCTCGGCGCGATGCAGACCCGCGGCAAGCAGACGTCGTACTCCAAAGACCGCTACTTCCAGGCCGACGTCCCCAGCGACGACAAGCTGATCCCCGAGGGCATCGAGGGACAGGTGCCGTATCGCGGGCCTCTCGCCGCGGTGGCGTATCAGCTGGTCGGCGGTCTGCGTCAGTCGATGTTCTACGTCGGGGCGCGCACGATCGAGGAGCTCAAGACGCGCGGCAAGTTCGTGCGCATCACCTCGGCTGGGCTGAAGGAGTCCCACCCGCACGACGTGCAGATCGTGGTGGAGGCGCCGAACTACAAGAAGTGACGCCGGATCCCGCAGGGATCGCGTGCAGAGGAAGGGGCTGGATGCTTGTCGCATCCAGCCCCTTCCGGCGTTGCGGGCCGGGAACTTCAGCCGCACCTGTAGGTGATGCCGTCGACATCCCACACTCCGGGGCCGAGCTCGGCGCACATGCCGATGAGACCGCCGATGACCGTCACGAACAGGATGATCCCGATGATGCCGAGGATCGTCAGGATCGCACCGACGATGATGCCGGCGATGGCGAGGCCCTTCGACTGGCCGGCTCGGCCGAGTTTCACGACGGCGACGATGCTCAGGATGAGACCGACCGGCGCCGCCACGAAGGCGAGGACGAGTCCGACGATCGACAGCACGCGCCCTGGCGGGCTGGGCTGCGGCTGCGCGTACCCGGTCGTGCCGGCCGTCGGATGACCGGCGATGCCGTCCGGGGCGGTGTTCTCGTACGGCGTTGACGCGGGTGGGGGCGGCGGCGCCGCGCTCGGTGGGGGCGGCGGCGCGTCGGGCATCTGTGACTCTTCGGGGTTCGGCGAGTCGGGGTTCGCGGGGTTCGTCATCTTCTGTCCTGTCGTCGGAGTGATCGCTACGTGCTTTCGCCTCTCGGCAGCCCGAGCGTAGCGAGCACGGCAGCGCCGCCACATCCCCTTGACGACGCGGCATCCGACAGGAGCGGGACTCTTCCGTCTGTGCGCGGCCCGGCGTAGCGTGCCGGGTATGTGCCGAAACATCGTCCCGCTGAACAACCTCCAGCCCGCCGCGACCGACGCCGAATGCCACGATGCGGCGCTGCAGTTCGTGCGCAAGATCTCCGGGGCCAACGCGCCCTCCCGTGCCAACCGTGCGGTGTTCGACAGGGCGGTCGCCGAGATCGCCCAGGCGACCAGGGTCCTGCTCGACGAGCTGGTCACGACAGCGCCCCCGAAGAACCGGGATGATGAGGCGGCCAAGCGCCGCGCACGCTCCGCTGAGCGCTACGAGGCGATCAGGGTCTATCAGCAGGAGAAGCGGGCTGCTGCGGCGCGGTCGTGACGAGCGGCCGCCGCGCATCGGTATGCCACAATCGACATACCCCGCTCGACTTTCCCTGCGGCCCCGGCGATGAAGGCGCCGAGATCGCGTGATCGATCCCCATCGATCAGGGAACCTCCCCAAGGAGAGCTCTACATATGCCTGAGGACGCTCCTCGCATCCTCGTCGTCGACGACGACGCCGATGTCGCCCTGCTCGTGAAGACCGTCCTCGAACGGCGGGCCGGCTGCGTCGTCGACGTCGCCGAAGACGGACAGACCGCGATCGAACGTGTCACCGCGGTGCGTCCCGACGTCGTCGTGACCGACATCGAGATGCCGGGGCTCAGCGGTCTCGAGCTCCTCGCCGAGCTCCGACGCACCGTGCCGACGGTTCCCGTGGTGGTGATGACCGCTCACGTGTCGGTGGAGTACGCCGTGTCTGCGCTGCGTGCGCAGGCCGATGAGTTCCTCACGAAGCCGCTCGACAACGGCAAGCTCGTCGAGTCGGTCACTCGGCTGGTGGAAGAAGGACGCAGGCGGCGCGAAGAGGCGCGCCCGCGCGACGTGGTCCTGGCCATCGGGGCGCATCCCGACGACGTCGAGATCGGAGTGGGCGGCCTGCTGGCGGCCCACGCCAAGGCGGGCGACGCGATCACCATCCTCACCCTCTCCCGTGGCGCGCGAGGCGGCGACGCCGACAGCAGGCAGGACGAGTCGCTCGCGGCGGCGGAGATGCTGGGCGCACGGCTCTTCCTCAAGGATCTGATCGACACCGAGATCTCGGGAGGGGGATCGACGGTCCGCCTCATCGAAGAGGTCGTGAACGAGGTCCAGCCCACCATCGTCTACACGCATTCGAGCCACGATCGGCACCAGGACCACCGTGCCGTCAGCGAGGCGACGGTCGTGGCGACGCGGCGCGTCGGCACCGTCGCGTGCTACCAGAGTCCGTCGTCGACGATCGACTTCCGCCCGACCCGATTCGTGCGTATCGATCCGTATCTCGATGACAAGCTGCGGCTGCTGGAGCGATTCGGCTCCCAGACGGCGAGCCGCGACTACCTCGCGCCCGAGTTCGTCACGGCGACGGCGCGGTACTGGTCGCGCTTCGGCGGCGGGACGGCCGTCGAACCGCTCGAGGTGGTGCGCGAGACGGCCGAGTTCATCGGCGCCCACGAACTCACCCGACGGGAGAGCTGAGATGACCACGCGTGTCCTGGTGACCGGAGCGGGCGGTCCCGCCGGCGTCGCCGTCATCCGTTCGCTCCTGCGACGTTCCGACCTGACCGTGTTCGCGGCCGACATGGACGGGTGGGCCAGCGGCATCTATCTGGTGCCGCCAGGACAGCGGCGTCTCGTCCCCCGGGGCGCGACGACGACTTCGTGCCGGCGATCGCGCGGATGGTCGAGGCGGACGACCTCGATCTCGTGATCTCCACCGTCGACGTCGAACTGATCGCGCTCTCGGAACGGCGGGAGGAGTTGGCCCCGGCGATTCTGGCAGCACCCTCCGCGGACACGCTGAACACCGCGCTGGACAAGATGGCGCTCGCCGAGCGCTGCGCTCCGACCGGCCGCACCCCGCGGACGGTCCTCGCCGGCAGCGATGCCGCGGCCGTCGATTGGGAGTTCCCGGTCTTCGCGAAGCCGCGCCAGGGCGCGGGGAGCCGTGGCGTGCGACTCGTCCCTGATCGTGCCGCGCTCGACGCCCTGCCGACGGACGAGGGTCTGATCGTGCAGGACTTCCTCCCCGGCGAGGAGTATTCGGTCGATGTGATCGCCGACGCGGCGGGCAATGTGATCGCGGCCGTGCCCCGCACCCGCGCCAGGGTCGACTCCGGCGTCGCGATCGCCGGGCGCACGGTGCGCGACGAAGAACTCGAGGAGACCGCGGCCGTCATCGCACGGGCGATCGGGCTCGTGGGCGTCGCGAACGTGCAGCTGCGCCGTGACCGCGCCGGGCGAGCCGTGCTGCTCGAGGTCAACCCTCGCTTCCCCGGCGCCCTGCCCCTGACGATCGCGGCCGGCGTGGACATCCCCTCGCTGGTGACGGATCTCTTCCTGGGGCGCGAGCTGCCGGTGCGTGTGCCGTTCCGCGAGGTCGCCTCCGTCCGCTTCCTGGAGGACGTGATCGTCGAGGTCGACGACCTGCTCGTCTCCGCGCACGCAGGGCACCAGGAGGAGCTGTGACGCACGCGGTGCTCCACGGTGATCACCACGTCCACTCGACCTTCTCGGATGACGCCGTGTCGACGCTCGCCGAGAACGTCGACGCCGCGGTGGGCGCCGGGCTGCGCACGCTCCGCCTGGTGGATCACGTGCGTCAGAGCACGACGTGGGTCCCCGAGTACCTGGCGGCCGTCCGTGCGCTCAGAGTCCCGGACGGCCTCACGGTGCTCTCCGGTGTCGAGGCGAAGATCCTCGATGCGTCGGGGGCACTCGACATCCCGGCACTGCCGGACGGCATCGATCGGATCCTCATCGCCGACCACCAGTTCCCCGGCGCGGACGGACCCCTCGGCCCCTCGACCGTGCGGGAGCGCATCGCCGCCGGGTGGGCGACCGACGACGTCCTCGATCAGTTCGTCGGCGCGATCGTCGCCGCGATGCACCGTCACCCGGGCAATCAGCTGGCGCACTGCTTCTCGCTCCTGCCGAAGATCGGCCTCTCCGAGCACGACCTCGGCCAGGAGCGGATCGACGCGTGGGCGCGTGCGGCCGCCGCGACGACACGCTCGTCGAGGTCAACGAGAAGTGGGGGTGCCCCGGTGCCGGGGCGCTGTCGGCCCTACTCCTCGCGGGCGGCGAGGTCGTGGCATCCACCGACAGCCACGAGGCGGCCGACGTCGGCCGGTACTCCCGCGTGATCCCGCTGCTCGACGCGGCGGAGGTGGTCTGATGGCCGATCTGCCCTGGTGGGAGACCGCCCTCGTCATCGTGCTGCTGCTGTGCGTCCTCGTCGGCACGCTGCCCGTCATCAACACGGGACTGCAGTTCCTCATGCTCCCGCTGCACGCGTTCCGGAACCACTACGGCAAGGCGGCCCCGTACCACCCGAACGTCGCGGTCATCATCCCGGCGTGGAACGAGGGACTCGTGATCGGACCGGCGATCGAGCGGCTGCTCCAATTGGAGTATCCCGCCGAGCGTCTGCGCGTCTTCGTGGTCGATGACGCTTCGACGGATGACACGTCCGCGATCGTCGCCGCCAAGGCCGAGGCGCACCCGGGACGCGTCGCACACCTGCGGCGCGAGAAGGGCGGCGAGGGCAAGGCGCACACCCTCAACCACGGCCTCGACGTCGTGCTCGCCGACGCGTGGACCGAGGCCGTGCTCATCATGGACGCCGATGTGATCTTCGCGCGCGACTCGCTGCGCAAGCTCAGCAGGCACCTCGCCGACGAGAAGGTCGGCGCCGTGACGGCGTACATCGCCGAGGGCAGTCGCGACCGCAACTACCTCACGCGCTTCATCGCGATCGAGTACGTGATCGGCCAGCTCTCCGCACGTCGGGTGCAGAACGTAGGCGGGGCGATCGCGTGCCTCGCCGGCGGTGCCCAACTGCATTCGAGAGCCAACCTCGAGGCGATCGGCGGGCGGATCCCCACCGGCACCCTCGCCGAGGACACGATGACGACGTTCGAAGGGCAGCTCAAGGGGCGCCGCATGGTGTTCGAGCCGCACGCGGTCGTCCTGGCGGAGGAGCCGCGGACGATCGACAGTCTGTGGAAGCAGCGCCTGCGCTGGGCGCGAGGCAACGTGCAGCTCACCTCGATCTACCGCCACCTCTGGTTCCGCCCGAGCCGAGAGCACAATCTCGGCAGCTTCGCGTTCGGTCTGGCATGGTTCACGATCCTGCTGCTGCCCGCGTTCATGCTCCTGGCCGCGGCCGGCATGCTGGCACTGCTCTTCCTGCACAGCGACATCGCCGAGTTCGTCTTCCGCTTCATGTGGATCTCCGCGGCGTGCATCTACCTGTTCTCGATCCTCTACTCGGTGCAGCTCGATCCGCGTACGGGGCGGCACTCCTGGCGTGAGGCGATCATGTTCCCCGGTCTCGGGGCGCTCATCCTGATGGCCATCGCGCTGTTCCCCTGGGCCTTCGAGTCGGTCCTCGCCGGGCTCGGGCTGGCCCTCACCGACCAGTCGCGCATCGTCTGGGCCGTGATCTTCTATCTGTGGGGACCGATCTCGATGTTCGGGATCTGGCTCGCGCGCGCGGTCGAGAAGCTCCCCGGTGGACGCTTCTTCGCCGGGCTGCTGCTCTACATCTGCGGCTACGGCTCGCTGCTGTGCGCCATCACCGTGGACTCCTACATCAAAGAGTGGCGCCGCGCAGACGCCTCGTGGATCAAGACCGAGAAGATCGGACGTGTCGACTCATGACCGCAGCCCCGTCATACGAAGCCGAAGTGGAGGAGATCGTCGAGGACGCCAGGAAGGAACGGCGTCTGATCCCGCAGGCGGTCATCGCCTTCGTCGTCGTCGTCCTCGTCGTCGTCGTCCGAGAGCTGTTCCTTCGATGACCGGGAGGCCGCTGGCCCTGGTCGTCGAGGACGCCCCCGATCAGGCGGCGCTGCTGCGCCGTTACCTCGATCGTGAGGGCTTCGACGTCTTCATCGCTCGCGACGCCGAGTCCGCGATCGCGGCGTTCCCCGAGATCGATCCCACCCTCGCGGTGCTCGATCTGCTGCTCCCCGGCATCTCGGGGCAGGAGTGTGCACGCCTGGTGCAGGAGCGCTTCCCCGACTGCTTCCTCGTGATCAGCTCGGTGCTCGACGCCGCCGACTATCCGCCGGCCGATGCCGCGCTGCCCAAGCCCATCACCGGTGCCGACCTGCATGCCATCGTGGAACGGGTGCAGCGATGAGGGCCACCCCGCTCGACCGCGCGGAGAACCGCTGGTACCAGATCTTCGACAACCCCAGCCCGCTCATCAAGCAGCTGCCGTCGGTGGCCGCGGTCATCGTGGCCGGGTTGATGGCGTGGGTGAATCCCGATCTGCCGTTCACCCACCTGGGCGCCGCGCTCGTCGGCATCGGGGTGGTCCTCGTCGCGACGATGCAGGCCGCCGTGCTCAGCGCGCGACACGTGTACGACGGGTGGGTGGTGCTGCTCATCCCCATGATCGACATCATCGGGCTCGGACTGTTCCGTGCGGGGACGGGCGGTGCGTCATCGATCTTCGGCTCGCTGGTGCTGCTGCCCGTCGTGTGGCTCGCCGCGGCGCCCGGCATCCGCTGGGTGTTCGTGGTGGGCGGCCTGACCTCGATCGCGCTGCTCATGCCGTACTTCGCCGACCCGCCGTCGACCTCGGTCGAATGGCTGCGGGGCGTGGTCGGTCCGCTCGTGTTCTCCGCGGTCGCCGCGGTCGTCAACGAGCTGTCCCGGCAGCAGCGCATGCGCATCGAGCAGGCGGAGGAGCTGGTCGCCGAACGTACGAGGGCCTTGTCGGAGAACGTCGCGATGATCGTGCAGCTCCGCGACAAGGAGCGCCAATACCGGGAGCTGCTGGACTCCTTCGAGAGCCTCTGGTCGTCGATCACGGCGCAGGCGGTGATCGCGACGGACTGCACCGGCACCGTCACGGCCTGGAACCCCGGGGCGGAACGTCTGCTCGGACTCCCCGTGGCCGAGGCGCTCAAGAATGTGCGGATCGACCGGTTCTTCTCCACGGCGGTGCTGTCGATGCTCGCCGCGGACAACGCCGATCACCCGGTGCCGATCGCGGAGCGCCCGCACGGGTACGGCGAACTCCCGCGGGGAATCCAGGCCCTCTTCGCGCAGGCCGACGCGGGGCTGCCGGTCGACGGCGACATCGAGGTGACGACGGCGGGCGGAAGCACGGTCCCCGCGCGCGTCACGGTGAGTCCGCACAAGGACGGCGCCGGCGCGCAGCAGGGATACCTGTTCGTGCTCACCGACGAGACCAGGGCGGTCGAGGTCGCTCGGATGAAGGACGAATTCGTCGGCATGATCTCGCACGAGCTGCGCACGCCGCTCAGCGCGATCATCGGCTTCCTCGATCTGCTCCAGAACGATCCCGGTCAGCCGCTCACGGCCGACCAGCAGGAGTTCGTCGACATCATCGAGCGCAACGCGAAGAGGTTGCTCAACCTCGTCGGCGACCTGCTCTTCACCGCCCAGGTCGAGTCGGGTCGGTTCCCGCTCGAGCGGGAGGAGACCGACGTCGCCGAGCTGGTCCGCTCCGCGGTCGCATCCGCCGGCCCGCACGCGCAACGCGAAGGCATCGAGCTCGTCGCGGAGGTGCGGCCAGCGCGGATCCCCGTCGTGCTCGATGCGGGTCGGGTCGGGCAGGCGATCGACAACCTGCTGTCGAACGCGATCAAGTTCACGCCTCGGGGCGGGACGGTGACCGCGAGCGTGCGGTCGATCGACGGGGGCGTCGAGCTGTCGATCGCCGACACCGGCGTCGGGATCCCCGAGGACGAGCAGGGGATGCTCTTCACCCGGTTCTTCCGCGCATCGACCGCGACGCGCAATGCCGTGCCCGGGGTGGGCCTCGGACTCACGATCACGCGCGCGATCGTGATCGCGCACGGCGGCACGATGGACGTGACGAGTCAGGAAGGTGTGGGCACCGAGTTCCGCTTCGTGCTTCCTGCGTCTCCCCGCACCGAGGTGCTCCTGAGCCTGAGTCGCGCCGACTGACGTACCACCCGAGTGGGCGGAGTGGTACCGTGGTGGCATGGGTACCACATTCGTTGCTCCAATGGGCGACCGCGGTCGACTCGTCGTGCCCACCGAACTGCGCGCGCGCCAGCGCTGGGACCAAGGCGTCCCCCTGCTCATGATCGAGACACCCGGCGGCGTGATCCTGCTCACCCGTGAGCAGGCGAAGTCCGTGGTGCGCTCGCAGCTCGAAGGGAAGGATCCGCTCGGCTCCCTCCTCGAGGAACGGCGCAGCGCCGCCGCCTCCGAGGACGCCGCTGCGTGATCGTGGTCGACGCCTCGGCGCTCCTCGCATTCCTGCAGGGTGAGCCAGGATCCGACAGGGTCGAGGAGATTCTCGATCGGGCCGTGATCGGGGCGGCGAACTGGGCTGAGGTGGCCCAGAAGGTGCGGGTATCCGAGGCGGATTGGGCGGTCGCTTCGGGTCTGCTGCTCAGCTATGGGCTGAAGGTGGAGCCCGTGTCTCAGTCCGATGGCGAGGCTGCTGCAGGAATGTGGCGGCGGGGGAGCGGGCTCTCGCTGGGCGATCGGCTCTGTCTCGCGCTCGGCCTCCGGCTGGACGTCCCAGTGCTCACCGCCGACCGTGCCTGGGGAGAGTCCGACCGCATCGAGCAGCTCCGAGGGTGACTCGAGCGTCCTATCGTCCGAGCCCGACGTATCCGTCACTCCGCACCGGCTGATAGCCTGGTCGGCTCGGCATGCGCGGGCGGAAGGACGGCCACGCACCGTGGGCTACATCGATGTCTCCAGCGTCTCCCTGACGCTCCCCGACGGCAGACCTCTCCTCGACGAGGCGACGTTCCGGGTTGGAGCCGGTTCGACGAGCGCGCTGATCGGCCCGAACGGCGCCGGCAAGACGACTCTGCTGCGCATCATCCGGGGCGATCAGGTCGCCGACGACGGTGTCGTGACGATCGACGGCGGACTCGGCGTCATGGACCAGTTCGTCGGACACGGCGAGGCTGGGGAGACGGTGCACCAGCTGCTGACCAGGGTCGCCCCGGCGCGGATCCGTGCCGCCGCCGAGGCTCTCGAGGCGGCCGAGGACGCGCTGATCGAACGCGATGAGCACGACACGCAGATGGCGTACGCGTCGGCGATCGCGGAGTATGCGGATGCCGGCGGCTACGAGCACGAGACGGTGTGGGATCAGTGCACTGTTGCCGCGCTGGGCGTCCCGTACGAGCGCGCCAGATTCCGAGAGCTCACCACGCTCTCCGGAGGTGAGCAGAAGCGTCTCGCCCTCGAGGCGCTGCTGCGCGGACCCGACGAGGTGCTGCTGCTCGACGAGCCGGACAACTACCTCGATGTGCCCACGAAACGGTGGCTCGAGGAGCAGCTGCGCCAGACGCCGAAGACCGTCCTGCTCGTGTCGCACGATCGCGAGCTGCTGGCCAGGGCCGTCGATCGACTGATCACGCTCGAACCGGGCGGCGCCGGAGCGACGGCGTGGGTGCACGGCGGGGGTTTCTCCACGTACCAGCAGGCCAGGAGCGACCGCATGGATCGCCTCGACGAACTGCGCCGTCGGTGGGACGAACAGCACGAGAAGCTGCGCACCCTCGTCGCGAACCTCAAGGTGAAAGCCGCGGCGAACGACGGATTCGCGTCGCGGTATCAGGCGGCTCAGACCCGTCTGCGCAAGTTCGAGGAGGCGGGTCCGCCGGAGGAGCGCCCGCCTGCACAGGACTTCGACATGCGGCTGCGCGGCGCGCGCACCGGCAAGCGCGCCGTGGTCGCCAGGCGTCTGGAGTTGGCCGGTCTCATGCGACCGTTCGATGTCGAGGTCTGGTACGGCGACCGTGTCGCGGTGCTCGGGTCGAACGGCTCGGGCAAGTCGCACTTCCTGAGGCTGCTGGCCCGAGGAGGAAGCGACCCCGATGCGACACTCGGCCACGTCACCTCGACGGGGAGCAGCTGCGCGCGGTCGATCACACCGGCACGGCCACGCTCGGCGCGCGGGTCGTCCCCGGTCTGTTCGCGCAGACCCACGCGCATCCGGAGTTCGCGGGTCGCACCCTCCTGGAGATCCTGCACCGTGGCGACGACCGCAGAGCGGGGATGCCGCGGGATGCCGCGAGCTCCGCCCTCGACCGCTACGGTCTCGTGCGGCAGGCGCAGCAGACGTTCGACTCGCTCTCGGGCGGGCAGCAGGCGCGGTTCCAGGTGCTGCTGCTGGAGCTGTCCGGCGCGACGCTGCTGCTCCTGGACGAGCCGACCGACAACCTCGACCTCGAGTCCGCGGAGGCGCTGGAGCAGGCCCTCGCACGGTTCGAGGGCACCGTGCTCGCGGTCACGCACGACCGCTGGTTCGCGCGGTCGTTCGACAGGTTCCTGGTGTTCGGCTCCGACGGCGAGGTGTACGAGTCGGACGCACCCGTCTGGGACGAGAGCAGGGTGTCGCGCGTCCGCTGATCGTCGTCGCCGCGGTCGAGACACGGGCGGGGCGTGCCTACGTGGTCGCGCCGGGCTCGGCGAGGAGTTCGGGCAATCGGAAGGGCGGTGCCGCCCGTGCGTCGGGGTCGAGGACGAGATCGGCCAGGACGCCGCCGATGCCGGGAGCGAACTTGAAGCCGTGGCCCGAGAAGCCCGCTCCCACGACGATGCGTCCTCGGCGGTCGAGCACGAAGGCGCCGTCGTCGGTCGAGGTGTACGTGCAGCTGATCGGGACGGCGGACGTGGGGTCCAGGCCCGGCATCCATTCCCGCACGTACTCCGCGAGGGCGCGCTGGTGGGTCGGGAGGTGGGGGCGCGCGTCGGGGTCGACCTCGTCGCCGACACGGTGGAACCCCACTTTCACTCCCTCGCCGGGAGTGGGCATCCCATACACGGTCGCGGGGGTGGACGCGGGGTCCGCGTAGTGGTTGAACGATGGCCATGAGGCGGGCCCTCGGGGCTGGAAATGCGCAGGGGTCTCCTCGGTGACGGCGAGCCGCGGCAGGCCGAATCGTCCGAGGAGCCTTCCGGTCCAGGCCCCTGCGGTGACGACGAGGGCGTCGGCGCGCAGTCGGCTGTCGCCGCCGAGGTCGAGCACGACGCCGTCCCGGTCTTCGCCGATGTGCGCGACCGGTGTGCTCCAGCGCACCTCGCCGCCTCCGGCGACGATCCGCCGTTCGAGCGCGTGCAGCGCGGCCGCCGCGCGGACGACTCCGGCGTCGGACGACCACAGCACGTCGCCGTCGAAGCGCATGCCGGGCCAGCGGCGCGCGGCTTCTGCGGGAGCGAGGATCTCCGACGGGATGCCGCGACCGTCGAGGCCGACACGGATCTCTGCGACGTCGAGGTGGCCGTGCGTGACGAGGCCGTGCAGGCGCAGGAGGGGTTCGCCGTCCACCTGCCCGAGGGACTCCCAGCCGGCGCGGGCGCGCTGGAGCAGGTCGAGGTAATGCTCCTCGGCGTAGGCGTTGTTGAAGTTGCGGGTCGCGCCGTGGGATGCACCGTGCCGGTGCCCGCGCGCGAACCGCTCGACGACGACCGGCCGGCGGCCCCGACGAGTGAGCTCCCATGCCGTCGCCAGCCCCATCACCCCGCCGCCCACCACGACGACGTCCACGGTCTCGGTCCTCATGCTGCCTCCCGCTCTCGGATCCAGTCTCCCAGCACGGGGGCGTCCGACCGCCGGGTAGGCTGGAGGGGTGACCATGGAGATCGAGCTCGGCCGAGGAAAGCGCGCGCGCCGCGCGTACACGTTCGATGACATCGCGGTGGTGCCCTCCCGGCGCACGCGCAACCCGGAGGACGTCTCGACGGCGTGGACGATCGACGCCTTCGGCTTCGAGATCCCCGTGCTGGGAGCACCGATGGACTCGGTCGTGAGCCCCCAGACGGCCATCATGCTCGGGCAGCTCGGCGGACTCGGCGTGCTCGACCTCGAAGGGCTGTGGACGCGATACGAGAACCCCGAGCCCCTGCTCGCGGAGATCGCCGGGCTCGACGAGAGCAAGGCGACCGTGCGGATGCAGGAGCTGTACGCCGAGCCGATCAAGCCCGAGCTCATCACGCGTCGCCTCGCGGAGATCCGTGAGGCCGGTGTCACGGTGGCCGGCTCGCTCACCCCGCAGCGCACGCAGGAGTTCTACGACACGGTGGCCGCGGCCGGTGTCGACCTGTTCGTCATCCGCGGCACGACGGTATCGGCCGAGCACGTGTCCAGCGTCGCCGAACCCCTGAATCTCAAGAAGTTCATCTACGACCTCGACGTCCCGGTGATCGTGGGCGGTGCCGCGACCTACACGGCCGCGCTGCACCTCATGCGCACGGGGGCAGCCGGCGTGCTCGTCGGCTTCGGCGGGGGGAGCGGCATCGACGACCCGCGCGACTCTCGGCATCCACGCGCCGATGGCGACCGCCGTCTCCGATGTCGCCGCCGCGCGCCGCGACTACCTCGACGAGTCGGGCGGACGCTACGTGCACGTGATCGCCGACGGCGGTGTCGGCACGTCGGGCGATATCGTCAAGGCGCTCGCGATGGGCGCGGACGCCGTCATGCTCGGTGTCGCACTCGCCCGCGCGACCGACGCGCCGGGCCGAGGATTCCACTGGGGTCCGGAGGCGCATCACCCCAAGCTGCCCCGTGGCCGTCGGGTCGAGGTCGGCGGCATCGGCACGCTCGAGGAGATCCTCTACGGACCGGCGCCCGTCGCGGACGGCACGGCGAACCTCATCGGCGCGCTGCGCAAGTCGATGGCGACCACCGGTTACTCCGACCTCAAGGAGTTCCAGCGGGTCGAGGTCGTGCTCGCGCCCTACGAGGCCTGAGGCGCAGCGCTCGACCGTGACGACTCCTGCTCTGTTCCCCCGACCCTCCGCGAGGTCATGCTCCGGGGGCGGTGGATCGGCATGCTCCTGCTCTGCCTCCTCGTCGCCGGGGTCTTCGCCTGGCTCGGCCAGTGGCAGCTGGAGCGTGCGATCGAGACGGATCCGCCTGCCCCCGGCGCCACGGAGCAGGTGAAGCTGCTCGATGAGGTCGTCGCCCCCGGCGAGTATCTCCCCGAGCCTCTGGTGGGCCAGCGCGTGGAGGCATCGGGAACCTGGATCCCCGGGGACTTCATCGTCGTGTCGAGTCGGTTCAACGACGGCGTGCAGGGCTACTGGGTCACGGGTCAGCTGCGGGTGGCAGAGCGGACGTCCATCGCCGTCGCGATCGGCTGGGCGCCCGACCGGGAGACCGCGGATGCTGCCGTGGAGGAGCTCGAGGCCGGCGTCGACGGCACGGAGGTCCCCGTGGCGGGGCGCATCATCTCGGACGAGGGCCCCCAGGTGCCGCCGCAGTCGGATCCGTATCAGTTGGACCGGATGTCGTCGGCCGCGCTGCTGAGCCGCTGGCACGACATCGAGCAGCTCGACGTCTATCGGCCGTATCTCGCCTCGACCACCGCATCCGCCGGGCTTGTCGACATCTCCTCGCCCGCTCCGGAAGAGATGTCGCCGGTCAACTGGCTCAACGTCTTCTATGCGGTCGAGTGGGCCATCTTCGCGGGCTTCGCGTTCTACCTCTGGTACCGCCTCGCCAAGGATGCCTGGGAGCGTGAGGTCGAGGAGTTCGAAGACGCTGCGGCCGCGGAGACCCCTTGATCGCACGCGCATCCGCGCGCGAAATGATGCGCACCTGCGCAAGGCTCCGCTTCGATAGCGACGTTCGTCAGGGGTCGTCCGAGCCATCCGGTGAGCGCTGGATGACGAATCGGGAAACTCCGTTGAGGATGTCCTGACCGCTCCGTATGCTCGCTCCATGTGAGCACGCTGGGAATTTCTCCTGTGTGCCGTGTCAGTCCTGAGAAGCGTCGAACCCGATCGAGGAGACAGCACCGATGATGTCCGCTCCAGACGGCGAGAACCGCATGGTTCCCGCCCCGCACCGTAGAAGTCGGGGGCGCATCGGCGCTCTCGCCGTGACCTGCGTGGCCGCGCTGAGCCTCGGCTCCCTCGCGGCTGTGCCCGCTGTCGCCGACACCGAGGGAACGGGGGTGGTGATCAACGAGGCGTACCTCTCCGGAGGCAGCGCGGGAGCGGCGTTCAAGAACAAGTTCGTCGAACTGTACAACCCGACGTCCGCGCCGGTCACCCTCGACGGCATGTCGCTGCAGTACCGCTCGGCGACAGGGACGGCCGCCTTCAACGGCGTCGCGCCGCTCACGGGCGTCATCCCCGCCGGCGGCTATTACCTCGTGCAGGGCAACAGCAACGGTGCGAACGGCGCGGAACTCCCGACTCCCGACGCGGTCAGCTCTCTGACCCCGAGCGGCACCAACGGCACGCTCGCGCTCGTCGAGGGCACCGCCGCCGTGACCCTCACCCCCGGCTCCGTCGTGGGCGTCGACGGCGTGGTCGACCTGCTCGGCTACGGCACCTCGAACACGTTCGAGACGAAGGCGGCGACGCCTCCGACCGGCAACACCGACGTGAAGTCGCTCAACCGTGCCGCAGGCGCGGACACCGACGACAACAGCGCGGACTTCACCCTCTCCGCAACGATCACCCCGCAGAACTCCGGCGGCACCGACCCCGGTACGGACCCCGGCACCGACCCGGGCGCAGAGCCGACGAAGGCGACGATCGCCGAGGTCCAGGGGACGACGGGTGTCTCGCCCCTCAGCGGCAAGACGGTCCAGGTCGAGGGCGTCGTGACGGCCGACTACCGCACCGGCGGCTACAAGGGCATCGTCATCCAGACGCAGGGCTCCGGCGGCGACACCGACGCGACTCCCGGTGCCTCCGACGGCGTCTTCGTGTTCCTGAACGCGCTGAGCCCCGCCCTCGCGATCGGCGACCTCGTGTCGGTGAAGGGTTCGGTGAGCGAGTACTTCGGTCAGACGCAGATCAACCCGGCCGCAGCGGCCGACATCTCCGTGGTGACCGCCGGCGTCGGCGTCCCCGCCGTCACCCCGCTGCCGGACTCGGTGCGCGGTGCCGACCGTGAGCAGTACGAGAACATGTACGTGGCGCCGGAGGGGACATACCGCCTCGCCTCCAGCCACCAGCTGTACAACTTCGGCACGCTCTGGCTGAACGCCGGCGACGACCTCGCCGTGAAGAGCACCGAGACCACGCGCCCCGGCGACGAGGCTGCCGCGATCGCCGCAGCGAACCGCGCCAACCGGATCCTGCTCGACGACGGCTGGTCGATCCAGGTGTCCAACAGCGGTCACCCTGGCGAGCAGCCGTACTTCACGAAGGACACGGTGGTCCGCAACGGCGACACGGTCGACTTCGGCGACAACGGCTACGTGCTGCAGTGGGGCTTCGACGACTGGCGCCTCCAGCCCGTCGTGCCGATCGACGACTCCTCGTCGGCCGACCTCAAGGTCGGCTTCGAGGCGACGAACCCTCGCACCGCATCGGCGCCAGAGGTGGGCGGCGACGTCCAGGTCGCGTCGTTCAACGTGTACAACTACTTCACAACGCTGAAGAGTGAGAACTCCGACGCCCGCGGCGCGGCCAACGCTGCGCAGTTCGCGATCCAGAAGTCGAAGATCGTCGCGGCCATCAACGGCCTGGACGCCGAGATCGTCTCGCTCATGGAGATCGAGAACTCGGTCAAGCTGGGCAAGCCGATCGACACGGCGCTCAAGGATCTGGTCGCCGGTCTCAACGCCGATGCGGGCAGCGACGTGTGGGACTACGTGCCCACCCCCGCTGCGCTGAACGACGCCACGACGACCGACTACATCACCAACGCGATCATCTACAAGAAGGATGCGGTCAAGACGGTGGGCGACAGCACCACCGTCACCGATGAGACCGTGTGGGGCAACGCCCGCGAACCTATCGCGCAGGCGTTCGACATCGACGGGCGCGTGGTCACGGTCGTGGCGAACCACCTCAAGTCGAAGTCGCCGCCCGAGGGTGCCGGCGCGGAGCCGGCCGACGGTCAGGGCTTCTTCAACGCCGACCGCGTGAAGCAGGCGAACGCGATCCTCGCCTTCACCGACGAGCTCGCGGAGTCGAGCGGCAGCAGCGACATGCTCCTGATCGGGGACTTCAACGCCTACGGCAAGGAAGATCCGATCGACGTGTTCACCTCGCAGGGGTGGAGCGACCTGGTCGCCGACAAGACCGACGGGCAGTACACCTACACGTTCGACGGCGAGCTCGGCTCGCTCGACCACGTGATCGCCTCCCCGTCGCTCGTCTCGTCGATCACGGGCGCGGGTGTGTGGGGTATCAACTCGCCCGAGTGGAGCGACCGCGGCTACGCGTTCGGCGCCACAGAGGAGGGCACCCCGTACCGGTCCAGCGACCACGACCCGATCATCGTCGGAGTCTCCTCGGAGATCCCGCCGGTGAACATCGACGTCGTCACGGTGAACGACTTCCACGGGCGGATCGAGGCCGACGGTGCAGCCGCGGGCGCGGCCGTCCTCGCCGGTGCGGTCAAGCAGTTCCGTGAGGAGAACCCGAACACGATCTTCGCCGGAGCCGGCGACCTGATCGGCGCCTCGACGTTCACCTCGTTCATCAACGACGACAACCCGACGATCGACGCCCTCAACGCGGCCGGTCTCGATGTCAGCGCTGCGGGCAACCACGAGTTCGACCAGGGCTGGGAAGACCTGCGCGACCGCGTACAGGAGCGCGCGGACTGGGAGTACATCTCGTCGAACGTGTTCGTCACCGAGACCGGCGAACCGGCTCTCGCACCGGCCTGGGTCAAGGAGCTCGACGGGGTGAAGGTCGGCTTCGTCGGCGCTGTCACCGAGGATCTCGACTCGCTCGTCTCGCCCGAGGGCATCAAGGATCTCGAGGTCCGCAGCATCGTCGACTCCGTGAACGCGGTGGCCGACGACCTGCGCGACGGAGACGAGTCCAACGGTGAAGCCGATGTCGTCATCCTGCTCGTGCACGAAGGCGCGTCGAGCGTCGAACTGTCGAGCATCACGCCCGACTCGCCCCTCGGCGAGATCGTCTACGGGGTCGATGAGGATGTGGACGCGATCGTGTCCGCCCACACTCACCTCGCGTACAACCACGTGATCGACGGCCGCCCGGTCGTCTCCGCGGGGCAGTACGGCGAGAACCTCGGGCTCATGAACATCAAGGTCGACCCTGAGACGAAGGACTTGATCTCGATCACCAACGAGATCAAGCCCCTCACCGCGGCAGGCAAGCCGCTGTACCCGGCCGTGCCCGAGGTGCAGGCGATCGTCGACCAGGCCAAGGCCGAAGCCGATGTGCTGGGCGCGATCAAGGTCGGCGACATCACCGCCGACTTCAACCGGGCGCGCCAGAGCGACGGCAAGACCGAGAACCGTGGAGGAGAGTCCACCGTCGGCAACTTCGTCGCCGACGTGCAGCAGTGGTCGACGGGTGCCGACCTGGCGCTCATGAACCCCGGCGGCATCCGCGCGAATCTCGCCTACGCGTCGACCGGCGCGAACGATCCGAACGGCAACGTCACCTACCGCGAGGCGGCGACGGTCCAGCCGTTCGCCAACACGCTGGTGACGCTCACGCTCACGGGTACGCAGCTCAAGGGCGTGCTCGAAGAGCAGTGGCAGCCAGCTGGTTCGGCCCGTCCGTTCCTGAAGCTCGGCGTCTCGAAGGGGCTCGTGTACACGTACGACCCCGCGGCGGCACAGGGTTCGCGCATCACCTCGATCACCCTGAACGGGGTGCCCGTCGATCCGGACGCGGACTACACGGTCGCGGCCAACTCGTTCCTCGCAGCGGGTGGAGACAACTTCTTCACCTTCAAGGAGGGGGCGGGCAAGCGCGACACCGGCAAGATCGATCTGCAGTCCATGGTCGACTGGTTCGACGCCAACAAGACCGCGAGCCCCGACTACGCCCAGCGCGCCGTCGGTGTGACGGTCAGCCCGGCGGATGCCGACGGCTACAGCGCCGGCGACCAGGTGACCGTGTCCCTCTCCTCGTTGGCGTTCAGCGCGGGGGAGCCTGCTCCAGGCGAGGTGTCGCTCTCGCTGGGCGACACGCTGCTCGCGACGGGCGCGGTCGATCCGACCGTCGTCGACACCACGGATGAGGTGGGCCGTGCCTCGCTCACCTTCACGGTTCCGTCCGGCGTCTTCGGGGAGCAGGTCCTGACGGTCGCGGTCGCCGGCACCGGGACCACGGTGCAGGTGCCGTTCACGATCGCCGGTGAAGCCGAGTTCGCGGGGAGCATCGACCTCGGGTCGTCCAAGGTGGCCGCGGGCAAGAAGCTCCAGGTCACCGGTGAGGGCTACGTGCCCGGCGAGACCGTGACGATCGAGCTCCGCCCGAAGAAGGGCGCTGCCGCGCAGGTGGGCACGGTCCAGGTGAAGGCGGACGGCACGTTCAGCACGCAGGTCACGGTGCCGAAGAATGCGCAGCCGGGGAAGTACACGGTCGCCGCGGCGCAGGCCGACGGGGATGCGGCGACCGCGACGGTCACCGTGAACCGGGCCGGCGGCATCGTCGGGGTGATCATCGACCGGCTGTGGGACCTCATCAGCGGCTGGTTCTGATCCGATGATCGGATGACACGACGGAGGCCGTCGGGAGAGATCCCGGCGGCCTCCGTCGTCTCCGCTCCGTCTCAGGCGGCCACCGCGACCGGAGCCCACACGAAGCCGTCGGGGTCGACGGCCGCGCCGAGCACGCCGTTGATCGTGATCCGATGCGAACCGGATCCTTCCGCCGGGACGCCGGCGTCCTTCGCGAGTGACGCGTGGCGATACAGCCCGAGACCGATCGGGCTCGTCCCCGTGTCGAACTGCACGTAGCTGCGCCCGAAGCTCTTGCCCACCGGGATGCCGCGCTCCATGTAGAACGACTTCGACGCGACCACGTCGTCGGCGCCGAGCAGAAGGACGATCTCGTCGACATCGCGCGTCGGGGGCGCGCTGTCCTTCTTGGCAGACGTCGCCACCTTCCAGATCGAGCCGTCCGGAGCCTGGATCGTGCCGCCGACGCCCCACAGGGACTTCGCCACGGGCTTGATCACGCGCGCTCCGGCGGCGGCGGCCGCGTCGACGAGGGCGCGCACGTTCGCGGGTTGGGAGACGACGAGTGACAGGGTGTATCCGCGGAAGCCGGAGGCGTCGGTATCCGCGGTGCGGAAGCGCAGGCGATCGCCGAGGTCGAAGGCCTGTGCGTAGAAGGAGCGGGCGGCGTCCACATCGGAGACGTCGAGGGTGAGAGAGGTGATCGTGGTGTTCATGTCGACGACGCTACGGAGGTCGGCGAGAGGGTGCTTCTCGATTCCTGACCGATGCATCTGCGGGCGGATTCGACGCGATTTCCCGGCGGCTAGACTGGAGGCATGCCCGAACCGAAAGTCGCCAGCTTTCCGGCGATCCGCGGTGCGCTGAAGTTCTACCAGATCGCGTCGATCATCACAGGAGTCATGCTGCTCCTGCTGCTGACCGAGATGGTGCTGAAGTACACGCCGATCCACCTCGAGCTCTTCCTGGGGGGCTCAGGCGGTCCGCTCTGGTTCGCCGGCGTCATCGCCGGACCCGATTGCCAATGGTGGTCGTTGTTCGCGCCGATGACCAACTCCTGCGAGATGACCTCGCTCGGTGACGGGTTCAACCTGTCGCTGTTCATCCTCGTCGCGCACGGCTGGTTCTATGTCGTCTACCTCTTCGCGTGCTTCCGCATGTGGAGCCTGATGCGCTGGCCCTTCCCGCGCTTCATCCTGCTCGCACTCGGCGGTGTCGTCCCGCTGCTGTCGTTCTTCATGGAGGCCATCGTCGCCCGTGAAGTGAAGACCTATCTCGCCACCAGAGAGGCCGAAGAGGCCTCCGCCCCCGCCCCGGAAGGTGTCCGTTGACCGAACAGTCCGAGACCCAGCAGCGCCCGGCGCTCGTCGTCGACTTCGGCGCGCAGTACGCGCAGCTGATCGCCCGTCGAGTCCGTGAAGCGGGCGTGTACAGCGAGATCGTGCCGCACACGGCCACGGCCGCGGAGATCGCCGCGAAGAACCCGGTCGCGATCATCCTCTCCGGCGGACCGTCGTCCGTGTACGAAGAGGGCGCCCCGAAGCTCGACCCGGCGGTCTTCGACCTCGGCGTCCCCACGCTCGGCATCTGCTACGGCTTCCAGTACATGGCGCAGACCCTCGGCGGCGAGGTCGCCCATACGGGTCTTCGCGAGTACGGCGCGACGGACGCGGTGATCTCCGGCGACGGCGGCACACTGCTGAGCGGCCAGCCGACCGAGCAGAACGTGTGGATGAGTCACGGCGATCAGGTCGCCACGGCGCCGGAGGGCTTCGAAGTCCTCGCGACGACCGAGGCCACCAAGGTCGCCGCCTTCGCGAACGAGGAGCGCGGTTTCTACGGCGTGCAGTGGCACCCCGAGGTCAAGCACTCCGACCACGGTCAGCGCGTGCTCGAGAACTTCCTGCACAAGGGTGCAGGTCTCGCGTCCGATTGGAACAGCGGCAACGTGATCGCCGAGCAGATCGAGCGCATCCGTGAGCAGGTGGGCGACGCCCGCGTCATCTCCGCACTCTCCGGCGGGGTCGACTCCGCGGTCTCCACCGCTCTCGTGCACAAGGCGATCGGCGACCAGCTCACCGCGGTCTTCGTCGACCACGGCCTGCTCCGCAAGGGCGAGCGGGAGCAGGTCGAGAAGGACTACGTCGAATCCACCGGAGTGCGCCTGATCACGGTCGACGCGGCCGACACGTTCCTCGGTCACCTGCAGGGTGTCACCGACCCCGAGGAGAAGCGCAAGATCATCGGACGCGAGTTCATCCGCGCGTTCGAGAAGGTGCAGCTCGACCTCGTCGCCGAGGCCAAGGCGTCGGGTGGTGCTCCCGTGAAGTTCCTCGTGCAGGGCACGCTCTATCCCGACGTCGTCGAGTCCGGTGGCGGTGCGGGCACTGCGAACATCAAGTCGCACCACAACGTGGGCGGCCTTCCCGACGACCTCGACTTCGAGCTGATCGAGCCGCTGCGCGCGCTGTTCAAGGACGAGGTCCGTGCGATCGGCCGCGAGCTCGGCATCCCCGAGGCGATCGTGGGGCGTCAGCCGTTTCCGGGGCCCGGTCTCGGCATCCGGATCATCGGTGAGGTCACCGCTGACCGTCTCGAGATTCTGCGTGAGGCCGACGCCATCGCGCGCGAGGAGCTGACGAAGGCGGGTCTCGACCAGGAGATCTGGCAGTGCCCCGTCGTGCTGCTGGCCGACGTGCGCTCGGTGGGCGTGCAGGGCGACGGTCGCACCTACGGCCACCCGATCGTGCTGCGCCCGGTGTCGAGTGAAGACGCCATGACCGCCGACTGGACCCGCCTGCCGTACGACGTGCTGTCGAAGATCTCGAACCGCATCACGAACGGCGTACGCGACGTCAACCGCGTCGTGCTCGACGTCACGTCGAAGCCGCCGGGAACGATCGAGTGGGAGTAGGGGGCGCGATGCCTCCCGACGCGGTGCCGGGTCTCCCCGACGCCGAGTACCTGGTGCTTTCCAGCCGGCTGATCCCGGGGATGGACGGCGGGTACACGATCGCGACGCTCGCGCGCGCCCGCCAGTTGGCCGGTGCCGGCGTGGCCGACGGCGCAGGGCCGCAGCTGCTCACGTTCGATCCCGGCTCCGTGGCCGACCACGCCGCGCATCGGCGCACGTTCGCGGAACAGGGGGCGCTGGTAGACCCCTCCCGCATGCGCAATCTCTTCGATGAGGCTGTCGACCCTCACGGCGGCGCAGCGCGGTGGCTGCTCGATGCGTCCGATTCCGCGGTGGCCGCTGATCCTGATGTCGAGTATCGGGTGCTGACGGACGCCGAGGGGCGGGCCTTCGCGGCTCTCCCGGTGATACCCGGCAACCCGGACTGGCACCTCACCGAGGAGCCGGTGCTCGTGTACGACGCCGCCGGCGCGGTGGCCGGAGCCCTGCACGGCTTCCGGGGCCTGTATCGAGCCTGGCTCGAGCACGTGACCGCGGCCGTCGGCGACCGCCTGATCGTCGTGATCTGCGAGTCACGCCAGATCGGCGAGCTCGTGGCGGACTGGTCCGACCCGCGGGTGCGCATCCTGCACACGATCCACACCATGCACGTCGAGGCGCCGTACACGCCTGACTCGACCATGAACACGCTCTGGACCCGCTGGTTCCGTCTCGCCGACCGCTTCGACGCCGTGATCTGGCCGACCGCTACGCAGCGTGACGATGTCGTGGCACGCTTCGGCCCGTCGGCGAACCATGTGGTGGTGCCGAACCCCATCGCTCCTGTCGCGACCCGCCACGACCTCCGTGAGGACGGACTCGTGATCGTGCTCGGACGGCTGGCGCCGGGGAAGCGCGTCGATCACGCGATCCGCGCCTTCGTGGCAGCGGACGTGCCGGGTACCCGGTTGGAGATCTGGGGCGGCGGACCGGAGCAGGAGCGGCTGCAGACTCTGATCGACGAGCTCGGGGCCGGCGACCGTGTCGTCCTCGCCGGATACACCGATTCGCCGGGAACGGTCCTCGACAGGGCGTCGCTCCTCGTGACCTCCACCGCTTTCGAAGGACAGCCGCTCGGCGTCGTCGAGTCGCTGCTGCACGGGACGCCCGTGATCTCGTACGACGTGCGCTACGGCATCCGCGATGTGCTGCAGCAGGGTGGGGGAGTCCTGGTGCCCGGGGAGACGTCGTGGCGTTGGGTGAGGCCATCCGTGCCGTGCTGACCGACCAGGGGCGGCTCTCGGCTTTGAGTGCCGAGGCGCCGGCGGTCGCCGCGGCCTGGAGCCCCGAGTCGTCTCTCGCCGCTCTCGCCGCCGCCGTCTCCCACGCGGTCACCGCCCCGCCTCGGCGCTGACCCTCTCGCCCCGCCCCTTCGTTCCCGTCGCACCTTCTGTCGGTCTGCGGTCATGACGTCGACGGGAGGGGGCGGGAAACTCTTTTGAGAGAATCTCCCGCGCATGTCGATCCGCGGCATTCCCGTTCGACGTCATAGATGAGAGGGTCGAGACACGGCCCCTTCGAACAAGGAGAACATCATGAAGTTCATGCTCATCATGCGCGCGACCGACGACGCCGTCGAGGCCTACAAGCAGATGCCGTTCGAGCAGGTCATCGAGGCCATGGGCAGGTACAACGAGTCGATGATCAAGGCCGGCGTCCTCGTCGCAGGCGAAGGGCTGACGGATGCCGCAGAGGGCTTCGTGGTCGACTTCAGCGCCGAGAAGCCGCTCATCACCGACGGCCCCTACGGGGAGACCAAGGAGCTCTTCAACGGGTTCTGGATCGTCGAGGTGTCGTCGCGCGAAGAGGCCGCCGAGTGGGCGAGCCGCGCACCCCTCGGACCGGGGTCGTTCCTCGAGGTGCGTCGAGTGACCGGTGCGGAGGACTTCCCGGCCGACAACGAGTGGATCGAGAAGGAAGCCGGCTGGCGCGAGGAGCAGGCCCGGCGCGCGCAGCAGTGATGGACGCTTCCGCCCGCAGTGAGACGGCGCGTTCCGCCACCGGCACCCGGTCGGCGGAGCGCGCCGTCGCCGCCGTGTGGCGCATCGAGTCCGCCCGTATCGTCGGCGCCCTCACGCGGATGGTCGGTGACTTCGGGCTGGCGGAGGACCTCGCGCAGGAGGCTTTGGTGGACGCGCTCCGGCAGTGGCCGATCGAGGGGGTGCCGCGCAACGCCGGGGCATGGCTGACCGCTGTCGCCAAGCGCAAGGCCATCGACGGGTGGCGCCGAGCCGAGCGGCTGGAGGCGCGTGTCGCCGTCCTCGCTCATGACCTGGAACGGGAGCAGGCCGAAGCGCCGGAGCTGCCGTGGGATCCGGATGCCGTCGACGACGACGTGCTGCGCCTCATGTTCATCGCGTGTCATCCCGTGCTCTCGCGCGAAGCGCAGGTGGCGCTGACCCTGCGGGTGGTCGGCGGACTGTCGAGCGAGGAGATCGCGCGGGCCTTCCTGGTGCCGACCGCGACCGTGCAGCAGCGGATCGTGCGCGCCAAGAAGACCCTCACCGCCGCGCACGCCCCGTTCGAGGTGCCGCCCCGCGAGGAGCATGCGGAGCGGGTCGGGGCGATACTCGGGGTGCTGTACCTGATCTTCAACGAGGCGCATGCCGCCAGCAGCGGCCCGGAGTGGATGCGCCCCGAGCTGAGCGACGAGGCCATCCGGCTCGGGCGGGTCCTCGCCGCGCTCATGCCGCGAGAGCCCGAGGTGCATGGCCTTGTGGCGCTGATGGAGCTGACCGCCGCCCGGTTCGCGGCACGGGTCGACCGCAACGGCGACCCTGTGCTGCTGGCCGATCAGGACCGTCGGCGCTGGGACCGTGGGCGCATCACGCGCGGTCGGGCCGCGCTGGCGACGGCGGATGCCCTCGGACGCGGTCGCGGCGCATACGGGCTCCAGGCCGCGATCGCCGAGTGTCACGCGGTGGCGGATTCCGTCGACGACACCGACTGGGACAGGATCGTGCTGCTGTACGAGGCGCTCGGACGCATCTCACCCTCGCCGGTGGTCGAACTGAACCGGGCTGCAGCCGTGGCGATGGCGACGGGACCGGCCTCGGCCCTGCGCATCATCGATCAGCTCTCGGCCTCCGGTGCCCTGCGCGGGTACCACTTGTTGCCGGCGACCAGGGGCGAACTCCTGAGAAGACTCGGGCGGGAAGACGAGGCGCGCAGCGAGTTCGCCGTCGCTGCGGCGATCGCGGGCAACGACCGGGAGCGCGCCCTGTTGGAGCGCAAGGCTCGCGGCTCACAGAGATGACCCGCCCCCTTCGGGAGCTGGCGCTGCCGAAGGGGACGGGCGTGGGGAGGTGCGGGAAGGTCAGTCGTTGACCTTCTGGCCGCGCCCGGCGATCAGGCCGTAGATCAACAGCACGATGATGGAACCAGCGATGGCGAGCAGCCAGGTGCCCAGATCCCAGAACTCGGTGAGGGGACGGTTGAGGATCAGGCTGCCGAGCCAGCCTCCGAGAAGAGCGCCGACGACACCGAGCAGCAGGGTGATGAACCAGCCGCCGCCCTGCTTTCCGGGAAGGATCAGCTTGGCGATGGCCCCGGCGATGAGGCCGAGAAGAAGAAAGCCGAGAAAACTCATGGTCAGCTCCTGTAGATCGGGAGCCCCGGGGTGCCGGGGCTTCTGATATTCAGGATGCTCCCGTGGCAGGGCGCATGCCAACCCCTTGCGCGGCGCCGCCCGGGTATGGCAAGAGGCCCGCCTCCCAGGGAGACGGGCCTCT
The DNA here is from genome assembly GCF_019464375.1 of Microbacterium sp. Se5.02b. Lineage (NCBI taxonomy): Bacteria > Bacillati > Actinomycetota > Actinomycetes > Micrococcales > Microbacteriaceae > Microbacterium > Microbacterium sp. Se5.02b. The sequence continues at coordinate 1,148,252 of NZ_CP080491.1, forward strand.
CGCCGTGCGGATCGTGTCGCGTCAGTTGTTGCCGCGGGCGATCGCGATGATGCGGAGGATCTCGACGTAGAGCCAGACCACGGTGACCATGATGCCGAAGGCACCGAGCCAGCCGTACTTACGGGGGGCGCCGTTGCGCACACCCTGCTGGATCTGGTCGAAGTCGAGCACCAGCGAGTACGCGGCCATGATCACGACGAGGACGCCGATGATGAGGCCGAGCGGGATGCCCATGATCTCGGCGCTGAACAGGCCGAAGGCGTTGGTGTTGATGCCGGTCCACATCAGGACGAGGTTCAGCAGCGAGAAGACCAGGTAGCCGATCATCGCGATCATGAAGATCTTGGTGGCCTTCTTGGAGGCGCGGATCTTGCCGCTCGCGAAGAGGGCGAGGGTCACGCCGACGACCGAGATGGTCGCGAGGGTCGCCTGGAAGACGATGCCCGGCCACTGCACCTCGAAGAACGCCGAGATGCCACCGATGAAGAGACCTTCGAACGCGGCGTAGGCGAAGATCAGCGCGGGCCGCACCTTCTTGCGCGAGGTGAACGTGATGACCATCGCGAGCACGAAGCCGCCGAGTGCGCCGACGATCCACGGGAGGATGTTGACCGGAGCGGGGTTGTAGGGGTCATAGCGCGGAACATCGAGTCCGCCCAGCGTCAGCACCCAACCGATGGCTGCGGTGACGAGCAGGATGCCGAAGAGTCCGGCGGTCTTCCAGACCGTGTCCTCGACCGACATGCGATCGGTCTCGATGGCGCCGGCCGGCGGGGCGGCGTACATGCCTTCGAGCTGCGCATTGGCTGCGGCATCCATCGCCCCGTGCTGGAGCGAGGCGCTCTGCGCGCCCTGAGCAGCCTGGGGTCCGCCCGGGTAGGTCGCGACGTTGCGCGGGTCCTGCTGCTGGAAAGCAGGATTGTTGAAAGCGAAGTTGCTCATTGGTGGGCCTCACTCCAAAGGGGGGTAGTAGGTCGCTTCCCTCCACGATACCCGGGTGGCGACACTCCCGGGGTGTTCTACGCTGAGAGCGTGCCCAGGAAATCCCCCCTCGTCATCGGGCATCGCGGTGCGCCCGGCTATCGGCCGGAGCACAGTCGCTCCTCGTACGAACTGGCACTCGCGATGGGGGTGGACGCCGTGGAACCCGATGTGGTCGCCACCAAGGACGGCGTCCTCATCGTGCGGCACGAGAACGAGATCTCGGGCACGACCGACGTCGCGGAGCATCCCGAGTTCGCCGACCGGAAGACCACCAAGCGTGTCGACGGGAACGCCCTGACCGGGTGGTTCACCGAGGACTTCACCTGGGCCGAGCTGTCGACGCTGCGCGGACGAGAGCGGCTGCCGGAAGTGCGGTTGTCGAGCGCGAGCTTCGACGGCTCGCAGGCCATCCTGCGCCTCCGGGACGTGCTCGACCTCGTACGGGAAGGCTCGGTCGAGCACGGCAGGGAGATCGGCGTGGTGCTCGAGGTCAAGCACGCCACCTACTTCGCGAGCATCGGCCTCGACCTCGCCCCGCTGATCGACCGTGAGCTGCGCGAAGCGGGGTGGGCCGACGGAGAGCTGCCGTTGATCGTCGAGTGCTTCGAGTCGACGGTGCTCGGTCAGTTGCGTGAGCGCGGGATCGCCGCATCGTACGTCTATCTGATCGAGGCGGCGGGGCGGCCGTACGACCGTCTGGTCGCGGAGGGCAAGCAGGCGCTCACGTACCCGGCGACCGTCACCGCACAGGGCCTGGACGGGCTCGTCGGACGCGTCGACGGCATCAGCGTGAACAAGAAGATGCTCCTCGCGCGGGGCAACACGATCGTCGCGGATGCGCACGCGCGCGGGCTCACGGTCTTCACGTGGACATGCCGACCGGAGAACGCCTTCCTCGCCCCCGAGTTCCGCGGATCGGGCGGGCGCGGCGCATACGGCGACTATGAGGCCGAATGGGGGGTGATCGCCCGTCAGGGCATCGACGGGGTGTTCGTCGACCACCCGGACCTCGGCGTCGCCTTCTTCCGCGACTGAGCGATCACCGTCCCATGAGCCGACGCTCAGAGGGTCCGGTCGAACGAGCCTCTCCGCGTCGAGACGATCTCCTTGCCGAGCGGCATGAGCGAGACGGGAACCATCTTGAAGTCCGCGATGCCCATCGGGATGCCGATGATCGTCACGCACAGCAGGATCCCCGAGACGATGTGTCCGATCGCGAGCCACCACCCGGCCAGGATCACCCACAGCACGTTGCCCAGGAACGACCCGACTCCCGCCGTGGGCTTGCTGACGACCTCGCGTCCGAAGGGCCAGATCGCGTACGCGGCGATGCGGAACGAGGCGATCGCCCAGGGGATGGTCACGATCGGGATGCACAGCACGATCCCGGCGAGGACGTACCCGAGGAACAGGGCCCACCCGGCGAGGATGACCCAGATGATGTTGAGGATCGTGCGCATGAGCCGATTGTTCCACCTGGCGGTCGGCGTGGCTGAGCATCCGCCCGGAGGTCCCCGGCGCGACAGGACTCTGATGCCAGACTGACCGCATGACCGGAATCGTGGTGCAAGACGTCAGCAGGGCATTCGGGACGGTTCAGGCGGTGAGGGGAGCGACGCTGCGGGCGGAGCCTGGTCGCGTGACAGGCCTGGTGGGACCCAACGGCGCGGGCAAGACCACCTTGCTCCTGATGCTCGCCTCGCTGCTCGCCCCTGACACGGGCACGATCCGCATCGGCGACGTCGATCCGGCCGTCGATCCGCTCGCCGCTCGCCGTCTGCTGGGGTGGATGCCGGATGCGCTGGGCGCGTGGCCGTCGCTCACCGCGCGCGAGACCATCGTCACGACCGCGCGGCTGTACGGCATCGAGAAGGCCGATGCCGCAGCTCGTGCGCAGCAGCTGCTCGCCCTCGTCGGACTGGGCGACCTGGCGGACTCGCCGGCGAAGGTCCTCTCCCGCGGGCAGAAGCAGAAGCTGGGTCTGGCACGCGCGCTCGTGCACGATCCACGGGTCCTGCTCCTCGACGAGCCCGCATCGGGCCTCGACCCGGAAGCACGCGTGCAGCTGCGTGTGCTGCTGCGCCGTTTCGCCGCCGAAGGTCGCACGGTGCTGATCTCGAGCCACATCCTCTCCGAGCTGGAGGAGGTCGTCGACGACGCGGTGTTCCTCGTCGCCGGCGCCGTGGTCGACGCCGCGCCCGCCCAGACCGCGGTGCGCGCCTGGCGGATCCGACTGGCCGGCGTCACACCCGAACGGCTGAAGGCCGACGTCTGGCAGGTCGCATCGAACCTCGGACTCGCCCCCGAATCGCTCGCCAGCGATCGCGGCGCCGTCCTCGTCGGATTCGATGGGGAGGAGGCGGCTGCCCAGTCGCTGCGCCGCCTCGTCGAGGCCGGGCTTCCGGTTGCGGAGTTCGCTCCGGCGCAGAGCGACCTCGAGCACACGTTCCTCGCGTTGCGTCATACCTCGACCCCCGCGGCGACACCTGCGCCGCCGCCCGCGCCGCCCGCGGCACCGACCGAGCAGAGCGCAACGGAGGCGGGAGCATGAGCGCCGCGAACATCGGGATCATCGCCCGCCTCGAACTGACCCAGCGGCTGCGCAGCGTGGGCTGGTACGTCCTGCTCGGCGTGTTCGCGCTCGTCCTCCTCGGCGTCACCGGACTCGCGTTCGCGGTGTACTCCTGGGGCGACTTCGTCGGGGCCGGCGTCTACTCGATCGTCGTCAACATCGTGCTGCTGCTGGTGGTGCTGGTGTCGCCGACGTTGAGCGGCAACGCCATCAACGGCGACCGTGACGCGGCGACCCTCGCTGCCATCCAGGTGACCGCGGCATCCACCGGCGACATCATGCTGGGCAAGCTGCTCGCCGCCGTCGCGACCGGGGTGCTTTCCTGGCGGTCGCGCTGCCTTTCCTCGCCCTGTCGCTGCTGGGCGGGGGAGCGAACCCGCTCGTGCTGCTCGTCTCGTTGCTCGTGCTCGCCGCCGAGATCATCATCGTCGCCGCGATCGGGGTCGGCCTGAGCGGACTCATCGCGCGCCCGCTGTTCTCGGTCGCCACCACGTATCTCGTGGTCTCGGCGCTCGTGTTCGGGACGCTCATCGCGTTCGGCCTCGGCGGTCTGGCCGTGCGCAGCGAGGCGACGAGCTACTCGCGGCCGTATGACGCGAACGGGGCGGTCGACTGCGAGAACTGGGAGGTCAGCACCACGTATGAGGTGCCGCGTTTCGACCTCGTCTGGTGGGCGTTGGCCGCGAACCCGTTCGTGGTGCTGGCCGATGCGACCCCGACCGAGTTCTCGCCAGAGGGGTACCCCGTCGACCTGTTCGGGCAGATCAAGACCGGTGTGCGCGCTGCGCAGCAGTCGCCGCTCGAGCAGCGCTGGGACGAGTGCGATCCGGACGGCGGATACCTCACGCCGCAGGACATGATGGAGTCGTCGGTGCCCAGCTGGTTCGTCGGACTGGGGGTGCAGGTGGTCATCGCCGGCTCGCTGTTCGCCGGAGCATGGGCGCGTACACGGACGCCGGCTCGTCGTCTGCCACCCGGCACCCGCATCGCCTGACCGCTTCCCGTCGCACTTCCTGTCGGGCTGAACTCGCCGACCCGACAGGAAGGGCGACCGGAACGGACCGATCCGGCATCAATCGCCACCTCCCGTTCACCTGCCGTGCACCGGGGAGTCTTCCTGCGGCAACGCGGGATCGATGGTCTGAGCGCGTACCCGTCTGCCTCATCGCCGACGCGCTCCGCTCGCGGGGCCCGCCGGCCGAGCCCCCAGGAGTCCTCCATGCCCCGCCTGCAATCCGCAGCGGCGGTCGTGGCGGTGTGCGCTCTCAGCGCTGCCGCCCTGCTCGCCACACCCGCCGTCGCGATCGGCGCCGAATCCGGGGTCCGCCCCGCCGCACTTCCGACGGAGCCGAGCCTCGTGCTCAACGAGATCGTCTACGACGACGCCGCGACGGGCCTGGCCGATCAGGTCGAGATCTACAACGCCGGCACCGACACGGTCGACCTGACCGGGTGGACGATCGCCGACGAGAAGCGCGACAGCTTCGGTGCGGCGCCGGAGGGGACCTCTCTCGCTCCGGGTGAGTTCCTGGTGCTCGTGAAGGACGTCGACTTCGACTTCGGACTCGGCAAGGGCGACGAGGTCGTGCTGTTCGATCCGACCAGCACCGAGGTCGACTCCTACGCCTACGAGAACACCGCACCGCTGTCGGTGTGGGCGCGGTGTCCCGATGGGACGGGAGAGTGGGCGCCTGCGACGGCGGCGACCCCGGGTGCGGCCAACGACTGCAGCGTGACGCCGGTCGACGGCTCGATCCGCATCAACGAGGTCGACTCGCAGCCTGCGGACTGGGTCGAGTTCTTCAACCCGGGCACCGAGGCCCTCGACATCTCGGGGTACGAGATCCGCGACAACTCCGATGACCACCGCTGGCAGTTCCTCCCCGGCACGCAGATCGCGGCAGGCGGGTTCCTGGTCGTCGAAGAGGGCACGATCGGCCTCGTCGGAGGTGTCGAGACCGCCTTCCGCGACCCGATCGGCATCGGCAGCGCCGACCGCATCCGCCTCTTCGACGCCACGGGCGCCCAGATCGACGACACCCTCCCGTGGCAGGGGCACGCGGCGATCGACGGCGACTTCGCCGCGGCCACGTTCGCCCGCTGCCCCGACGGGATCGGCTCCTTCGTGCTCGCGCACCCGACGCCCGGCGCTGCGAACTCGTGCGTCATGCCCGACGTCGTGATCAACGAGATCGAGTCGAACGGCGACGCCACCGACTGGGTCGAGGTCGTCAACACCGGAACGACGGCGGTCGACCTCTCGGGCTGGACCGTCATGGACAGCGATCCGACCGGTCACGCGGCCGAGACCACGCCGCTTCCCGCTGGTACGGTGCTCCAGCCCGGCGGGTACTTCGTCTTCGACCAGCCGGCGAACTTCATCTTCGGTCTCGGCAACGGCGACACCGTGACGATCCGGGATGCGAACGGCAACACCGTCGACGAGCACGTGTATGCGGCACACGCCGACGGCGTCCTGGCGCGTTGCGCCGACGGCACAGGCGACTTCGTCGATGTGGCCGTCTCAACGAAGGGGCTCCGCAACGCCTGCGGCAACCCCGTGCGCATCAACGAGGTCGAGTCCGACGGCGGATCGCCCGACGACTGGATCGAGCTCGTGAACCCGACCGACACCGCGCTCGACGTCTCGGGCGTCGTGGTGAAGGACGACGATGACGCGCACGCCTACGCCATCCCGGCCGGCACCTCGATCGCGGCGGGTCAGTATCTCGTGATCGAGCGGGAGCAGCTGGGCTTCGGTCTCGGCGGCGGCGACGCGGTGCGTGTGTTCGACGGCGAGCTGCTGGTCGACGAGACCACCTGGGGCGAGGGTCACGCGGCCACCACCTGGGGTCGCTGCCCCGACACCACCGGCGCCTTCGCGGCGACCACCGAATCGACGAAGGGCGCAGCCAACGTCTGCGCGGGCGAGGTCGCGTTCTCCCCGTGGCCCGGGTCGGCGGAGGTCCGCACGCTCGACGCCGTGCCGACGTTCCTCGAGGACAGCTCGGGCCTGGACGTGCAGGAGACGGCTGACGGCGCGTTCCTCTGGGCGGTCGACAACGGCGAGGGCCGCATCTGGAAGCTCGAGGCCCACGCCGACGGCTCGGTCGAGAAGATCGACGGCTGGGATGCGGGCAAGCGCGTGCGCTTCCAGAAGGATGCTGCCGACCCCGGTGCCGCCGGTCCCGACACGGAGGGCATCACGGTCGACGGAGACGGCTTCGTGTACGTCGCCTCGGAGCGCGACAACAGCGCGAAGGGTGTGAACCAGAACGTGGTGCTGAAGGTCGATCCCGAAGCGGCTGCGGGTGACCTGGTCGCCCAGCAGGAGTGGGACCTCACGGCGCTGCTCCCTGCTGTCGGGGCGAACCTCGGCATGGAGGCGGTGCAGTGGGTGCCCGACGCGGCTCTCGCCGGGAAGCTGTTCGACGACAACACCGGCGCCGCGTACGACCCGGCGGACTACGACGGACACGGCGCCGGGCTGTTCCTCGTCGCGGTCGAGGACAACGGTCACGTCTACGCCTTCGCGCTCGGCGCCGACGGCACGGCGACACTGGTCTCCGAGGTCGCGCCGGGCCTCGCCGGTGTCATGGCGCTCGACTACGACACGGTGCGGAACACCCTGTGGGCCGTGTGCGATGACGGGTGCAACGGCCGGTCGGCGGAGATCACGCTGAACGGAACGGCCCAGCCCGGGATCGCCCACTACGAGCGCCCGGCAGGCATGCCCGACATCAACAACGAGGGCTTCGCGACGGCACCGGCCTCGCTGTCGGTCGACGGTCAGCGTCCGGTGTGGTGGTTCGCGGACGGCTTCGCCTCGGAGTCGCTGCGCACGGGTACGCTCCCCGGCGTCGGGGAAGAGAACCCCGGCGGGGAGAACCCCGGCGGAGAGAACCCCGGCGGAGAGAACCCGCCGCTGTCCGGGACGGAGCTGGTCGACGGCAACCGCAACGGCGTGACGGTCGACCCCTCCGTCGCGGCCCGTGGACAGAGCGTCACGGTGACGGCCGGTGAGGAGTCGGCGGGTGCGGAGGCCGCGGCCTGGATGTACTCCGACCCCGTCCGACTCGCGACCGGGACGCTCTCGGCTGCGGGCGCCCTCACCGTCACGGTCCCTGCCGATGCACCGCTCGGCGCGCACCGGATCGCGGTCTTCGCCGCCGACGGCGCTCTCCTCGGCTGGGCCGACATCCGCATCGTCGCCGGTGGGGGCGGGCTCGCGGCGACCGGAGCCGAACTCCCGGTCGCCGCGGCCGCGCTCGCGATGGCGCTCCTCGCCGCCGGGACGCTCGTGCTGATCCGCCGCAGGGCGCGGCGGCCTGAGCGCCGAGGTGGGGGCGCGGTCCGTCCGCGCGCCCCACCTCGTCGTTCCGAGACCCGTGCCCCGGTGTCGGTGCCGCCGCCTAGACTCATAAGGCCATGACCGAAGCCCCCCTCATCGTCCCCGGATCCGTCGGCCCCTCGTCTGCGGGAGCCCCGGCGCAAGACGACCTCCTCGCCGGACTCAACCCGCAGCAGCTCGAGGCCGTCACCTATCGCGGCCCCGCACTGCTGATCGTCGCGGGAGCAGGGTCGGGCAAGACCAGCGTGCTCACCCGCCGCATCGCCTCCCTGCTGCGCAGCCGCGAGGCGTGGCCGAGCCAGATCCTCGCGATCACCTTCACGAACAAGGCGGCCGGCGAGATGCGCGAGCGTGTCGAGGGGCTCATCGGCGACGCCGCTCGCGGCATGTGGATCTCGACGTTCCACTCGGCCTGCGTGCGCATCCTGCGGCGCGAGGCGCAGCAGTTCGGCTTCACGAAGAATTTCACGATCTACGACTCCGGCGATTCCAGGGCACTGATCAAGCGTCTGGTGAAGGAGCACGACGCCGACGCCTACGGTCTCACTCCCGCCGCGGTGCAGGGGCGCATCTCCAAGCTCAAGAACGAACTGTCCGACGCCGAGGCGTATGCGCGTCAGGCCAACATGAGCGACCCCGCCGAGCGCGTGTTCGTCGAGGTCTTCGCCGACTACCAGCGACAGCTGCAGAAGGCCAACGCCTTCGACTTCGACGACCTCATCGGCCAGACGGTGTACCTGTTCCGTGCCTTCCCTCAGGTCGCCGACACCTATCGCCGGCGGTTCCGACACATCCTGGTCGACGAGTACCAGGATACGAATCATGCGCAGTACGCCCTGATCCACGAGCTGACGCGACCCGTGTCGGGTGCGGGGTCCGCGCCCGACCCGTATGCCTCGAACGGCATGATGATCTTCGAGCCCGACCCGGAACCCGCCGGCGCGGGCGAGCCGGGGGCGTCGCTCACCGTGGTCGGCGACTCCGACCAGTCGATCTACGCCTTCCGTGGAGCCGACATCCGCAACATCAGCGAGTTCGAGCGCGACTTCCCCGGCGCCAAGGTCGTGCTGCTCGAGCAGAACTACCGTTCGACGCAGAACATCCTGTCGGCGGCGAACGCGGTCATCGGCAACAACTTCGATCGCAAGGACAAGAAGCTCTGGAGCGACAAGGGCGACGGTGATGCCATCATCGGCTTCACCGGCTACTCGCAGCACGATGAGGCGCAGTTCGTCGCCGATGAGGTCGAGGCGCTCCGCCGCGCGGGGATGCCCTACTCCGAGATGGCGGTGTTCTACCGCACCAACTCGCAGTCGCGCGCACTCGAGGAGATCTTCATCCGCTCCGCCGTGCCGTACAAGATCATGGGCGGCACGAAGTTCTACGAGCGGGCCGAGATCAAGGACGCGCTGGCATATCTCGTGGCGGTGGCCAACCCCGCAGATGAGATGTCGGTGCGACGGATCCTCAACAAGCCGCGTCGTGGCATCGGCGACGTGACCGAGACCGCGATCGCGCGGTTCGCCGAGGAGCACGGCATCTCGTTCCGCGACGCGCTCTCGATGCCAGGGCAGCTCGGCGTAGGGCCGAAGATCCAGGCGGCCATCGCCCAGCTCGACGCCGTGCTGACCGAGGCGACCGCGATCATGCTCCCGCCGTCCGGCGAGGTGCCGCCATCGACGTCGGTGGCCGACGGGCTGAGCCTGCTTCTGGCGAAGAGCGGCTACCTCGACGCGCTGCGCGCCAGCCGCGACCCGCAGGACGAGGCGCGCGTCGAGAACCTCGACGAGTTCGTGGCGGTCACCCGTGACTTCGCCCGCAACAACCCGGAGGGCACGATCACCGACTTCCTCACCGAGGTCGCTCTGGTATCCGACGCCGATGATCTCGACGACGAATCCGGATCCGTCTCCCTCATGACGATGCACACGGCGAAGGGCCTCGAGTACGACGCCGTGTTCGTCACCGGTGTCGAAGAAGACCTCATCCCGCACCGCATCTCTGCGGGAGAGCCCGGTGGCCCGCAGGAGGAGCGCCGGCTGTTCTACGTGGGCATCACGCGAGCACGCAAGCGGCTGCATCTGTCTCTCGCGATGACCCGGGCGCAGTTCGGCGAGGTGACCGTGGCGATGCCGAGCCGCTTCCTCCAGGAGATCCCGGCAGGACTCATCGACTGGCGGCAGTCGCCGGGCGACGTGAACTCGCGCGGCGGCATGCAGTCGCGTGCCTTGAACGCGCGTCGTCAGGGCGGCTTCGGCGGATCCGCGTCGAACGACAGATTCGCGGTCAAGGCGCTCCCCGGGCGCGACTCCCTGAAGCCGCTGTCGACCGCGATGGACAAGTTCCCCAACAGGGTCACGGCCAAGATGCGTGACAACGGCGACCTCGAGCTCGCCGCGGGCGACCGCATCCGTCACGTCGACTTCGGTGAGGGCCGCGTGGATGCCGTGACCGGGGAGGGCGCCAAACGGATCGCGCACGTCCGGTTCGACTCTGCGGGGCAGAAGAAGCTGCTCATCAAGGTCGCTCCGATCGAGAAGATCTAGCATCGACCGCGGCCCGGTTCGCGCGCGGCGCAATCGCGCAGAACCGGGGTGGGATGCCGGTTAGGCTGGCTCATATGGCCCTCTTCTCCCGCCGCAAGAAGTCCGGTGACGATGCCGTCGCCCCCACCGCCGATGCCCCGCAGGAAGCTGGCGAGGCTCCCGCCGTCGATGCGGGTGCCACCACCACGCAGCCGGATGTCGAGGCGCCCTCGATCGGCATCTCGGTGCAGGCGTTCCGCGGTGTCGGCGCGGAGGCGGGGCCCGAAGTCGCGCTGCCCGACGCCGATGCGAAGCCCGCGGAGGCTCCCGCACCGCGTCAGACGACATCGGTTCCTGCCGCCCAGACGACACAGCGCCCTGCCGCCCCGCCGGCGGCTCCTCAGGAGCGACGCCTCCCCTCGCTGCGGCTCTGCCGCCCGAGCAGACCGAGACCGTCGCGGGCATGAAGGACAACGTCCTGCTGCGCGAGGCGCTGACCGAGATCGAAGCGGGCGCGACCAACGACCAGCTCCTCGGTGTGATGCGCCAGGCGCTGCAAGGTCACCTGTACATCCGCGTGAACGGCGATGCCCGCGCGCAGATCAGCGAGGGCAAGCCGCTCTCTGTCGCGGTGGTGCGCGACAACGACGACCGTCAGTTCATGCTGGCCTTCAGCTCGGCACGCGCTGTGCGTGACTCCGTACAGCTCGAGGCAGACCCTGCGGCGACCTCGGCGGTGGCGCAGCCGGTGACCTCCGTACTGCAGCAGGTCGTGTCGGGCGACTTCGCCGGACTGATCGTCGACAATGCCTCCGCCCCGCATCGCGTCGTCTTCCCGACCGAGCTGCTGCAGAAGACGCTCGAACAGGCCGATGTCGACATGGCGGTCAAGACGATCCTCGCCGCGCCGCGAGAGCAGGACTCCGCGGTGAAGGTCGGCGAGGCACTGGCGACGAAGCGGATGTGGGTGGCCGTGAACGACGGCACCGGCTCAGGGCAGGTCGGCATCGCCGAGGCGCAGACCGCGGACGGTCGGCGGTACCTGCAGCTCTTCTCGCATCCGCTCGAGGTCATCGCTCTCGGCCGGGGCGACCGTCCGCTTCCGTTCGAGCCGGAGCAGCTGGCCAAGGTCCTCACGAGCCACGCCGAGATGGCGGGTGTGATCGTCGACTCCGCGGGGCCGTCACTCGTCGTCGAACGGGAGGCACTCGCCCCCGTCCTCGTGCTCGCGGTCGACCTGGACGATTGATCCACCGTCGCCTCGCTGTGGTCGCGCCACGCGGGGTTCCGTCTGTCGGGGCATCGCTCTAGGGTCGGAGCATGGCCTCAGAACGCGTGACACTGACCGTCGCCGACTCCGACGGGGAGCGCGAGGTGACGCTCTCGAGCCCCAACCGCGTGGTGTGGCCGGATCTCGGGATCACGAAGGCCGAACTCGCCGAATACGTGCAACGCGTCTCCGAGCCGTTCCTCGCGGCCAACGGCAACCGTCCGGTCTCGCTCGAGCGATTCCGCGACGGCGTCGGCGCGTCCGGCGGCCCGCGAGCGGAGGGCTTCTTCTCGAAGAACCCGCCCAAAGGCACCCCGGACTTCGTCGACGCGGTCACCGTCACCTACAACAGCGGGCGCCAGCATCCGCAGATCGTCCTGAACCGCACGAGTGCGATCGTCTGGGCGGTGCAGATGAACACGATCGTGTTCCACCCGTGGGCATCGCTCGCCACCGACGCCGACAACCCCGTCGAGCTGCGCATCGATCTCGACCCGCAGCCGGGGACGGATTTCGCGGATGCTGTCGTCGCCGCGCACACGCTGCGCGAGGTGCTGCGCGAGGCGGGTCTGGAGGCGTTCGCCAAGACGAGCGGCAATCGCGGGCTGCACGTCTTCGCGCCCATCGAGCCCACCCACGAGTTCCTCGACGTGCGGCACGCGGTGATCGCCGCGGGACGCGAGCTGGAGCGGCGGATGCCGGAGCAGGTCACGACGAACTGGTGGAAGGAGGAGCGCGGGGAGCGGATCTTCGTCGACTTCAACCAGGCCAACCGCGACCGCACCATGGCCGGTGCCTACAGTCCACGGGCGTTGCCCGGCGCGACGGTGTCGACACCCGTCTCGTGGGACGAGCTCGACGGACTGGACCCCCGCGCGTTCACGGTGCGGAGCATCCCGAAGAGACTCGAAGACGTGGGCGATCCGTGGGCCGACATGCAGGCGTCACCCGGTCGCATCGACACCCTGCTGGAGTGGTGGACCCGTGACACCGAGAACGGTCTGGGCGAACTGCCGTTCCCCCCGGAGTTCCCGAAGATGCCGGGCGAGCCTCCGCGCGTGCAGCCGAGCAAGAAGGTCGCGGCGAACTGGGACGAAGACGGCACTCCCGCCGACAAGTGACTCTGGCGGTTCGGTCTTTTTCGTATTACATTAATTTCATGATCTCGCGCGAAACGATCGACGGCAACCCGGTGACCGAGGAGCAGATCGCGGAATGGGCGGCCGAGGCCGAAGCCGGCTACGACGCAGAGACGCTGAAGAAGCGCGGTCGTGGACGACCAGGGCGGGGGGCAGCGCCGTCGCAGGTCGTCGCACTGCGCCTCACCCTCGATGAGATCGCGGCGCTGGATGCTCGCGCTGAACGTGAGGGGAAGACGCGGTCTGAGGTGATCCGCGAGGCGCTGGCGGTGGCGGCGGCGTGAAAGTCCATTCCGCGGCACTCAAGCACGGATTCGAGCACGAAGACATCGTCCAGGCGGCCACGTGGTCCCTCTGGATCGAAGATCTGGATAGGGACAGTCCCGCGCGTCAGCTCCGGCTGGGGTTCGAAACGCGCGGGCGCTTGTTGGAAACCGTCGTTCTCACGTTCGACAGCGGCAATGAACTGGTCATCCATGCCATGCCGGCGAGACCGCAGATGATCGCCCTGCTCCCGTGACCCGCTCAGCTCAGGACGTCGGCCAGGTCGTACCCCGCGACGGTGTCGAGCTGATCGTAGGTGCATGAGCGGGCGTCGCGATCGGGGCGCCAGCGCTCGAACTGCACGGTGTGTCGGAAGCGCGCGCCCTCGAGCTGGTCGTACCTGACCTCGAGGACCCGCTCGGGGCGCAACCGCACGAACGAGACATCCTTCGCACCGCTGAAACGCGAGCGCTCGCCCTCCGCGGTCACGGCGTCGCCCGCTTCGTCGCGCTCGACCAGGGGTGCGAGCTCGTCGACGAGCTCCTGTCGCCGCGCGTCGCTCCACGCCGCGACCCCGCCGACCTGCCGCAGCACGCCGTCGTCGCCGTAGAGGCCGACCAGGAGGGAGCCGACGCCGGAACCCGACTTGTGGATGCGGTAGCCGAGTGCGACCACATCGGCGGTGCGGGCGTGCTTGATCTTGAACAGGGTGCGCTTGCCAGGGGCATACGGCTGGTCGAGGGGCTTCGCGACGACGCCGTCGAGCCCCGCGCCCTCGAACTCCTCGAGCCAGCGCACAGCGGAATCGCGATCGCGCGTCGTCCGGGTGATGTGCAGGGGGTGTTCGACGGCCTCCATCACCGTCTCGAGCCGCGCCCTCCGCGTCTCGAACGACTGCGTGAGGAGGTCGTCGTCCCCGTAGGCGAGCAGATCGAAGGCGATGAACATGGCCGGTGTCTCGACGGCGAGCTTCGCGACGCGCGAGGCCGCGGGGTGGATGCGCTGGCTCAGCGCTTCCCAGTCCAGGCGCTGGGACCCTCGGGGACCGGTGGCGACGACGATCTCCCCGTCGAGCAGACACGGCCCCGGCAGCAGCTCGGGGATGGCGTCGACCAGCTCGGGGAAGTACCGGGTCAGGGGCTTCGCTCCTCGCGAGCCGATCTCCACGGTCTCACCGTCCCAGGCGATGAGGCCGCGGAAACCGTCCCACTTCGGTTCGTACACGAGTCCGCCGGGGGTCTTGTCCGGGTCGGGGACGGTCCGGACCGCTTTCGCCAGCATCGGTGCGGGGATCTCGTAGCGCATGGTCCCATCCTGGACGCCGAGGACGCCGCGACGGAAGGGGTTGCGCTCAGCCGAAGAGGTCGTCGAGCGTGGCGGGTTCGCCGGCGTCGGCCAGCGCCGTGCGCGCCGCGTGCCACCCGGCCATGCCGCTGACCGCCGGGCCGGGTGGGGTGGCAGCGGAGGCGAGGTAGATACCCCGCATGGGCGTGCGCCACGGTGTCGGAGAGAGCGCGGGCCGACGCAGCGCCTGCCGCATGTCGAACACGCCTCCGGAGATGTCACCGCCGATCTCCGCGGGGTTGACGGCTTCGCGCGACGACGCGGGCACGGCGTGGGGCGCCAGCACGAGGTCGCGGAAGCCGGGAGCGAAGCGCTCGACCTGGGTCGTGATGAGGGCGGTCGGGTCGAGGTCGGAGCCGTTGGGCACGTGGATGTACGCCCACAGCACCGCCTTGCCCTCCGGTGCGCGCGAGGCGTCGACCACGGACGGCTGCACCGCGAGCACGTAAGGGCGTTCGCTCACGCGGCCCGCGGCGACGGCGTTCTCGCTCGCCCAGACCTCGGCGCGGGTGCCGCCGAGGTGCACGGTTATCGCCTGTCGCACGTCGGCGTTGCTCCACGGGATGGGGCCGTCGAGGGCGAAGTCGACCTTGGCCGCTGCCGCTCCGTAGCGGTACGAGGCGAGTGCGCGCCGGTATCCGGCCGGGATGTCGGGGTGGGTGAGCGCCAGACGGGGAGAGGTGTTCAGCAGAAGCAGATCGCCCCGGCCGGGGTCGCCCCAGTCGAGCGCGCCGAGGTCGGTGACCGCCGTGCCGGGCTCGACGGAGCCGCCATGCGCTTCGAGATCGGCGACCAGCGCGTCGGCGATGCTCTGCGCGCCACCGCGGGGGAGCGGCCACCCGTCGGCATGTCCGAGAGCCGCCAGCAGCAGACCGGCGGCCGCGCCGGCGAGCGACGGTTGTGGGGAGTTGGCGTGCGCGACGACTCCCGACATCAGGGCGGCCGCCTCCACGGTGCGGAAGCTGCGCGCGGCGAGGGGAGTGCCCTGATCCAGCATGCGCAGCGCATAGCGGACGGCTGTCACGGGGTCTGCGGGAACGCGCAGCAGCTGGTTGCCGGTGAAGTCGGTGACGCCGTCGATGCGGCGGCTCAGCGGTCGCAGGAGCCTGAGCCAGGCCCGCTCGTCGGCACCGAGTCCCGCAGCGGTGCGCTCGATGTCCCGCCACGCGATCGCGGCCCTTCCGGCATCCAGCGGGTGCGCGTACGAGATCTCCGGGATGATCCACTCGAGACGCTCTGCGAGGCCGAAGGCGCGGAAGAACGGGGAAGCCAGCGCGGCCGGATGCACCGTGGAACACACATCGTGTCGGAAGCCGGAGAGAGTGGTCTCCGCCGTGCGCACTCCGCCGCCGATCGTGTCGGACGCTTCGAGCACTCGCACCTCGTAGCCGGCGCGTGCGAGGGCCACCCCGGCGGCGAGGCCGTTGGGGCCGGAGCCGATGATCGTCGCCCGAACCATGACGCCAGTCTCGCACGCACATCGGAGGAAACGGTCGGACGCAGGCCTCGGAGCGTGCGATCCTGGAAGGGATGAAAGAAGTACAGGGGCCGACCCCCGCAGGCACCTCCCGTCCATACCGTTCGCTCCAGGAAGCGCTGCGCGCGCACCGCATAGACCCGGCGAACCACGCGTTCATCACGGCCATCGTCGATGCGATCGGGATCAGCTCGTTCATCGACCGCGGTCGCTATATCGAGGCGATCCGTCGCGGCGAGGGTGCGTCGCTGCACATCGGGCGCACTTACACCAACGGTTTCACCGAGGACGAGCGACTGATCGTCGGCTCAGCTCCCCTGCGACTCCAGCCGAGCGAAGGGCGCGCGCCGTACTTCTACGTGAGCCATCCGAGCGAGTTCATCCCGCTCGCGCCGCAGCGAGCGGCGAAGCGCGCGACGACCCCGCGCGTCTCGGCACCGCGCGCCGAGAAGGCGCCGAAGCCCGTCACGGAGCGCGACTACGGCGTATGCGACGTGTGCTTCATGGTGAAGACGCCGTCCGGCGGCTGCGGCTGCGACTGATGGTCGATCGGGCGGACGCGTCGCCGCGGATCCGCCCCGCGGATTTCCGCCACGACACTCCCGCCGTCGCCGCCGCCGTGCGCGCTTACCTCGTCCAGACAGAGGAGGAGAAGAGGCGGGAGAGCGGCACGGAGAGCGCAGCGCTCCTCGTGCTCCCCGAGCGGTACCGGCCGGAGGTCGACGACCCCTCTGCTGCGTACGACGGCTGCCGGGTGCTCGTCGCGGATCTCGACGACCGGGTGGTCGGCGTCGTCGTCTCGCTCGCGCGCGGCGGCATCACCGAGGTCAAGCGACTGTGGGCGGATCCCCGCGTGCGTGGCCGTGGTGTGGGATCGGCGCTGCTCGACGCGGCGATCGCGGATGCCGAGGGCGAGGTGCGTCTTTCCGTGTGGGAGTGGCGCGAGCGAGCGATCCGCCTCTACGAATCACGCGGCTTCCGCCGCGCGGAGAGTGGGGACCCGCGTCCGCGTCTGGTGTGCATGATCCGTCCCGCGTGAGACTGACCAGGACGCCCGAACCTGGCCTCAGGCGAAGGCGCTCATCCCCGTGATGTCACGACCGAGCAGCAGCGCCTGGACGCTCTCGGTGCCCTCGTAGGTGTGGATCGCCTCGATGTCGGCCATGTGCTGCATGACGCCGTTCTCGAGCAGGATGCCGTTGCCGCCGAGCAGATCGCGGGCTGTCGAGGCGATCCGGCGTGCGGCGCGCGTGTTGTGGAACTTCGCGAGCGATGCCTGCGTCGGACGTAGATCTCCCGCGGTCTCGAGGTCGGCCATCCGGCGGCAGTACAGCTGCATCGCCGTGAGGTCTTCCAGCATGTGGGTGAGGCGCTCCTGCACCATCTGGAACTTCGCGAGAGGCTTGCCGAACTGCACTCGCTGGGTCGCGTATGCCAGGGAGGCTTCGTAGCATGCGGTCGCGTGACCGAGTGCCGACCAGGCGACGCCTGAGCGTGTGGCGTAGAGGACGGTGGACGCATCCTTGAAGCTCTTCGTGCCCGGCAGCACCGCATCCAGAGGTACGCGCACGTCGTCGAGCACGATGTGCGCCTGGTGGATCGCCCTCAGCGAGGCCTTGCCGCGGATCACAGTGCCCGTGTAGCCGGGCGCGTCCTGTTCCACCAGGAAGCACCGCACGGCGCCGTGCTCCTCGGCGGCCTCGTCGTCGACGCGCGCCCACACGAAGGTGATGCCGCCGGAGGCGCCGTTGCCGATCCACTTCTTCGCGCCGCGGATGACCCACGCGTCGCCGTCGCGCCTGGCCACGGTCTCGAGCGAGACGGAGTCGGAGCCGTGGTCGGGTTCGGTCAGGGCGAAGGATCCGAGCACCGATCCGTCTGCGAGCGCGGTGAGCCAACGCTCCTGCTGCGCCGACGAGCCGAACAGGGCCAGTGTGCGCAGTGCGAGCCCGCCCTGCACCGCGAGGATCGTGCCGAGGGAGCCGTCGCCGCGTGAGATCTCCATGTTGACCAGGCCTGCGGCCAACGGTGAGAGGCTCGTGAGCGACGGGTGCTGGACGCCGTCGACGACAAGGTCCATCTCGCCCATCCGTCGGGCGGCTGCGAGCGGGTACTCCGCGCGGTCCCAGGCCTCCGTCATCTGCGGGGCCACCTCGTCGACGTAGGACTTCGCACGATCCCACGCGGCGCGATCCGCGGCGGGGACGTCGCTGAAGACGGCGTAGTAATCACTGTCCTGACGGGCGGTGATGTCATAGGACGAGACGCGCTCGCCGGGGAAGGGGGAGGGGGAGGCTGCAGTGCTCATGGGACTCCTTCGTGGACCTGAGTATCGTACTCCTCGATACTCGGTTCCACGAGTCGTCAGTCGAGTTCGGACTGCAGGCGGCGCGTGACCTCCGCGATCGGCATGGAGCGAGGGAACACGGCGACGACCATGTCGTCGGGCGCGGTCGCGGTCTCGCCTGTCACCCCGTAGCGGCGGCGGACATCGGCGAGTGCCGTCTGCAGCGTCGCCAGGGGCACCTTCTTGCGCCCGCGCAGCAACTGGCGCAGCACGTGGTTGTGCACGGCGGTCACGAGCGCCGCGAACCCCACGGCGTCCAGCGGATCGACGCCGGGGAGAGCGCTGCGCAGATACTCGTCGAACAGGCGCTCGTAGCGGAAGACCGTGATGATCTCGCGCTCGCGCAGCACGGGGACCTGACGCACGATCTGGTAGCGCCGTCGGGCGAGCTGAGGATCGTGGGCGAAATGCGCGAAGACCGACTCCGAGGCGGCGCAGACCGCGCCCCACGGGTCGTCGTGCCCCTCGTCGAGGAACTCGCGGAGCTGCTCGAGAAGCACCTCATGATCGGCGAACACGACATCTTCTTTGCCACCGAACTGGCGGAAGAAGGTCGAGCGGGAGACTCCGGCCGCCTTCGCGATCTGCTCCACCGACGTCTGGTCGAAGCCCTGGGCGCTGAAGAGCTCGAGCGCTGCGGCGACGACGCCGGTGCGCAGTTCTGCGGATTCGTGCATGGCGAAAGCCTAGACCTCGGCGGGCGCCGACACCGAGGCGCCGCCGTCATACTGAGGAGCGTGAGCGAACGTGGGATTCCGGCCGGATGGTACGAGACACGCCGCCGCGGCACCCGACGCTGGTGGGACGGCGCGCGGTGGACCGAGCACATCGCCGTGCATGGACGGGAGACCACGTTGGCGGCAGACACCGCGGCGGTGCGGCGGCAGCTGCTCGTGAGCGAGGCCGTCCTGGGGGTCGTCCTCGTCGGCTCGATCCTCATCGCGCTGTGGGGAGGGTTGCCGGTCGTCGTCGTGCGACCGGTGATCGTCGCCGTCGGCGCCGCGTTGGTGATCACTCCGTTGCTGATCACGCGTCAGCTCCGTCTGGCTGCGCTGCCTTCACGTCGCTACGGCGTGCCGCCGCTGCGGTGACCGGCAAGAGCCCGGGGCCGTAAGCGCGCCCAGGCCGAGGTAGTAGGCTGGGGGACTGGTCGATGTCTCGACATCGAGAGAATTACCAGACAGCAGCCCAGTGAAGGAACCACAGTGGATCTGTACGAGTACCAGGCACGAGACGTTTTCGAAAAGTACGGAGTGCCGGTCCTCGCCGGCATCGTCGCGGACACCCCTGAAGAGGTGAGGGCGGCAGCCGAGAAGATCGGTGGAGTGGTCGTCGTCAAGGCTCAGGTGAAGACCGGCGGCCGTGGAAAGGCAGGCGGCGTCAAGGTCGCCAAGACCCCCGACGAGGCGTACGAGGCGGCGAAGTCCATCCTCGGTCTCGACATCAAGGGCCACGTCGTCAAGCGCGTCATGGTCGCGCAGGGTGCGCGCATCGCCGAGGAGTTCTACTTCTCCGTGCTGCTCGACCGCGCCAACCGCTCCTACCTGAGCCTCTGCTCGGTCGAGGGCGGCATGGAGATCGAGGAGCTCGCGGTCGAGCGCCCCGAGGCGCTCGCGCGCGTCGAGGTCAACCCGCTCACGGGCATCGACAAGGAGAAGGCCGTCGAGATCGCTCGCGCAGCCAACTTCCCCGAAGATCTGGTCGAGAAGGTCTCCGACGTCTTCGTGAAGCTCTTCGACGTCTACAAGGGCGAGGACGCGACGCTGGTCGAGGTCAACCCGCTGGTTCGCACCGAAGAGGGCGACATCATCGCGCTCGACGGCAAGGTCACGCTCGACGACAACGCCTCCGAGATCCGTCACCCCGAGCACGAGGCGCTCGAGGACAAGGACGCCGCAGACCCGCTCGAGGCCAAGGCCAAGGAGTCGGGCCTCAACTACGTGAAGCTCGACGGTGAGGTCGGCATCATCGGCAACGGCGCAGGGCTCGTCATGTCGACGCTCGACGTCGTCGCCTACGCAGGCGAGAACCACAACGGCGTCAAGCCGGCGAACTTCCTCGACATCGGCGGCGGCGCCTCGGCCGAGGTCATGGCCGCTGGCCTCGACGTCATCCTCGGCGACCCGCAGGTCAAGAGCGTGTTCGTGAACGTGTTCGGCGGCATCACGGCGTGCGACGCCGTCGCCAACGGCATCAAGGGCGCGCTCGAGACGCTGGGGGCCACCGCCTCCAAGCCTCTGGTCGTCCGCCTCGACGGCAACCGCGTCGACGAGGGCCGTGCGATCCTCGCCGAGTACGCGCACCCGCTTGTGACCCTGGCCGCAACCATGGACGAGGGCGCCGACAAGGCCGCCGAGCTCGCCAACGCCTGAGACTGAAGGACGAGAAGAATGTCGATCTACCTCAACAAGGACTCCAAGGTCATCGTCCAGGGCATCACCGGTGGTGAGGGCACCAAGCACACAGCGCTGATGCTCAAGGCCGGCACCCAGGTCGTCGGTGGTGTCAACGCCCGCAAGGCCGGCACCACGGTCTCGCACACCGACAAGGACGGCACCGCCGTCGAGCTCCCCGTCTTCGCCTCGGTCGCCGAGGCCATGAAGGAGACCGGCGCCGACGTGTCGATCGCCTTCGTCCCCGGCGCCTTCACGAAGGACGCGATGATCGAGGCCATCGATGCCGAGATCCCGCTGCTCGTCGTCATCACCGAGGGCGTGCCCGTTGGCGACTCGGCCGAAGCGTGGGCCTACGCGCAGAGCAAGGGCAACAAGACCCGCATCATCGGCCCGAACTGCCCCGGCATCATCACGCCCGGCGAGGCTCGTCGGCATCACGCCCGCGAACATCACCGGCAAGGGCCCGATCGGCCTCGTGTCGAAGTCGGGCACCCTGACGTACCAGATGATGTTCGAGCTGCGCGACCTCGGCTTCTCGACCGCCATCGGCATCGGCGGCGACCCGGTCATCGGCACGACGCACATCGACGCGCTCGCCGCGTTCGAGGCCGACCCCGAGACCAAGGCCATCGTCATGATCGGCGAGATCGGCGGCGACGCCGAGGAGCGCGCGGCCGAGTACATCAAGGCGCACGTCACCAAGCCGGTCGTCGGCTACGTCGCGGGCTTCACGGCTCCCGAGGGCAAGACCATGGGTCACGCCGGAGCGATCGTCTCCGGTTCGGCCGGTACCGCCCAGGCGAAGAAGGAGGCCCTCGAGGCCGCCGGGGTCAAGGTCGGCAAGACGCCGTCCGAGACCGCCGACCTGATGCGCGAGATCATCGAAGCGCTCTGATCTGAGCTACGCTTGATCTGAAGGCCCCGGGCTCCACCCCGGGGCCTTCTTTCATGCCGGGGCGTCGGATCGTTCTGCCGGGAGCGTCCGGGGGAGTCAGCGCCGGGGAGCGACGGAACTCAGGATGGCGTCGAGAGCCTCGTGGGCGTGCCCGCGTGCGGCGGCGTCGTCCGGACGCACGGCGAGCCAGAGAGCCAGCTCGTTCATCGCGCCCGAGAGTGCGGCGGTCAGCGGGTCCAGGAGCGCGGGGAGGTGCCCGCTTCACGGAGGCCCGTGCGCAGCTCCTGCTCCGGACCTTCCGCGTCGAGGCGCCGCCACTCCTGCCAACCGACGACGGCCGGTCCGTCGACGAGCAGCACCCGCGCTGCCGCCCCTCGGGTGATCGCGTCGAGGAACGCGTGGCTCCCGTCGTGGATCGCGGTGTCCGGGGCACTGTTCCGCGTGGCCGCGATGATCGCCTCTGCGACGAGCTGCTGCTGCGTCGCGACGACGGCTGCGAACAGCCCCGGTTTCGACGTGTAGTGGTGGTACACGGCGCCGCGGGTCACGCCGGAGGCGCGGGCGATCTCGTCGACCGACGCCGATGCGTAGCCGTGCGCGACGAAGTGCGCGGTGGCGACTTCGAGGATTCGACGTGCCGTCTCTGCGGCGTCTGCGGCGGATGCGCGGGGCATAGGTTCCTTTACGTGTGATGTGTATGTATTCTAACGGGAACGATACAAACACAGTGTATGTAAAAGGAGTGACCATGGAGATCACGAGCTTCTATCCGGTGCTGATGGTGGACGACGTCGCGACTGCGGCACGGTTCTACCGTGAGGAACTCGGCTTCGAGCCGACGTTCGAGGCGGACTGGTACGTGAGCCTGCGCTTCGACGGAGGCGAACTGGCGATCCTCGCCCGGACGCACGAGAGCATCCCCGAGGGCTTCCGCGAACAGGTCCGCGGCCTGCTGCTCAACATCGAGGTGTCGGATGCGAAGGCGGTGCATGCGCGGCTGGTGGGGGAGCGCGGCCTGCCGGAGAGACTGACCCTTCGCGACGAGGCTTTCGGTCAGCGTCATTTCATCGTGGAGGCACCGGGAGGAGTGCTCATCGACGTCATCGAGCCGATCGAGCCGTCGCCGGAGTTCGCCGCCGCCTACGCCGCACCGGCCTGAGCCGCTCCTCGCCGGAACACCTGCATGAAGCGGGCGCGTCCGTACGACGGCATCCGCGACCGGGTCGTGCATCCGCGTCGCGGTCGTGCGTCCGTGACATGGCACGGGTGCCGGAGAGGACGGACGGCGCAGGGCGAGACACGAGAGAGGGACGGATGCCGCAGCATCCGCCCCTCTCTCGTGGTTCCGGTCAGATACCGACGCCGAAGAGCGCCTCGATCGGGCCGCGGGCGAAGAAGATCAGGAAGCCGGCACCGACCACCCACAGCAGAGGGCTGATGCTCTTGACCTTGCCGGAGAACGCGTGGATGAGCACCCAGCTGACGAAGCCCGCCCCGATGCCGTTCGCGATCGAGTACGTCAGCGGCATCACCGAGACGGTGAGGAACACCGGCAGCAGCACGCGGAAGTCGGTGAAGTCGATGAAACGGATCTGCGCCATCATCATCGCGCCGACGATGATCAGCGCGGCTGCCGCGATCTCGGTCGGGACGATCGACGTCAGCGGGGTCAGGAACATCGCGATCAGGAACACGACGCCCGTGACCACGTTGGCGAGACCCGTGCGCGCGCCCTCGCCGATTCCGGCGCCGGACTCGATGAACACCGTGCTCGACGACGACGAGGTCGCGCCACCGGCGATCGCTCCGACGCCCTCGACGACCAGCGCCGACTTGATGCGCGGGAAGTCTCCGTTGTCGTCGGCGAGGTTCGCCTCCTTCGCGAGGCCCGTCATGGTGCCCATGGCGTCGAAGAAGTTCGTGAACAGCAGTGTGAAGACGATCATCACGATCGCGACGAGGCTGACCTTGCCCAGGTCGAAGCCGAAGTCGACGGCGCCGATCAGGCTGAGGTCGGGGATCCCGACCGGGGAGCCGTTCAGTGCGGGGACCGTGAGGCCCCAGCCGCCCGGGTTGACGACATTGCCCTCGTCGTCGAAGCCGCGTGCGCCGATGTGCCAGATCGCCTCGACGATGACCGCGAGGACGGTGCCGCCGATCAGGCCGATCAGCATGCCGCCCTTGATCTTCAAGGCGACGAGGATGCCGGTCAGAAGGAGCGTGATCACGAAGAGCAGGGTCGGAACGGTCGCGACCGAGCCGTTCACGCCGAGGCCGACCGGGGGCGAGGAGGCTCCGGTCGCCGTGACGAATCCCGAGTTGACGAAGCCGATGAACGCGATGAACAGGCCGATGCCGACCGTGATCGCGATCTTGAGCTGGAACGGCACCGCATCGAAGATCGCCTTGCGCAGGCCGGTGGCCGCGAGCAGCACGATCACGACACCGTTGATCATCACGAGGGCCATGGCCTCCGGCCAGGTCACCTGCCCGACGACCGAGAAGGCCACGAACGCGTTGATCCCGAGCCCTGCGGCGAACCCGAACGGCAGGCGCGTCACCAGCCCGAACAGGATCGTCATCACTCCGGCAGTGAGCGCGGTGGCGGCTCCGACAGCGTTGAAGTCGAGCATGTTGCCGGCGACATCCGGCTTGCCGGACAGGATGATCGGGTTGAGGATCACGATGTAGGCCATGGTGACGAACGTCACCAGACCCCCTCGGACCTCGGTGCCGATCGTCGATCCGCGTTTGCTGATCTCGAAGAAGCGGTCCAGAGCACCGGTGGGCTCGGTGGATGCGGGGGCGGGTGGGGCAGTTGTCATCGGGAAACCTCCGGAGAAACGCTATCGTGTCGCGGAGCCCACGCGCGCCCCCAGAGGTTCGTCGGCAACTCGTCGTAGTCTCGAATCGCTATGCAACGCCTCCTCGTCGCGCTCCTCGCCGCCTTCGACGCCGCCATCGCCGCTGCGGTCGGTCTCGTCGTGCTGCTGGCTCCGCTGACGCTGCTGTGGACGGTGGCCTTCGGGATCACCGCCGACTGGGGCGCGCTCTGGCCGCTGACCGGCACGCTCTGGGAGTTCGGTCACGGCGTGCCGCTCACGGTCGGGATCCCGGACGCGCTCCTGGTCGCTCTGAGCATCCCGCCGGAGGCCGCGACCTTCGTCGTGTCGATCACCCCGCTGGCCTTCCTGCTGTTCACCCTCCTGTTCGCCGCGCGGTCTGGTGGCAGGGCGGCGAAGGCCGGGGCATGGCTGCTCGGCTCGCTGACCGGAGCGGGGGCATTCGCACTCATCTCGGCCGGAGTCGCTCACGACCCGGCTGGATGCGGCGCAGACTCCCTTGCCGCTCGCTATCATCCTCCCCGCCGCGGTCTACCTGATCGGAGCGCTCTGCGGAGCCGTGCGCATCGCATGGGAGGAGGGCGACGGGGGAGTGCTCGACCGGGTGCACGACTGGTTCGACGCCAGGGACGAGTGGGCGCCGGTCCCGGTCGCCGTGGTGCGTGGCGCCGCCTTCGCACTGGTCGGTGTGGTCGGTGCCGCTGCTCTGGCGCTCGCTGTGACCGTGCTGCTGCGCGGAGGCGAGGTGGTCGCGCTGTTCCAGGCCGCCCGCGTCGATGCGCTCGGTGCGACCGTCATGACCCTCGGGCAGCTCGTCTACCTGCCGACGCTGATCGTGTGGACCGCGTCGTGGCTCGCGGGTCCCGGTTTCGCGGTCGGTGCCGGAACCGCCGTCTCCCCGCGGGGACCCAGCTCGGCGTCGTACCCGGCATCCCCGTCTTCGGACTGCTGCCGGAGAACAGCTCGATCTGGATGCTGATCGTCGTGCTCGTCCCCGTCGCCGCGGGGGCGTTCGCCGGATGGGCGGTCCGCTCGAGGCTCGTGTGGGAGGGCACGCCTCTCGGCATGCTGCAGCGGGTGACGATCGCCGTCGGCATCGCCGGGGTCACTGCCGGTGTCGCCGCGATCGCAGCGGCCCTCTCGAACGGGTCGATGGGACCGGGACGGCTGGCGGTGGTCGGTCCTGCCGTGCTGCCGTTCGCACTCGCGCTCGGAGCCGAGGTCCTCGTCGGTGCGGCGATCCTGCTGCTGTCCCCGCGGAACCGCGACGAGCTGGCCGAAGAGCGCACCGATCGCTGGGTCGCAGAGATGTCGGCGTTGGAGAGCACTCCGGCCCCGTTCTCGGTGGCGACGGATGCCTCAGCCGATGCGTCCTTCCGTGAACCCTCCGCTTTCGACGACACGGCGCCGCTGGATGACCTCCGTGGCGCGAACCCGCCGGACGGAGCCGGTCGCGCTCCCCGGTAGACTGGGCGCGTGCTCACGGTCGCCGTTCTCATCTCGGGCACCGGCTCGAACCTTCGCGCCCTCCTCGAGGCCGCTCGTCATCCCGATTTTCCCGCCAGGGTGATCGTCGTCGGCGCCGACCGCGAGGCCGACGGCCTGGCCCACGCCGAGGAGTTCGGCATCCCCAGCTTCACGGTGCCGTGGCACGAGCACGAGAGCCGAGAGGCCTGGGGAGAGGAACTCTCCCGTCAGCTGGCCGTCTGGAACCCGGACCTCGTCGTCCTCAGCGGTCTCATGCGGCTGCTTCCGCCGTCGGTCGTCGCGGAGTACTCGCCGCGCCTGATCAACACCCACCCCGCCTACCTGCCGGAGTTCCCCGGCGCGCACGGCGTCCGGGACGCCCTCGCCGCCGGCGCCGCCCAGACGGGTGCCAGCGTGATCGTCGTCGACGACGGCGTGGACTCCGGCCCCATCCTGGCGCAGGAGCGCGTGCCGATCCTCGGCGGCGATACCGAGCACAGCCTGCACGAGCGCATCAAGCCCGTCGAACGTCGACTGCTGATCGATGTCGTCCGCGGGATCGCCACCGGCGACCTCGCCCTCCCCTCCTCTTCCTGACCCCCACCCGACGCCCCGCACGAAGGAGCCCTCATGGCCGGCCCCCGCCACGACCCCACGCTCTACCGCGATCGCGATGCCGTTCCGATCCGGCGCGCGCTCGTCTCGGTGAGCGACAAGACCGACCTGCTCGTCCTCGCTGCGGCACTCGCCGAGGCCGGCGTGGAGATCGTCTCGACCGGCTCCACGGCCTCGACGATCCGCGAGGCCGGTATCGCCGTGACCGATGTCGCCGCCGTCACGGGCGTCGCCGAGATGCTCGACGGCCGCGTCAAGACGCTGCACCCCAAGATCCACGGGGGCTGCTCGCCGACCTGCGCCTCGAAGACCACGAACGGCAGCTCGCCGAACTCGACATCACCCCGTTCGAGCTCGTC
Organism: Microbacterium sp. Se5.02b; assembly: GCF_019464375.1. NCBI lineage: Bacteria > Bacillati > Actinomycetota > Actinomycetes > Micrococcales > Microbacteriaceae > Microbacterium > Microbacterium sp. Se5.02b. Next base: position 1,175,100 of record NZ_CP080491.1, read on the forward strand.
GTCGTGAACCTCTACCCGTTCGTGGAGACGGTGGCCTCCGGCGCCGTCGGCGACGACGTGGTCGAGCAGATCGACATCGGTGGGCCCGCCATGGCGCGCGCCGCCGCGAAGAACCACGCGAATGTCGCGATCGTCGTCTCGCCGCAGTCGTACCCCGGGATCATCTCGGCACTCGACGCGGGAGGCACCTCGCTGTCGCAGCGGCGCGAGCTCGCAGCCCGTGCATTCGCCCACACGGCGGCGTACGACACGGCCGTGGCATCGTGGTTCGCCGAGGGGACGCTGCAGGACGACGGCGATCTGCCCACGCATCTCACGATCCAGGCCGAGCGGCTGGCCACTCTGCGCTACGGCGAGAACTCGCACCAGCGCGGCGCGATCTACACGCGCGCCGGCGGCCACGGCATCGCCCAGGCGACCCAGTTGCAGGGCAAGGAGATGTCGTACAACAACTACGTCGACGCGGATGCCGCGCTGCGGGCCGCATACGACATGGTGAAGCCGGCCGTCGCGATCATCAAGCACGCCAACCCGTGCGGCATCGCCACCACGGCGCCGAACGCGCTCGACCCGATCGCCAGCGCCCACCTGCGCGCCCACGAGTGCGACCCGGTCTCGGCCTACGGCGGAGTCATCGCGGCGAACGGCACCGTGACGCTGAAGATGGCCGAGAACCTCAAGGACATCTTCACCGAGGTCATCGTCGCCCCGTCGTTCGAGCCTGCGGCGCTCGAAGTGTTCAAGGCCAAGAAGAACCTGCGTCTTCTCCAGCTCCCCGAGGACTGGCAGCAGGAGCGGATGGACGTGCGCCTGGTCTCGGGAGGCCTGCTGCTGCAGGACGCCGACCGCTTCCCCGACGACATCGTCTCGGTCGCGAAGAACTGGGAGCTCGTCTCGGGCGAGCGCCCGAGCGACGAGGAGATGGAGAACCTCATCTTCGCGTGGAAGGCCTGCCGCGCGGTCAAGTCGAACGCGATCGTGCTCGCGAAGGACAACGCCACGGTCGGTGTCGGCATGGGCCAGGTCAACCGCGTCGACTCGTGCCGCCTCGCGGTCGAGCGCGCCGGGGACCGTGCCGCCGGTTCGGTCGCATCCTCCGACGCCTTCTTCCCGTTCGCCGACGGCGCCCAGGTGCTGATCGACGCCGGTGTCACCGCCATCGTGCAGCCGGGTGGTTCGGTGCGTGACGAGGAGGTCGTGGACGCGGCGCGCAAGGCGGGCGTCACGATGTTCTTCACGGGGGAGCGCCACTTCTTCCACTGAGCGGTCGCTCGTCCTGGACCTCTCACCGCGATGTCCGATTTCCGCCAGTCGATGTCGGTGGGGCGTGACAGGGTGGAGGCATGACCTTCCCCGTGATCGACTTCGACGAGCGGTACCGTGCGATCAGCGCGCGCGACACCCGCTTCGACGGTCAGTTCGTCACGGCGGTGCGCTCGACCGGAATCTACTGTCGTCCGAGCTGCCCCGCCCGTACGCCCAAGCCGCAGAACGTCACGTTCTATCCGACGAGCGCTGCGGCGCACGAGGCGGGATACCGCGCGTGCAAGCGGTGTCTCCCGAGGCGGCCCCCGGGTCTCCTGCGTGGAACGTCCGGGGCGATACGGCGGCGCGGGCCATGCGCCTCATCGCCGACGGCGTGGTCGAACGCGAGGGGTGCCCGGCCTCGCCGCGCGTCTCGGCTATTCCGGGCGGCACCTCACCCGGCTGCTGACCGCAGAACTCGGGGCCGGCCCCCTCGCGCTCGCGAGGGCTAACCGCGCGCACACCGCGCGGATGCTGCTCGTCGGCACCGACATGCCGATCTCCGATGTGGCGTTCTCCGCCGGCTTCGCCAGCATCCGCCAGTGCAACGACACGATCCGCGAGGTGTTCGGCCTCACTCCCGGTGAGCTCAGAGCTCGTCGACGCCTGCCGGCATCCGCCGCGCCCGGTGCGATCGACCTGGTGCTCCCGTATCGCGGTCCGCTGGATGCGAGCGGCATCTTCGCCTGGATGGCTGCGCGCGCCGTTCCCGGTGTCGAAGAGGCCACGGCGACATCGTTCTCCCGGCATCTGCGCATGTCGGGCGGACCCGCGTGGTTCGAAGTGACGCAAGACGAGGCGCAGCGCCTCCATCTGCGCGCTCGCGTCGCGCGGTTGGGCGACCTCGCTCCGCTGGTGTCTACCGTCCGCCGCATCTTCGACCTCGACGCCGATCCGCTCGCGATCGATGAGGCGCTCGCCGCGCACCCCGAGCTGGCACCGCTCATCGCCCGCACGCCGGGGATGCGGGTTCCCGGTTCGGCCGACCCGCACGAGATGCTCATCCGAGCCATGGTCGGCCAGCAGATCACCGTGGTCGCCGCCCGCACGGCGCTCATCGCGCTCACCGACGCGTTGGGGGAGCGCACCGAGCAGGGAGTGCTCTTCCCCACGATGTCGGCCATCGCGGAGCGCGGAGTCGAGGTGCTCCGCGGCCCTGCAGCGCGCATCCGCGCGATCACGGGTGCCGCCGCCGGCCTCGCCGACGGCTCGTTGACACTCACGGTCGGCGATGACGGCGTCGAGCAGCGCCGTGCGCTCCTCGACATGCCGGGCATCGGCCCCTGGACGGCCGACTATGTGCGCATGCGCGTTCTCGGCGATCCCGACATCCTGCTCCCCGGCGACGTCGCGCTGCGTGCAGGGGCTGCGGCGTCGGGTCTCCCCGGAGATGCGCGACCGCTCACGGCATGGGCGGAGCGCACGGCCCCGTGGCGCAGCTATCTGAGCGCGCACCTCTGGCGTGCTGCACCGGTGCGACCCGTCGGTCGGAAGACGCCGGCATCCGCGTCGCACCCCGCTCGCCCCGACACAGCCACGACGACGAAGGAGACACCATGACCGCCCTCATCCAGACCATCGAGACGCCCGACGGCGCCTTCACGATCCTCGCCGACGACCGTCAGCGCGTGCTGGCGTCGGGCTGGACCTCCGACGAGGAGGCGATCCTCGCGCGACTGTCCGCGGCGAACCGCCCCGAGGAGGTCCGCGAGGGCGAGACCGAGGCGGCTGCGGCCGTCGTGGCCTACTACGCGGGAGACCTCTCCGCGATCGATGCGGTCGCGGTGAAGCAGTCGGGCACCGCACTGCAGCTCGCAGGGTGGTCTGCGCTGCGAGAGATCGCGCCCGGCGCACCGCTCACGTACACCGGCTTCGCTTCGCTCCTGGGCAACCCGGCTGCCGTGCGTGCGGCCGCCTCGATCTGCGCCCGCAACGCCCCGGCGCTCTTCGTCCCGTGCCATCGGGTCCTGCGCACGGATGGGAGCCTCGGCGGCTTCGCCTGGGGTCTTGCGGTCAAGGAGAGTCTTCTGTCGCGTGAGGCTGCCTCGCGTTGATCAGGCACCCCGAGCGCCGCGCCCTGAGGGCGCGGCGCTCGTCCGTACCCGGAGGGAGGCGGACGAATCGGGAATGCCTCTTGCACTCAGCTGGTTCACAGCCATAGGCTGGTGGGCTGTCGCGCCAACCGGACGACATCGCCGAGCCCCTGAGGAGGACATCATGACCACGATCGCCACCGCGCAGATCGCAGCTCTCGGCTCGACCCCGGCGCGCCCGCTCTCCTAGAGCCCCCGCCCCTTCCTGCTCGGATGCCGGACTCTGTGAGTCCGCTCTCGCATCCGCCCCTTCCGTAACCGCAGTTCACACGAAACTCGTCTGAGAGACATGTCTTCCTCGCCCTCCGTGCAGAATCCCTCGCCGTCATCGACCCTTTCCACTCCGGTCGCATTGTGGCGGCTGAAGCCCTTCGTCAAGCCCGTCATCTGGCGGCTCGCCGGTGGTGCCGCCAGCGCGCTCGTCGCAGCCGTCATCGCCCTCATGATCCCGATCGTCCTCGAGCAGATCATCAGCGGGCCCGTGCGCTCCGGTGAGATCGGCGCGATCGTCTGGGGCGCAGCCGCGGTGTTCGCGCTGGGCCTCGGCGAGGCGCTGATGGTCTGGCTGCGTCGACAGTTCGTGCTCAACCCGGCCACACAGGTCGAATACAGGATGCGCACCGAGCTGTACTCGCGCCTGCAGACGCTCCCGGTGTCGTTCCATGACAAGTGGGGGTCCGGCCAGCTGCTCAGCCGCATGATGCAGGACATCGGCCTCATCCGCCGGTGGCTCGCGTTCGGTCTCGTGCTGCTGGTCGTCAACGTGCTCACGATCATCATCGGCTCCGTGCTGCTGTTCCGCTGGCACTGGCTGCTGGGCACGATATTCCTGGTCACCGCCGTCCCGCTGTGGATCCGCGGCTACCTGTTCGAGAAGCGCTACGGCGCCCTCACCCGTCGCAGCCAGGATCAGGCCGGCGACCTGGCGACCAGCGTCGAGGAGAGCGTCCACGGCATCCGCGTCCTGAAGGCGTTCGGTCGCGGCAAGCACGCCCTGAGCAGATTCAGCCGTCAGGCCGAGACCCTCCGCGAGACCGAGATGAGCAAGGCCGGCGCGATCGCGTCGATCTGGTTCTGGCTCGACCTGATGCCGCAGATCGCTTTCGGTCTGAGCCTGATCTCCGGCATCTGGCTGATCTCCGTGGGGCAGATCGACGAAGCGCAGCTGTTCGCGTTCTTCGCGATGGCCGTGGTGCTGCGCTGGCCGATCGAGTCGATCGGCTTCCTCTTCTCGTTCATGCTCGACGCCCGAACGGCGACCGATCGCGTGTTCGACATCTTCTCGGAGACCAACACCATCACCGATCCGGAGAACCCGGTGCACATCGAGAGCCCCCGAGGAGAGCTCGCGTTCGAGAACGCGCACTTCCGGTATCAGGATGCCGGGTCCCACGAGCGCGACCTGCTCGACGGCATCGATCTGGTCCTCCGCCCGGGCGAGACCATGGCCCTGGTGGGACTCACCGGCAGCGGCAAGACCACGCTCACGACGCTGCCCACGCGCCTGTACGACGTGACGGGCGGCAAGGTCACGCTCGACGGCGTCGACGTGCGCGATCTTCCGCTCTCCGAGCTGCGCCAGCACATCGCGATGGCGTTCGAAGACGCGACGCTGTTCTCGGCGACGGTGCGGGAGAACGTGCTGCTGGGCCGCGCGGAGCTCGACGTGCACAGCGAAGAGGGCGAGCGGGTGCTCCGCGAAGCACTCGACGTGGAGCAGGCGTCGTTCGTGGACTCGCTGCCCGACGGCGTCGAGACCGTGATCGGCGAAGAGGGACTCAGCCTCTCCGGTGGTCAGCGCCAGCGGCTCGCCCTCGCCCGCGCGGTGGCGGCGAAGCCGAAGGTCCTCGTGCTCGACGACCCGCTGTCGGCGCTCGACGTCGACACGGAAGCGCTCGTGGAGGAGGCACTGCGACACGTCCTCGCCGACACCACGGCGATGATCGTCGCGCACCGCCCATCCACGGTCGCGCTCGCCGACCGGGTCGCCCTGCTCGAGGCGGGCAGGGTCACGGCCGTCGGCACGCACTCGGAACTGCTGAAGACGAGCCGGCACTACCGCCACGTCATCTCCAGCCTCGAGGCGGAAGAGGCGGCGCGTACCGGGGCGATCCCGATCATCCGCGACGCACAGCAGGTCGAGGACGAGGTCCGCGAGGGCCTCGCGATGGACGCCGCCGACGAAGACCCGATCACCGAGAAGGAGGTGCAGCGATGAGCTCCGCCATCACCGGAACCCAGGACGAGGATCGTTCCGAGTACACCCGCGAGGAGAGCAGGGAGATCCGTCGTCGGTCCCTCCGGCTGCTCGGCTCCCTCGTCCGCCCGCTGAAGCCGCAGATCGTGCTGGCCGCTGCCGTGCTGATCGTGTCCACCGCCCTGCAGGTCGCTGGTCCGATCCTCATCAGCATCGGGCTCGACCGTGCCCTGCCGGCGGTGCTGAAGAACGCCGACTGGATGCCGACCTTCATGATCGGCGGCATCTACCTGGCCGCCGGCGCGCTGGCCGCCGTCCTGATCGCCTGGTACGTGATCATCGCGGCCAAGCTCACGCAGGCGGTGCTGCTGGATCTGCGCAAGCGCATCTTCCTTCACACGCAGCGCCTGAGCCTGGAGTTCCACGAGTCGTACACGTCGGGGCGCATCATCTCGCGGCAGACGAGCGACCTCGATTCGATCAAGGAGCTCCTCGACGGCGGTCTGAACGAGCTCGTCTCCGGCGTGCTCTTCGGGCTCTTCACCTTCATCGCGCTGTGCGTCTGGGATTGGCAGTCCGGCCTCATCCTCGCGATCGGCGGAGTGCCGCTGTTCTTCCTGATGAAGTGGTTCTATTCCCGTTCGCAGCTCGTGTACCGCGAGTCGCGCGTCATCAGCGCGAAGGTGATCGTGCAGTTCGTCGAGACGATGACCGGCATCCGCGCCGTCAAGGCGTTCCGCAAGGAGCCGCGCAACGACAAGGCGTTCCAGGAGATCGCGGGGGAGTATCGCGACGTCAACCGTCGGTCGATGCTGCTGTTCGGCACGTTCGAGCCTGGTCTCATGGGTGTGGCCGCGCTGGTGCTCGGCATCGTCGTCCTCTGGGGCGGCATCCGTGTCTCCGAGGGCGTGCTCACCGTGGGTGTGCTGCTGTCGGCGGTGCTGTACGTGCGCAACTTCTTCGCGCCGATGCAGGAGATCGCGATGTTCCTGAACTCCTACCAGTCGGCGACGGCAGCGCTCGAGAAGGTGTCGGGCGTGCTCGAGGAGGTGCCGACGGTTCCGGATCCCGAGAAGCCGGTCGATCTCTGGGAGTCGCGCGGTCACATCGAGTTCGACGAGGTGACCTTCGGCTACAACGGCGAGAAGACGATCCTCCCGAACTTCTCGCTCGACATCCCGGCGGGTCAGACCATCGCCCTCGTCGGCACGACCGGTGCGGGCAAGTCGACGCTGGCGAAGCTCATCTCGCGGTTCTACGACCCCTCCGAGGGGCGGGTCACCCTCGACGGCGTCGATCTGCGCTCGCTGCACCCGAAGGACCTGCGTCGTGCGATCGTGATGGTCACGCAGGAGGCGTACCTGTTCAGCGGCACTGTCGCCGACAACATCGCGCTCGGCAAGCCGGATGCCTCGCTCGACGAGATCAGGGCGGCGGCGCGCGCGGTCGGGGCCGACGAGTTCATCTCGTCTCTTCCGGACGGGTACGGCACCGACGTGAACAAGCGCGGTGGACGTGTCTCGGCCGGGCAGCGTCAGTTGATCTCGTTCGCCAGGGCATTCCTCGCCGACCCGGCGGTGCTGATCCTCGACGAGGCGACGGCGTCGCTGGACATCCCGTCCGAGCGGCTGATCCAGGACGCGCTGCAGACCCTGCTCAAGGACCGCACGGCGATCATCATCGCGCACCGCCTGTCGACGGTGGCGATCGCCGACCGGGTCCTGGTCATGGAGCACGGCGAGATCATCGAGGACGACACTCCGGAGGCGCTCATCGGCGGCAGCGGCAAGTTCGCGCAGCTGCATGCGGCCTGGCAGGAGACGCTGGTGTGAGCACGCCCCTCGTCTGTCGCGGCCGGATCCGCCTTCGCCAGGATGGCGGAGCGGCCGAGGCCGCGGCAGACGAGACGGCGTGCCGATGCCGTCCCCGCGCATCGTGTGCGCGGCGTGGGTAGCATCGAGGTATGGATCCGTTGCTGCTCGCTGCCGAGTGGTGGTGGATCGCGCCGACGGCAGTCGCGGCGGGAACGGCAGGTGTCATGGGAATGCGTCGTCACAGCAGCACGGTGAGCGGCCGCCGCCTCGCGGTCGATGCCGCCCGGCATGACCTCAGAGAAGCGCAGCTGGCAGCGGCCGAGCGCCGCACCGCCCTGAAGATCGCGCGCGCCGACCTGGCCCGCGTCTCTGCCGAGCGCGCCGCGCAACGCGCCACAGCCGAGCAGGTCGCGGGGGCCAGACGCATGCTGCGCGAGCGCGAGCGTGACGCCAAGGCCGCGTCTGCCGACGTGAGAGCCCGGCAGGTGAGGTTGAACGCCGCGAGGGCGGCGGTGCCGTCGGCCTCCGAGCCCAAGCCCCTGGACCGGCTGCATGCCGCTCACGATGCCGTGACGGCGCGGTGGATGCGATACGAGACCGACCTCGCGCTGCAGATCGCGTACCCGGGTATGACCGATGTCAAGAGTCCCGTGACGGCCGCGTATCTGCGTGCGGCGGGACACGCGGTCGAGATGCGCCGCGCGGCTGCGGGGCGTGTGACTCCGGCGGAGTTCGCCGCCTATCGTGATGCCGTCGCCGATCTCGAGCGCGCATTCGAGGCGGCCGAACACTCGGCGAAGGTGCAGGCGGGGGAGGCTCCGGCGACCGCCGCCTGGCAGGATGCGGCTCAGGACATGCTCAGCCGTTCCGCTGACGCGATCGATCGTGCCGCAGGCGCGGCCGCCGCCGCCTTCTCGGCGTGGAGCAGTCGCCGCAAGCCGGACAAACCCGACCAGCGCGGCTGACCTGCCTGTCGCGCAAAGGATCTTCCTCACTGTGTTTTTCTGTACCGGTATAGTAGGCTCTTTCTGTACCGATACAGAAAGAGGTCGAGCATGGAACATCAGATGATCGCGGTACTCGTCGACGCCGAGCGCGTCGCCGCGGCGCGCGACCCGTACCAGCAGCATCGTCGCGACGCGCTCGCAGCCCGGGATCGCGCACGCGCACTCCGGGCGAGGACGCAGTGGCGTCGCCGCGCTCGCGCGATCCTCGCCCGCGGTATCCGACGACTCGCCGAGGCGGTGGAGCCGCCGCGGGCTCCCTGCGCCGTGCCCGCGTCTGATCCGTGCTGAAGCCGACCGGAGACCTCTCCGCGTCCGGCAGAATGGGCTCGGAGGTGGTCGAGGTGGGGCGAGTCACGCTGCAGACGATCGCGGAGCACGTGGGTGTCAGCCGCATGACCGTATCGAACGCCTTCTCCCGCCCCGATCAGCTCTCGGAAGACCTCCGGGCGAGGATCCTGACCGCAGCGGACGATCTGGGGTACGCCGGTCCCGATCCTGCGGCACGCGCTCTCGCGCGGGCGCACCGGGGTCATCGGAATGGTCCTCACCAACTCCCCGAAGGATGCGTTCACCGACGACGTCGCCGTGGGGTTCGTGCGCGCGGTGGCAGGCTCCCTCGCGGACGAGGGGTATTCCCTGGTGCTGCTGCACTCGTCTCACGACAGTGGCGTCGTCCCCGCCCGTGATGTGGCCATGGACGGCGCGATCGTGTACTCCTGCGCTCCGGCGGTCTCGGCGTTCGCCGCCCTGCGCGAGCGGCGGCTGCCGATCGTCAACGTCGAGGGGTCGCCGCTCCCCGGAGTGCCCGACGTCGGCATCGACAACGCCTCCGGTGCCTATGAGGCGGCGAAGCATCTCATCGATCTCGGTCATTCACGGATCGCGATCGTGGTCGCTGCACTGGACATCGATGATGTCCCCGCTTCCGAGACCGCCCTCGACACGGGGTCCCTGACGATCGCGGGCCGCATGGACGGCTGGATGCGGGCGCTCGACGAAGCCGGCATCGTGCCGAGGGTGGTCGGCACCCCGCGCTCGGGATCGATGCGGTGCTGCGTGAGCGGATCGATCGCATGCTCGACGACCCGCCGACCGCCGTCCTGGCCTTCTCCGACCTCGCCGCGCTGGAAGTCATGGAGCGCGCGAGAGGACGCGGCCTCCGCGTCCCGGAGCAGCTCTCCATCGTGGGCTTCGACGACAACCCCTCTCGGCCCGTGTCTCTCCGGCGCTCACGACCGTGCGTCAGGACGTCGATGCCAAGGGGCGGGCCGCCGTGCGGGCTCTGCTCGGGGTGATGCGCCGAGACGAACTCGCGCCCGCGCCTCCTCTGCTGCCCACCGCGCTGGTGGTCAGGGAGTCCACGTCGCGCCCGAGCGGCGCGCCGGGGTGATGCGCGGCCGGTGAGAGCGCTCCCTCGCCTGGTACTAAGGCGACGAGGTCTCGATGGGGGAGGGGATTCGAGACCCCGCCGCCGGTCTAGGACGTGACGCGGATCTCGGCGATGACCTCGCCATAGGCGGTTTCGCCGACAGGCGTGAATCCGACCCGGTGGAAGAAGGTCTCGGGTCCTCCCTCGCCGGCCTCGTAGATCACGTCGACATGGTCGACGCCGCGCTCGCGGGCCTCTTCGATGAGAGCCTCGACGGCGAAGCGGCCGACGCCGCGCCCCTGATCGTCCGCGTCGACGTTGATGCGCCACAGCACGGAGCGGAAGTGCTCCTCCGGCGCCTCGGGATCGAAGTTCGCGCTGACGAACCCGACGACCTCGTTGCGATCGAGGATCACCCGCTGCCAGGACGTCTGCGGATTGATGACGGTGGCCGCGATCCCGTACGAGACGGGAGCGAGGAACTGCTCCTGTCCGGGCTTGAGCGACAGGTTGTTCACGGCGACGATCGTCGCAGCGGAGAGTTCGACCATGCGCAGTTCGGACATGACCCCAGGCTAACCCCTCCCAGCGGGCGGGACACGTTTCGGGCGAACATTTCACTCCGGAGGGATGACCCGCGTCGAGGATGCAGGCGCCGCCGCGCTGGCCAGGACACGGGGTCGAGGTCACTCAGGTATCTTGGTATCGAGACAAATAGACCACGAGAGCGGAGAACCTCCCGGTGACCGACGACGCCATCATCTACACGCACACCGACGAAGCACCGGCACTCGCCACCGCCTCCTTCCTCCCGATCATCCAGGCCTACACCGGCCAGGCGGGCATCGACTTCGAGACGCGCGACATCTCCCTCGCCGGCCGCATCCTCGCCGCGTTCCCGCAGAAGCTCTCCCCGGAGCAGCAGGTCGGCGACGCGCTGGCCGAGCTGGGCGGCCTCGCCACGCTCCCCGAGGCGAACATCATCAAGCTGCCCAACATCTCCGCATCCATCCCGCAGCTGAAGGGTGCGATCGCCGAGCTGCAGGCGCAGGGCTATGACATCCCCGACTTCCCGGACGAGCCCTCCTCGCTCGAAGAGAAGGACGTGCGCGCGCGTTACGACCGCATCAAGGGCTCCGCGGTGAACCCGGTGCTGCGCGAAGGAAACAGCGACCGACGTGCCCCCCTCGCGGTGAAGAACTACGCGAAGAAGCACCCGCACCGCAACAAGCCCTTCGCCGAGGGTTCCAAGACCCGCGTGGCCACCCTGGGGCACGACGACTTCAAGCACAACGAGCGCTCGTGGGTCGCCGCCCACGACGACGTGCTGTCCTTCCGGCACACCGCCGAGGACGGCACCGTCACCGTGCTCAAGGAGGGCCTCAAGGTCCTCCCGCGCGAGATCATCGATGCCACCTTCCTCTCGGCGAAGGAGCTCGACGCGTTCCTGGCTGAGACGCTGGCGACCGCGAAGTCCGACGATGTGCTGTACTCGGTGCACCTCAAGGCGACCATGATGAAGGTCAGCGACCCGATCATCTTCGGTCACGTCGTGAAGGCGTTCTTCAAGGACGTCTTCGCGCAGTACGGCGATCAGCTCGCGGCCGCCGGCCTGAACGCGAACGATGGACTCGGCTCGATCCTCGCCGGGCTCGCGAACGTCACCGGCGGTGCGGAGATCGCTGCGGCGTTCGACAAGGCGATCGCCGAAGGACCGCGCCTGTCGTACGTGAACTCCGACAAGGGCATCACGAACCTGCACGTGCCGAGCGACGTGATCGTCGACGCCTCCATGCCGGCGCTCGTCCGCAACGGCGGCAAGCTGTGGGGCAAGGACGGCGGAGAGGCCGACACGCTCGCCGTCATCCCGGACTCCTCGTACGCGAGCGTCTACCAGGCGGTCATCGACGACGTCATCGCGAACGGCCCTCTCGACCCGGCGACGATCGGCACCGTCCCGAACGTCGGACTGATGGCGCAGGCGGCCGAGGAGTACGGCAGCCACGACAAGACCTTCGAGATCGCCGCCGACGGCATCGTCCAGGTGCTCGACAGCGAGGGCACCGTGCTCATCGAGCACACGGTCGGCAAGGGTGACATCTGGCGGGCCACGCAGACCAAGCACATCCCGGTGATGGACTGGGTCAAGCTCGCCGTCAGCCGTGCTCGGGCGACGGGTGTGCCGGCCGTCTTCTGGCTCGACGCGAACCGCTCACACGACGCGCAGATCATCGCGAAGGTGCACCAGGGACTCGCGACGCTCGACACCAAGGGCCTCACGATCACGATCCTCGCTCCGGAGGAGGCCACCCGTTACACGCTCGCGCGCATGCGTCACGGCCTCGACACCATCTCGGTGACCGGGAACGTGCTGCGCGACTACCTCACCGATCTCTTCCCGATCCTCGAGGTCGGAACGAGCGCCAAGATGCTCTCGATCGTGCCGCTGCTCGCCGGCGGTGGACTGTTCGAGACCGGCGCGGGTGGCTCCGCTCCCAAGCACGTGCAGCAGCTCGTCGAGGAGAACTACCTGCGCTGGGACTCGCTGGGCGAGTTCTTCGCGTTGGCCGCGTCGCTCGAGCACTTCGCCGACCGCACGGGCAACGAGAAGGCGCGCGTGCTGGCCGAGACCCTGGACGCCGCGACCGGAACCTTCCTCGAGGAGGACCGCTCGCCCGGTCGCGCACTGGGCACGATCGACAACCGCGGAAGCCACTTCTACCTGGGCCTGTACTGGGCGCAGGAGCTGGCGAAGCAGACGAAGGATGCCGACCTGGCAGCGGCCTTCGCGCCGATCGCCGCGACCCTCGCCGAGAACGAGGAGAAGATCGTCTCGGAGCTCAACGCCGTGCAGGGCTCGCCGGTCGAGATCGGCGGGTACTACCGCCCGGACGAGGCGCTCGTCGCCGCCGTCATGCGTCCGTCCGCGACGCTGAACGGCATCGTCGACGCGCTGCGCTGACGCACAGAGAGAGGGGGCGGATGCTGCGGCATCCGCCCCCTCTCTCGTACCCGTTCCCCGCGCGGGGCGCGCGACCCGTCGACGACGCACCCGGGTGCCCGGGTGGACCCGACATGCGGATCAGTAGTAGACGGAGATCTCGAGGCCCTCGGGGGACCAGTCGTAGACGTACTTGGCGAGATCGATCGGCAGGTTCACGCAGCCGTGGCTCATCCGCTGGCCGAAGTTGTTGTGCCAGTAGGTGCCGTGGAAGCCGATGTTCGGCGCGAACCAGGTGATCCACGGCACGTCTTCGGTGCAGTACGGGGCGCCTTCGTAGCAGCCCATGTCCTGCATCGCGGTGTGTGCGAACACCTTGAAGTTGCCAGTAGGGGTGAGGGTTCCGGGCAGACCGGTCGAGACGGCCCAGGACTTCACGACCTCGTTGTTCTCGAACAGATACGCGCGCTGCTGACTCAGGTTGATCTCGATGCGGCGGAACAGGCTCACGGTCTCGAACGCGGTCTCGCTGACGGTGAGCACGAACACGCCGTCGCCGGCGGCGAGCTGCTGGGCGAACTGCTCCGCGACGGTCGACGTGTCGCCGAGCGCGCGGCCGGTGGCGCCCTTCTGCTCCGAGCGGAGCACGGTGCCGGCGGAATCGACGATGTTGGTCGCGTTGACCGCGGCCCGGTCGACGAGCCCTGGCAGAGTGTCGACGGTCGCCTGAATCGCCTGCGGGTCGGCCTCGATGCGCAGCTGACCGTCGTCGTCGACCACGGTCAGCCAGGTCGCGGCGACGGCCGGAGCGACCGGTACCGTGCGCTCGTCGCCGACGTAGAAGCCGATGCTCCCGAGCAGCGTGTTGAGTTCGGTGGCTGTGGCCGTCGCGTCGTCGTCAGACACGGGGGCAGCGCCTCGGCAGGTCCGCCGGGGTATTCGAGCGAGGTCGCACCGTCGGCGACCGCGTCGGCGAAGGCGACGGTGAGTGCGTCGACGTCGATCCCCGTGCCGGCCTCGGAGGGGTGATCACGTAGGTGCCGCTCGCGGCGTCGAACACCACTCCGGCATCGACCGGGTCTGTGAAACTCGTCGGTACAGCTGCGCGCAGTGCAGAGCCGGCCGTTTCGGTGTCGAGCACGATGTCGGCGGGAACCGGGTGGCCCATCCACATCCCGAGATTCCACATCGGGCGATCGGCGAAGGCCGCGTCGGCCAGGGCGGTCGCGTCGACCTGCGCGCCGAGGTCGGCACCGGTGAGAACGACATCGCCGCCGTCGCCCGTGAGCGTGACCTCGGTCTCGGCGAGGTGGGTGCTGATGGCGTCGGCCGCGGCCCCGGGAGTCATCCACCCCACGGGGATGCCGGCGACCGTGGTGCCGGGAGCGATGAGGATCAGGAGGCGGCGCCCGCGCCCAGGGCGACGGCCCCGATGCCGAGGCCGATCCACAGGCCGAGGTGGCGCTTCTTGGGGGCCGGTTCGACGGGCGCCCAGGCGAGCGGCTGCTCGCCGGTTCCGGGCGGCATCGCGTCGGTGGAAGCGTCTCCCGGTGTGAGCACGGCGGTGGGCGCGGAGTCGTCACCGTGCGCCTCGGCTGCGGCGCCCGGCGCAGAAATCAGATCGGTCACGAACTTCACCCCCCGGATCTCAAAACGTGTCCTGAGGTCCAATGGTACGGGATGGGAGGTAACGGGGAGGCAACGGTCCGTGATACGGTGCCTCCCCGCACTGCGCCCGTCAGTCGACGATGGCGATGCCGTCGATCTCGACGAGCATCTCCTCGCGCGGCAGACCGGTGAAGACGGTGGTGCGCGACGGGAGCACGCCGTCGGTGGTGTGCGCTGTGACGAACTCGCCGTAGGCCTCGTTCATGATCGGGAAGTCCTCGCGCTTGGTGAGGTACACGCGCAGCATGACGACGTCGTCGAACGTCGCGCCCGATGCCTCGACGATCGCCTTGACGTTCTCGAGCGTGCGAGTCGTCTGCGCGGCGACATCACCGGGGAAGAGGTACTCGTTGGTCTGCGGGTCGACGGGACCCTGGCCGGAGACCTGGACGAACGGGCCCTTGCGGATCCCCTGCGAGAAAGTGTGGGCGGGAGCGGGGGCGGCGTCGGTGGAAACTCGGATCTTCGCGGTCATGCCACCAGCCTAGTAGCCTTGTTAGATGCCTCTACAAATTCCGGATCCCGTTTTCGGCGCCTGGACGAAGGGGTTCCCCGCGCACGCCGCAGGGCTCCGACTCTCCGAGGTGCACGGCGCCGGCTTGCGCCTCTCCGACCTGGTCACCCCGGTGATGACCGTCCACGAAGAGGCGCTGACGCACAACGAGGACACCGTCTTCGGGTGGGCCGAGGAGCGTGGCGTGCTGCTCGCTCCGCACGGCAAGACCACGATGGCGCCGGCACTCTGGCAGCGGCTCCTCGACGCGGGGGCGTGGGGTATCTCGGTCGCCACGCCGTGGCAGGCAGAGGTGGCCATCGACGCCGGTGTGTCGACGGTGCTGATCGCCAACGCGGTGACGGATCTCGCTGCGGTGCGGCGGCTCGGCGCCCTGCTCGCCGATACCCGCCTGCGGGTGCTGTGCTGGGCGGACTCCCTCGGAGGTGTCGCGATCCTCGCAGAGGGCATGCGCGACGCCGCGCGGCCGCTGGACGTGCTGGTGGAGCTCGGGGAGCGCGCGGGCGTACCGGCGCGCGATCCGTGGAGGAAGGGGAACGGATCGCCGAAGCGGTCTCCGCCGCCCCGGGACTTCGGCTGGCCGGCGTCGCGGGATACGAGGGACCGTTCGGGCCGGATCGCAGCGAGGGCTCCGTCGCCGCCGTCGACCGGTATCTGCGCTCGATCGTCGAGCTGCACGATCGGCTCGTGTATCCCGAGGGCGTCCGCCCCGTACTGAGCGCGGGAGGCAGCGCGTTTCCCGATCGCGCTGCCGCGGTGCTCGCCCCGCGCAACGTCGAAGCCGATATCGTGCTGCGTTCTGGCGCGTTCCAGATCCACGACGACGGCTTCTACTCCCGCATGTCGCCCTTCGGTGCGCTGACCGACACGGCGTCGCTCCGTTCGGCGATGCACGTCTGGTCCCGGGTGGTCTCGCAGCCCGAGGACGGTCTCGCCCTGTTGGATGCGGGGCGGCGCGATGTGCCCTTCGACCTGGACCTGCCGGTGCCGCAATCGGTCGAGGGCGAAGTGACGGCGCTGAACGATCAGCACGCGTTCCTCCGCCTTGCCGATGCCGCCACCACAGCGGTCGGCGACGTCGTGCGGCTCGGCCTCTCCCACCCGTGCACCGCGTTCGACAAGTGGCGGGTGGTCGCGGTCATCGACGACCCCGACGCGCCGGACCCTCGGGTGATCGGGGCGGTGGCGACATGCTTCTGAGTGCGGAGAAGGCCGCTGCGGGGCTCGTCCGTGTCTATCGGGGCGCCACGGTCGTCGACGGAACCGGCGCCCCCGTTTCGTGGCCGACGTCGCGGTGGAAGGCGCCAGGGTCGTGGCCGTCCTGCCGCGGGACAGCCGCCCCGACGAACTCGAACTCCCGGCGGGGGCGGTCGAGATCGCGGCCGAAGGGCTCGCCCTGGCGCCGGGCTTCATCGACATGCACGCCCACAGCGACCTCGCGGTGCTCGGCGGGATCACGCACGACGCGAAGATCAGGCAGGGTGTCACGACCGAGGTGCTCGGGCAGGACGGCCTCGGCTACGCGCCGCTCGACGACGCCTCCGCGGCTGTCATCCCGGCGCAGATCGCGGGGTGGAACGGTCTGCCCGACGACGTGCCGTGGCGGTCGATGGACGACCTGCTGTCGGCCATCGACGCGGCGACCGTCGCGAACGCCGCCGTGCTGGTTCCTCAGGGGAACCTGCGGATGATGGTGGTCGGACACGAGAACCGTCGAGCGACGTCCGCCGAGATCGCGTCGATGACGGAGATGCTCGGCGCGGCCCTCGATGCGGGAGCTTTCGGGATGTCGAGCGGTCTCACCTACACGCCGGGCATGTACGCGGACACGGCGGAGTTGGAGGCGCTCTGCCGAGTCGTCGCCGAGCGCGGCGGATATTGGGCGCCCCACACCCGTAGCTACGGAGGGGGAGCACTCGACGCCTATCGGGAGGCGCTCGACATCGGTCGTCGCACCGGCTGCCCCGTGCATCTCACGCACGCCACGATGAACTTCGCTCCGAATCGGAGGAGGGCTGACGAGCTCCTCGCCCTGATCGACGAGGCGATCGCCGACGGGGTCGACGTGACCCTCGACACCTACCCGTACCTGCCGGGGGCGACCACGCTGGCCGCGCTGCTGCCGAGTCGGCTCGCGGCGACGGGAGACCTTCTCGGAGCCCTGTCCGCGCTGGATCCCGAAGGGCGGGAGGCCCTGCGCGTCGAGCTGGAGGAGGTCGGCTGCGACGGCTTCCACGGTGAGAAGGCCGACTGGACGCAGATCCAGATCTCGGGCGCGGCGAACCCGGCGCTCGCGGACCTCGTCGGACGCACGGTCGCCGAGATCGCGACCACGACGGGTCGCCGAGCCGTGGACGTCGTGGTCGACACCGTGATCCAGGACGCCGGGGCCACCGGAATCCTGATGCACATCGGAGACGAGGAGAACGTCCGCGCGATCATGCGCCACCCGCGGCATTCGGGCGGGAGCGACGGAATCCTGATCGGCGCCCGGCCGCACCCTCGCGGCCGGGGCACCTTCCCGCGCTACCTGGGGCACTACGTGCGCGAGCTCGGCATCCTGACACTCGAGGAGGCGGTGCGCCACCTGTCGGGTACTCCGGCTCGACGCCTCGGGCTCGACAGGGGAGACGCGCCGCGCGGCGTCATCCGGGACGGCGCGACTGCCGACCTCGTACTGTTCGACCCCGAGACCGTCGCTGCCGGCGCCACCTTCGACTCACCGCTCGCCGCTCCGCGCGGCATCGTGGAGGTGCTGGTCGCAGGAGTGGCGGTGGTGGCCAACGGCGAGCCCACCGGTGCCGCACCGGGGCGCGCCCTGCGGATGCCGCCACCGCCCCATCGGGCGACCGTGCCGCGGGTCGACGCACGGATCGACCCCTCCGCGCCCGGATTCGCCTGGGCAGACGGAACCCCGATCCGTGCCGCAGCCGACCTCGCCGCTTCCGTGGTGCGGCTGGGCGGCGGAGGGGCGTCGGACGACGCGGCCCCCATCCGCCTCCTGGTCGATGAGAGTCTCGGCGCCGAGGCGGAGGCAGCCGGAAGCATCGGTGCTGAGGCGTTCCGGGTGACCGTGAGCGCGGGCGGCATCGAGATCCGAGGCGCGAGTCCGTGCGGCGTGTTCCGGGGCGCCACCGTGCTGCGGCAGCTCCGCGATCCCGAGGCTTCGGCCGTCATCGTCCCCGCCGGCGTCTGGGAGGGCGCGCCCGCGTACGGGTGGCGCGGGGCGATGCTCGATGTCGCCAGGCATTTCCGTCCCGTCGACGAGGTGCGTCGGCTCATCGACCTGCTCGCCGACCACCATCTCAACGTCCTCCATCTGCATCTCACGGATGACCAGGGGTGGCGATTCGAGGTTCCCGGTTTCCCCCGGCTCACCGAGATCGGCTCCACGCGGGTGGCCACGCAGAGGGGGCACGGTCCGCTCTCGACGGTGGAACCCGGGGTGCACGAGGGGTTCTACACCGCCGTCGAGCTGCGCGAACTCGTGGAGTACGGCGCCGAGCGCTTCGTGACGCTCGTGCCCGAGGTGGAGCTGCCCGGCCACGTCCAGGCTGCGCTCGCGGCCTACCCCGAACTCGGCAACGTCGACGTCGGCGATCCGGTCACCGCGCCGTGGGAGCGTTTCGGTGTCAACCCCCGCACACTGGCTCCGACCGAGGCGTCGCTGGCGTTCGGTCGTGCGGCCATCGACGCCCTGTGCGACGTGTTCGACGCGGAGTGGATCGGCATCGGCGGAGACGAGGTGCCCGTGACGGAGTGGGCCCAGAGCGCCGCCGCCGCGGAACGCATGCGTGAGCTCGGACTCGCCACCGCGCACGACGTGCAACCGTGGTTCACGGCGCAGTTCGTGGCGCACGTCCGCTCGCGGGGGCGGACGGCCCTGGCATGGGACGAGGTCCTCGAGGGCGACGTGCCGGACGGTGTGCGCATCCTGGCCTGGCGCGGCCCCGCGGCGATGCGCGATGCCCTCGCCCGTGGCATCCCGGTGGTGGCCTGTCCCGATCTCGAGGTGTACCTCGACTATCCCCAGTCGGAGTCCGTGGAGGAGCCGATCAGAGTGGGTCCTCCGTTGACGATCGAGCGGGCGTACACCCTGCGCATCGAGGACGGCGCCGTCGGAGGGCAGGCCAACGTCTGGAGCGAGCACCTGCCGACGCGGGATCGCGTCGACTTCGCGATGTTCCCTCGTCTGGCAGCGATCGCCGAGCGCCTCTGGGACGGCGGTGACCCGGCGCCGTATGCGGACTTCGGTCGACGCCTGCCCACGCACCTGCGCCGCCTGCGTGCCTCGGGGTGCGGTATCGTCCCCTTGACGGCCCGACGCCCGCTCAGCGCCGACCCGGCGTGCCGGGCAAACCGCTCACGATCTCGGCTCGGGAGGACATCGTCGCGGGCCTGGTCGCTCGCCTGGTGGAGCGGTCTCAGGCCGCTTCCGCCGAGTATCGAAAGTAATGTAACGTTTCGGTAACCCTGCCAGCGCGTCCGCGGGCAGAGGTTGCGTAAATTTTGTTCGTAAGGTCTACTAACAAACATGTCCGTTTCGGATGAACAGCGCCCCGCGTCGCCGGCAGAGTACCTCGGCGCGAACTCGCACGCCTTCGGCCCCGGGCGGCACCTGCGCTCGCGCTCCAAAGTGCTCCCTGAGCACGCTCGCGGGCACAACCGGGCACTCGTGCTTCAGACGCTGTATCACGCCGGAGCCATGAGCCGCGCCGATCTCTCGCGCGAGACGGGGCTGACCAGGGTGACGATCTCCGATCTGGTCGCGGAGTTCATCGCCGACGGCATCGTGATCGAGATGGGCGTCCGCGAAGCCGTGGGCCCAGGTAAGCCGCCGATCCTGATCGACATCGACCGGTTCGGCCACCAGATCCTCGGCCTCGACCTCTCCGGTCCCAGTGCGTTCACCGGGGCGGTGCTCAGCCTCGACGGCGACGTCCTGGAGCGACGTGAGGTGCCGCGTCCCGAGTCGCCCGACGGCGAAGCAGCGTATGCGGCGCTGCACGAGTTGGCGCAGACGCTCGTCGCCGCCTCGACGCAGCCGCTGCTGGGCGTCGGCATCGGCACGCCCGGTGTCGTGCGACCCGACGGTCTCGTCCTCAGCTCTCCCAACCTGGGCTGGACCGACTTCCCGCTGGAGGCGAAGCTCGGCGTCGACCTCGACCTGCCCGTCCTCGCCAGGAACGATGCCAACGCCGCCGTGCTCGCCGAGTACACGTTCGGCGACGCGAAGGCCGACTTCATGCTGATCAAGATCGGCCGAGGGGTCGGCGCCGGCCTCATCACCGGGAGCCAGCCGCTGCTCGGCAGTCGTCGCTTCGCGGCGGGGAGATCGGTCACGTCGTGGTCGGCACGGACGGCGGGCCACGGTGCGCGTGCGGCAAGGACGGATGCCTCGAAGCCTGGCTCAGCGTCAGCCGCCTCGGTGCCGCGATCGCCGCCGATCCTGCCGCGCGGGATGAGATCCTGCGCGATGCCGGGACCCGCATGGCCATCGCCATCGCCCCGATCGTCGCCGCGCTCGACCTCTCCGAAGTCGTGCTCTCCGGACCCGCTGACCTGCTCGACGGCATCCTCATCGACGCCGCGATCGAGACCCTGCACGCGCGGACTCTCGAGGGCGTGTTCGAGGACGTAGAGGTGCGTCTCACGCACCAGGACGACATCGTGCTGCGCGGGGCCGCGGTGATGGTCCTCTCCGGTCAGTTGGGAGTGTCGTGACGACTGCTCTCGCCGCCGGCACTGCAGGGCGTGGCATCTGATGACCGATGCGGGCACCGCCGACCGTTCCGGTCGGCCGATTCGTGTGGGCCTCGACGTCGGCGGCACCAAGATCGATGCCGTGGCCGTCGATGCCGCCGGTGAGATCATCGGGAGGCTGCGTCGCCCGACCGGGTGGGGAGACGACGCGGTCGTCGAGAGCATCGTCACCGCGGTCGCGACGCTCGCCGACGAGACGGGTCTGACGGTCTCGCGTACCGGCTCCGTCGGGATCGGCATCCCCGGACTCGTCGACGCCGAGGCTGGACGAGTGGACCACGCCGTCAACCTCGGGGTCGAGTCCCTGGACCTCGCCGACCGTGCCGAGCGTGCACTCGGTGTGCCCTTCCGGGTGGAGAACGACGTGAAGGCCGCTGCGCTCGGCGCGGCCGCGCTCAGCGGCGTGTCCGGGTCGATGGCGTACCTCAACCTGGGCACAGGGGTCGCCGCAGGGATCGTGATCGACGGGCGGATCTGGCGTGGTGCGCGCGGCACCGCCGGCGAGGTGGGGCACCTCTCGGTCGACCCGAACGGGCGTCTGTGCGGATGCGGACAGCGCGGGTGCATCGAGACCTTCTGCGGCGGTGGCGCCCTCGCCAAGGCGTGGGGACGACCGGGGGCTCTTCCCATCCGCGACATCTTCGACGCCGCGGACGCGGGTGACCCGCTGGCCCTCGCGCTGCGTGACGATCTCCACCACGGCGCGGCCGCCGCAGTGCGGGTGCTCGTGCTGTCGGCCGACGTCGAGACCGTGATCATCGGGGGAGGCCTGACCGCGCTCGGCGGACGCCTCGAAGACGGAATCCGCGCGGCGCTGCATGCGGGCGCCGAGGCTTCGCCGTTCATGCGGTCGCTCCGGCTGGATGAGAGAATCGAACTGCTGTCCGCGGGGTCTCCCGCCGCCGCTTTCGGCGCCGCGCTCGTCGGCGCCTCCCTCACAGAGAAGGAGATCGTCCCGCATGGCTGAGGTCGTCATCGTCGAGAATGCCGAGGCCGCCGGTGAGTTGGTCGCCACAGAGATCGTCGAGTTGATCGACCGGCGTGCCGACGCGGTGCTCGGTCTCGCCACGGGCTCGACCCCGCTGCCCGTGTACCAGGCGCTGCGCTCGAAGCTCGCCGGCCGCGACGTCTCCCAGGTGCGCGGCTTCGCGTTGGACGAGTACGTGGGCATCGACCCGACCCACCCGGAGAGCTACCGCTCGGTCATCACGCGCGAGGTCGTCGAACCGCTCGGGCTCGACCCGCAGCGCATCCATGTGCCCAACGGCGCGCTCGCGACGATCCAGCACGCGGGCGACGACTACGAGGCCGCCATCGACGCGGCGGGTGGCGTCGATCTGCAGATCCTCGGAATCGGCACCGACGGGCACATCGGCTTCAATGAGCCCGGCTCGTCGTTCGCCTCCCGTACGCGCGTCAAGACGCTCACCGAGCAGACCCGCGAAGACAACGCCCGCTTCTTCGACTCGATCGACGACGTGCCGATGCACTGCATCACGCAGGGGCTCGGCACCATCCTGAAGGCGCGCCACCTCGTGCTGCTGGCCTTCGGTGCAGGCAAGGCCGAGGCCGTGGCCGGCGCCGTCGAAGGACCGCTCACGGCACTTCTGCCCGGCTCCGCGATCCAGCTCCACCCGCACGCGACGATCGTCGTCGACGAAGCCGCCGCGTCGCGCCTCTCGCTCGCCGACTACTACCGCTACACCTTCGCCAACAAGCCCGAGTGGCAGGGCATCTGACGCACGCCGAGCGTGCTCAGTCCTGCGCGAGCGCAGGCCACGCGATCGGCAGCAGGTGCTCTGTGCTCAGCGGTGCCAGGGCGAGCGTCGGGATGTCCTCCCGGGTGATCCAACGGAGTTCGGCGAGTTCGGCCTGGACGGTCACGGCCTCGGGATCGACGGTCGTCGCGAAAGCCTCTGCGACGACACGATGGCCCGGCTCGTTGGCGGCGGCCGAGGCGAACGTTCCCAGAGGTCGGAGGTCGCGCTCCTCCAGGAGCAGCCCCAGCTCTTCGTGGAGTTCGCGGATCAGCGTCTGGGCGGGGGACTCGCCGGGCTCGGGCTTTCCGCCCGGTTGCATGAAGGTCGTCGTGCCCTCCTTGCGGACGACGAGGACGCGCCCGTCGTCGTCGACGATCACAGCCGCGCTCACGTGGATGTCAGGCATCGAAGACCTTCCCTGGGTTGAGGATGCCGAGCGGATCGAACACCGCCGCGATCTGCCGCTGGAGGTGCCACTGGTCGTCTCCCAGCTCCTCGGCGAGCCAACGTCGCTTGAGCACGCCGATGCCGTGCTCTCCGGTGAGCGTCCCGCCGAGCCGGATGGCGGCGCGGAACAGGTCGTCTGCGGCCGCCCACACCTCTGGGGGGACCTCGGGTCCGTCGAACAGGAAGTTCGGATGCAGGTTGCCGTCGCCGGCATGGGCGACGGTCGGGATGCGCAGACCGTACTCCCGTTCGATACGGGCGATCTCGTCGAACATCGCGGGCATCGCGCTTCGCGGCACCGCGACATCTTCGATCAGGGAAGTGCCCAGCGACGCCATCGCCGCGTGCATCGACCGCCGGATCGCGAGTAGACGCTCTCCTTCGGTTCTGTCGTGCGAGACGACCGTGCTTCCGTCATGCGCTCGCAGGATGTCCGCGATCGCCTCTGCCTCGGCGCGCGGCGGGTCCGTCGGTCTGGATCGTGAGCTGCGCGGCGCCCGTCGTCGGCGCGGGAAGGGCGAGGAGCGCATGCACCGCCTCGAGGCTGGCGGCATCCATGAGCTCCATGATCGCCGGTTGCACCCCGGCTGCGGTCACGGCGGCCGACGCCGCAGCAGCCGCTCGGACACCGGGGAAGGTCGCAGCGATCGTGCACGTGTCGCCGGGGACCAGCCGACGCAGTTTGAGTGTCGCTCCCACCACGACCCCCAGAGTCCCCTCGGAGCCGACCACGAGCGCGGTGAGGTCCAGGCCGGTGACGCCCTTGACGCTGCGGTGGCCGAGGTGCAGCAGGCGACCGTCGGCGAGCACGAGATCGACGCCGAGGACGGCATCGCGCACGACACCGTACTTCGCGCACAGGAGACCGCCCGCACCTGTGGCGATGTTGCCGCCGACGGTGGAGATGTCTCGGCTGGCGGGGTCGGGGGCCCACCACAGCCCGTGGCGGCCGAGCTCGGCGTTGAGATCCGCATTCAAGATGCCCGGTTCGACGACGGCGAGCAGATCGTCGGCCCGTACCTCGCGGATCGCGGTCATCCGTCGCACGGACAGCACGATCTCGCCCGTTCCCGCATTGGCGGCGCCCGCCAGACCGGTGCCGGCCCCACGGACCACGACGGGAGTGCGCGTGGCGGTGGCGATGCGAAGGGTCTGCTGGACGTCTTCGACGCTCTCGGCATGGACGACCGCGACCGGGAGTCCTGCCGCCGCGTGACCGGAACGGTCGGCCCTCGCCTCCTCGAGCGATGCGCGGCTGGTGTCCACGAGCGCTCCGAGCGACTCCTGCAGCTGCGACAGCACGCTCACGTCAGGCGCTCACGACAGGGCGGTCACGACAGTGCGCGGCGGCCGCTGAGCACGCCGGCGACGACGGCGACGAGGGCGAAGGCGGTACCGATCAGAGCTTGCCCCATCGACCACCAGGCGATGGTGACGCCGACGTAGATCAGCAGTTCGACCGCGGCGCGGAGGAAGGGGTGCACCCGGAGCATGGCTCGGGGTGACAGGAAGAGCGCCCAGATCAGGACGACGATGACGGGAGCCCCGATCCCGATGATGATGTTCCACGGAAGCGACCAGCTGGCGAAGCCCCAGAGCGCGAGCGAAGCGACCGCGACCACCAGGACGATGGTGCGGACGATGTCGAGCGCGGTGATGGTCGGGCGCTCGACGCCGGGAACGGGTGCGGGATCCGAGGACATGGATCCAGTCTATTCGGCGGGCGGGGCGTCCTCAGCCGGAGCGGCAGGGGTCTCGGCGGACTCGGCCTCGACGGGAGCCGCGAGCGGCGCCGACTCGACGGCCTCAGGTGCAGGCGCGGACTCCGGCGCGGGTGCGGGTTCCGGCGCGGGTGCGGGCTCCGGTGCCGGCGCGGGCTCGGGTGCCGGAGCAGACTCGGGTGCCGGAGCCACGTCGACCGGTGTCGTCGTCGAGGTACCGGTCCCCACGTTCTCGACGGGCGCGAGAGGCGTCTCCGCGACAGCGGCCGGGTCCTGCGGCTCGTCGGTCGGAACGTCTTCGACCGGTCGCGTGGATTCGAGTGCCAGCAGGGTGGTGCTGGCCGAGGGGCCGATCTCGCCGTCGAGCAGATAACGGAAGGTCACCGTCGTCCGGCCGGCGAACAGGTATTGGAAGAGGCTCGGACGGAGGTCGATCGTCCCGAGCCCGGCGTCGTCGAGGACGATGCTGTCTCCGCCGCCGCTGCTTCCGTCCAGCAGTGCCTCGACCGTCGTGCCCGGTGCGCCGGTGACGGGGACGCTGTAGTGGACGGTCAGATCGTCGAACCAGATGGTGGCGAGATCCCAGGTCGGAGCCTCGGTGGGAACGGCCGGGTCCACGGGGTCCACAGGGTCCACGGGGTCGACCGGGTCCACGGGGTCGACCGGGTCCACGGGGTCGACCGGGTCCACGGGGTCGACCGGGTCCACGGGGTCCACGGGGTCGACCGGGTCCACGACTGGAGGAACGACGACCGGAGGAACCACGACCGGAGGGGCCACGACCGGTCCGGTCTGCTCCGCCGCCGGTTCGTTGGTCTCGTCTTCCACCGGGGTGACGGGCGCCTCCTCCGGAACGGTGACGGGCGGCTCGATGACGATCGGCTCGTCGAGGTTCATCGATTCATCGGGGCCGACATCGGATGTGATCGACGACGCATCCTGGTCGCCCGCGCTGGGGAGCGAGGTCGCGGGATCGGCACCCGTGAGCCCGGGGATGATGGTGGCTGCGGCGACGACACCCGCGACGACGAGCGCCGCGGATCCGGCTCCGACGAGGGCGCCGATTCCGGTGAACACGCCACCAGCGGCTCCTGCTCCGGCCGCACCGGCTGCACCGCCTCCTGCGGCACCTCCCGCGCTGCTGCCGGCTCCGCCGGCCGTTCCGCCGCCGGAG
This sequence comes from Microbacterium sp. Se5.02b, assembly GCF_019464375.1. Classification (NCBI taxonomy): domain Bacteria; kingdom Bacillati; phylum Actinomycetota; class Actinomycetes; order Micrococcales; family Microbacteriaceae; genus Microbacterium; species Microbacterium sp. Se5.02b. The sequence continues at coordinate 1,200,873 of NZ_CP080491.1, forward strand.
CCATGGGCGCCGGACGTGCTGCCCGCGGTCACGGCAGGGCCCGACACATCACCGCCGAACACCGCCCCGGGATGTCGGAGGGCATCGCGGCGAGTGCGACGATCGGCGTGCCTGCACCCTGCAGCGTCGCGAGATACCCCGAGGCGCCGGTGACGCCCAGCACGAGCGGCAGCAGCACGAGTGCGAGACGCTTCGAGACGTCTTTGGCCTCGGCGGCCACGATCATGCATCGTGCGCACTCGTCGAGGTGCAGTTCGAGGCGCTTGAGGTCGCGTGTGCTGAGGTTTCCTCGTGAGTATGCGCCGAGGTGCTCGATGGTCCACTGACATTCGGAGCCCTCGGCCGCACTGCGCAGGTGTGCTTGGACCCAGGCTTCGCGCAGGCCCTCGCGTGCACGGAACGCGAGCTGCGACACGGCGCCGGACTTCATCCCGAGGAGACGGCCGACCTCCTGGGGCTTCATCTGCTCGATCTCGGTGTACCAGAGCACTTCCTGCCAGCGGGAGGGAAGACTCCGGAACGCCTGCGCGGTGAGGCTCCGATCGAGAGCCTCGTTCTCGGCCTGATCGGTCGTCTCGGGATCGGCCACCGAGTCGAGCTCGTCGATCGCGGTCTCGCGGCGTGCGCGCCCCCAGCCTGCGGCGGTGTTGCGGATGCTCGTGAACAGATAGGCGCGGAAGGAGCCGTTCGGTCCGCCGCCCTTGATGATCGCCTGGTAGATGCGGGTGTACGCCTCCTGCACCAGGTCGTCGGGATCGATCGACGAGGTGATCGATCGCGCGACGGCGATGCCGGAAGGATAGTGTCGCCGCCAGAGTTCACCGAACGCCCCCGTGTCGCCCGAGCGGGCGCGGAGGATCAGGTCGGCATCGCCGATCGGCTGGTCGTCTGTCGTGTTCTCTTCGTGCACAATCATCCATCTGTCGCGGGGCGCGGATGCGTCTCTACAGGGGAGACGCGGGAAAGCGCCGCTTATCACGCGACTTCTCCATTCTCTCGCGAATCTCCCAGGGAAGCCACCTTTCGCGACAATTCCGAGACGATGCCCGGCTTCGCGAGCCCGCCGATCCGGGGTCCATGCGACCGGCGTCGGACGTTCTCGAAGGATTTTCACGAAGTCGCGTAATGAACCGTGGGGGTCGTCGTCTCATCCCATGGAGACAGCCATACGAACTCCTCCGGGGGCGGAGTTCAGGCGCTGGTGCGAGCGGCAACTGCACCGGTCGGGTGGGTCGGGAACCTCGGGGGAGGAGTCCTCGCCCGCCCAGCTCTGAAGAGGGAACGGGGCCGCCGCTCTGGGGAACGGTGGCCCCCCGTTCCGTCGGGATGGGGTTCGACAGGACTTCTCGAAGAATTTTCGAGAAATCGCGTAATGAATCGATGAGGCTGCCGTCTCATCCCATAGAGACAGCCGTACGAACTCCTCCGGGGGGCGGAGTTCAGGCGCTGGTGCGAGGGGCAACTGCACCGGCCGGGTGGGTCGGGAACCTCGGGGGAGGAGTCCCGGCCCCCCTTCTCTGGAGGGGGAACGGGGTCGCCGATCTGGGGAACGGCGACCCCCCGCCCTCGACACGCACGACCGGAGAGCGCAGAGCTGCGCGTCGCGCGAATGCGTGCTCGTTCAGCCGAGCAGCTTTGGTCCCGACCACACACGCGCGATGCGCAGTTCCGCATCCATCAGCACGGCGTCGCCGAGCATCCCGGGGCGCAGGCTCCCGAGCGCGGCCTCCCGTCCGATCGCTCTCGCCGGCGTCTCCGTCAAGGCACGCACGCCCTCGACCAGGGGCACGCCCGCAGCGACCGCGCGCTGCAACGCGACGTCCTGCGTGAGGGTCGATCCCGCGATCGAGCCGGTGTCGTCCGCCCGTGCCACGCCGTCTTCGACCGTGACGCTCACGGCACCGAGGTCGTAATGACCGTCGGCACTGCCCGCGGCGGCCATCGCATCGGTGATCAGCGCCACGCGACCAGGGGCGGCGTCGAACACCAGCTTGACCACGTGGGGGTCGAGGTGCACGTCGTCGGCGATGGCCTCGAGCACGACCCGATGGTCGGCGGCTGCGGCGAGCACCGGCCCCGGAGCGCGGTGGTGGATACCGGGCATCGCGTTGAACGCGTGGGTGAGGATCGACGCTCCCGCTTCGAACGCGGCGACCGCCATCTCGGCATCCGCGTCGGTGTGCCCGACCGCGGCAGCGGATCCGGCAGCGACGATCCGCCGGATGGCGTCGAGTCCGCCGGGGAGCTCCGGCGCGATCGTGACCTGCCGCACCGTCCCGCGTCCGGCCTCCAGCAGCCGCTCGACGTCGGCGGCGTCGGGGTGACGCAGCAGCGAGGGCTCGTGGGCGCCGTGATGGCCGGGGTCGAGGAAGGGCCCCTCGAGGTGAGAGCCAAGGATGTCGGCGTCGGTGTCGGTCAGATCCGCGATGGTGGCCACGCTTCGCGCCAGTTCGTCCAGCGGTGCCGTCACGAGTGACACGACCGCGCGGGTGGTCCCGTGTGCACGGTGCAGCTCTCGCGCGGTGCGGATCGCCTCGACGCCGTCGTCGAACGACGCCCCGGCACCGCCGTGCCCGTGGATGTCGATGAAACCGGGAGTGAGCACGGCGCCGGGACCCGCGACCGCGGCGGCATCGATCACCTCATCGGCCGGATCCCACGTCGAGCCGGTTCCGCGGGCGGTGACGATGCCGCCTTCGATGCGCACCCACCCGTCGTCGAGGCTCTCGCCGCGGTCGATGATCCGCGCGGAGTGGATGACCAGCGAACCGGTCGGGAAGGAATGGGTGCTCAACGTGCGCTCCAGGGGATCTCGTCGGCGGGATGGAACTCGACCCCTTCAGCCTTCCACAGGGGCGCGAGCGATCCGACGCGCACACGGAACGACGCCCACACTCGATCGGGAGCCTCTCTCGGCGACCACGCGACCTCGGCCTGGGCCGCGGCCCGGGGGAACACCAGCTGCTCGACCTCGCCGAGCGTGCGCGTGGTCTCGGACCACAGCGGCGCCTCGATGCCGAGGATCGCGGACTCCGGTACGTCGAGGATCGCGGTCGGCTCCCACTCGTAGGCGGTGCGGACGTCGATGACCGCGGCCCACGTGAGTCCGAGCGGGAAGTCATCGGTGTACTTCATGTCGAGGTAGGTGACGTTCGCGGCGGACATGATCAGTGCCCCTCCGCGCTCGACGAAGTGGGCCGCCTCCTCGGCATGCGCACCTGCGGGGGTGGTCATCCCCCAGTACTGTCCGACCGTGCCCTCGGCGATACCCGCCGCTGATCCCATCTCGTGCCACGCGATCGGGATCTTCCCTGCCTCGACGACGATCTCCGTCGCGCGTTCGGCGAACAGGTCGAAGTCGGCCTGAGGCGTCCCGAGCGATTCGTCGCCCCCGATGTGGATGTACGGGCCGGGGGTCATCTCTGCCAGCTCGCGTACGACGTCGCGGACGAATCCGTAGGTGCGCTCCTCGTGGATGCGAACGCTGGAATGCCCGACGCCCCACCCCAGGTACGGTTTCCCGGCCTCGGGCAGCGGCTGTTCGAGGCGCTGCGAGTCGGCGACGAGGGTGTCGTTGAGGACCGGGGCCTCCACGAGTTCGGGATAGGCCACTCCGATCGCATGCGTGTGCCCCGGCAGGTCGATCTCGGGGATGACGATCATGTGCCGCGACGCCGCATACGCGACGATCTCACGGTAGTCGTCCTTCGTGTAGAAGCCTCCGGGGTGGCCGTCGACGGAGCTGCCGGCGGACAGCTGCGTCAATCGCGGCCACGAGTCGATGTGCACACGCCACCCCTGATCGTCGCTGAGGTGCAGGTGCAGGTGGTTGAGCTTGAGGGCGCTGGTGCTGTCGATGAACCTCTTCACGTCGTCCACACCGAAGAAGTGCCGTGCCACATCGAGCATCACACCGCGCCGAGGGAAGCGTGGCGAGTCCGCGACGTCCGCACCGAGAACGCTCCAGCCGGTGTCGTCCTGCCGCAGCAGTTGCAACAGTGTCTGGACACCGTAGAAGAGGCCGGCCTCGTCGGCGCCGATGATGACCGCGCGCTCGCCGACCTCGAGCGTGTAGCCCTCCGGTGCCGAGGATTCCGGATCCACGAACAGCTCGATCTCCGCAGGCGCCGTCTCGACAGGGGTGAGACGGATGCCGGTGCGCCGCTCCACCGCGGCGAGCAGCTGGGCCGCCGCCGGCGAGTGGCCGAGCACGCGCGTCGTCGCGGTGATCGGCATCCGTCCCTCCCGTGCGATGGCGGAGACGGGCGCTGGTACGAGCGGGAGAGGATGAGGAAGGACCATGAACAAAACCTACCGGCCGTGATCGTCGAGCGGAATGGGGAAGTCGAATCGATTCTGCGACCAGGGCCGAAACGGCAGCGTTCCCGTGGGCCGACATCCGCTATGCTCGTACTCGTCGCGACTGGCGTCTGGGTGGACTACCACCGGGGAGCGACTGACCACGGAATTCGACCGCGCGCCTGGGCCGATAGGAACACCCCTTCGAATCCGTCGTCAAAGGAGCATGTCACCATGACCGACCGTTACTTCAACGCCCCGCTCGCCGAAGTCGATCCGGAGATCGCCGAGGTGCTCGACCGGGAGCTGAAGCGCCAGCAGACCTTCCTCGAGATGATCGCGTCCGAGAACTTCGTTCCCGTCTCGGTGCTGCAGTCGCAGGGTTCCGTGCTCACGAACAAGTACGCCGAGGGGTACCCCGGACGCCGGTACTACGGCGGCTGCGAAGAGGTCGACGTCGCGGAGTCCCTCGCGATCGAGCGGGCGAAGAGCCTGTTCGGCGCGGAGTTCGCGAATGTGCAGCCGCATTCCGGCGCCTCCGCCAACGCGGCCGTCCTGCACGCGATCGCGCGCCCCGGCGATACGCTGCTCGGTCTCTCCCTCGACCAGGGCGGTCACCTCACGCACGGCATGAAGATCAACTTCTCCGGCCGGCTCTACGACATCGTCGCCTACGGCGTCGACCCCGAGACCTCGACCATCGACATGGCAGAGGTGCGTCGCCTCGCGATCGAGCACAAGCCGAAGGTCATCATCGCCGGCTGGTCGGCATATCCGCGCACGATGGACTTCGCGGCGTTCCGCGAGATCGCCGACGAGGTGGGCGCCCTGCTCTGGGTCGACATGGCGCACTTCGCCGGACTGGTCGCCGCAGGGCTCCACCCGAACCCGGTGCCGCACGCCCATGTCGTCTCCTCGACCGTGCACAAGACCATCGGCGGCCCCCGCTCGGGCTTCATCCTCACGAACGACGCCGAGCTCGCGAAGAAGATCAACTCCGCCGTGTTCCCCGGCCAGCAGGGCGGTCCGCTCATGCACGTGATCGCCGCCAAGGCGACCGCGTTCAAGCTCGCAGGAACCCCGGAGTTCAAGGAGCGTCAGGAGCGCGTGCTGCGCGGCGCGAAGCTCATCGCCGAGCGCCTGTCGCAGCAGGATGTGAAGGACGCCGGCATCGCCGTGCGTTCGGGCGGCACCGACGTGCACCTCGTACTGGTCGATCTGCGCGACGCCGAGGTCGACGGCAAGCAGGCAGAGGACCTCCTCCACGACATCCACATCACGGTCAATCGCAACGCCGTGCCGAACGACCCCCGGCCGCCGATGGTGACCTCGGGCCTGCGCATCGGCACCCCGGCGCTCGCGACCCGCGGGTTCGGGGATGCCGAATTCACCGAGGTGGCCGACATCATCGCGCTCGCGCTGCTCCCCGGGGCCGACGTCGAGTCGCTGCGCACCCGCGTCGATGCTCTCGCCGCGTCGTTCCCGCTGTACCCCGACCTGCAGCAGTAGCCCCTCGCCTCGCCCGCCCCTCGCCTCTGTCGCGAGCGCGCGGGACGCTGCCGAGTGCACGGCTTGTCCACGCGAACAGGCCGTGCACTCGACGAGGAACCGTGCGCTCGGCGGAGACGACAGGGCGTATGACGCACGACGGAAGGAAGAGACATGACCGCGAAGATCCTGGACGGGAAGGCCGCATCGGCCGCCATCCGCGCAGAGCTGACCGAGCGCGTCGCTGCGCTGAAGGACAAGGGCATCACGCCGGGCATCGCCACCGTGCTGGTGGGCGGCGATCCGGCATCGCAGCTGTACGTGGGCATGAAGCATCGGCAGTCCGAGGCGATCGGGATGAACTCGATCCAGCGCGAACTGCCCGCCGACGCGACGCAGGCCGAGGTCGAGGCGTTGATCGACGAGCTCAACGCCGACCCCGCATGTCACGGCTACATCGTGCAGCTGCCGCTGCCGAAGCACCTCGACACCGATGCGATCCTCGAGCGGATCGACCCCGCGAAGGACGCGGACGGCCTGCACCCGACGAACCTCGGACGCCTGGTGCTCAACGTCAACGGGCCGATCCACACGCCGCTGCCCTGCACGCCGCGCGGCGTGATCGAGCTGCTGCTGCGCAACGACTACGACCTCAGGGGCACGCACGTGGTCGTCGTCGGCCGTGGCGTCACGATCGGCCGTTCGATCGGGCTGCTGCTGACCCGCCGCGAACTGAACGCCACGGTGACCCTCACCCACACCGGCACGGTCGACATGCCGCGATACCTGCGTGAGGCCGACGTGATCGTCGCCGCGGCGGGCGTCAAGCACCTGATCCGGCCCGAGGACGTGAAGCCAGGAGCAGCAGTGCTCGACGTCGGCGTGACCAGGGAGACCGACGCCGAGACGGGCAAGAGCCTGGTGTTCGGTGATGTGGCACCCGGCGTCGCCGACGTCGCGGGATACATCTCTCCGAACCCCGGTGGCGTCGGCCCCATGACCGTCGCACTGCTCATGACGAACGTCGTGGAGGCGGCGGAACGACTCGTCTGACGCCCGCGCGAGGGCGGATCGGGGTCAGCCGAGTTCGTCGAGCATCCGACGCTGCTCCGGCGTCAGGCCGTCCTTCAACTCCTCGCGGGCGGCGGCCGTCTCGCGGGTCTCCGCTGCGGACGGGGTCGCGGCGGGAGCGGGTTCCGTGCCCCGACCCCGGACGCGAGCCTGCACGGAGTCGTAGATCTCTCCGGCCTTCGCGCGCATCCTGTCGTCGATCTGGTCGTAGATCATCCAACCGAACAGCAGCGCGAGCGGCGGAAGCACGAAAGCCCAGAAGCCCGACGCCCGCACGCCGCTCAGCCACACGGTGAGTACCCAGATGACGAGCTCGACGAGATACACGAGCACGTATTGGACGACCTTCTCGCCGGTCTTCGTGCGCTCGGCGGCGGACTTCGCGGCGGATCTGCGGAAAGCTCCCGCCAGCAGCGGCTTCACGAACAGCGCGGCCAGGGTCAGGATGACGCCCGCCCACAGGGCGTTCCACCCGACCGAGACGCCCGGCAGCAGCAGCCCGATCAACAGCAGCACGGCGACATCGAACACGTAGAGGGCGGCGAACCGGACGATTCCGTTCTTCATGCGACCAGCGTCCCACATCCGTGCAGGGTGGTCGAGGACGACGGGTCAGAGCGCGCGGTACAGATCCCAGGAGCGCCGGCTCGCCTCCGCGACCGCGCGCACCTGCGCAGGGTCCTCCCGGATCCATTCCGTTCCCGGCCGATGCAGTTCGGAGACCGCGTCGGCGCCCAGGAGGTACTCGCGCCGGAATTCGGCCTGGACGGCATCGAGTTCGAGCGCCGCCTCCACGGCCTGGTCGGCGAGCTCTCGGAACCGCGCACCCGCGGCACGGATCTCCTGGCTGCCGAGATAGGGCGTGTTGAGCGCCACGGCGTCCGGCTGCTCGACGCGGAACCCGGCACGATGCGCGTCTGCGAGCGCGCGAAGTCGCTCCGGGTCCATGGTCGGAGGGTCCGCCGGATCTCGTTCGTCGCCGCGAGGGTCTCCGCGGTTGGACAGGGCGACGACGGCGGGGAGTCGGTCTTCCGGCGCGCGTGCGACGTCGACCGCGCCATCCCTGGTCGTGGTCGTGTTCATGGTGTCGTGGAACGACAAGCGCGTGAAGCGGCCGCCGACCCGCAGCTTCGCGGCGATGAAGCGTTCGGTGAGAGCGTCTCTCGTGCGCTCGTAGACGCCGAGACCGCGCTCGCCGACCTCGACGAACGCGTGCACCAGGCGCTGCAGTTCGGCGTCGTCCCCCGGCACCGCCAGGATCGGGAAGAAGGAGAACGTGACAGGGCGGATCGCATCCACGCCGGAGAGATCCACCTTCTGCCAGGGGCCGGCAGCGCGGGTGCGTTCGATGGCTGTCGTCAGGTCGGCGGCGATGTCGGCCGGACGCGCGCGGTTGGGGTCGCGGACGAGGCGAGGATGAGGGTTGATGACGGCGACGATGCGGCGGTCCCGCTGCGCCCACTCCCGCACGATCCCGCCGCGGTGGCGACGTCGGTGAAGTCGTACTGCAGCCGTCGGGTGAGCGCGGGGAGAGGAGGGGCACCAGCTCCTCGGGGATGCGCGCACCCGCATGAGGCGCGCTGACGAGCACGTCGGCCTCGGCGATGGCCTCGTCGAGAGTGCGACTGTCGCTGTCGGCGAAGACCGTGATCTCGTCGGCCGTGAAGGTGCGTCCTGCGGGGATGAGGTCCAGGTCGCTCATGCGCTCATGCTAGCCGTGGCCTCGCCGGCGGGTCAGCCCTGCGCGTGGAGGGTGCTCTCGATCCCGCTGATGCGGGCCCGGTCGTCGAATCGGAAGGTCGCCGTACCCGACGAGTCCGACACCGTGGCTCCGGAGAAGGCCTCGTCGGTCCAGGTGAGGGTCCAGTTCGCGAGGCGCGCGAGATCCCAGACGGACGTGCGTGCGTCGGGGAGGTTCACGCCGGCGAGGACGCGAGGCAGCGCGACGACCGCATCGGCGACGGTGAGCGGGGCGAGCGGAGCATCGAGAAGGAACACCGCGCGCGTTCCGTTGCCCACGGGCGCCGAGTAGTACGGCGAGCGCCCGGTGAGTTCCACGGCCACACCTCCGACCGCGTGAGCGGCCTGAGCGATCCAGTCGTCGTCGCCCGATGCGTCGGCGGGGAACGGCACCTCCGACGTCGTGAGCTCTGCGATGCCGTGCTCGGTGCCGTAGGTGTGCAGCTGGCCGGCGACACCCTGCGCGTCTCCGCTGGGGTGCGCCCAGGCCCACAGCAGCGATCGGGGTCTCGGTGCGATCGTCGCGATCAGGTGCGCGCGCGTGACCAGCTGACGCGTGGGGTCGGCGTTCGCCGTGAACGTCAACGTCCCCGCTGCCATGTCGGCGTCCCAGCGGTGTTCGCCGAGAGCGTCGGCGGCAGCGGAGAAGGCGTCCTGTCGGAGGGCGACGAACAGGGCGGCACGGTCGGCGAGAGGCTGGAGCGCGGCGAAGGTCATGCCCACAGTCTCGCCGGGAATGCTATGAATCCGCTAGTTCACCCGAGGTCGCCACGGCCTACTCCGGGCGTCCCATCCGCCACACGGCAGGCACCAGCAGGGTGAGCAGAGCGACCGCGGCGCCCGGCGGCTGCGCGTTCGAGGCGCGCACCCGACCCGCTGGGTCAGTAGCTGGCGCGGGTGCTTCCGTCCGTGCGGATGAACCGTGCGGCCAGCGCCTCGGAGGCGCGCGCCAGGAGGGCGACGTCGGCGCCAACCGCCACGAAGTCGGCGCCCGCGGCGAGGTACGCATCCGCGGCCGCAGGATCGAACGCGTTCACCCCGACCGGTTTGCCGGCAGCGGTGACCGCCGAGAACACCGAGGACACGGCCGCGGTCACATCGGGATGGGTCTGCTGACCGAGCAGCCCCATCGAGGCGGAGAGATCGGAGGGACCGACGAACACCGCGTCGACGCCGTCGACCGCGGCGATCTCGGCCGCCGCCTCGACACCCGCCGCCGTCTCGATCTGCACGGTGAGGGAGGTGTGCTGCGCGGACTCCTGCAGATAGCGATCGATGCGGTTCCACCGTGCACTGCGGGCCAGGGCGCTGCCCACCCCGCGGACCCCTGCCGGGGATACCGGGTCGCGGCGACAGCGGCGCGCGCTTCGTCAGCGGAGGACACCATCGGCACGATCAGGTTCTGCGCGCCGAGATCGAGGATCTGCTTGATCGCGACCGCATCGTTGGAGGGCACGCGCACCAGCGGTGCGATCGGATACGCGGCGACGGCCTGGAGCTGCAGGAGCACGGATTCGAGAGTGTTCGCCGAGTGCTCCATGTCGATCAGCAGCCAGTCGAGCCCCGACCCTGCGGCGACCTCGGCCAGGAGCGGGCTGCCCGAGCACACCCACATCCCCACGAACGGGTGATCCGCGCCTGCGAGCTGCTCGCGGAAGGAAGGGTCTAGACGAAGCGGCATGCGATTGTTCCCATCGGTCCGTAATCGCACAGCACCTCATCGCCACGCGACACCCACATCGGGCGCGTGAACGATCCTGCCAGGATGATCTCGCCGGCTTCGAGACGCGCGCCGTGCTGATGGAACTTGTTCGCCAGCCACGCCACGCCGGTCGCCGGGTGACCCAGCACCCCGGCGGCCACGCCGGTCTCCTCGATCTCGCCGTTGCGCGAGAGCACGCCAGGCACCCACCGCAGGTCGATCTCGTCCGGACGCTTGTGCACCGTGCCGAGCACCATGGCCCCGTAGGCCGCGTTGTCGCTGATCGTGTCGACGATCGTGCGGCCCTCGAGCTCGATGTGCGAGTTCAGCACCTCGAGGGCCGGCACGGCATAGTCGATCGCGGCGAGGGCGTCTTCGAGCGTGCAGTCCGGACCCTCGAGAGGCTCTTTGAGCACGAAGGCGAGCTCGACCTCGATGCGCACGTTCGAGAAGTGGTCGACCGGGATCTCGGCACCGGACTCGTACACGGTGTCGTCGAACATCACGCCGTAGTCGGGCTCGGTGATACCGGTCGCCTGCTGCATCGCCTTCGACGTCAGGCCGATCTTGCGACCGACGAGCCGGCGCCCTGCCGCGATCTGCGAGTCGCGCCAGACGCCTTGGATCCCATACGAGTCCTCGACCGTCGCCTCCGGGAAACGCGCGGTGATACGGGGGATCACCGCGTGCGCGCGGTCGGCCTCGGCGAGCTCCGCCGCGATCTGGGTGATGGTCTCCGCTGACAGCATCCGAGCCTCCTTAGAGCTGGTGGCCCAGCTTGTACTCGCCCTGCTTGTACTCGGGCATCGACTTCTCGCCCTCGTCCGCGCGGGTGTAGGAGAAGCCGTCGGCGCCGATGGTCACCGCCATCTCGCTCGAATCGGTGCGCGCGATCACCGGCTGCGGGTTGCCGTCGAGGTCGAGCACGAGTGAAGCGTCGGTGTACCAGGAGGGGACGACCGGGGTGCCCCACCAGTCACGGCGCTGGTTGTCGTGCACGTCCCACGTGACGACCGGGTTGTCGGGGTCGCCCGTGTAGTAGTCCTGCGTGTAGATCTCGACGCGGTGGCCGTCGGGGTCGCGCAGGTACAGGTAGAAGGCGTTCGAGACGCCGTGGCGACCCGGACCGCGCTCGATCGCGTCGGAGCGGCGGAGCGCCCCGAGCTTGTCGCAGATCGCGAGGATGTTGTGCTTCTCGTGCGTGGCGAAGGCGACATGGTGCATGCGGGGCCCGTCGCCACCGGTGGCTGCGGTGTCGTGCACCGTGGGCTTGCGGCGCATCCACGCGGCGTACACGGTGCCCTCGTCGTCCTGGATGTCCTCCGTCACGCGGAAACCGAGGTCCTGGTAGTGCCGCACGGCGCGGGGCACGTCGGGGGTCACCTGGTTGAAGTGGTCGAGGCGCACGAGCTCACCCGGGGTGTGCAGGTCGTACCGCCAGGACAGGCGCTCGACGTGGTCGGTGGCATAGAAGAACTCGTACGGGAAGCCGAGCGGATCGACCACACGCACCGAGTCGCCGATGCCCTTCACGAAGCCGTTCTCGTTGCGGCGCACGTCGCATCCGAGTTCGGTGTAGAACTCCACGGCGCGGTCGAGGTCGTCCGTCGAGCGCACACGATAGGAGAATGCCGCGACGGCGGCGATCGGGCCCTTGCGCAGTACGAGGTTGTGGTGGATGAACTCCTCGGTCGACCGCAGGTAGATCGCCTCGTCGTCCTCTTCGGTCACGTAGAGACCGAGGATGTCGACGTAGAACTGGCGCGAAGCGGCCAGGTCGGTCACCACGATCTCCATGTACGCGCAGCGCAGGATGTCGGGCGGGGTGGCCTTCGGAGTCGCGACGGGGTTGTCGGACTGGATCGGTGCCTCCTGCGACACGTAGTAGCCGGAGGAGGTGAGGGTCTTTGCCGTCTTGTCGGTCATGTCAGCGTCCTTGCTTCTTCCTGCGGTGGGTCAGTTCTTGCCGAAGGTCGGGTTGTGTGCGGGCCCGAGCGTGATGTGCACGCTCTGCTGGTCGGTGTAGAAGTCGATCGAGCGGTAGCCGCCCTCATGACCGAGGCCCGAGGCCTTCACGCCGCCGAACGGGGTGCGGAGGTCGCGCACGTTGTTGCTGTTCAGCCACACCATCCCGGCCTCGACCGACTGCGCGAAGTTGTGCGCACGCTTGAGGTCGTTCGTCCAGATGTAGGCGGCGAGCCCGTACTTGGTGTTGTTCGCGAGCGACAGCGCCTCTTCATCGGAGTCGAAGGGCGTGATCGCCACGACCGGACCGAAGATCTCCTCCTGGAAGATCCGGGCGTCGGGGGAGACATCGGCGAACACGGTCGGCGCGACGAAGTTGCCCTCGTCGAAGCCCTCGGGGCGACCGCCGCCGGCGACCAGGCGTCCCTCGCCCTTGCCGATCTCGACATAGCTCATCACCTTGTCGTAGTGCTCGGGGTGCACGAGCGCGCCGACCTCGGTCTCGGGGTCGTGCGGGTAGCCGACCTTGACGCGCTTCGCCTGAGCGGCATACCGCTCGACGAACTCCTCGTAGATCGAGCGCTCGACGAGGATGCGCGACCCCGCCGTGCAGCGCTCGCCGTTGAGGGAGAAGACGCCGAAGATCGTGGCGTCCACGGCAGCCTCGAGGTCGGCGTCGGCGAAGACCACGGCCGGCGACTTGCCACCGAGCTCCATCGACAGGCCCTTGAGGAACGGGGCGGCGTTGCCGAAGATGATCTGTCCGGTGCGGCTCTCGCCCGTGAAGGAGATGAGCGGCACGTCGGGGTGCTTGACGAGTGCGTCGCCCGCATCCTCGCCGAGACCGTTCACGAGGTTGAAGACGCCCTTCGGGAGTCCCGCCTCTTCGAAGATGCCCGCCCACAGCGAGGCGGAGAGCGGCGTGAACTCGGCAGGCTTGAGGACGACCGTGTTGCCGGTCGCGAGAGCGGGTCCCAGCTTCCAGGACTCGAGCATGAACGGCGTGTTCCACGGCGTGATGAGGCCGGCGACCCCGATCGGCTTGCGGTTGACGTAGTTCATCTGACGGCCGGGCACCTTGAAGGCGTCATCGGACTGGGCCACGATCAGGTCGGCGAAGAAGCGGAAGTTCTCGGCGGCGCGACGAGCCTGGCCCAGTGCCTGGGTGATCGGCAGGCCGGAGTCGTAGGACTCCAGCTCGGCGAGGCGCGCATCGCGGGACTCGACGATGTCGGCGATCCTGTGCAGGACACGCGAGCGCTCGCGGGGGAGCATGCGCGGCCATGGTCCCTCGTCGAAGGCGCGCTTCGCTGCGGCGACCGCGAGCTCGATGTCGGCCTTCTTGCCGGCGGCGGCCGTCGTGTAGGTCTGGTTCGTCACCGGGTCGAGCACGTCGAACGTGTCGCCGTCGATGGAGTCGACGAACGCGCCGTCGATGTAGTGCTGGATGTGGTCCGGGAGGTCGGCGGGGATGCGCGAATCGGTCATGAGAGGTCTCCGGTCGTCTGGGCTGAGATCGTCTGGGCGGAACGGGTGTGCAGCGCATCGAGGAACGCGTCCATGGTGCGCCAGCGGTGGTTGCGGGCGGCGAGCTCGATCTCGAGCGGGTCTGCGTCCGCGCGGATGAGCTCGAGGATCTCGGTGTGCTCCTCGACCGAGTGCTGGGCTCGTCCGGGGACCGACGCGAAGGTCGAATCGCGGATGGCCGACAGCCGTGACCAGCCGCGGTGCACGAGGTCGAGGAGATGCGGGTTGGGGCACGGCTCGAACAGGACCGAGTGGAACTGGCGGTTGAGTTCGGTGAATGCGTGCGCGTCGAGGTGGTCGAGCATCTGCGACATCCGCTCGTTGATGCGGGCGGCCTCGTCCAGGGCGTCCTCGTCGAGGAACGGGGCGGAGAGCGCGGTCGCCGACCCCTCGACGAGCCCGAGGGTCTGCATGGTGTGCGCGTACTCGCTCTCGTCGACGAGCGTCACACGCGCTCCGACGTTGCGCTCGAAAGTCACCAGCCCCTCCGCTTCGAGGCGACGGATCGCCTCGCGCACCGGGACGACGCTCATCTTCAGGTCATCGGCGAGAGAACCCAGCACCAGGCGATACCCGGGACTGAACATGTGCCCGGTGATGCGGGAGCGGATCCAGTCGTACGCGACCTCGGACTTGCTGGCGGACGTGGTCGTCATCGCGTGCCGCCCGTCGCCGCCTCGTAGCGTGCTCGCCACTCCGCGTTGAGCGGGAAGAGACCGTCGACCGGATGCCCGGCGGCAACCTGTTCGGCGATCCAGGCGTCTTCGATCTCCTGCGCCACGGCGTCCGCAGCGACCTCTGCCGCCAGGGACGGCGGGATGACGATCACGCCGTCGCTGTCGCCGACGATGATGTCGCCGGGCTGCACGGTCGCACCGCCGCAGGAGATGGTGACGTCGACGTCCCACGGCACGTGCTTGCGTCCGAGCACGGAGGGATGGGCCCCCTGCGAGAACACCGGCAGCCCGATCTCGGCGACCGCATCGAAGTCGCGCACGCCGCCGTCTGTCACGACACCGGCCGCGCCCCTGGTCTTCGCGCGCAGGGCGAGGATGTCGCCGAGGGTGCCGGTGGTGGCATCGCCGCGCGCTTCGATCACGATGACCTCGCCGTCTTCCACCGCGTCGAACGCGCGCTTCTGCGCGTTGTAGCCGCCGCCGTGCGAACGGAAGAGGTCTTCGCGGAAGGGGACGAAGCGCAGCGTCTTCGCGGTGCCGACGATCTTGCGGCCGGGGATGTTGACGGACACGCCGTCGACGAAGCAGGAGTGGTGGCCGCGCTTGCGCAGCTGCGCCGAGAGCCCGGCCGTCGGAGCCTCGAGGAGCAGGGCTCGCAGTTCGGGGGAGAGGCGTGAGGGGGCAGGAATCGCCGTATCGGCAGGAGGGCGCGCGGCGTTCTCTGACCCCTCACCGGTGGTGGGTGCGAGCCCGGCGGCCTCGGCCGAGCCCCAGGCCTCGGTGCGCTGCAGATCGTCCACGGCGGGCAGGGACCCGAGGTCCGCGTCGAACGGGATCTCGCCCTGGGTCACGGTGGTGACCAGACGCCCGGAGGTCGGAGCGCCAGGAGCATCAGGCGCATCCACCTCGACCTCGACGACATCGCCCGGCACGATGACCGAGGACCCCGCCGGCGTGCCGGTGAGGATGACGTCGCCCGGTTCGAGCGTGAAGTGCTGGGAGAGGTCGGCCACGAGCTGTGCGAGCGGGAAGATGAGTCCGGCTGTCGTGTCGTCCTGACGCAGCTCGCCGTTGACCCACGCCCTGACCCGCAGGGCCGTGGGGTCGACCGTGCGGGCGTCGATGAGCTCGGGGCCGAGGGGTGTGTAGCCGTCGCCGCCCTTGGAGCGGACGTTGGAGCCCTTGTCGTTCGCGCGCAGGTCGTACAGGCCGAGGTCGTTCGAGGCCGTGACCGCGCCGACATGGGCCCAGGCCTCGTCGAGCGACACGCGGCGCGCGGCCGTGCCGATCACCAGGGCGATCTCGCCTTCGAACGCGAGCAGTTCGGTTCCGGCCGGCCGTTCGACCGTGCCGCCGGAGACGCCGAGGGAACTCGCCGGCTTGAAGAAGTAGGAGGGGGATGCCGGGCGCCGACCGCGCTGATCGGCACGGGAGGCGTAGCTCAGATGGATCGCGATGATCTTGCCGGGGCGGTGGAGTGTTTCCGTCACGGGGCGCCTCCTCGCGCTCGTCTGCGGTGTATTGCGGACGCCTTGTGCGTCGTATTCGAAATCATATATCATCGGTTCACCCCTCGGCAAGCACTTCGGGTTCACTCCCGATGCGCGCCGTGACAATGCGGTCACAATCAAAGGAGACACCCCATGAGCGGGCAGTCACAGGATGGGTTCACGCCCACCGGAACCATCGCGACAGCGGCTGATCGCCGTCGAGTCGTGTTCGCCACCGTCGTCGGAACCACGGTCGAGTGGTACGACTTCTTCATCTACGCGACAGCGGTCGGACTCGTGTTCGGGCAGCTGTTCTTCGAGCCGCTCGGCGCGGACAGTGCGCTGATCGCGTTCGCCACCGTCGGTGTGAGCTTCCTCTTCCGCCCGCTCGGCGCCTTCCTCGCCGGGCACTACGGAGACAAGCTCGGACGCAAGACCGTCCTGATGTGGACGCTCATCCTGATGGGGGCGGCGACCGCGCTCATCGGGCTCCTGCCCACGTACGAGACCATCGGCCTCACGGCACCGATCCTGCTCGTGCTCCTGCGCATCATCCAGGGCATCTCGGCCGGTGGCGAGTGGGGCGGCGCCGTGCTCATGG
Source organism: Microbacterium sp. Se5.02b (assembly GCF_019464375.1). Taxonomy (NCBI): domain Bacteria; kingdom Bacillati; phylum Actinomycetota; class Actinomycetes; order Micrococcales; family Microbacteriaceae; genus Microbacterium; species Microbacterium sp. Se5.02b. The sequence goes on from NZ_CP080491.1 coordinate 1,217,433, forward strand.
CCGTCGAGCACGCACCGCGCAAGAGGCGGGGCATCTTCGGCGCATCGCCGCAGATCGGTGTTCCGCTCGGTCTGCTGCTCGCCTCGGGAGTGATGGCGCTGATGACGGCGATCGCCCCCGGCGAGCAGTTCGCCATCTGGGGCTGGCGCGTGCCCTTCCTGCTCAGCGTCGTGCTGATCCTCGTCGGCTACTACGTCCGACGCAAGGTCGAGGAGAGCCCGGTCTTCACCGAGCTGGCCGAGCGCAAGGAGAAGGCGCGGATGCCGATCGCGCAGCTGTTCCGCAAGCACCTGCTCCTGGTGATCATCGCGGCGCTCGTCTTCGCCGGCAACAACGCCGTCGGCTACATGACCACCGGCGGATACATCCAGCGTTACGCCACCGACCCCGCAGGTCCGATCGGACTCGCGCCCGGAGCCGTGCTGTGGGCGGTCGCCGGTTCCGCCGTGACCTGGCTGCTCACCACGCTGCTCGCCGGATGGGTCTGCGACCGGATCGGCCGGCGCACGACGTACATCATCGGCTGGGTGCTGCAGCTGGTCGGCGTGTTCTCCCTGTTCCCGCTGGTGAACACGGGGCAGATCGGCCTGCTGTTCGCCGGACTCGCGCTCCTCACGATCGGCCTCGGATTCACCTACGGCCCCCAGGCCGCGCTGTACGCGGAGCTCTTCCCCGCCAGCATCCGCTTCTCCGGGGTCTCGATCTCGTACGCGATCGGTGCGATCGCCGGTGGGGCGTTCGCGCCCACCATCGCCACGGCCATCGTGCAGGCGACCGGTTCGACGCAGGGCGTGACGTGGTACCTGGCGGGCATGACCGTTCTCGGGCTGATCGCGACGCTGCTGCTGCGCGACCGCTCCGGCATCCCCCTCGGACCCGATCACGAGGAGGAGCAGTCCGTCAGCCCGATCTACGGACTCGCCAAGGCCTGACCCCCCGAGCGGCGCTCCCGTCGCGTGCGCGGCCGACACGGTGCTCCCGTGTCGGCCGACGCGCGGCGGGGCGTCGCCATGCCGCCCTGGTCAGCCGTCGAGCGCTTCGCGGATCACGGCGGCCGATCGCTGCAGACGTGCGGCGATCTCGGCGTCGTCGAGGTCGGTCGCGACGTGCAGCACGGCGATCGCCGAAGGGCGCTGGCCCCGCAGGACGAGCGGGACCGCCACAGCCTGCACGGTGGGTATGACCTCATCGTGACTCGTGGCGTACCCGCGGCTCCTGGCCGCGTCGACGTCGGCGGCCAGTGAGGCGGGGGCCTCTCTCGGCCATTCCGCGTCGGAGAGCTGCGCCAGGATCGCCTTGCCCGGCGCCCCCACCGTGACGGGATGCCGGGCGCCGGGGCGCTGCGCGACGCTCGCGACCGGGTGTCGCGGCTCCACGCTCGCGAGGGTGATGCACTCCTCGCCGTCGAGCACGGCGAGGAAGCAGGTCATGCCGAGGTCGTTGGCGATCGCGGTGAGTTCGGGAAGGGCTTCGGCTTGCAGGTCGTGGGCGACGCCGGCGGCGAGTGCGGCCATACGGGCCCCCAGGCTGACGGCCCCGGCAGCGTCGCGGGTGACGAGACTGTGGTCCTCCAGTGTGCGCAGCAGGCGGTAGGCGATGGATCGGTGGACGCCGAGTCGGCTCGCGATCTCGTCGATCATCAGGGGTTCACGGGCGTCTGCGAGCACCTCCAGGATCCGGATGCCGCGGCTGAGCGTCTGGGAGGCGGGGGAGGTCGTCGCGCTGTCGGGCATGGGCAGCTCCTTGCGATCGCGGGCGGCGCGCATTACGCTGTGTTCAATAGTAGAACAGCGTGTTCGAATATAGAACACTCGCTGTCAGGACGCAAGACCCGACGAAGACGTCCGGAAGGAATCGACGACGATGCAGTTCCACCACCACGGTTATGTCTCCGCCGACCCGCGCGTGCAGGACGCCGCGGGCATCGGCGCCGATCGCCCGACCGACATCCCCGAAGAGATCGACGTGCTCATCGTCGGCTCCGGCCCCGCCGGGATGCTGCTCGCCGCGCAGATGTCGCAGTACCCCGGCATCGCCACCCGCATCATCGAGAAGCGCGAGGGTCGCCTTCCGCTCGGCCAGGCCGACGGCATCCAGCCGCGCAGCGTCGAGACCTTCCAGGCCTTCGGATTCGCCGAGCGCATCATCGCCGAGGCGTACAACATCGGCTGGATGAACTTCTGGGGCCCGAACCCGGAGAACCCGCGCGAGATCGTGCGCACCACCCGGACCGCGGACTACGCCTACGACATCTGCGAGTTCCCGCACCTGATCGTCAACCAGGCGCGGGTGCTGGACTACTTCGCCGAAGCGGCGGCACACGGCCCCGGCCGCATCGTGCCGGACTACGGGGTCGAGTTCGTCGGACTCACCGTGCACGACGACGGAGAGCACCCGGTCGAGGTGCGGATCCGGTACGTCGGAGGGGAGCGCGCCGGCGAAGAGCGCACGATCAAGGCGAAGTTCGTCGTCGGCAGCGACGGCGCCCGCAGCGGTGTGCGCCAGGCCATCGGTCGCACACACGTCGGGGCCTCCGCCGCGCACGCGTGGGGAGTGATGGATGTCCTGGTCAACACCGACTTCCCCGACTGGCGCACCAAGTGCGCGATCAACTCCGAGGCCGGGAACATCCTGCACATCCCGCGTGAGGGCGGTTACCTGTCGCGCATGTACATCGACCTCGGCGAGGTCGCGGAAGACGACGACCACCGGGTGCGGCAGACGCCCATCGAGGAGATCATCCGCCGCGCGAACGACATCCTGCACCCGTACACGCTCGACGTGAAGCAGGTCGCCTGGCACAGCGTGTACGAGGTCGGCCACCGCGTCACCGACGGCTTCGACGACGTGATCGACGACTCCGGCCGCACGCCGCACGTGTTCCTCACCGGAGACGCCTGCCACACGCACAGCGCGAAGGCGGGACAGGGCATGAACGTCTCGATGCAGGACGGGTTCAACCTCGGGTGGAAGCTCGGCTCGGTGCTCACCGGTCGCGCGCCGGAGTCGCTGCTGGCCACGTATGGTGCCGAGCGGCGGCCGGTGGCTCAGCAGCTGATCGACTTCGACCGCGAGTGGTCGAGCCTGATGGCGCGCAAGCCCGAGGAGATCTCCGACCCCAACGAGCTCGCGACCTACTACCTCGCCACGGCCGAGTTCCCCTCCGGCTTCATGACCCAGTACACCTCGTCGATGATCACCGGGACGGGCGCGCACCAGGCGCTCGCCGGCGGGTTCCCGCTGGGCAAACGGTTCAAGTCGGCCGAGGTCGTGCGGGTAGGCGACGGCAACGTCGTGCACCTCGGGCACCACGCCAAGGCCGACGGGCGCTGGCGGGTGTACGCCTTCGGCGACCGCACCGGCGAGGCGCTCGCCACCTGGGCGGCAGCGGCCGAGCCCGTGTTCGCGCGTTTCACCCCGGCCGACGCCGACGTCGACGCGGTCTTCGACGTGAAGGCCGTGTACCCGCAGCCGTTCGAGGAGGTCGAGGTGACCTCGGCGCCGGCGCTCTTCCAGCCGAAGACGGGACCCCTCGGGCTCACCGACTGGGAGAAGGTCTACGCGGCAGGGCCCAGCAAGTGGTGCGCGACCGACATCTTCGACGCACGGGAGCTGTCGCGTGACGGCGTGGTCGTCGTGGTGCGGCCCGACCAGTACGTCGCGGCGATCTTCCCGCTGAATGCGACCGCGGAGCTCGAGGAGTTCCTGCAGGGGGCGTTCCTCCCGGCGCAGTGACGCATCCCTCGGCATGACACGTGTCATGCCGAGGAGATGACACCGCCCTCCGGTCCTGCAGCCGCGACGCCGCGAGGCTGGAGGCATGAACAACTCCTCTGTGCACGAGCCGGCGACGCGGGCCGTCGCGCGACCGGCATCCGACACCTCGGCGGACGCCCCCGTGGTGCTCGAGCTCGACGACGTCACCCGCCACTTCGGAACGGGAGACCGCCGCGTCCAGGCCGTCGACGGGGTGAACCTGTCGATCCGACGCGGAGAGGTCGTCGCGCTGCTCGGTCCGAACGGCGCGGGCAAGACCACCACGCTCGACATGCTGCTCGGGCTCAGCGCACCCAGCAGCGGTTCGGTGCGCGTGCTCGGTGTCACCCCGGAGCAGGCCACATCTGGCGGGGCGATCGGCGCCGTGCTCCAGACGGGCGGACTCCTCGGCGATCTGACGGTCGGGAGACGGTCCGACTCATCGCCTCGCTGTACGGCGCCGACGCGCTGGATCGTGTGGCCGAGGTCATGGCGCGCGCCGACCTCGAGCACCTCGCGCGCGCCGGAGGGTGTCGAAGTGCTCAGGCGGCGAGCAGCAGCGCGTGAAGTTCGCCCTCGCGATGGTCTCCGACCCCGACATCCTCGTGCTCGACGAGCCGACAGCCGGCATGGACGTCACCGCGCGCCGACACTTCTGGGATGTGATGCGGGCCGATGCGGACGCGGGGCGCACGATCATCTTCGCCACCCACTACCTGGAGGAGGCGGAGCAGTTCGCCCGGCGGACCGTCGTCATGCATCGGGGAACGGTCGTGGCGGACGCGCCGACCGCGTCGCTGCGCGCGAGCCTGGGGGAGCGGACCGTCTCGGCGACGGTCGACCCGGCATCGACCGTGTTGACCACGACCCTGCGGGCCATGGAGGGGTCAGCGCCGTCCGCGTGGACGGCGACCGGCTCAGCCTCCGCGCGACCGACTCCGACGCCGCCGCCCGCATCCTGCTCGACGGCGGCGCTCACGACCTCGAGATCGCCGCACCCACCCTCGAAACCGCCTTCACGGCCCTCACGGAGAACTGACATGCTCGTCTCACCCACCATGCTGCGCATCGAAGGCGTCCGCCAGCTGCGCAACCCGTACACGCTCGCGTTCACCCTGGCGATGCCGGTCGCGATGTATCTGCTGTTCGGCGCCGGGATGGGCTACGGCTCTCTCTCGGCGGGGCACGGCAACGTCTCGTTCTACGTCATGACGTCGATGGCCGCATACGGGACGGCGGTCGCGATGAGCTCGCTGACCTCGCTCGCGGCGACCGAGGCGAAGCAGGGGTGGGGTCGCCAGCTCGCGATGTCACCGCTCACCACCGCCGGCTACGCGATGACCAAGCTGCTCACCTCCGTCGCGTTCGCGGCGCTCGCGCTCGTCGCGGTCTTCGCCGCGGGGATGATGACCGGAGCGCACGCCGACGACGCCTGGCGCTGGGTCGCCACAGCAGGGATCATCCTCGGCCTCGGCCTGATGTACGGCCTGTTCGGACTCGGGGTCGGACTCTTCTTCAGCTCGGACTCGGCGGCGGCCCTCGCCTCGATCTCGATGACCTTCTTCGCGTTCTTCGGGAACGTCTTCATGCCGCTCGACGGCGTGATGCTCGACATCGCCCGGTTCACACCCCTGTACGGCTTCGTCGCGCTCAGCCGGTGGCCGCTCACCGAGGGTGTGCTCACGACCGGGCAGACCGACCCGTTGTGGATGCTCTTCCTCAACGTCGCGGTCTGGCTCGCGGTCTTCGTGGTGCTGGTCATGATGGGCGTGAAGCGCTCCAGAGCGCGGCAGTAAGACGCCGGACGCACCGGACGACGACAGTAGGTTGGACGGATGACGCAGCATTCCACCCCGGACGGTCAGGGGCGCGCTCGGCTTTCGCGCGACGCCGCCGATCTCGCCGCGCTCGGCGCGCCCCCGGCGGCCTGGGCGGCTCCAGGAGCGCGGGCTGCGCGTGGACCGGTGGGGAAGAACCCCTGGGCGCGGTTCGGCTGGCTCATGGCCGTGATCTGGCTGGTCTTCCTCGTGTACCCGGTTCTCGCGCTGCTCCGCTCCGAGGCGTCGGTCGCCTGGGTGGTCGTCGGCTGGACGGCCCTCGTGCTGTTCGTCGTGCTCTACGTCACCGGCTTCATGCACGGCATGCGCGGCGGCGGGGGACTCGGACGACCGCCGTCGACCCGCCAGTGGATCACGTTCGCGGCGCTCATCGCATGCGCGGTCGTCTCCGTGCCGGCCGAGGGCGGATCCGCGCTCAGCTTCCTGCCGTTCATCATGTCGTTCGCCTCGTACGGCCTGACGCGCGTCTGGCACTGGATCACGACGATCGCATCCGTGGCGATCGCGGCGCTGTGCGTCTTCCTCCTCCCCGGAGGACTCAGCTACCTGTCGGTGCTGGCTATCATCGGGCTGCTCGGCGTGGTCAACACGGTGTCGACCTGGCTCATCATCCGCTCCGCCGAGGCCGAACAGCTCGGGCTCGAGCTGGCGACGAGTGAGGGGCGCGAAGCTGTCGCCCGCGACGTGCACGACCTGATCGGCCACTCGCTGACCGTCGTCGGGCTCAAGGCGCAGCTCGTGCGCCGCCTCATGGATTCCGATCCGGGGCGGGCCAAGGCCGAACTCGCCGACATCGAGCGGCTGACCGCCGAGGCGATCGCCGGGGTGCGGTCGTCGGTGGCTGGCGCGCGGGCGACGACGCTCGTCGAACAGCTCGCGTCGTCGCGGGACTCGCTCCGTGCGGCCGATATCGACCTGCGCGTCGACGGGGAGCCCGCGACTCTGTCGCCGGTGCAGGCGATCACCGCGAGCTGGATCCTGCGCGAGGCGACGACCAACACGCTGCGCCATTCCGAGGCGCACACCGTGCGGGTGCTGCTGGCGCCGGGTCGGCTGGTGGTCGAAGACGACGGGATCGGCATGGCGGAGGGCGCAGGTGACGGCGCGGGCAACGGCATCCGCGGCATGCGCGAACGCGCGGCGGAGGCGGGTGCGGGTTTCCTGATCACCGCGGCGCGGGAATCCGAGGGGTCGGGCACCAGGGTGGAGGTGACGTGGTGACGGCCGCGGGGGAGGCCGGCGGCATCCGGCTGCTGATCGCGGACGACCAGGCGCTGGTGCGCGGTGCGCTGGGCGCGCTGCTCGATCTGGAGCCTGACCTCGCCGTGATCGGTATGGCATCCGACGGTGCGGAGGCGCTGCGACTCGCGGAGGAGCTGCGGCCGGATGTGTGCCTGATGGACGTCCAGATGCCGGGCATGGACGGCGTCGAGGCGACGCGCCGCATCCGCGAGGTGAGTCCGGAGACGCGCATCCTCGTCGTGACGACGTTCGCGCGTCCGGGCTACCTGCGTTCGGCTCTGGACGCCGGAGCCAGCGGGTTCATCGTGAAGGACACCCCCGCGGAGCAATTGGCCGAGGCGGTTCGCCGGGTGCATTCCGGTTTGCGGGTGCTGGATCCGGCGCTCGCGGCCGACAGCCTGTTCGACGGCGCGAACCCGCTGAGCGATCGGGAGCGCCAGGTCCTGCGCCTGGCCGCCGACGGACGCTCGGCTGCGGCCATCGCGGCGGAGGTGTTCCTGTCGGCGGGGACCGTGCGGAACCACCTCTCCGCGGCTATCGGGAAGACCGGCGCGGCGAACCGGGCGCAGGCCGTGCGGATCGCGCTCGACAAGGGCTGGATCTGACACGGCGGCCGGGCGGTGGCGCCCGGTCGTCCCGCGCGGAGTCTGGTGCGGTGTCGGAGGCCGCGCGTACCGTGGGCTCCGACGGGCGACGGCGCCCGACAGGAGGAGTGCGCGATGGACTGGAAGATCGAGCTCATCTTCGTCCCGGTCACCGATGTCGACCGGTCGAAGGAGTTCTACGAGAAGATCGGTTTCACCCCGGACTGGGATCAGACGCCCGTCGAAGGGCTGCGGTTCGTGCAGATGACACCCCCGGGGTCGGCATGCTCGATTGCGTTCGGCACCGGATTGGGCATCGACCTCGAGCCGGGAAAGCAGAACACGATCCAGGTGGTCGTGCCGGACGCCGACGAGGCTCTGGCCCATCTCCAGGGGCTCGGCGTCGGGGCGCGGGGCGTCGAGGAGCTGGCGTGGGGGCGCTTCGTCTCGTTCGACGACCCCGACGGCAACTCCTGGACACTGCAGCAGTTGCCTGACTACGGCGCCTAGTAGTCGGCGACGACCTCGATCTTGAAGCCCGAGGCGTTCTCGAGCCATCCCGCGTAGTGCCGGTCGCCCCCGGCGTGCGGGTAGCGCTCGGCGTAGAGCGCGTGCCAGCCGTGAGCGGGCGCAGCGAGAGAGCCTGGGTCAGATGCCCCTCAGGAGTTCACGCGGATGATCTCCTGCTGGTACGGAGCGATGACATCGCCCGAGATGCGGAGGTCGAGGAGCAGGAATCGGCGGGACGCGGGGTCCTCCGCCGTCCAGGTCGCGAGCCGGTCGAGGTCGGCGAGGGTGCGCACCGCGACGCCCTCCGCGCCCACGGCCGCACCGAATGCCGCGAAGTCGACCTCCGGGATGCGCATCGGCCCCTCTGCCAGGCCCTTGAGGCCATAGAGATTGACCTCGGCGCCGTATGCCGCGTCGTTCCACACGACCGCCATGCCCCGACCGCCGGCCGCGCGGACGGCGGATTCGAGGTCGGCGATCGCCATCAGTCCGCCGCCGTCGCCCGAGGTCAGCACGATGGTGGACTCCCGCCGCGCGAGGGCGGCCCCGACGACGCTCGGCCACCCCTGACCGATCGACTGGAACGCGGTGCCGACCATCATCATGCGATCGGGAGCGGCGACGGGCCAGTACATGTTCGCCCAGCCGATGAAGTGCCCGCCGTCTGACACCACGACGCGGTCTTCCGGCAGGAGTTCGGCGATGCGGCGCGCCGCCGACCGCGGGTCGAGGCGCCCGTCTGCAGCGCGCTCGTCTCCGGGCTCGTAGGCACGTGCCGCGGTCACGTCGACCGACTCGCGCCACGAGGTCGTCGTCGTGACCGGGCCGAGACGGCGGACGAGGGCCTCGGCGGCCAGCCGCGCATCGGCGCGCACGAACCCGCCGACGTGGGCGTGCGTCGCCGCCGGAGCCGTGTCGATCTGGAACACCCGGGTCCCCGGAGCGAACAGCTCGCCGAAGCGCATCGTGAACTGGTTGAGCGAGGCGCCGAAGACCACCGCGACGTCGGCCGTGCGGACGAGGTCCATGGCCCCGTCTGCGCCGAACCCTCCCGTCACCCCGAGGTCGTACCGGGACTCGGGGAAGACACCGCGGCCGAGGGCGGACGAGGCGGTGAGCGCCCCCGTCGCCGCGGCGAGCTCGCCGAGCGCGGTGCTCGCGCCGGACAGCCATGCGCCCCGGCCGGCCAGCAGGAACGGGCGGCGTGCGCCACGCAGGGCCTCGGCGATCTCGTCGAGCATCCCTTCGGCGAATTCACCTCGCGGCGCGAGCGGTGCGGGGATGCGAGGGGACGGGGCCTCCGGCACCTCGCCGGCCTCGAGCGCGGCGACGTCATACGGATGGCCAGGACGACCGGGACGCGATAGGTGAGGGCGTGCTCGATCGCGATGACCGTGGTCGCTGCGGCATCCGCGCGTCCGACCGTGTACGTGCGTGCGCCGACGGCGGAGGCGAGCGCGATCTGGTCGACGTCCCACGGGCGCGGGCCCGAGGTGGGCTCGTCGCCGACCACGAGCACGAGCGGGACGTGCGCCTGCACGGCTTCGGCGAGAGCGGTCAGGGTGTTCGTGAACCCGGCGCCGTACGTGGACGTGCCGGCGGCGATCCGTCCGGAAGCGCGGAAGTGCGCATCCGCGGCGACCACGGCGCCCTGTTCGTGTCGGACGGCGGTGAACACGGCGTCGGTCTGCGTCTCGAGGGCGTCGAGGAAGTAGGCGTTGCCGTTGCCCATCACCCCGAAGACGGCGTCGATGTGCTGGGCGAGGGTGAGAGCGACGTGCGCGGAGACGGTGGGCATGCGGAGGCCTTTCGAGACAGGGACGGAGGAACTGCGGGATCCGTATGTGTCTCGCCTCCGCGTCTTCACGGAGTGCTTCGTGCCTCTTTTTCAGGCACCGGCCGGGCCGGACCCGTTCAGTCTACCGACGGGTCGCGCGCCTCGGATACGCGAGAATGGGCCGATGACTGATGCAGCGATCGAGCGGGAGACGCTCACCTGGGACGGATTCGGAGCGGCGACGCGCGAGCTGGCGCGGAGCATCCTCGACAGCGGCTTCATGCCGGAGGTGGTCGTCGCCATCGCCCGCGGCGGTCTGCTGCCGGCCGGAGCGATCGCGTACGGTCTCGGCGCCAAGAACTGCGGGGCGATCAACGTCGAGTTCTACACCGGCATCGGCACGGTCCTGGATGCACCCGAGGTGCTTCCCCCCGAACTCGACATGGCGTACCTGGATGGCCGTCGCGTCCTGCTCGTCGACGATGTCGCCGACTCCGGGCGCACGCTCGCCCTCGCCGTGCAGCTGCTGAAGGACAAGGGTGCCGACGTGCGCTCGGTGACGATCTTCACCAAGCCTTCGACGATCATCCAGCCCGACTACGCCTGGAAGGACACCGACCTCTGGATCGACTTCCCGTGGTCGTTCCGCGGCACGGTGCGCGAAGAGGACCAGGGGCTCGCCCCTTCCGCCTGACGTCGGGAGCGGTCAGCCTCGCAGCAGCGATCGCAGCGACTGGATCGTGTCCGCCTCCGCCGGTGACTTGTCGTCCCGGTAGCCCTTCACCCTGGCGAAGCGCAGGGCGATGCCGCCTGGATATCGCGGAGAGCGCTGTACCCCGTCGATCGCGATCTCGACCACGATCTCCGGGCGCAGGAACACCGTGGATGCCGTGCGGTGCGTCTCATGCTCGGGGAAGTGCTCCGTCTGCCAGCGCAGCAGCTCGTCGGTGAGACCCTTGAAGGTCTTGCCGACCATGACGAAGCCACCGGGGTCGGCGAACTCGCCTTCGGGATCGCGCGCTCCCAGGTGCAGGTTCGACAGCCAGCCTCGGCGTCGGCCCGATCCCCACTCCGCCCCCAGGACCACGAGGTCGAACGTCAGGACGGGCTTGACCTTGATCCAGGAGGAGCCGCGGCGGCCGGCGGCATAGGGCGCGTCGATCGCCTTGACCACGACCCCCTCGTGCCCCGCGGCGAGGGCGTCGAGCGACAGCTGCTCGGCGGCAGCGGGATCGTCGGTCACGACGCCGGGCATCCGCCAGTCTCCGGCCACGCGTTCGAGCTCTGACAGGCGTGTGACGAGAGGCTCGTCGAGCAGATCCCGCCCGTCGACGTGCAGCACGTCGAAGAACCAGGGCCGCAGCACGAGCTCACGTGACACCTCGGCGCCGAACCTCGACATGGTCTCCTGGAACGGGCGCGGCCCTCCGTCCTCATCGAGCGACAGCGTCTCGCCGTCGAGGATGAGGTCGTGTGCCGGCAGGGAGCGCACGATCTCGACGATCTCGGGCACACGGTGAGTGATGTCGGCCAGACTCCGGGTGTAGACGCCGACCTCGTCGCCACGGCGGTGCACCTGGATGCGGGCGCCGTCGAGCTTGTACTCGACCGAGGCTTCGCCCGTGACCTCGAGCGCCGCCGAGGGACTCGCCGCCGTCGCCGCGAGCATGGGCAGGACCGGGCGACCGACCTGCAGCCCGACCGCCTCGAGCACACCGAGGGGTTCGGTCAGAGCGATGCGGGCGGTCTCGCCGAGGTCGCCCGAGAGCATCGCGGCGCGACGGACGACGGCGGGTGGGCGTTCCGCTGCGCGGGCGATGGCATCGAGGAGCACGCCGGACAGGGCGCCGGTGCGCAGCTCGCCGAGCATCGCGCGCACCAGGAAGTCCCACTCCGTCGCCGTCGCCCGAGACGCGAGGTCGGCGAGGATCCCGGTGCGCGCCGCTGCGGAGCCCGTGCCGGATGCGGCAGCGAGGGCGTCGAGCGACGTGTCGACGTCGCCGACGGTCAGCGCGGACTCGTCGGCGTGCGCGATCTCGATGGTCGAGAGTCCGCGCCATCCGACGCCCAATCGTCCCTGGCGGGGCGCCGCGAGCAGGAGACCCGTCACGGCGGGCAGTTCGGTCGGATCGGCGCGTGCGAGCAGGTCGGCGATGGCATCGATCTTGGCGAGCCGCGACGAGGTGGCCCCGACGCGGTCGGCGGTGGTGACGAGCTCTGCGAGCATCATCTGGGCATTCTCGCATCGAGGTCCGACATCCGCATCGCACCGGGCGCAGGCAGACGCGCCGGATCAGGCCGGTTCTCGGGAGAACTGCCTGATGCGGCGTGTTCGCCTGATGCGGCCGACGCGACGGGCGGGGCGGCAGCGGCGGAGGGCGTGCTCAGCGCCCGCGGAACTGCGGCTTGCGCTTCTCCTGGAACGCGGCGAACCCTTCGCGGTAGTCGTCGGTGTCGCACAGGGCGGCTTGCGCCGTGTTCTCGATGCCGACCGCGTCCCACAGCGTGAGCCGCTCATCGCGGATCCGTGCGATCAGGTCCTTGCTGGCGAGGAACGCCGCCGTGGCCCCGCGGGCGGCCGTGGTGGCGGCGTCCGTCGTCGCCTGTGTCACCTCGTCGTCCGGGAAGACCCGGGAGAACAAGCCGGACGCGACGGCCTCCGTGCCGCTCATGAGCCGGCCCGTGTAGATCAGGTCGAGCGTCTTGTGGGCGCCGAGTCGATCGAGGAAGAGGGCGTGCCCGCCGGAGTCGAGTGTCGCTCCCAGCGCGGCGAACGGGGAGCCGATCTTCGCGGACTCGGCGACGTAGACCACGTCGGTCGCGATCAGCAGCCCGAGGCCGACGCCCAGGCATGCTCCGTGGGCGGCGGCGAACGTCGGCGCGGGGAACCGCGCCATGCGCTGCAGCAACGGGGTCACGATGCCGCCCAGGTAGCCGAGCACGTCGTCGTCCCGGGGATCGACGCCCGAGATGTCGCGCCCGGCGCAGAACGCGCGTCCTTCGCCGCGGAGCACGAGGGCCCGCACGCCCGCCGCCTCCGCAGCCTCGTAGGCCGCATCCAGCTCGCCCAGCGCCTGCTCGTCCAGTGCGTTCAGCTTCGCCGGCGCGTTCAGCACGATCGTCGCCACGTCGTCGGCGATGGTGAGATCGATCATCGGGGCTCCTGATCAGACGTCGTAATCCACGACCACACGGTCGCTCGTCGGGTGGGACTGGCAGGTGAGCACGAACCCGCGCTCGAGCTCATCCGGCTCCAGGGCGTAGTTCTCCGTCATGATCACGCTGCCCTCCAGCACGCGTGCTCGACAGGTGCCGCACACCCCTCCGGCACATGCGAACGGAGCGTCAGGCCGCACGCGGAGCGCTGCGTTGAGCACCGACTCGTGGGCGTCGACCGGACTCTCCACGGTCGAGGAGACGCCGTCGAGGGTGACCTCGATGCGCACGGTCTTCTCGCCCGCCCGCACCTGCACCGGTCTGGCCGCGCGTGCCGGTTCGTCGCCGGTCGTGAACAGCTCGAAGCGGATGTGCGAGCGGTCGACGCCCTGGTCCGCCAGGACCTCGCGGCACAGGTCGACCAGGGCGAGCGGCCCGCACAGGAACCACTCGTCGACGGTCGTCGGCGGGATGAGGGCGTCGAGGATCGTGCGGAGCTTCTCCTCGTCGATACGACCGGAGAGCACCGGCGCGGTCCGCTGCTCGCGGGACAGCACATGGTGCAGCACGAGCCTGGTGGGGTAGCGGTCCTTGAGGTCGGCGAGGTCTTCGAGGAACATCACGTCGAGCGTCGCGCGGTTGGTGTACAGCAGCGTGAATCGGGAGGTGTCCGACCGGGTAAGGACGGTGTGCGCGAGCGCCATCAGCGGCGTGATGCCCGACCCCGCGGCGATGCCGACCACGTGCCGGTGATCGAGGTCGTCGAGCCCCGAGGTGAAGGTGCCCTGCGGGCTCATGACGTCGATCTCGAATCCCGGGTGGAGTCCGGTCTGCGCCCAGGTCGAGAACAGTCCGCCCTCGTCGCGCTTCACCGCGACGCTCAGTCTCGTGTCCTGCCCGTCGTCCCTGTGCTCCGGTGCGCGGCACAACGAGTACGAGCGCCGCACCTCCACACCGTCGAGCGTGGTGCGCAGCGCGACATACTGCCCCGGGAGATGGTCGTAGTCGTCGGCGAGGGCCGCGGGCACCGTGAAGGTCACCTCGACCGCATCGTCGGTGAGCGGGCGCACGTCTTCGACCGTGAGCGTGTGGAAGCGCGCGCGTGCGCGGGGCGCCGTCGCACGCGGGCGTCGTGCGCGGCGTCGGTGCCGGGGCGGAGGTGAAGAGCGACATGTCAATGCACCTTGAAGTGGTCGAAGGGCTCGAGGCAGGCGCGGCACTCGAACAGGGCTTTGCACGAGGTGGAACCGAAGTGCGAGACCTCGCGGGTGTCGAGCGACCCGCAGCGCGGGCAGCGCACGCTCAGCGTCAGCCGGATCGGACCGCTCGACAACGCGGCACGGCCGGAGGGAGGCGCGATGCCGTACTCCGCGAGCTTGCTCTTGCCCGCCTCCGTCATCCAGTCCGTGGTCCACGCGGGGGAGAGGACGAGGCGGACCTCCACCTCGTCGTAGCCCGCAGCGGTCAGGGCGAGGAGCACGTCGTCGCGGATGGTGTCCATGGCAGGGCAGCCGCTGTATGTCGGTGTGATGTCGACACGCACGCGGGAGCCTTCGACCTCGACGGCACGCAGCACGCCGAGGTCTTCGATCGTGAGCACCGGCACCTCGGGGTCGGGAACAGCGGCGGCGATGGCCCACGCGTCCTGGGTGGGAGTGCGGGTCACCATGATGCCCCCGGATGCCGTCGTGCGAGCACCTGCATCTCGGCGAGGATGTGCCCGAGCGGCGTGGCGTGCGCGCCCCGTCGACCACCGGCGGACGAAGCGGCGACGGCGGGCGTCACCACCTCGGCTTCGGCGAAGACCGTCTCGACCACCCGGTCGAATCCGACGCGGAGGGTCGACGGGCGCACGGCCGCATCGCCGAGGCGGTCGATCAGGTCGTCGTCGCGGAACAGCTCGTCGACGTACGGCCAGACGTCGCCGATCGCGCGGATCATCCGCGTGCGGGACTCCTCGGTGCCGCCGGCGAGGCGCAGCACCCACTGCACGGCGTGGTCGCGGTGGTAGTCGACCTCCTTGAGCGACTTCTCGGCGATCGCCGCGAAGGTCGCGTCGCTGCTCGCGCGCAGCGCGGCGTAGAGCTCGAACATGTACGTGGCGACCACGAACTGCCGGGCGATCGTCTGGGCGAAGTCGCCGTTGGGCTGCTGCACGATCCATGCGCAGCGGAACTCGGGCTCGTCGCGGAAGAACGCGAGCTCGTCTTCGCTGCGGCCGTCGTACGAGCCGGCATAGTGCAGGAAAGACCTGGCGTGACCGAGGAGGTCGAGGGCGATGTTGCCCAGCGCCACATCCTCCTCCAGCTCGGGAGCACGGGAGATCCACGCACCCAGCTGTTGCGAGAGGATCAGCGCATCGTCGCCGAGCCGCATGGCGTACTCGGCGACGTCGGCCGACGCGGCGACCGCCCCGGTTCCCGACAGCTCCTGCGAGAGGCGGAGCTCGTCGACGGAGACGTCGCCGTGGACGTCGAGGTCGTCAGGCGCGGCGCTCACAGGTGCGGCACTCCCTCGGAGGCCGTGTAGTACACCGCGTGCCGGTAGTTCTTGCCTGCGGGGCTCTCGAAGTACGCGCCCTTGGCGTCGGGGTCGCTCGTGGTGATCGCCTCGGCCGGAGCGACCCAGATCGAGACGCCCTCACCGCGACGGGTGTAGAGGTCACGGGCGTTGCGGATCGCCATCTCGGCATCGGGGGCGTGCAGGGAACCCACATGCACGTGGCTCAGCCCGCGGTTCGCACGGACGAACACCTCCCACAGCGGCCACGGCTCGCGCTCGTCTGCTCCCGGCGTCGTCATCACGCCACCGCCTTCGCCTTCAACGCCTGTTTGCGGGCGTACTCGGCTGCGGCCTCGCGCACCCATGCGCCTTCCTCGTGCGCCGTGCGGCGGCGCTCCAGGCGCTCGGCGTTGCAGGGTCCGTTGCCGCGCAGCACCTCGAAGAACTCGTCCCAGTCGATCTCTCCGATCGCGTACTCCCCGGTCGTCTCATCGAAGCGCAGGTCGGGGTCGGGAAGCGTGACGCCGAGGATCTCGGCCTGGGGCACCAGCATCCCCACGAAGCGCTGACGCAGCTCGTCGTTCGAGAACCGCTTGATCTTCCACTTCATCGACTGCGCCGAGTTGGGTGACTGGTCGTCGGGCGGTCCGAACATCGCCAGGCTCGGCCAGTACCAGCGGTTCACCGCGTCCTGCGCCATCCGCCGCTGCTCCTCTGTTCCGCGCATGAGCGTGAGGAGGATCTCGAAGCCCTGCCGCTGATGGAAAGACTCCTCCTTGCAGACGCGGACCATGGCCCGGCCGTAGGGTCCGTACGACGCACGGCACAGCGGCACCTGGTTGCAGATCGCCGCACCGTCGACGAGCCACCCGATGGCCCCCATGTCGGCCCAGGTCGGGGTGGGGTAGTTGAAGATCGACGAGTACTTGGCCGTGCCGCTGATGAGCTGGTCCATCATCTCGTCGCGGGTCGCGCCCAGGGTCTGCGCGGCGGAGTAGAGGTAGAGCCCGTGGCCCGCCTCGTCCTGCACCTTCGCCATGAGGATCGCCTTGCGCTTGAGGCTCGGTGCGCGCGTGATCCAGTTCCCCTCCGGCTGCATCCCGATGATCTCGGAGTGCGCATGCTGGGAGATCTGTCTGATCAGGGTCTTGCGGTAGGCATCGGGCATCCAGTCGCGAGGCTCGATGCGCTGCTCGTTCGCGATGAGCTCGTCGAACAGGCGCTCCTCGTCGGAGATCTCGCCCACCAGGGACAGGTCTGCAGGACTGGTCATCTTCGACTCCTCGGCATCCGGTCTTCTTTACTGACCGATCGTTAGGTAATTCTGACACACGGGATGAGCGGATTCAAGACGGACGCTCAGCGCGAGCGGGAGATCAGCTCGAGCAGTGCGCGGCCGTACGCCTCGGAGGGGTCGGGGTGCTCGAACGAGAGGAGGTCGCCGGCGATGTCGACGTCGACGCGGAACGTGTCGTCGAGGCGCATCAGAGCGCGGAACGTTCCGCGCAGGAGTTCGCGCAGCTGATCCTCCCTCGGCAGCCACACCGCCTCGGCGAGGGTCACGGCATCGAGCGCCCATTCCGTGGTGCCGTTGAACGCCAGATCGGTGCCTGTCGGTGTGCGTCGGGCCTCGATCGTCATCTCGCTCACCGTGAAGACGTCGGCTTCCGCTTCGAGCTCCACGTCGTCCGACAGGTCGAGCTGGAAGCGGTCGCCCTCGGCCGGGTGCCAGACGAGTCCGGCATCTCGCAGCGTGACGGCGAGCTCGCGTGTGATCATCCCCTCACGCTAGACGACGAGGACGTGCCCGCCGTTCCCCGCTCCCTGTGCGAGCCCGGACCACGTGTCGGCGGGGTGGGGCAGAGTGGAGGGATGACCTCCGCCGCTCCCTCCGCCACCCGCGACGCCGCACGGGCGGCGCTGCGCGCGAACTCGTCGGCCGCGCGGACGCCGACTTCCACGACGGGCAGTACGAGGCGATCGAGGCGCTGGTCGAAGGGCGTCGCCGCGCTCTCGTCGTGCAGCGGACGGGGTGGGGCAAGTCGGCCGTGTACTTCGTGGCGACGCTGCTGCTGCGGCGCGAGGGCGCGGGCCCGACCGTGCTGGTCTCGCCGCTGCTCGCCCTCATGCGCGACCAGATCGCTGCGGCCGAACGAGCCGGCGTGCGCGCGGTCGCGATCAACTCCACCAATGCGCACGAGTGGACCGACGTTCTCGCGCGACTCGACCGCGACGAGGTCGATGTGCTGCTGGTGTCGCCCGAGCGCCTCAACAATCCCGCCTTCCGGGAGCAGCAGCTGCCGGCTCTCGTCCGCCGCATCGGCATGCTCGTGGTCGACGAGGCGCACTGCATCAGCGACTGGGGGCACGACTTCCGTCCCGACTACCGACGCCTGCGAGACCTGATCGCGCAGATGCCCGCCGACGTGCCGGTGCTCGCGACCACGGCGACCGCGAACAGCCGCGTGGTCGCCGACGTCGCCGAGCAACTGGGCGCCCTCCATAAGGGAGGCGGGGAGGAGGCCGAACCGGTGCTCACGATCCGCGGGCCGCTCGCCCGGACGTCGCTCCGGCTGGGCGTGCTGCGGTTGCGCGATTCGGCGAGTCGTCTGGCATGGCTGCTGAGTCACCTCGACGACCTCCCGGGTTCCGGCATCATCTACACCCTCACCGTGGCGGCGGCCGTCGACACCGCCCGACTGCTGCGCGACCACGGCCACGATGTCCGCGCGTACACGGGGCAGACCGACACCGACGAGCGCGCCGAGTCGGAGGGGATGCTCAAGCGCAACGAGGTCAAGGCGCTGGTCGCGACGAGTGCGCTCGGCATGGGGTTCGACAAGCCGGATCTCGGATTCGTCCTGCACCTCGGCGCCCCCTCGTCGCCCGTCGCGTACTACCAGCAGGTCGGACGCGCCGGTCGTGCCAGCGAGAGCGCCGACGTGCTGCTGCTGCCGGGCGTCGAGGATCGCGACATCTGGCACTACTTCGCGACGGCGTCGATGCCGGATCGGGAGCGTGCGGAACGGGTGATCGCGGCACTCGGAGAGGCTCCGACCTCCACCCCCGCCCTCGAGGCGATGGTCGACATCCGCCGCACGCCGCTGGAGCTGCTGCTCAAGGTGCTCGACGTCGACGGGGCCGTGCGACGCGTGCAGGGCGGGTGGGTCGCGACGGGAGAGCCGTGGACGTACGATGCGGACCGCTACGAGCGCATCGCCGCCGAGCGGGTCGCCGAGCAGCAGCACATGATCGAGTACGAGCAGACGGACGCCTGCCGCATGGAGTTCCTGCAGCGTGCGCTCGACGACGACACGGCTGCCCCGTGCGGGAGGTGCGACAACTGCGCCGGCGCGTGGTTCCCCCGTGAGATCGGGGAGGCGGCGAGCACACAGGCCGCCGAGTCTCTCGACCGGGTCGGGTGCCGATCGAGCCCCGCCGCGCCTGGCCCACGGGAGCCGAGCGACTCGACGTGCCCGTGAAGGGGCGCATCCCCGCGGAGGAACAGGCGGTCGAGGGGAGGGCGCTGGCGCGGCTCACCGACCTGGGCTGGGGTGGGACGCTCCGTGAGATGTTCGCGGCGGGCGCCGTCGATGCTCCCGTGACGCCGTCTGTGCTGCAGGGGTGCATCCGGGTGCTCGCGGGATGGGAGTGGGCGGAGCGTCCGGTCGCGGTCGTCGCGATGCCTTCGCGGTCGCATCCGCTGCTGGTCGACTCCCTGGCACGAGGTCTCGCCGAGATCGGACGACTGCCGTACCTCGGAGCGCTCGCTCCCGTCGGGGGTGGCCCGACGGGTCAGCCGGGTGGCAACAGCGTGTTCCGTCTCGCCGGGCTCTGGGATCGGTTCAGCGCCGCGCACCTCGACGTTCCGGCCGGCCCCGTGCTGCTCGTGGACGATCTGGTCGACAGCAGGTGGACGATGACGGTGGCAGCGCGCGTGCTCCGGCAGGCCGGGGCCACGGCGGTGCTGCCCTTCGCTCTCGCGGTGCGCGGCTGAGCGGAGGGCGCAGCGGCGGTCTCATTCGTCGGCCGGGGCGACGCGGGGCGGCCAGGTGGTCGCGCCGAGTTCGCGCGAGATGTTCCTGGCGGTCTCGCGGAGAGCGTTGAGGATCGCATCGGAGGCGGGCGTCTGCGAGGTCGGCAGCACCACGGCGACCGCGGCGACGATGTCGTTGGAGGCGTCGGCGACGGGTGCGGCCAGAGACGATTCGCCCAGCACCGCTTCGTCGAACTCGCCCGCCGTACCGCGCTCGGCGATCGCGGGCAGCTCCAGCGTCACGCGGGCGATGTCGGTGATGGTGTCACCGGTGAGGCTGCGCAGCGGCTGGGCGAACACGTTCTGCTGGAAGCCGAGGTCGTATGCGAGCAGCACCTTGCCCATCGCCGAGGCGTGCGCGGGGATCGCGACGCCGGTCTCCAGCATCTGCTGGCTGTCGTCGGGGCGCAGGTTGTGGTGGATGACGAGGACGTCGGTGAAGTGCGGGGCGCCGAGGCGCACCGAGAGGTTCGTGCGGCGGGCGAGCTCCTGCGTCCAGCGCATCGCCCTGGCGCGCACGTCGAGGGTGTCGAGGTACACGTTGCTCAGGCGCAGCAGCGTGGGTCCGAGCATGTAGCGCTGGCCGCCGCGCTCCTTCGCGACGAGTCCGTGCGAACGCAGCGACTTCACGATTCCGTGCACGGTCGACGGCGGCAGGCTCAGGGCGGCCGCGAGGTCGGTGATGCCGAGATGGCGTGCTCCCTGGAGCAGTTCGAGGATCTTCGCCGCGCGGTCGATCGCCTGGATCACGGGAGCCCTCCTTCCGGTGCGTCGTCGAGCCGGTGCAGATCGAGCCGGGCTTCAGGATCGATCTTGACAACCCGGCAGGCCCCGAGCATATTCGACATTAACGAATTGCTTTCCGATTTTTGCGAAAATCACGATGGATCAAAGGAGATCGAACGATGAAGAAGCTCATCAACGCCCCCGAGGACGTCCTCGTCGAGTCTCTGAAGGGTGTCGCGCTCGCTCATCCGGAGCTCTCCGTGGACCTCGAGAACCACGTCATCACGCGGGCGACCCCGAAGGAGCAGGGGAAGGTCGCGATCGTCTCCGGCGGCGGATCGGGGCACGAACCGCTGCACGGCGGCTTCGTCGGCACCGGCATGCTCGACGCGGCGGTCGCCGGCGAGGTCTTCACGTCTCCCACTCCCGACCGGGTGCAGGTCGCGACCAAGGCCGTCGACCGGGGGGCCGGCGTGCTGCACATCGTCAAGAACTACACCGGAGACGTCCTGAACTTCGAGATGGCCGCCGAGCTCGCCTCCATGGAAGGCATCGAGGTGGGCAGCATCACGGTCGATGACGACGTCGCCGTGCAGGACTCGCTGTACACCGCAGGGCGCCGCGGGGTGGGGCTGACCGTCCTGCTGGAGAAGATCGTCGGCGCCGCCGCCGAGGAGGGGCGCGACCTCGCCGCCGTCGTCGAGCTGGCGAAGAGGGTCAACGGACAGGGCCGGTCCATGGGGATGGCGCTCACGAGCTGCACCGTGCCCGCCGCGGGCAAGCCGACCTTCGACCTGCCGGACGACCAGATGGAGATCGGCATCGGCATCCACGGAGAACCGGGCCGTCACCGCGAGCCGCTCGCCCCGGCATCCGACATCGCCCGTCAGCTGGTCGAGCCGATCCTCTCCGACCTCGACGCTGCCGGACCCGCGATCGTGATGCTGAACGGCATGGGCGCGACACCGCTCATCGAGCTGTACCTCATGTACGGCGAGGTCGCGGCGATCCTCGAGAAGTCCGGCGTGCAGATCGCCAGGAACCTCGTCGGCAACTACATCACCTCCCTCGACATGGCCGGCTGCTCGGTCACGGTGCTCAAGGCCGACGACGAGCTGCTGCGGCTGTGGGATGCTCCGGTGAACACCCCCGGCCTGCGGTGGGGCGCGTGATGGCGGCCGTCGACACCGCCGTCCTCGCCGACTGGGTGACGCGCTTCGGGACCGCCGTCACCGACAAGCGCGACTGGCTCACCGAACTCGACTCGGCGATCGGCGACGCGGATCACGGAGCCAACATGGCCAGGGGCATGAGTGCCGTCGCGGAGAAGCTGGGCGCGGGGACGCCTGCCACGGTCGATGAGCTGCTGAAGACGGTCGGCATGACCCTCGTGAGCTCGGTGGGCGGAGCGAGCGGCCCGCTCTACGGCACCTTCTTCCTGCGGATGGGGATGACCGCGGGGGCGGTGCGGGAACTCGACGGTCCCGCTCTCGCTGCCGCGCTGCGAGCGGGACTCGACGGCATCGTCGCGCGGGGGAAGGCGGAGGCGGGGGACAAGACGATGTTCGACGCGATGGCGCCCGCCGTCGATGCGTTGGACGCCGCGCTCGCGGGCGGCTCGTCCGTCGCCGACGCCGTCAGGCCTGCCGCGGAGGCCGCCGAGGTCGGCCGCGACGCGACGGCGCCCCTCGTCGCCCGCAAGGGACGAGCGAGCTATCTCGGCGAGCGCAGCGCCGGGCACCTCGACCCGGGAGCCGCCTCCACGGCGATCCTGTTCGACACGCTCGCCGCGGCCGTCGCTGGCAGCGCCGGATGATCGGCATCGTCGCCGTCTCCCACAGCGCGCGGCTCGGGGAGGCGGCGCTGGAGCTTGCCCTGCAGATGGTGCCGGGCGGGGAGTGCGCGTGCAGGTGGCGGCCGGCGCCGGGGTCGACGGCGACGGCACGCCGATCCTCGGTACCGATGCCGTCGCCGTGGCGGCGGCGATCGACGACCTCGCGGCCGACTGCGACGGCGTCCTGGTCCTGATGGACCTCGGCTCGGCCGTCCTGAGCGCGGAACTCGCACTCGAACTGCGCGCGAGTGCCGTTCCCGTGCGACTCGCACCAGCCCCGTTCGTCGAGGGACTGCTCGCGGCCGTCGTGGCCGCCGCTGCGGGGGAGGGCTCGACGCCGTCGCCGCGGAGGCGTCTGCGGCACTGGGGGCGAAGACGGGGCAGCTCAGTGACCAGCACGGCGACGCGATCGCATCCGAGACGGCGGTCGCATCCGACACGGCGTCGGGGGCTGCGGTGCCGGGGAACGGAGCGGAAGACGGCGAGGTGCTCGTGCGGCGCGTACGGGTGCGCAACCCTCAGGGGCTCCACGCGCGCCCTGCTGCCCTGATCGCCGAGGCGTCGGCCGGAGCGGATGTGCGTCTGCGGCGCCTTCCCGACGGGCCGGATGCGTCGGCCGCCAGTCTCTCGCGCCTCCTGGTCCTCGGGGCCAGGCAGGGTGACGAGCTCGAGCTCCGTGCGCGCGGGGCCGACGCCGCCTCCGTGCTCGACCGACTCTCGGCGCTGTTCGACGACGGCTTCGGCGAGGGGACGGATGCGGCGGCGCCGACAGCCGACACGGATGCTCCCGCCGCCGCGCCGGCCGTGTCCCCGGAACCGCCCGTCGAGGTCGTCTCCGGATCGGTGCTGCACGGACGCGGCGTGAGTCCCGGCAGGGTCGCCGCCCCCGTCGTGCACCTCGCGCCCGCGGTCACCAAGCCCGACGCCGAGGTGGTCATCCCCCGGCTGAGCGCGATGCTGAGGTGTCGGCGATCGAGTGGGCTGCCGTCGCCGTCGCCGATCAGCTGCGGACCCGCACCGCGCAGGCCACAGGCGAGACCAGGGCGATCCTCGATGCCTCGCGGCTGCTGGCGTCGGATCCTGAGCTGGTGTCCGAGGCGACGGCGCTCGTCAGGGCACAGGGGCGCAGCGCGGCCAGGGCGGTGTGGGAGACGGCCGTCGAACACGAGAGGGGCCTCGCCGCGTTGGGCGGTCGGATGGCGGAGCGCGTCGCCGACATCCGCGATGTGCGCGACCGGATCATCGCCGAGATCCTCCAGGTCGACATGCCGGGTGTGCCGGAGCGGGAGGAGCCGTTCGTGCTCGTCGCGACCGACCTCGCCCCGGCCGACACGGCCTCCCTCGCGGGCGGCCGCTGCGTCGCGCTGGTCACGGAGCAGGGCGGCCCGACCTCGCACACCGCGATCATCGCCCGGTCGTTGGGGCTTCCCGCCGTCGTCGGTGTGCCCGGCGCCGTCGGCATCCCCGTCGGCGCCACGGTTCTGGTGGACGGCGGACGTGGGTCGGTCGAGATCGACCCCCGCCCGCGCGTGTCGCCGAGGCGGCGGCCGTGGCCTCGGTCGTGGAGTTCGGGGTATCGGGCGTCTCGCCGACGGACACCGCATCCCGCTCCTCGCGAACGTCGGCGGAGCCGTCGACGCCGAGAACGCCGCCGCAGCGCACGCCGAGGGGGTCGGTCTCTTCCGCACCGAGTTCTGCTTCCTCGACCGGACGGATGCGCCGTCTGTCGCGGAGCAGACCGCGGCATACCGGGGCGTGCTGGCGGCGTTCCCCGGGCGTCGGGTGGTCGTGCGCACTCTCGACGCGGGGAGCGACAAGCCGTTGCCCTTCGCGAACGCGGAGCAGGAAGAGAATCCGGCTCTGGGAGTGCGGGGCCTGCGCATCGCCCGTCGGAATCCCGCACTGCTGGACGATCAGCTGCACGCGCTCGCCGCGGCGGCCGATGCCGAGTCCGCCGAGATCGAGGTCATGGCCCCGATGGTCGCCACGGTGGACGAGGCCGCCGCGTTCGCCGAGCGGTGTCGTGCCGCGGGGCTGGAGCGCGTCGGCATCATGATCGAGACTCCGGCCGCGGCGCTGCTCGCCGCCGAGCTGTTCCAGGTGGTCGACTTCGTGAGCCTCGGTACCAACGACCTGGCGCAGTACACCCTCGCGGCCGATCGTCAGCTCGCCGATCTCGCCGATCTCAACGATCCGTGGCAGCCGGCGGTCCTCCGTCTGATCGGGGCCGTCGGAGAGGCAGGGCGGGCCGCGGGGAAGCCCGTCGGGGTGTGGGGAGGCCGGGGGCGACCCCGCGCTCGCCCCGGTGCTCGTCGGTCTCGGGGTCACGTCGCTGTCGATGACGTCGCGATCGCTGGGCCGCGTGGCGGCGGCATTGGACGCCGTGACCGAGGAGGAGTGCCGCCGCGCGGCGAAGGCGGCGCTCGGCGCTCCGACAGCCGCTGCGGCCCGAGCCGCAGTGCAGGGCGACGGGACAGGTGCCGCGTCGCGCTGATCGTGTATTCCGGGTACGGCATGAAGATCATCTCGGTCTGATACCAGAATATATCGCCCTCTGTTCCCGCAGCCGTCTCCCTCGATACGGTGTGCGCAGGGGACCCCGCACAGGGGTGCGAACACCAACGGAGGGGTCATGGCATCCAGCAGGCGATCGCGCGAGAACACACGCGGTTCGGGGGTTGCGGCCGCGGTGATGGTGGTCGTGTTGATGGCGCTCCCCGCGTGCGCCGCGGAACCGAAGGCGGAGGCGAAGCCGAGCGCGACCCCCACCACCACGACCTCGCCGACGCCGGATCCCTACACAGGCCCGTTGACGTTCGCGGGTGACGACCTCGTCGCGTTCGCGCTGAGCCCGGACGAAGTCGCCGGCCTGCTTCCCGGTGCCGCTCCGGCGGGCGCGGTGACCGATGAGCTGCTGCAGTACTCGGACGGCGGTGGACCGGACTTCGACCCGTCCGTCTGCGTGCTGCTCCTCAGCGAGATGTCGATGCGCAGCGTCGCAGCGCGCACCGTGCCGTGGAAGGATCCGGAGGATTCGAGCAACAGCGGGCGACAGCAGATCCTTCAGTTCGCCTCGGAGGAGCAGGCGTCGACGCGGATGGATCAGCTCACGTCGACGATCGACCACTGCGCACAGTTCGACGCCCAGGGTCCCGGCACGTTCGAGACCGCGGTGGCACCGGAACTCGAGGGCGTGCGCGCCTTCGCCGGCACCCTCACGCTCGACAGCTCCGGGAGCCGGTGGCGCGTGCACCACGGGTTCGCGTCCGTCGGCAACGTGCTCGTGGAGCTGTGGCAGCCCGCGCTCGACGGCTCGGAGTTCGATGCGGAGCGCGCCGCTCTGCTGCTGCGCGACCGCGCGGTCGAGGCGAAGGCGGCGCTGATCACCGACCTGACCGACAACCCGCCGGCGACGGAGACGCCGACGCCGACCGATCCCGCCGCGCCATGGAGCGAGTGGCAGCTGTCGGGCGCCGGCGTGGGGCCGCTCATCTTCGGCGCCGACCGGGAGTCGGCGCTCGCGGCCGTTCCCGGTGCGACCGTGGAGGAGGTCGAGTGGACCGACTCCTTCGCGCGGCTCTGGAGCGGCGACGGCGACGAATCGCTCGTGCTGCACTTCACGGACGACGGGGCGACGCTGATCGGGGTGACTGCCGGTATCGCGAACATGGAGGGCGATGTCGAGCCGGATGGTGCGGCACTCCCCGCTGCGGGCGCCGTGCGCATCGGCGCGTCTCTCTCCGACGCTGCCGCGGCCTTCCCCGGGGCACGTTCATCCGCGTCGTCTCGTCCGGCGAGTACTTCTACCAGTGGGCGTCGCGGGACGGCGGAGTGATCCGATTCCGTGCCGACCGGGACTACGCGGACGCATCGGCTGTCATCACGGGAGTGACGGCCGAGGATGCGACGTTCGCACCGCCGCTCGGCGTGGGGTGAGCAACGCGGCGCTGAGCCGACCGCCGCGCTGCTGTATTCCTGACCGATCGGTCGGTTAGTATGGCCGGGCGGGACGTCGGCGTCTCGTAGCGGAGCGCCACGAGGAGGTCGGCGATGACGGACATCACGAGCGAAGCATCGGGAAACGGTCGGGGGAGCCGATCCATGATGGAGCGCGATCGTGCAGCGGCGATGCTGGGTCTCGTCGTCGAGCGTGATGAGCCCGGGCACGCGGTGGTGTCGATGCGGGTCAGGGAAGACATGACCAACGGCTTCCACATCACCCACGGCGGCCTCGTGTTCGCGCTCGCAGACACAGCCTTCGCGATCGCCTGCAACGAAGACGATCGCGTCACGGTGGCGGCGGGAGCCGACATCTCGTTCCTGAAGTCGACCGTCGCCGGCCAGACGCTGACGGCCACGGCGATCCGCCGTTCGCGCACCGGTCGCTCCGGTATCTACGACGTCACGGTGGTCGACGAACTCGGCGATCCCGTCGCCGAGTTCCGTGGACGCTCGCGCACCACCAGTCGTGTCCTCTGACCGCCCACCGATCTGACGGAGCATCACGTGTCGACGACGACCGCATCCTCTTCCGCCATCCGCCCGCCCTCCCCGGACGACCTGGACCCCGAGGAACGCATGAGCCGCGAGGAGATCGCCGCGCTCCAGCTCGAACGACTCCAGTGGACGGTGCGCCACGCGTATGCGGACGTGCCGCTGTACACCGCGAAGTTCGACGAGGCCGGCGTGCACCCCGAAGACATCCGCAGCCTCGAGGACGTACGGCGGCTCCCGTTCACGACCAAGGAGGATCTGCGGTCGACATATCCGTTCGGCATGTTCGCGGTGCCGATGGACGAGGTCGCGCGCATCCATGCGTCGAGCGGAACCACCGGGCGTCCGACCGTCGTCGGATACACCAAGGGCGACCTCGACCGGTGGGGCTCGCTCGTCGCGCGTTCGCTGCGAGCCAGCGGCATCCGACGTGGGATGAAGGTGCACAACGCCTACGGCTACGGACTGTTCACCGGCGGGCTCGGAGCCCATGCGGGGATCGAAGCCCTCGGCGCCACCGTGATCCCCATGTCGGGCGGGCAGACCGCGAGGCAGGTGCAGCTCATCCGCGACTTCGCGCCGGAGGCGATCCTGTGCACCCCGAGCTATCTGCTCACGATCGCGGATGCGATGGCCGCACAGGGGATCGATCCGCGCTCCACCTCGCTGAAGGTGGCCGTGCTCGGCGCCGAGCCCTGGTCGAACGAGATGCGGTACGAGCTCGAGAAGCGCCTCGGCATCGATGCTCTCGACATCTACGGCCTCAGCGAGGTGATGGGACCCGGAGTGGGCAACGAATGCCTCGAGACCAAGGACGGTCCGCATCTGTGGGAAGACCACTTCCTCCCGGAGGTCATCGACTCGGAGACCCGAGCGGCGCTGCCGGACGGCGAACTCGGGGAGCTCGTGTTCACGTCGCTCACCAAAGAGGCGTTCCCCGTCATCCGCTACCGCACCCGCGACCTCACCCGCCTTCTGCCCGGCACCGCGCGGCCGGGGATGCGGCGCATGGAGAAGATCACCGGCCGCAACGACGACATGATCATCCTGCGTGGCGTGAATCTCTTCCCGACCCAGATCGAAGAGCTCGTCCTCGGCATCGAGCAGCTGACCCCGCACTTCGTCCTCGAACTGTCCAAGGACGGGCGGATGGACGCGATGACCGTGCGCATCGAGCGTCATCCCGACCTGTCGGTCGAGACCTGTGCGAGTGCCGCCGAGGTGCTGGCGCAGCGGATCAAGGTGTTCATCGGGACCACGGTCGCCGTCCGTCTGGAAGAACCCGGCGCACTCCCGCGCAGCGAGGGGAAGTACCAGCGCGTCTACGATCTGCGGTGATCGCGGGCGGAGACCCCGGAGGTCTCACGGCCGTGGTTCCCTGGGCCGGCATGATCGCGTGCGAGACTGGGTGGTGATGACGCAGACGACGCGACGAGGCCGCCCGGGGTATGACCAGCAGGGCATCCTCGCCGTCGCCGTCGCCGCGTTCAACGAGCACGGGTACGACGCCACGTCGATCGGGATGCTGGCCGAGCGGCTCGGGCTCTCCAAATCGGCCATCTATCATCACTTCGGCTCGAAGGACGAGATGCTCGACCTCGCCCTCGATGCCGCACTGAGCGGACTCGAGGCCGTGGTGGAGGATCCGCTTCCGGACGCGGACTCCGCGCCGGGGACCGACGCCGTGATGCGCCTGGAGCACGTGCTGCGTGGTGCGGTCCACGTGCTGGTCGACCAGCTCCCGGCGGTGACCCTGCTCCTGCGCGTTCGCGGCAACACCGATGTGGAGCGCCGCGCGCTCACCCGACGCCGCGCGTTCGACCGCAGGATCACCGCGCTGGTGACCGAGGCCCAGGCCGAGGGCTCGCTGCGCGCCGACATCGATGCCAGCGTCGTCGCACGTCTGTCTTTCGGCATGATCAACTCGATCGTCGAGTGGTATCGCCCCGGCGGTCGCGAGGGTGCCGATCGTCTCGCAGACGACGTCGTCGCGATCGCGCTGGACGGCCTGCGTCGTCGCGAGGACGCCTCGACGGACTGACCGACGCCCTCGTCGACGCGTCTATGCCGCCGACTGCTCCTTCGCGACCAGCGTCAGCACGTCGTAGGTGGCCACGATCTCATCCCTCTGGTTCTTCAGCACCGCGTCCCAGCGCACCTCGCCGTACTCGTCGGTCTCGCGCGGGGTGATCTGCTTCGCGGTGAGCTCGACGCGGATCTCGTCTCCGGGGACACGGGCGTCACGAATCGCAGGTTCTCCAGGCCGGAGTTCGCGAGCACGGGGCCGGGCGCCGGGTCGACGAAGAGGCCGGCCGCCCACGACACGAGCAGGTATCCGTGCGCGACACGGCCGGGGAAGAACGGGTTGGCGGCCGCCGAGGCCTCGTCCATGTGGGCGTAGAAGGTATCGCCCGTGAACGCCGCGAACGTCTCGATGTCTTCGAGCGCGACCGTGCGCGAACCGCTCGCGACCTGATCGCCGATGTGCAGCTCGGCCAGCGACTTGCGGAACGGATGCACGCCGTCGGTCTCCGCGAACGGACGCGCCTCTGCGCCCTGATGCCACACGCCGGTCAGAGCCGTCATCATCGCGGGAGAGCCCTGGACGGCGGTGCGCTGCATGTGGTGCAGCACCGCACGGATCCCTCCGAGCTCCTCGCCTCCACCCGCGCGACCCGGCCCCCGTGCACGAGGTTCGGGAGGGGAGAGCCGTGGCCCGTCGAGCTTCGCGCGTCGTCGCGGTCGAGGAAGAGCACACGCCCGTTGTACGCAGCCATCCCGGTGGTGAGCGCGACGGCGACCTCGGGGTCGTGCGTCGCCACGCTCGTGACCAGCGATCCACCGCCGCGAGCCACCAGGGCGCTCGCCTCATCGAGCGTGCGATAGCCGACGATGCTCGAGACCGGACCGAACGCCTCGATCTCGTTGACGGCCGGGCTCTCGGGGTCGGCGAAGCGCAGCAGCATCGGTGAGAGGAACGCGCCGTCGGGTGCGGGACCTTCGCCGCCGTCACGGTGGCGCACTTCGGGCGCCTCGGTCGACCCGATCACGAGTTCGCCGCCGCCGTCCTGCAGTCGCGCGACCTGGCGCAGCACCTCGTCGCGCTGCGCGGTCGAGGCCAGCGGTCCCATGGTCACGCCCTCCGCCCTCGGGTCGCCGAGCACGACACGCTCCGAGAGGCGTGCCTGTACCGCGGCGATCACGTCGTCGACCACGGAAGTCGGCACGATCGCGCGTCGGATCGCCGTGCACTTCTGCCCGGCCTTGGATGTCATCTCGGCGACGAGCTGCTTCACATAGGCGTCGAACTCCGGTGTGCCGGCGATCGCGTCGGTTCCCAGGATCGACGCGTTGATGGAGTCGGTCTCGCTCGTGAAGCGCACGCCGCCGGTCTGCACGGCGTCATGCGACCGCAGGCGCTCCGCCGTCGACGCCGAGCCCGTGAAAGCCACCAGGTCGCCCAGCTGCAGTTCCTCGAAGAGCCCGGGGACGCTGCCGGACACGAGCTGCAGCGAGCCGTCGGGCAGCAGTCCTGACTCGACCATGATGCGCACCATCGCCTCGGCGAGGTACCCGGTCGGGGTCGCGGGCTTCACGACGGTGGGCACGCCGGCGAGGAACGCGGGGGCGAACTTCTCCAGCGAGCCCCACACGGGGAAGTTGAAGGCGTTGATCTGCACCGCGGCACCGGGCAGGCGCGTGTAGATGTGGCGGCCGAGGAACGACCCGTCCCTGGAGAGGTTCTCGACGGCGCCGTCGACGTACACCTTCGCGTTCGGCAGCTCGCGTCGACCCTTGCTCGAGTATGCGAACAGGACGCCGGTGCCGCCGTCGATGTCGACCCAGGAGTCCTGCGTCGTGGCGCCCGTGCGGCTCGACATGTCGTAGAGCTCCGCCTTGCGCTCCGTGAGGGCCAGAGCAAGCTGCTTCAACCGCACGGCGCGCTGATGGAAGGTGAGCTCGCCGAGCGAGGCCTGTCCGGCCTGCCGCGCGTGGGCGAGAACCGCGCCGAGGTCGATGCCCTCGGTCGACACGCGTGCGACCACCTCGCCGGTCGACGCGTCGCGCACCTCGGTCACGTCGGCATCGGCGTCGGGCCTCCACCACGCGTCCTGCACGTAGCTGGGCAGGATCTCGGTCATGTGTGTTCCCTTCATGAGGCGTCCCATTCGTAGAAGCCGCGGCCCGTCTTCCGCCCGAGGTGGCCCTCGGCGACGAGACGACGCAGCAGGGCCGGGGGTCGAAGCGCTCGCCGAGGTGCGCTGCGAGGTACTCGGCGATGCCGAGGCGCACATCGAGCCCCACGATGTCTGTGAGGCGGAGCGGCCCCACCGGGTGCTTGTAGCCCAGCGTCATGGCGGTGTCGATGTCTTCGGCCGAGGCGATGCCCTCCTCGAGCATGCGGATCGCCTCGAGGCCGAGCGCGACCCCGAGCCGCGACGACGCGAAGCCGGGAGCATCCGCCACCACGATGGGCGTCTTGCCGAGCGCCTGCACCCACCCGCGCACCGACTCGACGACCGGGGAGCGGTCGCCGCCCCGCGCACGATCTCGACGAGGGTGGACGCCGGCACGGGGTTGAAGAAGTGCATCCCCACGAAGCGCGACGGCCGCTCCAGCACCGCGGCGAGCTCATCGATCGAGATGGACGAGGTGTTCGAGGCGAGAACCGCGTCCGGTCCGAGCTGCGCCTCGACGCGGGTGAGCGCCTCGGTCTTGAGCGCGATGTCCTCGGGGACCGCCTCGACCACGAGATCGCATCGTGCGAGCAGCGCCATATCCGTGCCGGTGTCGAAGCGGGCGAGGTAGGCGTCGATCGGCTCGCCCGCCGTGCCGCGGAGGATAGAGGCGTCGAGGGACTCCCGTACCCGCGCGGCGGCGGTATCGGCGGAATCCGCGTCGCGCTCGACGACGCTGACGCGGGATCCTGCCAACAGGAACGCATGGGCGATGCCGGTTCCCATGCGCCCGCCGCCGAGTACCCCGACGCGTGCGGGGCCGGGGGACTGCTCGCGGTCATCGGTCTCTCCGCTCCAGGAAATCGGTCATCCGCCGGAACTTCTCCGGGCTCTCGAAGAGCACGGCCTGTGCCTCGAGGTCGGCGGCGGGGTGGTGGTCGCGCGGGGCGCGGAAGACGCTCTTGGTGGCGATGGTCGCGGCGGGATCGTTGCGGGCGATCCGGGCGGCGATGGCCTCGGCCGCGGCGAGGAGGTCGCCGCTGTCGTGGATCGCCGAGACGAGGCCGATGCGCAGGGCCTCCTCGGCCCGCACCGTGCGTCCGGTGAGGAGCAGCTCGATCGCCCTGGCATCGCCGACGATCTCCTTCAGACGCCAGCTCGCACCGGCGGCGGCGATGATCCCGAGGCCCGTCTCCGGGTTGCCGATCGCGAGCGTGGGTGTCGCGATGCGGATGTCTGCGGCGTAGGCGAGTTCGGCGCCGCCGCCGAGCGCATAGCCGTCGACCGCGGCGATCACGGGCATCGGCAGCTCGGAGAGTCGCACGAAGGCGTTCGTGTTGATGCCGCGCAGCGCATCGGGCGCTCGTCGTTCGCGGAGTTCGGCGATGTCGGCCCCGGCGGCGAACACCCCGTCCGCACCGGCGAGGACCAGCGTCTTCGGGGCTTCCTCGAGTTCGGCGCAGAGGATGTGGAGCGCGTCGATGGTCGCCTGATCGATCGCGTTGCGTCTGTGCGGGCGGTTGAGCGTGGCGATCACATGGTGAGTGTGCCGCTCGACGAGCAGGGGAGCATCGGCATCCGGTTGCGTGTGCATCACACCCGCTCCAGGATCATGGCTGCACCCTGGCCGACGCCGACGCACATCGTGGCGAGTCCGTGACGGGAGCCCTCGCGCTCCATGCGACCGAGCAGAGTGATGAGGAGTCGGGATCCGGACGAACCGAGCGGATGTCCGAGCGCGATCGCCCCGCCGTCGGCGTTGACACGCTCCTCGTCGAGGCCGAGCCGCCGGATGCACGCGATCGACTGCGTGGCGAAGGCCTCGTTGAGCTCGACCGAACCCAGATCGTCGACCGAGAGTCCGGAGCGGCGGAGGGCCTTCTGCGTGGCGGGGACGGGGCCGAGGCCCATGACCTCCGGCGCGAGACCCACGCTGGTGCCGACGACGATGCGGGCGCGGGGCACGAGGCCGTGGCGCTCGACCGCGGCGGCGCTCGCCACCACGATCGCCGACGCGCCGTCGTTGAGCGCGCTCGAGTTGCCGGCCGTCACGACCCGACCACCGGCCACCACGGGTCGCAGACGCGCGAGCGCCTCGGGCGTCGTCGCGGGTCGCGGACCCTCGTCGACCCGCACCTCGTCGGCGCCGACCTGGACGCCGACGATCTCGGCGTCGAAGCGTCCGGCTGCGATCGCCGCGGCCGCGCGCTGTTGCGACCGGAGCGCGAAGGCATCGGCCTCCTCGCGGGTGATCCCGTCGATCCTGGCGACCTCTTCCGCCGTCTCCGGCATCGAGAAGGTCGCCTTGTCGCGGGCGACGAGACGGGGATTCGGGAAGCGCCATCCGATCGACGTGTCGAACGCCGCGCCGGGCTTGGCCCAGGCCTTCTCGGGTTTGGCCTGCACCCAGGGCGCACGGGTCATGGACTCGACGCCCCCGGCGACGATGAGGTCGGCATCGCCGGCGCGGATCGCCTGCGCCGCCATGGCAACGGCCGACATCCCGGAGGCGCACAGCCGGTTCACCGTGATGCCGGGCACGCTGTCGGGGAGCCCGGCGAGCAGCACGGCCATCCTGGCGACGTTGCGGTTGTCTTCGCCTGCCTGGTTGGCCGCACCGAGGATCACCTCGTCGATCTCGACGTCTCCGGCATCGATGCCCGCCCGCCGCACGGCCTCGGCGACGACGACCGCCGCGAGGTCGTCGGGACGGATGGACGCGAGGGCGCCTCCGTAGCGCCCGACCGGGGTGCGCGCTCCTCCGACGAGGTATGCCTCGGTCATGCGGATCTCCTGACTGCGTCGTCTCGGTGGGGGCCCGTCCGGCGTCCGTCCGGTCCCGATTTACTGACCGATCGTATAGTAATCATCCCATGGTCGCGCACGGCGCTGCGATGCGGCACCCGCGTCATACCTTGACGAAGGCGCGCAGCGGATGCTCGATGAGCGCGGTCACGCGCCGCAGGAATCCCGCCGCGTACCCGCCGTCGCACACCCGGTGGTCGAACGCGAGCGACAACTG
Source organism: Microbacterium sp. Se5.02b (assembly GCF_019464375.1). Lineage (NCBI taxonomy): Bacteria > Bacillati > Actinomycetota > Actinomycetes > Micrococcales > Microbacteriaceae > Microbacterium > Microbacterium sp. Se5.02b. The sequence continues at coordinate 1,251,088 of NZ_CP080491.1, forward strand.
GGCGATGCGCCGGGGACGATCGCGCCGTCGACGACCCACGGCCGCTCGATGATCCGGCCGATGCCGAGGATCGCGACGTCGGGATGATTGATGATCGCGGCCGACCCGTCGACACCCAGACCGCCGTAGTTGTTCAGGGTGAACGTCGATCCCCGCAGACGCTCCGGTGGCATCGTGCCCGCCCTGGCGGTCGCGGCGACCTCGCGCAGCGCGGCATCGAGCTGCTCGATGGTCAAGGTGTGTGCGTCGGGGATGACGGGAACCAGCAACCCGCGCTCGGTGTCGGCGGCGATGCCCAGGTTCACCCCGTCGAAGGAGATCAGCTCCTCGGCTGTCTCGCTGAGGCGAGAGGCGAGGACGGGGTATTCGGCGAGGGCGAGCAGAACGAACCGCGCGAGGAGAGCCGTCACGGACGGGGCCTTTCCTCCCTCCGGGGCCATCTGCGCGCGCAGCTCCCAGAACGCCGTGGCATCGACGTCGACCCAGACCGTCGCCTCCGGGATCTCGGAGCGGCTGCGGGAGAGCTTCGCGCTCACGGCACGCCGCAGCGGCGACAGGCGTTCGCGGGAGGTCACCGTGAGGCCGTCGACGTTCTCCCTCGAGCCGGTCGCCGCGTCGGTGTCGGTGTGCACGCCTGCGGGGCCGTCGACCCGCTGGTGCGCGGCGACGCCGTCGACCGCGTTCTCGACCGCGGCGCGCAGCACGTCGGCGCGCGTGATCGCTCCATCGGCGCCGGTCGCACTGATCGAGTGGACGTCGAGGCCCAGATCCCGAGCGAGGCGCCGCACGAGCGGAGAGCGCACGGCGATCGGGCGGCGATCGGGAGTCACGGCCGGAGCGGCTTCCGCGGGCGTGACAGCCGCGGGTGCGGGTGCAGCTGCCGCAGCGGTCGCGCGTGCGGGCGGGCGGCGACGCCCCTTCGTCGTGCGTGCGGTGGTGCCGTAACCGATCAGCACGTTGCCGGAGCCCGCGCGTTCCTCCTGGCGGTAGGCCTCGTGCTCGGTGCCGTCGGGCGTCCCGGCATCGGTGCTCGCGGCGTCCGGATCCGGCATGACCGCAGCGGCTTCGTCGTCTGGGCCGTCAGAGGCGTCGGGGTCGGCGACTTCGAGCACGGGTGCTCCGACGTCGATCGTGTCGCCGGCTGTGCCATGCAGAGCGGTGACGACGCCGGCGAAGGGCGATGGCAGCTCCACGACGCTCTTCGCGGTCTCGACCTCGGCGATGGGCTGGTCGGTGGTGATCGTGTCGCCGACGGCGACGAGCCACTGCACGAGACCTGCCTCGGTCAGTCCCTCGCCGAGGTCGGGGAGCCGGAACACCTGCGTGCGGGTGCGTGGTTTCAGGGGCGTGCTCATGCGTCCTCATCCCAGTGCAGCGTGTCGATCGCGTCGAGCACACGGTCGACGTCGGGCAGGTACCAGTGCTCGAACTTCGGAGGGGCGTAGGGCGTGTCGAACCCGGTGACCCTGCGCACGGGGGCCGCGAGGTATTCGAAGCACCGCTCGAACACGCGCGCCTGGATCTCGGAGGCGACGCTCACATAGCCCGGTGCTTCGGCGACCACCACGGCGCGACCGGTCGACTTCACCGCCGCCGTCACGGTCGCGTCGTCGAACGGCGAGAGCGAGCGGACATCGACGACCTGGACGCTGCGCCCCTCCGCGGCGGCGACCTCAGCGACCTCGAGAGCGAGGGGTACCGAGGCGCCGTACGCGAGGAGAGTCACGTCGGTGCCCGCCCGGGCGACGCGTGCGGTGCCGAGTTCGGCGGTGATCGACGTGTCGACCTCGCCCTTCATCCAATACAGCTTCTTCGGTTCGAGGAAGATCACGGGGTCGGGGGAGGCGATCGCGGCACGCAGCAGGGAGTACGCATCCTGCGGGGTGGACGGGCTGACCACCGTCAGGCCAGGGGTGTGCGCGTAGTACGCCTCGGAGGAGTCGCAGTGGTGCTCGACTCCGCCGATGCCGCCGCCGAAGGGGATGCGGATCACCAGCGGCATCCGCATGCCCCCGCGGGTCCGGTTGCCGAGTTTGGCGACGTGGCTGACGACCTGCTCGAAGGCGGGCAGGGCGAAAGCGTCGAACTGCATCTCGATCACGGGTCGCATGCCGTTCATGGCCATGCCGACGGCGGTGCCGACGATGCCGGACTCCGCGAGAGGGGTGTCGAAGCAGCGTTCCTCGCCGAAGCGCGCCGTGAGGCCGTCGGTGATGCGGAAGACTCCACCGAGCGCCCCGACGTCCTCGCCGAAGACGATCACATCCGGGTCCGACTCGATCGCGTCCGCGAGCGCCGTGTTCAGCGCTCCGGCCATGGTCATCGTCGTCACTGTGCCGGCATGGTCCACGGCGCCGCCGTCGGTGGTGGCGTCGTGCGTGGTGCCGGCGGCGTTCTGTGCGATGGTCATCGGTGTCCTCCGTTCGGAGCCGTCGCCGCGTCGTCGAGTCGCGACCGCTCGATCTCCTCGCGCAGCAGGTGCCACTGCTCCTCGAGCTGGGGTGAGCGGTGCGTCGTCACGAATCGGAACAGGTCTTCGGGGTCGAGGTCGGCATCGGTGTTGAGCGCGGTGCGCATCGCGGCGGCGATCTCCTCCGCGCCGTTCGCGAAGCGCTCTTCGGCGTCGGCGTCGAGAGCTCCCGTCGAGGAGAGATGCGCTCGCAGGCGGCGCAGCGGATCGCGCGCGATCCACGCCTGCACCTCCTCGCGCTCGCGGTAACGCGTGTCGTCGTCGGCATTCGTGTGCGCCTGCATCCGGTACGTGTGCGCCTCGACGAGAGACGGGCCGCCGCCGGTGCGGGCGCGCTCGACCGCTCCGCCGAGGACCGCGAGCACGGCGGCCACATCGTTGCCGTCGACGCGCTCGCCCGGCATCCCGTAACCGATCGCCTTGTGGGCGAGGGACGGAGCGGCGCTCTGGCGGGACAGCGGCACGGAGATCGCGAACTCGTTGTTCTGCACGAAGAACACGACGGGGACGTGGAAGACGGCGGCGAAGTTCAACGCTTCGTGGAAGTCGCCTTCGCTGGTGGCGCCGTCGCCGCAGAGGGCGAGCACGACGGTGTCTTCGCCGCGGCGCTTCGCGGCGTGCGCGAAACCGACCGCGTGGAGCAGCTGGGTGGCGAGCGGGGTCGCCTGCGGAGCGACCCGGTGCGCACGGACGTCGTACCCCGAGTGCCAGTCGCCCTTGAGGAGCACCATCGCGTCTGCGGGCTCGACTCCGCGGGCGATCACGGCGACCGAGTCGCGGTAGGTCGGGAACAGCCAGTCGCCAGCGCCCAGGACCATCGCAGCCCCGACCTGGCATGCTTCCTGCCCGTGCGACGAGGGGTACACGGCCAGTCGGCCCTGGCGGACGAGAGCGCCGGCCTGATCGTTGATCCGCCTGCCCTCGACGAGACCGCGATAGGCGGCCAGGAGGGTGTCGGCGTCGGGAAGCGCGTATCGGTCATCCGCGACCGTCGCCCCGTTCTCGTCGATCAGTCGCACCGCGGTGTCTCGCGGAAGCATGTCGGTGTGCAGCATGCGTTCGTCCTCCTTGCCGAACTCGATGGGGAAAGCATGCCCCGAGGCGCGACAGTCATCCAAGATCAATTGCCGAATCGTGGATGAAAGGGCGAGGATTGAGGCATTCTTGATCGAAGTGTCAGTAATTCTTCCCGAGCAGAGAGGTCGACATGGTCGCCATCGATGAGACGGATCGTGCGATTCTCGAGGAGCTGCGTCGCGACGCCCGTTCGTCGATGACGGCGATCGCCGATGCCGTGCACATCTCGAGGGCCGGTGCACACGCGCGCATCAAGCGCCTCACCGAGGCCGGCGTGATCACGGGCTACACGGTCAGGACCGATCCCGTGCTGCTCGGACACCACGCGAGCGCACACGTCACCCTCGCCATCGAGCAGGCGACGTGGCAGGAGGTGAGCGCACGACTGCGGGCGATCCCCGAGATCGAGCACATGGCGCTCGTCGGCGGCGACTTCGACGTGATCCTGCTGGTGCGCGCCAACGACGCGCGAGATCTGCGGCGCATCGTGCTGGAGGACATCCAGGCGATCCCGTCGATCCGCTCGACGCGGACCACCCTGATCTTCGAGGACTACGCGAAGGGCTGAACGTGTCGCAGGCATACCAGGGCCGCCTAGAGGGGGCATGTTGTGTTGCGAGGTGCGGGAGGCGATCCGCCGCGGCATTTACGGGTGTTCCCTTCGTAAAGGGCCGGGTCTTCGGCGTCCTCGATGAGGTGGCCGTAGGTGTCTGCTCGGCTGTGGGTAGGGACAGGCTGAAGGGGGCGACCGACGTTCGCGCATATCCGGATGCGGGATCGCCGAGGGCTGTGGAGATGGTGATTCCTCCCGGCCTGCGGAGGCCAGCTTGGCCCATTCGCGCATTCCGAAATTATGCCTCGACCTGTGTTTTTCAGCCCACGAATGTCGGATGTCCCGAGTTGACTCGGAGTATGAAAAAACCACGGATGTGCTCAGTCGGGTCGTCGCCGACCTGGAGGCGATGCTGCGCTCCGAAGCGATCGCGGAGCCTAATGACGATGTGAAGATGGCGGTCCCGCGAAAGGCGGGCGCCGTCCGCCGACGGCTGGATGCGGTGATCGTCGAGACGGTCGCGTCGGTGGATGCCCGTCCGGCGAGGGGGGGGGGGGAGAGAGATCGGGCGTTCTGCGTGCGATTCGGATGCCGGAGGATGAACGAGTTGCTGCAGCGGATGCTGCGGACGAACGCGGCCGGGGCGTCACGGGTGGTGAAGGCCGAGAAGGCTGTGCGGCGAGACGACGCGCTGATGACCAGCGCCCGGTTTCCGGCGCGATGGCCCGCCCTGCGCACGGCTCTGGTGGACGGTGCGGTAGGCATCGGAGGATTGCTCGCAGCGGTGGACCTCTCGAACAGGGCGGTCCCCGCATAGGAACTGCGGATCGACTTTAAGCCGATGTGGAGTTAGCGGCGTATGCGCGCGGACTGTCGTTCGGGGAATAGCCACCGGACCGGGACCTCGAGCGGGGTGTGTATACCGCGGGTGCGGCGGACCGTGATGCGGCAGCGACGTCGGAGGGCCTGCGGATCCTCGCCTAGGCGGTCGTGCGATACCTCGCCCCGGATGGGCGGAACCGTCGGAGGACATCGCGATGCGTGCCAGAGGAGTCGTGATCGGCCGGGCGAGGGACGGCGTGATTCCGATCCGCGGTCGACTTCTGCCGCCGTCCTGGGGATCGCCGCCCGACACGATGACGCGCCGCGCCTCGGCGGTGCCGCCCCGACCCTGGTCGTCTCGGTGACGGCCGACGACTACGCTTACGGCCGCGGATAGGCACGTCGAGGGGATCGATGCTCTCGTCTCGACCCGCACCGGGGTGCACACCGCATGCGCCTGCGGCGTGCAGTGGGTACTGTTCGACCGGGTGGGGCGGATCGTCGACATCAGCACGAGCGAGCGCATCTTCACGGTGCTCCAACGCCGGGCGATCGCCGTCCGCCACCGGGAGTGCCTCACCCCGGGACGCTACGTTCCCGCGGCGTGGTGCGAGATCCACCACGTCGCCGAGCACGCTCGCGGTGGCCCCACCCGCACCGACAACAGGGGAAGTTATTGATACACCCTCAGGTCGCCGGGGATGAATCGGGCGGATGCGATACATTCAGCGGATGGTCACTACCGGCAACCGACTTTCCACGAATACGCCCTACATTCGCGATCTGAACGCGAAGATTCGGGCTGGAGAGATGAAGGTCCCCAAGTTCCAGCGCCCTTTCGTTTGGACTGAGGACCAAGCCCTCGCCCTCCTGGACAGCCTGCGCCGCAATTATCCAATCGGGAGTCTTTTGCTGTGGCGGACGCCTGACAGGCTGAAGACCGAACGCGACCTTGGTCTCTTTCAACTGCCTTCAGTTGATGACCTGAGCCCTACTGAGTACGTGCTCGACGGGCAGCAGCGTGTGACAGTGCTATATTCAGTTTTCGGTGCGGAAGATGCCGATCCTGGGTTTAAGGCTGCATTCGACTTGCGGTCGCAAGAGTTCGTTGTGTTGTCCGAGACTGAAACGGCGGCGCACCAGTTCCCTCTCCGTTGGCTGTACCAGACCACGCCGCTGCTGAACTTCAGAACTCGCATTCAGGATCTGGCTGACGCCTCAGAGCTCCAAACGCGATTCGATGCGCTCGTTAACGTCCTTACTGGCTACCAGATCCCGGTTGTAACCCTTCGCGATCTCAGCCTGGAAGAAGTGGGTCCGATATTCGAGCGGATCAACAGCTCGGGAACTCCACTCTCGATCTTCGACTTGATGGTTGCTGCTACATGGTCAGACGGATTCGACCTGAACGATAAAGTTGACGAGATCACGGTGGCCCTGCAGCCCAAGAACTACGGCGATATCCGCGGAAACACTGTCCTCAAGTGCCTGGCGGCTGTTCAATACGACTCGGTCAGCCGGGAACGCGTAATTGGACTTCGGAAGCTGAGCCCCGATCCAAAGCAGATCAACAAGCTTGTCCAGAAGACCACCAAAGCGATACTGCGTGCGGTCGATCAGCTGTTGACAGAGTTCCGTATCTACAGCCTGGACTTCTTGCCGTACGAAGCTCACTTGCTGATCCTGACACATGTGTTTGCGAAGCACCGCACTCTCAACGCGAACCAGATGAAGCGACTCCGCCAGTGGTTCTGGAGAACTTCATTCTCTGAGCGATATAGGGGTACGAATGATGCCTTCGTAACAAAGGACCTCAGTGTTGTCGAGCAATTTGTCGCCCGAGGAGTCGGCGCGGTGGCGTCTGACTTCGGAAACCCTCCATCTGGGACAGAGCTACGGAACGCCGTATTCAGAAAGAACAACTCGCGGTCTCGCGCGTTCACGCTGGCGCTGGCGAAGCAGCATCCGAAGAACCTCACAAATGCGAGTCCGATCGATACAGCGGACGCCCTATCCGTATATAACAAGAAGCAGTTCCATCATATTTTCCCGGAGGCCTTCTTGCGGAAGCTCGACCCCAAGATCGAGCGAAGTCGACTGCTCAACTTTGCGATGCTGTCGGCGTCGGAAAACAACCTGGTGTCTGACGCGGACCCATCGGTCTACCTGCCGAAGTTGATCGCAGACCTCGGGAACGAGGCCGACGCGGTGTTCGCCAGCAACTTGATCCCGCTGCCTGGCGATTACGACTATGCGAACGCCAAGCTTGAGACGTTTATCGCAGCGAGGCTTCCAATATTCGAGGCTCGACTCGTCCAGCTCTGCGACGGCGCGGCGTAGTCGCGCCGCTTTACTTTAATATGCAACATAACTCGCTGGCACTTTGGGGGATTGATGCCGAATCAGAGAGACTGAGTGATCGCTGTTGACTGATAAGTGTCGACCAGTAGTCGTTCAGCAGGCCATGCCATCTAGTCGTTGCCCGAGTGGTGAAAACTAAGTGCTATCGATTCTTTGGATGAGGTCGAGGAATCCGCTTCGAAGATCGTCGGCGGCGACTTCGACGTGATCCTGCTGGTGCGCGCCAACGACGCGCGGGATCTGCGGCGCATCGTGCTGGAGGACATCCAGGCGATCCCGTCGATCCGCTCGACGCGGACCACCCTGATCTTCGAGGACTACGCGAAGGGCTGACCGGGTCGCAGCGCCCGCAGGCCGGGGCATCCTTCGCACTCGGACATCTGCGGCGCGCTCCGCGACAAGTGCGGCGGCGATCGGGGTCCGAGAATGAGAGGACGACCAGCTTCTGCACCGTCGCTGGCCCGCGCCACGCTCGAAGGAGAGTCCCTGATGTCCGATTCCGCCGCTTCTGCAGCCGCCGCGCTGCTCGACCGCATCCAGGCCCCGGAAGGCGCAGGCCGGGACATTCCGGATGCGGCGACACGCGAGGTCATCGGCCGTGCGCCCGTGGCCGCTGTCGAGGACCTCGACGACGCGATCGCCCGGGCGAAGGCCGCACAGCCGGCCTGGGAAGCGCTCGGTCACGAGAAGCGGAGCGCGGTGCTCCTCGCCGCCGCCGACGCCATCGACGCGAACGCCGAAGGCCTCGCGTATCTGCTCTCGCGCGAGCAGGGGAAGCCGCTGAACGGTCCGAACGCCCGCTTCGAGCTCGGGGCCTGCTCCGCGTGGCTGCGCACCAACGCCACGACCGTGCTCGAGCCGCAGGTGCTGGTCGACGACGAGACGCTGCATGCGGAGCTCGTGTACAAGGCGGCGGGCGTCGTCGGGGCGATCGGTCCGTGGAACTGGCCCCTCATGATCAGCATCTGGCAGATCGGGCCCTCGCTGCGCATGGGCAACACCGTCGTCGCGAAGCCGAGCGAATACACCCCGCTGAGCGTGCTCGCGATGATCGCCGTGATGAACGAGGTCCTGCCCCCCGACGTCCTGATCGGCGTCTCCGGCGACCGTGAGGTCGGCGCTCGACTCGCGTCGCACCCCGACATCGACAAGATCATGTTCACGGGTTCCACAGCGACGGGGCGCCGCATCATCGAGAGCTCGGCCGGCAATCTCGCCCGGCTGACGCTCGAGCTCGGCGGCAACGACGCCGGGATCGTGCTTCCGGGCACCGATCCCTCCGTGATCGCGGAAGACCTCTTCTGGGGCGCGTTCATCAACACCGGCCAGACCTGTGCGGCGATGAAGCGGCTGTACGTGCACGACTCCGTGTACGACGAGGTCGTCGATGCGCTGGCGGCGATCGCCGCGTCGGTCCCGATGGGCAACGGCCTCGACGAGAACAACGTCCTGGGACCGCTGCAGAACCGCGCCCAGTTCGACATCGTCAGCCGCCTTGTCGACGACGCGAAGGCTCGTGGTGCACGCGTCGTCACGGGTGGCGAGTCGGCGCCCGAACTCGGGGAGCTCTTCTACCGTCCGACCATCGTCGCCGACATCGACAACGACGCGGCGCTGGTCCAGGAGGAGCAGTTCGGCCCCGCGCTGCCGGTGATCCGTTACAGCGACGTCGACGAGGCCTTCGACTGGGCCAACGGGTTGGATGTCGGCCTCGGCGCCTCGGTCTGGTCGAGCGACCCCGAGGCGGCACGTGACGCCGCCGGGCGGATGCAGTCGGGAACCGTATGGATCAACTCGCACGGCGGACTGCACCCGATGGTGCCGTTCGGCGGGGTGAAGAGTTCGGGCTACGGGCTGGAGTTCGGCGTCGAGGGCCTCAAGTCCGTCGCCGTCTCGCAGGTCGTCTCCGGCCCCGGCCGGAAGGGCTGACCCGTGCGCTCTGCCATCGTCGTCGGAGCAGGAACCTCGGGAGCGATCGTCGCGCGACGGCTGGCCGACGCCGGGGTCGCGGTGACCCTCATCGAAGCAGGCGGTCACGACACGAACCCCGCGATCCATGACCCCTCCCGCGCCGGCGAGCTCTGGCACTCCGCGGAGGACTGGGACTACTTCACCGTTCCGCAGAAGCACGCAGGCGACCGTCGTCTGCACCTGCCCCGAGGGAAGGTCACCGGCGGGTCGCACGCGCTGAACGCCATGATCTGGGTGCGCGGTGCGGCGTCCGACTACGACGCCTGGGCGCGCGACGGGGCGCCGGGCTGGGGCTGGGCCGATGTCGAGCCCGTGTACGACGCGATCGAGAACGATCTGCTCCCGGTGACCGACGACTACGCGCTCTCGCCCATCCAGGCGTCCATCATCGATGCCGCCGTGCAGGAGGGCCTGCCGCACAACCCGAACTACAACGGGGGCACCCTCGACGGAGTCTCGCAGGAGCAGGTGACCATGCGCGACGGCCGACGGGTCAACACCTGGACCGCGTATGCGAAGCCGGTCGCGGAGGCGCTGACGATCGTCACCGCACGCGAGGTGCACTCGGTCATCGTCCGCGACGGTGCGGCGGTCGGTGTGCGGTTGGGGGAGGGGAGCGCGGCGGAGGAGGTCTTCGCCGACGAGGTGATCCTCTCGGCCGGTGCCATCGGTTCGCCCGTGATCCTCCTCCGTTCCGGTATCGGCCCCGCAGCCGACCTCGACGCCCTCGGGATCCCGGTGGTGCACGATTCCCCGGGGTCGGGCAGAACCTCCACGACCACCTCCTGTCTCCGGTGATCTTCGCCACGCGGCGCCCGGTCGGACCCCCGCAGCCGGGAGTCTCGGTGACGCAGACGCACCTCTTCTGGCGCAGTCGCGACGACCTCTCCGAGCCCGACACGCAGCCGATCCATTTCTCCGTGCCGATGTGGGGCGAATTGGAACCGCGCGGCGACGACGGGTTCACGCTCATGGCCGGTCTCGTCACACCGCGCAGCCGGGGTGCGCTCCGACTCACCGGGCCGGGGCTCGCCGACCTTCCCGCCATCGACCTGGCAGCTCTCGAAGACGACCGCGACGTGGCTTCGCTCGCCGCGTCGGTGCGGCAGTGCCGGCGGATCGGTGCGCGTCCTGCCCTCGCCGAGGAATGGGGCGCCGTCGAGGTCTATCCCGGCCCTGAGGTGTCGGATGCCGGGGTCGAGGACTGGGTCCGCCGCACGGCCATCACCTACCACCACCAGGTCGGCACCTGCCGGATGGGGACGGACGCCGCGGCCGTGGTCGATCCCGAGCTGCGCGTCAACGGGGTGAAGAACCTCCGTGTGATCGACGCATCGATCATGCCGACCGTGCCCACCGGCAACACCAACGCGCCGGCCGCGATGATCGGCGAACGCGGCGCACGGTTCGTGCTCGACAGCTGAGGCGCGGACGAGATGCGGTCAGCGGTGCGGCGAGGGGGCAGGGCGACGGAGCGTCGACAGCAGGGCGTCCAGTGCGTCGTCGAGTCGCCCGTCGCCGGCCGAGTCCGGCATCAGCACCGAGATCATCTGCCAGCCGGCGTTGCGGGACGCGATCTCGTTGACCGCGGTGTCGATCTGGATGTGATCGGCGAGTTCGCCGTCATCCCGCGCCTCGATCAGGCACTGCCGGAACAGATCCCGCCAGTGCAGGTTGTTGACGCGGTGGATCCTGGTGACCTCGTCGTCTTGGGAGGCGTGGTCCCAGAACGCGATCACGACCTTGGCGTAGAGGGGGCCGTTCGGGCTGTAGGGGAGGATCTCCCGGCAGATCCGCTCCAGGGCCTCCAAGCCGCGCACTCCTTCGATGCGGGCATGGATGCGATCGTTGGCCAGCGTGTACAGGCGAAGGAAGGCTGCCGTGAGGACGCTCCGCTTGTCGGGGAAATACCGGGCGATCGCGCCGTGTGCATAGCCCGCCTCCGTGGCGATCTCGCGCATGGTGAGGTTGTCGAACCCCACCCGGATGATCACCTGCGTCGCCGCATCGGCGATGTGGGTGCGGCGCTCGTCATGGTCGACGATCTTCGGCATCGGGTCCCTCCCTCGCAGTCACGACTCTCGTCTCCACGATTGTCCATTTGCTGTTTTTAGTCACCAACCGGTGACTAATGTAACGCGATCGTAATCAATGCTGCATTAGGCACGAGTACGATCTTTAAAATCACCAGCCGGTGACTATCTCGAAGAGGAGTTCTCATGAACGTCAAAAGACTCGCACGTCGGGCAACCGGGGTCGTCGTGACGGCGGGCGTGCTCGCGCTCGCGGCCTGCACCGCGGCTCCCGGTTCGTCCTCGACCGGTGACGCCGGCGAGATGACGACGCTCAAGGTCGCGACGATCGGGCTCATCTCCGACGGCGCTCTGCTGGTGGGACAGGAGCAGGGCTTCTTCGAAGACGAGGGGATCGTCCTCGAGACGTCGGTGGTCGCGAACCCGCCCGCGGGCCTCGCCGCAGCGCAGAGCGGCCAGGTCGACGTCGCCTACGCCCCGAGCATCCCCCTGCTCAACGCGCTCTCGAGCGGGGTTCCCCTCACCGTCATCGCACCGGCCGACGGCTACGTCGACGGCGCCGCCGAAGCCGAGGACCCCGCCGCGGTCGACGACACCGGGCTCTATGCATCCGCCGCCAGCGGCATCACCTCGGTCGCCGACCTGGAGGGCGCCACCATCGCCATCCCCGCCCGCAAGGCGCAGCTGGAGGTCGTCATCTCCGACGCCCTCGACCGCGAGGGGATCGACCCCGGTTCGGTCGAGTGGGTCGTGCTCGACTTCACCTCGGCCGTGGCCGCGCTCACGAGCGGAACAGTCGACGCGGCCGGTCTGGTCAGCCCGTTCACGGGCGAGGCGGACGCCGCAGGCGCCGTGTTCGTCTCAGCGCCGTCTGTCGACTTCTTCGAGGAGGGTGCGGTCGGCCTCTGGACCGCCGGAGACGGCACGATCAGCGCGAAGGGCGACGCGATCGCGGCCTTCCAGCGCGCCGTCGCCAAGAGCAACGCCTACGCCAACGAGCACCCGGAAGAGGCCATCCAGGCCGGGATCGACGCCACGGGATCGACCCTCGGCGTCGACGACGTGAAGCTGCCGTTCTGGCCGGCGGAGGTCGCCCCCGTGGATCTCGAGCGCGTCGATGACAAGCTCGTCGCCCTCGGGTTCCTCCCCACACCCGTCGACCTCGAGGGCGTCGTCCTCGCCGCCGAGTGATCGCCATGACACGGTCCACGCTCCTTCCGCCGCTCATCGGCGCCGCCGGTGTCGTATCAGCGCTGGCGCTGTGGGAGTGGTCGGCCACCACCGGGCCGCTCGCCGCATCGCCGTTGCCCGCGGCCACCGCAGCGCTCGGCGAGGCCGTGAACCTGCTCGGCACCGCGACCACCTGGACCGCGATCGGCGACACCCTCACGATGGCGGTGATCGGACTCGTGCTCGCGGTCGTGATCGGGGTCGCGCTCGGCGTCGCGATCGGGACCTCACCGCTCGCGATGCATGCGACCCGCGTGCCCCTGGAGTTCCTCAAGCCCATCCCGCCGATCGTCATCCTGCCCATCGTGGTGCTCGTGATGGGGCCGACGCAGGGCATGGGGATCTTCCTCGTGTTCTTCGGGTGCTTCATCGCGATCGCCGTGCAGGCCTCGGCCGGAGTGTTCGACACCGACCCCGTCGCACGGGCGACGGGTCGCTCCTACGGAATGGGGCGCACCGAGATCCTCGGACGCATCGTGCTGCCCAGCGCCCTGCCCTACATCGGCACCGCCATCCGCGTCGCCGCACCCACCTCGCTCGTCGTCGCGGTGGTCGCCGGACTCCTCGGTGGCGGACCGGGGCTCGGTCAGAGCCTCCTGCTGTCGCAGATCTCGGGCAACCAGGCCCAGCTCTTCGCGTACGTCCTCATCCTCGGCACGCTCGGGCTGCTCGTCCAAGGACTCAGCCAGTGGGGCGAGCGCCGACTGCTGCACTGGCATCCGCAATACCGGAAGCAGGTGGTCTGATGACCCTCACCTCCTCGATCCAGACCCGTACGCGCCTCGCCCGCAGGGGAGGCAGGGTGCGCTCCCTCGCGGTGTGCTCGTCGGCGCCGAGATCGCGGTGCCCGCGCTGCTGCTCGCGCTGTGGTGGTACGCCTCCGCGGCCTCCACGAACGCCTTCTTCCCGCCGCTCCAGGTCATCCTGCAGCGGCTGTGGCAGCTGCTGCAGACCCCCGCGTTCCTGCTCGACATCGCGTCCTCGGTGGGAAACCTCGTCGTGTCCTTCCTCCTGGCGACCGTGATCGGCGTGCTGCTGGGGCTGGTGCTAGGCCTCATCCGTCCGCTGAGCTGGTTCGTCGAGCCGACCGTGCACTTCTTCCGTGCGATCCCTCCCGTCGCGCTCGTGCCGATCTTCGTGTCGCTGATCGGCTTCGGCACCGAGACGCGCATCCTCTCGATCACCCTCGCCGCCGTCTTCCCGATCCTGATCTCGACCATCGACGGGGTGCGCGCGGGCGAGCCGACCCTCGAGATGGTGAGTCGCGTCTACCGGCTGAACGGGCCCGAACGGCTGTTCTCGGTGATGCTGCCCGCCGCGAGTCCACGCATCCTCTCCGGGATGCAGGTCAGCCTGATCACCGCGTTCGTCGTGATGATCGCGAGCGAGATGCTCGGCTCCTCCACCGGCCTCGGAGCGGCGACCCTGCTCGCCCAGCAGTCCTTCGCGATCCCCGACATGTGGGCGGGCATCCTCGTCCTCGGGATCATCGGCTACGCGGCCACCGCCGTGTTCACCCTCGTCCGGCGCCGTGTGCTGCGCTGGTACATCGCCTCCCAGCAACAGGAGAAGAACGCATGACCACCATCACCGGACACGCCCCCGTGCGCTTGAGCGTGCAGGGGCTCGCGAAGTCGTACCAGACGAAGGCGGGACTCATCCCCGTGATCGCCGACCTCACGTTCGACGTGCACGTCGGAGAGGTCTGCTGCATCGTCGGCCCCTCCGGCATCGGCAAGACCACGCTGTTGAAGTGCCTCACCGGCCTGCAGAGCACGACCGCCGGCACCGCGGCGATCGACGGCGCCGTGATCGACGGACCACCCGAGGAGATGGCACTGGTCTTCCAGGAGTACACGCGTTCGCTGATGCCGTGGCTCACGGTCGAGAAGAACGTGCGACTGCCCCTCAAGCACCTGCACCTGCCCGCAGCCGAGCGCGAGGAGCGGATCACCGCTGCGCTCGTCGCGGTCGGCCTCTCCGGAGCGGAGTCGAAGTTCCCGTGGCAGCTCTCCGGAGGCATGCAGCAGCGCGTCGCGATCGCACGCGCCATCGCCTACCGGCCGGAGGTGCTGGTGATGGACGAACCCTTCGCCTCGGTCGACGCGCAGACCCGCTTCGAGCTCGAAGACCTGTGCCTGCGCATCCGCGAGCAGTTCGGGATGACGATCGTGATCGTGACGCACGACATCGACGAGGCCGTGTATCTCTCCGACCGCGTCGTGGTGCTGGGGGAGCGCCCGGCGAAGGTCACCGAGATCATCGAGATCGACTTCGGCGCACCGCGCGACCAGCTCACCACCAGGGCATTGCCCGTGTTCGCCGAGCTGCGCACCCGCATCTTCGAGCTGATCAGGAAGGCCGGCTGATGTCGGGGTCGACCGGCGCCCGCGGCTACGAGCGGTTCGAGGGGGTGGCGGGGAGTTCACCTCGGAGTCCGAGCCGTGGTGGCCCGAGCCGCGACGCGCGCGTTCCGGGGCGCCCAACGTGATCGTGATGCTCATCGACGACCTGGGGTTCAGCGATCTCGGTCCGTTCGGCAGCGAGATCGACACACCGCACATCGACGGCCTCGCGGACGACGGCTGGGTGTTCACCAACTACCGCACCGCGCCCATGTGCTCCCCGGCCAGGGCGGCGCTGCTCACGGGCCTCAACCCGCACCGGGCGGGCTTCGGCTTCGTCGCGCACATCGATCCCGGCTACCCCGGGTTCAGCTGCGAGCTCCCCGAGGCGGCGCCCACCCTCGCCGAGTCGCTGCGGGCAGGGGGCTATGCGACCTTCATGGTCGGCAAGTGGCACCTCACCCTGGAGTCGCGGCTGCACGACGGCGCCGACCGCAGCACCTGGCCCCTGCAGCGCGGATTCGACAGGTACTTCGGCAGCATGGACGGCTTCACCTCGCTGCACCACCCGCATCGGCTCGTGCAGGACAACTCCGTCGTCGACGTGCGCGAGTACCCGGACGGGTTCTTCCTGACGGACGAGCTCACCGATCGCGCGATCGGCATGATCGACGACCTCCGCGTGAACGAGCCGGACAAGCCGTTCTTCCTCTACTACGCCCACACGTCGGTGCACGGCCCGATCCAGGCGAAGGACGTCGACATCGAGAAGTACCGCGGCCGCTACGAGGCGGGGTGGAACCGGATGCGGGAGGAGCGCTTCGCCCGACAGCAGGAGCGTGGCATCGTCCCGCCCCACGCGGAGCTGCCAGCCGAGGCGCTCGCCGACGGTGACGCCATCCCCGCCTGGGACGACCTCCCCGAGGAGGATCGACGCCTGTTCGCGCGACACATGGAGGTCTACGCGGCCGCCGTGGACGAGATCGACCAGAGCGTCGGGCGCCTGCTCGAGCGCCTCGACCGCAGCGGGGAGCGCGACAACACGATCGTGATCATCGCGAGCGACAACGGCGGCACGGCCGAGGGCGGCCCGACCGGGACGCGCAGCTACTTCGCGCAGTTCGGCAGTCACGGCGGCATGCCGGCCGGCTGGGTCACGGACGTGCCCCGCGACGTGGACGACATCGGCGGCCCGCGACTGTTCGGCCAGTATCCGACCGGCTGGGCGCGGGTCTCGAACACGCCGTTCCGCTCCTTCAAGGCCACGACCTACGAGGGAGGGGTGCATGCGCCCCTGGTCATCTCCTGGCCGGACGCCCCGATGCCCGGCGGGCTGCGGGAGCAGTTCGTGTTCGTGTCCGACCTCGCGCCCACCGTGCTGGAGCTGTGCGGGGTGCCCGCGCTCGAGGAACGGCACGGACGGTCGGCGCTCGACATGGACGGCGGCAGCATCGTCGAGGTGCTGGCCGACGCCGCAGCGGACGGCCGCGAAGCGCAGTACTTCGAATGCGTGGGCCGGCGCGCGCTCGTGGACGGCCCGTGGAAGGCGCTCTCGACCGTGCCGCCGACGCGGGACGACGGCCCGGAAGGCGGGGTGTGGGAGCTGTACAACCTCGCCGCGGACCCGACCGAGACGGTGGACCTCGCACATGCGCACCCGGAGGTGGTCACCGCGCTGGCCGCCCGCTGGCACGAGGAGGCCTGGCGGAACACCGTGTTCCCCTCGACGATCAGGGAGCGCTGTTCCGCCTGCGCCCCGACACCGAGGAGCCGCTGTCCGCTCCGGTCGACCTCGTCCCGTTCCGACCGCCGCTGGAGAGGTTCCGCTCTGCCAAGCTCACCGTGCTGCGCTCCTTCGCGATCGAGGTCGACATCGAGACCGCTGCGGACTCCGCGGGTGTGATCGTCGCGCACGGCGACCAGGGCGGGGGCTATCTGCTCGCGATCGACCACGGCGCGCCGCTGCTCGTCTACAACGCCTACGGGCGGATGCACCGCGCCCGCGGCGAGGCGCTGACGGTCGGCGCGCATCGCATCGTGGTCAGCGTGGACGAGCTGCCCGATCTGCGGTGGAACCTGACCGTCGACGTCGACGGCGTCCAGGGCGCCCGGATCGACGGCGTGCCGATGCTGATCGGGATGTCGCCGTTCACCGGCATCAGCGTCGGCTACGACTTCGGCGGTCCCGTCGACTGGGAGCTGCACGCCCAGCACCGCTCGTATCCGTTCCGGGGCGGCGAGCTGCGGCGCGTCCGCTACCTCCCCGGCGCGCGCTCACCGCACGATGCGACCGTGCTGCGGGAGGTGGGTCGAGCGGTGCTGGCCGTCGCCGACTGACCGGCGCCGACCGAGCGCGGCCGACGCCGGCGTCCTCGGGGGCGCCGTCGTCGGCCGTTGCGGCGCGTGCCCGCCTCGTCATCGGGACAGCTGCGTCACCGCGACGAGCAGCAGGGCGACGGCTCCGAAGCCCGTTCCGAACACCGTGAGCACGAGCAGCAGCGCACCGCCGGGCAGCACGCCGGACACCCGGCTCGTCAACACCGCTGTCGTGCGCCGCTGCCGTCGCCGTGCCACGATCCAGAGCAGGCAGGCCGTGCCGACGCCGATCACCCCGGGGACGACGCCCCAGGCAGCGAGCCCGTCCGGCAGCAAGAGCGGGAAGACCCGCAGCGACAACAGGGAGCCGATCGCGATCGCGAGCGCCGTGCGTCGCCAGGCCAGTTCGGTGCGCTCCGGCTGCAGCCCTGGGTCGTACAGCCGATCGGGTTCTGCCGCGCGCCGCATCATGCCCTTTGCCCGGTCAGCGCCACAGCACGCCGGCGAGGACGAGCAGCCCGACGGTCACCACGACGAGTGCCAGCACCACCGCGGAGAAGGCGCCGGGAAGAGGACGCGAGCGGCGGAGGGCACGCTCCGCACGCATCCACTCCCACCAGGCCAGCGGTGCCACCACCGTGCCGGTGACCATGAGCAGCAGAGAGGCCGCGAGTCGGAACCCGGGATGCAGATCGAGGCCGAGGACCTCGAGCGCGACGCCGCCCGCGATCAGCGCGAGGGCCGTGCGTGTCCAGGCCAGGAACGTCCGTTCGTTCGCGAGCGAGAATCGGGGGTCCGGCTCCTCGCCGATGCCGTAGACGGAGGCGGGGAAGCGGCTCATCGCCTCATCGTATCGGCGGGAGCGCCGCATCCGGGATCAGTTCCCGTGCACGCGGCGACCCGCGAACCAGGTCGACACGACCGGAGTGCGCACGATGTCCTCCGCGGGTCCGGCGATCGCATCGCGCGCGAGCACGACGAAGTCGGCGGACTTGCCTGGCGTGAGCGAACCGGTCTCCGTGCCGAGCCCCATCGCTGTCGCGGCGTTGATCGTGAAGACCTCGAGCGCCTCCTCGGCCGTGATCGCCTGCGCGGGCCAGAGCGTGCCCGATGCCCTGCCGAGCGGGTCGGCCCTGGTGACGAGACCCTGGAGCCCCTCGAGGGTGTTCGGCGAGTCGCTCACGGGCCAGTCCGAGCCCCCGGCGACGAGCGCCCCCGCATCCAGCAGCGCGCGGTTCGGCTGGGAGTGCTCCGCGCGTTCGCCCAGCACCTCGGCCAGAGCCTGCGGGATAACGCCCGGATACCAGATGAAGGGGAGATGTCGGCCGCGACGTCGAGTGCCGCCAACCGCGGGATGTCGGACTCGGCGAGGAACTGCCCGTGGGCGATCTGCACCGGCGTGGTGACACCGTCGGACCGCAACCGCTCGGCGGCGTCGAGGACCAGACGGGCGGAGCCGTCTCCCGTGCAGTGCACCTTCGCACCGAGACCGCGGTCGGCGACCGCGCGCAACCAGCCCGTGAGCTCGTCCAGGGTCATGGTCGTCTCGCCGTGGAAATGCGAACCGTGCACGGGATCCGCGGGGTAGGGCTCCAGGAACGAGGCCGTGCGCGCCGGCGGCACTCCATCGAGGAAGATCTTCACGAAGTCGGGGCGGTGATGGTCCGTGCGGAACTCCTCGCCGCGATCGAGCAGCGGGGCGCCGATCGGGTCGAAGCCGAAGATCTCGTCGTTGATCAGCAGCGAGGAGACGACCCAGGCGTTCAGCTCGTCGGCATGGTCGAGGTCGGCGAGGGCTGCGAGGATGTCGACCGAGACCCCCGCGTCCTGGAACGCGGTGACGCCGTAGGAGTTGAGGATCTCGATGCCCCGCCGCGATGCGGCCGCGTGCTGGGCGGGGGTGAGACCTCCCGTGCGGTCATATGCCTCCTGTACCGGGATGCCCGCGGCCTCCAGCAGGACGCCCGAGGGGGTCCCGTCGTCCGGGTCGAGCAGTGTCACCCCGGAAGCGGGGATGCTCTCCGCCGTGATGCCCGCGAGCTCGAGAGCCCGCGTGTTCGCCCAGCGGTTGTGCCGAGAGTCCTCCATCAGCATCACCGGACGCCCGCCGGCCGCCTCGTCGAGAAGACGGCGACTCGCGGTGTTCGCGAGCGCCGGCAGCAGCGTGGTCGCGACTGCTCCGCCGACGATCCAGGCGTCTTCGGGGAGCCCCGCGGCGTGTTCGCGCACGCGGTCGAGGACCCCCTCCAACGGCAACGACGGTGCCAGCGACAGCTCGAACAGGTCGGTGCGTCCCGCGAGCGCGTGGTGGTTGTGCACGTCGACGAAGCCCGGATACACCGCCGCGTCGCCGACCTCGAGCAGCTGCGTCCTGCGGCCGCGGTACGACTCCATGTCGGACCGTGATCCCACGGCGAGGATCCGGCCGTCGCGGACGGCGAACGCCTCGACGACGGGGTTCGCGCGGTCGGCCGTCCGGATCACGGAGCCGCTCACGATGAGGTCGGCGACGTCGGTCATGTCAGGCCTCTCCGAACGATGCGGGCTCGAGCTCGGGCGTGTGCACCGTGGTGGAGAGCAGGCGGCCGTGCGCCCCGAAGGTGAAGTGCGTCGGCACCTCGCCGCTCTCGTCGAGGCCGAACAGCACGCCGTGCGAGCGGATCGCGTTCACGTCACGGTGGTCGGCGATCGTCACGGAGGCGCAGGGGATGACCTTCTCGCGCCACGCGAACACGTAGATGCCGGGACGGATCTCCCACACGCTGTTCTCGTCGGTGTCGGCCAGGCCGCGCTCGGGGCCCGCGAGACACTGCCACGAGTACCACCGCGACGACAGGTACACGTGCTCGTACGCGTGCTCCTCGCTGTACACCCATTCGACGCGGCGTCCGATGAGGGTCGTGGTCGGGGCGGCCTCGGTGCCCGTGACCTCGGCGCCCTCGATCGTGCCGGGCCCGAAGTGGTGCTGCACCCGCGTGCGGCCCTGCTCCGGCGCCGGAAGGATCTCCGACAGCACGGCCAGTGAGCGGCCGTGACGAAGGTCGAGGATCAGCGAGACGGCCTCGTTCGGCAGGTACCGGTGGTGGAACTGCACGAAGAACAGGTCGGCGTCGACCTCGAACGCCTCGTAGTCGTCGGTGTCCGACGCCGCGGCGGTGTCGTCGTCGGCTCCCGGTCGGTAGTCCCAGGTGACGGTGGTGTCGGCGAAGCGGTGCACGATGCGGGTGCCTCGGCCGTCGACGACCGTGATCTCGCGGCCGCTCAGCGCGGTGCTGTGCGGGGCCTTGTTGGCGTCGAAGCCGGGGGCGAGGCCCTCCAGCGGCAACCAGGTCGAGGTGTCGGCGGGGTTGAGCGTCGTCATGTCTTTCCTTCGGTCGGAGTGGGTGCGGGGTGCGGGGGAACGGCTCAGCGGTCGCTGAACCGCTCCAGGTCGGTGGCGAGGCCCTCGTACACGGCGGGCTTCGAACGCTGGAGATAGGCGCCGTACACGAGCCCGCCGATCAGGGCGAGCACGAGCAGCAGAGGCATCAGACGGATCGCGAGTTCCTGCGACCCGGCCACGATGTCGAAGTTCACGACAGCGAGGATCGAGATCGCGGCGATGCCGAGGAAGCCGATGCCAGGGGCGATGAACGTGCTCCACCACCGCGGGTCGTTCCTCCTGCGGAAGTACACCACGATCGAGATCGCGGCCAGTCCCTGCAGGATCAGCACGCTGAGCGTGCCGAAGCCGAGCATGGCGGGCACGAGGGTCACGATGGGGTCGGCGCCGGCGATCGCGAAGATGATCGCGACGATCGCGGCGAAGCCCGCCTGGACGACGCCCGCCAGCTGTGGTGCGCCGTTCGCGCGGGTGCGGGCGAGAGCCTGCGGGAGGATCCTCGCCCGACCCAGGGAGTAGAGGTAGCGCGTCGCCGAGTTGTGGAACGCGAGCATCGCGGCGAACAGGCTCACCAGGAGCAGCACCATCATCACGGTCGTCAGGGGTCCGCCCAGGTACTGCTGCGAGAGCGAGAAGATCAGATCGCCCGTCGGCAGGTGCTCGAGCGCGGTGGCCTGCGCCTGCGCCACCCCGGTCGCGCTCACCACGGCCCAGGTCGTCACACCGAGGATGACGCCGATCGCGATGATCGAGGTGTAGGTGGCGCGCGGGATCGTGCGCAGCGGCTGCTTGGCCTCCTCGCTGAACAGCGCGGTCGCCTCGAAACCGAGGAACCCGGTGGCCGCGAGCAGCAGACCGATCGGCAGCGAGCCGGAGAACACGGCCTCGGGGCTGAACGCCGCGACGTCGTACCCGGTCTGCACGAGCACGGAGACGTCGAACACGACCAGCATCAGCACCTCGAGCAGGAGGCACACGCCGAGGATCTTCGAGCTGAAGTCGACCCCGACCCTGGCCAGGATGAAGCACACGACGATCGACAGCAGCCCCCACACGAGCCAGTGCACGTCGAGTCCGGTGAGGTCGCGGATGATCGTCTGCATGAAGAAGCCGCTCGTGCCGATCGTGCCGACCACGAAGAAGTTGTAGCCGAGTGTGGCGATGAGTCCGGCGACGAGTCCACCCGTGCGGCCGAGCCCCTTCACGACGAACGCGTAGAAGCCGCCCGCATTCACGAGCTGCTTCGACATCTGCGCGTAGCCGACCGCGAACAGCAGCAGGATCGCCGCGACCAGGAAGAACGACATCGGGGTGCCGCCGCCGTTGCCCAGGGCGATCGCGAGCGAGGCCACGACCACGATGCCCGTCAACGGCGCGACCGCGGCGAGGACCAGGAAGACGATGCCGGCGACGCCGAGAGCGCCGGGGCGGAGGGAGGTGTGGTGCTGCGTCGTCGTGGACGCAGAAGTCTGTTCTGCCACGTCGGCTCCTTTGCTGGGTGACGGCCGTGCGGACACGGCATCGACGACGAGGGGAATCGCCGATAGAGCGAGTCTGCTCGCGCGGCCTCGGCCGTGCTTGACCCTGAGCGAAGGACGATGGTGTCACCGTGCACACCCCGACGGGCGGCGTCGCCTCGGTGTCACCCGGGGAGCAGGATGACCGTGAGACGCCGCCGTCCCCTGCCGCACCACCGCGTGCCGGACGGCGCGGGGAGGATGCGATGGACCTGCAGCTGCACGGCACGGCAGCCCTGATCACGGGCGCCGGAAGCGGCATCGGTCGTGCGACGGCGGTCGCGCTCGCCGCGGAGGGTGTTCGCGTCGCCCTGCTGGACAGGGATCGCGCCGCGGTGGAAGTCACCGCCGCCGCCGTGCGGGCGAGCGAGACCGCGACGGGGGACGCGGTCGTCGTTGTCGCCGATGTGACGGACGAGGATCAGGTGCGCACGGCGGTCGAGGATGCCGTCGAGATGCTCGGCCGCCTCGATGCCGTGGTGTGCTGCGCGGGGGTCTCGGGGCCCGTCGGAGCGTCGATCGAGGAGATCGACCTCGCCGCGTGGAACGCGGTGCTCGCGGTCAACGTCACGGGTCCCTTCCTGGTGCTGAAGCACGCGCTGCCGGCGCTGCGGGCGGCCGGTGCCGCATCCGTGGTGCTGCTCGCGAGCGACTCGGCCTTCGTCGCCTCACCCGGGATGGTGCCGTACTGCACGTCCAAGGCCGCCCTGGTCCAGTTCGGCCGCGCCCTCGCAGTCGACCTCGCCGACACGGGGATCCGTGTGAACGCGGTCGCTCCCTCGATCGTCGACACCCCGATGAGTCGGGGGACCTCGGGGCGGAGGCGTTCGACGCGCCGCCGTTCCCGGTGCAGACGGCGGAGGAGGTCGCCGCCCACGTGACCTACCTGGTGTCGCCGCGGACGAGGGCGGTCAACGGTGCCAGCCTCCTCAGCGATTTCGGTTACACCGCCCGTTCCGGGTTCCCCGCCTAGCGCGGTCGAGCCGGGCCGACCGCCCCCGTGTCGAGCACCAGGGTGCCGCACGCAGAACACCGCATACAGAACACAACACCGAGGAGCACACATGGGAATCGTGGTCGGATCGACGGTCTCCGGACGCGTCGTCGTCATCACAGGAGGCGGCACGGGCATCGGCGCCGCCATCGCGGAGAGATATGCAGCCGAGGGGGCGCACGTCGTCGTCGTCGGGCGTCGTCCTGAGCCGTTGCACGAGGTCGAGCGCGCAGTCGGCGCGGTGCCGATCATCGCCGATGCGGCAGACACGGCATCGGCGAAGGCCGCGGTGGCCGAGGTGCTGGCGCGGTTCGGGCGCATCGACGTGCTGGTGGCGAACGCCGGAGGACACGGGTTCTCCCCGGTCGGCGAGACCGACGACGAGAGCTGGGACGCCGCGATCCGCGCCAACCTCACGACGGCGTTCACGATGGCGCGCGAGGCGCTTCCCGCCCTGATCGAGGCCAAGGGGCAGATCGTGATCGTGTCGTCGCTGGCCGGTCTCTTCGCGGGCCCATCGGTGGCCGGATACACGGTCGGCAAGCATGCCCTGGTCGGACTCACCCGCACCCTGCCCGCGACTACGGCCGACACGGCGTGCGCGTGAACGCGATCTGCCCCGGCTGGGTGCAGACGCCGATGGCCGACGAGGAGATGGACGAGTTCGCCGCGCACGCCGGACTCGCCTCCCGGGAGGAGGGCTACGCCAAGGTCACGGCCGACGTTCCGCTGCGGCGCCCTGCGCGTCCCGCCGAGATCGCCTCAGTCGTGCGGTTCCTCGGCTCCGGCGAGTCGTCGTACATCACGGGGGCCGTGATCGTGGCGGATGGCGGATCGCACGTCGTCGACGTTCCGACGATCGCGTTCGACCACGCCGGGATGTAGCCGGACGGGGACGTCAGGCGCGGACCCCCGCTGCGGCGCGGTAGCGGAGGCCGTCCACCAGCAGACCGACCAGGGTCTGGCTCTGCTCCTCCGATCCGGCGGGTGGCAGAGGTTCGCCGCGGCATACAGGAGCTGTCTCGCGTCGACGTCGGGGCGGATCGTCCCGGCGTCGGCGGCGGCGTCGAGGAGACGTTCGAGGGCTCCGCCGAGTTCGGCGGTGAAGTACGACGGGAGCGCCTCGAACGCGGGGTCTCCGGAGTGCAGGGCAGCAGCGAGGCCGCGTTTCGTGGCGATGAACTGCGTGAAGCGCTGCAGCCACAGGGCGAGCGCTTCGTCAGGAGCGTGCGCTGCGGCGAGTTCGTCGGCAGCCACTGCGGTGGCATCGACGGCGTGTCGGAAGACGGCGACCACGAGGTCCGAACGCGTCGGGAACCGCCGATACAGGGTGCCGACTCCGACACCCGCGCGCTCGGCGATCAGTCTCGCGGGCGCGTCGACCCCCTCCGTCGCGAAGACCTCGCGCGCGGCGTCGGTGAGAGCGTCAGCATTGCGGCGGGCGTCGGCGCGCATGGATCCTCCAGGGGTTGCATAAACGGAACGTCGTTCCGTATGCTTCCGGAAAGGCGTTCCACTTCGGTCAACGATAGAGCACCGGACAGCAGCACGCCATCGACGGAAGGAACAGGACATGCAGTACCGCACCCTCGGCAGGACAGGCATCCAGGTCAGCCCCTTCGCCCTCGGCGCCATGATGCTCGGCACCGACGGCAGCATCGGAAACGGCGACGAGCGGGATTCCATCCGCATCGTGCACCGTGCCATCGACGCGGGCATCAACATCATCGACACGGCTGATCGCTACTCGCAGGGCGGCTCCGAGGAGCTCATCGGCAAGGCGCTCGCCGGCCGCCGTGACGACGTCGTCCTCGCCACGAAGTTCAACGGGCCGATGGGCGATGACCCCAACAGCCGCGGCAACTCGCGCCGGTGGATCATGCGCGCCGTCGAGGGCTCGCTCCGTCGGCTGGGAACCGACCACATCGATCTGTACCAGGCGCACCGTCCGGACGACACCGTCGACCTCGAGGAGACGCTCTCCGCGCTCACCGATCTCGTTCGCAGCGGCAAGGTGCGTGCGATCGGCAGCTCGGACTTCCCTGCATCGATGCAGGTCGAGGCGCAGTGGACCTCGGAGCGTCGGGGACTCGAGCGGTTCCGCACGGAGCAGCCGACGTACTCGATCCTGAACCGTGGCATCGAACGGGAGGTCCTGCCTGTCGCACAGCGCTACGGCATGGGCACCCTCGTGTGGAGCCCTCTCGCCGGCGGCATGCTGACCGGACGATTCCGGAGGGGACAGCAGAGCGACCTCGCACGCGCGACCATGTTCCGGCACAACCAGGACGAGCGGCGGATCGACGCCGTGGAGCAGGTCGTCGCCCTCTCCGAGGAGACCGGCATCCGGATGACCCATCTCGCGATGGCGTTCGCGATCGCGCACCCCGGCGTCACGAGTGCGCTCATCGGCCCGCGGTCGATGGAGCAGCTGGACGACCTGCTCGCCGGTGTCGACGTCGCGCTCACGGATGAGGTGCTCGACCGCATCGACGCGATCGTCGCGCCGGGCACCGACGTCGGGCGCCTCGACCAGCAGTACAACCCGCCCGCCGTGCTCGAGACCGCTCTGCGACGGCGACCTGTGGCGCACCGCTCCGCCGCATAGTCGACGTGACGGGCGCGGTCGCGGGGCGGGTCAGCCGATCCGGAGCTCGAAGCCGCCGTCCGCTGCGACGATCGACACGTGCGTGAGGTCGTCGACGTGCGCGGTCGGGGCGTGGGCGGCGGCGTGCGGTCCGACGCCGATCACGCGCATGCCCGCGGCGTGGGCGGCCTGGATCCCGGCTCCGGAGTCCTCGAACACCACGCAGTCCTCGGGGTCGATGCCGAGGGTGCGCGCGGCGAGGAGGAAGCCCTCCGGGTCCGGTTTCGAGGCCGAGACATCCTCGGCCGTCACGGCGAGGGCGGGCACGGTCAGTCCGGCCTGCCGCATCCGCGCCGTCATGAGGGCGACGTTGGCCGAGGTCACCACGGCGTGGGGAAAGGGCTCCAGGGCGTCGAGCAGACCGTCGGCGCCCGCGATCATGACGACGCCGTCCACGTCCCCGGCCTCGGTCGCGAGCATGAGGTCGTTCTCGCGGAGGTTGATGGCATGGTCGCGCTCGGGGAGCATGATCGCCATGCTCTGGTGGCCCTGACGGCCGTGCACGACGCTGAGCACCGTCTCGGGCGCGATCCCGTGCGGCTCCGCCCAGGCCAACCACAGTCGCTCCACCACCGCGGTCGAGTCGACGAGGGTGCCGTCCATATCGAGGAGGGCGGCGCGGGCGTGGATGGTCTGGGTCACCCCTTCAGGCTAGCCGCACCCGCCGCTGCGGGAGCGGATCGCGTGTGCGAGCTGAGCGAGACGTGGCGGGCGGCGGGATGAGGTGCGTAGTCAGCCGCCGAGGTAGGCGCGGTGCAGGAGCGCGGGGTCGGCCTGCAGCGCCTCGGCCGTGCCCTGGAACGACACGCGACCGCCGGCGACGACCACAGCCTCCGCGGCGAGTCCCAGCGCGAGCTGTGTGAACTGCTCGACCAGCAGCACCCCACTCCGGACTCGGCGATCGACTTCACGATCGGCATCAGCCGCATGAACACCACCGGGGCGAGCCCCAGCGACATCTCGTCGATCAGCAGGATCCGCGGCTTCGCGGCGAACGCCCGCGCGAGCACCACCATCTGCTGCTCGCCGCCGGAGAGCAGGGCGGTCGGCGCGTCGATGCGTTTCTCGAGCTCGGGGAACTGCGCCAGCACGGCGTCCTGCTCCGCGGAGGTGCGCGCGGTGAGGGAGATGTTCTCCCGCACGGTCAGCGGGGAAGACCGCGCGCCCCTGCTCGATGTGCACGATGCCGCGGCGGGCCCGTGCGACGCGGGACAGCTTGTCGATCGGCTCCCCGTCGAGGGTGATGGTTCCCGCCGAATGGGGGTCACGCCGGACACCGATTCGATCAGGCTGGTCTTGCCTGCCCCGTTCGGGCCGACGAGCGCCAGCACCTCTCCGCCGGCGACCCGCAGGGAGACGTCCGAGATCACCGGACCTGCGCCGCGCCGTACGGTCACGGCGTCGAGGACGAGTTCGCTCATGTCAGCAGCTCCGTCTCTCCCATGTACGCCTTGACGACGTCGGGGTTCGCGAGGACCTCGGCCTGGGGCCCGGTGGCCAGCACCCGACCGAAGTCGAGCACGGTCAGGGTCGGGCACACGGAGCGGACGAGATCGAGGTCGTGTTCGATGATGATGAGCGCGACGCCGTAGCGCGCCGGCAGCTCGCGCAGCCGGGCGGCGAGGGCGAGGTGCTCCTCGTGCGAGAGTCCGGCTGCGGGTTCGTCGAGGATCAGCAGGCGAGGACGTGCCGCGACGTTGGCGGCCACCTCGACCAGACGGCGCGTCCCGACATCGACGCTCGACAGTCGCGCCCGGGCGGGCGGGCAGCCGAAGAACGCCAGCACCTCCTCGATGTCCGCGGTGGCGAGGCGACGCCGTGCCACGAAGCGCACGTACGCACCCACGGTGAGGGCCGGGGGACGCGATCCTGTTGGAACGTGCGACGCAGTCCGAGTCGGGCGCGCCGCGTCGGGGAGAGGCCGGCGAGGTCGTGGTCGCCCAAGAGCACCCTGCCGCCGTGCTGGGGAAGGAATCCGCTGATCGCATCGACGAAGGTCGACTTGCCGGCGCCGTTCGGGCCGATGAGTCCCATGATCGAAGCGGCCGGCACCGAGAACGACACGTCGTCCAGCGCCTTGAGGGCTCCGAACTGCACCGTGAGCCCCTCGACGGTGAGCACGGGAGCGCCGTCGAGGGCGGCCTCGTCCACGGTCGCCGTCGTCGTGGTGGTGATCGCTGCGGCATCCGTCCCGGCGTCGGGTGGCAGTGCGGAGAGCGCGGCGTTCGCGGTCCGTCGGTCGGCGCGGCGGTAGATGAGGTTGCGGATGCCCTGGCCGAGGTTGGTGCCGCTGGTGAGCGCCTGCACGCCGAGCACGCCGAACACGACGAAGCCCCAGTCCTGCGGGACGCCCCAGCGCTTGAGGAGTTCGGGTACCAGGACCCAGAGCAGGCCGCCGAAGATCGCCATGTCGATCAGGTGCGCCCCCGACATGATCGCCAGCACGTAGAGCGCGAGCGATTGCAGCGGGGTGAAGCTCGACGCGAACGGCAGCTGCACCTGGCCCGCGAGCAGGCCGCCCGAGATGCCTCCGAGCGCCGCAGACACCGCGAAGGCGGTGAGCTTGGCCGTCTGCACGCTCTGCCCCGCCGCGGCCGTTCCGCGCTCGGAGAATGCCACGGCTTTCCAGCTCGAGCCCCAGCGGCCGCGCTGCAGGAAGAACACCCCGAGCGCGCAGACCGCGAGGACGACGATGGAGAGGAAGAAGAACTGCCGGTCGTTCGAGAACATCTCCGGTCGCTCGATCGCGGTGCCGTCGGCCGAGCCGGGGAACTGGATCTGCACGAGGGTCACATCGGCGGCCGCCGCGAACCCCAGCGTGACGACGGCGAGGTTCACGCCGCGCAGACGCAGCGCGGGGAGTCCGACGAGGATGCCGACCAGGCCGGCGGCGACCCCGCCGAGGACGAGCCACACGAGGAACCCGCCCGGGGCCTGCATGACGTTCAGCAGCGAGACGATCCACGCGCCGACGGCGGCGAAGGTGAGTTGGCACAGCGCGATCATCCCGGCGGAACCGGTGACGATGCCCAGCCCGAGGATCGCGATCGCCGCGGTGACCGCGCTGATCGCGAGGAACACGAAGTACCCCGGAAGGGCGGCACTGAGGATCGCGCCGACGCCGATGCCGACGACGGCCACCGCGAACGGCCAGGTGATCCGGAACCAGGGACGGTCAGCGAGCGGCATCCCACACCTCCTTGCGCTGCGTCCAGAGCAGCAGGACGACGATGAACAGGAACGGGAGGAAGTTGCGCACGAGCGCCACCTCGTCGATCTGCGCGACGAGACCGCCGAGCACGCCCAGCACGATCCCGCCGACGACGGCGAGGTCGAGCCGGCGGAAGCCGCCGAGCAGCGCGGCCGCGGCGGCGGGCACGATCAGCATCGACAGGCTCGTCGCGTCGTTCGACTGCGACGGCGCCACGATGATGATCGCGATCGCGCTGATCACCCCGTGACGAACCAGACCGCGATCGAGAGCGGGCGCGAGCGGATGCCGAGGAGCTCGGCGGTGGTCGGGCGCTCCGAGAGCGCCCGCAGCTGTGTGCCGACCCTGGTGCGTCGCAGCACGATCCGCACGGCGATCGCGGTGACGATCGCCATGGCGACCGTCGCGACGGTGACCTGGCTGATCACGACGCCGCCGATCGAGAAGGCGGGGCCCGCGATGATCGGCGTGAAGGGCTGCGGTTTGTTGCCGAACAGGATGAACGACATCGAGATGAGCAGCAGCAGCGGCCCGACGGTCATCGCGGACCGGGTGGTGGTGGACGCCTCGGAGAGCCAAGTCGCGGCGATGAAGCCGATCGCCGCGGCGAGGAGCCCTGCCACCAGCACGCCGAGCACGGATCCGAGCCAGATCGGCAGGCCGAGCTCGCGGACGAACCACACGGCGGTGAACGCGCCGAACATCCCGGTCGCGGCCTGTGCGAAGTTCACCACCCTGACGAGCCGGGACATCAGAGTCAGGCAGACTCCGAGAACGGCGTAGAGACCGCCGGCGGCGAGGCCGGCGATGGCGCCTTGCAGCATGAGGCGTCCTTTCGGTTCCGAGGGGAGGGGCCTGCCGCCGGTAATGCGCCCGGCGGCAGGCGGTCAGGGGGTCATTCGCCGATGCGGAGCCAGTCGTCGGCGACCTTCTCCCAGGCGTTCGTGCCGGATTCGAGGATGATCGGCCAGCCGGCGGTGTTCTGCGTGCCGAACGCGTAGGGCGTCCCCACCATCGGGTTCTCGATCGGGTCCATGCTCTTCAACGCCTCGGAGACCGACTCGCGGGTGATGTCGCCGTCGATGCCCTCGAGCACCTCGATGAAGTACTTCGCGGCGAGATAGCCGCCCTGGCTGAACGAGGTGAGCGGGATGTCGTTGGCTTCCATCAGCTCGCGCCAGTCGGCGTTGATCTCATCGTCGTCCGTGAACGGGTAGAACTCGGCGGGCACGTAGATGCCGGCGCCCGCGTTGTCGATCGCGTCGGCGAAGTTCTCGCTGTAGACGCTCGTCAGGTACAGCCAGGTCACGTCGTCCCAGCCCTGGGCGTTCGCGGCCTTCACCTGTCCGATCGCATCGGGCTCGACCGGGTTGATCGCCAGTGCCTTGCAGCCCTGGTCGCGGGCCTTGACGATGTACGGCGTGTAGTCGGAGGCGCCGTACGGGACGGTGTCGTCGACGTACTTCGGCTCCTTGCCGGTGTTCTCGGTCCACTTGTCGATCGCAGCCTGATAGGTCGGCCGGGTGGAGCCGGCGATCTCCAGGAGGATGCAGATGTCGTCGAGGCCCAGCACCTCGGAGCCGTACTGCAGCGTGAGGGTCATGTCGTTGAACGGCCCGACGTTCGCCGGCGAGATGTTGTCGCTGGCGAAGCACCCGGTGTCCACTCCGATGCCCGGCAGGGAGAGGATCCCCTCCTGCTCGTAGTACTTGGCGTTGATCTCGCACTCGATGAGGCTCGCGGAGCCGACGAGCGCGACCGCACCGTCGCTGCCCACGAGCTCCCTGGCCGACGCGGTGGCCGTTGCCGGGTCGCCCTTGTCGTCGAGCATCTTGTAGTCGATCGTGCGTCCGTCGAGTCCGCCGTCTTCGTTGAAGGCGTCGAACACCGCGGCGGCGGCCTGCGACGCCTCGGGGAACGTCGCGGGGCCGCTGATGGTGTTGACGGAGCCGACCACGATCGGGGCGCCTTCGCCTCCGCCGGATCCGCCGTCTCCACCGGCGCAGCCGGCCAGGGCGAGGGCTGCCACGGCGATGAGCGCCGCAGTGCCGGATACTCGCTTGTTCATGTGATTCCTGCCTCTCGTTTTCGGGTCGTACCTGGGTGGTGCCGTGGTGCGGTGGTGCTGTGCGTGTGCGGCTGCAGGCCGCGTTCAGGGCCGCAGGGCGCGGTTGACGAGCTCGGTGTCGGTGAACTGCTCGAACGCGACGACCTCGCCGTTTGCGACCCGCCACACGTGGGCGACGCGGGCGGCGAAGAAGCGTCCGGTCTGCGTGTAGGTGCCGGAGTAGGTGCCGATCCCCACGATCACGTCGCCGCCGTCGACGACCTCGTCGATCGCGACGGTGTAGTCGTCCCATTCCTCCTGGATGCGACCGAACACGTTCTCGGCGACGGCGTCTGGGCCGATGTACGTCCCCGCGTAGGGGAACCCCGCCGCCTCGGTCCAGCGGATGTCGGCGGCGAACGGCGCCAGCATGCCGTCGAGGTCGCCGCGATCGTTGGCGGCGTAGTGCTCGCGGATCAGGTCTGCGTTGCTCATGCGGTTCTCCTTCGGGGCCGTGCGGAGCGGAGGTCAGACGGGTTGGGCGTCGGGGTAGGCGACCGAGCCCAGGGGATAGATGTGGCCGCCGCCGCGGGAGTGCTCCGCCTCGCCGTCCCCGTTGAGCCCGAGGAAGATCCCCGTCGTCATCAGCGGGTAGCCCAGGTCGTGCAGCCACACGCTGGCGACCGCGATGCGGAACTCACGGAAGCAGAAAAGGTACAGGCCGTCGGCGAACTTCCACACGGTCGACAGGTCCATGTCGCCGTGACCGCGCTGCACGCCCTCCAGGCACTGCCACGCGTAGCGCCGGCTCGAGATGTACACGTGCTCGTACAGGTGGTGCGGGCTGTACCGGTAGACGTTGCGCTTGCCGATGAGGTCGCGGCTCGGTCCGGGGACCTCGCCCGTCGCAGGGCCGGCGTCGGTCGTCGCCGCCCAGAAGTCCTGCCCGACCTGCGGAGTGCCTTCCACGGCCTCTGCGGCGATGCGCGAGCGGACCACCGTGGCACGGTTCGTCGTCGTGGAGAACACCACCGTGACGGCTTCGCGAGGGCGGCTGTGCATCGGGATGTTGACGAAGACGACGTCGTCGCGCACCCGCACCGCGTCATACGGGTCGGTGCCGGAGGCGCCGAGTCCGTCCCAGGCGACCGTGTCGTCGGAGAAGCGCAGGGCCAGCGATGTGCCGTCGTCCAGCGCGAGCGTGAGGGCCGTTCCGGTGAGCGCGCTGTTCGGCAGACGGAACGTGTCGATGCCGGCGGCGAACTCGTCGTACGTGCGCCACTGGTCGAGTGCCGGGTCGGTGGAGATGTCGGTCATGGGGGTCCTGACGTCGCACGCGGCGGAGCATCGATGCTCCGGGCACCGCGTCGTCGCGGTGCGCTTGCCTCATGCTCGGTCCGGGCCCGTCATCCGCTCAAGGCCGCGGCGGCCATCGCGCGCCGAGAGTCAACCGGCGTGCCCTCCCGGGCAAGGGTCGACGGCCGGCGTGACGTGTGCGGCGACGTCAGTGCCCTGCGCGGTACTCGCTGG
This sequence comes from Microbacterium sp. Se5.02b, assembly GCF_019464375.1. NCBI lineage: Bacteria > Bacillati > Actinomycetota > Actinomycetes > Micrococcales > Microbacteriaceae > Microbacterium > Microbacterium sp. Se5.02b. Next base: position 1,283,594 of record NZ_CP080491.1, read on the forward strand.
GGGAGACGCCGAAGGTCGACTTGAACGCGCGGCTGAAGTGCGCGGCGTCGACGAACCCCCAGCGGGCCGCGATCGCGGCGACCGGACGGTCGGCGAGCATGGGGTCGAGCAGGTCGCGGCGGCACTGCTCCAGGCGTCGGGTGCGGATCCAGGTCGAGACCGTGACGCCCTGCTCCTGGAACAGCCCGTGCAGGTGGCGGGTCGAGATGTAGTGAGCTGCGGCGATCGTGGCGGGGCCGAGGTCCGTCGAGGCGAGGTTGCGGTCGATGTACGAGCGGATGCGCTGCACCAGAGCCCGATGCGGGTCGGCCGACACCTCGTCGAGGCCGAGCTCACGGGTGAAGACCGTCGTGACGAGGTCGAGGGCGCTGTGTGCGAGTCGCGCTCCGGTGGTTCCGGCGAGCTGGTCGAGATTGCCCGCGAGCTGCGTCAGATACGGCACCACCATGCTGCCGAGGCCCTCATGACCGGAGATGCGCACGGCGGTCAGCTGTCCGACCATGTCGGCGGGAAGGCTGATGAGGTGCTTGGGGAACATCACGACCATGGTGCGGAAGTCCTGGTCGAACACGAGGGAGTAGGGGCGATCGGTGTCGTACACGGCGAGGTCGCCCGCCTGCAGCACGGCTTCGCGGTCGTCCTGGATCAACAGGCCGGTACCGGCGAGCATCAGGCTGACCTTGAAGTAGGAGCGGTCGGAGCGCGCGATCAGCTCCGGGGTGCGCTCGACGACGTGCGAGGTGGCGCGCAGATCGTTCACGTGCACCTCGTCGACCGAGGCGCCGCGGATCACGCCGCGGAAGTGATCGGGGCCGGCGGTCGTCACCTGCAACGGGACGAAGGACTCGGAGACGGCGGCGCGGAAGTCGCTGATGTTGCGCGCGACAAGAGTGGACACCGATTCGGCGGCGGGTGCACCGTTCATGACTGATCACCTCGGGATGGTGGAACGACGACGTTGTATACGATCCGTTCCGCGATGGTATCACCGGCATCCGGTCGACGGGACGACTTCTATGATGTGGACCGTGACGGATGGATCGCTCAAGACGCTCGCCGGTCGGGTGCGGCAGGTGCTGAGGCAGGTGCGCGGACCGGCGACCGATGCCGCCGTGTTCGAGGCGACGGCCCTGATCGTGGGCAGCGGCTTCCTCCTCGCGGGTTTCCTGATCGCGCTGCCGGTGTTCTGGGGGCGCGAGCTGGCGATCAGCGGCGCCGGGTCGATCGGCCTCTTCGCGGCATACGGCGGGGCCGTCGCCGCCGTGATCGCGTTCACGTTCGGACGCCTGGCCGTGCGGCCCGAGAAGGGGGATCCCGGTGCCGCTCGCGACGGGTTCAGCGTCCCCGGCGATCGACTGCGCTGGTACGACCTCGCGGCCATCGCCTTCGCGCACGCGGCCATCGCGTTCCTGGGGTGGCTCGGTGTCGCGGAGCTGCTGGAGCGCAGCTTCACGGATGCGCCGGTGTTCCCTTTCCCCGGTGCGGTGCTGGTCGCTGTGGCGTTCGCCTTGACCGGCTACGTGTCGTTCCTGAGCGCCGTCGCCCTCACCCCCATGGTGCTGTCACTGGTGCTGGCGGTGTTCCTGGTGGTCGGCGCCTTCGCCAGCATGCTCGCCTCGAGCGACGTGCACTGGTGGCGTGACAACCTCTCCGCCCTCGGCATGAGCAGCAACAGCGCCTCGGTCGCGTTCAACACGACGCTGATCATCGCCGGAATCATGGTGACCACGATCTCGCGGTACGCGACGGCGGGACTGCCTGCGGAGGACCCCCTCGACCGCCGAGGACGATTCGTGGTGCGCGGCGGGCTGATCCTGCTCGGGATCCTCCTCGCGTGCGTCGGGCTCTTCCCGGTCGACGAGTTCTTCCTCGTGCACAACACGGTGGCGACCGGCATGTGCGTCGTGTTCGCGGTGATCGTGATCGGTCTGCCGTGGTTCCTGCGGAGCATCCCGCGTGTGTTCGTCGGCCTCGGCTGGGCGTACGTGCTGGTGATCATCCTGCTCGCGGCGTTCTTCGCCGTCGGGTACTACAACCTCACGGCCGTCGAGCTCATCGCTGCCGTGCTCATCTTCAGCTGGATCATCGTGTTCCTGCGCACAGCCGGGTCGATCGGGGCGCACGCCGACGCGTGAGCGGGGCGCGCCCGCCTCAGTCCCGGAGCGCGTTGGTCGCCTGGCGGGTGCGCTGCAGGGCGTCGACCGTCTCGGCGAACCGCCGCTTCGCGACGCCGATGAACAGGCAGTCCACGAGGGCGAGCTGTGCGATGCGGCTGACCATGGCGCCGGCGCGGAACGCCGATTCGCGCACTTCGGTGAACAGGGCGTGGTCGGCGACGCGGGCGAGGGGGAGTCCTTCGCCGAGGTCACGGCGACGGTGGCGGAGCCGTTGGCCCGCGCGGTCTCGAGGAAGCGCACCGTCTCGATCGTCGAACCCGCATGCGAGAAGCCGATCGCGACGGTCGGCGCGGACTGCAGCACGCTCGCTGCGACCGCTTCGTGCGAGTCGGAGAGCACGTGGGCGTTGCGGCCGACGCGCAGGAGCTTGTGGGCCAGGTCCTCGGCGACGAACTGGCTCGCGCCGATGCCGTAGAGGAGGATCCGGTCGGCGCCGTCGATCGCGTCGATGGCCGCTTCGAGCACGTCGAAGTCGAGTCGGGCGACGGTCTCCTCGATCGCGAGCAGCTCCAGCGCGGCGAGCTTCGACACCGCTTCCTGGAGCGAGTCCTCGTCGGAGATCTCCGACCCGTAGGCCCCGCGGGCGGAGAACTGTGCGGCCTCTTTGCCGAGCTCGGTCGCCAGTGCCATGCGCAGCGGGGCGTAGCCGCTGAACCCGATCGCCCGGCAGAACCGCACGACGGAGGCGACCGAGGTGTGGCATTCCTCTGCGAGCTCGTTGATCGTCTTGTCGATCACGATCGAGGGGTTCTCGCGCACCACGGCGGCGATGCGCGCGAGCGACGGCGGCAGGGTCGATGCGGCGGCTTCGATCGTCGATTGGATGCTCAATCGGTCCTCCGGGGATAGGGGATTCTCAGTATGTCGTGACGGCGGTCGTGACAAGAATGGTAAATTCTTTTCAGTGAGTCTACTTCGCATGTAGTCTCTTTTCGTTGCATCTTGACCGAGTCCCTGAGGAGAGCCGATGAGCGCGCAGTCGACCGCATCCGTCGATCTCGGCAAGTCGCGGTGCCGTGTCGTCATCCACGACGCTACGCGCATCGAGCGCTCCGGCGGGGGAGCGCCGGGCCTGCTGCGGCAGGCGGTGTCGCCGCTGCGGTGGACGCCATCGTGTCGCTGCTCGACGATGCGAAGGGTCTCGACCTCATCGGGGTCGGCGCCGCCGGCGCCTGGCTCGCACCGGATGCCGCGCAGGATCTGGCGCGTCGTCTGGCCGCGGCCACCGGGGCTCGTATCGCCGTGGCCTCCGATGTCGTCACCGCGCACGCCGGCGCTCTGCACGGCGGTTCCGGAGTGCTGCTCATCGCCGGCACTGGGGCCGCGGCGCTCGGCATCGACGACGACGGAGCCCGGCTCGTCGACGGCTGGGGCCCGGAACTCGGCGATTTCGGCAGCGGGTCGTGGCTCGGTCGTGAGGCGCTGCGCGCACTGCTGCGCGCCGATGACGGTCTCGCGCCCCGCACCGCCCTCGCCGACGCGCTCGCCGCCCCCGTGGGCACGGCGTCCGACGTGCAGGCCTGGCTCGCGCAGAGCGGCCCCCTCCCTCGGCGACTCGCGACGCTCGCCCCGCTCGTCCTCGACGCCGCGGAAGCCGGAGACCCGATCGCGGACGCGATCGTCGCCGAGGGCGTCCGCCTGCTCACGGCGACAGCCGTCGCCGCCTCGACCCTGACCGCCGATGTGGTGGTCCATGGAGGGCTCGCAGACCACGTCTGGTTCCGCGGCGTTCTCCACTCCTCCCTGAGCGCCGCCGGCCGCCGCGTCGTGCCGGCGTCGGGCGACGCCCTCGACGGCGCGCTGCTGCTCGCGCGACGCCTCGATCTCCCTCACGAAAGGTTCGTGCACCGTGCCGAATGACGACTCCCGACTCGCCGCCCTCCTCTCCGTGCTCGAGAACCTCGATACGGAGGCGTCGACGACGGAACGCGGCGACCTGGACCTGCTCGGCACCGATGAGCTCGTGCGCAGGATGAACGCCGAGGATCGCCGGGTGCCCGAAGCCGTCGCGGAGCGCATCCCCGAGATCGCCGCTGCCGTCGACGGCATCACCGAGCGGTTCCGCCGCGGCGGGAGGCTCATCTACATCGGCGCCGGCACGGCGGGGCGCATCGGCGTGCTCGACGCGAGCGAATGCCCGCCCACGTTCGGGACCGACCCCTCGATGGTGGTGGGCCTGATCGCCGGTGGCGAGACCGCCATCCGCGCGGCGGTCGAGAACGCCGAAGACGATGCGGAGGCGGCGGGCGTCTCGCTGCGGGACCTCGAGCTGTCGGCCCTGGACACGGTGGTCGGCATCTCCGCGTCGGGGCGCACCCCTACGTCGTCGGCGGGTTGAACCACGCCAGAGCCGTCGGAGCCCTCACCGTCGCGATCGCGTCGAACGCCTCCTCCGAGATCGGGGCGGTCGCCGAGATCGCGATCGAGGTCGTCACCGGACCCGAGTTCATCTCCGGATCGACGCGCCTGAAGTCCGGGACCGCTCAGAAGCTCGTCGTGAACATGCTCACGACGCTGTCGATGATCAAGCTCGGCAAGACCTATCGCGGCGTCATGGTCGACCTGCTCGCCACGAACGAGAAGCTGCACGCCCGGTCGATCCGCACCGTGTCGCAGCTCGCCGGCGTGGGGATCGACGAAGCCTCCGCGGCGCTGAAGGGCGCGGAGGGCTCGGTCAAGCTCGCGTTGCTGATGCTGGCGACCGATGCCTCGCCGCAGACCGCGGCATCCGCGCTCGACGGCGCCGACGGCATCCTGCGCGACGCGATCTCCGCGCTCGCCTGATCCGCCGCCGGGCCGACCCGGCTCAGTGTCCGCAGGTGCAGGCGCCTCCGCCGCAGCATCCCTCCGTGGCGGCGCCGTGAGCCTGGGACGACTCCGGCACGTCCATCGCCGGGTTCTGGTCGAGGAACCCGTTCGGCTTGAACCAGAATCCCGCGTAGTCGACGGGCATGATGGGCCAGTCCTCCGGCCGCGGGAAGTGCGTCAGCCCGAACGTGTGCCACAGCACGATGTCCTCGCCGTCGATCGACCGGTCGCCCGCCGTGTACTCCGGCAGTCCAGCGCCGCCCTGATGCGCGTTGGGATAGCGGCCGGCGGGCCAGACCTGCCCCGGTTCGTGACGTGTGGCCCACAGGTGCTTCGTGGCGAAGGCGGCGCGCGCGGCGACCGACGACTGCGGGTCGGCCATCAGCAGGGCGGTCGGCTCCGGGATCAGATGGTAGGCGGTGGGGCGCCCGACGCGATTGGTGCGCGACGCGCTCTGCACCTCCCACACGCGGGCGACCGAGGAGTCCGCCTCGCGCTGTGCTTCGTGCTCGGTACGCAGCGGCGTCTCGGACCACGTGAACGCGTTCCCGAACGGATTCTCCGGGCCCATGGGAACGCGCTGCGCGTCGATCTCGAGGAGCCTGTTGTCCTCACCGTCGATCGCGACATCGAGGCGAGCGCAGAACAGATGCTGGTGCACGGGTGCGAAGACCCCGGGGGCGAGTTCGGTCGCGTGCTTCTGCCGCACGCCCGGTTCGCCCGCCGCCGCGAAGACGATGCCGGTGGCCTTCGCGGTGACCTCGATCGAGCCGTCGAGCGAGAAGTTCCAGTAGAACCCGTAGTCGTAGTTGCCGATCGTCGAGAAGTACGACACCACGAAGCGGCGCGAGCGGCGCACGTCGGCGCGTCCGGCGAGGTCGGTGTGCTTCCAGAGGATGCCGTAGTCCTCCTCGTGCATGCAGACCACGTTGGGGATGCGCACCGGGTGGCCGTGATCGTCGGCGACGTATCCGTCGAGGTAGCGGATCACGCCGAGGCAGTCGCAGCCGAGCTCGAGGTGGTTCGCGTTCTTGCCGAGCAGGTACTCTCCGGCGTCGAAGTAGCTGATCCAGAAGCGGCCGGGGGCCGTGTCGCCGTACGGCACGACCATCTCGGGCACGCTGGCTCTGCTGAGCACCGAGCGGCCCTGGAAGCTCACATCGTGGAGCACGAGGCCTTCGCGCGCGTTGAAGTCGACGCGCATCGACCAGCCCTCCCACTCCACCAGGGAGCCGGACACCGTGAAGCTCGTGCCCTCGGGCTGCGTGATCTCGATGGGCTTGAGCGACGTGCGGGCGGCGCCCTGCGTCTCGGGGTAGTAGTTGCCGTGACCGGCGGGGACCGGGACGTCGCCGTGGTCCTCGACGCGGATCACGCTGTTCGACGTGAGGTCGATGTGCACGATGAGACCCTCGACCGGATGCGCCCAGGGGGAGTCCTGCTCGTCGTACTTGAGGAAGGTCAGCGAGCGGATGACGCGGCGACCCACCTCATCGGCGCGACCGGTGTATCCCGGCGCGAGAGGGCCGCAGAACGCGAGCGCCATGTGCTCCTCCAACCCGCGGCGTCGCATGGCCGCCTGCCATTCGGGAGAAGCCTTGGCGATGATCTCGGCGCGCTCGTACTCCTCGAACAGGTACTGCGGCTGACCGTACGGCGGGGCGTCGTTCGGCACGCGCTCGGTGCGCAGGACCTCGCCGCGCGTGATCGACACGACGGCCTCGGTCGCGACGCCCGTCGCGACGTCGAGCAGGGTGATGTCGACGCGGCGGTCGATGGGGACCCCGGCCGCCAGGCCGCGAGCTCCTCCTTGGTCGGCTCGTCGGGGAGCAGCATGGGCACGCGCGTGGTCTCGGTCATGAGGCCGGCCGTCTCGAGCACCGCCCTCGCCGCGGCGATCTCGGCGCCGGTCAAGGGGTCGTGCGGGTGCGGGGCGGCGATCTTCTCGATCGACACGGGCTGCGGGGCGTGGTGGGACATCGTCGACCTCACTATTTTCGAGCGACTGCTCAATAAACGGGTTGGCACGATGATACGACGGCGCGCCCGACGACCACAACCATCGATCGGGGGCGGGGTGCGTGGGTGCGGGCGCGGCTCAGGCGAGCCAGGGGGAGAGGATGCCGTCGAGCACGGCGAGATGGGCCGCGGCGGGCTGCGGCTCGGTGACCTCGACGATCTGCTGCCCGTAGGTGATCGAGCGCAGCAGCGCCATCACGGACTCGGTGGGGGTGTCCTGGCGCAGCTCGCCGTCGTCGACGGCCTCGTCCAGGGCGAGGCGGATGCTGTGCTGCCAGGTCGCGAGCGTCGGCGCCCCGGCGTCCGGGGTGGGCGCGAGTGCGGCAAGGCGCCCCCAGAAGCCGACGACCACGTGCGCCTCGGTGCGGGTGTGCTCGTCGATCGGGAGCACCTCGCGCATCAGGGCCTGCAGCCGCGCCAGCCCGCGCAGTCCGGCCGTCGCGTCCGAGATGCGGGCGTCGGTGCGGCGGGTGACCTCGGCGGCCGCGGCGCGCACGACCTCGTCGAAGCCGTCGAAGTAGTGCCATAGCGACCCGGTCGCGACGCCGAGCTCCGCGGCGACCGCGCGCGAGGAGACGCTCTCGTGTCCGTCGCGCGCGGCGACGGCGAGCAGCGCCTCGGCGATCTGCCGGCGGCGCTCATCGTGATCGACGATGCGGGGCACGTGCCCATCTTGTCGCATCGAGACCGGGTCTAGCGATATTGAGCGAGTGATCAATATACTGCCCGAGTGGAGCACCTCCTTCCCGCAGCACCGTGGCTGATGGCCGCCGCGGCGACCGTCTCGGCGGTCGCCTGCCTCGCCGCGTGGCGCGCAGTGCCCTGGCAGGGGCGGCAGACCGCGCTCGTGATGGCGGCGGCGATGCTGATCCTCGCCGCGACGGACGGCGAACCGCTGATCGGACTCGTGCTCGGCGTCGTGCTGCTGCTCTCCGCCATGGTCGGCACGATGGGAGTCCGCGGAACCGCGGCTGCCGCCACGTGCTGCCACCGCGCCCTGGTCTCGCTGGTGATGGCGATCTGCGCCTTCGAGGGCGCATCGGCTGCGGTCGCGGTGTCGCCGGCGACGGCGGTCGTGAGCGCAGGCCACGGCGGGCACGGCATGTCCGGTGTGCTGTCGGTGCTCGTGCTGATCGGCGTCGTCGGCGTGGTGCTGTGGACCGTGGTCGGCGAGTGGGTCATCACCCCCGTGCACCACGGCCGCACGGCACGACTGCTCACGACCGAGTCGTGGGCCATGGCCGCGGGGGTCGCTGTCATGTGCCTCGGGTTCTGACCCACGCGCTGCACCTCTCGTCCGCTAGCGTGGCCGGATGCCCCTCGCCCTGATCACCGGCGCCGCCCGCGCGAACAGCATCGCCGCCGGCATCGTCCCTCGACTCCGGGCCGCCGGCTGGACGGTCGTCACCAGCGACATCCACGACGCCGACCACCCCGCCGACCTCGCGACCCCCGAGGGGCCAGAGGCGCTCGTCGCGGAGGTGAACGCCGTGCACGGACCGATCACCGCGCTCATCCTCAGCCATGCCCACGACGTCGAGTCCGGCATCCTCGACACGACGGCCGAGAGCTTCGACCGGCACGTCGCCGTGAACGCGCGCGCGAGCCTGCTGCTGATCGCGGCGTTCGCCCGCCAGGTGGACGACGACGGGGAGTGATCCTCGCCCTCACGAGCGACCACGTCACGGGCAACCTCCCCTACGGGGCGTCGAAGGGGGCGCTCGACCGGCTCGTGATCTCCGCCGCGCGAGAGCTCGGTCCGCGCGGGATCTCGGCGAACGTGCTCAACCCCGGACCGATCGACACCGGATGGATGGACGCCGACACGCGGGAGTCGCTCGCGGCGATGACACCCCTGGGTCGTCTGGGTCGCCCCGCCGACGTGGCCGCGGTCGTGGAGTTCCTCGTCTCGACCGAAGGCCGGTGGATCTCCGGCCAGCTGCTCCAGTCGGACGGGGCGTTCTCGGCGCGCTACTGAGACGCCGCAGCGCGGCGCACGAACGCCCATGCCGCGACGGCGGCGACCGCCGAGGCCACCGTCATCGTGACGGCCATCGTCACCGCGTTCGTGCCGCCGAGGCCCGCGGCGAGAGGGGCGAGCACGGGGCCGAACAGGAACGTCGCCATGCCGAGCAGCGCCGAGGCGGTGCCGGCGCGACTGCCGTGGTGCGCGAGCGCCAGTGTCTGACCGTTGGGGCCGCCGAGACCCGAGCACAGCATGAAGCCGACGAGAGCCGCGATCACCCCTTGCACCCCGGTGCCCGTCAACGCGAGCACGAGGAACACCGTCGTGGCGAGCAGCGTGGCCGTGATCCCGCCGAGATACACGCGCAGCGTTCCCAGCGCCGCACCACGAGTCGGCTGGTCTGGCTGCCGACGATGCTCGCCAGCGCTCCGGCCGCGAACGCGATGCTGAAGGCCTGCGGGGTGAGACCGAACTGCTCCTGCAGCACGAACGACGACATCGACAGATAGGTGAAGAACGCGACGCCGCCGCCCGCCGCGGCGCACAGCACCGCCACGAAGAGCCGATCGCGGACGACCGCGCCGGCGTGCGCCCCGAGTGTGCGGAGCCCTCCGCCGTGTCGTGCCGCCGGAGGGAGGGTCTCCGGCAGGGCGAACACCACGACGAGGAGGAGGACGACCCCGACCGCGCCGAGCACCCCGAAGATGCCGCGCCAGTCCATGATGCGGGCGAGCTGACCTCCGACGACGGGCGCGATGATCGGCGCCGTGCCGGAGACGAGGAACAACAGTGACAGCATGCGCGACAGCTCGACGCCCTCGAACTGGTCCCTGGCGATGGCGAGGCAGATCACGATGCCCGCCGAGCCCGCGAGTCCCTGCAGGAAGCGCGCGACCAGCAGCAGCTCGATGTTCGGCGCGACCGCGCACACGACGGAGAGCACGGTGAACGCCACGACACCGACCAGCAACGGCAGGCGTCGACCGAGCCGGTCGCTGAGCGGCCCCGCGACGAGCTGCCCGAGCCCCAGCCCGATCATGCACGCCGACATCGTGACCTGAGCCAGAGCCTCGGTGGTGCCGAGAGACGCGGCGAGCTGCGGCAGCTGCGGCAGGTAGAGGTCCATGGACAGGGGTCCGAAGGCCTCCAGCATCCCGAGCACCAGCATGGCCCGCAGCGTGCTCATGCGCGGACGGCCCTGTTCCGCCGACCCCGGGAGAGTCATCCGTCCAGGCGCAGGGTGCGCCGCAGCCAGCTCTCGCGCGCGGCGACGGCGGCCCGCGACACCTCGGCCTCCGGCGAGAATCCCGCGAACCCGTGGTATCCGCCCGCCCACACGTGCAGCTCGGCCTGTCCGCCGGTCGCCCAGATGCGCAGGGCGTACTCGACCGCCTCGTCGCGGAACGTCTCGGCGGCGCCCACCTCGATGAACGCCGGGGCGAGCCCAGACAGATCCTCGGCACGGGCGGGAGCCGTGGAGGGAGACACCCGGTCGCTGAACCGGTCGTCGCCGGCGATGGCGTCCCACGCGGTGTCGTTGTTGTTGCGGTCCCACGCGCCGAACCCGTCGTACTGCCGGCTGGAGGGGTGTCGTTGCGGTCGTCGAGCATCGGGCACCCGAGCAGCTGGCCGGCCAGGCGCGGCCCATTCCGGTCGCGCGACAGAAGGGCGACCGCCGCGGAGAGACCTCCGCCCGCGCTCATCCCCGAGGCGATGATGCGGTCGGGGTCGATGCCGAGGTCGTCGGCGTGGGCGGCCATCCACTCCAGGGCGGCATAGCAGTCCTCGGCCTGCGCCGGGCCCGGGTGCTCGGGCGCGAGGCGGTATTCGACCGCGACTCCGACCACCCCGTGACGCTCGGCGAGGTCGATGAGTTCCGCCGTGCCGAAGAACCGTGTTCCCAGGACCATGCCGCCGCCGTGGATCGACAGCACGGCGGGTGCCGGCGCGGAAGCCGGGCGCATCGGCCGCACGATCGTGATCTCGATGTCGGGCGCGCCTGCCGGACCAGGGATCACACGGTCCTCCCACGTGATCGCCCGCCCCTCCGCCTGCACGGCCATGGGCGGGATGATCGTGGCGAAGTGGGTGCGGTTCGCGAGGATCGTGTCGGCGCGCAGCGGGATGATCTCGACCATCCGCACGAAGGCGTCGAGTCCGGCGACCAGCTCGGGGTCGTACGGGACGGGCAGCGGCACGGTCATCGGGCCGCCCGCCAGATCCGCCGCAGCCACGAGGCACGAGCGGCCAGAGCGGCGCGGGAGATCTCGGCTTCGGGCATGTACATGTCGAAGCCGTGTGCGCCGCCGCCCCAGACATGCAGCTCGGCCTGTCCGCCGGTCGCCCAGATGCGCAGGGCGTATTCGGTGTCCTCATCGCGGAAGGCCTCGGCCTCGCCGACCTCGATGTACGCCGGAGGGAGTCCGGAGAGGTCGGCTGCGCGACTCGGTGCGGCGTAGGCCGGGGCCTCGTCGCTGAACGCGAGGTCGTCGCCGAGCACGCACGACCAGGCCAGCAGGTTCAGCTCGCGCTGCCACGTGCCGATGCCGTCGTACTGACGACTCGCGACCGTGGTGTTGGTGTTGTCGATCATGGGGCACAGCAGCAGTTGTCCGGCCATGACGGGGCCCTGCCGATCGCGGGCGAGGAGTGCGACCGCGGCGGTGAGGCCTCCTCCGGCGCTGCCGCCCCCGACGACGATGCGCTCGGGGTCGATGCCGAGCTCCGCGGCGTGTGCGTGCACCCAGACGAAGGCCGCGTAGCAGTCCTCGACGCCCGCGGGATAGGGATCCTCCGGGGCGAGGCGGTACTCCACGTTCACCGCGACGACCCCGTGTTCGGCCACGATGTCGACGACACGGCCGGTCTCCCACGAGCGGTGGCCGACGATCATGCCGCCGCCGTGGATGTTCACGAACGCGGGAAGCGTCCGGCCGCTCGATCCTGTGGGGCGGAACACCGTGATCTCGATGTCGGGCGCTCCGGCGGGACCGGGGATGACACGGTCCTCCCCATCGATGGCGCGGCCCGCGATGACCGTGTCGTTGTCGGGGAACATCCGGTCCGCGCCCTCCCGCGGCAGGGTCTCGCGGGTGAGCGGCGGCTGCGGGTTCGCGGCGAGCTCATCGAGCACGGCCTGCACCTCGGGGTCGAAGGGCACGGGGGCGACGGTCGGGTGTCCGGCGGCGATGGCGGTCATGGTTCTCCTTGCGGGCGTGGCGGGCGACGGGGGTCAGGGGCCTTCGGGGTCGACGACCCCGCGGTCGGCCCAGAACGGCTCGACGAGGCGGCGCAGTTCCTCGACCCCGAGGCGGTCGACCAGGGCGAGGGCGTCGAGGTTGGCGCGCAGCTGCTCGATGCTCGAGGCGCCGAACAGCGTCGTGGTGAGCGCGGGGTGGGTGAGCGTGAACGCGATGCCGAGCTGCGCCGGGGACACGCCCAGCGACGACGCGACCTCCGCGAAAGCCGGCACGTCGGCGATGATCCGCTCCCGGATGTCGCCGGGGTCGCGGCCGATCTGCCGGTCGCTGTTCACCTTCCCAGCCAGCACGCCGCCCTCGAGGCAGTCGGAGGCCTGCAGGGTCAGCCCCTGGTCCCACAGTCGTGCGAAGGGCTCGCCGTCGGGGATCGAGCGCCGCGCGACGCTGTACTTCAGCTGCGCGATCTGCGGCCCCGCGACGCCCTCGGCCGCGGCGATGTCGATCAGGGTCTGGATGCTCGACGCCGACCAGTTGTTCACACCCCAGGCGCGGATCAGGCCGGCGTCCTGGAGCCGGGCGAGGTCGAGGACGAGCTCGCGCAGGTCGAGGTCGTCGCGGCGCAGGTCGCCCAGGATCACGAGGTCGGCGTGCTCGACGCCGACGCGCATCAGGGCGTTCTCGAGCTGCGGGCGGAACCCGTCGTCGCCGAAGGCCTCGAGCCACAGCTTCGACGACAGCAACCACTCGTCGCGGCGGAGGCCTGCCGCGCGCACCATGGCCGAGAAGATCACGTCGGTGAACACGGGAGGGGCGCCCGGCGCGGAGTAGACACCGACGTCGAAGAGGTTCACGCCGCGGTCGGTGGCCTCGCGCAGCATGGCGACCGCGTCGGCGAAGTCCATCCGGTCGTAGGTGTGCCAGGAGCCGAGTGAGAACAGCCCGGCGTCGATGCCGCTGCGGCCGATCTCGCGGCGGGGCAGGAGGGGAGCGGTCATGGTCGTCCTCACCGTCTCGGGTCGATGACGGCCTTGACCTCATCGAGGTGGTGCATGTGGGCGATCTTCGTCGAGGCGTCGGCGAGGCCGACCGGGGTGCTGAAGAGCTCGTCCCACGGGAAGCGGTCGGCGAAGGCGGTGAAGAAGTCGATCGCGCGGGAGTAGTCCGAGATGTCGCCGTTGAGCGAGCCGACCACGGTGAGCTCCTTCCCCATGATGGTGCTGAGGGGGAAGCCGTCGCCGGCGGGGCCCGTGGAGCCCACGATCGCGATGGTCCCGCGCTGTGCCGCCATCCCGATCGCGTCAGGACCGACACCCGGGGCGCCGGCGAAGTCGAACACGTGGTCGGCGCCGCGACCGCCGGTGAGCGCCATGACCTGGTCGACCACCGGTCCGTCGCGGAAGTCGACGACGGCGTCGGCGCCGAAACGTCCGGCGAGTGCGAGGCGGGATGCGGGTGCGCCGACCGTGATCACCTGGCCGGCGCCGGAGATCTTCGCGACGGCGGTGGCGAAGATCCCGAGGGCGCCGGCACCCTGCACGACCACGCTCGACCCGGTCCGGAGGCGTCCGGCGCGTTCGAACGCCCGCAGCACCGTCTTGGCCGCGCAGCCCGCCATCGAGGCCCAGGTGTCCTTCACGGATGCCGGGAGCAGCAGCTTGGCCGCTCCCGGGGTGACGTAGGCGTACTCCGAGAGGCCGGCGGTGGCGAACGGGGGCACGTCGGCGCGTTGCAGGAAGCCGTACCCGCGGCGTGTGCACGCGACGGGTTCGCGCAGCACCACGCACCCGTGACACTCGCCGCACGTCGACTCGGACCAGCCGATGCGGTCGCCGGGCGCGAGCGGGCGACCGAGGGCGTCTCTGGTGTCCGGCCCGGTGGCGACGATCTCGCCGACCATCTCGTGACCGAGCACCATCGGGAGCATGCCGGGGAACGTCATCCGCCCCTCCCAGATCTCGATGTCGGTGCCGCACAGCGTGGTGCAGGCGATGCGCACGAGGGCCGCGCCCGGTTCGATCTCGGAAGGGAGCGGGAGGTCCTGCAGGGTGAGGGGCTCGCCGTGCGCGGTGAGCACGGCGGCGCGAGTCGTGCGCGGCAGGTCGGCGATGCGCGGCAGGTCGGTGGTGGGGACGGACATGGTTCTCCAGACGGCGGTGTTCAGACCAGGAGCTGTCCGCCGTCGACGGCGACGGAGACTCCGGTGATGTGGCTGGCGGCGTCGCTCGCGAGGAAGACGACGAGGGGAGCGACCTGCTCGACGGCGGCGATCGTGCCGAGCGGGATGCGCGACTCCCAGGCCGCGCGCGCAGCGGGGTTCGATGCGAAGTCGGCGGTCAGCGGGGTGAGCACGGGGCCGGGGGCGACGGCGTTGACTCGTACACCGGAGGGCGCGAGCTCGATCGCGGCCGTGCGGGTCAGAGCATCGACAGCGGCTTTCGTGGCCTCGTAGTGGCCGAGCCCGGGGTGGGCTGTCTGGCGCCGATCGACGAGATGTTCACGATCGCGCCGCGCCCCGCCTCGGCGAACAGGGCGCCGAACGTGCGCAGCATCAGGAAGGTGCCGCGCACGTTCACATGGAGGGCCGTGTCGAACACGTCGACCGGGACCTCCTGCAGCGTGCCGCCGCCCGCGACGACGCCCGCGTTGTTGACGAGCACGTCGATGCCGCCGTCTGCTGCGAGCAGCTCCGCAGCGGCGAGGACCGACGACTCGTCGGCGATGTCGAGGGCGAGGGCCGTCGCGCCGATCTCGGCGGCGACCCTGGCGGCGGCATCCGCATCCACGTCGCCGATGAAGACGACGTCGCCGCTCTCGCGGAAGGCGGCGGCGATTCCGCGGCCGAGTCCGGATGCGCCTCCGGTGACGAGGATGCGGCGGGGAGATGCGGTCATGTTCGTCCTCACTGACGGCTGGTCTGACGGAGTGTCTCCGTTATATTCTACAAACATAGAAAAACACAACCCCGTGCGAAGAGATGGCGAAGGAGCCTTCATGCCCGAATCGACATATCCCCGGAAGTCCCTCCGCGCCGGTGGGAGTCCTGTGCCGCCGCTCGCCCTCGGGTCGTGGAACACCTGGGACCGGATGGGGCCGGACGAGGCCGTCGCCCTGATCCGTCGAGCGGTCGACCTCGACGCCGGGTTCTTCGACGTGGCTTACTACAACATGGGTCCGCATGCCGAGAACTCGAAGACCGACATCCTCTTCGGCCAGGCGCTGCGGGCGAGCGGTGTCGACCGGGCCGACATCGTGCTGTGCGGCAAGCTCTGGCTGTGGGACTGGCCGAACCAGGGGTTCCGCGCGCAACTCGTCGAGTCGCTGCAGCGCGCAGGGCTCGACCGCTTCGACACGCTCGTCGTGGGGGACTATCTCGACGCCCCCGACATGCCGCGACTCGTCACGGAGGTGAACGACCTGATCGCCGAGGGGCTCGTCGACTCCTGGGGCATCAACAACTGGCGGATCGAGCACACGCGGCAGGCCATCGCCGAAGCAGAGGCGCAGCGCGTCGCCGGGCCGGTGTTCGCGCAGCTGAAGTACGGCATCGCCCGTCGATCGATGGCCGAGGGCGACGCCTACGGTCCGTTGTTCGCCGACGGGACGCTCACGCTCCAGGCGTCGGACGTGTTCGAGGGCGGCATCCTCGCCACCGGGCGGGTGCCCGAGCGCAAGATCGGCGCCGACGTGGGGGCATCCGCGAGCAGATCGCCGCGGTGTTCCCCACTGTCGCGCGCATCGCGGGGAGTTCGGGGTGACACCGGCCGCGCTCGGCATCGCCTTCTGCCTCACCAACCCCGCGACGGCGAACGTGCTGTTCGGCGCCTCTCGACTCTCGCAGCTGGAGCAGAACCACGCGGCTCTCGCCCTCGCCCGCGATCACGGAGCCGAGGTGCGCGATGCGCTCGCCGCATGCCGGGTCGATCGGGAGGTGCGCGCCGACGGCGTCTGGTGAGGAGCGCGGGCCGAGACCCGATCCTGCGCATCGGTTCGACGTGCGCGACTAGTGCGCGCCGCCGAACTCGATCATCGCCACGCCGGCCGCGATGAGCGCGACGCCGATCGCCATCATGAGGGAGAAGTGGTCCTTGAAGATCACGCGGCCCAGGACCGCAGTCAGCGCGACGCCCGCGGCTGCCCAGATGCCGTAGGCGACACCCACCGGCATCCCCAGCGCGAGAATCGTGCCGAGCAGCGTGAAGGCCGCGAGGTATCCGACGACGATCACGGGGATCCAGCGTTTGCGCCGGAGTCCTTCGGACGCGCGCAGGCTCAGGGTCGCGGTGACCTCGCTGCCGATCGCGAGGGCCAGCAGCAGCCAGATCATGACGCGGCCTCCGTCGACTCGCGCGCATGCGACCCGAGCTCGACCAGCAGCACGCCGACCACGATGACGCCGACGCCGATCAGCTGCACGGGGCCGAGGACCTCGCCGAACAGCATGGTGCCGAACACCGCCGTGAGCACGACGCCGACCGCCGACCAGATCCCGTAGGCCACGCCGACGGCCATGCCGCGGTCGAGCACGACCGACAGCAGCCACAGCGAGCCCGTGTAGCCGACCGCGACGACGATCAACCACAGCGGATGCGTGAACCCCTCGGCCGCGCGCAACGAGAGCGTCGCCGTGACCTCCAGCGCGATCGCGATCAAGAGGGGCGGCCAGGCGGAGGGGCGCGGGTGGTCGGTCATCACGGGCCTTTCGTGGAGGGGTCCGAGGAGGGAGAACGTGGAGCGGAGGTGGGGGATTCCCTCATCGGCGAGTGGGTGTGCGGGCGAGTGGGCGAGGAGGGCGTGTTGGCGTGTGGGCGAGGTGGGCGTGTGGGCGAGGAGGTGAGTGGGCGTGTGGGCGTGTAGGCGTGTGGGCGAGGAAGGCGGGCATGTGCGAGGCGGGCGTTCGATCGTCTCTGTTGCCGGTGAACGGGCCGTGTCGTCGAGGTTGGACAGTCCGTTTCGGTTCGAGGTTCGAGGCATGGCGGCATGCCGGAATGACTCGAACAGATCTTCGAAAGTGTGCGGGATTCCCGGTAGAATCGAGTCATGTCGAAGTTGGCCGCGTTGCATGAGGCGATGTCCCGCCTCGATGAGGCGTGGGCAGACGCCGATGCGTCCGGCGAGCTGTCCCGGCAGCAGCTGATCGCCGTGAGCGCATCCATCGGGGTGTTGCAGAGGCGGCTGGATGCGGTGCACATCGAGGTGGCCGCGTGTATCTCTCGCGAGTCCCGTCCGGAGCTGGGCGCCGAGAGCCTCGCGAAGCAGCAGGGGTTCCGCAATCCGGCGACGATGATCGCGGCGACGGTCGGCGTGTCACGCGGTGATGCGACTCGGCTCGTGAAGGTGGGAGAAGCGGTCGCACCGCGGGCCGATCTCCTCGGTGCGCCCCTCCCGGCGAGGTATCCGGCCGTGCGGGAGGCGCTCGGCGCCGGCATGCTGAGCGCGCAGGTGGCGGCCTTGATCGTCGCTCTTCTGGACCGGTGTCGGGTGGCGGCCGGGGCGGTGCGTGTCGCCGAGGCGGAGCGGCTGCTGGTCGAGGAGGCAATCGGACTCGCGCTCGACGACGTGCGGAAGCTGATCGTGCGGGCGGAGGCATGGTTGGACCCGGACGGGGTGGAGCCGCGCCTCGAGGAGCAGCGCTCCCGTCGATCATTGACCGTCCACGAGCGCGACGGGATGGTGCATCTGAACGCGGTCCTCGACGTCGAGACCGCGGCTCCCGTGGTGACCGCGATCCGCGGGTACGTGACCGCCGCGTTCGCTGCGCGGAAGGATGCTGCCGCGCCCGATTCGTGCGATGCCGACCGTCGCACGGTGCCGATGATCCAGGCCGACGCGCTCGCCGTGTTCGCCGCGCACGTGCTCGGATGTGAAGCCAAGGTGCCGCTGGCGGGTGCGACCGTCGTGGTGCGGATGAGCCTCGAAGACCTCGAGTCCGGGTCGGGGTCGGCAGCCCTCGACGGTCTGGACCATCCGGTCAGTATCGGCGCTGCGCGGCGGATGGCCGCGGGTGGGGAGTCATCCCGTGCGTGCTCGGCGCTGCGAGCGAAGTGCTCGACTGGGGGCGTGAGAAGCGCCTGTTCACGCGGTCGCAGCGGTTGGCGTTGGTGGAGCGGGATGGTGGGTGCGCGATGTGCGGGTTGCCGCCGGAGATGACGAAGGCGCATCACATCCGGTGGTGGAAGCGCGACCGCGGGCCGACCGACCTGTCGAACGGGGTGCTGCTGTGCGAGACGTGTCACCACCGCATCCATGACAACGGATGGGAGATCCGGGTCGACGGCGGTGGCGGGTGCGGGAGGGTGTGGTTCGTGCCGCCCGCTGCGGTCGACTCTGCGCGCGTCCCGCGCCTGGGCGGCAGAGCGCGCTTCGACATCGCCGCGTGAGTGCGCCGCGTGGCTGCGCTGCGCTGTGTGAGTGCGCCGCTTGAGCGCGTCGGCTGAGCGCTGACGTCCGCTGGCGCCGCTATGCCTGCGCGCTCGGACAAGCCCGGTGCACCCCGAGGCATGAGTCGGCGCCTCGCGGACGAGAAACGCTCTTGCGCTCTTTTTCCACGCATGTAGACTAACCACCACGACACATCGAAGTGACGTCGATCCGGCCTCCGGTCAAGCGGCACGTCGAACCTTCTTCACCACCCCCTGCACCCGAGAGAAGGAACCATGAAACGAATGCCCCTCGCGCTCGCCGCGGCCGTCGCCGCGACGCTCGCGCTCACCAGCTGCAGCGGCGGCGCCACACCCTCGCCGTCCGACGGCAGCGGTGTCGAGAGCCCCGACGCCCTCAACATCGGCAACTTCCTCGACGTCACGTCGTGGGACCCGTCGCTGGCCGACATCGGCTTCGACGGGCCGTACCTGTCGGCCGTGTACGACGCGTTGATCGCCCTCGACGAAGACGGCGATCCGATCCCGTCGCTCGCCACCGAGTGGACCGTCGCCGACGACGACCTCAGCATCGACCTCGACATCCGCACCGACGCCGTGTTCAGCGACGGCACCCCGGTCGATGTCGACGCCGTGATCGCGAGCCTCGAATACCTCAAGGCCGGCGCCCGCTCGGGTGAGGCCTACGTCAACGTCTCCGCCTTCGACAAGGTCGACGACGACACGGTCCGCATCGTCCTCACGCAGCGCGACGACACGATCCTCTACTTCATGGGCCTCGGCCGCAGCTACGTCGCCTCCCCGGCCGCCATCGAAGCCGGCACACTCGGGAGTGAGCCGATCGGCTCCGGACCCTACGTCCTCGACAGCACGACGAGCGTCGCCGGCGCCGAGTACCACTTCACCAAGGCAGCCGACCACTGGGACGCCGAGGCCTATCCGTTCTCCGAACTGGCGATCTTCCCGATCACCGACGCCACCGCGCGCCACAACGCCATGTTGAGCGGTCAGATCAACGTGCAGTACGGCGATGTCGCCAACCTGGAGCAGGCGAAGCAGCAGGGCTGGAACACGGCCGAGCGCGTGTCCGGCTGGGCGGGCCTGGTCATCACCGACCACACCGGCGTCAAGAGCGAGCCGCTCGGCAAGCTCGAGGTGCGCCAGGCGCTGAACTACGCCTTCGACGGAGCGGCCATCCTCGCCGCCGTCGGCAGCGGAGCCGGCGTCGCGACCAACCAGGTGTTCCCCGACGGCGGGCCGATCAACGACCCGGCGCTCAACGAGACCTACGCCTACAACATGGACAAGGCCAAGCAACTGCTGGCCGACGCCGGATACCCCGACGGGTTCGCCATCTCGATGCCCATGTCGCCCATCTTCGAGATGTGGAAGCCCTCGGCCGAGCAGGCGCTCACCGAGCTCGGCGTGAAGGTCACCTGGGACAACATGCAGATGCCCGACTACCAGCTGAACGCACCGAACTACCCCATGTTCATCTCGTTCCTCGCGATGGACGGCAACGACGTCGCCACGGTCGCCCGCCAGGTGACCAGCGTGCAGTGGTTCAACCCGGAGCCCGACTACGCGAAGAACGAGGTCATCGCCCCTCTCGTCGAGAAGGTCCAGACCGAGCGCGGCGACGCCCAGACCGCGGCCGTCAAGGAGCTCAACGAGGCCCTCGTCGACCAGGCATGGTGGTCGGTCTGGTACCAGGCGAACAACATCTACTACACGGCACCCGGCATCCAGCTGCAGCCGGTGGTGGGCATGATGTTCCCGACGCTCCGCTACATCACCCAGGGCTGACGCCCCCGCCGGGGCGGCCGCGACGACGGCCGCCCCGGCACTTCCTTCCCCCTCCGACCCCGCCACCTCCCGAGAGGCTCCCATGCTCCTGTTCACGGCGAAGCGGGTGCTGTCCGGCATCCTCCTGCTCGTCGCGGTCTCGATCGGCACGTTCTTCCTCGCCCACCTGGCGATCAGCGATCCGACGGCCTCGCTCCTCGGCACCACGGCGAGCCCTGCGCAGCAGGCCGCGCTCGCCGAGAAGATCGGCATCGACCGCCCGCTCCTCGTACAGTTCTGGGACTGGCTCTCGCATGCGGCACTGCTCGACTTCGGCGTCTCCTGGCGCAACTTCCAGCCCGTGAGCGCACAGCTCGCGATCAAGGTCCCCGTGACCCTCTCGGTCGTGACATTCGCCACGCTCATCACCGCGGTCATCGGCGTCGCATTCGGGATGATCACCGGTCTCCGCCCCGGCACCTGGTTCGACCGGATCATCAAGGGCATCTCGGTCGTGCTCTTCGCCCTTCCCGGCTTCTGGGTCAGCCTCGTGCTCGTGATGTGGCTCGCCGTGCAGCTGAAATGGTTCCCCGCGGTCGGCTACGTGCCGCCCACCCAGTCGGTCGAGGGCTGGCTGCGCTCGATCACCCTGCCCGCCATATCGCTCGCCCTCGGCGGCATCGTCGCGGTCTCCGAGCAGCTGCGCAACGCCGTCATCGCGCAGAGCCGCCAGGACTGGGTGCGCACGCTCCGCAGCCGCGGACTCTCCGCGACCAGGGTGAACCTGCACATCCTCCGCAACGCCTCACCCGCGGCCCTGACCGTGATCGCCCTCATGTTCGTCGGGCTGCTCTCGGGCGCCATCGTGGTCGAGCAGATCTTCAGCCTTCCCGGCCTCGGGCAACTCACCAACCAGTCGTCGCAGAACGGCGACATCCCGATGCTCCTCGGCATCACCGTCATCTCCATCGTGTTCGTCGTCCTGATCAACCTCCTGCTCGACCTCGTGCTCGGCTGGATCAACCCGAAGGTGCGCGTCGCATGACCACGACAGACATCCGCGTCGCCTTCGACAAGGCCGCCCAGAAGCGCCGCTCCGGCCTGTTCCGACGCTTCCTGCGCCACCCCGGCGGCTACATCCCGCTGGCGATCTTCGTCCTCATCGTCCTGGTCGGCGTCCTCGCCCCGCTCCTCGCACGATGGACCCGAACTTCGTCGACCTCGCCGCGGCCAAGGCGCCCCCAGGGCCAGAGCACCTCCTCGGCGGCGACTCCACGGGGCGCGACATCCTCAGCCGACTCATCTACGGCACGCGCACGACCCTGTGGGGCGCGCTCATCACGATCGTCACCGCGCTCGTCATCGGTGTTCCGGCGGGTGTCGCCGCCGGCTACTTCGGCGGGGTCTTCGACCGCGTCGCCACCTGGGTCAGCGACGCGCTGCAGTCCATCCCCGGCATGATCATCCTGCTCGTCGTCGCTGCGGGCAGCCGCAACAACTTCGAGCTGCTGATGGCCACGGTGGGCGTGTTCATGGTGCCGGGGTACTTCCGCATCGCGCGGTCGCAGACCCTCGCCGTCCGCAGCGAGCCGTACATCGATGCGGCCCGCGTCTCGGGTCTCTCCGACGGGCGCATCATCTTCCGTCACGTGATCAAGGCGGTGTACCCGCCGGTCATCATTCAGACCGCGCTCACCGCCGGCATGGCGATGGGCATGCAGGCCGGGCTCCAGTTCCTCGGCATCGGCGACTCCAACGTCCCCAGCTGGGGCGCCATGATGCTCGAGGGCTTCCGCCTCATGCTCACCTACCCGCTCATGCTGCTGTGGCCCTCGGCCGCACTGGGGCTCACGATCGCGGTGCTCGCCATCATGGGGTCCACACTCGCCGAGCTCGTGCAGGTACGGACGCCTCGGGCGTCCCGTCGGAAGGCGGCGCAGGTCGCCGCGGCGGCGACCACCGCACCGACCGGCACCGCGCAGCACGCGGCCGAGGCCTCCGCCCTCCGAGTGGAGAACCTCCGCGTCGTGCACGCCACCCCGAACGGCGAGACCGAGGTGGTGCACGGCGTCACCCTCGATGTGGCCCCCGGCGAAGTCGTCGGCATCGTGGGGAGTCGGGATCGGGGAAGTCGCAGACGGTCTTCTCGGTGCTCGACCTGCTGCCCTCAACGGGCCGGGCGATCGCCGACGCCATCTGGGTGGGCGGCACCGACGTCACGAAGGCGACGCCGAAGCAGCGCCATGCCCTGCTCGGACGCGCGATCGGCTACGTGCCGCAGGAGCCGATGAGCAACCTCGACCCCTCGTACACGATCGGCCACCAGCTGATCGAGCCGCTACGTCACACGCAGGGTCTCAGCGCTGCGGCGGCGAAGGAGCGGGCTCGCGCGATGCTCATCCGCGTCGGCCTCACCGATCCCGACCGGGTGATGCGCAGCTACCCGCACCAGGTGTCCGGCGGCATGGCGCAGCGGGTACTGATCGCGGGTGCGATCGCAGGCAAGCCCTCGCTGCTCGTCGCCGATGAGCCCACCACGGCGCTCGACGTCACGGTGCAGGCCGAGGTGCTCGAACTCCTCCGCGAGCTGCAGGCCGAGTACGGCATGGCGCTGCTGATCGTGACCCACAACTTCGGCGTCGTCGCCGACATCTGCGACCGCGTGATCGTGATGCGCGGCGGCGACGTCGTCGAGTCGGGACCGGTCGACGACCTGTTCGCCGCCCCCGCCGAGGACTACACGCGCGAACTGATCGCCGCCTCCCTCGACGATGTCGAGAGCCGCGTCGAACTGGACCGCGCGAGAATCGAGGTGACCGCATGAGCGCCCTGCTCTCCGTCGAAGACCTGGTCGTGGAATACGGCCGTGGCCGCCACGCCTTCCGCGCGCTGCACGGGGTCTCCCTCGACATCGCCCCCGGCGAATGCCTCGGCCTGGTGGGCGAGTCCGGATCCGGCAAGTCGACACTCGGCAAGGCGATCCTCGGCCTCGCGCCCGTGACCGCGGGGAGCATCCGCTTCGACGGTCAGGAGATCAGCCGACTCGGCGGTCGCGCCCGCAGAGCGCTCGCCGACGACGTGCAGGTCGTGTTCCAAGACCCGTACGGTTCGCTGAACCCCGCCATGACGATCGGCGACATCCTCGCCGAGCCGCTGTTGACCACGGGGATCGGCGCGAAGGCGGCGGAGGCGAAGGTGCGCGAGATGCTCGATCGCGTGCGCCTTCCGAGCACCGCGATGGACCGCTACCCGAGCGAGTTCTCGGGCGGTCAGCGCCAACGCGTCGCGATCGCGCGCGCACTCGTCCGGGGACCGCGACTCGTCGTGTGCGACGAGCCGGTCAGCGCCCTCGACCTCACGACGCAGGCGACGATCCTCGACCTGTTCATCGAGCTCCAGCGCGACACCGGGGTGGCATACCTGTTCGTCTCGCACGACCTCGGCGTCGTCCGGCGCGTCTGCCACCGGGTGGCCGTGATGTACCGCGGCGAGCTCGTGGAGGTCGGCGAGGGGGAGCAGGTCACCCGTGCCCCCGGCATCCTTACTCCGAGCGGCTGCGTCTGGCCTCGCCCGTCGCCGACCCGATCGCGCAACGCGAGCGACGTGCGCAGTGGCTCGCTCTGCGGGAGGTGCGCGATGCGGCGGTACGGTAGCTCCAGGCCGGATCGCTCCCCGCATCGCAATCGGCCGGAAGGACCCCATGCCGAAGATCATCGATCACGACCAGCGTCGACGGGATATCGTCGAGGTGGCCAAGAGCATCATCCTCAAGGGCGGCTTCGAGGCCGCGACCATGCGGAGCATCGCGGCGGAGGCCGGCTTCGCGAACGGCGCCCTGAAGCACTATTTCCCGGGCAAGGAGAGCATCGTCGCGGCGACCTTCGAGACCGTGCTGCACGAGCACGACACCTGGTTGCAGGAGTCGATGTCGGAGGGTGCGACCCCCGAGCGGATGCTGCGGCAGGTGCTCGAGGGGACTCTGCCCAGCGGTGTGGAAGAGATCGCCAGCGGACGCGTGCTGCTCGCGCTGTGGGAGTACGCGATGTCGAACGACTCGCTCACGGAGCTGTATCGCACGCACCTCGGACGCTGGCGCGACATGCTCGTCGAGCGGATGGAAGCGGCTCGCGATGCCGGCGTCATCCGGGATCAGGACTATGCGTCCCTCGCGAACGAGTTCATCTCCGTCGCAGTCGGTGCGACCGTGATCAACCTCATGTACCCCGACGGCGAGCGGATCGCCGACTACGAGAACTACATCGACCAGTTCCTGGCACGCCTGCGCTGAGCACGGTGCGCCGGATCCGAGAGGACGGCGCCTCATGACCACACCCCTGTTCGTCGAGCGGCACCCGGGCACCGGGCGGCCTGTCGCGTTCCTGCACGGCCTCGCCTCGCGCGGTTCGCAGGACTGGCCCGAGAGCGAGTGGGCGGGTGTCTTCGGCGACCGCCCCCGCGTCGTGGTCGACCTTCCCGCGCACGGTGCGAGTCCGTCGCTCGGCACCGCGCCCACATCGACGGTGCTCGACGCACTCGCGACGGCGGTGGGTCCCGACGAGATCGACCTCGTCGGCTACTCCCTCGGAGCGCGACTCGCGTGGGATCTGGCGCGGCATCCGCGGGTGTCGGTGCGGCGTCTCGTGCTCGGCGGCCTCAGCGCGGGGGAGCCGTTCGCGCTCGTCGACCTCGCCGCCGCGCGCGCGAGCGTGTCGGGCGGCGCTGCACCGGCCGATCCGCTCACCGGCATGATCGTGCACCTGGCATCGCAGGAGGGCAACCGGCCGGCGGAGCTCGTCGACCTGGTCGAGGGGCTGGCCTCCGAGCCGTTCGTCGCCGGGTCGGACGGGCCGGCGCAGCCGACGCTGCTGCTCGGCGGCATGGACGACGCGATGGCGGCAGGGATCGACGATCTCGCCCGGCTGCTCCCCGATGCGCACACGCAGCGTGTTCCCGGTGACCACGTCGCTGCGGTGCACACGGCCGAGTTCCGTGCCGCGACGCGCGCCTTCCTGTCGGACTGAGCGCGTCTCGTTCAGTCGGCCCCTCCCTGCCCTTTAATTCCCACAGTTGTAGATAAATAACGAAAGGCCATCACCATGACCGACACCCCCACCGCCGACGCCGCGCGGATCCTCGACATCGCCACGGGCTACATGGCGTCGAAGCAGCTCTTCCATGCCAGCCGCATCGGCCTGTTCGCCGCTGTCGCCGACGGTTCGGACACGGTCTCGGCGATCGCCGTCGCGTGCGGAGTGAGCGAGCGCATCGCCCGTCTGCTCGCCGACGCCATGGCGGCCAAGGGGCTCCTGCTCCGTGCCGACGGCCGCTACGCCGTCGCCCCGGATGCCGCCGCCTACCTCACGGGCGACGACGCGGCGATCGACCTCGCCCCCTTCCTCACCTTCCTCGACGAGATCAGCTACCCGCACTGGCTCCAGTTCGCACACACCGTCGACACGACGCAGCCCGGCGACCTCCAGATGGACGACGCCCGGTGGGCGACGTTCATGGCCGGCGTCATGACGTACAACCGGCTGCACGCTCAGGAGTTCGGGCGTCACCTCGACCTTTCCGGCGCCACCAGGGCGCTCGACTTCGGTGGGCTCTCCGCCGACTTCGCGCTGTCGGTCATGGCGCAGAACCCGGCGCTGCACACGACCTTCGTCTACGCGCCCGGCTTCGAGGACGGCATCGTCGAGGCGGTCGCGGCGGCGGGGCTCGCAGACCGCACGGCCGTGGAGGTCGCGGACACGGCGACCGCGACGCCGCAGGGGGAGTACGACGCCGTGTTCGCGAACCACGTGATCCACCGGTTCTCGGCGGAGGAGAACGCGCAGATCTTCCGCAATCTGCGGGCGGCCGCGGCTCCGGACGCGACCCTGACCGTGCTCGACTTCTTCCTCGACGACGACGCAGAGCAGCGGGGATCGACGCGCTGCACGCGGGGAGTACCTCGTGATCGACGGGACGGTCGTGTATCCCGAGTCCGAGGTTCGGGGCTGGCTGACCGATGCCGGCTGGGTGGTGCGCGACAAGGTCGCCCTGCCCGGCAGCCCGCGGGTGCTGGTCGCGACCGCGGTGTGAGACCTGCCCCGACGTCGGGAGCCCGGCGTCGGGGCCGCAGACTGGTCCGGGGGATCAGAGGCGGGCGGCATGCGTGAACATGCCGCCCGCCGTTTTCGTGCGTGCGTGCGTCGGTCCGGGTCGCCGGGCCGCGGCGCCGCCGGACGCCCGGCTCAGTCGCGGGAGAAGACCGTGCGGCCGTCGACGATGGTCCTGTCGACCCCGAGCGACGAGAACGCGCGTCCCGGCGTCAGGGGATCCTCGTCGAGGACCGTGAGATCGGCGACCTTGCCGAGGGCGAGCGATCCCTTCCAGGCCGACGCGCCGTCCTGACGGGCGGCATCCACGGTCATCGTGCGCAACAGCCGTCGCCGTGTCTCGGCGTCGTCCACGACCCCGGCGTCGGTGAGCAGGGCGAGCGCGGCGTCGAGGCCGCGTCGCCAGTCGGGGCTCGCGATCGGGGCGTCGCTCGTCACGGTCGTCAGCGTCCCCGACGTGAGCATCTCGGCCAGGGGCCACGCGGTGGCGAGGCGGGCCTCACCGAGCTGCACGGCGGCCCACGAGTGGGTGTGCGCCGCGATGAGGGGCTGCACGGCGAAACCGGCATCCACCTCGCGCATGCGTGCGATCTGCTCGGGCGTGGCCAGGTCGCCGTGCACCACGTAGTGCGGCCCGGCGGGGGCGGGGGCGTCGCGGAGGTGCTCCAGGACGGCGAGGAACTCCGCGATCGACCGGTCGCCCGTCGCGTGGACGGCGATCTGCATGCCACGGGTGGCGGCGAGCTCCACCATCCGCTGGAACGCGGACAGGGGATCGGCGCCACCGCGGGTGAGGAGGGCGCCCGTTGTGCCGTCGGCGTAGGGTTCCTCGACCCACGCGGTCGCCAGGGGTGGAATGCCGTCGGCGAAGATCTTCACGCCGGGGATCGCGAGCCACCGTCGGTCGGTCGCCGGGGAGGGGTGAGGATGCCCCGCTCGAAGTCGTCGAGTGTGCTCTCGCCGTCGATCGTCCCGAACAGTCGCAGGAGGGTGACGCGCGAGGTCTGCGCGCCCTCGCGGTGCAGCTCGCAGTATGTGTCGAGCATGTCGGTGCCGAAGCAGCCCGTCTCGCCGGCGTCCTCGCCGGGACCGATGCCGGGTTCGGTGTAGCTCGTGATGCCGAGTTCGGCGAGCAGGCGCCAGGCCCGGCGCAGGGCGGATCGCCGTTCGCCCGCAGTCGTCACGAGGGGGCCCGACGGCTGGTCCTCGGGCGCGGTGTCGGAGAAGAAGAGGTGCGGCCAGCGGGCTCCGAGCCACGCGCCGTGCAGGTGGGCGTCGTTGATGCCGGGGATCGCGGTGCGCCCGTCGAGCTCGACGACCTCGCAGGCGTCGAGCGCTTCGGCGTCGGCGTCGTGCGCGACGATCACTCCGTCGCGCACGGCGAGAGCGGTGGTGGTGCGGCCCGCGGGATCGAGGGTGTGGATGCGACCGCCGCGGATGATCAGGTCGGCGTCGTCGCCGGGAAGTGTCTCGCTCATTATTCCACCAGTGTAGACGGAAAATGCCGGGTGCCGCGAGCGGAGCGCCGCCGATTCGGCGCGCGGTTCTCAGGCTTGTACGCTGGACGCATCCCCCGATTCACCCGGCAACTCGCGCGCCGGCGATCTCGGCGCGCGCTCACACATGCAAGGACGCAGATGAACGCTTCCGCGGCACACCGCGAAGGATGGACAGAGCGCGAAGAGCTGGCGGAGCGGATGATCCCGCTCATCGGCGCGCTCCGCCGCGAGCACGACGTGGTCACCTCGCTCCACGGCCACCGCCTGCTCGGGCTCTCGGCGACGGGCCTCGTCGAGGTACACGAGCGGGTCGCCCAGCTCGGCCACGAACGGCTGCCGATCGAAGACACCCTGGCGGTGCTCGAGGCGATCAGCGCCCTCGCCCCCGGTGCGTCCTCCCTCGACGTCGCGCGGCTGGTCGCCGAGCACGCCGAGAGCGACCAGCCCCTCGAGGCGTACCTCGCCGAGGTGCTCGCGCCGGCGATGGGCGCCGTCGCCGCCGAGCCGACCGACGTCGTGCTCTACGGCTTCGGGCGTATCGGCCGTCTGCTCGCGCGCATCCTGATCGCGCACACCGGCGGCGGCAGCGGGCTCCGACTGCGCGCGATCGTCGTCCGCCGCGGCGCGGAGAACGACCTCGTCAAGCGGGCGTCCCTGCTGCTGCGCGACTCCGTGCACGGCCGATTCGCCGGCTCCGTCACGGTCGACGAAGACGCCGAGCAGATCATCGCGAACGGCACGCGCATCCAGGTCATCTACTCCGACGACCCCGCGACCATCGACTACACCGCCCACGGCATCCACGACGCGATCGTCGTGGACAACACCGGGCGCTGGCGCGACGAGGCCGGCCTCTCGCAGCACCTGCGCTCGCAGGGCGTCGCCCGGGTGCTGCTCACCGCGCCGGGCAAGGGCCCCCTCAAGAACATCGTGCACGGCATCAACGACGACACCATCGTCGACTCCGACCGCATCCTGTCGGCCGCCTCGTGCACCACGAACGCCATCACGCCGGTGCTCGCGGCGATCGACGAGGCGTACGGCGTCGTCAAGGGGCACGTCGAGACGGTGCACTCGTTCACGAACGACCAGAACCTGATCGACAACTTCCACAAGGGCGACCGGCGCGGGCGCTCTGCCGTGCTCAACATGGTCATCACCGAGACCGGCGCGGCGAAGGCCGTGGCGAAAGCCCTCCCGCAGCTCGAGGGCAAGCTCACGGGGAGCTCGATCCGTGTACCCACCCCCGACGTGTCGCTCGCGGTGCTGCACCTGACGATCGAGCGCCCAGCGACCACGGAGCAGGTCAACGACTATCTGCGCCGCGTCTCGCTGCACTCGAAGCTGCGCCAGCAGATCGACTACGTCGAGAGCCCCGACGTCGTCTCCACCGACTTCGTCGGCTCGCAC
Source organism: Microbacterium sp. Se5.02b (assembly GCF_019464375.1). NCBI lineage: Bacteria > Bacillati > Actinomycetota > Actinomycetes > Micrococcales > Microbacteriaceae > Microbacterium > Microbacterium sp. Se5.02b. The sequence continues at coordinate 1,312,936 of NZ_CP080491.1, forward strand.
CGTGCCGGCATCGTCGACGGGCTCGCCACGATCGCCGACGAGGACACCCTGATCCTGTACGTCTGGTATGACAACGAGTTCGGCTACTCGTGCCAGGTCATCCGGGTGCTCGAGGTCATGGCCGGTTCGCACCCGATCGTGCTCCCGGAGCGCCGCGAGGTCACCCTGCAGGGCTGACCGCCCTGCGCCGCGTCGGAGGCGCCCGGCATGATGGGGTCATGAAGACCGCGACCCTTCGCGCCGAGCGCCTCCGATCGCACCGTCTGACCGCGCCGACGCGCACCGTGACGGATGCCGCGCACCACATGCTCGCCGTGCAGAGCCAGGACTTCACGGCCGGACGGTGGGCGCTCGCCGTGCGCACCCGCGGCGATGTGCGGCTGCGCGACGTGGATCGGGCGTTCGACCGCGGCGACCTCGTACGGGCATGGACCATGCGTGGCACGCTGCACACCGTGCCGGCTCGTGACCTCGGCTGGATGCTGGAGGTCACGGCGGGGCGGCAGCGGCAGCAGGCGGCCTCTCGGCATCGCGACCTCGGCATCGACGACGACATGATCGCCGCGGCCGTGCGTGCGTTGACCCCGCAGCTGCGAGACGGCGGGCGCACGCGGGCCGAGGTGTTCGAGATCCTGCAGAGCGTCGGCATCGACCCTACGGGGCAGCGCGGCATCCATCTGCTGTTCACCCTGACGATCGACGGCCTCATCTGCCAGGGACCCGTGGTCGCGAGGGCCGGCATCACCAGGGAGCAGCGCTTCGTGCTGGTCGACGAGCACATCCGGGAGCACGCGCGGCCGGACGACCCTCTCGCCGAGCTCTTCGTGCGCTACATCGACGGGCACGGACCCGCCGGCGTCGCCGACTTCGCATGGTGGTCGGGTCTCACTCTCGGGCAGTCCCGCGAGGCCGTGGTGCACGCCGCCGCCCGTGTGACCGAGGTCGAAGACGGGCTGTTCGTCGCGCGCGCACATCCGCGTCGTCCGGCCGGTGCGTCGAGTGTGCTCGCCCTCGGCGCGTTCGACGAGTACTACATCTCGTACGCCGACCGCACGGCTGTCGCGGCGCCCGAGCACCTGTCCGCCATCGGCCCCGGCAAGAACGGCATGGTGCGCGCCACGCTCGTCGAGGACGGTCGCGTGATCGGCTGCTGGACGCACGCGACGGCCGCCAGAGACACCCCGCCCGAGCTGTTCGACACCCCGGCGGACGCGGCGGCGGTCGAGGCCGCCCTCACCCGGTTCTCGGTGTTCCTCGGGGAGTGACGCCGTCCGAGGAACACCGTGCTCTCAGCTTCTCGCGAGCGCGGGGGCGACTTCCGGCGAGGCGGCGACGAAGGCGGCGATCTCCGGCGCGAGCGCGATCAGGATGTCGTTGGCCTCGGTCTCGGCGACCGTGGCGCGCAGTCCCTCTCCGGCGAACGGGCGCACGAGCAGGCCGTGACGCTCCAGCAGTTCGGCGACGGCCGTTGTCGCCTCGCCGAGCGGCAGCCAGACGAAGTTGCCCTTGCTCTCCGGAAGCGGGAAGCCGGCTGCGGCGAAGGCGGCGATCACGCGCTCGCGCTCCGCGACGAGCGACGCGACGCGCGCACCGAGTTCCTCTTCGGCCGCGAGCGAGGCCACGGCGGCGGTCTGTGCGAGGTTCGTGACGCCGAACGGGATGGCGACCTTGCGCAGCGCGATGCCCAGCGGTGCCGGTGCGATCGCGTAGCCGACGCGCATCCCGGCGAGTCCGTACGCCTTCGAGAACGTGTGCGCGACGGCGACGTTGGCGTGGCGGCGGAAATGCTCGATCCCGACCGGGGAGTCCGTGCGGTCGTTGAACTGCACGTACGCCTCGTCGATCACGACGACGATGTCGGAGGGCACGCTAGCGAGGAATCGGTCGAGCTCGGCTTCGCCGATGGTCGTCCCCGTCGGGTTGTTCGGGTTGCAGACGAGGATGAGGCGGGTGCGCTCGGTGATGGCTGCGAGCATGCCGTCGAGGTCGTGCCGGTGATCGGCGGTGAGGGGCACGGGAACAGGCACGGCGCCGGCCGCCCTGACCAGCATCGGATACGCCTCGAAGGAGCGCCAGGCGAAGAGCACCTCGTCGCCCTCGCCGGCGGTCGCGCGGATGAGCTGCGAGACGACCTCGACCGAGCCGCTGCCGAGCACGATGTTGACGGGGTCGACCCCGAACCGCTCGCACAGCACGGAGGTGAGGGCGGTCGCCGCGGTCTCGGGGTAGCGGTTGATGTGGGCGAGCTGGTCGGCGATCGCCGCCGTCACGGAGGGGAGCGGAGGATAGGGGTTCTCGTTCGAGGAGATCTTGTGCACCGCGTCTGCCGTCTCGGACTGCGGTGCAGCCTTTCCCGGCTTGTAGCCCGGGATCGCGTCCAGGTCTCCGCGCAGTCTCAGCTCCGACATCCGATCGCCCTTCTCTCGTGCCCGCTCCGGCCGTGTCCGTTTGACAGGCCCAGGGCGGACTTCATACTATCGTAATTGAATATAACGAATGTTGTCAATTGATCTCCCGGTCGGGACGACGGAAGGAGCGGAGCGACGGTGCCCCACACAGCGGTCGAAACCCCGGAGCAGCGCTTCACCCTGCGCGTGCGCGCCATGCGCCAGGAGGCGCGTGACGTGCTGTCCCTCGAGCTCGATGCCCCCGACGGCGCCGAGCTGCCGGCGTGGGAACCGGGCGCGCACATCGATCTCCGGTTCGCGAACGGCGTCGAACGCCAGTACTCCCTGTGCTCCGATCCCGACGACCGCACGATGTGGCGGGTCGCGGTCCTCGCCGAGAGCCCCAGCCGTGGTGGTTCGCGCCACGTGCACCAGAGCCTGCGCGTCGGCGACCTCGTCACCGTCTCGGCACCCATCAACCACTTCGCGCTCGCACCGGACGCGGAGTACGTCTTCATCGCCGGCGGCATCGGCATCACACCGATCCTGCCGATGCTGGCCGACGCCACCAGGCGTGGCGTCCCGTGGCGACTCGCCTACCTCGGCTCGGCGGGGGAGCGCATGGCGTTCCTCTCGGCGCCGCAGCTCGCCGGCGGGGAGACCCTGCTCGTGCGCGGCGACACCGACGACCGCCTCGATCTGGCGGCATGGATCGGCGCCCCTGCGGCCGACACCGGCGTGTACGCCTGCGGCCCCGAGCGGATGCTCGACGCGCTCGAACAGCTCAGCGCGGACTGGCCGCGTGGCGTGCTGCACGTCGAGAGGTTCCAGGCCAAGACCTTCGGTGAATCGCAGGGGGCCGACTCCTTCGAGGTCGTCGCCCGCCGCTCCGACCTCGTGGTGACGGTCGACCGGGGCTGCAGCATCCTCGAGATGCTCGAGAACGCCGGCATCGGCGTGCCCAGCTCGTGCCTCGAGGGCGTGTGCGGCACCTGCGAGACCGCCGTCATCGATGGCGCCCCCGAGCACCGGGACTCGGTCCTCACCCCTGACGAGCGGGAGAGCAACGAGACGATGATGATCTGCGTCTCCCGCTCTCTCGGCGACCGGCTCGTCCTCGACATCTGACCAACGAACGGAGCGACCAATGGACACCGGAACCGCATACGGGCTGCGCCTCGGGCAGCCACTCGACGAACTCGCGCAGGTCGGGCCAGGCACGCCCTACGGCGAGGTGCTGCGTCGCTACTGGCACCCGGTCGCGAAGGTCGAGGATGCGACGACGCGCCCGATCTCGCTGCGGGTGCTGGGGGAGGAACTCGTGCTGTTCCGCACCAGGAAGGGCAAGGCGGGTCTCCTGCATCCGCGTTGCATCCACCGCGGCGCCTCGCTGTTCTACGGCGGTGTCGAAGATGAGGGCATCCGCTGCTGCTATCACGGCTGGGTGTTCGACACCGAGGGTCACTGCCTGGAGCAGCCGTGCGAACCCGAACTCGGGCTGCACCGCGACCGTGTGCGGCAGCCGTGGTATCCCGTCGAAGAGCAGTACGGCCTGATCTGGGCCTACATGGGACCGCCGGAGAAGAAGCCGGTCCTTCCGCGCTACGACACGCTCGAGGAGCTCGGCGACGGCGAGCAGCTCATCGTGAACGACCAGGGAGTGGGCGGCGGCGGCCCTGCCGAGCTCGACTTCAACTGGCTGCAGCACTGGGAGAACGTCATGGATCCGTTCCACGTGCCGATCCTGCACGCGCGCTTCAGCGGCAACCAGTTCACACCCGAGATGGCGCTGATCCCCGAGGTCAGCTACGAGTACACGCCGCTGGGGGTGCGGAGCATCCAGATGCGCGAACTGGGCGACGGGCGCCAGCTGCGCCGCGTCACCGAGGTCATCTTCCCGAACCTGCGCGTGGTCGCCAGCCCCAAGCTCGCCTCCGGCCAGACGAACATGATCGGCTGGGTCGTGCCGATGGACGACACGCACTTCCGCATCTTCACGGTCGCGCGCGACAGCGACCCCGACTTCCTCGCGAAGCTCCGCTCCACGCACGAGGGCAAGCCGTGGAAGGAGCTCACCGACCTGGAGCACCAGCGGCTTCCCGGCGACTACGAGGCCCAGAAGTCGCAGGGCGCCATCTCGCTGCATTCCGAGGACCACCTCACCACGACCGACCAGGGCATCGCGATGATCCGCCGCATGATGGCCAAGCAGCATCGTGCCGTCGCCGGGGGCGGCGATCCGGTTGGCGTGTTCTTCGACGACTCGGAGCGCCTGGTGCGCATCGAGGGCGGCAACTACTTCGAGGGAGCCCCCGACGCGCCGCTGCTCGCCGACGCGGTGGACGACTGACATGGCCAAGTACACGGCGCGACCGCCGCGGGGCGACCGGCCGGTGCTCGTCCTCGGCATCAGCGACGTGGTGGTGATCGAGGGCGAGCCGACCGTGCCCGTCACGATGCACCACCTGTCGGCGTGGGGGCGCTGGGTGCGCGACGTCGCGATCCCGGACGCCGCGGCGCAGCGCCTGCACGACCTCGCCGCGCATTTCGACATCGTGTGGGCATCGGAGTGGGGGCACAACGCCCACACCGCGTTCCGCGAGCCGCTCGAGCTGCCGGAGGAGCCGTGGCCGTTCCTTCCGGTGCAGTTCGACAAGCTCGCCCACATCCGCCGGTACGCCGACGGTCTGCCGTGGGTCTGGGTCGACGACCCGCTCGTCGACCTGAGCGGCGAGCCCCGGAGTGCGAGGACGGCATCGTGGTGCGGGTCGACCCCGCTGCCGGCATCCTCAGCCTGGATGTCGATGATCTGCTGACGAGGACGCGGGAGCTCGTCGAGCGCCGCACGAAGGAGGAGGACGCATGACGGATGCCGTCGCGATCGTGGGAGGACGGGTCGTCACGGGACTCGGCGAGGAGTTCGATGGCGGCGCGGTGCTGCTGATCGACGGCCTCATCGAGGCCGTCGGCGCGGACGTCGTCGTGCCAGCGGGCGCGCGCGTGATCGACGCCGCGGGATGCTGGGTGCTGCCGGGGCTCATCGACCCGCACAGCCACATCGGTGCCCACGAGGAGGCCAACGGACCCGCCGGCTTCGACGGCAGCGAGGTCTCGTCGCCCGTCACCGCGGGAGTGCGCGCTCTCGATGCGATCAACATCGAGGACATCGCCTTCCGCGACGCGCTCGCCGGCGGCATCACGGCCGTCGTGGTCAAACCCGGATCGGGCAACCCGATCGGCGGACAGAGCGTGGCCATCAAGACCGCCGGCGGCCGCTCGGTCGATGAGCAGGTGATCCGCGCGGCCCTCGGCATGAAGTCGGCGCTCGGCGAGAACCCCAAGCAGGCGTACGGGGAGCGCAAGCAGCTGCCGTCGACCCGTCTCGGCATCGCGCTCGTCATCCGGCAGGCGCTCATGGACGCGCGGGACTACGGCGCGCGGCGGGACAAGGCCAGGGCCGAAGGGGCGCCGTTCGCCGTGAACCTCGGCATGCAGGCGCTCACCGAGGCGCTCGACGGCACCCTGACCTGGGAGCAGCACGCGCACCGCCACGACGACATCGCCACCTCGTTGCGCATCGCGGAGGAGTTCGGTCTGCGCCTCGTGCTCAACCACGGCACCGAGGCGCACAAGCTCGCCGACGTCCTCGCCGCCCGCGACATCCCGGTCATCTACGGTCCGATCCTCTCGACCAGGTCGAAGGTCGAGGTGCGGGAGGCCGACCCCGCGAACCTCGCCGCGCTCGCCGCCGCCGGCGTGCGCGTCGCGCTCACGACCGACCATCCCGTCGTGCCGATCGGCCTGCTCGCGATGCAGGCGGCCGTCGCCGTGCGGGCGGGACTGCCGAGGCAGACCGCGCTCGCCGCGATGACCTCGACCGCAGCGTCCATCGCCGGCATCGACGACAGGGTCGGCGCGCTGGAGCCGGGGAGGGACGGCGATGTGGTTCTGTGGAGCGGAGACCCCCTCGACGTCGCCTCGACCGTCCGGGAGGTCCTCATCGACGGCCGCACCGTGTACGTGTCGGGCGGGGCATCGCAGAAGGAGAAGGCATGACGCTGCGTGATGACGCCGCCCGGTTGCTGCCGGAGCTGGTGACACTGCGGCGGGAGCTGCACCGCATCCCCGAGCCGGGCTTCGACCTGCCGCAGACCCAGCGCGCCGTGCTCGACGCACTGGAGGGTCTCGGACTGGAGATCACCTCCGGCACCGACCTGAGCTCGGTCACCGCGGTCCTTCGCGGGGCCGTCGACGGTCCCTCCGTGCTGCTGCGCGGCGACATGGATGCGCTCGCGATCGTCGAGGAGACCGGTCTCGACTATGCCGCGACCAACGGGGCGATGCACGCGTGCGGACACGACCTGCACGTCGCAGGGCTCGTGGGTGCCGCGCGGTTGCTCGCCGCGCGCCGCGACCGCATCGCGGGGTCCGTGGTGTTCATGTTCCAGCCCGGCGAGGAGGCAGGGGGCGGGGCTCCGCTCATGATCCGCGACGGTGTGCTCGAGGCCTCGGGGCGCAGGGTCGAGGCCGCGTACGGCATCCATGTCGGCCCGGGGAGCGCGGACGGTTCCAGCTCAAGCCGGGCACGATCATGGCCGGTGCGAACGTGTTGAAGGTTCGCGTGCACGGGCGAGGCGGGCACGGCTCCCGTCCGCAGCAGGCCGTGGATCCGGTGCCCGTGGTGGCAGAGCTCGTGCTCGCCCTGCAGGCATGGGTGACGCGCCGCGTCGATGTGTTCGACCCCGTGGTGCTGTCCGTCACGACGCTCTACGCGGGCGAGATCACGAACGTGATCCCCGAGGAGGCCGGGTTCGCGGCGACCCTGCGAACCCTGTCCGAGGCCTCGATCGCCCAGGCGCAGGCAGAGCTGCCTCCGCTCATCGAGAGGATCGCCGCGGCGCACGGCTGCACGGTCGACGTCGAGGTCATCGTCGGCTACCCCGTCACGGTCAACACGGCGCCGGAGACGGCCGCGGCGACGGAGGTGCTGCGCACCACGTTCGGCGACGACCGCGTGGAAGAGCTCGACGTCCCCTGGATGGCATCCGAGGACTTCTCATTCGTGCTCAGGGAGGTACCGGGCACGTTCCTCTTCCTGTGCGCGACCCCGCCGCACGTCGACCCCGACGACATCCCGATGAACCACTCGCCGCATGCGCAGTTCGACGACGCCGTGCTGGGCGACCAGGCGGCCGCACTCGCCGCGCTGGCCTGGCGGCACGTGGGGGTCGGGGACGCGTAGTCCCGCTGCGGCGCCCGTCGGACGGCGCCGCGGCGTCCGCGTCAGCGGCCGAGGGTGCGGTGGTCGAGCACGGCCTTGCGGCCCACCTCCGGGTCGCCGGAGCGGATCGCGGCGATGAGGGCCTCGTGGATGCGCAGACGCTCGTCCGTGTCCTGGCGGAATCCGGGCACGGCCAGGGCGTCCTCGCTCGCGGCGCCGGCCGTCTCGCCCTCGATGTAGTCGACGAGGTTGAGGTAGAACGTGCGCAGCACGGCGTTGGGCGAGATCTCGGCGATCCTTCGGTGGAGTCGCCAGTTGCCGTGCAGACCCTCGATCGGGTCGTGCCAGTGCTCCGTGAGCTCCGCCATCACGGCGTCGAGGTCGGCGATGTCGGCATCCGTGCGGTTGTGCACCGCGTCCTGCATGACCGCCTCGTCGAGCGCATCCAGCACCTTGATGACGTCGTTCACGGGCGCCCCCGTCTGCCGCAGACGCAGCACGCTGTGCGCCAGGCGGATCAGCGGCGACTGGTCGGCGACGAAGATGCCACCGCCGGGTCCAGGGCGCAGATCGACGGAGCCGCGGGCGCGCAGCACGCGCAGTGCTTCGCCCAGCGTCGCCGGCGCCACGCCGAACTGCTCGCACAGCTCCTGCCGCGTACCGATCCGGTGTCCCGGCTCGAGTCCTTCGGACTTGATCATCGCCTCGACCTCGGTGACCACGCGGTCGGCGACGGACTGCGCGGGGGCGACGCGCTGGAAGGTGCGCGCTTCATCCTGGGTGGTTGCCACGGGGGTCCTTCGGTTGGAGGGGGCGGGGCGGATCTCTCACATCCTAAGGAGCGAGCGGCGAGCAGGGGCGGTGTCCCCGGGCGATTCTCCCATTTGCCATAATTGAATGTATCTAATACAGTCAATCACGCAATGCCGCTCACGAGAGGAAACAGATGACCGACCACACCGGTGGCGATCTGCTCGCAGACTCCCTCATCAACCAGGGAGTCTCACGGATCTTCGGTATTCCGGGCGTTCAGCTCGATGCCGCCGCAGACGCCCTCCACGCCCGCGCCGACAAGGTCGACTTCCTCTGCGCCCGCAACGAGCAGGCCACGACCTACATGGCCGACGGCTACGCACGGAGCACCGGAGACGTCGGTGTCGCGATGGTCGTGCCAGGACCGGGAGTCCTCAACGCCCTCTCCGGCGTCGCCACCGGATACTCCGCGAACTCGCCCATGCTCCTCATCGCCGGGCAGATCGACTCGCAGGCCATCGGCCGTGGTCTCGGCGCCCTGCACGAGATCCCCGACCAGACCGGCATCCTGCAGCGGCTCACGAAGTGGACGGGCACCGCCCGGTCCGCCGATGAGATCCCCGGCCTCGTCCACGAGGCCTTCACCCAGCTGCGCACCGGGCGACCGCGCCCCGTCGCGATCGAGGTGCCGCCGGACGTGCTGGCTGCCACGTCGCGCGCCGCGGCCGCCGAGCGCGTCGCCGCCGCGCCCCTGACGCCCGACGAGCAGCAGATCCGCGCGGCCGCCGCGCGCCTCGTCGCCGCGAAGCGCCCGATGATCGTCGTCGGCGGCGGAGTGCTCGCGGCGAACGCGTCGGTCGCGCTCCAGGCGCTCGCCGAGGCGCTGGAGGCCCCGGTGCTGATGACCGAGAACGGCCGCGGTGCGATCGACGCCAGGCACCGCCTCGCCTTCGACGCCCTCGCGCTCCGGGCCTTCCGCGAAGACGCCGACCTGGTGCTCGCGGTCGGCACGCGCTTCGTCTCGACGTTCGGCACGCAGGTCGACACGAACGGCGCCCCCGTCATCCTCGTCAACGCCGAGGCGGCCGACCTCGAAGGACCGAGGGCCGCGGTGCAGACCCTGCACGCGGACGCCCGCCTCGCCCTGGCTGCGCTCGCGGCGGAGGTCGGGTCGCCGGCGCGCGAATCGCGCGAGAGCGAGTTCGCTCGGGTGCGCACGTGGATCGCCGAGCAGTTCGCCGACATCGCCCCCAGCGCGAGTACCTCGCCGCCATCCGCGGAGCGCTCCCCGAAGACGGCGTCTTCGTCAGCGAGTTCACCCAGGTCGGCTACGCGGCCAGTGCGTCGTACCCCGCATACCAGCCGCGTACCTACATCGGGCCCGGCTACCAGGGCACCCTCGGGTACGGCTTCGCCACCGCGCTCGGCGTCAAGGCGGCCGACCCCTCGCGGGCGGTGGTCTCGGTGAACGGCGACGGCGGGTTCTCGTGGACGCTTCAGGAGCTGTCCACGGCCAAGCGGTACGGTCTCGGGCTCGTGACGATCGTCTTCCACGACGGCTTCTACGGCAACGTGCGCCGCATCCAGAAGAACCGCTACGGCGCGCGGTACTTCGCGAGCGATCTCACCAACCCCGACTACGGCAAGCTCGCCGACGCGTTCGGGATCCGCTCCGCGCGGGCGTACACCCCGCAGGAGCTGGCCGGGGTGCTCGCGGATGCCGTGCCGGCCAACGAGCCGATCCTGATCGACGTCCCGGTGGGGAGTTCCCCTCGCCGTGGCACCTCATCCACGAGGGTGTGCCGCGTCCGGCGCCTCTCGCACCCGACGCGCACCTGGTGCAGAGGGCCGGGGTCTGACATGGTCATCGGGCACGACATCGCCGGCATCAGGGAGGACGCCGCAGGGCAGGCCTCCATCGATGTCGTCAGCCCGGCCGACGGCACCGTGATCGGCGCCGTCGTCGCAGGAGGTCCCGCCGACGTCGATCGGGCGGTGGCCGCGGCCGCGGAGGCGTTCGGCAGCTGGTCCACGACGCCGATGTCGCAGCGCATCGCTCACGTCCAGGCGCTCGCCGAGGGGTTGGCGCGCCACCGGGAGCTGCTCGCTGAGACGTTGAGCGCCGAGATGGGCTCGCCGATCGCGTTCGCGCGTTCCGCCCAGGTGGGGGTGGCGATCGCCGATCTCTCCCTCCTGATCGAGGCCGCCCGCGCTCATGTCGAGCGTGCGGCGGTCTCGAACTCCCTCGTCGTGTCGGAGCCGGTGGGCGTGGTCGCTGCGATCACCCCGTGGAACTTCCCGCTGCACCAGATCATGCTCAAGGTCGGCGCGGCCGTCCTCGCCGGATGCACCGTGGTGCTCAAGCCGAGCGAGGCCGCGCCGCTCAACGCCGCGATCGTCGGCGACATCCTCCGCGAGATCGGACTCCCGGCCGGCGTCGTCAACATCGTGCACGGCGACGGCGCCGGTGTCGGCGCACCGCTGGTGGCGCACCCCGGCGTCGACATGGTGACCTTCACCGGTTCGCGGCAGGTGGGCGAGCATGTGGCGCGCGCGGCCGCCGCGACCATCAAGAAGGTCGCCCTCGAGCTCGGCGGCAAGTCCGCGGCGATCGTCCTCGACGACGCGCCCCTCGAGGAGTCGGTGCGCGGTGTGCTGGCCTCGTGCTTCGCGAATGCCGGGCAGACCTGCGCCGCGCAGACCAGGGTTCTGGTGCCGGCGGGTATGCAGGAGGCGTGGCAGCGGGCCGTCGTCGAGGTCGCGGCCGGCTGGGCGCCCGGTGACCCGCGCGTCGAGGTCACCGCGACGGGTCCCCTCGCCTCGGAGCTGCAGCGCGAGCGCGTGCGCGCGCACATCGCCACCGCGATCGACGAGGGCGCGCGCGTGCTCACCGGCGGCCTCGATATCGTCGAACCGACGGCCGGTGGCGCGTACGTGCAGCCCACGATCTTCACCGATGTGACGCCCGACATGCGGATCTTCCACGAGGAGGTCTTCGGTCCGGTGCTCACGATCACTCCCTACGCCACGGTCGATGAGGCTGTCGACCTGGCGAACGACAGCGTGTACGGACTGTCGGGCGGTGTGTGGTCGAGCGATCCTCGACGCGCGCTCGGCATCGCGCTGCGCATGCGGACGGGGACCGTCGGCATCAACGGCGCCGGGCTCGATGTGGGTGCTCCCTTCGGGGGGTACAAGCAGTCGGGTGTCGGCCGGGAGTGCGGGGTGCACGGGTTCGAGGAGTTCCTCGAGCTCAAGTCGGTGATGGGCGCCGCCGCCCTCGTCGACGACCATTCGTGACCGGTAACAATCTCGAAACACCGCCGACACGAGGCAATAAAGAGCAATTCATAACATTCAATTAGGTGGAACCCGCCCGAGGGTTCCGTGAAGAGAGGACACCCATGAGACGCAGCATCGTAGCCGCGGTCGTCGGCGTGACGGCACTCGCCCTGACCGGCTGCGCCGGCGGGGGAGACGGAGGAGGCGAAGGCACGGTCGAGAAGGCCACCATCGCCATCGCCGCGGATCCCGGTTCGCTCAACCCGATCACGAACGCCACCCAGGCAGGGCAGGAGGTCTCGGCGTACCTGTACGAGACGCTCATGTCCTTCGCCCACGGCAAGGACGCCGAGGGGCTGCTCGCCGAGAGCTGGACCGAGTCGACGACCGAGGTCTCGTTCGTTCTGAAGGACGGCATCGTCTGCACGGACGGCTCCGATCTCACGGCGTCCGACGTGAAGGCCTCGTTCGACTACGCCGCCGATCCTGAGACGGCCTCACCGTACGCGGGCGTCTACTTCCCCGGCGAGGGCCTGACGGTCGAGGCCGACGACGCCTCGCGCACCGTGACGTTCACCAGCGCGCAGCCGCAGAGCTTCCTGCTCAGCAACATCGGCCAGATGCCTGTCGTGTGCGCGGCCGGCGTCGACGACCCCGCGTCGCTCGACGCCACCCCCGTCGGCACGGGCATCTACACGCTCGAGGACTCCTCGCCCGGTCAGACCTACACGCTCGCCCTGCGCGACGACTACACCTGGGGTCCCGGCGACGTGACCAGCGAGACGGAAGGCCTGCCGAAGACGGTCGAGCTCGAAGTCGTCGACACCGAGCCGACCCGCGCCAACATGCTCCTGTCGTCCGAGATCAACGTCGCCGAGGTCGGCGGCACCGATCGCGACCGGCTCGAGAGCGGCGACCTGTTCACGATCGACGTGCCGGCGCGACCCGGTCTGATGTTCTTCAACCAGGCAGAGGGGCGTCCCACCAACGACCTGCTCGTGCGGGAGGGCATCGCCGGCGGAATCGACCGCGATGAGGTCGCCTCGGTCTCCACGGGTGGCCGCGGCGAACTGATGACCTCGCTCGTCTCCTCGTTCACCGCGGTGTGCGTCGGGGCCGATGCCACGACCTCGCTCATCGGCTTCGACGCCGATGCCGCGGCCGCATCGCTCGACGAGGCCGGCTGGACGGTCGGCGCCGACGGCGTGCGCGAGAAGGACGGTGCGAAGCTCGCCCTGAGCTTCGTCTATCCCTCCACCGAGGCGCAGTCGGTCGTCGCCGGCATCGAGCTCATCCAGCAGCAGCTGGCCGAGATCGGCGTCGAGGTCACGCCCAGCCCGTCGTCGTCGTACACCGACGTCATCTTCCAGGGCGGCGACTGGGACCTCATCTGGGCCCCGATCTCCACCACGCTGCCCTCGACCTGGGCCGGCATCCTCGCCGGGGACTTCCCCCCGAACGGCGGCAACTGGACGTACAACACGAACCAGGAGTTCTTCGACCTCACGGCCGAGGCGCAGCAGCTTGCCGGCGAAGAGAGCTGCGACGCCTGGACGGCGGCACAGGCCTCGGCGATCGGTAACCTCGAGGTGATGCCGTTCGCGGAGTCCACCAGCACCCTGTACGGCGCCGGCGTGGAGTTCGAGGTCACCACCAACGGACTGCTCATCCCGACGAGCCTCCGAGGCTAGGAGCCGCATGCTGGACCACGCGTCCGCCAGAACGGATACCGTGGCGGTGTTTCTCCGGAAGCGCCGCCACGGCAACCCCTGGCTGAGATTCCTCCTGCGCCGCACCCTGCGGATGCTGGTGGCGATGTTCGTGATCATCGCGGTCGCGTTCTTCGTCCTCCGCGCATCCGGCGGCGACCCCGTCCGCGCCGCACTCGGCGCGACGGCCGACGAGGCCGTGGTCCAGGCGCGGCGCGATCAGCTCGGTCTCAACGACCCTCTGATCGTGCAGTTCTGGAACTATCTCACCGGCATCCTCCACGGGGATCTGGGTTCGTCCCTGATCACCGGCCGGTCGGTGTCCGAGCTCGTGCAGAACCGGCTGCCGGCGACGCTGGAGCTCGCCGGCATCTCCTTCCTGATCGTGCTGCTCGTGGCGATCCCGGTCGGCCTCGGGGTCGCGATCCTCACGCAGGGCAGCAGACGCCGGGGCGTCGAGGTGTCGTTCACAGGGATCACCGGCCTCATCGCCGCGATCCCCGAGTATCTCCTCGGCGTCGCGCTCGTCGTGGTCTTCGCGGTGGGACTGCACTGGTTCCCCGTCGCCGGACGCTCGGGCCCCGCCTCGTACGTGCTGCCGGTGCTGGCGATGACGGTCGCCTCGTGGGCGTCGCTGTCGCGCATCGCCCGCGTCGAGGCGCTGAACACGCTCTCCGACGACTACGTGCGCACGGCCCGCTCCAAGCGCATCCCCGCATCGTGGGTCTACTTCCGTCACGCGCTGCCGAACATGCTCACCGCGACTCTCACGATCGGCGGCACCCTGCTGTCGACCATGGTGGCGTCGAGCGTGCTCGTGGAGAAGGTGTTCAACTGGCCCGGCCTCGGCTCGGCCTTCGTCGACGCCATCGCCACGAAGGACTACGGCATCGTGCAGGGCCTGGCGCTCGTGTACGCCGCGATCATCCTCGTCATCACGCTCGCCGTCGACATCGTGCTGTCGCTCCTCGACCGGCGAACCACCCTCCTGGAGACGACCTGATGCGCTCGATCCTCACCTTCCTGCGCAACCCCCTCGGCGCGATCAGCGCCGTGATGGTGCTCGTGCTCGTGTTCCTGGCGCTGTTCGCCCCGGAGATCTGGGGTCCGCAGGCGACGCAGACCGACACATCCGCACTCCTGCAGGGGCCGAGCGACGCGCACCCGCTCGGCACCGACGGACTGGGCAGGGACCTGCTGCTGCGCACCCTCGTCGCGACACGACTGTCGCTCGGCATGGCACTGATCGCCACCGTGATCGGACTCGTGTTCGGTCTGCTGCTCGGCGCCCTGCCCTCCGTGCTCGGACCCCGCGTGCAGCGGCTGTTCAGCTCGATCATCAGCACCTGGCTGGCCTTTCCCGTGCTGCTGGTCGCGATGCTGACCGTGATCCTCCTCGGGCCGAGCTCGACGTCGGCGGTGATCGCTCTCGGCCTCACGATGGTGCCCTCGTTCGCCCGCCTCGCGCAGACCCTGTCGTCGCGCGTCGGCGGCTCCGAATATCTCGCGGCGGCGCGGATGATGGGCGTCTCGCGCGGGCGGCAGTTCACCCGCTACGTGCTCCCGAACATCGCGGAGCCCATCATCGTCAACGTCACGCTCTCGATCGGAGGAGGGCTCCTCGCGCTGTCGAGCCTGAGCTTCCTCGGTGTCGGCGTGCAGCCGCCGGACTACGACTGGGGGCGGATGCTGAGCGAGGCGTTCGATCAGGCGTACACGAACCCGACCGCGGTCGTGGGCCCAGGTGTCGCCGTGGTCTTCGCGGGCGTCGCCTTCGGGACGCTCGGCGAGTCGCTCGCCGCCCACCTGCGCAGCCACGGCAGAGGGAGCGTGCTGTCGCGCCGCAAGCTCGGACCGGCGCCGCGTGTGCCGCAGCGCGAGAGCGTGCCGGACGAGGGTGCGCTGCTCGTCGTCGACGGACTCTCGGTGTCGTTCCCCTCGCCGTCCGGATGGGTGCGCCCGGTGCAGGACGTGACCTTCTCGGTGGCGCCGGGGAGATCGTCGGCGTGGTCGGCGAATCCGGCAGCGGCAAGTCGGTCGCGCTGATGGCGATCGCCCAGCTCTCCGCCGCGGGTGCCGCCGTGACCGCGCAGCGACTGCGCTTCGACGGCGACGATCTGCTCGACCTCCCGCCCGCCGTGATGAAGAAGCGGCTCGGCACCAAGATCGGCGTCGTCTTCCAGGACTCGCTCACGGCCCTCAACCCTGCACTGCGCGTGGGCACGCAACTCGCCGAGATCCCGCGCTTCCACGCGAAGAGCGGGCGGGCGGCCGCGCAGGCTGCGGCGGTCGCCGCGTTGGACGATGTCGCGATCGACGAGCCGCAGCGGCGGGCGCGACAGTTCCCGCACGAGTACTCGGGCGGGATGCGGCAGCGTGCGCTCATCGCGATGTCGCAGATCGGCAAGCCACGCCTCATCATCGCCGACGAGCCGACCACGGCGCTCGACGTCACGGTGCAGCAGCGCGTGCTCGCGCTGCTGCGTCGGGAGTGCGAGGAGACCGGTGCGGCGGCGATCGTGGTGTCGCACGACATCGCGGTCCTCGCCGAACTCTGCCAGCGGATCCTCGTGATGTACGCGGGGCGCATCGTGGAGGACGTGGATGTGCGCCTGCTCGCGACGCCGGAGAAGCTCGCGCACCCCTACACGCGGGCGCTCGCGGAGTCGCTGCCCGACCTCGACACCGACCGCGTCCAGCCGCTCGCGACCATTCCGGGCGAGCCGCCCGACCTGTCGCTGCCGCTCGTCGGCTGCGGTTTCGCCCCGCGATGCCCGTTCGCGACGGCGCAGTGCCGCGCGGTGACGCCGGAGCCGGTGGCGCACGGCCACGGCGGACGCGTCGCCTGCTGGCATCCCCAGGACGGGGTGCCGATCGAGGGCATCCTCGGAGAGCCGGTCGTCCTGACGGGCACCCAGAACACGCAGGAGGTGCGCTGATGGCCGCACTCGTCGTCGAAGATCTGGTCGTGACCTTCGGGCACGGCGACTCCTCGTTCAACGCCGTGGACGGCGTCTCGCTCACGGTGCCGCACGGCAGCATCGTCGGCCTGGTGGGGAGTCCGGGTCGGGGAAGTCGACGATCGCGCGGGTGATCGCCGGTCTCCAGCCGGCGACGGCCGGCCGGTTGCTGCTCGACGGCGAAGAGCTGCGTCCGGCGACCGGTCGACAGCGCCTCACACGCGCCCGCGACGTGCAGATGATCTTCCAGGATCCGTACTCCTCGCTCAATCCGCGCATGACCATCGGCGCCACGCTCGACGAGGCCCTCTCCCTCCACGGCACCGGGAACGCCAAGGAGCGCGCGGCCGGTGTGAAGGAGCTGCTGCGCCTGGTGCGGCTCAAGCCGGGCACGGCCGACCAGTACCCCTCGCAGCTGTCCGGCGGCATGCGGCAGCGCGTCGCTATCGCACGGTGCCTCGCCGTGAAGCCCCGGCTCATCATCGCCGACGAGATCACCTCCGCCCTCGACGCCTCCGTGCAGGGTGCGGTGCTCAACCTGGTGCGCGAGCTGCAGCGTGAGCTCGAGCTGTCGGTGCTCTTCATCACCCACAACCTCGCCGCGGTGCGCTACATCGCCGACACGACGGCCGTGATGCGCAAGGGCAGGATCGTGGAGCACGGCGACGCCGACGAGATCGTGTCGAACCCCCAGCACACCTACACGCAGTCCCTCGTGGCCGCCATCCCGCGCATCCAGAACGCGGGGACCGACCACCTCCTGCACGCGATCGGATCCTGAATGCCCCTGCTCGACGACGCCCGCGACCTGCTCCCCGGACTCGTGGCCCTCCGCCGCGCGATCCACGCCGACCCCGAGCTCGGGCTCGAGCTGCCCCGCACGCAGCGCCGGGTGCTCGACGCCCTGGAGCCGCTCGGCGTCGAGGTCACGCTCGGGAACGGCCTGAGCTCGATCGCCGCCGTGATCCGCGGGGCCCACCCCGGTCCCACCGTGCTGCTGCGCGCCGACATGGACGCGCTTCCGCTCACCGAAGACACCGGGCTCGACTATGCCGCGTCCGGCGAACGCATGCATGCGTGCGGGCACGACCTGCACGTGGCCGGTCTCGTCGGAGCGGCGCAGCTGCTCGCGGCCCGGCGTCAGGAGCTGCATGGCGACGTGCTGCTGATGTTCCAGCCGGGTGAGGAGCTCGGCGACGGGGCGTCGCGGATGCTCGGGGAGGGCCTGCTCGACGTGACCGGTTCCCGTCCGGTCGCCGCCTTCGGCATCCACGTGGTGCCGGGCGAGTTCGGGGTGTTCTCGACGAGGGCTGGTGCTCTGATGGCGGGAGCGATCGAGGTGGAGGTCACGATCACCGGATCGGGCGGGCACGCCTCGGCACCGCACCTCACACGCGACCCGGTGCCGGTGGCGGCCGAGCTCGTCACGGCACTGCAGTCGTTCGTCACGCGGCGCTTCGACGTGTTCGACCCGGTGGTGCTGAGCGTCACACAGCTGCACGCCGGTGGGCCTGCACGCAACATCATCTCCGACACCGCGTCGCTCGTCGCCTCTGTGCGCGTGCTGTCGCACGAGAACAGCGCCCGCGTCCAGGCGGAGATCCCCGCCCTGGTGCAGGAGCTGGCTGCGGCGCACGGCTGCACCGCGACGGTCGACGTGACGCTGCTGTGCGCCCCCACCGTGAACGATGTGCAGGCGGTCGAGCACGTGCGCACCACCCTGCAGGGACTGTTCGGCGAGGAGCGGGTGTGGGAGACCGCGCACCCGGTCATGGGGTCGGAGGACTTCTCGTTCGTATTGGAACAGGTCCCCGGTGCGTTCCTGTTCCTGCGCGCGACCCCGGAGGACGTCGACCTCGAGACGGCCGCACCGAACCATTCGCCGACGGTCGTGTTCGACGACGCGGTGCTCGCCGATCAGGCGGCCGCGCTCGCCGCGTTCGCCCTCGGTCGGCTCACGGCCTGAACGGGGCGGGCATGCGCCGTGCCGCGGTCGCCGCAGTCGCCGCGATGCTCACCGCGTGAGGAATGCCCGCAGGTCGCCGTTCAGTCGCGCCGCCACGTCGGGGTCGCTGTACATCATGTGACCGGCCCGATACCAGTGCGATTCGGTGCGCTCGCGGGGCAGCCCGAAGTGCCGCAGCAGATGGTCGGCGGCCCCCACAGTGGTCAGTGCGTCGTACACCCCGGTGCCGATGAAGAGTCGCGCATGCGGGTTCTGCTTCATCCATCGCGACAGCCGCGCGGGGTAGGGGTAGGTGTGGAACGGCGACGGTCGGCCGTAGGTGGGGAACGCGGCGCCGCCCTGCTCCTGCCAGTCCCAGTGGCGGCCGGCCTCCGTGTCGACGACCCGGTACGGACGTGCGGAGTCGTCGCCGAACACGTCGTGCCGCAGGCGCGACAGCCCGGTGACGTAGCGCGGGGAGAGCGCGGTGTCGGCGGGATCGTGGTCGAGCTCCCCGAAGCGGCGGTCGGCGGCGGGGGCGCGGTATATCGACTGTCCGTCACGCCCAGCACCTGGCCCGCGAGCAGCCGTTCGCGGAAGTCGGTCTTGCTGATCCACAGTCGGTCGCGCACGAGCTCCTCGGCCGGGATGCCGATCATCGCGGACAGCCGTTCGGCGACGGCATCCCGGTCGGCCGCGGGCAGCTCATCGCCCTGCAGCATGGCCGCGGCCAGATCGCCGCGCGCGAAGTCGAGGGCGTCCTCGGTGGCGTCCTCGACCGTCGCATGCCGGCGCGATCCGATGCCGTGGTACCAGGCGGTGGCGGCCTTGTAAGGCAGGTTGGCGAGGGCGCCGACGATGCTGCCGGGGCGATCCTGCGTCTCCTGGATGTTCACGGCTTGACCGAGCAGGGCGATCCCGGCCAGCGGTGCGGTGTCCATGCCGTGCGGGTTCGTCGCCAGGAACGCCGCGCGCAGCGTGCCGTAGCTCTCGCCGAGGAAGTACGTCGGCGCGTCCCAGCGGCCGTGCCGGTCGCGCCAGTCGCCGATCGCGGCCGCGATCGCGTCGGCGTCGCCCTCCACGGTGCGCAAGAGCGCGTGGTCGGCGTCGTCTGCGAAGGTGCCGAAGCCCGTGCCCGGTGCGTCGAGGAACACCAGGTCGGCGACGTCGAGGATGCTCGACGGGCTCTCCTCGATGCCGTACGGCGGCTGACCGGCGTCGTCCGGGTCCACGGGGATGCGCGCCCGCCACGGCCCGATTCCGCTCAGGTGCAGGTAGATCGACGAGACACCGGGCCCGCCGTTGGTGAGGAACACGACCGGCCGGCCGGGGGCATTCACCGTGTAGCTGAACGCCGACAGCGTGCCCTGGCGCGTGCCGTCGGAGCGCCGCAGCGGCAGCTCCTCCACCCGTGCGACGTACTCCAGCTCGCCGAGCCGGCCCGTCGTCTCGCGCGCGCTCATCAGCGCGCTGTGGCGTCGCGGTAGAACGCGTCGAGGTCGCTCTTCATCTTCTGCACCGCGTCCTCGTCGACGAATGTCATGTGTCCGGATTCGTAGAACGTGAAGCGGATGTTCTCTCGCAGCGACGGCGCGAGGTACAGGTGCGCCACGTCGATCTCGGGTCCGAAGAACGGCGTCGCGAGGTCGTAGTAGCCGCCCATCACGAACACCCGGAGGTTCGGGTTGCGCCGAACGGCGGCGGAGAGGTCGAGCGACACATCCGGCACGAGCTGGGGTGCGTCGACGCCCGGCGCCTTGTGCTTCCAGTCCCACGCGCGGGAGATGGGCATGTTGTGCAGGTGCCGGTAGTGCAGGTCGCTCGTGAAGCCGATGTCCTCGACGAGATGCGCACGGTAGGTCGACAGGTGTGCGCTGTTGACCCCGGCGGTCGCCGCGTCGTCCGTCGCGGGGTCGTGCGAGCCGCCGCCGACCACGTACTGGTGTTCGGCCGTGAACCGGGTGTCGAAGCGGCCGATCACACGTCCTTCGTCGGCCAGCAGCGCGTAGCGGAAGGGCTCCATGCCGATGCGGAAGTGGTTCTTCTTCAGGAGCGCGGCGTCGAGGCCGATCAGGGCGCTCATCCGTTCGGCGACCTCGTCCTCGACCTCGGGCGAGATCAGGTCGCCCTGCAGCAGCGCCGCCGCGAACGGTCCCTGGGCGAAGGCCCTCGCCTCCTCCAGGAACGGCTCGAGCTCCTCGTGGGCCGTGCGCGCCCTGCCGTGGTACCAGGCCGTGGCGGCGAACGAGGGGAGCAGGTTGATGTACTCGCGGGGGCCGCCGAGGTTGCTCTCTCCCCAGTTGAGCACGGTCGACAGCAGCACGACGCCGTTGAAGTCGAGGCCCTGGTTCTGCAGACGGTGCACGAGGGACGCGGCGCGCGTGGTGCCGTAGGACTCGCCGAACAGGAAGCGCGGGGCGTTCCACCGGTCGGTGATCGTCAGCCAGCGGGTGATCGCTCGGGCGAACGCGTCGACGTCCTGGTCGACGCCCCACACGTCGGACGCTGTCGCATCGCCGCTCAGTCGGGAGTATCCGGTGCCGGGTGCGTCGATGAACACGAGGTCGGACTCGGTGAGCAGCGTGTGCGGGTTGTCGCCCGTGACGTAGGGCGCGGGCGGGGTCGCCCGCGGCGTGTTGGTGGGCGTGCGTCGCGGACCGAAGCCGCCGATGTTGAGCCAGAGACTCGCCGAACCGGGCCCGCCGTTGAAGAGGAAGGTGACGGGCCGCACGGGCGCCCCCTCCTCTCGATCCGCGACGTACGAGGTGTAGAACACGCTGGCGAGCGGCCGGTGCTCGTCGTCGCGCACGATCACCGTGCCGGCGCCCGCGGCGTAGTCGATCGAGCGTCCTCCTGCGGTGATGCGGTGGCGGCGCGAGGTGAACGTCTCGATGTCGGCGTCTGCGGCGGCGGGGGTCTGCTCGGTCACGGGGCTCCCTCGGGATCAATGAGTGAATTGAATATATCTTAATCACTCACTGGCGTGACGTCCGAGGAAGTTGTAGACCTCGTTGTCGTCCACGCCGGGGAACGCCCCGCGCGGCAGCGGCGAGAACATGTGGGTGTGCACGCGCGCGCTCGGCCAGGCCTTCCCGTTCCAGCGTTCCGTCAGCTCGGTGGAGGGGCGACGGCAGCAGGATTCGTCGGGGCAGGTCGACACGGCGCGATCGTTCGTCTCGCGTCCACGCCACCAGCGCGCGTCGTCGAACGGCACTCCGACGGTGACCGAGAACTCGCCGTCGGTCGAGGAGCCGGTCTGCGTCGAGCACCAGAACGTGCCGGAGGGCGTATCGGTGTACTGGTGGTGCTCGACCGTGCGGTTCTGCTGCGTGAACGCCGCGCGGGCCTGGAACTTGCGGCACACGCGCTGCCCCTCGACGGCGCCCGTGACGTCCATCGGCAGCGGCAGGTCGTCGTTCTCGTACACGCGGGTGATCGCGCCGGTGGAGTCGACGCGCAGGAAGTGCAGCGACATGCCGAGGTGCTGCGTGAGCAGATTGGTCATCCGCATGCCCGCGGCTTCGTGCGTGACCCCGAATCCGTCGCGGAAGTCCTCGACCGCGAGGTTGCGGTCCTTCTTCGCCTGCTGCAGGAAGGCGACGGCCGCGGTCTCCGGCATGAGGCAGCACGCGGCGAAGTAGTTGATCTCCAGGCGCTGCTGCAGGAAGTCGGCGTAGTCGGTGGGCGGGGTGTGTCCGAGCAGCCGGTGCGCCATGGCCTGCAACGCCATGGATCGCAGTCCGTGTCCGCCGGGGATCGATGCGGGCGGCAGGTAGATGCGTCCGTTCTCGAGGTCGGTCACCGACCGGGTGGAGTGGGGGAGGTCGTTGACGTAGATCAGCTCGAAGCCGAGCTTCTCGGCCATGATGCTCACGGTGCGGTGCGTGAGTGCGCCCTGCGTGTGGCCCGCTGCCTTGAGCTGCTTCTCGGCGAGCCGCTCGATGTCGGGGAGGTAGTTGTTCTGGGCGCGCATGCGCAGTCGCAGCTCGGTGTTGGCGCGTCGCGCCTCCTCTGGCGTCGCGATGGCTTCGCGCTCGCGGCGCTCCAGCTCGTGGTGCAGGCCGAGGATCGATTCGATCGTCTCGTCGCTCATGCCCTTCGTGACGCGCACGGGCGCGATGCCGAGCTGCCGGAACAGCGGACTCTCCTGCGCCCGCTCGAGGGCGATCTCGAGTGCGGCACGTCGATTCGGGGGTTCGCCCGAGATGAGGTCGGTCACCTCGGTCTTCGTGGCCTGGGCGATCGCCTGCAGGAGCGACAGCTTGGGCTCGCGCTTGCCGTTCTCGATGAGGCTCAGCTGCGAACCGGCGACGCCGACGAGGGCGCCGAGCTCGTCGAGCGTGTACCCGTTGTCCAGCCGGTGGTGCCGGATGCGATGACCGAGAGTCGTGAGGTGGATGCCGGAGGACGCCATTGTTTGAGTCTAGCGAAAGAATCGTGATTCTTATCGCCCGGATTGGCGAAAACTTCCCCAGGAGTGCGAAGAAGATGGATGCAACGCCCCACACATCTAAGGAGCAGTCATGGCCATGGCCGAAGTCTTCACGCCCCGCACGTCTCCCGTCTCCGCGACGCGCACGTTCGGCACGGCGCCGACGTATGACACTCCCGCGATGGCGGAGCTGGCCGCGTGGGTCGAGGAGATCCGCGAGCTCACCCAGCCCGACGCCGTGCACTGGGTCGACGGCTCGCGCGCCGAGAACGACTGGTTGCTGCGCGGACTCGTCGACGAGGGCAAGCTCATCAAACTGAACCCCGAATGGCGTCCCGGTTCCTTCCTGGCTCGCTCGCACCCCAGCGACGTCGCCCGCACCGAGGGTCGCACGTTCATCGCCTCGGAGCGCGAGGAAGACGCCGGCCCCACGAACAACTGGGCCGCTCCCGCCGAGATGCACGCGAAGATGGACGAGATCTTCGAGGGCTCGATGCGCGGTCGCACCATGTACGTCGTGCCCTTCTCCATGGGTCGCGTCGGCGGTCCCCTCTCGCACATCGGCGTGCAGATCACCGACAGCGCATACGCGGTGGCCTCGATCGGCATCATGACGCGCGTCGGCGACGAGGTCACTCGTCAGATCGCCGAGGGTGCGCCCTGGGTCAAGACCGTGCATTCGGTCGGTGCGCCGCTCGCCGCCGGTGAGCCCGACGTCGAGTGGCCATGCAACGACGACAAGTACATCGTGCACTTCCCGGAGACGCTCGAGGTCTACTCCTACGGCTCGGGCTACGGCGGCAACGCGATCCTCGCGAAGAAGTGCTTCGCGTTGCGCATCGCCTCCGTGATCGCCCGCGACGAGGGCTGGCTCGCCGAGCACATGCTCCTCATCCGCGTGATCGACCCGCAGGGCAAGGCCTACCACGTGGCCGCCGCGTTCCCCTCGGCGTGCGGCAAGACGAACCTCGCGATGCTGCGCCCGACGATCCCCGGCTGGAAGGTCGAGACCCTCGGTGACGACATCGCCTGGATCCGACCGGGGAGGACGGTCGCCTCTGGGCCATCAACCCCGAGGCCGGCTTCGGCGTCGCGCCGGGCACCGGCGAGTCGACCAACGTCACCGCGGTCGAGACCCTGTGGGGCAACACCATCTTCACGAACGTCGCGCTCCGACCCGACGGCGACGTCTGGTGGGAAGGCCTGACCGACGAGGCGCCCGCGAACCTGATCGACTGGGAGGGCAACGAGTGGACGCCCGACTCCGGTCGCCCGGCCGCACACCCCAACTCGCGCTTCACGGTGTCGGCGGCACAGTGCCCGCAGATCTCCGAGGACTGGGAAGAGGCCGTGCCGCTCGACGTCATCCTCTTCGGCGGACGCCGCGCCAGCAACGTGCCGCTCGTGGTCGAGGCGACCGACTGGACGCACGGCGTCTTCCTGGGCTCGAACATCTCGTCCGAGCGCACCGCCGCGGCCGAGGGCACCGTGGGCGAGCTGCGCCGCGACCCGTTCGCGATGCTCCCGTTCTGCGGCTACAACATGGCGGACTACTTCGGGCACTGGCTCGGTGGGCCGGGGGCTCCGCTTCGACCGCGCGCCGCGCATCTTCCAGGTGAACTGGTTCCGCCGCGGTGCGGACGGCCGCTTCCTGTGGCCCGGCTTCGGCGACAACTCGCGCGTCGTGGACTGGATCATCCGTCGCGTCGCCGGCGACGTGCCCGCGGTCGACAGCCCGATCGGACGCCTGCCGCGCGTGGACGACCTCAACCTCGAC
The DNA here is from genome assembly GCF_019464375.1 of Microbacterium sp. Se5.02b. NCBI lineage: Bacteria > Bacillati > Actinomycetota > Actinomycetes > Micrococcales > Microbacteriaceae > Microbacterium > Microbacterium sp. Se5.02b. The sequence continues at coordinate 1,337,402 of NZ_CP080491.1, forward strand.
GGACTCGATCTCCCCGCCGCCGACCTCGACGAGCTGTTCTCGGTCGACGCGGAGGCCTGGAAGACCGAGGCCGACCTGACCGAGGAGTTCTACGACACGTTCGGCGACAAGGTCCCCGCGGCGCTGCGCGCCGAGCTGGCTTCGCTGCGCTACCGCCTCGCGAAGGCGTAGCCCACAGACCGGTGCCGGTTCGGGGGAGCCGGCACCTTGGGGCCCCACGCCCCGCAGATCCGCGAAGGCGGGACATCCGAGACGAACCCATGGCTGAGTGGTCTCAGACGTCCCGCCTTCGTGTTGTCGGGAACACCCGCGTCGCGACGATAGGGTCGTGACATCCGCGCGTCTGCGGATTCGTGCGGGGGGAATGCGATGCGGCGAGGTCTGATCGGTGGAGCGGTGCTCGCCGTCCTGTGGTTCGTGTGCGGATGGGTCCCGTACTTCCTGTCGGCGGCAGGCGGGAGCCTGGCGACGCTGGCGCAGCTGATCCCGTCACCGATGGGCAGAGGCGTCTTCGGCAGTCCGCTCCTGTGGGCCGTCATCGTGCAGCTGCTCATGGCGACGGTGCTCGTCACGGGTTTCGCCGTGCTCTCCACGAGGCTCTCCGCAGGTCGCGCGTCGTTCGCCGGTGGCTGGCTCGCGGCGGTCCTGAGCGCCTTCGCCATCGGAGCCGCCCTCGATCTGGGCAGCTTCTTCACGTGGGTGGGCAGTTTCGGGATCGGAGGAGCCGTCGGCACCATGGGCGCCGCATCCGAGTCGACCTGGTGGGCCGTGGTCGTTGGGTGGCTCCCGGCTCTCGTGAGCATGCGGCGGCGTCCGATGCCCGACACCGAACCGGTGCCCCCTCGCGCGTCTCGCGCGACCGGGTCGCTCGTCGTGTCGCTGGTGGCGGTGCTCGCGCTGATCCTGCTCCCCATCGCGGCCGAAGCCGGCGCCGCCGCCACGCAGGAGCGACTGCGCGAGGAACAGGCCACAGCGCAGGGGAGGCCGATCCGAGCGGCGCAGCGGCCCCTGACCCGTCCGCAGCGGGAGAACCGGTCCCGACGGCGGCACCCGCGGAAGGCTCGGCCGCGGAGGGGGCGTGCACCGCCGAGAGCACGACGATCCTCGCTCCCGCGCCCGACGGCGCGACGGGCCATAGGGGACAGTCGCTGTCGCTCGTGAACGTCTCGGACGAGACGTGCGTCATCGAGGGGTATCCCGACGTCGCGTACGGCGACCAGAACGGGCACCTCCTCGACGTGTCGGTCGAACACGGCCGCTCATTCATGGCGGAGGATCCGGGGCCGCGCCGATCACCCTCCAGCCCGGGGAGTCGGCCTCGGCGGTGCTCGGATGGGACGCGAACTCGGAGCAGGGGCAGCTCGCCGCCCGCAGCCTGTGGATCGCCGTGGCCCCAGGGCAGGAGAGACTCTCCTGGGAGATGCCGCTCGACATCATCCAGGGCGCGACCGTTCATGTCACGGCATGGCAGGCCGCAGCGCCCCCGGAAGGCTGACTCCTCAGGCGAGCAGCTGGTGCCTGGCGAGATCGCGGTACAGGGGCGTCGACTCCACGAGTTCGGCGTGCGTGCCCTGACCGACCACGGCGCCGTCCTGCAGCACCACGATCAGGTCGCTGTCCACGACGGTCGAGAGGCGGTGCGCGATGACGACGAGCGTCCGGTCGGTGGACACCGCGTCGATGGCCTCGCGCATGCGCTGCTCGTTCACCCCGTCGAGTGACGACGTCGACTCGTCGAGCAGCAGGATGGGGGCATCCGTGAGCAGGGCGCGCGCGATCGCGAGACGCTGACGCTCGCCGCCCGACAGCATCACGCCGTCTTCTCCGACGGGTGCGTCGACGCCGAGGGGGTTGCGCTCGAGCACGTCCGCGAGGTTCACCGCGCGCAGCACGCGCTCGCAGTCCGCGTCGGAGGCGTCGGGGATGCGAGCTGGAGGTTCTCCGCCAGCGTGCCGGCGAGAGTGGGGGCATCCTGCTCGACGTACCCGAAGTGGGCGCGGAGCTCGTCACGAGGGTAGGTGCGCGCGTCGTGGCCGGCGACGCGGATCGACCCTCCGGTCGGGTCGTAGAAGCGCTCGATGAGCGAGAGGATCGTGCTCTTGCCCGCACCGCTCGGACCGACCAGGGCGACGCGGGCGCCCCTCGGAACGGCGAAGGAGACCCCGCGCAGCACCTCATGGTCCTCGACGGCAGGGGCGGCATCCTCCGCGGACTCCAGGTGGGCGTCGGCGAGCAGGGTCCTGGCCTCCTTCGCCGCAGCCTGGCGGGCGGCCACGACGTTGGCGGGGTAGTGGAAGCGCACGTCGCGGAACTCGATAGCCGGTGCATCCGGAGCGGGTTCCTCCCGAGGGACGGTGGCGGCGATGGCGGCGTCGTCCTGCGACTCGGTCGGCAGGTCGAGCACCTCCTGGATGCGGCCGAGGGCGCCGAGCGCCTGATTCACGGAGGTGATCGCGCCGAAGGTCGTCGCGAGGGGCATCACGAGCAGGAACAGGAACATGATGAACGAGATCAGCGAGGCGATGGTGATCGCCCCTGCGGCGACCCGGAACCCGCCGACACCCAGGACCACGAGCAGTGACAGCTGCAGCGCGATACCCGAGACGGGCACGACGAGGGAGGAGATCTTGGCGATGCGCACGCCGATGCCGTAGGTCTCCGACGCGAGGTCCGTCACCGCGGCGGCCTCTCGCTCTGTCGCCCCGGAGGCGCGGATGGTGCGGATCGAGCCGATCGCGCGCTCCACGCCGGACGCCAGCTCGCCGACCTTCATCTGCTGCGCCGTCGACGCGGTGCGGATGCGTCCGCTGAGCAGTACGACCACGGTGACCGAGATGCCGATCACGACCACGATGAGCAGCAGCAGCACGGGGTCGATCACCAGCATCGCGATGAGCGCACCGAGGAAGAGCACGGCGCTGCCGACGGCATCCGCGAGGCCTTGGGTGAGCACGGCGTACAGCAGCGTCGTGTCGGTGCCGACGCGCGAGACGAGGTCACCGGTGCGGCGGGCATCGAACTCCGAGGTGGGAAGGTGCAGGATCCGTGCGATGAGCTTGCGACGGCTCGAGTACACGACCGCGGTCCCGGTGCGCTGCAGCAGATAGTGCTGGAAGCCGGAGATGACCGACGACACGATCACGAAGCCGACCAGGAGCCACACCAGGATGCCGATCCCGGTGTCGGACTGCACGGCTTCGATCACCTGACCGACGAGCAGCGGCTGCACGAGCGAGGTCGCGGCGCCGACGACGCTGAGCACGGCGACCACGATGAGGGTGCGCTTGTGCTCGAACAGGAAGGGGAGGAGCTGGCGGAAGGTGGCGCGGGGGCCTTCGGGCTGTGCGCCACGGCCGCGGCGGCGTGCGGTCGCGGAACCGGACATGGGTGACCTCGATCTGGAGATGGTACTTCGACCGTACTTCGTGCGCGCTCGAATCCTATGGGCGGGCTGTATGCGGTTCAGGAACGGCCGAATCGGCGATGCGCCGCCTGCTTGCTCACGCCCAGTGCGCTCGCGATCGCCTGCCACGAGTATCCGAGGTTGCGGGCGCGGCGCACGTTCGCCTCCTCGGCGCGGGCGATCTCTTTGCGGGTCTCGGCGAGCCGGTGCAGGGTGGCGAGCGGCTCGCCCCCGTCATCCTGACTCCTCAGTGTCGGCAGTGTCATCGGAACCTCCTGCGTCAATACTCATTGACGCACGGCCGCTTTGTCAACACGCATTGACCCCTCCCGTGCCCTCGTGCCCTCGTGCTCTCGTGCTCTCGTGCCCTCGTGCTCTCGTGCCCCGTGCCCCGTGCCCCGTGCTCCCGTGCCCCGTGCTCCGGTCCTCGCTTCGGAGGAGATCCGCGCTTCGGAGGGTGCTTGAGCGCATTCGGCCCTCCCTTGCGCAGATCTCCTCCGTTGCGCAGATCTCCTCCGTTGCGCAGATCTCCTCCGTTGCGCAGATCTCCTCCGGTGCGCAGATCTCCTCCGATGTGAAGGCATCCGAGGGCCAGCGCTCCCCCTGCACATCCTGGTGTGCCCACGAGTTCTCCGCCGCCGCCGCAGCCCCTCGCCGGCGCCCGCATGCGCGCCCCGCCGCGCTGACACGGTGAGGGGATGCGGAGACGACTTCCCGACACCGGAGCACGTGGGGTCATGACCGTACGCTCACTCATCGAGGCCGGAATAACGCGGGATGCCGTCATGAGGGGAATCGCGCGTGGGGAGCTGATCCGCGTGCGACGCGGATGGGTGAGCACACCGGAAGCGGATCCGATGCTCGTCGCGGCGGCGAGGGCGGGAGTGATGGTGAGCTGCATCACCCAGGCACAGCGGCTCGGCCTCTGGGTGATCGACGACGGTCGCACTCACGTGGCTGCGCGTCCTCATGCCGGCAGGGTGCACGTACAGGCGCACGTCCACTGGGAACGACCGGTCGTCCCACGAGAGCCCGCACTCCTCGAAGACCCGATCGAGAACGTCCTGGGGATCGTCGCGCGATGTCAGCCGAGAGACGCGGCCCTCGCGGTGTGGAACTCCGCCCTCCGCGCGGGCCTCGTCGACCTGCAGCTGCTGCGCAGTCTCCCTCTTCCCCTACGGGCGCGGGAGCTTCTCGACGAGGCGACGCCCTTCGCGGATTCCGGCTTGGAGAGCATCGTGGTTCCTCGTCTGCGGTGGCTCCAGCTGCCGCTCCGTCGTCAGGTCTGGATCCTCGGCCATCGGGTCGATCTGCTCATCGGCGACCGCCTCGTGCTGCAGATCGACGGCGGACACCACGTCGGCCCGCAGCGCTCGGAGGACATCGACCACGACGCGCGGCTGATGCTCCGCGGCTATCACGTCATCCGGGTGGGGTACGAGCAGGTGATGAACCACTGGCCCCAGGTGCAGGAGCTCATCATGCGGGCGGTGGCGCAAGGGCTGCACCGCGCTTCGTGACGTCCATGCCGCACCGCCCGTGGCGTGCTCCCGTGCGTGACCTCGTGGCGTCGCGCATGCGGATGGCCCCCGCAGTTCGGAGGGGATCCGCGCAGGGGAGGGTGGATACGAGGGAACTGTCCTCCCGAGTGCGGATACCCTCCGAACTGCGCTCCGAACTGCGCTCCGAACTGCGCCCGAACTGCGCTCCGAACTGCGAGCCGCGCCACATGCCGCCACATGGCCGCGGGCGAACCACACGCCGCGGGCGCGGCCCGCGGCGGCCTAGAGTTCGACGGCTGCCGCGAGGCCGAGGTCGTCCTCGTAGTCGTGATCCTTCGTCTCGGGGGTGAAGACCAGCGCGATGAAGGTCAGCACGCCCATCGCCGACAGGTACAGGCCCACCAGCCACGGCGCGCCGCCCGCTGCTTCCCACAGCTTCAACGCGATCAGGGGAGCCACCGCCGCACCGAGGATCGACGACACGTTGTACGCGATGGCCGAACCGGTGTAACGGACGTTCGTCGGGAACAGTTCGGGCAGCAGCGCCCCCATGGGCCCGAAGGTCGCTCCCATCAGCATGAAGCCGAACACCAGGAACGCCTGCACCAGTGCACCCGTGAACTTCGGGTCGACGGCCGGCAGCAGGAAGGTGTTGAACGAGAGGCCGAAGACGACGATCAGCCCGGTGACCCAGAGCAGGAGCTTGCGTCGGCCGATGGCGTCGGCGATCGGGCCGGAGAGCAGCGTGAAGAGGCCGAAGAACACGACGCCGATGATCTGCATCAGGACGAAGTCCGTGTAGCCGAAGCCGAGACCGGGGTAGAACTGTGCGGCGAAGGCGTCGGGGTCGAAGGCCTTGCCCGTCGCTTCCGCGGCAGCCCTGGCCGCAGCGGACGCGGTCTCGAGATCCGCGGCTTTGGTGCCGTAGGTGAGCGTGAAGTTCGTCATCAGGTAGAACAGCACGTACGTCGCGAGCATGATGAAGGTGCCGAGGATCAGCTGCTTCCAGTGGTGGCGGAAGACCGTCGCGAGGGGCAGCTTGCGGATCGTGCCCTTGGTCTCGGCCTTCTTGAAGGTCTCGGACTCCACGAGCTTGAGCCGGACCCACAGGCCGATGATGACCATGACGGCGGAGAACAGGAACGGGATGCGCCATCCCCAGGCGAGGAACGCCTCGGACTTCAGGATCGGGCTCTCGGGGTGCGGCAGCAGCCAGTTGATCGCGAGGAACAGTCCGTTCGCGATGATGAAGCCGAGCGGCGCACCGAGCTGCGGGAAGGAGCCGTACCAGGCGCGCTTGCCCTTGGGGGCGTTCTCTGTGGCCACCAGGGCCGCACCCGACCATTCGCCACCCAGCGCGAAGCCCTGTGCGAGCCGCAGCAGCAGCAGGAGCAGCGGTGCCACCCAGTTGATCTGCTGGAACGTGGGAAGCAGGCCGATCAGGAATGTGGCGATGCCCATCGTGAGCAGCGAGGCGACAAGCGTGGCCTTGCGGCCGAACTTGTCGCCGAAGTGCCCGAACACGACGGCGCCGATCGGTCGCGCGACCATCGCGGCGCCGAACACCGCGAAGGAGGAGAGGAGCGAGGCGGTGTCATTGTCGCTGGGGAAGAACAGCGTCGGGAACACGAGCACGGCCGCCGTCGCGTAGACGTAGAAGTCGTAGAACTCGATCGTCGTGCCGACGAGGCTCGCAGTGATGACGCGCGAACGGGGGTTCGCTGGCGCAGTGGCAGTACTCATCTCTCATCTCCGTTCAGCCCTGGTATACCAAGGCACCCGGGTGAGTTTACGCCTTCCTGAGTGTTTGCTGTGCGCAGCCACCGACTCCGCCCGCGCGTAGAGTCGGGTGCGACCGGGAGGGGACGTGCGATGACGACACGGATGCTGCTGTTGGCCGACACTCACGTTCCTGCGCGGGCGCGACGGCTTCCCGACGCGGTGCTGCGCGCCGTGGACGAGGCGGATCTGGTCGTGCACGCCGGGGACTGGATCGACGAGGCGACGCTCGACCTGCTCGAGGCGCGCTCACGGCGGCTGTGCGCCGTCTACGGCAACAACGACGGGGAGGGCCTCCGCGCACGACTGTCGGAGGTCGCGATGCTGCGGGTCGAAGACGTCGAGATGGCGGTGATCCACGAGACCGGTCAGGCCTCAGGACGCGAGACGCGCATGGACGCGAGGTTCCCCGACACCGATCTGCTCGTGTTCGGGCACTCGCACATCCCGTGGGACTCGGTCTCACCAGCGGGGATGCGCCTGGTGAACCCCGGGTCGCCGACCGATCGGCGCCGGCAGCCGGTGTGCACCATGATGACGGTCCTGATCGACGGCGACCGCGTGGATGCGGCGCTCGTTCCGGTGCTGTGATGGTGCGAGGAGAGCTCGCCGCAGAGGATGCCCCCGTCTTCCGGGCTCCGATGCGCTCGCGAGACGACGGGGTCGCCGCGGGGGCAGCGGTCGAACGGGCGCTCACGCTCGGCGTGTGCGGAGTGGGCGGTCGCCTGGAGCGCGTTCCCTCATCGATCAGGAGGCCCTCGCCGCGGTGGATGCGCGTCACGGCGAACGCCTGGCCCGACGGCTCGAGAGGTTCGCCGCCGCACCGGATGGCGCATTCGTGTGGACGCGTGACGCCGAGGGGCTGCTGTGGCTCGGTCGCCTGGCCGGCGCATGGCGTTACGATCCCTCGGCGGCCGCGCAGGCGGTCGATCTCGTCCATGTGCGCCCGTGTGCGTGGGGCGAGGCGCCGATCGACGCGTCGGAGGTTCCTGCCGCGGTGCGCGCGACCTTCGCCCGCGGCGGCCGAAACTGGCAGCGCGTCCACGACTCGGAGGTCTCCACCCGGTCAGCCGCGCTCTGGAAGGAGTGCGCCGGCGGTTAGCGCGCCACCGTCATCCGGCGCAGGCGACCGGCGGCGACGGGCTCAGCGCCAGATCGCGGCGATGCCCGCGTTGACTGCGGTGAGGATGCCGACCAGCCAGAACATCGCGGGCGGGATCGTGCCGGTCTTGCGCTGGCGTCCCGCTCCGATGCCGAGCAGGGCACCGATCACGAGCAGGATCACGAGCTTCGTGCCGATCTTGGCGTAGTTCATCTCCACGCCTTCGGGCAGACCCCACGGTGCAGCCAGAGCGAGACCGGCGATCGCGGCGATCGTCATGCCGATGCTCATCAGCCGGGTGAACTCCCGCTTGCCCCCGAAGGCCTGCACGGCCCACGCGCCGAAGAGCACGGCGAAGCCGATCAGGTGGACGAACAGCACGATGTGGCGGAGGGTCTCCATGCCCTCACCGTACGAGGATCGAGCAGCTCTGCGCTAGCAAGGGCAGGCTGACCTCAACCGCGCAGCTGCCTGATCACGAGCGCCGTGCGAAGCGCCGCGTCCGCGGCTTCGGCTCCCTTGTCCTCCTTGGACCCCTCGAGCCCGGCGCGGTCGAGTCCCTGCTGCTCGTCGTCGAGGGTGAGCAGGCCGAAACCGACCGGCCTGCCTGCGTCGAGCGAGACGCGGGTCAGCCCGTCCGTCGCCGCGGCGGACACGTACTCGAAGTGCGGGGTGCCGCCGCGGATGATCACGCCGAGGGCGACGACGGCGTCGGCTCCGCCGGCGAAGGCGGCCTGCGCGGCGACAGCGAGTTCGAACGATCCCGGCACACGCACGAGCCGATGCGTGGCCTGTGCCGCGTCCAGGACGCGTTCTGCGCCGGCGATGAGCCCGTTCGAGATCGTCTCGTGCCAGGTGCCGGCGATGATCACGACGTTCAGCCCGCGTCCGTCGATGTCGCCCGTCTGGGGTGCTCCTGCGCCGCTCATCTCTCGTCCTTTCCGTGGGCGAGCGCCTGTGCGAGCTCCGCTTCGCCGATGATGTGACCCATCCGGTCACGCTTGGTCTCCAGGTACTGGTGGTTGTTGGGCCCCACACCGACGATCAGCGGCACCTGCTCGATGACGTCGAGGCCGAGTTCGCGGAGCTGCTGCACCTTGTCGGTGTTGTTGGTCAGCAGCCGCACGCTCGACACGCCAAGGTCGGCGAGGATCCCCGCCGCGGCGGCGTAGTCGCGGGCGTCCGCAGGGAGGCCGAGTGCGAGGTTGGCGTCGACCGTGTCGAGGCCCTCCTCCTGCAGGCTGTAGGCGCGGAGCTTGTTGATGAGCCCGATCCCTCGCCCTTCGTGTCCGCGCATGTAGATGACCACGCCGCCCTCCTGCTCGATCGCGTCGAGGGCCGAGTCCAGCTGCGGGCCGCACTCGCACTTCAGCGAGCCGAATGCCTCGCCCGTCAGGCATTCGGAGTGCACGCGCACGAGCGCGGTCTCGCCGAGCTCACCCGAGACCACGGCGATGTGATCGGTGCCCGTGACGCGGTCCTTGTAGGCGAGGAAGCGGAACACCCCGTGCGTCGTCGGCACGGTGGCATCGGCGCGCAGGCTCACTCGACGCCCGCGGTGTGCGGTCGGTGTCGCGTCTTCGGGGTCGATCTCGTTCAGGTGAGCGATCAACTGCTCGATCGTGATCACCGGAACGCCATCGCGGGCTCCCAGCTCCTGCAGACCGGGAAGACGCATCATGCTGCCGTCCTCGGCCACGACCTCCGCGATCGCGCCGACCGGGCGCAGGCCGGCCAGCTTCATGAGTTCGACGGCCGCCTCGGTATGACCGCTGCGCTCGCGTACACCGCCGTCGACCGCACGCAGGGGCAGCACATGCCCAGGGCGGATGATGCTGGTCGCGGTCGATTCCGCGTTCGCCAGCACGTTGAGCGTGTGCGCGCGGTCGCCGGCGCTGATGCCGGTGGTGACGCCCTCAGCGGCATCGACGCTCACGGTGTACGCGGTCGAACGGGCATCCTCGCTCGCGGCCACCATGGGCGGCAGGTTCAGATGGTCGGCGAGGTCGGCCGGCATGGGAGCGCAGATGAAACCCGAAGACCAGCGCACCGTCCAGGCCACCCACTCGGGGGTCGCCAATTCGGCCGAGAGCACGACGTCGCCCTCGTTCTCGCGGTTCTCGTCGTCGGCGACGAGCACGGGGCGCCCGGCGCGCAGTGCGTCGAGGGCCTCGGGGATGGTGGAAAGGCTCATCGCGAGCCTCCTTCCGGTGCGGTGCGGAACGCGAGCAGACGCTCGACGTGCCGCGCGAGGATGTCGGTCTCCAGGTTCACGCGATCTCCGACGGCGCGGATGCCGAGGGTCGTCGCGGCGAGCGTCTCCGGGATCAGCGAGATCTCGAACCAGGGGAGGGGTCTGCGGGCGCGCTGACGGCGCTCACGGTCAGCGAGGTGCCGTCGACCGAGATCGAGCCCTTGTCGACGACGAGCGGGGCGAGGTCGCCGGGCAGACTGATGCGCAGCACGCTCCACTGCGCGCCGGGGCGCACCTCGAGCACCTCGCCGACGCCGTCGACGTGGCCCTGGACGATGTGCCCGCCCAGTCGCGCCCCGACCGGCATCGCCTTCTCGATGTTCACACGGGTGCCGACCGTTGCGGAGCCGATCGCGGCGACGTCGAGAGTCTGCTTCATCACATCGGCGTCGAACGTGTCAGCGGTCGAGTCGACCACCGTGAGGCACACGCCGGAGACCGCGATGGATTCGCCGTGCACGGCATCCGCCGCCGCACGCGGTGCGCGCACGGTCAGGCGCCAGCCGTCGCCCGCGGGCGCGATGGCGGTGATCTCGCCCATCTCCTCGATGATTCCGGTGAACATCAGGCGGCTCCTTCGTCCGTGGGGGTGTCGTGGGGTTGTGCGGGCCGCGCGATCGCCAGCAGGTCGGGTCCGAGGGGGACCCACTCCTCGATCGTCAGGCGACGTGCGTCGGTGATGGATGCCACCCCGATGTCGGTGAGCGCCAGGCGGTCGCCGCCGAGGAGCACCGGAGCGAGGTACGCGAGCACACGGTCGGCGAGTCCCGCTTCGATGAAGGCGCTCGCGAGGGTCGGGCCGCCTTCGACGAAGAGGCTCTGGATGCCGCGGGCGTGCAGGTCGGCCATGACGGCGTGCAGGTCGTGCGTGTCGAAGAACAGCGGGGAGTGCGGGTGCCGGCGCACCGCGGCGTCGGTCGGAGCCGGACGTGAACCGATGACCACGGGGATCGGCTGGTGCTGGTGCAGCGCGTCGCCGTCGCGGGCGGTGAGAGCCGGGTCGTCGGCGAGCACGGTGCCGGTTCCGACGGCGATCGCGTCGGCCTCTGCCCGGCGGCGGTGCACGTCTGCGCGGGCGGCTGGTCCGGTGATCCACTGACTCGAACCGTCGGCCGCCGCGGCGCGGCCGTCGAGGCTCTGCGCCCACTTGACCGTCACCTGCGGGCGTCCGAGTCGCTGCGCTGTGAGCCAGCCGTCGATCAGAGCGTGCGCGGCGGATGCCTGCTCACCGGCCTCCACCTCGACGCCCGCGGCGCGAAGACGCTCGGCGCCCCCGCCCGAAGCGGCCCCCGGATCGTCGAGGGCGTACACGACGCGGGCGATGCCTGCTTCGATCAGCGCGACGGCGCACGGTCCGGTGCGCCCGGTGTGGTTGCACGGCTCAAGGGTCACGACCGCCGTGGCTCCTCGTGCGTCGCCGGGAGCGAGCTTCGACAGGGCGTCGACCTCGGCGTGTGGGGTGCCGGCGCCGTGGTGCCAGCCCTCGGCGAGCACCGTGCCGTCGGGGGAGAGGAGGACCGCGCCGACCTGCGGGTTCGCCCCGCGTGGTCCTCGGGCGGCGAGCTGGAGCGCGCGATCCATCGCGTCACGCTCTGCCGCGTTCACTGCCATCCGTCGTCCTCCTCTGAGGCTCCGGAGCGGACAGGGGTGGCGGAACGGACGCATGCATGCGCCTCGTGCTGCCTCCCTTCCGGACTAGCGAGGTCTCCCTCGCATCACCGTCGGTCCCGGAATTCCACCGGATCGGCATCCCGATCTCTCGAGACGCTCGCGGACTGTCACCGCCGGTTCGGATTCTCACCGACCCCGGAGCACGTGTTGCTCTGAGTGTACTCAACGCGTCCGTGCACATTTCATTCCGCGACGGTGACGATCGTCACTTCAGCAGACGCGAGAGCCGCCGATCGGCGAGCACCTTGCCGCCCGTCTGGCAGGTGGGGCAGTACTCGAGAGAGCGATCGGCGAAGAACACGCTGCGGATCGTGTCTCCGCACACGGGACAGGTCTCGCCGCGGCGCGCGTGCACCTGCATCCCTCGGCGCTTGGCATCTTTGAGATCGGCGGGGGGCTTGCCCGACGCCTCGGCGACCGCTTCGGTCAGGGTCTCGCGCATGGCCTCGAAGAGGCGATCGACCTCGGCGTCGTCGAGCTTCCCGGCGATCGCGTACGGCGACATCCGCGCCGCGTGCAGGATCTCGTCGGAGTAGGCGTTGCCGATCCCGGCGATGACCCCCTGGTCGCGCAGCAGGCCCTTGATCTGCATCCGCCGATCGTCCAGCAGGGCGGAGAAGGCGTCGCGGGTGAAGGCGGGGTCGAGCGGGTCGGGGCCGAGCCGTGCGATTCCCGGAACCTCCTGCGGATCCCGCACCACGTACACGGCCAGCGACTTCTTGGTGCCGGCCTCCGTGAGGTCGAACCCGCTGTCGTCGTCGAGTGCGATGCGCAGTGCTATCGGCGACTTGCCTGGTTTGATCAGGGTCGTCGGCAGATTCTCGTACCAGCGCAGCCATCCGGCTTTCGCGAGGTGGAACACGAGGTGCAGATCGTCGCCGCAGGAGAGGACCACGAACTTGCCGAGACGCGCGGATGCGGTGATCGTGGCGCCCTGCAGCGCGCTGATCGGCGGATCGTAGGTCTTGAGCGCGGCGATGGCCGCGACGCTCGCGCGGGTGATCGTGCGCCCGACGGCGCGCTCGGCGAGGAAGGCGGTCAGCCCCTGGACTTCCGGCATCTCCGGCATGCCCTCATCCTGTCATCGGCGTCGGACACTGTCACGCGGTGCCCGCACACCGATCGACCGGACCTCGTCAGAGCACGGGCCAGTCGACCGGCGTGCGGTCGTCGTCGGGCAGCAGCCCCGCGATCCAGCCGTCATCCCGGCCGCGCGGACTCGTGAGGGCCTGACGCTGCAGACCCTCGTAGCAGAAGCCGAGGGCACGGGCGGCCCGCGCGGAGGGGACGTTCCCCGCCACGGCCTGCCAGCGGATGCGGACGAGGCCGAACTCGGCGAAGCCCCAGTCGATGACCGCCCTGGCCGCCTCCCCGAGGTAGCCCTTGCCTCGAGCGCTCGGCGTGATCCAGAAGCCGAGTTCGGCGTCGGGACCGGTGAAGTGCTCGCCCACGTTGTGCAGGCCGATCATGCCGACCAGTTCGTCGTCCGCGCGAATGCCCCACACGGTCTCGGAGCCTTCCGCCCACTGATGAGCGACCAGGCGCACGAACGTCTCGGCGTCTCCGCGGCCGTACGGCCTCGGCACCGTCGTCCAGCGCTGGATCTCCGGATCCTGGCACGCATCCGTGATCGCGTCGACGTCGGCTGCCGTCGGCGCGCGCAGCACGAGTCGTCCGGTGGTGAGGGTGACGGAATCCATCAGATCAGCCTAAAGGCGCGCGGCCGGAGTGTCGGTGGGCGCGACTAGTCTTGTCCGGTGACTGTTCCGGGGATTCTGCGCGCCTTGGAAGAGGCGTCTCTGTACCGTGACGCCCTCCAGTGGGCGCACACCGACGCCGACCTGGGCCTGGTCGACGGCCTCGATGCGCCGGCCCTCGCCGGTCTCCTCGAGAAGAGGGCGAACGGCGGCCATCCTGCGGCGCTCCTCGCCGTCGTCCCCACGGGGCGCCGGGCCGAGAGCCTCGCCGTGGCGATGGAGTCGTACCTGCCCGAGGCCGAGGTCCTCACCTTCCCCGCGTGGGAGACGCTGCCGCACGAGCGGCTCAGCCCGAGCCCCGACACGGTGGGGCACCGTCTGCAGACGCTGCGCCGGATCGCCGAGTGGTCGGGCGAGCATCCGCTCGTGGTGGTCGCCTCCGTGCGGGCCGCGCTGCAGCCGATCGCGGGCAACCTCGGCGAGATCGCGCCGCTCGAACTCGCCGCGGGCAGCCGGGGCCATGAGCTCGACCGGGTCGTCGAACAGCTGGTAGAGCGCGCGTACTCCCGTGTCGACATGGTCTCGCGCCGCGGTGAGTTCGCGGTGCGCGGCGGCATCCTCGACGTCTTCCCCGCGGTATCGGAGCATCCGTTCCGCGTCGAGTTCTTCGGCGACGAGATCGACCAGATCCGCGCGTTCTCCGTCGCCGATCAGCGGTCGCTTCCCGGCGATGTCCCCGGTGTCGATCTCCCTCCGAGCCGCGAGCTGCTCCTCACACCGGACGTCCGCGAGCGTGCGCGTGCGCTCGTCGGCGGTTTCCCGGCCATCGCCGGCATGCTCGAGAAGATGGCCGAGGGCATCCCGGTCGAGGGTATGGAGTCGCTGCTGCCCGCCGTGGCAGGACCGCTGAAGTCGCTCGCCGAGTACCTGCCGGCGGGGAGCGCGACGGCCGTGGTCGATCCCGATCGCTCCACCGCCAGGGCGATCACGCTCGGCGACACCAACCGGGAGTTCCTCGATGCCGCGTGGAGCGCAGCCACGTCGGGTGCCTCGGCTCCCATCGACCTGGGCGCCGGCGACTTCCTGACCATCGACGCGCTCCGCGACGTCGTGCGCGAGCGCGGCGGCGTGTGGTGGCGGGTGAGCCCGTTCGGCATCAGCCTCGGCGACGGCGACGCAGCCTCGGATGAAGACGCCGCGAACGCCGCCGCGTCGGTGATCCCGTCTTTCCACGGCAACGTCGACGGGGCGATCTCCTTCGTCGAGGCCAAGACGACCGCCGGATGGCGGGTCGTCGTGATCGCCGCCGGCCACGGGCTCGTCGACCGGGCGCGCGACGTGCTCTCCGACCGCGGCCTCGCGGCCCGCGTGGTCGATGCGGTGACCGATGCGCCGGACGCCGGGGTCGTCACCCTCGTCACCGGCTCGGTCGAGGCCGGCTTCCAGGTGCCGGAGGCGAAGCTCGCGGTCCTCACCGACAACGAGTTCTACGGGCGGACGATCGGCGGCGATCAGCGCGTCGTCAAGAAGCTGGCGTCGCGACGCAAGAACGTCGTCGACCCGCTGCAGCTCAAGCAGGGCGACTTCGTCGTGCACGCGACCCACGGCATCGGGCGATTCGTGGAGATGACGCAGCGCGAGGTGTCGACGGGCGGCCGGAACGCCACGAAGTCGGTGCGCGACTACCTGGTGCTCGAGTACGCACCCTCCAAGCGCGGGTACCCGGGCGACAAGCTGTTCGTGCCGACGGATCAGCTCGATTCCCTGTCGAAGTACGTCGGAGGGGAAGCGCCGACACTGTCGAAGATGGGCGGCAGCGATTGGGCGCAGGCCAAGGGCAAGGCCCGCAAGGCCGTCCGCGACATCGCCGTCGAACTCGTCAAGCTGTACTCGGCGCGGATGAGTGCGAAGGGGCACGCGTTCGGTCCCGACACCCCGTGGCAGCGCGAGTTGGAAGAGGCGTTCCCGTTCGCCGAGACGCACGATCAGCTGCAGACGATCGACGAGATCAAGGCGGATATGGAGCGTCCCATCCCGATGGACCGCCTCCTCTCCGGTGACGTCGGCTTCGGCAAGACCGAGGTCGCCGTCCGTGCGGCGTTCAAGGCGATCCAAGACGGCAAGCAGGTCGCGATGCTGGTGCCGACGACGCTGCTCGTCAAACAGCACCTCGAGACGTTCACGGAGCGTTTCGCGGGATTCCCCGTGAAGGTGCGCCCCCTCTCGCGCTTCCAGACCGACAAGGAGGCGCGCCTCACGCTGCAGGGACTCCTCGACGGCACGGTCGACATGGTGATCGGAACCCACCGCATCCTCACGGATCAGGTCCTCTTCAAAGACCTGGGACTCATGATCATCGACGAGGAGCAGCGGTTCGGCGTCGAGCACAAGGACGCGCTCAAGAAGATGAAGACCAATGTCGACATCCTCGCCATGAGCGCCACCCCGATCCCGCGCACGCTCGAGATGGCGGTGACCGGCATCCGCGAGATGTCGACCCTCGCGACGCCGCCCGAGGACCGGCATCCGATCCTCTCGTTCGTCGGACCCCGCAGCGACAAGCAGATCGCCGCCGCGATCCGCCGGGAGATCCTCCGAGAGGGGCAGGTCTTCTTCGTGCACAACCGGGTGCAGTCGATCCAGCGTGTCGCCGCGCAGCTCGCCGAACTGGTGCCGGAGGCGCGCATCGCCGTGGCGCACGGGCAGATGGGCGAGCACTCCCTCGAGCAGGTCGTCGATGATTTCTGGGAGCGCAAGTTCGACGTCCTCGTCTCGACGACGATCATCGAGACCGGCCTCGACATCTCGAACGCCAACACGATCATCATCGACCGCGCCGACAAGTACGGCCTGAGTCAGCTGCACCAGCTCCGAGGCCGGGTCGGCCGTGGCCGCGAGCGTGCCTACGCGTATTTCCTGTACGACGAGATGAAGCCCCTGTCGGAGACGGCCGCCGACCGTCTGCAGACGATCGCGGTGAACAACGAGCTCGGATCGGGCATGCAGGTGGCGCTCAAGGACCTCGAGCTGCGTGGTGCGGGGAACATGCTCGGCGCGGAGCAGGCAGGGCACATCGCGGGCGTGGGCTTCGACCTGTACCTGCGCATGATCGGTGAGGCCGTGGCGACGTTCCGCGGAGAGGAGGTCGAGACCGGTCAGGAGCTGCGGCTCGAACTCCCGCTCGACGCTCGCATCCCGGAGGACTACATCGACAGCGAGCGGTTGCGTCTCGAGGCGTATCAGAAGCTGTCGGCCGCTTCCGCGGCGACCGCCAAGGACGGGGCGATCGACCTGGTCGTCGACGAGCTCGTCGACCGTTACGGCGCACCGCCGGCGGAGGTCGAGGGGCTGCTCGCGATCGCGCGGCTGCGACGGCGCGCCGCACGGGCGGGCCTCACCGACGTGGTCGCCATGGGGTCGAACCTCCGCATCGCCCCGGCGCATCTCGAGGACTCGATCAAGGTGCGGCTGCAGCGGCTCTACCCGAAGGCGAAGCTCGTCTCCGGGGGCGAGGCGCTCGTCGTGCCGATGCCGACCGTCGCCTCAGCCGTCGGCGTGGGGTCGAGCCGCTCCCTGACGCCGAGCTGCTGGAGTGGGTCGCGCAGCTGTTCACCGCGATCTTCCCCGAACCCGTCAAGGTCGAGTAGCGCACCGCGGCAGCGGCGGGACTAGTCTGGCCGCATGTTGTACGAGCACCTCGGGGCTCGCCCCCGCATCCATGACACCGCCGTCATCGCCCCCACCGCCGTCATCTCCGGCGACGTGGAGGTGGGGCCGGGGTGCCAGGTGCTGCACGGTGCCGTGATCACGGCCGAGGGCGGCCCGATCACTCTCGGGGCGCATGTGATCGTGATGGAGAACGCGCTGATCCGTGCGACCGCCGCGAATGCCGTGCACATCGGCGCTCACACCCTGGTCGGGACCCTCGCGAGCATCGCCGGGGCGACCGTGGGCGAGGAGGTGTTCTTCGCGTCCGGTGCCCGCGTCTTCAACGGAGCTCTGGTGGGCGACCGCTGCGAGGTGCGCGTCAACGCGATCGTGCATCGCCGCGCCGTGCTGCCGGAGGGCACCGTCGTGCCGATCGGATGGGTCGCGGTCGGCGACCCCGTGCAGCTGCTCTCACCCGACCGCGACGACGAGATCGCGGCCGCACAACCGGAACTCGATTTCCCCGGGCACGTGTTCGGCGTCGACCGCGACACACCCGACCTGATGGTGCAGCTCACCGAGCGCTATGGCAGCTCCCTCGCCCGTCACGCCCACGATCGCCCGCTCCCCGACCGCCCCGCCCGCTGAGACCTCTCGCCGTCCCTTCCCGCGAGGGGTCGAGACACGCTCTGTCCTCGTGCGGACGCGCGGCGTGTCATGCCCCTCACGCGAGGGCGCGCGCGAGCGATGGCGAGTCCGGGTCAGATGACGCCCTGGGCGAGCATCGCGGCGGCGACGCGCTCGAAGCCGGCGATGTTGGCGCCGGCGACGTAGTCTCCGCCGACGCCGTGACGCTCTGCCGCATCGAAGGCGGCGTCGTGGATGTCGGCCATGATCTCGCGCAGCTTGTTCTCGCTGTCGGCGAAGGTCCAGCGCTGGCGGGAGGCGTTCTGGCTCATCTCCAGCGCGGAGGTCGCGACGCCGCCGGCGTTGGCGGCCTTGCCGGGGGCGAACAGCACGCCGGCCTTCTGGAAGGCCTCGACGGCCTCGGGCACGCAGGGCATGTTCGCGCCCTCCGACACGGCACGGACACCGTTCGCGATCAACGCCTCGGCGTCGGCGAGGGCGACCTCGTTCTGCGTCGCCGACGGCACGGCGATGTCGACCGGGACCTCCCAGACGCTGCCGCCTTCGACGAAGCGGGCGCCCGGACGGCGGTTCGCGTACTCGACGATGCGGGCGCGCTCGACCTCCTTGAGCTGGCGGAGCAGATCCACGTCGATGCCGGCGTCGTCGACGACGTAGCCGGAGGAGTCGGATGCCGTCACCGCGGTCGCACCGAGCTGGGTGGCCTTCTGGATCGCGTAGATCGCCACGTTGCCCGAGCCGGAGATGCCGACGCGCTTGCCGGTGAGGGAGTCGTTGTGCACTGCGAGCATCTCCTGCGCGAAGAACACCGCACCGTACCCGGTGGCCTCTGTGCGCACCTCCGCACCGCCCCAACCGGTGCCCTTGCCGGTGAACATGCCCGACTCGTGACGGTTGGTGACCTTGCGGTACTGGCCGAAGAGGTAGCCGATCTCGCGGCCGCCGACGCCGATGTCGCCCGCGGGGACGTCGGTGTGCTCGCCGAGGTGGCGGTAGAGCTCGTTCATGAACGACTGGCAGAAGCGCATGACCTCGGCGTCGGACTTGCCGTGCGGATCGAAGTCGGAGCCGCCCTTGCCGCCGCCGATGCCCTGACCGGTCAGTGCGTTCTTGAAGATCTGCTCGAAGCCGAGGAACTTGATGATCGACAGGTTCACCGAGGGGTGGAACCGCAGCCCGCCCTTGTAGGGTCCGAGCACGGAGGAGAACTGGATGCGGTAGCCGCGGTTGACCTGCAGCTTTCCGGAGTCGTCGATCCACGGCACCCGGAAGAGGATCTGGCGCTCGGGCTCGACGAGGCGTTCGAGGATGCCGCCGTCGACGTACTCTGGCCGCTGCTCCAGGACGGGCGCGATGGAGTGCAGCACCTCGTGGACGGCCTGGTGGAACTCCGGCTCGTACGGGCTGCGGGTCAGCACCGTGTCGAAGACGGGCTGCACGGAGGCGGCGAGCGGGTGGAAGTCAGCAGTCGTAGCGGTCACGCGGGAGTGGCTTTCTGGTGGGGGATGGTGGTGCAGGCGATCGTGTCGCGTGAGGCTTCGCCGGAGTCGGCGCGAGATTTCACTCTAGCGGCGGCCGAATGCGGGTCACGCACGCGGCCGCACGGTATGCCGGTCATCCGGTGTTCTGGAGCCCCGCCGCGACGCCGCTGACCGAGAGCAGGAGCAGCCGCTGCTGCTCGCCGTCGGCGCCCGAACCCGTCGGTCCGTCTGTCGCGGAGCGCAGCGCCCGGAGCGCACGGAGCTGCAGGAGCGACAGCGCGTCGACATAGGGGCTTCGCAACTGCACGGCGCGCTGGAGGACGGGCTTGTTCTCCAACAGGCCCTCGCCGCCGGTGAGGCGGATCACCCAGCGCCGCGTGACCGCGAGCTCGTCCAGCACGAGCTGAGCCAGATCGTCGCGGTCGCCGAGAGCCAGGTACTGGCGGGCGATGCGCTCGTCGGTCTTGGCGAGGCTCATGGCCACGTTGTCGATCATGGTGCGCAGCAACGGCCACTCGCGATACGCCTCGGTGAGAAGCTCCGCGTCGCCGACGGCGTCGAGCGCTGTACCGAGCCCGAACCATCCGGCGAGGTTGATCCGCGCCTGCGTCCACGCGAACACCCAGGGGATCGCGCGCAGATCTTCGAGCGACTCCACTGAGAGCCCGCGGCGGGCCGGACGCGAGCCGAGCGCGAGCAGCCCGATCTCCTCCAGCGGCGTCACGGTGGCGAACCAGGGCGCGAACCCCTCCGCCTTGACCAGCGAGAAGAAGCGCTCGCGGGAGGCGGCGTCCATGATCGAGGCGACCTCGGCGTAGCGCTCGGCCGCGCGGCTGGTGCGTGCCTCCTCGGTGGGCGACGACGCGAGCAGGGTCGCCGCGGCGACCTGATCGATGTGCCGCATCGCGATCGCGGGCTCGCCGTAACGGGCGAAGATGACCTCACCCTGCTCGGTGAGCTTGAAGCGGCCGTCGACCGAGTGCGGCGGCTGCGCGAGGATCGCGGAGTTCGCGGGGCCGCCACCGCGGCCGAGAGCACCGCCCCGACCGTGGAAGAGGGTCAGTTCGATGCGGGACTCCTGCGCCCAGCGTGCGATCTTCTCCTGCGCCTCGTACAGGGCCAGGTTCGCCGCGACAGGGCCGACGTCCTTCGACGAGTCCGAGTAGCCGAGCATGACCTCGAGGCGGTTGCCGGTCGCGGCCATGCGCTCGCGGAACTCCGGGAACGTCACCGCCTCCGCGAGGATGCCGGGAGCGGCCTGCAGGTCGGCGAAGGTCTCGAACAGCGGGACCACGTCGAGCACGGGCGCATCGTCGCCGAGCGCATAGCGGGCCAGGCGATGGACGTTGGCGAGATCGGATGCGGCCTGGGTGAACGACACCACGTACCGCCCGGCCGCGCGTGAACCACGGTCGCGCTGGATCTCCGCGATCGCGCGGAACACCTCCAGCACCTCCTCGGTCTGCGCGCTGATGGCCTCGCCCGCGTCGAGCTCGGCCAGTGCCTTCGCATGCACCTGCGAGTGCTGACGCACCTCGAGCTCGGTGAGGTGGAAGCCGTACGTCTCGACCTGCCAGATCAGATGCTGCACGCCGCCGAACGCGTGACGCGTGGCTCCGGCATCCGCGAGCGACGACTGCACGGCACGCAGATCGGCGAGCAGCTCTTCCGGGCGTGTGTATCCCCGTTCGGCGTCACCGCGTCGAGTGGCGGCGACCCGACGCGCCAGCACGAGGAGCACGCGGCGATGCGGCTCGTCGGGGGAGCGGGTGGCGAGGTCCGCTGCCAGGTCGGACTCGGTGGCGGCGAACCGCTCCCACAGGGAGACGACCGCGGCACTGGGCGGTGTGTCGTCGGCGGCGAGCGTCAGCGTACGGCCGATGCGGTCGATGGCACGTTCGAGACCTCGCAGCACATGGTCGGCCGCGATCTGCGACGCCTCCCTGGTCACGGACGCCGTGACGAACGGGTTGCCGTCCCGGTCGCCGCCCACCCAGGAGCCGATGCGGACGAACGCGGGGACGATCGGGGCACTGGCGCCCGAGTCCTCGCCACGCAGGGCATCGTCGATGCGGCGGTACACGTGCGGCACCGTCGTGAAGAGCGTCTCGTCGAACACTCCCATCACGGTGCGCACCTCGTCGGTCGGGGAGGGCTTCTGCGACCGCAGCGGCGCCGTGCGCCAGAGCGTGTCGATCTCCTCCAGCATCCGTCGGCGCGCGCGGTGCTCCTCGGCACCGCCGGTGCTCGCCGCGTCGTGCTGGGTCAGGAGTTCGGAGAGACGGCGGATGCTGGACGAGACCGCGCGGCGCCGGGCCTCGGTCGGATGCGCGGTGAACACGGGGTGGAAGCGCAGACCGTCCAGGCGACGGCGCGCCTCTTCCGGGCCGACCTCGGTGCGCAGACGCGCGTAGGCGGTGGCGACCGTGTCCGCGGCGTCCTCCCGCCCCGGCTGTCCCGCTCGCTCGCGGAGCACGCGCACGCGCTGATGCTCCTCGGCGAGGTTCACCAGGTGGAAGTAGCAGGTGAAGGCGCGAGCGACCTCGTCGGCCCGAGCGACCGTGAACGATTCGGCGATCGCCGCTGCGCGCTCGAACGCGTCGGACGTCTCGTCCTCGTAGGCCTGGATGGTCGCGAGGCGCAGGCGCTCGACATCGTCGAAGAGGTCTTCGCCGCCGGCCTCGCGCAGCACCTGGCCGAGCAGCTGGCCGAGCATGCGGACGTCGGTGCGCATGGCATCGGGGATGCCCTGGCCTGCTTCGAAGCGGCCGATCACACGGATCGCCTCGGTGTTCGTCGGCTCGGAAAAAGAATGTGCGGGGGTCACTCCTCGAGAGTATCCCGCGTCGCGGGGGAGTCCTGCACGCATGACGCACGAGGGCGTCCCGCGCGGATCGATGGCGACCGCGGCGACGAGTCCCGACCTACGATGGAAGGGATGCGCATCTCAGCGAACCCCCTCCGCGGGCAGCAGTTCCCCGCTGTCCTCCTCCTCGTCGCCGCAGGGCTCGGTCTCCTGTTCGCGAACCTGCCGACGCACGACGGCCTCGCGGCGTTCCTCGACTTCCACATCGCGGTACCCGGCACCGATCTCGACCTGTCGATCGCGCACTGGGTGTCGGACGGGCTCCTCGCGGTCTTCTTCCTCGTCGTCGCCATCGAGCTGCGCCACGAGCTGACCCACGGTGAACTCGACTCGCCGCGCAAGGCCGTGCAGCCCGCGATCGCTGCGAGCGGGGGCGTGCTCGTGCCGATCGCGGTGTACCTGCTGATCGCCGGCGGCGACCCGTCGACGGCCTCCGGGTGGCCGATCCCCACAGCCACCGACATCGCCTTCGCCCTCGGCGTGCTGGCGATGTTCGGCCGGGGCCTGCCCTCGCGTGTCCGGGTGTTCCTGCTCGCCCTCGCCATCCTCGACGACATCATCGGCATCATCTTCATCGCGGTCCTCTTCGCCGGCGACGTGCAGTGGTTGCAGCTCGGTCTCGCCATCGTCGGCGTCGCGGCGTTCTGGGCGCTCAGCCGCCTCCTGCACGCGAAGGGGCACCCGCTGATCGCGGTCGCGATGGCCGTGGTCGGTGTCGTCACCTGGGGTCTGGTCGCCTCGTCGGGTATCCACGCCACGATCGCCGGGGTGATGCTGGGGCTCGTGATGTCCCCGGTGCCGGCCGGACGCACCCGTCATGCGCTCGAACCCACCGTGAACGGCGCGATCCTGCCGATCTTCGCCTTCGTCGCGGCTTTCGTCGTGATCCCCGCGCTCTCGCCCACGCAGTTGTCGCCCGCGTTCTGGGCCATCGTCGTCGCGCTTCCGGTGGGCAAGATCATCGGCATCTCGCTGTTCGGCTGGCTCGCGATGCGGATCCGTCCGAAAGGTGCGGAGCCCGCCCTGCCGTTCGCCGACATCCTCGCGGCCGGCACGCTCGGCGGCATCGGCTTCACGGTGTCCCTGCTGCTGGCGAACCTGGCCTTCGCGAGCGACGGCGGGATCCGCGACCAGGCGATCCTCGGCGTCCTGGTCGGCTCGTTGATCGCGCTCGTCCTCTCCGCTTTCGTCGTGTCGCTGCGGGCGCGCTGGTACCGTCGGGTGGCATCCGCCTCCTCGTGAGCGCGTGACCCGGATCCCGATCACCGAGGAGGACGCGTGAGCTCGCAGCCCGAGAATCGTGCGGATGCGGATGATCCGCTCCGCATCGCCGCCGACACCATGCACGCGGTCCGAGAGCGCTGCGTCTGGTCGCAGCGGATCACGCACCGCGACCTCGTGCCGTATCTGATCGAGGAGTCGCACGAGGTGATCGACGCCGTCGAGGCCGGCACCCGCGACGACCTTCGCGAGGAACTCGGCGATCTGCTCTGGCAGGTGCTGTTCCATGCGGCGATCGCGGCGCAGGACCCGGACGACCCGTTCGACATCGACGATGTGGCCCGCACGCTGACCGAGAAGATGGTGCGTCGGCATCCGCACGTCTTCGCCGGCGAGGTCGCCGAGACCCCGGAGCAGGTGCTGGTGCACTGGAACGCGGCGAAGGCAGCCGAGAAGCGGACCCGCAGCAGCGTCCTCGACGGCGTGCCGCGGGGGATGCCCGCCCTCGCGCTCGCACAGAAGCTCGCCGGGCGCGCGGCGGGAGCCGGTGTGGCGGTGGCTCCGGTTCCGTCGTCGGCGGCGCCGGAGTCCGAGGCCGAGCTGGGAGAGGCGCTGCTGGCTCTGGTCTCGACCGCGCGGGCTCGGGGCTGGGATGCGGAGCGTGCTCTGCGCGAGCGGCTGCGCGTGCTGGAAGACGACGTGCGCGCCGCCGAAGCCGCATCCTGACGCTCGGCGCGACGGCACCGGCCGACCTGGGAAGATGGACGGGTGGCTACTGTGAACCCGCCGCGCGGCATGCGCGACATCCTCCCCGCCGACAAGGCTCGCCGTGAGCGCGTGCTCTCCGTCATCCGTGAGCGCTACCTCGCGCACGGCTTCGACGAGATCGAGACGCCTGTCGTCGAGGAGTACAGCCGCCTGCACGCCGGCATCGGCGGCGACAACGAGAAGCTGTCGTACAACATCCTGCGCCGGGGCCTCGACGCCGATGCGATCCGTGCCGCCGCCGACGATCCCGCCGCGCTCTCCGATCTCGGGCTGCGCTACGACCTGACGGTGCCGCTCGCGCGTTTCTACGCCAGCAACCGGGCCCAGCTCCCCGCCGTCTTCCGCTCGATCCAGATCGGACCGGTCTGGCGCGCGGAGCGGCCGCAGAAGGGACGCTACCGGCAGTTCGTGCAGTGCGACATCGACATCATGGGCGACGACTCCGCGCGGGCCGAAGCGGAGCTGATGGTCGCCTCGCTCGACGCCGTCGACGCGCTGGGTCTCGAGGGTGCGACGGTGCGCATCAACGACCGGCGGGTGCTCGACTGGATGCTCGACAGCTTCGGATTCAGCGAGGCCGAGCGCCCCGGCGTTCTCATCACGATCGACAAGCTCGACAAGATCGGGCCCGAGGGGGTCGCCGCCGAGCTCCGCGAGCGCAGTGCCTCGACCGCGGCCGCCGATGCGTTCGACGCCTTCCTCCGACGTCCCCAGACCATGGAGTACCACCCGTTCGGCGAGCGGCAGATCCGCAAGGCGCTGCCCGACGGTGCGCCCGCCGAACTCGTCGAGCACCTCGTGGGCATCGGCGAGGCCGTCGCGGCAGGCCGAGGCCAGAGCGACATCCCCTCGTCTTCGACCCGTTCCTCGTGCGGGGCATGGGCTACTACACGGGCACCATCTTCGAGCTGGCGCACCCCTCGGTCGGATACTCGCTCGGGGGCGGCGGACGCTACGACGGCATGATCGGCCGCTTCCTCGGGCAGCAGGTCCCGGCTGTCGGCTTCTCCCTCGGCTTCGAGCGTCTGGTCGACCTGATCGCCGAGGAGGCCGACGCGGGTGCGCGGGCGGTCGTGCTCATCCACGATGCCGATGTGCCGGTCGCGGAGCTCGTCCGGCACAAGGCCACGCTCATCGCGGGCGGTGCCAGGGTGCGGCTCGAGCGACGCACCAAGAACGTCAAGGCGCTGCTCGAGCGGTCGGCCGCCGACGGCTACACGGCGTTCGCGACCGTCTCCGCCGGAACAGGCGACCTCGAGGTCAAGCCGCTCTCCTGACCCGGCCGGACCGGGCATCTTCCGGACACCCGTCGGGAGGATGCGCGGTTGTCGGGGGACTCGTCGCCGTTCCGTCCGACATGTGTGCGCGCTCCCGACGTGTGCGCGCTCCCGGCGGGGCACCCCGCGAACGCGACCTCGGGCGGGCGTTCACGTCGCGTTCACGGTGGCGGGGTGGAATCGGGGCGTGAGTCGTATCCGCATCCCGGTCGTCGTGGCGCTCGCCGCCGCAGCGGTGCTCGGCGGCATCCGTCTCGTCCTCGTGCAGCAGGCGGCCCTCGCCCGCCGGCGGATCGGGAAGCCGCTGGGGAGGAGTCCCTGGATGCCGATCGTGTCTGGCGGCGCGCCCTCGACGGCGAGCCGCTCGAGCTGCTGCTGCTCGGGGATTCGATAGCCGCGGGCCTCGGCGCCGAACACCGCAAGGAGACACTCGGGGGCCGTCTGGCCAAGGCGGCAGGACGCCGGATGCATCGGCCGGTACGACTGCGCACGGCGGCCGTCGTCGGCGCGGAGTCGCCCGATCTGCCGGGACAGCTCGACACCCTCCCCGGGGAGTACCGCCCGCACGTGGCCGTGATCGTCGTCGGGGGCAACGACGTGACGCATCGGCTGCCGGTGGCACTGTCGGCACAGCATCTGCACGAGACGATCCGGAGGCTCCGAGCGATGGGGGCAGAGGTCGTCGTGGGGACGTGCCCGGACCTCGGTGCGCTGCGTGCGGTGCCGCAGCCGCTCCGTCGGATCGCGTCCAGCCTGTCCCGCCGTCTCTCCGAGATCCAGGACGAGACGGCGCGACGGGCCGACGCCGAGCCGGTCGACCTGCGCCGCGCGGTCGGGCCGATGTTCTTCGACGAGCCGGAGGCCATGTTCAGTCTCGACCGCTTCCACCCGAGCGCGCTGGGCTACCGCCGCACGGCCGAAGCGCTGCTGCCCGCCGTGTGCCGGGCGGCCGAGAGGTCTCTCAGCTCGAGCCGTCTGCCGGTGCCGCGCTGAACGACGCCGCCCACTCCGTCACCCGGCGGCTGCTCTCCTCCTCGGAGATGTCCTCGACGCGGGTCATGACCGACCAGCGCACCCCGAACGGATCACGGATGCTCGCGAAGCGGTCACCCGAGACGAAGGGGGCCGGTGCCTCGCGCACGGTGGCTCCTGCCGCGACGGCCCTCTCCACGACGGCATCGACATCGGAGACGTACAGGCCCATCGAGTAGCAGTCGTCCTCTCCTCCGGGTGCGCGGACGAGGTGGTAATCGGGGTTCGGCTCTCCGAGCTGGAGCAGCCCGAGTCCGAAGTCGAGGTCGGCGTGCGCGACGACGCCGCCGAACTCGGTCACGTCGATGACTCGGGCGCCGAAGACGTCGCGGTAGAAATCGATCGCCTGCTTCGCGTCCGCGATGGCGAGGAAGGGCGTGAGCGAGGTGGCTCCGTTCGGACGGCCGTCGGTCGTGTAACGCCCGTTCGCGCCGGTCGTGGAGGTGGGGGTCGTCGTGCTGTCGTCGGTCATGTCGCCACGCTAGGTCGCACGGCATGGCGGCGACTTGAAGATCCGCGACAACCTTCCGATGTCGGTGCGGGCGCCTACGCTGGGCGCATGGTGGACCCCACACGCGGCGTGCTCTATCCGGCGCGGCTTCCGGAGTTCCATCGGCTGCCCGCGCCGGTCGAGGTCGCGGAACTCGTCGCGTGGTTCTGGATCCCGGAGTGGGACATCGATCCTGGCCGCTCCTCGCGGCAGGAGATCGTCGCGTATCCGGCCCTCAACCTCGTCGTCGACGCCGAGACGGTGACCCTGTCGGGAGCGACCACCCGTGCGTCCCACCGCGATCTGCGAGGGAAGGGGTGGGCCGTCGGCGCACTGCTGCGCCCCGCCGCGGTCGCCGCGCTGAGCGACGATCCTTCCTCCCTGGTCGACGGCGAGCGCGTGCTCGTCACCGCCGGGGTGTCCGGCCTGCGAGACGCCGTCGCCGGGGCCATGGCGACCGGTGACGGGCGCCGTGAGCGTGCGGTCGCCGCCTTCGCCCGCTGGCTGGTGGAGCGGGCGGGGCAGGTGGATGCGCCGGCGCGACAGGCGAACGCGCTCATGGAGGTCTTGATGGGAGACGACGCGGCCCTGACTCCGGAGGAGGCCGCGACGCGGCTGGCCGTCTCGGTGCGGACCCTGCAGCGGATGACGCACCGCCATGTCGGTCTCTCGCCGGCCGCGATGATCCGGCGTCGGCGTCTGCAGGAGGCGGCGCAGCGGGTGCGCGACGAGCCGGGGATCGATCTCGCCTCGATCGCCGCCGAACTCGGATATGCCGATCACGCGCATCTCACGCGTGACTTCCGCACGGTGCTCGGCATCGCGCCTCGCGTGTATCGCGCGGAGTCGAACCGCTGACCTCAGGCGTGGGTGAGCCGGAGTCGCAGCATCCGATAGCCCACGCCGAGCAGGACGACGCCGGCGCCGATGCTGGAGGCGAGGATCGGAAGGGTGCTCACCAGCACGAGGCACCCGAGCGCTCCGAGCACCTGGAGAGCGCGGGGGTAGCGGCGCGCAGGCCCTGTCTGCCGGAAAGCTGCCGCGTTCGCGATCAGGTAGTACAGCAGCACGCCGAACGACGAGAATCCGATCGCCCCTCGCAGATCGGCGAGGAGGACGATCGCGATCACGATGACGGCGATCATGATCTCGGCGCGCTGCGGCACGTGGTGGCGCTCGTCGATCGTGGCGAGGAACCTCGGGACGTCGCTCTCCCGTGCCATGGCGAGAGTCGTCCGACCGATCCCGGTCAGCAGGGCCAGCAGCGCGCCCAGCGAGGCGGCGGCGGCGGCCACGCGGACGACCGGAGCCCATGCCGAGGCATCTGCCGCGTCGAGCAGGTCGACCAGCGGCGCTGTCGAGCCGATCGCGTCCCCGCCGAGGACCAGGATGACCGCGATGCCGACGAGCGTGTAGACGACGACCGCGCCAGCGAGGGCGAGGCCGATCGCGCGCGGAATGGTCTTCGCGGGGTCGACCACCTCCTCGCCCATGGTCGCGATGCGCGTACCCGGCGAAGGCGAAGAACAGCAGGCCGGCCCCTGCAGCACACCGTATGCCGTGGCATCGGGCAGCGGCGTCGGTGTCGATGCAGACGCCGCGCCGAACCCGAATCCGACGGCGATCGCGAGGCCGAGCAGCGAGCAGACGACCAGGATGCGGGTGAGCAGCGCCGTGCGAGTGACACCGAAGCAGTTCACCGTGGCGAGCGCGGCGACGGCTGCCACGGCGACCGGCACCTGCCACCCGGCGGGGGCCGCATAGGCGGCGAAGGTCATGGCCATCGCGGCGCAGCTGGCGATCTTGCCGATCACGAAGCTCCACCCGGCCACGAACCCCCACCACGGTCCGATCTCGGCGCGGGCGTATGCGTACGTCCCCCGGCGACGGGATGCACGGCGGCGAGCTGCGCCGATGCGGCGGCGTTGCAGTACGCGACGACGGCGGCGATCGCGAGGGCGATGAGGATGCCGCTTCCGGCGACACCGACCGCCGGTGCCCATACGGCGAACACGCCGGCGCCGATCATGGAGCCGAGACCGATGGCGACGGCATCCCCGAGTGTCAGTCGTCGCGCGAGAGGCATTCCGTCATCGTGGCACGCGGCGGTGAACGGCGGGTGACGCGAGGGCTCGCTCCCCGAGACCGTCCCTTGTGCCGGCAGAGCGAGGAGCGCCGGGGTCGAGCCGCCCACGTGCAGGATCTGATCGCTGGGGATCAGTCGCGAATGGTCCCTGACCGGATCGTCCGTCCCGGAATTGCGCAGATGCAGAGGATGCGCACCGGAGGACACCTGCACGCGCATGCGCGACCCGGCGGCGAAGCGGTGGGCGAGCGGGGCGAGTTCGAGCGTCACCCGACCAGCGTCGTGGGAGCGTGTGTCGTCGGCGTCGTTTCCGGCCGCTTCCGGGGAGAGCCGTCGATATCCGTCGGTGAGTGCCCGCGAGACGCCTCGAGAATCGACTTCGCACAGCCGCACGAACAGGTCCGCCCGGGGGTTCGTCGATGCGAAGGACAGTGTGATCTCCGGTGCTCCGATGACCACGAGGTCGTCCGGGAGGGGGGCGCCGGTGAAGACGAGCACGTCCCGGCGGCGTTCGCGGGCGCGCTGTCTGCGACGTCCTGCAGAGAACGGATTGAGGGTTCTACCGCCGGCATCCGGTGTCGGATCCGCGGGGTCATAGCGATAGGTGGCGGCGGCGGCGGGGCTTTCGGCGCCGCTGAGGTCGAGTCTGCCGTCTGCCGTGAGCGCGGCGGTGACCGTGGCGTGCGGCGGGGGCCAGCTGTTCAGCTCCTGCCACCCGCCTCCGCCGGTCACCTCGAGGTGCACGCCTTCCGTGCGAGCGTCCGGTGTGAACGACCGCAGCGCCTCGCGGACGCCGATCACGGTGATCTCCGGTGCTCCGTGGACCCAGTCGCCGATGATCAGGCGCACCGGGCGTCCGGCATCGCGGAGTGCGGCATGATCGGCGAGCTGACCGACCAGGAACAGGTCCTGCCACCCGGCGACCAGGGTGACGGGCGGGACGGTGTCGATGTCCTGCGCGAAGTGCATCGGGTTCCACCAGGGGTCGCCCTGGTCGCTGTGCTCGACCCAGTCGCGGAAGAACTGCGGGTCGGCGCCGCGCGCCACCCGCACTGCGTCCGCGGGTGGTATCGCGAGCGCGCCGCGTCGAAACCCGCGGCGGGCACGCAGCAGCGCCCGGGCCTTCGCCGGCAGGGACCGTTCCTGCATGTCGAGGACGTAGGCCCACGTGAGCGGAGTGTCGATCGAGAATCCGCCGCCCGGGTACAGGATCGCGTCGTCGAAGCAGCGTGCCGAGATCGCGATGCCCATCGCGTCGGGGCGGTCGGCGCCGTCGCAGTATGCCCACTGGGTCACGCCGAAGTAGCTGCCGCCCCAGGAGTGCACGCGCCCGGCCGCCCACGACTGTGCGCGCAGCCACCGCATCGTCGCCTGTCCGTCGTCGACCTCGTCGTGGAGCGGATCGAAGCTCCCGCCCGACCCGAACGTCCCGCGACAGCTCTGCACCACCACGTGGTGTCCGCGTTCTGCGAGGAACAGGGCGACCCCGGCGATGCCGTCTCGCCCATAGGGGGTGCGGATCAGCACCGTGTGCTCGCCGGCACCCTCGGCATGCCAGTGGTCGGTGAGAAGCGAGGTGCCGTCGTCCGCGGCGACCGGGATGTCGGGTGTCCTGATGACGCTCCGGTGCGTCGGCTCAGGCATGTCCGCGGCTCGGGTCAGGCGCCGGTACTCGCGGCGGGCCGCGCCGCTGAGGCGGGGAGCATCGGTCATCGCACACCTTTCACTCTGGTGACCGCGAATGCGGCGATCACCGCCATCGCGACGGCGCCGACGTAGAGCGCCCCGAAGTTCTCACCTGTCGGTGAGCCTATGCGCGTCGCGAAGAATCCGAAGGCGGGCACGAGGATGCCGGGCAGCAGATAGGCGAGGGCCACGATCCCGAGGTCCTTGCCCGCGTCTTCGACGGAGGGGAGGCACTCCGTCATCAAGGCGACATCAGCCGCGATGTAGGCGCCCTGTCCGGCCCCGACGACAGCGATCCCGACGAGGAAGAACGCGATGTCGCCGAACGAGATCGCCAGGACCAGTCCGCCCGCGCTCGCGAGAGCGCCGATGATGACACTCGGTTTGCGACGCCCCGTCCGATCAGAGATCACGCCGAAGACGAAAGCCATTACGAGGTTCATCAGGGTGAACGCCGCCGTCGCCTGCGTCTGCACCGCGGCGATCGCCGTCGGGTCGTCGATGCCGAAGCGTCCGGAGATCGTGAGGTAGAGGTAGCTCGTGACCGACACGATCGATGCCGTCATGAAGAAGCGGCATACCCACGCCCAGGCGAAGTCGGGGTAGCGGCGCGGGCTCAGCCAGAAGGTCGCCAGCACGCCGCTCCAGTCCATCGGTTCGGCGGGCCCCAGCCGACGGATGTCCTTCAGCGTGAAGAACAACGTGATCGCCAGGAGGACGGAGAGGGCCCCGGGGATCAGGAACATGCCGATCTGGCCCGCCGGGGCGACGATGCCCGCGAGGGAGACACCTCCCAGGATTCCGATCGCGGTGGCGGCGCCGGTGACGGCCGACATGATGGCACGGATGCTTCGACGGATCTGGTCGGCGAACAGCGTGTGGACGGTCATCGACACCGCTCCCCAGCCCACGAGGACGAGGATCGTGCCGACACCGAGCAGGAGGAGCGAGGGGGCGGTGGCCTGTACCGCGTATCCCGCGAGGGCGATCAGCGATCCGGAGAGGATCCAGGGGCGGCGGATGCCGAGCCGCGACATCGAGCGGTCGCTGAGGCGCCCGAAGATGGGTGTCGTGACGAGGATGGCGGCGCCGCCGAATGTCAGGATGATGCTGAGGTTGCCTGTCGCCTGACCAGGGTCCCACTCCTTGAGCAGCTGGGGGACCGCCACGCTGGCGACGCCTTGGGCGATGCCGGATCCGAGCCATCCCAGGACGAAGCAGATCCAGAACCATCGGCTCTGGCGTCGGCCGGGAATCGCGTCCGCAGTGGGCGGCGGCGTGGGGTCCGCGGGGAAGACAGGGTCGACTGCGTGGGTGGACATCATCGTCTCCTGGTCTCGGTCGGGGTGGGGCTGGTCATGCGCGAACTCCGACGATGCTCGTCGGGTTCGGCGCTCGCGCGGCGCGTCCGGTAGGCGTCGGCGAGCTCGGCGACGAAGACGTCACGCCACCGCCGCGCACTATCCCAGCGGGCGGTGAGACCGGGGGACGCGTGATCGTGGCCGCGACCGATGCGCAGCACGACGGGGACGCCCGCTCGCCGCAGGGTGTCGGCGTAGGCGGTGGCGCCGTCCCTGAGGGGATCGAACTCGGCGGCGAGGATGAGTGCGGGAGCGAGCCCTCGGTGTTCGGGGGCGTCCAACGGCGACGCCTCGGCGAGCGGAGCCCCGGCGCGATAGGTGTCGGCGAGCCGTTCGACGCTCTCCTTCTCCGCGGGAAGCAGAAGGCGACCCATCGACGCGCCGACGATCCGCAGTGCCGCCGGCAGCACCTCGAGGGTCTGATGATGCAGCGGTGCGCCGATGTCGCGCTGGCGCAGCGCCGTCGTCGCGGCGATCGTCGCCCCGGCGGAATTGCCGCCGATGCCGAGTCGCTCCGCATCGACCCCGAGACCGTCGGCGCGCTCGCGCAGGTCGGCCAGCGCCGCGACGGCGTCGTCGACCGGAGCCGGGAACGGGTGCTCGGGCGCGAGCCGGTACTCGAGCGCGATGATCTGGACACCGGAGCGCAGTGCGCGGTCTGCGCAGAGGCGGTCGTTGAGGAGCTCGTCGATCGTGCCGCCCGTCCAGCCGCCGCCGTGCAGCCAGACGATCGTGGGAAGCGCGCCGATCACGGATGCGGGGCGGAAACGACGGGCTCGCAGCGGACCCCCTCCGCCGGCGATCGTGAGGTCGTCGATCTCCACGCCCGCGGGGACCGGTTCGGTGAACTCGACGGCGAGGAGATCGCTCAGCTCGCGCTGCGCCCGACGGCGCGCACCCATCTCGGGGAGTCCAGGTCGGGGAGAGTCGCGGAGTGTTCGCGGATGCGCTGGATCCACTCCTGGATCTCCGGACTCATCGGCGGTCGGCCCTGGTCATGGTCGCTCATGCCCTGGAACCTTCGTGCAGGGTGCGCAGTTCGGAGACGACGATGCGGTGCGCGGCGTCCGCGGCGGGCACGAACCCGGTCGAGCCCAGAGATCCGTGGGTCTGACCGATGAAGCGCATCGCGGTCACCGGTACACCCGCGGCGGAGAGCGCCCGCGCATAGGCCTCCCCGTCGCCGCGCAGGGGGTCGAGCTCGGAGGTGAGGATCACTGCGGGCGGGAGACCCTCGTGCGATGCGGCCAGCAGCGGCGAGGCGTACGGTCGGCGGGCGGTCGCGGAGTCGTCGCCGAGGTACTGCCGCACCAGCGTGCGGCCGGCGGCGCGCACGATGACCCCGGGCATCCTCGCGTCGATGCCGCTCATGTCCGCGTGTCCCATCGTGAGATCGAGGGCGGGGTTCTCCAGCAGCTGCAGTGCGATCGGGTGGGCGGAGCGATCCCTGTTCATGAGCGTCACGGCGGCGGCGAGGTCGCCCCCGAGGACGCTCCGCCCACGGCGATCCGGTTGCGCGAGGCTCCGAGCTGCTCCGCATGGGCGCGAGTCCATTCGAACGCCGACCAGCACTGCTCCGGCTGAGTGGGGAATCTCCGCTCCGGCGCGTGCGCATAGTCGGCCGCGACGATCACGATGCCCGCATCCCGTGCTCTGCTCCGGAGGCGGGCATCCCAGGAGACCCAGTCGATCCCGGCGATCGTGAATCCGCCGCCGTAGAAGTACACCAGCACGGGCAGGCCGCTCCCCGACGGTGTGCGCTCCGCACCGGGCCAGTACACCCGGACGCGCACATCGGGGTGCCCGTCGACCGCGACGATGTGCTCCTCGGACGCCGTGGGCAGAGGCGTGATCCCGAGTGCCGCGCTGACGGCGTCGTCGTTCCTCGCGGCGACCCGACGTCGCCCCGCCGGGTCACCGGGTTCCTCGTCGAGCAGCGGAGCGACCCGCTCCTCCCACGCCGCCACCGCGTTGTCGAGCGCGGGGCGCCGGAATCGGGTTCGTGCTGTCGGCATCGCATCTCCTTCGATGTGTTCCTCGCCGGCGGGTACCCCGCCTCCGACTTCCGCCCTAGTCTTGGCAATCGAAGAACTTCGATGAAGAAGGAAGTCAGAGCATGCGCGCACGACCGGGACGGGTCACCATCTACGACGTCGCTCAGCGGGCGGGAGTGAGCATCTCCACCGTGTCGCTGGCGGTGAGTGCTCCGCATCGGGTGCGACCGGAGACCCGCGAGCGCATCGTCGCCGCGGCCACAGCGCTCGGGTATCGCATGACGCAGGGGCGGCGCGTGGGAGCGGCCCGTGTCGCGGTCGCCGCCCCGTTCACCACGTATCCGTCGTATCTGCGCCGCCTGTCCGGAATGCTCCGTCGGGCCAGGGATGCCGCGGTCGACATCATCCCGTACGACCTCGATTCGGCCGCGGCGGCGGATGAGCCGCTGCTCGACGTGCTGCCGACGCGCACGGATGTCACCGGTCTCGTGGTGATGGGTGTTCCGCTCGGCGGAGCTGCGCGGCGGGCGAGCAGAGCGGCACGCATCCCGGTCGTCTACGTCGACGTCGTGCCGACGCGTTCCGACGTCGGTGGCCCCGTCGTCCTCGTCGACGACCGCGACGGCGGGGCTCAGATCGGCCGCCACCTCGTCGGGCTGGGGCATCGCCGTGTCCTCTTCGTACACGAGCCGCAGCGCTCGCCGGCGTACGTGTCGGCGGGGATGCTCAGGGTCGAGGGGCTGACGCAGCACCTGGCCATGACCGATCTGGCGGTCGCCGATCCGTCCGCGGTCGACGGGCGGGTGATCGCCGCGGCCAGGGCGGCCGGAGCGACGGCGATCGTTGCGAACCACGACCAGTTCGCCGTCGCGGTGCTGGCAGCACTGCGCGCCGACCACGGAACCGCCCCGCTCGCCGTGGTCGGCTACGACGACGGCGAGGTCGCAGCAGCACTCGATCTCACGACCGTCAGGCAGCCGTTCGAGGAGAGCGGACGCGCGGCACTCGAGCTCGTTCTCGGCCTGGTGTCGGGAGCGACGACCGCGCACGGGACGATGCGGCTCGCCCCTGCTCTGGTCGCGAGGGCGTCCACGCTCGCGCCCGTGGTCAGCTCCGGGCTGCGGTGACCCGCTTCTTCTCGCGGATGTACACCTCGCGACGCACCTTCGCGACCACGTCGCCCTCGCGGTCGGTGATGACCGTCTCGAACCACTCCAGCACCTTCGCTCCGCCGCGCGCGCGCTCGCGGATCTCGTCCGCCTTCTCCTTCGACACCTCGAACTCCGCCGTCAGCACGCCGCGCCCCGGCTTGAGGAACTCGATCTCGCCGCGGGTGTCCCACACGACGTGATCTCGCCCGAGCTGATGCATCACGAGCATGAAGAAGTACGGGTCGGTCATGGCCGACATCGATCCGCCGAACGCGGTCTTGACGTAGTTGCGGGTGAACACGTTGACGTGCAGTTCGACCGCGGCGTGTGTCCAGTCCTCACTGAAGCGGCGCACCCGGATGCCGCTGAAGAGGTTGGGAATCCACAGGCTCATGCCGATCGCGAGACGACGGGGAGTGATGCGCATGAGGTCAGTGTGGACGATCGGGCCGAGGGAGACGAAGACGTGTGGAGGGTTGCCACAGTTGTTCTAGTTCATATAGAATAAGTAGCGATTCCCTGAGAGGAGGATCGGATGCTCATCCGCGTCGACCCCGACAGCCCGCGCGCACTCTTCGACCAAGTCGCGGCGTCCGTCCGCTCCGATATCCTCGCCGGCATCCTCGCGCCGGGCGATCGACTGCCGGCCGCGCGCGACGTCGCGGAAGCGCTGGACATCAACCAGCACACGGTGCTCCACGCCTATCAGCGACTGCGCGACGAGGGCTCGTGGACCTGCGCAGAGGCAGGGGAGCAGTCATCGCCGCGACCGCCGCACCCCTCGCTGAACTCGCGCACGAGATCGATCTCCTGGTGCGACGTGCGGCAGCCCTCGGCGTCTCCGCAGACACGCTCGCCGGCATCGTTCACGCGCACCGCGATGTGTCCGCACCCCGACCCGCCCCCATGAAGCCCGAGAGCCGCGAGGAGGACTCGCCATGACTACGCACGACCTCACCCGAACCCCGCCTCGGCTCCTGCGACGCGCACGTCTGACCTTCCTGATCGTGGCGGTCGTCGTCCCGGTCGTGATCACCGCGGTCGCGCTCCTGGTGCTGATCTCGTGGCTGCCGGGACTGCCGGAGCAGGTCGCGACGCACTGGGGCGTGAACGGGGCCGACGGCTTCGGCCCGCCGTCGACCTATGTCTGGCTCCTGATCGGCGTCGGACTCGTGCTGCCGCTGCTGATGGCCGTCACCACTCTCGCGTCGGTCGGCGCCCACTGGGGCGGCGCGGCCCGACTGATGGGTGCGCTTGCGGCCGGGATGGCCGTCTTCGCGGCGGTCATGTGCCTCGGATCCCTCGCCATGCAGCGCGACCTGACAGACCCCTCTGACGTGCCGGGCATCGGCGGGATCATGGCGCTCTGCTTCGCGGCGCTGGTCGTGGTGAGCGCCGTCGCGTGGATCGTCCAACCGCGCGTCCGCGCAGAACAGGGGCGCACCCTCGAGCCCCGGCACAGCGTCGCGGTCGCGCAGGGCGAGCGCGTCGTCTGGGTGGGGACCACATCCATGCCCCGCGGACCACTGGTCTTCCTCGTCCTCGTGCAGCTGGGCCTCGTGGCGCTCGCCGCCTTCATGTTGATCGCCGGGGTCGAGGGGGCCTGGATCGTCGTCCTGGTCGTGATCTTCGTGGCTTTCGCGCTCCTGGCGACCTCGTCGTTCCGTGTGCGCGTCACCCCGGAGGGCTTCGCGGCGCGGTCGCTGCTGGGATGGCCGCGGATCCGCATCCCGCTCGCCGAGGTCGAATCCGCCCGTGCGGTCGAGATCTCGCCGTTCGGGGAGTTCGGCGGTTGGGGTTGGCGCATCTCGGTCGACGGCAGGAACGGGATCGTCATGCGACGCGGGTCCGCGATCGAGGTGTCGCGTCGTGACCGTCGGCCGTTTATCGCCACGATCGACGGCGCGGAGGAGGCGGCCGCGCTGCTGCAGGCCTATGTGGACGGCACGAGAACCCCGGGCACGAAGCCCGACCAGACGAGAGAGGCGAAGCAGTGAACGACTCGACCCCCAGACCAGACGCGTGCCGTGGCCCGCGGTGATCGTCTTCGTGATCGTGGCCTGCGCCCTGGCGTGGGTCGTGGCTCTGCCGCTGTGGCTCGGTGACGGTCTCGCCGAGCCGGCCGCCGTCGTGCTGCTGCCGGTCATCATGTTCACCCCGGCGGTCGCGGTGCTCGTCGTCACCTTCCTGATGAGGGTTCCCGCCCGCGGGGAGCGCGCACGGTTCCTCGGAGTGTGGCCGCTGCGCCCGGCCAAGCGCGTCATCTGGCTGATGGTGGCGGGCTGGCTCGTGCCGCCGGTGATCGTCGTCGCGAGCGTGCTCGTCGCCGCCGGCCTCGGCTTCGTGCAGCTGGACTTCGCGTTCTCCGCGTTCGCGGCCGAGATCGAGAAGGCCCTCCCCGCCGGTGCGCCGCTGCCTCCGATGGGCCTGCTCGTGTTCGCGCAGTTCGCGATGATCCCTCTCGGGGCGTTGTTCAACAGCGTCTTCGCCTTCGGTGAGGAGATCGGCTGGCGCGGATGGCTGGTGCCGGCGCTCCGACCGCTCGGCACCTGGCCGGCCCTGATCCTGAGCGGCGTCATCTGGGGGTTCTGGCACAGCCCGATCATCCTGCTCGGGTACAACTTCGGTCGCACCGACATCTCGGGAGTGCTGTTCATGATCGGCGGATGCGTGGCGTGGGGCATCCTGCTCGGTTGGCTGCGCCTGCGGTCGGCGTCAGTGTGGCCCGCCGTGCTGGCGCATGGAGCGCTCAACGCCGCTGCCGGCCTCGTCGTGGTCGTCGCGGCCACGCAACCCGACATGGCGCTGGCCGGGCCTCTCGGCGTCGCGGCATGGATCGTGATCGCCGTGGTCACGCTCGTCCTGGTGCTGACCGGACAGTTCCGCACGCAGCCCGAGCTCGCCGACGCGCAGGGGCGTCTGCTCTCGCCGCCGCGGTCTTGACGGGCCGGGGCGGCGGGGGTTGGCTGAGGTCATGGATTCCTCTCCTGCAGCCTGGTCCCTGACCGACTCGTTCCTCGCCGACACGCTCGTCGGTCCTGATGCCCCACTCGAGGCGGCGCTCGCCGCACAGCGTGCTGCCGGTCTGCCCGCGATCGAAGTCGCGCCCGTGGCGGGAAAGCTCCTCAACCTGCTGGTGCGCATCAGCGGCGCGCGCCGCGTGCTCGAGATCGGCACGCTCGGCGGCTACTCCACGATCTGGCTCGCGCGTGCTGTCGGTCCGGAAGGGCGGGTGGTGACGGTCGAGGCAGAGTCCGACAATGCGATGCTCGCGCGCGCGAGCATCGATGCCGCGGGTGTGGGCGACCGCGTGGACATCCGGATCGGGCGCGGCGCGGAGGTGCTGCCCACACTCGTCGGCGGCTTCGATCTGGTGTTCATCGACGCCGACAAGGAATCCAACACCATCTACCTCGACTGGGCGGCGAAGCTCGGCCACCCCGGCACCGTGATCGTGCTGGACAACATCGGGCGCGACGGTGAGATCGTCCGTGACGACACCGCCGACTCCAAGGTGATCGGCACGCGGGAGGGACTCCGGATGCTGGGGGAGGACCCGCGGTTCGACGCCACGGCGTTGCAGACCGTGGGTGCGAAGGGGTGGGACGGCTTCGCGATAGCTGTCGTCGTCTGACCGACGTCGTCCCGTCCGGCGCCTCTCTGAAGCCGTCGGACGGCGGGCTAGACTGGGCGCGGATCGACGACGCTCCACACCACGTTTTCCC
Source organism: Microbacterium sp. Se5.02b (assembly GCF_019464375.1). Lineage (NCBI taxonomy): Bacteria > Bacillati > Actinomycetota > Actinomycetes > Micrococcales > Microbacteriaceae > Microbacterium > Microbacterium sp. Se5.02b. Next base: position 1,376,244 of record NZ_CP080491.1, read on the forward strand.
CCTGAGCAAGGAGCACATCAGTGGCACTGATCGAGGCTGTAGGCGCACGCGAGATTCTCGACTCGCGCGGTAACCCGACCGTCGAGGTGGAGGTCCTCCTCGACGACGGCATCGTGCAGCGGGCCGCCGTCCCGTCCGGGGCATCCACCGGCGCGTTCGAGGCGTACGAGCTCCGCGACGGCGACAAGAGCCGCTACGGAGGAAAGGGTGTGCTCAAGGCCGTCGAGGCCATCATCGACGAGCTGGGCCCGGCGATCGAGGGCGTCGAGGCGAGCGAGCAGCGCATCGTCGACGAGATCCTGATCGAGGTCGACGGCACCGACAACAAGAAGCGCGTCGGCGCCAACGCCATCCTCGGCGTCAGCCTCGCGGTCGCCAAGGCCGCCGCCGACTCGGCCGACCTGCCGCTGTTCCGCTACCTGGGCGGCCCGAACGCGCACGTGCTGCCCGTTCCGCTGTTCAACGTCATCAACGGCGGCGAGCACGCCGACAACGGCATCGACATGCAGGAGTTCTTCCTGGCTCCGATCGGCGCCGAGACGTACTCCGAGGCCCTGCGCTGGGGCGTCGAGACCTACCACGTGCTGCGTGCCGAGCTGAAGGCCGCCGGCTACGCGACCGGTCTCGGCGACGAGGGCGGCTTCGCCCCCGACCTGCCCAGCAACCGCGAGGGTCTGGACTTCCTGGTGAAGGCGATCGAGAAGGCCGGCTTCACGCCGGGCACCGACATCGCCCTCGGCCTCGACGTCGCGGCGACCGAGTTCTTCACGGACGGCGTGTACCGCCTCGACAACAAGGACTGGGACGCCGCCGCGCTCACCGAGTACTACGTCGGCCTGGTCAACGACTTCCCGATCGTCACGATCGAAGACGCGCTCGCCGAGGACGACTGGGACAACTGGAAGCACCTCACCGACGCTCTGGGCTCCAAGGTCCAGCTGGTCGGCGACGACCTGTTCGTCACCAACCCGCAGCGCCTCGCCGACGGGATCGAGCGCGGCGTCGCCAACTCGCTGCTCGTGAAGGTCAACCAGATCGGCACGCTCACCGAGACGTTCGACGCGGTCAGCCTCGCGCAGCGCTCCGGCTACACGGCGATGCTCTCGCACCGCTCGGGCGAGACCGAGGACACCACGATCGCCGACCTGGTGGTCGCCACGAACGCGGGTCAGATCAAGGCGGGTGCGCCTGCGCGCAGCGAGCGCGTCGCGAAGTACAATCAGCTTCTGCGCATCGAGGAGGAGCTGGGTGATGCCGCGGTCTTCGCGGGTCGTTCGGCGTTCCCGCGCTACCGGGCCTGAGCGCCGCTGAGACACACGATGAACCGCCGGCGCGGATGCGGGAAACCCCGCCGCGCAGCGGTCTGACGAAGGAGGAGCCGTGGCACGACGACCGGCTCCTCCTTCGCCGTCTCCGGCGCCGAAGGGGCAGCGGCCCGTGGGGTCGACGACCCCGAAGGCGTCTTCGACGACCAGATCTGCCGCGAAGCCGTCCCGCGCGCGTGGCGGCGCGAGTGCCAGGGTCGATGTACGGGAATGGACAGCGGGCATCCGCCTGTCCGCGTTCTCCGTGATCATGCTCTCCCTGGTGGTCCTCGGCGCCTGGGTGCTGGTCCCGACGCTCGGCACCTTCATCGATCAGCGACAGAAGATCGCGGCGCTCGAGGCCTCGGTGCAGGTGAGCGAAGCGGAGATCGCGGCGCTCGTCTCCGAACGAGAGCGCTGGAACGACCCGGCGTACATCACGACCCAGGCCCGCGAGCGTCTCTACTACGTCAAACCCGGCGAGGTCGTCTACCTGATCGACAACGACCTCGATCCCTCGGCTCTGCCGCGCGAGCAGGAGCCCGTCAGCGACACACTCGAGGAGAAGCCCTCCGACTGGATGCCGCAGCTGCTGAAGACCCTCGTCTCGACGGGGCTGAGCGGCACGGCTGCCGTCGCTCCCTGACGACCGGCTCGGAGCATCCTCCCGGGCGGCTCCCCTACGCTGGAGGGGTGACCACGCCGCCGTTCCCCGCCCCCACGCCCGCCGAGCTCGCTGTCGTATCGGCCCAGCTCGGTCGTCCCGCTCGCGGCGTCGTCGGCATCGCGGCCCGGTGCACCTGCGGCAACCCGACAGTGGTCGCGACGACTCCGCGCCTTCCGGACGGCACGCCGTTCCCGACGTTCTATTACCTGACGCATCCTGCGGCCACGGCTGCGATGTCGACTCTGGAAGCCACGCAGGTGATGCCGGAGCTCGCGGCGCTCCTCACCGACGACGAGGACGTGGCTGCGGCCTACCTCGCCGCCCATGAGGCGTATCTCGCCGACCGGGCGCAGTTCGGTGACGTCTCCGAGATCGACGGCATCTCGGCAGGAGGCATGCCCACGCGCGTGAAGTGCCTGCATGCGCTGGCAGGACATGCGCTCGCCGCGGGGCCCGGCGTGAACCCGATCGGCGACGCTGCCCTGGCGCGGTCGTCCTGGTCGCCGATGGTCTGCCGGTGCGAAGACCCCGGTGCGGCGACGCGTGATGAGTCGGCGCCCTCGGCATGACCGCGCGTCGGACGCTGCGCAGCGCTGCCGCCATGGTGGTGGTGGCAGCGTCCGTCGCGCTCCTCGGCGCGTCGGCGACGCCGCCGCCGATCCCGGATGATCCGGCGGATCCGACGCGCGCGGCGGAGTACTGGCTCGACGGCGCGAGGATCCGGGAGGCGTGGCAGACCACGCGCGGAGAAGGCGTCACGATCGCGGTGATCGACACGGGTATCGGCAAGGTGCCCGGGGTGTTCGGCGATGCGGTGGTCGGCGGCACCGATGTGTCCGGAGCCGGCACACCGGACGGCCGCACGCCGCTCGGCGCGATCGACGGGAACCACGGATCGTGGGTGGCCTCGCTCGCCGCAGGCCGTGGCGCAGCGGACGGCACCGGCATGATCGGGGTGGCTCCGGAGGCCGATCTGCTGTCGATCTCGGTCGGATTCGGCGCCGCCGCAGCCGTACCCTTCACGGAGCAGGTCGCCAAGGGCATGCGCTGGGCCGTCGACAACGGCGCCGACATCATCAATCTCTCGTTCACGACGAACACGCTCGACTGGGACGAGAGCTGGGACGACGCGTTCCTCTATGCGTTCGAGCACGACGTCGTGGTGGTGGTCGCGGCGGGGAACCGCGGGAGCGGCACGAACATCATCGGCGCGCCCGCGACGATCCCCGGGGTGCTCACGGTGGGCGGCGTCGACCAGACGGGCACCGCGAGCGTCGAGGCGTCCACCCAGGGCATCACGATCGGGATCTCGGCACCCAGCGAGGGACTGCTCGGCGTCTCCGCCGACGGCGAGGTCGCGAGATGGCGCGGCACCAGCGGAGCTGCTCCGATCGTCGCGGGCGTCGCGGCTCTGATCCGCTCCGCCCACCCCGACATCAAGGCGATCGACGTCATCAACCGCATCATCAAGACGGCGATCCCGGTGCCGGACGCGATCAAGCCCCAGGACCCGCTCTACGGGTACGGACTCGTCGACGCGGCAGCCGCGATCTCCGCCGACGTCGCACCCGTGAGCGTCAACCCGATGGGGGACCTGGCCGAGTGGATCCGATTCTTCCGTCGAGCGGATGCGGAGCCCGAGCCGGAGCCGGTGCCCACGACGACGCCGGTCGCCGTGCCGCCTCTTCCGGCGGCCGACGCGCCGAGCGAGCCCGGTTCCCCGTTGCTTCCCAGCGCGGATTCACTGCGCTACGGTACCCTGCCGCTCATCGCGCTCACTCTGCCTGGTATCCTGATAGCGCTTGGCGTCACCGCAGCTGCCCGGCGCATCCGATCGGCGCGCGTTCCCGTACGCCAAATTCCCGACTCCGAGGAGTAGTTCTTCTGTGCCTCAGAACAGCACTGTGCCCAAGATCCTGATCGTCGGCGGAGGGTACGCAGGTTTCTACACCGCGTGGAAGCTCGAGAAGCACCTGCGCAAGGGCGAGGCCGACGTCACCATGGTCGACCCGCTGCCCTACATGACGTACCAGCCGTTCCTCCCCGAGGTCGCCGCCGGTTCCATCGAGGCCAGGCACTCGGTGGTCGCGCACCGCCGTCACCTCAAGCGCACCAACGTCATCACCGCCAAGGTGACGAACATCAACCATGCGCAGAAGGTCGCCACGATCACACCCCCGGTGGGTGACTCGTATGAGTTCGCGTACGACCAGATCGTCGTCACCGCCGGCGCCGTCTCCCGCACCTTCCCCATCCCGGGCATCGCCGACAACGCGATCGGGCTGAAGACGATCGAGGAGGCCGTCGCGATCCGCGACAAGGTCATGTCGAACTTCGACAAGGCGGCGTCGCTGCCTGCCGGCCCCGAGCGCGACCGTCTGCTCTCCGTCGTCGTCGTCGGCGGCGGATTCGCGGGTATCGAGGTGTTCGCCGAGTTGCGCTCGCTCGCCTCCTCCCTCGTCGGCAAGTACCCGCAGCTGAGCTTCGAGGACACGCACTTCCACCTCATCGAGGCGATGGGCCGCATCATGCCCGAGGTGTCGCTGAAGACCAGCGAGTGGGTCCTCAAGGACCTGGCGAAGCGCGGCGCCAACGTGCACCTCGACACCCAGGTCACGGGTGCCATCGACGGCAACGTCGAGCTCTCCACCGGCGAGGTCATCCCGACCGACGTCATCGTCTGGACGGCCGGGGTCATGGCCAACCCGACCGTCGTGCGCGGCGGTGACCTCCCCGTCGAGGAGCGCGGCCGCATCCAGACCCGTGCAGACCTCCGCGTCGGCACCCCCGAGGAGTTCGTCGAAGGCGCCTGGGCGGCCGGTGACGTCTCGGCTGTCCCCGACCTCTCGGGTGGTGGCGTCGGCGGCTTCTGCGTGCCGAACGCCCAGCACGCCGTTCGTCAGGCGAAACTCCTCGCGAAGAACCTCGTGGCCGTCCTCCGTGGCGAGAACCCCAAGGAGTACTTCCACAAGAACCTCGGCGCCGTCGCGGGTCTCGGCCTGTACAACGGCGTCTTCCAGTCCGGCAAGATCGCCCTCAAGGGCTTCGTCGCCTGGGTCGCGCACCGCGGCTACCACGGTCTCGCGATGCCGACGTGGGAGCGCAAGTTCCGCGTCATCTGGGGCTGGTGGAACAACCTGTGGCTCGGTCGCGACCTGGTGAACCTCGAGACGGTGCAGAACCCGCGCTACGTCTTCGAGGAGTTCGCCGCTCGTCCCCGTCCGGCCGCGCCGGCGACGCCCGCTGCGGATGCTGCTCCGGCCACGAAGGCAGAGCCTGTCGCGAAGAAGCCTGCGGCGAAGGCTGCGCCTGCGGCTGCGGCCGAGGACGTCGCGAAGAAGCCCGTCGCGAAGAAGCCTGCGGCGAAGAAGGCTTCCGCCTCGAAGGCCGCTGAGCCCGCGGAGGCTGCTGCCAAGTAGTCGTCCACGACGCACCTCGAGATCGGCCCCGGAGCGCACTGCGCCCGGGGCCGATCGTCGTTCCGGCGGCGCGTCTCCGAGGCGACGCACAGGTGGGATCGGTAACGTCACCGGTGCAAGGGGAGTATTCCCGTCTGCAGCGTCGTCGTCATTACGAGCATGAGAACGTGCTCCGGCCCGCTGGCCCGCGAGGGTGGAAGAGACCTGGCACCCGCACTGCGGGTCGCCGAGAAACCCCTGCCGTCGTCCTGGCGCCATGGATCCCGGTGGCTCGCCCCACGAAAGGGACACCATGGGAAAGCTCTCCCGCCTGATGGGCATCGCCTCCGACGCACTCGAGAAGAGCTCCGGGCGCGGCTCGCACTCGTCGGACGGAGCCCGGTCGACGGACTGGAGCGGGATGCTCCGCGGCGCCGTCGATGCCGTCCGTGGGCAGGGCGAGCCGTCCGATCGGCGACCTCCGGCGTCAAGCGACCCGTATGCGCCACCCGCCGCACCGGGGAGCGGTCGCGCTCCACGTACACGGCAGCGCCTGTCGCCGACGGGTATGCGCCTCCGGCACCAGGGACGTCACGGAACGCGCAGACCGCGACCGACGTCGACCGGGCGGCGATCGCCCGCTACGACTACCTGCTTCGGACGGCGGATCCGCAGCGCGTCGAGCAGATCCACCGCGAGGCGTTCGCGCGCCTGACTCCGGAACAGCGCGCGCTCGTCGAAGCCCGCATGCGGCAGGAGTTCGAGCCGGGCGAGCGTCCGCGGTCCTCGTCGCCGGATGACCTGGCCCGTGCCGCCGGGCGCGCAGAGGCCATGAAGCCCGGCCGGATGCGTGGTCTGCTGTCGCGGGCACGGGGCGCAGGTGCCGGGGGTGCTGCGGTCGCCGCCGGTGGCGCGGCCGTCGGAATGCTCGGAGTCGTGGCCGGGGAGCAGTCCTCAGCAGCGTCGCAGGACCTCTGCTGGAGCAGGCGGCGAACATCGGCGTCGACTTCGGCGCGCTGGCGGAGGGCGTCGACGTCGAGTCGTTGGCCGCCGGCATCGATGTCGAGTCGCTCGCGGGCGGGGCCGGGGATCTGATGGGATCAGCCGGGGAAGCGGTGTCGGGAATCGGCGATGCGGCGAGCGGGTGGGGTGAGCGGCTCGGCGACCTCGGGATACCCGGGCTCGGCGACATCTTCGGGCGCTGATCGATGAGCCTCGCCAGCACCGCCGACCACGGGTTCACGGGCCTCACCGGCTTCGCCGCCGACGTCCTGACCGCCCTCGGCGATGTCGGGGTCGGCGTCCTCGTGTTCCTCGAGGTTCTGATCCCACCCATCCCGAGCGAGGTCGTCCTGCCGTTCGCGGGGTACCTGAGCCAGAGCGGAGATCTGCACCTCGGCTGGCTGATCTTCTGGAGCACCCTTGCCTCCTGGCTCGGGGCCCTGCTGCTCTACGGCCTCGGAGCGGCGATCGGTATGAAGAGGGCGGTGCGGCTGCTGGCCGCGACACGACTGGTGAGTCGGTCCGACTTGGAGCGGGGGTCCGACTGGTTCGTCCGCAGCGGCGGCTGGACGGTGCTCGTCGGGCGCATGGTGCCAGGGGTGCGCAGCCTCATCTCGATCCCGGCCGGCGCATCCCGCATGAACCTGATCACCTTCAGCGTGTATACGGTCATCGGCAGCGGTGCGTGGAACACGCTGCTCATCGGCGTCGGGGCGGCTCTGGGCACACAGCACGAACAGCTGGAGCACTACCTCGGCTATCTCGACTACGTCGTGTACACGGCGATCGCCGTCGCACTCGTGGTCCTGGTCGTGCGACGCGTGCGGGAGGCGGCGGGCGCGAAGAAGGCTCTCACCGAGCAGGAGGACTGAGGGACCGGGGCGACTTGGCGCCGTGTCTCGCCGCCTCCACCGGGTGCCCCCGCTGGGACTCGAACCCAGACTGAAGCGATTTTAAGTCGCCTGCCTCTGCCATTGGGCTACGGGGGCCGCGCCGCCAGCCTATCGCCGCGCTGCAGGTGCGACCCGGTGCCGCGGGACGTGATCCGGAATACGAGGAGGCCTTAGGGTGGGGGAGTGCTCGACCTCATCGATGAACTGAGCCCCGTCCACGGTGCGTCCTCTGTTGCTCCCGAGTGGGAGGACCCGGCTCGCTACTGGCCGCGCCTCTCGGCCGCCACCGGGCACCTGCCTGCGCCCGTCGCGGTGATCGACCGCGACGCCCTCCGTTACAACGCCATGGACCTCCTGGTCCGTGCAGGCGGTCTCCCCATCCGCGTGGCATCGAAGTCGGTGCGTGTCCGTGCCGTGCTCGATGCGGTGCTGAAGCTCCCGGGATTCCGCGGGATCCTCGCGTTCACGCTCGAAGAGGCACTCTGGCTCGCAGAGACGCACGACGACATCGTGATCGGGTACCCGACCGTGGACCGGGCGAGCCTCGAGCGGTTGTTCGCCGACGAACAGGCGGCGCAGCGCATCACCCTGATGGTCGACGACCTCGTGCACCTCGACCTGATCGACAGCGTCGCCGGTCCGTCGGCACGCCCCGAGATCCGTGTCGCGATCGACGTGGACGCCTCGTGGCGCTCGTCCCTCCTCGGGCACATCGGCGTGCGTCGATCAGCGCTCTTCAGCCCGGGGAGGTCGCGGCCTTCGCCAGGAAGGTCGTCGCGCGACCGGGATTCCGCCTCGTCGGTCTGCAGATGTACGACGCGCAGATCGCGGGGCAGGGCGACGATGCCGGCGCGGACGCCCCGCTGATCCGCATGGTGCAGGCGCGATCGCGGAACGAGTTGCGCGATCGGCGGGCGCACATCGTCGGGGCGGTCACCGCGATCGCGCCGATGGAGTTCCTCAACGGCGGCGGCACGGGGTCGCTCGAGTTCACGGGCAGCGACGAGTCGCTCACCGAGGCGAGCGCCGGCAGCGGTCTTCTGGGCGGGCACCTCTTCGACGGATACCGTTCGTTCCGCCCGGCTCCGGCCTCCGCTTTCGCCTTCGATGTCGTGCGACGCCCGGCGGTCGACATCGCCACGGTGCTCGGTGGAGGGTGGATCGCGTCCGGCCCCCGGTCGCTTCCCGTCAGCCCCTGCCGGTCTGGCCCGCGGGGCTGCGGACGCTCCCGCGCGAAGCGGCGGGCGAGGTGCAGACCCCGCTGCAGGGTCCCGCGGCCACGTCGCTCGGCGTGGGGGATCGTGTCTGGTTCCGACACGCCAAGAGCGGCGAGCCCGCGGAGCGGATCGACCGGTATCACCTGGTATCGGGGGAGCAGGTCATCGACGAACTCCCGACGTATCGCGGCGAGGGAAAGGCGTTCCTGTGACGAGAATCGGCGGCTCCTGGCAGAACTGGGGCCGATCCGCCTCGGTTCGTCCGGTGCGTGTGGAGCGTCCGCGGAGTCCCGAGGGGGTGCAGCGGGCCGTGATCGCAGCGGTCAAGCACGGCCTCACCGTGAAGGCCGTCGGCGCGGGGCACAGCTTCACGGGAATCGCGGTCGCGCCCGGGGTCCTGCTCGAGCTCGACGACCTGCAGGGCCTCGTCTCGGCGGATGCCGCCACAGGGCGTGTGACACTGCTCGCCGGTACGCGGCTGCATCGCATCCCGGGGCTGCTGGCGCCCTACGGACTCGCGATGGAGAACCTCGGCGACATCGACCGGCAGTCCATCTCCGGCGCGATCTCGACCGGTACCCACGGCACCGGGGCGGCGTTCGGCGGCCTGGCGACCCAGGTGGTCGGGGTGACGATGGTCACGGCCGCCGGGGAGTTCCTCCGCATCGACGACGAACACGAGAGCGGGCTGCTTCCGGCAGTGGCTCTCGGACTCGGCGCACTCGGCATCATCGTCGAGGTGACTCTGCAGTGCGTACCCGCCTTCGTGATGCACGCGATCGACGAACCGGCGCCGTTGGACGACGTGCTCGAGACGCTCGACGAGCGCGTCGCCGGAGCCGACCATTTCGAGTTCTACTGGTTCCCGCACACCGACGTCGCTCTGACGAAGCGTCAGACGCGTCTGCCGGAGTCGACCGTGCGTCGGCCGCTTCCGGTCATCGGGCGCTGGATCGATGAGACGTTGCTGTCCAACGGCGTGTACCGCGCGGTGTGCGCTGCCGGGCAGGTCGCTCCGGCGATCACACCGCCCTTCAGCCGTCTCGCGGTGAAGCTCACCGGGGATCGCGAGTACACCGAGCGTTCGCACCGCGTGCTCATCCAGAGCAGGACGGTGCGCTTCCGTGAGATGGAGTATGCGCTCCCGGTCGAGAACGTCGTGCCCGCCTTCCAGGCGGTCCGCGCCCTCATCGCCCGCCGCGGATGGCGGATCGAGTTCCCGATCGAGGTGCGTTTCGCGGCCGAAGACGACCGTTGGTTGTCGACCGCCTACGGGCGCGCGAGCGCGTACATCGCCGTGCACCGCTATTGGCGCGCGGACCCGACCGAGTACTTCGGCGCCGTGGAGGAGATCATGCTCGAGTTCGGCGGACGCCCGCACTGGGGCAAACTCCACACGCTGACGGAGGAGACGCTGCGCGATCGCTATCCGCGGTTCGGGGACTTCGTCGCATTGCGCGACCGCCTCGATCCCGACCGGCGATTCGCGAACCGCTATCTCGAGCGGGTCCTCGGCTCGTGATCCGAGAGGGCACGATACCCGTCGCGCGCGCCCAGTCCACGTGCAGGGTGCGCGTCTAGGATGAGAGAAACACGAGGAAGGGTGGGCCTCTGATGGAATGGCTCGTGCCGGTACTGATCGTTGTCGGAGTGATCCTGCTCGCCGGCATCTATCTGTGGGCCACGTACAACTCGCTGGTGCAGCTGAAGGTGCGCGTCGACGAGGCGTGGAGCGGCATCACCGTGCAGCTCAAGCGACGGGCCGACCTCATCCCGAACCTCATCGAGACGGTCAAGGGCTACGCCTCCCATGAGAAGGCCGTGTTCGAGAACGTGACCCGTGCACGGGCCGAGACGCTGTCGGCAGGCGGTCCGGGGGAGGCGGGCATCGCGGAAGGGCACCTCCAGCAGGCCCTGCGCAGTCTTTTCGCGGTCGCCGAGGCGTACCCGCAGCTTCAGGCGAGCACGAACTTCCTCCAGGTGCAGCAGGCTCTGGTCGACACGGAAGACAAGATCCAGGCCGCGCGCCGGTTCTACAACGGTGGTGTGCGCGAGCTCAACACAAAGATCAAGGTCTTTCCGAACAACCTCTTCGCCAAGGGCCTCGGCTTCACTGAGCGCGAGTTCTTCGAGGTCGCCGACAGCAGCGCGATCTCCGAGCCTCCGCGGGTGCAGTTCTGACGCGACGCGCTCTCACCACGAGGTGAGGACCAGGTCGTCATCCGTGAAGGACACGTCTCCGCGCACGCTCCACGACGTCGTCCGATACGTCGTGCTTCGTTCCGCGTCGTCCTGACCGGTCCCGCTCACCGTGGCGACCAGCACACCCCCGACCGCATCGAAGCCGTCGTCTGACAGTGTGAGCACGGGTAGCTGCTCCACGCGATAACGGATCTCGGAGACCGACCGGAACTCCGTCCCCCAGGGGATCCGTATGCCGCAGCCCTCCGGCATCGTCTCGGCCGGCTCCGTGCAGGCGGCGAGCTGTGCGTCGAGCGTCTTCTGCGCCGCCGTCGTGGCCTCGAGACGCAGCGTGCTCTCGACGTCGACCTCCGCGGATCCGCCGGGCAGCGCGACCACCGTCCCCCGTCCATCGAGCAGTCGTGATGGTGCAGCCGCGACCTCATAGGCCGCGGGCAGGAGAAGCGTTTCTTCGCCCACCGGAACCGTCTGGTCGCCGATGGTCACGAACGAGCCGATCCTCGCCGTGGCCGTCACGGCGCCCATTCCGGAGGCGTCCACAATCCAACGTCCGCTCGCGGGCACGAGGGTCAGCGCGGCGGCGTGCTCGTCTCCACCCAGTCGGAACGTGATCTCGGCGGTCACGCGCTGTCCGGGCGCGCCGTCGGCCTCGCTGACCGACGTCACCGCGGCATCCTCGATGTGAGCGCTCGCGTGAGCGAACGCATCGAGCGCCGTCGGGGATGCGTCGACGCCCGTGTCCTCCACGGCGGAGGGATCCCCTGATTCGAGAGCGTGCAGATAGCCCAGGGCGGCTTCCTGCGGCGTCGGTGAGCGCGTGGCCGCGAACCAGATCCCCGCACCGGCCGCGATCGCCGCGACACCCGCCGCAGCCCCGATCAGCGCCCACCGACGTCGACTCATGGGGCGGTCTCCCGCGCGTGCAGGTGTCGGTGCACGGAGGTGGTGGCGTGTGCCGTCAGAGCCGCATGCAGCGCCGCCGTCGCATCGCCCCAGCCGGAGACCGACACATGTTCGAGGCCCTGCCATGCCGCAGCGAGGGCGAGCTCGCTCGCGATGGCCTCGGCGTCGCCGGGACGCGCCTGCGGCTCCCACCATGCGGACTGCACCTGCAACGTCGCGGTCGCGCGGTCGGCCTTGAGATCGACGCGTGCCGCGATCCTGTCTCCCACCAGCACCGGGAGCGAGTAATAGCCGTACTTGCGCTTCTCGGCGGGCACGTAGATCTCGATGCGATAGTCGAGGTCGAACACCCGGAGTGCGCGGTCGCGGAACCAGACCACCGGATCGAACGGGGTCAGGACGGCGGCCGTCCCGACCCTCCGGGGAAGGACCGCTTCGTGGTGCCGCCAGGCGGCGAGCGGACGGCCGCCACGCTCCCAGCCACGCACGTGCACGGGGTGGAGCTCGCCTGCATCGACGAGATCGGCGATCGACCGGGCGACCGCCGCTCTGTCGCGGATCCGGTAGTAGTCGGCCAGGTCGGCTTGCGTTGCGACGCCGCTCGAGCGGGCCGCGCGGCGGGTCAACTCCCGGATCGCATCCGCGCGGGAGATCTCCTTCGAGCGGATGCCCTCGGGGATGACCTGCTCGGCGAGCGCATACGTCCGTTCGAAACCCTTGCGTCCGCTGACGGCGACATCGCCGGTCCGCCAGAGGTGCTCGAGTGCGAGCTTGACCTCGTCCCAGTCCCACCAGGTTCCGCGCTCTCGGGGGACATCGACGCGGAGGTCAGCCGGCCGCAGCGGACCCCGGGCGCGCAGTTCGTCCTGCACCCACTGCACCGTCCGAGCGTTGGTGCTCATCCACGAGTCCGCGTCGGTCCACTTCCGCCGGAAGTCGTCCATGCGGAACCGCCACAGCGGCCAGTCGGCGACCGGGATGAACGTCGCTTCGTGAGCGAGGTACTCGACGTAGTGCGTGGTGCGGGAGAGGAAGACCCGGTCGAGGAGCGCCGGCTCGTACGCGCCCAACCGCGAGAAGAGCGGCAGGTAGTGCGAACGGGCGAACACGTTGACGGAATCGATCTGGAGCACCCCGAGGCGGTCCATCACCCGGTGGACGTGACGTGCGGTGACAGTCGAGGGGCGGGCGCGCGTGAAACCCTGAGCGGCCAGCGCGATGCGGCGCGCCTGAGTCGAGCTGAGGGTGTCGGTCACGTCGCCAGGGTATCTCCGGCCGCCGACATCGTCATGTTCGATGAAGGATGCGTCGAACGGCATACGGCTTGACCGTAGACTTGGGCGATGAGCGAGGACCAGCGACCCCGGCTGCGAGATCTCTTCCGTCCGCGCCCGGTCTCCACCGACCGCACCGTGACGACCGAGGCCGACGAGGCAGTGCCTCTGCCGCTGCGGATAACGGCGGGCTATGCCTGGCGCCTGCTCCTGATAGCGGCGGCGATCGGCGTCTTCATCTGGCTGGTCATGCTGCTGAAGCTCCTGGTCATCCCGCTGATGGTCGGCATCCTGATCACCGCCCTCCTGTGGCCCGCGTTCTCCTGGATGCTGCGGCGCGGGTTCCCGCGTTGGCTGGCGATCGCGATCTCCTGATCGGCACGGCGGCGATCGTCACCGGGCTGATGTGGCTCGTGGTCTGGCAGGTGCGCGCGCAGCTGCCCGATGTCCAGGCGCGCTCGACCGAGGCCTTCGACCAGTTCCAGGTGTGGTTGCACGAGGGGCCGCTGAGCCTCTCCGACACGCAGATCGCCGATTACGTGCAACAGGGGCTCGACTTCCTCACCGAGCAGACGCAGGCGCTCTGGACCGGCGCTCTGGCCATCGGGACGACCGTCGGCCACGTCGCCACCGGCGCGCTGCTGTCGCTGTTCATCCTCATCTGCCTCCTGGCCGACGGCGCCGGCATCTGGCGCTGGACCGTCAAGATCTTCCCGCGCAAGGCGCGGCCGGCTGTCGACGGCGCCGCCCGCAACGGGTGGACCACGATCGTGAACTACGCGCGGACACAGCTCTTCGTCGCGACCATCGACGCGATCGGCATCGGGCTCGGGGCCTTCCTCCTGCAGGTGCCCCTCGCGCTCCCGGTCGCCGTCTTGGTCTTCCTCGGCTCCTTCATCCCGATCGTGGGTGCCGTGGTCACCGGAGCCGTGGCGGTGTTCCTCGCGCTCGTCTACAACGGTCCCTGGATCGCCCTGTGGATGCTCGTCGTCGTGCTGGCGGTCCAGCAGATCGAGGGGCACATCCTGCAGCCGATCATGATGGGCTCCGCCGTCAAGGTCCATCCTCTCGCCGTCGTCCTCGTGGTCGCCGGTGGAGCGATGATCGCCGGCATCCCCGGCGCCCTCTTCGCCGTTCCGTTGGCGGCCTTCGTCAACGTCGCGGCCGTGACCATCAGCTCGGGGTCGTGGCGCACGGGCGCCGGTCCGAGCGGCGACCTTATCTGGAGCACAGTTCCGCGCGAGCGGAGACGGAGGAATCGATGAGCGCAGTCCCCAGCCTGACCGAGTTCGAGCACGCTGCTCAGAGTCTGGCTGAGGTGATCTCGCACACGCCGACGCTGCCGTCGCGAGCCCTCTCCGACATCCACGGCGGACCCGTCGTGTTGAAGATGGAGAACCTTCAGCGCACAGGCTCCTTCAAGATCCGCGGCGCGGCCTACCGGCTCTCGCGTCTGAGCGCCGAGGAGCGGTCGCGGGGTGTGGTCGCGGCGTCGGCAGGAAACCACGCTCAGGGAGTCGCCCTCGCGGCACAGGCGCTCGGCATCCCCGCCACGATCTTCATGCCGCTCGGCGTCCCGGTCCCCAAGCTCCTCGCCACCCGCGGGTACGGGGCCGAGGTGGTGCTGGAGGGGAGACGGTCGCGACCTCGCTCCGTCTCGCCGCCGAGTTCGCCGACCGCACGGGCGCGGTGCTGATCCACCCGTTCGACCACCGCGATGTCGTGATCGGTCAGGGAACCCTCGGACTCGAACTGCTGGAGGACGCCCCCGACGTCGACACGGTGGTGTTGGGTATCGGCGGTGGCGGGCTCATCGCCGGTGTCGCCGCAGCGGTCAAGGCGCGAGCCGCCGAACTCGGGCGCACGGTCCGGATCATCGGAGTCCAGGCCGAGAACGCCGCGGCGGTGCCTCCGTCGCTGGCGGCCGGTGAGCCTGTCGACATCGTCACGCGTCCGACGATCGCCGACGGCATCCTGGTCGCGCGCCCCGGCGACATCCCGTTCGACATCATCAAGGATCTCGTCGACGAGGTCGTCACGGTCTCCGACGACGATCTGGCGCGCGCGATCCTCATCCTGCTGGAGCAGGCGAAGGTCGTGGTGGAGCCGGCGGGCGCGGCAGGGGTCGCGGCGATCCTCGCCGGCAAGGTGTCGGGGCCGGGGACCACGATGGCCGTCCTGTCGGGCGGGAACATCGATCCGCTGCTGCTGCAGCGCGTGGTCTCGCACGGCCTCGCGGCCTCGGGCAGATATCTCACCATCCGGATCCCGCTGCCCGACCGCCCCGGGCAGCTCGCCCGCGTCTCCGAACTCATCGCCGAGGCCGGCGCGAACGTGATCGAGGCCATGCACACGCGGCACGGCCACGGGCTCCAGATCAGTGACGTCATCCTCGAACTCAGCGTCGAGACACGTGGTCCCGAGCACTCCGAGCACACGCTCGACACGCTGCGTCGGGCCGGTTTCGAGCCCATCCTCGTCCCGGACTGAATCTCAGCGCCGCACGTGAAAGCGCCCCCTCGTCCGCGCGGATGAGGGGGCGCTTTCGCATGCGTCTCAGCCCGTGTAGGTCTCGACCTTCACGATCTCGACGCTGATGTCGCGTCCGTTCGGCGCCTCGTACGACGACTTCTCGCCGACCTTCAGGCCGAGGATCGCCTGGCCGAGCGGGCTGGCCTCGCTGTAGACGTCGAGGTCGCTGCCGACGGCGATCTCGCGGCTGCCGAGGAGGAAGACCTCTTCTCCGCCCGCGACGACGGCGGTGACGACCGTGCCGGGCTCGACGATCCCACGGCTCGCGGGAGCTTCACCGACCTTGGCGGTCTTCAGCAGACCCTCGAGCGTGCGGATGCGGGCTTCCTGCTTGCCCTGCTCGTCCTTCGCGGCGTGGTACCCGCCGTTCTCCTTGAGGTCGCCTTCTTCGCGGGCCGCCTCGATGCGCTTGGCGATCTCGTCGCGGCCGACGGTCGACAGGTGCTCCAGCTCGGCGACGAGCCGGTCATACGCTTCCTGCGTGAGGAAGGGAACCTGAGCATCGGTGGACATGACGAAGCTCCTTCTTTCCGGATCCCTCCGACGTGCTGCGGGGGATATGCCAAGACGCCCCGGCACGGTGCCGGGGCGTCGTCTGTCTGGCACGAGTCTAGGCGACCCAGCAGGCGTTCACCAAACCTGTCGTCGCCTCCGACACGGTCGGGATGGTCACGGAACGTGCCTGCGAGTGGCTGTCTCCGGCCTCGATCTCGACGATCTTCCAGCCGACGACGCCGAACTCCTCATCGAGCGCCTCGAGGGCGCAGACGACGGCCTTGCCCTGCACGCCGGTGACCTGGAAGCTCACATCGACGGAGTGCTCGTCGACGAGCGTGAAGCCCAGGTCGTCGGCATCGACGGAGCTCATCGACTGGGCGACGGTCATCCAGCCGAACGCGCCGACCAGGAGCAGGGCCACGGCGCCGCCGATGATCCAGGGCGTCCGCCGCCGTCGGGTTCGGCCATAGCGTTCATCGAGCTCTTGCGCGGTCGTCACAGGGGGGGGTCTTCCGGTCGTTAGGCTGGTGGTTACCAGGTTATGCGACCTGAGTACGAAAGGCCGATTCATGCTCTCTCTGACCGAGACTCCGATGCCGACGCCCAGCATGACGGTGGATCCGGTTTCCGTCACTCCGGGGTTCGTCGGCTTCGCCGCGATCGTCCTGGTCGTGATCGCGGTGATCCTGCTGATCTGGGACATGAACCGACGCATCCGCCGGGTCCGTTATCGCGACGAGGTCCGCGAGGAGCTCGACGCGGAGGAAGCGGCCCGCGCCGCAGGCGAGTCCGAGGCCGGGACAGGCGCGACGGACGATCCTCGAGGGGCGACGCCGGACGACGGAGACGAAGAACCGCCCGCTCGCTGAGTTCCTCGCGCACCGGGACATCGTCGGTCGAGGAGCGCCCTCTACGGGGCGCCGAGCGATGGTGAGAGCGGAGCAAGGGCGATCAGCAGGCACGCCGTCCAGTGGCACAGGAAGGCGAGAACCGTGCACACGTGGAAGATCTCGTGGAAACCGAAATGCCCCGGCCAGGGATTCGGCTTCTTGAGCGCGTAGACGATCGCGCCGCCGGTGTAGAGGAGTCCGCCGACGATCACCAGCACCATCATCGCGACATTGGCGTCGAGCAGATCCACGATGTACATCACCGCAGCCCACCCGAGCAGCAGATACAGCGCGACGTAGAGCCAACGTGGCGCGTTGATCCAGAACACGCGGAACAGGATTCCGACCAGTGTGCCGCCCCACACCAGGCTCAGCAGCAGCACGCCCTTCGCGGGCGGCAGTGCCAGGACCGCGAGGGGTGTATAGGTGCCGGCGATCAGCAGCAGGATGTTGGCGTGATCGATCCGCTTCAGCAGCACCTTCATCTTGGGTGACCAGTCGATGCGGTGGTAGAGCGCCGAATTGCCGAACAGCAGCATGGAGGTGAGCATGAACACCGCTGCGGCCCATTTCGCCGCCGCACCCTCGGCGACGACGATCAGGATGATGCCCGCGACGACGGCGACGGGGAAGGTGGCGGCGTGGATCCAGCCGCGCCAGGTGGGTTTGATCTCGACCG
This sequence comes from Microbacterium sp. Se5.02b, assembly GCF_019464375.1. Lineage (NCBI taxonomy): Bacteria > Bacillati > Actinomycetota > Actinomycetes > Micrococcales > Microbacteriaceae > Microbacterium > Microbacterium sp. Se5.02b. Next base: position 1,393,703 of record NZ_CP080491.1, read on the forward strand.
CGGCGTCCACGGCCGCGGCGTCGAGCAGCGGCAGCTCGGGGATTTCGGGACCGGGGGACTCGGGTGTGCTCACGTGCTCACTCTAAGCGGATGCGCATTCCTCGCCGAGCACATATACCCAGCATCCGCACACCGTGACAAAAGTCTCGGCACGGTAGCGTAGGGAGGTGATATCACGCGAGAACCCGGTGCGAGGGCCGCTGTATCGGCTCTACACCAGTCGCCTGCGTCGCCACCTCGATCCGGCCTCGGTGCCGCACCACGTCGCGATGATGATCGACGGAAACCGACGATGGGCTCGTCAGCTCGGGTTCGCCACCCCGGCAGACGGGCATCGCGCCGGCGCGGCGAAGATGCGCGAATTCCTCGGATGGTGCGACGAACTGGGCGTACGCGTCGTCTCGCTGTATCTGCTGTCCAGCGACAACCTGCGAAAGCGCGATTCGGCGGAACTCGCCGATCTGATCGAGATCATCGCGGAACTCGCCGAAGCGCTGTCGCAGGAGGGAAACTGGCGGGTGAAACATGTGGGGCGCTCCGACATCCTGCCGCCTGAACTCGCACGGGTCCTCGCAGACGCCGAGGAACGCACGAAAGACCACAGCGGGCTGCATGTGAACCTCGCGGTCGGCTATGGCGGACGCAACGAGATCGTCGACGCCGTGCGGAGCATCATCACCAAGCACGAAGCATCCGGCGGGACCATGGAGGACCTCGCAGCCCACCTCACGCCCGAGATGATCGGCGAGCACCTGTACACGGGAGGGCAGCCGGATCCCGACCTCGTGATCCGGACGAGCGGAGAGCAGCGTCTCAGCGACTTCCTGCTGTGGCAGAGCGCGCACAGCGAGTTCTACTTCGTCGAGGCTCTGGGGCCCGATCTGCGGCAGGTCGACTTCCTCCGCGCGATACGCGACTACACGGATCGCGACCGTCGCTTCGGACGCTGAGCGGCGCACGGGGGCCACGTCAGCGTGCCACAATGACGAAATGAGCACGTTTCAGGACTATGTCGACACGTTCGACAACGAGCCCGGCTACCTGAATTGGGCGGCCTTCGGCCCATTGTCACCCTCCGTGCGCGCGGAGGTGTTCGCCGACGCCGACCTGCTCGGAAGCGGACGACCCTCGTCGCTGTCCCTTGTCGCGGAGCGGGTCGGGCAAGCACAGCAGATCATCGCCGAGCTGCTCGGCGGGGAAGCTGACGACGTCACCGTGCAGCCGTCTTCCACCCAGGGTCTCATGCATGCTCTGTACGGTCTCACCGGAACCGTCATCGCCAGCACGGCGGAATTCCCCAGCGTGAGTCTGACCGTCGAGCGGGCCGCGACAGCGACCGACCATGCGGTGAGACCCCGCTGGATCACCCCGGACGACGGGCATGTGACCGCCGACGCCGTCGTCGACGCGCTCGACGATGAGGTGGTCGCGATCGCCGTGAGCCATGTCGACTTCCGCACCGGGTACCGTGCCGATCTCGCCGCACTGCGCGATGCCATCGGTCCGGACCGGCTGTTGATCGTCGACGCCGTGCAGTCTTTCGGCGTGATCGACGTCGACTACACGCCGGCGGACGTGGTGGTCGGCCACGGATACAAGTGGCTGCGCGCCGGTCGGGGGAGCGCTTTCGCCTGGTTCGCGCCACGCGCCAGAGAGCGGATCAGTCCTCTGCTCTCGGGGATCACGGGGACGACCGCCTCCGGCCTCTTCGTCGACGAGCTTCCCGCACCCGCGGCGTCCGCGCGCGCGTACACGGTCAGCCAGCCCGACACCCTCGCGGCTGGACGCCTCGCGATCGGGGCGCGCGACGTGCGCGATGCGGGAATCGCAGCGATCGAGGATCGCCTCGCCGACAAGGTCGACGCCGTGATCGAGATCGCCGACCGTCACGGCATCGCCGTCCGTTCACCGCGCGAACGCTCGCAGCGAGCCGGCATCGTCGCGCTCGCCCCGGAGGAACCGGCACGCCTGGCCGCAGCGCTCGCCAACGCCGGGTTGGTGGTCACGGCGCGCGGTGCGTCTGTGCGCATCGCTCCGCACGCGGGGACGGACACCGAGACCTTGCAGCTCCTGGACGACACCCTGCACGCGTTCGGCAACGAGACGTTCATCAGCGCGTAACGAATCGCTGGCGTGTCTTGATCGGGTTAAGTCCCCGGGCGGTCGTACGTTCTAGGCATCGGGCAAGGCGCCCGACCGAGTCGACCTTGAGGCCTCCGACTCGTGACCCCCTGGTCGACTCGTTCGAATAGCCGGGATTCCCCCGGGTCGGGAGTGGGTCGTGACCACACGTACAGCGCAGCAGGCCGCCAGCACCGCGCAGCAGTCCACCCGTAAGACGTCGAGGCGCGCATCGTCCGCCGATCCAGACCAGGATCTGCGCACGTATGTCCTCGACACCTCGGTGCTGCTGAGCGATCCGCAGGCGTTCTTCCGGTTCGCCGAGCACTCGGTGGTCATCCCCGTCGTCGTGATCACGGAGCTCGAGGGCAAACGCCACGATCCGGAGATCGGCTACTTCGCGAGGCAGGCGCTCCGCCATCTCGACGACCTGCGCATCGAGCACGGACGTCTGGACTTCCCCGTCGAGGTGGGAGAGGGCGGCACCCTCCGTGTCGAGCTCGCGAACACCGACTCCTCGGTGCTCCCCGCCGGCATCCGGCTCAGCGACAACGACACGCGCATCCTCTCGGTCGCCATGCACCTCGCGCAGGACGGCCAGGACGTCACGATCGTGTCGAAAGACCTTCCCATGCGCGTCAAGGCCGCATCTCTCGGTCTTCGCGCCGAGGAGTACCTCGCAGAGCAGGCCGTGGACTCGGGGTGGACCGGGATATCCACCCTCGACCTCTCCGGCGACGACATCAGCGACCTGTACGAGAGCGAGGTGGGGATCAGCGAGCAGGCGCGGGGCCTGCCCGTGAACACGGGCCTGATCATCCACTCCGAGCGGGGATCCGCGCTCGGCCGGGTCACCGGCGACGGCGAGTATCGGCTGGTTCGAGGCGACCGCGACATCTTCGGGATGCACGGACGCTCCGCGGAACAGCGCATCGCGATCGACCTGCTGCTCGACCAGGAGGTCGGCATCGTCTCCCTCGGCGGTCGCGCCGGAACCGGCAAGTCGGCGCTGGCCCTGTGCGCCGGACTCGAGGCCGTGCTGGAGCGTCAGCAGCAGAAGAAGATCATCGTGTTCCGCCCGCTGTTCGCCGTGGGAGGCCAGGAGCTCGGGTATCTTCCCGGCGACCAGGGCGAGAAGATGGGGCCGTGGGGCCAGGCGGTATACGACACCCTGGGATCGGTCGTGTCCGGCAACGTGATCGAAGAGGTCATCGAGCGGGGACTGCTCGAGGTGCTTCCGCTCACGCACATCCGCGGCCGGTCCCTGCACGACGCGTTCGTGATCGTCGATGAGGCGCAGTCGCTCGAGCGCAACGTGCTGCTCACGGTGTTGAGCCGCATGGGACAGAACTCGCGGGTGATCCTCACGCACGACGTCGGGCAGCGCGACAACCTCCGCGTCGGACGCCACGACGGCATCGCGAGCGTGATCGAGACGCTGAAGGGACACGACCTGTTCGGCCACGTGACCTTGATGCGCTCCGAGCGTTCGGCGATCGCGGCCCTCGTCACCGAGCTCCTGGAGGGTGGAGAGCTCAGCTGACGACGGATGGCAGCGGATGCCCCGGGGGTCTGACCTCGCGGCATCCGCTGTTTCCTGTGTGCGACCCGATCACGAAGACGACGGACGCCGCGGGGAACGAGTCCGCGCGGCGTCCGGTCGTGCTCCGGGGGTCAGCCCGGGTGGGTCATGGACAGCAGGTCGAGCTTCTCGTCGAGCTGTTCGAGGGTGAGGTCGCCGCGCTCGACGTAGCCGAGGTCGATCACGGCGTCGCGCACCGTGATGCCCTTCGCGACGGCGTGCTTGGCGATCTTCGCCGCGGCCTCGTACCCGATGAGCTTGTTCAGCGGCGTCACGATCGACGGGCTCATGCCGGCGAACGCCGCGGCCCGCTCGACGTTGGCCTGCAGACCGTCGATCGTCTTGTCGGCGAGCACGCGCGAGGCGTTGGAGAGCAGGCGGATCGATTCGAGCACCGCGGTGCCCATCACCGGGATCGCGACGTTGAGCTCGAAGGAACCGGATGCTCCTGCCCAGGCGACCGTCGCGTCGTTGCCGATCACGCGGGCGCACACCATGAGCACCGCCTCGGGGACGACCGGATTGACCTTGCCCGGCATGATCGAGGAGCCGGGCTGCAGGTCGGGGATGTGCAGCTCGCCGAGGCCCGTGTTGGGGCCGGAGCCCATCCAACGGAGGTCGTTGTTGATCTTGGTCAGCGACACCGCGATGGTGCGCAGCGCGCCGGACGCCTCGACCAGACCGCCGCGGTTGGCCTGCGCCTCGAAGTGGTCCTTCGCCTCGGTGATGGGCAGCTCGGTCTCGGCCGCGAGCAGCGCGATGACCTTCTGCGGGAAGCCGAGCGGCGTGTTGATCCCGGTGCCGGTGGCGGTGCCGCCCAGCGGAACCTCGGCGACGCGGGGAGGGCCGACTGCACGCGCTCGATGCCCAGGCGGATCTGACGGGCGTAACCGCCGAACTCCTGGCCGAGCGTGACCGGGGTCGCGTCCATCAGGTGGGTGCGACCGGACTTGACGGCGTCCTTCCAGAGCTCCGCCTTCGCCTCGAGGGCGACCGCGAGATGGTCCAGAGCGGGGATGAGCGTGTCGATGAGCGCCTGGGTGACTGCGATGTGCACGGAGGTGGGGAACACGTCGTTCGACGACTGCGAGGCATTCACGTGATCGTTGGGATGCACGGTCGCGCCGAGGATGCGCGTCGCGAGCGTCGCCAGCACCTCGTTCATGTTCATGTTCGAGGAGGTGCCGGAACCGGTCTGATAGGTGTCGACCGGGAACTCGCCGTCGTGCGCCCCGGAAGCCACCTGGTCGGCGGCCTGCGCGATGGCGTCGGCGATGGCGGCGTCGAGTGTGCCGAGCTCCTTGTTCGCGAGTGCGGCGGCCTTCTTGATGCGAGCGAGCGCAGCGATCTGTGTCGACTCGAGGCCCTTGCCCGAGATCGGGAAGTTCTCCACGGCGCGCTGCGTCTGCGCCCCGTAGAGCGCGTTCACGGGGACCCGCACCTCGCCCATGGTGTCGTGCTCGATGCGGTAGCGCAGCGAGTCGTCGCCGCTGCGCTGGTCGGTGTCGGTCATTCCGAACCCTCCTTGGTTACGTCGGTTCCCTCGTTGTTGACGCCGTCGGCGTCGATTCCGACCGTGATCACGGGCACGGCAGCACCCTCGGCCAGACGGTAGTTCGCTCCGACGATGCCGAGGCGACCCTCGGCGACGGCGTTGCTGATGATCTCGGACGACTGCAGCAGGTCGCGAACGGTGTTGCGCAGATGCTCGATGCCGACCAGCTCCGCGTCGATGTCGGCGACGGTCGTGCCGCCGTTCTCGGCCAGCACCTTGCGCGCGGCAGGGACGATCGGCGCGATCAGCTTCCAGATGTGCGGCGGGAGAGGGGCAGCGTCGATCGCCGTGCCGTCGATGGCGGCGCGGACCGCACCGCAGGAGTCGTGAGCGAGCACGACGATCAGCGGCACCTCCAGGACGGCGACCGCGTACTCCAGGCTCGCGACGATCGACTCGCCCATGACCTGACCCGCGTTGCGGACGACGAACAGATCGCCGAGTCCGAGGTCGAAGATGATCTCGGCGGCGAGGCGCGAGTCGGCGCACCCGAAGAGCGTGGCCACCGGATGCTGGGCGGCGGTGAGGTCCTTGCGTCTGGCGACGTTCTGGTTCGGGTGCTGCGGCTCGTCCGCGACGAAGCGGCGGTTCCCGTCCTGCATCTGCTGCCAGGCCGCGGAGGGGGTCAGGGGATGGGTCATGAGGCCTCCGAGATGGCACGGATCTGCGGGATGAGGGACTCGGCGAGCTCGGCCGTGGAGTCGGCGGAGCGGGAGCCGTAGAGCAGGACGTAGTCGTCGCCCGCCTGAGTGCCGATGGCGTAGGAGACGTTCGCGTTCGAGTCGGCGTTGCTCGGCTCGAAGACGTCCCAATCGAGTCCGCCGATGCGCACGGTGTCGGTGGGGGCGATGCCGTTCAGGCGCTGCGGTGCCCAGGACACGTCGGCGTCGAACGCCTGGGCGACCTTGATGAAGCCGCGTTCGTCCTGAGCGGCGGGCGCGAGGGTGACCTCCCAGACCACCGTGGCGCCGCTGAGCAGCTTCGCGGAGTTCGCGCGCCAGAAGTCACCCAGCTCGGGGACGAGGACGGGGCCGTCCATCGTGGATTCGACGCCTTCGGCGATGCCGGCCACGTCGATCGGTTCGGCTTCGACCGGTTCCCCACGCGGCACGGCGAAGATGATGACGGCGACCACGGCGACGGTGACCAGCAGGGCGGCGATGAGGTTCCGGAAGGTCTGACTCGAGCGGTACGCCTTGCTGGACGCAGCCTTGCGCGCGGCGGTCTCATCCGGCGTCTCGGGGCGACCGAGTTCGGCGACGATGGGCGCCCCGGTGGTCTGCTTGCTCATGACTGTCCGCCTGGCGTCTCGGTGTCGGATGCCGCGGCTCTGGCGGCATCGAGTCGGCGCTTCGCCCCGAGGAGCCACTCCTCGCATCGTGCGGCCAGTGCTTCGCCCCGCTCCCAGAGCGCGAGCGAATGCTCGAGGGTGGGGGAGCCCTGTTCGAGCTCGGCGACGACCTTGACGAGTTCGTCTCGGGCTGCCTCGAACGACAGCGTGTCCACGGGGGTGTCGTTCAGGGCGCTCACTCCTCCATCTTACGTCGTGCGTCGTGGCGGTCCTGCTCAGGTGGACTCGGGGATCTCGCCTTCGGAACGGACCGCCACCGAGCCGCGATCGACGGTGATGGTGAGGGCACTGCCGGCAGGGGCGTCCGCGGCGTCGCGGAGGATCACGCCCCCTCGAGATGGGCGATCGCGTACCCGCGGGCGAGCGTCGCGGCAGGCGAGAGGGCGCGCAACGACGCGCGCAATTCGCTCGTGCGGCGACCGGCCGCGTCGAGCTGCCTGGTCACGGCATCCCGTCCGCGCGAGAGCTGCAGCCACAGCTCCTGAGCGCGACCGTCGATGAGGGGATCGGGTGAGCGCAGGACCGGACGCGAGCGCAGTTGTTCGAGCTGCGCGATGTCGTGCGTCAGGCGCTGGGTGAGGCGCGTCGTCGCGCGGGAGCGCAGTTGCGCGATGAGTGCGCGCTGTTCTCCCACATCGGGCACGACGCGCTTCGCCGCATCGGTCGGTGTCGAGGCTCGCAGGTCGGCGACGTCGTCGAGCAGGGGTGATCGTTCTCGTGTCCGATCGCGCTGACGATGGGGGTGGAGGCCGCGGCCACCGCCCGCACGAGACGTTCGTCGCTGAACCCGAGGAGTGTCTGCGGGTCGCCGCCGCCCCTGGCGATGATGATGACGTCGACATCAGGGTCCGCATCGAGCTTGGCGAGGGCCGCGAGAGTGTCGGGTACGCACCGATCGCCCTGCACGGCCGCGTACTCGGTCCGGAAGCGGACCTGCGGCCACCGCAGCTCGGCGTTGCGGTGCACGTCTTTCTCGGCGTCCGACCGCTCGCCGGTGATGAGTCCGATGACGTGCGGGAGGAACGGGAGACGTGACTTGCGGGCCGGGTTGAAGAGTCCCTCCTGGCGCAGCTGCACCCGGAGTCTCTCGAGACGCTCGAGCTGATCGCCGAGCCCCACGTGCTTCATGGCGGAGACGGCGAAGCTGAAGTCACCGGCCTTGACGAAGTAGTCGGCTTTGACGGCGACGACGACATGGTCGCCGATGCCGATGTCGGACGGGATGCGCCCGCGCACGCTCGACCACACGCGGATCGAGATCTGCGCGTCGGAGCGGGTGTCTTTCAGCCGCGCGAACACGTTGCCGGCGCGCACGTTCCATGACGTGATCTCGCCCTCGACCCAGACGGTGTTCCAACGCGCGATGAAGTCGCGGATGGTCGCGTTGAGCCGGGTGACCGAGGTCGGGGCGTCGGCGGTGGAGTCGCGCGGGGCGACCGAATCGGCCGGCGGCGTCTCGCCGTGTCCCGTCGTCGCTTCGAAGACTGTCATCCGCTCCCGTTCCTGCCGGAGTCTCCCCGGCCTCGCACAGCCGTGCGGCGGTAGAATTCAGGGGTGACTTCGACTGCTGTTCATCTCCCCATCCCGCGGCTCCCACGTGTACGTGCGGCGGCCGGACGGCTTCAGGATAACCCGGTGGTCGGACGCAAGCGGGTTCTGCTCGCCGCACCGCGCGGCTACTGCGCCGGTGTCGACCGCGCTGTCGTCGCCGTCGAGAAGGCGCTCGAGCGCTACGGAGCGCCCGTGTACGTGCGCAAGCAGATCGTGCACAACATCCACGTGGTGACCGAGCTCGAGGCGAAGGGGGCGATCTTCGTCGAGGAGGTCGACGAGGTGCCGGAGGGTGCGCATGTCGTTTTCAGTGCACACGGTGTCTCGCCCGCCGTCGTGAACGCGGCGTCCGACCGCGGACTGCATGCGATCGACGCCACATGCCCGCTGGTGACCAAGGTTCATCGCGAAGCCGTGCGTTTCGCGCGGGACGACTTCGAGATCCTGCTCATCGGCCATGACGGGCATGAGGAGGTCGAAGGCACCGCAGGCGAGGCCCCCGACCATGTGACGGTCGTGAACTCTCCGGCCGAGGCCGACACGGTGGTCGTGAAGGACCCCAGCAAGGTCGTGTGGCTCTCGCAGACCACCCTCTCCGTCGACGAGACGATGGAGACGGTCAACCGCCTGCGCACGCGCTTCCCCGACCTGCACAACCCGCCGTCCGACGACATCTGCTACGCCACGCAGAACCGTCAGGTCGCGATCAAGAAGGTCGCAGCCGGCGCCGACCTCGTGATCGTCGTCGGCTCGTCGAACTCCTCCAACAGCGTGCGCCTGGTCGAGGTCGCTCTCGAGTACGGCGCGAAGGCCGCATACCGCGTCGACTACGCGGAGGAGATCCAGCAGGCGTGGCTCGACGGTGTCGAGACCATCGGCATCACCAGCGGGGCGTCGGTGCCGGAGGTCCTCGTGCGCGAAGTGCTCGATGCGATCGGCGACGCCGGGTACCGCGACGTCGAAGAGGTGAAGACGGCGGAAGAGGACCTCATGTTCTCGCTCCCGAAGGAACTTCGTCATGACGCCTCCGGCCAGCGCGACGATCGTGCACTCGGCGGTCGTGCCACTGGAGGAGGCGCGTAGCGTTGAGCGCCGCGGAAGCGGAGCCGACCCTCATCGGGTCGGTGCAGCGCGCGCTGCGGCTGGTCGACATCGTCGCCAATTCGCCTCGTCCGCTTCCGGCCAAGATGCTGGCGGCGATCACGGGGCTCACGCCGGGCACGACGTACAACCTCGTGCGCACCCTCATCCACGAGGGGTATCTGAGTGCCGAACCGGACGGGCTGGTGCTCGGCTCCCGGTTCCCCTCGTTCCAGACCCAGTTGGACTCGCGGGGAGTGTTCCTGGCGCGTGTGCGCTCGGCTCTGCGCGACGTCACGGAGGATCTCGGCGCGACCGCGTATCTCTCCCGCTTCGACGACGGCGAGATGCACCTGGTGGACATCGTCGACGCGGTCCGCAACCCCCGGGTCGAACTGTGGGTCGGTCTGCAGTCCAGCGCCCATGCGACGGCCCTGGGAAAGCAGATCCTCGCGGATCTACCGGACGATCAGCGCCTCGACTACCTCTCCCGGCACCGTCTGGAGGAGCTCACACCGCGCACCATCAGCGATCGCAGGACCCTGTTGACGCAGCTCGAGCATTCGCCGGGGTGGGCCGTCGATCACGAGGAGTACGTCGTCGGTGCGACGTGCGTCGCGGTCCCCGTGATCGCCCCGGGGGTCACGGCTTCGCTCGCGATCTCATTGCCTGCCGATCTCGCGGTCGTCGACCGTCGCCTCGTGTCGACGCTGCAGCGTGCAGCGCAGCGGCTCTCGCTGCAATTGGGCGCCGACTCCTTCGATGCCGGCTCCGACGGCGCGGAGTTCACTATCTGAAGATACGGCCCTGGTGCTCGGGCATGCGTTTTCCTATGATCAGGAGAGTAGCGGCATACATGAACGCTACTGATCACCCCCAGGCGTCCCCAGCGCCGGTGGTCAATCTGGATGAGAAGCGTCCCCAGCGCTTCACGTCCGCGGCCCCGAGGAGTCCCCACTTCTCCGGGGCCGCTATCGTTTTCCGCACGCTTCTCACCTGATCGCCGCTGTGAGCCACCCTGAGCCGGTGCGATTAGCATGGCGGGATGACCGATCAGCGGCCCCAGTACGGTGAACTCGCGACTCCCGAGGAACAGCGACGGGCCGCGAGCCTGCCGCCGCTCGAGGAGGTCGCCGTCGCGCCGGCAGCGCCTCCTGTCGCCCCAGCCGTCATCACAGCGCAGGATGCGACGGCCTCATCTGCGCGTCCGCACCCGGTCGACCGTCTCGTGACGCTCGCGTTGCTCGCCTACGGCCTGGTGAACATCGTCATCACCGGTCTGTCGTATCTGGACCTGCCGACGGTGCTGAACCAGACGATGACGATCCTGGGCATCGAGGGGGAGTTCACGAACTTCGCACAGGGAAGGGTCTGGGGACCGTCGCCGCGGTGGTGCTCGCGGTCGGCTGGTCGATCACCGCTGCGCTGTCGATCCGGCGGCTGCGCCGCGGTCGCATCACGTGGTGGCTGCCGATCGTCGGCGCGTTCGCGACCATGATCATCGTGACGATCTGCATCTCCGTGCCGATGATGGGCGATCCGGCGTTCATCGCCTACATCGAACAGATGACCACGCGCTGATCTGAGGCGAGGCCGCCGGTCGGTGCGGACCCTCGGAGAACGTAGAAGGGGCCCGGCAGGCAGCCGAACCCCTTCTGGTGTGTCCTGTCGGTCAGCTCTTCGACTGGCCGTAGGAGCCGAGCTGACGGGTCGACTCGACGACGCGGGCGGCCATCGCGGTCTCGGCGATCTTGCCCCAGGCGCGCGGGTCGTACTGCTTCTTGTTGCCGACCTCGCCGTCGACCTTCAGCACGCCGTCGTAGTTCTTGAACATGTAGTCGGCGATCGCACGCGTGTAGGCGTACTGCGTGTCGGTGTCGATGTTCATCTTGATCACGCCGTTCGCGACCGCGAGGGCGATCTCCTCGTCGGTCGAGCCGGAGCCGCCGTGGAAGACGAGGTCGAGCGGCTTCGGGCCCGTGTTGTACTTCGCGGCGACCTCCGCCTGGATCTCGCCGAGGAGCTCCGGGCGGAGCTTCACACCGCCGGGCTTGTACACGCCGTGCACGTTGCCGAAGGTGAGCGCGGCGATGTAGCGGCCCTGCTCTCCGAGACCGAGGGCCTGCACGGCCTGGTCGACATCGGCGAACGTCGTGTAGAGCGCTTCGTTCGAGCCCTCGTGCTGGACGCCGTCCTCCTCGCCGCCGACGACGCCGATCTCGACCTCGAGGATGGCGTTGATGTTCTTCATGCGGGGGAGCAGATCCTTGGCGATCTCGATGTTCTCCGCGAGGGGAACGGCCGAGCCGTCCCACATGTGAGACTGGAAGATCGGGTTGCGACCGGCCTTGACCTCTTCCTCGGAAGCGGCGATCAGCGGCTCGACGAAGCCGGCGAGGGCGTCCTTCGGGCAGTGGTCGGTGTGCAGCGCGACGGTGATCGGGTAGTTCTTGGCGACCTCGGTCGCGAAGCGTGCGAACGCGAGCGCACCCGTGGCGCGTGCCTTGACGGTGTGACCGGCGAAGTAGTCCGCGCCACCCGTGGTGACCTGGATGATGCCGTCGGAGCCGGCCTCGGTGAGGCCCTGCAGGACGGAGTTGATCGTCTGCGAACTCGAGACGTTGAAAGCGGGATACGCGAAGCCGCCGGCCTTCGCGCGGTCGAGCATTTCGGCGTACTGATCCGGGGTGGCGACGGGCATGAGAACTCCTGCGATAGGGAAGCCGGGACAGGAGCCACTCTATCGGGGCGCGCGCGGTGATACCGCGGGATGGACGACGTCGACGCGCTGGTGCTTCTGCGTTGGTGTTAAGAATCGCGATTCCTTCGTCTTGCCGAGGCCGAAAACGGGATGGTTCGCGCGCGCCGATCGGTAGGCTGACCGCATGGTGAGTCTGACTGCTGATCTGAGCCCGCTTCGTCCCGACCGCAACCTCGCGATGGAGTTGGTGCGGTCGACAGAGGCGGCGGCGATCCGTGCGGTCCCCTTCATCGGGCGCGGTGCGAAGGAAGCTGCGGATGGCGCGGCCGTTGACGCGATGCGTGCGTTCCTCGGCACGGTCGACTTCCAGGGACGCGTCGTGATCGGCGAGGGCGAGAAGGACAACGCCCCGATGCTCTTCAACGGCGAGATCGTCGGCACGGGGCGCGGACCCCTGTGCGATATCGCGGTCGACCCGATCGACGGCACCTCCCTCACCGCTGCCGGTCGACAGAACGCTCTCTCGGTGATCGCGGTCTCGGACCGCGGCACCATGCTCGACGCCTCGAGTGTCTTCTACATGGACAAGCTCGTGACGGGCCCTGCCGGTGTCGGCGTCGTCGACATCCGCCTTCCCATCGGCGAGAACATCCGCAAGCTCGCGGGTGCTCTCGACAAGCCGGTCGATGAGATCGTCGTGTCCGTGTTGAACAGGCCGCGTCACGAGCAGCTGATCCAGGAGATCCGCGACGCGGGCGCCGGCACCCGACTCATGAGCGACGGCGACGTCGCCGGCGGGATCAACGCCGCACGTCACGATGCGCGCACCGACATGTGCGTCGGCGTCGGCGGCAGTCCCGAGGGTATCGTCACGGCCTGCGCCATCAAGGCGCTCGGCGGACACATCCAGGGACGCCTCTGGCCGCGTGACGACGATGAGCGTCAGCGTGGCATCGACGCCGGGCTCGACATGGACAAGGTCTATGAGGCCGACGATCTCGTGCAGGGGAACAACACGATCTTCGTCGCGACCGGCGTGACCGACGGTCAGCTCGTCGCGGGTGTCCGCCGTGAGCGCGGCTACGTGTACACCGAGAGCGTCGTCCTCCGCGGAGCTTCAGGCACCCTGCGTCGCATCGCATCGGAGCACCTCGTCTCGAAGTGGCTCTGAGCACTCCGGCGCGTTCTGCATCGCGCTGATCGCAGCGGTGCGGTGTGCCATCGTTATCGAGCCGGTACCCGCGCGGAGTGGCGTGATCCACGCTTTCCGGAGCATCGTGTCACAATTGTCACTGGGTTTGTCGCCGTCGACGGAGCCGTCAGGCACCGCAGGCACAGGAGGGCGAACGGATGACAACGCAGCACACGAGCGGCTCGAAGGCCGCCGCGACGAAGATCATCACGACGAACACGGGACGTATTCTCCGGGTGAGCGCCGACACCGAGGCCGGCGCAGCGAGCACTCCGCCGGTGACGACTCCGCCTGCCGCGATCGCTGACCCGGCACGTCGTGCAGACGTGCTGTTCCGCGTCCGCCGCGACGAGGGCCACGAGATCAGCGCCTGGTGGATGATCGGAGCGTTCCTCGCCACCAGCGGTCTGGTGATCCTGTTGCTCAGCGGCGTGCCCGGAATCGCCTGATCATCGGGCTCTAGACCTCGTCGAGGCGCCTGCGCACCTCGCCCACGTCTGCGCGTACCGGTTCCGGGGTCGTGACGGCCGCTTCGTCGATCGTGTCTTCGTGTGGCCGCTCATCGCCGATCAGCTCGGGCGCGGTGAATCGCCGTCCGGTTCCCGCTGTGGCAGGCGACGCACTCGACAGTGCCGAGGCATCGATGCCGGGGAACTGCCGGGCGGTCACGAGCACCCGCGTCTCCAACGAACCGGCGAACCGGTTGTAGCTGTCGACCGTGCGCTCCAGTGCACGCCGCAGATCGTCGGCGTGGCCGGCGAGGGTGCCCAGCCGGTCGTACAGCTGCGTGCCGAGGGCGAGCAGCGTGCGGGCTTCGGTCGACACCTCCTGCTGCGTCCAGGTGAAGGCGACCGTCTTCAGCACGGCCCACAGATTCACGGGTGAAGCGAGGGCGACGCGCTTGCTGAACGCGTAGTCGAGAAGTGTCGGGTCTTCGTCGATCGCGGCGGCGAGCAGCGATTCACTCGGCAGGAAGCAGATCACGAACTCGGGGCTCGCCTCCAGTCCCGCCCAATACGCCTTCTTCCCCAACGCGTCGACGTGCGCTCGGACCGCTTTGACGTGCTTCTGCAGGAGGGTGCGTCGCTGCGGCTCGTGCGAATCGGCCGCGGGGAGTGCAGATGCCTCGAGATAGGCGTCGAGCGGGACCTTCGCGTCGACCGCGATCGAGCTGCCGCCCGCGAGGCGCACGACCATGTCGGGGCGCCCCTGGCCGCGATCCGACGAGATCGTCGACTGCAGGTCGAAGTCGACGTGTCGGGTCAGACCGGCAGCCTCGACCACGCGCCGCAGCTGCGTCTCGCCCCACACGCCGCGGGTCGCTGTCGAGCGCAGCGCCCCCGCGAGCGACTCCGTGGTCGCGCGAAGCGCCTCGTCCGATTCCTGGGCACGCCGCAGCTGTTCTTCGAGGGTGCCGAACTGCGCATGCCGCTCGCGCTCGATCGCGGTGACCTTGCTCTGCATCTCCTGCAGGCTCTCCCGCACGGGAGCGAGGGCCGTCAGCACCGCGTTCTGCTGCTGTACTCGTTGCGCTTCGGCGCGCTGCTCGTTGCGTGCGTGCTCGACCGCATCGCGATAGAGGTCGTACTGACGGTCGCGGTCGTCGCGCGCCGCCGCCAACTCGGCCTCGCTGCGAGCGAGCTCTGCTGCACCGCGCCCCGCGCGCAGGAACCACCCCAGGGCGACGCCCGACGCGAGCGCGACGAGTGCGAGAACGAGAACGAGTGCATCCATGTGTTCATGATGCGACCGGCGTCCGACATTCGGAGGTCGGCGCGCTGCGAGGGGCGGGGCGTCAGGCGACCGCGCGTTCCAAGGCGGGTGCGACCGCGGCCGGCGCGACCGGGGCGGTCACGCGCAGGCTCAGAGCGTCGGCGAGGGCGAACACGTCGGCGGCTCCGGCTCTGGACGCCGCGTCGATCACGATCTGTGCGCAGGCGCGCGCGTCGGCCAGAGCATCGTGGTGGGAGAACTCGGCGAATCCGGCCGCGGCCGCGGCGCTGGGCAGACGGTAGGAGTCGAGTTCGTAGGTCTTGCGGGCGACCTGGAGGCTGCACAGCGAGCGATACGGCGGGCATATCTGTCCCGTGGCCTCGGAGGCGCGGCGCAGGACGTTGAGGTCGAAGCCGGCGTTGTGGGCGACGAGGACGTCGGCTCCTGCGAAGGCACAGAGACGGTCGAACTGCTCGACCCACGTGGCGGCCGTCGACACATCCTCCGGCTGGATCCCGTGGATGCGCACGTTCCACTCCTGGAACTCGTCGTGTCCGGGCGGAGGCTGGATAAGCCATCCGGTCATCGCGACGACCTCGCCGCCGCGCACCCGGACGAGTCCCACAGAACAAGCGGAGGCGGGGCTGGAGTTCGCGGTCTCGAAGTCGATCGCAGTGAAGTCCAGTGGCACGTCTCCACTCTCCCTCCGTCGTCCGCGAGCGGGCGGCAGACTCGCCGTAGGCTGGCGGCATGGCTGAAGACATGGCGACGTCGTTCGGCGCGCAGGCGGGAGACTACGAGGTCGGCAGACCCGAGTATCCGTTCGACGCGGTGGCATGGATGCTGGAGCGGATGCCGCCCGACTCGCGCCGTATCGCCGATGTCGGAGCAGGGACGGGCAAGCTCACGCGAGTCCTCGCCGCGGCGCCGGAAGCCGAGGTCGTCGCTATCGACCCGGATCCGCAGATGCTCGCGATGCACCGCTCCACTGTGCCCGGCGTGCCGACGTTCACCGGGACGGCGGAATCGCTCCCGCTTCCCGCTGCGAGCCTCGACGCCGTCGTGCTCGGACAGGCCTGGCACTGGGTCGAGCCGGTCGCCGGCTCCCGTGAGGTGGGTCGCGTGGTGCGCAGCGGGGGAGTGCTGGGGTTGATCTGGAACATCAGGGACGACCGCATCGAGTGGGTGCGTCGCCTGACCGAGATCATGCACGGCAGCAACGCCGAGATCATGCTCGCGGATGGCGGCCCCGAGGTCGCTGCCCCGTTCGGCGCGCTCGAGGAACGCTCGTGGGAGTGGGCGCGCCCCATCACCAGGGAGCACCTCCACCGCATGGCCTCATCGCGCAGCTACGTGATCACGGCATCCGACGCGGAGAAGGCGCGGATCCGGCGGGAGATGGATGAGCTGTTCGACGAGATCGGCCTGGACGACGACAGTACGGTCGACCTGCCCTACATGACTCGGGCGTTCCGCGCCGTGCGCGACTGACGCGGGCCGCGGGACGCACAGCGTTCCGCAGGGCCGCGCAGCTCCGGCCAGGTAGACTCGTGCCCCGTGGCTCTCACTATCGGCATCGTCGGCCTGCCCAACGTCGGCAAGTCCACCCTCTTCAACGCTCTCACCAAGAACGACGTGCTCGCGGCGAACTATCCGTTCGCGACGATCGAGCCCAACGTCGGCGTGGTGAACCTCCCCGACCCGCGGCTCGAGAAGCTGGCCGAGATCTTCGGCAGTGAGCGGATCCTCCCCGCAGCGGTGTCGTTCGTCGACATCGCCGGCATCGTGCGCGGCGCCAGCGAGGGCGAGGGGCTCGGCAACAAGTTCCTCGCGAACATCCGCGAGGCCGACGCCATCGCGCAGGTCGTGCGGGGCTTCGCCGACGACGACGTGGTCCACGTGGACGGTGCGGTCAATCCCGCATCCGACATGGAGACGATCAACGCGGAGCTCATGCTCGCCGACCTGGAGACCGTCGACAAGGCGATCGCCCGGTACGAGAAGGAAGTGCGCGGGAAGAAGATCGAGCCTGTCGTGCTCGAGACCGCGAACGCGGCGAAGGATGCTCTGGAGCGCGGCGTGCTGCTCTCGGTTGCGGGCATCGATCTGACACCCATCCGCGAGCTCGGACTCCTGACGGCCAAGCCCGTGATCTTCGTGTTCAACGTCGATGAGGCCGTGCTGACCGACGACTCCCGCAAGGCGGAGTTGGCCGCGCTCGTCGCGCCGGCGAAGGCCATCTTCCTCGACGCGAAGATCGAGTCGGAGCTCATCGACCTCGACCCCGAGGATGCGGCGGAGCTCCTCGCATCGACCGGGCAGGACGAGTCGGGTCTCGACCAGCTCGCGCGTATCGGCTTCGACACACTCGGTCTGCAGACATACCTCACCGCCGGGCCGAAGGAAGCGCGTGCGTGGACGATCCCCCAAGGGGCCAAGGCTCCCCAGGCGGCGGGTGTGATCCACACCGACTTCGAGAAGGGCTTCATCAAGGCCGAGATCGTCTCGTTCGACGACCTCGTCGCGACGGGATCCGTCGTCGAGGCCCGCGCCAAGGGCAAGGCCCGTCTCGAGGGCAAGGACTACATCATGCAGGACGGCGACGTGGTGGAGTTCCGCTTCAACAACTGAGGTCTGGACGACATGATCCGAGTGGCGCGCGGACAACATGATCCGAGGGCGGACGCCTGAGATTAGTTCCGACGCAAGATATTGGCGATGTCCAGCTCCGGCAACTTGGCCATCGACCGCCGTGCCCACTCGGGGTCAACCATGGCTTGCGCGTACGTGATCTGCAGTTGGGCTTCTTTCATTGTGTAATGGAGCAACTCCGTCCAGTAGACAATTTCTACGTGCCGCCTCGAGCTCATGACGGCCCTGAGGAAGGCCGTGGCGCTCTGATTCAAGCTATCCATGCACTCGTACGCCGGCATGTAGAAGCCCACAGGTCTTGGGCCATGGAGGAAGACACCCGAGGAGTCCGCGACTGCTGACTTCACCGATCCACTGTGCGAGGCGTGGACGTGGTGACTGGCGTTCGAAAAGCGGGAGCTTGCATCGTCGTTTCCGTACGCTCTGCTTATGTCTGCGTAGGTCACGCGACGGTCGTCGAAGGCGGGCGATGCCCAGCCGTATGGTTTGGACATTGAGACGCCATGCTGCCGGATCACGCGCTGATACTGCCTGTCTATTGTTTGAGAAGCCTCGTCAGAAAGGCCCCGAATATGACCGTCCTCCTTGCGGCGCCACATCTCCACATGGTGACTTGCCTCGAATCGTCGTGCAATCTCCGTGCTGCTTCGTTCGATGAACGTCGCGATCACACCGAGCTCCACGACGGTCCGCATGCGGGCTTCGGCTCCGTCGGGAAATCCGCGTTCGAGCAGTGCGAAGGTTTCGTTAGTTGCGGTCATGGCCCGTTGGAGCAGTCCTGCCAAAGCCTCCGCCTTCCGACGCGGGCGTCCCTGCTGAAGCCAGCGAGTGCCGGCGGATGCCAGCACATGACCGCAGATCGACAGATAGGCCGCGACGAAGTCTATTGACTCGTCTAGAAGCCCAGCTACCGAGTCGCTCACCAGGTCTGGGATTGCGCGAGCCGCCGAGCCAAGCTCCGCGAGGTCCTCTGGAAGGTGCCAGTCGAGATTCTCAAGGAAGTCGCGCGCCTTCTCGCGTGGGTCAGCGTTCGGAGTTCGACGTCTGTAGGACGTGACACTCCCTGTTACTCTCTGCGAGAGTTTTCTCAAGAGTTCTCTCTCGAGTTCGGCCAGGTCCATTACCTGATCTGCTTTGGCTGACCGTCCGGCGCCTGGAGATGTGCTCATGCCTGAAGTATGCCGGTCCCATACGTGTGTGTTCGTGGTCGACGAGGCTCCCGCTCGGGGCCGCAACTTCGAAGTTCGTGTTCTGCGAATCGAACAGGATTAGAGCACCAGAGGTTGTTTCACTATGTCGTGGAGTCCCGCTTCAACAACTAGTCGCTCGAAAGCGGATGTGCGTCGGCGCGGGCGCTGAGTCGCCGACGGATCTCATCGAGCATCCGATCGGTCTCGGCTCGCTGGAGGGCCACTGTGGTCGCTGTCGAGGGATCGACCGGCTCGAACGTGTCGACGAGATCCTCGACGTGCTCGGCCGTGATGCGGTAGACCTTCAACCCGCCGCCCTGGTCACGCGCCATGCCGCTCGGCCAGACATCGACCTGTGCGCCCGCGACGCCGATCCGCCAACCATAGGGTTCGAGCTGCTCACGGACGATGCAGAGCGCCTCGAAGGCGTC
Source organism: Microbacterium sp. Se5.02b (assembly GCF_019464375.1). Classification (NCBI taxonomy): domain Bacteria; kingdom Bacillati; phylum Actinomycetota; class Actinomycetes; order Micrococcales; family Microbacteriaceae; genus Microbacterium; species Microbacterium sp. Se5.02b. Next base: position 1,412,822 of record NZ_CP080491.1, read on the forward strand.
GTCGGCGACGGCCTCAGCCGTGCCGAACGCCCGACCGGAGATCGTCACGGCCCAGCGGTGGTCGTCGGTCAGTCGCCACGCGACCGTGGCCTCGTGGACCAGGCCGTCCCGAGAGGCGCGGATCGACTGGGGGCTCGCCAGACGTCGTGCCATGGTGCGGGCTGTCCTCTCATGGGTGGGTGATGAGATGGGTGTCATTCTTGCAGTCCGCCCTGCGGAAGTGGGCGACGTCGTCCATCAGGATCGCAGCGCTGACATACTGGCCCCGTGGAAGATGCTCACGTTCCTCGCCGCGGGTACCGGGAGATCCTTCCCGCGCTCGCGATCCTGCTCGTCACCTGGCTGCTCCTGTGGATGGCTCAGGGAATCCCCACGCTGTGCGCCCTGGCGAACCCGTGCCCTGCCCCCGATGTCCGAGTCGCTCCAGCTCTCCTGTTCGGAGGCCTGATGCTGATCCCCGCCGTCGTCCTGATCGCCTTCCCCGCCATCGGGCGCCCGACCGCTGCCGGTGTGCGTGTCGTCGCCTACGTGCTTCTGGTCGGTCTCGCGGTCGTCGGTCTCGGGGCCGTGCTGTTCTCGGGCGGATTCAGCATCGGGACGTTCTGATGCCCTGCGGCTGAGAGGATTGACGGATGACCGCAACTCTCGTGGCCCAAGGGCTGGCCGGCGGGTACGGCCACCGCACACTGTTCGACTCTCTCGACCTGACGGTCACGGCCGGCGACGTCGTCGGCCTCGTCGGTGCGAACGGCGCGGGGAAGTCGACGCTGCTGAGACTGCTGGCCGGCGTCGACGAGCCACAGGCAGGCACGGTCAGGCTCGCTCCCGCTGACGCGTTCGTCGGCTGGCTGCCTCAGGAGCACGAGCGCATCGCCGGCGAAAGCGTCGTCGACTACATCGCGCGCCGCACCGGCTGCGCGGCAGCGACCAGAGACATGGACTCCGCAGCCGCCGCTCTCGGCGACCCTTCGCTCGCGGCCCCGGGCACGGATCCGGCCGACACCTATTCGGCCGCGCTCGAGCGGTGGCTGGCCAGCGGTGCCGCCGACCTCGACGAACGGCTCCCCGTCGTGCTGGCCGATCTCGGACTCGACCTCGGTGAAGATCCTGCTGCGGCCATGATGACCTCGCTGTCCGGCGGACAGGCGGCACGCGTCGGCCTCGCGGCGCTGCTGCTCTCGCGGTTCGACATCGCGCTGCTGGATGAGCCCACCAACGACCTCGACCTCGACGGCATTGAGCGGCTCGAGGCCTTCGTCCGCGGGCTCCGGGGCGGCGTTGTCGTCGTGAGCCATGATCGGGAGTTCCTCGCGCGGTGCGTGACCAGGGTGCTGGAGCTCGACCTCGCCCAGGGCAGCAACCGCGTGTTCGGAGGGGGCTACGACGCCTACCTGGAGGAACGGGCCACGGTTCGCCGGCATCAGCGCGAGAAGTACGAGGAGTTCGCCGACAAGAAGGCCGACCTCGTGGCGCGAGCGCGCACGCAGCGCGAATGGTCGAGCCAGGGTGTGCGCAACGCCATGAGGAAGTCGCCGGACAACGACAAGATCAAGCGCAAGGCATCTGCCGAGTCCAGCGAGAAGCAGGCGCAGAAGGTACGTCAGATGGAGAGCAGGATCGCGCGGCTCGACGAGGTGGAGGAGCCGCGCAAGGAGTGGCAGCTCGAGTTCACGATCGGCTCTGCGCCGCGGTCCAGCTCGGTCGTCTCGACCCTGAGGTCGGCGGTCTTCCGTCAGGGCTCGTTCCAGCTCGGGCCCGTGTCGCTCCAGGTGAACGCGGGGGAGCGGATCGGCATCACCGGCCCGAACGGCGCCGGCAAGTCGACGCTGCTTCGAGGGTTGCTGGGTCGGCAGGATCCCAGTGAGGGGACGGCGAGCCTCGGCGCCAGCGTGCAGATCGGCGAGATCGATCAGGCCAGGGCGCTGCTTGCGGGTTCGCAGCCGCTCGCGGTGACCTTCGAGGATCTCGTGCCGGAGATGGCCTCGGCCGAGATCCGCACCCTCCTCGCGAAGTTCGGGCTCAAGGCCGATCACGTGACCCGCGCCGTCGACGAGCTCTCGCCGGGCGAGCGCACGAGGGCAGGACTGGCGCTGCTCCAGGCGCGCGGCATCAACCTCCTCGTGCTCGACGAGCCGACCAACCACCTCGACCTGCCCGCGATCGAACAGCTCGAGCAGGCCCTCGAATCCTACGAGGGCACCCTGCTGCTCGTGACGCACGACCGGCGGATGCTCGCGACCGTGAAGACCGACCGACACTGGCGCGTCGAGGCGGGGCAGGTCGCAGAGCTCTGACCACGCGTCCGTGCAGGTGACACCGGGGTCGAGCGGCCGGCCTGCGCGCGGGATACGCTGGAACATGGCGGTTCGCGCCGCGGTCGGTCGCTGACGCCCGCCGTGAACGTCCGCCTGCGTACCTGACACCGACGGCACGAGGAGATTGACGCCGATGACCGAGACCCAGATCTTCGAGCCCGACGGCCGCGCGATCCCCTTCGTCGACGAGGGTGACGGGCCCGTGAAGCTCGTGCTGATCCAGGAGCGCGATGTGGCAGCCGATGTCCTCGGTGTCGTGGCGCACTACCTCGCCGAAGAGGCCGGTTTCCACGTCGTGCGGATCGGCCACCGTGCCGACGGCGCCGACGCGTCGATCGATGAACGCGTCGAAGATGCGCTCGCGGTGATCGACCACGTCGGCCTCGGCGACACCTGGATCGGCGGCCACGGCTTCGGGGGCACGATCGCACGGGCATTCGCTGTCGCCCACACCGACCGCGTGAACGGTCTGGCGCTGCTCGGCGTCGAAGACGACGACACCCCTCTCGCCCCCGTGATGCCAGTCCTGATCATCCAGGGCACCGAAGACGCGGACACCCCGTTCGTCAACGGCGAGCGTCTGCAGGCGACGGCCCCGGAGCGGGCGAGCGTGAAGAGCATCGACGGGGGAGCGCACCTGTTCCCGATGACGCACCCGATCGAGACGGCGGTCGTGATCGAGGAGTACCTCGACTGGGACTGAGCTGCTAGCGGCCCTGCCGCTTCTTGTACGGCTTCGGTTGTCCCTTCACCGCCGGCGCGCGGCCCTTGCCCTTCGATGCCTTCGCCTTGCCACCGCGAGGGGCAGGAGCGCTCTTCACGGGTTCGGGAGCTGTGGCGACCTCGGCCCTCGCCTCCTCGAGGAAGAGTTCGCCGACGTGGGTCAGACGCGTCTGACCGTCTCTGTGCACGAGCGGATGCCCCACCTCCGCCTCGAGCTTGTCGATCGAGGTGTACAACGACGCCAGGGGGATGCCGAGCTTCTCCGCCGCCCGAGGAAAATGCCGTTCGTCGGCGAGGACGACGAAACGGCGGAGCAGAGAGATCTTCACGGTGACCCTTCGACGGTGTGCCCTGGAGTGTAGGCACGCTCCAGGTTACGCGGTGCGCTGTCGGCTCAGAGGTCGCTGAAGTCGTTGGACGGGACGAGGATGCGCGTCACCGTATCGCCCTCGAGGACGAACAGCGTGAAGAGGATGCCGACGGACCCGGGGTGCGTCAGCGACTGTGTGCCCGGCACCTCTTGCCCTCCCAGGCCGAGGTCGGTCGCCGTCGCCGCATCCTGGTCGTCGGTCAGCGCCCAGGCGCCGGTGTCGACGAGCTCCGCCCTGGTCGAGCCGACGCGGAGACCCTCAGCCGTGCTCACCGGAATTCCGCTGATGTCCGCGGCAGTGATGGTGAGGGAGGCGGGACTATCGCGCTTGCTGTCCGCGAGAACCGAGAGACCATCCCAGTCGAAGCGCTGCAGAGTCGACGGCTCTCCGGGGAAGATCTCGACGGTCTCCGGTTCGGGAAGCTCTCCGGTCGACTTCTCGAGGAGCGCGAGGAGCGCCGTGGGGTCGTCGTAGTCGGCGCTGCTCGTGCCGGACGCATCGGTGGCGGTGATCCCGTCGAGCGACACCACCATCTGCGGGTCGACCTCAGGCGTCGGAGCGGGCGAGGACGACGTGGTCATCGGGGTCGGCTCTGCTGTCGGGGTCGGAGCTGCGGGCGCGGCCGGAGCGCAACCCAGGAGAAGGAGCGCCGAGGTGGCAAGCACCAGCGTCGGTGTGAGAGGACGTCGCATGGTCAGATGCTAGGGGCCCTGTCGCGGCATCCGAGACGCGACGCGACGTCGTCCCTGAATCGTGATGTGCAGACGCGACGGATGCCGCGGCCGAAGCGGCCGCGGCATCCGGAATCCTTCGGTCAGGCGACCTGCGGCAGGACCGCGAAGGACACGGACCCTTCGTCGTCCACACCCGCGTCGAGGATCTTGTCGTCGAGCGCGGCGACGGCCGACTCGTCGAGGAAGAGACGGGTGCCGGAGATCTCGACGACCTGGTCCTGGGGCTCCGGATCCGCGGTGACGAGCACGGCGAGGCGCGCACCGCCCTCCGCGTCCTGAGGTGCGGTCGAGTGGATGCGCAGGCCGGCGTCCGGCGCATCGGTCTGACGACTCACGAGGGTCGTCACGATGGCGGAGGCGTTGTCGGTGAGGGTGAGCACGAGACTCTCCTTCCGGTTGGGGCATGCCGCGGTCGCGACATGTCCGGGCTACGATGCCCGACACCGGCGACCCGCTCAACCCCCTTGCGCGGATTCGGAGGAGGCTCTTACCCTGCTCGCAGCTTCTTGCGGAGAAACACCTGCGCGGTGCCGTCGCCATCCGGGACGCGCTCGTGCTCCTCGTACCCGCATCTCTCGTACAGACGGATGTTCGCCTCGCTCAGGCTCCCCGTGAACAGCTCGGCGATCCCTGCACTGGAGGACCTCTCCGCGCTCTCCAGCAGCATGCGCCCGACGCCCTCGCCCTGGACGTCCGGGGCGATCGCGATCCGTCCGATGAGGAGCATGTCCTCCTTCTCGACGAACCTGATCGCGCCCACCAGGCGCCCGTCGATCCGCGCCGCCAAACCCGACTCCGAGCGGAGTTCCGCTTCGAGTTCGGCGAGTGTCTGTGTCAACGGCGGCATGTCCACGCTTCCGTAGATCTTCGCCTCCGAGACGAAGGCCGCGCGCTGAACGGTCAGCACTTCGCCGGCGTCGGCCTCGCTGAGGGGGGAGATCACGATCTCCGAGGAGTCTCTGCTCTGGTCGTCCGTCACTTCTGCGCCTTTCTGATCCTGTGCCACATTCGGGGCTGGCGCGTGCGGTGTCAACCCCCTCGATCCGTCGGAGGGCGCGGGCTAGCGTCGTGCGCAGGAGGACACACCATGGCTGAGAGCAAGACCACCAAGAAGAGCGGCAGCGCGTCGAAGGGCGCGGTCAAGACGACCAGGCAGCAGAACGCGGAGAAGGGCTTCACCGCCTCTTCCACTCTCGCGAGCAACCTGCAGTCGGTCCTCGTCGACCTGCTGGATCTCGCGATCCAGGGCAAGCAGGCGCACTGGAACGTCGTCGGCCGCAACTTCCGCGACACGCACCGTCAGCTCGACGAGATCATCGACGACGCTCGAGCGTTCAGCGACACGATCGCGGAACGCATGCGGGCGCTGCACGCCGTGCCCGACGGTCGCAGCGCGACGATCGCGAAGACGAGCTCTCTTCCGGAGTTCCCCGCCGGCGAGGTGTCGACCACGGAGACCATCGACCTGGTCACGGCGCGTCTGGAGGCGGCTGTGGCGACCGTGCGAGACGTGCACGACGCCGTCGACGAGGAAGACCCGACCTCGGCGGATCTCCTGCACGCCATCATCGAGCGGCTCGAGCAGTTCGCCTGGATGGTGAGCGCCGAGAACCGGAGCCCCGCCGGACGCTGAGCGTTCTCATCCGCGGGGGCGTGATCCGCCCCCGCGGGAGAGAGGCCTCCCCCGCATCACGCGGGGCAGCGCCACCCACAGCGACACCACGAGGATCAGTGCCGCGATGAGCGCGATGATCCCCGCGATGCGGCCGACCGTGAAGTCGACGATCAGAGTGGTCACGCCGATGGTCAGAGCACCGATCACCACGAGGTCGATCCTGACGATCCGGGCCGCGATGCGCACGAGATCGGGCTTGCGACGGTGTCCGAACAGCGCACGGTGCATCCCGACGGGTGCGAGAGCGAGGATGGTGGCCACGGCCGCCAGGGCGACCAGCACGACGTACACGTCGCGCTGGAGGGCGTCCATGTCGGTGAACCGCGGTTGGAAGGCGACGGCCAGGAGGAAGCCCGTGAGGATCTGGGTTCCGGTCTGCATGACCCGCAGCTCCTGCAGGAGCTCGTCCCAGTTCCGGTCCGCCCGTTCGTTAGCCGTCTCGTCGCGACCGTCGACGCGGTCGTCCATGTCGCGTTCTTCGCGCGGTCCTTCCGAAGTCATGAACACAGTGTCGTGCCGTTTCTCGGACGATGTCCAGACTCTTGCGACGACGGATCGAAAGGAGCTACCCCATGACGCTTCCACCGCTCAGGGAATGGTGGTCCGAGCTGTCGGATGACGCACGCGAGGACGTGCTCGACAGTGATTCACCCCACCTCGGCGAGGCCGTGCGGGAGGAGATCCGGGTCATCACGGGCGCGGTCGTCGGGATGGTCGAGTCCCTCACCGAAGACGACCTCGCATACGCGCGATCGCATGCGGGGGAGTCGGGCTGATCGCTCGTCGGTCGCGACGGACTCAGGCTCCCTCTGGCGGCGTCGCTGCAGAGGTCTCCTCGCGCAGGCGCGGCTCGGTGCGGCGCTCGGGGCGTACCCCGGCCTTGTCGGCATAGAAGGCGCGGATGCGGTCCATATCCGCCGCGACATCACCCGTCAGATCGAGGGTGGGGCCGAGACCGCTCGTCATCGTCGTCCGGTCGACGAACCCCAGAGTCACCGGCATGCCCGTCTCGCGCGCGATCCGGTAGAAGCCCGACTTCCAGTACTCGTTGCCGCCACGGGTTCCGTCCGGCGTGACGACCAGCCCGAAGACCGTACCCGCATGCACCTGTCCGACGACGTCTTTCACCACGCGAGCGGGATCCGCGCGATCCACCGGGATTCCGCCGAGCCTGCGCATGATCGGACCTCGCCATCCGTGGAAGAGACTCTTCTTGCCGAGCCAATGCACGTCGATGTCGAGCCGCCAGGCGATGGCGAGCATCAAGACGAAGTCCCAGTTCGACGTGTGCGGGGCGCCGACCAGCACGGTGGGTCGCGTCGGTGCCGCCTCACTCGCGAGCGTCCATCTGCTGAACGCCCAGAACACGCGGGCGAGGGTTCGTTTGAGCATGGATCAACCGTAGAGGAGAACGGCTGTCGATCCGCTGGCGGCCGGTGCGGCGCCACCGCCTCTCCGCAGGCGTACGATCGAGGGATGAAGAAGACGCAGCAGGACTCCGTGCAGCAGGATGCGCCCTCCGGGCTGCAGCCGCTGCCCGATGCTCTGAACCTGCTCGAAGGCGACGCCGCAGGCTACTGCAGCAACGGCGTCTGCCACTTCCCCGCCCCGAAGGCCGAGTAAGCGGCAGACGCCGTCTTCTGCGAGCTCTGCGCGGTCAGTGACCTCCGTGGAAGCCTTCGCCGGCGTCGTCGGCGGGCTTACGGACGAACGGGCTCAGCGCCACCGCTGCAAGCGAGATGATCGCCGCGATCAGGAACGCCATGCGCGCCCCCGGGGCGCCGGCGACGGCCTGCGACAGTCCTTCGTCTTCGCCCGCGTGCAGGATCGCCGAGTAGGTGACCGTGAGCAGGGCCACACCGGCTGCCCCGCCGACCTGCTGCAGCGTGTTCAGCACGGCGGAACCGTGTGAGTACAACGAGCGCTGCAGCGAACCGAGCGATGCGGAGAACAGGGGAGTGAACGACATCGCGAGTCCGACCGACATGGCCGCCTGCACGATGATCAGCACCCACCAGACCGTGTGCTCGCCGACCGTCGAGTAGAAGAACAGCGCGGCCGACACCAGGATCGTGCCGGGGATCAGCAGCGGGCGTGTGCCGCGAGCGTCGTACAGCCGCCCCATCACCGGACCGAGCAGACCCATCAACACGGAGCCGGGGAGAAGGATCAGACCCGACTCCAGCGGATTGAGCCCCGCGACGTTCTGGAGGTACTGCGGGAGCAGCGTCAGCGTGCCGAACATCGACAGCGCCAGGATGGTCATGATGACCACCGAGAACGTGAAGTTGATCGAGCGGAACACACGCAGGTCGAGCAGGGCGTCGTCGACGCGCTGCAGGGCGAGCTGACGCCAGACGAACAGCGCGAGGGAGATGGCGCCGACGACCAGAGCGATGATGCCGGTGGTCTCGCCCGACCCTCCCTCGCCGCCGAACTGGCTGAGGCCGAACACGATGCCGCCGAAGCCGAGCGCTGCGAGAGGGATGGAGAGGACGTCGAGGGGAGCGACGCGCGTCTCGCCGAGGTTCGTCATCCACTTCACGCCCATGAACAGGGAGATGAGCGCGATGGGGAGGATGATCGCGAACAACGCCCGCCAGTTGAGCGTCTCGAGCACCGCGCCGGCGATGGTCGGGCCGAGGGCAGGGGCCAGCGAGATGACGAGGCCGACGCGGCCCATCATGCGTCCGCGGGACTGCGGCGGGACGACGTTCATGATCGTGGTCATCAGCAGCGGCATCATGATGCCGGTACCGGCGGCCTGGATCACGCGGCCGACCAGCAGCACACCGAAGCCGGGCGCGACGAGGGCGACGAGAGTACCCAGCGAGAACGCGATCATCGCGGCGATGAAGACCTGTCGCGTCGTGAAGCGCTGCAGGATGAACCCGGTGGTGGGGATCACGACGGCCATGGTGAGCATGAACGCGCTGGTCAGCCACTGCCCGAGCTCCGGCGGGATGCCGAGGTCGGCGTTCAGATGCGGGATCGCGATCCCCATCGTGGTCTCGTTGAGGATGGCGACGAAGGCGGCGACGAGCAGCAGCCAGATCACGCGCATGTCCTTGCGGGGGATCTCGCCCCCTGCCGGTGCGGGGGTCGTCGAGAGCGAGCCGGTATCGACGGCAGACATGGGCGGCCTCCTGGGCGAAGATGAAACGGAAGTATCGCGAGAGTTCGCAAGAGTCCTTCAGCGTAACGGCGACCGACGACATTTCATTCCGAACTCACAGAAATCCGCTGAGGGCGGATGCGCACCGCCTCGATGTCGCCGAGGCTGAGTACGCTGGCGCCATGAGCATGGGCGGTGGACAACGGGGCGGTGGCTTCCGCGGGGTCGATGAAGACGCGCAGCGGAAGCTGAACGCAGAGGCACCGCGCATCAGCGGTCTCGGCGCACGCGTGGTCTCCCTGTTCCGTCCGTACCGTTGGCGCATCCTGTTCACGGGCATCCTCGTGGTCGCGGGAGCCGCGATCGCCGTCATCCCGCCGCTGATCGTGCAGCGCATCTTCGACGATGCGCTGTTCCCCGTCGCGGGGGGAGGTCCGCACCTGGAACTGCTGGCGTGGCTCGTGGGCGCGATGATCGGCCTCTTCCTGCTCTCCGCGGTCCTCGGCGTCGCGCAGACCTGGCTGACGTCGACGGTCGGCAACAGCGTCACCGGCGATCTCCGCGTGAAGCTGTTCGAGCACCTTCAGGCGATGGAGCTCGGATTCTTCACCCGCACGAAGACGGGCGTCATCCAGTCGCGGCTGCAGAACGACGTCGGCGGGGTGTCCGGCGTGCTCACCAATACCGTCACCAGCATCCTCGGCAACGTCGTGACCGTCGTCGCCTCGCTCGTCGCGATGATCCTGATCGACTGGCGGCTCACGCTCATCGCGGTCGTCATGATGCCGTTCCTGATCTTCGTGCAGCGCAAGGTCGGTCAGGTGCGCGCACGGATCGCCGGCGAGACGCAGGAGTCGCTGTCGGAGCTCACCTCCATCACGCAGGAGACGCTGAGCGTGTCGGGGATGCTGCTGTCCAAGGCGTTCAACCGTCAGCGCACGGAGTCGGAGCGCTACCAGGCCGAGAACCGCAACCAGGTGGTGCTCCAGGTGCGCAGGGCGATGAGCGGGCAAGGGTTCTTCGCCGTCGTCCAGGTGCTCATGGCCAGCGTCCCCGCAGTGATCTACCTGGTGTCGGGCTATCTGATCGCCGGGGGGAGCGGGGCCATCACGGCGGGAACCGTGGTCGCGTTCACCACCGTGCAGGCGCGCCTGTTGATGCCGCTCATGGGGCTGATGCGCGTCTCGCTCGATCTGCAGACCTCGTCCGCGCTCTTCGCCCGCATCTTCGAGTACCTCGACCTGGTTCCCGAGATCGAAGACGCGGCCGACGCGATCTCCGTCGACGAGGCGCCGGGCCCCCGGGGGCGCATCGAGTTCGCCGACGTCGTCTTCCGCTACTCCGACGCGTCGCCCGACGCGCGGCCGACACTCGACGGTGTCTCGTTCATCGCGGAGCCTGGCACGCACGTCGCCTTCGTGGGTCCCTCCGGTGCGGGGAAGACCACCATCCTCTACCTCGCCCCACGGCTCTACGAGGCGAAGGGCGGGGCCGTGCTGTTCGCGGGCGCCGACGTGCGGACGCTCACCCAGGAGTCGATCATCGACCACGTGGGGATCGTCTCGCAGGAGACCTATCTTTTCCACGCGACGATCCGCGACAACCTGCGGTACGCCAAGCCCGACGCGACCGAGGACGAGCTCATCGCGGCGTGCACGGCCGCCAACATCCACCACATCATCGCCGGGTTCGAGCACGGATACGACACCGTGGTCGGTGAACGCGGCTATCGCCTCTCCGGGGGCGAGAAGCAGCGCATCGCGATCGCCAGGGTCCTGCTCAAGGACCCACCCGTCCTGCTGCTCGACGAGGCGACGTCGGCGCTCGACACCGTGTCGGAGCGGGTCGTGCAGGAGGCGCTCGACGAAGCGGCGAAGGGGCGCACGACACTGTCCATCGCACACCGGCTCTCCACGGTCATGGGCGCCGACGTGATCCACGTGCTCGAGGCCGGACGCATCGTCGAGTCGGGCACACACGCCGAACTCCTGGCGCACGGGGGCTGTATGCGGAACTCGCGGCCGAACAGGTCGCGGCCTCGCGGGTGCTCGACACCGAGGCCTCCGTCGAGCAGGCGCTGGTCGGAGACGGTCGTGCAGCGTTCACCGACCGGCGGGCGGACAGGGCCCCTGTCGACTCCGCCGGCGCCGACGCCGTCGCCGCGATCACCGCCGCCGTGCCGCTGCTCGCCGAGCCGCGCCCGGACGAGAGGATCTACCCGCCGGAGCCGTGAGCGCCGTCCGGCGCGCTCAATGCACCGACAGCCCGCCATCGACGAAGAGCGAGTGCCCGGTGACGTAGGCCGAACCGGCGCCGGCGAGGAACACCGCAGCGCCGGCGAAGTCCTCCGGGAGGCCGTTGCGCCCGATCATGGTGCGTGCCGCGAGCTCGGCGATCTTCTCCGGGTCCTGCTGGAGGCGGGCGTTCAGCGGGGTGAGCACGAATCCGGGCACCAGGGTGTTGCTCGTCACGCCCGTGCCGCCCCACGCCTCGGCCTCGGAACGCATGAGCGATTCCACCGCGCCCTTGGAAGCGCCGTACACGCCGCTGCCGACGAACGCGCGGTGCGCCTGCTGCGAACTGATGTGGATCAGCCTGCCGTACCCGCGCTCGGCCATCCCGGGCGCATAGCGCTGCCCGAGCAGGAAAGGTGCGAGGGCGTTCACCGTCATCGTCGCGTCCCAGTCGTCTTCGGTGATCTCCGCGAACGGTGGACGGATGTTGATGCCCGCCGAGTTCACCAGGATGTCCGGCTCGCCGAAGGTCACGGCGGCGGCTTCGGCGAGGGCGCGGATCCCTGCTCTGCTGCCGAGATCGCCCACGACGCCGGCGACACGGCAGCCGTGCGCGCGGAGTTCGTCGACGGTCTCCTCGATGCGGGCCTCGCCGCGGGCGACCACGACCGTCGCGGCCCCGGCACGTGCGAGCGCGGTGGCGATCCCCTGCCGATGCCGGAGCTGCCGCCGGTCACGACCGCGGTGCGTCCTTCGAGCGAGAAGAGAGAAGCGAGGTAATCGTTCATGGGAGATCCAGGTGTGTCGGGGCGGTAGGGGTCACCACGCCAGCGCGGCGGCGATGTCGGGGTCGGGCGAGGCGTCGGCGAATTCGGGGAGGGCGTGGAGCTCGCGGATGAAGGCGTCGACCTCCGCGGCATACGACGGATCGGCGTGCGTGTCCGCGATCTCGCGCAGCGGGGCGATGTCCATCGCCAGGATCAGTTCGAGGCGGGCGATGACCGCGTCGCGCGCCCCGTCTTCCTGGAGCACGCGGATGCCCCCTCGCAGCGCCGCGAGGTAGTCGCGCAGCACCGTCAGCTGTGCCTTGCTCTGCGTGATCGAGGTCCCGTCGGCGCGGAGCCGCCAGTGCACGACGACGTCCGGGATCACATCGAAGGCGCGCGCCCGCGTGTACATCGACTGCGCGATCACCTGGTCTTCGTACGCGACGCCCTCGGGGAAACGGAGATCCTGCCAGAAGTCGGTGCGGCTCACCTTCGACCACGCGACGATGTTCGACACCGCGTGCGGGTGTGCGGCGAGCGTGGTGCCCAGACGCTCCGGCGAGGTCGCAGCCGCCACCCACGGCTGCACACGTCCGGCGACGTAGGCATCGCCTCGAGGTCGTGAGCGCACATAGGCGGCGGCGACGAAATCGCTTCCTGTCCGTTCGAGGGTGCCCGTCATCCGCGCGAGCGCGTCGGGGAGCAGCACATCGTCGCCGTCGAGGAACCCGAGGTACGGGGTGTCGACGTGCTCGATGCCCACGTTGCGGGCGGCGCCGAGTCCCCGCGAAGCCTCGTGGTGGATCATCCGGAACCGTCCGTCGGCAGCGGCCGCATCCGCGAAGACGGCCCCCGTGTCGTCGGTCGAGCCGTCGTCGATGAGGATCGCCCGCCAGCGCTGCTCGGTCTGCGCGCGGAGGGAGTCGAGAGCGGCAGGGGCGAAGGCGGCGATATCGCGACCGGGGACGATCAGCGTCACGATCGGGGGGGGGCGGTCACCAGCCGAGTCTATGGCCGTGCATCATCCTCGGGCCGCGCGCACAGACTCCGCGACGAGGGCAGCGAGACGCTCAGGGGCGTCGGTGGGCAGCGCCTCCCGCCCGAAGCTGAAACGGACGGCGGTCTGTGCGACCTCCGCCGGCACGCCACAGGCGAGGAGCACATGCGAGGGGTCGTCGCTGCCGGCGGCGCAGGCCGAACCGCTCGACGAGATGACTCCGCGGCGCTCGAGTTCGAGCAGGACCGACTCGCCACTCGTCCCGGCGAAGGTGAAACTCGCCGTCGCCGGGAGACGGTGATCGCGGTCCCCGGTCAGCGCGGCATCGGGGACGCCATCGAGCACCAGCGTGATGAACCGCGCCGTGGTCGAACCCACGAGCGACGACACCGTCTCGCGTTCCCGGTCTGCAAGCTCCAGGGCGGTCGCGAGCGCCACGGCCCCCGCGACGTTCTCGGTACCGGAGCGTCGCCCCCGTTCCTGACCTCCGCCGTGCAGCACCGGTTCCACGGGCACACGCCCACGCACCGCCAGCGCTCCGATGCCCTTGGGTGCGCCGAGCTTGTGCCCGGCGATCGACACGGCATCCGCGCCGAGGGCGTTCAACGCGAGCCAGCCGGCGGACTGCACGGCATCCAGGTGCAGCGGCACCCGAGCCGCACGGGTGACGGCTGCCAGCGCTGCCGCATCCTGCACCGTGCCGATCTCGTTGTTGGCATGACCGATCGAGACCAGAGCGGTGTCTTCTCTGATCGCGGCGGACAGCGCGTCCGGTGCGATCCGGCCGCGCGGATCCACGGGCAGGGTCGTCACCTCGACGGCGTGGAAGCGGCGCAGGTACTCGGCGGACTCGAGGATCGACTCGTGTTCGATGGGCGAGATCACGAGGTGTCGTCGGCCGCTGTCCAGTGCGGCGAGCACGATGCCCTTGACGGCGAGGTTGTTCGCCTCGGTGCCGCCCGCCGTGAACACGATGTCGCCCGCCCGCATCCCCAGCACGCGAGCGACCCGTGCGCGCGCGTCGTCGAGCGCGCTCGCTGCCGCTTCACCCGCCGTGTGATGGCTAGACGGGTTTCCGAACACTCCGGTGAGGGAGGGCTGCATCGCCTCGAGCACCTCCGGGCGGACCGGGGATGTCGCGGCATGGTCGAGGTAGAGCACGGTGCTCAGTCGATCCGGAGGTCGAGGCCCAGATCGAGGGCGCGCGCGGAGTGGGTGAGCGCCCCGACCGAGATGACGTCGACGCCGGTGCGGGCGATCTCGCCGACGGTCTCGAGAGTCACCCCGCCTGACGCCTCGACCGTGGCACGAGCGTCGATCAGCGCGACGCCCTCCCGCAGTTCGGAGGGGGAGAAGTTGTCGAGCAGGACGGTGTGTGCGCCGCCCTCGAGGACGGCCGGGATCTGGTCGAGCCTGTCCACCTCGACCACGACGTGCGTGGTGTGCGGCAGCCGCGACAGCGCATCGCGCAGGGCCGTCGCGAGGTCGAGTCCCGACCGTGTGAGGACGGCCAGGTGGTTGTCCTTCGCCATCACGGCATCCGAGAGCGAGTGACGGTGGTTGCGTCCGCCGCCGGACTCGACCGCATGCCGCTCGAACGCCCGCAGTCCCGGCGTCGTCTTGCGGGTGTCGGCGATGCGGGCGCCGGTGCCCTCGACCGCGGCGACATAGGCCGCGGTGAGCGTCGCGATCCCGCTCATCCGCTGGGTGAAGTTCAGGGCCACGCGCTCCGCCGTGAGGATGCTGCGTGCCGAACCGGCGACCGAGGCGAGGACGTCGCCCGGCGCGAACTCGTCTCCGTCCCCGACGTGCATGTCCACGGTGAGCTGCGGGTCGGTCAGGGTGAACGCGGCGGCGAAGACCTGGCCGCCGCTGAAGACGCCCGCTTCTCGCGCGACGAGGTCGGCGGTGGCCGTCGCCTCGACAGGGATCAGGGTGGTGCTGGTGAGGTCGCCCCACGGGGCATCTTCGTCCAGGGCGGCTTCGACGGCGCGGTTCAGGGTTGCGCGGGTGAGCATCAGACGGTCTCCAAGATCGAGGGGAGGGTGCCGGTGGACGCGAGATCCGTTTCGGCGGCGGCATCGACGCGATGGTGGGCACCCACCGAGGCCGTGCGGGCCAGGGCGGCCGAGGCGGTCGCTCGCGCGAGGAGCAGCAGATTCGCGTCCTCGTGCTCGGCGGTCGTGATCGGAGCGGGGGTGGCGGCCGCCCACCCCTGCAGGGTGCGGAGGGCGCGCGCGAGTCCGTCGCCGGTGCGCAGCAGTCCGACCTCGGCCCACATCAGCTCCTGCAGCGCGCTGCGGTCGAAGGCGGAACGCGCGTCGCCGACGTCCTCCGGTGCGCGATCGGCCGGAGCGGGCGTCTCGCGGAGGATCGCCCGCCAGGGCTGGTCCAGGGCGGACGCGGCGCGCGCGCCGAAGACAGCACCTTCCAACAGCGAGTTCGAGGCGAGCCGGTTCGCGCCGTGCACCCCGGTGCGTGCCACCTCGCCGACCGCGAAGAGCCCAGGGATGGTCGTGCGGGCGTCGAGGTCGGTGACGATGCCTCCCATCAGGTAGTGCGCAGCGGGAGTCACGGGGATCGGATCACGCGACCAGTCGAATCCCCGCTCCCGCGTCACCCTGTCGATGGTCGGGAACCGGGTGGCGAGTCGTTCGGCCCCCAGCATCGTGGCGTCGAGTCGCACCGGTGCGCCCTGTGACGCCGCCTGCCTCGCTATCGCGCGGGACACGACGTCGCGCGGAGCGAGTTCGCCGTCGGGGTGGCTGTCGAACGCGAATCGACGACCGGTGTGGTCGAGGAGCGTCGCTCCCTCGCCGCGCACCGCCTCCGAGATCAGGAACGCCGGACCGGTCGCCAGGATCGTCGGGTGGAACTGGACGAACTCCAGATCCGCGACAGCCGCTCCGGCCCGGAGAGCGGCCGCGATGCCGTCTCCGGTGGTGCCGGCGGGGTTCGTCGTGTGCGCGTACAGGTGGCCGGCGCCACCGGTGGCGAGGATCACGGCGTCGGCGGGGAGTGCGGTATGGGCCGTGCCGATCAGCAGGCGGACGCCACGCGCGGTGCCGTCCGTCAGGACGAGATCCGTCAGCAGGGCGCGCTCCACGATGGCGATGGACGTGCCCCGGACTGCGGCGACGAGGGCCGCCGCGATCGCCGCCCCTGTGGCGTCCCCTCCGGCGTGGACGATACGTGCGTGGCTGTGCGCGGCCTCCCGCCCGAGCTGCAGCCTGCCGGACGGCGTCCGGTCGAATGCGACGCCGCGGGCGATCAGCTCGGCGATCCTGGACGCCCCGTCTTCGACCAGGACGCGCACGGCCTCAGGGTCGGAGAGACCCGCGCCGGCCTCGATCGTGTCGTCGGCGTGCTGCTGCATCGAATCCTCGGGGCCGTATACCCCGGCGACGCCGCCCTGGGCGAGACCCGTGCATCCGTCTCCGAGCCGCCCCTTGGTGACGATGGTCACGGCGTGTCCGCGCTCGTGGGCGTGGAGCGCCGCGGTGAGCCCGGCGATGCCGGAGCCCACGACGACGACCTTCATCGCACGCCGGCGGGCACCGGCGGCTTCGCCGCGAGCATCCGCTCCAGAGCGACCCGCGCCGGGTCGGCGACGTCGCCGGTCACCGTGATCCGGTTCGGGGTGCGGCCGGCGACCAGCTCCTCGAGCACCCAGGCGAGGTAGCCGGGATGGATCCGATACATCGTCGAGCACGGGCACACCACCGGGTCCAGACAGAAGATCTCGTGTTGCGGGTACTGTGCCGCGAGCCGGCGCACGAGGTTGATCTCGGTGCCGATCGCGAAGGTCGTCGGTTCGGCAGCCTCATCGATCGCGCGACGGATGTACTCGGTGGAGCCGGATTCATCGGCGGCGTCGACGACCTCCATCGGGCACTCCGGGTGCACGATCACCCGGACGCCGGGGTGCTCGGCGCGTGCCTGATCGATCTGATCGACGGTGAAGCGCCGATGCACCGAGCAGAAGCCGTGCCAGAGGATCACGCGGGAGTCGACGAGATCGGTGGCCGTCGAACCGCCGAGCGCTCGCCGCGGGTTCCACATCGGCATCTGCTCGAGCGGCACGCCCATCGCCTTGGCGGTGTTGCGCCCGAGGTGCTGGTCGGGGAAGAACAGCACGCGCCGTCCGCGCTGGAACGCCCACTCCAGCACGGTCTGCGCGTTGGACGAGGTGCACACGATCCCGCCGTGTCGCCCGACGAAGCCCTTGATCGCTGCCGAGGAGTTCATGTAGGTCACGGGGATCACGGGGACGCGCCCCTCTTCGTCGGGGGCGTCGAGGTCGCCGAAGACGTCCTCGAGCTGTTCCCAGCAGTCCTCGACCTGATCGATGTCGGCCATGTCGGCCATCGAGCACCCGGCCGCGAGATTCGGCAGGATCACCGCCTGCTCCGGCTTCGACAGCAGGTCGGCCGTCTCGGCCATGAAGTGCACTCCGCAGAAGACGATGGCCTCGGCGTCCGCTCTGCCCTTGGCTGCCGTAGCGAGTTGGAAGGAGTCGCCCACGTAGTCCGCGTGCTGCACGACCTCCTCGCGCTGGTAGAAGTGCCCGAGGATCACGACCCGGTCTCCGAGGGTGGCTTTCGCCGCACGGATGCGTCGGTCGAGGTCCTCTTCCGACGCCTCGCGGTACTCGACGGGGAGCTCGCCCTGTCGGGGGCGCCGGTGGGGATGACGTCGCCCATCGACGAGCCGGGGCCGTAGCCGGGGCGGCTGTCGAAGTCCCAGGGCCCGGCGGCGAGGTCGGTGGCGCAGGTGGCGTCGGTCGAGGCCCCGGTGACGATCGCCTGGATCGCGTGATCCACGGAGGGGTCCAGCGGCGGGACGGCGGGAGCGGGTACGAAAGTGATGCTCATCGGGTGCTCGTTTCTTCGGGGCCGAGGGGGCCGCGATCGGCCAGCTCGACATCGGTGTTGTCGCGGTACAGACGTGCAGGACGGTGGCTTCCGGTGCGGAACCGCTCGGTGGGGAGCAGGTTGCCCGCCGCCTCGACCTGGCGTCGGAAGTTCGCGGGGTCAAGGTTCCGTCCGAGGATGGCCTCGTAGGCCTCTCGGAGTTCGGCGAGTGTGAACTCCGCGGGGAGGAACCCTTGCGCGACGCGGCTGTAGCCGACCTTGTTGCGCAGTCGCCAGAGGGCGTAGTCGACGATCTTCGAGTGATCGAACGCGAGGTGCGGCAGCTGGTCGACGTCGAACCACTGCACATTCTCCGGTGCTCTTCCGGTCGCGCGGTGTGCGGCGATCTGCGCGGTCACGTCGTCCTGACGGAGAAGAGCCCAGTACACGATCGAGACGACCCGGGTGGGGGAGCGGTCCACGGCGCCGAAGGCGTAGAGCTGCTCGAGGTAGCTGGGGGCGAGTCCGGTCGTCTCGGCGAGCGTGCGTGCGGCCGCGTCGACGGGTGATTCGGCAGGCGTCAGCCAACCTCCGGGGAGTGCCCACTGCTGAGCGAAGGGTTCGCGGGTGCGCAGCACGAGGGGGAGTGCGAGCACCGCGCCGCCGTCATCGGTACGCCGCAGCGTGAGGATGACCGTCGAGACGGCGACCCTGATGTCACTGCTTCGAGTCATAGACACCTTAACCTCCGTTCTCGATCTTAGTGTCATTCGGACCCTTAGGGGTTCCTTGTGACGCATTTCGGCGTCGAGTCCGAAACGTTATCTCCGGGGCGCGGGAACGCTTGTCTCCCCGTGGAGGGGTTTGTTAGGTTACTGTCCTAACAAACCCCTTCGGGAGTGGCCAGCGGTCGCCTCGCAGGGCCCACGAACCCCGCTTCCGGGGTTCTGCTCCATCCGGAGCGATCCCTCCTGCAGTGCAGCACCGAGAGGAAACAAGAGAAAATGATCCGAAACGGAAGGCGCAAGATTGCGCTCACCGCGATTGCCGGAGCATCCGTCCTCGCCCTGGGCCTCACCGCCTGTGGTGGCGGAAGCGACAGCGGCGACGCCGACGGCGATCGGGCCCTGCGTGTCTGGGCCGGCAGCCAGACGCCGATCGCCGCGAACTACAACCCGTTCGCCCCGACCGTGCTCCACGGCGCGCTCGGGCCGATCTACGAACCGCTGTTCTTCTACAACAAGACGGCGGACTCCGAGCCGGTCGGCCTCATCGGCGACTCGTTCGAGTACAACGAAGACGGCACGGTGATCACGGTCACCATCAAGCCCGACCTCAAGTGGAGCGACGGCGAGCCTCTCACCGCGAAAGACGTCGCCTTCTCCTTCAACTACGAGGCCAACAACCCCGAGGGCAACGGCCTGGTCTCGGCGGAGGCCACCGACGACACGACCGTGGTGCTCACCTACGCCTCGGCGCAGTACACCACCGAGTTCCAGCGCATGGGCTCGAGCTACATCCTCCCCGAGCACATCTGGAAGGACGTGAAGGACTTCGCCGACTTCACGAACGAGGAGCCCGTCGGCTCCGGCCCCTACGTCGTCGACAAGACCACGAGCGAGTCGTACACCCTCGTCGCGAACGAGAACTACCGCGACGCGGATGAGCTCGGCGTCAAGAAGGTGCAGTACATCGCGGTCGACAACAACCAGACCGCTCAGGACCTGCTCGCCGCCGGCAAGCTCGACTGGACCGGCATGTTCATCCCGAACCCGGACGACGTGACCGGCAACGGCAAGATCGAGTGGATCAACACACCGCAGGACCCGACGGTGCTGTACACCTGCTCCAACGCCGAGCTCGGCTGCACCGGACCGCAGACCGACGTCGCCGTCCGTCAGGCGGTCAACGTCGCGATCGACCGCGCGACGATCAAGGACAAGGCGTTCGTCGGACTCACCGGTGACATCTCGCCCGCCTTCACGCTGCTCCCTCGCGATGAGAAGTGGCTCGCCGACCCCGCGAACGAGGTCAGCCCCCAGGAGGCCGACGCCGCCGAGGCGGGAGCGATCCTCGAAGCCGCCGGCTACACGAAGGGCTCCAGCGGCATCTATGAGAAGGACGGTGTCCCGCTCGAGATCACGCTCACCTCGGTCGACGGCTGGACCGACTACAACGACGCAGCGAAGCTGATCGCCGAGCAGGCGGAGGCCGCCGGCATCAAGATCACGGCGTCGACCGTGCAGTGGCAGGAGTTCTCCGACTCGCGTCAGGGCGGCGAGTTCCAGCTGATCGTCGGCGGCGTGATCGGCACATCCGTCGCGGACCCGTTCCAGATCTACCGTGACTGGTTCGGCGGAACGGCCGTCGAGTCGACCAGCCCGGTGGGCACCGAGGTGCCGGCAGGCCGCTGGAACTTCAGCCGCTACAGCAACCCGACGGTCGACGCGGCCATCCAGTCGGCCATCAGCACGAACGACGAGGCGACGAAGAAGGAGCTCTACGCGACGATCCAGACCGAGATCGCGCGCGACCTGCCGTACATCCCGCTCGTCATCAACGCCACGCAGACCTTCTACAACACGAAGGACTACACGGGCTGGCCGACCGAGGAGGACCTGTACGCCTTCCCGCCGTCCTGGGGTGCGATCGCGGCAGGTTACGTCCTGACGCAGTTGCAGCCGGTCAAGTAGCGAGAGGAGCCGGGGAAGAGGGAAGTCAGGAAACAGTGACATGAAGTTCTATGCACGAAGAATCGGGTTCTACGCGTTCACGCTCTGGGCCGCGATCTCCATCAACTTCCTTCTTCCCCGGCTCATGCCGGGGAACCCGGCGGATATCATGATCGCCAAGATGCAGCGGGCCGGCGGCGACGTCTCCGAGACCACGATCCGCAACATCAAGCTCCTGCTGGGGGGAGACGACTCCTCCCTCTGGGACCAGTACCTGGCGTACTGGGGCCGGATGTTCCAGGGCGACCTCGGCGTTTCCGTCACGAAGTTCCCCACCCCGGTGGCCGAGCTCATCGCAGGGGCGCTGCCGTGGACGCTCGTCCTCGTCGGCACCGCCACCGTCATCTCGTTCGTCCTCGGCGTCGTCCTCGGCGCCTGGGCCGGATGGAAGCGCGGCACCTGGGTCGATCACCTGATCCCCGCGACCACCGTCCTGCAGTCGATCCCGTACTTCTGGATGGCTCTGATCCTCGTGGCCGTGTTCGCGGTCGGTCTGGGGTGGTTCCCCATCTTCGGGGGCTACGACGTGTTCGACTTCCCGGACGGCCCCGAGCCGACCTGGGCGTTCTTCTCCGATGCCGTCGCGCATTCGCTCCTCCCCGCGATCACGATCGTGATCAGCTCGGTCGGCGGCTGGATGTTCGGGATGCGCAACATGATGGTCTCCACGCTGGCCGAGGACTACGTGCTCACGGCCGAGGCCAAGGGCCTGCGACCGCGGCGCATCATGACCACGTACGCCGCCCGCAACGCCGCGATCCCCTCGATCGCCGGCTTCTCCATCACGCTCGGCTTCGTCGTCGCCGGCTCCATCGTCATGGAGCAGGTGTTCACCTATCCCGGCGTCGGCAAGCTGATGTTCCAGGCCGTCACCAACAACGACTACGCACTCATGCAGGGGCTGTTCCTCGTGATCACGATCACGGTGCTGGTCGCCAACTTCTTCATGGACCTCGTCTATGGCTTCATCGACCCGAGGGCGCGCCAGAATGTCTGACACGAAGAATCCGCTCCTGACCCAGGAGCCTCCGACCACCGCCCCCGCGAGCACGATCTCGCTGGCCACGCAGCGGCTGGACCGCAAGCGCCGCCGCATCCTCCCGAGCACCTCCCCGAAGTTCATCGTCGGCGCGATCCTGGTCCTCGCCATCGTGCTCTTCGCGATCGTCGCGCCGTTCTTCACGCAGAACCCGCGCAGCACCGACAACCCCGCCCTCGCCGCCCCGTCGGTGGAGCACTGGCTCGGCACGACCAAACTCGGCAACGACGTGCTCGCCCAGCTCGCGGTCGGCGCGCAGGGCTCGCTCCTGATCGGCGTCACCGCCGGCGGCATCGCCATCGTGCTGTCGCTCCTGTTCGGTGTCCTCGCGGGATACCTGGGCGGCTGGCGCGAAGACATCCTGGCGTTGCTCACGAACGTGATGATCGTGATCCCCGGTCTTCCGCTCGTGATGGTCATCGCCTCGTTCGTCCCGCAGCGCAGCTGGCAGCTCGTCGCGTTCGTGCTCGGTATCACTTCCTGGGCCGGCGCCGCGTACGTGCTGCGCCTGCAGACCCGGTCGCTGCGCACCCGCGATTACGTGTACGCCTCGAAGGTCGCCGGCGAGAAGTCGCTGCGGGTGATCCTCGTCGAGATCATGCCCAACCTGCTTCCGCTGCTGACGGCGCAGTTCCTGTTCGCGATCATCTTCGCGATCCTCGGAGAGGCAGGACTCTCGTATCTGGGCCTCGGTCCGAACTCGTCGATCACGTGGGGTTCGATCCTCAACGACGCACAGTCGGGGCAGGCTCTCGGACGCGGTGCGTGGTGGTGGTTCGTCCCACCGGGCATCATGATCGCGATCCTCGGAGCCGGGCTCGCACTCATCAACTTCGCGATCGACGAGGTCATCAACCCGAAGCTGCGCAATGCGCCCGATGCGGCCCGTCGTGTGCGCAAGGCCGCCAAGACCAAGGGGGTCACCGCATGAGCGAGCCGGTGCTGACGGCCAGGAACGTGTCGATCGAATACGAGGTGGACCCGCCGGTGAAAGCCGTGCGGAACGTGTCGTTGACGCTGCACCGCGGCGAGATCCTCGGGCTCGCGGGGGAGTCCGGCTGCGGCAAGACGACGCTCGCGTACGGGATGAACCGCCTGCTCAAGGCCCCGGCGCTGATGACCGAGGGCGAGATCGTCTTCCACGACCGCGACGGGCACGACGTCGACATCGTCGGCCTCGACGGCGAAGGGCTCCGTGCCTTCCGTTGGGACAAGATCTCGATGGTGTTCCAGGGGGCGATGAACTCCCTCAACCCGGTGATCAGCGTCAAGGCGCAGATCTTCGACATCTTCGACACGCATCGTCCGGGGATGAGCAGGAAGGCGAAGACGGCGCGCGCCGAGGAGCTGCTCTCGCTCGTGGGCGTCGATCCGAACCGGCTCACGAGCTTCCCGCACGAGCTGTCCGGCGGTATGCGTCAGCGCATGATGATCGCGATGGCCCTGGCGCTCGATCCGCAGGTGATGATCATGGACGAGCCGACCACCGCGCTCGATGTCGTCGTCCAGCGGGGCATCATCCGCGAGATCATGCGGTTGCGGGAGAAGCTCGGCTTCGCGGTGATCTTCATCACCCACGACCTGCCCATGCTGATCGAGATCAGCGACCGGATCGCGGTCATGCTGCAGGGGCGGATCGTGGAGGAGGGGACGGCGGAGGAGATCTACCGCACCCCGCAGCACGAGTACACGAAGCGGCTGTTGTCGAGTTTCCCGTCGCTGACGGGTGAGCGGGGCGACTTCGTTCGCACCGGAGTGAGCCAGGAGGGCGTCCGATGAGCGTTGCCATGCCGACCGCGACCCTGGAGGCGCGGAATCTGGTCAAGGACTTCTCCCTGCGCTCCGGGTTCCGCACGAGCATCCTGCACGCGGTGAAGGATGTGTCGTTCACGATCGAGGCCGGGAAGACCGTCGCGCTGGTGGGCGAATCGGGGTCGGGGAAGTCCACGATCGCACGCATGCTGATGAAGCTGGAGACGCCGACGGGAGGGGAGATCCTGCTCGACGGCAAGCCGTCGGGGACGCGGGGGCACGCACTGGAGCGGTACCGGTCGGACGTGCAGATGGTGTTCCAGGACCCGTTCGCGTCCTTGAACCCGTTCCACACGATCGTGCATCACCTGGAGCGTCCGATCCGCCTCCACCAGCCGGAGCTCTCCCGAGCACAGGTCAGGGAACGCGCCGTCGAACTGCTCGAGCGTGTACGGCTGACCCCCGGCGAGAGCTTCGCGGAACGCCGCCCGCACGAGCTGTCGGGAGGGCAGCGGCAGCGTGTGGCGATCGCACGTGCGCTCGCTCCCGGCGCCCGGTTCATCGTGGCCGACGAGCCGGTGTCCATGCTCGACGTGTCCATCCGCCTCGGCGTGCTGAACCTGCTGGCCGATCTGCAGCGTGAGGAGAACCTCGGCGTGCTGTACATCACGCACGACCTGGCGACGGCCCGGCACTTCTCCGACGAGATCATGGTGCTGTACAAGGGCGACGTCGTCGAGCGGGGGCCGGCCGACGAGGTCATCCTCAACCCGCAGCACGAGTACACCAAGACGCTTCTCGGCGCCGCGCCGGAGCCGGAGAACCTCGGCCGCCTCCGCGACGAGGTCCGCGCCGAGCTCGCCCTCGACGTCTGACCTCGGGTCCCGCGTCGGTCGCGCGTCGAAGAGTATGTCGAGGCGGACGCGGATACGAGGGAGCGACCGGCTAGACTGAGCGCACAACTGAAGACAGGCCGAATGACCCCCGCGGGAGAGCCCCGGCGAACGCAGCCGGGCACCGAAGGAGCAAGCCTCCCCGCCAATCTCTCAGGTATGCGTACCGCGCGGTTCCGGCCACTCTGAAAAGCGATCCCGAGCGAAGCGACGGATCCGCCGACGGTGAAAGCCCCGCATCTGTGCACGGGCGAAACTCTCAGGCCCATGACAGAGGGGGAGTTCCGAGGTATGGCGATGCCGTCATGCCGCCCGCATGCACCCGGGAGAACTCCATGTCCGATCCTCGTTACACCCCGCTCCGAGAACGCCACGAGTCCCTCGGCGCATCGTTCACAGACTTCGGCGGCTGGCAGATGCCGGTCCGGTACACCTCCGACCTCGCCGAGCACCACGCCGTGCGCCGGAGCGCCGGGATCTTCGACATCTCGCACATGGCCGAGTTCACGGTCCGCGGCGGTGCGGCCGGCGAGTTCCTCGACTACGCGCTCGCGGGGCGCCTGTCGGCGCTGCCCGTCGGCAAGGCGAAGTACTCGCTCCTGCTCGCCGAGTCCGGCGGGATCATCGACGACGTCATCGTCTACCGCCTCGCCGACGACGACTTCCTCATCATCTCCAACGCCGGCAACAGGGAGGCCGTGTCGGCAGCGCTCACCGCCCGCGCCGAAGGTGCCGATGTCGTGGTCGAGGACGTGTCGGACGCCTACGCCCTCATCGCCGTGCAGGGGCCGCAGGCCGAGGCGGTCCTCGCAGCGACCGACGAGATCACCGACGTGAGCACGCCGTGGTCGGAGCAGAAGTACTACGCCTGGGCGTCCGCGCGATTCGCGGGCGAGCCGCTTCTGCTCGCCCGCACGGGCTACACGGGGAGGACGGCTTCGAGCTCCTCGTCCCCGCCGCGCGCGCCGAGGCGTTGTGGGACGCCCTCCTCGCCGCGGGAGAGCCGCGCGGGCTGGTCCCGGCGGGCCTCGCCGCCCGCGACACTCTGCGCCTCGAGGCCGGAATGCCGCTGTACGGACACGAGCTCACCCTCGAGACCGTACCGGCCCAGGCCGGACTCGGACGCGTCGTGGTGACCGCGAAGGAGCGGTTCGTCGGCAAGGATGCGATCGAACCGGCACCCGATGCGCCGGTGCTGGTCGGACTCGTCGCCGAGGGCAAGCGTGCCGGGCGAGCCGGATACGCCGTGGTCGATGCCGGTGGTGCGACGCTCGGAGAGATCACCAGCGGTGCGCTCAGTCCGACGCTCGGCCATCCGATCGCGATGGCCTATGTGCATCCGTCTTCCGCTGCGGACGGAACCGCAGTATTCCTTGATGTGCGGGGGACCAGCATCCCCGCGACCGTGACCGCCCTGCCTTTCTACCGGAGGACCAAATGACCGACCTCAACGCACTCCACTACACCGATGAGCACGAGTGGATCGCCGCGGACGGCGGCACCGTGACCATCGGCATCACCGACTACGCCGCGGAGAAGCTGGGCGACGTCGTGTTCGTCGAACTGCCCGCCGTCGGTACCGAGGTCACCGCAGGATCGGTGGTCGGCGAGATCGAGTCGACCAAGTCGGTGGGCGAGCTGTACGCTCCGGTGTCCGGCACGGTCGTCGAGATCAACGACGCGGTCGTGGACGACCCGTCTCTGGTGAACTCCGCCCCGTTCGAGGGCGGCTGGCTCCTCAAGGTCGAGGTCGCCGACGGCGCACTCGACGGACTGCTCGACCGCGACGCCTACGTCGCTCTCACGGAGGGCTGATCTCCCCGTGGTAGCTTTCGCCGATCGTCATATCGGACCTACAGACGCCGCGCAGCGCACGATGCTCGACGCGCTCGGCATCGACACCTCGGGAACGGATGAGGCGCTGACCCCGGTCGAAGAGCTCATGCGCCAGGCCGTGCCCGCGTCGATCTACACGGGCCCGTCGGATGCCACGTCGCTGATTCCGGTGGCGGCGAGTGAGACCGAGGCTCTCGCCGAGCTGCGCAGCCTCGCGTCGCGCAACACCGTGAACCGCCCGATGATCGGTATCGGCTACTACGGAACCATCACGCCGCAGGTGATCCAGCGCAACGTGCTGGAGAACCCGTCCTGGTACACCGCGTACACCCCGTACCAGCCGGAGATCTCGCAGGGGCGCCTGGAGGCGCTCATCAACTTCCAGACCATGGTCGCCGAGCTCGCGGGGCTCACCACGGCCAATGCGTCGATGCTCGACGAGTCGACGGCGGTGGTCGAGGCCATGCTGCTCGCTCGGCGCGCCTCGAAGTCCTCCTCGAACGTGTTCGCGGTCGACGCCGATGCGCTCCCGCAGACCGCGGCGATGCTGGCCACGCGCGCGCAGGCGCTCGGGATCGAGCTCGTCACAGTCGACTTCTCGGCGGGCGAGGAGCTGCCGGAGAGCCTGTTCGGCGTCTTCGTGCAGTATCCCGGTGCATCCGGTCGGGTCTGGGACCCGTCGGCGGTGTTCGACGCCGCGCATCTCGCCGGTGGTCTCGCGGTCGCGGCGGCCGACCTGCTCGCCCTCACGCTGATCGCCTCACCGGGTTCGCTCGGCGCCGACGTCGCCGTGGGCACGACCCAGCGCTTCGGCGTGCCGATGGGCTTCGGCGGTCCGCATGCCGGCTACATGGCGGTGCGTTCCGGGCTCGAGCGTCAGCTCCCCGGGCGCCTCGTGGGTGTCTCGGTCGATGCCGGCGGCAAGCCGGCGTATCGGCTGTCGCTGCAGACACGCGAGCAGCACATCCGGCGTGAGAAGGCGACATCGAACATCTGCACCGCCCAGGTGCTGCTCGCCGTGATGGCGTCGATGTACGCCGTGTATCACGGACCTGACGGGCTGCGGGCGATCGCCTCCGCAGCGGCGACCAAGGCGGCCCTCCTGCGCGACTGGCTGACCGAGGCCGGTGCCGAGGTGGTGCACGAGTCCTTCTTCGACACGCTCACGGTGCGGGTTCCCGGTCGGGCGGCCGAGCATGCCGCGCAGGCCCGTGACGGCTACGGCATCCTGCTCAGGGTGGCCGACGCCGACACGATCGGCATCTCGGTCGACGAGACCACGACGGTGGCGGAGCTGCACCAGGTGTCGATGGTCTTCGGCGGCGCGCAGGAGCGCGTTTTCGGGTTCTCCGACGGTGCGGACGCCCTGCCTGCGGAGCTGCGCCGGCAGGATGAGTTCCTCACGCACCCGGTGTTCCACGCGCATCGGAGCGAGACCGCAATGATGCGGTACCTAAAGAGCCTCTCCGATCGGGACTACGCCCTCGACCGCGGCATGATCCCGCTGGGTTCGTGCACCATGAAGCTCAACGCCGCCACCGAGATGGCCGCCATCACGTGGCCGGAGTTCGCCGGCATCCACCCGTTCGCCCCGGCGGCCGATGTGCAGGGATACCTCGAGCTCATCGACCAGCTCGAGGGCTGGCTCGCCGAGGTGACCGGGTACGACGCCGTCTCCCTGCAGCCGAACGCGGGTTCGCAGGGGGAGCTGGCAGGGCTTCTCGCGATCCGGGGCTACCATCACGCGAACGGCGACCAGCACCGCACGGTGTGCCTGATCCCGTCGTCGGCGCATGGCACGAACGCCGCATCCGCTGTCCTGGCAGGCATGAAGGTCGTCGTCGTGGCGACCGACGAGCTCGGCAACGTCGACCTCGACGACCTGCGCGCCAAGATCGCGCTGCATGCCGATGACCTGTCGGCCCTCATGATCACGTACCCCTCGACGCATGGCGTCTACGAGGAGCAGGTCGTCGAGATCACGAGCGCTGTCCATGACGCGGGAGGGCAGGTCTACGTCGACGGCGCCAACTTGAACGCGCTGCTCGGCTACGCGCGTTTCGGCGACCTCGGCGGCGACGTCTCGCACCTGAACCTCCACAAGACGTTCGCCATCCCGCACGGTGGCGGCGGCCCCGGCATCGGTCCGGTGGCGGCGAAGGCCCACCTCGCACCGTTCCTGCCGTCGCACCCGCTGGCGCAGCGCGCGGAGCATTTCGGCGGCTTCACGTTCGACGGCGGGGTCATCTCGGCAGCGCCGTACGGTTCCGCGGGAATCCTGCCCATCTCGTGGGCGTACGTGCGCATGATGGGGGCTGACGGACTGCGTCGTGCCACGGCAGCAGCCGTCCTCTCCGCGAACTACATCGCCGAACGCCTCGGCTCGCATTTCCCCGTGCTGTACACGGGCGAGAACGCGCGTGTCGCGCACGAGTGCATCCTCGATCTCCGCCCGCTCAAGGAAGCAACCGGGATCACCGTCGACGACGTCGCCAAGCGCCTGATCGACTACGGGTTCCATGCGCCGACGATGTCGTTCCCGGTCGCGGGCACCCTCATGGTGGAGCCGACGGAGTCGGAGGATCTCGACGAGATCGAGCGGTTCATCGAGGCCATGATCATGATCAAGGCTGAGGCGGATGCCGTGGCGGCCGGGCGCTGGCCCGCCGACGACAACCCGCTCGTGCATGCTCCCCACACGGCGGTCTCGCTGATCGCGGGGGAGTGGAATCACGCCTACACGCGGGAGGACGCCGCATATCCGGTTCGTGCACTCGTCGCGGGCAAGTATTGGCCTCCGGTACGCCGCATCGATCAGGCGTATGGCGACCGCAACCTCGTGTGCGCATGCCCTCCCATTGAGGCATTCGCCTGAGTTCGTGCTCGTCTGAGCAGACGGCGCCGCGCTTCCGTGCAGGAGGCGCGGCGCCGCGCGTATTTCCGCCTGTTTCGGGGAAATTACGGATGGTCACCACTCAGTAACAGTTCGTTAGCTGAGGACGGCGGCGGCGATACCCCGGGTTACGCTCAGGTATCCCTGCGTGCTCGATGGTGAGCGTGCAGACTCAGCACTGTCCACAGGAGGACGAAAAGTGAAAAGAAACAGGACTGCCCTCGCGGGTATCGGTCTGCTCTCCGTCGGCGCTATCGCCCTGGCGGGGTGCGCATCCGGCGACGACAACGGCAGCGGTGAAGGCGGCGGCGAGGCTTCGACCGGCATCGTCACGGTGCAGAGCAACGAGCCCCAGAACCCGCTCCTGCCCGCAGTGACTAACGAGGTCGGCGGCGGACTCGTTCTGCAGAACATCTTCGCCGGTCTCGTCTACTACGAAGCCGATGGTGCTCTCGCCAACGACCTCGCCGAGTCGATCGAGTCGGACGACAACCAGACCTGGACGATCAAGATCAAGGAGGGTGAGGAGTTCAGCGACGGCACCCCCGTGACCGCGGAGTCCTTCACCGAGGCGTGGCAGTACGCCGCGTCCGACCCCGCCTTCGAGAACCAGTGGTGGTTCGCGAACTTCTCCGGCTACAGCGCCGACGCCGTGAAGGAAGACTCCCTCGCGCTCGATGTCGTCGACGACACGACCTTCACGGTCGAGCTCGCCGCCCCGCAGTCGGACTTCCCGACCACGCTCGGCTACCAGGTGTTCGCGCCGCTGCCCGAGTCGTTCTTCGACGACCCCGAGGCGTTCGGTCAGGCACCGGTCGGCAACGGCCCGTACGTGCTCGACAAGTGGGAGCACGACTCCGTGATCTCGCTGCTTCCGAACGAGAGCTACGACGGTCCGCGCAAGGCGATGAACGGCGGGGTCGACCTCGTCAGCTACGCCACCGCCGAGGCCGCGTACACCGATCTGCTCTCGGACAACCTCGACGTGCTCAACCCCGGCGTGCCGCCGACGGCTCTGGCCACGTACAAGGACGACCTGGGCGACCGTGCCGTCGACCAGCCGGCCGCGATCTGGGAGGGTCTGACCATCCCCTCGCGTCTCGCGCACTTCGGCAACGACGAAGAGGGCAACCTGCGTCGTCAGGCCATCTCCTACGCGATCGACCGCGACGAGGTCACCGATGTGATCTTCGAGGGCACCCGTACTCCGGCCGTCGACTACACCTCCCCGGTCATCGCGGGCTGGAACGATGAGATCGCCGGCTCCGAGGTCACGCACGCCGACGCCACCAAGGCGAAGGACCTGTGGGCTCAGGCCGACGCCATCTCGCCGTGGAGCGGCACGTTCACGATCGCGTACAACGCCGATGGTGGACACCAGGCGTGGGTCGACGCCGTGTCGAACCAGATCAAGAACACGCTCGGCATCGACGCTGCGGGTCAGTCGTTCCCTGACCTCGCGACGCTCCGCGAGGAGATCAAGAACCGTTCGCTGAACGCCGCGACGCGTTCGGGCTGGCAGTTCGACTACCCGGGTGCGTACAACATCCTGGGTGCGCTGTTCATCACCGGCGCCGGCTCCAACGACGGCGACTACTCGAACCCCGAGTACGACAAGCTCGTCCAGGAGGGCGCGACGGCACCGTCGGTCGAAGAGGGCAACAAGCTCTTCGAGCAGGCGCAGGAGGTCCTATTTAAGGACCTGCCCGTGCTGCCCCTCTGGTACCGCTCGACGAATGCCGGGTTCTCGACGCTGGTTGACAACGTCGAGTACGGCTGGGATAGCTGGCCGATCATCTTCGAGATCACCAAGGCCGGCGAGTAACACTCCCGCTCTGATCTGAACCCGCCGTGCGGGGCGATGCGCAAAGCGTCGCCCCGCACGGCGCGGTTCGGTTCACGCTATGACTGCTTACATCATTCGTCGCCTGCTCCAGGCGATACCCGTCTTCCTCGGGGCGACCTTCCTGATCTTCTCGATGGTCTTCCTGCTTCCGGGCGACCCGATCCTCGCTCTGTTCGGCGACAAGACGCCGACCGACGCGCAGTACGCCGCCTTGCAGGCGCAGTACCACCTGGACCAGCCGTTCTTCACGCGCTACCTGATCTACCTCGGCGACCTGTTCCGCGGTGACCTGGGAACGACCTTCCGCGGTCAGAGCGTCAACGAGATCCTCGCCGCGAAGTTCCCGGTGACGCTCCGCCTCGCGCTGCTGGCGATCGTCATCCAGCTCCTCTTCGGGGTCGTCGTCGGCCTCATCTCGGGCCTGCGCAAGAACAGCCTGTTCGACCACGCCTCGATGCTGCTGAGCCTCGTGCTGATCTCGATCCCGGTGTTCGTGCTCGCGTTCATCGCGCAGTACTTCCTCGCGATCGAGTTGCATCTGTTCCGGCCGACCGTCGGCAGAGGCGCGCCATGGGCCGACCTGATATTGCCGGCGATCGTCCTGGCCGCTCTCAACTTCGCCTACGTCGTCCGCCTCACCCGCAACTCGGTCATCGAGACGCGTCAGCAGGACTTCGTGCGGATGGCCTTCGGCAAGGGGCTCCCCACGCGGCGCGTCATCCCGGTGCACGTGCTGCGCAACTCGCTCATCCCCGTGACGACGAACCTCGCTGCCGACTTCGGCATCCTGATCGTCGGCGCCACCGTCACCGAGGGCGTGTTCAACGTGCCGGGCATCGGAAACGAGCTGTTCAAGGCCATCAACCAGCACGACGGGCCGGAGATCGTCTCGATCGTGACCGTGCTCGTCGTGATCTACGTCCTGGTCAACCTGTTCATCGACCTGCTCTACGGTGTGCTCGACCCGAGGATCCGCTATGTCCGATAACCGTCCCACCCGCCGTATGGCGCACTACGTGGCCGAGGCCGACGAGGGCGGCCTCGGCGCCGTCGACGCCGTCCGCGTCAGCGAGCGCAAGAGCAACCTGTGGCTCGACGCCTGGCGCGACCTCCGTGGTCGCTGGATGTTCTGGACCGCCGGCGTCTTCGTCGTGATCCTGGTCATCATCGCGTCGTTCCCCGACCTGTTCGCTCCGGTCGACCCGTTCCAGTGCGATTTGAAATTCTCGAACGACCCGCCATCCGCAGGACATCCGTTCGGTTACACCTTCCAGGGCTGCGACGTGTATTCGCGCGTCGTCCACGGCGCCGGCACCTCGCTGTCGGTCGGCATCCTGGTGACCATCATCATCGCCGCCATGGGAATCGTGATCGGCGCGTTCGCCGGCTTCTTCGGAGGCTGGATCGACTCGCTGCTCATGCGCATCGGCGACATGTTCTTCGCGATCCCCTACGTGCTGGCCGCTGTCGTCATCATGTCGATGTTCCTGGACAACCGGAACATCCTCGTGGTCTCGCTCGCGATCGGCTTCTTCGGGTGGCCCGCCGTGGCGCGCATCCTCCGCGCCGAGATCCTGCGGGTGCGCTCCGCCGACTACGTGATGGCATCCGAGGCGCTCGGGGTCTCCCGGGTGCGCACGATGTTCTCGCACGTCATGCCCAACTCGATCGCTCCGGTGATCGTGCTCAGCACGGTCGGTCTGGCCGCAGCCATCACGGCCGAGGCCACGCTGTCCTTCCTGGGAGTCGGCCTGCCGCCGGAGTTCATCTCCTGGGGCAACGACATCGCCATGGCGCAGCAGCGTCTGCGTACCGATCCGATGCCGCTGATCTATCCGTCGATCGCCCTCTCGCTCACCGTGCTGTCGTTCATCATGCTCGGCGAGACGGTGCGTGACGCGCTCGACCCGAAGGCGAGGGCACTGCGATGACCGCCGACCACAACACCGACGTCCCTCTGCTCTCGATCGAGAACCTGGAGGTCGCGTTCAAGACGCAGGACGGCTTCGTGCCGGCCGTGCGCGGCGTGAGCTTCGACATCTATCCGGGCGAGACCATGGCGATCGTGGGCGAGTCCGGTTCGGGCAAGTCGACCACTGCGCACGCGATCATCAACCTGCTGCCCGGCAGTGGCAAGGTCACGGGTGGCGCCGTCAAGTTCGAAGGGCGCGACCTCACGAAGCTCGGGCGCTCCGAGATCGAGCACGTGCGGGGCAACCTCATCGGCCTGGTTCCCCAGGACCCGATGAACAGCCTCAACCCGGTGCACCGCATCGGGTTCCAGGTCGAGGAGACGATCCTCGCGAACGGGCAGGCCGATGGCCGCAAGGCCGCGCGCAAGCGTGCGATCCAGGTGTTGCAGGAGGCAGGGCTCGCCGACGCCGATCGGCGTCTGCGTCAGTTCCCGCACGAGTTCTCGGGCGGCATGCGCCAGCGCGTCCTCATCGGCATCGGGCTCTCCTCCGATCCGAAGCTGCTGATCGCCGACGAGCCCACCAGTGCGCTCGACGTCACGGTGCAGAAGCGCATCCTCGATCACCTCGACACCCTCACGAAGGAGCGCAACACCGCGGTCCTGTTCATCACACACGACCTCGGCCTCGCTGCCGAGCGTGCCGAGAACCTCGTCGTGATGCACCGTGGTCGCATCGTGGAGTCGGGCCCCGCTCTGGAGATCCTGCAGAATCCGCAGCACCCGTACACGCAGCGCCTGGTCGCCGCGGCGCCGAGCCTGGCGTCGAAGCGCATCCAGACCGCCGTGTCCGGTGATGTGGATCCTCTCGCCGAGGTGCTCACGGAGGCCACGGGCACGGTCGATCTCGCATCGCTCGCGCACACCGAGGTGGTGCCGGCCGAACCGGTCATCGAGTTCCGCGACGTCACGAAGGTCTACAAGATCCGGGGGAGCGGCTTCCGCTCCACCGACTTCACGGCCGTCGACAAGATGTCGTTCCAGGTGCCGAAGGGCTCCACGATGGCGATCGTCGGCGAGTCGGGGTCCGGCAAGTCCACGGCTGCCAAGATGCTGTTGCGCCTGGAGACCAAGACGTCGGGCTCGATCCTGGTGAACGGGCGCGACACCGACACGCTCTCGCGGCCCGAACTCCAGGCCCTCCGTCGCCAGATGCAGCCGGTGTTCCAGGACCCCTACGGATCCTTGGACCCGCTGCACAACATCGGCAACACCGTGGCGGAGCCGCTGCGCGTGCACGGTGTGGGCGACAGCGCGTCGCGGCGCAAGCGCGTGCTCGAGGTGCTCGATCAGGTGGCGCTCCTTCGAGCGTCGCCGACCGGTATCCGAACGAGTTGTCCGGCGGTCAGCGACAGCGCGTCGCGATCGCCAGGGCGCTGGCCCTCAAGCCGGAGATCGTGGTGCTGGACGAGGCCGTGTCGGCGCTGGACGTCCTGGTGCAGGCACAGGTGCTGAACCTGCTCGCCGAGCTCCAGTCCGAGCTGGACCTGACCTATCTGTTCATCACCCACGACCTCGCTGTCGTGCGCGTGATCGCAGACCGGGTCTGCGTCATGGAGCAGGGCCGCGTCGTCGAGCACGGCACCGTGGATGACATCTTCGCGAACCCGCAGCAGGAGTACACCGAGCGTCTGCTCCAGGCGATCCCCGGTGCGGCTATCACGCTCGGCGGCCACTGACCGTGAGTGGGAGCGAGCAGTCGGAGGGTGTGCGGACATTCCGCGCACCCTCCGGTCCCGCCGCGGTGGTCATCGGATCGCTGCTTGCCGTGTTCCTGCTCGGCGATGCCGTCCTGCGGGCAGGCTGGGGGCAGATGCTGCTGCTGGCGCCGTGGGTCCTCCTCGTGCTGTGGATCGTGTACGTGAACTCCTATGCATCGTCGGTGCGCATCGACGATGAGGGCGTCGCGGTGCAGAACCTGCTCCGCCGCATCGAGTTCGGCTGGCGGCGGGTGCGCGATGTGGAGCTGCGCTGGCAGCTGGTGTTCTCTCTCGACGACGGCAGCGATGTGTCGTGCTACGGCGGTCCCGCGAAGGCGGGTTCGTTTCGGATGCCGACGCGCGGCGACAGCGAGGAGCGGGTGCCGGCGGGGCTCCGTGCGCTGGCCGAGATCGAACAGCGCCGTGACGCGGCCTCGCTCGCCGCGGATGCGCCGATCCGTCGGAGCTGGGACCGCCCGGCGTTGGTCGCGCTCGCGGTGATCGTCGTGTGGGCGATCCTCGCGATCCTCATCGCGAACGCCGGCTGACCGGCCCCCGCTCAGCCGGACCGACTGCCGCTCAACCAGGGAGGCCGAACAGGTCGGGCCACATCGACGCAGCCCAGGGGTAGCCGACGAACGCTGCGGCGTCGATCAGGAAGTGGGCGACCAGGAACGGCATCAGCCGTCCGCTGCGCTGGTAGAGCCAGCCGAACAGCAGACCCATCGCGAGGTTCCCGATGAACGCGGGGTACCCCTGGTAGAGGTGATAGCTCGCACGCAGGACCGCGGTGCCGACGATGATCCACCAAGGTCCCCAGCCGAGCTGTCTGAGCCGGGTGAAGAGGTAGCCGAGGAGGACGACCTCTTCCTGCAGGGCGGCGCGCGCCGCGGACAGCAGCAGCACGGGCACAGTCCACCAGTAGGCGTCGATCCCCGCGGGGTCGATCGCCACCGTGAGACCGAGTGCGCGTCCGGCGAAGTAGAGCCCGAGCCCGGGGATGCCGATCGCGAGCACGAGGACGACGCCTCGTCCGACATCCGCGCCGGTCTTCGTGCCGTCGAGGCCGAGACGGCCCAGGTGCGGTCGTCGGGACTGCCAGAGCAGGAAGCACACCAACAGCACAGGGATGAGCGAGAATCCGATCGCGAGCACCTGATAGACGAGGTCGAAGGCCTCCCTGTCGCTGCGGGAGGGGTTGAGCTTCGCGACCTGATCGGCGATCGGTATCTCGTCGGTGAGACGGTAGACGAACTGCACGACCGCGTACACCGCCGACTGGCCGAGGCCCAGGGCCAGGACGATCGAGATCTCCCACCACAGTCGCGTACGGGACGGAGCGGGGGAGAGGTCGGGGAGGTCCCACGGAGCCTGCGGTCGGGTCACGATCTCGATGCTACGACCTGCTTTTCAGGAACACGCCCTGAGCTTGCGTTATCCTGAAACGTCGGCTTCCCGGCGAAACCCCACATCTTTTAGGACACCTGCATGGCGCACGCCCTTCGCTCTGACCTCCGCAACGTCGCAATCGTCGCCCACGTCGACCACGGCAAGACGACCCTCGTCGACGCCATGCTGCGTCAGACGGGCTCCTTCGGTGAACACGCCCACGTCGATGAGCGCGCCATGGACTCGAACGACCTGGAACGTGAGAAGGGCATCACGATCCTCGCCAAGAACACGGCGATCACCTACAAGGGCAAGCACGCCCAGGGCAAGGAGATCACGATCAACGTGATCGACACCCCGGGTCACGCCGACTTCGGCGGAGAGGTCGAGCGCGGCCTGTCCATGGTCGACGGCGTCGTGCTGCTTGTCGACGCGAGCGAGGGACCGCTGCCGCAGACCCGCTTCGTGCTGCGCAAGGCGCTCGAGGCCAAGCTCCCCGTCATCCTCCTGGTCAACAAGACCGACCGCCCCGACGCCCGCATCGCGGAGGTCGAGGAAGAGGCGCACGACCTGCTGCTCGGTCTCGCCTCCGACCTGGTCGACGATGTGCCCGACCTCGACGTCGACGCCCTGCTCGACGTGCCGGTGGTGTACGCGTCCGGTCGTGCCGGCGCCGCATCGCAGAACCGCCCCGCCGACGGATCGCTGCCGGACAACGACGACCTCGAGCCGCTGTTCGAGGCGATCCTCGAGCACGTCCCCGCTCCGGAGTACGACGACGAGCACCCGCTGCAGGCCTGGGTCACGAACCTCGACTCCAGCCCGTTCCTCGGCCGCCTCGCGCTGCTCCGCGTCTTCAACGGCACGCTGAAGAAGGGCCAGACCGTGGCCTGGGTCCGCGCAGACGGCACGCACCAGAACGCGCGCATCACCGAGCTCCTGAAGACCCGCGCGCTCGAGCGCTACCCGGCCGAGTCCGCCGGCCCCGGTGACATCGTCGCCATCGCCGGCTTCGAGAACATCACGATCGGTGAGACGATCGCCGACCCTGAAGACGTGCGTCCGCTGCCGGCCATCACGGTCGACGACCCCGCCATCTCGATGACGATCGGCACCAACACCTCGCCGCTCATGGGCAAGGTCAAGGGGCACAAGCTCACCGCCCGGATGGTCAAGGACCGTCTCGACAAGGAGCTCATCGGAAACGTGTCGCTCAAGGTCGTCGACATCGGACGGCCCGACGCGTGGGAGGTGCAGGGGCGTGGAGAGCTCGCCCTCGCCATCCTCGTCGAGAACATGCGCCGTGAGGGCTTCGAGCTCACCGTCGGCAAGCCGCAGGTGGTCACGAAGAAGATCGACGGCAAGACCTACGAGCCGTTCGAGCACCTCACGATCGACACTCCGGAGGAGCACCTCGGCGCGATCACGCAGCTCCTCGCGAACCGCAAGGGGCGCATGGAGAACATGACCAACCACGGCACCGGCTGGGTGCGCATGGAGTTCATCGTGCCCTCGCGCGGCCTGATCGGCTTCCGCAGCGAGTTCCTCACCACGACCCGCGGCACCGGCATCGCGAACGCGATCTCGCACGGCTACGAGCCCTGGGCGGGTTCGATCACCACGCGTCAGAACGGCTCGATCGTCGCCGACCGCCAGGGTGTCGTCACCCCGTTCGCGATGATCGCCCTGCAGGAGCGCATGTCGTTCTTCGTGCAGCCCACGCAGGAGGTCTACGAGGGCATGGTCATCGGCGAGAACTCCCGCGCCGACGACATGGACGTGAACATCACCAAGGAGAAGAAGCTCACCAACATGCGTGCGGCGAGCTCCGACACCTTCGAGTCGATGACACCGCCCCGCGTGCTGACGCTCGAGGAGAGCCTCGAGTTCGCGCGCGACGACGAATGCGTCGAGGTCACACCCGAGGTCGTCCGCATCCGCAAGGTCAACCTCGACGCGAACACCCGCGCACGGGAGACCGCGCGTCTGAAGCGTCAGGACGCGAACGCCTGAGACATCGCCGGACACAGCTCCGTGGAAGAGGGTCTCGCACCGCCGAAAGGCCGTGCGAGGCCCTCTTCTCATGTAAATCCCAGGTGAGGGCTAGTTTTCGCTCAGGTTGATCATGCAGACTCGGTCACTTGCGCCCGGGACGATCACCCGATGAGTCTCCTGAATGGGCGTGCGACCATCCGAAAGTCGACCACCCGAAAGTCGAACCCATGCTTCAGAAGACCCGTGCGCTTCGGCGCGCCTCCGCCGCGGCATCCGCTCGCGCAGCCGTCACCGCCCGACGCCCGATGACCATCCTCGGCGTGACCGCCGCGACACTCGTGGGCATCACGCTCAGCGTGGGGCTCGCGTCCACGCCCGCCGCCGGCGCCGTGAACGCCGCCGCGTCGGCAGCCGTCCCTCGCACCGTCGTCGGTGCGGAGCCCCTGGCTCAGATCGGCGAGGAGGCCAGGGTCACCCTGGTCGAGGCGAAGAGCGCCGTGCTGGCCGCCGAGGATCTCGGCGACGCGGTCGTCGCCTCGGGGCTCGACGTCGGCGGCTCGACGACCGTCGACACGGCCGCACTCGAGCAGGACATCGAGAAGCTCGCCGAGCGCGAGGTGATGCCGGTGCTGCTGATGGACATCCTCGCCGATGAGACGGCGTCCGAGACGGCTCGGGTGGTCTCCGGTACCGAAGCTCTCCAGCAGGCGCTCACCGCGGCTCAGGAGAAGAAGGCCGCGGAGGAGGCGGCACGGATCGCCGCCGAGAAGGCAGCCGCCGCCGAGAAGGCCGCAGCCGACCTGGCCGCCGCGAACACCGTCGAGGGTGCGAAGGCGACCGCGCGACAGCTGATGTCGAGCCAGTACGGGTGGGGAGCCGATCAGTTCTCGTGCCTGGAGTCGTTGTGGACCAAGGAGTCGGGCTGGAACTACCAGGCGTACAACGCCGACGGAGGAGCCACCGGCATCCCCCAGGCGCTCCCCGGCAGCAAGATGGCCGCCGCGGGGGCGGACTGGCAGACGAGCGCCGCGACCCAGGTCGCCTGGGGGCTCGGCTATATCTCGAGCGCGTACGGCAGCCCCTGCAGCGCCTGGTCGCATTCGCAGGCCATGAACTGGTACTGATCCGAAATACTCCTGTGCGGAGAGGCCGGCTGCCGCTACGGTGGCACTGACGCCTGGGGACGTCGCGGACCCCAGGAGGACACATGCTCGACCCCGTCGCATGGCAAGGCGTCGCGCAGGAGGTGTCGACCGGCGCGCTCCCGGGCTGGGACCGGGTCGAGGAGATCGTGCGCGAGGCGCATCTGCGGTACTCCTCGGAGCACGGCGGCCGTGTCGCTGACTACATCCCGGTCCTCGCGGAGGCCGACCCCGAGCTGTTCGGCCTCGCCGTCATCGAGGTCGCAGGCGGGTTGCACGACGCCGGCGATGCGATGCACGCCTTCTCGATCCAGTCGATCTCGAAGATGTTCGTCTACGCGCTGGCTATCCAGGAGCACGGGCATGAGCGGGTGCGCGAGATCGTCGGCGTGAACAACACGGGCCTGGCATTCAACTCGGTCGTCGCGTTGGAGCTCAACGACGGGCATCCGATGAATCCCATGGTCAATGCGGGCGCCATCGCGACGACCGGGCTGATACCGGGGGCGACGCCGGACGAGCAGTGGGTGCGCATCAGGGATGGACTCTCCGCCTTCGCGGGGCGGCCGCTCGCCCTCGACGATGTCGTCTACTCGTCGGAGGCGGCGACGAACGACCGCAACCGGGCGTTCGGACGTCTCCTTCGCAGTTACGGTCGGCTGGACGGCGACCCGGACGCGGTGGTCGACGTGTACACGCGCCAGTGCGCGCTCAGCGTCACCGCGCACGACCTCGCGGTCATGGGGGCGACGTTGGCGGACGGCGGCGTGAATCCCGTCACGGGGGAGCGGGTGGTCTCGGAGGAGGTCTGCCGGGACACCCTCGCCGTGGTCGCATCGACCGGGCTCTACGAGCGCTCAGGCGACTGGCTGTTCGAGATCGGTCTCCCCGCGAAGTCCGGGGTCGCCGGAGGCATCGTCGCGATCGCTCCCGGCAAGGGGGCCGTCGCGGGGTTCTCGCCGCGTCTCGACGAAGCGGGCAACTCGGTGAGGTCGCAGATGGCGATCGGCTACCTCTCGCGGGCGCTCGGGCTCAACCTCTTCGCATCCGTCCCCGCTCGTGACACGACCGGGGTCCTCTCTGCACCCCTGGAGGAGAAATGACGACCACAGAACAGACCCCGACGAAGACCTCCTGGCTGCCCATGGTCAGCCTGTTCCTCGCGCAGGTGCTGATGTCGTTCAACGTCGCTGCGCTGCCGATCTCCCTCGGCGGCATGGTGGGCGAGTTCGGCGTGCCGCCGACGGTCGCCAGCACCACCATCGTCATGTACGGGCTCGCGGTCGCGGCGCTCGTCATGACGGGAGCGAAGCTCGGACAGCGCATCGGATGGGTGCTCATCTTCCGCGTGGTCATCGCGCTGTTCGCCGGCTCGGCGGTCATGATGCTCGTCGCGCCCACGATCGCCTGGGCCATCGCCGGTCAGGCTGTCGCCGGGGCGGCGGCCGCCATCATCGTGCCGTCGATCGTGGCGCTCATCGCGGAGAACTACCGAGGACCGCAGCAGGCGACGGCGATCGGCGCGATCGGGTCCGCCCGCGCGATCTCCGGCGTCAGCGCCTTCCTCATCGGAGGCACCCTCGGGACGCTCGTGGGATGGCGCCCCATGTTCTTCATCGTGCTCGGGATCGCGGTGCTGGTCTTCGCATTGAGCTTCACGCTGCGCGGAGACAGGGGGACGCCTCGATCCGCATCGACCTGGTCGCCTCGCTGCTCATCGGCGCCGCGATCGTGCTGCTGACGTTGGGCTTCAACAACCTGAACGGCTGGGGCGCGCTCGCGGCGACGGAGGCCGCGCCGTTCAGCATCCTCGGCCTGTCGCCTGCGCCCGTGTTCATCATCGTCGGTGTGGTGCTGGGGCAGGGGTTCTTCCTGTGGACCAGGAAGCGGATGGCCGAGGGCAAGGTCCCGCTGATCGATCTGAGCGTCCTCGGCTCCGGTCGGGAACGTGCGGCGGTGTACGCGATGTTCATCGTGGTCGCGTTGGAGGCGTGCGTCAACTTCACCATCCCGCTGTACATCCAGATCGTGCAGGGGCGCACGCCGTTCGACACCTCCATCGCCATGATGCCGTTCAACCTCACCGTCTTCATCACGGCGACGCTCGTGGTGCGCTTCTACCGGCGCTTTCCGCCGCGCACGATCGGGGTGTTCGGGTTCATCCTGACCACTGCGGCGCTCGTCTGGCTGTCGTTCGTCGTGAACAACAACTGGGAGACGATCCCGACGATCGCGGGACTCATCGTGTTCGGCATCGGACAGGGCGCCCTCGTCACCCTGGTGTTCAACGTCCTCGTCACGGCTGCCCCCGCAGAACTGGCAGGGGATGTCGGTTCGTTGCGCGGGACGACCCAGAACCTCGCGTCGGCGGTGGGCACCGCGTTGGCCGGAGCCCTGCTCGTGTCGCTGCTGGCGCTGAGCGTGGGCAGGGCCGTCGTCGAGCATCCTGAGCTGCCGCCGTCGCTCGTGGCGCAGGTCGACATGGACAATCTGAACTTCATCAGCAACGACGATCTGCGGGTGGCTCTGGAATCGACGGACGCGACTCCTGCCCAGGTGGATGCGGCTGTCGCGGTGAACGAGGAGTCCCGTCTGGGCACTCTCAAGCTCGGGCTGCTGATCCTCGCCGGCATCAGCGCACTCGCGATCCTCCCCGCGTCGCGGCTGCCGCAGTACCGTCCGCACGAGATCCCCGACCCCTCGCCTGCGGGCGGGCCGGAGTGACGCTCAGCGCAGTTCGGAGATGAGCACGGCGCTGGTGCCCGGCACCGTCGCCTCGAAGATGTGCGGCGCGTCGCCGGCGTACGTGAGGTAGTCGCCGGGGTTCAGCAGCACGGGATCGCCGACGGGGCCGATCTGCGCCTGGCCCGCGATGAGGATCACGTGTTCGATGGTGCCGGCATGGTGGGGGTCGGAGCGACGCGGGTCGCCCGGCTCGGCCTGGATCAGGTAGACGTCTCGTCGCGCGCCGGGAGGACTTGCCGACAGCAGTGTCGCGCTGTAGGCCGCGGCGGAGGAGGGGACACCCGCGAGGTCGTCGGCGCGGATCAGCGTGGGAGCGTTCGCCTGCTGGTCGACCAGCACGGCGAACGGCACCCCGAGTGCCACCCCGAGGGCCCAGAGCGTCTCGACGCTGGGGTTGCCGGCGCCGCTTTCGAGCTGTGACACCGTCGCCTTCGACACACCTGCCCGTCGGGCGAGCTCGGAGACCGAGAGGCTCACAGCCTCCCGTTCACGGCGCAGCGTGCGGGCGATGCGTGTGCGGAGATCCTCCATACGTTCATCATGTCAAACGTTCGTTCGCTTGACTATCCACGCGGGACTGTTCAGAATGATAGTCATGTGTTCACTGAAGCGAACAAAGGAGTTGGGGCGGCAGGATGACCGCTGAGCGCGAGGTCTGGCGCGAGGCGCTCGGCGTCGTGCTCGCGACCAGTGCGTACGGCATCTCCTTCGGCGCGCTGGCAGTGGCATCCGGACTCGACGTGTGGCAGACGTGCGTCCTCAGCCTGCTGATGTTCACCGGGGATCGCAGTTCGCCTTCGTCGGAGTGTTCACGGCCGGCGGCCTCGCCGCGCTGCCCTCGGCGATCGCGTCGGCCGCTCTCCTCGGCGTGCGCAACGTCGCATACGGGATGCGGATGTCACCGATCGTGGCGGGCGGACCGGTCCGCAAGGCGGCAGCCGCGCACTTCACGATCGACGAGTCGACAGCGGTCGCGATCTCGCAGAGCCAGCCCCGGCTGCGGCAGCTGGGATTCTGGATCACCGGCATCGGCATCTTCGTCGGGTGGAACATCACGACTCTCGTCGGAGCCCTCGTCGGCGACGTGCTCGGCGATCCGAAGACCTGGGGGTTGGATGCGGCCGCCGCCGCCGCGTTCCTCGCGCTGCTCTGGCCGCGGCTCAAGCAACGGCAGGCGGTGGCCGTCGGCGCCGCGGCAGCCGTCGTCGCCGCGGCCTTCACGCCGCTGCTCATGCCAGGGCTCCCGGTGCTCGTCGCCGCGGTCGTCGCGATCGCGGTCGGCTGGTTCAACTGGCTCGGTCGGGCGTCGCCGCCGCGGACGGAGCAGGCGGACACCCCATCGGGAGGAGAAGCATGAGCCTCTGGAGCGCGATCCTGCTCGCCGCACTGATCTGCTTGGCGCTCAAGGCCGCCGGTTACCTCGTTCCGCCCAAAGTGCTCGAGGCACCGCGCACGGCGCGGATCTCCGACCTGTTGACAGTGGCCCTCCTCGCCGCGCTCGTCGCCGTGCAGACGCTCGGCGACGGTCAGGCGATCACGGTGGATGCCCGGGTGCCCGCTCTCCTCGTCGCCGGAGGGCTCCTCTGGCTCCGGCAGTCGTTTCTCGTGGTGGTGGTCGCGGCGGCGCTGGTCGCGGCGGTCCTGCGTCTTCTGGGCCTCGCAGGTTGACGACTCCTCCGCGGCCCCGCAGCCGTCGCCGGTAGGATCGACGGGTGCGCGTGAGCTGGGTGTCGAGAGTCCTGTCCTGGGTGGCGGCGGCCGTGGTGGGCGGCGTCTACGGCATCGCCGGCACGATCGCGCACA
The DNA here is from genome assembly GCF_019464375.1 of Microbacterium sp. Se5.02b. Taxonomy (NCBI): domain Bacteria; kingdom Bacillati; phylum Actinomycetota; class Actinomycetes; order Micrococcales; family Microbacteriaceae; genus Microbacterium; species Microbacterium sp. Se5.02b. The sequence continues at coordinate 1,456,343 of NZ_CP080491.1, forward strand.
GCGTGGCGTGGGGCCGATCCCCGTCGGCCTGATCGTCGCCGCGATCGCGTGCGCGTCGATCCTCATCGCGGTGCGCGCACTCACGCACGACAGGGGAGCAGCGGTGGCTGCGGGTCTCGGCATGATCGGGATGCTGGTGCTGATCTCGGGTGTCGGCCCCGGGGGCTCCGTCGTCGTGCCCGACTCGCTCAGCGGACAGGTCTGGACCTATCTCGTCGCCGGGATCGTGCTGCTCGTGATCGCGTGGCCGTCGTTCTCACGGCCTCCCGTGCGCACCGAGGCGCCCGCCGCGCAGGAACCCGAGCCGCACGAGTCGTAGACTGGAGCGGTGACGTATGTGATCGCCCTCCCGTGCGTCGATGTCAAGGATCGCGCCTGCATCGACGAGTGCCCCGTTGACTGCATCTACGAGGGGGAACGCTCGCTGTACATCCACCCCGACGAATGCGTAGACTGCGGCGCCTGCGAACCCGTGTGCCCCGTCGAGGCGATCTACTACGAAGACGACCTGCCCGACGAGTGGCAGGACTACTACAAGGCCAACGTCGAGTTCTTCGACGAGATCGGCTCGCCCGGCGGAGCCGCCAAGGTCGGCGTCTACGCGTTCGACCACCCGATCATCGCCGCGCTCCCGCCCCAGGGCGAGTAGGCGCGTCCTGTGAGCGTCCGCGACCTCGCCGACTACCCGTGGGATGCCGTCGTCCCGTTCCGCGAGCGCGCAGCGCAGCATCCCGACGGCCTCGTCGACCTGTCCGTCGGTTCGCCGGTGGACCCGACGCCGGAGATCATCCGGCAGGCCCTCGCCGACGCGACCGACGCGCACGCCTACCCTCAGACCGTCGGGACGCCGAGTCTTCGCGAGGCGATCGTCGACTGGTACGCGCGGCGCAGGGGGTGCTCGACCTCACGGTCGACAACGTGCTGCCCACGATCGGCTCCAAGGAACTCGTCGCGCTGCTGCCGACGCTGCTCGGACTCGGCGACGGCGATATCGTCGTGCACCCGAGCGTGGCGTACCCGACCTACGAGGTCGGCGCCCGCGTCGTGGGAGCGACCACGTTCCCGTCCGACGATCCGGCGGAGTGGCCGGAGGGCACGGCGCTGATCTGGATCAACACCCCGGGAACCCGGACGGGCGCACCTGGACGGTCGAGGAACTCGCCGCAGCTGTGCGCCGCGCCCGTGAGCTCGGCGCCGTGCTCGCCAGCGATGAGTGTTACGCGGAGCTGGGCTGGGACGGCCCCTGGGCGACCGAGCCGATCCCCTCCATCCTCGACCCGCGGGTCACCGGGGGCAGCCGCGCGAACCTGCTCAGCGTCTACTCCCTGAGCAAGCAGTCGAACCTCGCGGGGTATCGCGCCGCGTTCGTCGCGGGCTGCGCCCGCATCGCCGGTGACCTCCTCACGGCTCGCAAACATCTCGGGCTCATGCCGCCCGCACCGGTGCAGCACGCCATGGCCGTCGCGCTCGGAGACGACGACCACGTCGCCGTGCAGAAGGAGCTCTACCGCGCGCGGCGTGACGCGCTGCGTCCCGCACTGGAATCCGCCGGCTTCCGCATCGACGGATCGGAAGCGGGGCTGTACCTCTGGGCGACCGAAGGCCGCGACGCCTGGGAGTCGATGGGTCGGCTCGCCGATCTCGGCATCCTCGCCGGGCCGGGACCTTTCTACGGGGCGAGTTCCGCCCAGCACGTGCGCCTGGCTCTCACGGCCCCGACGGATCGGGTCATCGAGGCTGCGCGCCGACTCGCGAGCGCGTCTCTGTAGGTTCTCACCTCACACCCGGCATCTGTTTGGCGGATGTCACAGTAGGCCTGTGTGCCTACTAGGCTGTAAAGGCGATTCGGTCGTGACCCGACCTGGTGCACAGCGCCGTGAGATCGCCAGTTCCGACTTGATCACGATCTTGTCCGATGTCGCCGCGACGAGCGGGGCCCGGACACCAGGAGGAGGTCCGCGTGAGCGCTGCGGCAGACCAGACGGCGAAGCTGACGATCGGCGACACGACCGCCGAATTCCCGCTACTGCGCGGCACGGCCGGGCACGACAGCATCGACTTCTCGACGTTGACGCGGCAGACGGGGTACACCGGCCTCGACTACGGGTTCGTGAACACCGCCTCCACCAAGTCGGAGATCACGTTCATCGACGGCGACAAGGGCATCCTGCGCTATCGCGGATATCCGATCGAGCAGCTGGCGGGTTCCACGAGCTACCTCGAAGTCGCCTGGCTCCTGATCTACGGCGAACTGCCGTCGGCCTCCGAGCTCGCCGAGTTCGACGAGAAGATCCGCCGCCACACGCTGCTGCACGAAGACCTCAAGCGGTTCTTCTCGGCGTTGCCGCACACGGCGCACCCCATGTCGGTGCTGTCGTCCGCTGTCGCGGCGCTCTCGACCTACTACGAGGGCCAGACCGACCCGCACAACCCCGAGCACGTCGAGCTCAACATGGTGCGCATGCTCGCCAAGCTGCCTGTGATCGCGGCCTACGCGCACAAGAAGAGCGTCGGCCAGGCCTTCCTCTACCCCGACAACTCGCTGAGCTTCGTGGACAACTTCCTGAAGCTCAACTTCGGCGTGCACAGCGAGGAGTACGAGGTCAACCCGGTGATGTCGAAGGCTCTCGAGCTGCTGCTGATCCTCCACGAGGACCACGAGCAGAACGCCTCGACCTCGACCGTCCGCCTGGTGGGTTCGACCGGAGCGAACCAGTTCGCGTCGATCTCGGCCGGCATCCAGGCCCTCTCCGGCCCGTTGCACGGTGGCGCGAACGAGGCCGTGCTCACCATGCTCGGTCAGATCCGCGACTCCGGCCAGAGCGTCTCGCGCTTCGTCGAGCGGGTGAAGAACAAGGAAGAGGGCGTGAAGCTGATGGGCTTCGGGCACCGGGTCTACAAGAACTACGACCCGCGCGCCAAGCTCGTCAAGGATGCCGCCGACGAGGTGCTCTCCTCGCTCGGCGTGACCGATCCGCTCCTCGACCTCGCGAAGGAGCTCGAGGAGCTCGCGCTCGCAGACGACTATTTCCGCGAGCGTCGCCTGTACCCGAACGTCGACTTCTACACGGGCGTCATCTACAAGGCGATGGGCTTCCCGACCCGCATGTTCACCGTGCTGTTCGCGATCGGCCGTCTGCCCGGCTGGCTCGCACAGTGGCGCGAACTGCAGCTCGACCCGCAGACCAAGATCGGTCGCCCTCAGCAGCTCTACACGGGATCGCCCGAGCGGTCGTTCCCCGCTCGCTGAGCGCAGAACCGAAAGCGCCCCCTCCGCCGAAGTGGAGGGGGCGCTTTCGATGTGCTGGGTGGGTCAGCGACCCTGTGAGCCGCGGCCGCCGCCCTGACGGGACTGGCCGCCCTGGCGGGACTGGCCGCTCTGCGTGGAGTAGCTGCCGCCCTGACCTGCGCCGTTGGAGCGGGGACGGCGACGACGACGCGACGGCGGGTTGGCCGCACCGTTCTTCTCGCCACCGGCAGGACGCTGCTTCGACGACTGCCGCTGCTGCTGCTGCGGCGCCTGCACGGGGGCCGGGCGCACGTGCGGTGCGCGCTCCGGCACCAGAGCCGTGATCGTCGCCGAGGTCACGTCCTCCAGGGGAGCGGTGATCGCGGCCTTGCGGAGAAGGTCCTTGACGTCGCGGCGCTGCTCGGGCAGCACGACGGTCACGACCGTACCGGCGGCACCGGCGCGCGCCGTGCGTCCGAGCGGTGCAGGTACGCCTTGTGCTCGACGGGCGGATCGACGTGGACGACGAGGTCGACGTTGTCGACGTGCACACCGCGAGCGGCGACATCCGTCGCGACCAGCACGCGCACGCCGCCGTCTTCCGGGGCAGCGGAGAAGGCGCCGAGGTTGCGCTCACGAGCGTTCTGCGACAGGTTGCCGTGCAGGTCGACGGCGGGGATGCCGGCGGCGGTCAGCTGCTTCGCGAGCTTCTTGGCCTGGTGCTTGGTGCGGGTGAAGAGGATGCGACGACCGGTTCCCGACGCGAGGTCGCGCACGAGGGCGGTCTTGTTGTCGGTGGAGTCGACGACCAGCACTCGGTGCGTCATCTCGCCGACGGGCACGCTCTCCTCGTCGACCTCGTGGCTGACGGCGTTCGAGAGGAAGCGGCGGGCGAGGGTGTCGATGCCGCGGTCGAGTGTGGCGCTGAACAGCAGGCGCTGGCCACCGGCCGGAGTGGCCGTGAGGATGCGCGTGACACCGGGGAGGAAGCCGAGGTCGGCCATGTGATCGGCCTCGTCGAGCACGGTGACCTCGATCGCGCTGAGACGCACGACCTGCTGCTTCATGAGGTCTTCGAGACGACCGGGGCAGGCCACGACGATGTCGACGCCGCCGCGCAGCGCCTGCTCCTGCGGACGCTGGCTGACACCGCCGAAGACGGTCGTGACGCGCAGGCCGGCGGCTTCGGCGAGAGGAGCGATGGTCGCGGCGATCTGCGTCGCGAGCTCACGGGTCGGCGCGAGGACGAGCCCGCGCGGGAGGCCGGCGCGGCGCTGACCGCCGGAGGCGGCGAGACGTGCCACGAGGGGGAGGGCGAAGGCGATGGTCTTGCCGCTGCCGGTGCGGCCGCGACCGAGGAGGTCACGACCGGCGAGGGAGTCGGGAAGGGTGTCGCGCTGGATGGCGAACGCCTCGGTCTTGCCGGAGGCGGCGAGAACAGCGGCGAGCTCGGCGGGAACGCCGAGTTCAAGGAAAGTAGACATGCAGAAACTCCGTCAGCGCACGAATGAACGGCGCGAGATAAGGGGTGAGGTGGGCGACGGCGCAGGAGGTGCGCATCGGTTCGCCGTTCGAAAGGCCAGCTCATGCTGGTTATGGGAGCAGTTCCGCTCGCTTCGGTCCTCGGAGACCCCGTGACGACGACGATATTGCGAGACCGGCGGTCTGTGCAACGACAACAGTCTACCAGTGCGGACGGGTCGGAGCCTGCATGCGCCCATGCAGCGCGAGTCGACCGATCCGCCGCGAGGGTGTCGACGACTCCCTCACCTGCTCCGCTCAGGCGTGCAGAGCCTCGTTCAGCGTCACTCCGACGCCGGCCCGGCGCACGGCCTCGACGGCACCGCTGAGGGAGTTGCGGCGGAACAGCAGCCCATCCTGGCCGGAGAGCTCAGCGCCCTTCACCGTCCGCCGTCCGCCGTCCGCTGTCACAGGGCCGTCGACCAGCACGATCTTCGTCCCCGCCGTCACGTAGAGGCCCGCTTCGACGACGCAGTCGTCGCCCAGGGAGATGCCGATACCCGCGTTCGCGCCCAGCAGGGTGCGCGCGCCGATCGAGACACGGTGGGTGCCCCCGCCGGAGAGCGTGCCCATGATCGAGGAACCACCGCCGATGTCGCTGCCGTCGCCGACGACCACCCCCTGCGAGATGCGACCTTCGACCATGGAGGCCCCCAGCGTCCCGGCGTTGAAGTTCACGAAACCTTCGTGCATCACCGTCGTCCCGGGGGAGAGGTGGGCCCCGAGGCGCACACGGGAGGCATCCGCGATCCGGACACCGCTCGGCTGCACGTAGTCGGTCAGCCGGGGGAACTTGTCGAGTCCCTGCACCTGGATGCCGGCGCGCTGGAGGTGTGCGCGCAGACGCGCCGCGTCCGCAGGGAGCACAGGGCCCGCATTCGTCCAGGCGACGTTCGGCAGGTGTCCGAAGATGCCGTCGAGGTTGAGGTCGTTGGGGCGCACCACGAGGTGCGAGAGCGCATGAAGGCGGAGATACGCGTCGGCTGTCGAGGTCGGGGCGGCGTCGAGGTCGATCTCGAGCTGAACGAGCTCGACGCTGACGTTGCGGCGGTCATCACGTCCGACGAGGGGTTCCAGTGCGGCGACGGCGGCGTCGTCGGCGGCCGCGCGGCCGGTGCGCACCTCCGGATACCAGGCGTCGAGAACCGTGCCGTCTCCGGCGATCGTGGTCAGTCCGATACCCCATACCGTGCGCGCGTCGCTCATCCCTCAACGCTAGCGCGCTCCGCTCCGTGCGACGTCACTCATGACGAGGTAAGTAGGCTTGACGCATGGTGCTCGATCTGACCGCGTCCTCCGTCGACCTCACCCGTGCGATCTGCGACATCCCGAGCGTCTCCGGCGAGGAGAAGACGCTGGCCGACGCGATCGAGCAGGCGGTCGCCCCCCTCGCGCATCTCGAGGTGATCCGGCACGGCAACACGATCGTCGCCCGCACGAACCTCGGACGCGCACAGCGTGTCGCCATCGCCGGACATATCGACACCGTGCCGATCAACGAGAACCTGCCGACGCGAGACGTCGAGATCGAGGGCGTCCCCCACCTCTGGGGACGCGGCACCGTCGACATGAAGGCCGGCACCGCGGTGCAGCTCAAGCTCGCGGCGGAGCTCGTCGACCCGGCCGTCGACATCACCTGGATGTGGTACGACAACGAGGAGGTCGAAGCCACCAAGAACGGGCTCGGACTCCTCGCAGCCGTCCGGCCCGACCTGTTCCAGGCGGACTTCGCCATCCTCGGGGAGCCCTCCAACGGCGAAGTCGAAGGCGGATGCAACGGCACGATGCGAGCCATCGTGCGCACGACAGGGGTGCGCGCGCACAGCGCCCGCGCGTGGATCGGGGAGAACGCCATCCATCGCGCCGCGCCGATCCTGACCCGTCTCGCGGAGTACCGGGCCAGGGAGGTGCTCGTCGAAGGGCTGCTGTATCGCGAGAGCCTGAGCGCGGTGCGCATCGCGGGTGGCGTCGCCGGCAATGTCATCCCCGACGCCTGCGAGGTCGAGGTCAACTATCGCTTCGCTCCGAGCAAGTCCGCTGCCGACGCGGAAGCGCACCTGCGCGGGGTGCTGGCGGGCTTCGACGTCGAGATCACGGATGCCGCAGAAGGTGCCCGCCCCGGACTCGATGCGGAGATCGCGAAGCAGTTCGTCGCCGCCGTCGGCGCGGAGCCGCGTCCGAAGTACGGCTGGACCGATGTCGCCCGGTTCTCCGCGCTCGGCATCCCCGCAGTGAACTACGGCCCCGGTGACCCGCATCTCGCTCACCACGACGAGGAGCGGGTGCCGCTCGCGCAGATCGACGCCGTGGAGCGGGGCCTGCGCGCATGGCTCACCTCGCACTGAGCGCAGCCCGCCGCTGGGCGCAGTCACCCCTGGCTCTGCGCATCGCCGTCGTGTACCTCGCGGCGCGCGTCGTGACGACGCTGTTCCTCGTGCTCGCCGCATCGCTGTCGACCTCGTTCTCGCGGTTCGGGGCAGACCCGGGACTCGCGGACTTCGTGCTCGGCTGGGACGCGCAGTGGTACTGGCTCGTCGCCGAGAACGGGTACCCGAGCGAGCTCCCGCTGACCGATTCCGGCGAGGTCGCCGAGAACGCCTGGGCCTTCATGCCGGTGTTCGCATACGCCGCGAAGGCCGTCGGGTTCGTGTTCGGCTCGTGGGGAGCGGGTGCGCTCCTGATCTCGCTCGTGGCCGGGTACTTCGCCTGCCTCGCCCTGCACCGGCTGCTGCGGGATCGCGTCGGCGCTTCCGCGGCGCTGTGGGCGGTGGTCTTCTTCGCGGCGGGACCCCTCGGGGCGATGTTCCAGGTCGGCTACGCGGAGACCCTGTTCCTGCTGCTGCTGTTCCTCGCGCTCGATGCGACGACCAGACGCCACTACGCCCGGTTGTACCTCTTCATTCCGGTGATGGCATTCACGCGCCCCGGCATCCTGGCGTTCGCGCTCTTCCTCGGGCTGCACGGGATCACCCGCTGGATCCGCCGCAGGGAGGATCCGCTGTCCGGCCGTGAGATCGCACACATCATCGCGCTGGGTGCGCTGGCGACGACGGCCGGTTTCGCCTGGCAGGTCATCGCGGGCGTCGTGACCGGCGATCCCGGCGCCTACCTCGCGACCGAACTCGCCTGGCGTCGACACTGGATCGTCGGCGGCGTCGACGGGTTCGTGCCGTTCGAGGGCTGGGTGCAGGCCTCGCAGTTCTGGTTCGGACTCTGGGGTCTGCCCTCATGGTGGGGGCCGATCGCGCTCGCGCTCTCGGTCGTCGCTGCCGGAGCGGCACTCCTGTACTCGCCGCAGGTGCGGGCTCTCGGAAGCGATCTGCGCCTCTGGAGCGCCAGCTACCTGCTGTACCTGCTGGCCGTGTTCTTCCCGCAGTCGAGCACGTTCCGGCTGCTGCTGCCTCTCAGCCCGCTCTGGGGCGCCGTCGCGGTACCTCGATCACGTGCGTGGAGGATCGGGGTCCTGGCGCTCTGTCTCCTCGGCCAGTGGTTCTGGATCTCTCACGTGTATGCGCACGGGAGCACGTTCTGGCAGGTGCCGTGACACCGTTCTGCGACCCCAATGTTGCTCGGTGACCTCCAGGTCCCGATGACACCCGATAAACTCGTTCCATACCACCGGAGGAAAGGGAGCCACGATGGCAGCGATGAAGCCGAGGACCGGAGACGGACCTATGGAGGCCGTGAAAGAAGGACGACTCATCATCGTGCGCGTTCCACTCGAAGGCGGCGGCCGTCTGGTCGTCTCCGTGAACGACGCCGAGGCCAAGGAACTCCACGACGTGCTCGCCGCCGTCGTGGCGCCGGCCTGATCGACCAGGGGTCCGCATCCGCGGATCCGAAAGGGCGGGGGATCCTCGGATCCCCCGCCCTTCGTCGATTCCCGGAACCCGGGGGCGCTCGGGTCAGTCCCGATCGGCCAGACGGATCAGTTGAAGGAGTCCCTCGCCGGCAGGCGACACGGTCGCGAGCACCGCAGACGACTCCTGCGTCTCCTGCACGAGCGACCGGTATGCGGACGTGACCTCGTCGCGTTGCACCGGGTCGGCGACGCGTCCTCCGGCGAGGATGCGCGGGACGAGGACCATTCCGCCCGCGCGGGCGAGACGCAGCCCGTGCTCGACGTACTCGATGATGTGCTCGGGGTCGGCGTCCACCAGCACGATGTCGTACGACGCCTCGTTCATGCGCGGGAGCACGTCCATGGCGCGACCCGTGATGAAGCGCACGCGTGTGGACGGCACCTTCGCATCGGAGAACGCCTGACGTGCGGCGGCGAGATGCTCCGGTTCGTTGTCGATCGACGTCAGAACGGCCTGCGGGGCGCCTCGCATCAGCCAGAGCCCTGAGACGCCGGCGCCGGTGCCGATCTCGACGACGGATCGAGCGCCCGTGGCTGCGGCGAGCACCGCGATCTGCGAGCCGACCACCGCGCTGACGGGTGCTGCTCCCAGTTCGACCGCGTGCGCTCTGGCGCGGGCGATCGAGTCCGGTTCCACGATGGATTCGCGAAGGAAACGCGCGTTCGCGTCGTGCTCGCTCATGGCCTGTTCTCCCTGCCTGCCCTGATGATTCCTCCCAGCGTATTCGCTCGGCGCGCGCGGGGAACGCAGGCGCGGCGGTAGCCTGTAGAGATGACGTTCGGGCTCACCTTCGAGAAGCTGCTGCTGATCGGCCTCATCGCGGTCCTCATCATCGGCCCTGAGCGTCTCCCGCGGGCCGCGGAGAGCTTCTCCCGCATGGTCCGCAAGGCCGGCGAGTACCTCCGCGACACCAAGAGCCGGATGCGTCAGGAGATGGGCCCGGAGATCGACGACGTCGATTGGCGCAAGCTCGACCCTCGTCAGTACGACCCGCGCCGGATCATCCGCGATGCGCTGTTCGAGGAACCGCAGACGCCGACACCGACGCAGGCGCGCCAGACCATCGCGGAGCCGGTCGCTCCCCGCGCGATTCCTCAGGAGTTCAGCGCGACCAATCGTCCGCCGTTCGACCCCGAAGCCACGTGAGGGGAGCGCGGCTCGCGCATCGCGATGCCGTGGCGTTCGGATTCTCCGCCTTCTGCGGATGCGTCGGCGCGCTGATCTGGGTGCTGTGGGTGCTGCCGGTGGCCGCATCCGTCGGCGATGCGCACCCCGAGCCCCTCGGGTCGGCCGTCTCGGTCGACCTCGATGCCGGTGAACGCGTCGGCATCTGGGGCAGCGGGATCTCCGCGATGCTGGGTACGATGCAGTGCACGGCGACGGGACCCGATGCCGCGGAGGCGCCGCAGTACGGCGGACCGTCCCTGTCGTGGGACGACACGCTCTGGTGGATGACGCCGAAGCCCGGCTTCGAGCAGAGCACGCAGTTCACCTCCGCTGAGGCGGGTACGTACACGGTGATCTGCGATGATTCCCTCGACACGTACGACGGCGAATTCCTGGTCGCCGGTGACGCCTTCGGGCGCGGCTCCATCGGCCTCGGACGCACCGGCGGGAGCGACTTCGCCGTCGGCACGCTGCTCGCTTTCGGCGCCGTCTTCTGCCCGCTGATCGTCGTGCTGCTCCCCGCAGTCATCCTCATCCGGCGACTGGTCACGCGTGCCAGGGTGTCGCGCACGCAGGGAGGCGATCCGGGCGCGGCCGCTGTTCGCTGACCGCTGCCTAGGAGATCCGGGAGCGCAGCGCGGCGATGTCTTCGTCCGTGAGCAGAGCACGGGGGATCGCCGTGGCCACGGAGGCCCCGCGTACCTTGAGCAGCACGGCATCCTTGCCCACCCGCATGTTCTGGAACGTGGCATACGCGATGTCCGAGCGGCGGTCTCCGCTGCCCAGCTTCAGCGCGTCGTCGTCCACCGTGACCCACACGACCGTCTCGACGGGCATGGCGGTGCGGACGGCACGTCGCGCGGTGGCTACCGACATCACGACCGCGTAGGCGGCGAGGCCGAGGACGATCGTCGGCATCCAGCCCGCACCGAATGGCGGCTCCTGTCCGGGAGCGCGCGGCGTGCTCTGATTCAGGATGCTGAGCGTCAACGCGCCGGCGAGGGCGACCCACATGACGATGGCGACGGGGCGGGTGAGCGAGTAGATCGCCGCGTCGCGCGCCATCCGACGCAGCAGGCTCTCGTCGACCGTCAGGGAACGGGGAGGCATCGTCTCATCCTTCCACGCGCGCTCAGCCGATCGACATCGGCAGCGAGCGGCCGGAGAGGCCACGACCCTGCCGGGCGAGGGAGCGGGCGAGATCGCGGATCGTCGTGGCCGCCGCGTCGGATGTCTCGGCCGCGACGATCGGGATCCCGGCATCGCCGCCTTCACGGAGCGCGGGACTCAGCGGGATGGATGCGAGCAACGGCACCGGGGCTCCCGGTTCGGAGAGCGCGTCGGCGACGGCGGCACCTCCACCGGAGCCGAACAGATCGATCACCGTGCCGTCGGGGAGCGTGTACGCCCCCATGTTCTCGATGACCCCGATCACACGTTGACCCGTCTGCCGGGCGACGAGACCGCTGCGGATCGCGACCTCGGCGGCCGCCGTCTGCGGCGTGGTGACCACGAGCACCTCCGCGTGCGGCAGCAGCTGGCCGATCGAGATCGCGATGTCACCCGTGCCGGGCGGCATGTCGATGAGGAGGACGTCGAGGTCGCCGAAGAAGACATCGGTGAGGAACTGCTGCACGGTGCGGTGGAGCATCGGTCCGCGCCATGCCACGACCGACTCGCCGTCGCGCAGGAACATCCCGATCGAGATCGTCTTGACGCCGTGCGCGACCGGCGACAGCATCAGGTCGTCGATGCGCGTCGGCTGCGTACCGGCCGGGATTCCCAGCAGACCGGGGATCGAGAACCCGTGCACGTCGGCATCCACGAGACCGACGGCGAGACCCTGATCGGCCAGGGCGACGGCCAGGTTTGCGGTGACGGTCGACTTGCCGACGCCGCCCTTGCCGCTCGAGACGAGGATCACCCGCGTGAGCGAGTCGGGGCCGAAGGGCATCTGCCGAGGCGGCCTGCCGTCGCGGAGCTTCTCGGTGAGCGCCTTGCGTTCGGCCGGGGTCATCACACCCACCTCGACATCGACGGCGGCGATACCGGGGACGGACGCCGCCGCCTGCCGCACATCCGACTCGATGCGCGCCGCAGCGGGGCAGCCGACGATCGTGAGGACGATGCCGACGTGGGCTCTGTCGCCGTCGACGGAGATCTCCCGCACCATGTCGAGGTCGCCGATGGGGCGCCGCAGCTCGGGATCCGTCACGGCGGAGACGGCTGCACGGACGCGGTCGGACTCCGTCACGAGTCCGCGTCCGGCCGAGGAGTGTCCGACGTCTCCTCGAGTTCCGCGAGAAGGGCCTTCAACTCCTGCCGCAGCACGTCGCGGGTGACGATCTGCGAATTGCGCTCCTCGAGCGACATCCGCAGAGCGACGATCTCGCGAGCGAGGTACTCGGTGTCGGCCAGGTTGCGCTCTGCGCGCTGGCGGTCCTGCTCGATCTGCACGCGGTCGCGGTCGTCCTGCCGGTTCTGCGCGAGCAGGATCAACGGTGCGGCATAGGACGCCTGCAGAGACAGCATGAGCGTCAACGCCGTGAACCCGAGGGCGGCGTCGTCGAAGCGCACGCTCTCCGGCATGAGCGTGTTCCACACGATCCAGACCACGCAGAACAGGCTGAGGATGAGCAGGAAAGCAGGTGTGCCCATCGCCCGAGCGACCCACTCCGTGAACCTGCCGAACCGGTCTCGTGAGGTCGTGCGAGGACGGGTGGTGCTGCGGCCCGGTGCATCGAGACGGGGAGAGCGAGCCATCAGCGTGTCTCTTTCGCCGTCGACGGAGCGTCATCGCTGTCGTGGGATCGCCAGTCGTCGGGGAGCAGGTAGTCGAGCACATCGTCGATGCTGATGGCCCCGACGAGGCGGTGCGCCGCGTCGATCACGGGCAGCGAGACGAGGTCGTAGCTGGCCAGCATTCGCGCGACCTCGGCGGCGGATGCCGTCACCGGCACGGGTTCCAGGCTGTCGTCGAGGATGGCCCCGAGACGCTCGTGCGGCGGATAGCGCAGCATCCGCTGGAAGTGTACCAGCCCGAGCAGGCGTCCGGTCGGGGTCTCGAACGGGGAAGGGTCACGAAGACCGCGGCGGCCAGCGCGGGATGCAGCTCGTGCCGCCGGATCAGTGCCAGAGCCTCGGCGACCGTGGCGTCGGCGGACAGGATGATCGGCTCTGGAGTCATCAGACCGCCCGCGGTGTCGGGCCCGTAGCGCAGCAGCATCCTGACGTCTTCGGCCTCCTCCGGCTCCATGAGCTCCAGAAGCTGCTCCAGACGGTCCGGTGCCAGCTGAGCGAGCAGGTCGGCCGCGTCGTCGGGCTCCATCTGATCGAGGATGTCGGCGGCGCGCTCATCTCCCAGACGATCGAGGATGTGCACCTGCTCGTCTTCCGGCATCTCTTCGAGGGCATCGGCGAGGCGGTCGTCCGAGAGCTCTTCGGCGACCTCGATCATGCGCTGCTGGGGGAGATCGAGGAGCGTGTTGGCGAGGTCGGCCGCGTGCAGCTCCGAGTAGGACGCGATGAGCTGCTCGGCCGACTGGGACTCGCCGGGCGCACGCTCCTCGGCGACCTCGCTCCAGGCCGCGAAGGTCGTGGGGCCCTTCGCGAACGGCGAGGCGCTGGTCTTCGGACGGCGGAGGAAGAGCTGGCTGATCGCCCACTCGCCGAGGCGGTTCGGCTCGATCGCGATGTCTTCGATGACGGCGGTTCCGCTGCCGTCGGCGAAGCTGACCCGCCGTCCCAGCATCTCTGCGAGCACACGCACCTCACCGGCGCGGGGAGAGAAGCGCCGCACGTTGATCAGCCCCGTCGTGATGACCTGTCCGGAGCGGATCGAGGTGACCCGGCCGATCGAGAGGAACACATGTCGTCGCCCGGGGATCTCGACGACGAGGCCGATCACACGGGGCGCCGCGGTACTTCGATACACGACGACGACATCCCGGACCTTGCCGAGCCGGTCGCCGACGGGGTCGAAGACGGCGCACCCGGCCAGGCGCGCGGCGAAAACCCGTTGTGTGCTCACTTCTCCAGAGTAGTCGGCGGCTTCGTCCTGCGGCGGATGGCCGCGCTTCGGGCCGTCCATCGGCACGCGTGGAAGAATAGCCGGATGAGCATGCTGAACCGCCCCGCGAGCGGCACGGAGACTGGCGAGATCGTCGCCTCGATGCGCGACTACGAGAGCGCGCAGAAGACGGTGTCGAAGCTGATCGCGGGGAGGTGCCTGCACGGGACATCGCGATCGTCGGGCAGAGCGTGCGGACGGTCGAGCGGGTCACCGGCAAGTTGGGCTATGCGGCGGCCGCGCGCTCCGGTGCGATCAACGGCGTCCTGATCGGCCTGTTCCTCTCGGCGATCCTCGTGCTCGGCAATCCCGAGGTGCCGATCCAGCTCTTCGTCGGCTTCGTCTTCATCGGCGTCGCCGTCGGCATGATCCTCAGCCTCGTGACGTACGCGATCGTCCGACGCCGGCGCGATTTCGCGAGCGTCACGCAGTTCGCGGCCGACCACTATGAGGTCACCGTGCTGGCAGCCTCGCTCGCCAAGGCGCGTCAGGTGCTGGGGGCAGCCAGGGTCGCCCCCGTGCGTCCGCCGGTGAACCTCGACGAGCCGCCCAAGTACGGCGAGCGGATCGCTCCGGGCGCCACGGCGCCTGCTCCGGCACCGGAGGAGCCCGTGATCCCGCCGCGCCCAGCGGACCCGGTGGCCGAGCCCGTCGCCGAGCCGGGTACGGAGCCGACGCCGGAAGCGGGCGATGCCGCAGAGTCGACCGACTCCGATTCCACCCCGGCGCGCCTGGCGTCGAGGGCGGCAGGGCATGACGGTGACGCTGTCCCCGCGCGTGCGATGACCGACATCCGCGTCGAGCTCCCCACCGGGACCACGACGGTCTCGGCGGACTGGAGTCCCGGGGACGGCCGCGCGATCGTCGCTGTGGCCCACGGTGCAGGAACCGGCAAGGACCACCCGTTCCTCACCGGCTTCACGGATGCGCTCGGCGAGCGCGGTTTCTCGACGCTGCGGTTCAACTTCCCGTACGTGGAGCAGGGCCGGAGGATGCCGGGGCCCGCCGCACATGCGATCGCGACCTGGAACGCGGTCGTGGCTTTCGCCCGCGCGCACGATGCGGAGGCACCCGTGTGGGCGGCCGGCAAGTCCTACGGCGGACGTATGGCCTCGATGGCGGTGGCCGACGGCCTCGAGGTCGACGGCCTGGTCTACCTCGGCTATCCGCTGCATCCACCGGGTCGCCCGGAGAAGCCCCGTGTGGAGCATCTGCCCGCGATCGACGTGCCCCAGCTCTTCGTGGAGGGGACGAACGATCCCTTCATCCAACCGATCCCGCAGTTCCAGGAAGCTGTCGCTTCGTGTCGAGATGCCCGCGTGGAGTGGATCGAGGGGGCAGGTCACACCTTCGAGGTGAAGGGGCGCAAGCGTCCCGCCGCAGAGATCGGGGCATCGCTCGCGCCGGTCGTCGCCGCGTTCATCGGCCTCTAGACGAGCGAGGACAGCTCAGGGTCGGCCAGGATCCTCCGGAGTGTCGAAAGCCCGAGCGCGCTCATCTCCGGGTTCGACTCCTCGTAGTACCAGCCGAGCCCGATCGCCTGCTGGAAGGCCCACGCAGCGCCGCGCCGCCATTCGATCTCCCCGGCGCCGACCTCGTCGCGCAGCACCTGCCGCGCCGGCGCGTCGAAGACGTGCCATGCCGCGACGAGGTCGAGCGCCCGGTCGGCGGGGCCGAATCCGCCGCCGTCGAGGACCCCCGAGAGACGCGTCTCGCCGCCGCGTTCGTCGACGAGCAGGTTGAACGGCGTCAGGTCGCGATGGCTCATGACGTCCGGCCCCGATACGGGGAGCTCGCGGAGCGTCGACCACAGCGCCGTCGCGCGCCCAACGTCGATCAGGTGACGACTGCGCACCAGACACTGCGTCACCCACTCATCGTGGTCGGCGAGGTCGCCGCCGCGTCCGTGACCGTCGAAGACCCGGCCGCCGGGGTCGACTGACCGCAGCGCCAGGATCAGGATGGCCAGGTCGTGCGCCAAGGAGACGGACGTCGCATGGGCGCCGGAGTGCGCGGTGTCGCCGGGGACCCAGGTCTGCACAGACCAGGCGGACGGGTACGCATCGCTTCCGCCCCCGGCCCCGTGCGGCAGGGGGCCGGGAACGGCGACGACGCCGCGAAGGCCGTCAGCGCCCGCCCCTCGGCCTCCACCTCCGCGCGTGTGGCTGGGAGGAGAGGAAAACGCGCCACGAGGTCGTCTCCGAGACGGATGATCGTGTTGACTGTGCCGGTGGTGTGCACCCGGCGAAGTTCCCGATCAGCGAGGTCGGGGAACGTTGCGCCGATCAGGCTCCTGGCGAGCGCGTCGTCGACCGCGAGCTCGGAGTCGTGCATCCGCGGCCGTCAACCCTGCAGTCGTGCGATCCACGCCTCGACCTCGTCGGCCGTGCGCGGGATGTCCGCCGACAGGTTCACGGGACCGTCCTCGGTCATCAGGATGTCGTCCTCGATGCGGACGCCGATGCCGCGGAGCTCTGCGGGCACCGTGAGGTCGTCGATCTGGAAGTAGAGACCGGGCTCGATCGTGAACACCATGCCGGGCGTCAGGATGCCGTCGTAGTACATCTCCCGCCGGGCCTGCGCGCAGTCGTGCACGTCGATGCCGAGGTGGTGCGAGGTGCCGTGCACCATGTACCGACGGTGCTGGCCGCCCTTGTCGGCATCGATCGCCTCGTCGGCCGACACGGGGAGCAGGCCCCACTCGGCGGTGCGCTGGGCGATGACCTTCATGGCGGCGCCGTGCACGTCGCGGAAACGCACTCCCACCTGGGCGGCGGCGAATGCGGCGTCCGCGGCCTCGCGCACCGTCTCGTACACCCGACGCTGCACCTCCGTGAACGTGCCGGAGACCGGCAGGGTGCGGGTGATGTCGGCGGTGTACAGGCTGTCGGCCTCGACGCCGGCGTCTACGAGGATCAGGTCGCCGGGAACCACCGTGCCGTCGTTGCGGGTCCAGTGCAGATAGCACGCGTGCGGACCGGACGCGGCGATCGTGTCATATCCCTCGCCGTTGCCGTCTTCGCGGGCGCGACGGTGGAAGACGCCCTCCACGACCCGCTCGCCGCGCGCGTGAGCCACGGCGGAGGGCAGCTCGCGGATGATGTCGTCGAAGCCCTTCGCCGTGATCTCCACGGCACGCCGCATCTCGGCGATCTCGAACTCGTCCTTGATGAGGCGCAGCTCCGAGACGAAGCGGGTGAGGGCTTCGTCCTCGTCGAGCACGAGCTCGCCGTCGACGGGCTCGAGCTCGTGCAGGTGCGCCGTCGCGATGTCGAGGTCGGCCGCGACGCCGGCGAGGGACGGACGCGGTCCGATCCAGAACTCGCCGATCGTCGCATCGGCGTAGAACTCGGTGGTCGTGCGGTCGGCGCGCTCGCGGAAGTACAGGGTGACGTCGTGCCCGTCGTCGGTGGGGGCGAACACGAGGACGGAGTCCGGTTCGGCGTCGGACGCCCACCCGGTCAGATGCGCGAAGGCGGAGTGCGCACGGAACACGTAGTCGGTGTCGTTGCTGCGCTGCTTGAGCGCGCCGGCCGGGAGCACCAGTCGTCGCCCGGGGAACGCCGCAGAGACCGCGGCACGGCGCACGGCCGCGTACGCCGCCTGTGCGCGCGGGGCAGGGAGCGTCTCAGGGCGCTCGGCCCAGCCGGTGGAGATCGTGTCGAGGAAGCCCTGGGGGAACGGCTGCTTGCGGTTCGTGGTGCTGTTCTCGGCGGACGCTTCGACGGGGTTTCTGCGATCGTGTCGCGCTCTCCGGTGCTCATCCCTCCAGTCTGTCATCTGCAGGGCGGCAGGGGGACATCAGCCCGCGGGCTCCAGCTGTACGACGAGGGCGCGATGGTCGCTGCCGCCGGCGTCGTCGAGAACGACCGAACCGGTCGGCGTCCAGTTCTGGGAGGCCATCACGTGGTCGATCGGTGCGCCGGCGAGGGCGGGGAGCGAGCTCGGCCAGGTGCCGGCGAGACCGCTGCCCGTGCGAGAGGCGACGTCGCGGCAATAGCCCATGTCGCCGCCTTCCACCCCCAGAGAAGCCATGTGATCGATCGTCGCGTTGAAGTCGCCGGCGAGGATGAAGTCGCCGGCGGGGCACTGGTCGGCGATCCATTGCAGGTCGCTCTGCCACTGCCGCATCTCCTCCATGCGAGGGGCGACGGCATGCACGGCGACGATGGTGGGGCCGGAGCCGTCGACAGGCATCAGGACCACGCTCGGCACGGAACCCGTGTTGCTCGAGCCGTCCTTCGACGACTCGATCACGGAGTACTCACCCAGGTCGGGGGCGACCAGCACGGTGGTCTGCCAGGACTGGGGCCCGTCCGGGATGTCGGGGCGGAACTGCACGTGGTGCACCCACATCGGGTGCCCCTGTTCCCGCAGCATGATGGCGATGCGCTCGCCGACGGCCTCGGTCGTCTCGGGGAGAGCGACGATGTCGGCACCCTGATCGAGGATCTGCCGGGCGATCTCCTCCGCGGCGACGGCCTCGCCCGCCGTGTTCCAGGTGAGCACGCGGACGCTGCTCTCGGTCTTCGCGGGGAGGTCGGCAGCGCCGAACCCGCGGGTGACGCCGATCAGACCCGTCGCTCCGGCGCCGAGGAGGGCGACGATCAGCACCGAGGCGGCGAATCCGCGCAGCGGGCGGGCGAACAGCAGGAGCAGGGCGAGCACCGCCACCACCAGGAAGCCGCCGAGGACCAGCCCCTGTGCCGAGACGAGCTGAGCGAACGGGTAGGTCTGCTCGAGGCGGAAGAACTGCGGCCACACCACGACCGCCGTCGCGATCGCGAGCAGCACGGTGAAGAGGATCCCCAGTAGTCGAAACATCCCTTCCAGCCTAGGAGCGCACCCTGTGAAGTCCCTGCCTCGACATCCCGTTTCCGAGCGCCTGCGCGTCTCGGCCGTGCGGCTCTCGGTACGCTCGGAGGATGGCCACTCCGTCCTCCGGGTTCGCCGGTCCCGCCGACCTGCACCTGCACTCCAACCACTCCGACGGCACGGAGTCGCCGGCCGAGGTGATGCGACAGGCGCACGCACACGGGATCCGGACGGCCGCCCTCACCGACCACGACCGTTCGACGGGATGGGGAGAGGCCGCCGAGACCGCCGCAGGACTCGGGATGACCTTCATCCCCGGCATGGAGCTGTCGGCGAAGCACGAGTGGCGCAGCGTGCACGTCCTGGGCTATCTGTTCGACCCCGACGACGAGGCCCTGCGCGCCGAGACCGACCGGATCCGCGGCGACCGCATCGGCCGCGCCGAGCGCATCGTGCGCAGCATCGGCCGCGACTACGACCTGCACTGGGACGATGTCGTCGCGCAGACGACCATGGATGCCACGGTGGGGAGGCCGCACATCGCCGACGCGCTCGTCGCGCGGGGTATCGTGCGGGACCGGACAGAGGCGTTCGACGGCATCCTGCACCCCCGCGAGGGGTACTACGAGCCGCACTACGCGCCGGACCCGCTGACCGCCGTCCGTTTGATCACCGAGGCCGGGGGCGTGGCGATCATCGCGCATCCCGTCACCACCGGCCGCGATCGGATGATGCCAGTGCCGTTCATCGAGCGCCTGATCGCTGCGGGACTCGGCGGATTCGAGATCGACCACCGGGAGAACACGGCAGCGGGCAAGCGGGTGCTGCGCGAGCTCGCCGCGAAGCACGACCTCATCGTCACCGGCTCGAGCGACTACCACGGCAGCGGGAAGCCGAACCGCCCCGGCGAGAACACCACGTCCGACGAGATGGTCGCCCGGCTCATAGCACGCGCGACGGGCACAGCCCCGCGGTTTCCCTGATCCTCGGCACTCTGTCGGCCATCTCCCGGCGACCTGTCGACCGGGACCGCTAGGTTTCCTGGCATGCAGCGAGCGACCTCTCTGGAGCGCCGCGTCGACGGGATCGCTCACCGCCTTCTCCGCGACGCCCCGGCGGACGGCATCCGCGCCGGCCTGATCGAATTCACGGTCTTCGTCCTCAAGCAGGCATGGGCGTGCATCTTCGGCGCGGCGCTGCTGGTCGTGATCGTCGCAGCCCGGCTGTGGTACCCCGACGACGCGGCCCTCGCGCGCAATGACGCGCTGACGATCGCGGCCGTCCTCATCCAGATCGCGATGCTCGTCTTCCGGCTGGAGAGCGGCCGCGAGCTGTGGGTCATCGTGCTCTTCCACATCACCGGCACCGTGATGGAACTCTTCAAGACCGATGTCGGCTCGTGGGCGTATGCCGCAGACGGGTTCCTCCGCATCGGCGGGGTTCCCCTGTTCAGCGGCTTCATGTATGCGGCCGTCGGCTCGTACATGGTGCGCGTCTACCGCCTGTTCGACCTCGGCTTCACCCGGTACCCCCGCCGCTGGATCACGGCCGTCCTCGCGGCGGCGATCTACGTCAACTTCTTCGCGCATCACTGGTGGTGGGATGCACGCTGGGTGCTGCTGGCCGGTGTCGTCGTGCTGTGGCTGCCGACCGTGATGCACGCACGCATCTGGCGTCGGACGATCAGGCTCCCGCTGCTCGTGGTGTTCGCCGGCGTGGCCCTGTTCATCTACCTCGCGGAGAACATCGGAACGTGGGCGGGTGCATGGGCATATCCCGATCAGGCCGAGGGATGGCAGCCCGTGTCCCTGAGCAAGCTGAGCTCGTGGTTCCTGCTGATGATCATCTCGGTCGTGCTGGTCGCCTGGGTGTATCCGCCGCAGGTGCCTGCGGCGCTGCTCCGGGAGGACGAGGCGAGGGCTCGACTCTGACGCGTCGCCGACCTCGGCGTGACGCGGACGACGAAGGGCGCGTGCCGCGGATGACCCTCCGCTGCACGCGCCCTTCGTGAGGCGATCGTGTCTCAGGCCCCCGTGACGGGTGCGGCGCCCGCGCCGGAGCCGCCGCGACGACGGCGGCGGCGGCGCGCCGGAGCCGGCTTGCCGTCGTGGTGCTCCTTGCCTGCACCGTCGTGGGTGCCTGCCCCTCGGCGCCGCGGGGCGCGGGGGAGGACTCTCCCTCGCCGGAAGACGTCTCGGCGGCGCCCTCGACGAAGGTCGAGCCGACCGGGGTGGTGCTGTTGCGGCGACGACGCCGGCGACGCGTGCCGCCCTCGTCGGTACCTTCGGCGGCTGCGTCGGCAGCGCGCTCCGGACGGCGGGTGCGCTCCGTCTTCACCGACTCCGTCTTCGGAGCGGAGACGAGGCGGCCCTTCGTTCCGGCGGGGATGTCGAGGTCTTCGTAGAGGTGCGGGCTCGACGAGTACGTCTCGATGGGCTCCGGCTGGCCGAACTCGAGGGCGCGGTTGATGAGGGCCCACTTGTGCAGGTCCTCCCAGTCGACGAAGGTGACCGCGATGCCCGTCTTGCCCGCGCGTCCTGTGCGGCCGGCGCGGTGCAGGTACGTCTTGTCCTCATCGGGGATGGTGTGGTTGATCACGTGGGTGACGTCGTCGACGTCGATGCCTCGGGCGGCCACGTCGGTCGCGACGAGCACGTCCTTCTTGCCGGCCTTGAACGCGGCCATCGAGCGCTCGCGCTGGTCTTGGCCCATGTCGCCGTGCACGCCGCCGACGTTGAAGCCGCGATCGCTCAACTCGTCGACGAGGCGCTGCGCCGCACGCTTGGTGCGGGTGAAGATCACGGTCTTGCCCCGGCCTTCGGCCTGCAGGATGCGGGCGATGACCTCGTCCTTGTCCATGGAGTGCGCACGGTAGACGAGGTGCTTGATGTTGGCCTGCGTGAGGCCCTCGTCGGGGTCGTTCGCGCGGATGTGGATCGGGTTCGTCATGAAACGACGGGCCAGCGCCACGATCGGGCCGGGCATCGTCGCCGAGAATAGCTGGGTGTGCCTGACCGCCGGGACCTTCTGGAAGATCTTCTCGATGTCGGCGAGGAAGCCGAGGTCGAGCATCTTGTCCGCTTCGTCGAGCACGACCTCGGTCGCGTTCGAGAGGTCGAGCAGCCGCTGTCCGGCGAGGTCGATCAGACGCCCGGGAGTTCCGACGACGATCTGCGCGCCGGCCTTGAGCTGATCGATCTGACCCTCGTAGGCCTTGCCGCCGTAGATGGCGACGACGCTCGTCGAGCGGTTGCTGGTGAGCAGATCGATGTCTTCGTACACCTGGACCGC
Organism: Microbacterium sp. Se5.02b; assembly: GCF_019464375.1. Classification (NCBI taxonomy): domain Bacteria; kingdom Bacillati; phylum Actinomycetota; class Actinomycetes; order Micrococcales; family Microbacteriaceae; genus Microbacterium; species Microbacterium sp. Se5.02b. The sequence continues at coordinate 1,478,298 of NZ_CP080491.1, forward strand.
GAGCTCGCGGGTCGGCACCACGATGAGCGCCTTGACACCGTGCTCCGGGTCCTTTCCGAGCCGCTGGACGACGGGGATGCCGAAGCCGAAGGTCTTTCCCGTTCCGGTCTTCGCCTGGCCGATGATGTCCTGGCCGGGAAGACCGAGGGGGATCGTCTGCTCCTGGATGGGGAACGCGTCGACGATGCCCTTCGCGGCGAGTGCGTCGACGATGTCCTGATCGATGCCGAGATCGGCGAAAGTTGTCACTTTATTCAGATTGCCTGTCCGGCGACCCTGCGGGATCGCCACGTAAACGGAGCCACGCCGTCTCTTGTGCCACAGGCGCGGGGCCCCGCTCCGACGGCGGGGACACGCCCAGCCTACCCGAGGGGTGGTGCGGACCAGGAAGGAGGCGACGGCGCGGGTATTGTGAACGTCGTGGTGGACTCGGGAGGAAGACCTCGTGGTTAAGTGGTTCTGGCAGCGCGAAGACGCGCCCCGACGTACCCTCGCTCTGCGCAGCCGAGGGGAGCAGAGCGACGCGACGCGCATCGACTTCGCCGAGCTCGCCCCCGAGCTCGACCGTTTCCTCGGTCAGGCCGCGTATCTGCAGCTCGGCTACTTCGAGACCCTCACCCGGCTGATCCGCGCGACACCCGAACTGTCGGAGAAGGAGTCCCTGTCCCGTGCGGCCGGTGCGGCGTTGACCAAGCACCGCGGCATCGTCGACCTCATCGCCGAGCGCGGCGACGACCCGACGCAGGTGATGCTCCCGTTCCGGGAGAACCTCGACGCGTTCCGACGCAAGACGATCGGCGCGCGACCGCGCGAGACGCTGCTGGCGGTCTACATCACCGCCGGCATGCTCGACGACTTCTACCTCGCACTCGCTTCGAGCTACGGCGAGATCGGGCGGCGGGCAGCCGAGGTCCTCCGCGAGGACGACGCGCGCCATGAGATCGTCGCGATCATCCAGGAGACGATCGAGAGCGACGAGGAGTGGCGCTCGCTCCTGTCGATGTGGGCGCGGCGTCTCGTCGGCGACACGATCCTCGTCTGCCGTTCGGCGCTGCGGCCGGAACTGCTCGAAGTGTCGGATGACCGCATCGAGCCGGTCTACACCGAGCTCATGGGTGCACACGCACGCCGTATGGATGCGATGGGGCTCGCCTCCTGAGCGGACGACGCCGACGTCAGATGCCGAGCGCGGCGCGGGCCGCCGCATCGGACCGGCGGCGCAGACGAGTGGTCGCCCATGTCGCCAGCGCCGCGATCGCGACAGCGCCCAGAACGCTCGCGAGCCACAGCCAGATGCTGTCTTCGCCGACGCCCGCCCACTGCAGACCCGTGTAGAGGAGCGCCGACGCGGCCGTCGCGATGGCCGGGGCGAGCGCCACTCCGCGCAGCTCTCGGTCGGCGATCATGAAGTGCACCGCGATCCCGAGCGCGCACGCTCCGATGAGTGCGAGGAGGATGTACATCGTCGGATCAGGCGACGAAGCCGACGCGGCGGGACTCCTCGGTTCCCAGCTCGATGTAGGCGAGATTCGCGGTCGGCACGATGTAGGAGTTGCCCTTGACGTCGGCGAAGCTCACGTGCGTGGCGTTCTGCTCCAGCGCGGTCGAGACCTGCGTGCGGACCTCGTCCGCGCTCGAGGCGGTGTCGAAGCTGAGTTCGCGGCCGGTGTTGATGATGCCGATGCGGATTTCCACGCGTGCTCCTTGAAGTTCGGGGACTGGGGCAACTCTACCCCGCACGCCGCGGCGGGGATCGGCCGCAGGGGGCGGTTTCGCCGTGAGCGCACAGGCGCGCGCAGGGCCGCCGGGTCCCTGCGACGGGCGCGACCGCACTACGATGTCGGCTCGTCCGGATAGCGTGGACAGCATGACATCGGATGCCGCGCAGCGAGCCGTGATCGCCGCACAGCCCTCCGCATCCGGCGTGATCATCGGAGCGCCGGGGACGGGCAAGACGCGCACGCTGGTCGACCGCATCGTCCACCTGCTCGACGAGCAGGGCATGCGCCCGGAGCAGGTGCTCGCGCTCACCCCGAGTCGCCAGGCTGCGACGGCGCTGCGCGATCGGGTCGGCGTGCGGATCGGCCAGGCGACACCGGGACCCCTCGCGCGGTCGCTCGGGTCCTTCGCCTTCCAGCTGGTGCGCGGAGCGACGGTGCAGGAAGGAGCGGAGCCGCCTGCTCTGCTCACCGGCGCGGACCAGGACCGGATCATCGCGGAACTCCTCGCCGGCGACGCCGAAGACGGTCGCATCGCCTGGCCCGAGGCGCTCAGCCCGTCGGTGCGCGCATCGAAGGGCTTCCGTTCCGAGCTCCGCGCCTTCCTCGCCGAGTGCACCGAGAGCGGCATCCACCCCGAAGAGCTCCGCGAGTCCGGCGACGACGTGTGGGTGGCGGCGGCCGAGTTCCTCGTCGAGTATCGGGCGGTGCTCGACGCCTCACGCGCGGCGCACCGCGATGCCGCCGACCTCTTGGCCGAGGCGAGCACGGTCCTCCAGCGGGCGCAGCCCTCGACATTGGGTCCGCTCGCGCCCCTGCAGGTCGTGCTGATCGACGACGCGCAGGAGCTCACACGCGGCGGGGTCGCCATGGTCCGTGCGCTGCGCGGCCGCGGGATCGCCGTCCTGGCGTTCGGCGATCCCGACATCTCGTCCGGGTCCTTCCGCGGCGCCAGCCCGGAGCTCTTCGCCCAGCTCGTCGGTGCCCTGGGCGAGGTGCACGTGCTCGACGGCGCGCACCGGCAGCGGCCGGCGCTGACCGCGCTCACACGTACAGTGACCCAGGCGATCGGCGTCTCCGGGCGGGTCGAGCATCGCCGTGCTCCCGCGGCCGTTGGCGCCGAAGAGATCGAGTCCACCGTGTCGACGTTCATCGCGCCGTCGCCGTATGAAGAGTTCGACCGCATCGCGGGAGTCATGCGGCACTGGCATCTCTCCGAAGGGGTCCGTTGGGATCGGATGGCGGTCATCGCCCACGACACCCGACAGGTCACGACACTGGAGACGGAGCTGGCTGCGCGCGAGATACCCACACGTGCCGCGGGAGTCCAGCGCCCTCTGGGCAGCGAGGGGATCGTGCGAGACATCGTCGGGATCGTGCGGCTGGCGCTGACGCCGATCGAGGAGCGCACTTCGGAGGCACTCGAGGAGGCGTTGCGGACGCCTTTCGGCGGGATGGACGCGATCGGTCTCCGGCGACTCCGCGGGCGGCTCCGGCACATCGAGCTCGAACAGGGTGGGTCGACGCCGGCACGCGAACTGCTGCGCCAGGCGATGGCGAACCCGGCCCATCTGACGCTCATCGACGCGCCGGAGTCGCGCACGGCCGAGCGTTTCGCGGAGACCATCGCGGCCACCTCCAGGGCTGCGCTCGAGGAGAGACCATCCACGACCTGCTCTGGCGGGTATGGGATCAGGCGCGCGCCGTCGACGGGCGGCGGCTGCAGGTCGCGTGGCGCGAGATCTCTCAGCTGCCCACCGGAGCGGAGACCGCGCGATCGCTCGACGCCCTGGTCTCGCTCTTCGATGCGGCGAAGCGCTTCGTCGAGCGCACGCCCCACGAGAACGCGGAGAGGTTCGTGCGTGACATCCTCGACAGCGAGGTGCCGGAGGACTCGCTGTCCACTCCCGACCGGCCGGGGAAGGTGACGTTGCTGACTCCGGCCACGGCCCTGGGCACCGAGTTCGATGCGGTCGTCGTCGCCGGCGTGCAGGACGGCGTCTGGCCGAACGTCCGACTGCGAGGCGGGCTGCTGCAGACCTGGCGCCTGGCCGACACGATCCAGGCGGCACGCACCGGCACGAGCGTCGAGCCCCCGGCGTCCTCGACCGACGACGTGCGGCATTGCACGACGAACTGCGGCTCTTCGTCCGAGCGGTGTCGAGGGCGCGGGATCGGCTCTTCATCACCGCGGTCGATGACGACGATCTGACGCCGAGTCCGTTCTTCGGCTTCCTGCCTGCTCCGGAGCCTCCGGGACGCCACGCTTCCGCCGAGCATCCGCTCACACTGCGCGGACTCGTGGCCAGACATCGCCGCACGCTCACCTCGGCGCACGCGGAGTCGACGCGAGCGGACGCCGCAGAGCAACTGGCCGTCCTCGCGCGCGAGGGCGTGCCCGGTGCGGCTCCCGCCGAGTGGTACGGGGTGGTGCCGGCGTCGACCGACGCTCCGCTGCGCGACCTCGCCGTCGCGGGTGCACGGGTCTCGCCGTCGAAGATGGAGTCGTACGAGGAGTGCGGCCTCAACTGGGTCGTGTCGGCGCTCGGTGGCGATACCGTGATGCCGCCGACGGCCGGCATCGGCACGATCGTGCACGAGGCGATGGAGCGCGTCCCCGACGGTGACCTGGAGCGGATGCGCGCGATCGTCGCGGAGCACTGGCCGGAGCTCGACTTCGAGACCGAGTGGATCGGCCGTAAAGAGAGACGCCGCGCAGACGTGCTCGTCGATCGACTGCACACCTACATCGGGGACGTGCGCCGAGAGGGCGGCCGCGTGATCGGCAGCGAGTCGGAGTTCCGGTTCGCCGTCGACGTCGCCGGAGAGACGGCAGGCGGAGACGTTCCCACAGTGCGTCCGGTGGGAGAGGATCGCGCGAACCAGGCGGTCATCCACGGCTACATCGACCGGGTCGAGGCATATCCGCCCGGTGCCGGAGAGCACGCCCATGCACGCGGCCGCGGTTGGGAGCGGATGTCCGGCGGCCCGGAAGGTTCCACCGTCGTGGTCGACCTCAAGACGGGGAAGAACGACCCGGAGTCCGACTCCGGGGTGCTCGAACACGCGCAGCTCTCCGCCTACCAGATCGCCGTCCAGCAGGGGCTGATCGAGGGCGCATCGCCCGCGTCGCTCGCGGGTGCGCGACTGGTCGTCGTCTCCAAGACCCTCGCCAAGAGCGACTACCGCATCGCGCACCAGCACACGCTGGACGACGAATCCCGCTCCGCGTTCCTGCGGCGGGTCTCCGACGCCGCCCGCGGTATGTCGGCGTCGAGCTTCACCGCCCAGGTCGAGTCGCATTGCGCGGATACACAGCGCCGTGTGCACCCGTGCCGCATCCACACGGTGCCGGCGGTCAGCTCGTGACGGCGTGGACGACGGGAGAGGGGATATCCGCCACCGACATCGCCGCGGCTCTGGGGCAGCCTTCGCCGACCCCGGCGCAGCAGCGCGTGATCGAGGCCCCGCCGGCGCCGGCGCTGGTCGTCGCGGGAGCAGGGAGCGGCAAGACCGAGACGATGTCTGGGCGAGTGGTGTGGCTGGTCGCGAACGGGCACGTGCGGCGGGACGAGATCCTCGGCCTCACATTCACCCGCAAAGCGGCGGGCGAGCTCGCGGAACGGATCGGGCATCGGCTCGCGGTCATCGACGAGTACGGGCGCCGCGGTCTTCTCCCGCACCTTGCGGAGATCGTGGCATCGGGCGCGTTGCGCCGTGTCGACGAGGCCGCGCAGGGCAGGCAGCGCGAACTCGTCCGCGCGCACGTGCTCGACGAACTGGCGGCGCATCACGGCACGGGCTGGACTCCCGCGACGCCTCGGGCGGCGGAAGACCTGATGATCCGACCGCGCGTCTCCACGTACAACGCCTTCGCCGACGGCATCGTCCGCGAGCACGCTGCGAGGATCGGGCGCGATCCCGACGTGGCGATGCTCAGCCAGGCCGCGTCGTGGATGCTCGCGCGGGAGGTCGTGCTCCGCAGCGACATCCCCGAGCTGGAGAACATCGAGTTCGCGCTCGGCACCGTCATCGACGCGGTGCAGCGGCTCGCCGGAGAAGCGCTGGACCATCGCGTGGACCTCGATCTCGCCGAGCGCATCGCCAGGGAGCAGGCCGTCGCGTTCGAGCCCTATCGGGGCAATGCCGACGTCGACAAGGCCGCGGTGAATCTGCTGAGCCTGTCGACGCTCACGCGCCTCGTCCGCGACTACATCTCCGAGAAGGAGCGCCGCGGCGTGCTCGACTTCGCGGATCAGGTCGGGGGAGCCTACGACATCGTCGAGTCCGCGCCCGATGTGCGGGCCGAACTGCGCGAGCAGCACCGCGTCGTGCTGCTCGACGAATACCAGGACACCTCGGTGATCCAGACGCGCTTCCTGGCGGAGCTGTTCCGCGATTCGGCGGTGATGGCCGTCGGCGACCCGCACCAGTCCATCTACGGCTGGCGAGGTGCGAGCGCCGACAACCTCTACGCGTTCTCGGGGACGTTCTCGAGCACGGGCACGGCACAGACGTACAGTCTCATGACGAGCTGGCGCAACGATCGGGGCATCCTCGGGATCGCGAACCGTGTGCTCGAACCACTGCAGCGCCCCGGCCTGGATGTCCCGCCGCTCGAACCGCGTCCAGGAGCAGGGGAGGGCAGCGTGAGCGTCGCGTATCCGCTCACGGTCGACGAAGAGGCGGCAGCGGCGGCCGAGTGGTTCGCCGCACGCAGAGCCGAGCACGATGCGCGCGGGTCCGGGCCAGGATCGCGCCCCCCACACGGGTGCGATCCTGTTCCGGTCGAAGCGTCACATGCAGACCTTCGCGGCGGCGCTCGCGGCACGGGGCATACCGCACCGCATCCTCGGCCTCGGCGGGCTGCTCGCGACGCCGGAGGTGGTCGACGTCGTCTCGACGCTGAGAGTCGTGCACGATCCGACGGCGGGGTCCGCGCTGATCCGTCTCCTCACGGGGCCGCGGTTCGGTGTCGGCGTCGCCGACATGGCGGCTCTCTACGATCTCGGTCGTACGCTCTCCGAGCGTGACACGGCGATGGCGCCGCTGCCGGAGGAGGTGCGCGCACGGTTGCGATCCTCGCGTGGTGCCGATGAAGCGGTGTCGATCGTCGATGCGGTCGACGTGGTGCGAGCGGTGCGCGACGACTATCGACTGCTCGAGGCGATCACGCCCGAGGGTCGCGCGCGGATCCGGGCGGCGGGGGAGATGCTGGAGCGGCTGCGGCGGGCCTCCTCGCAGCCGATCCCCGAACTGATCCGGCTGATCGAGCTCGAGCTGCGCCTCGACATCGAACTCGCCGCGAACGAGACCAGGGGCCCTGCACGCATCGCGGCAACGCAGCTGCGTGCCTTCGCCGACGAGGTGCGCGCATTCCTCGCCGCCGACGACCGGGGAGCATCGGCAGTCTGCTCGCCTGGCTCGACAAGGCGGAGAGCACGGACGAGCTGATGCCGCGTCCGGAACCTCCGGAGGCCGGCGTCGTGCAGCTGCTCACGATCCACGGATCCAAGGGACTGGAGTGGGACGCGGTCGCTGTGGTCCGGCTGGTCGTCGACGAGCTTCCCAGCCGCGTGTCCAACACCTCGGGCTGGTTCGGGTTCGGCGTCGTGCCGTTCGAGCTGCGCGGCGACAGCGGTGCGCTCCCGCGCTTCGAGTGGGACCCCTCGAGGCCGTGGGCGGTGAGACCGACCCCGGCAAGCGGCAGAAGCTCGCCCAGGCGTCCTTGTCCGGCGGCGCGACGAAGGCGAACCCTCAGGGTGGTGCGCTCAAACGCTTCAAAGACGCCTATCGCGCCTACCAGCAGCAGGAGGAGCGGCGTCTCGCCTATGTCGCCGTCACGCGTGCACGGACCGACCTCCTGCTCAGCGGTGCGCACTGGGCAGGGCAGAAGGCCCCTCGCACCCCGAGTCCCTTCCTCGCGGAGGCGATCGAGGTGCGGGGGCTCGATCCGATCGAGTCCGTGGATCCCGAAGACAACCCGTACGACGGCCCCGGTGCGACACTCCGGTGGCCGCTCGACCCGCTGGGGGCACGGGGAGGCCGTGACCGCGGCGGCGTCCACGGTGGAGGCCGCTGTGCGAGCGGGTGCCGCGGAGCCGACGATCGAGCTGTCACGGCTGCTCGCCGAACGCGCCGCCCGGCAGCGCGGCACCGACGCCGAGGCGCCGACGCGTGTGCCGGCATCGCGGTTCAAGGACTACGTGACCGACTTCGCCGGGACGTTGTCGTCGATCGTCCGACCGATGCCGGAACGCCCGTATCGGCAGACGCGCCTCGGCACGCTGTTCCATGCCTGGGTGGAGCAGCGTTCCGAACTCGTGGGCGTCGGGAGCCGCATCGACGAGGCGCTGTGGGAGGTCGATGAAGACGTGTCGCCGGATCCGGCCCCGCGGGCCGACGCTCCGGGGACATCGGCCGATGCCGCAGATCTCGCGGTCCTGCAGGCGACGTTCGAGCGCAGCGAGTGGGGCGGACTGAAACCGATCGCGGTCGAGATCGAGATCGACTTCGCGCTCCGCGCCGACGCCGACAAGACCGACGACGAGGGGCGGGCGCACATCGTGATCTGCAAGCTCGACGCCGTCTACCGGCGCGCCGACCGCATCGAGATCGTCGACTGGAAGACGGGGCGGGCTCCGCGCACCGAGAAGGAACGGGATGAGCGGATGCTGCAACTCGCCCTGTACCGGCTCGCCTACCACCGTCGCTTCGGTGTGCCGCTCGACGAGATCGACGTGGCGTTGTACTACGTGGCGGACGACCTGATCATCCGCGGCGACCGCGTCTACTCGGAGGAGGAGCTCTTCCAGCGCTGGAGTGCTGCACGCGCGGCACGCTGAGCTTCGTCCGAGTCGTCGTCGTCGGGTGCGGCTGCGGTGGCGGGCGGTGCGAGCGGATGGGAGTCCTCGCGCGCGCCGGCGACGCCGCTGGTCCCCGCGAACAGGCTCGCGACGCCGGAGAGGTCCTCGGTCGGGATGTCGAGCATCGCGGCGCGGCGCTCCTCCTCGTCGGTGCGTCGACCGGATGAGACGCCGGGCAGCATGTCTGGCGTGGATTCGGGTCCTCCGTCGGAATCCGTGTCGGAGCGGGCGTCCGACTCGTCCGCCGATTCCGACCACAGCTCCTCGGGGTTGTAGGCGTCGGTGTGCATCGACGTGTCGACGTCGGCGACCGCGGTCTTCGGCACACGATCGAGAGCGTCGAGGGCGGAGTCGACGCCGACGTTCCTGGCGTGGATCACGCTGAGGTCGTCGGCGCGCAGTCCATCAGCGAGCGCTGTGAGAAGCGCGGCCGCATCGTCGACGATGTCCGCTCGACGCATCGAGTCCCCATGCACGAGCCAGCGTGCGAACTCCAGCTCGGCGAGCAGACGCGCACGCACCTCCAGTCCGCTGTCGGTCGCCCGATCGATCGATCGGGCGTAGGCACGATGCACGTCGTCCGCGGCGTCCGGCGCCGCAGACAACCAGGAGAGATCGACCGCGGGGTCTCCGACGGAGAGTCCATGCCACCCGACCAGGCCGATGACCTCCGGGCCGCGCTCGGGTCGTCGTCGAAGAGGAAGGACGTGGCCTGCACGCCGCCCAGGACGACGGTCGATTCGAACCGCCACAGGTCGTCGTCGGCGACGGCTTCGCGCCAGCGGACGGTGAGACGGGCGGGCACGCGTCCTGTGGCCGCAGCGGTGTCGACGAGGCGCTCCAGGTCGGCGCGACTCTCCTCGGCGCTACGCGTCGCGAGTCCCGCGCTGCGCACGACGGAGGTGGGCAGTTCATGGACGGCCGCGATCGACGCGCCCATCGACTCGGCGGCGCCACGCCCCGGCGGCACCATGGCCGCCTCGATCTGGAACCCGGGCAGCAGCTCGGTGACGAGCGCGCTCGCGTCACCGATGCGCGTCTCGCCGATGTATGCGGGGGCGCGGAACGGGAGCATGGCACGCGCTCCGTCCGTCAGTGCGCGCAGGGCGAGAGCCTCGGCGGCGAGTTCGCGCCCGGCGTCGTCGTCATCGGCGACGCGGATCGCGAGCTCGCGTCCATCGGCGAGCGAAGCGACCGCGGAGTCGAACCGTCCGTCGCCGTCTGCGCTCAGGCTGCGGGCGCCCGTGACCTCCGCCCCGGGCAGTGCAGCGGTCACGGCCGCGGCTAGAGTGAAAGGAGAGCGTCCCATGCCCCCAGGGTAGGTCGGCTCAGGGGCGGTCCCGCCTCCGCCACGCCCGTGAGAGAGGGAGTCGATGACCATTCAGCGCCCGTCGTTCGACCGTGCAGCCGAACTCCGTGAGGAACCGGGCGTCCTGGACCGTCTTCGCGGCGACGCCGCCACGCGGGTCGTCGTCGTCCGTGAGGGGCGTCTGCGGGTCGTGGATTCCGCGCTCCTGCGCGTTCCGGCCTCCGCGGTCGGCGATGCGACGTGGGCCCTGCTCGGACGCGACGCCGACGGCTCCGCTCTGCTCCTCGCCGCCGCCCCGCCGGAGACCGACGCGCTCGACTCCGCGCCGGATGAGGTCTGGCTCGGGCTGCGCGATCTCGGAGGACGGATCGACGAACAGGAGTCCGAGGTGCTCGTCGGCGCCGTCGCGCTCGCGGGCTGGCTCCGTGATGCGCCGTTCTGCCCCACGTGCGGTGGCGGCACCGAACTGCGGCAGGCCGGGTGGTCGCGACGGTGCCTCGTGTGCGCCCGTGAGCACTTCCCCGCACCGACCCGGCGGTGATCGTGGCGGTCGAGAGTCGCGACGGCGAACGTCTGCTGCTCGGCGCGAACGCGAACTGGGGCGGACGCATGTACTCGTGCTTCGCCGGTTTCACCGAGGCGGGGGAGTCGCTCGAGTCGACGGTGCACCGCGAGATCGAGGAGGAATCCGGCGTGCGGCTGTCGTCGCTGCGCTACATCTCCTCGCAGGCCTGGCCGTTCCCTCGTTCGCTCATGGTCGGCTTCCGTGCCGTGGTCGACGACGAGGATGCGGCGCTCGCCGACGGGGAGGAGATCATCGACGTGCGGTGGTTCACTCGGGCAGAGATCGCGTCCGCGCTCGAAGGGCGCGGACCGGTCGGGCTTCCCGGCCCCGCGTCGATCGCCCGCGCCCTGATCGTCGACTGGTACGAGGGCCGCACGTGAGCGCACTCGATGCCCTCGATGAGCGGCAGCGGGCAGCAGCATCCGTCCTCCGGGGACCGGTCGCCGTGCTCGCCGGCGCCGGCACGGGGAAGACCCGCGTCATCACGCACCGCATCGCGCACGGCGTCGACACCGGTGCCTATTCGCCGTCGAGGGTGATGGCCGTCACCTTCACGGCCAAGGCCGCCGGCGAGCTGCGCGGACGGCTGCGCGCCCTCGGTGTGGAGGGCGTCGCCGCCCGCACGTTCCACGCGACCGCGCTCGCGCAGCTGAACTTCTTCTGGCCGACGCTGGCCGGCTCTCCCGCCCCGTCGATCATCGACAACAAGGTGCGGATGCTGGGGCAGGCCGCCGATGCGATGCGACTGCGTCCCCGCACGGCGACACTCCGAGACATCGCCTCCGAGATCGAGTGGCGCAAGGTGTCCATGCTCTCGATCGATCAGTACGCCGCGCTCGGGCGTCCGATCAGCGGCGTCGATGCGGGGCAGCTCGTCGAACTCATGCGCGGGTACGAGGCGCTCAAGGACGACCGGCGTCAACTCGACTTCGAGGACGTGCTCCTCGCCTGTGCGGGCATGCTCGAGGCGGAGCCCCGCGTCGCGGCATCCGTCCACGAGCAGTACCGTCACTTCACGGTCGACGAGTTCCAGGACGTCTCTCCGCTGCAGAACCGGCTGCTGGAGCTCTGGCTGGGCGATCGGCACGACATCTGCGTCGTGGGCGACGCGAGTCAGACGATCTACTCCTTCGCGGGTGCGCAGCAGCGGTTCCTGCTCGAGTTCGAACGCCGCCATCCCGACGCGACGGTCGTGCGACTGGAGACGAACTACCGGTCGCAGCCGCCGATCCTCACGGTCGCGAACGCGTTGATGCACGGCCGCCCCGGTGCACTCGAGCTCGTTCCGGCGCGAGAGCAGTTCTCGGCCGATGCTCCGACCGTCACCGCGTACGACACCGAGGGGGAGGAGGCGGCCGGCATCGCGGCGGGGATCTCCGCGCGCCTCTCGGACGGCGCGTCACCGTCGGAGATCGCGGTGCTCTATCGCGCGCATGCGCAGTCCGCCGTGCTCCAGCAGGCGCTCGCCGCGGAGGGGATCGCGACGTCGGTCCTGGGCGGGACCAGGTTCTTCGCGATGCCGGAGGTGCGCCAGGCGATCCTGGCGCTCCGGGCGGCAGCCGTGGCCCCCACCGAGCACGGGTTCCTGCCCGGTGTCCAGCGTGTGCTGCGCGAGCTCGGCCTGACGGAGGAGCCTCCTGTGGCCGGCGGCGCTCAGCGTGACGGATGGGAGGCGCGACGCGCGATTCTGCGGCTGGCCGAGGAGGCCGGACCGGACGCCGACCTCCGCAGCTTCAGCGATGCGCTCATGGCGCGGGCGAAGGATCAGCATGAACCGACCATGCGGACGGTGACGCTCTCGACCCTGCATGCTGCGAAGGGCCTGGAGTGGCCGCATGTGTACCTGGCGGGCTGGGCCGAGGGGTCGCTGCCCATCTCGTACGCGACGAGCTTCGAGTCCATCGACGAGGAGCGGCGTCTGGCGTACGTGGGCGTCACGCGGGCCGCGCGAACGTTGTCGTTGTCGTGGTCGAGGTCGGCTGGTCGCGGGGAGCGGGCACCGTCGAGGTTCCTCGCCGAGATGGGGACCACGGCTCGCGGCACCGGCATTCTTCGTGAAACGACACCGAACGCCACTCGCGCGAGCCATCGGCGCTGACCCGCACGAGTCGACCGGTGTCCTCGTGCTCGGCGAGGAGCTGGGCGGCGAGTCGGCCGGCTTCGGCGACCTGGACGGCGCGGAGAGGTCCGGGGTCGCGGTCGATCATCTGCGTGTGCAGCAACGGCCACGCCGGGTCGAGGGCGGTTGAGTGGGCGTCACGGCAGGCGAGGCAGGCGGATGCTCCGGGGATCACCAGCGGCCCGACGATCACGCGTCCCGGTTCGAACGCCACCGGGAGGTGAGGCGTGTCGTCTCGCAGGAAGCGTGCGAACTGCAGCGCGGCTGCGGCTCCCCGGACCAGGACGACCGCCACCGCGTCGGCTGTGCTGTGGTCGACCAGCGGGACCCCCTCGTCGGCGAGAGCCTCCCGCATGCGGTACTCGCTGCGGCCGTCGGCGAGTCCGATGCTCTCGATCCACGCCGGGCGCGGTGTGGGCGGGTCGTCGAGGAGCAGCGGGGCGATGCGGGCGAGAAGCGCCCGAGCCGCGTCCCGTGGTGCGCCGGTGGCGTGCGCGATCACGTCGAACGACGCGCGGCGGAAGCCGGAGCGCAGGCGGCTGAGCAGGAGCTCGACCCACGGATCGTCCGCGTCGAAGCGCATGTCGCCGTCGTCGCCGAGCTGGAGTGTGCGCTCGTCGCGCCAGAGGAGCGGCGCGGTCGGAGTCAGGCGGGTGAGGATCGGGGGAGTGAGCGGCATCCCTCCGATTCTGGAGCTGTTCCCGGTCGACCGGGACGACGACTTCGCATCCGTGGACAACTTCGGCTCGCCCCGCGTTAGGGGGAGGAGAAGTCGGCTCCCGGATCCCCTCGTGACGGAGCGCGCAGGTCAGACCGGTCGGTCGCCTTCGGGAGTGTCGTCGCCCTCGAGAGCGTCGTCGTGGTTCTCCGCCTCGGACGCGGCGTCCGTTTCCTCCGCAGAGAAGTCGTCACCGTCCAGCAGCCGCGCGAGCGCTTCGTCGAACTCGTCGGCGACCGGACGTTCTCCGCGCTCGGCGGCCTGCAGCCGCGCGACGAGGGCGCTCGGGTCGTCGATGTCCTCGGCGGTGGGCATGAGGTCGGGGTAGTCCCAGAGGGAGTCGCGGGCGCCGATGCCGACGGCCTCTGTCACCGCGTGCCACATCGCGGATGCCTCGCGCATCCGTCGGGGGCGCAGCTTCAGGCCCACCAGTGCTCCGAGCGCATCCTCTGCCGGTCCGCCGACGGCGCGTCGACGACGGGCTGCTTCGGCGATGCGGGCTCCGTCCGGCAGACGCGAGGTGGCCTGCGCTGTGACCACGTCCACCCACCCGTCGATCGTCGCGATGAGGTTCTCGAGCCGGGTGAGGGCCTCGCGCTGAGCCTCGCTCTGCACCGGAAGGAGCGCCCCGCCCTCGATGGCCGCGCGCAGCTCCTCCGGGTCGGAGGGGTCGAGGCGGCTGGCGACGTCTTCGAGTGCATCGACATCCACAGTGACACCACGGGCGAAGTCCGTGATCTGCGCCATCACGTGCAGGTGCAGCCACTTCGCGTGCCGGTAGAGACGGGCATACGCCAGCTCCCGGGTGGCGAGGTAGAGCGCGATCTGATCCTCGGGGATCTCGAGTCCTTCTCCGAACGCCATGAGGTTCTGCGGAATGACGGCAGCCGTGCCTGCGGGCAGCACGGGGATGCCGACGTCGCCGCCGGAGACGACCTCGAGCGAGAGGTTGCCGAGCACCTGTCCGAACTGCGCCGCGAACACCGAGCCGCCGAGCCCGCGCATGAGTCGGCCTGCGCCCTGCACGACGCCCCGCATCTCTTCGGGGACCTGGGTGTCGAGCGCGGAGGTCAGGGCGTCGGCGATGCTCGTCGACACCGGGTCGGCGATCTCCTTCCACACCGGCAGGGTCTTCTCGACCCACTCGCCACGCGTCATCGCCGTCGGGTTCTCCGAGAGCTCGGAGATCGTGGTCGCCTCGCCGAGCCACAGGTTCGCGAGGGCGAAGGAATCCGCGAGCGAGGTGCGCGACCCGTCGGTGATCCCCTGGCCGTCGCGATTGGCGATGAACAGCGCCTGTCGCAGCGCGTTCTCCCACGGGTCGCCGCCGAACGCGCCCTGGAGCTGCGACATGATCGTCTGCATCATGGCGGGGTCGAGCGTGAAGCCGTCCATCCCCTCGAAGGCGCCCTGGAGCGCCGCGGGGTCGATGTCGCCACCGCCTTGATTCGCGAGCATCCTTCGCAGGAACTCCTGGAAATCCTCGGGTGTCGGGTCGTTGTCTGCCATGTCGATCGCCCTCTCAGCACTTCGCTTGCCGTGGCATCTACGCTAGTCACAGGTTTCTGCGCGCGACCCCGATGCGGGCAGATCGGTGTACGCCGCTCGCGAACGACGGAGGAATGCTGTGGATCGAACGCGGTCTGGAAAGCTCGGACTCGGTGTCTGGGCGCTGATCGTCGCGCTCATCGCTCTGGTCGTGCTGACCTTCCTGCCGTCGCCGTACGTGATCCAGAGGCCGGGGCCGGTGTACGACACGCTCGGCACCGCGACCGACAAGGAGGGCGACGAGGTTCCCCTCATCAAGGTCGAGGGCGCCGAGACCTTCGAGACGGCAGGGACCCTCGACCTCACCACCGTGCAGGTCATCGGCAACCGCGAGCGCACGCCGAGCTGGTTCGAGCTGGCGCTCGCCTGGATGGACTCCTCGCGGGCGGTGGTCCCGCTGGATTCCGTCTTCCCCGAGGGCGTCACGACCGAGCAGCGCGATGAGCGCAATGCCACTCTGATGGTGGATTCGCAGCACGAGGCCACGGCGGCCGCTCTGAACGAGCTCGGCTACGACACCGGCGCCCAGGTCGTCGTCGTGGATGCCGTGGCCGACTCGCCCGCTGACGGCACCCTCGAGGCCGACGATGTGATCACCGCGATCGGCGGCACCCCTCTCACGTCCGCCACGCAGCTGCGGGAGGCGATCCAGGATGCGGGTGGGGACCCGGTGGAACTCACCGTGCTGCGCGACGGGGACGAGCAGCAGGTCGAGGTGACGCCGGAGGAGCACACCGAGGCCGGGAACACGACGTGGCTCATCGGGGTCACCCTGCGCACCGACTACGACTTCGAGGTCGACGTCACGATCCAGCTGGACAATGTCGGCGGACCCAGCGCCGGGATGATGTTCGCACTGGGCATCATCGACACGCTGACCGAAGGCGAACTCAACGGCGGCGAGAACGTCGCAGGAACAGGCACGATCGATGCCGCGGGCACGGTCGGTCCGATCGGCGGGATCCGGCAGAAGCTCTACGGTGCACGGGACGCGGGGGCGGAGTTCTTCCTCGCCCCTGAGGCCAACTGCGACGAGGTCGTCGGGCACATCCCGGACGGATTGCAGGTGATCCGCACCGCGACGCTGGACGAGTCGCTCGCCGCGCTCGAGGTCATCGCGGACGGCGGGGATGTGGCGGCGCTGCCGAGCTGCGAGCGCACCGGTTCCTGACCCGCGGGGCGTCGCCGTGACCTCGCCGTGATCGGGATGACAGCCTGCGCACAGTGAGCGGTGCCTAGGATGGGAGGGTGACCTCGACCTCAGCTCCGAATCCGGCCACGCCTCGAACCTCCCGACGCATCCTCGGCATCTCCCTGGTGATCATCGCCGCGTTGATCGCGGTGTTCTTCGTGTTCGCCTCCCTCTACACCGAGTTCCTCTGGTTCGACCAGGTGGGCTTCACCGGTGTCCTCACCACGCAGTGGATAGCCACGGCGGTGATGTTCGTGGTCGGCTTCCTCGGTATGGCCGTGCCGCTGTTCGTGGTGATCCAGCTCGCCTACCGGCTGCGTCCGGTGTACGTGCGCCTCAGCTCGCAGCTCGACCGGTACCAGGAGGTCATCGAGCCCCTGCGTCGACTGGCCATGTGGGGCATGCCGATCTTCTTCGGCCTGTTCGCCGGCTTCGCCGCGGCCGGGCAGTGGAAGACCGTCTGGCTCTGGGCCAACGGCGTCGCCACCTCCGACGTCGACCCGCAGTTCGGAATCGACACCGGCTTCTACATGTTCGCGATGCCGTTCTACTCGATCCTGCTCGCGTTCGTGTCCGCGGTGCTGCTGCTCTCGCTCCTGGTCACCGCTCTGGTGTCGTACCTGTACGGCTCCGTGCGCATCGGTCAGGGTGAGCTGCGCATCTCGAAGCCGGCGCGCATCCAGCTCGCGGTCATCGCCGGGCTCTACCTGCTCGTCCAGGCGGCGAGCCTGTGGCTCGACCAGTACAAGACCCTCGTCCAGCCCGATGACCGCATCACCGGTGCGGCGTACACGGGCGTGAATGCGACGATCCCCGGTCTTGCGATCCTCGCGATCATCGCGGCCGTCGTCGCGATCCTGTTCTTCGTCACCGCGGTCATCGGCCGCTGGCGCTTCCCGCTCGCGGCTACCGCGCTCCTGATCGTCGCCGCGCTGGTGGTCGGCGTCGGGTACCCGTGGGTCGTCACCACCTTCCAGGTGAAGCCGAACCAGAACGCCTATCAGGCCGAGTTCTACCAGCGGAACATCGACGGGACCAAGGAGGCGTACGGGGTCGCGAACCTCGAGACGACGCCGTTCGAGGCCGAGACCGACGCCGAGGCCGGCCAGCTGCGTGCCGACGCCGAGACGACGGCGTCCACCCGCATCATGGACCCGAAGGTCATCCCGCCGACGGTGCGCCAGCTCGAGCAGTACCGCGGGTACTACCAGTTCCAGAAGACGATGGACGTCGACCGCTACGAGATCGACGGCGAGATGCAGGACACCGTGGTGTCCGTGCGCGACCTCGACATGTCGGGGCTCGGCGACGGCGACAACTGGAACAACCGGGTCGCGGTCTACACGCACGGCTACGGCCTCGTCGCCGCTGCGGGCAACCAGCGCACGACCGACGGCGAGCCCGTCTTCCTCGAGCGCGGCATCCCCTCGTCCGGGTTCCTGACGGATCGGGAGAACTTCGAGCCCCGCGTCTACTTCGGCGAGAACTCGCCCGAGTACTCCATCGTCGGCGCCCCCGAGGGGTCGGAGCCCGCGGAGATCGACTATCCGCGCGGCAAGGACGGCTCCAGCGAGACCAAGACCACGTTCTCCGGGAACGGCGGTCCGAAGATCGGCGACACGTTCACGAAGCTCCTCTACGCGCTGAAGTTCCAGTCGGAGCAGATCCTGTTCTCGAACCTCGTGAACGACGACTCGCAGATCCTCTACGACCGCGATCCGAAGACGCGTGTCCAGAAGGTCGCGCCGTACCTCGAACTCGACAGCGACCCGTATCCGAGCGTGGTCGACGGCCGCATCGTCTGGATCGTCGACGGCTACACGACCAGCCAGACGTACCCGTACTCGACGAGCGTGAGCCTGTCCGACGCGATCGCCGACTCGAACGTGCCGTCGCCGACTCTCGCCATCGACGACATCAACTACATCCGCAACTCGGTCAAGGCGACGGTCGACGCCTACGACGGTTCCGTCACCCTCTACGCGTGGGACGACGAGGACCCGGTGCTCAAGACGTGGCAGAAGATCTACCCGTCGACCCTGAAGCCGGTCAGCGAGATGTCGGGCGAGCTCATGAGCCACGTGCGCTACCCGACCGACCTGTTCAAGGTGCAGCGCGACATCCTCGGCGTCTACCACGTCGACAAGGCCGGTTCGTTCGCTCAGCAGGACAACCGCTGGCAGACGCCGAACGACCCGCGCAGTGACGCGATGCTGCAGCCGCCGTACTACCTCACGATGCAGATGCCCGGCCAGGAGTCGCCGCGGTTCTCGATGTTCTCGACCTTCATCCCGAACTCGCAGGGTGCCGGCGGGAGCCGTGACGTGCTCATGGGCTACCTCGCGGTCGATTCGGATGCCGGATCGGAGAAGGGCGTGAAGGCGGAGGGCTACGGTCAGCTGCGCATGCTCGAGATCGACACCGACACCACTGTTCCGGGTCCCGGCCAGGTGCAGAACACCTACAACTCGGATACCTCGGTGGTCCCGCAGCTGAACCTGCTGCAACAGGGTGAGTCCGAGGTGATCTACGGCAACCTGCTGACGCTGCCCGTGGGTGGCGGTCTGCTCTACGTGCAGCCCGTGTACGTGCAGTCTTCCGAAGGTACGCAGCTGCCGCGCCTGCAGAAGGTGCTCGTCGCGTTCGGCGACCGGGTCGCCTTCGAGAACACTCTCACCGAGGCACTCGACACTCTCTTCGGCGGCGACTCCGGGGCGACGGGCGGCGACAACACGGTCGAACCGAGCGATCCGGAGACGGAGAACCCGGAGACCGGTGAGACGCCGACAGAGCCGACGCAGCCGACGGACGCGCAGGCCACTGCCCTGGCGTCGGCGCAGCAGGCGCTGATCGACCGCGAGACCGCCTTGAAGTCGGGCGACCTCACCAAGTTCGCGGAGGCCGATGAGCGCCTCACCGCGGCTGTCGAGAAGCTACTGGAGCTGGAGTCCGCTGCGGGGCAGTGATCGCTTCCTCACGGTGAAAGGGCGTCCCTCACGGGGCGCCCTTTCGTCGTCAGGAACGCGGCACCGCCGGGCGCTGTGCGCGTGTCATCGGCGTCGGACCCAAAAGGTGAAGGCCCTGAGATCGTGATGATCTCAGGGCCTTCATTTGTTGCGGGGACAGGATTTGAACCTGCGACCTCCGGGTTATGAGCCCGGCGAGCTACCGAACTGCTCCACCCCGCGGCACAAGAAGTAACTTATCACGGAATCGGGAGGCGGGCGAATCGAGGCCCCGCCCGCGTGCGGCCCGGGCGCGTCGTCGATGCGAGAGGATGAAGACATGTCTGAGACCGCCGCCGTCCCCGTCGCCGTCTGCCAGTTCGCGCCGACGGCATCCCGCGCCGACAACCGCGAACGCATCGCGGAGCTGACGGCGGATGCCGCTGCACGAGGAGCGAAGCTGGTGGTCTTCCCGGAGTACGCGAGCTACTTCGTCGACCCGATGGATGAGAGCCTCTCCGCCAACGCGGAAGAGCTCGACGGCGAGTTCGTCGCGACTCTCACCGCCCTCGCGGCCGAGTACGCGCTGGTCATCGTGGCCGGACTGGCAGAGCGGGCCGAGGGGCATCGGGTGCGGAACACCGTCGTCGCGGTGCGCGGAGACGGCATCCTCGCGGTCTACCGCAAGCAGCACCTCTACGACGCATTCGGGCAGACCGAGTCCGACTGGATCGAGCCCGGCGCTGTGGGGGAGGCCGCGACCTTCGAGCTCGGCGGTCTGCGCTTCGGGCTGATGACCTGTTACGACCTGCGGTTCCCCGAGGTCGCACGCACCCTCGTCGACGCGGAATCGGATGTGCTCGTCGTCCCCGCCGAGTGGGTCAGGGGACCGCTCAAGGAACACCACTGGACGACGCTGCTCGCCGCTCGGGCGATCGAGAACACGGTGTACGTCGTGGCGGCGGACCACCCGGCACCGATCGGCGTCGGACACTCGCAGATCGTCGATCCGGAGGGTGTCGTGCTGGCGGGCGTGGGTACGGCACCGGGAATCGCTGTGGCGGTCGTCGAACGCTCCTCTCTCGCACGGGTGCGAGAGAGGAACCGTCGCTGCGCGTGCGACGGTACTCGGTCGCTCCCCGCTGACGAGAACGCCGACCGGTCTCCGCCGAGATCAGACGGTGAGCGCAGCGAGTCGCGCGGCGGCCGTCTCGAGCACGTCGACGCGCTTGCACGCCGCGAACCTGACCAGACCGGAGAACTCGCTCCGTCGCTCTTCTGAGACGAAAGCGGTCAGCGGGATCGCCACGACGCCGGCACGCTCCGGAAGAGTGCGGCAGAACGCTGCCGCGTCTTCGCCGCCGAGCGCCGTCGCATCCGCCACCGTGAAGTAGCCGCCCTGCGGGGTATGCACCGTGAAGCCGGCGGCCCGCAGACCGTCGCCGAGGATCTCGTGCTTTCGAGCGAGCACGGCAGCCGCGTCGGAGAAGTAGGAATCGTCCATCCGCAGCCCGACGGCGACGGCGGGTTGGAAGGCCGACCCGTTCACGTAGGTGAGGTACTGCTTGACCGTGAGCACCGCCGTGATGAGGGCGGCAGGGCCGTGCACCCAGCCGATCTTCCAGCCCGTCGTCGAGAACGTCTTGCCGGCGGAGGAGATGGTCAGGGTGCGCTCGGCGGCTCCGGGGAGCGTGGCGATGGGCGTGTGGGCCGCATGGAACGTCAGATGCTCGTACACCTCATCGGTGACGATGACGGCGTCATGGCGCGTCGCCAGCCGGACGACCTCCTCGAGCACCTCGCGACCGAACACGGCACCCGTGGGATTGTGCGGGTCGTTGACGAGGATGAGGCGCGTGCGGTCGGTGACCGTGGCTGCGAGCTCGTCGAGATCGGGCTGGAAGTCCGGGGCGCGGAGCGGGACCGTGCGGAGTCTGGCGCCGGCGAGAGCGACGGCGGCGGCGTAGGAGTCGTAGTACGGCTCGAAGACCACGACCTCGTCGTCGGGGCCGTCGATGAGCGCGAGCAACGTCGCGGTGAGCGCCTCGGTCGCGCCGGCGGTGACGATGACCTCGCTGCCCGGATCGACCTCCAAGCCGTAGAACCTGTGCTGATGTGCGGATATCGCAGCGAGCAGATCGGGGAAGCCCCGCCCGGGCGGGTACTGATTCACGCCGTCGGCGATGGCGTGACGGGCGGCCTCGAGCACCACGGCCGGACCGTCTTCATCGGGGAAACCCTGACCGAGATTGATCGCTCCGGTTCGGGCCGCGGCGGCGGACATCTCTGCGAAGATGGTGGGCGCGACGGTTCCGTCCGCAGCGAGCAGACCGGCTCCGGCGGCTGTGCGACGCCATGCGCCGGGGATGACACTCATGAAGAACAGGCTAAGGCCATAGCTGAAACTCATCCTCGACATAAGGAACGCACAGATACACGCGTCATTCTGAAATGGTCGTTGAAGGAGCACACACCATGAACGAAGACAACACCCAGGACCACTCGGTACCCGCGTCGAACGACGCCGTACCGTCCACCGAGGCCGCAGAGGTCGCCGCCCAGCCGGCGACGGACGCCGCCGCCGACCCCACAGCTCCGGCCGCCGCAGCGCCCGCGGCTCCTGCGCAGGGACACGAGGTTCCGTCGACGTTCACGTCGCACACCCCGCCGGCTCCGGTGATCGAGTCCGTCCCTCGCGGATACGACGCGTCGGCGGCACCCACAGCGGCCACGGCATCGGGGGCGGCTTTCGGCATCCCGACGGCCGCCTCGTACACGCAGCCGACACAGCCGTTCGGCACGGAGCCCGCCGCGGGCGACGGCACGAAGACGAAAGACGCGAAGCCGCGGGCGGGGCGAAGTTCGCCGCGTTCATCGTGGCCGCGGCGCTCGTCGGCGGCGTCGCCGGTTTCGGCGGCGGGGCACTGCTCAACGGGATCCAGGATCGCCCGTCCTCCGGCACGGCGACAGGACCGCAGACGGTCACGGTCAACAACCCGGGCTCGGTCAACGAGACCACCGCCGTGGCGACCTCGGCGCTGCCGTCGGTGGTCACGATCGAGGTCGCGGGATCCAGCGAAGCCGGCAGCGGGTCCGGTGTGATCATCAGCGACGACGGATACGTGCTCACCAACACGCACGTGGTGACGCTCGGAGGTGCGGTCGCCGATCCGACCATCCGCGTGACCACGTCGGACGGGCGCCTCTACGAGGCCACCGTGGTCGGCACCGACCCCATCTACGATCTCGCCGTCATCAAGCTGAAGGATGCGAAGGGGCTCACGCCCATGAAGTTCGCGGACTCGTCCAAGCTCAACGTCGGCGACACCACGGTCGCCCTCGGCGCGCCGTTGGGGCTCGCGAACTCGGTCACGACCGGCATCGTCAGCGCCCTCAACCGAAGCATCCAGATCGCATCGTCGGCCCTGCCCGACTCGTCTTCGGAAGATGCTCCGCAGGAGCAGGCGCCGGAGGAGGGGCAGCAGGGACCGTTCCAGTTCGACATTCCGGGAAGCTCGGGTCAGCAGGCCACCGACTCCATCTCGATCGCCGTGATCCAGACGGACGCCGCGATCAACCACGGCAATTCGGGTGGCGCCCTGGTGGACAGCAAGGGCGAGCTGATCGGCATCAACGTGGCGATCGCGAGCTCGGGCAGCTCCGAGGAGTCCGGCTCGATCGGCATCGGCTTCGCGATCCCGTCGAACATCGCCAAGCGCGTGTCCGAGGAGATCATCGCCGATGGCCAGGCCACGCACGGCCTCCTCGGCGCATCGGTGCAGGACGCATCCAGTATCGAGGGCGCGACCGTGGCCGGCGCATACATCGCCAAGGCGAGCGCCGGTGGCGCGGCCGCAGACGCGGGCATCGAGGAGGGCGACATCGTCACCTCGTTCAACGGGGTGCCGATCACCAGCGCGACCGACCTCACCGCTCAGGTACGGGCAGCGGCCGCCGGCAGCAAGGCGGAGCTCACATACGTCCGTGGCGGCAAGGAGTACGACGTCGAGGTGACGCTCGGCGAACTCGCCGGCTGACCCGCGACTCTCAGAGAAGGACGCCACCTCCGCGATAGGCTCGCGGGGTGGCGTCCTTCTCTTTCGGCACCGGCAATGCGGCCAAGCTGCTCCGGATCCCGTTGTATGCCGTCGGACGCATCGGTACGCTCCTCGTCCCGCGCGGGCGACGATGGGTCTTCGGCTGCGGCGCGGGGATCGGCGACGGCGCGCTCGCTCTGCAGCGGCACGCCTCGGCACTCGGACACGACACCCTGTGGCTCACGGCCTCCGAACGAGAAGACGGTGATGCGACCGCTCTCGGCATCCCTTTCGTGCGCAAGAGCGGCGTGCGCGGGTGGTGGGCGACGGCCAGAGCAGGCGTGATCGTCGTCACGCACGGCCTCGGCGACGTCAATCGCTATGCCGATGGCGGTGCGTTCGTGGTGCAGCTCTGGCACGGTATCCCGTTGAAGCGCATCGGGCTGGACTCGCCGGCGACGACGCAGGTCCCCGATATCCCCGGCGCACGCGTGCTGCGTGGAATCGTCGCCGTCCTGTACCGGGCCGCTGCGCAGCGGATCCGTGTGCTCCCCGCCGCCTCGCACCGGGCACGTGGGCGGCTGGAGTCGGCGTTCGGTCTCGGCGACGACCGTGTGGTGGTGACGGGCGAACCTCGCGTCGACGTCCTCTCGGCACGTACCGACGCGGAACGTCGCACGCACGCGTCCGACGTCCTGCGGGACGCGGTCGGCGAGATCGACGAGGCCGCCCGCACGATCCTGTACGCGCCGACCTGGCGGGACGGGGCCCCGGATCCCGCGGTGCCGACGGCGGCGGAGTGGATCCTGATCCTCCGCCTGCTCGAGGAGCAGAACGCGATCCTGCTGGTGCGCTCCCACCCCTGGGAGCCGGCGGCTACGCACCCCCGCTGCCCAGCAGACGAGTGCGGCCGCTGGGCGCCGCCGTCCTCTCCGATGTGACGCCGGCACTCGCCGCGGTGGACGTCCTGATCACCGACTACTCATCGCTCGCGTACGACGTGGGGCTGCTGGGCATGCCGGTCCTGTTCCTCGCACCGGACGCGCGAGAGTACGCGCGCACGCGCGGTTTCTACGGGCGGTTCGAAGATGTCGCTGGTACCGATGCGGCCGCCGATTGGGCAGCAGTGCTCGCACAGCTCGAGCCACTGCTCTCCGACCGCCACGCGTATGAAGGAGCGTCCCGCAGATCCGCTACGCTCAGCGCGACGATGCACGCGCATCGGGACGGACGCAACACGGATCGCGTGTACCAGGCGATCCGCGCTCGGGGGATCCCCGCGCCGAAGGGAGCAGCATGACAACGGCCCGCATCGATGACGCAGCGGAGGCGCTGGTCATCGCAGGGACCGGCCAGCGACCTGCTGATGCCGCATTGATCGGCCCGCGTGCGCGTGTCGAAGCCCGCATCAGCGGAGGCGGCAAGACGTGGAAGGCGACGTTCCCGCTCCAGGCGTCGCGCTGGGGCGGACCCTCGCTTCCGCTGCCGGCGGGGGAGTACGAACTGCGGATCGCGGATGCCGACATCGAGGGGATCCGCATCGACCCCGTGGTGCTCACCGGGGTGCGCATCGCCGTCCACGGCGGCAGCGTCCGCATCGCGCCTCCGATCGACCCGGTGTACGAGACCGCAGAAGGACGCTCGACCCTGGAGGAGAGGTACGTCGCGCAGGCGGGCGGAACCGAGAACGCGGTGTTCTTCGAGAGCTTCTACGGACGCAGCGTGGGGTGCAACCCCCGTGCGATCGACCGTGAGCTCGCGGTCAGAGCACCCGACGTGCGCCGCTACTGGAGCGTCGTCGACCTGTCGGTCGAGGTGCCGGAGGGTGCCATCGCCGTCGTCGAGGGCACCCCGCAGTGGTGGCATGCCAGGGGAGCGGCGCGCCTTCTCGTGGTCAACGACTGGCTCCGTCGTCGCTTCGCCCGCAAGCCGGGACAGAAGGTCTTGCAGACCTGGCACGGCACCCCGCTCAAGAGGCTCGCCCTGCACCGCCCGGGGTTCGATCCTCGGCGGATGGCCGCGGTCGTGAAGGAGTCTCGGCGCTGGGATGTCCTCCTCGCTCAGAACACATACTCCGAGCGCATTCTTCGGAAGGCATACGCCTTCTTCGGGCGGCCGATCTGGGTGGAGGGCTACCCGAGGAACGACGTGCTCGCCACCGAGGACCGCACAGCGGTCCGCACCGCCCTGGGCATCCGCGCCGATGAGCGGGTGCTGCTGTATGCGCCGACCTGGCGGGACGACCGGTCGGAGATGGTCGACTTCGTCGATCCCGAGCTTCTGGCGCAGCAGGCCGACGCCGTCGTCCTCGTGCGCGGACACTCCCGGACCCTCGAGCAGGGACGAGATCGCTCCGGCGCGCGCGTCATCGACGTGACCGGGTACCCCGAGACCGCCAGGCTCCTGCTCGCGGCCGATGCTCTGATCACCGACTACTCCTCGGTGATGTTCGACTTCAGCGTCACGGGCAAGCCGATGTACTTCCTCGTACCGGACCTCGATCACTACCGCGGGCAGCTGCGTGGCTTCTACTTCGATCTCGCCGAACGCGCGCCGGGACCTCTGGTCCGAACGCAGGAGGAGCTCGCGGCGGCTCTGGCGGACACGGATCACGATGCGGCGTTCGCCGGACGGTACGCGGCCTGGCGCCGGCAGTTCAACACTCGCGACGACGGCCATGCCGCGGCGCGCGTCGTCGATCGGATCCTCGACCTGGGTTTCGTCACGCCCTGACGGCACGAAACGTCAGGTCAGGGAGCGGCGTGTTGCGTGTGCCCAGCCGCGAGGCGTCGACGGTGTCCCGCGCGCCGCGGAGCACTCCGCCGAGGAATCCGAGACCCCAGGAGAGATGCATCGTCGGGAGCACCAGCAAGGTCCATGATCGCTGTCGCACACCGCCGCCTCCTGGCGCGAGGGCGACCCCGAGCACCAGCAGCAGGTAGAGCGCCAGCGGCACGCCGACCACGAGCGACGCGATCATCGAGGCCACGCCGCTGACGACGCCCGTGAGCTGGAGCACGGCGAGAACGACAGCGAGCGCGACCACAAGGACGAGGGCGGGCGGGGCGAAGTAGCGGATCCCGTTCCGACGGCCGTATCGGCGCACCAGCTCGCCGCGCCACGCTCCGGTCGCACGGAACTGCCGTGCCAGTCGCAGCCAGCTCTCGCGCGGCCAGTAGGTGACCGACAGTTCGGGGTCGAACCACACGCGGTGCCCAGCCTGGCGGATGCGGAGGTTGAGCTCCCAGTCTTCACCGCGCCGGATCGACTCGTCGAAGAGGCCGACCTCTTCGAGAACCTCTCGGCGCATCACACCGAGGTACGCCGATTCGGCCTCACCCTCCTGCGAGCCCCCATGGTAGGCGCCTCCGCCGAGTCCGACGGGGGAGTTGTACAGCCGGGCGACGGCCTTCTGGAACGGCGTGCGACCCTCGGCGTGCATGACGCCCCCGACGTTGGCCGAGGCGGTGCGTTCGAGAGTCCGGAGTGCGCGTGCGGCATAGCCGGGGAGAGTTCGGAGTGGGCATCGACGCGGACGATCGTGTCGTAGCGGCTCGCACGGATCGCCGCGTTCAGTCCTACCGGGATGTGCGCGGCCGGATTGTCGACGAGGCGGATCCTCTTCTCCGTCGAGGCGAGTCGTCGCGCGAGTTCCGTCGTGCCGTCGGTGGACGGACCGAGCGCGAGGACGAGCTCGGTGGGCACGTCGACGTCCTGAGCGAGCACGGATTCGATCGCGTGCTGGAGGTAGGCGCGTTCGTTGAGCACCGGCATCACGAAAGAGACCCCGGGCAGGGGCGCTGCGGTTTCATCGGCTGGCACATGACGATCATGTCACGGCGGCTCTCCCGGTTCCTGACCAGGCGCGGCGGATCGTTCCACAGCCGCAGGAGGGCGGCGCGACGACGAACTATTCTGGAGGGATGGGTGCACTGTCTGACGCGAAGAAGGCGTACCGTCTGCTGAAGCGGGCGCTCGCCTCCCGCACCGCCGTGCAGCGCGTACGACGGCGGCTCTCCGAGCGGGAGCCGTACCCGACCGACCACTTCAAGGTCGCGGTGTACTTCGCCGACGGCGCCGTGAACATGTACCAGATGCGGCAGTGGTACCGCCCGCTCGCCGACCTCGCGACACGCTGGCCCGTCGTGGTGCTCTCACGGCAGGCGACCGGCACCGAGAAGCTGCTCGACGAGGCATCGCCGCCCGTCGCGTTCGTACCGAAGATCCGCGACCTCGAGCGGTTCATCGCCACCCAGGACATCCGCGTCGTCCTGTACGTCAACCAGAACACCCGGAACTTCCAGATGTTCCGTTACGGGCGACGGTGGCACGTGTTCATCAATCACGGCGAGTCCGACAAGATGTACATGACGACGAACCAGTACAAGGCGTATGACTACGCCCTCGTGGCCGGACAGGCGGCGCGCGACCGTCTCTCGCGCACGCTGTGGGACTACGACGTCGACCGGCGCACGATCGAGATCGGACGTCCGCAGGCGGACCACTATTCGGGAACGCTGCCCTACGCTCCGGATGACCGCACCGTGGTGCTCTATGCGCCCACCTGGGAGGGCGACCGGCCCAGCGCCCACTACGGGTCCATCGCCACCCATGGGGAGACACTCGTCACCCGTCTCCTGGCCACGGGTGCTCATCGCGTGATCTACCGCCCGCATCCGCGCAGCGGGGTCATCGACGAGGCGTACGGCGCCGCCCACAGGAGGATCCTCGCGGCGATCAGCGCCGCGAACGCCGCGGACCCGAGCGCGCAGCACATCTACGACCACGGGCCCGAGCTCGGCTGGCAGCTCACCGCCGCCGACGTCGCGGTCGTCGACATCTCGGCCATGGTCTACGACCGGCTGGCCGCGGGGAAGCCCCTGATGATCACCAGGCCGACAGACGAACGTGCCTCGATCGACACGAACGGTTACCTGGCGGACTGCGAGTGGTTGACCGCGGATGCGGCGGCCGACATCGTCGCCGAGGTCGAGCGCGTGCGCGGAGACGAAGCGGCGATCGCACGGTTGCGGATGTGGGTGCAGCACTACTTCGGCGACACGACACAGGGCGTCGCGACCGAGAAGTTCCACGCGGCGATCGACGAGCTCATGCAGGAGTGGGAGAAATGGCAGGCGCATGAGGTCGGCGCGATCCGCGAAGACGAGGACGACGATGACGAGGAAGCCGATGATGAAGAGGTGTGAGCGTGCCGTTCCCGCTGGCGAGTGAGGTCGCGCCCCGCGTGGAGTCCGTCGCTCGGACCGGCTCGACGAACGCCGACCTGCGCGCACACGCCGCCGACGCCATCGGCTGGCCGCACCTCTCGACCCTGGTGACACGCGATCAGACTGCGGGACGCGGGCGTCTCGACCGCACGTGGGTGGCCCCGGAGGGTTCGGCGATCGCCGTCTCCGTCCTGCTCCGCGAACTCCCCGACGAGCCGGCGGCCCGCGGATGGCTCCCGCTCGCAGCGGGTGTCGCGATGTGCGACGCCATCGCCGCCCAGCTCCCGGAGCACGAGGTGGCGGTGAAATGGCCGAACGACGTCCTCGTCGACGGACGCAAGATCTGCGGCATCCTCGCCGAGGCGACCGCGGATGCGGTGATCATCGGGGCCGGTGTGAACACGGCGATGACCTCTGCGCAGCTCCCGGTGCCGACAGCGACGTCGTTCGGCGCTCTCGGGGTCGCCGCCGACGACGACCGGCTGCTGGCCGCCTACCTGCGGCTGCTCGACGCTCTGGTGTCCGAGCTCAACGCGACAGGGGGCGCACTGCAGAGCGGGCTGCACTCTGCGGCGACCGCGCGGTGCGCGACGCTCGGGCAGGCCGTCCGCGTGTCGATGCCCGGCGGGCACGTGGTGGAGGGCACAGCCGCGGCACTCGACGCCGACGGGCGCCTGGTGGTCACCGCAGGGGGAGCAGCACGCGATCTCTGCGGGCGATGTGGTGCACGTGCGTCCGGCGGGAAGCTGACACGCCGCTCCACAGACGGCGATGTCGCAGATCACAGGCACAATGGTGGGGTGACCCAGCCCGTGACTCTCGGTGGGCGGCCTCTGATGCCGCCGCCCGGCACACCCTCCGAGGAGCTCTTGATCGCGCGCTTCCGCAGTCACGCCCGGCGGCTGTTCTGGTCGGCACTCGTGCTCATCGCGACATTCGGCGCGACGGCGTACTTCTACGGCAACCTGCCTGCGGGGTTCGAGGACTGGATGCTGCTCGCTGCGGCGGGCGTGCTGGTCGTCGTCGCCGTCGTGGTGCCCTTCATCGTCTGGTATTCGCGGAGCACCACCGTGACGACGAGGCGCGTCATCGCGCACAACGGCATCGGAGCGCGCCGACGCCGCGAGATGTCTCATGCCAGGGGATACACGATCGCCGTGCGTCGCGGCCCGTTGCAGCGCATGTGGGGCTCCGGCACGATCACGCTCTCGAACGGCGTGGACGCCCCACTGCGGCTCGCCAACGTCCCGAACGTGACCCTGGTGCACGAGACTCTCGCCGACCAGATCGAGGTCGGGCAGATCCTTGCGCACCGCGACGCGCAGGCCATCGGAGACGACCCCGCCGAGCGGTGAGCGCCGTTCGTCCGACGCCGCTGCGTACCTGCGGTCGTCCGGAGTGTGTCACATCCGTCCGCAGCGGTGCGGGAGAATGGGTGCAGACGAAGGGAGACGGCACATGGCGTTGCGTGTTGGCGTGATCGGCGGAGGACAACTGGCCCGGATGATGATCGCCCCGGCGGTCGAACTCGGACTCGAACTGCGGGTGCTCGCAGAAGACGAGGGGATGTCCGCGGGCTTGGCGGCCACAGCGGTCGGTGACTACCGCGACCTCGAGGCGGTGCGCGCGTTCGCCGCCGACGTCGATGTCGTCACCTTCGATCATGAGCACGTGCCGCAGTCCGTGCTGCGCGCGCTCGTGGCCGACGGAGTCGTCGTGCATCCCGGACCGGATGCGCTCCAGTTCGCGCAGGACAAGCTGGTGATGCGTGCACGCCTCGCCGAACTCGGGGTCCCGCAGCCCGAATGGGCGGCGGTGCGCAGTGTCGCCGAGCTGCAGGAGTTCCTCGACGCGCACGCGGGAGCGGGTGTCGTGAAGACCCCGCGTGGGGGATACGACGGCAAGGGCGTCCGCGTGGTCCGTGCGGCGGAGGAGGCGCAGGATTGGCTCGATGCGCTCGCCGACGACGACGCGCTCCTCGTGGAGGAACTCGTGCCCTTCGTGCGGGAACTCGCCCAGCAGGTGGCGCGTCGCCCCCACGGAGAGATGGTCGCGTACCCGGTCGTCGAGACCGTGCAGCGCGACGGTGTCTGCGCGGAGGTCATCGCGCCCGCACCGGCCGCAGGAGAACGTCTCGTGCAGGTCGCGGACGAGATCGGCCGCACGATCGCCGAAGGCCTCGGCGTCACGGGCATGCTCGCCGTCGAGCTCTTCGAGACCGTGGATGAGCGCATCCTCGTCAACGAGCTGGCGATGCGCCCGCACAACAGCGGGCACTGGAGCCAGGACGGCGCCGTCACGGGGCAGTTCGAACAGCATCTGCGCGCCGTCGCCGACCTCCCGTTGGGCAGCCCAGAGCCTCGCGCGGCGTGGTCGGTGATGGTGAACATCCTCGGCGGCCCCGCTGAGGGCACGCTCGAGGAGCGATTCAGCGCTGCCATGGCGGAGCACCCGCAGGCGAAGATCCACACGTACGGGAAGGCGCCGCGTCCGGGCCGTAAGGTCGGCCATGTGAACGTGGCGGAGGACGACCTCGACGACGCCGTGTACGTCGCGCGCGCCGCCGCCGCGCATTTCGCATGATCCGTGAGGTCGTCGCTGCGTCGATCGTGGGGAGACATGCGCCTCAAGACGCGTGCCGTTCGGGGTTTCTCACAGCGGCAGACCGTAGCCTGATCTGGTGACCGAGCCACTGCATTCCTCCGCCGCTCCTCTGGTCGGCGTCGTCATGGGATCCGATTCCGATTGGCGTGTCATGAGCGATGCGTCCCAGGCGCTCACGGACTTCGGGATCCCGCATGAGGTCGAAGTCGTCTCGGCGCATCGCACGCCGGACAAGCTCATGTCCTACGCGCGGGAAGCGCGGTCTCGCGGCATCCGCGTCATCATCGCCGGCGCCGGGGGAGCAGCGCACCTTCCCGGCATGCTCGCCTCGATGACTCCGCTGCCCGTCGTCGGGGTGCCGGTCCCGCTCGCCTATCTCGACGGCATGGACTCCCTGTTGTCGATCGTCCAGATGCCCGCGGGGATCCCGGTGGCGACCGTGTCGATCGCGGGCGCTCGTAATGCGGGACTCCTGGCCGCGCGGATCCTGGGTACGGCGGACGAGGACCTCGCCGACCGGGTGGAGGCGTATGCGCTCGATCTCGAGGCCCAGGTCGAAGAGAAGAATGATCGGCTGAAGGGTTCGCTGTGACCCTTGCGCCTCCGCGCGCACCACAGCGCCCGCTGATCGAGACTCGGCCGTTGCGGTACCCGGACGTCGCCGACGGCGGGACGATGGTGAAGCGCGGCTGGTGGCTCGTCGCGCTGAACCTCCTGCTGCCCGGCTCCGCGCAGGTGCTCGCTGGCAACCGTCGACTCGGCCGTTTCGGTCTCGGTGCGACGGTGACCGCATGGGTGCTCGTGATCGTGGCCGCAGGACTGGCCTTCTTCGCGCGGCCGGTGCTGCTGTGGATCACGATCGGGGGCGGGTTCTTCTCCGCCGCGATCCTCACCGTCGTGCAGGTGGTCCTCGTCGGCTACATCGTGCTCTGGATCGTGCTGACGTTCGATGCCCTCCGTCTGGTCCGGCTCGTCAAGGTCCCTGGCGCATCCCGCCTCGCGATCCCCGTGGTCGCTCTGGTGCTGCTCGGCCTCGTGGGCGGCGGGACCGCCTATGCGGCCACCGCCGTTGGGTCGGTGCGGAGCACGATCGGCGCGATCTTCGGGCAGAGCGGCCCGAGCGTCGAACCCAGCGACGGCTACTACAACATCCTGCTGCTCGGAGCGGACAGCGGCGACGGGCGAGACTCCATGCGCTTCGACAGCATCTCGGTCGTCTCCGTCAACGCCGACACCGGGGCGGTGACCATCACGGGTATCCCGCGAGAGCTTCCGAACGCGCCCTTCAGCGACGGCAGCCCCATGCAGGAGCTCTACCCGAACGGTTTCGAGGGGCACCAGTCGTCGTCGTGCGGATGGAACGGCTGGATGAACCATGTCCGCAACGCCGCGGAGGTATGCCGGGAGGACGGCGGAGCGGGACTCTATCCCGACGCCGAGGCGAACGGCTCCGAGCCGGGCATCGAAGCCACGAAGGATGCGGCGGAGGGGGTTCTCGGCATCGAGATCCCGTACTACGTGTTCGTCGACATGCACGGCTTCGCGGAACTGGTGGATGCTCTCGGTGGAGTCGAGATCGACGTCACGGAGCGCCTTCCGAAGGGCGGGCCGCCGGAGGGATGGACCGGTACCGACGTCAACGAGTGGGCGATCGGCTGGATCGAGCCCGGCAAGCAGCGGATGAACGGCGACACCGCGCAGTGGTACGCCCGCTCGCGGTACACGACCAGCGACTGGGACCGCATGAAGCGGCAGCGCGAGCTGCAGGAGGCGATCCTCGCCCAGTTCACTCCGCAGACGGTGCTGACGCGGTTCAACGAGGTGGCGGCAGCCGGCACGGCGTTGATCAGCACGGACCTTCCCTCGGACAAGCTGCCCGAGTTCTTCGATCTGATGCTCAAGGCGAAGGAGCAGCAGGTGATCACGATCGAGCTCACACCGGATTTCGGCGTGGATGAGCATCAGCCCGACTACGACTTCATCCACACCATGATCCAGCAGTCGTTGCATCCGCCGACGGAGTCCCCGACTCCTACGCCGTGACGACCGGGGGCGTCGTCCTCGCCACCCGGCCGCACTCTTCCCGGGCGCGCCAGAGCCCACGACCGTCACCTTCGGGTGATGACGAGTCGTGGGCTGCCGGTGAAGTCCACCGGATGCACCAGACGACGGTGATCGGAGGGGGAGGGATCACCGTCGTCCAGTCGACCACCGCACGAGGCGGCAGCCGGACCTAGGCGCGCTTGCGGCGAGATACTCCGACGGCGACGAGGGCACCACCGGCGACGAGCGCCGCAGCGCCGCCACCGAGGACCCACGGCGACACGCTTCCGCCCGTGAGCGCCAGTTCGAACCCGTCTCCGGTGAGGGGCAGCTCGGCTCCTGCAGGAGCGACGCCGGGGTCGTGGTCGCAGGAGGAAGCGGCATCGTGGCCATGCGACACCGCCACCGTCGCGGTGTAGGAGCGCGAGCCTCCGAAGGCGACGGCGTAAGAGCCCTCACCGTCGGACGGCGGGCGGAACGTGAGCGTCATGCTCCCGTCGGTCGCGGCCGTGTTTCCGGAGACGGCGGCGTTGCCGGCGTTCAGGCCGGAGACCGAGACGTTCACGTTCTCGGACGGCAGGAAGTACCCGGATCCGAACACGATGGTCGAGACCTCGCAGGTGTCGATGATCGGGTCGCTGACCTTGACGCCGGGAGGCGACGGGTACGAGTCGGACGACGCGGTCGGAACAGACGTCGGCGCCGCGGTTGCGACGGCAGGCGCGACGAGTACGAGCGCGCCAGCGGTAAGGCTGATGGCAGCCAGTTTCTTCAGCATGATCTCTCCCCAGAATTTCACGCGGAATCGCCTCCGGATACACCCCTGCATCCGACTGCGTGAAGCCTCCCTGCCCCCACGGCAGGATTGCAGACTCCAATATATTCCCCAGTGAGTCGACAGTACCCTATCGGACGTCGAATGTCACGAAGCGCAGGTGAGGGTTTCTCTGGGCGTGTCCGGCGCCTCGATCAGGGGGGTGTGCAGCACCTCGGTGAGCCGCTCTCCGGCGCCCGTTCCCTGGAACTCGACCGTCACGGTGGTCGACTCGCCGGGAGCGAGCGACACCTCGTGTTGGATCACGGAACGATCCTCGAGCACGGCCGTCTGCACTCCGGGCTCCTTCCCGTCCTGGTCGACGTGCGACGGCGTGGCGCCGGCGGGACCGTAGATCGCGATCAGCGTGCGTGTCGAGCCTGCGGGCACGCCGTAGAAGCCGTCGGCGGTGACGTAGGCCGGCAGCGAGGTGGCCGCATCGGCGGGAGCGGTGTTCGTCCACGTCACGCGGACCTGCGTGGTGGGGAGCCCCTGACACGTGCCGATCGCTGTCGCGATGGTCGCGCGCGTGTAGAAGTCCATCTTCCCGCCGGTGCTGTCGTTCATCAGCACGCCCACGTACGTGCCGTCGGGTCCGTCCTTCGGGATGGTGCCGCCCAGCGCGGAGGACGCGAGCAGCGATTCCTCTTCGTCATGGGCGCTCCAGATGCGGATCCGCCCCTCGGCGGCGGAGTCGGCCAGCGCGCCGAGGAGCGCCTTCGGGTTCCCGCCCGACAGTGCGGCGTTGAACAGCGCGCCCGCCGCCTGCGCGAAGATCTCGTCCTGGACCGCGGGGTCGGGAACCGCGGCGTAGATCTCGGACAGGAGGATGTCGGTCACGTTCTCGGGCGTCGCGGTGAAAGGGCCGAACGTCAGGTCTCCCGTGACGGCCATGAGGTGCTTCGCGACGACCGCATCCACCGCGATGACGCCGTCGACGGTGCCGCCGAAGCGTCCCGTCCAGCGTGCGGCGATCGTCTCGCCGGCCTCGGCAAAGTCCGGGATGCTGGTGATGTTCTGCAGGTACCTCCCCGGGCGGTCCTCGAACAGCGCGATCGTGGATTCGCTCAGCGGCAGTGATGTGTCCAGCGGTGGGAAGTCGCGCGTCGACGCCTGCGTCTGGAGAGAGATCCTGCCGTTCTCGGCATGCAGGAGAGCGATGGAGCCGACGATGCCTCCCGAGGAACGCAGCTCCGCATTGTTCTGCATCGCCAGCACGTAGTTCCGTGGCCCTTCGCCCCCGAGCATCGTCGGCAGCAGCACCGCAGCGCCGTGCAGAGAACCGACGGCGGTCGCCGCTTGCGTGACGGCAGTGCGCAGTTGTCCGATCGCCTCGGCGAGCGGCGGGAGTGTGGCATCCGCGTCGATCCGCCTGGCTTGCACCTGGGCGGCGCTGAGCGCGGTGCTGGCGGTCCCGAGCGGCTGCTCGATCGCCGCGAAAGGTGCGAGATCGATCGCACCTCCGCTGAACCCGAGGCTTGCGAGGTCGAGGCCGCTCGCCACGTCGAGAAGGGGCGCGAGGGCATCGGTCGACACGTCATCGGCGATGTCGGCGATCTCGCTCACGGCGCGGAAGTTCGGCCCGAGCAGCGGCACCACCCCGAACGCCTGCCACACGAAGTCCGAGGTGAGGTCATCGGCGGATGCCGCGTTGCGGGCGATGCTCCGAGCGATCGGCTCTGCTCCGTCGAGGTCGCCGCTCGCGATCGACTCCTTGAGCTGCGTGGCGCCCTTCGCGACCTGCTGGAGGTCGTTCACCGCGCCGATGCCGCGCACCGTCACCCAGCCGATCGCGATGACGAGGAGCGCCAACAGTACGCCGACGGTCCACCCGATCCATCGGCGCCGGACGGGAAGTCGACCATCGCTCACCCGAGCATTCAAGCATGAACCCCTGAGCCGGTGGGGGGTCGAATCTGTGGGAACGCTGACATTCACGCGGCGCGGGCGTCGTGCTCCACGGGGGAACGGCGCGGCGAGGATAGCCTGATCCCATGGGTGCTCGGCTGCGTGTGGTTCTTGATCAGCTGGTGCATGTCGTCGATGCCGATCAGGCCGCCGCATCCCTCGATCTCACGCTCGGACTCGTGGCGACGTCGCCTTCCGGATGCACGGTGGACGCGATCGTGACGGCGGGCGCCGAGGTGCCGATCGGCGGTGTGAGCGACGTGCGCACCCTCGCCCTCGCGCGTCGGGAGCTGGCGACATCGTGGCAGCTCGGAATCGCGCCGGGAGTGGGTGGAGGGCTGATCCATTCACCGACGCTCATGGCGCCGCTCGTGCGTCACGACCGCGTGCACGACAACGACCAGACCACGGTCACGCTGTGGGATCTGCGGGCGTGGGACGCACCCGAGACGCTCTCCAAAGGCCAGGTCGCGTGGCAGCGGGGCATGCTCCGTCGTGCTGTGAAGCATGCCGACGCGGTGGTCGTGCCGTCGCACGCGGTCGCGGAACGGCTCTCCGAACTCGCGCGACTCGGCGATCGGGTCCGCGTCATCGCCGGTGCGCCTCCCCAGGGCTACGCCGCGCCACCTGACGCCGCTGAGCGCCGCGCCGCGGCGTCGCTCCCGGAACGGTACGTGGTGGTCGGCGGATCCCCGGCGACG
The DNA here is from genome assembly GCF_019464375.1 of Microbacterium sp. Se5.02b. NCBI lineage: Bacteria > Bacillati > Actinomycetota > Actinomycetes > Micrococcales > Microbacteriaceae > Microbacterium > Microbacterium sp. Se5.02b. Next base: position 1,514,613 of record NZ_CP080491.1, read on the forward strand.
CTGGCAGAGGGGTTCCGAGGAGCGATGGCGGCGGGTGTCGATGCCGTCGTGCTCGACGCCCCCGAGGGCGCGGAACCCCACTATGCGGAGATCGCATCCGCAGCCGGGCTGCCGGAGCGGCGTGCGCACATCCGGGGCGCATCGGGTGCGCAAGAGCGCGCGGCGGTTCTGGCGGGGGCCGCGGCCTACGTCGCCACCAGTGCGACAGCAGGATGGCCGTGGCGGGCGGTCGAAGCCATGGCGCTCGGACTCCCGGTGGTGGCCGTCGACAGCGGTTCGCATCGTGACGTCATCGCAGACGGAGGAATGCTGGTGCCGGCGGCGGAACTCGCTGAGGCCGTCGCGGACGCCACGGCGGGCGGCGCGGAGCGGCTGCGCGTGCTCGCAGCCGACCGGTCGCGGGCCTTCTCCTGGGCGAGTTCGGCGGAGCGCCTCTGGGGGCTGCACGCCGACCTCTGATCTGCTGGGAGCTACCTGCGCATACGCGCGACACGCGGGAATGTTGCGACGTAACCGGGGCAACAGTGGCATCATCCTGCAACTTCCGTCACACTGGTCACATGTCTCGACGTGCCCCACGCTCGCGAAACACCATGAGGACCTCCCGACTCCTCACCTGTTTCCTCGCTGTCTCTGCCCTGGTTCTCGGCACGGTCGTCCCCGCCGCCGCCGCGCAAGCCTCCGTCTCCGCGCCCGTCGCCCGCATGGCGGGCGCCTCCACCGATCCCGCCGCGACGGGGATCGCGAAGAGCACTCTCGTCGGCTTCACTCCGGGCAACATCATCAGCGACGCCGTGTTCACCAACAAGAACACGATGACCGAGGCGCAGATCCAGACCTTCTTCAACAGCAAGGTGTCGAAGTGCCAGGGCGGCCGCGACGAGAACAACGAGGCGATCGTCTGCCTCAAGGACTTTCGGATGAACACGGTCACCCGCCCGGCGGATCAGTACTGCACGGGGTACACGGGGGCAGCGAACGAGTCAGCGGCGCGCATCATCTACCGTGTCTCGCAAGCCTGCAACATCAACCCGCAGGTGCTCATCGTGATGCTCCAGAAGGAGCAGGGCCTCGTCACCCACATCTGGCCCAGCGCCTGGCGCTACAGGATCGCCCTGGGGCAGGGGTGCCCCGACACCGCGCCGTGCGATCCGAACTACATCGGCTTCTTCCACCAGATCTACGGCGCTGCGCGTCAGATGCAGATCTACATGGAAGGGAAGTGGTTCCAGTGGTATGCGCCGGGGAAGACCTGGAACATCCTCTACAACCCGAACGCCTCCTGCGGCTCCGCACCGGTCCGCGTCGCGAACAAGGCGACGTCGGCGCTGTACTACTACACGCCCTACCAGCCCAACGCTGCGGCGCTCCGGGCGGGCTACGGCACGGGAGACGGCTGCTCGGCATACGGCAACCGGAACTTCTACAACTACTTCACGGACTGGTTCGGCTCCACGCAGGGCACACCGGCGACCGCGCCTCCGGTGATCTCGGCGGCCAACACCTCGAGCTACGTCGTCGGGGCGGATGCCGCGGGGACGGTGTGGGCGTATCCGTTCGCGAAGAAGGCCTGGGGCACCCGCGTGCAGATGGCGACGGGACTCGGCACCGTCAAGGCGTTCTTCGGGGTCGGCGACCTCACCGGCGACGGCAATCGCGACTTCCTCTCCGTCGACGCGAGCGGTCAGCCGTCCGCACTCTACGGCGACGGGACGACGAAGCTGAGCGCGCCGACACGACTGGGCGGCAACTGGTCGGGCACGGTCCTCGTGGTGCCCGCGGGAGACTTCAACGGCGACGGACTTCCCGACGTCTTCACGACGGACGCATCCGGAGCGCTCTATCTGCGTGCGGGCGATGGCAGGGGCGGGTTCGGTGCGGCCAAGCTCATCGGAAGCGGCTGGAGCTCCATGAGCATGCTCGTCGGAGGACTCGACATGAACGGCGACGGTCGTTCCGACCTGATCGCGCGCGACTCCACCGGTCGACTGCTCCTCTATCAGGGCGACGGTCGCGGCGGTTGGGGGCCACGCTCGCAGATCGGCAGCGGCTGGTCGGGGATGACCTCCGTCTTCAGCCCCGGTGACTTCACCGGCAACGGGACGCCCGATCTCCTCGCGCACACGGCAGACGGCGTGCTGATGGCCTATGAAGGACGCTCCACCTCGTTCGTCGCCGGCGTGGGAACGGTGGGTTCCGGATGGCAGAACCTGTCGGTCAAGTCGTCGGCCGGACCTGCGGTGACGAGACCGCGCGCGCTGCCCGCCGGATTCGGCGACGTGGACGGCGCCGGAGGCAACGACGTCGTGGCACTCACGAACAAGGGCGAGCTCCGGTTGTACGGCGGTTCCGGCACCGGCACCTGGCGTTCCTCCAGCGTTCTCGCGACGGGATGGGGCGCCACGGACAGGATCGTCTCGCTCGGCGATTTCTCCGGCGACGGCCGTGCCGATCTCGGGCGCATCGACGGCGACGGGATCTTCTCGCTCCTGCCGGCCACGGGCAGCGGATTCGGAAAGGCCGTGCGCATCGGCCACGGGTGGGGATCCTTCGTCCACATCGTCGGCGGCGTGGACTTCGACGGCGACCGCAAAGTGGATGTGATCGCGGTCAACGCGGATGGGACGATGATGCTGTATCGCGGCAACGGCAGCGGCGGCTTCCAGGGCGACGGCGTGCAGATCGGGAAGGGCTGGGGCGTGGTGGACCTGTTGATCAACGCCGGCGACTTCACCGGGGACGGCCGAAGCGACCTGCTGGCACGCACGTCGGACGGCGCCCTCCGCCTCTACCCGACGACCGGCGCCGGCGGGTTCGGCGCGATGGTCCAGATCGGCAAGGGCTGGGGCGGGATGAAGCAGCTCGTCGGCCCCGGGGACTTCAACGGCGACGGTTCGACGGATGTCCTCGCCATCCGCCAGGACGGTGCGATGTTCTTCTATGCCGGCAACGGCAAGGGCGGATGGGGTGCGAGCGCTCAGATCGGGTCGGGCTGGCAGAGCATCTCGAGTCTCGGTTGAGCTCGGCCGCGCGGTCGAACCTGAGGGGGCGGTCGCAGGCGCTATGGGATACTGAGACGGCGACGGGATGCCGTCGTGTCGTCGATTGAGTGGGCCTGTGACTGATACCCGAGATCTTTTCGCTGCCGTCCCGCGTTCCGCGTTCGACACCCCTGGTGAGAGCCGCGGGCTGATCGATGTGGTGCGCTGGCGCTATCTTTTGCACCTCCTGGTCCGCACGGGCGTCACCACCCGCTACCGCAACTCCGTGCTCGGGTGGACCTGGTCCTATGTCCGTCCCGCCGCCCAGTTCCTGGTCTTCTGGGTGGTCCTCGGGCTGTTCATGAACCTCGACAGGGGGATCCCGAACTACGCGATCTACCTGTTCTCCGGCATCGTCGTGATCAACCTCTTCTCCGAGGCCTTCAAGAACGCCACGACGTCGATCGTCGGCAACGCGCCCCTCGTGCGAAAGGTCTTCCTCCCGCGTCAGCTGTTCGCCGTCTCGGCCGTCATCGTCGCCTTCGTGCACTTTCTTCCTCAGGTCGCTCTGCTGCTCATCGTCTGCCTCCTCCTCGGCTGGGTCGCGCACATCTCGATCCTCTCGGTCCTCGCCATCCTCGCCGGGATGATCATCGTCATGACGTTCGCGTTGGGGCTCGGACTGTTCTTCGGAGCGATCAACGTCCGCTTCCGCGACGCCGAGAACATCGTCGAACTCCTGCTCCTCCTCGCGACCTGGGCATCCCCGGTGCTGTACGCCTGGACACAGGTGCAGGACGCGGTCGTCGACAAGCTCGGCTGGCCGCAATGGGTGGTCGAGGTGTACATGCTCAACCCCATCACCCAGGGGGTCGAGCTCTTCCACTACGCGTTCTGGCGGCCGGTGACCGACACCGCCTTCGCGCTCCCGCCCGGGCTCGCCTGGAACACCCTGTGGACCTTCCTCATCGCGGTGGGCACCCTGCTCATCGGTCAACTCGTCTTCCGCCGTCTCGAAGGAAGGTTCGCACAGGACCTATGAGTGCTCCCACCACGCTCCGCCCCAGCATCGTCATCGACGGTGTCAAGAAGCGGTTCACGCTCAACCACGCGTTCTCCCTCAAAGACACCGTCGTGGCGTGGATCAAGCGACGCAAGCTCACGAGCGAGTTCGAGGCGCTGAAGGGCGTCGACCTGGTCATCGGGGAGGGGGAGTCCGTCGCTGTGCTCGGGCTCAACGGCTCCGGCAAGTCGACCCTGCTCAAGCTCGTGTCCGGCGTGATGGAGCCCGACGAGGGGCAGGTGCTCACGCGCGGTCGGGTCGCCGGTCTCATCGAAGTGGGAGCGGGCTTCCACCCGGAGCTCTCCGGACGTGAGAACGTGTTCCTCAACGCCGCGATCCTGGGGATGAAGAAGCACGAGATCGAAGCCCGCTACGACGAGATCGTGGCGTTCAGCGAGATCGAGCAGTTCATCGATCAGGAGGTCAAGCACTACTCGTCCGGGATGTTCATGCGGCTCGCGTTCTCGGTCGCGATCCACGTCGAACTGGATGTCCTCCTCGTCGACGAGATCCTGTCGGTCGGTGATGCACCCTTCCGTGAGAAGTGCCGTCTGAAGTTCGAAGAGCTCATCGCGTCCGGCAAGACCCTCGTCGTGGTCAGCCACGACATGGAGATGGTGCGCGAACTCTGCACGCGCGGAATCGTGATCAACAAGGGCGAAGTCATCTACGACGGCGAGGTCGAAGGAGCGATCGCTCTGGTGGATGCGTGATGCTGGACTGGCTCGCGCAGACGCCGACGCTCCTGGTGGCGGTGGCGATCGTCTTCCTTCCAGGGCTGCTCGCGCTCTGGGGTGTGGGGGTGCGTGGACTCGGACTGCTCGCCGCTGCTCCGATCTTCAGCGTGGCGGCGACGGGCGTCGTCGCCCTGGCTCTCGGCATGCTCGGCGTCGGATGGTCGGCCTGGAGCTGGGCGGCGGCCATGCTGCTCCTGGCGGGTGCGTCGTTCATCGTCGGACGGATCCTGGGTGGACGTCTCGCACCGCTCCGCGCGGACAGCGGACGGTGGATACTGCCGGTCTTCCTCGTCGTCGGCGTCGTGCTCGGCGTCTGGCGACTGGCGACGTACATCACCGACCCCGCCGGGATCTCGCAGACGAACGACGCCGTCTTCCACATGAACGCGGTGCGGTTCATCCTGGAGACCTCGGATGCGTCGTCCCTGCACGTGAACGGCGTGATCGGCGGCAGCTCGTTCTATCCGGCGGCGTGGCACGCCCTCGTCTCGCTCATCGTGCTGATCAGCGGAGCGAGCATCCCGGTCGCGGCGAACATGCTCACGCTCGTGATCGGCGCTCTCCTCTGGCCCCTCGGCATCGCCTGGCTCACGCGCGCGATCACCGGTTCGCCGCTGATCGCGGGGATGTCGGCGGTGCTGTCCGGCGCGCTCCAGACGTTCCCGCTGCTGATGTTCCAGTGGGGGGTCCTGTTCCCGAACGCGCTCTCGACCGCCCTGCTGCCCGCCGCCGTGGCGTTGATGATCTCGCTGCCGACGTGGCGTGACGGTGGTGGTCGTATCAAGACCACGGTGCGCGCGATGCTCCTCGCGGTCGTCACGGCGTGTGCTCTCGCCCTCGCCCAGCCGGCGGCCCTGCTGCCGTGGATCGCGCTGGTGCTGGTGTGGCTGACCGCGCGACTGCTGCAGGCCGCGAACGGGTGGTCGTCCCTCCGGCGCTGGAGCGTCATCGTCGGCATGTGGATCGTGTTCGCGGCGTTCTGGGTCGTACTCTCGCGGAGCACCAGCGGTTCGCACTGGCCGCCCTTCCGGGGCAAGCTCGAGGTGTTCCTCGACGTGCTGCTCAACGGTCACCTGCGCATACCTTTCGCGGTCGGGGTGAGCGTGCTCATGATCTGGGGGCTCGTCGTCGCCTGGCGGTCTCGGCGCCTGCGCTGGCTGGTGTTCGGGTGGGCGGGCATCTCGGCCCTTTACCTGCTCGTCGCGGCGATCGGCGCGCCCCTGGTGCGCATCGACATCCTCGGTGCGTGGTACGCGGACCCCTATCGGATCGCCGCGCTCGCACCCCTCGTAGTGATCCCCCTGGCCGCCGTGGGCATGCACGACCTCGTCGTCCGGGTGGGGAGTGTGATCCGTCGTCGAACCGGGGATGCCTCCCGTGCGTTCGGGGGCGACACTCTCGCTGTGAGCGCGCTCGCGGCGACGGTGGTCTTCATGGTCGTCCTGATCCTGGTCCGTCCTGTCGCGATGCCGGCCGTGATCGAGGGCACCTTCGACAGGGAATCGCGCTATCTCGCCGTATCCGACAGCTATCTCTCGCCCGACGAGCGCACGCTGCTCGAGTCCCTGGACGGCATCGTCGGGACGGACGAGCGGGTGATCGCGAATCCCTCGACCGGAGCTGGCTTCGGCTACATGCTCAGCGGCGTTGACGTGTATCCGCGGACCTGGTCGGCTCCGCGCACCGAGACCTGGACGGTGCTCGCCGAGGGTCTGCGGAACGCCGCATCCGACCCGGCCGTGTGCGAGGCGCTTCATGAGTACGGGGATCCGCAGTATGTCCTCGACTTCGGGCCAGGGGAGAACACACCGGGTCGCTTCGAGATGCCGGGCATGACCGACTTCGCGAGCGAGCCGGGATTCGAGCGCGTCGCCGAGGTCGGCGAGGTCTCCCTCTGGCGGATCACAGCGTGCGCGCGGTGAGCACGGCCCCACCGTCTGTAGGATCGCAGACGATGCGTCCGTCAGCTACCTCCGTTCTCGTCGTCATCCCGGCGCTGAACGAAGAGGATTCCGTGGGAGAGGTCGTCGGGGCGGTCGTGGCTGCTCTCCCCTCTGCACGGTGTCTCGTCATCGATGACGGATCCTCGGATGCCACCGCGGCCCGAGCCAGGCAGGCGGGAGCGCAGGTGCTGTCGCTGCCGTACAACCTCGGTGTCGGCGGGGCGATGCGCGCCGGGTTCCGATACGCCCGCGCCAACGGACACGGCGTCGTGGTGCAGGTCGATGCGGATGGTCAGCACGACCCCGCGGCGATCCCTGCCCTCATCGACGCACTGGGCGACGCCGATCTGGTCATCGGCGCACGATTCGCCGGCGTGGGGGACTACGGGGTGCGAGGGCCTCGCCGCTGGGCGATGCGAGTGCTCGCGGCCGTGATGAGTCGCGTGGCGGGGACACGACTGACCGACGTCACGAGCGGTTTCAAGGCCGCGGGACCGCGCGCCGTGCTGCTGTTCGCCGACAATTTCCCCGCCGAATACCTCGGCGACACGATCGAAGCCCTCGTGATCGGCGCGCGTGCCGGTCTGAAGATCAGACAGCTGCCGGTCGTCATGCGACAGCGGCAGGGCGGCGAGCCGTCGCACCGCCCGTGGAAGGCTGCGGTCTATCTCCTCCGGGCATGTGCGGCCTTCCTGCTCGCCATGATGCGTCCGCGCGCGCGGATGGAGGACATCGCATGAACCCCGTCACGTACGCCTTCGGCATCGTCGCGGCGGTGCTGGCCCTGATCGCGATCGTCGAACTCATGCGAAGGGGCACTCTTCGCGAGCGGCATGCCGTGTGGTGGTTCGTCGGCGGCCTGCTCGCCCTCGTCATCGCCGTGTTCCCGCAGACGCTCACCTGGGCGGCCAGAGCCCTCGGGATCGCGCTGCCGGTGAACCTCGTCTTCTTCATCGCGATCGCCCTGCTGTTCCTCGTCAGCCTCCAGTACGGTGCCGAGCTCACGCGCACGGAGGAGAAGATGCGCACCCTCGCCGAGAAGTCCGCCTTCCATGAGGCGCGGATCGAAGCCCTCGAGGCGAAGGCCGCCGAACATGAACGGGGCGCGCGCCCGGACGAGGAGGACGAGCAGTGAGCGGGCGCTCCCGCATCCTCATCGCGTCACGGTTGTTCCCGCCCGAGGTGAGTGCCGGTGCGTTCCGACTCGGCGCGCTCGCCCGCTCGCTGCACGAACGCGGAGACGGGGTGGTCGTCCTCACGACGCGTCCGCCGCGACATGCGCCGCAGACGGCGGATGCACCGGGTGTGGTCGTTCGTCGGTGGCCTGTTCTGCGCGACAGCGGAGGCAACGTCCGCGGCTACATCCAGTACCTCAGCTACGACGCGCCGCTCTTCTTCCGCCTGCTCTTCTCGTCGTTCGACGTCGCGGTCGCCGAATCGCCGCCCACCACGGGTCTCGTGGTGACCGCGGTCGCGGCGCTGCGACGCAAGCCGGTCGTGTACTACGCCGCCGACGTCTGGACCGACGGCGTGATCTCGATGGGTGCTCCCGCCCCGGTGATCGCCGTGATGCGCTGGATGGAGAGGATCGTCCTCCGTCGCGCCCAGGCGATCGTCTCCGTCTCCGACGAGGTCACCGAGCGGCTCGTCGCGCTCGACGCGGATCGGACCAGGATAGAGACGGTCGGCAACGGGATCGACACGTCGATCTTCACCCCGGATGCCGTTCTTCCGACGGGGGTCGACCCGTACTTCGTGTACACCGGGACCATGTCGGAGTGGCAGCGCCCTGACCTCTTCATCCGCGCCCTCGCTCTGATCACGGAGGAGGAGCCCGCAGCGCGGATCCGCTTCTTCGGTCAGGGGGCGGTGGAAGCCGACCTCCGTGCTCTGGCGGAGGAGATCGTCCCAGGGCGGGTCGAGTTCGGGGGAGTGGTGAGCCCGCAGGAATCGGCCTCGTGGATCCGCGGTGCGACGGCGGCGCTGGTGAGCATCGTCCCGGGAATCGGCTACGACTTCGCTCGCCCCACCAAGACGTACGCCGCCGCTGCCGTCGGAACGCCCGTTCTCTTCGCGGGCCCGGAAACCGGTGCGCGTCTCGTGCGGGACGCCGATCTCGGAACGTCGGTGGACTTCGACCCGGAGTCGGTCGCCACCGCGATGCGAGAGCTGCTGGCCGAGGAGCGCTCGGGGCGCGCAGCGGAGCAGCGCACCGCGCGGGCCGCCTGGGCGCGTGCCAACGTCTCGCTCACCGCCGTCGCGGAGCGGGTCGCCGCAGTCACCTCGCAGGTTCGTGAACGGCGGACGACTAAGATCGGACCTGCGCGTCCCGCGCGTTCTGGACCCGATGAAAGGCCTTTTGCGTGACCGAAACCGGAAGTGTGCGGATCGTGGAGTCCGCGGATGTCTCGCCCGATGCGCGCATCGGTGACGGCTCGTCGATCTGGCACCTCGCCCAGGTCCGCGAGGAGGCCGTGCTGGGCGAGAACTGCATCGTCGGGCGTGGTGCGTACATCGGGACCGGCGTGGTGATGGGCGACAACTGCAAGGTCCAGAACTATGCGCTCGTCTACGAACCGGCCCGCCTGGCCGACGGTGTCTTCATCGGACCGGCCGTCGTGCTGACCAATGACACGTACCCGAGGGCCATCAACGCGGACGGCACCATCAAGAGCGCCCACGACTGGGAGCCGGTCGGCGTGACCATCGAGACCGGCGCCGCTATCGGCGCGCGTGCCACCTGCGTCGCGCCGGTGACCATCGGAGCCTGGGCGACCGTCGCAGCAGGCGCCGTGGTCGTGAAGGACGTCCCCGCATACGCCCTGGTGGCCGGGGTTCCGGCCCGCCGCATCGGCTGGGTGGGGAGTCCGGCGTGCCGCTCACGGCAGGCGAGCGCGATGGCATCTGGATATGCCCTTCGACCGGTGCTCGATTCGTCGAGTCCGACGGAACATTGATCAAGGAGACCGTGTGACCGAGTTCATCCCCCCCGCAAAGCCCATCATCGGAGACGACGAGCGTGCCGCCGTCGATCGAGTCCTGCGCAGCGGGATGGTCGCCCAGGGACCCGAGGTCGCGGCGTTCGAGCAGGAGTTCTCGGACCACTTCGTCCCCGGTCGTCCCTCCGTCGCGGTGAACTCGGGCACGGCAGGGCTCCACCTCGGTCTGCTCGCCGCGGGCGTGGGCGCCGGCGACGAGGTCATCGTGCCGTCCTTCACCTTCGCCGCGACCGGGAACTCGGTCGCGCTCACGGGCGGCACCCCGGTGTTCGTCGACATCGAGCCGGAGACCTTCACGCTCGACCCCGAGGCCGTCGCCGCCGCGATCACACCGCGGACGAAGGGCATCCTGCCGGTGCACCTCTACGGTCACCCCGCACGCATGCGTGAGCTCGAGGCCCTCGCCGCCGAGCGCGGCGTCGCCCTCTACGAGGATGCCGCCCAGGCGCACGGCGCCTCCCTCGACGGACGGCCGGTGGGCTCGTTCGGCGAGTTCGCGATGTTCAGCCTGTACCCGACCAAGAACATGACCAGCGGCGAGGGCGGCATGGTCACGACCGCGACGGATGAGGTCGCGCGTCGCGTGAAGCTGCTGCGCAACCAGGGCATGGAGCGCCAGTACGAGAACGAGATCATCGGCTTCAACGCGCGGATGACCGACATCCACGCCGCGATCGGCCGTGTGCAGCTGACCAAGGTCGACGCGTGGACGCGCACCCGTCAGGCGAACGCCGCGTTCCTCGATGCGAACCTGCGGGGTGTCGTGATCCCGCCCGTCGCCGAGGGCGCGGTGCACGTGTACCACCAGTACACCGTGCGCGTGCCGGAGGATCGCGATGGCTTCGTCGCCGCGCTGAAGTCCGAGCACAACGTGGGAGCAGGGGTCTATTACCCGATCCCGAATCACCGCCTGCCGTCGCTGGCACCGTACGCCCCGGGGCTGGACCTGCCCGAGACGGAGCGCGCGGCGCGCGAGGTCGTCTCGCTGCCCGTCCACCCCTCGCTGACGTCGTCCGACCTCGAGCGCATCGTCGCCGCGGTCGAGGCCGTCGCCGGAGCGGGCGCCTGATGGCGTTGCGCGCCGGCCTGCTCGGCGTCGGGATGATGGGCCGTCACCACGCCCGCGTCCTGCGGGAACTCGACGGGGTCGAGCTCGTCGCCATCGCCGATCCCGGTGGGGATCCGCACGGCGTGGCAGGCGACCTCGAGATCCTTCCCGACATCGATGCCCTGATCTCGGCGGGCATCGATATCGCGGTGGTCGCGGTGCCGACGCGCTTCCACGAGGATGCCGCCCTCAAACTGGCTGCCGCGGGGGTGCACACTCTCGTCGAGAAGCCCATCGCCCACAGCGTCGAGGCCGGGCAGCGCATGGTCGACGCGTTCGCCTCCGCCGGGCTCGTCGGAGCGGTCGGTCACATCGAGCGCTTCAACCCTGCGGTCCAGGAACTGCGACGCCGGATCGAGGCGGGCGAGCTCGGGGCGGTCTACCAGGTCGTCACCCGTCGGCAGGGGCCGTTCCCCTCGCGTATCGCCGACGTCGGCGTGGCGAAGGACCTCGCCTCGCACGACGTCGACCTCACCGCGTGGGTCGTGCAGAGCGACTACGACCGTGTGTTCGCGCAGACGGCGTTCAAGAGCGGTCGCGAGCACGAAGACATGATCACGATCACCGGACGGACGGCGTCCGGCGTCATCGTGAACAACATCGTCAACTGGCTGAGCCCGATGAAGGAACGACTGACGGTCGTCACGGGGGAGAAGGGCGCATTCGTCGCAGACACCTCGACCGGCGACCTCACGTTCTACGCCAACGGCACGATCCCCCTCGAATGGGAATCCGTGTCCTCCTTCCGCGGGGTCTCCGAAGGAGACGTCACGCGCTACGCGTTCGCCAAGCGCGAGCCGCTGCGCGTCGAGCATGAGGCTTTCCGCGATGCCGTGCTCGGGCAGCAGACCGACGTCGTGACCATGGAGCAGGGACTGCGCACGCTCGTGGTCGTCGAAGCAGCGCTCGAGTCTTCGCGGACCGGGAACGCCCTTCCTCTTCTGGACACCTGACGCGAGGAGCGGGATGAGCGCACTGGCGGGGCTCAAGAGAGCCGTGACGGAGGCGATTCCCGACCCCGTGGCCGAGCGCATCCTCCCCTGGAAGCGCGCGGCGTTCCGCGAAGCGGGTGTCATCGGGGTGGCCCCCGCCGAGACAAGGCTGCTGATCGCTCCGGTGAACTCCGCGGGTCAGGGTTTCGCCTGGGCCCGCGCGGCCGAGCGGCTTCCCGATGTGAGTGCGGCGAACTTCATGTACCGCGGTGCGGACGATGTCTTCGCCTACCCTGCCGACCACTCGGTCTCGACGGCGTATTTCGTCCAGAACCGGCGATGGCAGGCCGCGCAGCGTCGGGCGATCGCCCGGGGTTCACCCATGTGCTCGTCGAATCCGGTCGGCAGGTGCTGGGCGGCAGCTCGACGCCCGACGACGAGATCGCCTGGCTCCGCCGACGGGGCATCCAGGTCGCGCTCCTCTGGCACGGCAGCGATATCCGTCTGCCGGACCAGCACGCGCGGACTGATGCCGACTCCCCGTTCCGCGAAGGGCGCTATCCCGAGCAACCGCGGCTCCAGGCCATCACCGAGGCGAATCATCGTCTGCTGCGGACCCTCGAGCTCCCGGCCTTCGTCTCCACACCCGACCTGCTCACGGACGTGCCGGAGGCGACCTGGCTTCCCGTCGTCGTCGATGCGGCGAGGTGGGCCGACGCGGCTCCGTCAGCGCCCCTCGTGCGCGATCGTCCCGTGGTCGTGCACGCCCCGAGTCGCGCAGGGTTGAAGGGGACGGCACTGATCACTCCGACCATGCGCCGTCTGCACGACGAAGGCGCCATCGAGTACCGCGAGATCACCGGCGTCCCCGCGTCGCGCATGCCGGAGGTGTACGGAGAAGCGGACATCGTGCTCGATCAGTTCTCCCTCGGCATCTACGGCGTCGCCGCGTGCGAGGCTCTGGCGAGCGGACGCGTCGTGGTCAGCCACGTGTCCGAGGTCGTGCGAAAGAGGGTGCGGGCGCGCACGTCGCGAGATCTCCCGGTGCTCGAGGCTCGGGCGGCAGACCTCGAACGGGTGCTGCGGGACATCCTCGCCGACCGGGACCGGGCGAAGGGGATCGCCGCAGCCGGACCCGAGTTCGTGCGGGCCGTTCATTCCGGACGCCGATCCGCCGATGCGCTCGCCGGGTTCCTGGGTGAACGTGAAGGCGCGGCAGGGTCCCACATGGAAGACTGGACCGATGCCCGCTGATCGATACCCTGAGGACTCCGCGTCATGAAGCTCGTTGCGAAGACCTACCGGGAGCTTGTGACCTATCTCCCCGCAGATGCGCGTTCCTACCTGCTGCGCTACGTCGTGGTCTCCTGTCTGCTCACCATCCTCGACATCGGCGCGATCATGCTCCTCGCCCTGAGCCTGACCCCGATGATCGCGCGAACGACCATCACTCTCCCCGTCATCGGCGAGATCGGGGAAGACGACTACGTCTGGCTGATCGGCTCCGTGGCGGTGCTCATCCTCGTGAAGTCCGCGCTGGCCCTGCTGCAGCAGTGGTTCGCGACCCGTCGATTCGCCTCCTTCGAACTCGAGATCGGCCGGCAGCTCTTCGACAGCTACATCAAGGCGCCGTGGACCTATCGTCTCGGTCGGAACACCGCGCAGATCGTCCGCATCGCCGACGTCGGCATCGCCAACACCATCAGCGGCTTCCTCCTGCCGATCGTGCAGCTGCCGTCGATCATCGTGAGCTTCGTGCTGATCCTGGCGGTGATCGTGGTCGCCCAGCCGCTCACAGCGCTCATCACCGTCGTCTACCTCGGCGGCATCATGGCGCTGCTCTACTGGGTGGTCTCCGGACGGTCGGTGCAGGCCGGGCGCGTCTCGCGCGACTACTCCTTCAAGGTCGCGACGCTGATGACCGAGATGATGCAGGCTCTCAAGGAGATCACGCTGCGGAACAAGACCGGTGAGGTCGCCGGCATCGTGCAGTACAACCGCTCCTTCAGCACCCGGGCTCGTGCGAACATGAACTTCCTCGGTTCCGTCCCCGGGTTCGTCCTCAACTCCGCGCTGGTCGGAGGCTTCGTGCTCGTCGGCGGCATCGGCTACGCGCTGGGGGGCATGCAGGAGGCGCTGGCGTCGGTGGCGCTGTTCGCCGTGGCGGGGTTCCGCCTCGTCCCCTCACTGACCGGATTCCAGTCGATCGTGACGACCACCACGGCGAACGTGCCGCACGTGCAGGCCGTGATCTTCGACATCAAGGTGTCGGAGAAGTACATCTCGGTGGCGGAGCGCCTCGGACAGGAGCCGATCGAGGGGGAGCCGCGCGTGCTCACCCTGACCGACGTGTCGTTCGGATACCCGAAGCACGAGGACACGCCGGCGGTGCACGACATCGACCTGCGCATCCCGATCGGCAGCTCGCTCGCCTTGGTGGGTTCGTCCGGCGCGGGCAAGTCGACTCTGGTGGACATCCTGCTCGGTCTCCTCGTCCCGCAGAAGGGCTCGATCCGCCTGGACGACCAGGACCTCAACGACGTCCTCGCCGCCTGGCGCTCCCGCGTGGGATATGTGCCCCAGGACGTCTCGCTCTTCGACGGCACCGTGGCCCAGAACGTCGCCCTGGACTGGGACGACAAGGACATCGACTTCGACCGGGTGCGTGCTTCCCTCGAACGCGCGCAGCTCTGGGAGACGATCGAGGCGCGGGACGGCGGCATGCACGGCCGGATCGGTGAGCGCGGTCTCTCTCTGTCCGGAGGGCAGCGTCAGCGTCTCGGCATCGCCAGGGCGCTGTACAGCGACCCGCTGATCCTCGTCCTCGACGAGGCGACGAGTGCGCTCGACACCAAGACGGAGTCGAAGGTCACGGAGGCCATCCGCAGCCTCAAGGGGGAAGTCACCATCGTCTCGGTCGCGCACCGGCTCTCGACGATCCGCGACAGCGATCTCGTCTGCTTCATGCAGGACGGCACGATCGCCGACCAGGGCACGTTCGACGAACTCGTCGCCCGGGTGCCGAACTTCGCCGAGCAGGCTCAGCTGGCTGGCCTGACGTGACGAGGCCCTTCGTCGACGTCGTGATCGCCTGCCACGACGAACGGCGACCGATCGAGCGGGCCGTCGCCTCGCTCATTCACGACGATGACGTGCGCGACGTCGTACGCGTCACGGTCGTCGCTCACGGGCTGGACGCGGGCATCCTCGAACGGCGCCTCGCGGGGATCGACGGCGACATCCGTGTGCTGCCTTTCCAGGACGGCATCCGCAGCGCGGCCGGACCGTTCAACCACGGCCTCGCGGCTGTCGACGCGGAGTACAGCGGTGTGATGGGCTCGGACGACTTCCTCGAACCCGGCACGATGTCGCAGTGGGTCCGATATGTGCGCGCGGAACGGCCGGACGCCGCGATCGCGCAGATCCGGCTGCAGGGCCAAGGCCTGATGCCGAACCCGCTCGTGCGACTCGGACGCCACCGGCGACTCGACGCCGCTCGCGACCGACTCTTCTACCGCACCGCACCGCTCGGGCTGTTCCGCACTGCCCGGGTGCGCGAGTTGGGGCTGCGCATGCTCGAAGGCGTCCGCGTCGGCGAGGACTTCGAGTTCGGCATCCGGCTCTGGGCGCAGGGTGGACGGATCGACCTCCTCCGTGGTGCCGGCACGTACGTGATCGGCGAGGACGCCGCGGAGCGGACGACTCTCGGCGCGATGACCGTCACCGAGCGGCTCGCCCCGATCGTGCGGCTCTTCGAGGACGGGGTCTTCGCCGATCTCTCCGCTCGCGCCCGCACCGCCCTCGCCGTCAAACTCATCAGGGTGACGATCGTCGGCAATGCGCAGGCCCTCGCAGAAGAGCTCGACGACGACGATGTCGCGGCCTTCTCGACCTTGCTCCATCGGCTCCTCGATGTCGCGCCGCGGGCACTGCTGCCGTTCAACCGCCAGGACCGCCGGATTCTCGACGGGCTGCTGGCCGAGCCTCGCGCTGCCCGGCTGCGGTCCGATGTGGCGTCGTCGCGCGGCGCAGGGCGGCGCGACCGGTGGCTCACTCCCGACCTGGTGCACAGCTTCGCGCGCGAATCCACCCTGCGCCGATACGTCCTCTACTTCTGCAAGCGCGAGCGAAGGAGAACCCGATGACCGCCCGCCCGACCATGCTCATCATGTCGTTCTCGCCTCTGACCGGCGACGCCAGGGTGCTGAAGCAGATCGCACGGTTCACCCGCGACTTCGACGTGACGACTCTGGGATACGGTGACGCTCCGGAGGGAGTGGTCGACCACCTCTCCATGCCGAAGGAGGTCCGCTACAACGACCTCGACGGCAAGCTCATCACCCTCAAGCGCTATCGGACGGCGTACTGGCGGCTGTCCGCGGTGCGCTGGTCGCGGGCGGCGCTGAAGGGGCGACGGTTCGACGTGATCATCGCGAACGACGTCGAGGCCGTCCCCGTCGCGGTCAAGATGCGTCCGCGGTTCGGTGTCCTCGCGGACCTGCACGAGTACTCGCCGCGGCTGCATGACGACAACGAGCTCTGGTTCCAGCGCATCACGCCGTGGTTCGAGTGGGTGGTGCGCACCTACGTGACGAAGGCAGCGGCCTGGACGACGGTGAGCGAAGGACTCGCTGCGGAGTACGAGCGGAACTTCGGCTTCCACGCCGAGCTCGTCAGCAACGCGACCCCGTATCACGAGCTGCGCCCCGGCGCGGTCTCGGCCCCGATCCGACTGGTCCACAGCGGGGCCGGCCTCACCAATCGTCAGCTCCACCTGATGGCGGAGGCGGTGGCGACGGCGCAGGCCGACGTCACGCTGGACTTCTACCTCACCGCGAACCACCCCGCCTATCTCGAGGAGCTCAAGGAGTACGCGGCGACGACCGACCGGGTCCGCGTCCTCGATCCCGTGCCGTACTCGGAGCTGGTGACGACCCTGAACTCCTACGACGTGGGGGTCTTCCTCCTCCCGCCGCTGACCTTCAACTACCGGCACGCCCTGCCGAACAAGCTCTTCGACTTCGTGCAGGCGCGACTCGGGATCATCGTCGGACCCTCGCCGGAGATGGCCGGGTACGTCGAGCGGTACGGCTTGGGGTCGGTGGCCTCCGACTTCACGGTCGATGCGCTGCGCGAGAGGATCGAGCAGCTGACGCCGGAGGCCGTCGCGGCGTACAAACAGCACGCCCATGACAGTGCGCACGAGCTCGAGGGCGAACGGCAGGTCCAGAAGTGGGATCGCATCATCCACGGCCTCGTCGCGAAGGGCCGCCGATGACCGCCCCGAAGCTCCTGATCATCTCGTTCTCGACGATCAGGGCCGACGCGCGGCTGCTGAAGCAGATCACTCGTCTGCGCCGCGACTACGAGGTGCACACGGTCGGGTACGGCGAGACCCCGGACGGTGTGAGCGGCCACATCCGCATCCCCGACGAGCACCCGATCTGGCGCTACGACCGGGCGTCCGTGCTGTTGCGCCGATACCGCCACGCGTACTGGTCGAACCCCGCGATCGCCGCCGCCGTGACGGCGCTGCGCGACACGGACTGGGACCTCGTGCTCGCGAACGACGTGGATGCCGTGGGACTCGCGCTCGCTCAGCGATCCGTGCACGGGGTGCATGCCGATCTGCACGAGTACGCGCCCCGTCAGAAGGAAGACGTCTGGAAGTGGCGACTGTTCGTCGCTCCCTTCGTCCGGTGGATGTGCCGGACGTTCGTGATACGCGCCGACTCCGTCACCACGGTCGGCCAGGGAATCGCGGAGGAGTACGAGCGACGCTACGGGATCAGGGCCACGGTGGTGACCAATGCGGCCCCCTATGCGGAACTCACCCCGCACCCTGTCGCGTCGCCGATCCGCCTCGTGCACTCGGGTGCCGCCCTCCGCGATCGCAACATCGTGGCGATCATGGAAGCGGTCGAGGCGGCGTCCGCTGACGTCCGGCTCGCCCTCTACCTCACGCCGAACGACCCGGGATTCCTGGAGGAGGTCCGTGCGAGGGCGGCGGCGTCGGAGCGCGTCGAGCTCCACGACCCCGTGCCGTACGCCGAGCTCGGCGAGACCCTCAACGCCCACGATGTCGGCGTCCATCTCCTCCCGCCGGTCAACTTCAACAACACGTGGGCGCTGCCGAACAAGTTCTTCGACTACGTGCAGGCGCGACTCGGCGTGATCATCGGGCCCTCGCCCGAGATGACCCGCGTCCTGAAGGAACGAGGCTTCGGTGCCGTGGCGGACGGCTTCGACGCGGCCGCGCTCACGCGCCTCATCGACGAACTCGACGCCGAGCGGGTGCGGGAGTGGAAGCAGGCGTCCGACGCCTCAGCCAGGGAACTCTCCGGTGAAGAGCAGGCCGAGCGCTGGGCCGAGGCCCTCGCCGCTCTGATGGCGGCGCCGCCTCGTCAGGAGCGCGGATGAGCAGGCTGCTCCTCTTCACGAACGACTATCCCTATCGCACCGGCGACGTGGTGTTCGTGGAGAAGGAGATCGAGGCGCTCGCCGCGCGATTCGACGACGTCATCGTGTTCTGTCATGCACGCGACACGAGTGCCGGCATGGTCGACCTCCCCGAGGGGGTCCGTTTCGGAGGCAACCTCTTCGTGCCTGCACCGGAGGACGCGCCCCGGAGACTGCTCGAGTTCGCCCCGCTCCTCCTGCTCCTGCAGGCGACGTGGCGAGAGCTGTGGAGCGGCCGCCTCCTGCGGAACGCGCGCCTCTTCGCCATGGGGGCGAAGGTCGGGATGACGCAGGCGCACCGATCCGCGGTGCGCGAGGCCGTCGCGGGCGACCGTGACACCGTCGCCTACGCTTTCTGGGCCATGGGCGGGGGCTCGTCCTGCCCTGGCTTCGGGGGTGTCGGCCCGCGTGGTGCGGGTCCATCGGTATGACCTCTACGAGGAGCGGGCCATCGGCGGCTACCTGCCTTTCCGTCCCTTCTTCTTCGCGCGCACCGATCGGGTCCTGGCGATCTCCGACGACGCTGTGCGCTACCTGGAGGGTCGCTACTCCGAGGTCCGGGGAAGGTCCGGTTGAGCAGGCTCGGCGCCTACGGCCCCCGCAGGCCCCCGAGCGTCGACTGCACGGCGCACCGACCATCGTGTCGTGCTCGGCGGTGAGCGAGGTGAAGCGGGTCGATCGCATCGCCGAGGCCGTCCGCGAGCTGCATGCCGTCGACCCGTCGCGGCCGGTGCGTTGGGTTCATTTCGGCGACGGACCGCTCATGCCACAGCTGCGTGAGCACGTCGGCGCGTTCCCGGAGGGGATCGAGGTGGATCTGCGCGGACAGGTGCCGAACTCGGAGATCGCGGCGTTCTACGAGTCCGGCGAGGTGGATCTCTTCGTCAATCTCTCGGCATCCGAGGGCGTCCCGGTCAGCATCATGGAGGCCATCGCCTACGACGTGCCGGTCGTCGCCACGGCCGTCGGGGGGACTCCGGAGATCGTGGGCTCCGCGTTGCGCACCGGTGAGCTGGTCGAGGCCGAAGCGTCCAGCGGAACGGTCGCGGCGACACTGGCCTCGGTGCTCGACGCAGCGCCGGGCACATACGCCCCTCGCGAGAGATGGGAATCGGAGTACGACGCCGAGCGTACCGGCGCGCGCGCCGCAGAGCTGGTGAGCTCTCTCGCGAGCGGACCACGTCGTGAGCATGAGCGACCCTGATAGCTTCGTACCGTGAAGGTTCTGGTCGTGACACCCTGGCTTCCCACCGCAGGGCGACCGGACATCGGCGTCTTCATCCGGCGCGACATCGAGATGCTGCGCGCGGATCACGACGTGGAGGTCATCCACCTCTCCGCGGACGGGCAAGAGGCCACCGTGGACTTCCCGGTCACGACCGTGCGCATGTCGACGGCGGACCCCCGCAGCATCCGGCGCGCCGGGGTGTCATCGCCGAGCGCGCCGGAGATGCCGATCTCGTGCACTCCATGGCCGCGTCGGCGCTCCTCCCGTTCCTCGGCCGACGGATCGGGCGCCCGTGGGTGCACACGGAGCACTGGTCCGCCCTCCTCGCGCCCTCCACGGCGCCGGTGTCGGCTCGCGTCTCGCTGCCGCTCGTGCGTATGCTGCTCCGCCGTCCGGATGTCGTGATCGCCGTTGGTCACGATCTGGCGACCGCCATCGGCAAGACGCGGCGGGGGCGGACGCGCATCATCCCCAACGCGGTGCCGCGCCCGGTCGAAGTCCATGCACGGCCGGACGGCGGTGTGCTGACTCTGGTCGGCGTCGGAGGCCTGATCGCGCGCAAGGGACCTGACATCGCGGTGCGGACCGTCGCCGAGCTCCGCGGCCGGGGCGAGGATGCCCGACTCCTCTGGGCCGGCGACGGTCCGATGCGCGAATCCGTCGCTTCGCTCGCGAAGGAGCTCGGCGTGCGCGACCATGTGGAACTCCGCGGGCGGGTCTCGCCGGACGAGGTGGAGGGCCTCCTGGCCGAGGCAGACGTCTTCATCCTCCCCACGCGCATGGAGACCTTCGGGGTGGCGATCGCCGAGGCGCTCGTCGCGGGACGGCCGGTCGTCGTGTCGGCGTCCGGAGAGCAGGCCTCGTTCGTCTCGGAGCCCGATGGCGTGCTGGTCGAAGGATGGTCGGCCTCCGACTACGCCGATGCCGTGCAGCGCGTCCAGGAGCTCAACCGCGACCGCTCCGCGGCGGAGATCGCGTCGGCGGCGTCGGCCCTGTTCGATCCCGAGGAGCGGCGCAACGCCACGCGTGCGGCGTATCTCGCGGCCGCCGAGACGGAGGCAGACCCGCTTCCCCAGGACGTCGACGTCGTCATCGCCGCCCACGACCCCCGCAGGGACGTCGGCCGCGCGATCTCGTCCGTCCTGACTTCCCGTAGCGTGCGTGCCGTCCACGTGGTGTGCCACAACGTGGACGAGGCCGCGATCCGCCGGGCCGCGGGCGCGGCGGCGGAAGACGTCCGCGTGCGGTTCCTGGAACTGCGCGACGGGGTGCGCAGTCCCGCCGGGCCCTTCAACCACGGACTGGACGCCGCGGAGGGCCTCTACGTCGCGGTGATGGGTTCGGACGACGAGGTGACGGCGGGGGCGATCGACGCCTGGCGTCGGACCGCGCAGCAGGACGCGTCCGACATGGTGGTGGCGCCGCTGCGTCATGCGGGCGGCCACCGCGTGCCCACGCCGCCGACGCTTCGACGCCGCGACCTTCGCGGTCGCCGCGATCGCCTCGCCTATCGAACCGCGCCGCTCGGCCTGATCGCAGTGCCGCGTTTCGGCGGGCTGAGATTCACCCCGGGGGTCGCGACGGGGAGGACCTGGACTTCGGCGCCCGGCTCTGGTTCTCCGGCGCTCGCATCAGTCGACACGCCGGGCCGGACGACTACCTGATCCACGATGGGGAGGAGCGCGTCACCTTCACGGCGCGCCCGTTGCGCGAGGAACTCGAGGCGGTCGGACTGCTCCTCGCCGCGCCGTTCGCACGAGCGCTCTCCCGCCGTGATCGCGAGGCCCTCGCGGTCAAGCTCTGGCGGGTGACGGTCTTCGGCGCCGTGCACTATCGCGCAGGGGACTGGGGATCCGACGATCGCGAGGCGCTGCGGGAGATCGTGCGGGCGCTGCGATCGTTCTCGCCCTCAGCGGCGGGGGTTCTCTCGCTCGCGGATCGCGCACTGATCGCCGGCGCAGCGGACCCGACCGTCTCCGATGAGGCCCTGGACGACCTGTCCCGACGCCGCCGGCGCTTCGTCTCGATCAAGGCATTGCTTCCCGCGCGTCTGCCGCGTGTGCTCGCTCGGGAGGCTCCGCTGCGATTCAGTGCCGCGACCTGGTGGGCGGGACGGCGATGACTGCTGCCCTCCGTCTTCCGTAGACTTGCCTGTTGTGAAGATCGTCAGCGTCGTCGGCGCCCGTCCCCAGTTCGTGAAGCTCGCGCCCATCCACAAGGCGTTCGTGGCCGCAGGAGTGGACCATGTGATCGTGCATACGGGTCAGCACTATGACCCGATGCTGTCGGATGTCTTCTTCGAGGACCTCGGCATCGGAGCCCCCCACGTCCACCTCGGCGTGGGAAGCGGGTCTCATGGTGTCCAGACCGGGGCGATGCTGGCGGCTCTGGACGCGGTGTTCGACGAGCACCGTCCGGACTGGGTGCTCGTGTACGGAGACACCAACTCCACCGTCGCGGCCGCGCTCAGCGCGGTGAAGATGCACATTCGCGTCGCCCACCTCGAAGCAGGGCTCCGTAGCTTCAACCGGCGCATGCCGGAGGAGCACAACAGGGTGATGACCGATCATGCGGCCGACCTCCTGCTCGCACCGACGCAGGTCGCCGTCGATCACCTCGCGGCGGAAGGGCTCGCCGAACGCACCGTGCTCGTCGGCGACGTGATGACGGATGTCCTCTTCACGGTTCGCGACGAGGTCGCCTCGCGTCCTTCTCCGCTGGTCGAAGAGCTCGGCCTCCCTGTCGGTGGACACTACATCGCCACCATTCACCGTGCCGAGAACACCGATGACCCGGCACGACTCGCCGAGGTGGTGGCCGGGCTGGGGAGTCTGGATCGTCCGGTCGTCCTCCTCGCACACCCCCGGGTGGTCGCCAAGGCGCAAGAGCACGGCATCGACCTCGCGAGCGGATCGCTCATCGTCCACGCGCCGCTGGCCTACCCCGAACTCGTCGCTGCCATGCTGTCCAGTGCCGGAGTGGTGACCGACTCCGGAGGCCTGCAGAAGGAGGCGTTCCTGCTGGGAGTGCCGTGCACGACGGTGCGGACAGAGACGGAGTGGGTCGAGACGGTCGAGCTCGGGTGGAACGTCCTCGCACAGGACGCTGCGGAGATCGCGCGCGGTGTCGCCCGTGAGCGCCCGCAGCCCACCGATGCGGCACCCTACGGCGACGGTCGTGCAGCAGAACGTGTCGTGCAGGTGCTCCAGGACCGGACGTGACGTCCGAACCCGCGCAGGAAAGCTCGCCCGGCGCTCCTGGGCGAGCGAGGTCCGCCGCGTCCGGGCGTCAGTGGGCGCTTGACGCCCTGCGCATCGGCTCGGTGGTCGGGGTCGTGGCGATCCATGTCTTCGCGGGGATGGTGGCGAATCCCGACGTCCGTGGCACGGCGGGCTGGTGGGGCGCCGTCGTCGCCGACATCGGCTTCGTGTGGGTCGTCCCCGTGTTCGTCATGATCTCCGGTGCCCTCGTGCTGGCCCCGCGGCAGCATGCCGGCGGTCCGGCACTGTTCTACCGGAAGCGGCTTCCGCGGCTCCTCACCGCGCTGGTCTTCTGGTCGCTCCTCTACTTCGTGCTCATCCGCACGCTGTTCTCGCAGATCGCGCCGACCCGTCTCGATCTCGCGCGCTTCGTGTTGGACGGCCAGCCCTACACGCATCTGTACTTCCTGTGGCTCATCGTGGGCCTGTACGTCGTGGCGCCCGTCCTGGCGTCGTTCCTTCAGGGCGGCGGACAGCGTCGAGCCGTCATCTTCGCCGCAGTGACGCTCGGTGCGACCGTCGTCACGGGGGTCTCCTCGAGCGTCCTGACGGCGATGGGGGATGCGGCCCCGTTGACACTGCTCGCGCTGACGCAGTGGCTGCCCTACGCGGGCTACTTCCTGGCGGGGTGGGCGTTGCGTGCGGTCCGTGTGTCGGGCTGGCGCTTCGTCGTGGTGCTGGGACTCACCGTCCTCGCGATCGTCGCCTCGATCGTCCAGTACGGACTGCGTCCCTCCCTGCCGCTGGTCGACGCGGTGCTTCCCTGAGCTACTTCGGGCCCGTGGTGGCCGCCGCATCGCTCGGCGTCTTCATCTGCGTCAACAGCGCGCTGGGGCGGTGGAACCCCGGACCGGGCGCCCAGCGTATGGTGCGCGAGCTGTCCGACTGCGCCTTCGGCGTCTTCCTCGTGCATTTCGCGATCATGCTCCTGGTGCGTGCACTCCCGCCCTTCGAGTCCGCAGCGGGGTCGCTGCTGCTGTCGGTGCTCGAGTGGCTCGTCGTCGTCTGCTCCTCGTTCCTGGTCGTCTTCCTGATGCGGCGGGTCCCGGGTCTGCGACGCGTCGTCTGACGCGCCCGTAGACTGGGGATCATGCGTATCGCCGTCGTAGCCCTCGGAAAGATCGGGCTCCCTCTCGCCGTCCAGTTCGCCTCTTCCGGTCACGATGTGGTCGGCGTCGACGTCAATCAGAGGGCCGTCGACCTGATCAACGCCGCGAAGGAGCCGTTCCCCGGCGAGGCCGAGCTGCAGGAGCGTCTCGAGGAGCTGATCCCCGCCGGTCGACTGCGTGCCACGACCGATTACGCCGAGGCGATCCCCGGGGCCGACGCCGTCGTGCTCGTCGCGCCCGTGTTCGTGGACGATGAGACCTGGGAACCCGACTTCAAGTACATGGATGCAGCCACCCGCTCGCTCGCGGAGCATCTGACGCCGGGCACCCTGGTCTCCTACGAGACCACCCTTCCGGTCGGAACCACGCGGAACCGCTGGAAGCCGATGCTCGAGGAGGGATCGGGCCTCACCGAGGGGACCGACTTCTTCCTCGCCTACTCTCCGGAGCGCGTGCTCACGGGCCGTGTCTTCGCCGACCTGCGCAAGTACCCGAAACTCATCGGCGCCCTCTCCGACGAGGGCAATCGTCGCGCCCGCGAGTTCTACGAGGCCGTGTTGCAGTTCGACGAGCGCCCCGATCTGGCTCAGCCGAACGGCGTCTGGGACCTCGGCAGCACCGAGGCCTCTGAGATGGCGAAGCTGGCCGAGACGACCTACCGCGACGTGAACATCGGGCTGGCCAATCAGTTCGGGCTCTTCGCCGCTTCCCACGGCATCGACGTCTACAAGGTGATCGAGGCCTGCAACTCGCAGCCCTACAGCCACATCCACCGCCCCGGCATCGCTGTCGGCGGTCACTGCATCCCGGTCTACCCGCGGCTGTACCTGTCGACCGACCCCGATGCCGACATCGTGCGCGTCGCACGTCAGCTCAACGCCTCGATGCCGGAGCGCCTCGTCGCGCAGGCCGAGGGCATCCTCGGCGACCTGAGCGGCCAGCGCGCCGTCGTCCTCGGCGCGGCCTACCGCGGCGGCGTGAAGGAGACGGCGTTCTCCGGGGTGTTCCCGACGGTGAAGGCTCTGAAGGATCGTGGGGCCGAGGTCGTGGTGCACGACCCGCTGTACAGCGACGACGAGCTGCGCGGCCTCGGATTCGAGCCCTACGCCATCGGGGGCGAGGTCGACCTGGCCGTCCTGCAGACCGACCACGCCGACTACAAGGAGCTGACGCCTGCGCAGCTGCCCGGCATCAAGCTGATCGTCGACGGCCGCGCGGCTACCGATCCGGCTCTGTGGGCCGGGACGCCGCGCATCGTCGTCGGTACCGCGGGCTGACACCGCACCTCCGCACCGGAAGCGGCATCGTCGCCACCCCTGGGGAGATGCCTCAGCCCAGGGCGGCGGCGATCTGAGTGGCGACGTGGTCGCTGATCACGCTCGGCCCTCCGAGGATCACGACACGCTGCGGGTCGAGCCTTCGGAGTTCTGCGAGCACGGCTGCGGGGGCGTCCTGCGCCGGGGTGAGCAGAACGGGGCCGCCGAGACTGCCTCCGGCCGCCGCTCCGGCGAGGGCATCGGCGAAGTTCTCGCCGCTGGCGACGTACACGATCGGCACGCGTGCGCCGGTGGCGAACGTCCCCTGAGACACGGAAACGGCCGTGTCGTACCGGGTCTGGCCGCCTCGGCGCTCGGTCGTCGCATCGTCGACACCGGTGGCGAGGCGCGCGCTCTCCAGCACGGCGTCGCTGAGGGAACCGGTGCCCCCGAGCGCGATCACGGTGGACGGGGCGAGGCGCCGCAGTGCGTCCGCGGTCTGGGCGGGCAGGGCGTCGGGCGCGGTGAGGAGGACCGGCGAATGCAGGAATCCTGCCGCCGCCGCTCCCGAGAGCGCGTCCGGATAGTCGGCGCCGCTCGCGAGGAAGACCGTGTCAGGGAACTCGAGGGTCCACCAGGGCAGCATGGCGGCCGCGGTGGCGTATCTGTCCGCACCGCCGAAGCGGAACGACCCCTCGGCCGTGAGCGGTTCGAGCTGACGCAGCACCGTGTCGCTCACAGCGCCGGTTCCGCCGGTCACGAAGACCGAATCGAGCTCGAGGGCGTCGACTTCCTGCGCCGTCACCGCAGGCAGGTACCCCGGCTTCGTGAGGAGGACAGGGCCGTCCATGAGTCCGGCGGTGGCAGCGGCGGAGAGGGCGTCGGGGAAGTCCACGCCGCTCGCGACGAAGGCAGTGATCACTCCGCCGCGCGAGAACGCGTCGGCTGACACCGCTGCCGCCGTCTCGTAGCGGTCGGTGCCGAAGATCCGCTCGACCGAGGTCTGTGCGGCCGTGGTCGCGGACGCGGCGGGGTGAGCAGCGAGAGGCGTGGCGACGGCGAGGGCGAGCGTCAGAACGACGGTGAAGGAGCGGCGTCGTGATCGGGGAGACAAGGGAAACCCTTTCGGTACGGGCCGAGAACACCAGAACGGTCGCGGCACGAGGGCGCCGCGACCGTTCCGAGTCGGTCAGTCGAGCGCGTTCGCGATGCGGTCCTTGACGGTGTCGCTCACGACCGCGGGACCCCCGAGCACGACCACGCGGACCGGGTCCAGTCGTTCGATCTCGGCGATGGTCGCGTCGCTGATCGCGTTCGGCTCTGTCAGCAGCACGGGTCCACCGAGGGCGCCGGCCGCCGCAGCTCCCGCGAGCGCATCGGCGAAGTTCTGCCCGCTGGCGATGTACACCACGGGCACCCGCGGCGCGGTGAAGGTGCGACGGGAGATGTCGACCGCGGTGTCGTAGCGGCTGTCGCCCGACAGGCGCTGGATCGACGCGACGAATCCGCCGGCTGCCCGCTGCGCCTGGTCGACGACGGCCTGGCTGACGGCGCCGGTACCACCGAGGATGACGAGTCTCGTCGGTCGGAGGTAGTTCAGGTACGCCGCCGTCTCCGGCGGGAGTGAGCCCTGCTTCGTGAGCAGTACCGGAGCGCCCTCGTACCCCGCCGCGGCAGCACCGGCCAGGGCGTCAGGGAAGTTCATCCCGTTGGCGAGGTACACGGTACCGGTCGACTCCCACAGCGTGGAGATGAGGCCGGCGGTCTCGTATCGCGACGCGCCCGCAGCGCGGTCGGAGCCCATGGTCGCGTACGGCGAGAGCTTGTTGAACACGGAATCCCCGACGACGGCCTTTCCTCCGGCGGCGAAGAGGTACTCCGGCTTCAGCGCGGCGACCTCGTCCACGGTTCCGACGCTCACGCTGGTCGGTCGCGTGAGGAGCACAGGCCCACCGAAGGTGCCGGCGGCCGCGGCCGCGGCCAGAGCATCGGGGAAGTTCAGACCGTTCGCGATGAACGTGACCGGCACCCCCTCGTAGGGGAAGGCGCTCTCGGAGACGCGCACGGCGGTCTCGAAGCGGTCGGCGCCGAACTGCCGCTCCACCCACGTATGCGTCGTGGTGAAGGACTGCACCGCGGAGAAGGCACCGGTGCCGACGGCGTTCACCGCAGCGACGCGGAACCCGTAGGTGGTGTCGGGGGCGAGGTTGAAGAGGGTTGCGCCGAGCACGGGGGTGTCAGACACGAACTCCTCGATGACGGAGCCGCCGATGAGGAGCTGCAGGTGGTACCCGATGATCGTCGAACCGTTGTCCGCGGGCGCGGCCCAGGCGGCGTGAGCGTCAGTGGAGGTCACATCGCCGATGGTCACACCCGTGACGGTGCCGGGCGCTTCTGCAGCGGCCAGCGCCTTCGGTTCCGCCGAGCGGTTGCTCGAGACCGGCGCCTCGTCCAGCCGGAAGTGCGTTTCAGGCGGCGTCGAGGAGTCGGTCTGATCGAGCTGCGGAAGCTCCTGGTCTCCGGCGGCCGCTGCGGCGAGTGGAGTCGACAGCGCGAGGGCGAGAACGGTCGCGGCAACGACGGCGCGACGGTGCGAACGTGTTTTCAAGGAGTCATCGTTTCTCTTCGAGGCGCCGGAGAGCCCGGGGCCGTTGCGTGATCCTATCGTGCCGCGAGCCGGGCGCCAGGGCGATCGGAGACGACGTCGTCACAGCTTCGAGCGGCGGTAGCCGGCGCTCTTCGCGGCGGCTTCCGTGCGGAAGCACTCTTCGGGGTTCGTAGCCGCGTAGTAACGTCCGCCTGGCATGTGATAGATGTTCTCCTTGTCCCCGATGTTCCCCTTGATCGGCGCCCAGCTCGGGCAGTTCCAGCTGTCGATCGGGGTCGTGCGCGCAGGATAGAAGACGGTCGAGGTCCGTCCGGAGAGCACCGTCGCCGACACGTAGCCGGGGTTGGAGCCGGTGATCCGCACGGAGATCTGCTTGCCCGCATGCGCTGCATTCAGCGGGAGTCGTGCCCCCGTCGCCCCCGTCAGGGGGCTCCCGTTCGCAAGCCACTGGTACTGGAAGGTCGTCCCCGCCGTCCACGTCCCGACGTTCGCCGTGAGCGAGCCGGTCACCTGGGCGGTGCCGGAGATCGTCGGAGTTCCCGCCGTGAGGCAGCCCATGTTCGCGGCGGCCTGAGCGCCGACCACGGCGACCCCTCCGAGCACCACCGTGCTGGGGGCGCCGAGTCGCTGCAGCGACAGGTGCGCGGATTCGGGCACGCAGGCGGCGTTCGTGACGTAGACCGGGCTCTTGGTGCGTCCTGCCAGCGCGGCACCGGCCAGCGCGTCAGGGAAGTTCTGTCCCGTCGCGAGGAAGGCCGCGGGGGCCGAGCCGGCGGAGAAGAAGGAATCGTTGATGAGTGCCGCGGTGTCGAACCTGCCGGCGCCGCCCAGCCGCTGGACGTCGTACGCGTTCGCGAGCTCCGCCTCGATGCCGGGGAGACCGCACCCGCCCCTCCGACGATGGTCACCGCGGAGACGCCGAGAGCGTCGAGCAGGTCTCGAGTGTCGGTCGGCAGCGAGGCGGCTGCGCCGTCCACGAGGATGACCGGTGCTGACGTGGCACCTGCGGCGCCGGTGGCGGCGAGGGCGTCGGGGAACGTCCTTCCTGTCGCGATGAAGGCGTGGGTGGCTCCTGGGAAGACCCGGCGGACCAGCGCATTTCCCGTCTCATATCGGGAGGCGCCCCCGAGTCGCTCCACCGGCGCGATCGCCGTGAGCGCGCGTTCGACGCCAGCGCCGACCGCACCTTCGGAACCGGCGATGAAGATGGTCGAGGGGCTCAGCCGCGTGATCTCCGTACGCACGGCGGCAGGCAATGCCGTGCCCGGCGTGAGCAGCAGCGGTGCGCCGAGGCGTGCCGCGGCCGCGGCCGCGGACAGGGCGTCAGGGAAGTTCGCGCCGGTGGCGACGAAGACCGCATCCGTGCCCGCAGCGTACTTCTTCGACACGGCGATCGCGGTGTCGTAGCGGTCGTTGCCCGCAAGACGTGAGACCCCGGCGGGGAAGGAGATGTCGGCTGCGGTGCCGGTCTCCGACGGTCGCGTGACGTCGGCGGACGCGCTCATCCCGGTCGCGGTGAGCAGAGAGGCAGCGAAGACGACCGCGGCGAGAGCAGCGGGTACCGCACGTCGGGACATGGGAACTCCATCTTGTGGTGAACTGGCTGCGGCGTTCCCGCATGCCGCTCAGCGTAGCGGTCGAGTGCGCGCGCGTGGACAAACTGGGGAGAGCGGGAGGGGACGCCGCCGCGGGACGGGCTCCCAGCCACGCGCCGATACCATGGGTGGCATGGATCTTCTCGTCGTCGGGTCGGGCTTCTTCGGCCTCACCATCGCTGAGCGTGCCGCCGAAGCGGGCCGCAAGGTAACTGTCATCGACCGCCGCCACCACATCGGCGGCAACGCCTACAGCGAGGCCGAGCCCGAGACGGGGATCGAGGTGCACCGCTACGGTGCGCATCTCTTCCACACCTCCAACGCGACCGTGTGGGAGTACGTGAACCGCTTCACGTCGTTCACGAACTACGTCCACCGGGTCTACACGACGCACAAGGGCACGGTGTTCCCGATGCCGGTGAACCTCGGGACGATCAACCAGTTCTTCCAGTCGGCGTACACGCCCGATCAGGCGCGCGCGCTGGTCAAGGAGCAGGCGGGCGAGTTCGACGCCAAGACAGCTGCGAACTTCGAGGAGAAGGGCATCGCGCTCGTCGGACGTCCCCTCTTCGAGGCCTTCTTCCGTGACTACACCGCGAAGCAGTGGCAGACCGATCCGCAGAAGCTGTCCGGAGACATCATCAGCCGCCTCCCGGTGCGCTACACGTACGACAACCGCTACTTCAACGACACCTGGGAGGGCCTTCCCACAGACGGCTACACCGCGTGGCTGGAGCGGATGGCCGACCACCCGAACATCGACGTGAAGTTGAACGTCGACTACTTCGACGACGCGCAGCCGCTCAGCAAGAAGGCGACCGTCGGGCAGGTCCCCGTCGTGTACACCGGCCCGGTCGACCGCTACTTCGACTACGCCGAGGGCGCGCTGAGCTGGCGCACGCTCGACTTCGAGCAGGAGGTGCTGAACGTGGGCGACTTCCAGGGCACGAGCGTCATGAACTACCCCGACATGGACGTGCCGTACACCCGCATCCACGAGTTCAAGCACTTCCACCCGGAGCGCAAGGACGTCTACGAGTCGGACAAGACCGTGATCATGCGGGAGTTCTCGCGCTTCGCGGAACGGGAGGACGAGCCGTACTACCCGGTGAACACCCCGACCGACCGCGAGGGGCTGCTGGCCTACCGCGAGCTGGCCAAGGGCGAGCAAGACGTGCACTTCGGCGGCCGCCTCGGAACGTACCAGTACCTCGACATGCACATGGCCATCGGCTCGGCGCTGTCGCTCTGGAACAACACTCTCTCCTAGACTCGACATCGTGAGTCACGCTGCTGTCGGGGCGCCCGGGACGCCCCGGCGCTATCTGCATTCGCTGTGGCTGCTGTCCGCCCGCGACCTGAAGGTCCGGTACGCGACGAGCTCCCTCGGCTACCTGTGGTCGATCCTCGATCCGCTCGTGATGAGCGCGATCTACTGGTTCGTCTTCACGCAGATCTTCCACCGGAGCGTCGGTGAGGACCCGTACATCGTGTTCCTCATCGTCGCGCTGCTGCCGTGGGTCTGGTTCAACACCTCGGTGTCGGACTTCACACGGGCGTTCAAGAAGGACTCCCGCCTGGTCAGGTCCACCGCCATCCCCCGCTCCATCTGGGTGAACCGCATCGTCTTGAGCAAGGGCATCGAGTTCCTGTTCTCCATGCCCGTGCTCGTCCTCTTCGCGGTCTTCAGCGGGGCGCACGTCTCCTGGATGCTGCTCTGGTTCCCGGTGGCGATCCTCATGCAGACCGTCCTTCTCGTCGGACTCGGCCTCCTCGTGGCGCCGCTGTGCGCCCTGTACGCCGATCTCGAACGCACGACGGCGCTCATCCTGCGGGCGCTCTTCTACGCTTCGCCCGTGATCTACAGCTTCCGCGACCTCCCCGCGCCCTTCGACATCATCGGGGCGTTCAACCCGCTCGCGGGCATCTTCACGCTGTACCGGGTCGGCTTCTTCCCCGACCTGTGGGAGCCGATGCCGGTTCTCATCAGCGCGGTGATGTGCGTGGGCATCCTCGCGCTCGGGATGTGGACGTTCGGCCGTCTCGAGCGCCCCGTGCTGAAGGAGCTGTGATGGCACCGGCGATCGAAGTCCAGGGGCTCGGCGTTCATTTCCGACGGAACAGGCGAGGACGCCGCAGTTTCAAGGACCTGTTCGCCGGAGCCTCGCGCAGGTCGCGCCCCGGCGAGTTCTGGGCGCTTCGCGACGTCTCCTTCACCGTGCAGCCCGGGGAGTCCATCGGGGTGGTCGGGCGCAACGGGCAGGGCAAGTCCACGCTGCTCCGGCTCGTCGCGAAGGTGCTGCTCCCGGATGAGGGCACCGTCTCGGTGAACGGGGGAGTCGCCCCCCTGATCGAGATCACCGGCGGATTCGTCGGCGACCTCACCGTGCGCGAGAACGTCCGTCTGACCGCGGGCCTGCACGGGATGTCGCGCGACGAGGTCTCTCGGCGCTACGACGACATCATCGCCTTCGCGGAACTCGCCGGGTTCGAGGAGACTCCGTACAAGCACCTCTCCAACGGGATGAAGGTGAGGCTCGCGTTCTCGGTCGTGTCGCAGCTCGACGAGCCGATCCTGCTCGTCGACGAGGTGCTCGCCGTCGGCGACAAGGCGTTCCGCGACAAGTGCTACAAGCGCATCGACGAGCTGCTCGCCGAAGGGCGCACGCTCTTCTTCGTCAGTCACAACGAGCGCGACCTGCGACGTTTCTGCACCAGGGGGCTCTACCTCGACAAGGGAGCGCTGGCGCTCGACGCCCCGATCGCCGAGGTGCTCGACCGCTACAACGCCGACTACGCGGTGTAACGAGCGCGATCCCGACGGACCACGACCGCCTCCGGCTCAGAGTCCGACCACTGTCCTCAGCTGCTGGACGGACGCCCTGGCCGCATCCACGGCCGCGGAGACGCCCGACTGGTTCGAGATCGCCGTGCGCAGCTGCGTGAGGCGCTCGCTGTACGCCGACACCCCGTCGTGCCAGGCCGCATCGATCGATGACGGCGGCCGGGCATCCGAAAGCCCCTGCGCGTCCAGTTGGAGCGTGTCGACGACGGAGAGGGCGTCCTGCCCGCTCGACCCGGCGATGATGTCGAGGCCGCGAGGAGCGGCGCCCAGCGGGCCGCTCACGCGCTCGCGGAAGACCTCGAGGCTGGGGTCTGCGACGGGCGGTGGGGTCACCATCGGGGTCTGCGTCGGCTCCGGTACGGCGGAGGGCGTCGGAGAAGCGGTCGGGGTCGCCGTCGGGGTGGGCGATGCGGAAGCGGAGGGCGAAGGGGAGGCGGACTCCGACGGCGGCGTGTTCTCGCCGCGCGGCACCAGGAAGAAGAGGAGGGCTCCGACGATCGCGAGCGCCGCGACGACGAGCCCCACGATGAGCCAGACTCGTCCCGTCCTCTTCGGCTGCGGGGGCAGGGGAGCCCAGCGCAGCTCCGGCGCCTGTTCGTCCATGCTTCACGCCTCCAGAGGGGGCATGGGCTGCCAGGTGCGGTCGCGGCCCGCCTTACCCCCGTCGCGGATGCCGCGGAAGAGGTTGCTCGTACCGCGCACGGTCCGCTCGACGAAGACGAGGCGGATGAGCTCCTTGAAGAAGGTCGCCGCGGTGCCGAGGCCGAACAGCACGGGGTTGTAGACCCCGTGGACACGGTAATACTGCTTGATGAAGCCGCGGTTGCGCATGATGTAGTAGCGGTAGGCGTTGCTCGACGCGTTCATGTGGCGGATGCCCATGTCCCACTGCTTGATCTCACGGGTGCGACGCAGCACGAATTCGTCGACGATCACCGCGGTGGTCAGACGCGAGGCCAGCCACCCGTACATCTGGTCATCCCAGTAGATGAAGAACCGGGGGTCGGGCAATCCGATCTGCTGCACGATCGAGCGGTGGATGAACATGCCCTCGAAGCATCCGCTGTTCATCTCCTTGTATCCGGTCTCGTCGAAGCCCGACGGGGCGAACGGGATCGGGATGCCCATGCGCTCGGCGATGCGGTACTGCCAGTAGAACTCGCTGCCGTCGTAGTCGAAGCGGCGTCCCTGGATGCTCTTGAACCGGCTGCTCCAGGCGCCCATCTTCGCGAGACCCTCGGTGAGGACCTCGACGTCGTCGTCCATCATCCAGATCCACTCGGAGCCGAGTTCGTACGCGGTGCGCATGCCCTCGCTGAAGCCGCCGGAGCCGCCGGTGTTGGTGTCCAGTCGTCGGTACACGATCTCGGTGCCGATGTCGTCGCGGAACGACTCGACCACGTCGGTCGTGTCGTCGGACGAGGCGTTGTCGATGATCACGACGCGCCCCGGTTTGGGGTCCATCGCGGTGATGCTGGTCAGCAGGCCCGAGAGAAGGTGGGAGCGGTTGAAGGTGACGACGACGATCGTCGCGGACTTCGGGTCGAATGCAGCGGGAGCCGCGGTCATGCCTTCTCCTCGAAGATCTTCTGCCAGGACTGGGGGGAGACGAGATCGGGGAGCGCCTGCCGATACTGCTTCTGCAGCTCGGGCCAGCGGCGGCGCAGTTCGGCGTGCAGCCGCAGCGTCTCTCGCAGCATCCGGCGGTACTTCGCGCGGTCACGCGTGTAGATGTTCTTGCCTGACCCGTCGGCGGCGCTCACGAGGGCGCTGTCGAAGGCGGGGACGCGCCACCAGTGCGCATCCTCCTTGCCGAACTCCACCTCGGGCTGGGCGACGTTGGCAGGATTCGGACGGTGCAGGAAGTGCGACGCGAGCGTGGCGAGGGTGAACCAGCGCAGCCGGAGGCCCTTCGGGTTGTCCAGATCGTTCTTGTCCAGCTGCTTGTACACCTGACGCCCGCGCCGCGAGTGCAGCACCGTCGACGGGTCGCGATGCACGACGGTCTCCGGGAAGTCCGCGGCGAGGGCGCGCGCTGCGGGCATCGCGGTGGCGAGGTCTCGGCGCAGGTGCTCCGGACCGGAGAGCACATCCTTCAGCGCCCTGGCGCGAAGGGCAGCCGGGTAATACTGCATCATCATGAGGTGCTTGAGGTCGACGCGTCGGCTGTGCACGATGAGGCGACCCCCACGGGGGGCGTTGGAATGCAGCAAGCCCGCGACGATGCGGTTGCGCGCGTGGAAATACGCCTGCCAGTCGATCGTGTCGTCCTTGTTGACCCAGGCGACGTGCCAGAGCGCGACTCCCGGCATCGACACGGTCGGGAAACCCGCTTCTCCGGCGCGCAGGCAGAACTCGGCGTCGTCCCACTTGATGAAGGCCGGAAGCGACAGACCGACCTTCCGGACGGCGTCGAGCGGGATCAGGCACATCCACCAGCCGTTGTAGTCGGCATCCATGCGCATGTGCAGGAGAGTGGACTGACGGAGGTTCGAGACGCCGAAGTCGTGCGGCATCTTCTCCTGATAGAGGTTGCGCCACATGAAGGGGCCCTCGTCGACGACCTCGGCCCAGCCGTGCAGCTTGGGGCGATCGAGCAGGTCGAACATGTGCCCGCCGACGAGCAGCGGACTGGTCGCGTACTGACCGAACACGATCGAACGGCGCAGCGATTCGGGTTCGAGCCGCACGTCGTCGTCGAGGAGCTGGACGAAGTCGCTCTCCGGACGCTGCAGCGCCTCATGCATGGCACGGGCGAATCCGCCGGAGCCGCCAAGGTTGTCCTGCCGGATCACCTGCAGAGTCTCCCCGAGACTCGCGGCGACGTCGTCGTAGCCGTCCTGGTCGGCGACGAGCCGGTTGCCCTGGTCGACCAGGAAGATCCGGTCGACGAACTCCAGTGCGTCGGGGGATGCGGCCAGCGCGCGCAGCGTCTCGACGCAGTAGTCGGGCTTGTTGTAGGTCGTGATGCCGAGCGAGGCCTTGCCGGTCCGCGCGGGCTCCTGCTCTGTGGTCCATACGGCGCCCTCGAGCACGGCCGGCTTCTCGTCGGCGACGATGTCGAACCAGATCCACCCGCCGTCGCTGTACTGCG
The DNA here is from genome assembly GCF_019464375.1 of Microbacterium sp. Se5.02b. NCBI lineage: Bacteria > Bacillati > Actinomycetota > Actinomycetes > Micrococcales > Microbacteriaceae > Microbacterium > Microbacterium sp. Se5.02b. The sequence continues at coordinate 1,549,830 of NZ_CP080491.1, forward strand.
TGAGCTCGAGGTCGAAGGACGTCGATGACTCGCCGGTCACCTCGCGGGTGGCGACGCGCTGGCGGACGCCCGACCCGTTGGAGCGGTAGACCAGGATGGTGGCGGGTCCTGTGGTCCGCACGGTGAGCCGCACGTCGCGCACGCTCGTCCAGTGCTGCCAGTAGGAGGCGGGGAACGCGTTGAAGTAGGTCCCGAGCGAGACGCGACGCCCTGCCACGATGCGTGCGCGGTGGCGTCCGAGGATGTTTCCGAGGTGCGCACGATTGGACACGCGCACGGGCTCGTTCTCGATCACCGACCACGTCTCCGGGTCGGCGTAGAGGGGGAGCAGATCGGGGTCGCGATCAAGTGGGAAGACGACGTTCTGAAGGACGTGAGCCACTGGGAGGTTCTCCGATGTTGATGCCACAGGCCGCCGTCGGAGGACGGCGCGGGATTCGACGAGCAGTGAGTAGCCTACCGTCGATGACCTCTGGATCTGCGGAGAGCCTCCCGCCGGGCGACGAGACGCACTGGCTAGACTGACCGCGATGAAGGTACTGATCACCGGCGGTGCCGGCTACATTGGCGCGACTGTCGCGACGGCATGCATCGAGGCAGGGATCGAGGTCGTGATCCTCGACGATCTCTCCACCGGGCTCAAGGCCTTCGGCGAGGGGCGCGATCTCTACATCGGCGACATCGCCGACCGTGCCGTGCTCGACACGCTGCTGGCCGATCACCCCGACATCGACGCGGTCATCCATTGCGCCGCGCGGATCGTTGTCCCGGAATCCGTCGCGGACCCGCTCGGGTATTACGACGCGAACGTCGGCAAGACGATCACGCTCCTGCAGGGGCTGCGCGACGCGGGGATCCCCCGGATCGTGTTCAGCTCCTCGGCGGCGGTGTATGCGGGCGAGTCCGGCGAAGGCGTGGACGAACACGGCAGCCTCGCGCCGGCGAGCCCGTACGCGGCGACCAAGGCCATGATCGAGCAGATCCTCGACGACTCCGCGAGAGCGGGGGACTTCCGTGCCATCGCGCTGCGCTACTTCAATCCGATCGGAGCGGACCCGCGGCTGCGCACCGGGTTGCAGAACCCGACCCCCTCGCACGCCCTGGGCCGGATCATGCAGGCACGCGCGTCCGGGGAGCCGTTCACGATCACCGGCACCGACTGGGCGACGCGGGACGGGACGGGGCTTCGGGACTACATCCACGTCTGGGATCTGGCTCTCGCGCATGTCGCGGCAGTGCAGAGGTTCGACCAGGTCGCAACCCCTGACGCGCCCTCTCAGGTGATCAACCTCGGCACAGGAGCCGGGGTGACGGTTCGCGAACTCATCAGCGCCTTCGAGCGCGTCACCGGAGAGCCGCTCCCCGTGGTCGAGGCCGCCCGCCGCCCGGGTGACCAGGCGGGCGCGTACGCGATCGTCGACCGCGCGGCCGATGTGCTCGCCTGGCGTGCGGAACGCTCGGTGGACGACGGCGTGCGCGACGCGATCGCGTGGGCGGAGAAGCTGCGCTCGCTGGGCTGACGCCTCCCCGAGCGCGCGCCACTACTGCTGTGGGCGGAGTGTCGGGATCGCCCCGGTGTGCGCGGCATCGATGTTCTCGCGCCACGACCGCGACTGCCCGGCGCGCAGCGCGCAGAGAACCAGCATGAACCACCCCGCACCGACCAGGGTGAAGCTCTCGAACATCGAGTCGACGGCGAGGGTGACGAGCATGATCGGTGTCCAGGCGTAGACGACGGACCGCCGAGCGCTCGCCACCAGCCACGACCGGATCAGGGCCACTCCACCGAGCAGCAGGAACAGCACCAGCCCTGCCCAGCCGAGCTGGAGGAGCACGTCGAAGAACGCGTTCAACGCGCTCTGGTGGTGGTCGTCGAGCTGGAAGTTGATGAACGTGAACGGGTATTCGCCGCGGGCCCAATCGCCGAACCATCCCCACCCCTGGATCGGCTTCAGGGCGACGAAGTCGAGGATCGTGTTCCACAGCGACGCCCGGATCGAGAAGTCGGACCCGGCGTCGAGCAGCGCGATGATCTGGTGGCGGAACGCGAAGGCGATCACGAGAGCGAGCGCGACCAGGGCTCCGAGCATCCACTGGACGACGTTGCGCCGGTGCGGCGCGGTGTGCCGCACGATCGTGAGGGCGAGCGTGACGATGCCGACGGCGACGGCGAGCACGAGCACGGTGGGGGAGGCGGAGAGGAATGCCAGCGCCCCGGCGAGCCCGATCGAGACGACGGCGAGCGGCGGATCCACGGACTGCGTGCGCCACTCGATCACGAACGTGATGAGCGCGATGACTGCGATGAATCCCATCATGTTACGGCTGCCGAACAGGCCCTGGATCGGACCGCCCTCCGCCAGATCGCCCTGGATGGAGAGGAACGTGAAGGGGACGTCGAGCAGGATGCCCGAGAGGATCTCGAGTCCGAGCGAGGCGCCGAGGAGGACGCGCAGCGTGTCGCCGATCGCACGTACGGTCTGCAGCGTGTCACGGATATGGCCGATCGTGATCGCCAGGAAGGCGAATCCGAACAGGGACATCCACCCGAAGAACGTGTCGGAGCGATCCGTCGTCCACACCAGGCTCACCAGCGCCCAGCCGAGGAAGGCGAAGAGAGACGAGGGAGCGATCCTCAGCGGAGAGAGCTCTTCGCGACGGACCCAGAGGATCGCGGCGCCCAGGACGCACAGCACGGTGATGACGGCGGCCAGTGTGACGCCCGAGGCCATCCGCTCGATCGCGAAGGAGCCGAAGACCGCGGTCAGAGCGGCGAGGGTGAAGGCCCGCGCGAACTCCGCCGAGCCGAGGAGGCGCACGAGAGGACGCGCCGACGTCACGGCACCCGCCGTTGCCGCGTGCCGCGTTCGAACACGAGGTCCCGCTCTCCGACGCCCACGAGCGGCACGGACTTGAGCTTGAACGACAGCAGGACCACGAGCATCCACCCCCACAGCATGATCGGGGTCGATTCGGAGAACCCCTGCACGAGCAGCACCACCGTGAAGAGGCTGGGGAGCAGGGTCAGCGGCGAGAAGGGGCGCCCGGCATCGAGGTCCCATCGCGGGCGGTCGACGGCGAAGAACCAGGACCGCCAGAGCATGCTCAGGTAGGCGACGCCCATCAGGACCACCCCGACGACGCCGAGTTGGAACAGCACGTCGAGCCACATGTTGTGGGCGTGGAAGACCGTGATGTCGTGGTCGGTGATCCAGCGGTCGAACGCAGGATCGGTCGGGATCCACGGGCTGGAGAAGCCGTTGCCGAAGATCGGGTGATCTCTCACACGCTCGAGGACCTTGGCCCAGATCAGGTCGGATCTGCCGGTCAGGTCGGAGCTGCGCCCCACGAGACCGAGCAGCTGGTCACGCAGCAGCCACGCGGCGGCCGCCGCCACGGAGGTGCCGCCGATCGCGATCACGTAGATGCGGGTTCGCGCACCGGGAGTGCGCGCCCGTCGCATCAGCAGTGCGACCACGAGGACCACGAGCGACGCTGCGGCGCACGCGAGCGCGGTGACCGAGGACGTGCGGAACAGGAAGTATGCCGCGAGAAGCATCCACAGTGCGAGTGTGGTGCGCCAGCGAGCGCGAGCGGCGAACAGCACACCGAAGGTGATGATCGCGAACAGGGAGATGATCGCCAGCAGGTTCGCATTGCCCACGATGCCCTGGATGCGTCCACCGTCGAACAGGTTGTCGCGCACCCAGTACCACTGCGGGTCGATCTCGCCGTCCGGCAGCGTCACGAAGTTCGGCAGCAGCGGTCCGTGCAGCACGAGGGAGACCCACAGTTCGATCGCCAGCGAGAGGCCGAGGATCCACTTGAAGGCGGAGGACAGCGCCCGCACGATCTCGTGCCACGTGAGCACGTGCGCGATGAACAGGCCGTTCACGGTGACCGCCGCGAGCAGGACCCAGGTGATGAGGGTCGGCCCGCGCCACTGGGACCAGGCGACCGACAGGAGGGCGAAGGCGACATAGCCGACAGCCGTCCACGGAAGGCGTCGCCAGCGGAACGCCTGCGGTCTGTTGCGAGTGAGCATCGGGACGCCGATGCCGATCGTCGCGAGGGTGAACACGACGAGGACGACGGCGGCCCCCTCGATGCCGAGGAGGTTGTACACGGCGCTGTGCGCGAACGTCGCGATGAGGACGAGGATCACGTAACCGCGCAGCAGGAGATGCCCCGTCGACTCGCGCTCCGGCGCCGAGGGCGGGGCTGTCACCGGGTGCTTGGTGTACTGGGCCATCGCGTTCAGGCTACCGCGCCGCGCTCCCGGCATCCCTGAACGCCGCAGCGCGGCTCTACGCTGGGGGACATGCTGCTGAGCCTGACGAATGAGCCCCGCGACTACGCCTGGGGCTCCGCCTCCCTCCTGGCCTCCCTCGAAGGGCGTGCGCCCACCGGTGCACCCGAAGCCGAGGTGTGGTTCGGAGACCATCCGGGTGACCCCGCCGATGTGGTGGGAGGCGGCACGCTCGACCAGGTCACCGGTGGCTCCCTCCCGTACCTTTTGAAGCTGCTCGCCGCGGCGCGGCCGCTCTCGATCCAGGTGCACCCGACGATCGCACAGGCACGGGCGGGGTGGGAGCGCGAACTCGGGCTCCCCGCGGACGACCCGCAGCGCAACTATCGCGATGACAACCACAAGCCGGAGCTCATCGTCGCCCTCAGCGAGAGGTTCGAGTCTCTGAGCGGTCTGCGGCCGATCGACCGCACCGTCGCCCTGCTCGGCCTCCTCGGCAGCGGCGAGGGAGTCGCCCAGCTGCGTGCGCGTCTCGAATCCGCCGGCGACCCGCTGCGCGACGCGATCGGATGGCTTCTCGGCGGTGAGGCGCAGCGCGAGGTCGACCAGATCATCGAGGCCGTCGTCGCGGCCGCCGAGCGCGACGACGCGGGGGAGTGGAGTGCGAACCTCCGCGCGATCGCGGATGTGGCGAAGACCTATCCGCGCGATCCCGGGGTCGTCGTCGCCCTGCTCATGAACCATGTCGTGCTGCGTCGCGGCGATGGTCTCTTCCTGCGTGCCGGTCTGCTGCACGCGTACCTCTCCGGGCTCGGCGTCGAGATCATGGCCGCGAGCGACAACGTCCTGCGCGGCGGCCTCACCCCGAAGCGCATCGACGTGCCGGAGCTCCTCGCCATCCTCGACACGTCTCCCGGTGAGGTGCCGGTGCTGCGGCCTGCGGCAGGGGAGGTCGTCACCGAGTACCCCGTTCCGGTGCCGGACTTCGCGTTGACGCGCATCACGCTCGACGGCGATCCGGTGGTGATCGAGGTCGCCGGACCGACGATGGTCCTCGCCACCGCAGGCTCCGTCGTCGTCACGTCGGCGACGGGGAGGAGTTGGCGCTCGCGGTCGGGACGACGGGCTTCGCGAGCGCGGACGAATCCGCTCTCACTCTCTCGGGTGTCGGCGAGGCCTTCGTCGCGAGCCCTGGGCGCTGAGCGGGCGCTCCGCGTGGTGTCGCGACACGCCGACGATTCGCCGTGAACCTTCAAGACTCGCTTGAGGGTTTACGATCCGCGACTTGACCGCAGCGAATGACACGGGTGTAATTAGTCATGCGCACGGCCCGCCAGGGGGGCGGATTGAAGGGTTGGAGGTCGAGATGACGGGTTACCGTTCGGAAGTGCCGGAGAACTGGTTCGTCGACCCGGTCAACCTCGGAGTTCCCGGTGTGCGTCGTGCAGACGCCACCGATGATGACAACGCTCTCGCCTGGCAGAGCGATGCGCTCTGCTCGCAGACCGACCCCGAGGCCTTCTTCCCCGAGAAGGGCGGCTCGACCCGCGATGCCAAGCGCATCTGCACCACGTGCGACGTGCGCAGCGAATGCCTCGAGTACGCGCTCAACAACGACGAGCGGTTCGGCATCTGGGGCGGACTCTCCGAGCGCGAGCGTCGTAAGCTCAAGCGCCGCGCGAGCTGACGCTCCCGTCGGGTTTCTGTAGGGATCCGGCCGACGTGACGTCGCGCGGTGAACGCGCTCGCGCCGAGGGCCTCCGTGCGACCCGGATCCCGCGGCTTCGCGGGCGCGCCGCGTCCACTGCTCCGGCCCCACGCGGAGCGCGCATAGGCTGACGACGTCATGCCAGCCCGTGTTCACGCCATCATCGTCGCGCGCCCCGGATCCTCTTCCCGCGCGCAGCTCCTCCGCACTCTCGAAGCACTGCGCTCCCAGACCGCCCCCGTCGATGCGGTGACTCTCGTGATGTGCGGCGATGCCTCGTCTGCGCGGGAGAGCGAAGCCGTCGCCGCGACCGTCGAGGGCATCATCGAGGCGCGCGCCACGACGTCCTTCGCCGAGGCGGTCGAACTCGCGCGACCCCGGGTGTCCGAAGGGTCCGCGATCTGGTTGCTGGCCCAGGACACGGCGCCCCATCCTCGCGCCCTCGAGCGACTTCGCGGCATGTTGGAGCGCTCGCCCTCCGCGGCTGTCATCGCGCCCAAGCTGGTCGCGACAGACAACGACAGGGAGATCGTGTCGCTCGGGGTCAGCATGACCGCGCTGGGTCGCTCGGTCGAGCTCGCCGCGGGAGAACTCGACCAGGGACAGCACGATCGGATGGACGACGCGCTCGGATCCGACATCCGCGGCATCCTCATCCGTGGTGAGGTCCGAGACGCGCTGCGCCCCGATCCGGCGCTCGCGGGAGCCGACGAGGGGCTCGACCTCGGCGTGCGCGCGCGCCTGGGGGAGGCCGCGTCGTCCTCGCGCCGAGTGCGAGGATCTCCGTGGCGCCCGATGGCCCCGCCGCCTTGCCCTCGGGCAGATTCCGTCGCGCCTACGTCACCCGGCTCGCGCAACTGCACCGTCGTCTGGCCTATGCGCCGGCGGTCGCTGTGCCTTTCCACTGGCTGAGTCTGCTTCCTCTCGCTCTCTGGCGCTCCGCCGCCGACCTCATCGGCAAGCGGCCGGAAGCCGTCCTGCCGGAATGGGGCGCGGCGCTGACCGCGATGCTCCGGATCGGGGCGATCACGCGGTCGCGGTCTCGTATCCGTGCGTTCCGCTCGTCCAGCTGGGCGAGCATCGCACCATTGCGCGTGACCTCCTCGGATCTGCGGCGACGCCTCGACGACGGTCATGGGAGCGAGGGCGGCGCCGTGAGCGAGCTCCGCTTCTTCTCCGGGGTGGTGCATGGGTCGTGCTCGCGGCTCTCGTGGTCAGCATCGCCTCTTTCACGACGCTGCTGGCCTGGCCTGCGCTCGGCGGCGGGGGACTGCTGCCGCTGCGGCAGACCGTCGCAGCGCTGTGGAGCGACGCGGCGTGGGGGGTGCGTGGAACCGCGGTCGACCTCATCGGTCCCGCCGATCCGTTCGCCGCTGTCGTCGCGGTGCTCGGCACCCTGTGGCCGGGCGCTCCGTCGTTCGCGATGGTTCTGCTGTGGGTCCTCGCCCTTCCTCTCGCCGTGCTCGGCGGGTGGTTCGCCGCGACCAGGGTGACCGACCGATCGGGGCTGCGGATCTTCGCCGGTGTCGCGTGGGCCCTCGCGCCCACATTCCTGACGGCGCTGGTCGACGGACGCCCGACGGCTGTCCTGGTCCATCTGCTGTTGCCATGGCTGTTCCACAGCGCGGTGGTGGCGCACCGTTCCTGGGGTGCGGCCGGGAGCGCCTCGCTCCTGCTCGCCGCCGTCAGCGCGTGCGCACCGTCCTTGGTGCCCGCTCTCGTGCTGCTCTGGGTGGTGGCGATGGGCATCGTGCTCGGTACCGCACAGTTCCGCGGGGCGGCACGGCTGTTGTGGGTGCCCGTGCCGACGGCCGCCCTCTTCGCTCCTCTCGTGTTCTGGCAGCTCGCGCACGGGACGCCTCTGGCGCTGCTCGGTGATCCAGGGTCGATCTGGGTCGGGCCGCAGGCTGCAGCGGACACGGCAGGTCGTCTGGCGCTCGCCACGGGCTTCCCGACCACGGATCTCGCCGGCTGGATGTCGCTGCTTCCCGCCCCGATCGCCGCCTGGGCACCGCGCTGCTGTGCGCGCCGATCGCCCTCCTCGCCCTCGGCGCGGCGGTCGCCCCGCGATGGCGCGCCGGGATCACGCTCCTCGTCGTCGCGCTCGCAGGTCTCGCGACCGCTTTCCTCGCCGTCGGGATCACCGTGAGCTTCGCCCAGGGCATCGGAGTGGCGATCTGGCCCGGTGCCGGACTCAGCCTGGCCTGGGCGGGGCTGGTGGGGGCCGCGCTCGTCACGCTGGACACGGCGATCACGCTTCCCCGGCTGCGCGCCCTCGCGACGGTCGTCGCTGCCGTCGCCCTCGGGATCTGCGCGGTTCCCGCACTCACCGCGTTCCACACCGAGCGCTCCGTCCTCGCGAACGGACCGGAGTCGACCCTTCCCGCTTACGTCGCGGCCCAGGCCGCCGGCGACCGTGACATCGCCACGCTCGTGCTGACCCCGCAGAACGACGGCGGTCTCGCGGTCGAGGCCGTCTGGGGCGCGAGCGAGACGCTCGGGTCGCAGTCGACCATGATCTCGACGGCGGTCGAGCCGCAGGGCGCCGACATCTCGACTCTGGCGGTCGACCTCCTGTCGGCCCGCGACTTCGATGCGCCGGGCGAACTCGCCGCGGCCGGGATCAGCTACGTGCTGGTGGCGCAGATCCCGGCGGCGAAGCGGACAAGGCCCGCACCCTCCGCACCGCGGCGATCGCATCGATCGATCAGCGTCCTGGACTCGTTCATGCGGGAACGACCGATCGCGGCGTCCTGTGGCGGCTCGAGGCCGACGTCGACGTCGCCGGTCCGGCGAGCCTCACGAATGCGCAGCAGGGCACCGCTCGTCTCGTGATCACCATCCAGCTGATGGCGGTGCTGGCAGCATTGCTGCTGTCCATTCCGACGCGTGCCTCGCGGCGCGCGGCGCGGGCCCGATCACGCATCGTCGGCCGGGCCCCCGACGAGCCCCTCGTCCTGCCACGGCATGCGGAGGACAGGGCGACGCTCGACGAGGAGGCCCCTGTGGGTGCTGTCGACGATCCGCAGGACGAGGCGGCTCTGAACGACGAGGCGCTCGCACCGATCGCCGAACCTGTCGATGAGGAGCCGTCCGACCCGGAGGAGTCGTCACCGCCATCGGACGATGTCGACGAACCGAAGCCGACCACCGTGGAGGATGACCGATGAGCGGCTCTCGCGCATTCCGCGTCGCGGCGACCGGGGCTCGCGTCGTGACGGGACTCGTCGTGATCGCCGCGTGCGTCGTCGGCGTCACGGCCGCGGTGCATGCACCGTGGCCGATCATCGGCCACGACCCGGCTCAGGTCGAGGTGACCCCGCTCCCTGGCGACAACATCGTGGTGTGCAACGGTGACATGCGTGCGCTCGGACGTGACGCGGCAGATCCTTTGAGCATGGTCTCGGCCGGGCGGCCGGGCATCACCATCGGGGGAACCTCGGGAGATCCGTCCTCCGAACAGCTGGCGGTGCCGGATCTGCCCGGTGCCGGAGAGGTGAGCGTGTTCACCGGGGCGGTGGAGGGGCGTTCCGCGCCGTTGATCGCCGCGTCCGAGTCGGCGACGCTCGCGGCCGATGACCTCGCCGGGTACGCCGCGGCGGCATGCGGCACGCCGCGGCTCGACTCGTGGCTCGTGGGTGGCAGCACGGACACCGGCACCGAGGACATCGTGATCCTGACCAATGCCGCAGAGGTTCCGTCGACCGTGACGCTGACGGTGTACGGCGAGACCCGCGGAACGCGCACCGTCGTGGTTCCCGCACGGACCCAGGCTGCGCTTCCGCTGACCTCCGTCGCCGCGGGCACCGCCGCCCCGGTCGTCCGCGTCGAGGCCGCCGGTGCTCCGGTGCGCGCCGTGCTCCAGTCGTCGCTCGTGCAGGTCCTCGACCCGGCCGGGATCGACCTGCAGGATGCGGTGCCCGGTCCACAGCAGCGGCTCGTGCTCTCCGGGGTGCAGGTGTTCGCCGCGAACGGGGACGACGCGGAGATGGCTGTCCTGCGAGTGCTGTCCCCTGGGGCCGACGCCCGCGTGCAGGTCAGGGTCACACCCGAAGGTTCATCGAGCGCCGTCGACGAGTTCACCGTTCCGCTCGAGCCCGACATGCCGGCCCAGGTGTCGCTCAGCGGCCTCGAACCCGGGGCGTACACAGTCGATGTCGTGGCCGATGCGCCGGTCGTGGCGGCTCTGCGCCAGCAGGACGGGTTCGGTCAAGGGTCCGATTTCGCATGGATCACACCGGCTCAGGAGATCGACGACGACGTCCTCTTCGCGGTGCCAGCGGGTCCCTCACCCCGGGTCCAGGTGGTCAACGCATCGGACCAGGACGCGACGGTGACGCTCGAGGCCCTGGACAGCGGACAGCCGGAGGAGGTCACTGTGGCGGCGGGGCAGAGCGTGGGGCTCGAGGTCAGTGCCCGTGAGACGTATCTGCTGCGCGCCACGGGGCCGGTCCACGCCGCCGTGACCCTCACCGGTCCTGGTGCGCTCGCGGTGCTGCCCCTGCAGGCGAACGCGGGTGTCGAGAAGGCGATCGCCGTCTACCCCTGAGCGTGCTCCGGCTTCCGCGTGGACAGCGGACGGTGGTCAATGCTCGTGACCGAGATCCCACGGCTCGCGGCCGACGTACTCGGCCGCCGCGCGGAACACGGCGCTCTCGATCGCCATCCGGCGGTGCGCGGCGTCGTCGTGCCCCGGGGGAGCAACCGTTCGATCGGAAGGCGGAAGAGCACGATGCGCCCGCGTTCCCGATCGAGATACCAGCGCGGGACTTCTTCGGTCGCGTCGAAACCGGGGATCGCGCCGATCTCGAAGCGGACGTCCTGCAGCTCCGGCCACGTTCCACGGAGGAACTCGACGGCCGTGCTCACGGTCAGGTCGAAACGATCGATGCGTCCGTCCAGCGGCGCGAGCGGAGGCCGGACGACCTCGCTCCGGCCGAGCCGTCCATGGCGTCCGTGTCGTGCACCGCGCCGTGGGGCGGCGGAGGCATGGGCGGCGCGACGACGGGGCATGACGAAAGTCTAGGCGGTGCCCGCGTGCGCGGCGCGGCATCCCGATCGGGGGACTCCAGGGACGTACTCTGACGGAGATGGACGGACGACTGTGCTCGAAGGTCGGCTGCGCGCGAGAAGCCGTGGCCACCCTCACCTACGACTATGGGGACCAGATGGCGGCGCTCGGTCCGCTGGGCGCCGCGAACGATCCCCAGGCCCATGACCTGTGCTCACCGCATGCCGACCGACTCTCGGTGCCGGCCGGGTGGCTCGTCGTGCGCCACGAAGCCCTTCGCGCCTGAGCATCACGCGTCGGACACACACGCGAGTCCGGCTGCGGCGTGATGGAAGAATGGGGAGATGCCTGAGCTCGAGTACCGCGTCGCCGATCTGTCCCTCGCCGAATCCGGCCGCCATCAGCTGCGGCTCGCCGAGAACGAGATGCCGGGACTCATGGCACTGCGCGAGGAGTTCGGGGCGACCCAGCCCCTGAAGGGTGCCAGGATCGCGGGATCCCTGCACATGACCGTGCAGACCGCCGTGCTGATCGAGACCCTCGTCGCGCTCGGAGCCGAGGTTCGCTGGGCGAGCTGCAACATCTTCTCGACCCAGGACGAAGCAGCCGCTGCGGTCGTGGTCGGCCCTCGAGGGACGGTCGACGCCCCGGCGGGCGTGCCCGTCTTCGCGTGGAAGGGCGAGACGCTCGAAGAGTACTGGGCATGCACCGAGCGGATCTTCGACTGGTCGGCATCGGGCGTCGACGGCCCCAACCTGATCCTCGACGACGGCGGCGATGCGACCCTGCTCGTGCACAAGGGCGTCGAGTTCGAGAAGGCCGGAGTCGTCCCCGACACCGCCGAGGCGGACTCGCACGAGTACGGGATCATCCTCGACGTCCTCCGCCGCTCGCTCACCTCGTCCTCCGACCGCTGGTCGAAGCTCGCCGAGGGTCTGATCGGCGTGACCGAGGAGACGACCACCGGCGTGCACCGGCTGTACGAGCTCGCCGCAGCAGGCGAACTGCTGTTCCCGGCGATCAACGTCAACGACTCGGTCACCAAGAGCAAGTTCGACAACAAGTACGGCATCCGGCACTCGCTTCCCGACGGGCTCAACCGCGCGACGGATGTGCTCATCGGCGGCAAGGTCGCTTTCGTCTGCGGCTACGGCGACGTGGGCAAGGGTGCGGCCGAAGCCCTGCGGGGTCAAGGCGCGCGCGTGATCGTGAGCGAGGTCGACCCGATCTGCGCCCTCCAGGCGGCGATGGATGGGTTCCAGGTGGCGCGCCTGATCGACGTCGCGGGCGCGGTCGACATCGTGGTCACCGGAACGGGCAACCGTGACGTCGTCACGACCGAGCACCTCCAGGCGCTGAAGCACCTCGCGATCGTCGCCAACGTCGGCCACTTCGACAACGAGATCGACATGGCGGGCCTCGAGGCGCTGGAGGGCGTCGAGAAGGTCGAGATCAAGCCGCAGGTCCACGAATGGCGGATGCCGACCGGACGCAGCGTCCTGGTGCTCAGCGAGGGTCGACTGATGAACCTCGGCAACGCGACAGGACACCCGTCCTTCGTCATGAGCGCGTCATTCACGAACCAGGTGCTGGCGCAGCTCGAGCTCTACACGAACATCGAGGCCTACCCGACGGGGGTGTACGTTCTGCCCAAGGCGCTCGACGAGAAGGTCGCGCGCCTGCACCTCGATGCGCTGGGCGTGCAGCTGACCACGCTCACCGACGCGCAGGCGGCGTACATCGGCGTTCCGGTGGAGGGCCCCTACAAGCTCGAGCACTACCGCTACTGACCCGAATCCGGTGCGGTCCGACGGATGATCAGACGCCGATCCGACGGCCCGTGAGCCTCTCGGTCCGACGGTCGGCGTTCTCCAGCGCGCGTCGCTCGCGCTCTCTGCGCAGCACCGTGATGCCCATGAGCACCTGCTCGGGCGGAACGGGCGGGACCGGTGAGACGAACGGGGTCGCCTCGGTCAGCAGCTCGAGGGCGACGCGCGCGGGCATCGGGGAGCATGCGTGGTGCGCTCACCAGGAACTGCGAGATGCGACGAGCGAGTCGATCCGGCATCCGCGCGACGTCGGCGATCTGAGCCCATCCCGCCAGCGCAGGTGGGAGCACCGGCACGTGCGAGGGGAGAGCGGGCGTGCGGACGCGCTGGCTATAGGTGCCGGCGACGAGATCGCCCAGACGCTGCGATCGCGCGTTGAACGCCCCGGTGAGCACCGCGAGACCGCCGAAGGTCATGTAGATCTCCAGCACCCCGAGGAGGGCCCGGATGAACGCGTGTCGGAATCCTGCGGCACCTCCGTCGACGCGGACGATGCGGCCGCCGACGGCGAGCTTCCCCAGGCTGCGGCCCTTCAGCGCCACCTCCATCGTGATCGGCAGCACCACGAAGCTCACGACGAGCGCTGCGACCGTCGCGATGCGGTCGGTGGCCTCATCCAGCACACCGGCATCGAGGAGCCAGATGCGGAGGAAGAGCCACAGGATGAACACCGCGTAGCCGACGATCATGTCGATCGCGGCGCCGAGCGCTCGCAGCAGGAAGCCGACCGGTTGCACGTCGATCGCGACGGCTTCGCCGGAGAGCACCTCGTCGGAGACGTCGATCGGGACGGACATGAGTACAGTAAATCAGGTGGATGCCGATGCGCTGACCGATGCACGCCGCACCGAATGGGAGCGGCTCGAGGAGCTCAGCCGTGCGCGCCTCGACGGTGCAGGAGTCGACGAGCTGATCGTGCGTTATCGCGCAGCCTCGGCCGACCTCGCGGAGCTGAAGACGTCGGTGGGCGACACCCCGCAGGGGGCGTATCTCTCGACGATCCTGGTCCGCGCCAGACTGCGCCTGACCGGAGCTTCCGACAGCATCCTGACCCAGACCGCGCGATTCTTCCGGCTGCAGCTGCCCGCCGCTCTCTATCGCCTGCGGTGGACGACCCTGGTCATCGCGGTCGCCTTCGTCGCGATCGCCGTCGGTACCGCAGCCTGGATCGCGGGCGACCCGGCACTCGTGGCGACCCTCGGCCCGCCCGACGCGCTCGAGCAGTACGCGGACGAGAGCTTCACGGGGTATTACACCGAGAACCCCGCTGCGACGTTCATGGGCATGGTCTGGACCAACAATGCGTGGATCGCGATGCAGTGCGTGCTCTTCGGCGTCACCGGCATCTGGCCGGTGTACATGCTCGTGCAGAACGCCATGGGGATCGGCACCGCCGGCGCGGTGATGGCGGCGCATGACAAGGCGGACGTCATGGTGCTGTACATCCTCCCCCACGGCATGTTGGAGATGACCTGCATCTTCGTCGCCGCGGCTGCGGGACTGCACGTGTTCTGGGCCTGGGTGGCTCCCGGCCGCCGTTCGCGTGGTGAGGCCCTCGCAGAACAGGGAAGGGCGCTCGCCACCGTCGCGATCGGGTTGGTGTTCGCTCTGCTCCTCGCGGGCCTCGTGGAGGGTTTCGTCACGGGCTGGGCCCTGCCGTGGCCGGTGAAGATCGGGATCGGTGCCGGAGCGCTCGCGGTGTTCCTCATCTACATGCTCGTCGTCGGAGGCAGGGCGCACCGGCAGGGCGAGACCGGCGACCTGGTCGAGTACGAGGCGGGCACCCCGCGCCTCGTCGCGGGTGAGCCTCTTCCTCCACCGCACCTGCGCCCGGTGGCCCCGCGCAGATGTCGGCGCGGGGCGACCGCGATCAGAGCCGTCCTGCGGCCTTGAGCTCGAGGTAGCGGTCGGCGATGCGCGGCGGGAGGTCGTCCGGGTCGGCGGATATCGCCTCGCCTCCGGCGCGCAGGATCGCTTCGGCGACGTTCTCCGCATCGCGCAGAGTCCGCTCGGCGGCTGCGGCGAGATACACGTCTTCGCGGGAGTCGCGTCGGCGGGCGATGGAGGCGATCCCGCCGTCCGTCACAGATCCGACCAGCACCGTGGTCGCGCGGGAGGCGTCGGGGAACGCCCGAGGAAACCTCTGGCCGACTCGGCCGCGTCCTGCGCCGTGAGCACGACGATCAGCGAAGGCCGCGTCGTCAGGGTGCGCACCGACGCGAACGCGCCGTGCCAATCCGTGTCCACCAGGCGGGCGTGCACGGGCGCCATCGCATCGCTCATCGCCGGAAGGAGCGCCGCACCGTCGACGCCGGTCACTCGACCGCGCACCACGCGGTCGTACATCAGCAGGTGCACGTGGTCTCCGGCACGGGAGGCGAGTGCGGCGAGCAGGAGAGCGGCCTCGAGCGACGCATCGACGCGGGTCCCGTCACCGACACGTGCAGCCGCGGTGCGCCCGGTGTCGATGATGATCACCACGTGCCGGTCGCGTTCCGGCCGCCACGTCCGCAGCATCGTCGTCCCCCGCGCGCCGTGGCCCGCCAGTCGATCGAGCGCACGTCGTCGCCGCGCACGTACTCGCGGAGCGAGTCGAACTCGGTCCCCTGGCCGCGCACCTGGATGCTGGTGTTGCCGTCGAGCTCCCGCAGCCGGGCGAGACGCGACGGCAGGTGCTTGCGGGAGGAGAATGCGGGAAGCACCCGGATCGCTCCGCGGACGGAGTGCGTGGCCTGACGACCGGCGATGCCGAGAGGTCCACGCGAGCGGATCATCACGAACTCGCTGACCAGTTCGCCGCGGCGGCGGGGAGAAGCGGTATCTCCACGCGGCCGCGTTCGCCCGACGGCACGTGCAGTTGCTGTCGCTCGGTGGGCGCACCCGCCGTCGGCTGCCAGGCGTCCCTGAGCACCGCATGGAGCACCCTGGTCCCGTGGTTGTGGACGGCGACGCTCACGGGGACCCGCTCGCCCAGGGCGCGCGCTTCGGCACCCGGCGGCTCACGGTCACAGAGCGAGGGCTGGCGGCGAGCACGAGGTCGATCGCGACGAGCACAGCGCACAGGCCGATCCACGCTCCCAGCACGGGGTACGCCGGATACCCCGCGAGTCCGGCGAGGACGAGCGGGACGATTCCGACGGCGAGAGCGACGGCGAGGCGGCCGGTGACGAACACCTAGATCGGAACCCTCGTCTGCTGGACCACGGACGTCAGCACGGCATCGGCGGAGACGCCTTCCATCTGGGCGTCCGGCCGCAACTGGAGGCGATGGCGCCACACGGGAACCAGCATGGTCTGCACATGGTCCGGAGTGACAGCCGACGAGGCGTTGAGCCAGGCCCAGGCTTTCGCCGCCGCGAGGAGCCCGGTCGAGGCACGGGGACTTGCCCCGAGCTCGACCGATGGCGACTGCCGCGTCGCCCTGGCCAGGTCGACGACGTACCCGAGCACGTCGTCGGTCACCTCGACGGCCGCGGAGGCCTGCTGCGCTGCGCGGATCTCCTCCGCCGACACCACGGCCTCGACACCGGTGAGCTCGCGGGGGAGAAGCCCTCGGCGTGTCGGCGGAGCACGGCCACCTCCGCATCGCGCTCGGGCATGCCGACCACGAGCTTCATCAGGAAGCGGTCGAGTTGCGCCTCGGGGAGCGAGTACGTGCCCTCGTGCTCGATCGGGTTCTGCGTCGCGGCGACGAGGAACGGATCCGGCAGGGCGCGACTGACGCCGTCCGCCGACACCTGACGCTCCTCCATCGCCTCGAGCAGTGCTGCTTGCGTCTTCGGCGGCGTCCGGTTGATCTCATCCGCGAGCAGGATGTGCGTGAACACCGGCCCCGCCCGGAAGTCGAACTCGCCGGTGCGGGCGTCGTACACGAGCGAGCCGGTGACGTCCCCCGGCATCAGGTCGGGCGTGAACTGGACGCGCTTGGTGTCGAGTCCGAGAGCGCGCGCGAACGAGCGGACCACCAACGTCTTGGCCACCCCCGGCACACCCTCCAGGAGCACATGTCCGCGGGCGAGGAGAGACACGAGGAGACCGGTGACGGTTCCGGCCTGACCGACCACCGCCTTGTCGACCTCGGTGCGCACGCGATGCATGGCCTGACGGAGCGCGGCGTCGTCGGCGGTCTGATTCTCGGAGATCACGGGGTTCCCTCGGCTTCTCTGGAATGGATGGACGGGTGTGCGGTACGGATCATTCGTCGCCCCTGGTGGTCCGGGCGCTCGCTTCCACGGCCGCCTCGAGCTCGTCGAGTCGTCGCGCCAGGTCGATCAGCGCGGCATCGTCGGTGGGGAGCGGGCCGGTGAGAAGCGCCTGCAGCGTGCCACGAGGGATCCGGAGCCGGTCTGACGCGGCATCGGCGACCTCATCGGCACCGGAGTGGAGGGCGAGCCCGAGCCGGCGAGCCATGCGTCGTCGCGCGCCGTCCCGGAGCGCGTCCGCGGCATGCGCCGCGTCGGCGGCCTTGGCCGTGAGGCGTGCGCGTCCGTGCATCGTCTCGGATGCGCGGACGGTCACTGGCAGCGTCTCGGCGACCAGCGGACCGAAGCGCTGGCCGCGCCAGACGGCGGTGGCGATTCCGGCCAGCATCAGCAGGAGGATGGCGGGGGTGACCCAGGGCGGCGTGAGGCTCCCGAGCGTGTCGATGGACTCGCCCTCGATGTCGGAGTCGGCATAGCTCGGCACGTACCAGACGACGCGATCGGTCTGGCCGAGCAGCGCGAGGGCGAGGGCGGCGTTCCCGTCTTCGGCGAGAGAGGCGTTGCCGAACAGTCTCGTGCCCTCCACGACGACACGGCGGGTGCCGGAACGGTCGTCGACGAGCACGGCCGAGCCTTCGTCGTCGCCGAAGCAGGCCTTCACCTCGGGCTCCGCGGAGAACAGCCGGTCGGCGCGGATCGTCCCGACCTTCGCGAACTCGGGCACGCTGCAGTCGGCGGCGACGGCCGGGAGCGTTCCAGGAGCGCTTTCGCCGATCCCCAGTGCGCTCAGCAGGTGAGTGCTCGTCGACAGGAAGACCACACGGTCGGCGGGCTCCATCAGCTCTTCGAGGGCCTCATCGGTCAGCGTGTACGGATTCGCCATCACGAGTGTGGTGTCGTCGTCGATAGCGTCGCGCGCGTCGGCCCGGGAGCGGTGCACCTCGACCTCGACGCCCTGATCCCGCAGGATCTCCGCGAGGGCGAGGGCGCCGGCGTCGTCGCGACCCTCGGGGTCGAGGGCGCCTCGTCCGCCGGGAGGGCTCGCGGCGACGCGGAGGGCGACGAACGAGACGACGAGCACGAGGATCACCACGATCGTCCAGCCGAGGATGGTCTTCGCCCGGCGGGGCCTGCGCTCCGCGGTCGAAGGAGCGGACGTGCTCTGGGCGCTCTCCGTCGTCGTCACGCCGGGACCGCCTCGGGCCGACGGGCGCGGAGCCGGTCGTCGGTGTCCGCGAGATCGCGGTAGCTCTCCGCGGTGGCCGGATGTCCGAGATAGCGGACGTCGTCGAACAGGACGGCCGCCCGCCGCATCGCGTCCGCCTCATCGGCGAAGACGGTGCTCGCTTCGCGCGCGATCGCCTGCGCGGTCGCTCCGGGCGCCGGGTCGATCAGGTCGCGTTCGAGCAGGCCGCGAGCGAGCGCACGATAGCGGAGGATCGTCGCCAGGTCCCAGTCGCCGTCGCGGGCACTGCGATCGGCGTCGGAGCGGAGCTGGGCGGCCGTGCGGTCGTCGCTCTCACCGAGAAGGTCGGTGCGTGCGCGGCGGACCGCTCGCGAGCTCCGGGGCCTGCCCCAGATGAGCAGAGCGGCGATCAGTGCCGCCGCGATGATGGCGCTCACGACGATGAGCGCCCATGGGCCCACGTTGGCGCCGTTCTCCGAACTGAAGAGATCGGCGAGGAACCGGCCGATGTCACGGGCCACGAGGTCGAACCAGGTCGGTGTGGCGTCGGCGTACTTGGGGTTGGCGAGTTCGTCCTGCGCCCAGCGTCGTGCCTCGTCCCCGTCAGGGACGATCAGGTCGTCGAACCGCAGGATCATGCCGGGTCGTCGCCGCCGGGAGCGGCCCAGGCGCTTTCCGCCGCCGTCGGACCGGGCGCGGTGTCCGACGATGCTGCTGTCGGCGCGGGCGGGGAGGCGGAGGGAACGCCGCGGGCGACGTGCCCTGCGGTGCGGCGGCATGGGGGCTGGGGTGCGAAGGGCTGCCCCGGCCACGGCTGCGTCGGGTGACTCTGCGGGGGTATCCCTGCGCCACCGGAGGCTGCATCGCGTAGGCGCTCTGGGCGTACCCCTGGGTCATCATCACGTGCTCGGGCACCTGCCGGGGCGGGGGCGCCGAGGACACCGCTCGTGTCGGGTCGACGCGGAACGGATCGCCGAGCTGCTCCTCGGTCCAGCCGAGGTCGCGGCGCTCCACGAAGGCGATGAGCGTCTGATCCAGCCCCTCGTAACGCATCCGGCAGTCCAGGTAGACGAGCGCCGACCCGGTGCTCTGCACCACCAGCGCGATCGCCTGGATCACCAGGAGCAGGATCTGCGGCGCGAGCAGCGTGAGGACGAACCCGATCGCGGCAGTCGGCTCCTCCGCGCCGGTCGGGGCGACGACGGAGCCGAGGAGGCTGCTGAGCAGGGTCACGGGCAAGCTCACGACCTGCATGGCGAGGCCCATGATGAGACTGATGAGGAAGGTCACTCCGAAGGCGACCCAGAAGCGCCCGCGGGTGAGGCGCCACGAGCGGACGAACGCCTCGCGGAAGCGGGCCCGCTCGAGCACGAGGATCGAGGGCACCAGCAGCAGCTTGGTCGTCAGCCACACGCTCAGCGGCACCGCTGCCAATGCGATGAGGATCACGACGAGCACGACGACCCCGATGAGTTCGACGCTGCCGCCCAGACCGCCGGCGACGAACGCGGCGATCACGGCCGCGACGATCGCGAAGATGCCGAAGAGCGCCACGACCGACAGGGAGGCGAAGCCGGCCAGGCGCCAGAACGACGGTGCCATCCTCCGCCACAGCATCCGCAGGGTGGCCTTCACGCCGACCGCCGCGTAGCCGATCTCTGCCGCGACGACGCCCTGCATCATGGCGGTGAATGCGATCGAGGCGAGTCCGACGGCGACCCCGGCGATGATGTTGATCCCGATGGTCCCGGCGAGCACCGCCTCGAAGTCGGGGGATGACGGGGAGACCGTCTCCAGGCGCGAGAACGTCGTGAACAGCACGACCCCCATGACGCCGGCCGTGGCGATGACGACGACCAGCTGGATGGCGACGGCGAAGCCGAAGAGCACCTTCGGGTTATGGCGGAGCGCCGCGAAGGCCTTTCCCAGCAGCATCCCGAACGTCAGCGGATGAAGAGGGATGATCCCCTTCTTCGGGGCGGGCGTCCACGTCTGGCCACTCACAGGCACTCCCTCCATCGTGCGCTCCCATCGTGTCATATCCCGCGCGTGGTGCGCAGACCTGGGGTCGGCGGGACTCGGTGCCATAAGGTAACTGTTATGACCTCACGCATTCTCGTGGTCGACGACGACACAGCGCTCGCCGAGATGATCGGGATCGTGCTGCGCACCGAGGGTTTCGAGCCGGTATTCTGCGCTGACGGTGCGCGAGCTGTCGATGAATGGCGCGCGCAGCGACCGGACCTGGTTCTGCTCGACCTCATGCTGCCCGGGATGGACGGCATCGAGATCTGCACGCGCATCCGCGCCGAATCGGGTGTCCCCATCATCATGCTCACGGCCCGCAGCGACACCGCCGATGTGGTGCGCGGGCTGGAGGTGGGGGCAGATGACTACATGGTCAAGCCCTTCAACCCGAAAGAGCTCGTCGCGCGCATCCGCACCCGTCTCCGTCCTGCCCCGCAGACGACCAGCGAGCAGTTGCGGGTCGGCGATCTCACGGTCGACGTCGATGCGCACGAGGTGCGGCGTGGCACGGCGCCGATCGCGCTCACGCCGCTGGAGTTCCAGCTCCTGGTGGCACTCGCGTCGAAGCCGCAACAGGTGTTCTCCCGCGAGATGCTGCTCGAGCAGGTGTGGGGCTATCACTACAAGGCCGACACCAGGCTGGTGAACGTGCACGTGCAGCGCCTCCGTGCCAAGGTCGAGCTCGACCCGGACAACCCGAAGATCGTGATGACGGTGCGTGGCGTGGGCTATCGGGCCGGGAGCGTCGGCTAGGAGCACGATGGCCGCGACGACTGCGACCACCTCCACGGTCGCTGTCCTGCGCGACTGGCGGAGCTGGCCGACCATGCTCGGCATGCTGTGGCGGCGTTCGCTCCGCTTCCGGACGCTGTCGATCACACTGCTGGCGACCTCGCTGGCGATCTTCATCACGTGCGTGACGATGGCGCTCGTGATCCAGAACGACCTCTTCATCTCGCGCAAGAACGTCGCGCTGGAAGATGCCCGGCGGGCCGTCGACCAGGCCCAACGCATCCTCGACGTCGCGGAGGTCGGCGATGACCCTGCGGCGCTCTCGACGCTCTGGGACAGCATCCGAGACACGCTCGCCCGCACCTCGAGCACCGACCAGCTGGCCGGATACAAGATCGACACCGGAGCGGACGGCGTTCGTCTGAACGGCTTCGAGGCGGGGTTGAACGAGGATCTGCTCAGTCCAGAGCTGCAGCGGCGGGTGGTCGAGCTCGACGATCGCCAGGCCTGGCAGTCCGTGGCCCTGCCGGTGGCGGACGGCGGGGTGGTGCCGGGGATCGTCGTGGGCCAGCAGCTGCAGGTGCCGGAGGCCGGGGCCTTCGAGATCTACTTCGCCTACGATCTCGCCGATGCCGATCAGACGCTCGTGTTCGTGCAGCGCACGCTCTGGATCGCCGGCATCGGGCTGGTGGCGATCGTCGCCGCCATCTCCTGGATCGTGCTGCGCGCGGTCTCGACGCCGATCGTCCAGGCGGCCGAGACGAGTGCACGGCTCGCTGCGGGAGATCTCGGCGTGCGGCTCGAGGTGCACGGAGAGGACGAGCTGGCGATCCTCGGGCGCTCGTTCAACGCGATGGCCGACAGCATCGAGGCGCAGATCAAGGAGCTCGGCGAGCTCTCGATGGTGCAACAGCGCTTCGTCTCCGACGTCTCGCACGAACTTCGCACACCGTTGACGACGATCCGGCTCGCCGCGGACATGCTCAACGATCAGCGTGAGGAGTTCGACCCGACGACCGCGCGTACTGCGGAACTGCTGCATGCCCAGGTGCAGCGATTCGAGACGCTGCTCTCCGACCTGCTCGAGATCAGTCGCTACGATGCGGGATCGGTGCAGCTCGAGCTCGAGGCCACGAGCCTCGCCCACCTGGCGGAGGACATCATCGAACAGATGGTCCCGCTCGCGGAGGGACGCGGGAGCGAACTGCGGCTCGTCGCCCCCGGCGGCTACTCTCCGGTCGATATGGATCCGCGGCGCGTCCGTCGAGTCCTGCGCAACCTGATCGGCAACGCCATCGAGCACGGCGAGGGCCGCCCCATCGTGATCACGGTCGACAGCAATCAGCATGCGGTGGCCGCTGGAGTCCGGGACTTCGGGCTCGGCATGGAGCCGGGCGACGCCGAACGCGTGTTCGACCGGTTCTGGCGTGCGGATCCCTCCCGGCAGCGCACGATCGGTGGAACCGGTCTCGGGCTGTCCATCGCGCTCGGGGACGCCACCCTGCACGGCGGAACGCTCGCGGTGTGGTCGGAGCTCGGTGTCGGCACGAACTTCGTGCTCACGATTCCCCGTCACGAAGGCGTCCTGGACGGACCGAGTCCGATTCCCGTGGAGCCACAGGAGCCCCTCGCCGAACTCGGCGACGCGACGCAGCCCATCTCACTGGCCGAGAGCCGTCCCGACCTGTTCGATGAGAGGGACCGGTCATGAGGCGGGCGACGTCGAAGAAGGTGCTGCGCGCGGCCGGTCTCGCGCTCGCCGCGCTCCTGCTCCCTGCCTGCGCCGGTCTGCCGACGACCGGCGGCGTGTCGGTCGGCCTCGAACTCGGCGAGTCGACGCAGGACCTGGACTTCCTCCCGGTGGCATCGGGTCCCATCGAGGGAGCCGGTCCCGAGGAGATCGTCGAGGGTTTCCTCGAGGCGGGGATCACGACCTCCGACAACTGGGCGACGGCCCGCGAGTTCCTGGCGCCGGAGTTGCAGCGCACCTGGCGGCCCGCGGCGGGGGTGTCGATCGATCTCGGTACGGACACGCGCACCATCTCCTCCACCGTTCCCGTCGAACAGGTGGAGGACGCCGACTCGGCGGAGGTGCAGGTGCTGCTCGATCTGGTGGCGAGCGTCGACGAATCAGGGGCGTACTCCGACGCGCTCGGTGCGTCCACCATGCCGTTCGCACTCGAGCGGATGGACGACGGTGAGTGGCGCATCACGGAGGCACTCGACGGGATCGTGATCGACGCCCCGCGGTTCGCCACCGTCTTCCAGGGGTATCCGCTGCAGTACTTCGATCTCGCCTGGTCGCGACTCGTGCCCGACATGAGGTGGTACCCGCGGCGGTTGAGCCCCGCGACCACCGTGACCCAGGCGCTGATCGGCGGAGCCCCCAGCGAATGGCTCGAGCCCGCGGTGCAGAACGCCTTCCCCGCTGATGTCCAACTCGCGCAGGATGCGGTTCCCGTCGTCGGGCAGGTCGCCGAGGTCGCCCTCACCCGGCCGGCGGCTGATCTCGACGAGACGACCCTCTCCCGCATGCGCACCCAGCTGCAGGCGACGCTCAAGGCCGCGGGGGTCGCCGTCACCCGCGTGCAGTTCACGGTCGACGGGCGCTCCCTCGATGCCGGGGTCGCCGACGTCGTCGAGCCCACAGCGGAGATCGGCAGTCTGGTGCTGCAGGACGGCGTCTTCGGCCGGCTCGTGGGCGATGAGATCGTGCCGGTCGCCGACATCAGTGCGCAGATCGCCGCCATCGAAGAACCGGTCGTCTCGATCGACGTCGCCGCAGACGACTCCCGCGCCGCTGTCCAATTGGGCGACGGTCACGTCTACGCGGTTCACGACGACAGTCGCGACGAGGTGGATGCCCGCCCCGGCCTCATCGAGCCGTCGCTCGATCCGTGGGGGTACACCTGGTCCGTTCCCGAAGGACAGCCCTCTGCTGTGCAGGTCTCGGGGAGCGACCCGGATGTCGCACCGCAGGCCGTGGCGAACGCATGGCCGACGGCCTCCGCGATCTCCGATATGCGGGTGTCGGCAGATGGGGCACGAGTGGCCGCGGTCGTGGCGGTCGGCAAGCAGCGTTGGGTCGTCGTCGCGGCCGTGATCCGCGATTCGGCGGGGGTCCCGATCGAGCTCGGAGACGCCAAGCAGGTCACCCAGCTGACCGAACCGGCGACCAGCCTCGTCTGGTTGGGGCCGGATCGTCTCGGGATCCTCACCGGTCCGACCGGCCCGCGGCTCCTCACCCAGATGGTGGGCGGACCCGGGTCGGCAGAGGCGGCACCGAGCGATGCGATCTCGGTGGCCGGTGCGCGCACGTCGGCGGGTGTCCGGATCCTGGGTGCGAGCGGGCAGCTGTTCGCCCACGCCGGGTCCGCCTGGCGGGAGGTCGCTTCCGGGATCTCCGTCCTCGGCACACGCGCGGGGGAGTGACTCCTCCTCCACGATGGAGGCGCTCGCGCCGAGTTCTCTCGACGATGCGATCCGGGTGTCATGGCGCGCTTCTCGCCCGCAGAATCGGGAGATGCGATCAGACTCCCGGATGCTCCGCCTCGGCGCGGAGGTCGCGGCGTTCCTTTCGGCGGCCACGTGCGCCGGATGCGATGTGCCGGGGAGCACCTTGTGCGCCCGCTGCCGGCAGGAGCTGGCACCGCGACCGCATCAGGGGTGACCACCGGCGGGCTGCCGGTCCAGGCGGCACTCGCTTTCGAGGGAGTCGCCGCGCGCTGCATCCGTCGGCTCAAGGGCGAGGGCGCCACGGTCCTCGCGCGTCCGCTGGGATCTGCTCTCGCGACCGTGCTCGCTCCCTGTGTCACCCCCGCGACCTGGGTCGTGCCGGTGCCCACGGCGCGCGCGGCCTTCCGTCGGCGCGGCTACCGGGTCCCCGAGCTGCTGATCCGTCGGGCGGGCCTCCTCCCGCAGCGAGTGCTCTCCGTCGTCACCAGGAGCGTCGATCAGCGAGGGCTGGGGGCCCGCGCCCGGGCGATGAACGTGCACCACACGATGCGTGCGCGGCGGCGCGGTGACGGCGCCGAGGCCGTGATCGTGGATGACGTCGTCACCACCGGAGCGACGTTCGACGAAGCATTCCGGGCCCTCGATGTCGCCGGCTTCCGCGTCATCGCGGCGGTCGCGCTCGCCGCCACGCCGCGTCGATCCGGATTCTGAGGAACCTCATCGAGAACGCACCGGCGACACAGGGGCAGGACCCCGTGACATCCGTCGGCGGGCGGACTACGGTGGGGGGACACAAGGCGACCACGGTCCGCCCTTGGCCGGGAGGACCGGGACAAGGAGGCAGCAATGGAAACAAGCATCGTTGGCGTCGGAGTGGGTATCACCGATCGCTTCCGAACCGTTGTCGAAGAGAAGATCGCCAAGGTCCAGATGCTCGCGTCTCGCGCGCAACGACTGGACGTGAAAGTCACCCATCGGGTGTATCGCAATGGCCGCATCCCCGATGAGACCGTCGAATTGACGCTGGTCGGAAAGGGACCCGTCGTCCGCGCGGAAGCGACCGATGGCGACAAATTCGTGGCTCTCGATCTCGCCGTCGACAAGATGTCCGAGCAACTGCGTCGCGCGAAGGAGAAGCGAGTCGATGGTCGACAGCACCCCCGCGGCGCCCACTTCGAGAAGGGCAGCGGCGCACTGGAGGGCATCGATGTCCAGCCCGCATCCGCCGACGTGCTCCATGCGGTCGCGACGGGCAGCGTCCCCGTGCAGCAGTCCGAGGAGGAGGCCTATTCTCCTGTCGTGATCCGCACCAAGAGCTTCGACGCCGAATGGATGACCGTCGAGGAGGCGGTCGACCGGATGGAGCTGGTCGGTCACGACTTCTTCCTCTTCGTCGACGTCCGCACCGATCACCCGAGCGTCGTCTACCGCCGCAAGGGGTGGGACTACGGTGTGATCGCTCTGAGCACGCAGGCCCCGCCGTCGGCGGCCCTCGCGTCCTGAGCCGCATCGCAGAACGGCCCGGTCCCTCGGAGGGACCGGGCCGTTCCGGCGTCCGTGCGGCGGAAGCCGTCAGTCGAAGATGCCGTCGAGGAGGCTGCCGATCACGAGGCCGCCCAGGATGCCGGAAGCGAGGTCGCCGCCACCACCACCGCGTCGCGGTCCTCCGCCCCAACCGCCGCCGCCCCAGTCCTGGTCCGGCGGACGGGACGAATCGATGTCACGCTGCGCGAGCTGCAGGGCCTCCGACGCGAGATGAGCGACTCGCCGGGCCTGTACCAGGGCGGCTTCCCGCGTCTCTTCCGCGGGGAGGAGATCGGAGAGGTCGACACGCAGCCGCTCGGCTTCGGCGAGTCGAGTGCGGGCGTCGGCGCCGATCCATCCGCGATGCCCCGCGATGAGGCCGCGCGCCACGCCGAGCTGCCGGTCGGCGTCATCGATCGCGTGCTGCACCTGCGCGACGCTCGGGAGCGGATTCTCGGCGCGATGACGCGCCTTCGCGATCGCGTCGTCCAGAGCGGAGTTGGCCTCGCGCAGCTGGGAGAGCTCGGCGAAGGGGTCGTTGGGCTGCCCGGACGGCGTCAACGCGGCCAGCGCCGCCTGGAGCGCGGCGACCGCGTCGGCCACGGCGGGGACCGCTGGTGCGGTGCGAGCCGCGATGAGGTCGCCCCGCGAGTCCGCGACGACTTCTGCGAGGGTGGACTCCGCCCGCAGCGCTTCGATCTCGAAGTCCTCGACCGCGTCGAGCAGGGCCGAGGCACGCCGGGTCGCCTCGGTCGCGGTCTCGAGTGCGACGTTCGCTTCCTCGTTCTGCTTCGCCGCCCGGCGGCGCTCCGAGACATCGGCGCTGTGGGTCGCGAAGCGGATGAGCTGCTCCGCCTCGGCAGCGCTCGCGGTGATCTGGTGCATCGCAGAATCGGAGTAGCGGGCGGAGAGACGTGCGACGGTCTCGTTGGTCTGCGGGATGCGGGTGCTCAGGGCGGCAGCCTCGGCGCGCACCTGCGCGATGATCTCCGGCGCTCGTCGCACCTTCGCCACGGACTCCGCGAGCACGGAGGTCTTCTCGTCGAGGAGATCCTGGGCCCAATCGCACAGCTGCAGGATGCGCGCATTCCGTGTGCGCAGCTCCTCAGGAGTGTCGGGGATCTCGTCGTGGTTCAGCTGGTGCAGTTGGAATGCCTCGCGCAGGTGAGTGCGCACGGCGATCAGCGCCTTGCGCAGATCAGCGGTCAGCGACTCGCCGAGCTCGGCCTCCGCGAACGCGAGCTCATCCGAGGTCGTGCGGATCCGCTCGTCCGCCCCGACCAGGGCCTGCTCGGCGCGACGCGCCAGATCGGCGTCCTGTGCGGCGAGTTCTTCCTGTTCGCGTTTGCGTCTGCCCCAAAATCCAGCCATGAACCGATCCTAGTTTCCCGTGTGCGGGAGCTGGCTGAGCATCCGCTTCAGGTGGGCGGTGTTCGCTCAGGGCACGTCACGCGATCGCTGTCCGTCGTGTCAACTCGGCCTTCCTCGGGGGGACGAGCCAGCTGACCGTCGCGATCGCGAGAGGCAGGGCGACGGCCAGCAGAGCGAGCACCAGCCAGGGGATGTCGGAGATGAGCAGAACGTCGCGCGATTGGATGGCGAATCCGATCGGCGGGAGAACTCCGGCCGCAGCCCCCGCGATCGTGCCGAACCCGGCGATGATGAGCCCTTGCCAGAACCCGATCCGGCGACGGAGCGAGTCCGTCCCACCGACGGCGGAGAGAGTCGCGTCGTCGGGCCGGCGTTCGAATCGAGCGAGACTCAGCGCGACACCGCTTGCTCCGAGGACGAGCACACCCACGGCCGCCAGGATCGGGATCATCCACAGGGAGTCATCCGGTGGACCGTCTTCGAAGTACGGGGCGAGGACCCACGCATCCGCGGTGGACGCGTCGGCCTGCTCCTGCACGCGGTCCCGCACCTCCACCGGTACGGGGCCGTCGAACGACGCGATCACCAGGAACGGGCGAATCTCCATGTCGAGTTCCGTCGCGGTCTCCGGGGCGATCGCCACCGCGATTCCCTGGTGGGGGAGGTCGAGTTCGATGGCGTCGACCTTCTTCTCCCAGATCGGTTCGCTGCGCGGGGGCCCTTCTTCCCACCGGGTCCAGATGTTGTCGGGCATCTCTCCTTCGTAGGCTTCCCTGCCGGTCCACGCGCCGACGTCGATCGTGCCGTCGGTGACGTAGTCCGGGTCTGTGACGATGGCGGCGCCGCTTCGGTAGGCGGCGCGCTGGGCAGACGTCATCGTGATCCCGAGCGCGTCCTCGACCTCGTCCGCGGCGATCACGGCGATCGGATTCGCCCGGTTCTGCCCGCCGGAGAACGAGTCCTGCTCGACCGGGTCGAGAAGATGGCGCTCCGGCATCACGGCGATGACTCTGGTCGCATCAGCGGGGACATCGCCGGCGCTGGCGTACGACCAGATCTCCGGCTGGTGGGAGACGACAGCGATACCAGAAGCCCCCACGGCGTCCGCGAGCTCGATGCCCGCCTTCTCGGCCTCGGCCGCCGCCGGGTCATCGAGGGGAGCGCCCGTCCCGGTCTCGTGAATGCTGATCGCGAGGGTGCCGACCGGTGCCTGGTACATCCAATCACGGGCCGTCCACGCGTTCTGCATGGAGGTCTGACCGATGGCGAAGACGGCGATGAACACGGTCGCGGCGATCGCGGCGAAGGCGGGAACTGTCCTAGACGAGTTCGCAGCGGCGTCGCGCGCGGCGATGCGGGCCGCGAGGCTGAGCCGGGACAGCGCCTTGGCGGTGACCCACAGCAGCCAGCGTCCCGAGAGGAGGATGCCGATCTGCACGAGGACGGGCCCGATCACGATCCCGAACGGCGGGATGGTCCGCAGGGGGAGTCCCACGGGAGATCGGTGACGACGATCGCCAGGACAGCGAAAGCGCTGCCGATCGTGAGCGACGCCGACCAGCAGCAGGATCGATCCCCAGATGGGTCTCGACGCACGGGGCGACTGCGGGCGACGTGCGCCGCGGAGGGCGCTGAGAGTGTCGGAGCGCGCCACCGTCCGCGCCGGGAAAGCCGCAGAGATGGTGCCGACGAGCACCGAGAACGCGAGGATTCCGGCCAGGATCAGCCAGGGGACGTGAAAGCCCCAGAACTGCGTCGCCGTGCCGTCGGCGAGCACCGCCATCGTGATGGAGGCGGCGCCGACGCCGAGGGCGAGTCCGATGACCCCCGAGACGAGTCCGAGCGCGGTTCCCTGGAGCAGGATGACGCGGCGGAGGTCGGAAGCTGACGCACCGACGCTCGCGGCGACGGCGAGGATCGCTGCTGGCGACGCGCGGCGACGGCGAAGGCGGCGCCCGCGAGCATCACGACGACGTAGGCCGCGAAGAGCCCTCCGGCGATGAGCACGATGAGCATCGTCCACAATGCGCCGTCGTCGGCTCCGGACCACCCGCG
This sequence comes from Microbacterium sp. Se5.02b, assembly GCF_019464375.1. Lineage (NCBI taxonomy): Bacteria > Bacillati > Actinomycetota > Actinomycetes > Micrococcales > Microbacteriaceae > Microbacterium > Microbacterium sp. Se5.02b. Next base: position 1,579,181 of record NZ_CP080491.1, read on the forward strand.
CCTCGAGTCGTCGGCGATGTCGGGTGGGTCCAGGATCACCGATCGGGCGTACGCGACGACTCCGTCTTCGTTCAGCTTCTCGACGTCCGACCAGCTGAGCGTCAGATCGGGAGGTACCAGCGGGCGTCGCCCTCGAGCCCCGCGCTCGCCGGGAGGAACAGCGCGGAGGTCGCATCGGAGAGCACGGCGGAGTCGAGCGTTCCGACGACGGTGTAGGTCCGGTCGCTGTCGGTGAGGACCACCTCGCCGCCGATCGCGACTCCGAGTCGCTCGAGCGTGGCGGGGGTCGCCATGATCTCGCGTCCGGTGCGCGGGGTGGTCCCGTCGACGAGTTCGAAGCGTCCGTGGAAACGCTCATCCCACACCTCACCGCCCCACGCCGGGATCCTCGTCACGCCGTCCGGTGTCTCCACGCGCACGTCGGTCTCGACCACGCGGATGGCCTCGGTGCCGGACGGGAGCAGGGCGGTCGGGTCGGCGATCGGTGTCACCTCCGGGGCGGTGCTCGTGTTCTCGGGATATCCGAACCAGGTGGGATCGGTCGGCGACTGCCAGAAACCGCTCCCCGGTGCGCCTGCCACCGAGATCCACGCCTCCGTCTGCCCCAGCTCCGCGGTCACGCGCTCCTGAGCCGTGCCGACCATGCTCGCCCCGATGACCGCATAGGCCGTCATGGCCGCGATCGGGAGCATGACGAGGACGCCGATGAGCGCGCTGGACAGGAGAGTGCGACGCAGTTGCCGGCGCGCCAGCCGGGCGGCGACGCGCCAGCGGATCCCTGTCCCCGGACGCGGCCCACCGGCGGGGAGACGTCGGGACGTCCGTGTCTCCGGCCGCTCGACGGTCGAGGTCATCGGCCCGTTCCGCTCAGGAGCACCTCGGCATCATCGCGTCGGGTCTCGTCGACGATCCTGCCGTCGCGGAGGAACACGATCCGGTCGGCGAACGCCGCATGCCGCGCCTCGTGGGTGACGAGGATGCCCGCTGCTCCCGCATCCACGCGCCCACGGAGCATCCGGAGCACGAGCTCGCCGGTGACGGAGTCGAGTGCGCCGGTCGGTTCGTCCGCGAGGATGAGCCGTCGGCCGCCGACGACTGCGCGGGCGATGGCGACGCGCTGCTGCTGACCTCCCGAGAGGTCGTCCGGGTAGGAGTCGAGCTTGTCGGCCAGCCCGACGGACTCGAGGGCGTCCTTGCCGGCGCGGCGCGCGACCCGCCTGCGGAAGCCGTCGAGTTCCAACGGGAGAGTCACGTTCTCGATCGCGGTGAGCGTGGGGATCAGGTTGAAGTCCTGGAAGACGAACCCGAGCGATCTCCGGCGCAGGCGGGCGACATCCGCAGCACTCTGTTCACTGAGGAACGCGCCTTCGATCACGACCTCGCCCGTTGTGGGCCTGGCGAGACCGCCCGCGATCGCGAGCAGCGTCGACTTGCCGGAGCCGGAAGCACCCATGACGGCGACGAGCTCACCGCGTCGAACTTCCAGATCCACGCCCGAGAGTGCGGAGACCGCCGTCGCGCCGTGACCGTACTGCTGAGTCACGCCGACGAGGCTCAGGACCGTCTCGTCGCTCACGGCGTGGGCTCGGCATCCGCGAGTGCGGCTCCGGCCTTGGCCGGACGACCTCGTTTGGGGCGCTCGGTGGCGAGTTCGAGCGTCATCGCGTGGCGGGGATGCAGCGCGAGCCGCTGTTCCGTGTGGTCGAGCCAGCGCACCTCGGCCTCCGCGGCGAAGATCATCGAGTCGACGACCAGCGCCCAGGAGAGTTCTTCGGGCCCGTCCGCATCGCCACCCGCGTACTTGGCGCGCTGCAGAGCCTGCAGTTGACGGAGCGACGCGGTGCGCTGTGCCTGGATGACCGCCGTGACGTCGACGCCGGGCAGTGTCGCGGCGACCGCGAGCTTGATCGCCAGCTCGTCTCGGGTCGCCTGCGTCCGCACCACGGGGGAGGAGAGCCATTGCGCGACTTCGGCCGAACCGCTCTCCGTGATCTGCCAGTAGATATGGCCCTGGTCGTCTGCATCGCCGCGCTGCACGAGCCCGTCGCGTTCGAGCCGCTCGAGCGTGTTGTAGATCTGTCCGACGTTGAGGGGCCAGGTGGAGCCGGTGCGCCGGTCGAACTCGTGCCGCAGCTGATAGCCGTAGCAGGGTCCCTGATCGAGGATGGCGAGAAGGCTCTGGCGTACCGACATGGGTGATCTCCTGGTGGGTCGTCCGGAATGCAATACCGAGTATATGCATACTCGGTATTCGCGCATCGCGCCACGCGGATGACGCACCGGTCGCTCCTTGCAGGCGACGTGCAGGTCACAGCCCGGTAACATGGCAAAGCATGCCTCGCGTCGGGTTCACCGGCTGCCGGCGATTTACCCACTGACAGGGAGATGACATCCGTGGCCAATCCTCTTGAGAAGCTGCTGCGTGCTGGCGAGGGGCGGGTCATCCGCCGTCTGAATCAGGTCGTCAAGGCAGTGGGGGCGCTGGAAGAGGACATCTCCAAGCTCACCGACGACGAGCTGCGCAACGAGACCACCGAGCTGCGCGCCCGCTTCGAGAAGGGCGAGACGCTCGACCAGCTGATGCCCGAGGCGTTCGCTGCGGTGCGTGAGGCTGCCAAGCGCACGCTCGGCATGCGCGCGTACGACGTGCAGGTCATGGGTGGCGCCGCCCTCCACCTCGGCAACATCGCCGAGATGAAGACCGGTGAGGGCAAGACCCTCGTCGCCACGCTGCCCGCTTATCTGAACGCGATCGCGGGCAAGGGCGTGCACGTCATCACGGTCAACGACTTCCTCGCGAGCTACCAGGCGGAGCTGATGGGCCGCGTGTTCCGCGCCCTGGGCATGACCACGGGCATCATCGTCTCGGGCCAGACCCCCGCGGTCCGTCGCGAGCAGTACGCGGCCGACATCACCTACGGCACGAACAACGAGTTCGGCTTCGACTACCTGCGCGACAACATGGCGTGGCGCAAGGAGGACCTCGTCCAGCGCGAGCACTTCTTCGCGATCGTCGACGAGGTCGACTCGATCCTCATCGACGAGGCGCGCACCCCGCTCATCATCTCCGGCCCGTCCTCGGGCGAGGCCAACCGCTGGTTCGCCGAGTTCGCGAAGATCGCCCGCACCCTCGAGGTCGGCGAGGACTACGAGGTCGACGAGAAGAAGCGCACGGTCGGTGTGCTCGAGCCCGGTATCGAGAAGGTCGAGGACTACCTCGGCATCGACAACCTCTACGAGTCCGCGAACACCCCGCTCATCTCGTTCCTCAACAACTCGATCAAGGCGCTCGCCCTCTTCAAGAAGGACACCGACTACGTCGTGATGAACGACGAGGTCATGATCGTCGACGAGCACACCGGTCGCATCCTCGTCGGTCGCCGCTACAACGAGGGCATCCACCAGGCGATCGAGGCCAAGGAGGGGGTGCCGGTCAAAGCCGAGAACCAGACCCTCGCGACGGTCACGCTCCAGAACTACTTCCGCCTCTACGACAAGCTCGCCGGCATGACCGGTACCGCCGAGACCGAGGCGGCCGAGTTCATGTCGACCTACAAGCTCGGTGTCATCCCCATCCCGACCAACAAGCCGATGATCCGCAAGGATCAGGCCGACCTCGTCTACAAGAACGAGACGGCGAAGTTCGCACAGGTCGTGGAGGACATCGCGGAACGTCACGCGGGGGGTCAGCCGGTGCTGGTCGGAACCGTGAGCGTCGAGAAGAGCGAGTACCTCTCGCGTCTGCTCGCGAAGAAGGGCGTCAAGCACGAGGTCCTCAACGCGAAGAACCATGCGCGTGAGGCCGAGATCGTCGCCCGCGCGGGCCGCCTCGGCGCCGTCACCGTCGCCACGAACATGGCCGGTCGCGGTACCGACATCATGCTCGGCGGGAACGCCGAGTTCCTCGCGGTTCAGGAGCTCAAGGGCAAGGGACTCGACCCCGTCGAGACGCCCGAGGAGTACGAGGTCGCCTGGGACGAGACGTACGAGGCCATGAAGGCCGTCGTCGCCGAGGAGGCCGAGAAGGTCATCGAGGCCGGCGGGCTCTATGTGCTCGGAACAGAGCGGCATGAGTCTCGTCGCATCGACAACCAGCTCCGCGGACGTTCCGGCCGACAGGGAGACCCCGGGGAGAGCCGCTTCTACCTGAGCCTCACCGATGACCTGATGCGGCTGTTCCAGTCGGGCGCAGCCGAGGCGATCCTCTCCCGGACGAACTTCCCCGATGACGTGCCGATCGAATCGGGACTCGTGTCGCGGGCCATCCGCAGCGCGCAATCGCAGGTCGAAGCGCGCAACGCCGAGATGCGCAAGAACGTGCTCAAGTACGACGACGTCCTGAACCGCCAGCGTGAGGCGATCTACGCCGACCGTCGGCAGATCCTGCAGGGCGATGACATCGCCGACCGCGTGCAGCACTTCATCGAAGACGCCATCAGCAGCGTGGTCCGCGACCACACCGGCGAGGGGCACAACGAGAGCTGGGACTTCGACGCGCTCTGGACCGAGCTCAAGACCCTCTACCCGGTCGGCGTCACGATCGACGAGGTCGTCTCCGAGGCTGCGGGCCGCAAGGGCGGCATCACCGCCGACGGGCTCACTCGCGAACTCCTCTCCGACGCCAAGATCGCGTACGATACCCGCGAGGCGTCCCTCGGCGAGGCGGCGACGCGTGAACTCGAGCGACGCGTGGTGCTGCAGGTCCTCGACCGCCGCTGGCGCGACCACCTCTACGAGATGGACTATCTGAAGGACGGCATCGGCCTGCGGGCGATGGCGCAGCGCGACCCGCTGATCGAGTATCAGCGTGAAGGCTACGCGATGTTCCAGTCGATGATGGGGCAGATCAAGGAGGAGTCGGTCGGCTACCTCTACAACCTCGAGGTCGAGGTGCGTCGCGCCGGCGACTCGGAGACCGCCGAGGTCGAGGCCAAGGGGCTCTCCACGGGCGGCGGCGAGCAGCGTCTCGAGTACTCCGCCGCGAATGATGCGGGCGAGGTCGAGGTGCGAAACGACCGCGGGCAGGTGCAGCAGGCGGCGACCGATCGGGTACGCCAGGCTGCGGCGCGCACTCCGGCCCCGCAGCCCGATGCCGAGGAGGCTCCGCGCGGAGCGTTCGGTCAGCGTACGGAGGCGGAACCGCCGGCCGCAGGCAACCGGGAACAGCGACGCGCCCAGGGCAAGAAGAAGAAGTAGTGCTCGACGGAAGGAGGGCCAGTCCGAGAGGATTGGCCCTCCTTTCGTCGCTGTAGGCTTGGTCGATGACACCAACGCGCAACTTCGATCAGTCGTCGAAGCTCAAGAACGTCCTGTACGAGATCCGCGGAAACGCCCTCGTCGAGGCGGCGCGTCTGGAGGCCGAGGGTCACAAGATCCTCAAGCTGAACACCGGGAACCCGGCGATCTTCGGTTTCGATGCACCCCACCAGATCGTGCACGACATGCTCGCCGCACTGCCGACGGCGCACGGCTACAGCGAGAGCAAGGGCATCATCTCCGCTCGCAGGGCCGTCGTGAGCCGCTACGAGCAGATCGAGGGCTTCCCTCGTTTCGACCCGGACGACGTGTACCTCGGCAACGGGGTCTCCGAGTTGATCACCATGACCATGCAGGCTCTGCTCGACGAAGGCGACGAGGTCCTGATCCCGGCGCCCGACTACCCGTTGTGGACGGCGATGACGAGTCTCGCCGGCGGTACCCCTGTGCACTACCTGTGCGATGAGGACGACGAGTGGCAGCCCGACCTGGAAGACATCCGGTCGAAGATCACGCCGAAGACCAAGGCGCTCGTGATCATCAACCCGAACAACCCGACGGGAGTGGTGTATTCACGGCCGATCCTGGAGGGCCTGGTGCAGATCGCCCGAGAGCATCAGCTGCTGCTGCTCTCGGACGAGATCTACGACCGCATCCTCTTCGACGGCGCCGTGCACATCCCGACCGCGACTCTCGCGCCCGACCTGCTGTGCCTGACCTTCAACGGGCTGTCGAAGACCTACCGTGTCGCCGGCTATCGCTCGGGGTGGATGGTCATCACGGGTCCGCAGGACCATGCCAAGGGATTCCTCGAGGGGATCACACTGCTGGCTTCGACGCGTCTCTGCCCCAATGTGCCGGCTCAGCATGCGGTGCAGGCGGCGCTCTCGGGGGTGCAGTCGATCGATGCGCTGATCGCGCCGACCGGACGTCTGCACGAGCAGCGCGACATCGCCTGGGAAGGACTCGAGTCCATCCCGGGGGTCTCCTGCGTCAAGCCTCAGGGCGCGCTGTATGCGTTTCCGCGCCTGGACCCGAACGTGCACGAGATCAGGGACGATGCCAAGCTCGTCTACGATCTTCTCGTGTCGGAGCACATCCTCCTGGTGCAGGGCACCGGCTTCAACTGGGCGACGCCGGATCACCTCCGCCTCGTCACGCTTCCCGAGCCCCGAGTGCTGAGCGAAGCCGTCGAGCGACTCGGGAACTTCCTGGCGAGCTATCGACAGTGACGCCCTCCGCGCCCCGAGGCGAGAGCGTCGCAGCCAGCCGTCGCACGCCGGCCACGAAGCTCGATCGGGGGCGACATCGGTCACCGGTCGCGCGTGCAGCAGCGCCGCGTCTGCCGCTCGTCGATCGAACGGCAGGAAGGTCACCTCTGTGATCCCCGCGAAACGCTCGAGAGTGCGTCTCACCTGCCCGCGCGCGTCGATGCCGAGGGGCCCGGGTCGGACCTGATTGACGACCACGGTGACCGGAGCGGGTGCCGTGAGGCGTCGCACCTCCGCATGATCCCGCAGGAAGCGGCTGATGCCCAGGGGATCGGCGGCCGCAACCGCCACGATGTGGTCCGCTTCCCGGAGCGCTGCGGATGTGGCATCGTGACGCCGAGGCCCGATGAGGTCGTACGTCACCTCCTCGTCGGCATCGAATGCACCGGAGACGTCGACGACCGTCTCCTCGACCCACTGCCGGCACGCGTTCAACGTCGCGCGTACGCGGGCTGAGGTCAGCTCGGGCCAGCGGTTGGGCCGATTGATTCCGGGGAGCACCTGGACGTCGTCGCCTCCGCTGCCGATCCGCATCGACAGGCGGGTGAGCTCGGCGTCGTCGAGCACGCCCCGCTCGGCGCGCCGGCAGGCAGCGGCGATGCCGGGGGCGTCATCGCTGAGGCCGAGGAGCAGGGCGAGCGACGGGGCCACCGTATCGGCATCGATCAGAGCCGCGCTGCGACCGGTGCGCGCGAGTTCGAGGGCGAGATCGATCGCCACGGTGGAGCGACCAGGAGCGCCCTGGGGTCCCCACACGGCGACGACGCGATGCGGATGCGGAGGGCGCAGCGCGGGGGCTGCGGGCGCATCCGCTCGCAGCGCAGCGGCGATCTCCCAGCCCGTGGCCTCGGACGAGAGCGCGGCTGACAGCCCCAGCCGACCGAGGAGGCGACTGTCCGTACCGCCGAGGACGAGGATGCGCACGCCCGCGCGGTCGCACCTCGAGACGAGTTCGGCTGTGAGCAGGGTGCGCGCGGGGGAGACGATGAGTGCCTCGGCATCGGAGGGAGTTCGGGGAGGGGAGCGGCAGGTGCGAGCGTCGCCACCACGGTGATGCCCTCGAGCTCCAGCTCTGCCGCCAACCGGTTCGCACGCGGCGCGGGGATCGCCACGACGACCCGCGTCACGAGCCGCCCCCACCGGAAGCACGGAGAGGGCTGATCCTCCGTTGACGGCGGCGAGCACGTCGGCGGCATCAGACCGTTCGATGACGAGTTCGAGCGACGTGCCGGTGTCGGCCAGCACGCCTTCCGGCTCGCGCACGTCGCGCACGACGACACCCGCGACCAGGACGCGGGGGACGTCGTAGGATCGTCCGTCGTCGATGGGCGGGGCACTCCAGACATCGACGACGGTTCCGGCCCGCACCTCGTCGGGGAGTCCGGTGCTGGACGCGATGACGATCGTGGTGGTGCGACTGCTCTCCGCATCCGTCAGCGCGGCGTGCGGAACCAGTTCGCCCTTCATGAGCGTACGTGCGGCGATCTGACCCGGCTGCAGGTCATCGGCGCCTGCATAGTCGTCGGTCGATGGCCCGAGATCCACGTCGACCACCTGGAAGTCATCGGAGCTCAAGGCATCGCCCTGCACGATCGTATGGCCGGCACGCAGCACCGGCTCCGCGTCGTCCGCTCCGGTGACGATGAGCCACACCGCGGTGATGGAGACGGCCACCAGGGCGATGCCGACGAGGAATCGCACGTCGCCCCAGAACGCGCGCCGTGGACGAGAGTGGGAGACCATGGCCATATGGTCACAGATATCGTGACGGGTCGACCGCGGTTATCCACAGCCGGGCCTCGGCCGTTCCCCCGGAATGCTGGTCGTGGAGAATGGGGTCATGGCAGCCCCCTCCTCGCATGCACCGCGATTCCTGGCTCCCTCGCAGGTCGCCGAGCTGTTGAGCATCGAGGTCGGCGAGGTGATCGAACTCCTGCACGAGGGCAGGCTTCGTGGGGCACAGCTGGGCTCGCCGCCGCGGTGGCGAGTCGAGGAGTCGAGCCTCGCCGGGTATCTGGCGGAGGAGTCCGAGACCTCCCGCCGGATGGCCCTGTGGCGGCAGTCGGCGGCGGCCAGCTTCCCGGAGGTCTGGGGCACGTCATCCGCTCACGGGAATTGATCCCCTGAGGTCCTTATCGCGACCACCGACGCGAAGGGGATGATCCGGAACCCGTGCACGGCCTCCGCGCGGCGCGCCTGCCCCGGATCATGGACGGCCAGATCGAGGTGATCCGCCGCCGCGCGGTCGATGGTGCCGTGTGCGTCGTGCCCGGTGCGGGTGCTGATGTGGACGGAGACGCGGCGCCTGGCGAGATCGCGGAGGACGAATCCGAGCGTCATCCGCTCTCGGAGCGAGTGCTCTGCAGGAACGAGGGCGTCGAGGCTCGCAAGGAGAGCACCGTGGTCCACCGTGATCCCCGCGATCGCTTCGAGGGGGAGGAGAAGAGCGGATGCCGTCGCGCGTCCGCCTTCGACAGTCGTGCCTCGTGATGCGACGGCGATCCACTCCGCTCCCAGCGTCTGCATCGTCACAGCCAGACGCTGTCCGTCCACGAGGTCGACCGTGGCATCGGTGCCGGTCCGGCAGAGGGACCTCAGGCGCGCACGAAGGTCGAGCCGGGCGATGCGGAGCCTCTCGGACTCGGCGTCGAGCACCGCGCGCTCCGCCTCCCAGTCCGATTCCAGCTGACCTTCGAGGTCTTCGAACAGGCGGTCCCAGTGCACTCGCCCGAGCGTAGGGGAGCGGGAGATCCGATGTACGAGTTATCCACATACTTACGCCGCCGACACACGCGGTCGAGCGATGCGGTGCTGTACTGACGGCCTCGCAGACCGCCCCGATCGAAGGTTCGACATGACGCCACATGAGTACTTCGCACCCCAGCCGACGTCGACCAGTGACCTCCCGGATCCCGCGCCGTTGCTCCGCAGCCTCACGCAGGGGGTCCTCGAAGTGCTCGCCGGTGTGCGGGAGGTCGATCAGCTCGCCCGCTGGTTCAGCGAAGAGGCGTACCGCAGCCTGGTCACGAGGGCGAACCTGTCGGCCAGGGCCCGCAGTGCGCGGGGTGTCGCGCCCGCGCGCCCGACCTTCCAGATCGTGTCCCTCCGCGTTGCGGAGCCTCGTGATGGCGTGATCGAAGCCGTGGTGGTGGTGGCGGGGCCGGGCCGGACGCGTGCGGTCGCCGTACGTCTGGACGGCTTCGACCGACGCTGGCGCGCCACATCCCTGGCGATTCTCTGACACAGGTCACCGTAGGCTGGTGAGGTGTCAACCCTCAGCGATCTCGCCCATGCCCAGGGCCTCCTCACCGACAACGACGTCGAGTGGCTCCACCGACTAGCCGGCGACGGGCAGCTCCTCGCCGACCTCGCGTCAGCCGACATCGTCATCTGGATCCAGACCGACGACGGGTCGTTCATCGCGGTCGCCCACGCGCGGCCCAGTGGTGCCGCGACGCTCTTCTACCGCGACATCGTCGGCGAACGGGTGAGACCGCAGTGGCGCACCCAGGTGCAGGGCGCCTTCGACTCGGCGGAGATCGTCGATTCGTCGTCGCCCGACTGGTTCGAGGAGACGCCGACGAGGGTTCGGGCCGTGCCGATCGTGATCGAACGGCGCGCCGCCGACTCTGCGGCCACCGTGATCGGAGTGGTCACCAGGCACACGAACCTGGGGGAGCTGCGGACCCCATCGCGTCAGCAGATCACGTTCGACGAATGCGCGAACGATCTCTTCCGGATGATCGCGGACGGCAGCTTCCCCGATCTCGCCGCTCCGACGTCACCGCGACGGGGGCGCCGCGCGCCTCCGACGGGCTCATCCGCATCGACGTCGACGGCATCAGCACCTTCGCGAGCCCCAACGCCCTCTCGGCGTTCAACCGGATGGGGTTCGACGACGAGCTCGAGGGCGAGTCTCTGGCCGAGGTCACCACCCGCCTCGTCCCGCCGTCGCGGCAGGTCGACGAGTCCCTGCCCGTCGTGGTCACCGGTCGCGCGCCCTGGCGCACCGACATCGAGGCACGCGGTGTCACGGTGTCGCTGCGAGCGATCCCGCTGAAGGATCATGGGACCCGCATCGGTGCGATCGTGCTGTGCCGCGACGTGTCGGAGCTGCGCCACCAGGAGCAGGAACTCATCACCAAGGACGCGACGATCCGCGAGATCCATCACCGGGTGAAGAACAACCTCCAGACCGTGGCCTCGCTCCTTCGGATCCAGGCGCGTCGTACCCACTCCGACGAGGCTCGGGACGCACTGACGCAGGCCATGAGGCGCGTCGACGCGATCGCCGTCGTGCACGACACGCTGGCCCAGGGCCTCACGCAGAAGGTCGACTTCGACGAGGTCTTCCACCGGGTCCTCAAGCTTGTGGCCGAGGTGGCATCCGCGCCCAATACGCGTGCCCGCACACAGTCGACCGGTCGGTTCGGGGTGCTTCCGAGCGAGTACGCGACACCGCTCGCCCTCGCACTGACAGAGGTCGTGACGAATGCGGTGGAGCATGGCCTCGCGGGTCAGGAGGGCGTCGTCACGATCGACGCGAAACGCACCGAGGAGAATCTCCGCGTGACCGTGAGAGACACCGGACACGGTCTGCCTGAGGGGCGGATCGGGCAGGGGCTGGGGACGCAGATCATCAGGACGCTCATCCAGGGTGAACTCGGCGGCACCATCGAGTGGCACGGCAGCGACGGCGAAGGGACCGAGGTCGTGATCGACATCCCGCTGCGCTGGCTGGAGCGCTGAGGCGCGACGCCCCGCATGCGAAAGCGGCCTGAGACGTGCTCTCAGGCCGCTTGCCGAAAGGTCAGGAGGCGCGGCGGGCGCGGGCGGCGCGGCGCTTCAGAGCGCGACGCTCGTCTTCGGAGAGGCCGCCCCACACGCCGGAGTCCTGGCTGGTCTCCAGGGCGTACTGCAGGCAGATCTCGGTGACCGTGCAGGTGGCGCAGACGGTCTTCGCCTTCTCGATCTGATCGACGGCCGGGCCGGTGTTCCCCACGGGGAAGAAAAGCTCGGGGTCGACAGTCAGGCAGGCGGCCTTATCGCGCCAGTCCATGGGGGCTCCTCGGTGTGGATATCGTGAGATTTCGCGATGCGACTTCTCGGATTCGGGTAGCAGTTCGGGTTCGGCTACCCTGTTGAGATGCGGACGGAATGCCCGCGAATTGTGATGCGAGCGTGAACGCTCGCCCCACGCCGCTGTGGGAGCACATGACTTTGTCTATTCTGTTACATGAATACCCTGAAATCAAGGGTTTTCTTCTCTTTCGATCCCTGGGAGTACCCCGTGCGCGCACCTGGAATCGCCCTCGCGGCCGCGGCGGTCCTCTCTCTCGAAGCGGTGGCGCTCCTCGTCTTCGCGATCATCGAGCTCGCCGGTCTCGGGGCCGGTGACGCCGCATCGCTGCCGACTGCGCTGGCACTCATCGTGCTCACGCTGATCGCCGCCGCCGCCCTCGCAGCGTTCGCCGTCGGAACGCGCGCAGGCAAGTCGTGGGCGCGTTCCGGAGGAGTGGTGTTCCAGGTGCTCGCCGTGGCGCTCGCCCTGGCGTCGCTCACCGTGCAGCCCGTCTCCTGGACGTTCACGCTCGGCGTCGGGCTCCCCGGCCTCCTCGGATTCGCACTGCTGATCTCGAGTGCACGTCGCGAAGGGCCGCAGCGCACCGCGGAGTGACGTCCGTCCGGCACCGGGACACCTGTCGGGAGTTCGCACGGGTGCAGGGCGGGAAAGTGGTCTCCGCCCCGACATCCGTGACTTCTCCCGACGGGTGAAGGCGTTCGGGAGGGTCGGTGCGTGCGGGGGATCCGGTGTGTGCGCGGAGGGGAGGGGTCAGGCGTCGATGCCGAGCTGCTTGCGCAGCCGCGCCACGTGTCCGGTCGCCTTGACGTTGTAGAGGGCGATGTCGATGGTTCCGTCTTCGTCGAGGACGAAGGTCGAGCGGATGACGCCCTCGACGACCTTGCCGTAGTTCATCTTCTCGCCCCAGGCGCCGTAGGCGGAGTGGACCGAGTGATCGGGGTCGCTGAGGAGGGGGAACGTGAGAGCGTCGCGCTCACGGAACTTCGCCAGCGTCGCGGGCTCGTCGCGGGAGATCCCGATGACGCGGTAGCCGGCGCCCTGGAGCGACGAGATGCTGTCGCGGAAGTCGCACGCCTCGGTCGTGCATCCGGGCGTCATGGCGGCGGGGTAGAAGTACAGCACGGTCTTCTGCCCGCGCAGATCCGTGAGACGGACCGTCGTGCCGTCCTGATCGAGGAGGGAGAAGTCGGGGGCGGCGGTTCCGGGTTCCAGGCGCTGAGTCACCCCCTCAGCCTATCGGCCGGGCGCCTGCTCAGCCTTGTCGGCGAACGTCTGCAGCAGACGCTGCAGGGAGTCGAGGCGGGCGCGGCCGGTCTCGCCGAGCTCGCCCCGCTCCGCAGCTTCGATGAGGGCGCAGTCGGGAGCGTCCGCCAGATGAGTGCACCCGCGGGGGCAATCCTGTGCGATCACGGCGAGCTCGGTGAACGCCGCGAGGATGTTGTCGGGGTTCACATGGCCGAGGCCGAACGACCGCACGCCCGGGGTGTCGATCACCCACCCCGTGCCGTGCGTCCCCTCGTAGCGCAGCGACACCGTCGACGACGAGGTGTGGCGGCCGCGTCCGGTGACCTGGTTCACGTGCCCCGTCGCGCGACCAGCCGTCGGGACGAGCGCGTTGACGAGCGTCGACTTGCCCACGCCGGAGTGCCCGACGAACACGGTCGAGTGACCGACGAGAGCCTCACCGATCTCGTCGATCGGCATCTCATCCTGCGCACTCGTGAACACCCGCAGATCGAGGCCGTCGAAGTGGGTGAGGAACTCCGAGGGATCGGCGATGTCGGTCTTGGTCACGACGAGCAGAGGTCGGATCCCGGCATCCAGCGCTGCGACCAGGTACCGGTCGACCAGGCGCGCGCGTGGCTCGGGGTCGGCGGCAGCGACGACGACGAGCATCTGGTCGGCGTTCGCGACGATCACCCGCTCCACCTGATCGGTGTCGTCGGCGCTCCGCCGCAGGAGAGAAGTGCGATCCACGATGCCGACGATGCGGGCGAGCGTGCCCTCGTCTCCCGAGGTGTCGCCGACCACACGCGCCTGATCGCCGGTCACGATCGGCATCCGCCGCAACTCGCGCGCCCTCGTGGTCGTGATCATGCGCTCGTCGGGAGTGTCCTCGCCGAGGAGCACGGAGTAGCGGCCGCGATCCACGCCGAGCACCCGTCCGATCTCGGCGTCGTCGTGCGCAGGGCGGCGCTTGGTCCGAGGGCGGTTGGCCTTCGGGTTCGGTCGTGTCCGGATACTGCTCTCGTCGTAGTCCTCGAAGTCGTCGTCGAGGTCGTCGTTGTCGTCGAGCCAGCTCACCGTCAGCCTCGCAGCATCCGCTCCCAGAGCATCGTGAACTCCGGGAGGGTCTTGGCGGTCGTGCCGATGTCGTCGATCTCCACTCCGGGGACGCGTAGCCCGACGAGCGCTCCGGTCGTTGCCATGCGGTGGTCGTGGTGTGCGGCCCAGGTGCCGCCGTGCAGCGGGCGGGGGATGATGCGGAGTCCGTCCGGCAGTTCTTCCGCCTCGCCGCCGAGCGCCCGGAGATTGCCGATGAGCGCCGCGATCCGGTCGGTCTCGTGAAGCCGGATGTGGCCGATCCCACGGATCGTCGTCGGCGAGTCGGCGAAGGCGGCGAGCCCGACCAGCGTCGGTGTGAGCTCGCTCGCCGCCGACAGATCGAGGTCGAGGCCGCGGATGCCTGAGCCGGCGCGCACGGTGAGGGTGCCGCCGTGTCGGCTGACGTGCGCTCCCGCTGCTTGGAGGATGTCCGGGAGCAACGCCCCGGGCTGGGTGGAGTGCGCCGGCCACCCGGTGACGGCGACCGAGCCTCCGGTGACGAGCGCTGCCGCGAGGAACGGCGCCGCGTTCGAGAGATCCGGTTCGATCGCGATCTCCTTGGCCCGCGGGACGCCGGCCTCGACGAGCCATTCGCCGACGGCAGGACGTTCGATCCGGATGCCGCGGCGGCTCAGGGCCTCGATCGTCATGTCGATGTGCGGAAGGCTCGGGAGGTGTTCGCCGGTGTGCACCAGATGGAGGCCGACATCGAAGCGGGGAGCGGCGAGGAGGAGACCGGAGACGAACTGACTCGACGCCGAGGCGTCGATCTCCACGCGACCACCACGGATGCGACCATGTCCGCGGATCGTGAAGGGGAGCGCCCACGTGCCCTCGTCGTCGATGTCGACACCGAGGTCGCGGAGAGCGCTGATGAGGCCGCCCATCGGCCGGTGCAGCGCCGTCTCGTGCGCGGTGAGGTGCACGTCGTGCTCGGCGAGGCCCGCCAGGGGAGCGATGAAACGCATCACCGTGCCCGCCTGTCCGCAGTCGACCGTCGTGCCGCCGTGGAGCTTTGCTGGCGTGACGACGAGATCGGGGCCGAATTCGTGGCGGGCGTCGACCTCCTCGATGCCGACGCCGAGCGCCCGGAGCGCATCGACCATACGGGCGGAGTCGTCGGAGTGCAGCGGAGCGATCAGTCTGCCGGGGCCGTCTGCGATCGCGGCGATCATCAACTCGCGGTTCGTCAGCGACTTCGAGCCGGGGATCGTGAGCTCGGCGTGCACGGGCACGTCGGTGGTGGGCGCAGGATAGGCGCCCTGCACGCGGGAGGGGGAATACCTGTTGGCGCTCATCGGTTCTCACCTTAGTAAACGCGGGAAGGTTCGTCGTCAGACACGGGGCTTCCGTCACGAAGGAGAGAGAATGCCGGCGACGCTCGAGCGCGAGGTGATCGACCTCAGCGGCCTAGACTGGCCGGTGATGGATGACACCGCAACCGCAGACACCGTCGGCGACCCTCGGCGCGAGTTCGAGGAGCAGGCGATCCCCTTCATGGATCAGCTCTACGCCGCCGCGATGCGCATGACGCGCAACCCCGCCGACGCCGCCGACCTCGTTCAGGAGACGTTCGTGAAGGCGTACGGCTCCTGGTCGACGTTCTCGCAGGGCACGAACCTCAAGGCGTGGTTGTACCGCATCCTCACGAACACCTACATCAACATCTACCGCAAGCGGCAGCGCGAGCCCTTCCAGGGCACGATCGACGAGCTCGAGGACTGGCAGTTGGGCGGTGCCGAGTCGACGACCGCCTCGCACAGCCGCTCGGCAGAGGCCGAGGCGATCGACCGGATGCCGGCATCGGTCGTCAAGGACGCGCTGCAGGCTGTTCCCGAGGATTTCCGACTGGCCGTGTACCTCGCCGATGTCGAGGGATTCGCGTACCAGGAGATCGCCGACATCATGAAGACCCCCATCGGCACCGTGATGAGCCGTCTGCACCGTGGCAGACGGATGCTGCGGGAGCTGTTGGCAGAGTACGCCGCCGAGCGGGGCATCGCCGCGGCTGACACGAGGAGCAAGAAATGAGCGACTGCGGCTGCGACAAAGCTCGCCAGGATCTGGAGGAGTACCTCCGCAACGAGGTGTGCAACACCGAGCACACCGAGATCCGCGAGCATCTCGAGAACTGCCCGTCCTGTCGGGACGAGGCGCTCGTCGCGAAGACCCTGACCGAGGTCGTCGCACGTGCCTGCAAGGAGACGGCTCCAGAGGAGCTGCGCGACCAGGTGTTCGCGCGTCTGCGCGCTGTGCAGGCCGTCCAGCACTGACCTCGCGTCGGAGGGCGACCGTAGGCTGTTCTCATGGCCCTCATCGATGCACGCGGGATTCCCGCTGACCAGACCTCTGTCGAGCGGCTCGCGCGCGAAGACCTCGACTATCGCGTCGTCGACCCCGACGACCCCGCCCAGGCGGTGCCTTTCCAGCGGGCGATGTCCCGCGGATTCCTCGGCGCCGAGCCGACCTCCGCCACTCTCGAGGAGGGCCTGCCGACGGTGCGCTCCCGTCGCAACATCGGCGTGTACGAGCGGGGCACGGCGCGGGGGACCCTCCCGGTCGCGACGATCGACTCGTGGGTGACGCCGCTGACGCTGCCCGGCGGCGACATCGGCATGTGGGCGATCAGCGGGGTCACCGTCTCCGGCACCCATCGGCGCCGCGGTATCGCTCGCTCGCTCCTCGAGGGCGAACTCCGGGCCGCTGCGCAGGCGGGTGTCGCGCTTGCGGGACTCACGGTGACCGAGGCGACGATCTACGGACGCTACGGCTTCGGCGCTGCCGTTCCCGTCTCTCACCTCACGGTCGACACACGCCGCGCCGGATGGGCGGCCACGCCGTCGCGAGGCCGTTTCGAATACGTCGACCGCGAGCAGCTCGCCGCCGACCTCGGCGCTGTGCACGAGCGCGCGCGGAGAGGGCGCCCGGGTCAGGTGCCCGGATGGAGCGCCAGATGGGCGGGGATCGCGGGCCTGGCCAGCGCAGACACGGACCGCGACCGGGTGCGTGGCGTGCATTTTCTCGATCAGGACGACGTCCTTCGCGGCGTGCTGGCGTACACCCTCGAGGAGATGGGGGGGACGTTCCGGTTCCGGCTTCGCGTGCGCATGCTCGTGGGCGAGACCCCGGCGGCCGTCGCCGCGCTCTGGCGGTACGCCCTCCAGCATGATCTGGTCGACGAGGTCACGGCAGACCTGCGGCCGCTCGACGACCCGCTGCCCTGGCTGGTGGCCGACTCTCGTGGAGTGACCCAGGTGCTGCACGACCACGGGTGGCTGCGCATCCTCGATCTGCCGGCCGCACTGACGGCACGACGCTATTCGGCGCCGCTGGACACGGTGCTGCGTGTCGAGGACTCCCTCGGATTCGCGGACGGCGACTGGCGGCTGCGCGTCGACGAATCCGGCGTCGCGGAGGTCGAGGTCGCGACCGAAGGCCGCGACGCCGACATCGCGCTCGATGTCTCGGCGCTGTCCTCGCTGTACGCGGGCGGAGTCCGAGCGGCATCGCTGCACGGTGCCGGGCGGATCTCGGGTGACGCGGCGGCTGTCGAGGCTCTCGACCGGGCGCTGATCGCCTTCCCTGCGCCCTCCCTGGACATCTGGTACTGATTCCCCTCGCCTCGAGCGACACCGTCGCCGCAAGAACGTCTGGCATGAGAATAAACTAGAAACCTCTTTACTGGAAAGAACCTTTACTATAACCTCGCCTCAGAGCGGATGCCCTTCCGCCCTGCTCGACTTCCGCAACGAAGCTCTTGAGACGAGGTTCCCATGCACGACAACCGCTGGAGGAAGACCCTTCCTCTCGTCGCCGGCGCTGCAGCGCTCGCCCTGGCATTGGCCGGCTGCACGCCCGGAGGCAGCTCATCCGGTGGTGATCGACCGCTCCGCATGTGGTCAGGATCGATGACTCCGATCACGAACAACTTCAATCCGTTCGCGGTCGACACGGCGACGCACATGACCTTCGGGGCCATCTACGAGCCGTTGTTCTTCTTCAACCAGCTCTCGGATGAGGGCCCCGTCGGGATGCTCGGCGACTCGTACGCGTTCAACGACGACGGGACGGTGCTGACGATCACGATCAAGCCCGACCTGAAGTGGAGCGACGGTGAGGACCTCACGGCTGAGGACGTTGCGTTCAGCCTCGGCTACGGCTCGAACCTCGATCCCGACATGGTCTCCGCGGACGCGACCGACGACACCACCGTCGTCGTCACTTACTCCTCCGCCAAGTTCACGGCCACTTCGCTGATCCTCGGCTCCACCTGGATCATCCCGAAGCACATCTGGTCCGAGATCGACGACTACATGACGGAGACCAACCCGAAGCCCATCGGCTCCGGACCGTACACGCTCAAGTCGTTCACCGACGCCGCGTACACGCTCGAGGCGAACCCGCTCTTCCGCGACGGGGCTCCCGCGATCACGGAGGTGCAGGACATCGGCATCGACTCGAACCAGTCGTCGGAGGACCTGCTGAAGACGGGCAAGCTCGACTGGGTCGGCCAGTTCATCGCCAACCCGGACGGGGTGACCTCGAACGGACGCATCAGCACGATGAACCAGCAGCAGGATCCGACCGTGATCATGACCTGCGCTGACGCGTCGATGGGATGCACGGGGGCGCAGACCGACCCGGCCGTGCGCCAGGCGCTGAACGTCGCTATCGACCGGGGTGCCATCAGCAGCAAGGCGTTCGCGGGGCTCTCCGGCGAGGCGTCGCCGAGCTTCGCGCTGCTCCCGCGCGACGAGAAGTGGTTGAGCGACCCCTCTCTCGCCGTCAGCCCGCAGGAACCGGATGCCGCGGCCGCGGAGGGGATCCTCGAGGCGGCCGGCTACACCAAGGGCGACGACGGCTTCTACGGCACGGACGGCACGGCCATCGAGCTCGACCTCTTCTCGCCCGACGGGTGGACCGACTACAACGACGCAGCGAAGCTCATCAGTGCGCAGGCGGCGAAGGCCGGCATCCGCGTGAACGCGCGGACTGTCTCCGAGGCCGAGTACTGGACGCCGATCTCGACCGGCGAGTTCCAGCTCGCCCTCTATGGCATCACGCAGTCGCTCGTGGCGGATCCGTTCTCCAACTACGACCAGTACTTCACGACGATCGCGAGTGCGAAGGTCGGGGAGGAGCCGGCCAAGGGGCAGAACTACTCGCGCTACACGAACCCCGCCGTCGACGCGGCGGTGAAGCAGGCCGGGGCGACGCAGGATGAGGCGATCAAGAAGGACGCCTACGCGACGGTGCAGACCGAGATCGCCCGGGACCTGCCGTACATCCCCGTGGTGCTCAACGCGTCGCAGTCGTTCTTCAACACGGCGGACTTCACCGGATGGCCGACCGAAGACGACCTGTACGCAGCACCGCTGCCGTACCTGTCGACGGCGTCGGCTGTGATCTTGACCCATCTCCGTCCCGCCAAGAAGTAGGACAGCACCCATGGATCGATCCGTCGAGAGGAGAGGCTCGTGAAGTTCTGGATGCGCCGCGTCGCGTTCTACATCATCACGCTGTGGGCCGCGATCTCCCTCAACTTCCTGTTGCCGCGGTTGCTCCCCGGCGACCCTGCCGCGATCATGCTGGGCAAGCTCCGGCGTGCGAACGGGGGCAGGCCGCTTTCCGAGGAGACGATCAAGGCGATCACCTCGATTCTCGGCGCAGAGAAGGGATCGACCCTGTGGGATCAGTACCTCGCCTACTGGGGCCGGCTGCTGCACGGTGATCTCGGGGTCTCATCGACCCGATACCCGGCGCCGGTAGGCGAGCTCATCGCGGCGGCGCTGCCGTGGACGGTGACTCTCGTCGGAGCAGCCACCATCATCTCGTTCGTCCTCGGCATCATCGCCGGCGCGTGGGTGGGGTGGTTCCGGGGGACGTGGGTCGATCAGCTCGTGCCGATCACCACGTTCCTGCAGTCGATCCCGTACTTCTGGCTGGCCCTCGTGCTGGTCGCGGTGTTCTCGGTGCAGCTCGGGCTGCTGCCCATCATCGGGGGGTACGACGTGTTCGAGTTCCCCGCGGGTCCGGAGTGGACGCCGGCCTTCTTCGCCAGTGCGTTCGTGCATGCCCTGCTGCCTGCGGCCACGATCGTCATCTCCTCGGTCGGCGGCTGGCTGCTGGGGATGCGGAACATGATGGTGCAGACCATGGCGGAGGACTACGTGCTCACTGCCGAGGCCAAGGGGCTGCGGCCCTCCCGCATCCGCACGGCGTATGCGGCGCGGAACGCCTCGATCCCGAGCCTCGCGGGCTTCGGTATCGCCCTCGGCTTCGTGGTCGCCGGTTCCATCGTGACCGAGCAGGTGTTCAGCTATCCCGGTCTCGGCAAGCTGATGATCCAGTCCGTGCAAGGGCTCGACTATGCCCTGATGCAGGGAGTATTCCTCGTCATCACCCTCACGGTGCTGGCAGCGAACTTCCTCATCGACCTCCTCTATGGCTTCATCGACCCGAGAGTGCGACGTGATGGCTGACCTGATCGTTTCCCCGTCCGAGTCCACGCACGCCGTCGCCGTCGCGCGGACGGCACGGCTGCGCGACGGATTTCCCCGGATCTCCGGCAAGCTCCTCGTCGGAGTGATCCTCCTCGGTGTGATCGTGCTCTTCGGGCTGATCGGACCGCTGCTCCTCGGCGATCCGCGTGACGCGAGCTTCGACCCGCTGCTGCCGCCGAGCCCCGAGCATCCGCTCGGCACCACCAAGCTCGGTTTCGACGTGCTCGCCCAGGTGGCGACCGGCACACAGGGGTCGCTCTTCGTCGGCGCGGTCGCGGGCGTCGTCGCGCTGTTCCTCGCCCTGGTGTTCGGTGTGCTCGCCGGCTACTTCGGCGGAGCCCTCGATGAGACGCTGATGCTCGCCACGAACATCATGCTCGTGATCCCCGGGCTGCCGCTGGTCATGGTGATCGCCGCGTACGTGCAGCACACCGAGGGGCTCGGCGACCTCGCGCGCAGTTCGCTGCTCGTGGCCCTGGTGCTCGGCATCACCGGCTGGGCGGGTTCCGCCGTGGTGCTTCGCGGCACCGCCAGATCGCTGCGCACCCGAGACTACGTCGCGGCGTCGGTCGTCGCGGGCGAGCGTCCGCTGCGGGTCATCTTCGTCGAGATCCTCCCGAACCTCGTTCCGCTGCTCGCGGCCCAACTCATCTTCGGGGTGATCTTCGCGGTGCTCGGTGAGGCAGGGCTCTCGTATCTGGGCCTCGGTCCGACCGGATCCATCACCCTCGGCACGGTGCTGAACGATGCGCAGACGGGGCAGGCCGTGGGAAGTGGCGCCTGGTGGTGGTTCGTGCCGCCCGGCCTGATCATCGCGCTCATCGGGACCGCTTTGTCGCTCATCAACTTTGCGATCGACGAGATCGTGAATCCGAAGCTGCGTCTGGTGCCGGTGGCCGCGCGACGGCAGCGTCTGGCGCGTCGTGCCGGCCATGGTGTCGGGGGAGAGGGAGCGGTCGCGTGACCGAGAGAGCGGCGGTGTTGACGGCGCGGAATGTGTCGATCGAATACGAGGTGGACCCGCCGGTGAAAGCCGTGCGGAACGTGTCGTTGACGCTGCACCGCGGGGAGATCCTGGGGCTCGCGGGGGAGTCGGGGTGTGGGAAGACGACTCTGGCGTATGGGATGAATCGGTTGTTGAAGGCTCCGGCGCTGATGACGGGTGGGGAGATCGTCTTCCATGACCGGGATGGTCATGACGTCGACATCGTCGGCCTCGACGGCGAAGGGCTCCGGGCGTTCCGTTGGGACAAGATCTCGATGGTGTTCCAGGGGGCGATGAATTCCCTCAACCCGGTGATCAGCGTCAAGGCGCAGATCTTCGACATCTTCGACACGCATCGTCCGGGGATGAGCAGGAAGGCGAAGACGGCGCGCGCCGAGGAGCTGCTCTCGCTCGTGGGCGTCGATCCGAACCGGCTCACGAGCTTCCCGCACGAGCTGTCCGGCGGTATGCGTCAGCGCATGATGATCGCGATGGCCCTGGCGCTCGATCCGCAGGTGATGATCATGGACGAGCCGACCACCGCGCTCGATGTCGTCGTCCAGCGGGGCATCATCCGCGAGATCATGCGGTTGCGGGAGAAGCTCGGCTTCGCGGTGATCTTCATCACCCACGACCTGCCCATGCTCATCGAGATCAGCGACCGGATCGCGGTCATGCTGCAGGGGCGGATCGTGGAGGAGGGGACGGCGGAAGAGATCTACCGCACCCCGCAGCACGAGTACACGAAGCGGCTGTTGTCGAGTTTCCCGTCGCTGACGGGTGAGCGGGGCGACTTCGTTCGCACCGGAGTGAGCCAGGAGGGCGTCCGATGAGCGTTGCCATGCCGACCGCGACCCTGGAGGCGCGGAATCTGGTCAAGGACTTCTCCCTGCGCTCCGGGTTCCGCACGAGCATCCTGCACGCGGTGAAGGATGTGTCATTCACGATCGAGGCCGGGAAGACCGTCGCGCTGGTGGGCGAATCGGGGTCGGGGAAGTCCACGATCGCACGCATGCTGATGAAGCTGGAGACGCCGACGGGAGGGGAGATCCTGCTCGACGGCAAGCCGTCGGGGACGCGGGGGCACGCACTGGAGCGGTATCGGTCGGACGTGCAGATGGTGTTCCAGGACCCGTTCGCGTCCTTGAACCCGTTCCACACGATCGTGCATCACCTGGAGCGTCCGATCCGCCTCCACCAGCCGGAGCTCTCCCGAGCACAGGTCAGGGAACGCGCCGTCGAACTGCTCGAGCGTGTACGGCTGACCCCGGCGAGAGCTTCGCGGAACGCCGCCCGCACGAGCTGTCGGGAGGGCAGCGGCAGCGTGTGGCGATCGCACGTGCGCTCGCTCCCGGCGCCCGGTTCATCGTCGCGGACGAGCCCGTGTCCATGCTCGACGTGTCCATCCGCCTCGGCGTGCTGAACCTGCTCGCGGACCTGCAGCGTGAGGAGAACCTCGGCGTCCTCTACATCACGCACGACCTGGCCACGGCCCGCCACTTCTCCGATGAGATCATGGTGCTCTACAAGGGCGACGTCGTGGAACGCGGACCCGCGGACGAGGTCATCCTCAACCCGCAGCACGAATACACCAAGACACTCCTCGGAGCCGCACCCGAACCCGACAACCTCGGCCGCCTCCGCGACGAAGTCCGCACCGAACTCGGCGTGGCCTGAAAAGGCTGCTCGGAAGGAAGAGTCAATGTCACAGATCGACCCGGGAACCTCGGCCTGGCTGCGTACCAGGAACGACCGCGAGGCGCTGCGGCTGATCCTCGAGCACGGCCCGCTCACGCGTTCGCGCCTGGGCGAGCTGTCCGGGATGTCGAAACCGACGGCGACCCAGATGATCGCGCGACTCGAGCGTGCGGATCTGGTGCTGCCGGTCGGCGAGATCGCCGGGAGCCGCGGGCCGAGTGCGGTCAGTTGGGGCGTGCGGACTGACCGGGTCGCCGGTGTGGCCGTGAACATGCTCGACGACAGCATCCAGGCGGTGCTGGTCGACGCGGCGGGGACCGAGTACCCCATCGTCGAGCTTCCGGTCCGTGACGAGGAGCGCTCGCCCGAGCGGGACATCGCCCGTGCCATCGACGCCGCCTGTGACGCCGCCGGCTCCGACCGCACCACGATCGAGGCGGTGACCGTCGGCGTGCAGGCCGCCGTCAGCAGCGGGCAGGACACGCTGTCGCTGACCGACTCCCTTCCCGGGTGGCCGGCGTTCGGTGCCAGAGCCCGGATCGAGGCCGAGCTCGGCGTCTCCGTCACTCTGGAGAACGATGTGAACCTCGCCACGATGGCGGAGCGCGCCGTCGGTGTGGCGCAGGAGGTCGATAGCTTCGCCTTCCTCTGGGTGGGCGTCGGCCTCGGTGTCGGCGTCGACCTGGGCGGCACGATCCATCGCGGTGCGCACGGGAGCGCGGGTGAGATCGGGTACCTGACGGTGTCGGCCGGAACCGGGAAGCCCGGAGCCGTGACCACCGACCTGCTGGGCTCGCAGGTGATCCTCGACCTCCTCGCCGATCACGGCACGAACTCACGCGGCATCCGTGCCCTCGCCGAGGACGACGCAGCCCTGCGCACCGTCGCTGAGCGCATCGCCCTCACGATCGAACCGGTGCTCGTGGTGCTCGACCCCGCCATGATCGTGCTGGGCGGACCCACGGGCCTTGCTGGCGGGCGCCGCCTGGCGGAGCTGGTCGCGGAGCGGGCCGCGGCCGACGAGAGACCCGTTCCGGCGGTGCGTGTCAGCGGCACGGGCGAGAGCGCCGTGCTCGTGGGCGCGCGTCGACTGCTCGTCGAACAGATCCGCACCCTTCTCGAAGAACGCATCCCCACAGACTGACGCCCATCGGCGGGCGGACGACCATCAGGAACAAGGAGACCAGATGAAACTGGCCATCGTCGGCGGAGGATCGACGTACACCCCGGAGCTCGTCGACGGATTCATCCGCCTGCAGCGTGAACTGCCCATCGAGGAGCTGGTGCTGGTCGACTCGGATCCGACCCGTCTGGAGCTCGTCGGAGCCGTGTCCCGACGCATGCTGGCCAAGGCAGGACACGCCGCCAGGCTTCTCACGACCGATGACCTGGTCGCGGGTGTGAGCGAAGCGGATGCGGTTCTCATCCAGCTGCGCGTCGGTGGACAGGACGCCAGGGAGCAGGACGAGAGCTGGCCGCACGAGGTCGACTGCATCGGCCAGGAGACGACGGGACCGGGCGGCCTCGCGAAGGCTCTGCGGACCGTGCCGGTCGTGCTCCGCATCGCCGACGTCGTGCGCCGGCACGCCAAGCCCGATGCATGGATCGTGGACTTCACGAACCCCGTCGGCATCGTCACCCGCGCGCTTCTGCAGGCGGGGCATCGCGCGGTCGGACTGTGCAACGTCGCGATCGGCTTCCAGCGGCGCTTCGCCGAAGAGGCAGGAGTGGAGCCCGATCGGGTGGCCCTCGCCCATGTGGGGCTCAATCACCTCACCTGGGAGCGCGGCGTCTTCATCGACGGCGTCGACCGGCTGCCCGAGGCGCTCGAGACCCGCGTCGGCGAGCTGGCGGACACGGTGGAGCTCGCTCCGGCGCTGCTCGCTCAACTCGGAGTGATCCCCTCGTACTACCTGCGCTACTACTACGCACACGACGAGGTGCTGCATGAACAGCGCCACAACGACACCAGGGCTGCCGAGGTGCGCGCGATCGAGAACGACCTCCTCGGCCTCTACGCCGACCCCCGCGTCGACACCAAGCCGGAGATCCTCGGGAAGCGTGGTGGCGCGTTCTACTCCGAAGCGGCCATCGAGCTGCTGATCGCGATCCGCGGTGGCACGGATCAGCCGCGAGTGGTCAACCTGCGCAACGACGGTGTGCTGCCGTTCCTCCCCGACGACCACGTGATCGAGGTCCCCGCGCGCCACATCGACGGGCGGTTCGTGGCCGAGCCGGTCGCCGCCCTCCCGGACGACATCAGCGGCCTGATCGGTGCGGTCGCGGGATATGAGCGCCTCGCGCTCGACGCCGCGATCGGCGGTGGGCGTGATCGGGTGCTTCGTGCGATGCGTGCGCACCCGCTGGTGCTGCAGCACGAACGTGCGGAGAAATTGACCGACCTGCTTCTGGCTGCCAATTCGCGGTTCCTGGAGTGGGCGTGAGCGCCACGGATCGACCGGCGCTGGTCCTCGCCGTCGACGGCGGCGGCTCCAAGACGGATGTCGTGCTCCTCGACATCACCGGCCGTGTCCTGGCGTGGGAGCGTGGACCCGGATCGAGCCCGCAGATCGATGGGCTGGACCAGTCGGTGCGGGTGATCGACGACCTCGTGCGCCGTGCCCTCGGAGACAACCAGCCGGGTGAGCTCATCGAGGTGGGGCTGTATCTCTCCGGGCTCGATCTCGCGGAGGAGATCGCGGCCTTCCGCGACGCGATCTCCTCGCTGCCCTGGGCGGAAGGCGCCGTCATCGAGAACGATCTGCACGCGCTCCTTCGTGCCGGCACCGACGCGGAGGACGCGATCGCCGTGATCTGTGGAACCGGCATGAATGCGATCGGGGTCCGCGCTGACGGCGCACAGGTGCGCTTTCCCGCACTGGGACCCCTGTCCGGCGACTGGGGCGGTGGTTCCGAGCTCGGCGACGCCGTCGTCTGGCACGCCGCCCGCGCCGAAGACGGTCGCGGACCGGAGACCGCGCTCGTCCCACTGCTCCTGCGTGCCGTCGAGGCGACGACGGTGGCGGCGTTCATCGAAGACGTTCACCTCGGTCGGCGGGAAGAGCAGGGGTTCGCCACCCTCAGCCCGATGCTGTTCGAGGCCGCGACGGCAGGCGACGCAGTGGCTCGGGGCATCGTGCAGAGGCAGGCGGATGAAGTGGTGGCTTTCGTGCGCGCCTGTGTGAACCGGCTCGGGCTCCGCGAAGTCGAGGTGCCCGTGGTGTTCGGCGGGGGCGTCGCCCGAGGCAGGAACCCCTTCTGCTCGACACCATCCGGGCCGGGCTGGCGGAACACGCGCCGGCGGCCCGCCTGCAGATCGTCGATGCCCCGCCGGTGCTGGGCGCAGCCCTGCTCGTCTTGGGCGCGGCCGGGGCGGCTGCTCCGGCGCTGGAGCGTGCCAGGAGCCACCTGGGCTCCGACCTGCGCCTGGCGCGGGTGCCGCTCGTCACGGGCTGAGCCACGCCGCAGGCCGGCCGTGAAGACGAGAAGGGCGCCCCGACCGAGTCGAGGCGCCCTTCGTCGTCGATCGCGATCAGCCGGGTGTGACGGCCGAGCGGATCAGTGCGGCCTGCTCGGCTGCGTGGACCTTCGAGGATCCGGTCGCGGGCGACGCGGAGGCCGGACGCGAGACGGGACGGAACGACCGGTCGCCGGGGACGTCGGCGAAGGCCAGGGCCAGGAACGGCCAGGCGCCCTGGTTCTCCGGCTCTTCCTGCACCCACACCAGCTCGGCGTTCGGGTACGAGTCGGTGATGGCCTTGAGGGAGTCGATCGGCGTCGGGTACAGCTGCTCGAGCCGGACGAGGGCGACCTCGGGGTTCGGGTTCTTCTCGAGCTCGGCGCGCAGATCCCAATGCACCTTTCCGGAGTGCACGAGGACGCGCTTGACGGCATTGCGGTCGAGCCCGCGGTCGTCATCGATGACCGGCTCGAAGCGACCCTGGGTGAAGGCCTCCACGGGGCTCGTGGCGCCGCGCAGACGCAGCATCGCCTTCGGGGTGAAGACGATGAGCGGCTTGCGCGGACGGGCGTAGGCCTGGCGTCGCAGCAGATGGAAGTACGACGCGGGAGTCGACGGGCGCGACACGATCATGTTGTCCTGCGCGCACAGCTGCAGGAAGCGCTCGATGCGAGCCGACGAGTGGTCAGGTCCCTGGCCCTCGTAGCCGTGGGGGAGGAGCAGCGTCACACTCGACTGCTGCCCCCACTTCTGCTCGGCCGCCGAGATGTACTCGTCGATGACAGACTGCGCACCGTTGACGAAGTCACCGAACTGCGCCTCCCAGAGCACGAGGGCTTCAGGCGCCTCCACGGAGTAGCCGTACTCGAACCCGAGCGCGGCGTACTCGCTGAGCAGCGAATCGTAGATGAAGAACCGGCCCTGCGCGTCGGACAGGTTCGACAGCGGCAGCCATTCCTGACCGTTCGCCCTGTCGTGCAAAGCGGCGTGGCGCTGCACGAACGTGCCACGGCGGGCGTCCTGTCCGGCGAGACGGACGGGGGTGCCTTCGACCAGCAGCGAGCCGAACGCGAGCAGCTCGCCGAAGCCCCAGTCGATGCTGCCGTTTCGGCTCATGTCGAGGCGCTTCTCGAGCAGCTGCTGGATCTTCGGGTGCACCGTGAAGCCCTCTGGCTTGTTCACGAAGGCGTCGCCGATCAGCTGGATGACCTCGCTCGGCACTCCGGTGACCTCGGGGGCGCCGACCTGGTCCTCGACGGGAGGCAGCTCCGGTGCGATCGGCGTCGCGCCCGTCTCGGCCGCGTGCGTCTCGGCGAACGCGATCTCGAGGCGGTTCTGGAAGTCGGCCTTGGCCTCGTCGTACTCCTGCTCGGTGATGTCACCGCGGCCGACGAGCGACTCCGTGTACAGACGGCGGACGGAGCGCTTCGCCTGGATCAGGTCGGTCATCAGCGGCTGCGTCATCGAGGGGTCGTCGCCCTCGTTGTGTCCGCGTCGGCGGTAGCAGACGAGATCGATCACGACGTCACGGTGGAAGCGCTCGCGGTACTCGAACGCCAACTGGGCGACGTGGATCACGGCCTCGGGGTCGTCGCCGTTCACGTGGAACACCGGCGCCTGGATGGTCTTGGCGACATCCGTCGAGTAGATCGACGTGCGTCCGTCGTTCGGGGTGGTGGTGAAGCCGACCTGGTTGTTCACGACGACGTGGATCGTGCCACCCGTGCGGTAGCCGCGCAGCTGCGACATCTGGAGCGTCTCGACCACGACGCCCTGCCCGGCGAACGCGGCGTCTCCGTGCACGAGGATCGGCAGCCAGGCGAAGGTGCCGATCGGCTTGCGGTCCTGCTTGGCGCGGACGATGCCCTCGAGCACGCCGTCGACCGTCTCCAGGTGAGACGGGTTCGCCGCGAGGTACACCGGCAGCTCGGACTCGTCGTCGGCGACGAAGGTGCCCTCGGTGCCGAGATGGTACTTCACGTCACCGGAGCCGCGCTGGTTGCCGGGTGTCTGGGTGCCTTCGAACTCGCGGAAAACCTGGCCGTAGGTCTTGCCCGCGATGTTGGTGAGCACGTTGAGGCGGCCGCGGTGCGCCATGCCGATCGCGGCGCCTTCGAGCCCTGCGGTCGCCGCGCCCTGGAGGATCTCGTCGAGGAGTGGGATCAGCGATTCGCCGCCCTCGAGCGAGAAGCGCTTCTGCCCGACGAACTTCGTCTGCAGGAAGGTCTCGAACGCCTCGGCCTCGTTGAGCTTGCGGAGGACGCGGAGCTGCTCGTCGTGGCCGGGCTTCTGGTACTTGACCTCGACCTTCTCCTGGAACCACCGGCGCTGCTCGGGGTCCTGGATGTGCATGTACTCGATGCCGAGCGTGCGGCAGTACGAGTCGCGGAGCACGCCGAGGATGTCACGGAGCTTCGCGACGCGGCGACCACCGAAACCGCCGGTGACGAACTCGCGGTCGAGGTCCCAGAAGGTGAGGCCGTGGCTCTCGATCTCGAGGTCGGGGTGCGAGCGCTGCACGTACTCGAGCGGGTCGATGTCGGCCATCAGATGACCACGCACGCGGAACGAGTTGATGAGCTCCTGGACCCTGGACTGCTTGTCGACACGCTCGGCGAGGTCGACCGCGATGTCCGGGTTCCACCGGATCGGTGCGTAGGGGATGCGCAGCGCGGCGAAGATGTCGTCGTAGAACCCGCGCTGCCCGACGAGCAGCTCGTGCACCTTCTTGAGGAACTCGCCGGAGCCTGCACCCTGGATGACGCGGTGGTCGTAGGTGCTGGTGAGCGTGATCGTCTTGCCGATCGCGAGCTCGTTGAGCGTCTTCTCGCTCGCACCCTGGAACTCGGCCGGGTACTCGAGCGCGCCGGCGCCGATGATGCAGCCCTGGCCCTTCATGAGCCGGGGGACGGAGTGGACGGTGCCGATACCGCCGGGGTTCGTGAGGGACACGGTCGTGCCCTGGAAGTCCGCAGCCGTCAGCTTGTTGCCGCGGGCACGCGTGACCAGATCCTCGTACGCGGTGAGGTACTCGGTGAAGGTCATGGTGTCGGCACGCTTGATGCTGGGCACCATGAGCGCGCGCGTGCCGTCGGGCTTGGGCAGATCGATCGCGATGCCCAGGTTGACGTGGGCCGGCGCGACGACGGAGGGCTTGCCGTCGACCTCGGCGTAGAACACGTTCTGGCTGCGGAACTCGTCGAGCGTGCGGATCAGCGCCCAGCCGATGAGGTGCGTGAAGCTGATCTTGCCGCCGCGCGTGCGCGCCATGTGGTTGTTGATGACGATGCGGTTGTCGATCATCAGCTTCGCGGGCACGGTGCGCACGCTGGTGGCGGTCGGGACGGTCAGCGACTCGTCCATGTTCGCGGCGAGGGTCTTCGGAAGTCCGCGCAGCGGCGTGACCTTGTCCTCCTCGACGGGCTCGACCGCTTCCTTCGTCTCGGGCTTCGGCGCGGGCTTCGGGGCCTGAGCGGGGATCGGGGCGGTGGCGGCCGGCTTGGCGGTCGTGCGGGCCACCGGCTGCGAGCCGATGACCGGTATGGGTGCGGTGACCGGATGCGCGGTCTGATCGTTCGCCGCGGCGGGTGCGCCCGCGCCGGGACCCCCGGTCTCGGAGTGGTACTTCTCGAGAATCGGCCACCACTCCTTGTCGACCGAGTCGCGGTTCACCTTGAACTGCTCGTAGAGCTCTTCGACGAGCCAGGAATTGGCTCCGAACCCCCCGTCGCCACCGACGCCGGTCACCTGGTTCGACACGCTCTATCGCCCTCTTTCATCGCTGAAGCTGTCCTGTGGGGGCGCACGACGCAGGATGCGTTCGGGCCCGCACACTCTCGACCAACAAGCCTAACCTGTTTCGCTCGGGGAATCGTCGAAGCCGTGCGCCCATACCGGCGTGTTCTGAGTACCGTGGAGACATGGAGTTCTCAGGAGCGCAACCGACCGTCGATCTGACCTACTCGGACGTGTTCCTCGTGCCGCGCCGATCCGCCGTCACCAGTCGCCTCCAGGTCGACCTCGCGCCGCTCGACGGCACCCCGGCCACCCTGCCGATCGTCGCGTCGAACATGAACTCGGTCACGGGTCCCCGCATCGCGGCCGTCCTCGCGCGCCGCGGGGCGCTCGGCGTTCTCCCGCAGGACCTGCCGCTGCAGGACCTCGACTCCGCGATCCGCGAGGTGAAGGCCCAGCCCGTGCTGTGGGACACGCCGATCGTCCTCCCGCCGGAGGCCTCGGTCGCCGACGCGCTCCGGCTGCTCCCCGCCACCCCTGGGCACGGGATCGTGGTCGCGCAGGGTTCCGCCCCGTTCGAGGTGGCACGCATCGTCGGAGTGCTCCCGGCGACACGCCTCGCGACCGCGCTGCCCGATGCGCAGCTCGGCGACCTCGTGCACCGTGGCACGCCGTCCATCGACGCGGATGACATCGGATCGGAGCGGCACGCGTTCGACGTCATCACGGACGCCGACGTCGAGATGGTCACGGTCGTGCACCACGGTCACCTCGTCGGCACGCTCAGCGCGCGCAGTGCGCTCCGTTCGACGCTCTACACCCCCGCGGTCGATGCGGACGGCCGTCTCGCCGTCGCGGCCGCTGTCGGCATCAACGGCGACGTCGCCGCGAAGGCCCGTGCACTGGCCGCGGCGGGTGTCGACGTACTGGTCGTCGACACGGCCCACGGCCACCAGGAGGGCATGCTCACGGCGCTGCGCGCCGTCGCCGCCCTCGATCTCGGGCTGCCCATCGTCGCGGGCAACATCGTCACGGCCGACGGCGTGGCCGACCTGGTCGACGCGGGTGCATCGATCCTCAAGGTCGGCGTCGGGCCCGGGGCGATGTGCACGACCCGGATGATGACGGCCGTCGGACGCCCACAGTTCTCTGCCGTGCTCGAGACCGCGCAGGCCGCACGGGAACTCGGAGCCCACGTCTGGGCCGACGGTGGCGTGCGGTATCCCCGCGACGTGGCTCTCGCCCTCGCGGCCGGCGCGGCATCGGTCATGGTCGGGTCATGGTTCGCCGGCACCATCGAAGCGCCGGGGAGCTGCAGCGTGACGCCGAGGGGCGTCTGTTCAAGGAGTCGTGGGGCATGGCGTCGACCAAGGCGGTGCAGGCGCGGTTCGGACGCCTCGACGCGTACGAGCGGGCTCGCAAGGAGCTGTTCGCCGAGGGCATCTCCTCGTCCAAGATCTACCTGGACCCCCTGCGCCCCGGTGTCGAGGACCTCCTCGACATGATCACCTCGGGCGTCCGGTCCTCGTTCACCTATGCCGGGGCCTCATCGGTGCCGGAGTTCCACGACCGCGCGCTGGTCGGACTCCAGTCGGCCGCGGGGTACGAGGAGGGGAAGGCGCTGCCGGTCAGTTGGTGATCGGGCGAGCGCGCGCACAGCCGTCTTCTGTACAATCGTCCGCATAATGGACGACCCTCCCAGTTGCAGAACATCGCCCCACTGTCCGCCTCTCTCACCGGAGAGGAACCTCTGATGGACTACATCATGTTGGGCGTGGGGCTCCTGCTCACGGTCGGCACCGGCCTCTTCGTCGCGAGCGAGTTCGCGCTGGTCAACCTCGACCGCGCCGATCTGGAGGCGCGGCAGGCACGAGGCGAATCCCGGCTCTCGCTCACGATCAGCGCGCTCAAGCACACATCGACGCATCTTTCCGCGGCGCAGCTCGGCATCACCCTGACGACGCTCCTCACCGGTTACACGATGGAGCCCGCGCTGTCGAACCTGCTCCGACCGACGCTCATCGCCTGGAGCATTCCCGAGGCCGCCGTCGCGCCGATCGCGACCATCGTCGCGATGCTCGTCGCCACCGTGCTGTCGATGATCCTCGGAGAGCTCGTCCCGAAGAACTTCGCGCTCGCGCTGCCGCTGGCCACCGCCAAGCTCGTCGTCCCGTTCCAGACTGCCTTCACCACGATCTTCAAGCCGGCCGTCGTGGTGCTCAACGGCAGCGCAAACGGCGTGCTGCGCAGCATGGGGATCGAGCCGAAGGAGGAGCTCTCCGGCGCCCGCAGCGCTGAGGGAGCTCGTCGCTCGTCCGACGCTCCGCCAGCGCCGGCCTGCTCGAAGCTGACACCGCGACGCTGCTCGACCGCACTCTCACCTTCTCCCGGCTCACGGCCGCCGACGTCATGACGGCCCGCCCGAGCATGCACGCGATCGCCGCGAGCGACTCGGTCGACGACGTCATCCAGCTCGCCCGCCGCACCGGCCACAGCCGCTTTCCCGTGTACGACGACGACCTGGACGACATCACGGGCGTCGTGCATCTGAAGGCGGCGATCTCGGTGCCCCGCGACCGTCGGGCGGAAGTGCCGGTCGGTGCGCTCGACCGAGCCCCTGCGTGTGCCCGAGACCGTGCACGTCGACGGCCTGATCGCCGAGTTGCGTGCGCGCGGATATCAGCTCGCCGTCGTCGTCGACGAGTACGGCGGCACGGCGGGACTCGTGACGCTGGAAGATCTCGTGGAGGAGCTCGTCGGCGAGGTCGCCGACGAGCACGACCGCACCAGGGCCGGCGTCATCCGCAACCGCGAGGGCATCACGTTCCCCGGCGAGCTCCGACCTGATGAGGTGCGCCGACGCGCGGGCGTCGAGGTGCCGGAGGGCGAGGTGTACGACACCGTCGGCGGCTACGTCATGAGCGTGCTCGAGCGTGTGCCGTCCGTCGGCGACGAGGTGCCCCTCGACAGCGGCACCCTGCAGGTCGTGCGCATGGACGGCCGGCGCGTCGATCGTGTCCGTTACGTGCCGAGACCGGTCGACGCCGACGAGGAGGCCACCCGATGAACGATTGGGGAGGACTCGCCTGGCTCGTCGTGCTTCTCGTCGCGAACGCGTTCTTCGTCGGTGGCGAGTTCGCCGTCATCTCCGCGCGACGGTCGCAGATCGAGCCGCGCGCGGAGCAGGGGTCGCGCGCTGCCAAGACCGCGCTGTATGCGATGGAGCACGCGACGCTCATGCTCGCGACATCGCAGCTCGGCATCACGATCTGCTCGCTGCTGATCCTGAACGTGTCGGAACCGGCCATCCACCACCTGCTGGCCGTGCCGCTGCACGCGCTCGGATGGCCGGACGGCGCGGTGGATGCGGTGTCGTTCACGATCGCCCTGCTGATCGTGTCGTTCCTGCACGTGGTGTTCGGCGAGATGGTGCCGAAGAACCTGGCGTTCTCGGTGCCCGACCGTGCCGTGCTGCTCCTCGCCCCGCCGCTGGTGTGGGTGTCGAAGGTGTTCATGCCGGTGATCTGGGTGCTCAACGCGGCGGCGAACGGCGTGCTGCGTCTCTTCCGCGTCGAGCCGAAGAACGAGGCCGCATCGACCTTCACGCTCGACGAGGTGGCGACCATCGTCAGCCAGTCGCGGCGCGAGGGCGTGCTGATGGATGCGGCGGGCACCGTCACGGCAGCCGTCGAGTTCACGGACAAGAAGGCGCGTGACGTCGCTGTGCCCCTGAGCGACCTGGTGACGCTTCCGCAATCGACCACCCCGGAAGACATCGAGAAGGCCGTCGCCCGTTACGGATTCTCCCGCTATGTGATCGTCGACGACGCCGAGGTGCCGATCGGCTACGTGCACCTGAAGGACATCCTTCGCGCCTCCGAGGGACCCGACGCGGAGACCAAGATGGTCGAACCCCTCCCGGCGAAGCGCATTCATCACATGGTGCCCGTGCAGGAGGACACCGATCTGGAGGACGCGCTCGCGGTCATGCGCCGCGCCGGACGGCACCTGGCCAAGGTGCGCAACGCCAGGGGCGACACCACCGCGGTGCTGTTCCTGGAGGACATCCTCGAGGAGCTGGTCGGAGAGGTGCAGGACGCGACCCGGCGGTTCCGCGGGCGCTGATCCGATGATGATGGCCGCCGACCCGGACGGGTTCGGCGGCCATCGTCATGATCGGGTGCGTCAGCGCCAGCGTGCGCGTTCGTACTGCGGGGGCCAGGAGACCTCTGCGCCCAGCTCGTGCGCCGCGCGCAGGGCGAAATGCGGGTCGCGCAGCCACTCCCTGCCAGCGAAGATCGCGTCGGCCGCACCATCGGCGAGCACCTGCTCCGCCTGTGCGGCCGCAGTGATGAGTCCGACGGCCGAGACCGGGATGCGTCCGCCCCGGCGCACGGTCTCGGCGAGCGGCACCTGGTAGCCGGGGAAGACGTCGATCCGCTGATGCGCCACGAGGCCGCCGCTGGACACGTCGATCAGGTCCGCGCCGTGTGCTGCCGCCCAGTCCCCGACGACGGTCGCCTCCTCGGCCGTGAACCCGCCGTCCGCATGGTCGGTCGCAGAGATACGGACGAAGAGCGGGACGCCGTCACCCGTGACCTCGCGGACGGCGTCCACGACGCGCAGCAGCAGCCGCGCGCGATTCTCGAGCGAGCCGCCGTACTCGCCGTCGCGGAGGTTCGACAGCGGCGACAGGAACTGGTGCAGGAGGTACCCGTGTGCTCCGTGGATCTCCAGGACGTCGAAGCCGGCATCGACGGCGCGGCGTGCGGCCGCGGCGAAGGCGTCGACCACGCGGTCGATTCCCTCGAGATCGAGAGCCACGGGAGCGGCGAACCCGTCGAACGCGATCGCGGAGGGAGCCGTCGTCGTCCACCCGCCGTCTGCGGAGGGCACCGACCCGCGCGCATCCGCCCACGGCCACCACGTCGAGGCCTTCCTCCCGGCATGGGCGAGCTGGATGCCGGCGGTCGCGCCGCGGTCATGGATCGCCGTCACGATCGGTGTCCAGGCATCCCGCTGCTCGTCGTTCCAGAGTCCGGCATCGCGCGGGGAGATCCGTCCTTCCGGGACGACCGCCGTCGCCTCCGCGACGATCAGCCCCGCCCCGCCGGAGGCGAACTGAGACAGGTGCGTGTGGTGCCACTCCTGCACGAGGCCGTCGACGGCGCTGTACATGCACATCGGGGAGACCCAGAGACGGTTGCGGAATGTGAC
Organism: Microbacterium sp. Se5.02b; assembly: GCF_019464375.1. Classification (NCBI taxonomy): domain Bacteria; kingdom Bacillati; phylum Actinomycetota; class Actinomycetes; order Micrococcales; family Microbacteriaceae; genus Microbacterium; species Microbacterium sp. Se5.02b. The sequence continues at coordinate 1,614,714 of NZ_CP080491.1, forward strand.
GGAGCGCAGGTGCAAGGGGGAGAAGAGAAGACTCACGGTTCGACGCTACCGTCGCGCACGCGCACCGAGGGCCGTCGCACTAACGTGGAGCCATGGTCGAGGTGCGCGAGTGGTCACGCAGCGATACGGCGCGGTACTTCCGTCCGCCGACGCCGGAGGACGACAAGTATGCGCGCGGCGTGGTGGCCGTGCGCACCGGATCGCCCGCCTATCCGGGTGCCGCGGTGCTCGGCGTCGAAGCCGCCTGGCGCGCAGGTGCCGGTTTCGTGCGGTTCGTCGGCGACGAGCGCGTGGCGGACCGGGTGCTCTCGCGCCGGCCGGAGACGGTCGTCGGCGCCGATGCCGGCCACTCGCGCGTCGACGCCTGGGTCATCGGCTCGGGCACCGACCCCGCCCAACGCACCAACGACGAGAGCATCGCACTCCGGGAGATCCTCGCGGGCGCGGCTCCCGTCGTCATCGACGCCGGGGCCCTGGATCTCGCACCAGGGGCCCGTGCTCCGTTCCTCGTGACCCCGCACGCGCGGGAGTTCTCGCGTTTGCAGGAGCGGTTGCGCGTGCAGACGGATGGCGACGATCGGACCGAGGCAGCGCACCAGGTCGCGGTGAAGATCGGCGGAACCGTGCTGCTCAAGGGGGCGCGCACGCTGATCGCCGCTCCTGACGCCGAGGTGATCGCGGTCGAGGCGGGGACGGGCTGGCTGGCCACCGCCGGAACCGGAGACGTGCTCGCCGGAGTCCTCGGTGCGGTGACCGCCGCGAATCCGGGTGCGCCGTTCGCCGACGTCGCGGCCGCGGGGGCATGGCTCCACGGTCACGCCGCGCGCATCGCCGCCGACGTGATCGACGGCGGTCCCGGGCATCCGATCGTGGCGATGGACGTCGCCGAAGCCCTTCCGCTCGCGATCAGGGACGTCTGGGAGTGAACCGCCGCCTCAGGTCGGGAGTGCTCGCGCTGTGGTCGGCGTTCGTGTTCGCGCACGTGCTGACGGCAGCACTGGGATGGGTGTATCCGAGCCAGCCGATGGGTGACGTGGTGCTGGTGTACGAACCCTGGGCGTCGTCGGCCCTCGGCGGAGGCGCGATCGTCGGTGTCACCGAGACGTGGGTGTATCCGCAGCTCGCCCTCGTGCCCATGCTCCTGGCTGCGGGACTCGCCGCGCCGTTGGTGCCGCTCCTCGGAGCCTCGAGCGCCTACCTGGTGGGCTGGGCGGTGCTGGTCGTGGTGCTCGACGTGATCGCTTTCGTCGTGCTGGTCGGCAGGTCTCCGTCTCGCGCTCGGCGCGCAGCCGGCTGGTTCTGGTGCGCCGCTCTGCTGTTCCTCGGACCCATCGCGCTGTATCGGATCGACGCGATCACCGTACCGATCGCCGTGATCGCCGGGCTGTGGCTCGTCTCCCGGCCGACGATCGCCGCCGCGTTGCTGACGATCGGGGCCTGGATCAAGATCTGGCCCGGCGCGCTCGTCGTCGCCGCGCTGGTCGCGGCGCGTGCGAGGCTCCGGATGCTGTTCGGCGCGGTGGTCGTCACGGCAGCGGTCGCCGTCGTGCTGCTGCTGCTCGGCGCGGACACCGAGATCCTCGGTTTCCTCACCGAGCAGACAGGACGAGGTCTACAGATCGAGGCCGTCGCGGCGACGCCCTTCCTCTGGCTGGCGGTCGCGGGGGCTGCGCGCATCGAGTACAGCTTCGAGATCCTGACCTTCCAGATCACGGCACCGGGTGTCGATGCGGTCGCTGCGGCCCTGACACCCGTCATGGCGATCGCCGTCGTTGCGGTCACCGGGATCGGCGCGGTGAAGGCGGTCCGCGGTGCCGCGTTCGCCCGACTGTTCCCTCCGCTTGCCCTGACGCTGGTGGTCACCCTGATCGTCACGAACAAGGTCGGGTCGCCCCAGTTCCAGACTTGGTTGCTCGCACCGGTGATCCTGTGGATCGTCCTCGATCGATCCAGGGCACGCGTGCCGGCGGTCATCGTGCTCGCGCTGTGCCTGTTCACCTGTCTGGTGTATCCGCTCGGCTACGACGCCCTGCTGCGCGCGGACGTTCTCGCGGTTGCCGTGTTGACCATGCGCAACCTCCTCCTACTCGTCCTGCTCATCCTCGGCATCCGCGCACTCGTGCGGGTACCCGCCATCCGTCCCTCGAAACCTCAGGAGTGATTCCATGCTGATCGCCTTCTCCGTCGCCCCCAGCGGCGTCCCCGCCGAGGGGACCGAGCGCACTGACGCCTCCGTGCACGACGCCGTCGCCGCCGCCGTGCGTGTGGTGCGCGAGTCGGGACTGCCGCACCGCACCACGAGCATGTTCACCGAGATCGAGGGCCCGGACTGGGACACGGTCATGGACGTGGTCAAGCGCGCCACCGAGGCGGTCATGCCATTCGGCTCGCGCGTCTCGCTCGTGCTCAAGGCCGACATCCGCCCCGGCTACTCGGGCGAGCTGGACGCCAAGATCGAACGTCTCGAGGCGGCGATCGAGGACTCAGGCGACCGCTAAGCTGTACCGGTGAATCCCTCGACTGAATCGAGGGGTGCGGCGAAGTGGGCGCTCCTCTCTCTCGCCATCGGCAGTTTCGGCATCGGCATGACCGAGTTCGTGGTCATGGGGCTGCTGCCGAACATCGCCGCAGACCTGCTGCCTGCGCTCTGGGCGACCAGCCAGGAAGAAGCGCTGAGTCAGGCCGGATGGCTCATCTCGCTGTATGCGCTCGGCGTCGTGGTGGGTGCTCCGACCATCGCCGGCTTCGTAGCGCGCTATCCGCGGCATCGCGTGATGATCGTGCTCGCCCTGTCGCTCGCCCTGTTCAATGCGCTCACGGTCGTGCTCCCGAGCTTCGAGCTGGTCGCCGCATCACGGTTCCTCGCAGGCCTTCCGCACGGTGCCTATTTCGGGATCGGTGCGCTCGTCGCCGCCGACGTCATGGGGCCGGGCAAACGAGCGAAGGGCGTCGCGTTCATCCTCACCGGTCTGACGGTCGCGAACGTCGTCGGTGTGCCGTTGGGGACGTTCCTCGGGCAGCAGTGGGGGTGGCGGGCGGCCTTCGCGGTCGTCGCGCTGGTGTTCGCGTTGGCGACGCTGTTCATCGCGCTGTTCGTGCCCGAGCATCCTGGAGATCCCGGTCGAACGATGCGCCAGGAGCTGCGCGTGTTCCGCATCCCTCAGGTGTGGTTCACGCTCGGGGTCGGCGCGATCGGCTTCGGCGGATTCTTCGCGGTCTACAGCTACATCGCGCCGCTCGTGACCGAGGTCGCCGGATCCCCGGAGTGGGCGGTGCCGATCGTCCTCGTCCTGATGGGCCTCGGGATGACGGCCGGAAACCTCGTCGGGGGGCATCTCGCCGACATCGACCTGCGACGCACTCTGCTCCTCGGCCTCGCGGCGATGGGCGTCGTGTTCGTGCTGCTCGCGCTGCTGGCGTTCTGGATCGTGACCCTCGGCCTGCTGGTGCTCGTCGTCGGCTTCGTCTCGTCGATCCTGAGCCCGACGATCCAGACACGGCTCATGGACGTCGCAGGGGACAACCAGTCGATCGCGGCGGCGATGAACCACTCGGCGTTGAACATCGGCAACAGCCTCGGCGCTTTCCTCGGGGGTGTGGTCATCGCGGCAGGGTGGGGTTTCACGGCGCCCGCATGGACCGGGGCGGCACTCGCGGTGGCCGGACTGCTCATCGCTCTGCTCTCCTATCGGGTCGAAAGGCGCCGTCCAGCGGTCCCGCAGCTCGTCGCGTCGTAGCGGTCGCGTGATAGCCGTCGCGTCGTAGCCGGTGCGTCATAGAGTGACGGGGTGAGCACAGCCGATCGTCCCCTGCCTCTCGCCGGCACCGCCGTACTCGTGCGTGCGGTGGACGAGGGCTTCGAGGTGCTCGTCATGCGCCGTCCCGAACGAGGATCCTTCGCCGGCGCGTGGGTCTTCCCCGGCGGCAAGGTCGACCAGGCGGACCGGCATCCGGGCGACGGCGAGGTCGAACAGGCACGCCGCGCCGCGGTCCGCGAGACCTTCGAGGAGGTCGGCCTTCACGTCGACGACCTCGTCATGTTCTCCGAGTGGCAGCCGCCCCTCGAGGCGCCGACCCGGATCCGCACCTGGTTCTTCCTCGCGGAGGCACCCGATGCCGAGGTCTCGCCGTCCGCCGACGAAGTGGCCGAGGTCGCCTGGGTCCGTCCGCAGGAGGCGCTGGCCCGGCACGGAGCAGGGGAGTGGACGCTGTATCCGCCGACCTGGATGACCCTGCACCAGCTCTCGGCGTTCACCGATGCGCGGTCCGTCCTGTCTTCCGGTGGGGCTGCGCAGCTGTTCCAGACACGGGTGCTCGGCTCGGAGACAGGACAGGTCTTCGCCTGGGAGCAGGGACGACTCGAAGCCGGCACCCTGCCGTGGCGGTTCATCGCCGGCTGAGCCGCGACTCGTGCATCGGGCTCAGCTGTCGAGCAGGCGCCGCAGGTTCGCGCCGACCGCGTCCGTCTCGATGAGGAACCCGTCGTGGCCGAAGTCGCTGGCGAGCACCACGGCCTCCCCGCCGATCACGTCCGGGATGCTGCGGGCGATGCGCTGCTGCCCGTCCACCGGGAACAGACGGTCGCTGTCGATGCCGAGGACCAGGGTGGTCGCCGTGACCGCACGCAGCGCCTCTTCGACGCCGCCCCGCCCTCGTCCGACGTCGTGCGAGTTCATGGCTTCGACGAGGGTGATGTAGCTGTTGGCGTCGAAGCGACGTGTGAACTTGTTGCCGTGGAAGTCGAGGTAGGACTCCACTGCGAAGCGTCCTCCATGACCGAGCGGGGAGACATCCGACTGCCAGGACCGTTGGAACCGCTGGTTGAGCTCGATCGGGCTGCGGTAGTTCAGCAGCGCCATGCGCCGTGCCAGAGCGAGTCCCCGGTGCGGGCCCTCGCCGTCGCCGAGGTCGTAGTACTCGCCGCCTTGGAAGCGCGGATCCATGCGGATGGTCTCGAGCTGCACGGTGTTCAGAGCGATCTGGTCTGCTGTCGTGACCGGCGGTGAGGAGAGCACCGCGAGACGTCGCACGCGTTCGGGGTGGGCGACCGCCCACTCCAGGGCGTGCATTCCGCCCATGGAACCGCCGATGACGGCCGCCCAGCTGTCGATGCCGAGCGCGTCGGCGAGCCGCACCTGCGCCGCCACCTGATCGCGGATGGTCAGGTACGGGAAGCGGGAGGCCCATTCGTAGCCGTCGGGGGCGACGCTGGCCGGCCCCGTCGACCCCTGGCAGCCGCCGAGCATGTTCGGGGCGATGACGAACCAACGGTCGGTGTCGAGCGGAGCACCGGGACCGGTGATGTCCTCCCACCAGCCGACGGTGGGGTGGCCGGCGCCCGCGGCACCACGCACGTGACTGTCCCCGGTGAGGGCATGGAGCACGAGGACCGCGTTGTCGCGGGCGGCGTTGAGCTCGCCCCAGGATTCGTAGGCGATGCGGATGCCGGGCAGCTCGGCGCGGCTCTCCGTGGAGAACGGCCCGAACGCGGCGAAGCGTCGGCCGCCGACGGGGTCGCCGTCGCGCCATGCGCCCGTCGCCGGGGGCGGGCACGGAGCAGCCGCACGTCGGCCTCCGTCACGGGCGCCGACGGCACCGTGTCCTCGGAGGTCGTCTGCCAGTCCATGCATCCATTCTCGCGTGGCCGGATGCCCGACGGCGGCAGGTTACGACCCGGGTTTCGGGTCTGCTCCGCACGGGCGCAGAGGGAACCCGCACATGACGATGCCCCGGGCCGTGCGGTCCGGGGCATCGTCGAGGCGGTGCGGGTCAGGCGCGAGCGGCCTCCGACACGGCGCGGGCCGCGGCGAGAGCCTGGTCGAGGTCGGCCTTGAGGTCGTCGATGTTCTCGATGCCGACCGACAGGCGCACGAGGCCCGGCGTGACTCCGGCCGTGAGCTGCTGCTCCGGCGTCAGCTGCGCGTGCGTGGTCGAGGCGGGGTGGATGACGAGCGAGCGCACGTCGCCGATGTTCGCGAGGTGGCTGAACAGGGACAGGCTGTTCACGAACTCGCGGCCGGCTTCGACGCCGCCCTTCAGCTCGAACGACAGCACCGCGCCGACGCCCTTCGGCGCGTACTCGTTGGCCTTGGCGTACCAGGGGGAGGAGGGCAGGCCGGAGTAGTTGACCGTCGCGACGTCGTCGCGGCCGTCGAGCCACTCGGCGATCTCCTGGGCGTTCTGCACGTGGCGCTCGATGCGCAGCGAGAGCGTCTCGACACCCTGGATGAGGTTCCACGCGCTCTGCGGGGCGATGGCCGAACCGAGGTCGCGCAGCAGCTGCACGCGGGCCTTGATGATGTAGGCGAGCGGGTCGCCGACCGCGGCGGTGTAGCTCGCGCCGTGGTACGAGGGGTCGGGAACCGTGAGGCCGGGGAACCGGTCGACGTTCTTCGACCACTCGAACTTCCCGCCGTCGATGATGACGCCGCCGATCGTGGTGCCGTGGCCGCCGAGGAACTTCGTGACCGAGTGCACGACGATGTCGGCGCCGAACTCGAACGGACGGATCAGGTACGGGGTCGCGATCGTGTTGTCGACGATGAGCGGGACGCCGCTGTCGTGCGCGATGTCGGCGACCGTGCGGATGTCGAGGATGTTGATCTGCGGGTTGCCGATCGTCTCGGCGAAGAACAGCTTGGTGTTCGGGCGGACGGCGCGGCGCCACTCCTCCGGGTCGTCCTGGTTCTCGACGAACGTGACCTCGATGCCGAGCTTCGCGAGCGTGTACTTGAAGAGGTTGTATGTCCCGCCGTAGATGGAGCTCGAGGCGACGAAGTGGTCGCCGGCCTGTGCGATGTTCAGGATCGCGAAGGTCGAGGCCGCCTGGCCGCTGGCGAGCACGAGGGCGCCGGTGCCGCCTTCCAGCGCGGCGAGACGCTGCTCCAGCACGTCCTGCGTGGGGTTCTGGATGCGCGTGTAGATGTTGCCGAACTCCGCGAGGGCGAAGAGGTTCGCCGCGTGGTCGGCGCTGTCGAACACGTACGACGTGGTCTGGTAGATCGGCGTCGCGCGGGCCTTCGTGACGGGATCGGGGGCAGCACCGGAGTGGATCTGCTTGGTCTCGAAGCGCCAGGACTCGGGTGCGGACATGATGTTCCCCCAGGAGGTCGGAAGGTCGGATGGCGGATGCCGTTGAAGCGAGAGTACGGAACTCCGCTCGTTGTCAACAACACCCGGGAAATGTGACGTAACACGGCTGAGGCCCGGAATCACGCGGTTTGCGGCGGATGGAGCGACAGGATCGACGCGCGACCGACATCCGGAGTGCGGGTATCGGGTCGCGAAGGATTTCTGTACTGTGTGGCTCAAGTGCTCACGACCGCGCACGTCGGAGCGAGGAGGGAACGTCAGATGACTGCCGAGTCGGAACCGACCAGTGTCCTCAGCGGGCGTGAGGCGTCGAGACCGGGCGTCGCGCGGCGGACGGTGCTCATCGGAGCCGCGTGGTCGCTCCCTGTCGTCGCCGTCGCCGTCGCGACCCCGGCAGCGGCGGCTTCGACCGCCGCGCTTGGCCGTTTCGTGATCGAGACCATGCAGGGCGGCACGTGGGTGAACCCCGACTACTACGGTGCATCGCTGCAACTCCGCAACGATGACACGCAGGCCGCGTCGCTCCCGGTCGCCGACATCACCAGCGGCACGGTCACGGTCACGTTCGCACTGGCCGACGCCGGAACGCTCGCTCCCGTCGTGATCGCCAACGCCGGCGGCTCGAGCCCCACCGTCCCCGCACTCCCGAACACGGATCCGACCTGGACCGCCGCCGGCGTCTCGGACAATGGCGACGGCACCGTGACGTACACGCTCGCCTACGCCGGAAGCCTCCCGGGGCAGGGGGTGACGCACGTGACGTTCGGCATCCTCGGCCCGACGCCGCTGCACTCCGGGGTGTCGGTCACCGTGACGTCGACCGGCAGCCCCACCGACGGGTTCGTGCACACGCGCACCGCCACCCTGTTCTGAGAGATTCGCGCGAAGGCGCGGTGTCTGTCCGCGCAGGGCCGCGAACATCGTACGGTGGAGGCATGGTGAACAGACGTGCAGTGGTGACAGGTGCGAGCTCGGGCATCGGGGAGGCGACGGTGCGCGCGCTCCGTGCGCGTGGATGGGACGTCGTCGGCGTGGCGCGACGCGAGGACCGGCTGTCCGCGCTCGCCGCAGCCACCGGGGCTTCCGCCATCGCGTGTGATCTGACCGACTCCGCCGCCGTCGACGCTCTCGTCGAGCAGCTCGCCGCGTCGGGGCCTGTCCACGCTCTCGTGCAGGTGGCCGGTGGAGCGCGCGGCACCGACCGCATCGAGGACGCCGCGGTCGAGGACTGGCAGTGGATGTTCGAGGCGAACGTGCTCGCGACTCAGCGGCTCGTGGCGGGGCTGCTGCCGCTGCTGCGCAAGGCCGCGTCGGCCGACGGTCACGCCGACACGATCTTCGTCACCTCGACGGCCGCGCAGTCGGCGTACGCAGGAGGCGCCGGGTACAACGCGGCGAAGGCTGCAGAGGCGATGCTCGTGCGGGTGCTGCGTCAGGAGCTGAACGGCGAGCCCATCCGCGTCGTCGAGGTCGCGCCCGGCATGGTCCACACCGAGGAGTTCACCCTGAACCGTCTCGGTGGGGACTCCGTGGCCGCCGAGGCCGTGTACGCCGGGGTCGAGGCACCTCTCGTCGCCGACGATGTCGCCGACGTGATCGCCTACGCCCTCGAGTCGCCCGGGCACGTGAACCTCGACCTGATCACGATGCGACCCGTCGCCCAGTCGGCCCAGCATCTGCTCGCGCGCGGCCCCTGCGTGTGCGATCCATCGACTGACGATGGCGCGATCACTCGCCGAGCTCGCGGCGGATGGCCGGATCGATCCGGGCTGGACGCAGGCGCTCACTCCTGTGCAGGACGTGATCTCCGCACTCGGTGACCGGCTCCGTGCCGAGCAGCAGGCGGGGCACGGCTACCTGCCCGCCGGGGAGAACGTGCTCAGGGCGTTCCAGCGGCCGCTGTCCGACGTGCGGGTGCTGATCACGGGCCAGGACCCGTATCCCACGCCGGGGCATCCGATCGGTCTGTCGTTCGCTGTCGACCGCGACGTGCGCCCGCTGCCCCGCAGCCTCGCGAACATCTACAAGGAACGCGAGAGCGACCTCGGGATCCCGCCAGCGCCGCATGGCGACCTGACGGCGTGGAGCGACCAGGGCGTGCTGCTGCTGAACCGCGTGCTCACCGTCCGTCCAGGGGCTGCGGCCTCGCATCGCGGTTGGGGCTGGGAGAAGGTGACCGAGCTCGCGATCCGCGCGTTGGTCGCGCGTGATCAGCCGCTCGTCGCCGTGCTGTGGGGGCGGGACGCGGCGAATCTGCAGCCGATGCTCGGGTCGACGCCCGTCATCGCCTCGGCGCATCCGTCTCCGCTCTCGGCGAGTCGGGGCTTCTTCGGCTCCCGCCCGTTCTCCCGCGCGAACACCCTCCTCGAAGAGCAGGGTGCCGCGCCGGTCGACTGGAGGGTGGAAGGCGAAGCCCCTCCGTCTCTAAGCTGAGCGCATGCAGTTCGAACCGGGGGACCGTCGTCGCGTCCTCCCGCGCCATCTGCGCCCTGATGTCGCGCCGGAGGTGTTCTCCTACACGATCCGCGCCGCTCGGCCCGCCGACCTTCCTCATGTGCGGGAGATCTACAACCACTTCGTCAGCAACTCGGCGGTCACGCTCGACGAGCGGCGCAGCAGCATCCCGTACTGGCGCGAGAAATATGCGCTGCTCACCCGGCTGCAACTGCCGTTCCTCGTCGCGGTCTCACCGGCCGGCGTGGTGATCGGATATGCGCTCGCACAGCCATGGGCGGGCAAGAACGCCTACAAGTACACGGTGGAGGACTCGATCTACCTCGGGCCCGGCGCAGGCGGCAAGGGCCTCGGCGCGGTGCTGCTGCAGGCGCTCATCGACGCGTGCGAGCAGATCGGACTCCGAGAGATGGTCGCGGTGATCAGCGACCGCGGAGCCGAGGCGTCGATCCGCCTGCACGAGAAGCTCGGCTTCGTCGAGGCGGGACGGATGGGGCGGGTCGGGCACAAGTTCGGCCGCGACCTCGGCACCGTCTACATGCGACGTGCGCTCACACCCACAGGGAGACGACGGGGCTCGCTCTTCGGCGCCCGACGCTGACACCCGCCGAGAGCCTCAGCGATCCGGGATGACGGGGATCGCGGCGAGCAGCGTCTTCGTGTAGTCCTGGGTCGGGTGCAGGAGCACGTCCTGCGTCGGGCCGCGCTCGACGATGTGCCCGTCCTTCATCACGACGACCGTGTCGCACAGGTTCTGGACCACCCCGATGTCGTGCGACACGAGCAGGAGCGTGAGGTCGGTCGTCTTCCGCAGCTCGATCAGCAGTTCGAGGATCTGCGCGCGCACCGTCACGTCGAGGGCCGACAGCGGCTCGTCGCCGACGAGGATGCGTGGTCGATGCACGATCGCGCGGGCCAGGGCGATCCGCTGCCGCTGACCGCCAGAGAACTCATGCGGATAGCGGTCGCCCGCGTCGGACTCGAGCCCGACCTGCGCCAGGACCTCGCGCACCCGCGCACGATGGTCTCCGTCGATGCCCAGCGCCCACAGCGGTTCCCGGACGATCTGCCCTGCGGTCATCCGAGGGTCGAGCGAGGCATACGGGTCTTGGAAGACCAGTCCGGTCTCGCGGCGCAGCCAGTGCAGCGACTTCGCCGAGGCGGTCGCGTCCACGGGGCGACCGTCGATCGACACCGTGCCCGCCGTCGGCCGATCCAGGCCCAGCAGCAGCCGGACCAGGGTCGACTTCCCCGATCCCGACTCGCCGATGATGCCGACAGACGAGCCCTCCACGACGTCGAGGTCGGTCGGGGCCAGCGCGGTCTGCGTGCGCGTGCGTTCGAACGTCGCGCGCTTCGGGACGAAGAAGTCCCGACGCAGACCCCTGGCTTCGATCAGGCTCATGCGACACCGCCGTCCGGCCGCCACAACGTCGCCGTCGCATCGCGGAGAAGACCCTGCGTGATCGGAGACGCGGGCGTCGAGAGGAGCGTGTAGACGGGGGCGGCCTCCACCACACGGCCGTGTTCCAGCACGACACCTTCTGTCGCGACCTGTGCCAGCACCGCGAGATCGTGCGTGATGAAGACGAGCGACATGCCCTCGTCGGCGACGAGGGAGAGCAGCAGCGACAGGATCTCGGCCTGGATCGTGACGTCGAGGGCCGTCGTCGGCTCATCCGCGATCAACAGCTTGGGTCGGCAGGCGAGCGCCATCGCGATCGCGACGCGTTGCCGCTGGCCGCCGGAGAGCTGGTGCGGATACCTGTCGACGATGGTCTCCGGATCGGGCAGTCGCACGCGCGCGGCCTCCCGGATCGCGCGCTCTCTGCCCTCTCTGCGGCCCAGACCTTCGTGGATGCGGATCGACTCCGCGATCTGCCTGCCGACGGTGCGGATGGGATTCAGTGCGGTGCGCGGTTCCTGGAACACGATGCCGATGTCGTCGCCGCGCAGCTTCGCCAGTTCGCTGTCGGGCATTCCGATGAGTTCGATGCCGTTCCAGCGGATGCTGCCGCTCCTCGCGGTCGCCCCGTCGGGGAGCAGACCCAGCACGGCGAGGGCGGTCAGCGACTTGCCCGATCCGGACTCGCCGATCAGGCCCAGTCGCGCGCCGTCCGGAACCTCGAAGGAGATGCCGTCCACGACGCGGCGCCCGTCGATCTCGATCACCAGATCCTGCACGGAGAGACTCATGCGACCACCCCGGAGTGTGGATCTCGGCGGCGCGGTGCCGCAGGGTGGGGTCGGTCGCTTCACGCAGCCCGTCGCCGAGGAGGTTGAGGGCGAGCACCGTGATCGTGATGGCGAGTCCTGGCCAGATCACAGACAGCGGATGCACGCCGATGTAACGCTGCAGATCGGCGAGGAGCAGACCCCAGCTCGGTTCGACCACCGATGCGCCGAAACCGAGGTACGACAGGCCGGCTTCGGCGAGGACGGCCACGGCCATCGACCACGACAGCTGCACGATGAACACCGGCGCGACGTTGGGCAGCAGGTGCCGCACGAGGCTCTGCGACGGGTGAGCCCCGCCGCGCGGGCGGCCAGCACGAAGTCGCTCTGCTGCACGCGACGCAGTTCGGGCCTGGTGACGCGGGCGATGTTCACGCCGAACCCGATGCCCACCGCCCAGATCACGACCCAGAGCGAACCGCCCCACACCGAGGAGATCATCATCGCGATCAGCAGGACGGGGAAGGCGATCAGGATGTCGACGAGCACCGCGACGGTCTCCCGCATCCATCGTGCGGTCAGGGCGCCGAGAGCCGCCAGCGCGATGCCGACGAGTGTGGCGACGATCCCGGCGCCGACGCTCACGAAGACGGTCGTCCTGGCGCCGGCCATCAGCAGGCTCAGGATGTCGCGGCCGGTGTCATCGGTGCCGAGAAGGTGCGGCCAGCTCGGCGGCAGCCAGCGGTCGCCGATGTCCGAGGACTGAGGGTCGAACGGGGTCCAGAACAGCGCCACGACGGCGGTGAGTGCGATCACGGCGACCACGATGACGCCGAAGCGACCTGTCGAGGTGCCCCAGAGCCTGCCGAGCCAGCGCGGCATCATGCGGCCTCCCGTTGACGGGGGTCGATCGCACGGTGCAGGAGATCGACCAGGAAACCCACGATCAGCACGAAACCGGTCAGCACGAGGAGCTCGCTCTGCACCTTGATGAGATCGCGGGTTCCGACGTCGGCCACCAGCATGCGGCCGATACCGGGGAGGGTGAACAGCTGCTCGATCACGACCGACCCCACGATGATGCCGGCGACCTGGAGCCCGAGCACCGTCACGATCGACAGTCCGACCGCGGGGATCCCGTGCTGGATCAGCGCACGCGTGCGGGTGAGTCCCTTCGCGGCGGCGGTGCGGACGAAGTCCTGCCCGGCCGCCTGGAGGGTCGCACTGCGGACGAAGCGCATGAGCATCGCCCCCTCCACGATGCCGATCGTCAGCGCCGGCAGCAGCAGGGACTCGATGGCCTGCCAGGGTGTGGACCAGCCGGTGCGGGGGAAGCCCTGCGGCGGGAACCAGCCCAGCCACACGGAGAACACGACGATGAGCATCATGCCCGCCCACACGACGGGCACCGCGGCCAGCGCCTGAGCACCGACACTGAGCGCTGTGCCGCCGCGACGACCGCGGAGGAGTGCGGCGAGGATGCCGAACGGGACGGCGATCAGCACGGCGATGAGCAGCGACATGATGCCGAGGGGCACGGTGACCTGGGCCTTGAGGAGCAACTCCTCGCTCACGGAGGCGCCCGAGAGGAGCGAGGTTCCGAGGTCGCCTCGGAAGATGCCGCCGATCCAGTCGGTGTACTGCGCGAACAGCGGGCGGTTCAGGCCGAGCGACTCGCGGAGAGCGTCGACCTCGGCCGGAGAGGCCTGGGTGCCGGCGATCAACTGGGCGACGTCACCGGGGAACACGCGAAGGGTGAGGAAGATGAGCACGCTCGACACGAGGAGCCCTGCGATGAGCAGGGCTCCTCGGACGAGCGTGTAGCGGATCACGGAGGTGTCGTCGCCGATTACTTCTCGGCGGAGACGGTGACTCCGGCGAGGTTGATGCGCGAGTTGATCGAGTCCTCAGGGAAGCCGGCGACGATCGGGCTCACCGCGGTGATGGTCTCGCCGTTGTACAGCCAGTCCGCCGCGTGGTCCTCAGACACGATGCGCGCGGCCTGCGCGAGGAGCTCGGCGGACTTGTCCGGGTCGACCTCCGCGAGCGCCTGCGCGTACAGTTCCTGCACCTCGGCGTTGTCGTAGCCGAAGTAGTAGTCGGGGTTGGCGAAGTTGCCGAAGTCGCGCGGCTCGACGTGCAGCACGAAGCTGAGATCGTAGTCGTGGTTGGTGTACACGTCTTCCAGCCAGGTCGGGAACTCGACCGAGTTCACCTCGAGGGAGACGCCGACCTTCTTGAAGTCGGAGATCAGTACCTTCGGCACGGTCGTTCCGTAGAACGAGGGGATCGTGAGCGTGAGGTCGAGGTTCTCCTGGCCCGCTTCGGCGAGCAGCTCCTTCGCCTTGTCGGGGTCGTAGGAGATCACATCCGACAGGTCTTCGTAGCCGGGGTCGAGTTCCGGGATCGGTCCGTACAGGGTCGTCCCGGCTCCGACCGCTTCGATGAGGGCCTCGTGGTCGATGGCCAGCCGCAGCGCCTCGCGCACGCGGACGTCGTCCAGCGGTGCCTTCTTGTTGTTGAAGGCGAGCGTCGCCTTGTCGGTCGTGCGGCCCTTCGTGAGTGCGAAGTCGCCGGAATCCTCGAGCTGCGGCGCGAGGTTGGGGTCGACTGCGGTGAGCACGTCGACGTCGCCCGCGAGTGCGGCGTTGACGCCGGCCGTGAAGTCGGGGATGTACTGGAACTCGACCTGGGCGACGCCTGCTTTCTCGCCCCAGTAGTCGTCGTTGCGCGCGAAGGTGATGGTGCTGCCCTTGTTCCACCGGGTCAGCGTGAAGGGCCCGGTGCCGTTCTCCGCCGACTTGAGGTCGGTCGTGTCGCCGGTCTTGAAGACCAGCCCGGCGGGCCCCGTCAACGCGAACAGGAAGTTCTGGTTCGGAGCGGCGAGGACGATCTGGACCGTTGTCGCATCCGGCGCGGTGATCGATGCGACGGAGGCGAAATCGGCGTTGCCCTGCACCGTCGCGTCCGTGCGGACCGTCTCGTATGAGGAGACGACGTCGGCCGACGTGAGCGCCGTCCCGTCGTGGAACGCGACACCGTCGTTCAGGGTGAACGTGTACGTCAGGCCGTCGTCGGACACCGTGTAGTCGGAGGCGAGGCGGCCCTCGATCTCGTTCTCCTGAGTGCGGCTGACCAGACCCTCGTAGATGTTGTCGATCAGGATCTGCTCGAGGGCGGCGCCGCTGGTGTGGCGGATGTCGAGGTTGGTCGGCTCCAGGACCAGGCCGACGTGCAGGGTCGCATCGGGGTCGGGCGCTCCCGTGGTCGTCGACGGCTGCGGCGCGGAAGAGCCTGCGCAGGCGCTGAGCACCACCGCGGTGGCTGCGAGCGCGGATATCAGCGCGAGACGTCGGGTGCGTCGGAACATGGGGTGTTTCCTCTCGGTGCGGCAGATGCTGTGTGCCGTTGGATCGAGCCTAGAGTTGCGTGGCGGGGTGCGGGTCGGGTGTGGAACGAATCGTCATATTCCGCGCGCGGCGGACGCGGAGCCGATGAGCGAGGCCAAGGGGACGGGCGCCGTCTCCTGGACGTTGTGCGTCGCCTCCAGGGTGATGAGGCGCGCGGAGGGGACACGGCGCTGCAACTCGGCGGCATCCGATTCGCTCACGAATCCGCGCGCCGCGCGGACCAGCGTGAGCGGGGCCTCGACACCGGCCAGGTCGTCCCACCCGGTCTCATGCAGCGCCGACGGTGTCGCGGAGGGTCCGGGGTCGTGGGCGGCGAGGGACTGCGCGGCGAGATGTGCGAAGTGATGCTTCCATTCGATGCGTCCGTCGGGGCGCACGCGCGTGTTGAGGAAGACGCCGCGTTCGGTCTCGGGGCGGCTGCCGCCGAAACCGAGCGACATCGCCTTGTCGACGAGCTCATCGCGAGTCGCGAAGTCGGTGGGGCCCTCGTAGAACGCGCGGAGGGCGGCAGGACCCGCGGTCACATCGATTCCCGGAGTGATGTCGACGATCACGAGCTCCGACACCAGGTCGGGGCGTGACGCGGCGAGCGCCGCACCGGTGAGGCCGCCGAGCGATTGTCCGACGACTAGCTGCGGCGGAAGCGACCAGGCTTCGAGGGCTTCGGCCACGTCACGCGCGAGGGTTCGCGGTGTGTAGTCCTGGTCGTCGCGCCACGAGGAATCTCCGTGACCGGCGAGGTCGATCGCGAGCAGCGGCTGT
Source organism: Microbacterium sp. Se5.02b (assembly GCF_019464375.1). Taxonomy (NCBI): domain Bacteria; kingdom Bacillati; phylum Actinomycetota; class Actinomycetes; order Micrococcales; family Microbacteriaceae; genus Microbacterium; species Microbacterium sp. Se5.02b. Next base: position 1,630,607 of record NZ_CP080491.1, read on the forward strand.
CCCAGAGCGAGGGCCGTGGTGTCCCAGGTGTGTGCGTTCAGGCCCGCGCCGTGCAGCAGCGTCACGTGCGGAGTGTCCGTGCCGAAACGGAGAGCGCTCAGAGTGCGTCCGTCGGCGAGGGGGAGCGTCAGGCGCTCCACCGGGGGGAGGGGGACGCCGAGTGCGTCGGCCTGTGCGGGAAGATAGCTGAACTCGCTGTTGTCGATCGCCACGTCCACATTCTGCGCCCTTGCGACATCGCGAGAGAAATGCGAGAGCAGAGTGCCCATCATTGATGCGTAACATATGCGCTTTATGCGTGCTGTTCACCGTCATGTCTTGTCTTTCTGCATTCCGCGTCATCGCGCCAGGTGGGCCCGTGCGGACGGACGGCGAATATCATGGAGGCATGAGCGAGACGCGTGTGCACCTGTCCAAGACCGAGCCTGCCGCCTATCAGGCACTCGATGCGTTCTCCAAGACGGTCGGACAGATCTGCGCCGCGAACGGCATCGACGATCGCCTCAAGGAGATCGTCATGATCCATTGCTCCCAGCTCAACGGATGCGCCTATTGCGCGCGGATCCACGTCGATCGCGCCGTCGCGGCCGGCATCGACACCGACACGCTCACCCAGATCCCGACCTGGCGTGAAAGCGGCGTGTTCAGCGAGCGGGAGCGCGCGGCGCTCGAACTCGCCGAGGCGTTCACGTTCATCTCCGAGGACGGTGTCTCGGATGAGGTCTACGACCTGGTCGGCAGCGTGTTCACAGAGAAGGAGTACGCGGCTCTGAGCTGGGCCTGCGTCTCGATCAATGCGTTCAACCGTGTCGTGATCGCCGGACGCTACCCCGTCCCGGCACGCGCACCGAAGGCCGAGGTATGACCATCCTCGATGTCGAGGGCGTGACGAACGTCCGCGATGTCGGCGGCATCCCCACGGCGGGCGGACGCATCCGTTCCGGTGTCCTGCTGCGGTCGGGTCAGCTGTCCGGCGCGACGACGAGCGGAGCGGCGATGCTGCGTGCGAACGTCGCGCACATCGTCGACCTCCGCGACGGCGAGGAGGTCGCGGCGGAGCCGACCGAGATCGAGGGCCCCGACACCACGCACCTTCCGCTGTTCCTCGGGTCGGTCCGCTCTTTCTTCGAGGCGGACACGAGTCTCGATGAGCTGTATCTGCACCTGCTCGAGGAGAGCGGAGATCGCATCGTCGACGCGATCCGGATCATCGCGGCGGGGGAGCGGACCCTGGTGCACTGCACGGTGGGCAAGGACCGCACGGGCGTCACGGTGGCGCTCGCCCTCTCTGCGGTGGGTGCCGAGAGGGAAGCGGTGATCGCCGACTACGCGCTCACCGAATCGCAGCTCCCCGCGCAGCGGTCGCAGCGCATCGCCGAGTATCTGCGCACCCAGCATCCGGAAGCGGTGCACGCGGTGGCTCTCGCGACGCAATCGCCCGCGCCGGTCATGCGTCATCTGCTCGAAGAGGTCGATGAGCGATGGGGATCCGCCGCGGGGTACCTGCGCGCCAACGGGATGACCGAGGAGGAACTCGCAGCGCTGAGGGCCGTCCTCGTCGAGCCGAGTGAAGGCGGCGCCCCCCACGAACACTCCTCGCAGGAGCAAGGTTAGGCAAGCCTTCTCTTGGTGTACGATGGAGGCATCATGAACACCTCCCTCGAGACCCGCAGCACGCGAGCCGAACGCCGCGCGGCCCGTCAGCGGGCGCACCACCTGGTGACGGCAGACGAGCAGTCGCTCGCCGAACTCGAGGTGTTCCTGACGACGCTGCCGCTCTGCGCATCCGGGCGCATCTTCATCGAGGTGCCCGAAGTCGCCGATATCGGAGTGATCCAGGCGCCTGGCCGCATGACCGTCACCTGGCTCGCCCGCGAGCAGCGTTCCGGAACTCCGGGAAGCGGTCGTTCCTGCGCACCAGGGCAGGCCCTGGCCCGCGCGACCTGCGCCTGGGCCGACGAGATGATGTGCGACGACGAGATCGAGACGCATGTCACCCTGCTCGGCGGCTACCTCGGCACCGCCGACATCGTCGAGCACCTCACGAGCTCGCTGGAGATCTCCCCGGCGCTCATCCAGGCCCCCGAGCGCTTCGGCCTGCTGCCCGCCCCGCACTGAGTCGCACCGCCGATCGCGGTCAGCGCGTGCGCCGCACGTAGTTCCCGTCTTCCAGACCCGCTTCGATCTCGAATCTGTTGCGCAGCGGATCACGCCCCGCGAACAGATACAGGACGGGCATCAGGAAACCGTAGCGGAGCCACTGCGCCTTGTGCACGGCCTCGTGGCGGAGCACGGCATCGCTCGGACGCTCATCTCCGGTCAGGAAGCAGCCACCGACGCACACCCCGCCGCGATTGAAGGTCCACGCGGGCATGCCGCGGAAGATCCAGAGTCCTGCACGGCGCTCCACGGGACCGGTGCTCCACAGCGAGCCCCACAACCACCCCACGGCGGTGCCCCACGCGTAGCCGAGGCGGCTGATCGGCGACCGCAGCAGGAATGACGGGATGCGAAGGTCGGCCCGCCGTCCGCGGGCGAGTGCCTCGTCGGCAGCAGGGCGCCAGTCCGAGCGCGGGGTCACGCCACGGCCCCGACCAGGCGCAGCAGGGCACCCAGGTCATCGACGGCATCGGCGGGCGACCGGGGGCGAAGCCCGCGATCGTCGCGCCCGCCAGCGGGATCTCCGCACGGAGGACCCGGATCGCCGTGGCGAGTGCTGCCGGAGAGAGGCCGAAGGGCACCGCGGAGGAGACCCCGGAGAAGTCCGGCGGATCGAGCACGTCCACATCGATGTGGACCCACGCACGCGCGGCGCCGGTCCCGCGCACGGCTTCGAGCAGCGCATCGGGTCGGTCCAGGTCGGCGACCGAGAGGTTCGTCAGCGGGTCGAGCTGCGGGACCTCCGCGTCGTCGAGATTGCGTACCCCGACCGTGACGACGCGCTCGGCGGGGATCGCGGGGAGAGCGCGAGCTGCTCCTCGCCATCGCCGAGCAGCGCGCAAGGCCATGCCGGAGAAGGCGCCGGACGGCGAGGTCTCGGGCGTGTGCATGTCGGCGTGGGCGTCGCACCAGACGACCGCGAGATCGCCCGTGCCCCCAGGGAGGGCGTCGAGAGCCGCCACCGTCACGCTGCAGTCGCCGCCGATGACGACGGTGTCGGCGTCGATATGACCGTGGACGAGTTCGCGCGTGCGCAGCAGAGCGCTGAGGCGACGGACGCCGGTGCCGAGGGATTCTCCGGCCTCGACCGGCACCTCCAGCACCGTCGTCGCCGCACGGGGAAGGTCACCGGCGATCGCGGAGGCGCCGTCGATGAGGAGCATCGCGCGCGGCGCAGGAGACCCCTGCCACTGCGGGACGACGAGGAATCGCACCATGGGTGCCTCCGGGAAGAAGAGCGCGGATGCCCCGAGCGAGCAGCCCGGGGCATCCGCTGATCGTGTCAGTTGCCTTCGATGGCCTGACGGGGAGCGCTGCCGCCGGCCTTGAGCTCGGCGAGACGGGCCTCGACCTCGGTGAGCTCGCCGAGGTCTTCCAGGCTCTCGAACTGCGCGTCGAGGCTGGACGCTGCCAGCTCGATCTTGCCCTGCGCGATGGCCTCCTGGCGGCGGACCTTGTCTTCGAACCGGCCCAGCTCGCTGGTGGGGTCGAGCACGTTGATCGACCCCACCGCGTCCTGCACCTTCGTCTGCGCCTCGGCGACCTTGGCGCGGGCGAGGAGCTCGCTGCGCTTGTTCTTGAGTTCGACGAGCTTGTCCTTCATGCCGTTCAGGCCGCTCTTGAGCTTGTCGACGATCTCGGTCTGCGCCGCGATCTGCGGCTCGGCACCGGTGGCCTCGCGCTCGGCGCTGATCTGGCGCTGGAGGGCGATCTTGGCGAGGTTGTCGAACTTGTCGGCATCCGTGGCGTCGCCGCTGGCGCGCATCTCGTCGGCCTTGCGGCTGGCGGCGAGCGCCTTGTTGCCCCACTCGGTCGCGGCCTGGACGTCTTCTTCGTGATCGCGCTCGAGGAGGCGCAGGTTGCCGATGGTCTCGGCGATCGCGGACTCCGCGTCGGCGATGCTGTTCGTGTAATCGCGAACCAGCTGGTCGATCATCTTCTGCGGGTCTTCCGCAGAGTCCAGCAGAGAGTTGATGTTCGCGCGGACGAGGGTCGAGATACGTCCGAAGATGGACTGCTTGGTCATGCGTGGTTCCTTTCAGAGGGCGTCTTCGAGAGCTTGTCGTATGTGTCTGTGTAGGGGATCAGAAGCGTCTACCTCCGGATCGACCGCTGCGGCCGCCTCCGCCGCGGGAACCGCCGCCGCCGAAGCCGGAGCTGCGGAGTCCGCCGCCCCTGACGAGCGCCAGCCGCTGCTGCCGCTCCGCCGCGACGACCCGCCGCCACCGCCGGCGAGCAAGCCGCCGATGATGCCGCCGAGGATGTCGCCGCCGATTCCCGAGCCGCCCGACGACGAACCCGAGCCGCCGAAGAGGCCGCCCCACCCGTCGTCGTCGCTGCTCGGACGGTAGGACTGCACGTCGGACTGCGCGGCCGACGTCGCCTGCCCGGCAAGGGCCAGGGCGCGGTTCGCCTCGGACAGTGCGGCCTCCGGATCGGTGGCGCGCAGGTTCGCGGCCTGGGCGAGGCTCGCCTCGGCACTCGCGAGCCGGGTGCGAGCGGTGGACCCGACCGTGCCGCGGCGGGTCTCGATGAACTCGCGGGCCGCGCGGATCTCGGAGTTGGCCTGGGCGAGGGTCTGCTCGAGCATCTGCTGCACACGACGCGAGCGCTCGACGCCCTCGCGGCCGCGGGCGATGGCGGCGTCGATCTGGGTGTTCGCAGCCGTGAGGGCCTCGAACGCGCGCTGCGGGTTGCGGGGAGTACCTGCGAGATCCGCCTGTGCGAGTTGGAGCTGGCGGGCCGTCGCCGACGCCGCGGCGGCGATCGTGCCATCGGCATCCGGGAGCTGCTGCGCGGCGGCGAGGTCTCCCTGCAGCTCGGTGACGAGTGCCTGCGCTTGAGTCTCGATCCCGGCGAGTTCGCTGCCGAGGGTGGTGACGGCCTGCGCGAGTTGAGCGGCCTGCGCGACGGACTGCTCTGCGGTGCGGATCGCGAAGGCCGCTTCGCCGGATCGACCGGCGGCGATCGCCTGAGTCGCGGCGGCGATGGAGCGATCGGCCAGAGCCGCCCGCTCCTGTGCCTGCGCCGGGTTGTCCGCGATCGTGCCGAGCGCGTCAGGAGCGTAGGTCGCCGACAGCGTCGCCAGTGCGGGCGCGGCGGCCGCGAGCACGGGATCGAGCGCCGCGCGTTCGCCTCGTACGCGTTCGAGCTCCTGAGGCGCGTTCTGCTCGAGCTTGCGGAGCGCGTCGAAAGCCTCGGTGTTGTCGTCCAGCACGTCGTCGATCTCTGCCGCGATCTGGATGATCCGGATATGCCACGCGCGTCGGTCGTGGATAGTGTCCTCGATCTCGTCGTCCAGCTTCTGCTGGAGATCGAACGCCTCGGCGATCTTCGCCTTCGCCGCCTCGACGACACGGGTGAACTCCTCGGTGGCGCCTTCTCCGAACTGGGCGACCGCGAAGCCGAGCTCCTCCTTGCTGGAGGTGATCGCGTCGTCGGCCTGTACGAGGGCGAGCCCCGCCTGCGTCTCGACCTGCTGATCGGTGAGCGTGGAGAAGGGATCGGCGGGATCGGGCTTCTCCGGCATGGCGCCACGCCTGCGGACCTCGGCGTTGCGGCGCGACCGCCGCACCAGCGCGATGATGAGCCAGAGGAGCAAGCCGACGGCGATGATCGCGACGACGATCAGGACCGTGCGGATCGCCCCTGCGCCGCCGTCGCCCTGGATCTCGTCGGCGGCGAGGGTGATGGCGCCTACCCAGTCGCCGTCGGCGGCGAGGGGGACCATCTTCTCTTCGATGTCGTCGAGCTGGCCGAAGCTCAGCGGACCGTCGGCAGGAGCGGAGATGTAGTAGTTGCGGCCGTCGACGGCGATCGCGAGCAGGTACTGGTCGGTGCCGAGGTTGTTCGCCTCCGCTACCGTGTCGGCCCACTCGACGTTGTCGCTCGGGTTCGTGAAGTCGTCGACGAGCACCACGAAGAGGTCGGCCGTGGAGTTGTCGGTCAGCTCCTGGAGGCGCGCCTCGACCGTCGCCTCCTCATCGGCGCTGAGCACGTCGGCCTGATCGGTGACGAACCCGGCGTCGAGCGTCACCGGGTCGGTGGCGGAGGCGGCGGATGCGGAGAGCGTCCCCATCGCGGCGGCCAGTGCGAGTGCGGCCAGCGCGAGCCACCGTTTCGTCATCGTGTTCCCTCCGACCGGCAGCCGAGCCCCATGTCACGAGTCTATGCACAGACCACGACACGCGACAGCTCCGGGCCCCTGATCACCGTTCGCCGTCAGCGGAGGCACATACGCTGGAAGGCATGGACGACATGTACGGTTCGGATGTGCTGGCACCCGGCTGGCGCGACCGCGGTGCGAAGCAGGTGGCGCAGGTCGCCGCAGAAGCCGATCTGGTCGTGGAGGTCGCCGACGACGGGTTCTGTGGTGCGGTCACCCGGGTGCACGGCGGCACCGTGGAGCTGGAGGATCGCCTCGGCCGCCGACGGCTGTTCCCGCTCGGGGGCGGTTTCCTCATCGACGGCGCTCCGGTCCGACTCGTGGTCCCCGCGGCGAAGGAACAGGGACCACGGCGGACGGCATCGGGCTCGTTCGTCGTCTCCGACCAGCGCGCACGGGTGGCCCTCCCCAGTCGCATCCTCGTCGAGGGCAAGCACGACGCCGAGCTCGTCGAGAAGGTCTGGGGTGCCGATCTGCGCGTCGAGGGAGTCGTCGTCGAGTTCCTGCAGGGCATCGACCTGCTCGACGAGCTGCTGGCGGCCGAGCCCCCAGCGCGACGCGTCGTTACGGCGTCCTGGTGGATCACCTCGTGCCGGGGTCGAAGGAGACACGGATCGCGCAGGCCATCGCACGCGGCCCGCACGGGAGGCACCTCCGCATCGTCGGGCACCCGTTCGTCGATGTCTGGCAGTGCGTGACCCCGCGCGCGCTCGGCATCGAGAAGTGGCCCGAGATCCCGCGCGGCACCGACTGGAAGACCGGGATCTGCCGGGCGTTCGGCTGGCCCCACGAGACCCAGGGCGACACCGGGCGCGCCTGGCAGCACATCCTGTCGAAGGTCACCACGTACCGCGACCTCGAGCCGGCGCTGCTCGGCCGGGTGGAAGAGCTCATCGACTTCGTGACCGCGCCGGCGACCTGAGTCCGCCGCGTCAGGGAGCGAGGACCGACGACGGCGGCGGCTACCCTGGAATCATGCCCGAACCCCGTACCTTCCGTGACGAACCGGTGTCGTTCGTGCGCCGCAGCGGCCGGATGTCCGACGCTCAGGAACGCGCCTTCGCCGAACTCGGGCCGCACTATCTGCTCGACGTCCCCCGCGACGTCGCGTGGACGTCGGTGCACCCCGAAGCGCGCCTCGACCCTGTGACCGAGTACGGCCGGGAAGCCGACCTGTACGTCGAGATCGGCTCGGGGCAGGGCCACGCGATCGTGGCGGCCGCATCCTCCCGACCCGATGACGACTTCCTCGCGGTCGAGGTGTTCCGCGCGGGTCTGGCCAGGACGATGCTCGACGCCGACCGCGAGGGAGCCCGCAACCTGCGCGTCGTCGAGGCGAATGCGCCGGAAGTGCTTTCGTCGTACCTGCCCGAGGCTGCCGCACGCGAGGTCTGGATCTTCTTCCCCGACCCCTGGCACAAGAAGAAGCACACCAAGCGGCGCCTGGTCCGTGCCGGGTTCGGCGACACCGCGGCGCGGGCTCTGCGCGACGGCGGGTTGCTGCGACTCGCGACCGACTGGGAGGACTATGCGCTCCAGATGCGCGAGGTGCTCGACGCCGAACCGCTGTTCGAGCGCGCCTTCGAGGGGGAGTGGGCAGAACGCTTCGACGGCCGCGTGATGACGGCCTTCGAACGAAAGGGCATCGCCAAGGGGCGAGACATCCGCGACCTGGTCTATCGGCGCCGGGCGCGCCCGTGACCGAGGTGCGGCGCGCCACGACGACGAGGCTGCGCATCCTGCCCGCACTGCTCGTGTGCGCCGCGGCCCCGGCGTTCTTCGTGCTCGAGATCCCGTGGCTGGGGTGGGCGCTGCTGGCGCTCGGCATCGGTGCCTCGTGGCTGCTCGAGCGCGGCCGCCACGCCGAGGATCAGGTCGTGAGCATGGGAGCGCGTCGGGATACCGCGAAGGTGCTCGGCGTGCATCGCCCGCCCTCGCTCACCCGCGACCTGTCCCTGATCGCCGTCGGTCTGCTGATCGTCAGCATCATCCCGCTCGCCGCCGAGCTCGACAACCTCGCGATGCTGCGGTTCACGCTGGCTCTGGGCGGGGCGGTCGCGGTGCCGTATGCGATCTCCCGGTTCGTCTACCGCGACCGTGCCATCGGCTTCCCGTGGCGGACGCATCGGCGCTGGGGTCGGCTGCAGTGGGGCTGGCTCGTGGCCGTGCTCGTGTTGGGCTGGCTGATCCTGCCGTTCTACTTCATCACCAGCGGGGTCTACCAGAACTGGCCGGTGGTCGACACGCCGGACCTCATCGCGCGCCTCTTCGTCGGCGTCGGCGCCGTCGGCATCTGGGACGAACTCTTCTTCATCTGCACGGTGTTCGCCCTCCTGCGCCGTCACTTTCCCGACCTGCTCGCGAACCTGCTGCAGGCGATCGTGTTCGTGTCGTTCCTGTGGGAGCTGGGCTACCGCGAGTGGGGACCGTTGCTGACGATCCCGTTCGCGCTCCTCCAGGGCTACATCTTCCTCCGTACGCACTCGCTCGCCTACGTCGTCACCGTGCACCTGCTGTTCGACGCCGTGGTGTTCGCCGTGCTCGTGCACGCACACAACCCCGGCCTCCTGCCGATCTTCCTCGTCTGAGGGGCGGCGAGAGCTCAGGTTGCCGAGCGGTCGTGGGGACGAGAGAATCAGGCCATGCTCATCGTCGGACTCGTCCTCGCCGCAGCCGCCGCTGCGTTCCACGTCTTCATCTTCGCGCTCGAGTCGCTGAGGTGGACCGAACCGGAGACGAGGAAGATCTTCGGTGTCGCGAGCGAGGCGGACGCCGTCACGATGAAGCAGCTCGCCTTCAACCAGGGCTTCTACAACCTCTTCCTGGCGCTGACGACGCTGCTCGGCATCGGCCTGGTGATCGTGGGCGCGCAGACGGTCGGGCTGACCCTGGTGTTCGCCGGCACCGCCATGATGCTCGCCGCCGCGCTCGTGCTGGTGCTCTCGGACCGGACGAAGGTGCGTGCGGCCGCCATGCAGGGGACGCTCCCGCTGCTCGCGGTCGTCGTGACGGCCATCGGGGTGGCCGCCGGCTGAGAGCCGTCCCATTCCCGGGGTGACAGCCGCGCCGGTACCCGTCACACTCGATGCATGGCCGACTGGGTGCTGCACGTGGACATGGATCAGTTCATCGCCGCCGTCGAGGTGCTCCGAAGGCCGGAGCTCGCAGGGCGGCCGGTGATCGTCGGCGGCCGTGGCGACCCCACCGAGCGCGCCGTCGTGTCCACCGCATCGTACGAGGCCCGCGCATTCGGCATCGGCTCTGGCATGCCGCTCAAGATCGCCGCCAGGAAGGCCCCCGAGGACGCGGTGTTCCTCCCCGTCGACCATGAGGCGTACGGGATCGCCTCCGGGGAGGTCATGGCAGCGCTGCGTGCCCTGCCCGACGTCGTGGTCGAGATCGTCGGTTGGGACGAGTGCTTCCTCGGCGTCTCCACCGACGATCCGGAAGGGGTCGCGCGCGCCGCGCAGGCCGCTGTCCTCGAGGCGACGGAACTGCACTGCTCGGTCGGCATCGGCGACAACAAGGTGCGCGCCAAGATCGCGACCGAGTTCGGCAAGCCCGGCGGGATCTTCCGGCTCACCGCGGAGAACTGGTTCGAGGTGATGGGCGCCAAGTCGACCCGTGATCTGTGGGGCATCGGCTCGAAGGTGCAGAAGCGTCTGGCCGCGCACGGGATCGCCACGGTTCGTGACCTCGCCGATGCGGACGAGCAGACTCTCATCGCGGAGTTCGGACCGCGCATGGGTGTCTGGTATCACGGACTCGGATCCGGCCTGGGGCCGAGCGTCGTGGACGACACCCCCTGGGTCGCCCGCAGCCACAGCCGTGAGACGACGTACCAGGAGAACCTCACCACACCCGAACAGGTCGAGTCCGCGGTCCGGGAGCTCGCCGTGCAGGCGTTCGACGACTGCGCGGCGGAGGGCCGACCCGTCGTCCGTGCGCACCTCAAGGTCCGCTACGCGCCCTTCGAGACCAAGACGTCCGGCCGGAAGCTGCCGGCCCCCACCGGCGACCGGGACGAGTTCGTCGCCGCGGCGCTCGCACTCGCGGCCGCCCTCGACGTCGACCGGGAGGTGCGTCTGCTCGGCGTGCGTGCGGAGATGACGATGCCCGACGCGGCGGACGACGTCGAGCGGACACCCGTGCGCGGGAGGATCTGAGCGATCGGGCGGCCCACGGCAGGTGAGCTCGACCGGCCGGGCTCACCCGCGGATCACCGCGGCCACGGCACTCACCTCGATGAGCGCCCCCGGTACTCCCAGACCCGCCACGAGCGCCGCCGTGACCAGGGAGGTGCGCCGTCGCGTGCGAGTCTCGCACCGACGGCGCCGTACGCGGCGCGAAGGTCGGCATCCTGGTGGATCAGGACGGTCCAGCTGATGACGTCGTCGAGTCCTGCGCCAGCGGATTCCAGCGCTATGCGCGCGTTCTCCACGGCGCGGAGCGACTGCTCTCCGGCATCCGTGGAGACGACGGCACCGGTGGCGTCGACCCCGTTCTGGCCGCCGACATAGATCGTCGTCGCTCCGGGCGGCACGACGGCGACGTGACTGAACGCAGGGCTGACGACGAGCCCCTCCGGCTGAGTGAGTGTGATCTCCATGTGCACACTCTGCTCCGGAGGACGGACAACGGTAACCCCGATGTCGCGGGGATCAGAACCGCAGCAGGACCTTGCCCACGCGTCCGGGGGCATTGCTCGCCTGCACGGCGGCACGGATGTCGGCGGCGTCGAAGGTCGCAGCGACCGGAAGGGTCAGCGTGCCGTCGCCGATCCGCTGGAACAGTTCGCCGAAGAGCTCGCTGCGGACGGCGGGCTCGAGCTGCGGGATGACCTTGCTGCCCCAGAATCCCTTCACCGTCGCCTGTTTGAAGATGACGTCGGAGGAGGCGATCTCCATCGTGGGGAGTCCATGGCGCCGAAGGCCACGAGCGTGCCGCCCTCCGCGAGCAGGGAGAGCACGTCTCCGGCGGAGGAGCCGCCGACGGAGTCCACGCCCGCCACGATCGGTGCTCCGCCGGTGAGCGCGGCGACCTGCTCGCGCCAGTCGTCCTGATCCGTGGCGACGACATCACCGATGCCCTGTGTGCGGAGTTCGTCGACCCCCGCGGTCCGTCGGACGAGGCCGAGGACCCGGACACCGCGTGCGGCGCCCAGTTGGGCGAGCATGCGCCCGACCGCCCCGTTCGCCGCGTTCTGCACGATCCACTCGCCCGGCTGCACGTCGAGGAAGCGCAGCAGGGTGATCGTGCTGAACGGCATCGACACGAGCTGGGCCGCGCTCTCGTCCGGGAGGGAATCGGGAACGTGGATCAGGCCGGCGGCGTCGGCGAGGAAGTACTCCGCCCACGCGCCGAACGTGCCTCCGGTCGCCACGCGCTGACCGACGGCGAGGTGCTCGACCCCGTCGCCGAGAGCGTCGACGATGCCGAGCGCCTCGGTGCCGGACGCGGCGGGCAGTTCCGGGGTGAAGCCGTACGTTCCGCGGACCGTCCACAGGTCATGGTTGTGGATCGGGGAGAGCAGCGTCCGAAGACGCACCTGGCCGGCGCCCGGCACGGGCAGCGGACGCTCCTCGACGTGGAGGACCAGCTCGGGATCACCGAACGTCGGATGGATGAGTGCGCGCATGGGGTTTCCGTTCTTTCGTGAGAGTTCAGGGGTGTCGGCGGCGCGGGCGGACGAGGCGATGCCGGCGCTCACGCGCTGGAGCCGTTGCGTGATGTCGTGCAGCTCGGAGATGAGAGCGCGGCGATGCTCGTCATCGTCAAGGCCGGCGGCCTCGGCGACGACGGCGTGGATCGGAGCGACCTCGGCTCGCAGCTCCTGGCCTCTGGGCGTGAGTCGCACGGCGACCACCCGCTCGTCCGCGGCGCTGCGCGTCCGTGACAGGAGCCCTGCCTGTTCGAGGCGACGGACGAGGGGCGACAGCGTGCCGGAGTCGAGGCGCATCACCTCGCCGAGCGAGCCGATCGTCTGCTCTCCGTCGAGCCACAGTGCCGCGAGCACGAGGTATTGCGGGTACGTCAGGCCCCAGGGAGCGAGGAGCGCGCGGTACGCCTGGGTGGTGGCCCGAGTGGCGGAATAGAGGGAGAAGCACACCATCTCGTCGGTCATGGCCATGAAAGAAGCATCGCACACAAGTGAGTTGTGCACAACCCAAAGCGCGGATGGCACGACCCACCCGCGCGGGGTGAGCGATCGCATGCTCCGGCGCACGCTCGCTGTACGCTCGGGGCCATCGAGCACCCTGGAGGCAGGTGAGCACTGTGAGACGACCACCGTGGCTGTTCAGCACGCTCGGGGGATACCAGCGTCGATGGATCGTGCGCGACCTGGTCGCGGGACTGTCGGCCGGCGCCGTGGTGATCCCGCAGGCGATGGCCTACGCGACGATCGCGAACCTGCCGGTGCAGGTCGGGTTGTACACGTGCATCGTGCCCATGATCGTCTACGCGTTCCTCGGCGGGAGCAGGGCGATGAGCGTCTCGACGACGTCGACGATCGCGACGCTGACGGCCACGACCCTGGTGTCGGCGGGAGTGGCTGCCGGAGCCGACGATGCGATGGGTTCCCTGATGATGCTGACCCTGCTGGTCGGGGTGGTGCTGCTGCTCGCGCGGCTGTGCCGACTCGGCTCGCTCGTCGAGAACATCAGCGGCGCCACGGTGCTCGGCCTCAAGATCGGCGTCGGGGCGACCGTCGCGGTCGGACAGCTGCCGAAGCTGCTGGGGAGAGCTTCGACTTCTCCGGCCATGGTTTCTTCCGTTCGCTCCTCGCCGTCGGTCAGGCGCTGGACAGCCTGAACGGGCCGACGGTCGCGCTGTCGGTCGGATCGATCGCGGTGCTGGTGATCCTCAAGAAGGTGGCGCCGCGGATCCCCGGCACTCGTCGTCGTGGTCGGGGGCATCCTCCTCGTGTGGCTCGTCGGCATCGACGACCTCGGTGTGAACCTCATCGCCCCCGTCCCCGGCGGACTGCCGCTTCCCGGGGTGCCCGACTTCGCCCAGGCGACGGCACTGGTGCCGGGCGCGCTCGCGATCGCGGTCATGGCCTTCCTGGAATCTGCGGCCGTGGCGCGGAGCCTGCGCACCGCATCCGAGCCTCAGGTCGACAGCGACCAGGAGCTGTTCGCCACCGGCGCCGCTAACGGCGTCGGCGCCTTCTTCGGCGCGATGCCCGCAGCGGGGGCTTCTCGCAGAGCGCGGTCAACCAGAGCGCGGGTGCGCGATCCCAACTCGCCACCGTCGCCACCGTCGTCCTCGCGATCCTCGTCGCGCTGTTCCTGGGCCCCGTCCTGAGTCTGATGCCGGAGGCGACCCTCGCCGCGATGGTGTTCGTCGCGGTCGCCGGGCTCATCAACATCCCCGAGCTCGTCCGTTGGGCACGCATCAGCCGGGTCGACTTCTGGATCGCGCTCTCCGTCGCGATCATCGGACTCACGGCGGGGCTGCTCCCCGCCGTGGCGATCGGGGTCGTCGTCACGCTCATCCTGGTGCTGCGAGAGCTGAACGTGCCCAAGGCACGAGTGGTGGGGCAGGCGCGCGGCGTGCTCGGGGTCGAGCTCGACCGCGGTCTGTACACCGCCAACGCGCAGGCCAACGAACGCAGGATCCTCGAGATCGTCGGGGAGCGCAAGAGCCGATCCGCGCGCTCGTGCTCGGGCTCGAGCAGCAGGAGGTCATGACGATCACGGTGCTCGACGCACTCGCGGAGCTCGACAGGGAACTCGCCACGCAGGAGGTGACTCTGCACCTCGCCGGGCTTCCTGCCGCAGCGGTCGCGGTCGCCGAACGCACCCCGTGGTTCACCTCGCTCCGGTCTGCGGGCCGCGTGCATGGATCCGTGCGCGACGGGATGGACGCCGCTGCCGCCGCACCGACGGATGCCTCCGATGGCGCCGTTCACCCTGGTGAAGTCGACGAGGCCCGCTGACGGCCGACCGGGAGATGCCTAGGCTGGCCCCGAACACGGTAGGCGGAGACCGCCGTCGTGATCGGGGAACGGGGACTCGCATGCTCGACACACGGAAGACCGCGCCGGCGGGGCGGCCGAGGTGGATGACCACGGCGGCGTGACCTGGCAGTGGTCGCGGTTCGGCCTCGGCCTGATCTTCGCCCTCCCTGCGATGATCGTCGCTCCGTTCAGCGTCACGGCCGGGCTCGCGCTCGCGGCCGGGGTGCTGCCGGCGGCGGCGTTCCGACTCCCGCCGCGACGTCGCGGGCGCGCGGTCATCCCTCTCGTCGGCGTGCTCTGCGCCGCCGGTGTGCTCCTCGGATCGCTGCTGGCGACGGTTCCCGTCGTCGCCGTCGTCGCGGTGTTCGCGTCGGCGGTGATCGCGGCCGTCACCGCGGCTCGGGGGCGCGTGGCGCAGCTGGTGCTGATCCTCGCGCTGCCGATGGTGGGCATCGGACTGAGTTTTCCCTGGTCTGCCGTCTCCATCGGACTCGCCGCCAGCATGCTCGCGGGGTCGGCATACGCGTGGGTGGTGTCGCTCGCGTGGCCGGAGCGCGACGAACCGCCGCCCGCGGCAGCACCGGTCCCTCGGGGGCGGGCGATGCTCGTCTACGGGATCCTTCTCGGTGCGGCCGCCGCGATCGCGGCCGCGATCGGATTCCTCCTCGGACTCGAGCACGTCGGCTGGGCCACGGCGGCAGTGCTGCTCGTGATGCGACCCGTGCGCGGGCAGCTCATCGCGCGCAGCATCGGTCGTGCGGCGTCGGTTCTCGTCGGCGCCTTCGCGGCTGCCGCCTTCGCTGTCGTCCGACCGGACGACCTCATGATCGGGATCGCCGCGGGTGTCGTGGTCGGCGCCTTGTGTGCGAGTCAGGAGAGCCGTTGGTACGTCGCCCCGGGGTTCACGACCTTCATCGCCCTGACGCTGATTCTGGTGACGTCGTCGGCACCCCCGGCCGAGCGGTTCCTCGAGCGGGCGCTGGAGACGCTTCTCGGCGTCGGGCTCGCACTGGTCTTCGGCGCCGCGGTCCCATCGCTCCTGTCGTTCGTCGCCCGTCGACACGGAGTGCGCTCGGTGTGACTCGTTCCTGCGCGCAAGGCGCTTGAGGCTGTGCGCGCGCGATGCCATACTGCGGAATATCGGTTGACCTGGCGTCGACGGACGAACCGGGGGGTTCCATGGCGGAAGGTGGCGACGACGACGACGTGCAGCGGACGCTCGTCCCTGCGGTCGTCGATGACGACCTGCCCCGCATCCGGTTGCTCGATCGCCTCACCACCGCGATGGACCAACCGTGGACGCTGACCCTCGTCACGGCGCCGGCGGGTGCAGGGAAGACTCGCCTGCTCGCTCAGTGGACCCAGACGATCGGCGTGCACGCGGACATGGAGGTCGTGTGGGTCACCGTCGAGAAGGACGACCTCGACCTCACCTCGCTGCGCGCCGCACTCGAGCGCGTCGACGACCCGCGGCTCCGGGAGAGCCTCTCGAGGGTTCCGTCCGACACCTCGACGGCCGCAGCGCGGTCGCTCGCGCGAGCCCTGCGAGGTGCCGCCGGTCGGGTGGTGATCGTGATCGACGACGTGCATGTCATCGAGTCGCCGGACTTGGCCGACTCCCTCTCGGCATTCGTGCATGCGGTACCGGGCAACGCCCACGTGGTGCTGTCGGGCCGCGGCACACGTCTGATCCCGGTGGCGCGGCGCCGCATCGCCGGAATCGCGCTCGAACTCGACAACGGCGACCTCGCCTTCACCCCCGCCGAGGTGCGCACGCTGTTCCGAGCACACGGGTATCGGCTCTCGCAGGGGAGATCAGCGCGATCCTGCAGCGTACCGAGGGGTGGGCGGCCGGACTCCGGCTCATGCTGCTCGCGCGAGCGGAGCACGCGCGCGGACGAACGCCCGCTCCGTGGGGACGCTCCCGCCCTGGTCGACTACTTCCTCGAGGAGGTCTTCGCCGATCTCGATGAGGAACTGCGCGACTTCCTCATCGTGACATCGGTGCCTGACGCGTTCACCCTGGAGCTCGCCACCGTGCTCTCGGACGGGGCCCCTGCCGCGGCGCTGGTCGAACGGCTGACCCACCTCCACGTGCTGATGAGCCGCCACGGAGATGAACCGGTCTGGTACCACTACCACCCGCTGTTGCGGGAGTTCCTCGCCGGTCGCCTCGCCGATCGAGGGCATACGGTCGTCGAACGTCTCGAGAAAGAGGCCGCAGGGTGGTTCGCGGAGCAGCAGGAGCACCTGCCCGCACTGCGCCATGCGACCCTGAGCTCCGATCCCGTGTGCATCTCCGTCATCCTGCGTCGATGCGGAATGCAGCTGATCCTCACCGGGCACGCGGAGCGCGTGATCGAGGCGATCGCGACGATGCCGCCGCCACTGCGCTCCGACCCCGCCGTGCAGATGCTCGTCGCCGCGGCCGAGCTCGCCCGCGGCGACGCGTCCGCCGCGGCCGCCGTGCTCGCCGAGTCGCACGATCGGACCGACTCGCCGGTGCAGCGCCGCTGGGAGGCGGGGCTGGACCTGCACACCGCCCTGCGCCGCGGGGGCATCGTCGCGGCGCTCGACAGGCTGGGAGCCGCTTTCGATGCGGTCACCGGTGAATCCCAGGTCGACACCTACGCGTTCCTCCAGGCGGCCATGGGGGAGCTGTACGTCGGCCATCTCGACCGCGCGGAACGCTATGCCCACTTCGCGGGGGATCGGGCTCGCATGGTCGGCGCGATCGCCGCGGAGCTGCAGGCATCCGCGATCCGGAACACCAGTGCGCTCTTCCGCGGGAGGATGCGCGACGTCCTCGACTCCGGTGCGCAGCTGGACGCCCGCTGGCGCGAGCTCGGGAGTCCCGAGGACGCGTTCTACGAGGTGACCAGGGTGTGGCGGTCCTGGGTTCCCTACGAGCGGCTGCAGACGGTCGATGCCGACCGCACGCTGCGCGAAGCGACGGCGATCATCGACTCCGGTTCCGAACCGGCGATCGCCCGGGGCCTCCGCGGGCTGGTCGTCCTGCTCACGCACGACGTGGCGGACGATCCGCGTGCCGCGGCGATCGCCCTCCTCGACAACCTCGCGCCGCGCGATGACATGCCGCTTCCGCTGCACTGGTACGCGATGGTGAGCACGTTCGCGGTGCACGCCTTCGACCGCCTCGACGAACCCACCCTGCGGGACCAGTTCATCGCCGACGCCGAACACGCTCTCGGTGCGACCGGCGACGTCGTCGTGCTCCGGGCGATCGCGGCGCTGCACGATCATCGCCATGCGTCGGCACGCGCGACTCTCGCCCCCGTCCTCGACGGCTCGTCGCGGTGCCTGCTGCCCGCCTCGATGGTCGACGCCTGGTTGGTCGAGGCCGCACTCGACGTGCATGGCGGCGATCCGGTCAGAGCGCAGGAATCGCTCGCCACGGCGTTGTCGCTCGCCGAGCCAGAGGAGCACGTCCGGCGCTTCGCCCACGCCGATCCTGCGGTGCTGCGACTGCTCGGTGCGCGAGCCACATCGGGAACGAGAACGCACTTCGCCGACACGGTCAGGGATCGGCTCGCCTCGGCCGGGGCGCTCGTGGACGAGGAACTCACTCAGCGCGAACGGATCGTGCTCCGAGCGCTGACGCGCAACTCGACCCTGCGTCAGATCGCCCAGCAGGAGTTCATCTCTCCGAACACCGTGAAGACCCACGTGCGCAACATCTACCGCAAGCTGGGCGTCTCCGACCGCGACGGCGTCACGGCGGCCGCGCACGCCCTCGGGATCGAGTGACGCGCCCGGCCGCCGATCCTTCGCGTCAGTCGCGGGCCATGGCCGCCGCGAGGTGGGCTTCCAGGTCGAGGTACGCGTCGTCCGCGATGTCGAAGACGACCTTGGTGATCTCGCCGCCGGCGAAGTCGAACCCGTAGCCGTACAGGGACGACACCGGATCCGCGCTGTCCCGTCCGATCGTCAGACCCTCGCCGCAGAGCGAGAAGTGCCCGAGCACCGTGCGGATCTGCTTCTCGCCGACGACCTGGTCGTCGATGTACAGCTTCACCGGCCCGACACCCTCGCGGTGCTCTCCCATGCTCTCCTTCGTGAACTCGACCCCGATGATGTGCTTCCCGGTCGTCGGCGCGGGGGCGGAGACCCGGTCCTCCGGCGGGATGCCGAGGAAGTTGTACACGTAGTGGACCTGTCCGTCCTTGACCACGAGTGCATGGCCGCCGAAGCGGGACCCGTGCGCGAAGATCACTCCCTGCGTGTCCGAGGTGAACTCGACCTCGGCGGCGATCTTGTACGAGACGCCGTGCGTGTTCGCGGCGGACCGCTCCGGCACCTCGCTCGTGCCGGGGTAGTACACGAACCGCCCGGACGGGGGAGCCGGCTGGTGGAACTCCATCGCGACGAACGTCTCGAAGTCCTTCGGATTCCCGATGATCTGCAGATCGTTGAGAGGAAGCACGTCGTTGACCTTCGCCTCCTCCATCCACAGGGCCTTGAGCTCCTCGACCTTCTCCGGCTGCTCCGCCGCGAGGTTCGTGGACTCCGCCCGGTCGACGTCGGTGTGGTAGAGCTCCCACTCGTCGTCGTCGAAGTTCCCCTTGCCGCTGATCGGACCGTGCACCGTCACCGCCTTCCACCCGTCGTGCCAGATGCCGCGCTGACCGAACATCTCGTAGTACTGGGTCTTCTTCGCGGTCGGCGCATCGGGGGCGGCATCGAACGAGTACGCCATCGAGATGCCGGACAGCGGGGTCTGCTCGACGCCGTTGTACACGTCGGGGAACGCCACCCCGCACGCCTCGAGGATCGTGGGGACGATGTCGGTCGAGTGGTGGTACTGGTGCCGAACCTCGCCGCGCGCGCGGATCCCCGCAGGCCAGTGGATGACGAGCGGATCGCACACCCCGCCCTGGTACGTGTAGCGCTTGAACATCTTGTACGGGGTCGAGAACGCCGCAGCCCACCCCGTCGGGTAGTGGTTGTACGTGTCGGGGGAGCCGAGCTTGTCGACCAGGCGCAGGTTCTCCGCCTCGTCGTCCGGGTACCCGCCGAAGATCTTGCCCTCGTTGACCGATCCGTTCGGGCTGCCCTCACCCGATGCCCCGTTGTCGGCGCAGTAGATGATCAGCGTGTTGTCGAGCTGACCTGACTCCTCCAGATAGTCCACGATGCGTCCGACCTGCGAGTCGGTGTACTCGCTGAATCCGGCGTACACCTCGGCCATCCGGCTGAACATCCCCTTCTCCTCGTCGGTCAGGGAGTCCCATGGGCGCACCTCGTCGGACGGAGAGAACGTGCCGTCCGGCATGGGGTTGAGCGCCGTGAGCGGAGTGTCGTCGGGGAGGATGCTCTTCTCGATCATGCGGGCGAGCACCCACTCGCGGTAGGCCTCGTAGCCGTCGTCGAACATGCCCTTGTACTTGTCGATGTACTCCTGCGGCGCGTGGTGCGGTGCGTGGTTCGCGCCGGGACAGAACCACAGGTACCACGGCTTGTCCGGTTCGGTCTGCTTGACGTCGCGGATCATCGTCAACGCCTGGTCGGCCAGATCCCGCGAGAGGTGGTAGCCCTGTTCGGGAAGGTACGGCTGATCGATGTAGTGGTTGTCCTCGGCGAGCGACGGGTACCAGTTGTTCGTCTCGCCGCCGATGAAGCCGTAGAAGCGGTCGTAACCCTGCGCCAGCGGCCAGTGCTTCTTGGACGCGCCGGCCGTCCACTCGTCGATCGGCACATTGTGGTTCTTGCCCACCCAGAACGTCGACCAGCCGGCGTCGCGCAGCACGTGCGCCATCGTGGCGTTCGATTCGGGGATGTGGGAGTTGTACCCGGGGAAGCCCGTCGACGACTCCGAGATCGTCGCGAATCCGTTCAGGTGATGATTGCGACCGGTCAGGAAGGTCGACCGCGTCGGCGAGCACAGTGCCGTCGTGTGCCACTGCGAGTAGGTGAGGCCGTTCTGCGCGAGGCGATCCATGGTCGGCATGTTGATGCGACCCCCGTATGGCGACCACGCGGCCATGCCCGTGTCGTCGTACAGGACCACGAGGACGTTGGGCGCCCCCTGCGGAGGTCGCGTGGGGAGGAAGGCGTCCCAATCGGCGACGGAGTCGCGCACGTCGAGGTTGATCTTGCCCTGGAAGTCGCGAGCCATCATCGTCTCCTTCAGATCGTGGGTCATCCATCGCCCCGTGGATTTTCACGGTACTGGGACGCGCCTCTCCCAGCACCCGTGCGGGGACGCGTTCATCCGGGTGATCTCTGCGCGCTCCTCGTCGTCCGGTCGCCATGCGGCGCGCATCGGTTCACAGCAGGGCGGCGATCGCCTTCTCGAGCTGGAGCGCTCCGATCACGAGGAGCAGCGCCGCGTTGAGAACGTGGGAGTTGCCGGCGATCCAGGTGCGCACACGGTCGAGCGCCGGCTGCGCGTCAGCGCCGCGGATGATGACGTAGAGGACGGGTGCGGCGACGGGCAGGGTGCCGACGACGACGAACACGATCGCCACCACGGTTCCCGCGGTGCCGCCGACCTCCGACTGGGAGATGTCGAGCGCCGCGAGGATCGCGCACGACGCATCCACCGGGTTCAGTACGAACAGCCCCACCCCGAGGAGGAACGTGCGGCCGGGACGGAAGGACTCCACCGAGTGCAGCCAGCCGGGCAGTTGCGGAGACGCAGCGACGACGTCGCGGGGCGAGGAGGCCGCAGCCATCTGCTCCACGTGGGCATGGCCCTTGCGATACACCCACACCGCCGCGCAGACCAGGAACGCGCCGATGAGCAGGCGCACGACCGGAACCCACAGCGGCGGCTCGTTCCGCTCGCGGATGGCGAGCTGCGGGAACAGCCACAGGAAGAACGCGAGGAGGCCGCCGAGCCCGAGGAGCCAGCCCAGGAGATAGGCGATCCCGTTCGTGCGCGCGCGGCCGGAGAGCAGCACCGCGACGAGCGCCATGATCGCGAGGGGACTGAGGACAACGCCGAGAGCGACCGGGACGAGGTCGAGGATCAGTTCGCCCATCGCCGGATCCTCCGTCTGCTCGAAGCGCTCGCGGCCTAGAAGCTGCCGATGCCCTTGCCGATCATCGAGACCCCGATGACCAGCAGGAGGACGGCCATGATCACGGCGTTCTCCTGCGCCAACCACCCGCGCAGGGCATCCAGAGGGCCGCGCAGGCGGTTCGATGCGACCAGATATCCGAGCACCGGCACGAGGACGGTCGACGCGGCGATGAGCGTGTAGAGGAGGACGACCACGACCGTCGAGCCCGTCGAGAGCGCTCCGCCGCCGATGTCCGTACCCGCGCCGGCGGCCATGATGAGGTTCTTCGGGTTGACGGCGGAGAGCAGGAAACCGAGGCCGAAGGCCACCGGAAAGGTGATGGTGTCGATCGCCTTCATCCACTTCGGGAGTGCGGCATCTTCGCCCGCCTTCGGCCGCTTGCGCCATTGCCCGAACGCGAGGAGGAACAGGAGCACTCCGAGCACGAGCTGAACGACACCCCGGATCGGTCGGGAGGCGTCGGGATCCTCCTCCGGCAGCACCGACGACAGCAGCGTGAAGACCGTCACGGCCACCACGATCCCGATGACCCAGCCGAGCAGGAAGCCGACGCTGGTCACGCGTGCTTTCGGCGAGAGCAGCATGAGGATCGCGGCGATGACGGGTATCGGACTGATCGCGACCCCGAGCGCGAGCGGAAGGATGTCTCCTATGACGGCGCCCATCAGCGGCCCTTCTCCTGTGGCGACCGCGCCGTCGTCGACGGCGCGAGCCGTGCGATCGCTTCGCGGTTGGTGGCATAGACCGTCTCGGACGTGAGCAGCCCGAGGGCGGTGAGGCGCTGGAGCGTGTTCGGCCTGACCCGACTGAAGGACAGTGACACCGCATGGTTCGCGAGCCACTCCCTGAGGGAGACGAAGGACTCCGCGCCGGTGACATCCACGTCGGTCACCGCCTCCATGTCGATCACGAGATCGCGGACCTCGTCTTCCCCGGCCGACCGGACGGCCTCCTTGACGGCGCTCGAGAACACGGCGCCGTTGGCGAAGAACAGCGGTGCGGCGAGGCGGATGACGATCACGCCGGGTGCGGTCACGGTTCCGGCGGGAGCGTCTTCGAGCAGCGACTCGCCGGGGTCGCCGCTGGATTCGAGGACGTCGATGGCGGGGTTCGACGCCCGCTTGGCGAGGTTGATGAGTGCGAGCACGAACGCGACCAGGATCCCGGGGATCGATCCGATGAAGAGCGTCACGAGGAAACAGGTTGCCCCGATGAGGAACTCGAAACGATCCTTGCGCCACAGGTCCACGAAGTCGCGGATGCCGAGGAGCGGGATGATCGCGACCCCGACGATCGCTCCGATCGCGGGAGAGGGGATATCGGCCAGCAGCGCCGTGCCGAACAGGAGCAGCAGGAGGGTGCCCGCGGCGAGGATCAGGGCGGGGAACTGCGTTCGCGAGCCCGCCTGATCCATGGCCGCGGTGCGCGAGGTCGAGGAGCCGACCGCGAAGCTGCCCTGTGCGCCGGCGGCGATGTTCGAGACACCGAACGCGAAGAGGTCGCGGTTGGCGTGGAACGGGTACCCGTGCTTCTCGGAGTACGACCGCGAGACCAGGAGGCCCTCGGCCGTGGTGACGAGGGTCAAGGCGATGGCAGAGGGCACCAGAGCCAGCCAGAGGGACCAGTCGATCATCGGCCAGGTGAGCACCGGAGGACCGGCCGGGACCTCGCCGAGGACATCGACGCCGCGCTGGTCGAGACCGGTGAGGACCACGACGAGCGTCGTCGCGATCAGGACGATCAGTGCCCAGGGCACCGATCGCAGGAACGCGCGTCCGAGCAGCAGCACCGCGACGGAGCAGACCGAGATCAGGACGGCCCACCCGTTCAGCGTCGTGATCCCCCCGACGAGGTCGGCCACCTTGCCGGTGAACTCCTTGCCGGAGTCGATCGTGACGCCGAGCATCTTCGCTACCTGGCTGACCATGATGTCGAGCGCCAGTCCTCCGACGAACCCGACGAGGATCGGCTTCGACAGGAAGTTCGCCAGGAACCCGAGCTTGAACACGGCGAGCAGCACGAACATGCCGCCGCAGATGATCGCCTGGGCGAGAGCGAGTGTGGCGTAGTCGGCGCTGCCGGCCGCGGCGAGGCCGCCGATCGAGGAGGCGACGAGCGCGGCTGCGGCGGCGTCGGGTGAGGCGACCAGCTGCCGGGAGGAGACGACGAGGGCGTAGACGATGGTGGGGACGATCAGCGCGTAGAGGCCGGCGGTGGGCGGGAGACCCGCGATCTGCGCGTATCCGATGTTCAGCGGGATCGCGATCGCGAGCAGCGTGACGCCCGCGGTCAGCTCGGTGACGAAGTTCCGCCGGGTCAGACCCGCGAGTGGTCGTTGCACAGCGCCTCCCTTCGCCGGCGCTCAGGCGAGCGCGTCCGGGTCAACGATCCCACCGCGACGGACGCGGCGACCATGTCTGGCCGCGAACCTCCCCTGGTGATTTACGCGCCGGTGCGGCGCCGTCGACGACCACGAGCTGTGGGCGCGGGCGTCGGTTCAGGGGGTGGTGGCACGGCGGTGCGGTCTCCCGAGAGCCAGCGCACCCACGTCTGATCGGCATCGCCTTCCAGGACGAGTGCGCGCGCGAGGAGAGTGAGGGGGATGGAGAGGATTGCTCCGAGCGGTCCGATGATGAACGTCCAGAAGATGACGGAGAAGAAGCTCAGGGTCAGGCTGAGGTCGACCGCGTCGCTGACGAACTTCGGCTGCACGAGCACCTGCAGCACCACGTTCACGACGCAGTACACGGCGACGACGCCGAGCATGAGGGGCCAGCCCCCCACCACGAAGGCGAGGATCGCTGGGGGCACGAGTCCGAGGACGAAGCCGATGTTGGGGATGAAGTTCGTGACGAACGCGAGGATCGCCCAGACCACGGGAGCCGGCACGCCCATCCACCACAGGGCGAGGCCGTCGATGATCGCGACGATCGCACCGAACGTGGCGTTCACGATGTAGTAGCGGCGGATGCCCGCGTTCAGATGCGCGATGCGGGCGATCACGACGCCCTTCGTGGCCCCGAACAGCGCGGGCGCCTGACGATACCGCGCGGCGTCCACCGCCATGAAGATGATGTACGCGCACACGAAGAACAGCGCGGTGGCGACGCTGAGGACCGTGCCGCCGACACTGCGCGCGATACCCAACAGGGTCGTGGGGTCGAGCACGGAGGCCGCGGCATCCGAGGCCTCCTCGTCGAGGCCGAGCGACTGCAGCCAGGCGACGACCTGGTCGGCGGTGTCCGCGAGGCCGCCCTCGGAGACGAGATCGCCGATCAGGCGGGCGAACTGCGTGCCGGCGAGCCAGAGCAGCGCTCCCATCGCCAAGAGGATCAGATAGGCGACCACGATCACGCTCGTCGTGCTCGCCCACGTCGGCCACCCGCGTCGATCGAGGGGACGGCGCAGCGGTTCGCAGATCACCACGATGACGATCGCGAGCGCGACCGGTCCGACCAGGTCGCGTGCGAAGGACACGCCGGCCAGCGTCACGACGGCGGCCGCGAGCACGAGCAGCACGCGCAGGCTGGGGGAGAGCATGCGGTCTGGCGCACCCTGGGGTGCCGGCGAGGTGGTCACGCGGCCAGCGTAGCCGTCAGGACGCCGGTTCCCCGTCGCCCCGCGGGGTTCAAACGAGCGCGGCTCAGAACGACTCCGGTGCGACGAGCGGCGGCGGGCCCTCGCGTTGCACGACGACCGCCGTGAGTTCTGCGGCCTCCAGCGCGTCGGCGACGGCACGCACCGCGGCCGAGACGATGGCGGCGCCGTGCAGGGGTGGTGCCAGACCTGGAGAGCGAGCATCCAGCGGTCGGGCGAGATCGAGACGACGCGCACGACCGGGTGTTCGCGGGCGTGCACACCGTCGACGGCGCTCGCCGCGGTCGTGATCACCTGGATCACCTCGTCGAGGTCGGCGCCGTCCGACCGGACGATCCTGACGTCCACGGCACTGCGACGCGCCCCGTGCCGGGAATCGTTCACGAGCACCCCGCTGAGCAGCGCGGCGTTGGGCACGTGCACCGTGCGGCCGTCGACGGTGGTGAGGACCACGGATCGACCGTTGAGCTCCTGCACGGTGCCGCGGATCACGCCGTCGGGCCCGTCGACCGCGATCTCCTCGCCGATCTTCACCGACTGGCGGGACTGGATCAGCACTCCCGCAGCGAAGTTGTCCGCGACGCCGCGCAGCACCAGGATCACGATCACGACGGCGACGGCCGTCATCGCGAGCAGCGGTTGCACGTTCGCGCCGAGGAACGCGAGACCGACCCCGATCCCGACCAGGAGCAGGGCGTACTGCGTGAGTCGGGCTGCCAGCTGAGACACCGTGTCGGAGATCCCGGGAGTGCGCTTGGCGAGTGAGAGCACACCCTTGCGCGCGAAGCGCGACAACAGCCATCCGACGAGCACCGACAGCAGCGCCAGCACGATCTGCCAGGCGGAGAGCCCGTCGGGGAAGAGGTCGCTGAGGCTCACGGTCGCGTGCCGCTCGGTGTCTTCCGCCGGGGTGTGCGCCTCATGCGTCCAGGATGCGCCCGTGCCGCATGCGCCGGAGGGGGCGCTCACCCCACGAGGGTGAGCGCCGAACGACGCTCACCGACGGGACCTGCACGATAGCGGCATGGAAGACAAGCCCGCTCCCGCCCACGACCGCACCTACGGGGTGCTCGAGATCAGCACCGTGCTCCTCCTCTCGATCACGGCTGTGATCACCGCGTGGTGCGGCTTCGAGGCGTCGAAGTGGGGCGGCGAGATGTCGATCGCCTTCAGCCAGGCATCCAGCGCGCGGGTGCAGGCGGCGTCGGCGCAGTCGACAGCGCAGGCGGCGCGCCAATACGATCTGACGATCTACACGCAGTGGGTGCTCGCGGATCGCGAGGGACCGGACGACCTGGTGGAGTTCATCGAACAGCGCTTCACACCGGAGTTCGCCGTCGCCTTCGATGCCTGGGATGCGGAAGGGCGGGTGTCGGACGGGCCGTTCGCGATGGAGGAGTACGTGCCGGCCGGCGAGGCGGAAGCGGCAGAGCTGGGTGCTCGTGCAGACGAGAAGTTCGACGAAGCCCTGCGGAACAACCAGCGCGGTGACGACTATTCGCTGCTGACCGTGCTCTTCGCGCTCGTGCTGTTCTTCGCTGCGCTCTCCCAGAACCAGCGCGCGCGCTGGCGGCGGACCGTCTTCGTGACGCTCAGCGGGGTGCTCGCGATCGTCGGGGTCATCGTCCTGACGACCTACCCGATCAAGATCTGACACCGTCACCACCTCGCCCGGTACGGATGACCCGGGGTCGCCCGCTTCGTGGACGCGACGGACACTGGACGCATGTCGTCGACGCCGGCCGATCCCGATCTCCTCTCGGCTGCACGCGCCCACGGTGCGACACGGGAGCGAGCGCGTGAGGCGATCGGCCTCCAGATCTCGATCTTCGCGTTCGTCCTCGCCGCGCTCGTGGCCCTCCCCGTCTTCCGGATGCAGCCCGCGCCGATCTCGGGACCGGACTCACTCGGACAGTTCGCCGCGCTGACGTCCGCGATCACGGCGATCGTCGTCTTCGTGCTGGGCCGCATCATCGCAGCCGACCCCGCGCGTGGCCGGAAGTTCGGCGCCCTCGACATCATCGACGTCGCGGCCTTCGCGTTCGCTCATGCCATGATCGCGCTGCTCGGGTGGACCCTGGCGGCGACGATCATCGAGGCGGGGCTCATCGGAGCCGTCGTGTTCCCGGTGCCCGTGCTCCTGCTGGCGGGGGCGGCCGCCGGCCTGACGGCGTACGTGACCTACTATTCGGCGACGCATCTGGATCTGCAGCTTCTGGCGACCGTGCTCGCCCTGTTCCTCGTGCTCGGGGTCCTCGCGAGCATGCTCACGGCGAGCGATCCGCAGTGGTGGAAGGAGAATCTCAGCGCCCTGGGCATGACGGACGATCTGTCGGCGCGCGCCTTCAACCTGACGTTGATCGTCGCCGGCATCCTCGTGACGACGCTCGCCCGGTACGCGACCCGGGATCTGCCCACCACGCATCCGCGCGGGGTCGCCTCGGTCCGCGCGTGCCTCGTCATCGTCGGCATCTTCCTCGGACTCGTCGGCGTGTTCCCCGTGGATCAGCACTTCGCCCTCCACACCGGGGTGGCGTCCGGCATGGTCGTCGCCTACACGATCCTCGTGGTGGCGATCCGCTGGTGGGTGCCGGGGGTCTCGCGGACCTTTCTCGTGCTCGGGTACGTGTTCGTCCTGGTGATCCTCGTGCTGTCGGTGTTCTTCGCGGTCGGCTACTACACCCTCACCGCCGTCGAGCTGGTGGCGGGGACGGTCGTCTTCACGTGGATCATCCTCTTCATCCGCACGGCGGACGCCCTCGAACGAGACGCCGCAGAGGGAGTGGCGCAGGGAAAGATCACCCGGGGGAGGCCCTTGAAGGGGGCTGGACGGCGCCACTAGCTTTGGTGCCATGTCGCCCCCCGTACGTTCGACGATGCCGGGACCGACGGTTCGGTTCCGGCCGCCGGCTCCCCAGCCCGGTGCGATCCGCCGCGAGCGCGTCAGCACCGCGATCGCCGAGGCGGCGGCGCGGGATCCGCTGACCGTGGTCAGCGCCCCCAGCGGATTCGGCAAGACGACGGCCGTGGCCGACTGGGCAGCGTCGCTGGAACAGGTCGCCTGGCTCGGGCTCGGCTCCTCCGATGCCGATCCCTCCCGCCTGGCGCAGGGCGTCGTGAACTCGCTCCTGGTCGGGGCGGAACGCGCGGGACGACCGCTCGCGCTTGGCCGCGACCTGGACGATCCCCATCACGCCTACGCCGAGATCTGCCGGGTCCTCGAACACCTCGACACCCGCATCCACCTCATCGTCGACGACGCGCAACGGGCAGGGGAGGACTGGCGAAGCGGTCTCCTCGGCATGCTGGCCGAGCAGGCGCCGGACGGTCTGCGGGTCGTGCTCGTGGGGACGACCCTGCTGGAGGTCACGCTGTCGCGGCATCGGCTCATGCATCCGGAGTCGTTCGTGAGCGCGGACACCCTCAGCTTCACGGCGGCGGAGGTGCAGCTCCTGCACGGTGCGAAGGCGAGCGCTCTCGATCCGGGGACGATCTTCGAAGAGACGCAGGGGTGGCCGATCGCCGTGCGGCTGATGATGATCGGCGGCGCCAGGGCCGACTCCGGTGCGCAGAGTGCGTCGAGCTTCCTGGGTACGTACGTGCGCGAGCACGTTCTCGGTGTGCTGCCGCCTGACGTCGCGGACTTCGTGCTCGAGGCGAGTGTGTGCGGCGAACTGACACCCGAGCTGGCGGCGGCGGTGACGGAACGGCCGGACGCAGCCGAACTTCTCGAGAGCTGCGTGCGCCTGGGCTTGTTCCTCGACCGGTTCGAGGAACCCGACGGCGTCGTCTACCGCTGGCATGCGTCGTTCGCCAGACAGTGCGCGGAGATCCTCCGACACGATGCGGCTCGTGCCGCCGCCTGTCATCGTCGGGCGGCGGGGGCACTCAGGCGACGGACCCCATCGCGTCGATCACGCACTCGCTCCGCGCCGACGACCCTCTGGCCGCACGGGAGTCTCTGCTGCGCCACTGGCTCGGGCTCGTCGTCGGGGCGAGCGCCGCAGAGGTCGAACGTACCTCGACCGACATGCTGCGTCGCACGCCGGACGATGCGCAGGTGCTCCTCGTCCGCGCCTGCGCGAGCGATGTGCTGGGCGACCATCGGGTGGCCCGCGAGTTGTTCCGGCGGGCGGAGGCGATGATCGCCGGAGCCGGCGACGGCAGGGAACCCGCGGTCCTGCAGATCGCACGCCTGTTCATCGCCGACGAGCGCGCGGCGGTGGCCGATGCGAGCGCGAAGGTGCGGCAGATGCTGCTGGACGCGGACTCGACAGAGCTCGGCGACCGGGCAGCCCTCAACTATCTCCTCGGATGGACCGAGATCCGACATCGGGGCAACCCCGCCATCCCCCTCGAGTACTTCTCGGCCGCGGCACGAGAGGCGCAGAGCTCGGGGACCGGGAGCTGGCGAAACGCTCACTGGGTCATCTCGCTTTCGGCCAGACGTGGGCGGGGCGCTTCTCCGACGCCCGATCGGCGCTCGCCTCGGTCGAGGGCGCCGAAGACGTGAGCCTGCCCTGGAGCACATACGCGGGCGGAAGCGCGGCGGCCGCGGCAGGGTACGTCGCGTACTGGGCGGGCGAGTCGGACGAGGCGATCCGGGCGTTCGGGACCGTGATCGCGAACGGGAGCTCGGACAGGTCGTTCACGAGCATCGCGCGCATGATGATCGCGTATGCATCGGCCGAGACGGGGGACGTCGCGGCCTGTCGCTGAGCGGCGATCGGCATCCAGGACATCCCGCTGGAAGTGGTCCACGGCATCTCCTGGCCGGCGTTCCGGGAGTCGTCGGTCGCTCTGCTCGAGGAGGCGGTCGGACGCCAGGATCGCGCGATGCGGATCGCCAGGAAGTACATCCAGTGCCCGGACCTGCCGGTCGTCAACGTCGCCCTCGCCGGCCTGCTCCGTCGCGCCGGGGAGTACTCTGGCGCCCTCGAGATGCTGAGAGCGCTGCGTGCGTTCGGCGAGGTGTCGTACGTGAAATCCGCGACGCTGATCACCGCGGCGGTGCTGCGTCGTCATGCGGGGCACCGCGAGGAGGCGCACGAACTGTGCGAGGCCGCGGTCGCGGTCGCCTGCGGCGAGAACATCCGACTGCCGTTCGGCCCGAGGGAGACCGCGGTGCGCAAGCTCCTCGGCGAGCACGTGCACTACGGCACCCAGTTCGAGGACTTCATCGGCCGGTGCCTGGCGAACGATGCGGCGGGTTCGCTCGTGGATGCCCTGTCCGATCGGGAGCGTGAGGTCTTCCAGCAGTTGCAGACGGCACGCACCCTGCACGAGATCGCCGGCGAGCTCTCCGTGTCGATCAACACGGTGAAGACCCACCAGAGGGCGATCTACCGCAAGCTCGGAGTGTCCTCTCGGCGTGAGGCCGTGCGGACGACCGTCTGAATCTCCCTCATCCGGGTCGCGACTGTCGAAGCGCGGCAGCGAGGACCGTGTTCGCGATCTCTGCCGGGATCGGCTGGACGGCGAGGATACGGTCCTCTCGATGGTCGACGTCCTGCGCGAACCGTTCGCTCCAGGTCGGTTCGACGAGCATGAGGGCGGCGAGCGTTCCGACCGGCAGCTGTGACGCGAAGTACCGCACGTCGTCCTCGCACACCAGTCCGGGGGTGTCCAGCCCGAGGCCCGCGAGCGTGAACTCGTCGCCGTCGATCTCGATCAGGTGGTAGCCGTCTTCGAGACGCCGCATCATCACGAAGTCCAGCAGGCGGATGGTGCCGCCCTCCACCTGGCGCAGCAGTGCTTCGAGGATCCGCGGGCTGAGGCGGTCGTCTTCCAGGCGCACGACGACGAATTCGACGTCGCCGAGCGCCTGCAGGGTCACACCGACCGCCTCAACCATGCTGTCAGCTCAGAGCGCGAGCCTTGATGGCGGCGAACTCGTCGGGCGTGATCGTCCCCGCCGCGAGGAGCTTCGACGCCTTGTCGATCTCATCGCTGGGACTGGATCCCGCAACGCTCCGGATGTACGAATCGGCGGCGTGCTGCTGCTCGCGATACACCGAAGCGCTGCGCTCGCCCATGCCCCGGCCGCGCGCGATCAGGTACACGAGCGCCGTCAGGAACGGGACGAAGATGAGGAAGATGATCCACACGGCCTTCCACCAGCCGTTGAGGCTGTGGTCCCGGAACAGGTCGGCGACGATGTTGAAGAGCACCATCAGGTAGGAGATGAACACGAAGACCCAGAAGAACCACCAGATGATGTCCCAGAAGCTTTCCCAAATGGACACGTCGGACCCCTTTCGTTGAGTTACTGCGTATCGCGATGGTGGCAGCGTCCGCGCCGCCGGGGGGAGGACCGCTCACCCCTAGCGGGCGACCCCGTTCGGCACCGGCGGCCACGGCGGTCACCAGGAACGGGTGAGGGCCCACGGTCCGCGCGGGTCGCCCGCGCGTAGCGTGCACCTGTGGATGACAGCCAGACCATGCGCGGCGACGCGCCCGACGACCGCAGCCGCCGATCCCGGCTGCGGCAGGTTCTGCCTGCACAGCCCGTGCTCTCCGGCTTCTCCGTCGCGGTCGGGGTGCTCCTGGCGATCGCCCTCGCCACGACGATCGCCGGCATCTCCACCGTGCTGATCTCGATCTTCCTCGGCATGTTCCTCGCCCTGGGGCTCGACCCTGCGGTGCGGGCCCTGGAGCGGCGCGGAACGACGCGGGCGGCGGGCGTGGCGATCGTGGCGATCATCTTCCTCGGGGTCGTGGCCGTGATCCTCCTGGTGCTGGTCCCGGCGACGGTACGCCAGATCACCGCTGCCATCGAAGCGGCGCCGGAGACCATCGCGGCGATGGAGGCGAGCACGTGGTACCGCACGCTGGAGGCGAACCTCGGCGTCGACCTCTCGGTGGCGATCTCGGAAGGCCTCCGCTCGCTCACCACCCTTTCGTCGTTCCTCGCGATCTCCGGGGGCGTCCTCAAGGCAGGGTTCGGCGTCATCGGCGCCGTGTCGAGTTTCGTCATGGTCGTGGTGCTCACGCTGTACTTCGTCGCGTCGCTCACGAGCGTCAAGGCGGCGGTCGCGAACCTGGTGCCGCAGTATCGGCGTGCGCGGTTCACCGCGTTGCTGGAGGAGATCACGCAGTCGGTCGGGGGAGTGGTGGCCGGTGGCGTCACCCTGTCGGCGATCAATGCTCTGGTCGTGCTCCTGATCCAGCTCGCGGTCGGCTCCTCCATCCCCGCGGTGATGGCGATCGTCGCGTTCTTCATCACCCTGGTCCCGATGATCGGCTCACTCGTCTTCCTCCTCATCGGCGGCGTCGCGACGCTGTTCGTCAGCCCGACGGCGGCGCTCGTCTTCGTCGTCGCCTACCTCGTGTACATCCAGATCGAGGCATACGTGGTGACGCCGCGGATCATGGGCAGAGCCGCGTCGGTGCCCGGCGTGCTCGTGATCATCGGGGCGATGATCGGCGCCACGCTGCTCGGTCTGCTCGGCGCACTCGTCGCGATCCCGTTGACCGCGTCGATCCTGATCGTGGTCCGCAAGGTGTGGATCCCGCGACAGAACAGTCGGACCATGCCGCCGGACGACGGCGTGCTCACCCCGTTGGGGTGAGCACGGGCATCGCCTCGAGGGCGGCGGTGCGAGCATGAGCGGACGGCCCCGCTCCTCGCCACCGTGAGAAAGGACGATTCATGAACGACTTCCGATTCGGCCCCGCCGAGTTCTACCTCGTGGGCTTCGAGGGCGAGCGTCCGGACCCTGCCACGTTCCGCGCGCTCACCGACCTCGTCGACAGCGGAGTGGTCCGCCTCCTCGACTTCGTGGTGCTGTCGAAGTCGGCGAGCGGCGACGTCGAGATCGTCGAGCTGGACGCGGACGGCGCGTCGCTGGGCCTCGACGACTTCGCGCCGATCGCGGCAGGCCTCGCCGGCGAGGAAGACGTCGAAGCGCTCGCCGAGGCCCTCGCCCCCGGCCAGTCGGCTGCGGTCGTGGTCCTCGAACTCGCCTTCGCCCGCACCCTGGCACAGAGCCTCGCGGCCGCGGGCGGTCAGGTGCTCCGCAGCGAGCGGGTCCCCGCGCCGGTCGTGAACGCCATGATGGACATCCTCGATCAGGAAGGTGAATGACATGCCATTGAGAAGATTCGGTCGCCCCGGACTGATCGGCCTCGCCGCCAGGACGGCCGTGGTCGCCGGAACGGCTTCGGCTGTGGGCGGCGCCATGTCACGGAGCCAGCAGCAACGCGCACAGGGGCAGTACGAGCAGCAGCAGTACGAAGCCGCACAGCAGCAGGCCCAGATCGACGCCGCCGCGCAGAACGCCGCCGCACAGTACGCCGCGCCCCCGGCGGCAGCCCCCGCAGTCGGCGGCGCCGACGACATGATCGCGAAACTGCAGCAGCTGGCGTCGCTGAAGGACTCGGGCGTGCTGTCCGAGGAGGAGTTCGCGGCGGCGAAGCAGAAGCTCCTCAGCTGAGGAGCCGTCCGTCTGCGCCGACCGAGCCGCCCGCCCCGAGGAGACGACGAATGAGTGAACTGGATGACCTGCGCGCCCGCGTCCTCCTCCTCGAGCAGGAGAACCAGACGCTCAAGGCCCCGCGTCGCCGCCCGATGGCACGGAGCATCGTCGCAGCGATCGTGCTCGCACTGGCGGTGTTGATGGCGCCGATCGCCGCGATGGGCACCTGGGCCCGCCTCCAGCTCGTGGACTCCGATCGCTTCGTCGCGACCTTCGCCCCCTTGGCGGACGACCCCGATGTCCAGGACTTCGTCTCCGCCCAGGTCAGCACCGCGATCCACGAGCAGATCGACCTCGATGCCGTCGTCGGCGAGGTCTTCGACGGACTCCGCGAACTCGACCTCCCCCCGCGTGCCGCATCGGCTCTCACTCTGCTCGAGGCGCCGGCGGCCAGTGGCCTGACGTCGCTCGTCGACGGTGTCGTCCACGACGTCGTCGCTTCCGAGCAGTTCGCCGACATCTGGGCGCAGACTCTCCGATTCACGCACGAGCGTGCCGTGGCGATCATGCAGAACAGTCCGGACACCGCGGTGCAGCTCGCGGACGACGGCGTCTTGTCGATCGACCTCGGTCTGGTCGTCGAACGGGTCAAGGCGGAGCTGACCACGCGCGGCGTGGGTTTCGCCGACCTGATCCCCGTGATCGACCGTTCGATCCCCATCGCCCAGGCAGACGCCCTCGTCCTGGTGCGCACGATCTATCAGATCGCCGTCGCCGCGGGATTCTGGTTGCCGTGGGTCGTCCTCGGACTCGTGGTCGCCGGGGTCCTCCTCGCCCGCAACCGTCCCCGTGCCCTCTTCTGGACCAGTGCCGCCTTCGCCGCGGCATTCCTCCTCCTCTCCGCAGGGATGGGGATCGGCAGGACGTTCTTCATCGGTGCGGTGAGTCCGTCGATCATGACGTCGGCGGCCGCTGAGGCGTTGTTCGACGAAGTGACCGCGCTGCTCGGTTCGACGATCGCTGCACTGGCCATGGTCGGGTTGCTCGTCGCGATCTGGGCGTGGTTCGCCGGGTCGAGCCGCAGTGCCGTGGCCATCCGTGGCGTGCTCGGCAGCGGCTTCTCTGCCATCCGCGGCACCTGGGAGGGACGCGGGCTGTCGACGGGGCGTCTCGGTCTCGCCGTCGACCGCTTCCACGGACCGATCCTGATCGCCGGGATGGCGCTCGCCCTTCTCGTCCTCGTCATGACCCGCCCCGTCTCCTTCGGCACGGTGCTCGGCGTCAGCGCCGGCCTCCTCGTCTTCGCCATCCTGGTGGAACTGCTCCGACGGCCGGGGCCTGTCGAGATGGAGCAGACGCGCACCGATTCCCCGGACGACGCCGTGCAGGACGAGGGTGAGGCGGACGGCGCCGCTGCGGCGTCGTCGGCCGCGCCGGCGCTCTGACGGTCTCGCCCGATCGATCACCCCCTGAGGGTGAGCGGGCTGCCTGCCCGCTCGGCGGGACGCCGATACTCGGCAGGAGGACGATGTTGTGCAACCCGGGACCGGAGGAGAGATGATGTCGGAATTCAATGCGGACTTCGCGGGGGAGATCGAGCTCGACGTGCGTGACTCCACGCCGGACTGGTCGCCGTACGAACTCCCGGTCGCCCCGGACGGGGCTCCCAACGTGCTGATCGTCCTCTACGACGACACGGGACTCGCGTCCTGGTCGCCCTACGGCGGTCGCATCAACATGCCGACGATGGATCGGCTGGCGCAATCGGGTCTCACCTACACGCAGTGGCACACGACGGCGCTGTGCTCGCCGACGAGGTCGACCATGCTGACCGGACGGAACCACCATGTCAACCGCGCCGGGGTCATCATGGAGGGCACGAACGGCTTCCCCGGATTCGCCGGACGACTTCCGGCTGAGTGCGCGACGATCGGACAGATCCTGCAGGGGAACGGCTATTCGACGTTCTGGGTGGGCAAGGACCACAACGTCCCCGAGGAGGACAACGCCCCGGGCGGAAACCGCTCGATGTGGCCGCTCCAGCTCGGTTTCGACCGGTTCTACGGCTTCCTCGGCGGCGAGACCAACAACTGGTATCCCGACCTCGTCGAGGACAACCACTTCATCGAGGCGCCGGCGACCCCGGAGGAGGGGTACCACCTCTCGAAGGACCTCGCCGATCAGGCCCTGGGCATGATCCGCAACCAGCAGGCGTCCAACCCGTCCAAGCCCTGGTACATGTGGTTCTGTCCTGGCGCCAACCACGCTCCGCACCACGCACCGCAGGAGTACATCGACAAGTACAAGGGTGCGTTCGACGACGGCTACGACGCCTATCGGGACTGGGTGCTCGCCCGCATGATCGAGAAGGGCGTCCTCCCGGAAGGCACGGCGATGACCCCGATCAACCCGCTGCCGGAGGATGCCGCGAACCCCGCGGACCACGTGCGCCCCTGGGACCAGCTCTCCGACGATGAGAAGAAGCTGTTCGCACGATTCGCCGAGGTGTTCGCCGGGTTCTCCGAGTACACCGACGCGCAGGTCGGACGCATCGTCGACTATCTGGAGGAGAGCGGTCAGCTCGACAACACGCTCATCTTCTACTGCGCCGACAACGGCGCCTCGGGTGAAGGGTCGCCCGACGGTTCCGTCAACGAGAACAAGTTCTTCAACGGCTACCCCGACGATCTCGCCGAGAACCTGACGATGATCGATCGCCTCGGATCGCCCGACACCTACAACCACTACCCGACGGGGTGGGCCGCCGCGTTCTCCACGCCGTTCCAGATGTTCAAGCGTTACTCGCAGTACGCGGGCGGAACGTGCGACCCGATGGTCATCCACTGGCCGAAGGGGATCACCGCCCGAGGGGAGTTCCGGCACCAGTACCACCACTCCGTCGACGTGGTCGCCACGGTGCTCGATGTGATCGGCATCGAGATGCCGGACTCGTTCCGCGGTGTCGCCCAGCATCCGCTCGACGGGGTGTCGATGAAGTACAGCTTCGACGCGGAACCGGACGGGCCGACCGAGAAGAAGGTCCAGTACTACTCGATGCTGGGCACGCGCGGCATCTGGAAGGACGGATGGAAGGCGGCAGCCGTGCATGCACCCCTCACCGGCAAGGGGAACTTCGACCAGGACGTCTGGGAGCTCTACCACGTGGCGGAGGACCGTTCGGAGTCGAACGATCTGGCGGAGAGTCAGCCCGAGAAGCTCCAGGAGCTGATCGCCGCATGGTTCGACGAGGCGGAGAAGAACTTCGTGCTCCCGCTCGACGACCGGTCCGCTCGGGAGCTGCTCACGGTCGAGCGTCCACAGGCGGAACCGCCGCGGGATCGCTACGTGTACTACCCGGGCACCGACGCCGTGCCCGAGAGCGTGGCGGTGAATCTGCGAGGACGCTCGTACAAGATCGTGGCCGATGTGGTCCTGGATGAGGGCGCGCAGGGTGTCCTCTTCGCGCACGGCTCGAGGTTCGGCGGCCACACCCTGTTCCTCAAGGACAACCGCCTCACGTACGTCTACAACTTCCTCGGCATCCCTCCGGAGCAGTCGTTCACGTCGGAGGAGCTCACCCCGGGACCGCACACGGTCGGTGTCGACTTCGTCCGCGAGGGCGCCGGCGAGCACGGGGAGTCGGTCGGCACGGCCACGCTGTACGTCGACGATCGCGCGGTCGCCTCCGGGCCGATGCGCGCGCAGGTCGGCAAGTTCACGCTGTGCGGCGACGGCCTGTGCGTGGGATGGGACAGCGCCGACCCGGTGAGCCGGCAGTACGCCAACCCGTTCCCGTTCACCGGCGGGAAGCTGCTCGGCGTCGGCATCGACGTCAGCGCCGAACGCTACCGCGACCTCGAGCTCGAAGCCGCGGCGATGCTGTCGCGCGAATGACCGTGTCCGGACGAACTGCAGAAGGAGCCGACGTGCCTGAGCCGACGATCCATCCCGAGTTCCCCGTGAGTCTCGACAGGAACCACCTCCCCGAACCGGAATGGACGTACGCGGATGCCACGATCGGCATGCACGCCACCGAGTCGGTACCCGACTTCCCGCTGCCCAAGACGGCGCGTCCTGGGGCCCCGAACATCCTGCTCGTCCTCCTCGACGATGTCGGCTTCGGCTGGCCGAGTGTGAACGGCGGTCTGGTGCGGATGCCGACGGCGGAGCGGCTCGCGGGACGAGGGCTGTTCTACAACCAGTTCCACACGACCGCGCTCTGCTCGCCGACGCGCGCCGCGCTGTTGACAGGTCGGAACCACCATACGGTGGCCACCGGGGTCATCCAGGAGATGGCGACGGGCTATCCGGGCTACAGCGGCATCATCCCGAAGGCGACGGCGACGTTCGCTGAGCTTCTGAAGCATGCGGGGTACACGTCTGCGTGGTTCGGGAAGAACCACAACGTCCCGGACAACCAGACGAGTCCGGCCGGGCCGTTCGAGAACTGGCCGACGAGTCAGGGTTTCGATCACTTCTACGGTTTCATCGCGGGGGAGACCGACCAGTTCTACCCCTCCCTGTACGATGGGACGACCGCCGTCGAGCCCCCTGCGCGCCCGGAAGACGGGTATCACTTGACCACGGACCTCGCCGAGAAGTGCATCGGCTGGGTGGGCACGCAGAAGGGCATCGCACCCGATCGCCCTTTCCTCGCCTATCTCTCCCTGGGTGCCGCTCATGCTCCGCATCAGCCACCGCTCGACTGGCGCGGTCGCAATGCGGGTCGCTTCGACATGGGGTGGGACGAGTATCGCGAGGTGGTGCATCGCAACCAGCTCCAAGCCGGGATCATCCCCGCAGGGACTGCGCTCACCGAGCGCCCCGATCAGATCCCGTCCTGGGACAGCCAGCCGGAGGAGCACCGCCGATTGTTCGCTCGTCAGGCGGAGAACTTCGCCGACTTCCTGGAACATGCCGACCACGAGGTGGGACGGGTCGTCGACGCGATCGACGCGCTGGGAGAGCTCGACAACACGATCGTGATCTACATCCTCGGGGACAACGGTTCGAGCGGTGAGGGATCCTTGATCGGGACCCCGAACGAGATCATGAGCCTCAACGGGCGTCAGCCGTCGATCGACGAGGCGATCGGTTTCATCGACAACTGGGGGCTTCCCGGCACGTCGCCGCACTACGCCGTCGGCTGGGCGCATGCGGGTGACACGCCGTTTCAATGGACGAAGCAGGTCGCCTCGCACTTCGGCGGCACCAGGAACAGCATGATCGTCTCGTGGCCGGATCGGATCACCGACACCGGCACGCTCCGCTCGCAGTTCCACCACGTCATCGACGTCGCTCCGACTCTTCTCGAGATCGTCGGCATCGCTCAGCCGACCGTGGTGAACGGGGTCATCCAGAAGCCCATCGAGGGGACGAGTTTCGCCTACACGTTCGCGGCGGAGAGCGCCGAGCGGCCCAGCCGTCACGAGAAGCAGTACTTCGAGATGCTCGGCAACCGCGCGATGTACGCCGATGGGTGGATCGCCTCCTGTCGACATGGCCGGCTTCCGTGGGAGACCTCGGGGTCGTACAGCTGGGACGACGATGTGTGGGAGCTGTACGACATCACGCACGATTTCAGCCAGGCGGAAGACCTTGCCGCGCGTGAACCGGAGCGACTGCGCGCGCTGCAGGACATGTTCATGGCAGAGGCGGCCCGGTACGACGTCCTTCCGCTCGATGATCGATTCGCCGAGCGCCTCGACGTGACGCTGCGCCCGAGTTTCTTCGCGGGGCGGGACCGCGTCACCTTCCGTGAGGGGATGACCCGACTGCCCGAGGGAAGCGGGCCGAAGCTCGTCAGCGTCCCGCTCACTCTCACGGCGGACGTCGATGTCGCCGATCAGGGCGCCGAGGGAGTGATCTTCGCGGTCGGCGGCGACGCCGCGGGCTGGTCCGTGTTCGGGTGGGAGGGGAAGGTGCGGTTCCACTACAACTTCTTCGGTATCCGCCGGTACGACATCGTCTCGCCGGAGGCCGTCGGCCCCGGCGCCCACACCGTCACCGTCACGATCACCCCGCAGGAGCCTCGGCCAGGGGCACCCGCCGACGTGCAGATGGCGGTCGACGGACAGGTCGTCGGCGATCTCCTGCTGCCCGAGCAGATCCCGATGCGATGCGGTACGGAATCGATGGATGTCGGGATGGACTGCGTCTCGCCGGTGTGCGACGACTATGCGAGCAGGGGGCTCTTCCCCTTCACCGGTAGGATCCGATCCGTCACGTTCGACCTCCCGTCCGTGCAGGCACCGAGCGGGCACGAGCGGCTGAAACTCGCGACGCAGATGGACTGACCGAGGCCGACTACGAGGTCCCGGCGTCCGCGACGGAGCCGGGGAACACCGTGTCCCAGTCGTCCCGCACGCTGACGACCGTGTAGCCGCTGTCCGACGCCGCAGCGAGAGCCTTCTCGGCGCCGGCGTCGTATGGCGTGTCGCCGCGGTCGGGGTCGTCATGGTGGATCAGCATCGCGAACCCTGACCGCGGTCCTCGACGGGCGAAGTCCAGCATCGCGGTGTCGCCGTTGGAATTGCCGCCGGCGAACAGGGGACGCCGACCGATGCGCGTCCAGATCCGGACCGGCTTCTCCGGGCCGTCGTCGAAGAAGGCGAGAGACGACGAGTAGCGCACGGTCGCGTCAGAGTCGTCCCAGGTGAGTCCGAAGGCGGATCCGACCACACGTTCCGGGGGGATGCCGTAGTTCGACAGTGTCATCGGTCGCATGAAGTCGCGCTCGCCGCCGGAGACGATGTAGCAGGTGAAGCCGTGGTGCTCCAGGTAGCGGAGAAGCTCGACCATCGGCGCGTACACGGCCTCGGAGTACGGCCGTCTCAGGACCGGATGCTGCGCCGTGCGGTAGAAGTCCTCGACCGAGCGGGCGTAGTCCTCCACGCTCATGCCGTCCGTGAGTCCGACGAGCGCCTGGATGATGGTCGTGAGGTCGGAGTCGTCGCCCGCGTAGTGCTTGTCGATGGCGGTGCTCAGCCACCCGAAGTCACCGCTCACGGCAGCGCGATACGGCTGTCGCTCGGCCAGTTCCGGGCGGAGTTCGGCCGCCGCCCGCCACTGCTCCACCACGTAGTGCAGCTGCGTGGGCATCGGCTTCTCCGACCACAGGGTGCCGTCGTTGTCGAACACGGCGATCCGCTCCTCGACGGGGACGGCATCCGGTCCCTCGGTGACGGCGGCCACGAAGGCCTCGATGTCACGGCGGGTCCGGGTGTCGCGCCATGAGCGCAGGGAGGGGTGGTCGGTCATGTCGGATCCTCGCGTCTCGTTCGATGGTCGGCGGCCTCTTCATGCTGACATCGGGCGTCGCGTGGCACGCGCAGGCGTCACCCCCGGGGGATGAGGGGGACCGGGAATGAGCCGGAATCGTGGTGTGCGGAATACCCTCGGTGGGTATAGGGTTGTGTCGAGGGAGTACCCCATGGGGGTATCCGGATCCGAGGAGAGGAACGTCATGAGCACGAGCGAATACCAGGTCACCGGGATGAGCTGCGGCCACTGCGAGGTCGCCATCCGCGGCGAAGTCGGCCAGATCCCCGGCATCGACGCGATCGAGGTCAGCGCGCAGACGGGCAGGCTCGTCGTGACCAGCGCAGAACCCGTCGACGATGCGGCGATCCTCGCGGCGGTCGACGAAGCGGGGTACCAGGCGGTGCGAGCCTGATGAACACGGCCGGCCGTCTCGGCGTCTACGGTGCGGGACTCGCGGTGGTGTTCGGCGCCGCGTTCGTCGTGGCGGGTGCCATCGTCCCCGCCGACGCCGTGGCGTCATGGACGGAGCGTGGCCCCGACGGACACGCGGCAGACGAGTCCGCGGAGCACGCGGGCGCAGAAGAGCAGGAGGAGACCGAAGTGAGCGGAGTCACGATCGCCGCATCCGGATACGCCATCGGACCGGTCAGCGCGCCGGAGAAGGTCGATGCGGAGGGCGAGCTGTCCTTCGACATCCGCGACGCCACCGGCGCGCCGGTCACCCGATACGAGACGGCGCACGGCAGACAGCTCCACCTCATCGTCGTGCGCAGCGACGGCAGCCGCTACCGGCACGTGCACCCCGCGCTCGACCCGCAGACGGGCACCTGGTCGCTGCCGTGGACATGGGACGCCGCCGGCACGTACCGCGTCTACGCGGACTTCACCGCCGACGGCGGAAGCGGCGTGACGCTCTCCCGCACCGTCGACGTCTCGGGTGCCGTCGTGCCCGACGCCCCGAGGGCGACGCAGACCTCGGCGAACGTCGCCGGATTCGATGTGACGATCAGCGGTGAGCTGGTCGCCGGCACCGGAAGCGAGCTCACCGTCGAGGTCGCTCGCGACGGCGCCCCGGTCACGACTCTCGAACCCTACCTGGGCGCTTTCGGCCATCTGGTGGCCCTGCGCGAGGGCGACCTCGCCTACCTCCACGTCCACGCGCACGGGGACGAGCCGGAACCCGGCGACCTGGCAGGCCCCGAGGTGGTCTTCACCGCACAGACCCCGACCCCGGCCGCTACCTGCTGTACCTGGACTTCCAGGTGGACGGCGCTGTGCACACGGCCGAGTTCGTCCTGGACGCCGCACCGGGAGACGCCGCCGCAGACGACTCCGGCGACGACCACGGCGGACACTGACCCACCGGCACCGCGCGTCATGCGCCATCCGGCGCGAACGGCACAGAACGAGGAGACATCATGACGGACACACGGTCCGCGGCCCCCGCGGCAGGCACGAGCATGGAGCTGGACATCGGCGGCATGACCTGCGCGTCGTGCGCGATGCGCATCGAGAAGAAGCTCAACAGGCTCGACGGCGTCACGGCGACCGTGAACTACGCGACGGAGAAGGCCAAGGTGAGCGCACCCGAGGGCTTCGACCCCGCACTGCTCATCGCCGAGGTCGAGAAGACCGGGTACACCGCCGCCCTCCCCGCACCCGAGAAGACCGGGGGTCAGGATGGCCCCGACGACGCGTCCGACCCGGAGCTGACAGGTCTGAAGCACCGGCTCGTCGCCTCGATCGTGCTCACCGTCCCGGTCGTAGCGATGGCGATGATCCCCGCGCTGCAGTTCACCTCCTGGCAAT
The DNA here is from genome assembly GCF_019464375.1 of Microbacterium sp. Se5.02b. NCBI lineage: Bacteria > Bacillati > Actinomycetota > Actinomycetes > Micrococcales > Microbacteriaceae > Microbacterium > Microbacterium sp. Se5.02b. The sequence continues at coordinate 1,673,027 of NZ_CP080491.1, forward strand.
GGCTCTCGCTCGCGCTCGCCGCCCCGGTCATCATGTGGGCGGCGTGGCCGTTCCACACGGCGGCGTGGACGAACCTCCGACACGGTGCCGCGACCATGGACACCCTCATCTCGATGGGCACGCTCGCCGCCCTGCTGTGGTCGCTGTACGCGCTGTTCTTCGGCACCGCGGGGGCTCCCGGCATGACGCACCCCTTCGAGCTGACCGTGGCTCCGAGCGACGGCGCCGCCAACATCTACCTCGAGGTCGGCGCCGGGGTGACCACGTTCATCCTCGCCGGACGATACTTCGAGAAACGGTCCAAGCGTCAGGCCGGAGCGGCGCTGCGGGCCCTGCTGGAACTCGGAGCGAAAGACGTGGCCGTGGTCCGCGACGGGGTCGAGGTGCGGATCCCCACTGCGGAGCTCGCAGCAGGAGACGAGTTCGTCGTCCGCCCCGGGGAGAAGATCGCCACGGACGGGGTCGTCGTCTCCGGGACCTCGGCGGTCGACGCGTCGATGCTCACGGGCGAGTCGGTTCCGGTCGAGGTCGGCGAGGGAGACACTGTCACCGGGGCGACTGTCAACGCCGGGGACGGCTGGTCGTGCGGGCCACGCGCGTGGGATCCGACACCCAGCTCGCGCAGATGGCCAGACTCGTCGAAGACGCCCAGACAGGCAAGGCCGAAGTGCAGCGGCTGGCGGACCGCGTCTCGGGGATCTTCGTCCCCATCGTGATCGCCATCGCCGTCGCAACCCTCGGGGCCTGGCTCGGCGCAGGGTTCCCCGCCTCAGCCGCCTTCACCGCCGCTGTCGCGGTGCTGATCATCGCCTGCCCCTGCGCCCTCGGACTCGCCACCCCGACCGCCCTGCTCGTGGGAACGGGACGCGGCGCCCAGATGGGCATCCTCATCAAGGGGCCGGAGATCCTCGAGTCCACCCGCAAGGTCGACACGGTCGTGCTGGACAAGACCGGCACCGTCACGTCGGGTCGGATGACGCTCACCGCCGTGCACACGGCAGAGGGAGTCGACCGGGGCGAGCTGCTCAGGCTCGCCGGAGCCGTGGAAGACGCCTCGGAGCACCCCATCGCGCAGGCCGTCGCGGCGGCAGCGACGCGGGAGGCCGGAACACTGCCCCTCGTCGAGGGCTTCGCCGCCATCGAGGGTCGCGGTGTGCAGGGCGTCGTCGACGGACGTGCGGTCCTGGTCGGTCGGGACTCGCTGCTCGCCGAGTGGTCGCAGCACCTGCCCGCCGCGCTCGCGGCCGCGAAGTCCGAGGCCGAGCGTCGGGGAGACGGCGATCGCCGTCGGCTGGGACGGCGAGGCCCGCGGTGTGCTCGTGGTGGCCGACACGGTGAAGCCCACCAGCGCTCAGGCCATCGCGCAGCTGAAGAGCCTGGGACTCGCACCCATCCTGCTGACGGGGACAACCGCGCCGTCGCGGAGCAGATCGCCGCCGAGGTCGGCATCGCGGAGGTCATCGCCGAGGTGCTGCCGAAGGAGAAGGTCGACGTCGTCACCAGGCTCCAGAGCGAGGGCAGGGTCGTCGCGATGATCGGCGACGGCGTGAACGACGCCGCCGCCCTCGCGCAGGCCGACCTCGGACTCGCGATGGGCACCGGTACCGACGTCGCGATCGAGGCCAGCGACATCACGCTCGTCCGCGGCGATCTGCGCAGCGCGGCCGATGCGATCCGGCTCTCCCGCAAGACCCTCGGCGCGATCAAGGGCAATCTGTTCTGGGCGTTCGCGTACAACGTCGCCGCGATCCCGCTGGCGGCTCTCGGACTGCTCAACCCCATGCTCGCCGGTGCGGCGATGGCGTTCTCGAGCGTCTTCGTGGTCGGCAACAGCCTCCGCCTGCGTTCCTTCCGGAGCCAGGCGGCGGATCCCTCCCCGGCGGCGGCCACGGCGTCGCGCGAGCGCACACCGCAGACCGTCTCCGCGGAAACCATCTGAGAACGAACGAGGAGAACGACATGTCCGATTCCCCCGCAGCCTCGTGCTGCAGCATCGACACCCGCCGTGCCGTCGCACCGGCAGGACGCAAGGATCTGCTCGCGCCACCGGCCGCCGGCATGGCAGAGTGCCCGGTGATGGTCGGCAGTCCCGTCGTCATCGCCGACGCGGAAGCCGCAGGACTCTTCCGCGACTGGGAGGGCACGCGCTACTACTTCTGCTGCGCAGGGTGCGGACCGGCGTTCGACGCCGATCCCGCGAAGTACACCGCAGCAGCCTGATCGTTTCCCCGCTCGGCGTCGACCACGTGCCGGCCCCGACCACCGTCTTCCCGAAGAGGAGAGGTTCATGAGCACCCCGCATCCCGAACCCGCGCACGATACCCACCACGGACACCCGTACGACGCCGAGCACAGCGCGGATTCCGGACACGGCACCCCCGCCGACCACGCGGGTCACGGCCACCACGGCGGGCACGGCGGTCACGCCGATCACGGCGACCACGTCGCCCAATTCCGGCGTCTGTTCTGGATCATGCTCGTGCTCGCCGTGCCGACCGTCGCGCTGTCCGGCATGTTCGCGATGATCCTCGGCTACCCGCTCCCCGATGTCCCCGGCCTCCGCTGGGTGTCGCCGATCCTCGGCACCGTCATGTACGTGTGGGGAGGGAAGCCCTTCCTCGTCGGCGCGGTGAGCGAGATCCGCGGGCGCAAGCCCGGGATGATGCTGCTGATCGGTCTCGCCATCACGGTCGCCTTCCTCGCATCGTGGGGGGCGAGCCTCGGCATCCTGCATCACGAGCTCGACTTCTGGTGGGAGCTGGCGCTGCTGATCGTGATCATGCTGCTCGGGCACTGGATCGAGATGCGCTCGCTCGCGCAGACGACCTCGGCACTCGATTCTCTCGCGGCGCTCCTCCCCGATGAGGCCGAGCGCGTGGAAGGCGGGCAGGTGGTCGTCGTCGCGCCCGCCGACCTCGCCGTCGGCGACGTCGTCGTCGTGCCCCGGGGGAGCATCCCCGCGGACGGCCGGATCGTCGACGGTCGCGCCTCGATGGACGAGTCGATGGTGACGGGGAGTCGCGCACGGTCGCCCGCGGCGTCGGCGACCCCGTCACCGCCGGTACCGTCGCGACGGACTCCGGACTGCGCGTCGAGATCACCGCGACCGGTGACGACACCACGCTCGCCGGAATCCAGCGGCTCGTCACGGAGGCGCAGAACTCGTCGTCGCGAGCGCAGCGCCTCGCCGACACGGCTGCCGGATGGCTGTTCTGGTTCGCGCTCGGATCCGCCGCGATCACCGCGATCGTCTGGACGCTCGTCGGCCTGCCCGACGACGCCGTCATCCGCACCATCACGGTGCTCGTGATCGCCTGCCCGCATGCGCTCGGCCTCGCCATCCCGCTCGTCGTCTCCATCGCGACGGAGCGGGCCGCGCGGGGCGGGGTGCTCGTCAAGGACCGCCTGGCGCTGGAGAGCATGCGCACCGTCGACACGGTGCTGTTCGACAAGACCGGCACCCTCACCAGGGGAGAGCCGGTCGTGTCGGAGGTGTCGGTCGTCGAGGGGCGCGACGCGGACGCGGTGCTCGCCCTCGCCGCCGCCGCCGAGGCGGACAGTGAGCATCCTCTGGCGAAGGCGATCGTGCGCGCGGCTGCCGATCGGGGACTCCCCGTGCCGGAGAGCCGCGACTTCACCTCGTCCCCTGCCGTGGGTGTCACAGCGGAGGTCGAGAGCACGACGGTCCGGGTCGGTGGCCCGCACCTGCTGTCCGAGGAGGGCCGCGAGGAGCTCGCTGTCGCCGAAGCCTGGCGCGCGGATGGCGCCATCATCCTGCACGTCGTCCAAGACGGTCAGGTGATCGGTGCGCTCAAGCTCGCCGACGAGGTGCGTCCCGAGTCGCGGGAGGCGGTCGACGCGCTGCACGCCCTGGGGGTCCAGGTCGTCATGATCACGGGAGACGCCGAAGCCGTCGCGCACACCGTCGCCGCGGATCTCGGCATCGACAGGGTGTTCGCGGGGGTGCGGCCGGAGGACAAGGCCGCGAAGGTGCAGGAGCTGCAGCGCGAGGGGCGCAGGGTCGCGATGGTCGGCGACGGCGTGAACGACGCCCCCGCTCTGGCGCAGGCCGACGTGGGTCTGGCCATCGGCGCGGGTACCGACGTGGCGATCGCGTCGGCCGGGGTCATCCTCGCCGGCGACGATCCGCGCTCGGTGCTCTCGGTGATCGAGCTCTCGAGGGCTGCGTACCGGAAGATGAGGCAGAACCTGTGGTGGGCTGCCGGCTACAACCTGCTGTCCGTGCCGCTCGCCGCGGGAGTGCTCGCGCCGATCGGGTTCGTGCTGCCGATGTCGGTGGGGGCGATCCTCATGTCGTTGTCGACCATCGTCGTCGCGCTCAACGCCCAGCTGCTGCGTCGGTTGGACCTGCGGCCGGAGGTGACGACACGCGCGATCCTCGACCGCTGAGGTCGCGCGTGTCGCGCGGCTTGTGAGGGGTCAGATCACTTCGCTCCGCCGAGCTCGTGGATGAGCTCCGCCTCCTCCTCGGCCGAGAGCGACGTCTGCACGACCGTGCCCTCGTAGGGGGCGAGCGCCGCGGCGAACTTGTCCTGCGTGATCTTGGTCGCATACACGACGACCGCCGACTTGCCGGCCGAGACGGTGCTCTTCACCCGGTCGCGGAACTCCGCGTCGATTCCGGTCTTGTCCAGTCCGGCGAACAGCGCGCCGAAGAGGCCGCCGAACAGGAGACCGGCGACGGGGATGAAGAACAGCAGACCGATCAGCATTCCGAAGAGTGCGCCCCCGACCGCACCGACACCGACGTTGGCGGCGGCCCCGGGATACTCGACCTTCGTCTTGCCGTTCTGATCGACCTTGACGAGCGCGAGACCCGCCAGCTCGACGACCAGATCGTTCTGCAGCGACTGGATCTGCTCGTACGCGCCTTCCGCCTGCGTCTCGGAATCGTAGGAGATGACGATCAGTTCGGCCATGAGCTCTTCCCTTCTCTGGGCTGAGACGAGCCGCCGCAGCCGTCGTGGACGGAAGCGCCGCGCCTCCGTCGAGTCAGGCTGCCCACGCCTGTGTCCTGATCCGGCGGGAAGGGCGGGAAATCACCCGGGGAGGTTGCCTCAGGCGCGGCGGCTCACTGCACCCGGCGGAAGAGATCGGCCTCGAAGCGGTAGGCGTCGCCGCGGTAGCGGTTGACGCCGAGCAGCACGGGGTGCCGTCGCTCGTGTAGGCGATCTCTTCGCCTACGAGGATCGCCGCGCCGACGGTGGTGCCGAGCAGTCGTGCGAGGTCGGCGTCGGCGGTGGAGGCCGTGACGCTGTAGGCGCTGCGGTGGATCGCGATCCCGCACACGTCGCGCAGCGCGTCGTAGAGCGACGCATCCGTCAGGTCGACGTCGACGAGCGCGGCCGTGCGCTGCTGCGGGAGCACCACGGTGTCGAAGCACACCGGGTTCCCGTCGAGGCCGCGAAGGCGACTGATCTTCAACACAGGAGACGTCGGTGCGATGCGGAGGCTCGTCGCCTCGTCGATGGTCGCGGGACGTGTCTCCTGGCTGAGGATGACGGCGGTCGGCCGCAGGCCGCGTGCGCGGGCCATCTCGCTGAAGGACTGCAGGGTGCTCGGCGGTTCGCCGACGACCTGCGCGGGCGTGAACCAGCCCCGCTGCGCCGAACGGTTCACCTTTCCCTCTGCCTCCAACGCACCGAGCGCTGCGCGCAGAGTGGAACGGCTCACGCCCACCTGCAGAGCCAGATCGCGTTCGCCGGGGAGTCTCGCACCGGCCGCGAAGACGCCGAGCTCGATGTCGTGCACGAGCTTGTCGTAGGCCAGGGAGGCGGCAGGAGTCAGAACCACAGGCAGAAACATACCACAGCGGCTATCTGGATCAAGATTTGCGCACATTGGTATTTCACTGGTGCAACTGGTTCGTTAGTGTTAGCGTTCCGATTGACCCGGAGCGTTCTCGATTCCGGTTCCCGACGGCATGTACCCGACCACCACGATGGAGTGAACGATGTTCTCGAAGAAGACGCGCACCGCGGGAGCGGTGTCCGCAGGGATCGCGGCGGTGCTCGCCCTTTCCGCATGTGCACCGGGCGGAGGGGGAGCCGAGAGCAGCGGTCCCACCGACGTCTCCAAAGATGTCGCCGGTGCGGGGGATGTCACCCTCAAACTGTCGGACTTCTGGGGCTCGGCGGAGGAGGAGTGGATCACGACCCTCATCGACGAGTTCGAGGACGAGTACCCGAACGTCACGATCGAGCGCACGCGGGAGGACTGGGGCCAGTTGACCGGCACCCTGAACCTCCAGCTGCAGGACGCGGGCGGTCCCGACATCGCCTCCGCGAACAACGGTTGGTCCTCCCTGGGCACCCTGGCCAAGGGTGGGCTCGTGCTGAACCTCGACGCCTATGCAGACCTGTACGGGTGGGCAGACGCGGTCCCGACGACGATCGCCCGCCAGAACCAGTTCACGAAGGACTTCACGACGATCGGCGAGGGGTCCTGGTTCGCGACGCCGCTCGCCCGGGCTTCGCTCATCGGCATCTACTACAACGCCGACATGCTCGACGCGCTCGGCATCCCCGTCCCGACCACCCTCGACGAGCTCGAATCCGCCGCGGCCGCGGTCAAGGCGGCGGGGGAGGTCCCGTTCAGCTACAGCGGTCTCGACGGCAACACCGCGCCGCTGCTGGGCCTTCAGGCCATGTACGGCACGGCCGACGAGATCAACGACTTCGTATACGGCGATGCCGAGGTTGACGCGGAGACGACCGGCTTCACGAAGGCGGCCACGACGCTGCAGGAGTGGAACACCGAGGGCTGGCTGATGCCGGACTTCCAGGGCCTCGACTATCAGACGTCCCTGGCCAACTACCTCGACGGCGACAGCGTCTTCCGTTTCGAGTACACGGGCGCGCTGGGGCTCACCGGCGATCAGCTCGACCAGTTCGGCTACATCCAGCTCCCGCAGGCCGACGGCGACGCCACGGTGGGCGTCGGTGCGGCGCCGGGCGCGATGGTCATCTCCGCCAAGTGCGAGCATCCGGACGTGGCTGCGGCCTTCCTCGACTTCCTGATGTCGGAGAAGGCAAGCCAGACGGCGACGGACCTCGGTCTGGTCCCGATGCTGAACGAGGTCGAGACCCCGGACGTGCTGAGCCAGAGCGGTGAGGCCGCAGCGACCGCGACGCTCGACGCCGACGACGGCTACGTGCCCTACTTCGACTGGGCGAGCCCGACGATGCTCGACATCCTGACGCAGAACACCCAGCTGCTGCTCGCCGGGAAGACGACCCCCGAGGACTTCACCACGGCCGTCGACGACGACCGCAGTGCGTTCCTCGCCGAGTCCGCCGGATCCTGACACACATGTCGACTCCGAATCCGGGTGTCGCCGTCGCCGCGAGAGCGGTCGGCGACGACACCCCGGCGACCGAGGCGATCGTGACCGCGGGGAGGCGTCGCCGTGGCGCCTCCCGCGCGCAGCGTCGCTCTCGGAGGGTCGGGCTGCTGTTCGCGCTCCCGGGTCTGCTGATCTACGCCGGCGTCGTGCTGTGGCCGATGATCCAATCGATCCAGTACTCGTTCTACAAGTGGGACGGCGTCACCGCCTCGGTGTGGGTCGGCGTGCAGAACTACATCAACTTCTTCACCGATCCGGTTCTGCGCTCGACTCTCGGCAACGTCCTCGTGCTGCTGATCTTCTTCGCTCTGCTCCCCATCGTCCTCGGCCTGCTGTCGGCGGCGCTCATCACCCGCTCGCGGCAGCCCGGCATGGCGGTCTACCGGTGGATCTTCTTCCTCCCGCAGGTCATGACGAGCGTCGTGATCGCCCTCCTGTTCAAGCGCATGTACGCGCCGGAGGGGCCGATCAACGAAGCGCTCAGGGCCCTGGGCCTCGATGCTCTGACGAAGAACTGGCTCGGCGACTTCACCTGGGCACTGCCCGCCGTCGGCCTGATCGGCACCTGGGTGACGTTCGGGTTCTGCATGGTCCTGTTCATCTCGGGTGCGGCCGCCATCTCTCCCGACCTGTACGAGGCCGCGCGGATGGACGGCGCAGGCCCGTTCCGCGAGTTCTTCTCGGTGACGCTCCCCGGTCTCCGCGGGCAGATCGCCGTGGCGCTCACTCTCACGATCACGGCCGCGCTGCGTGCCTTCGACCTGATCTGGATCACCACGCGCGGAGGACCGGGCACCTCGACCCAGACACCCGCCGTCGCGTTGTACAAGGCGGCCTTCGTCAACCCCGACGTGGGGCAGGCTGCGGCGATCGGCGTCGTGATGGCCGCGCTCTGCCTCGTGATCGCCCTCGTCATCACCCGCGTGTCGGAGAAGGAGTAGCAGTGTCCTCTCGCTCGGAGAAGTTCTGGAACTACCTGATCCTGACCGCCATGGCGCTCATCGTGCTGTGGCCGGTCGGCACGTTCCTCGCGGCCTCACTCAGCCCGGATCGTGCGGGACGGCCCTCGGTCGATCTGCAGTGGGGGAACTTCGCCACCGCATGGAACGACGCGGATTTCGCCCGCTCGATGTCGGTGTCGCTCATCATCACGGCGGTCGTGGTGATCGTCGGGGTCCTCCTCGCTCTGTTCGGCGGGTACGCGTTCGGCGTCCTCGGGGTGGTCGGCGAGAAGGTGCTGTTCCCGGTCATCCTGCTGGGGATGATGGTGTCGCTCGAGGTCATCATCGTGCCGCTGTACTACCAGTTCCGCACCATGGGCCTGACGAACAACCTGCTCGGGGTGATCCTGATCCACCTCGGCATGGGGGTGCCGTTCGGGGTGTTCTGGATGCGTGCGGCGTTCCGCGCCCTGCCGAAGGCGGTCTTCGAGTCCGCAGAGCTCGACGGCGCGGGGCCGCTGCGCATGCTGTGGTCGATCGCGGTGCCCAATCTCATGCCCGCGGTGTACACCCTGATCCTCCTGAGCTTCATGTGGACCTGGAACGACTACTTCCTCTCCCTGGTCTTCCTGCACGGCGACAACCAGACGGCCACGGTCGCGCTGGGTGTGTTCCAGGGCAAGTACGTCACGCAGATCAATCTCATGGCGGCGGGCGGACTGATCGTGGCCGCGCCGGTCCTGATCCTCTATGTGATCTTCCAGCGCAAGTTCATCTCGGGGATGCTCGCGGGCTCCGTCAAGGAATGACCCCCGTCATCCCCCTCCTTCGAATCGAAAGCAAGGAATCGTGCAACTCACCCCTCATGTCCTCGAGACCGCCGATCAGGTCGGCGAGACGGTCGCGAACCTGGTCATCGACCGGATGGCGCTCCGCAGTGATGGTCCGTTCCTGCTCGGGTGCCCGAGCGGGCGCACGGCCGTCCCGGTCTATGCCGCGCTCGCTCGGCGTGCGGCCGACGGCGCCGACCTCTCGGCCCTGGTCATCGTGATGATGGACGACTACGTCCAGCGAGGAGAGGACGGCGGCTTCTCGGTCGTGGATCCGGATGCGTCGTACTCCTGCCTGGGCTTCGCTCGTCGTGACATCCTCGCCCGCTCGCGCGCGCCGTGGAGAAGGCAGGCACGACGGCGCCGACGGAGATCTGGACGGCCGACCCCGCGCATCCGGAAGAGTACGACCGCCGGATCGCCGACGCCGGCGGTATCGACGTCTTCCTGCTCGCCTCGGGAGACAGCGACGGTCACGTCGCCTTCAACCAGCCGGGAACACCGCGCGATGCCAGAACCCATCTGGTCGACCTCGGGGAGGCGACGCGTCGCGACAATATGGGCACGTTCCCGGAGTTCACCCGGTTGGACATGGTGCCGCGCAAGGGGGTGACCGTCGGCGTCGACACGATAGCGAGCCTGTCGGCAGAGGTCGTGATGATCCTGACGGGAGTCAACAAGCGCGAAGCCTACGCGCGCATCACCGCCGCCGATGCCTACGACCCCGACTGGCCGGCGACCATCATCACCGAGTGCCGAGAGCCCGTCCTCTTCGCCGACCGCGGCGCGGCCGTCGTCCACGCATGAACGCCGCCGTCGGCGTCGACATCGGCGGCACCAAGACCCGACTCGCCCTCCTGCGGTGCGACTCGGACGACGTCGTGCGTGACGAAGTGGTCGCCTCGTCGTCGTGGCGCGGATCGTTGGGCGACCCGGCAGCCGATGCCAGGGGACTGAGCGATCTGCTCGTGGGCGTGCTCGGAGAGGGCGTGCGCGCGGTGCCTCTGGCGGTCGGCGCACACGGGTGCGACAGCACCGCGCAGTGCCGCACCCTCGAGCGGGAACTCGGCCGGCTGTGGCGCGGCCCCGTGCGGGTCGTGAACGATTCCGAACTCATGGCGCCCGCGATGGACGCAGGGCGCGCCATCGGCCTGGTCGTCGGTACGGGATCGATCGCGACGGCCCGCACCGACCAAGGTGAGCTGATCACCGCCGGGGGCTGGGGATGGCTCATCGGCGACGAGGGCAGTGCGCCCGGCGTGGTGCGCGACGCGGTCAGGGCCGTGCTCGCCGAACGAGACAGGGAGCCGCCGCCGATCCGCTCGGGGCAGCGCTGCTCGCCGCGTTCGACGCCGTCGACGGACCTGAACTCGCCCTCGCCCTGACCGACACCGCTTCGGCGGAATCCTGGGGTGCGCACGCGCCCGTCGTGTTCGCCGCGGCCGACGAAGGGTCGGCTCTCGCGACGGCGGTGATCGACGCCGCCGGGGAAGCACTCGCCGTTCTGGTCGGTCGGCTCCTGGATCGCGGCGTCGCCGCCTCGACCGTCGTGGCCGGAGGCTCGGTCATCGAGAAGCAGCCGCGGATGCGAGCCGCCGTGCACGACGACCTCTCCCGCACGAGACCCGGCATCACTCTCCTGGTCCTCGACCGTCCACCCGTGTGGGGAGCATTGGCGCTCGCACGCACCCTCGCCCTCGAATCCACCCCCATCCGAATCGGAGAACCTCACTCATGAAAGTCACATTGATCGGCGCAGGAAGCCGCGAATTCGCCGGGAAGATGGTCAGAGACCTCCTCCTGAGCGCACCGATCGCCGAGAAGGGTCTCGACATCGTCCTGATGGACATCGCGCCCGCGCCCCTCGCCGAGATGGAGGCCTACACCCGGCATCTGATCGAGCGCCTCGGGCACGCAGCGACCGTGGCGTCCACGACGGATCTCGACGAGTCGGTGACGGGGACCGACTTCGTGATCACCGCGATCGAGGTGAACCGGTACCACTACTGGTCGCAGGACTTCACCGTCCCGCGCGCACATGGCTTCCGTCAGGTCTACGGGGAGAACGGCGGCCCCGGAGGTCTGTTCCATGCGCTTCGCCAGTTCGGTCCGCTGCTGGAGATCGCGCGGGCGATCGAGCGGAACGCCCCGGACGCTCTCTTCCTCAACTTCTCGAATCCCGAACACAAGGTGTGCGAGGCGATCAGCCGCCTGACGTCGGTCAAGGTGGTCGGACTGTGCCACGGGTACTTCTACGGCGTCCGCCAGATCTCGGCGCTGCTCGACATGCCGAGCGAGGACCTGGAACTCCCGGCCGCGGGGATCAACCACTTCACCTGGTTCCAGGCGATGCGCGACCGTCGGACGGGAGAGGACCTCTATCCGAAGCTCCGCGAGCGTGAGAGCACAGCGAACTGGGTGTCCGACTGGCACGAGATCGGACTGTCCCGGATCCTGTTCCGTCGGTTCGGGCTGTGGCCGTCGCCCAGCGCCAACCACATCGGCGAGTACATCTCCTGGGCCGAGGACTACGTGCCGGCGCAGTTGCAGTACTTCCATGACCCCGCCGAGGGTTCGCCGTGGCGGCCGGGAGCGCCGACGCCGGAGTGGTACTACGAGATCCGTTTCGCCGACACCGACCGTCCGTTCCATGCGCCGCGCCCCGACGCCTCCCTCGAAGGGTCGCTCGAGGACAGTCCGGTCGTGTCGTCCGAAGAGCTCGCGATCCCGATCATCGAGTGGGTGGCGTGCGGTGTGGAGCGCGCACTGCCCGCCGTGAACATCCCGAACCGCGGCGCGATCCCCGGGTTGCCGGACGAGATGGTGGTCGAGGTGCCGGCACGTGTCGTCGACGGCGAACTGGTCGCGGTGCAGATGGACGAGCTCCCCGAGGGCATCTTGGCGATGATCCGGCTGCAGGGCTCGATCCACAAGCTGCTCGTCGAGGCGTATGCGGAGGAGTCGAAGGCGAAGCTGCTCCAGGCGATCCTGCTCGATCCGGTCGTCGACTCCCACAACCGGGCCGTCGCCATGCTCGACGAGTTCCTCGAGCTGCAGGCCGACGTCCTGCCCCCGCTGCGCTGATGTCGTCTGCTGAGCGTCCAGACGACGGGCCGTCGATGACCCCGCCCCTGTATGACGTGGAGGCTGTGGTCTCCGCGCTCACCCTCGAGGAGAAGGCGTCGCTCCTGTCGGGCCTCGACGACTGGTTCACCCAGCCGCTCGACCGCCAGGGGCTGCCCGCGCGGGTCCCCTCGATCGAAGTCGGAGACGGTCCGCACGGGTTGCGCAAGGAGACCGGCGTCGACATGGTGTGGGTGCCGGCGACCGGCTTCCCGACGGCGTCGGCGATGGGGGCATCGTGGGACCGCGCGCTGGTCGCCCGGGTCGCCGCGGCCATCGGCGAGGAGGCGAGGGCCGAAGGCGTGCAGGTCGTGCTCGGTCCCGGGGTCAACATGAAGCGCTCTCCGCTGTGCGGTCGCAACTTCGAGTACTTCTCGGAGGATCCGCTGCACAGCGGCGAACTCGGCGCCGCCTATGTGAACGGGCTGCAGTCGACAGGCGTCGGCGCGTCGCTCAAGCACTTCGCTGCGAACAATCAGGAGATCGAGCGCACGCGCATCTCGGTGGTCGCCGACGACCGCACGCTGCGCGAGACCTATCTGTCGGCTTTCGAGCGCGTGGTGCGTCAGGCCGATCCGTGGACGGTCATGTGCTCCTACAACCGCATCGGCGGCGTGCACGCTTCGCAGAACCGCTGGTTGCTCACCGAGGTGCTGCGTGAGGACTGGGGATACGACGGAGCGGTGGTGTCCGACTGGAACGCCGTGCACGATCGTGTCGCCGCGCTCGTCGCAGGGCTCGATCTGGAAATGCCGGGCACTCAGGGGCGGACCGACGCCGAGATCGTCACCGCCGTGCGCGCGGGCGTGCTCGACGAAGCGGTCGTCGACGACGCTGCACGGCGCGTGCTGGAGCTCGTGGCGCGCGCGTACCCGAGGGATGCCTCCGCGACCGGTGCGGTCATGGACCTGGGGCACGCGCCGGGCGCGCGTCTGAGTGCGGCGCAACTCGGACTGCTGCGTGCCGACGAGCACCATGCGCTCGCGCGCGAGGCTGCTGCCGGATGCGTCACCCTGCTGCGCAACGAGGTCCGGTCGGGCAGCGGCCGGCCGGTGCTTCCGCTCGACGAGACCGCGGAGGGACGCATCGCCGTGATCGGCGCGTTCGCCCACCACGCGCGCATCCAGGGAGGCGGGTCGTCCGGCGTCGATCCCACGCGCGTCGACGTCCCCCTGGAGCAGCTGCGGGCGATCGCCGGCGCACGCATCGACTTCGCGGAGGGCTATGCGTACCTCACGAAGAACGCCTATCAGGATGACAATCTCGGCATCCTCGCCGTGCACGGCATCACGGTGGAGGAGCAGCGACCGCGCGTGGCGCGCAGGTCGGCCGCCCTCGCCAAGGAGCTCCAGCTCGCCGAGGCCGTGCGACATCAGGCGAAGGGGCCGCTGTCCGACCGGGCGCTGGCGCTGATCGATGAGGCCGTCGCGACGGCCGAGACCGCGGGCACGATCGTGGTGTTCGCCGGTCTGCCGCTGTCGTTCGAACAGGAGGCCAACGATCGCGATTCGCTCGCCCTCCCCGCGGAGCAGGACGAACTGATCTCACGCCTCGCCGATCTCCGTGATCGCACGGGTGCGGCTCTGATCGTGGTGCTCGCGAACGGCTCGCCCGTCACGATGGCGCCGTGGCACGACAGGGTGGACGGCATCGTGGAGACCTGGCTCGGTGGTCAGGGCACGGGCGCGGCTGTCGCCGATGTGCTGTTCGGGCGGCTGTCGCCCTCGGGGAAGACCGCCGAGACGTTCCCGCTGGCGGTGGAGGACACTCCCGGTTTCCCGAACTGGATCGGCGAGCGCGGCACGGTGCTGTACGGCGAAGGCGTCTACATCGGCTACCGGTGGTACGACGCGCTGCGGAGGCCTGTGCTGTATCCCTTCGGATACGGGCTGTCGTACACGTCGTTCGCGTACTCGGCACTGGAGGTCGATGTGATCGACGCCGAAGCCGCTCGGGTGCGGGTGACCTGCGAGATCACGAACACGGGTGACGTCGCGGGCGCGGAGGTCGTGCAGCTCTACGTGGGAGACCCCGACGCCGAGGTCTCGCGTCCGGTGCGTGAACTGCGCGGTTTCGAGAAGGTGTTCCTCGACGCGGGGGAGAGCGTCCGGGTCGAGTTCCCGCTCGGCAACCGCGACTTCGCCTACTGGGACTCCGCGGCGCGACGCGACGACGGTCGATTCGGTGTCTGGCGTCGTGAAGGCGGGGAGTTCCGCATCGATGTGGGCTCCTCCTCCCAGGACATCCTGCTCTCGGAGTCGATCGTCCTCCCGGACGACCCCACCATCCCGCCCCTCGTGCACGACGCCGACCTCCTCGACTCCGAAGAGTCCCGATTCGTGGGAGGTCACGCCGGCTGAACCGACGGTGATGACGTGGTGCCGAGCCGCTTCACCTTTCCGCGTAACGATTCGGCTCCACCGTGTCGGCGGTTCCCGCGGCTCTGGGAGACTGAGCGCGCTGCCGTCTACGGAGACGACTGCCAAGGGGAGAGCGACCAGTGTTCATGACTACTTCTGCGCGCCGGTTCCCGGCGATACTCGCACTCGCGGCCGCCGCAACGATCGCGACGGGATGTACGGCATCAGCGCCGGAGGTTGTCGAAGAGACGGCGCCGGTCGTGACGCTCGGTCCCACACCGACTCCGACGCGTACTCCGAGCATCATCGAGTGGGTCGAATTCCCCGCATACGATGACGAGCCCTCGGTGAGCGAACGCGGGAACGTCGTCAAACAACCCGGCGAGGTGGCGGGTCTCGCCGACGCGAACGGCGAAGACCTGTTGCGATTCATGGTGCAGGCCATCTCGATCGAGCCGGAGTGCGAGGGCGGCGACGCCGCGCCCGTTCCGGAGAACGGGTATTTCGTCCGTGTCGACCTCCAAGGCGAGGCTCTGCCCGGGCTCACGCAGGCGTACCAGGAGGGCGGCGTGCCTCCCGTGTTGTCGTTCAGCGACTGGAGTGCGATCGACTCCAGCGGGGTGAATGTGAATACCGATCCGGTCACCGAGTCCGGCATCGCCTGTCTGACCCGCCCCGAGATGATCTACTACACGGATATCAACCCGGGGGAGCGTGGCGTCGGAAGCGTCGTCCTCGATGTCCCGACGGAGCATGGGACGCTGATCCTGCGTCTCGGGGGACAAGACGGCTGGGAGTACACGTACTGACATGGTCGAGCGGGGTGCACGACGGCGATACCGGCGGGAGTGGCGGAGGCTGGCGCTCGCCGCGCCGCTCTTCGCGTTCATCGTCGGTCTCCTGCTGCAGACGCTGACCTCAGGTATCGCGTACTCGGTCCTGCAATGGACGGTCATCGGAATGATCGTGGCAGGGTCGGCGGTGCTGCTCGTCTGGCAGGCGCTGAAGGTCCGTTCGCGCCGGAGGAGGCTCCGCGACAGGTGAAGGGCGAGCACCGACGAGAAAAGCCGCCTGAAACCAGGCGCCATCGACGACCTCGCCCGGGTGGTCGCGCCGGCGCTCCAAGACGTGCTCGCACCGCGGTTCTCCTGAACCTCGTCGCCATCTGCGGGATACTCCGAACAGAGTGAGAGGACAGGACATGACACAGTCGACGAGCGACGGCACGAACCGTCCCCGTGGCGGAGTGTTCCGTCGCCGCACGCCCAACGCGGCGACACCCACCGAGGGAACGAGTCGACGGACCCGCTACGTCGATGATGGCCACCTCCTCCGCGCGCCGCGCGACACCACCGTGGACGGCGCTCAGGCATTCACCGACGAGGACGATCGGCGTACAGCGCTGCTGCTGTATCCGAAGCCGACGCTGGAGGACGTCGCCGAACTCGCGAGCAGCTGGCACCTCCATCCTCTACTCGTGGAGGATCTCCTCCATGCCGGGCAGCGCCCGAAGCTCGAACGCTACGACGACACGCTGTTCCTCGTCGTGAGGTCCGCGTGGTACGTCGACGCGAGAGAGGACGTCGACTTCGCCGAGTTCCACATCCTCGTGCGCCCGCAGGCCGTGGCCGTGTTCTGTCAGGACGGGAGGTGGATAGACGGCCTCGACGCCGATGACGCCTCCGGGGCGACCGACCGCGGCGACCACACCCTCCTCGACGACGAGCAACTGCTCCACCACGGCCCCGAAGCCATCGTGTACCGCCTGCTCGACGCCATCGTCGACGGCTATATGCCCGTGCTCCGTGGTCTCGCCATCGACCGGGAGCAGATCGAACGTCAGGTGTTCAGCGGCGACGCCAGTGTCACCGAACGTATCTATCGTCTGAGTCAGGAGGTCATCGACCTCCAACAGGCGACCTCGGGTCTCGCCGAGGTGCTCGCCGCGCTGCGGAAGGGGTTCCGCCGCTATGACATCCCCGAGCCGCTGCAGTCGTACCTCCAGGATGTCGCCGACCACCTCAGCCGCGCCGAGACACAGGTCAGCGACCTCCGCGAATCTCTCTCGCAGATCCTCACGGTCAACGGCACCCTCGTCGCCCAGCGCCAGAACGAGGACATGAAGAAGATCTCCGGCTGGGCCGCGATCCTCTTCGCCCCCACACTCATCGGCGCGATCTACGGCATGAACTTCGACAACATGCCCGAACTCCACTGGGCCTTCGGCTATCCGCTCGCCGTCGGTGGGATGGTCGCGTTCGCGCTCGTCCTGTACGTCATCTTCAAGCGACAGAAGTGGATGTGAAGCGTTCACCTTCAGACAACTGCTCTCGGGCGTTCGTGAGTCTCCGCGGCAGAGGGGCGAATAGGTGGGAGTGTCACGCTGAGTGTGCACCTGGGGCCTTCCTTTCGCATCCGAGCGTCTGAGCGAGTGCCGTGCGAGAATCAGCGGAGCGCGTCCTCGCGGATGTCTGCGAGCGCGTTCATGAATCCTTCTGAGCATCCGCTGGATCCGGCGAGTCGGTCGACCGCGACGTCGTCGAGCGGCTTCCCGACGACCTCTGCGGGGAGGGCATCAGCGAAGCGCTGTTGATAGCCCAGGGAGACCTCGTCCTCTGCGGGTGTGGTGATGTCGACGTCGGTAACGATGCCGTTCTCGATGGTGAGAGTCACGTCGTGATGGGACGGCAGAGAGCCGTACCAGCCGCGTGCGGTGTATTCGCCATCGCGGTACGTGTCAGGGGTCATGTCGTCCTCCTCGACAGTCGGCACCGCGGATGGGGCGGCTGAGCTGTGGGGCCGCGAGTCAGCCGGGGTCGCGCACGCAGCGAGCGACACCGCCGATGCCACGATTCCTGCGGCAGCAGCGACCCCACGCCCGGCGGTCGCGGATCGTTGTGGGGAAGCGTTGGTGCGGGACATTCTTCGACGCTATGCCGTTACCTCGCTGCGTGGGGTGCCCTGTTGTTACCTGGATAGCTGGCCACTGGTGCGTCACTGTGAAGTCGAGGGAGCCTGTCGGTGACCTCTAAGGAAAGGACGTTGCAATGACAGAACTGACACCCGCTCAGAGCGCGGTGGGGGATGTCGCGCCTCAGCTCGCCTCCCTCACCGATGATGTGCTGTTCGGACAGGTGTGGTCTAGGCACGAGGCGTTGAGCCGTCGTGACCGCAGCCTGGTGACGGTGGCGAGTCTGGTCACCTCGAGCAGTTTCGAGCAGTTGGAGAGCCACCTGCGATTGGCCAAGGAGAACGGTGTGCGGGAAGACGAGGTGGTCGAGGTGATTACCCATCTGGCCTTCTACGCCGGGTGGCCGAAGGCGATGTCCGCCATCAAGGTCGCGAAGCGCGTCTTCGCCGAGAAGGAAGAAGAGATCCACCCATGAGCACAACTGACACCGCCCGTGTCGCCCTGGTGACGGGAGCATCCTCCGGAATCGGAGAGGCCACGGCGCGCGCGTTCCACGCCGCGGGCTTCAAAGTCGCACTGCTTGCCCGCAGAACTGAACGCATCGAGACCATCGCTGCAGAGCTGGGTGAAGGCGCGGTCGCGGTTGCCGCCGACGTCACAGACCGCGACGCCCTCGTCGCAGCAGCAACCCGTGTGAAGCAAAGCCTGGGACGCGTCGACATCCTCGTCAACAACGCTGGCATCATGCTCCTCGGCCCATTCTCGTCTGAACAGCGGGAGGACTACCGGCGCATGGTCGACGTGAACCTCCTCGGCGCCATCACCGCGACCGAGGTGTTCCTCGACCAGCTCGTCGACGGTGGCGGCGACATCGTGAACATCTCCTCGGTTGCCGGGCGTACGGCCCGGGCTGGCAACGGCGTGTATGCCGCGACGAAGTGGGCCATCAACGGATGGTCGGAGTCTCTCCGCCAGGAGCTTCTTCCTGACGTACGCGTGACGCTCATCGAGCCGGGCGTCGTGGCGACCGAGCTTCCGACCCACATCACGCACGAGGCGACGAACACGGCCGTCAACGAGATGTACGCGCAGGCGACGGTGACGGCGGAGGACGTCGCTGAGATCATCACGTTCACCGTGCAGCGCCCCAAGCACCTCGCTATCAACGAGATCCTGCTCCGGCCCGCCTCGCAGGTCTGACCAGTGACAGAACGGGCGGGCATCCATCCCGGATGCCCGCCCGTTCCGTGCGTGAGCCACAGTTCAGCGGGCCCGCCGAGAACCGGGGATGACGAGCGCGACCGCGGATAGCAGTGCGAGGCCGAGGAGCGCGGCACCGGTCGCGATGCCTGCGGGCGCCTCCGCGGCGACATCTTCGACGGGCGTCATCGTGGAGGCGACGGCGACCATGATGCTCACCCCTAGGGCGCCACCCAGCTGGTGAGCGACGTTCGCGGCGCCGGAGGCTGCCCCTGCGTCACGGGCTTCGATGCCGGCGACTCCTGCGGCCGTCAGCGGCGCGAACCCCAGTCCCTGACCGGCTCCCAGCAGGAGCATCGGCAGAGCCACCGCCGTCCAATAGGAGCTATCCGGGCCGATGAAGCTCAGCCACAGCATGCCGGCGAGCGTGACGGCCAGACCTACAGTGACGAGCGCGGTGTTCCCGAATCGTCTGGTGAGGCGAGGTACGAGCAAGGACAGGACGAACTGGACGACCGTCATGGGCAGGAACGCGATGCCTGCCTGCAGCGGGCTGAAGCCGAGGACGGTCTGCATGTATTGGCTGATGAAGAAGAAATAGCCGAAGATCGCACCGGCGAACGCCATTCGCGAGATGAAGGCTCCGCCCCGCACACCGCTGGTGAGGATCCGCATCGGCAGGATCGGCTGCGGCGCCCGCAGCTCGACGAGCACGAAGAGGACCAGGAGCGCGACCCCAACGGCGAGGAAGGTCAAGGCGGTGGCATCGTCCCAACCTGCGTCGGCAGTGCGGGTAACGCCGAACACGAGAGCAGCCATCCCGACCGTGGACAACAGCGCTCCGAGGACGTCGAAACGTCCGCTCAGGCGGGAGGTCTCCCGGATGTACACGATGGTGGCGATGGCGAGGGCGATACCGATGGGAACGTTGATGAGGAACCCGACCCTCCACGAGGTGAGGTCCGAGAGTACACCTCCGACGACGAGTCCGAGGCTCGCACCGATCCCCGCTGTCGACCCGTACGCGGCGATGGCCCTTGTGCGTTCGGGGCCCGCAGGGAATGCGCGGTGAGCAGGGCGAGCGAGGTCGGGGCGAGGATCGCGGAACCGACACCCTGGAGCGCGCGGGACGCAATCATCCACTCCGAGGTCGGGGCGACGCCGATGAGGAGCGATGCGACGGCGAAAATCGCCAGGCCGATGAGGAACGTTCGACGGCGGCCGACGATGTCACCGGCACGGGCGGCAAGGAGGAGCAGGCCACCGAAGACCAGAGCGTACGCGTTCTGCACCCACGAGAGTCCGCTGGTCGTGAATGACAGGTCCTCGCGGATGCGGGTCAGCCCCGTGAAGATGATGGAGTTGTCCAGCACAATCATGAAATAGCTCACCAGCACGATGGCGAGCACGGCTCCAGGGCGAGCCATTCGTGCGACGGTCGAGGTCGAGGGAGATGCCATGTCACCCATCAGAGCTCTCTACCGGTCGCGGTGGGAGTGACTACTTATCCGTGTAACGACAGTCACTCCCAGGGGGTGGTGGATCGTCGTAACGTCGATGCCATGACGAACACTCACCTCACCCTGAACAACGGCGTCGAGATGCCCGCACTGGGCTTCGGCGTCTTCCAGACTCCTCCTGACGAGACGGTCGAGGCTGTCGCTTCCGCACTCTCCACGGGCTACCGTCTCATCGACACTGCCGCCGCTTACGCCAACGAGCGCGGCGTCGGCGACGCAATCCAGGCGTCTGACCTCTCTCGCGACGATGTGTTTATCGAGTCGAAGGTCTGGATTAGCGACTACGGCTACGACGAGACGCTGCACGCGTTCGAAAAGAGCGCTCGCAAGCTCCAGGTCGACGTCATCGACCTCTTCATCCTCCACCAGGCTCTCCCCGGCGAGTTCGACAAGACCATCGCCGCTTACAAGGCGCTGGAGACCCTTCTCGCGGACGGCAAGGTCCGCGCCATCGGCGTGAGCAACTTCATGGTCGACCACCTCACCACACTGCTCGACCAGACCGAGATCGTGCCGGCCGTGAACCAGATCGAGGTGCACCCGTACTTCCAGCAGCGCGACCTGCAGGCGTTCGGGAAGGAGCACGGCATCTTGACACAGGCCTGGTCGCCCATCGGAGGCATCACGTCCTACCGCGGAGACGACTCGAAGAGCACCTTCAACGACCCGGTCATCATCGCCATCGCCGATGCACACGGCAAGTCGGCCGCACAGGTCATGCTCCGCTGGCACATCCAGAACGGCGTCCAGGCCATCCCCAAGTCCGTGAAGCCCGCTCGTATCGCGGAGAACTTCGACGTGTTCGACTTCGAACTCACCGACGACGAGATCGCTCGCATCGACGCTCTCGACACCGGCGTCCGCGGCGGCCCCGAGCCTGAGGCCATCACCCTCGAGGCGTTCGGCCGGGACATTCCGGAGAACTGACATGACCGCAACCGCCACGGTTCTCGTCGTGGGAGCTCGCCGAGAACTCGCCTTCGTGTGGGAAGACCTGAGCGGCCTCGGACATCTATCCCCACACGACCAGGAGGCATAGCGTGGCAGGCATGACGCTACGATCCGAGGTGAGCGAGTTCCTCGCCACGCGACGAGCACGTCTCACCCCGGAGCAAGCCGGCATCATCGGCGGAGGCCGGCGACGTGTCACCGGCCTGCGCCGCGAAGAGGTGGCCATGCTCGCCGGGATGAGCGTCGACTACTACGCGAGGATGGAACGCGGAAACCTGTCGGGCGTCTCACCGGAAGTGCTCGAGGCGCTCGGCCGGGCGCTCCACCTCGACGACGCCGAGCTCGCACACCTCCATGACCTCGCACGGAACGCCGCACCGAGCGGGGCGGCACGCAAACGCCCTCGGCCCGCAACCCCCGTGATCCGGCCCTCGCTCCAGCGTCTCCTCGACAGCATCAATGCGCCCGCCTACATCTCGAACGCACGCAAAGACTTCCTCGCCGAGAACGCCATCGGCCACGCCGTCTTCTCGCCGATCCTGGACGATGCCTCCAGCCAGCGCAACAACGCCCGCTTCACGTTCTTCAACCCCGCGGCGCAGAACTTCTACAGCGATTGGGAAGCCGGGGCGAACAGCATCATCGCGTCGCTGCGCATCGAAGCAGGACGCAATCCGCACGACAAGGAACTCACCGACCTCATCGGAGAACTCGTCACCCGCAGTGATGTCTTCCGCACTCGCTGGGCTGCGCACGACGTGCGCTTCCACCGCACCGGAAGCAAACGGATCCATCACCCCGACGTCGGCGACCTCGAGTTCGATTACGAAGCACTCGAGCTGCCCGCAGACGCGGGGCTCGTGATGTTCACAATGACCCCGACCGCAGACACGCCGACGGAAGAGCGTCTCCGCTTGCTGGGCAGCCTTTCAGCCATGCAGAGCACCCCTGCCGAGTAGTCCTGTCACGACCGGGCTTCGACGAGAAAAGCCGCCTGAACCAGGCGGCCTTTCTCGTGGTGAAGGGTCTGACTGACGTGTTCACGAACCGTCAGCGTAGAAAAACCCGATGTGCCCCCGACAGGAGTCGAACCTGCGACCTACGGTACCGGAAACCGGCGCTCTATCCACTGAGCTACGGAGGCGTACCGGTCGACAATATCACTCGTCGGGGGTGGTCTCCGACCCGCCTGCCTCGGTGACGGGTGCGACGCGCATCTCGTCGAGGGCTGCGGCGAGGCGCTCGGCCAGATACCGGTGGCCCTCGGTCGAAGGGTGCTTGCGTCCGACCTCGACGTCGATCACGGAGAGATAGTTCTCTTCGGTGATCCAGTCCTGGGCGATGGGGGAGATGTACCACCAGCCCCGTGCGCCGGCGAGTTCGCCGAGGTCGGTGTCGATGCGCGCCGTCGTCGCGCCCACCGGCAACTCGTGCGGGGCCGGACCGAGAACGACGATCGCGGCGTCGGGGTAGATCGCGGCGAGGGCGTCCCAGGCGGCGGTGACGGCTTCCCGGTAGCCCGCGGCGCCCTGCGCGCGGTCGTTGATGGAGCCCTGGATGATCACGAGGTCCGGGGAGAGCGAGGGGTCGAGGGCGGCGATGCGCTGTCCGAAGGTCGGTCCGTCGATTCCCGGCTTGAGGTACCCGCTCCCGCGCACGCCGTTCACGATCGTCTCGCCGCCGATCAGGTCAGCCAAGACGTAGGCATAGCCGAGGGTCGGCTCGGACGCAGCGGAGCCGTACGTCCAGGAGTCGCCGAACACCAGCACGGTGGGGTGCTCCGGAAGGGTGAGCGCCGCGGGAGCGATCGCTTCCGCAGCCGCGGTCACGCCGTCTGCGGCAGCCCCGACGGGTGCCGCGGAGGGGAGCGGAGTCCACGGCCGCCACATGCCGAGAACGCCCGCCGTGACGGCGACGAGCAGGGCGATGGCGACCCCTGCGGTGCGCAGTCGACGGTCGGGGGCGGAGGCCTTCATGGCTTGAGAGTAGATCACGGCGCGTCGATCGCGAATTCCGCGCGCCTCATGCCGTCGGATCCGGCTGTCCAGCCCCGTAAACTGGGGAGGCTATGAACCCCGAAACCCTCGCCGCCGCCGTCCTCGCCGTCCTCGCACCGATCGCCGAGGAACGACGTCCTGGCGTGCCCCTCGGCCTCGCCGCATCCGACGTCGTGCTGGAGCGCCCGCGCAACCGCGAGCACGGCGACTGGTCGTCGAACATCGCGATGCGCCTGGCGAAGCCGCTCGGCACGAACCCGCGAGAACTGGCGCAGCAGATCGCCGACGGCCTCTCGCAGGTCGACGGCATCGCCACGGCTGAGGTCGCAGGTCCCGGGTTCCTCAACATCCGTCTGGATGCCGCGGCCGCAGGCGCGCTGGCGAAGGTCATCGTCGATGCGGGCGAGGCGTACGGGACCAACGACTCCCAGGCCGGTCAGAGCATCAACATCGAATTCGTGAGCGCGAACCCGACCGGACCCCTGCACATCGGGCACACCCGGTGGGCGGCGCTCGGCGACGCGATCGCCCGC
Source organism: Microbacterium sp. Se5.02b (assembly GCF_019464375.1). Lineage (NCBI taxonomy): Bacteria > Bacillati > Actinomycetota > Actinomycetes > Micrococcales > Microbacteriaceae > Microbacterium > Microbacterium sp. Se5.02b. The sequence continues at coordinate 1,696,759 of NZ_CP080491.1, forward strand.
GTGCTCACCGCCTCCGGAGCGACGGTCGCGAGGGAGTACTACATCAACGACGCCGGCGTGCAGATGGAGCGCTTCGCGAACTCCGTCCTCGCCGCGGCCAAGGGCGAGCCCACGCCGGAGGGCGGCTACGCCGGCAGCTACATCGGCGACCTGGCCGCACGCGTGCTCGGCGCGCGCCCCGACCTGCTCGATCTGCCCGCCGAGGAGCAGGTCGTCGTCACGCGCGAGCTCGCCTACGGGTACCAGCTCGAGGAGCAGAGGCAGTCGCTGTCGAAGTTCAACGTCGACTTCGACGTCTGGTTCTCCGAGCGCACCCTGCATGCGAAGAACGCGCAGGGGGTGAGCCTCGTCGACCAGGCCGTCGACCGCCTTCGCGAGCAGGGCCACGTGTTCGACGACGAGGGCGCCGTCTGGGTGCGCACCACCGACTTCGGCGACGACAAGGACCGCGTGATCCGCCGGTCCAACGGCGAGTACACGTACTTCGCCGCGGATGCCGCGTACTACCTCAACAAGGGCGACCGTGGATTCGAGCACAAGCTGTATCTGCTCGGCGCAGACCACCACGGCTATGTGCACCGTCTCAAGGCGATCGCCGGCGCTGCGGGTGAAGACCCGGAGAAGAACGTCGAGGTCCTGATCGGTCAGCTCGTGTCGATCGGCGGCGCGCGCCTGAGCAAGCGCGCGGGGAACATCATCGAGATGGACGACCTGCGGGAATGGCTGGGCACCGATGCGCTGCGGTACTCGCTGGAGCGTTCCCCCGCCGACTCGCCGCTGGCCCTCGATCCCGAGCTGCTGCAGAAGCGCACGAACGACAACCCGGTCTTCTACGTGCAGTACGCGCATGCCCGCACGCACAACGTGGCGCGCAACGCCGCCGACTCCGGCGTCGATCGCACCGAGTTCGTCCCCGAGACGCTCACGCACGAGACCGAAGGCGCCCTGCTCGGTGCGCTGCAGGAGTTCCCGCGCATCGTGGCCTTCGCCGCGGAGGTGCGCGAGCCTCACCGCGTCGCCCGCTACCTCGAGGAGCTCGCGGGCCTCTACCACCGCTGGTACGACAACTGCCGCGTGATCCCTCAGGGCGATGACCCGATCGAGAGCGTGCACCGCACGCGTCTCTGGCTCAACGACGCGACCGGTCAGGTGCTGCGCAACGGGCTCGACCTGCTCGGTGTGAGCGCGCCGGAGCGCATGTAGTGCACGACGCCGTCTCCGGGCGTGCGGCAGGATGGCAGGCATGAGCGACGACAACCACACCCTGCCGTATCCGGACGCCTCGGCCGAGCATCCGACGCTCGTGATCCCCGGCTCCACGTCCGCTGCGGCCACGGACGCTGCGCCCCGGACGCGCCGTCGCTGGCCATGGGTGGTGCTGATCGTGGTCGTCGTGCTGGCACTGCTCGTCGTCGCGGCGGAGTTCATCGCGCGCGCCGTCCTGCCGGGCATCGTGCGGTCGATCGTGGTCGAGCAGCTCGACCTCCCCGCCGACCAGCAGTTGGATGTCGAGACCGAAGGCCTTCTGCTTCCGCAGCTCATCGGGGGCAGCCTGGACACGCTCCACCTCTCGACGGATTCCGTGACGCTGGAGGGGATCACCGGTGCGGCCGACGTCACGGCGACGGGCGTGCCGTTGCGCGGCGGCGATCTGGGCGGCGCGTCCGGCACGATCCGCATCGATCAGGAGGAGTTCACCTCGCTGCTCTCCGGCACCGATCTGCCGATCGAGTCGGTGGAGTTCGCCGCGCCGAACGCGACGGTCGGCGGGTCCATCGACGTGTTCGGATCGGCCGTTCCGCTGTCGCTGACCCTCACTCCCGGTGCTGTCGACGGTGACCTCGAGCTCACTCCGGTCGCGGCCAGCATCGGCGGGCTCGACATCGACCTCGACCAGCTCGGCTCGAATCTCGGTTCGCTCGGCGCGCGGCTCACCGAACCGCAGCGGGTGTGCATCGCCGATCAGCTTCCCGCAGGGCTCACCTTGACCGGACTCGAGATCGTCGAGGGGGCCGCCGTGATCGACATCGACGTCGACGGCGCGATCGTCACAGACGCCTCCCTTCAGGAGAAGGGCGTCTGCCCGAGCTGACGCCGTGCGAATCCCGGTCAGCGGGGGTCCGGGTGCGCGTCGAGGGCCGGCCCGAGATGAGCGGCGAGCCAGGAGGGACGTTGCAGCGGAATCCCGTGGCCGCACCCGTCGACGACCTCGAGCGCGCTGTGCGGCAGGTCTCGGTGCAGCGCTGCCGCTGAGCGCTTCATGAGGCCCTTCTCCTCGGCTCCGACGAGGATGGACGCCGCACCGGGAAAAGCCCGCCATCGCGGGGGAGGGGTGAACCGGAGATTCTCTTCGACCGTGCGCAGAAGCGTCTCCCGCGAGATGCCGGCCGAGGTCTGCACGTACTCCGCGACGAGCTCGTCGGGAACGAACAGCTGTCGCGCCTGCAGCCTCGCGAACCATTCCCGCCTCGCGAGGCCCGCCGTCGCCCCGAGGAGAGCGAGAGTGGGTCGAGTCGCCCGCATCGGCACGGCCTGCGCGCTCACGATGACGGCATGGTCGACCAGCCGCGGATGCGCGGAGGCGAGATGCACGGCCAACTGGGCTCCAAGCGAGAAGCCGACGACCATGGCGGGTCGCGCTTCGTCTTCGAGGAGTCCGGCGAGCGCGGCGGTGGTCTGCGCATGCGACACGTACGGCTCGTCTGCGCTGCGTCCGTGACCCGGGAGGTCCGGGATGAGGATGCGGTGCTCGTCGCCGAGGTGCGCGCGAAGGGGCTCCCACATCCACCCCGCGACACCTCCGCCATGGAGGAGGAGCACACGTCGGCCGTCGGTCGGCCCGTAGCGGGCGATGTGCATCGTCAGCTCCTCTCGAAGGTCTCGGCCATGCGCCCGATCGTGTCGATGGCGCGTTCGAGGTGTGCGGGATCCACGGGCCCGAGCAGGCGCGCGGCCGACAGCAGTCCGATCGAGGCACTGGACAACGCAAGGGCGAGGGCATCGACATCCACGTCGGCCACGATCTCCCCGCGGTTCTGCAGATCATGGAGCCACGCGACGACTCGTCGCTGCCGATCCCGGTAGCGGCCGTCCTCGACCGCGGCGACATGGTCGCCGAGCACTCCGCGATCGTCGAGGAACGCCGCGGTCATGAGGGCATCTTCGCTGAGCGCCCGTGCAGACGCTCGATACGCGGAACTGAGGCGGGGGTGGTCGCCCAGCTCGTCGCGCACCCGGGCGTTCATGCGCGCGGTGCCGCGCTGCAGGAGGGCGTCGAGGATGCCGCGTTTGCCGTCGAACTCGAGGTACACGGCGCCCTTGCCGATGCCCGCGTGCTCGGCGACGGCGGCGATGCTCATGCGGTCGAAGCCGTGTGCGAGCACCAGCTCCTCTGCCGCATCCAGGATGCGGTCTCGCCTATTCGGTACGCGGGGTCGGGGCATGATCGCCACTCCTCAGATGATCGAGCATCGCCGGGATGACGAGGTCGGGCCGGTCCCGCTGCACCCAGTGCCCGGCGCCGGGGACCTCGAGGATCGTGCCGGAGGGCAGCAGCTCGGCTGCGGTCTCGACGCGTGCGATCGGGACGCCGGTGTCACGGTCGCCGTGCACGAGCAGCACCGGTGTCTCGATCGACGACAGCCTGTCGGTGTAGACGGTGCGCAGACGGTTCCAGAGCACCTGATCGCGCTGCCATTCGCCGAAGACCTCCAGACCAGTGCCCGAGGCTGCTTCCGTGATCACGGCCTGCACGAGCGCGGGTGTCCGTGCCTGCGGGTTCCTGACGAGGTCTCGAAGCGCGCGCTCCATCGCGGCATCGTCGCGTGCGTACGAGCGTGTCAGCGCACCCAGCAGCCCCGACCGGAGCAGCAGGAACGACGACAGGTGGGTCGCCGGACCCAGGAAACCGTCCGCGAGGCGCGGCATCAGGCCGTAGCAGCCGAGGAGGATCGCAGCCCGCGCCCGCCCGGGCTGGTCGAGCAGGTGGCCGACGGTCATCCCACCTCCGAGCGAGAGTCCGGCGATCGCGTAGTCGGTGAGGTCCAGAGCGTCCACGAGCTCCGCGACGTGCCGGACGAGCTTCTCCTGGGTCAGCGCCCAGTGCGCGCGGGGACTCTGCCCGAAGCCGGGGTGGTCGGGCGCCACCGCGCGGTGTCCCGCGGCAGCGAGTGCAGGGCCGACCTCGCCCCACGAGAGCTCTGCGCTGTCGGCGCCGCCTCCGTGCAGCAGCAGCACCGGGACGCCGGTCTGTTCGGCCGGGAGCCACTCCAGGACGGACACGGTGGCATGCGGGAGGTCGATGCGCGAGCGCCGGGGTTCCATGACGGACATCCTCTCGTTGTGACCAGCATAGCCTGACTGGTCACAACAAGGACCCGGGTCAGGGTGCGTGCTCGTCCGCTGCGGCGCGCTGTGCGGCACGCAGCTCCGCCGTGGCGATACCGACCTCGGCCTCGGCGCGCTGCAGGCGCCGCTGAGCGAAGGTGGTGGCCGCGAAGCGCGCGTGCACCCGATCGGCCCTCTCCTCCTCGGCGGTCACGATGTACGCGCACGCGAACAGCATCACCTGTGCGGAGAAGTTCAACCAGATCAGCAGCGCGAGCAGCGACGCGAACGACGCGAGGAGCGGGTTGCTCGTGGCGCCGCCGACGAACAGCCCGGACAACTCCTGCAGGACGAGGAGCCCGAACGCGCCGAGCAGGGCGCCGGGCCACAGTGAGCGTGCGGGCGGACGCACTCCGGAGAGCAGCAGGAACACCCCGATGATGAGGGCCGCATCGAGGGCGAACACGATGAGCAGGGAGAGGGCGCGAACCGTCCAGGCGACCGCGGGGGAGTCCGCAGGGAGTCCGAGGGCGTCCGCGATCCACGCCACGCCGAGCTGCCCGACGAACGTGAGCGCCGCCGAGACGACGAACGCGAGTCCGATCCCCAGCGCCAGCGCGAGGTTGCGCAGGATCACCCAGATCCACAGGATGTCGTCCTGCACGGTGCCCGCGATAACCCGGACGGCGGTGCGGAGGGAGCCGATGGCGCCGAGTGCGGCGCGACGAGGGCGACCAGCGAGATGATGCCGGCGATCGACAGGGATGCGGGGGCGCGGAGGTCTGCGGGGTCGATCGCACCGTCCTTGCCGATGAGCCCAGGGACGGCGGACTGCACCGCTTCGACGATCGCGCGCCAGGCATCGGGGTTGCCCGCCAGCCACAGTGCGGCGAGCGAGAAGCCGAGCAGGACGCCGGCGAACACGCTGAAGAGTGCGCGGTAGGTCACGCTGTCGGCGAGTGCGGGACCGCGTTTCTCGGAGTAGAGCAGCGCGGCCCGCACTGGTCGCCTGGCGAGGGCCCAGGCGATGACCGGCGTCGTGATGCGCGCGATGAGGCCGGGCTTCGCCCGTGCGTCCGTTCGGGGGCTGTCGTCTCGTGTCTCGGTGTTCGCCACGCCCCCACCCTAGGAGCAGGGGAGGAGGCCATGCAGGGGCTTGACGCGGCGCGTCACCATGGCCAGGGCGATCGAGTCGGTGCCCTAGAATCGGGGTCAACCTCGATGTGCGCCCCCCGCCCGAGGTCCTTCCCACGATTGGTGACAAGTGCTTCTCCCTGCCGATTCGCTCGCTCCGGAATGGCTCGTCGTCCCCGAGGACGCGAACGATCTCGCCGACGGCGTGTGGCCGGCATCCGCGGTGCGCGACGACGACGGCGCCGTCGAGATCGCCGGTGTCAGCGCGACCTCTCTGGCTCGTACGTACGGCACCCCGTTGCTCGTGCTCGACGAGGAGGAGGTGCGCGGTCGAGCCCGTCGCTTCCGGGACGCGTTCGATCGGGCGGCGGCCGAGAACGGCACCACGGCGCAGGTGTACTACGCGGGCAAGGCGTTCCTGTGCACCACGATCGCGCGGTGGATGGTCGACGAGGGGCTGCGGGTCGACGTCTGCACCGGGGAGAGCTCGCCGTCGCCCTCGCCGCCGGCGTGGCGCCCGCATCGCTCGGGTTCCACGGCAACAACAAGTCGGTCGCCGAGCTCGAGCGTGCCGTCGAGGTCGGTGTCGGGACCGTCATCGTCGACAGTGCGATCGAGATCGAGCGCCTCGCGGCGATCACCGCCCGCACCGGGGCGACCCAGCGCGTGCTCGTGCGCGTGGTGAGCGGAGTCCATGCCGAGACGCACGACTTCCTCGCGACAGCCCACGAGGACCAGAAGTTCGGGTTCCCTCTCCGGGAGGCCGAGACGGCGGTCGCACGCATCCGCGAGATCCCCGGCCTCGTGTTCGCCGGATTGCACTGCCACATCGGTTCGCAGATCTTCGGCGTCGCGGGATTCCGTGAGTCGGCCTCGCGCGTCCTCGACCTCCACGCCGCGCTGCTCGCGCACGGCCCGGTCCCGCAGCTCAACCTCGGCGGCGGCTTCGGCATCGCCTACACGCGCGTCGACGACCCGACACCGATCGAGGACCTCGCCGGCGCCATCGTCAGCGCCGTGGCGGAGGGATGCGCCGCTCGGGGATCCCGGTCCCCGCCCTGTCGTTCGAGCCCGGCCGGGCCATCGTCGGCACGGCAGGAGTCACGATCTACGAGGTCGGCACGACGAAGGACGTGACCGTGGAGTCGGGGTCCGTCCGCCGGTACGTCAGCGTCGACGGCGGCATGAGCGACAACGCACGACCCGCGCTCTACGGCGCCGAGTACTCGGCACGCCTCGCATCGCGCGTCGGCACGGGTGAGCCGCGGCTCAGCCGCGTTGTCGGCAAGCACTGCGAGTCCGGCGACATCGTCGTCGACCACGAGTACCTGCCGGACGATCTCGTGCCAGGCGATCTTCTGGCGGTCCCTGCGACCGGCGCGTACTGCGCTCCGCTGGCCAGCAACTACAACCATGTTCCGCGTCCGCCCGTCGTAGCCGTCAGAGACGGTCGCTCGACGATCATCGTCCGCGGCGAGACGATCGACGATGTGCTGGCCCGTGACGCGGGCATCGACGGGGCCGACGCCCCGAGGGAGAACCAATGACCCACCTCCGAAGGAGCAACCATGACTGACTACCGACGACTTCGCGTGGCACTGCTGGGCGCGGGAGCGGTCGGCTCGCAGGTCGCGGCGCTCCTGCTGCGCCACGGCGCCGAGCTCGCTGACCGCGCGGGGGCCGAGCTGGAGCTCGCCGGCATCGCCGTGCGCGACGTGGATGCGCCGCGCGATGTCGACCTGCCCAAGGAGCTGTTCACCACCGACGCCGAATCTCTGATTCTGGGCGCCGACATCGTGATCGAGCTCATCGGGGGCATCGAGCCCGCGCGCACCAGCATCCTGCAGGCGATCGGCTCCGGTGCCGACGTCGTCACGGCCAACAAGGCCCTCCTCGCAACGCACGGCCCCGAGCTCTTCGAGGCCGCAGACCGCGTCGGAGCGTCCGTCTACTACGAGGCCGCGGCCGCCGGAGCGATCCCGATCATCCGTCCGCTGCGCGATTCGCTCGCCGGCGACCGCGTGGTGCGCATCATGGGCATCGTGAACGGCACCACCAACTACATCCTCGACCGGATGGACACGGAGGGAGCGGACTTCGCCGACGTGCTGGCCGACGCGCAGCGCCTGGGCTATGCCGAAGCCGATCCGACCGCCGACGTCGAGGGGTACGACGCCGCACAGAAGGCCGCGATTCTCGCGAGCCTCGCCTTCCACACGGCCGTGCCGCTGGATGCCGTGTACCGCGAGGGCATCACCTCGATCACAGCCTCGATGATCGAGGAGGCGCGCGCAGCGGGCTTCGTGATCAAGCTCCTGGCCGTGTGCGAGCGCATCGAGGCGAACGGTGCCGAGTCGATCTCGGTGCGCGTCTACCCCGCGCTCGTGCCGAACTCGCACCCCCTCGCATCCGTGCACGGCGCCAACAACGCGGTGTTCGTCGAGGCCGAGGCCGCCGGGTCCCTGATGTTCTACGGCGCGGGCGCCGGTGGCGTGCAGACCGCATCCGCCGTGCTCGGCGACGTCGTCTCGGCTGCTCGGCGCCACATCGCGGGAGGCGTCGGCGTCGGTGAATCCACGAGGGCGAACCTGCCGGTCGTCCCGATCGGACACGTGACCACGCGCTACCAGATCACCCTCGAGGTCTCCGATGCACCGGGCGTGCTCGCCACCGTGGCCGGGATCCTCAGCGACGGCGGCGTGTCGGTCGCCACTGTGGTGCAGACCGTCGAGGGGAGGACGAGCCGACGGCGCGCCTGATCATCGGCACGCACCGAGCGACCGAGCAAGCCCTCAGCGCGACCGTCGATGCTCTCGCCGACAGTGATGTCGTCGCCCGCGTGGTCTCGGTGCTCCGGGTGGAAGGCGAGTGACGATGGCCGCAGCCCTCGAGCCCACCGCGGGCGACACGGTCGAGGGGCGTACCGTCGAGGTCCGCGTGCCCGCGACGAGCGCGAACCTCGGCCCCGGCTTCGACACGTTGGGCCTGGCCCTCAGCATCTACGACACCCTCCAGGTCACGGCGCTCCCGGCGGGGGAGCTGCAGATCGAGGTGTCGGGTTCCGGTGCCGCTGAGATCCCGCGCGACGCGTCGAACCTCATCGTCCGCACGATCGCCTACGTGTTCGCCGACGCGCAGCGCCCGATGCCCGGACTCCGCATCGTCGCCGAGAACGGGGTCCCGCACGGTCGCGGGCTCGGTTCGTCCGGTGCCGCCGTGGCCGCCGGAGTGCTCGCCGCGAAGGGGCTGCTCGAGGGCGATGTCGAGATCGGCGACACCGACCTCCTCCGCCTGGCGACCGAGATCGAAGGGCACCCCGACAACGTGGCGCCCGCCTTGTTCGGCGGGTTGACGATCGCATGGATGTCGGAGCGCGGACCGCAGCACAAGAAGCTCCTCGTCCACCGCGGAGTCTCGCCGCTGGTGCTGGTCCCCGCCTATACGATGTCGACGTCGCAGGCACGCTCGCTCCAGCCGCCGCAGGTCTCGACCGCCGATGCCGTGTTCAACGTCTCCCGCTCCGCACTGCTGATCGCGGCGCTGATGCAGAGCCCCGAACTTCTTCTGGATGCGACCGCCGACAGGCTGCACCAGGACTACCGGGCGGGGGCCATGCCCGAGACGCAGCGGCTCGTGCAGGCGTTGCGAGCCGCGGGATTCGCCGCCGTCGTCTCCGGCGCCGGGCCGAGCGTGCTCGTGCTGGCGGACGGCCCTGGCAGTCGTCAGGACGCGGTCGAGTTGGCCGACCGGGTCACCGACACCCCGTGGGAAGCGCTCCTGCTCGCAGTCGACGTCCGTGGTGGTACAGTGGGGAATCGAGCGGAGGGCTCCACGTAACGACGTGAATCTGGCCCCATTGCAACTCTTGCAAGACCCGCACGCAAAACCCTTGAGGCACAAGTGCCGAGGCTGGCTGGCGCCGAGCGTCAGCCCGTGCGATCGTGCGCAGCACCCGTTGTGCGCGTTCAACGCTCATTCCCCATGACATATAAGGGAGTACTCGTGGAGAACCTCTCCGAGACCCAGAACGACCAGTCGGCTCCGGCCGCCGAAGCGCCTGCGGCCACTGCCGAGGCGAAGACCGAAGCCGCGCCGGCGCGCAAGCGCGCGCCGCGCCGCGCGAGCACCGCGACAGCTGCGGCGAAGGCGGAGAAGGCCGAGGCCGCCAAGGCCGCAGCGCCGGAGGCCGACAAGACCGAGCCGAAGACCGACGCCGCGCCGAAGACCGAGTCGGCCCCTGCCGCTGCGGCCGACACTGCGGAGGCAGCGCCCAAGGCGAAGGCACCGCGGCGTAGCCGGGCGAAGAAGGCCGATGCCGAGGCCCCGGCCGCAGAATCCGCGCCCGCCGAGGCACCCGCCGTCGACGCTGCTCCGGTGGAGGCAACTGCGGAGCCCGCGCCCAAGTCGACCGGCCGTGGCCGCCGTGGAGCCCAGAAGCCTGCCGCCGAGGCAGAGGCGACCCCGCGGCAGCACCCGCTGCCGATGCCGCATCGGAGTCGGCGCCTGCCGAGTCCGCCCAGAACAACGACGGTGGATCCGACTCCTCCGACGGTGGCGAGGAGCAGGGCGGCCGTGGCCGCAACCGCAACCGCAGCCGCAACCGTGGACGCGGCCAGAACGGTGCGACGCAGGAGCAGCAGCAGGCTCAGCCCGCCGCCGACGACGACCAGGCCGGCGGCAACAGCCGCAACCGCCAGCGCAACAAGCGCCGCAACGGCGCCCCGACCGACGAGTTCGACACCGAGATCGGCGAGGACGACGTCCTGATCCCGATCGCCGGCATCCTCGACGTGCTCGACAACTACGCCTTCGTCCGCACCACCGGGTACCTCGCCGGTCCCAGCGACGTCTACGTCTCGCTCGGCCAGGTGAAGAAGTACAACCTCCGCAAGGGCGACGCGGTCGTCGGCTCGATCAAGCAGCCGCGCGAGGGCGAGCAGCAGGGTCGGCAGAAGTACAACGCGCTGGTGAAGGTCGACTCGATCAACGGCCTGTCCGTCGATGACGCCGCCACGCGTGTGGAGTTCGGCAAGCTCACCCCGCTGTACCCGCAGGAGCGTCTGCGCCTGGAGACGGCTCCCGAGAAGCTGACCCAGCGCATCATCGACCTGGTCGCCCCGGTCGGCAAGGGACAGCGCGGCCTGATCGTCGCGCCGCCCAAGGCCGGCAAGACCATCGTCCTGCAGCAGATCGCGAACGCGATCGCACAGAACAACCCCGAGGTCCACCTCATGGTCGTGCTCGTCGACGAGCGCCCCGAAGAGGTCACCGACATGGAGCGCTCCGTCAAGGGCGAGGTCATCGCCTCGACGTTCGACCGTCCGGCCGAAGACCACACCACGGTCGCCGAGCTGGCCATCGAGCGCGCGAAGCGTCTCGTGGAGCTCGGCCGCGACGTCGTCGTCCTCCTCGACTCGATCACCCGCCTCGGCCGCGCCTACAACCTGGCGGCTCCGGCCTCCGGCCGCGTGCTCACCGGTGGCGTCGACGCGTCGGCGCTGTACCCGCCGAAGCGCTTCTTCGGAGCGGCACGCAACATCGAGAACGGCGGATCCCTGACGATCCTCGCCACCGCGCTCGTCGAGACCGGGTCCAAGATGGACGAGGTCATCTTCGAGGAGTTCAAGGGCACCGGCAACAGCGAACTCCGTCTGTCCCGCGCCCTCGCCGACAAGCGGATCTTCCCGGCGGTCGACGTGAACGCGTCGAGCACCCGTCGCGAAGAGATGCTGCTCTCGGCCGACGAGGTCAAGATCACGTGGAAGCTGCGTCGTGCCCTCGCCGGCCTCGACCAGCAGCAGGCTCTCGAGGTCGTGCTCGGCAAGCTGAAGGAGACCAACTCGAACGTCGAGTTCCTCGTGCAGATGCAGAAGTCGATCCCCACGCTCCCCTCCGGCGCGCACGGGCACGACAACAACATCCGCTGAGCGGCTGAGCCGTGTTCGAGTCCGTCCAGACTCTGATCGACGAGCATCGCCGGGTGCAGGAGGAGCTCTCCGACCCGGCGGTGCACGCCGACGCCGCCCGAGCGAAGCGCGTCAACCGGCGCTACGCCGAGCTCTCGCGCATCGTCTCGGCGTATGAGGCCTGGGTCGCTGCGACCGACGATCTCGAGACCGCGCGCGAGTTCGCGCGCGAGGACGAGTCGATCGCGGCGGAGATCCCTGCGATGGAGGAGGAGTTGCAGGCCTCCCAGGAGCGTCTGCGGCGGCTGTTGATCCCGCGCGATCCGGACGATGCTCGCGACGTGATCATGGAGATCAAGGCGGGGGAGGGCGGTGCGGAGTCCGCGCTGTTCGCCGCCGATCTGCTGCGCATGTACATCCAGTACGCGGCGTCCAAGGGCTGGAAGACCGAGCTGCTCGAGCGCAACGAGTCCGACCTCGGCGGCTACAAGGACGTGCAGGTCGCGATCAAGGGCTCTTCGTCCGATCCTGCGCAGGGCGTCTGGGCACATCTGAAGTACGAAGGCGGAGTGCACCGCGTGCAGCGCGTCCCTGCCACGGAGTCGCAGGGCCGCATCCACACGTCGACCACCGGGGTGCTCGTCTTCCCCGAGGTCGACGAGCCCGAGGAGATCCAGATCGATCAGAACGATCTCAAGATCGACGTCTTCCGTTCGTCCGGTCCGGGTGGGCAGTCCGTCAACACGACCGACTCCGCGGTTCGCATCACCCACGTGCCGACCGGCATCGTCGTCTCGATGCAGAACGAGAAGTCGCAGCTGCAGAACCGCGAGGCCGGAATGCGTGTGCTGCGTGCGCGGCTGCTCGCGCGGCAGCAGGAGGAGCTGGACGCCGCCGCATCCGACGCCCGCCGTTCGCAGATCCGCGGCATGGATCGCTCGGAGCGCATCCGCACGTACAACTTCCCGGAGAACCGGATCGCCGACCACCGCACCGGGTTCAAGGCGTACAACCTCGATCAGGTGATGGACGGTGCGCTCGATCCGCTGATCGAGAGCGCGATCACCGCGGATGAGGAAGCTCGGCTCGCCGCGGTCGGTTCCGAATCCTGACGCGCGGAACGCCGTCCGAGCGCTAGGCTCTGGCCGTGATCACATTCCTGTTCCGCGGCCTCATGTACGTCGTGTCGGCGGGCCTCGGCCTGATCGCCGCCGATCTCCTTCTCGATGGCTTCGTGATCGAGTGGGACAAGTGGTGGGGCTTCGTCATCTGCATCCTGATCTTCGCGGTCCTGCAGAGCGTGCTCTCGCCCTGGGTGGGCAAGATCGCCGATCGCTACGCCCCGGTGCTGATGGGCGGCATCGGCATCGTCTCGACGCTCATCTCGCTCATCATCGTGGTGCTGTTGCCCATCGGAGGGCTCCGCATCACCGACCTCACCGGGTGGCTCCTCGGAGCGGTCATCGTGTGGTTGATCACCGCACTGGGAAGTGTGCTGCTGCCGTTGATCTTCCTGCGCAAGAAGGTCGACGCGGTCAAGACCGCGCGTCGCTAGCCTCCGTCGCCGCCGGCGGGTGACTCTTGCCACTCACCTCTCACAGAAGGAGCAGATCATGGCTCGAGTGATCGTCCATGCCACGGTGACCCTCGACGGGTTCCTCGCGGATGAGGATGGCGGGGTCGAGTGGATGTTCGGCCGCCCATCCGCACCGGAAGACGATCTCGTCGTCGAGAAGACCATGGAGCACATCGGCGCCATCGTCGGGGGAGCGAACAGGACCAGGACCATCGAGGACGGCGAGATCCCCTACGGCGGCATGCTGAAGGTGCCGGTGTACCTCATGACCCACACCGCGCACGAGCCGATCGAGCGAGACGGCATCGTCTACACGTTCGTGGTCGACGACATCGCGAAGGCGGTCGAGACGGCCATGCAGGCCGCGGGCGACAAGTGGGTCAGTCTGCTCGGCGGGAGCATCTCGCGACAGTGCCTCCAGCTCGGACTCGTCGACGAACTGCACCTCGACGTCGCGCCGGTTCTGCTGGGTGGGGGGATCTCGCTGTTCGCCGGGCTCGGGCGACGCATCGAGCTGGAGCGCCTCGAGACATCGGCCTTCGCGAGCGAAACCCATCTGCGCTACCGCGTCCTCCGCTGAGCGTGCCGATCGGCGTCGCGGCGCCGGAAGCACGTGCCCTCCTGCGGTCCACTCCGCGTCGGTCAGATCGCGTAGTAGTCCGGCGCGGTGAGCAGCGCTCTGGTGTCGTCGCCGACGGTGCGGTGACGAGGCTTGGCGGGCACGCCGACCAGGACGCTGTCTTCCGGGGCGTCGCGGGTGACGACGGCGTTGGCGCCGACCACCGAGCGTGCGCCGATCGTCACGGGGCCGAGGATCTTCGCCCCGGCGCCGACCATGACTCCGTCGGCGAGCGTCGGGTGCCGCTTGCCAGAGGTCCTGGTGCGTCCTCCGAGGGTGACGCCGTGATACAGCATCACGTCGTCGCCCACCTCGCTCGTCTCCCCGATCACCACACCCATGCCGTGGTCGATGAAGAAGCGACGCCCGATCCGCGCACCCGGATGGATCTCGATGCCGGTCAGCCATCGGGTGACCTGCGAGCCCGCCCGTGCGAGCAGCCGCAGGCGGCGACGCCAGAGTGCGTGCGCGACGCGGTGCGCCCAGATCGCGTGGAGACCCGGGTACAGCAGAGCGACCTCGATGCCGCTGCGCGCGGCCGGGTCCCGGAGGCGAGCCGCCGCGATGTCTTCGCGCATTCGCCCGATCATGCCCATCGGACGGCTCAGTCTTCGCGGAGATCCTCGAACAGCGCGGTGGAGAGGTAGCGCTCACCGGTGTCCGGGATCACGACGACGATCGTCTTGCCGGCGTTCTCCGGGCGGGCGGCGACCTTGAGCGCTGCGGCCACCGCCGCGCCGGACGACATGCCGACGAGCAGACCCTCCTTGGCCGCGAGGTCGCGGGCGACCCGCAACGACTCATCGAACTCGGCGGTGAGGATCTCGTCGAGCACCGCACGGTCGAGCACGTCAGGGACGAAGTTCGGGCCGATGCCCTGGATCTTGTGCGGGCCGGGGTGTCCCTCGGTGAGCACGGGGAGTCCTTCGGCTCGACGGCGATGACCTGAACCCCGGGCTTCGCGGCCTTGAGGGCCTGGCCCGTCCCGGTCACGGTGCCGCCGGTTCCGACACCGGCGACGAGGATGTCGACGGCGCCGTCGGTGTCGCGGAGGATCTCCTGAGCCGTCGTCTCACGGTGGATCTGGGGGTTCGCAGCGTTCTCGAACTGACGGATCCAGATCGCGCCCGGGGTCTCGGCGACGATGCGCTTGGTCTCCTCGATCGCACCGCTCATGCCCTTCGTCGGGTCGGTGAGCACGATCTCGGCGCCGAACGCCTTGAGCAGCACGCGCCGCTCCTTCGACATCGACGCCGGCATCGTCAAGATGACCCGGTAGCCACGCGCCGCGCCGACCATCGCGAGAGCGATGCCCGTGTTCCCGCTGGTCGACTCGACGATCGTCCCGCCGGGGGTGAGGTCGCCCGAGGCCTCGGCCGCGTTGATCATGGCGATGCCGATGCGATCCTTCACGCTGGAGGCGGGGTTGTAGTACTCAAGCTTGGCGAGCACCGTCGCACCAAGGCCTTCGGTCACGCGGTTCAGACGCACGAGCGGCGTGTTGCCGAAAGCGGTCGTGATGTCGGAGTGGATGCCGGGCATGGGGAGCCTTCCTGTGCGGGTTCGCTGCCGCACCAGCCTAGGGGAGGAGGCTATGCGCGAGGGCAATGTGACGGGCTCGCGCACTCTACGCTGGAACCCATGCCCGACACCTCTCTCGGCTCGGTCGTCCGCGCCGCAGCTCAGCGCCTCGCCGATGCCGGCGTCCCGGATCCCGCGGTCGACGCCGAACTGCTCGCCGGTCATGCCCTCGGACTCCGACGCGGTGAGGTGCAGGCGGCGATCATCCGCCGAGACGAGGTCGACGACGAGGCTGCGGCTGCTCTCGACGCACTGGTGATGCGCCGCGCAGCGCGCGAGCCCCTGCAGCACATCACGGGCACAGCGCCCTTCCGTCACCTCGAACTGGCGGTCGGTCCCGGTGTCTTCGTGCCGCGCCCGGAGACCGAGACCGTCGTGCAGTACGCGATCGATGCGCTGCTCGCGTCGGCGGAGCCTTCGCCGATCGGTGTCGATCTCGGCACCGGGAGCGGGGCGATCGCTCTCGCGATGGCGACCGAGGTGCCGCACGCCCGTGTCTTCGCCGCAGAGCTCTCCACGGATGCGCATGCGTGGGCCAGCCGCAACGTGGCGGGCGTCGACAATCTGACCCTCGTCCTGTCCGACCTGGCGGAGGCGTTCCCCGAACTCGACGGCACCGCATCCGTCGTCATCTCCAATCCGCCGTATGTTCCTGACGCCGCGATCCCGCGTGATCCGGAGGTGCGTCTCTTCGATCCCGACATGGCGCTGTACGGGGGAGAGGACGGACTCGACATCGTCCGCGTACTCAGCACCCGAGCGCTGCGCCTGCTGCATCCCGGTGGCCTTCTGGTGATCGAGCACGGCGAACTCCAGGGCGAATCGATCAGGGAGATCCTGACCGCCGACGGCTGGCGAGGAGCCGCCACGCATCGCGATCTCACGCTGCGGGACCGTGCCACCACGGCACTCAGGCCCTGATCAGCAGGCTCCGAGCATCCTCCGTATCCGCGCCGCATAGAATCGAACCGTCATGTCAACCATCTTCGACTGCCGCGACGACTCGCAGCTGCTCGCCGGCATGCGCCATGCGCGCCAGGCGATCGGCCGTGGCGACCTCATCGTGATGCCCACAGACACCGTGTACGGCGTCGCCGCCGACGCCTTCTCCCCGGCAGCCGTCCAGCGGCTCCTCGATGCGAAAGGACGGGGGCGCGATCAGCCACCGCCCGTCCTCATCGGCTCGAAGGAGACGCTCGCCGCCCTGGCGGAGTCCGTCCCGGAACCCGTCGAGCGCCTCATCGAGGCCTTCTGGCCTGGCGGGCTGACGATCGTGCTCCCGGCCCAGCCCTCCCTGGTGTGGGATCTGGGGGAGACGCTGGGAACGGTCGCCGTGCGGATGCCGGAGGGACGCGTCGCCCTGGAGCTGCTGGCCGAGACCGGGCCTCTGGCCGTGTCCAGCGCGAACCTCACCGGCCGACCGGCTGCGATCTCCGCACTGGATGCGGAGAAGATGCTGGGTGACAGCGTCTCCGTGTATCTCGCAGACGGCCTCAGCAAGGACGGCATCGCCTCCACGATCGTCGATGCGACGTCTCTGGTCCGCCGTGGTTCCGATTCCGAGACAGGCGGCGTCCGCATCCTCCGCGACGGCGCGGTCTCGCGTGAGCAGCTCCAGGAGGTGCTCGGCGATCTGCTCGAGCCCGAGGAGCAAGGGGAGCACGAGCACGCCGAGCAGGCGCACGTGGAGGAGCAGCAGGACGCGGATTCGTGAAGCAGTACCTCGCCACGATCATCATCACGGCAGCGATCACGTTCGCGCTGACCTGGGCGGTCTGGCGACTGAGTCTGCGGTTCAAGCTGTACCCGGGTATCCGTGAGCGCGACGTGCACACGACGCCGACGCCGCGTCTCGGCGGCGTCGCCATCTTCCTCGGTATCGCCGCAGCCTTCGGGTTCTCGGCCATCAACCCCTTCTTCCAGAGCATCTGGATACCGCCGCAGACGATGTGGTCGATCCTCGGAGCCTCCCTGCTGATCGCGATCATCGGGGTCGTCGACGACCTCTGGGACATCGACTGGATGATCAAGCTGGGTGCGCAGTTCCTGGCCGCGGGTGTCATCACCGTCGGGGGAGGGCTGCAGATCCTCTCGCTGCCCTTCGGCGATCTGATCGTGGTCTCGAGCTGGCTGAGCATCACGATCACGATGTTCGCGATCGTGATCGTGATGAACGCGGTGAACTTCATCGACGGACTCGACGGTCTCGTGGCCGGCGTCTGCCTGATCTCGAACGGCGTGTTCTTCGCGTACTCCTACATCTTCACGCGCGACTCCGGCGCCTCCAGCTACTTCAACCTGTCGACGTTCCTCGCCGCCGCGCTGATCGGGGCCTGCCTGGGCTTCCTGCCGCTGAACTGGAGCCCGGCGAAGCTCTTCATGGGCGACTCCGGAGCCCTCGTGGTGGGTCTGCTCATGGCGACGTCGGCGATCGCGATCACCGGGCAGATGGACCCCTCGGCCCTCGACCCCGAGCGGCTCGGACGCTCGCAGCTGGTCGGTGCGTTCCTGCCCATCCTGCTGCCGCTGCTGGTGGTGCTCCTTCCCCTGCTCGACTTCGGGCTCGCCGTGCTGCGACGCATGAGCGCCGGCCGTTCGCCGTTCTCGCCCGATCGCAAGCACCTGCATCACCGGATGCTCGATCTCGGACACCGTGACCGCGACGCGGTCCTGATCTTCTATGCATGGACGGCGGTCATCTCGCTGGCCGTCCTGCTGATGTACGTCGGCGCGCGGGAGGACTGGCCCGGTCAGTACCTGCCCGGCGTCGGCTTCGGCATCGTGGGCATCGCCGCCTGCCTCGTCGTGACCCTGAGCCCCACCCGCCGCAGGAAGCGTGCAGCGGCCGCCGAACCCGACCAGACCCCCGTGGAGCCCCGATGAGCCCGAGCCCTGTTTCCAGCACCCCGATCCTGCGACGGACCCTGATCTGGTCGGCTGTGGCGACCGGGGTTCTCGCCGTCGTCGCGGCCGGCATCGGCTACATCGTCGCTCAGGGCGAGGGTCTGGTCAGCGGCCTGCTCGGCGTCCTGTTGGCGGCGCTCTTCCTCGCGATCACCGGCATCAGCATCCTGATCGCCAACCGCTGGTACGGCGATCCGATCTACGTGCAGCTCTTCTTCGCCATCGTCCTCGGCGGCTGGCTGCTCAAGCTCGGGCTCTTCGTCGTCGCGATGATCCTGCTCGCCGGGCAGCCGTGGCTGCATCCGATGGTGTTCTTCCTCTCCATCGTGGCCGGCGTGCTGATGTCGCTGGCGATCGACGTCATCGTCCTCACCCGTATGCGCCTGCCCCACGTCAGCGACACGAGCCTGCCGACCGAGGTCCCCGAGGACCGTGCACCGGGCCGTGCGAACGAGATCGGCGACGGACCGGAGCCGGCCGAGGGCGGCCCGCGGTCTTAGGGCACCCTCAGATTCTGATACTGTTGAAACGTGCCCGCCGCTCGC
Organism: Microbacterium sp. Se5.02b; assembly: GCF_019464375.1. Taxonomy (NCBI): domain Bacteria; kingdom Bacillati; phylum Actinomycetota; class Actinomycetes; order Micrococcales; family Microbacteriaceae; genus Microbacterium; species Microbacterium sp. Se5.02b. The sequence continues at coordinate 1,715,350 of NZ_CP080491.1, forward strand.
CCGCGAGCGCTTGCGCTGTGTAGCACACCGACCATCGTCGCCCCGGTTTAGACCGGTGCCCCGAAGCTGGAGCCCGCGCTGTTTAATCTTGCTGCGACCCTGACCCCCCGACTTGCCTCCGACGGCGAGTTCCACGGCCCTTCGATTGACGATTTCTTCCCGGAGATCCTCTTCAACGTCGGCCCGATCCCCGTGAACCGGATCCATCTGGTCCAGTTGCTCGCGGTGATCGCCGTGGTCCTGATCCTCTGGCTCGGCACGCGTCGGATGAAGGTCGTCCCCGGACGATTCCAGAGCCTGGTCGAGATGGGGCTCGGCTTCGTCCGCACCAACGTCGCCCACGACATGCTGGGTCGCAAGGACGGCGATCGCTTCCTGCCGATCCTCACGACGATCTTCTTCATGGTGCTGTTCATGAACATCACCGGGATCATCCCCTTCCTGAACATGCCGGGAACGGCGATCGTGGCGGTGCCGCTCACCCTCGCGGTGGTCAGCTACGTGACCTTCATCTACGCCGGCATCAAGCGACACGGATTCAAGTTCTTCAAGAACTCGCTCTTCCCGCAGGGTGTGCCGGTGGCCGCCATGCCGATCGTCGCGATCATCGAGCTCATCTCGACCTTCATCCTCCGCCCCGTCACTCTGACGCTGCGTCTTCTCATGAACCTCGTCGTGGGGCACATGATCCTGGTCCTCGCGTTCTCCGCGACCCAGTTCTTCTTCTTCACCGCAGGCGGCGGCTGGGCCGCGCTCGGTGTCGGAACCCTCGCCTTCGGCGGCGCCTTCACTCTCTTCGAGATTCTGGTCGCCGTCCTCCAGGCATACGTCTTCACCGTCCTCACCGCGGTCTACATCCAGCTCGCGGTCGCAGAAGAGCACTGAGCGGGCAGGCATCAGCCTTCCCACCCAACGAAAGGAAAAACCCGTGGACGCTACTACGGTTCTCGCTGAAATCAACGGTCACATCGGAGCGGTCGGCTACGGCCTCGCAGCCATCGGCCCGGCCATCGGCGTCGGCATCGTCGTCGGCAAGACCATCGAGGGCGTCGCCCGTCAGCCCGAGCTGGCCGGCCGTCTCCAGGTCCTCATGTGGATCGGTATCGCCTTCACCGAGGCGCTCGCGTTCGTCGGCATCGCCGTCGCATTCATCCCGTTCCCCGCGTAATTCTCACCGACTTCAGAAGGAGACAGGATGCTGAACGCTCTTGTCACGAACCTCGCAGCTGAGGGGGAGCCGAACAACCCCCTCATCCCTGCGTGGTACGACATCATCTGGTCGGGCGTGTGGTTCATCGTCATCCTGATCGTCGTCTGGAAGGTCGCCCTTCCCCGGCTGACGAAGATGCTCGACGAGCGCTCCGCCGCCATCGAGGGCAACATCGCGAAGGCCGACGAGGCCCAGAAGCAGGCCGAGGCGGCTCTCGAGGAGTACACGCGTCAGCTCGCTGAGGCGCGCACCGAGGCCGGCGAGATCCGCGAAGCCGCCCGTGAGGACGGCAAGAAGATCGTCGCCGAGGCGAAGGACACCGCGACCGCCGAGGCTGCTCGCATCACCGCCACCGCGCACACGCAGATCGAGGCGGAGCGTCAGACCGCTCTCGTCTCGCTGCGCAGCGAGGTCGGATCGCTCGCTCTCGACCTCGCCGGTGGCGTCGTCGGCGAGACGCTCTCCGACGATGCTCGTGCGACGGCTGTCGTCGATCGCTTCCTCGCCGACCTCGAGGCATCCGAGAAGGCGGCTCAGTAATGGGCAGCGCGACCACTCAGGCACTCGCGGCATCCATCCAGACGCTTGCCGCAGCGAAGGACGTCACTCTCGACACCGCGCGGGAGCTGCTCGCTGCCGCACGTGCCGTGAGCGAGTCGTCTCAGCTGAGCGGCGCGCTTGCTGATCCCTCCGCACCCGCCGCGGCACGGCAGAACGTCGTCGCCGCGGTGTTCGGCGGGTTCTCCACGGGTACTCAGGATGTTCTGAAGACCGCCGTGGCGGAACGCTGGTCGAACGCCGGCGAGCTGGTGGACGGTATCGAGGAGCTCGCGATCCGCGCTGCCGCGATCGCCGATCCGGATGCGGACATCGAGGGAGAGCTCTTCGGGTTCTCCCGCGTGATCGCAGCCAATCCCGAGCTCGAGCTCGCGCTGGGCAGCCGCCTCGGCGGAGAAGACGCCAAGGGTGCGCTCGTCGAGCGCCTCCTGGCCGAAGGCTCCACGAGCGCTGCGGCATCGCTGATCATCACGTCGCTCGTGCGCCAGCCGCGCGAACGTCGTGTGCGGCGCCTGCTGAACCGGGCGATGAGCATCGTCTCCAGCCAGCGCGGTCGCGTGGTGGCCACGGTGCACACCGCCGCTGCACTGAGCGATGCGCAGCGAGCACGTCTCAGCGATTCGCTCTCGCGTCGCTACGACGGTCAGGTGTCTCTCAACGTCGTCATCGACCCTGCCGTGGTCGGAGGTCTGCGTGTGCAGATCGCCGATGACGTCATCGACGGCAGCATCTCCGCACGACTCGCAGACCTTCGCCAGAAGCTCGCGGGCTAACACGACTTCGCGCGGGGAACCGCGCACCCAGATACAAAGGGAAGACAATGGCAGAACTATCGATCAGCCCCGACGTCATCCGTGACGCGCTGAAGGACTTCGCCGCAGCATACGAGCCCTCCGGGGCTGGGGCGACCGAGGTCGGCACCGTCATCGACGCCGCAGACGGCATCGCGCACGTCGAGGGACTGCCCGGCGTCATGGCGAACGAGCTCGTGATCTTCGCGGACGGCACCAAGGGGCTCGCGCAGAGCCTGAACGAGCACGAGATCGGCGTCGTCGTCCTCGGCGACTTCACCGGTGTCGAAGCAGGTCAGGAAGTCACCCGCACGGGCGAGGTCCTCTCGGTTCCGGTCGGCGACGGCTACCTCGGCCGCGTGGTCGACCCGCTCGGCAACCCGATCGACGGCCTCGGCGCGATCGCCACCGAGGGCGTCCGTGCCCTCGAGCTGCAGGCCCCCGGCGTCATGCAGCGCAAGTCGGTGCACGAGCCGATGCAGACCGGCATCAAGGCCATCGACGCGATGATCCCGGTCGGTCGCGGCCAGCGTCAGCTCATCATCGGCGACCGCCAGACCGGTAAGACGGCGATCGCGATCGACACGATCATCAACCAGAAGGCGAACTGGGAGTCCGGCGACGTCAACAAGCAGGTCCGCTGCATCTACGTCGCCATCGGCCAGAAGGGCTCGACCATCGCTTCGGTGAAGGGCGCGCTCGAAGAGGCCGGCGCCCTGGAGTACACCACGATCGTGGCTGCTCCGGCGTCCGACCCCGCCGGCTTCAAGTACCTGGCTCCCTACACGGGTTCCGCCATCGGTCAGCACTGGATGTACGGCGGCAAGCACGTCCTCATCATCTTCGATGACCTGTCGAAGCAGGCCGAGGCCTACCGTGCCGTCTCCCTGCTCCTGCGTCGCCCGCCGGGCCGCGAGGCATATCCCGGTGACGTCTTCTACCTGCACTCGCGTCTGCTCGAGCGTTGCGCGAAGCTGTCCGACGAGCTCGGCGCCGGTTCCATGACGGGTCTCCCGATCATCGAGACCAAGGCCAACGACGTCTCGGCCTACATCCCGACCAACGTGATCTCGATCACCGACGGCCAGATCTTCCTCCAGTCCGACCTCTTCAACGCCAACCAGCGTCCGGCGGTCGACGTGGGTATCTCGGTCTCGCGAGTCGGTGGTGACGCGCAGGTCAAGTCCATCAAGAAGGTCTCCGGAACGTTGAAGCTGGAGCTCGCGCAGTACCGCTCGCTCGAGGCGTTCGCGATGTTCGCATCCGACCTCGACGCGGCCTCGCGTCGTCAGCTCTCCCGCGGTGCGCGTCTGACCGAGCTGCTCAAGCAGCCGCAGTACTCGCCGTACCCCGTCGAGGAGCAGGTCGTCTCGATCTGGGCCGGCACGAACGGCAAGCTCGACACCATCGAGGTCGAAGACGTCCTGCGCTTCGAGCGCGAGCTCCTGGACTACCTGCGTCGCAACACCTCGGTTCTCGACACGCTGCGCGACACCAACGTCCTCGACGACGCCACTGTCGCAGAGCTCGAGAAGCAGACGGATGCCTTCGTCCTGGAGTTCCAGGGCGGCAAGGGCCACGCCATCGGCGCCCCTGGTCACGAGGAGCACGCTGCAGCCGAGGCTGAAGACGTCAACCAGGAGAAGATCGTCAAGGGTCGTCGCGCGTAACCGCGTGAGGTACTGACATATGGGCGCTCAACTCAGGGTCTACAAGCAGAAGATCTCTTCTGCTCAGACGACCAAGAAGATCACGAAGGCGATGGAACTCATCGCGGCTTCGCGCATCCAGAAGGCGATGGCACGCGTCAAGGCGTCCACCCCCTTCGCGCGTGCCGTGACGAGAGCCGTGTCCGCCGTCGCGACGCACTCGAACGTGGATCACCCGCTGACCCGCGAGTCCGAGAACATCACCCGCTCCGCGGTCGTGATCTTCTCCTCGGACCGCGGCCTCGCCGGAGCCTTCAACTCGCAGATCCTCCGTGAGGGTCTCGAGGTGGCTGAGCTCCTGCGTGAGCAGGGCAAGGAGCCGGTCTTCTACCTCATCGGCCGCAAGGCCGTCGGATACTTCCAGTTCCGACGCCTCGCTGCCGCTGCGGAGTGGACCGGAGACACCGACACCCCGTCGTTCCACACCGCCGAGGAGATCTCCGCGACGCTGCTCGATGCTTTCTCCCGCGGGGGCGAGGGCGGCGGCGTCGACGAGATCCACCTCGTGTACAACCGTTTCGTCAGCATGATGACGCAGTCGCCCGAGTCGGTGCGTCTGCTCCCGCTGGAGATCACGGAAGCCGATGAGTCGGAAGCCGGTAATACCGTCTACCCGCTGTACGAGTTCGAGCCGGACGCCGAGACCGTTCTCGACGCGATCCTGCCGGTGTACATCCAGAGCCGCGTCTTCAACGCCCTCCTGCAGTCCTCTGCCGCCAAGCAGGCGGCGACGCAGAAGGCGATGAAGTCGGCCAGCGACAACGCCGACAAGCTCATCACCGACTACACCCGCCTGCGCAACAACGCGCGTCAGGCGGAGATCACGCAGCAGATCGCCGAGATCGTCGGCGGCGCCGACGCTCTCTCGAGCAAATAGACCATCAGGAAAGAGACGAAAATGACCCTCACCGCTCCGGCTGACCAGCCGGCGACCGCGGTCGTCGGGCGCGTCGCACGCGTCAACGGTCCGGTTGTCGACATCGAGTTCCCGCACGACTCGATCCCCGACATCTACAACGCTCTCAAGACGTCGATCACGGTCGACGAAGAGACCACCGAGATCACGCTCGAGGTCGCTCAGCACCTCGGCGACGACCTCGTCCGCGCCATCGCCCTGAACCCGACCGACGGCATCGTCCGCGGCCAGGAGGTCCGCGACACCGGTGAGGCCATCTCGGTCCCCGTCGGCGACGTGACCAAGGGCAAGGTGTTCAACGTCATCGGCGAGGTGCTCAACCTCGAGCCCGGCGAGACGATCGAGGTCACCGAGCGCTGGCCCATCCACCGCAAGGCGCCGAACTTCGACCAGCTCGAGTCCAAGACTCAGATGTTCGAGACCGGCATCAAGTCGATCGACCTCCTCACCCCGTACGTGCTGGGTGGAAAGATCGGTCTGTTCGGTGGCGCCGGTGTCGGCAAGACCGTCCTCATCCAGGAGATGATCCAGCGCGTCGCGCAGGACCACGGTGGTGTGTCGGTGTTCGCCGGTGTCGGTGAGCGCACCCGTGAGGGCAACGACCTCATCCACGAGATGGAGGAGGCGGGCGTCTTCGACAAGACCGCGCTCGTGTTCGGCCAGATGGACGAGCCGCCGGGAACGCGTCTGCGCGTCGCCCTCTCGGCTCTGACGATGGCGGAGTACTTCCGTGACGTGCAGAAGCAGGACGTGCTGCTCTTCATCGACAACATCTTCCGCTTCACGCAGGCCGGTTCCGAGGTCTCCACGCTGCTGGGCCGCATGCCCTCCGCCGTGGGCTACCAGCCGAACCTCGCCGACGAGATGGGTGTGCTCCAGGAGCGCATCACGTCGACGCGTGGTCACTCGATCACGTCGCTGCAGGCGATCTACGTGCCGGCCGATGACTACACCGACCCGGCCCCGGCGACCACCTTCGCCCACCTCGACGCGACGACCGAGCTCTCCCGTGAGATCGCCTCGAAGGGTCTGTACCCGGCCATCGACCCGCTGACCTCGACGTCGCGCATCATGGACCCCCGCTACTTGGGCGAGGACCACTACCGCGTCGCGACGACGGTCAAGCAGATCCTCCAGAAGAACAAGGAACTGCAGGAGATCATCGCGATCCTCGGTGTCGACGAGCTCTCCGAAGAGGACAAGATCGTCGTGTCGCGTGCACGTCGCATCCAGCAGTTCCTCTCGCAGAACACCTACATGGCGAAGAAGTTCACCGGTGTCGAGGGCTCGACCGTTCCGCTGAAGGAGACCATCGAGTCGTTCGATGCGATCACCCGGGGTGACTTCGACCACGTCGCCGAGCAGGCCTTCTTCAACGTCGGTGGCATCTCCGACGTCGAAGAGCAGTGGGCGAAGATCCAGAAGGAGAACGGCTGACCATGGCATTGCATGTCAGCCTCGTCTCCGCGGATGCGGAGGTCTGGACGGGAGAGGCGAGCCTCGTGGTCGCCAAGACCGTCGAGGGTGAGATCGGCTTCATGACCGGCCACGAGCCGGTCCTGGCCATCCTCGCCGAAGGCCAGGTCCGGATCACGCAGTCCGATGGCACCAAGGTGCTGGCCAACGCTCAGGACGGGTTCCTCTCCATGGAGGGTGACACCCTGACGATCGTCGCCGGCAACGCGGCTCTCATCGCCTAGCGACAACCGTTTCGACACGTCCGCCTCGGTACCCGTTCGGGTCCCGGGGCGGACGCGTCTGCATCCACAGAGGTTTCATGAAGATCCTGCTCCCTCCGTCGGAGACCAAGCGCGAGGGCGGTGACGGTCCGCCGCTCGATCTCGATGCCCTCGCACTGCCGGCGCTCGGATCGCACCGGTCTGCTGTCCTCGACGCGCTGGTCGATCTCGCGGCTGACGAGTCCGCCGCCAGACGCGTCCTCAAGTTGAGCGACCGACAGACCGGCGATATCGCCCACAACAGGAGACTGCGGACGTCGCCGACGATGCCGGCCGTAGACCGCTACACGGGGGTCCTGTTCGATGCGCTCGACGCGCGGACGCTCCCGGCTGCGTCTCGTCGCTGGTTGGCGACGCACGTCTGGATCCACAGCGCCCCGTTGGGACCGGTCGGGGCTCTCGATCCGCTCCCCGCATATCGGCTGGCGGCAGGCACCTCGCTCCCCGGTCTTCCTGCGCTCAGACGCCACTGGAGCGCCGCGACCACTTCCGCCCTCGCCGACGCCGCACCGTCATTCGTTCTCGACCTGCGCAGCGAGGCCTACGTCGCCCTCGGCCCGGTTCCCGCGACCGTTCCATCCGTGTACGTGCGGGTGGTGACCGAACAGGGGAGGGCGCTGAACCACTTCAACAAGAAGTCCAAGGGGCTCCTCGTCCGTGCTTTGGCCCAGGACAAGCCACGTACGGGTACTCTCCGAGGCTTCCGGTCGTGGGCGCAGGCGCACGGGATCGTGTTCCGTGACGGCGAACACTCCGGCGTCGTGGAGCTCGTCGTCACCGAATAGCGCCCGGTTCGGCGCGCCTCATGTCGCCCGCGCGGCTCATTGCCGGGGGTATTGCACACCGATATGGTGGTGTCGCGGCGTGAATCGCGTCCGTTCATTCAGATCCGGAGGGGATCATGGACTCCTACTACGACTCGGGATACCTTGCCGCGATAGCCGGCATCGTCATCTTCAGCATCATCATCGGGCTCGCGGGATACGTCCTGGGGTCGCTCTTCTACATGAAGATCTTCCAGAAGGCCGGTGTGCAGGGTGCCTGGCGCGCCTGGGTGCCGGTGTACAACGTGATGATCTTCTTCAAGCTGGGTGATCTGAGCCCCTGGCTCGTGCTCTACGGCATCGCCGGCACTGCCCTGCTGGGCTGGATCGGAGTCGGCTACGTCTTCTCGGTCGCACTCGCCGTCCTCTCCGCCATCGCGGCGTGGCGAGTCGGGCTCAAGCTCCAGAAGGATGCGGTCTGGGTCATCCTCTACGTCTTCCTGAGCATCGTCTGGCTCGGCATCAACGCCTTCGACAAGTCCCGCTGGAACCCGAACATCCAGCCGGCCTCCTGGGCGGGCAACGGATTCCTCGGTGACCGCACGGTGTGGGACGGCATCCCCGCTCAGCCTTCGGCCGCTGCGCCGCAGGCGGGGTACGGCGCTCCTCAGGGCTACGCTCCTCCGGCGCCGCAGGGCTACGCACCACCGGCACAGCCCGGCTATGCTCCGCCCGCGCAGCCTGGCTACGCACCGCCCGCAGGCCCCGCGGCCCCCGCGACCGGCGCCCCGGTTCCCCGGTTCCGCCGACCACCCCGCCGGCACCTCCGGCCACGCCGCCCGCGCCTCCGACGGCGCCTCCGGCTGCACCGCCGACCACGCCTCCCGCGCCTCCGGCACCGCCGAGCGACCCGACGCAGCCGCCGGCCTGACCATCTGAGACAGGGCTCCCGACCTCGGTCGGGAGCCCTGTGGCGTTCCCGGGTGGTCCTCGATCCGGAGCGGCCGCTAACGTGGAAGCCATGGTCTTGTCGCAGCGCCGCGTCGGCGCGTCCGGTCTTCTCGTCTCGTCCACAGGCCTCGGCTGCAACAACTTCGGACGCGCGGGAACCGCGACCGAGTCCCTCGCCGGAACGCGCGAGGTGATCGACGCCGCCCTCGCCAACGGGATCACCTTCTTCGACACCGCCGACATGTACGGAGCGGTCGCCGGTGCCAGCGAGGCGTTGATGGGGGAAGCGCTGGAGGGACGGCGCGACAGCGTCGTGCTGGCGACGAAGTTCGGGCAGGAGCGTGACATGGGGTACGCGTTCCCGGCGGCCCGCGGGTCGCGTCGATATGTCCGTCGCGCCGTCGAGGAGTCGCTGCGGCGACTGCGCACCGACTGGATCGACCTGTATCAGCTGCACCTGCCCGACCCCGAGACGCCGATCACCGAGACGACGGACGCGCTCGACGAGCTCGTGCGCGAAGGCAAGATCCGCTACTACGGCCACTCGAACTTCACCGGGTGGCAGGTGGCGGAAGCCGAGCTCACCACGCGCGCACGTTCGACCGGTCGTTTCGTGTCTGCGCAGAATCACTACTCCCTCCTTTCACGGGCCGCGGAGCGTGAGGTGCTTCCTGCGGTGGAACGCTTCCACTTGGGCTTCTTCCCCTACTTTCCGTTGCACAACGGGCTGCTCACGGGGAAGTTCACCCGCGATGGAGGTCCGTCGTCGAGCCGGATCATGTCCGAGCGCCGCCACCTGTGGGAGAGGGCGCCCTGGGATGCGCTCGACGCGTTCCGAGATTTCTGCGACGACCGAGGCATCACCATGGTGCAGGCGGCGTTTGGCTGGCTTCTCGCGCGGCCCGCGGTGTCGAGCGTCATCGCCGGTGCCACGTCTGTGGCGCAGGTGGAGGCGAATGCCGCCGCGGGGGATGCGTGGCGTCCGGATGCCGCCGACCTCGAGATCATCGACGGACTTTTCCCGCTGCCCGCCGATCCGGCGGCCTGAGTGTGATCATGGGACAGGGGAGTTCTACTACGATGTGTGAGTATCCTGCGGACGCCCGACCCGTCGCAGGTCCATCGGAGGCAGCACGTGGCTGAGACGAAGACGCATCGCGTCACGGTTGCGCAGCGCCCTCTGCTGCTGTCCTGGGCGGGGGTCACCGACCTGGGTCGGCGACGCGAGACGAATCAGGACGCCTTTCTCGCAGAGTTCCCGCTGTTCATCGTCGCCGACGGCATGGGTGGTCACGCGGGCGGCGAGATCGCGAGTCGCAGCACGGTCGAGCGGCTGCAGGCCGTCGTATCCTCGGGCGAGGTGAGCGGCCCGTCGATCGAGAAGGCTCTCGAGCTGGCCGTAGGAGACATCGCGGATCACCCGGAGACGACCGACGAGGGCACGGGGACGACACTCACCGGTGTCTACTTCCACACCGAGGGCGAAGACGCGCAGTGGGTGGCGCTGAACATCGGCGATTCGCGGGTCTACCTGCTCCGGGATGAGCGCCTCGTGCAGGTGACGACCGATCATTCGGTGGTCCAGGAACTGATCACGGCGGGCAAGCTCAGCCCCGAGGAGGCCGAAGGGCATCCGTACAGCAACGTGATCACCCGCGCGGTCGGCGCGAGCGAGTTGACCGCGCCCGACTACGTCACGATCGACGTGCGACCGGGCGACCGGTTCGTCATCTGCTCCGACGGGCTCACGAAGGAGCTCACCGACTACGGCATCCAGCACTTCCTCCGGGAGAACAGCGATCCGAGCGACGGTGTGGATGCGATGTTGGCTGCGGCGCTCGAGAACGGGGGCCGCGACAACGTGACTCTCATCATCGTCCAGGTCTCGGACGAAGACGACTCATCCTCCCCAGACGAAGACACCGCGAAATAGCGGTTCGGCGCTGTGGACAGCGCCGGATCACCGCACGCGTTGCGATCCACTGGATGGATGGAATCCCTTCCCATCGTGCTCCCGACGGCCCCTGCCCCGTCGCGCCGTGCTCCTCTGCCGATCCTCGCGCCGGTCGTTCCTGTGCTCGGCGGAGTCGTGCTGTGGCTGGTGACCGGCTCGGCGTTCGCGCTCTGCTTCGCGGCTCTGGGGCCCCTGATGATGGGGGCCTCGCTGCTGGATGCGGCTCGTGCCCGGCGTCGCGAGCGCCGCGACGGCGATGCGCGGGCCGAGCGGGAGTGGGCGTTCGCCGAGGCCGAGTTGAGGCGTCGGCACGGTGACGAGCGGACGGCGCTGCGGCTTCGGCACCCTGACGCGGCTGCGTGTCTCGCGCAACCGCCGCTGCGAAGCGCGGAGCCGCCCGCATCGGCGACGCCTGTGGTCGTCGGCGCCGGAAGCATCTCGAGCAGCGTCCGCTGCAGCGGTGGCGATGATCGACGAGGGAGAGAATTCCGAGAGCGATGCTCCGTCCTCGATGCGGCTCCGGTCGTGGTGCCGCTCGGCGGTGGAATCTGCCTGCGGGGAGCGCAACCGCTGATCGCCGCCGCTGCACGAGCACTGGTCATCCAGCTCGGTATGCGCTTCAGCCCGGCGCAGCTGTCGTTGCGGGGGACGGGCCTCGATGCGTGCGGCGTGGGGGCGGCGCCGCATGCGGCGCGCGGAGGTCGAGGCAGGTTCGTCCTCGCGATCGACTCGAGCGAGATGGCGCGCACGGAGGCGGATGCCGTGATCTGGCTCGCGCCCGCTGACGCGGAGGTTCCGGAGGGCGTCACAACGGTGATCGACATCATCGAACCGTGCAGGGCGCGTCTGCGCACGCTGCACGACGCGACCGAGATCGCCGTCGAGTGTCTCTCCTTCGCGCAGACGGGAGCGATCGTGGAAGACCTCGCCGTGTCGGAGGATGCCGCCGATGTCCTCCCCGACGCCGTGTCGCTGGACGAGCTGGAGCAGCCGGACCCGAGGAGCGGCTTGAGCGCGGCGATCGGACGAAGCGCACGTGGGCAGGTCGTGCTCGACATCGTGGAGGACGGACCGCACGCGATCGTGACGGGCACGACCGGCACAGGTAAGAGCGAACTGCTGGTCAGCTGGGTCACGGCCATCGCCGCACGCAATGGACCAGACAGGGTCGTCTTCGTCCTGGCCGACTTCAAGGGCGGCACGACATTCGAGCCGCTGCGCGGTCTGAGGCAGGTCGCCGCCGTCATCACCGATCTCGACGAGGAAGGCGCACGGCGCGGGGTCTCCAGCCTCACCGCAGAGCTGCGACGTCGTGAGAGCGTCCTCACCGCGGCCGGCGCGCGAGACGTGGGCGAAGTCGACATGCCTCGACTGGTGATCGTCGTCGATGAGTTCGCCGCGCTGCTCTCGGAACACCCCGACCTGGGAGCGGTGTTCACCGATGTCGCGGCTCGGGGCCGTGCGCTCGGCATGCATCTGATCCTCGGCACCCAGCGGGCAGCGGGCGTCGTGCGGGATGCGCTGGCTGCCAACTGCCCCCTCCGCATCAGCCTTCGTGTCGGCGATCCCAGCGACAGTCGCCTCATGATCGGATCGGAGGCGGCTTCCGCGCTCCCCGGCGGCGCGGACTCGCGCGGACTGGCGCTCGTGCGGCGACCGGTCGACACCGAGCCCGTCGCGATGCGTGTGGCATTGACGGGTGCTGCCGACCTTCGCACTGCGGAACAGCGTTGGGCGACGGAGGCGCCCCCGCGCAGTCCCTGGCTCGCTGCCCTTCCCGCGTGCGTGCCCCTCACCGACCTGGTCGTCTCCGACGCAGCCGGGGCGGAGACCCTTGTGCTCGGGCGTTCCGACGACCCCGCGCATCAGGCCCAGCCTGCCGTGACCCTGCGCTGCGGGGAAGAGAGGGGAGTGCTGTTCCTCGGTATGCCGGGGTCTGGGCGTACGGCGGCTCTGCGTGCTCTGGCAGCGCAACGCGCGGATGCGAGATGGGTGCCGAGAGACCCGGAAGAGGCATGGGACCTCACCGTCGGGTGGGCGACCGGGAGCCGACGCGCTCCGTCGTTGGTGCTCTCAGACGACATGGATGCGCTCATCTCCCGGCTGCCGCCAGAGTACGCACAGCAGTTCGCACAGTACTGGGAAATGCTCCTGCGGAACGGGGAAGGAACGACGTTCGCGGTGACGGCGGCCAGGGCGTCAGGGACTCTGGGAAGGGTGCTCGACCTGATTCCGCAGCGGGCGCTGCTGAGGATGCCGACGCGCGTCGACCATCTCGCCGCCGGCGGAGACGCCTCGTCCTTCGTGCATGATCGCGTGCCGGGGCGCGCGAGAATCGGTGATCGCGAGGTGCAAGTGGCCTGGGTGCCCGAGGATCCCGACGGCTCTGACGGCCCCGACAGCCGCGACGAAGAGGCGACCGCGGCGGCGTGGACCCCGTCCTACGCGGTGACGGGCGTCGTCACTGCCGGCGCTCGATCCGTCGCGGCTCGGTTGCGCAAGGCGCATCCGTCCTTCGAGGTGATCGTCGCGGGGACGGAAGCCGTCGAACCGGAGCGCCCCTGCCTCGTCGTGGGAGACGGGGAGACCTGGCAGCGCAACTGGTCTTCCTGGCAGCGCATCCGCGCAGACGGCGAGATCGTGATCCGCGCGGAACAATCCGTAGACCTCCGGCAGCTTGCCGGTGTACGCGAACTTCCGCCCTATGCGCGTCCCCATGCAGGTCGAGCCTGGGCGATCGTCGGCGCGGGTTCGCCCCGACGGGTCATCATCCCGGAGCTGATGCCCCGATGATCGAGACCGAGGGGCGGAAGACGTCGAGGGGACGGTGGCGTCAGATCCCGGTCGCCGGTCGGATGACGCCGACTTCGGCACCTCCGCCGCTGATTGTGAGAGGGAGCGCTTCGCGGAGAGCCGACACATCGGAGTCGCTCAACCCGCCCGCGCGTGCGAGGAGAGTGGCGGCGACGATCGTGGATGCGCGGGTGGCGCCGTCGAGCATCTTCAACGCCACGGTCGTTCCGTTCGGAGCGACCATCACCATGACGCCCTCGGCGCCGTGCTTGGCGAAGACTCCGAGCTTCTCGATGGCGACGGTGTCGGGGCGGCCGGGCCCCTCGATGGTCCACGGGTGCTCGCGCACGGCACGCACCAGGGAACCCGCGACGCGATGGAGTGCGAACGGCGAACGGTCAGACGCCGTGCCGACGCGGTGCAGTGCACGTGCCAGGCCGGTGAGAGTCATCGCGAACACCGGGGCGCCGCAGCCGTCTATCGCGGTGTGCGCGACCTTCTCTCCCGTGAGCCGCTCGACGACCTCGCGGATGTGGGCCTGAAGCGGATGCGCGGGGTCGAGGTATCCATCGGTCGGCCACCCGGTCGCGACGCACGCCCGCAGCATTGCGGCGTGCTTCCCCGAGCAGTTCATCCGTACGCGACTCGGCTCTCCGTGCTCGCGGACGAGATCATCGCGTGTCGAGGAGTCGCTCGGCCACGACGCAGGACACCCGAGGGCGTCCTCGGTCAGCCCGCCCTCCGTCAGGATGTCCCGCACGACGGCGGCATGCCGGTCGGTGCCGACGTGGCTCGCCGTGGAGATCGCGAGCTGCTCGCCTTCGAGGACCGCGCCGGCCGTGATGCACGCGATCGCCTGGAGGGGCTTGAGGCTCGAGCGCGGCAGGATCAGAGCGTCGGTGTTGCCGTGGCGGGCCACGATCTCTCCCTCGGACGAGAGGACCACGGCAGCACCGGCGTGACGGGATTCGATGAAACCGCTCCGCTCGACGACGGCGAGTTCCACGGAATCCTGAACGGTGAGAGTCTCCAGCACCCGTCAACTCTAGCGTCGGGCGTCCGATGGCTCACCTCGGGCCCGTCGCCCCTGGCAGACTGTCGTCATGGCAGAGTCGACCCCCCGCGCCCTCGGCGAACATCACTATGCGCTCACCTCCGTGTGGACCGGCAACACGGGTGCCGGCACGAGCGGCTACCGCGACTACCGTCGCGACGTGACGATCGAGGTAGCAGGCAAGCCCGAGCTCCTGGCCTCGGCAGACAAGCCGTTCCGCGGAGATCCGTCGCGGTGGAATCCCGAGGACCTCCTGCTCGCCTCGCTCTCGGAGTGCCACCTGCTGTCCTATCTGCACGCGTGCGTCACCGCGGGCGTCGTCGTGGTGTCGTACCGTGACCACGCGAGCGGCATGATGCGCGAAGACGGCAAGGGCGGAGGGGCCTTCGTCGAGGTGATGCTGCGGCCCGAGGTGGTCGTCGCGGAGGCATCGATGATCGAGGCGGCAGAGCGCGCCCACGCGACGGCGAACGAGTGGTGCTTCATCGCGAACTCGATGAACTTCCCGGTGCACCACCAGGCGACGGTCAGCGCAGTCGGCTGAGTCCCGCGTCGGGTCAGCGACGTTCGTGGGGGAGCGCCTGCTTGATCTTCTCGATCGTGCCCTGTGCCGGCGCCTCGTTGTAGGTGCCCGCGAGCTCCTGCCCGGACAGCCCGTGGATCGCGGCCATGATCTCATCGGTGGCGAGGCGGCGCGCGCGCCCGC
Source organism: Microbacterium sp. Se5.02b (assembly GCF_019464375.1). Classification (NCBI taxonomy): domain Bacteria; kingdom Bacillati; phylum Actinomycetota; class Actinomycetes; order Micrococcales; family Microbacteriaceae; genus Microbacterium; species Microbacterium sp. Se5.02b. The sequence goes on from NZ_CP080491.1 coordinate 1,730,495, forward strand.
TCGTCGCCGGTCCGTGCGGCGACAGGTCGAGGGGCTCTCCGAAGCGGACCGTGATGCGCTCCTTGAGCGTGGGAACCTTGGCGCCCACCGGCATCACCGTGTCCGTGCCGATCAGCCCCACGGGGACGACGGGAGCGCCGGTCTGCAGCGCGAGGAACGCCACCCCGGTGCGGCCCTTGTACAGTCGCCCGTCCGTGGACCGCGTGCCCTCCGGATACAAGGCGACCGCGAGACCTTCGTCGAGCAGTTGGCGCTGCAGGTCGAGGGCATCCAATGCCGCCTGGCCCGCTCCGCGGCGAACCGGGATCGCACCGATCGACTCGAAGAACGTCTTGCTCATCCACCCCTTGAAGCCGGTGCCTTCGAAGTACGACGACTTGGCGAGGAAGTGAACCGGACGAGGCGCCGCGACCGGGATCGCGATCGAGTCGATGAAGGACAGGTGGTTGCTCGCGAAGATGACGGGTCCGGTCAGCGGGACGTTGTCCCGGCCCTCGATCCGCGGACGGTACACGGTCCTCGCGAGGGGAGTGATGAGGCTCCGCCCCAGGGTGTACGCGAGTCCGGCATGACGGGGCTTCGCAGTCCCGGTCGACGAGGATGCCTCTTCTGACGAGGGTTCGGGCTCGACGGACGGCGCAGAGGTCATCAGAGCAGGCTACTCCCGGATCCATGCCCTCGTGGGAATGAAGATTCGCGCCGCGCCTCCCAGCGAGGGCAAAGGGGTATGGGGGAGGATGGAGTGTCCCGCCCGCGATCCCGAGGTCTCACTGTGCGCAAGCGTCCGCTCATCGTCCTGTCCACCGTCGCCGCGGCGACCTTCCTGCTGGCGGGCTGCGCCGGAAGCTCCGCGCCGTCGAGTTCCGGCACGCCGAGCCCGTCCGCATCGAGTGCCTGCGCTCTGGACGCGCAGCCCGGTGCGACCTCTGATGCGGTGAAGGTCGAGGGTGAAGGGGCGGACACCAAGGTGACCGTCCCGGCCGATGCCGCATTCGCGGGCGTCGAGCGCACGGTGGTGTCGGAGGGCGATGGCGAAGAGGTCTACGTCAACGACCTGGTCTCGGTCGAGTACCAGATCGTCGACGCGACCACCAACGAGGTCGTCGACTCCTCAGCGCGGGGTGAGGACGGTCTCCTCCCCGTCCTCCTCGACACCAACCAGTCGTCCCTTTTCGTCGCGGCGCTCGAGTGCGAGCCCGTCGGCTCGCGAATCGTGCTGTCACTCCCCGGCAGTGCGTTGGGCGAGGGGCAGAACAACGTCGTCGTCTACGCCCAGGCCGTGGAGCACCTGCCCGAGGTGGCGACCGGTACCCCCGTCGACCCCACGCCGGGCATGCCGACCGTCGAACTCGACGACAAGGGTGCGCCGACAGTCACGATCCCCGACGGAGATGCGCCGGCCGAGACGAAGGTCGCCGTCCTCAAGCAGGGTGACGGGCCGACCGTCGGATCCGGCGACCTCGTCGTCGTGCAGTACCTCGGTGTCAAGTGGTCAGACGGCACGGAGTTCGACTCCAGCTGGAGCCGCGACGCCGCGCCCGCGCAGTTCCAGACCACGGGTGTCGTCGCGGGCTTCCAGAAGGCTCTGGAGGGGCAGAAGGTCGGCTCGCAGGTGGTCGTCGTGATGCCGCCGTCCGACGGCTACGGAGCGAGCGAAGGCCACGAACTCCAGAAGGAGAGCCTCGTGTTCGTGGTCGACATCCTGGCGACCACCGCCGTCCAGCAGTAAGAGGGCCGGGCCGGGCCGTGTCCTAGGCTGGCGTTATGCGTCGCGTCATCGTCCTCGGCTCCACCGGCTCCATCGGCACCCAGGCGCTGGACGTGATCCGCGCCAATCCTCGAAGGTTCGAACTTGTCGGCCTGGCCGCCGGCTCCAACGCCGCGATGCTGGCGGAGCAGGCGGCGCAGTTCCACGTCGAAGACACCGCGCTCGGCGCCGAAGAGGCCGAGCAGCTGGTCCGCGATGTGGACGCAGACGTGGTGCTCAACGCGATCACCGGCTCGATCGGTCTCGGCTCGACGCTCGCGGCGTTGAAGGCCGGGCGGACGCTGGCGCTCGCGAACAAGGAGTCGCTGATCGTCGGCGGTGACCTCGTGTTGGCCGCTGCGGCTCCCGATCAGATCGTTCCGGTCGACTCCGAGCACTCCGCTCTCGCGCAGGCTCTGCGTGCCGGCACCCACGCCGAGGTGCGACGCCTCGTCGTGACGGCGTCGGGTGGTCCCTTCCGCGGACGCAGCCGGGCGGACCTCGTCGACGTCACTCCCGCGGAGGCACTCGCGCACCCGACCTGGGACATGGGGCGCATGGTCACCACCAACTCCGCGACCCTGGTCAACAAGGGTCTCGAGGTCATCGAGGCGCACCTGCTCTTCGACGTGCCGTATGACGACATCGAGGTCGTCGTGCATCCCCAGTCGATCGTGCACTCCATGGTCGAGTTCATCGACGGGTCGACCATCGCCCAGGCATCGCCACCCGATATGAGGCTGCCGATCTCCTTGGGCCTGGACTGGCCGCATCGCGTCGGCGGGGTCGGACGGCCACTCGACTGGACCAGCGCGACCTCCTGGACCTTCGAGCCCCTCGACGGTGAGGCGTTCCCCTCCGTCGCACTCGCGAAAGCCGTCGGGCGTGCCGGGGGCACCTTCCCCGCGGTCTACAACGCAGCCAACGAGCAGGCGGTCGACGCCTTCCACGAGGGGCGATTGCCCTTCCTCGGCATCGTCGACACGATCGCTCGGGTGGTCGACGCCCACGAGGCGCCGGATGCACTGACGGTCGAGACGCTCGCCGCCGCCGAAGCCTGGGCGCGCACGACGGCCGATCGGATGATCGCGGCGCGTTGATCCACGCGCCGGGCGTGTGACGCGGCGACCACCGAGCGGTCAGTCCAGCACCGAGTGGTCAGTCCTCGTCGGGGTAGGGGACGGGCCACTGCGAGTCGGGGACAGGCCAGCCGGCGGCGCGCAGCAGCGCTGCTGCGAGCTCTCGCGCCGAGTACGGCGTGCGCATACCGCGGATGTCGCGGTAGTCCTGATGCCCCGGGCCAGCCCAGAGGATCGCGTCGCCGTCGCCGACCAGGCCGACGGCCGTGACGATGGCGTTCTCTGGAGGCGATGCCTCGTGGATCTCCGCATCCGGTCGTGCCTTGCGCGCGCCCTCGACGAGCGTCGCACGGATCGAAGCCGGGTCTTCGAAGCGCGGGTGGTGGTCGGTGACGACGAGGATGTCGCTTCCCTCCACCGCGGTGCGTGCCATGTCGAAGCGCTTGCTCGCGTCACGGTCGCCGTCCGCGCCGAACAGCATGAGCACCTTGCCCGGGGTGACGCGGCGGACGGCGGCGAGCGTCTTCTCGAACGCGTCGGGCGAGTGGCCGAAGTCGACGAAGACCGCCGGTCCCCGCTCGCCGGATACGAGCTGCGTGCGGCCGGGCAGGTAGGCGCGGATGCCGCCGTCACGGGTGAGCGCATCGACGATCCGCGTCCACTCGTAGCCGCCCTCGAGCAGCATCACGATCGCGAGTGCCGCGTTGGCGGCCATGTGAGGGCCGATCACCGGCACCGTCGTCGTGAGCGATCCCTCCGGGCCGGTCATGGTGAAGGTCGTCCCGGCGGCGCGCTCGTCGTCGATCACGACGACCCAGTCGGCGGCGGAGGCCGATTCGGGGTCTGCTGCGATCGACGGCGTACCGACGGTAACGACGGGCACCTCGGCGCGATCGACGACGATCGCTCCGGATGGGGAGTCGAGGCAGATGACGCCGCGCTTCGCACGATCGGGGCGGAACAGCGGCAGCTTCGCCTCGAAGTACTCTTCCATGTCGGCGTAGTCGTCGAGGTGGTCGTGGCTCAGATTGGTGAAGCCCGCGACGTCGAAGCGGATCCCGTCGACCCGGTGGCGTGACAGCGCCTGCGCGCTGACCTCGACCGCGACGGCCTCGACCTCGCGCTCGCGCATCAGAGCCAGCAGCGCATGCATTTCTGAGGCCTCGGGCGTCGTCAGACGGGAGACGATGACCTCTCCGGCGATGTGCCGTTCGGCGGTGGACGAGAGCCCGGAGACGACGCCGATCTGGTCGAGGATCCCCGCAAGGAGATGGGAGACGCTGGTCTTGCCGTTGGTGCCCGTGGTCGCGAGCAGCAGGGGGAGCGGGTCGTCTGCTCCGGTGCCGTACACCCAGGCGCTCAGGTCGCCGAGCACGCCGCGCGGATCATCGACCACGATGATCGGGAGTCCCGTGGGTTCCGCGATCAGCGCCCCCGGCTCATCGGTGATGACAGCGACGGCGCCCTTCTCCGCGGCTGTTCCGGCGAAGTCCGCGCCGTGGCGGTTGACGCCCTGGATCGCGACGAACGCTTCTCCTGGTCGGAGATCCGCCGTGGCGAGGGTGATCCCGGAGAGCGAGACCCCTTCGATGTCGCCGCGCACGGCGCGGGCGAAGCGGGAGGCGAGTTCGGACAGCTGACGCCGGGGCGGGTTCGCGGGGCGGAGCACGGGAGGCAGGCTCGGTTGTTGTTCAATCGACATGTCGCCTCCATGATCTCACGACGGCCTGCGGAACCTCTCTGCGGCACGACCCCTCGCGCGCCATCGTGCGACGCGCGAGGAGTCGCGAAGCCGTCAGGCGCGGCGTCGGTAGGCGAGCACCGCGACGACGAGTCCGGCGATCCCGGCCGCGAGTCCACCTGCGCCGAGGGCGACGGCCAGCGGATCGGCAGCGCCCGACGCGGCCGACGTCGCCTCGCCGGACTGCGCATCGTCGTGCTGGCCATGCGCGCCGGAGGCGTCCGCTGAGACGGACACGACCGGGGCGGGCGCGTCAAGGCTGTGCGGATCCTCGCCGTCCTCGGCCAGCTGGGTCCACTCGGTGGATCCTTCGACGCACTCCTGGACGACGGGGAAGGCGAGCGACTCCGGTGTGTTCTCATCCACCCCCACAGACATGCTCACCGCTCCGCGGAGCCCATTGGGAACCGGGGTGAGAGCGGTGTAGGTGACGGCGCTGACGAGGCCGTCATCGCCGCGCTCGACCTGGATGTTCCAATCGCCGTCCATGGTGGGAGCGACGGATGCGAGCCCGTCCGGCATCGTGATGCGCAGGGCGGTGGTGGGCGAGTCCTCGCAGCCGTGCGAGAACGAGAAGGTGAGAACGCCGTGATCTCCGACAGCGAGTTCGTCGGGGCTGACCCCGACGTGCGCTGAAGCCATCGACGGGAGGGCGACGGCGAGGATCGCGCCACCGAGGACCCCGGCGACGGAGAGGGCGGTGCGACGGGTACGGGTGTTACGGGACATGAGAAGACTCCAGTTGCTCGTTGTGCGGGCGCGCCGCGATGGCGCGTTCACGCGAAAAGGGACACCGCCAGGAAGGGGCGGCGGGCTGCGGTGCGACGGATCGAGGATCAGTCGCTGACGAGCGCAGGAGGGCCTCGACGCCGTACAGTCGCCGAGACTGCGGTGTCGAGAGGCCGGAGGAGCACCGAGCGCAGGCGCGGGGGCCGCGGGTGCTCCGCCGGAGCGGCGGCGACGGCACGACGGAACACCGCCTCGACCCAGCGGGCGACGGCACGGACGGTCGTCTCGCCGCGCCACACGAGGAGGACGGTCAATGCCGCGGCGACAGCATGAGCGAGCAGCATCGTCGCACCGGGCGCTGAGGCGGCCTCGGTCGATCCGAGTGCCGTGAGATCGATGACGTGCGTGTGACCGACGGTGGTGCGGGTCGAGGCGCCCGTCGGCGACCCGAGCCCCTGGAACAGGACGTGGAAGACGGTCTGCGACAGCACGACCGCGACCGCGACGCGGACCCGTGACCGGCGCAGACCCACCAGCACGGCGGAGAGCGGGGTGAGGAGTGTCGCGACGGCGAGGATCAACAGCGGGTGCGGAGCAGCACCCCCACCGAGCGTGTGCGATACCGCCGCGAGCAGTGTCGCGACCGTGGAGACGACGGCAGCGCGCACGAGTCGCAGTTGCCGGGCATTCACGCTGACAGCCTAGCCGCGCCGACAGCGCCGGGCAGATTCCTAGCTGGGGGCAGTAGCGTTGGCACGTGGAATTCCTGCTCTATCTGGGCGGCATCCTCTTCATGCTGATCGGCCTCGGGCTCTCGATCGGTCTGCACGAGGTCGGCCATCTCGTCCCCGCGAAGCTCTTCGGCGTGCGCGTCGGCCAGTACATGATCGGGTTCGGGCCCCGCCTGTGGTCGAAGCGCATCGGTGAGACCGAGTACGGGTTCAAGATGCTTCCGCTCGGGGGCTTCATCTCGATGTCCGGGATGTACCCGCCGTCGAAGAACTCCGGTGCGGCGACGGGCGTGTTCCGCTCCCTGATCCAGGACGCCCGCTCCGCCAACGACGAGACCATCGCCGAGGGCGCGGAGGACCGTGTCTTCTACCGCCTCCCCGTGTGGAAGCGCGTCATCGTGATGCTCGGCGGACCGCTGATGAACCTCTTCCTCGCGGTCCTCGTGTTCACCGTGCTCCTCTCCGGAATCGGCTTGCAGCAGGGCACGACCACGATCTCCGCGGTGAGCGAGTGCGTGCTGCCGTCCTCGTCCACGGCGACGGAGTGCGCGGCAGACGACCCGGAGTCCCCGGCCGCCGAGGCCGGAGTGCAGCCGGGAGATGTGCTCGTCGCCGTCGACGGACGCCCGGTGTCGACCTTCGCCGACGCGACCGCGATCATCCAGGCCTCACCCGGGGAGTCGCTCGACGTCGTGGTGCGACGCGACGGCAGCGAGGAGTCCTGACCCTGACGCCGATCGCCGCGGAGCGGACGATCACCGACGCCAGCGGCGCGCCGGTGCTGGATGAGGCCGGCGCTCCCGTGGTGAAGGAGGTCGGCTATGCGGGCATGTTCTCCCAGATGGGGTATGTGCAGCAGCCGCTTGCCGCCGGGCCCGAGATGGCAGCGGAGAACGTCGGCCGGGTCGCCTCCCTGATCGTCACTCTGCCGGTACGGCTCTGGGACATCGGCGTCTCGCTGGTGACCGGGGGCGAGCGCGACCCCAACGGGCCGCTCAGCGTGGTCGGGGTGGGTCGTCTGGCTGGTGAGGTCGCGGCGACCGATGCGCCCATCCTCAACCGGTTCGCGATCCTGTTGGGACTGCTGGGCTCGTTGAACATCGCCCTCTTCGTGTTCAACCTGATCCCGCTGCTGCCGCTCGACGGCGGTCACGTCGTGGTGGCGCTGTGGGACGGCGTCAAGCGGGCATGGGCCAAGCTCTTCCGACGTCCGCCGCCGGCGCCCGTCGACGCCACGAAGCTCGTGCCGCTGACCGTCGTCGTCGCGGTGCTCCTGATCGCGATGGGCGCGTTGCTCCTGATCGCCGACGTGTTCAACCCGGTGGATCTGCTGGGCTGAACGTCCGATGGGCCCTCACCCGAGTGCGTGGGCGACCAGACGCTCGAGCGTCTTTATGCCGTCGCGCGACAGGATCGACTCGAGGTGTCCCTGCACGGACGCGAAGTGCGGACCGCGCAGGGCGTAGACGTCGCCGGACGTCGGGTCCGCAGAGACCTCCACCGACCCGGTCGCGGTCGTGCCGGGCGTGACCCGGGCGGTGAAGGTGTTGTAGAAGCCGATCGAGGCGTCCTCGCCGAACACCGGCACGGACTTCTGCAGGCCCTGGTGCGGGGCGTCGAGAGGTGTCAGCGCGATGTCGAACCCGTCGGCGAGGATCTGGTGACTGAGGCAGACCGCGATCAGAGGGCTTCCTGCCGCGAGTCGGTCGGCCACCACCTCGCGCATACGAGCGATCCGCGGGTTGTCCGTGTCTCGCGGATCCCCGGGGCCCGGCCCTGCGACGACGATGTCGGCCTTCTCCAGATCCGCGTCCTCCACCTGGTTCCACGGGGCGATCGTGACGGCGAGACCGAGGTGACGGAGCTGGTGGGCGAGCATCGTGGTGAACCGATCCTCGGCGTCGACGACCACGGCGGTGCGCCCGGCGAATGGACCCGTGAAGTCTTCGCCCTGCGGGTTGAGCCAGAACTCCGCCAGGCGCGCGTTACGAGAAGACAGCAGCGCGGCGACCGTCGGATCGTCGGCGAGAACCTGCTGCTGCGTCGGTGCATCGGCGTCGCTGCGGGCCTCCGCCGCCCGGTCCCGGTCGATGGCGCCGATCGCGCCCAGCACGCCGGCGGCCTTGCCGTGAGTCTCCGACACCTCGCCCTGCGGGTCGGAGTGCCGCACGAGAGTCGCGCCGACGGGGACGCTGAGGGCGCCGTCTCGCAGGTACACGGTGCGGATGAGAATCGGTGCGTCCAGGTCGTGACCGCCGTCCGCGTTCGGGGTGAACAGCGCGGCGACGCCCGAGTAATACCCGCGCGGCTTCTCCTCGTGGCGTCGGATCACGGCGCACGCGTTCTGCATCGGGGAGCCGGTGACGGTCGGGGCGAACATCGTCTCCCGCAGGATGTCGCGCGGATCGAGGACGCTGCGACCGCGGAGCATGTACTCGGTGTGTGTGAGTCGGGACATCTCTTTGAGGTGGGGGCCGGTGATGCGCCCACCGTCGGAGCACACGGCGCTCATCATCTTGAGCTCCTCGTCCACGACCATGAACAGCTCCTCGGTCTCCTTGGCGGAGGCGAGGAACTCGACGAGAGTCTCCTTGGTGGCGCCGCCGGCAGGATGACGGAACGTGCCGGAGATCGGGTTCATCGTGACGACGCCCTCGCGGGCGACGACGTGCGCCTCGGGGCTCGCGCCGACAGCGATGTGCCCTGGAGTGAAGACCGCGAACGTCCAATAGGCGCCACGCTCGTGCAGGAGAAGCGCGCGGAACCAGGTGAGTGCGGCCGTGCGGTCGTCGACATCGATGTTCGCGGTGAAATCGCGTCGGATGACGAAGTTCGCCCCCTCACCCCGACCGATCTCCTCGGCGATGACCTTCTCGACGATCGTCGCGTAGTCCGCGTCCGCGATGTCGAAACCGTCGTCGTGCAGCGGAACCGGGGTATCGGGCAGCGCCGTGAGGAGCTCGCCGGTCGGCAGATGGAGATGTTCGTCGACGATCACGCAGCGCAACGGAGCGCCGTCGTCCTGCGCCACGAACCCGCGCTCGCGCACCTGGCGATAGGGGACCATGGCGAAGACCTCGCGCGGTGTGCCGTCGATCGTCAGCGGGATGTCGGCGAGCAGGTCGACGTCGACGACGTCGCCGCTGAGCAGCTCCACGGTGTCCGCGCCGTGGCGCGCGATCAGCACGAAGGATGCTGCCGGGTCCGCGCTGAGCTCGGCGAGTCGTGAGAGGGTCATGGCTGTCTCCTGTGCAAGGCTCCGGCTCGGCGCAACGAAAAGACCGCCCCGGAGGCGGTCTGGATTCGTGGGAACGCGAACACACCGCCTAGGAGGCGGGCCACCAGGTGAAGTTCGCGAGCATGGGCCGAAACTACCACACCGGCGGTGCGCGCCCCTGGTGCATGACATGGCGCGGTCGTCCAGCCCGCATGCATCCTGGCGGCGTAGGCTGGGAGCGTGCCAGCAGTGAACCTCGGAATGCCGAAGATCCCCGAAGTCCTCGCCCCGCGCCGCAAGTCCCGGCAGATCAAGGTGGGCAAGGTGCTCGTGGGCGGCGACGCTCCCGTCAGCGTCCAGTCGATGACGACCACGAAGACGACCGACATCAACGGGACGCTGCAGCAGATCGCCGAGCTCACCGCGTCGGGTTGCGAGATCGTGCGCGTCGCGGTTCCGCACCAGGACGACGCCGACGCGCTCAAGATCATCGCGATGAAGAGTCAGATCCCCGTCATCGCCGACATCCACTTCCAGCCGCGCTACATCTATACGGCGATCGACGCCGGATGCGGAGCCGTCCGCGTGAACCCCGGCAACATCCGGGAGTTCGACGGCAACGTCGGCAAGATCGCAGAGGCCGCCAAGGCCGCCGGCGTCTCGCTGCGCATCGGCGTGAACGCGGGATCGCTGGATCGCCGGATCCTCACCAAGTACGGCAAGGCCACGGCGGAGGCTCTGGTCGAGAGTGCTGTCTGGGAGGCGTCGCTGTTCGAGGAGCACGACTTCCACGACTTCAAGATCTCGGTCAAGCACAACGACCCCATCGTGATGGTCAAGGCGTACCGGCAGCTGGCCGAGCGGGGCGACTGGCCCCTCCACCTCGGCGTGACCGAGGCGGGTCCGGCATTCCAGGGCACGATCAAGAGCGCGACGGCGTTCGGCATCCTGCTCGGCGAGGGCATCGGCGACACCATCCGCGTCTCCCTGTCGGCACCGCCGGCAGAAGAGGTCAAGGTGGGGCACCAGATCCTGCAGTCGCTCAACCTGCGCGAGCGCAAGCTCGAGATCGTCTCGTGCCCGTCGTGCGGTCGCGCCCAGGTCGACGTCTACACCCTCGCGGAAGACGTCACAGAGGGGCTCAAGGACATGACCGTCCCGCTGCGCGTCGCCGTCATGGGCTGCGTCGTGAACGGCCCGGGTGAGGCCCGCGAGGCCGACCTCGGAGTGGCGTCCGGCAACGGCAAGGGGCAGATCTTCGTCAAGGGCGAGGTCATCAAGACGGTGCCCGAGGCCGACATCGTCGCGACGCTGATCGAAGAAGCCAACCGGATCGCCGCAGAGATGGGTCCTGGCGCCCCTCTCGGCACCGCCCAGGTCGTCACGGTCTGAAACCCGCGTCACGAGACGGCAGCGCCGTCGCACCGAGGAGAGCCATGTCGACACCCACCATCGTGACCTTCCCGGGGGAGCCGTCACGGGCTCCGGCGCCGTCACGCGCGTCGAGCGCGGCCAGGATGGAGTCGTGGTGATCGTCGACACCACACCTTTCCACCCCGTGGACCACACGTGGCCCGATCAGCCCGGTGACCGCGGCTCTCTCACCGTCGGCGGCGATTCTGCGTCGATCGTCGAAGCGGTCATGGTCGCGGCTTCCGAGGAGGGGGCCTTCGCCGTCGGAAGCGACATCCCGGTCAAGCGCGGCGCCGAAGGCTGGACCTGGCTGGTCGGACACCGGATCGAGGGGGAACCGCCGGCCGCGCTCGTCGAGGGAGCGCCCGTGAGCATGTCGGTCGATGTCGCGCATCGCGATGGTCTCAGCCGCGGCCATACCGCCTGCCACCTCGCCTCCCTCGCCCTCGATCTGGCCCTCGCAGATCTGTGGCGCAAGGATCCCGGACAGGACGCGATCGGGAACCCCGACTTCGAAGGTCGTGCGAATCAGTCCAGCCGCATCCGCGAAGACGGCGCGGTCGATGAGTATCGCCTCGGCAAGAGCCTCCGTCGCGCGGGTTTCGACACCGAGACCTTCGCCGCCACCCTGGCCGAACGTGAGGAGCGGATCAACGCGCAGCTCGCCGCATGGATCGCGACGGGTGCCTCCAGCCGGATCGAGACGGAGGGTCCGACGATCGTGGACAGGCGACGCTGGCACTGCGAGCTCCCCGAGGCAGAAGCGGTGATCCTGTGCGGTGGCACCCACGTGACGTCGCTCGCCGATTTCTCCTCGATCTCGGTGTCGCTCGATCTGAGCGACCCGCAGCTGCTCGTGATGACGACGACGGCCTCGGCCGCGGTCTGATCGCCGGCCCCGACCGTCACCAGATGGCGCGGAGCACGCGCTGCGCATCCGCCAGCGTGAGTCCTTCCGCCTTCGCGGCGGCGGACAGGGCGCGGGCCACGTCGGCGATGCCTCCGGCGACGGGCTGCACGGTGTCGCTCACCCTCGTGCCGGAGCCGATCCGCGACGTCACGAGACCGTCATCCTCGAGGATGCGATACGCCTTGGCGACGGTCCCCGGTGCGATGCCGAGGTCCGATGCGAGTTGGCGGACCGAGGGAAGCCGATCCCCGGCCAGCAGGTGTCCGGTCGTGATCAGGCCGCGGAGCTGCCCGTGCACCTGTTCCGCCGGGGACTCACCGCTGTCCCGGGTGATCGTGATGATCATGAGGTGTGCACCGGGACCTGCCGTCGTGTGCGGATCGCGACGCCGGTGAGTGCCGCGAGCATCCACAGCGCCAGCCCGGCGACCGTCGCGGCGGTTCCCGCGATGAAGAGCACCGGTTGCATGGCGGCGAAAGGGGTGCCGAGGGAGATCATGCCTAGTTCGTTCCCCGACACCGACAGCATGATCGAGGCGGTGCCGCGGAGGGAGTTGAACACGACGGCGAGGTGGAGGAGGACGGCTCCGGACGCCAGGCGCGTGATGTTGTCTGCGCGGGTGCGGCGGATGGCCGTGTCGTGGGCGACGTCTTCGCCCCATGCCGGTCGCGGGAGCCGGATCCATGCCACGGCGGTGACGACGAGGACGGTGACGAGCAGGGCCAGGGACGGAAGGGAGTGGTACCAGCCGTAGATACCCGACGACGCGGAGGTGCCAGACGTGCCGAGGGTGATCGTGAACCGGGTGTGGTGACCGAGCTCGTCGGTCTCGGATGCGGCGCCGGCGGCCAGGGTGAGCGCGAGCGCGATGGCGGCGAGCGATCCCAGCAGGATCGGCTGGCGCGGACGGACGAACGTCCCGATCGTGCGGGGCGCGAGCCGGGCGGATGTGCTCGTCCGTGTGCGGGTCGCGCCGCGAACGAGAGCACGACGACGCCGAAGATCCCGAGGACCAGGGGGAGCGCGGCCAGGAAGCCGAGGTCGGTCCAGAGCGGGGGACCCCGCCGAAAGCTGTCGCGCGAGGAGCCAGCACCACCAGGATGGGGAGAGCTCCCGCGATCACGGCGGCGACGGCGTCCAGCCCCATCATCCGCGGCGTGTGTCGGAGAAGCGTCCATCGGAGGGCGAGGGCGATGCCCAGGGCGAGAAGGATCGGCCCCCAGAGAAGGAGCATGAACAGGGCCAAGGTCGCCTCCATAGTGTGTCACCGTATCGACACATTATGTATCAATGAGGTGACACACTTCAAGGCGAACCCGGACGGCCGCCTCAGAGGGCGAGCTCGACGTCCCCCTTGGCGATGTCGGTGCTCACCACGCGGAGGCGCACGAGGTCACCGGGCTTGGCGTCATCAGGCACCGGGGCGGTGGCGGTGACCGGCGGTACGGCGATCTGGACCTCGGCGCGCTCGCCCCGCAGCTCGATCACGGTCGCCTCGATGATCGTCCCGACGAGCGGGGTGAGGACCGCGGCCTCGACGCAGGCGACCGTGGCGGTGTTCAGTCGTGACGCACGTTGCCCGGACTCCTGCATGAGTGCCGGGAGGTCGGCGAGGGAGTCGCGCGCCCACTCCGGCACCGGATCGCCGTTCGACACCGCGAGGCAGATGGCGAGGGTCCATCGATCGACCAGGCGGCGCAGAGGTGCGGTCGCATGCGCGTACGGGGCTGCGATGGCCGCCTGCAGCGCATCCGTCGGCGTCTCGCCGTCGAACACCCGGTAGCCGGCACCGCGGAAGAGCGATGCGGCGGCCTCGAGGACGGGAAGGGTGAGCGGGTCGCTGCGGTCGAGGTCGCGAAGATATTCGCCGTACGTGCCCCTCGTCCAGGGGCGCCCCAGAGCCGTGGTCTGCAGTCGGAACGTGTCGAACGCCGCGTCGTCCGGCTCGGGCATGGTGCGGAGGATGCCGACCCCGGCCTCGAGCATCAGCGACGCCGCGGCCATCCCGGTCATGAGCGAGAGCTGGGCGTTCCACTCCTCGACCGGGAGGGGACTGCGACGTTCGATCGCGTAGGTGCCCTCCTCGGTGCGCACGACCTCCTCGTCGGGCAGATTGAGGCTCGCACCTCCGCGCAGCCGCTCCTGTTCGAGTCGGAGGGCGCCGATCACGGGCAGGAGAGCCGCGGGGCCGTCCGCGCCCCGATCGAGGGACTCCTGTGTGGTCGCGTAGTCGAGCTGTTCCCGTGAGCGGATGAGCGCGCGTTCGAGGCGGAAGTCCGTGACGGCGCCCGCGGAGTCGAGCGCCAGCGTCCAGACCAGCGCCGGGCGGTCGACGCCGGGCAGCAGCGAGGCGCGGTCCTCGCTCAACACGGGGATGCAGCGGAATCCGGCCGTCCGCGGCATACAGCGTCTGTCCCCGGCGCCGGGCTTCCGCATCGACGGCGCCGCCGGGCCGGACGAATCCGGGGACGTCGGCGATCGCATAGCGGACCGAGTATCCGGAGCCGTCGCGCGCGAGATGGAAGGCCTGGTCGAGGTCGCGCGAACCCGCGGGGTCCAGGGTCGCGAAAGGAAGGTGGGTGAGATCGAGTTCGGGAGTCGTCGGCGATGTCGCTTCGGCCTCGGCGAGCACGTCTTCGGGGAACGACGACGGGGCGTCCAGCGACTCCCGCAGAGAGGCGAGCGCGGATGCGAGTTCGGTCTGTGCGGCGGACGGGGCGACATGCGATCGGCGCTGGGGCATGGCTCCACACTATGGCGAGGAGCCGGCTGAGGAGCAGGGAACCGGCCCCCGCCCGGCCAGACCGCGTTAGCGTGGAGCCATGACCACTGCTGCGAAGGCCCAGACCCTTGTCGGACTCTATGACGCTCCGGAGATCCTCCGCGTCGTGAACGTGTGGGACGTCGTCTCGGCACGCGCGGTCGCCGCCCTCCCGGAGACGAAGGCCCTCGCCACCGCCGGCCACGGCATCGCCGCGTCGTTCGGCTACGACGACGGCGCGACCCCTCGCGAGGTCATGATCGACATGGTCGGGCGCATCGCCGCGGCAGTCGAGGTCCCCGTCTCCGCCGACCTCGACGACGGCTACGGGGACGCGGGGGAGACCACCCGGCTCGCGATCGGCGCCGGCGTGGTCGGCGCCAACGTCGAGGACCGCCTCAAGCCGCTCGACGAATCCGTCGCCGTGGTCGACGCGATCGTCAAGGCGGCGGAGGCCGAGGGCGTGCCTTTCGCCCTCAATGCGCGCACCGACGCGTTCGTCCGAGCAGGGCACCGACCGGTGCAGGAGAGCATCGCCGACGCCATCCAGCGCGGACGCGCGTTCCTCGACGCCGGAGCGACCGCCGTCTTCGTGCCGGGCATCCTCGACATGAACGTCACCCGCCAACTCGTCGAGGGCATCGGGGAGCGCAAGGTCAGCGTGATCGGTCTTCCCGGAGCTCTCGCTGCGTCCGAGTACGAGAAGCTCGGCGTCACGCGCATCTCCTACGGCCCTCTTCCCCAGCGGGTCGCCCTGACCGCGCTGCAGGAGTTCGCGGCCGACCTGTACGCGGGCGGCGTCGTCCCGGCGAACCTGCCGGCCCTCAACTGACCGCGAAAGAAGAGTGACCACGGCTCACTAGACTTGCTGCGTGGTCACTCGTCTTTCGAACTTCTTCCTCCGCACGCTCCGCGAAGACCCTGCAGGCGCAGAGGTCGCCAGCCACCGGCTGCTGATCCGGGCCGGCTACATCCGCCCACAGGCCGCCGGCATCTTCGCGTGGCTGCCATTGGGCCTGCGCGTGAAGGCGAAGATCGAGGCGGTCGTCCGCGAGGAGATGGCCGCAGCCGGTGCGCAGGAGGTGCACTTCCCCGCGCTCATGCCGCGCGAGGCGTACGAGGCGACCGGGCGCTGGGAGGAGTACGGCGACCTGCTCTTCCGTCTGCAGGACCGCAAGGGCGGCGACTACCTGCTCGCCCCCACCCACGAAGAAGCATTCACGCTCCTGGTGAAAGACCTCTACTCGTCGTACAAGGATCTGCCGCTCACGATCTTCCAGATCCAGGACAAGTACCGCGACGAGGCCCGCCCGCGCGCCGGGCTGCTCCGCGGCCGGGAGTTCACGATGAAGGACGCGTACTCCTTCGACGCGTCCGACGAGGGGCTCGACGTCAGCTACCAGGCGCAGCGCGACGCGTATGAGCGCATCTTCCAGCGTCTCGGCCTCGAGTACGTCATCGTCCAGGCGGATGCCGGCGCGATGGGAGGGTCGCGGAGCGAGGAGTTCCTGCACCCGACCCCGGTCGGCGAAGACACCTTCGTACGCAGCGCCGGAGGCTATGCCGCGAACGTCGAGGCCTTCACGACCGCTGTTCCAGAGGCGATCGCATACGACCCCGACGCGACCCCTGTGATCTTCGACTCGCCCGACACCCCGACCATCGAGACCCTGGTCGCCCACAGCAACCGTGTGCTGGACGGCGAGTACACGGCGGCCGACACGCTCAAGAACGTCGTTCTGGCGCTCACCCACCTCGATGGGACGCGCGAACTCGTCGTCGTGGGCATTCCCGGCGACCGCGAGGTCGATGAGAAGCGCGCAGAGGTGGCGTTCGCGCCCGCCGAGGTCGAGACCGCCACCGCGGACGACTTCGAGAACAACCCGCTGCTCGTGAAGGGCTACATCGGACCCTGGTCGCCCACAGGCGCCGTGCTGGGCGAGGAGTCGGCCACCGGTATCCGCTACCTGGTCGACCCGCGTGTGAGCGAGGGGACGAGCTGGATCACGGGTGCGAACATCGACCAGAAGCACGCGCACTCCGTCGTCGCCGGGCGCGACTTCGCCGCCGACGGGATCGTGGAGATCGCGAACGTCCGCGCGGGCGATCCCGCCCCCGACGGCTCGGGTCCCGTCGAACTCGCCCGCGGTATGGAGATCGGACACGTCTTCCAGCTCGGCCGCAAGTACGCCGAGGCGCTCGGGCTGAAGGTCCTGAACGAGAACGGCAAGCTCGTCACGGTCACGATGGGCTCCTACGGCATCGGCGTCACGCGCATCCTGGCGATCATCGCCGAGCTGAACAACGACGACAAGGGCCTCATCTGGCCGGCGTCCGTCGCGCCGTTCGATGTGCAGGTCGTCGCGGCTGGCCGTGATCAGGTCGCGTTCGACGTGGCGGAGCACCTCTCCGCGCAGCTCGAGGCCACGGGAATCGACGTGCTGTACGACGATCGCCCGAAGGTCTCGCCCGGCGTGAAGTTCGGCGACGCGGAACTGGTCGGCGTGCCGAAGATCGTGATCGTCGGGCGCGGTGCGGCCGATGGGCAGGTCGAACTGTGGGACCGCGTCAGCGGAGATCGCGACGCGGTCTCGGTCGACGAGGTCGTCGCGCGCCTCACCGCCGCGGTCTGAACCTCACGGCCGCGTCGTCAGCAGACGATGTGGCCGTGGTTCATGATGTCGTCGTCCGGGGTGTCGCGGGTGACGAGGGATCTGAGCGCTCCGGCGGCCATGGCGATCCTGCCCTTCGACGGTTCCCAGAACTCCGTCACGGTCGGCGTCACCTTGAGCAGTGCGATGCCCGGTGTGTCGAGGCCGTCGGCGAACCAGATGTCGAGCGACGGAGTGTAGAGCTCCTCCATCTTCGCCCTGTCGTGCACGACTTCGGCGGTGCCGGCGACCGACACGTAGCGCATCCCCTTGCTGTCGCAGTAGGACAGGCCCACGTCATGGTGGCGTCGAGCCTCCTCGACCTTCTCGGTGTCTTCCGCGGTGAAGAACCAGATGTCGCCGGCGTCGTCCATCTGCCGGGTCGACATCGGTCGACTGACGAGGTGGCCGTCGTCGTCGATCGTGGTGAGCATCGTGAAGTCGATGTCCTCCACGAGCTCGGCGACGCGGGCGAGGGCTTCGGGTCCTGTGATCTCCGTCATGATGCAACTGTGCCGCGAGAGGTGCGGGCACGGCACGGGCGTTGACAGCGGCCCGGGAACATGATCGGCGCACGGCGCCGTCCTGGACGATCGCTCGGGGCGGCTCAGGGCTCGAGCGGGCAGTCCAGCGCCGTGCTGGCGTAGGACAGGATGTTGGCGCGGTACGTCTCGGCCCCCAGTTCGAGGCCGATCAGGGGGTAGAGATCGTAGGCGTCCTCGAGCGCCACGATGTTCCGCGCGATGACGCCGATGTCGGCGCGGGGTCGGAAGGCGGCGAGGGCGGTGCCGATCTCGATGGTCGATCGGTAGAGGGCGACCTGACGCTCGACGATCGAACGGTGCAGGGGGCGGTACTGGGGTTGCTCGCGCAGAAGCGGGATGCTCTCGTATGCCATGCGCAGGTGGTCGCTGATCTCGTCCGGGACTCCGGCCACGATGAGCGCCACGAGTCGCTTCGCGGGGTCCGGCTCCCGTTCGGCCAGGGAGCGTCGGCGGTCGTACATCTCCTCGAGCACACCCTCGACGGTCGCGTACATCAGTTCGTCGAAGCTCGAGAAGTAGTACAGCACGCTTCCCGCGCTGACCGATGCCTCGGCCGCGACCGCTCGTACGTTCGTTCCGAGGATGCCGCTGCGCCCGGCGACGCGTCGGGTCGCGGAGATCAGCTCTGCTCGCCTGGTCGCATGCTTGCGCTGCTCGGCCACGTATCCTCCTCGTGCCTGGCGCTACTCGTCGTCGGGAACGAGCGTGGTGAGTTCAGCATAGTGCTGGGGTCGACGCTTCTTCAGGACGAGGCCGACGATGATGCCGGCGAGGAACAGGACGGGCGTGGGGGCGAGGAGGGCGAGGTTGATCGGACCCGTGAGGCCGGTGACGAGGTCGAAGTTCATGGCGATCAGGGCGAACCCGACCATCAGTCCGATCGCTCCGAGTGCGGGGGCGACCAGGACCCGCCAGATGCTGTGCCCGCGTCGTCCTCTGAGGAAGAACCCGACGACGGCGATCGCGGCCACCGCCTGCGCGAAGACGAGGCCGGCGACACCGATCGAGTACACCGGGAGCGCGAAGCCGAGGAACGGGTCCGCTCCGCTGACGATCGTCAGCACGATGGCCGCGAGCGACACGACGGAGATCACGAGGCTGGCATGGTGCGGCGCCTGCGAGGTCGGCTGCGTCTGAGCGAGCCAGCCGGGCAGCAGGCGTTCTCGGCCCAGCGAGAAGAGGTACCGCGAGCTGGCGTTATGGAACGCCAGGAGGCAGGCGAAGAAGCTCGTGACGATGAGCACGCGCATGGTCACCGAGGCCCACTCGCCGAGGTATGCGTCGCCGGCATGGAACACCATGTCCTGGAAGTCGTCCTGCATCGCCAGCTTCAGCACGCCCTCCACTCCGAAGGCGACGGTCAGCACCCAGAAGGTGAATGCGTAGAAGATGCCGAGGAAGGCGATCGAGATGTAGGTCGCCATCGGCACTGTGCGCGCAGGATCCTTCGCCTCCTCGGTGTAGATCGCGGTGCTCTCGAAGCCGAGATAGGCGCCGAAGCCGAACACGAAGAGCGCACCGCTCCCGGCCGCGAAGAACACGTTCTCGGGGGCGAACGAGGCGAAGGAGACGGGTTCCGGCCCGCCCTTGGCGAGGACGGCGACGGCGAGGATGAGCAGGATGGCGACCTCTGCCGTGAGCAGGACGCCCAGGACCTTCGCTCCGACGTCGATCTTGTGGTAGCCGAGGACCCCGACGACGACGAGTGCCAGCAGGGCGTACACCGTCCACGGGAGATCGATGCCGAACAGCGCGGAGAATGTCATCTCGCCGAAGAAGCCGACGAACCCGTAGAAGCAGATGCACAGCGCCGTGTAGGAGAAGATCGTGACGAAGACGATGCCGATGCCGATCGGCTTCCCGAGACCTCGAGCCCCGTAGACGTAGAACGCGCCGGTGTTCCGCACGTACCGCGACATCGCCGTGAAGCCGACGGCGAAGAGCATCAGCACGACACCGCTCGCGAGCATCGCGCCCGGACCTCCGATCCCGGCGAGGCGGAAGTCGGTGGCCGCTGCGCTCGCGACGACCGTGAGGGGCGCTGCCGCCGAGACGACGAAGAAGACGATCGCCCAGACGCCGAGACGTCGCTGCGCGAGCGTGGTCGTGGTCGTTCGGACGGCGGGAGGATTCGACTGAGACATCTGCGGCTCCGGAATCTGCGTGGTCGGGTGGCGCGGCACGGGGTCGGATGACCGCCTGAACATGGAGTCAAAAGGTTGTCTCTTCTTAAGTCAAGTAAAAACGTGAATTGTGACCTAGTATCTGAACAACTGTTCAAGTGAGATCGGAATGCGGATGGGTGCATCGCTGTCGTCGGAATCGTCGAGCGAATCGGTGAGGGGGCGAGATCTCGGGATCCCGTTCGAGGGGCGCACCGGCCCCGGAGGAGCGATCACCGACGTCCCGGGCGTCGCGGTGGGCTACCGGACTCTGATCGAGGGCGAAGGGCGCGGGGCTGCGCGCACCGGAGTGACGGCGATTCTTCCTCGTGGGCGGGGCGGCGTCGGTGTGCCGTGCGCGGCCGCCGTCCACTCCTTCAACGGAAACGGCGAGCTCACCGGTCGCTCCTGGATCGATGAATCCGGATCCCTCGCGATGCCGATCGGCATCACGAGCTCGCATGCGGTCGGGGCGGTGCACGCAGGCATCGAGGCCTGGGTGGCCGAGATCGCGCCGGACGTCGCCGCGCAGTGGATGCTCCCCGTGGTCGGGGAGACCTGGGACGGCTACCTCAACGACATCAACGGCGGACACGTCACGCCCCGGGATGCATGGGCTGCGCTCGAATCCGCCTCCTCCGATGCTCCGGCTGAGGGCAACGTCGGCGGCGGTACCGGCATGAACTGCTACGGCTTCAAGGGCGGCACGGGGACCTCGTCCAGGGTCGTGTCGTACGGCGACGAGGAGTACACGGTCGGCGTGCTCATCCAGGCGAACTTCGGATCGCGCGAGGAGTTGCACCTCGCGGGCATGAGCCTCGGAGCGTGCTCGACCGTCCCGAATCCGATGGGGGAGGACGACTGGTTCGCTCGGGACCGAGGACAGCGCGCGCCGGGTGGCGCCGGTTCGGCGATCGTGATCATCGCCACGGACGCCCCGTTCCTTCCCGGGCAGTGCGCCGCGCTGGCCCGTCGCGGGGCGCTCGGTCTCGGACGCAGCGGAACGGCGGGAAGCCACTTCTCGGGCGACATCGTGCTGGCCTTCTCCACCGCGAACGAGGGCGCGCTGACCTCCGCCTTCCCCGACGGGACCGACGCGGAGTACGAGACCATGCGCCTGATTCCCTGGGGGCGGATCGATCCGTTCCTCACGGCCGCCGTCCAGGCCGTGGACGAGGCTGTGGAACGCTCTCGTCGCGGCACGGGACATGACGGGGCGAGACGGCCACAGGAGTCCCGCGCTCCCGCACGACGAGATCCGTGCGGCGGTCGCCCGGACGCGAGTCGCTCGTCCCGACGGTGTGGCACAGGGTCGCGGTCGCCCCGGATCATGACACCCTGGTGTCATGATCGACGAACCTCTTCCCGAAGCCCTCAGCTCTGAGATCAACGCCGTCCTGGACGATGCGGGAGTGCACACCGACAGACGGCTGGTCATGCGCATGCTGCGCACGGCGATCCTGTTGGGCGAGGATGGTGCCGATCGCCTCGACCTGAAGATCGCCTCGGCGGCCCTGGCCGAGATGCGCGACGCGTTCCGGCTGTTCGCGCCTTTCAGGGGAGTCCCGAAAGTGACGGTCTTCGGGTCGGCTCGCACCAGGCAGGACGACCCCTTGTACCTCACTGCCCGCGATGTCGCCACAGCACTGGCCGGCGACGGATGGATGGTCGTCACGGGTGCAGGACCCGGGATCATGCAGGCGGCCTCCGAGGGAGCCGGGCCCGCGCTTTCGCTCGGCGTGTCGATCCGGCTGCCGTTCGAGGAGAAGCCGAACGGCTTCGTCACGGGTCAGGATCACGTCGTCGCGATGAAGTACTTCTTCACCCGCAAACTGATGCTCATCAAGGAGTCCCTCGGGTTCATCTGCCTTCCGGGCGGGTTCGGCACGCTCGACGAGATGTTCGAACTGCTCACGCTGCAACAGACGGGCAAGGCGGAGCCGACGCCGATCGTTCTGCTGGACCAACCGGGCGGCACGTTCTGGCAGGGGCTTCGCAGCTTCATCGACGACCACCTCGCGCCCACCGGCGTGATCTCGGAGGGCGACTTCGATCGCGTCGTGATCACCGATTCGGTCGAGGCCGCCCGTGCCGAGATCACCGGGTTCTGGCACAACTACGACTCGCTGCGGTGGGTCGGCGACGCGCTGGTGCTGCGGCTGAAGGCCGAGCCGACGGACGCCGAGATCGAGGAGCTCAACGAGCAGTTCGCCTCGATGCTCTCGTCGGGGCGGATAGAACGGACGGCCCCGCGGCAGCCGGAGGTCGCGGACGACGACAACCTCGACCTCCCCGGCTGATCCTGCACCTGGATCAGCGGCAGGTGGGGAATCTGTTCCGGCTGATCGGAGCCGTCAACGCGCTTCCGTCCGCTCCCGCGCGGTGATCCGATCGGCGAAGTCCGCGAGGTCGATGGCACGGCCGAGGATGCGCTCAGCGGCCCGGTGACCGGAGGCGAAGGCGGCACCGACCGTGGCCGGCTCATCGCCCCAGGTGGCCTCACCGGCGAAGTGCAGGACGCCGTCGACGGGGCCGGCCAGGGCGTCGTGGTCGTGATGCGACGAACCCGTGGCCAGATAGGAGTACGAGCCGTTCGAGAACCGGTCATCGCCCCAGCGGGTGACCCAGTGTGCGAGCGGCTCGCCGACGGCACGTCCGTAGAGGAGGCGCAGGGCGCCGAGCGCGTCGGCGACGATCTCCGCATCGGCGTGCTGCTGCATCCGGCGACCGAACGGGCCGGCGGCGAAGGTGAGCAGCGTCGGGACGCCGCTGACGGCGGAGACGTCATACCAGGAGTGCCAGTGCTCGCCGGCTTCGCCCAGCGCGCGGACCACATACGCCTCGTCGTTCCAGAAGCGTTCGGGGAACTGGACGAACACCTTGTTGAACACACCCATCGCGAGCCGCGAGATGGGGCCGGAGACCGCATCGGGGAGCGCCGGTTCGAACGCGATCGCGCCTGCCTTGAGGATGCCGAGCGGCACGGTCACGATCGCCTGATCCGCGTGGTATTCGGTCCCGTTCGCGTGGACGACGACCCCGTCGGAGGAACGACTCACCCGCGTCACGGCGTGCTCGAGACGCACGTCGAGGCCGGCGCCGATCCGTCTCGGCAGCTCGTCGTATCCGCGGGGGAAGATCACCTCGTCGCCCTCGATCGCGTCCTCGTCGAGACCGTGCGCGTCGAGGTCGCCGATCCACGCGCCGCACTGCTCCTCGACCCGGTGGCGGAAGAACTCTCGGATCTCGTCGATGCGCTCGGGAGGCAGGCCCGACCGGTCGAGGGCGCGCTCGGTGACATCCAGGTAGGTGTCGCCGGGGGAGGAGGAGCTGATCTCCTCCAGGAGGAGGCGGTCGGCCATGTCGACGTCTTCGATCCACTCGGCGGTGGCCGCGGAGCCCATGCGCCGACCGTCCCCGTCGAAGTACTCCATCGGGCGTCCGCCGACCTGGAAGCTGCCGACCGTGTACTCGATCGTGGGAACGCCGAGTGCCTGGACGAGGTCCCACAGAGGAGAGTCCTCGATCCCGTGGATCCACGAGGCGCCGAGGTCGACCGGGTACCCGGCGCTGCGGTCGGTGTGCATTCGTCCGCCGATGCGGTCGCGACCCTCGAGGACGACGACCTTCTGCCCCGCGTCGACGAGCATCCGGGCGCTCGTGAGCCCCGACATCCCTGCGCCGATCACGATGGTGTCGAATGTGCTCACGTGCTCCTCCTCGAACGATCCCGCTTCCCACACCGCCGCGGCCGCGCCGGAGTCGGTCGGCACAGGGTATCGTGGTACGGATGTCGCGCGTGCGAA
This sequence comes from Microbacterium sp. Se5.02b, assembly GCF_019464375.1. Classification (NCBI taxonomy): domain Bacteria; kingdom Bacillati; phylum Actinomycetota; class Actinomycetes; order Micrococcales; family Microbacteriaceae; genus Microbacterium; species Microbacterium sp. Se5.02b. The sequence continues at coordinate 1,753,987 of NZ_CP080491.1, forward strand.
CAGGCGCGACGAGAGCTGAATAGAGAGGCCGTCATGGACATCGAACTGAGTCTTCTGCGAGGGATCGAGAAGGAGAAGGCGATCCCCTTCGATGAGCTCGTCGCGATCATCGAGCAGGCGATCCTGACCGCGTACTCCAAGCACGTCTCCGAAGACGGCGCGACTCCCGAAGGCGTCCGCGTCGACCTGGACCGCAAGACCGGGCACGTCGCCGTGCTCCAGGTCGTCCGGGATGAGGAGGGCGCCGTGATCGGCGAGGAGGACGCCACTCCCGACGACTTCGGTCGCATCGCCGCCTTCGCCGCGAAGCAGGTCATCAGCCAACGTCTGCGTGACATCGCCGACGATGTGGTGCTCGGCGACTTCAAGGACAAAGAGGGCGACATCGTCGCCGGAGTCATCCAGCAGGGCCCCAACCCGCGCATGATCCACGTCGATCTCGGCGCGGTCGAGGCGATCCTGCCGCCGGAGGAGCAGGTGCCGGGCGAGGAGTACACCCACGGCTCGCGTCTCCGCGTCTATGTGACGAGCGTCGCCAAGGGGCTCAAGGGCCCGCAGATCACGGTCTCGCGCACCCACCCCGGACTCGTCCGCAAGCTCTTCGCCCTCGAGGTGCCCGAGATCGCGGCCGGTCTGGTCGAGATCGTCGCCCTGGCCCGAGAGGCCGGGCACCGCACGAAGATCGCGGTGAAGGCGAACGACCCGTCGATCAATGCGAAGGGCGCCTGCATCGGTGAGCTCGGCCGTCGCGTCAGGGCCGTCACCGAGGAGCTCGCGGGGGAGAAGATCGACATCGTCGACTACGACCAGGACCTCCCGGTGTTCGTCGCCCATGCTCTGTCTCCTGCGAAGGTCACGAGCTCGTTCGTGCTCGACGCCTCCACCAAGGCCGTCCGTGCGCTCGTCCCCGACTACCAGCTGTCGCTCGCGATCGGCAAGGAGGGTCAGAACGCGCGTCTGGCTGCCAAGCTCACGGGTGCCAAGATCGACATCCAGCCGGACAGCATCCTCGACTGAAAGACTCCGGCCTTCCGGATCGCGCGTTGCGCGGACGGGTCGGGGTGAAACGCAGGTGTAAGATGGAACCCGTACGAACGTGCGTCGGTTGTCGCACGCGTGCTCCCCGCTCCACTCTGCTCAGGGTGGTGTCCCAGAACGACATTCTCATCGTCGATGAGCGTGCAGTCCTGCCGGGGCGCGGCGCGTGGGTGCATCCGACACAGGAATGCATGGAGGCCGCTCTGCGGCGACGGGCATTCGGACGAGCACTGCGTGTGACCACTCAGCTGGACACACGGAACTTCGAACAGCACCCACCAAGAAACAAAGGCTGAACAGCTATGGAAACAAAGTGAACGGCTCGAAATGAGACCCGTCCGCGACTAGTGGTCTGCCCTGTCTGGGTAGACCGACTCAGACAGGAGAATTGTGGCTGGTAAACCACGCGTACACGAGATCGCCGCCGAACTCGGCGTCGACAGCAAGATCGCACTTGCGAAGCTCAAGGAACTCGGCGAATTCGTCAAGAGTCCCTCTTCGACCATCGAACCGCCGGTTGCGCGCAAGCTGCGCGCGGCGATCGAGGCCGATCCCTCGCTGAAGGGCACCGCCGACGCTGCTCCCGCGGCCAAGCCGTCCGCGGCGAAGCCTGCTGCGAAGCCGGGCGCCTCTCCGGCACCCACTCCGGGCCCCAAGCCCGGTCCGAAGCCCGCCCCGGAGGCTCCTGCCCCCGCGGCTCCGGCACCTGCCGCAGCGGCTCCCGCCCCGGCGGCTCCCGCTCCCGCTCCCGCGCCCGCGGCCTCCGAAGCGTCGAAGTCCGACGCATCGAAGCCCGCTGACGGCGCGCCGACGCCTGGCGCTCCGCGCCCCGGCAACAACCCGTTCTCGTCCGCGCAGGGCATGGGCCAGCGCCCGGCCGGTCCGCGTCCGGGCAACAACCCGTTCGCCTCCGCGCAGGGCATGGGCCAGCGCCCGACGCCGGGAAACATCCCGCGTCCGCAGGCCCCGCGCCCCGGTGCACCCCGCCCGGGCGCTCCGCGACCCGGTTCGCCTCGTCCCGGTGCCCCTCGTGGCGGCCAGGGCGGTCGTCCCGGCGCTCCGTTCCAGCAACGCCCAGGCGGCCCCGGCCGTCCCGGCGGTGCCGGTGGACCCGGCGGCGCCGGCGGTCCCGGAGCCCGTCCTGGTGGCGGCGGCGGTTTCGCCGGTCGTCCCGGTGGCGGTGGCGGTCGTGGCCGTGGTCCCGGCGGTGGTACCGCAGGTGCCTTCGGCAAGGGCGGCGGCAAGAGCAAGCAGCGCAAGTCGCGGCGGGCGAAGCGGCAAGAGTTCGAGATGCGGAGTGCTCCGGTCGTCGGTGGCGTCAACGTCACCCGCGGCAACGGAGAGATCATCCGCATGCGTCGCGGCGCATCGATCGCGGACTTCGCCGACAAGATCGAGACGCTGACCGGTTACACGGTCCAGCCCGGAACCCTCGTGACGATCCTCTTCAACCTCGGCGAGATGGCCACGGCCACCGAGTCGCTGGACGAGGCGACGTTCGAGGTGCTGGGCGAGGAGCTCGGCTACAAGATCCAGATGGTCTCGCCCGAGGACGAGGACAAGGAGCTCCTCGAGGGCTTCGGTCTCGACCTCGAGGCCGAGCTGGAGGCGGAGAGCGAGGACGACCTCGAGATCCGTCCCCCGGTCGTCACCGTCATGGGTCACGTCGACCACGGTAAGACGCGACTGCTCGACGCGATCCGTCAGACCAACGTCATCGAGGGTGAGGCCGGTGGCATCACCCAGCACATCGGTGCGTACCAGGTCTGGACCGAGCACGAGGGCATCGAGCGCGCCATCACCTTCATCGACACCCCGGGTCACGAGGCGTTCACCGCCATGCGTGCCCGTGGTGCGCAGGTCACCGACCTCGCGATCCTCGTGGTCGCAGCCGACGACGGCATCATGCCGCAGACGGTCGAGGCGCTGAACCACGCGCAGGCGGCGAACGTGCCGATCGTGGTCGCGGTGAACAAGGTCGACAAGCCCGACGCCAACCCCTCGAAGGTGCGTCAGCAGCTGACCGAGTACGGTCTGGTGGCCGAGGAGTTCGGTGGCGACGTCATGTTCGTCGACGTGTCCGCCCGTGCCAACACCGGTATCCAGGAGCTCCTGGACGCCGTGCTGCTCACGGCTGACGCCGGTCTCGACCTGACCGCCAACCCGAACAAGGCCGCTCGCGGTGTCGCCATCGAGGCGAAGCTCGACAAGGGTCGCGGTTCGGTCGCCACGGTGCTCATCCAGTCCGGAACGCTTCGGATCGGTGATGCGATCGTCGCGGGCACGGCCTACGGCCGAGTGCGTGCGATGGCGGACGAGAACGGCGAGCAGGTCCTCGAGGCCTACCCGTCGCGTCCGGTCCAGGTGCAGGGTCTGAACTCCGTGCCGCGCGCCGGCGACGTCTTCATCGTCACCGAGGAAGACCGCATGGCCCGTCAGATCGCTGAGAAGCGTGAAGCGGTCGAGCGCAACGCCCAGCTGGCCAAGGCCCGCAAGCGCATCTCGCTCGAGGACTTCACCCGTGCTCTCGAAGAGGGCAAGGTCGAGTCGCTCAACCTCATCATCAAGGGTGACGTCTCCGGTGCCGTCGAGGCGCTCGAGGAGTCGCTCCTCAAGATCGAGGTCGACGACTCGGTGCAGCTGCGCATCATCCACCGCGGTGTCGGTGCGATCACCGAGTCCGACGTGAACCTGGCGACGATCGACAACGCGATCATCGTGGGCTTCAACGTCCGCCCCGACACGAAGGCGCGCGAGCGCGCCGCTCGTGAAGGTGTCGACATCCGCTTCTACTCCGTCATCTACAACGCGATCGACGAGATCGAGAGCTCGCTCAAGGGCATGCTCAAGCCGGAGTACGAAGAGGTCCAGTCGGGTGTCGCCGAGATCCGCGAGGTGTTCCGCTCCTCGAAGTTCGGCAACATCGCCGGTGTCATCGTGCGGTCGGGAACGATCACGCGAAACGCCAAGGCTCGTGTCATCCGCGACGGCGTCGTGCTCGCCGATGGTCTCGCCATCGAGTCGCTGCGTCGCTTCAAGGATGACGTCACCGAGGTTCGTACGGACTACGAGGCCGGTATCGGTCTCGGCAAGTACAACGACATCCAGATCGGTGACGAGATCGAGACCACCGAGATGGTCGAGAAGCCTCGCGGCTGATCAATTCGAAACACCTTCGGGCGTCCTTCGGTCCCGCTCCTCGGAGCGCGGGACGAAGGACGCCCTGAGGGTTCCTGGACAGGGAGAGAACAATGGCAGGCGAACGACAGGCGCGTCTCGCGGATCGGATCCGCGTGATCCTCGCCGAACGGCTGGAGAAGGGGCTGCGTGACCCGCGCCTCGGCTTCGTCACGATCACCGACGTCCGCGTGAGCGGTGACCTCCAGCACGCATCCGTGTTCTACACCGTGCTGGGCACGGAGGAGGAGCGGATCTCCAGCGGCGCCGCTCTCACATCGGCGACCGGAATGCTGCGCAGCGAGGTCGGACGGCAGCTGAGCACGAGGCTCGTGCCGACACTCGAGTTCATCCCGGACGCGCTTCCGGAGAATGCGGACCACATCGGTGCGCTGCTCCGTGAGGCTCAGCAACGCGATGCCGATGTCGCGAAGCTCGCATCGTCGGCCTCCCATGCGGGGGACGCCGATCCGTACCGCACCGACGACGACGCGGAGTAGGCGCGGTTTGATACGCTCGGCCTCGCGGGTCAGGTACCCGCGAGGCTCAAGGGGATCGGTATAGAGGGAACCAGCACGACGGGGACCTCTTTCGTCGCGCCCGCCGTCGTCGGACTGCTGCTCGACGATCTGCACGACCGGGGCCTCGGATGCGCACCGCACGTGCTCGGGCGTCTGACCGTCGATCTCGGCTCGGATGTCGAGACGATCAGACAGGTCGTCGAACGACTGTCGGCGGATCAGCGCCACGGGCTGCGTCCGCTGCCGGGTCCGCTCCCGTCCGTGCCCGCCATCGCGAGCGCGTTCGAGGGACTGGAACTCGACAGCCGGGATCGTGAGCTGCTGCTCGGCGTCGCCGTCGCACTCGACGACAGCCTCGCTCCGTTGCTGGATCTCGACGGACGTTCGCCCCTCGAGATCACCTCCGGCCCGATCGGCGAGCATCTCCTCGTGCACGCCGGGCATGTCAGATTCGTCGATCCGCGGCTGTCGGTCTGGATCAGGGCGACGTCGTCCGCCGCGACCGCGACCCGGGTGCATGAGCGGCTCAGCGCGATCCTCCGCCGGCGGGGCGACCACGTCGGTGCGGATTGGCATCACGCGCGTGGATCTCTCGAACGCGACCCCGCGACGGCGCCTCAGCTCATCAGGATCGCCCGCCGTCTCATCGGAGCGGGGCTCCCGGAGCGTGCGTTCCTGCTCGCTCGAGAGGCCGCGGCGCACGCGGTCGAAGGCCACCGCGATGAGGCCGTTCTCGTCGCGGGTTCCTCGGCGGTGGCGGCCGGGTACGCGGCAGAAGGCGCCGCATGGCTGGCGCGCCTCTTCCCCGGAGGTACGGCGAGCTGTCGGCGGAGAGGGCTCGGCGGCCTGTTCGTGGCGCACGCGCTCATGACGGGAACGGTGCCCGACGTCGACCCTCGCGCTCTTCGTCCGCTCGGGGATGTCGACGACTGGGGGCAGTGGACGAGAGCCGCGGCCCTCGCGGCGCTGATGTGCGCGGAGAGGCAGGATCGCCGCGGAATGCGCGTCTGGCTCGACGAGGTCAGGCAGGGCGCCGCCCGCATCGGCGTCGAACGCGACCTCGGAGACCAGGTCGTGGCGCTGAGCTGGCTGATCGCCGGGGAGCGCGACGTCGACGGGCCGAGGGGTTCGCGCTCGGTGAGCGGCGCGATACTCGATGCGTTGCGCGCCGCGATGGGCGGTGACCTCGACCGGGGGCTGCGCCTGCTGGCGCGAGATGATCCCGCGATTCTCTCGGTCGACGATCCGCTCGTCCCCGAGCACGAGCGCACCCCGCTGGTGCAGGCGTACCGTGTCGTGGTCGAGGTGCTTCTGCTCGCGTGGCGCGGTGATATCGGTGCGGCGCGGGACAGGCTGTTCGAGGCCGCGCTCGTCCTTCCCGTCGCGATGCCCTTCGCAGGGTTGGGGTGGTGCTCGCCCGCCGCCTCGATCTCATCGTCCTCGGCGAACTCGGCCCCTACTCCCGCGCGCTCACCGACGCGCTGCCACCGGGCGTGCGGATCGACCTTCTCATCGATCGAGGGCTCCGGGAGTACCTCGCCGGCTCGTTCGATGACGCGGTGGCGAGCGTCCGCCTCTGGGCCGATCTCGGAGGAGTGAGGCCCGCGATGACGGTCCCGGGTCTCGAAGAACTCGCGGTGGGTGCGGGGATCCGTGAGGACACGGTCGTCACGATGGCGCCGCCCGACATCGTCCGCGCCCAGAGCCTGCGCGCTCGGCTGGCTCGCGCAGGAGAAGGGCGGTGGCGGTCGGAGTGCGACGAGGTCCGTGAGGCCGCACGGACGCTCAGCTCGCCGTTCGCGCGTGCGCGGGTGGAGGGCATGCTCGGGACCCAGTTCGCTATCCGGGACGATCACGTGTCGGCGCGGATCCATCTTCTTCACGCGGAGCGGCTGTTCGAGCTCTCGGGAGCGACGGCATGGGCGCGGGCGATCCGTCGACGCCTCGACAGACTGGACCGGCGAGAGGGCAGCACGGCTCCGGCGATCGATGCGCTCTCGGCCTGCCGTGCCGCGTGGTCGTCACAGCTCACGGCGCGTGAGCTCGAGGTCGCGATGCACGCGATCCGCGGGGCGGCGAACCGTGACATCGCGGAGGCTTTGAGGGTGTCGGTCCGTACCGTCGAGGTGCACCTCGGCCGCGTGTTCACCAAGCTGGAGGTGCGCAGCCGGGTCGAACTCACCGTGTTGGCTCACCGAGCAGAGCAGCACCTCTGACGCGTCGTCAGCGGGGAGGAAGAGCGTGGCCCCGTCGGCCTCCGCGAGCCCGTCGGCGATCAGCGAGTCGATCGCGCGATCACGCTGCCGCTGGTCGGGCCAATCGGGCAGGACGGACGGCAACGGAGCCCCTTCCGGCGCGACGTCTCTGAGCAGTCGGAGGACGGCGCCGCGGGCCTGGCGGTCCGACCCTTCGTAGGTGGCCTGGCGCCGGCGTCCGTCTCCGGTGTCGGGACGCCCGGCCCCCAGCCAGGCGCACTCGTGCGCGAGCGGGCACACGTCGCACCGTGGCGCTCGGGAGGTGCACACCGTGGCGCCCAGCTCCATGGCCGCTGCGTTGAACTCTGCGGCCTCCTCGACCGTGTCGGGCAGCAGCGACGCCATCAGCTCGAGGTCTCTGCGGGAAGGAGGTGCGGGCTGGGCTCGACCCTCGATCGCCCTGGCGAGCACGCGACGCGTGTTGGTGTCGACGACGGGGTGGCGATCACCGTACGCGAACACGGCGACGGCCCTGGCCGTGTAGTCGCCGATACCCGACAGCGCGAGCAGCGACTCGATGTCACGGGGGACCGCACCGCTGTGTCGGGCGGTGATCTCGACGGCCGCTCGATGCAGCCACAGCGCTCGTCGGGGATAGCCCAGGTTCGCCCACTGCTGCACGACATCCGCCGTCGACGCCGCGGCCATGGTGGTCGGCGTAGGCCAGCGCTCGAGCCATGCCTCCAGGTGCGGGATGACCCTCGTCACCGGCGTCTGCTGCAGCATGAACTCGCTGACCAGCACACCCCAGGCCCCGAACTCCTCGTGGAACTGTGGCCGGCGCCACGGCAGATCACGAGCGGTCGCCCGGTACCACGTCGACAGGCGCGACGCGATGTCGGCAGGGGCCTGCGGTACGGGCATCCCTTCAGCCTATGCGAGCGCGGGCGGGATCCCTGGTCGGAGGCGTCGGTGCGCCGGGAGTGCGCGGGTGCCGTCGGTAGGCTGGGAGGATGGTCTCGCCCGGCATCCTCCTCGTCGACAAGCCCTCCGGGCTCACCAGCCACGACGTCGTCGCCCGCACGCGCCGTGCTTTCGGTACGCGCAAAGTCGGTCACGCTGGCACCCTCGACCCGATGGCGACCGGTCTGCTGGTGATCGGGATCGAGGGCGCGACCCGTCTGCTGACCTATGTCGTCGGCGCGGACAAGACCTACCTGGCGACGATCCGCCTCGGCGAGACCACCGCGACGGATGACGCCGAAGGGGAGACGATCGCGACCGCGGCGCCGGAGGCCTGGGATGCCGTCACGGATCCGGCTGTGCGGGCAGGCATCGCTGCGCTCACCGGGGCGATCTCACAGGTTCCCAGTGCCGTCTCCGCCATCAAGGTCGACGGACGTCGTGCGTACGACCGTGTGCGCGCGGGCGAAGAGGTCGTCCTCGCCGCACGCGACGTCGTCGTCTCCCGGTTCGAGCTGATCGAGGCGAGGCGAGGTGACGGCTCCCTCGACCTCGATGTGGTGGTCGACTGCTCTTCCGGAACCTACATCCGCTCACTCGCCCGTGATCTGGGAGCTGCTCTGGGCGTCGGCGGGCACCTGACCGCGCTGCGGCGCACCAGGGTCGGTCCTTTCGACGTGACCGACGCCGTCGCCCTCGAAGGCCTCGACGACGCCGACACGCTGACTCCGGCGGAGGCCGCAGGTCGCCTGCTGCCGGTGCTGGACATGTCGAGCGATGACGCGCGCGACCTGCGTCAGGGGAAGCGCCTCGCCGGGCAGGCGGGACGACTGACAGCTGCGCTCGCTGCGGCCGTCGATGAAGACGGGGTGCTCATCGGTATCGTCGAGAAGCGCGGCGCAGACCTGAAGAGCGCCATGAACATGCCGGAGGGCGAGCGATGATCCTGTGGTTCACTGTCGTGCAGATCGTGGTGGCCGTGGCTGCCGGGGTCTTCTGCCTCGTGGCGGGACTCATGGGTCGTCGACCGAGCGACTTCACCGTCGGAGCCCTCGCGCTCGTCGAGGTGCTGCTGATCGTCCAGGTGGTCGTGGCGATCGTCGCGCCCCTCGCGGGCAACCCGCCGACGGGTGACCTGCTCGAGTACTGGGTCTACCTCGTCTCGGCCGCGCTGCTTCCTGCGGGCGCGGTGCTGTGGGCCCTGATGGAGCGCAGCAGATGGAGCACCGTCATCCTCGGTGTCGCTGCCCTGGCCATCGCCATCATGCTGTGGCGCATGCAGGTCATCTGGGCGATCCAGGTGGCGTGACGTGCGGCGTCGGGGCGGAGTCCCGGTGTCCCGCGCGGCTCTAGGATGGAATGCGCTATGAGCACCACCGCCCCCACCACTCGGATGACCGGAATCGGTCGCGTCCTCGTGATCGTCTACGCCGTCATGGCGCTGGCCGCCACGGGGCGCAGCTTCGTGCAGATCGTCCGCCGGTTCGACGAGGCGCCCCTCGCGTATTCGCTGTCCGCACTCGCCGCCGTCGTCTACATCCTCGCCACTCTCGCACTCGTGCTCGCCCGTCGTCGCGGCTGGTACACGGTCGCCTGGGTCGCCATCGTCTTCGAACTCACGGGCGTCCTCGTGGTCGGGCTTCTGAGCATCCTGATGCCGGCGCTGTTCCAGCACGAGACCGTGTGGTCGCTGTTCGGGCGCGGGTATCTGTTCATCCCGTTGGTGCTCCCGGTATTCGGGATCTGGTGGTTGCGCACGCACCGCCCGGTCGACGCCGCGCGACCGCTCGAGGTCGGCGCATGATCGTCTTCCGGAGTCCCGAGGAGGTTCCTGCCGGCTTCGGACCGAGCGCGGTCGCGATCGGCAAGTTCGACGGCGTCCACGCGGGGCATCGGGCGGTCATCGCACGGCTGAACGAGGCGGCCGCAGCCACCGGCAGCCGGTCGGTCGCCGTCACTTTCGACCGCAACCCCCTCGCGATCCTGCGCCCGGACCGGTGCCCAGAGAACGTGGTCACCGTCGACCGCAAGCTCGAGCTGCTCGGCGAGCTGGGCATCGACGCGACGCTCCTGCTGACCTTCGACGAACAGCTCGCGGCGCGCAGTGCCCATGATTTCGTCGTCGACATCCTGGTGGGCGCACTCGAAGTCTCGACGGTGCTGGTCGGCGAGGACTTCCGCTTCGGGAACAAGGGGGCGGGCACCCCGGAACTCCTCCGCGAACTCGGGCCGCGCTACGGCTTCGCGGTCGAGGTCGTCGACGACGTGTATCTGCCCGGATCCGAGCGTCGTGTGTCGTCGAGCTGGATCCGTGAACTCCTGATGGAGGGCGATGTCGCCGCCGCCGCGAAGGTGCTCGGCCGCTACCCCGACGTCCGGGGCGAGGTCGTCCACGGTCTCAAACGTGGCCGCGAACTCGGTTTCCCGACCGCCAACCTCTCGACGATCGTCGATGCGTTCGTTCCGGCAGACGGCGTGTATGCGGGGTGGCTGGTGGATCACGACACCGGGATCCGGCATCCGTCCGCGATCTCCGTCGGCACGAATCCCACGTTCGACGATGTCCTGGTCCGCCAGGTCGAGGCGCATGTGCTGGGGGAGACCGGCCTCGATCTCTACGGTCATGACGTCACGGTCGAGTTCGTCGAGCGCCTTCGCGGCATGGTGGCCTTCGAAGGCATCGAGAAGCTGATGGACCAGATGGCAACCGACGTGACGGATGCCGCTCGGGCTCTCGGACTGCACACCTGATCGTCGCTCCGGTTCGACGTGTCGGCGTGGGTGATCCCCGTGGCTCGGCTGTGATGGCATAGAATAGGTCTCGGCTCCCGCCGATCCTCGCGCTTCTCGCGTGCCTCGTCGGGAAGAAGATCCACTGTTCGTACGGTCCTGGCTCACGCCACACGCGGACAACGAGAACGGCCCGCGACTTCCTGGGGAAGTCGGAGCCTTCACGCTCAGGAGGAGCATGCCGACCACGGCAACCGCCGCCACGCGGCGAAAGAAGACGTCCCGTCGCGACGACGAGGCACCCCTCATCCCGATCCTCGCGCGCAAGGTGCGCGAGATCGAGGCGAAGTCGCAGCGGGGGAAGCTGGGCCCGACGAATCGGGTGAAGTTCCAGGTGATCGCCTTCCTGGTGCGAGAGGAGCGCGCCAGGGTGAAGGCGGACGCCGAGATCGGCGACCCCGCGCGCGCCGAGCTGCTGAAGCGGCTCGACGGCGTGGCGACGATCCTCGCCAAGACGGCCGCACGCGACACCTCGCTCATCCAGTTGCTGGAAGCCGACCAGGCGACGTCGCCGGTCGCCAAGCGTATGCGCCGTGACTGGCTGCTCGAGTCCGGCGCGGAGCTGGCCCCGGAGGAGCTGATCATCGCCGACGCCGCACCCGTGCAGATCTCGGTCGTGCCGGCGGCGATCGCCGAACGCCAGGTCACGCCGCCGTCCGTCGAGGCTCGTCAGCTGGCGAACCCGTTCCTCGCACCGGATCTGACACCCCGCTCGACCGCGACTCCCCGTCGGCGTCTCGACGGCTGGGAGCTCATGGGCCCCCTGTACAAGGCTTTCGAGACCGGGGCCGGTGGCTCCGCCGCGTCGATGGAGCTCCCTCCGGCGCCAGAGTTCGATCACCTCTCGCCCAAGGGGCTCGAGATCATGGTGCACCAGTCCCGGTTCCTCGAGGCCGTGAAGGCCGGGCACCGCAGTTTCCTGCTGGCGGATGAGCCAGGGCTCGGCAAGACCGCGCAGTCGGTCCTCGCCGCATCCGTCGCCGGCGCCTACCCGCTGCTCGTCGTCGTGCCCAACGTCGTGAAGATGAACTGGGCGCGCGAGGTCGAGCGGTGGACACCGCAGCGTCGCGCCACGGTGATCCAGGGCGACGGCACCGACATCGACGCGTTCGCCGACGTGTTCATCGTGAACTACGAGATCCTCGACCGACACATGTCGTGGCTGGCCTCGATCGGTCTGCGCGGCATGGTCGTCGACGAGGCGCATTTCATCAAGAACCTGTCGTCGCAGCGGTCGCAGAACGTGCTGTCGCTGGCCACTCAGGTTCGTGAACGCACGCCCGGTCACGATCCGCTCATGCTCGCCCTCACCGGTACGCCGCTGATCAACGACGTCGAGGACTTCGACGCGATCTGGCGCTTCCTCGGCTGGACGACGGGCGAGAAGCCGGGTCCCGAGCTCATGGAGAAGCTCGACGCCACCGGCTTCACCCCGGCCGACAAGGCGTTCTACCCCGAGGCGCGAGATGCCGTCATCTCGATGGGCATCGTGCGACGCAAGAAGAAGGACGTCGCGGCCGACCTGCCCGACAAGCTGATCGCCGACCTGCCGGTGCAGCTCGACGACGAGTTCGGGCGCAGCATCCGTCAGGCCGAACGCGAGCTGGGTGAGCGGCTCGCCGCCCGCTACCGCCGCATCATCGAGGCGCGAGGCGACCGAGGGCTGGCGCCGGGCGAGATCGACGACGACATCGTGCGTCTCGTCGCGCAGAACGAGCTCGAGGAGTCGAAGGCGGCAGGCACAGGCGGAGACAACGTCTTCACCATGGTCCGCCGGATCGGTCAGGCCAAGGCGCAGCTCGCTGCGGACTACGCCGCTCAGCTGCAGCGCTCGGTCGGCAAGGTGGTCTTCTTCGCGAAGCACATCGACGTCATGGATCAGGCCGAGGCGCACTTCGCCGCCGCGGGGATCCGTGCGGTGTCGATCCGCGGAGACCAGACGTCCACCGCGCGTCAGCAGGCGATCGACGACTTCAACGGAGACCCCTCGGTCGGGATCGCGGTCTGTTCGCTCACCGCGGCCGGCGTGGGACTCAATCTGCAGGCGGCGTCGAACGTCGTGCTCGCCGAGCTGTCGTGGACGGCCGCCGAGCAGACGCAGGCGATCGACCGCGTGCACCGCATCGGTCAGGATGAGCCCGTCACCGCGTGGCGGATCATCGCCGCCCACACGATCGACACGAAGATCGCGGAGCTCATCGACCAGAAGCAGGGCCTTGCGGCGCGGGCACTCGACGGTGAGGCCGTCGAGGAGTCGGCCGGCGAGCCCGTGCAGCTCGCGGCACTCATGCACCTGCTGCGCCAGGCGCTCGGCGGAGCGTGATCGTCAAGAACTGCGGTTCTTAACGCACGATTCACGCGTCTCGCACGCCGCATCGGGAAGTTCGTCGATATCGGCGGAACCGCGTGTCAAGATCGGCGTTTTTCGTCGACCCCGAATAGCGCCCGAGCACACCGGGGCGCTAGTGTCGATCGAAGGCAGCGCGGCCTCTTTCCCCCATCTCCCGAACGTCTGAAGGCACCAGCATGAAGATCGGCATCCTGACGAGCGGCGGCGACTGCCCCGGCCTCAACGCGGTCATCCGCGGCATCGTGCTCAAGGGCACCACCACGTACGACCTGGAGTTCGTCGGCATCCGCGACGGATGGCGTGGCCTCGTCGACGGCGACTTCATGCCGCTCACGCGGCACGAGGTGAAGGGGCTCTCCAAGGTCGGAGGCACGATCCTCGGCACCAGCCGCACGAACCCCTACGAGGGCGAGCGCGGGGGAGCCGAGAACATCGCCAAGACCCTCTACGGACACAAGATCGACGGCATCATCGCGATCGGCGGGGAGGGCACCCTTGCCGCCGCCGACCGGCTCGCGAAGGACGGCATCAAGGTCATCGGCGTGCCGAAGACGATCGACAACGATCTCCAGGCCACCGACTACTCCTTCGGCTTCGACACCGCGGTGAACATCGCGACGGATGCCATGGACCGTCTGCGGACCACGGGCGACTCGCACCAGCGCTGCATGGTCGCGGAGGTCATGGGGCGCCACGTCGGATGGATCGCCCTGCACGCGGGCATGGCCGCAGGCGCGCACGTCATCTGCATCCCCGAGGTTCCGATGTCGATCGACGACATCACCGAGCTCGTGACCAGCGCCCACGACCGTGGCAGGGCACCGCTCGTCGTCGTCTCCGAGGGGTTCAAGCTCCTCGGCATGGACGAGGCATACAGCGACAAGGGGCTCGACGCCTTCAACCGTCCTCGCCTCGGCGGCATCGGAGACCAGCTCGCGCCCGAGATCGAGCGCATCACGGGCATAGAGACCCGCGCCACGATCCTCGGACACATCCAGCGCGGTGGATCCCCGTCGGCATTCGATCGGGTGCTGGCGACGCGGCTCGGCCTCCACGCCGCCGACGCGATCGTCGACGAGGCATGGGGACAGATGGTGGCGATGCAGGGTACGGACATCGTCCGTGTGCCCTTCGCCGATGCGCTGGGCGAACTCAACACGGTGCCCCGCTACCGCTACGACGAGGCGGCGGCACTCTTCGGCTGATCGCCTGAACTCGCTCGACAGCGCTGCGCTTGGGCGGATCAGGGTCGTCCCAGCATCCTGAGATCAGGCAATCGCGCCGAATCAGGCGACAGCTGACTGCATCGGCCTGATTCTGAGCTTCTGCCTGATCTTGAACTGTTCGCCGCACCGCGTGGTCCGAGAAACCGGCCGTCCGCAGAGCGGACGAGTGTGCGGCACCGTCGTGCTGACGCACCCATTCATCTGCAGAGATCGTCACGGCCCCACCCTGGCCGACGCTCGGCATGCCGCGGGGCGGTCGAGCCGCGGTAAGGGGACAAGTGCGACGGCTCGGCAGTTGTGGAGGAGTCGACGCATCCGCTCTGCTGCAATCGGAACAGGCGATAGCGCCGCATCAGGCAGGAAGTGAAGGAATTAGCCTGATTCGGCGTGATCGCCTGAACTCGCGTGATGTCTGAGGCCGCTGCAGGGTCGAGCGCGGCCGCTGCGCTCAGTCCTCGGCCAGGCCGAGCGTGTCGAGCAGCCACGCGAGTTCGAACGCCCGCTCCTTCCAGGAGTTGTAGCGCCCGCTGACCCCGCCGTGCCCCGCGACCATCTCGCACTTGAGCAGCACATCGGAGGCCCCGGCCTCGCGCAGTCGTGCCACCCATTTCGCAGGCTCGACGTACAGCACCCGGGTGTCGTTGAGCGAGGTCACCGCGAGTATGCGCGGATACTTCACGCCTTCGCGGACGTTCTCGTACGGGGTGTAGGACTTCATGTACTCGTACACGTCCGGGTCGTGAAGAGGATCGCCCCACTCGTCCCACTCGATCACCGTGAGCGGAAGCGACGGGTCGAGGATCGTGGTGAGGGCATCCACGAACGGGACTCCGGCGAGGATGCCGGCGAAGAGCTCGGGCGCGAGATTGGCGATCGCGCCCATCAGCAGACCTCCCGCGCTGCCTCCCTCCGCCACAAGCTGACTCGGCGCGGTGACACCGGTGGTGACGAGGTGCTCGGCGCAGGCGACGAAGTCCGTGAAGGTGTTGCGCTTGTTCAGCAGCTTCCCGTCTTCATACCACTGGCGACCCATCTCTCCGCCGCCGCGGACGTGCGCGACCGCGAAGACGACCCCGCGGTCGAGCTCGGAGAGACGAGCGACGGAGAATCCCGGGTCGATGGAGTGCTCGTAGGAGCCGTAACCGTACAGGTGCACAGGTCGGGTCCCGGCCCCCGGCTCCCCGAATGCGCGCTTCCACACGAGGGAGATCGGCACGCGCACCCCGTCGGACGCCGTCGCCCAGTCGCGTCGCTGACCGTACTCGGCGGGATCGTAGCCGCCCAGCACGGTGACCTGCTTCCGAAGGATGAGTGTCCGGTCTGCCAGATCGAGGTCGTACACCGTGCCCGGGGTCACGAACGACGTGTACCCGAGGCGGAGGAACGGCGAGTGCCACTCCGGGTTCCCGCTCACGCCGGCGGAATAGAGAGGCTCGTCGAACGGGATCTCGTCGACGGCGTCCGTCGCGTAGTCGAGGAGTCCGACGCGCTCGAGGCCTTCGCTGCGGTACTCCACGGTCGCGAAGTCGCGGAACGCATCCATGCCGAGCAGACGCCGTCCCGGTTCGTGCGCGATGACCACGTGCTTCTCGCCCCGAGGGTCGGACGCCGCCACGGAGACGAGTTCGAAGTCGAGAGCGTCATCGTTGTGGAGGATGAAGAGGCGGTCCTCCCCGTCCACCACGGCGTGGTCGATCGAATACTCGACGCCCTCGCGGCGGGGCCAGACCAGTCGCGGCTCGGCGGTGAGTTCGCCGGTCAGATCGACGAGGTACTCCTCGCTCGTGATGCTGGACCCGACGCCGATCACGAGGTACCGGCGGCTGCGGGTGATCCCGGCGCCCAGCCAGAACTTCTCGTCGGGTTCGTGGAAGAGGCGGACGTCGTCGGCGACCGGTGTTCCGAGACGATGCAGCCACAGCGTGTCGGGGCGCCACGCCTCGTCGCGTGTCGTGTACAGCACGCCCGTGCCGTCCGGTGTGAAGAACGCGCCGCCGGTGTTCGGGATCTCGTCCTCGAGCGTCTCGCCCGTGGTGAGGTCGCGCACGTGCACGGTATAGAGCTCGTCGCCCTCGAAGTCGGTCGACCACAGCAGCTTCGTCGCATCGTCCGAGGTGTCGAAGGCGCCGAGAGAGAAGAACTCGTGGCCATCGGACTCGACGTTCCCGTCGAGCAGGACGACTTCGCCGGGTACCGGGACCCCGGGCACGAGCGACGGGGGAGTCCAGTCGTCTTCGGCGGCGGCCGCCCGGCAATGGATGCCGTACTGGGCGCCCTCCTCCGTGCGGCTGTAGTACCACCAGCCGCCGCGGCGGGTGGGCACCGAGAGGTCGGTCTCCTGGACCCGTGCCTTGATCTCCTCGAACAGCCGACTGCGGAGATCGGCCAGATGCGCGGTCGCGGCATCCGTATGCGCGTTCTCGGCTTCGAGGTGCGCGATGACCTCTTCGGAGTCCTTGGCCCTCATCCATTCGTACGGGTCGTCGAACGTGTCGCCGTGGTGCGTGCGGAGGGTGGAGCGGCGTGCGGCCAGGGGAGCGTCAGTCACCGTCCCACGCTATCCCAGGTCGAGTTGACCGGCACGGGGGAGGGTGGGAGGATTTACCGGGGCCGGTTAACGGAAGTCAAACCCACGGTGAACTCTTCGTTCGTCACGTCGATCCCGTCGACAACTCCTTCTTCCTCAACGACCGAAAGCGAACGGTGGAAACCGCAGCCCTCATCGTCGTGCTCGTCATCGCGCTGGCACTCTTCTTCGACTTCACCAACGGCTTCCACGACACCGCGAATGCCATGGCGACGCCGATCGCCACGGGTGCGCTGAAGCCCAAGACCGCCGTCCTCCTCGCCGCCGTCCTCAACCTCGTCGGCGCGTTCCTGTCGACGGAGGTCTCGAAGACCATCTCCGGCGGCATCATCCGCGAGGACGCGATCATCTCCGCGGGGGCGGATCTCTTCCTCTCCCTGATCTTCGCAGGCCTGATCGGCGCCATCACCTGGAACATGCTCACCTGGCTCCTGGGGCTTCCCTCGAGCTCCTCGCACGCGCTCTTCGGCGGTCTGATTGGGGCGACGCTGGTCGGCGCAGGCCTCGGCGGCATCGACTTCGGCATGGTGCTCTCGAAGATCGTGCTCCCTGCCCTCATCGCGCCCGTGACCGCGGGTCTCATCGCCTTCGCGGCGACGAAGATCGCCTACTCCGTCACCCGCCGTTACGACGGCAAGCCGGACGGACGCGACGGCTTCCGCTGGGGGCAGATCTTCACCTCGTCCCTCGTCGCCCTCGCGCACGGTACGAACGACGCGCAGAAGACCATGGGCGTGATCACCCTGGCGATGATCACGATCGGCTGGCAGTCGGGTGCGCATCATGAGCCCGAGCTGTGGGTCATCATCGCGTGTGCCTTCACGATCGCACTCGGCACGTACCTCGGCGGCTGGCGCATCATCCGCACCCTCGGAAAGGGGCTGACCGACGTCAAGCCCGCCCAGGGGTTCGCGGCTGAGAGCTCGACTGCGGCGACCATCCTCGCCTCGAGTGCCCTGGGCTTCGCGCTGTCGACCACCCAGGTGGCATCCGGATCGGTGATCGGCTCGGGTCTCGGACGCCGAGGATCGACCGTCCGCTGGCGGACCGCCGGCCGGATCGGCATCGGCTGGCTGCTGACACTCCCGGCTGCAGGCGGGGTCGGGGCGCTGGCCGCGCTTCTGGTCGTGTGGCTCGGCAACTGGGGTGTGGCGATCGACGCGGTTCTGGCACTCGTGATCATCCTCGGCCTGTTCATGCGCTCTCGGCGGAACGCGGTCACCCCGGCGAACGCGATGAGCGATGTCGCCGAATCGGGAATGGCGATCGACCTTCCCGACACCCCTCCTCCGACACGCCGCCAGCAGCGCATCGAGCAGGCCAAGGCCGAGGCGAAGGCGCGAGCGGCGGCTCGGGAAGAGGCGAAGGCCCAGACGAAGCGTGAGGCGGCCGCCAAGGCGAAGAAGAAGGCTCAGGACAAGGCGAGCGCGAAGGCATCCAAGTCGGGGGCGTCCTCGACGACCGGGGTGTCATCGAAGAATCCTGATGCGCCTCGGAGCGGGGAGTCGGAATGAACGTCGTCATCGACTGGGTCGCCTTCCTCCAGGTGTTCCTCGCGGCTCTCATCGGAGCGGCCGCGATCGTGACCTTCTACGCGCTCGGTCTCCGACTGCTCGTGCGCAGCGGCCGTGCACCCGTGGTGAGCCCTGCGGAGTTCACGGATGCGATCACCGTGATCACCGAGAAGGAGCTCCGGCGCGCGGAGAAGCAGGCGGCGAAGGCGGCGCGGAAGAGTCCGCTCACCGAAGGGCAGAAGCTCGTCGCCCTCTTCGGCGCCTACGCGTGCTTCGCCCTCTGCGCTGCGGCCGTCGTCGCGGGGATCCTGCTCCTCGTCATCGGCCACTGATCGCACAGCGGCGGTCTTCCTCAGCCCAGCAGACCGGCGACGAGGTCGTCGATGATGTCGTCTGTCTCCGTGTCGGGGTCGATCGGCGTCGTGAGGCGATCGAGGAGGAGCCCGTCGATCGCATAGTGGAAGAGTGCGATCTCGCGGCGTCCGCCCGGCAGACCGGCTGTGGCGTTGAAGGCGACGTCGCCGTCGAACCCAGCGCGTTGCCAGGCTCCGAGGACGGCGGCGACCTCCGGTCTGCGGCTGCTCTCGAGGCGCAGCTCGAACAGCGCCAGAGTGACCTCGCGATCCTCGGTCAGGCGGCGGACGATGTCGCGGACGTAGTCGGCGAACAGTGCGGCGTCCGGCACCCCGCTCGATCTCCGTCGGAGGTCATCCGGCGTCGGGGCGAGTCGTTCTCCGATGCGCTCGACGAGTCCGGCGACGAGCGCGTCCCGACTGCGGAAGTAGTTCGACGTGGTTCCCGTCGGGATGCCGGCTGCCACATCGACCGCGCGATGCGTCAATCCGCGGGAGCCCTCCCGTGCCAGCACCGCGAGTCCGGCATCGGCGATCGCCTGGCGCCTGCCCTCGTTCTTCGCCATGAGGCGATCCTAGCCCGAGCACTACACCCGCTGTGGTCGCCGGGCAATAGGGTGATCCCATGTCCGCAGGAACCGCCAGTGCACACGTCTTCGGCCGTCACGAACCCGCATCGCATGTCCTGATCCATGTCAGCGATCCCCACTTCCTCGCCGGAGGGGCTCATCTGGGCGGCCGGTACGACGTGGAGGAGAACTTCGCCCGCACGCTGCACGCGATCCGTGCCGTGCATCCGCATCCCTCGGCGATCGTGATCACCGGAGACCTCGCCGATCTGGGCGAGCCCGACGCGTATCGACGTCTGCGCGCCGCCGTCGAGCCCGTCGCTCGCGAACTCGGCGCGCCGGTGGCCTGGGTCGCAGGGAACCACGACGAGCGTCCTGCCCTGCGCGCGGGCCTGCTCGATCTCGAGCCGACGGAGGACCCGGTGACGGGGGTCTGGGATCTCGACGGGTTGCGACTCATCGCCCTCGACAGCAGCGTTCCCGGCTGGCATCACGGCGATATCGACCGCGACCAGCTGTCCTGGCTCGCGGAGCAGCTCACCGAACCCGCCCCGCACGGCACGGTGCTCGCTCTGCACCACCCGCCGATCCCGAGCCACCTCCCGCTGTTCGACATCCTGGAACTGCGTCACCAGGAGGAGCTCGCTGACGTGATCCGCGGCACGGATGTCAGGGGCATCCTCGCGGGGCACCTGCACTACTCCTCGCAGGGGACCTTCGCCGGGGTGCCGGTGAGCGTGGCGTCCGCGACCTGTTACACGATGAACGTGGCCCGCCCTCCCGCCGAGGTGAACGGCATGGACGCGGCGCAGGCGTTCCACCTCGTCCACGTGTACCCCGATACGATCACGCACACCGTCGTCCCCGTGACAGAGGCGGCGACGGGCGACTACTTCTCCGAGGAGTGGCTGGAGCACATGGCGAGCCTCACACCGGAGGGGCGACTCGAGGCGTTCTCCCGCAAACCCGGTCGATGACCGGCGTAGACTGAAGGCATCCCCCACCCTTCTCACCCGCCACGACCCACGAGGATGTGACATGGCTTCTGCCGCGCCTACCCTGACCCGCACCGAGACCGATTCGCTCGGGAGCATGGAGATTCCCGTCGACGCGTACTGGGGGATCCACACCGCCCGTGCCGACGCGAACTTCCCGATCACGAAGCGGCCCATCTCGGTCTATCCGGACCTGGTGGTCGGGCTCGCGATGGTGAAGCAGGCGAGCGCGCGGGCGAACCGCGAGATCGGCGTGCTCGATCCCGAACGAGCCGACCTCATCGACCGTGCGGCACAGCGCGTGATCGACGGCGAGTTCCACGAGCAGTTCGCCGTCGGCGTCATCCAGGGCGGTGCCGGCACCTCGACCAACATGAACGCGAACGAGGTCATCACCAACATCGCGCTCGAGCTGGCCGGCCGTGAGAAGGGCGACTACGCGTTCCTGTCGCCGATCGACCACACCAATCGCAGCCAGTCCACGAACGACGTGTACCCGACGGCCGTCAAGATCGGCCTCTCACTGACCCTGCGCTCCCTGCTCGAGGAGCTCGACCTGCTGCGTCTGTCCTTCCTCGGCAAGTCGCGCGAGTTCCACGACGTGCTCAAGGTCGGTCGCACCCAGCTGCAGGACGCCGTGCCGATGACGCTCGGTCAGGAGTTCAACGGCTTCGCCACGACCCTCGGCTACGACCACACGCGCCTCACCGAGAACGCCTCGCTGATGTTCGAGATCAACATGGGCGCCACCGCCATCGGCACCGGCATCACGACCCACCCCGGTTACGCCCCCGCCGTGCTCAAGCACCTGCGGGAGATCACCGCGCTCGATCTGCGCACGGCGGGCGACCTCGTCGAGGCCACGAGCGACACCGGTTCCTTCATGTCTTTCTCGTCGACGCTCAAGCGCAACGCGATGAAGCTGTCCAAGATCTGCAACGACCTCCGACTGCTCTCGTCGGGACCGCAGGCCGGGCTCGGCGAGATCAACCTCCCCGCGATGCAGGCGGGATCGAGCATCATGCCGGGCAAGGTCAACCCGGTCATCCCCGAGGTCGTGAACCAGGTCGCGTTCGCCGTCGCCGGAGCGGACATGACCGTGACGATGGCGGCCGAGGCAGGCCAGCTGCAGCTGAACGCCTTCGAGCCGGTCATCGCGCACTCGATCTTCCAGTCGATCACCTGGATGCGTCAGGCCATGTGGACGCTGCGCGTCAACTGCGTCGACGGCATCACCGCGAACCGCGACCGCCTCGGTGCGATGGTGGGCGCTTCGGTCGGTGTCATCACCGCTCTCACCCCGTTCATCGGCTACGCCGCCGCCGCCGCACTGGCGAAGACCGCACTGCTGACCAACCGGAGCGTGGCCGACCTGGTCGTCGAGGCCGGGCTCATGTCCCGCGACGAGGTCGTCAAGCAGTTGTCGCCCGCTCGCCTGTCCGGACTCGAGACCATCACGGCGGCGATCCCGGTGATCGCGCCGGAAGACCTGATCGAGATCTGAGCCACCTCATGCAGTGAAGGGACGGACGCCACGGCGTCCGTCCCCTCACTGCATGCCGGACGACCTCAGTCGGTGATCCGACAGTGCGTGGTGAGCTCGCCGATGCCGTCGATTCCGACGGTGACGGTCGAGTGGTCGCGCAAGAAGATCTGCGGATCGCGGGAGTACCCAGCGCCACCAGGGCTCCCGGTCGAGATCAGGGTGCCCGGCAGCAGGGTGAGCGACTGAGAGAGGTGGGCGATCAGCTTCGCGACCGAACGCACCATCTGGTCGGTGCTCGCGTCCTGGACGGTGTGGCCGTCGACGACGGCCCAGATGTGCAGATCCTGCGGGTCGGCGACTTCGTCCGCCGTCACCGCGAAGGGGCCCGTGGGGGTGAATCCGTCGAAGGACTTGCACCGCGACCACTGCGCCTCCGAGAACTGGATGTTCCTGGCGGTGATGTCGTTCACCACGGTGTAGCCCCAGACGTGCGAGAGCGCATCGGCCTCGCCGACGTCCTTCGCGGGGGTGCCGATGAGCACGCCGAGCTCCGCCTCGTAGTCGACCGCTTCGCTCAGAGACCGTGGCCAGGACGTGGTCTGCTCGTGACCGGTGAGGGAGTTCGGCCACAGCGTGAACACGGTCGGGGCGGCATCGGTCTTCAGGCCGAGCTCGCTCGAGTGCGCGGCGTAGTTCAGGCCGACGGCGAGGACCGCCGGTGGTGCGAGCACTGCGGATGAGAACTCCCAGTCGCCCAGCGGGTGGCGCGGTGCGGTGCTCTGCGCGAGAGCGGCACGCAACTGCTCGAGCAGGGCGTCCCCTCCCTCGATCAGCCGTTGCAGGGTGGCAGGGGCGTCGGTCAGGAGGTCAGAGACGAAGATGGCGTCCGAGTCCTGCACCACGGCGAGCATCGCGCGAGGGGAGTCAGGACGGCGCAGATGAGCGAACCGCATGGTTCTACGGTACCCGGTGGCGGGCTGCGGGCGCGTGGAGGACTCAGCCATACCGGCGCGTGCTCTCTTGTGCCCCTAGGCTTTGCCTATGAGTTTCGGAGGACCGCCCCCGCCGCAGCAGCCATCCCCGTTCACGCCGCCTCCGCGCCAGGGAGTGCAGCCGGGCTATGCCTCCCCGCTGGCTCAGCCGACACCGTACACGCCGCCTGCCCCGGTCGCGCCCGCACCGGCCGAGTCGCTGCCCGCGTTGCCCATGCCGACGCGCAAGGGGCGGACGATCTCGCTGTGGCTGTTCAGCTTCCTCGGCTTCCTGCTTCTCGCGCTGATCGGGTACTTCGGCTGGGCTCTCGGCGTCACGGCATCGGTGGTCGGGCTGATCCTGGCCCTCATCCCGTTGACGGTGGTGTTCCTCGGCGTGCGGATGATCGATCGCTGGGAGCCGGAGCCGAAACGGCTCGTGCTCTTCGCGGTCGCCTGGGGCGCGGTCGCGGCCGTGGGGCTCACACTCCTCGTCGACATCGGTCTGAAGATCCTGATCGGACCCACTCCTGATGCCTTCTCCGCCGTGGTGCAGGCGCCCATCGTCGAGGAGTTCTGGAAGGGCCTCGGCATCTTCCTGATCTTCCTGCTCGCCCGTCGGGCATTCGACGGCCCGGTCGACGGTGTCGTGTACGGCGCGCTCGTGGGCGCAGGGTTCGCGTTCACCGAGAACATCCAGTACTTCGCGCTCAGCCTCATCGAGGGCGGGGGAGAGCAGCTCACCGTGACGTTCGCCGTACGCGCCATCCTCTCGCCCTTCGCGCACGCCATGTTCACCGCCGTCACCGGTTTCGCGATCGGTCTCGTCGCGCGCAGGCACGGGTCAGCGGGTTCCGCGTTCGGGGCGGGACTCGTCGGCATGATCGGTGCTGTCCTGCTCCACGCGCTGTGGAACGGGTCAGCCACCTTCGCCGACTTCTTCGGCCTGTACTTCACCCTTCAGGTGCCGCTGTTCATCGGGTTCATCCTGGGCATCGTGGCTCTTCGCCGGGAAGAAGCCCGTCTGACCCGCGCCCGCCTCGCCGAGTATGCGAGCGCGGGGTGGTTCACGCCCGAGGAGGTCACGATGCTGGCGACGCCGAGTGGGCGCAAAGCAGGCCTCACCTGGGCGCGTGGCCTCCGCGGCGACCGGCGTCCCCTCATGCGGGAGTTCATCAAGGACGCGACCGCCCTGGCCGCGGTCCGCCAACGAGCGATCACCGGACGAGACCCGCTCGCCGTCGAGGACGAGCGCGCCCTCCTGATCCGCACGCGCGCGGCACGGGCGGCATTGCTGGCCTACTAGGTGCGCCCACGGGATGCGCGGGGGAGAGAGGGAGGCATGAGCACTTTCGTCTTGATCCACGGCGGGGGAGATGTCGGCTGGTCCTGGCATCTCGTGGCCGCGGAACTCGAAGCGCGCGGGCACGAGGTGTTCGCTCCGGACCTTCTCGCCGATGACGACTCGCTGACTCTCGAGGACTATACGGATGCCGTCGTCGCGGCCGTCGGTGCCCGACAGGACACGGTCGTGGTCGGGCATTCGTTCGGGGCGTTCACCGCTCCTCTCGTCGCCGAGCGGCTGTCATCCCGACTCCTGGTGCTGGCCGCAGGCATGATCCCGCTGCCCGGCGAGCCGCCCGAGCGATGGTGGGCGGACTCCGGCTACCTCGCTGCGGCGGAGGAGCAGGCCGCCCGTGACGGCGGGCTGACCGGCAACGACGACCCCTACGTGAGCTTCTATCAGGATGTTCCGCGCTGGCTGGTCGACGAGGCGCTTCGACGAGAGCGCGCACACCCTTCGCGGGCGGCGATGCAGACGCCGTGGCCTCTCGAGAGATGGCCCGACATGCCCACGAGATTCGTCGTGTTCGCGGACGATCGGTTCTTCCCTCCGAGCTTTCTCCGGCGACTCGCGCTGGAGCGTCTCGGAGTCATCGCCGACGAGGTCCCCGGGGGTCATTGCGCCATGCTGAGCAGGCCGAGGGAGATCGCGGAACTGCTGGTCGGCTACCTCGATTGAGTCCGGGCGCGCCTCGCGGACAAGACTCAGCGCCCGGTGCTGCGGCGATGCCTGCGAGTCTCCCGGGCGCTGAGTTGATCTGTAAACAGGGTGCACCCGGCCCTCGCGGGTGTCAAGAGGTTCTTGTCCTCGCTGCTTCTCGGGGTGTTCGCTGTGAGCAGGTGCGATCGCGTTGACCGGGTCAGTCGCGCTCGGGTTTGATGGAGGCATGACTGATCGCACAAAGCCTGAGTTCGATGCCCCCAGCACCCCCGCGCCCGCGGAGCTCGTCATCCGCGACATCATCGAGGGAGACGGCGCCGAGGCGAAGCCCGGCGACACCGTGACCGTCCACTATGCCGGCGTCGAGTTCGACTCCGGCGAGGAGTTCGACTCGTCCTGGGGTCGGGGCGAGACCATCCAGTTCCCGCTTCGCGGTCTGATCCAGGGGTGGCAGGACGGCATTCCCGGCATGAAGGTCGGTGGTCGTCGCGAGCTGATCATCCCCCCGCACCTCGCATACGGACCCGTCGGCGGAGGTCACTTCCTCTCCGGGAAGACGCTGATCTTCATCATCGATCTCGTCGCGGTGGGCTGACCACTCGGGCTCGCGCGGGGCGCTCCTCTTCAATGGAAGAGGAGCGCCCCGTTCTGTGTCGCGAAACTCTTCTCCATTCAGGGGAATACATGCGGGTGAATGTAAGTTGTCACAGGAGTCGCGGTGAACGCGGCCCTTGTCCGAAGCCGCAACAGCGGCCGATGTCTCCAGAGGAGAAACCATGACCAGCATCGACATCCCCGGCTACCGACCCGGCACCTGGGTGCTCGACCCCGCTCACAGCGAGGTCACCTTCAGCGTCCGTCACATGATGATCTCCAAGGTGCGCGGCACGTTCGGGGTCAAGAACGCCACGCTGATCGCACCCGAGAACCCGCTCGAGGCCAAGGTCGAGGCGTCTGTCGACGTCACCTCGGTCGACACCAAGGACGACGGCCGCGATGCGCACCTCCGCTCGGCCGACTTCTTCGACACCGAGAACTTCCCGACCATGGAGTTCGTCTCCACGGGCGCCCGCGTCAAGGGCGACGACCTGTTCGTCGACGGCGACCTCACGATCCGCGGCATCACCAAGCCGGTCAGCTTCGAGCTCGACTTCGGCGGCTTCGGCACCGACCCGTACGGCAACTACAAGGCCGGCGCCTCCGCCAAGACCGTGATCAACCGCGAGGACTTCGGTCTCACCTGGAACGCGGCACTCGAGACGGGTGGAGTGCTCGTCGGCAAGGACGTGACGATCACCCTCGACCTGCAGGGCGCGCTGCAGCAGGACTGATCTCGATCCGGCAGTCTCCCGAACCCCGGGCCCGTCAGGGCTCGGGGTTCTCTGCGTCGTAGTCGTGGAACCGGCGGTTGCGGCGGGAGAGCATCGCGACGAGGGCGATCACGAGCACGCCGCCCAGCAACGGCGGGAACCAGAGCGTGGTGAGCGTGGCCAGCGTGCCGGCGTACAGAGCCCCCACGCGGGGCCCGCCGGCGACGACGACCACGAACAGGCCCTGCAGGCGCCCGCGCATGGCATCGGGCACCGCGGCCTGCATCATGGTGTTGCGATAGATCGAGCTGACGTTGTCGGAGGCACCGGAGAGGGCGAGCGCCACGCAGGCCGCGACGATCAGGCCGACATTCGGTGCGTCTTCGCCGACGGGGGCGGAGAAGGCTCCGACGAGCAGGACGACCCCGAACAGCAGGATCGATGCGCCGTAGGCCTCGACGGCGCGCGCGATGCCCCGACCGTGCCAGCGGTACTGGACGACGCGACCGGAGAACAGGCTCGACGCGAACGTGCCGACGGCCACGGCGGCCGTGAGGATGCCTGTGGTGACGGCACCCCCGCCGAGGAGCACGGTGCCGAGGGCGGGGAACAGCACAAGGGGCTGCCCGAAGGTCATCGCGATGATGTCGATGATGTACTGCATCCGGATGTTGCCGGCCCTGCGGAGGAATCGCCATCCGTCGACGAGCGACTCGAGCCCAGGGCGGACGGTCTCGCCCTCTGGGCGCAGGGTCGGAAGCGTCCACAAGCCGAGGAACATCGACAGCATCAGCACGACGTCGATCGTGTAGGTCCAGCCATAGCCGGTCAGCGCCACGAGGACGCCGGCCAGGGCGGGGCCCGCCATCACGGTGAGTCCGAATGCGACGCCGTTGAGGGCGGACGCGGCGGCCAGCTGCGCGCGCGGGATCAGGCGTGGCACGATCGCGGTGCGCGTCGCCATCCCGACGGAGTTCGCCGCCGAGTTGATCATGCTCAGTGCGTACAGCCACCAGATGGTCTCGGTACCCGTCCAGGTCAGCGCCGCGAGCAGTGCGGTGGATGCGAAGGTGATGGTGGCGGCGATCAGCGCCACCCGGCGACGGTCGAATGCATCCGCGAGCATCCCGCCGTACAAGCCCGCCAGGATCATCGGGACGAGCCCCGCCACCGCGATCATCGATACCGCGAAGGTGCTCTGCGTGAGCACGAACACGTGCAGCATCACCGTGACGATCGTGAGCTGGCCGCCGATGCCCGCGAGGGTCGAGCCGATCCACATCCGCGCGAACGCAGGGCTGGTCTTCAGGGGAGTGAGGTCGATCAGGTGACCGCGTCGGGCGCTCACTCGTCGATCTTCTTCTGCACCTCTCGAGCCTAGTTGAGGCGGAACCGGGGGGCGTCCGGCTGCGGTGCGCGGGAGGAGCCGCCGGCTGGTAGACTCTTCAGGTTGCCGTTCGATCGGCCGCGGATAAAGAGAGCCCACGCATCAGGCGTCGGGCGCCGCGCAACAAGCAGAGAGGGGATCGAATCTATGGCACTGGAAGCAGACGTCAAGAAGGCGATCATCGAAGAGTACGCGACGCACCCCGGTGACACCGGATCCCCCGAGGTGCAGGTCGCGATGCTGACGCAGCGCATCAAGGACCTCACCGAGCACCTCAAGGAGCACAAGCACGACCACCACTCGCGTCGTGGGCTGTTCCTGCTCGTCGGTCAGCGCCGCCGTCTCCTCGGCTACCTCCAGGACATCGACATCGAGCGTTACCGCTCGCTGATCGAGCGTCTCGGACTTCGTCGCTGAGGCACCGCGACCCTGCGTTCAATCGCGCAGAACATTCTTGAGAAGGCCGCCCCACGGTGTGGGGCGGCCTTCGTCATGCCTGGGCCTCGTGCGGGGGTACCGCGGAGCGTCAGGCGGGAGAGGCCACCAGGTCGGCATGGTGGATCGCCGCGACGTCGGGGTGCGCGCGCAGGCGTGACTTGAGTGCGTTCTCGCCGTACAGCGCGTGGATCGGGTTGCTCGGATCCTTCGTGACGCCCTTCGCCTCCGCGGCGAGTTCGGCGGGAAGCTCGATCAACGGGAGCCGCTTGTCGAGCGCGGGGTTGAAGAAGAACGGGATCGAGATGCGGTCGTCGGGGGCCTGGGGCGACACGACGCGATGGTTCGTGGCCTTGAGGTACCCGCCCGTCGCATACTCCAGCAGCTCGCCGATGTTCACGACGAAGGCGCCGGGCACCGGGGAGCGTCGACCCAGGTGCCGTCGCGCTCGACCTGGAGGCCGCCCTTGCCCGGCTCGACCCAGAGCAGGGTCAGGACGCCGGAGTCCTTGTGCGCTCCCACGCCCTGCTGGGGCTCCGGCTCGTGCGTGCCCGGGTATCGGACGATCTTGATCAGCGTCGAGGGCTCGCCGAAGTGCTCGTCGAAGTACGTCTCCTCCGCGCCGAGGGTCTGCGCCCACTCACGCAGGAGCCTGCGCGCGACCTCCGACAGCGTCTCGTGCCACTCGGCGACGACCTCCTGCAGCTCGGGCTGCGCCGACGGCCAGAGGTTGGGGCCGATGAGGCGATTGAACGCAGGGCCGCCGTCGACGGGTTCGCGCTCGGGCCCGATGTCGATCTGCTCGCGCCAATCGACCTGCCCCTGCGTCCGCTCTCCGCCGATGCGGGTGTATCCGCGGAAGTGCGGGCTGTGCACGTTCTCGATCGCCAGCTTGTCCGCTTCGGGAAGGGCGAAGAAGTCGAGTGCTGCGCGGTGCAGGCGGGCTTCGAGCTCGGGGGAGATGCCGGTGCCGGTGAGGTAGAAGAACCCGACGTCGTGCGTTGCGGCCCTGAGATCGTCGCGGAATCGCGCCGCGGCCTCCGGGCCTTCGTCGAGCTGGGACAGGTCGAGGATGGGAAGCGAGAGTTCAGCCATGGACCGAGGGTATGTCGGCTCTCTCGGTGCGAGCTCGACTGTTGCGTCGCATTACCGTCGCGCACATCGAGCACCGCACCCCCGGTTCCGACGCGGGCGGCGCGGGTGCTAGAGTCTCGTGAGTAAGGGCTGCCTTACCTCAGTAATCATCCGGGAGTCAGGCTCCGTGCTCGCCACTTTTCTCATCGGCCTCCGCGAGGGGCTTGAAGCCGCACTCGTCGTCGGCATCCTCGTCGCCTACCTCCGCCGCCTCGGGCGCACGGATGCTCTCCCACGGATGTGGGCGGGTGTCGGACTCGCGATCGCCCTCGCTCTCGGCATCGGCGCTGTCCTCACGTTCGGCGCGTACGAGCTCACCTTCACCGCGCAGGAGCTGATCGGCGGCACGCTGTCGCTCCTCGCCGTCGGCATGGTGACCTGGATGATCTTCTGGATGCAGCGCGCCGGACGCACGATGAAGGCGTCCCTCGAGGGCGGCATCGATCGCGCGCTCACCGTCGGAGGGCTCTGGGCTCTCATCGCGATCGGCTTCGTCTCGGTCGCTCGAGAGGGCATCGAGACGACGTTGCTGCTGTGGTCGATGGTGCAGGCGTTCGGCGACGCGCCGGCGGCGCTGCTCGGGGCCCTCCTCGGCCTCGCGACCGCCGTGCTCATCGGCTGGCTGATCTCCCGTGGCGCGGTCAAGCTCGACCTGCGTCGCTTCTTCGCGTGGACCGGCGGCTTCCTGGTGATCGTCGCCGCCGGAGTCCTCGCCTACGCCTTCATGGACCTGCAGGAGGCGGGCGCTCTTCCCGGTCCGTTCACCGCGGCGGCGCCGATCGACGCGGCGTCCGGCGGGGTGCTCGTCGGGTGGGGCGCATTCCCGTTCGGGTGGGCCTTCGACGCGTCGTCCGTGATCGCGCCGGGGGCACCCTCGCAACGGTGCTGCAGGCGACGATCGGCTTCATGCCGAAGATGACCTGGCTGCAGGTCATCGCGTGGGGGTGTACGTCGTCGTCGTCGGCTCGCTGTACATCCGGGGCCTCCGCGTGAAGCGCCCATCCGCACCGCACGCCGCCACGGCCCCGAAGACCGATCCTTCCCCTCTCTCACCACAAGGAGCAGCATGACCATCTCGCATCGTGTCCTGGGCGCACTGGCCGCGGCTGGCGCCGCAGCGCTCGTCCTGAGCGGCTGTGTCGCGAAGAGCGACGGTGCGGCAGGCGCCGCGTTCGACGTCTCCTCGACGGACGGCGAATGCGCTGTCTCGGCGGACACGGCGAAGAGCGGCACGCTCACCTTCGCCGTGAAGAACGACACCGACCAGGTCTCGGAGTTCTACCTCCTGGCCGAAGACGGACTGCGCATCGTGGGAGAGGTCGAGAACATCGCGCCTGCCGCATCCCGCACACTCACGGTCGTCGCGCAGCCCGGCGACTACTTCACCCTGTGCAAGCCCGGCATGATCGGCGACGGGGTCGGCAAGGCCGCGTTCACCGTGACCGGCGATCGCGTCGCCGTCGACGGCCCCGACTCGGAGCAGAAGCAGAAGGCCGTCGACCTCTACGCGGCATTCGTGAAGGACCAGGTCGGCCAGCTCGTCCCGGCGGTCGAGGATCTCGCCTCGGCCTACGAGGCCGGCGACGACGAGGCGGCACGCGAACTCTTCCCCCGGACGCGGGCGTTCTACGAGCGCATCGAGCCGGTCGCGGAGGCGCTGGGCGACCTCGACCCGCGCATCGACTACCGCGAGGTCGACGCCGTCGCCGAGGGGCTGGACTGGACGGGTTTCCACCGCATCGAGAAGGACCTGTGGGTGCCGGCGCAGGATGCGCTGAACGCCGACGGCGAGACGCCGGCGTGGCAGGACTGGACACCGTCGACCCCGCAGGAGCGGGCCGACTACGGCGACCTGCTCCTCGCGGACGTCCAGGAACTCTACGACTACGTCCACTCGGACGACTTCACCACGGCGCTCGAAGACCAGGGCATCGGCGGCATCTCGAACGGCGCCATCGCCCTGCTCGACGAGGTGGCCACCGGCAAGATCTCCGGCGAGGAGGATTGGTGGTCCGGGACCGACCTGTACGACTTCGCGGCGAACGTCGAGGGCTCGAAGATGGCCTTCTCGCTCGTCGAGGACTTCGCCGTCGCACAGGGCGACGCGGGCGCCGCGCTCGTCGATGAGATCGAGGCGGGGTACGCCGCTCTCGAGAACTCGCTCGCCGCACACGGCTCGCTGACCGACGGCTTCGTCGGGTACGCGGAACTGACCGAGGAGAACAAGCGCGAGTTCACCGATCTGATCAACGCGCTGGCCGAGCCGCTCTCGCAGCTCACCGGCACGGTCCTGGACTGATCGATGTCGAGCGCGATCGGACGGGTACCATCACGGACGTGAACGAACCGGAAGCGGAGGCCTCTCGCGACGACGCGCCGACGGAGGCGGTGTCTGCTCCTGGCGGTCTGAGCAGGCGCGGA
Organism: Microbacterium sp. Se5.02b; assembly: GCF_019464375.1. NCBI lineage: Bacteria > Bacillati > Actinomycetota > Actinomycetes > Micrococcales > Microbacteriaceae > Microbacterium > Microbacterium sp. Se5.02b. The sequence continues at coordinate 1,785,414 of NZ_CP080491.1, forward strand.
CTGCTCGGCCTCGCCATCGGCGGCGGCGTCGCAGGACTCGCGGTCGGCGCGGGGGCCGGCCTCGCCGGAGGAGTGGCGCTGGGCCGCGCGCGTGCCGCGGATGACGCCCACTCCGCGTACGAGTTCTTCGGCGCGCATCAGGCCGGAATCACCACGCCGGTCCAAGACCATCTGCACTTCGCGAGCTTCGACATGATGCCGCGCAGCGACCGCGACGACCTCATCGGTCTGCTGCAGGACTGGTCGTACGCGGCGTCTCGGATGACGCAGGGGCTCGAGGTCAGTGCGAGCGGCGCCGTCGGGGTCCCCCCCGAGGCTCCGCCGGAAGACACGGGGAGGCACTGGGCCTTCCTGCGGCGGGGCTCACGATCACGTTCGGCTTCGGACCGAGTCTGTTCGAGAACGAGGAGGGGGATCGCTACGGCATCGCCGCGCAGCGCCCGGGCGGCCTGAAGCGTCTCCCCGCCTTCCTCGGCGACGACCTCGACCCGCAGACCTCGCACGGAGACCTGTGCATCCAGGCGTGCGCAGACGACCCGCAGGTCGCCGTCCATGCGATCCGCAACCTCAGTCGTATCGCCTTCGGACGGGCGCGACTGCGCTGGTCGCAGCTGGGCTTCGGCAAGACATCGCGCACCACCGCGACGCAGGCGACGCCACGGAACCTGTTCGGGTTCAAAGACGGCACGGCCAACATCCTGGCCGACGACGACGCAGCGCTCGACGATCACGTCTGGGTCGGCGCCGAGGACGAACCCGCATGGCTGGCCGGCGGCTCGTACCTCGTGGCGCGCAAGATCGCGATGCTCATCGAGACCTGGGACCGGGTTCGCCTCTCCGAGCAGGACTCGATCATCGGGCGGGACAAAGGGGTGGGAGCGCCTCTCTCCGGAGGTGACGAATTCACCGCCCCCGACTTCAGGGGCCACGCGATCGACGCGAACAGCCACGTGAGCCTTGCGCACCCGGAGCACAACGACGGGATCCGGATCCTCCGGCGCGGGTACAACTACGTCGACGGCAACAACGCGCTCGGACGCCTCGACGCCGGACTCTTCTTCCTCTCTTACCAGCGCGACCCCGCGCAGTTCATCTCGCTGCAGCGTCGGCTGTCGACCGATCTCATGAACGAGTACATCCGTCACGTCGGTTCGGGGATCTGGGCGGTACCGGCCGGTGCGGCTCCCGGCTCGTACGTCGGGGCAGACCTGTTCGCCTGAGCGCGTTCAGGCTTCGCGCCGTGCGTCCTCGAGGATGCCGACGACCGATGCCGCCATCGCATCGGCTCCGAAGTGGTCGTGCGCGGTGAGGGTCACGACCGCATCGTCGAGGAAGATCAGCAGCTGTCCATGGGCGCCGTGCAATCGCCAGGCGCGACCGGGGCCACCCCACCCCGCGAGGGCATAGCGATCGTAGCCGGGCGTCTCGCCCGCGACGACCGGGTTCTCGTGCATCGCGTCGATCCCGCGCGCAGACACCAGCTGTCGGCCCTCCCACATCCCACGGTCGCGGATCAGGAGCCCGAGGCGCGCCATCTCGGTCGTGCGGAGGGGAGGCCCCCGCCGGCCTCGATGCGGCCGTTCGGGCTGCGCGCCCAGACGACGTCCGTGATACCGAGCGGAGTGAGCAGTCGCGCGTCGAGGTAGTCGCCCACGTCTCCGACTCTGGTTTCGAGCGCCGCCATCGCGGTGTAGGTGCTGGCGTTCGAGTACTGGAAGGCACGGCCCCGCGACGGGCGGCGGAGGAACTCTCGGGCGAGGTCCGGCCAGTCCGTCATCATCGTCTCCGACCAGGGGAGATCGATACCGCTCGACATGGTCAGCAGGTGGCGCAGCGTCACCTCGTCCACTCCGTCGCCCAGCTCGAAGTCGGGGAGCAGAGCGCCCAGCCTCTCGTCGAGGTCGATCAGTCCGGCGTCGGCAGCGATCGCTGCGGCGAGGACGCAGGCCCCCTTGGCGACGGAGTGCACGTCCTCGCGCACGTCGGGCGCCCAGCGATGCTCGGCAGCATGGGCCCCGACCCGCACGTGGAGGCCATGGGCCTGGAAGCGGGCGGCATCCGCGGCTTCGACGATCCGGTCGCGCACGGCGTGTGCCCGGCTCCCGCTCGTCACGGCGTCGGGCGAGGGCGCCGTGACCCGGTCGGATCGTTGCGTCGCCCCTCTCGTGTCGCGAGCTCGGGGTCGTTGAAGAGCCAGCGCGGTCGCGGCTCGACGAGAGGCCGGAAGAGCCGGCGCACCGGTTTCGTGGCGAGGAGCAGGGCGACGACCACCGAGAGGGCCGTGACCAGCGGCAACCACAGCCACGTCGGCTCGAGGTCGCGCAGGATGCCTGTCTCGCGGAACGGATACAGCACGAACGAGTGCAGGAGGTAGACGTACATCGTGTACTGGCCGAAGCGCGTCCACCAGTACGAGCCGCGGGGGATGAGCACGAAGAATGCGGCGCACAGGACGACGGCGAGCAGCATCAGCGCGATCCGGATGCCGCCGGCCCACCATTGCTCTCCCACCAGGTCCGAATAGGAGTCCTCATAGAAGAGCCAGTGCCGCAGGTCGACCGCCTGCCACAGCGGGAGCCAGTTCCATGCCGCCCATCCGGTCACCGCGATGACGCCGACAGCCGCGGCGCGGATCCACCAGGGACGCAGGTCCAGCAGGCGGAGTCGATCGACGATGTCGCGGTCGCGAAGCCACCAGCCGAGAGCGAAGAACGGCAGGAGGCCGAGGGTGCGCGAGAGCGAGAATGTGCTGTCGACGTTGGGGAGGTAGCCGGAGCCGATGGAGATCACCACGGTCCACAACAACGGCCATCGCAGGAGGGCGAGGTACGGCAGCACGAGTCGGAAGATCCCGAGCGCGAGCAGGAACCAGAGCGTCCAGCTGGGCTGCGTGATGTTGGGGTTCGCCTGGCCCTCCACCAGCCACTTGGTGAGAGTCCACAGCAGCTCGAAGATCACGTACGGCACCAGGATGTCGGTGATGACCCTCGCCATCTGCGTCTTTGTCGGAGAACCGGACTTGGAGAAGTACCCGGAGATGATCGCGAACGCCGGCATGTGGAACGCGTACAACGCCAGATAGAAGGCGAAGGCGATGTCGGAGTCGTAGATGAGCCGTTGGATCGCGTGGCCGAGGACGACGAGCACGATGCAGACGTATCGTGCGTTGTCCCAGAACGGCACGCGTCGACGCTTGCGTGGGATCGCTCCTGTGGTGGGCCCTGAGATGTCCGCCCCGGTACTGCTCATCGTTCGAGGCTACAGCCCGGGAATAAAGTTGCTCTGAGCGCGTTGACACAGATACATTCAAATGAATAGAAACGGATGCGAAGCATCCGGTTCGGAGACACGGAGCAATCATGAGCGAGCAGTCAGGCGCGCAGGCGATGCAGTTCGGCATCATGTCGGTCAGCGACATCACCCGCGATCCCACCACGGGGATCACCCCCAGCGAGCAGGAACGCATCAAGGCGACCACGGCCATCGCCGTGCACGCCGAAGAGGTCGGACTCGACGTCTTCGCGATCGGCGAGCACCACAATCCGCCGTTCTGGTCCTCCAGCCCCACCACCTTCCTCGCGGCTCTCGCTGCGCAGACCGAGCGCCTCATCGTCTCCACCTCGACGACGCTCATCACGACGAACGACCCCGTGCGCATCGCCGAGGAGTACGCGATGCTGCAGCACGTGTCCGACGGGCGCATGGACCTCATGCTCGGCCGTGGCAACACCGGACCGGTCTACCCGTGGTTCGGGCAGGACATCCGCCAGGGCCTCCCGCTCGCGATCGAGAACTACGCACTGCTGCACAAGCTGTGGCGTGAAGACGTCGTGGACTGGGAGGGCAAGTTCCGCACCCCGCTGCAGGGCTTCACCTCGACGCCCCGACCGCTCGACGGCATCGCGCCGTTCGTGTGGCACGGCTCCATCCGCACCCCGGAGATCGCCGAGCAGGCCGCCTACTACGGCGACGGGTTCTTCGCGAACAACATCTTCTGGCCCAAGGAGCACTACCAGCGTCTGATCGAGCTGTACCGCCAGCGGTTCGAGCACTACGGGCACGGCACCAGGGAGCAGGCGATCGTCGGACTCGGCGGTCAGGTCTTCATGGCCGCGAGGTCGCAGGACGCCGTGAACCAGTTCCGTCCGTACTTCGACAACGCCCCGGTCTACGGTCACGGCCCGAGCATGGAGGACTTCACGGAGATGACCCCGCTGACGGTCGGTTCGCCGCAGCAGGTCATCGATCGCTACGCGGGCATGCGCGAGCACTACGGCGACTACCAGCGCCAACTGTTCCTCATCGACCACGCCGGCCTGCCGCTGAAGACGGTGCTCGAGCAGCTCGACATCCTCGGCTCCGAGGTCGTCCCGGTGCTGCGCAAGGAGCTGGCGAAGGATCGACCGGCCGCTGTGCCGGACGCGCCGACCCACGCCGCGCGAGTCCGCGCCGAGTTCGGCGACGGCCCCACCCGTCAGGCGCGTCCCGGCGCCAACCGCGGCGACAACCTGACCGGCGACTCGCCCTACCAGGACACGCCCGCACCGGCGGGCGCAGCATTCGGACTCGGCCGGAAGGAGGCCTGAGATGACCACTCGGAGGATCGCCGTCGTCGCGGCCGGGCTGTCGAACCCCTCGTCCACCAGGATGCTCGCCGACCGGCTGGCCGTCGCCACCGTCCACGCCCTCGCCGAGCGCGACATCGAGGCGAGCGTCGATGTGATCGAGCTGCGGGACTACGCGCACGACATCACGAACAACATGCTCACCGGGTTCGCCCCGCCGGCGCTGGAGACCGCCATCAACACGGTCGTCTCGGCCGATGCGCTCATCGCAGTGACGCCGATCTTCTCGACGAGCTACTCCGGACTGTTCAAGTCGTTCATCGACGTCCTCGACCCCGATGCTCTCACCGGCAAGCCGGTGCTGATCGGCGCGAACGCCGGCACCGCGCGGCACTCGCTCGCGATCGACTACGCCATCCGGCCGCTCTTCGCCTACCTGCACGCCGAGGCGGTGTCGACGGGCGTGTTCGCCGCGTCGAGCGACTGGGGCGGCTCAGGTGACGACGTGGCTCCGCTCGGCAAACGTGTCGAGAAGGGCGCGAACGAGCTCGCGGAGGCCATCGCTCGTCGGGACGCCGCCACGGTGGCGGACCCGTACGACCCCGCCACATACCTCGGCGAAGGACGCTCCTTCGGCCACATGCTGGGCGGCCTCGCCGGCGAGTGATGCTGCGAGCGGTGAGATGACCTCATCCTCGGCGACGGCGTGGACGTCGCGAGGGAGAGAGGGACGCGGGAGTCCAGGTGAACGGGCTCCCGCATCCGCGCGGTCAACCGCTCTTGCGTCGGAACTCGCGCCGGGTCTGCGGGGCGTTCGCACTGTGGACGGCGGAATCGCCGTCGAGGTGTGCCTCGCCCTGCCGGTGGTGCGCGTTCTTCTTCTCGAGCGCTTCCTTGAACTTGCGCTTCATCTCCTCAGCGGAGGTGGCGCCTTCTTCGGTGCTCATGCCCCGAGCCTAGAGCACCGGGTGCGGTCTCTCACCCTCTCCTGCGTCGACTGACGAGGTCGATCAGCAGACCGAGACCGATCGCGAGGACCACCGAGACGGGCACCGCGACGAGCGGACCTCCGGGGACGACGGCAGCGACGGCGGCGCCGACCGCCGCCTGGTATCCCGCCCATCCCGTCGCAGCGAGGGCGACCAGAGCGAGGTAGCGGGGCGGATGGATGCGGGACGCTCCGGCCACCAGATTGATCGCGAGTCGCGCGAACGGTACGAACCGGGCGGTGAAGAGGACGGTGGCCGTACCGGTGTCGAGTCGACGCCGCGCCCACGCGAGCCTGCTGCACGCGCGCTGCTCGCATCCACCGCCAGCGTTCGGTGCCGACCAGCCGCCCGAGCACGTAGCAGCAGACATCGCCGAGGGTCGCGGCCGCGGCCGCGCACACGACGACGGCCCAGAGCGGCGGAGTACCCGTGGTCGCGGCAAGCGCTCCGAGGGCGGTCACCGCGATCTCTCCCGGCACGACGACGAAGAACGCATCTCCGACGACGAGCAGGCACATGAGCGCCAGACTCCACGGGCCCGCGAGCGATTCGGTGAGCAGGTCGGCAGCCACGTCGTCCACTGTGCCTTCCGGCGGTGAACGGGAACCAAAGGCCGGATAGCCGGTGACCCGCCGTCCAGCATCCGGTGAACATCTGGTGCTGACAGCCGTTTGCGACCGGAGCAGGCCGGGATCGCCGTCATCCTGGGGCTGTGAGAGTAGCGATCGTCACGGAGTCCTTCCTTCCGCACATGAACGGCGTCACCGGCTCGGTGCTGCAGATCCTTCGGCATCTCGAGCACGCGGGTCACGACGCACACGTCATCGCGCCCGCTGCCGACGGGATTCCCGCCCACGTCCACGGCGCGCTCATCGAGGCGATTCCGAGCCTTCCGCTGCCGGGCTATCGCAACGTCAGGGTCGGGACGTCTGGCGTGCACCGCATCGCCTCGTCGCTCCAGCGGTTCCGACCGGACGTCGTGCATCTCGCCTCGCCTTTCGCGCTCGGCTGGCGTGGCGTACTTGCTGCGGAGCGCCTCGGCATCCCCAGCGCCGCCGCCTACCAGACGGACGTCGCCGCGTACACGGAGCGGTACCGGATCGCCGCCACGACCGGTATCGCTCAGTCGCACATCTCGCGATTGCACCGCCGAGCGACGTTGACCCTCGCTCCATCCGCCGACTCCGCTCAGCAGCTCGCCGAACTGGGGGTGGATCGTGTGCGGCGCTGGGGGAGAGGGGTCGATGCCGAACGCTTCCAGCCCGCACGCCGTGACGCGGCGCTCCGCGCCTCCTGGGGGCAGAGGTCGTGATCGGCTACGTGGGGCGTCTCGCTCCCGAGAAGCAGGTCGAGGATCTCGCCGTGCTGCGCGACATCCCCGGGACGCGAATCGTGATCGTCGGGGACGGACCCAGCAGGACACGGCTGGAGAGCCTGCTCCCCGAGGCGGTGTTCCTCGGACACCTCGACGGTCTGGCGCTCGCGTCCGCGATGGCGTCGTTCGACCTGTTCGTGCATCCGGGTGAGAGCGAGACCTTCGGTCAGACCCTCCAGGAGGCACACGCGAGCGGTGTTCCCGTGATCGCGACCGGTCGCGGAGGCCCCCTCGACCTCGTGCGGATGGGCATCGACGGCTGGTTGTATCGACCGGGGGATCACGCGGACCTTCGGATGCGTGTGGCCGACCTCGCAGGGGACGCCCGAAAGCGACAGGCATTCGGCGCAGCAGGCCACGCCGCCGTGCAGAGCCGCAGCTGGGCGAGCGTCTGCGACCAGCTCCTCGCGCACTACGACGAGGCGCGGACGCTGCACCGGGCCGACAGGGGCGCACGCGCGCGCCGCACGGTCCGGCCCGAGGCGCCTGTGGCGGTGGCACCCCGTCGTTGGCGGCGGTTCGTCGCGCTCGGAGATTCGCTCACGGAAGGACTGTGCGATCCGGCTCCCGACGGTGCTCTGCGCGGCTGGGCGGATCGGCTCGCACTGCTCCTCGCGGCGCAGGGCGGCCTCCACTACGCCAACCTCGCGATCCGGTCGAAGCGGGTGCGTGACGTGTCCGGCATGCAGACGGAGCGGGCGGTGGAGCTGCGCCCGGACCTCGTCTCGATCCTGATCGGCGCCAACGACCTCGTGAAGCACCACGTGGACGTCCCCGCCCTCGCTCTGGAACTCGAAGGTGCGGTCGTGCGGCTCAGGGAGGCCGGCGCCGACGTGCTCCTGGTCACGCCGTTCCTGCCGGGGCGGCGTGCGGCGGTCATCTACACCCGGAGGTTCGCCGCATTCGCCACGGCGTTGGCGGGAATCGCCGCGCGCACCGGCGCCATGCTCATCGACACCGACCTGTATCCGTCTCTCGCGGAGCGGCCCAATTGGGGGGAGGATCTCGTGCATCTGAGCAGTCGCGGGCATCGCTTCCTCGCGTATCGGGCGGGAGAGATGCTCGGTGTGCCCGATGCCGATGCGCTCGGACTACTCGACGCAGCGCTGCACGAGCATGAACCCATCGGCGTCGGGGTGTGGTGGCGTCGTCATGCCCTGCCCTGGGTGTGGCGCCGGCTGCATGGGCGTGCCGCGGGCGACGGCAGGGCGTCGAAGCACCAGGACTACGTCTACCTCGGTAGGACACCGGCCGGTCGCGGCGTGACGGTGGGCTGATCGCAGGACAGCGACCGTCGCGGGCGATGCGGGTTACCGGCGACCCAGGCCGTGGTACTGCCAGCCCGCCGCACGCCAGGCGGTGGCGTCGAGGCAGTTGCGGCCGTCCACGACGACGCGGCCGCGCACCAGAGCACCCGCGTGCTCCGGCGAGAGGTCCCGGCGGTACTCATCCCATTCGGTCACGATGACGACCGCGTCGGCGTCGCGGAGAGCGTCATCCCGATCTCGCGCGTATCCGAGCTGCGGGTGCGCGGCTGACGCGTTGTCGATCGCGGCCGGGTCGGTGACGACGACATCCGCTCCCAGACCTCGCAGACGTACGGCCACGTCGAGAGCGGGGGAATCGCGGATGTCGTCGCTGAACGGTTTGAACGCGGCTCCGAGCACGGCGATCCGCCGCCCGAACACGAGCCCCCGAGCGCGTCGACCACGAGTCGGACGGCGCGTTCCCGTCGTCGCAGATTGATCGCGTCGACTTCACGGAGGAACCCGACCGCTTCGCCGCGGCCGAGTTCGTCGGCGCGTGCGGCGAAGGCGCGGATGTCTTTCGGGAGGCAGCCTCCGCCGAAGCCGATGCCCGCCCCGAGGTAGCGTCGCCCGATCCGGGTGTCGTATCCGAGAGCGTCCGCGAGGAGAGCGACGTCCGCGCCGGAGGCTTCGGCGATCTCCGCCATCGCGTTGATGAAAGAGATCTTCGTCGCGAGGAAGGCGTTGGCGGCCCCCTTCACGAGCTCGGCGGTGGCGAGGTCCGTCACGAGGAACGGGGCGCCGGCGTCGATGGCCTGAGCGTACGCATCGCGCAGCACGGCGACGGCCCGCTCGCCGTCAGCGTCCTGTTCCGCCCCCACGACGAGACGGTCGGGCGCGAGCGTGTCATGCACAGCCCAGCCCTCGCGCAGGAACTCCGGGTTCCAGACCAGCGTCGCTCCTGTGTCGATCACACGCGCGGCGAGCCGTGCCGCGGTGCCGACCGGGACGGTGGATTTGCCTGCGACGACATCGCCGGGCCTCAGGTGAGGGCGCAGGCCGTCGACGGCTGCCTCGACGAATCGGAGGTCGGCGGCGTGTCCACCCGACACCTGAGGAGTGCCGACTGCCAGGAAGTGCACATCCGCTCCCTCGGCGTCCGCCATCCGACTGCTGAACCTCAGCCGCCCCGAACCGAGCCCCTCGGCCAGGAGTTCCGGCAGTCGGGGTTCGAAGAACGGCGCAGCGCCCGACGCCAGGGCGGCGATCTTCTGCTCGTCCACGTCGATGCCGACGACGTCGTGCCCGATCGAGGCCATCGCGGCGGCGTGCACGGCACCGAGGTACCCGCAGCCGATCACTGACATGCGCATGGACTCAGCAGAACCGATCACTCCCACCTGACGGCATCCGTCGGGTGAACGTCGTATGTCCGACGCATGTCCGGTCCACGATGCACGGCGCCACGAGGGAATCGCGGTCGGCGCTGGTAGGGTGGATGCGGTCGGCGTGTGCCGACCGCACAATTTCATATCGACTCATGGAGCGATCGGCGGAGAAGCTGGTCCCCTGTGGTGGGTTCCTCGGCACACGTCGGGTGGCTTTCTACTGGTGGCCAGCGCAGGCGAGATTCGCGGGAGTGCCCGCGCGCCCGAACCCTTCCGTTCCGCTCCTTTGAACACGCTCGCGCGTCATACGGACTCGCGAGTCTAAACAAAGAAGGAGAGACCTCTTGGAAGGTCCTGAAATCACCGCCACCGAGGCCGTTCTCGACAACGGCCGCTTCGGCACCCGCACCATCCGCTTCGAGACCGGCCGCCTCGCGCAGCAGGCTCAGGGCGCAGTCGCCGCGTATCTCGACGGCGAGACCATGCTCCTCTCGGCCACCAGCGCGGGCAAGCACCCGCGTGAGGGCTTCGACTTCTTCCCGCTGACGGTCGATGTCGAGGAGCGCTCCTACGCCGCCGGCAAGATCCCCGGCTCGTTCTTCCGTCGTGAGGGTCGTCCCTCCACCGAGGCGATCCTCGTCTGCCGTCTGATCGACCGTCCGCTGCGTCCGTCGTTCGTCGACGGCCTGCGCAACGAGGTCCAGATCGTCATCACCGTCCTCTCGATCGCACCGGGCGAGTTCTACGACGCTCTCGCGATCAACGCCGCTTCGGCGTCGACCCAGATCTCGGGTCTGCCGTTCTCGGGCCCGGTCGCCGGTGCGCGCCTCGCGTTCATCCCCGGTCATGGCGAGCACGCGGACCAGTGGGTCGCGTTCCCGACGGCCGAGCAGGTCGCAGATGCCGTGTTCGACCTGATCGTCGCCGGTCGCGTCGTCACCAAGGCCGATGGCACGGAAGACGTCGCCATCATGATGGTCGAGGCCGAGGCGACCGAGGGCAGCTGGAACCTCATCAAGGCTGGCGCCACCAAGCCGAACGAGGAGATCGTGGCCCAGGGTCTCGAGGCCTCGAAGCCGTTCATCGCTCAGCTGGTCAAGGCTCAGGCCGAGCTCGCCGCGACCGCGTCGAAGGAGCCGGGCGTCTACCCCGTCTTCCCGGCATACAGCGACGAGGTCTACAGCTTCGTGTCCGAGCGCGCGTTCGCCGAGCTCAGCGACGTCTACCAGATCGCCGACAAGGTCGAGCGTCAGACCGCTGACGACGCGATCAAGGACCGCGTCAAGGCCGAGCTCATCGAGGCCACCGAGGCGGGCTCGCTCCCGGCTGCGGCCCCGCTCGAGTTCTCCGCCGCGTACAAGTCCGTGACGAAGAAGATCGTCCGCGGCCGCATCCTCACCGAGGGTGCGCGCATCGACGGCCGCGGCCTGGCGGACATCCGTCCGCTGGACGCCGAGGTGCAGGTCATCCCGCGCGTGCACGGCTCCGCGATCTTCCAGCGCGGCGAGACCCAGATCCTGGGCATCACCACGCTGAACATGCTCAAGATGGAGCAGCAGATCGACTCGCTGTCGCCCACGACGAGCAAGCGCTACATGCACCACTACAACTTCCCGCCCTACTCGACCGGCGAGACCGGCCGTGTCGGTTCGCCGAAGCGTCGCGAGATCGGGCACGGCTTCCTCGCCGAGCGCGCCCTCGTGCCGGTGCTGCCGAGCCGCGAGGAGTTCCCGTACGCGATCCGTCAGGTCTCCGAGGCGCTCAGCTCCAACGGGTCCACCTCGATGGGCTCCGTCTGTGCGTCGACCCTCTCGCTGCTGAACGCCGGTGTGCCGCTGCGCGCACCCGTCGCCGGCATCGCGATGGGCCTCGTCTCGGACGAGGTCGACGGTGAGACCCGCTACGCGGCACTCACCGACATCCTCGGTGCGGAAGATGCTCTCGGCGACATGGACTTCAAGGTCGCGGGCACGAGCGAGTTCGTCACGGCGATCCAGCTCGACACCAAGCTCGACGGCATCCCGTCGTCGGTGCTCGCAGGTGCGCTGACCCAGGCACGTGAGGCTCGTCTGACGATCCTCAACGTCCTCAACGCCGCGATCGACGCTCCGGACGAGATGGCGCCGACCGCGCCGCGCGTCATCAGCGTGCAGATCCCGGTCGACAAGATCGGCGAGCTGATCGGCCCGAAGGGCAAGACGATCAACGCGATCCAGGACGAGACCGGTGCGCAGATCTCCATCGAGGAGGACGGCACCGTCTACATCGGCGCGACCGACGGCCCCTCGGCCGAGGCCGCCCGCGCCCAGGTCAATGCGATCGCCAACCCGACCAACCCGGAGGTCGGCGAGCAGTTCCTCGGCACCGTCGTGAAGATCGCGACCTTCGGCGCGTTCATCTCGCTGCTTCCGGGCAAGGACGGTCTGCTGCACGTCACCGAGGTGCGCAAGCTCGCCGGTGGCAAGCGTGTCGAGAACGTCGACGACGTCCTGTCGGTCGGTCAGAAGATCCTCGTGAAGATCACGAAGATCGACGACCGCGGCAAGCTGTCGCTCGAGCCCGTGATCGACGAGGCGCCCGCCGCCGAGTCCGCACCGGCGGAGGACACTGCCGCCGAGTAGTCTCGACGCTCGCACCGGAGCCCGGGTCCGTCCGTCTCGGACGGGCCCGGGCTTCGCCGTTCCGGTGTGATCAAATCGTTATCGGACGTTTCCGCGCCGTTCCCTGGATTGGTCAAGTCGTTCGGGGAAGTCGCTTACCCTCGAAGTACGCACCGGGGGGTGCAGGTCCAGCAGGTACGCAGGTCGGCACGCACCGATCGACGCGGGGGTGAGAGAGAATGCGGTTGTTCAGCGTAGGCGCGGGAGCGGACGCGGAGCGCGCCCCGCAGGGATCCGCCGAGCATCCGTCCGCGCCGATCCCCATCGTCGGACCCGGGATAGGAGAGACGATCCGCGTCCCTCTGGGAGAGACCGGATTCGAGACCTTTCCCCTGATGCTCGGTGCGGCCGAATTCGGCTGGAACGTCGACCTCGAGACGAGCCACGGCATCCTCGATCGCTATGTGGAGTTCGGCGGCAATGCCATTCACACCGCGGACGGTTTCTCCGGTGGTCGCAGCGAGCACATCATCGGACAGTGGCTGCGGTCTCGCGGACGACGCGACCGGGCGGTGCTGAGCGTCCGTATCGGCGCGCACGCCGACAACCCGGGGCTCGGCTCCGTGAACCTCGTGCGCGCGGTGGAGGGCTCGCTCACCAGACTCGGTGTCGAGCGCATCGACGTGCTGTACCTCGATGCCACCCTCGATGCGACGACGAACCTGGAAGACACGCTCGCGACAGTGGAGTGGTTGGCAGATGCCGGCAAGGTCGGGGCCGTCGGCGCCTACGGGCTCGCGCCGGAGCGACTCGTCGAGGCGCGGATCCTCGCCTCAGCGGGCTACCCGCGCATCCAGGTGATCGATGCGCCGTACAACCTCATCCGGCGTCAGCCGTTCGAGGGCGATCTGCGCCTGGTCGCCGGTGCGCAGAACCTCGCGGTGACCCCGTCGCATGCGCTCGAGCACGGATTCCTCTCCGGTCGGCATCGCAACAAGGCGCTCACATCGCGGGGTGTCCGCGGCGAGCAGCTCCGAGGGCACCTCAACCGGCGTGGGATCAAGATCCTGCGCGCGCTGGACCAGGTCGCGGAGGAACTCGCGGTTCCCGTCGCGGCCGTGTCGATCGCCTGGCTGCTGGCGCAGCGCACGATCGCCGCGCCGATCGTGAACGCCTTCGCCACCGATCATGTCGACGAGCTCATGCAGGGCGCGGGGGTGTCGCTGTCGCGCAGCCACCTCGCCGAGCTCACCCGGGCCGGTAACTGAGCTTCCCTCCGCCCGTGACATAGGGTGGGAAGGAGGCCCGGCGAATGCTGGCGATGAAGCGAGCGAGTTGTGACGCACTACATATATCTGGTCAGACACGGTGAACATCAAGATGCGGAGCACGGTCTCGCCGATGGACCCCTCTCTCCCCGAGGACAGCGGCAGGCCGAGCTGATCGCCGATCGGCTGTCCGGGCTTCCCCTCGATGCTGTCTGGCATTCGCCGCTGCTGCGGGCGAACGAGACGGCCAGGGCGATCGCCGCTCGTCTTCCCTCGGTGGACCCTGAGCCCACCGCGTTGCTGTTCGACTGCGTGCCGACCGGCATGACGGAAGATACTCCCGCGGTGTTCGAGCCGTTCTTCGGATCCGTCACCGAGGCGGAGATCGAGGCGGGGCGGGCGCAGATGTCGGACGCGGTCAACGAGTTCCTCGTCCGCAAGACCGGGGATGTGCATGAGGTGCTCATCACACACAACTTCGTGATCTCGTGGTTCGTCCGCGAGGTGCTCGCGGCTCCGGAGTGGCGATGGATGACGTTGAACCAGTCGCATTGCGGCCTCACGGTCATCGCGCAGAAGCAGGGGCGACCGTGGACTCTCCTCACCCATAACGACACCGGTCACCTCCCCGTGGAGTTGCGCACCGGCATCCCCGACGCGCTCCTGGTCTGAGGCGGTACTCGAAGCGGTGCGCGCGGACAGCGCTGTGCTGCGGTCCGTGCGCGTGACGTGCCGTGCCCGAGCGGGCACGGCTCTCAGGGAAACCGCAGCGCAGCCCGCGCGCCCCCGGCCGGACCCCGCCGACGTCGAAATAGACTGGATGCATGACCACGCAGGTAGCCCTCGTCGGCGGAACCGGGAAGCTCGGCACGATCATCGGCGCGGTGATCGATGAGCTCGACGGCTTCGAGGTGAGTCGCGTGCTGACCTCGTCCAGCGATCTCTCCGAGCTCGACGGGGTGGACCTGGTGGTCGACGCGTCGACGCCGCAGGTGAGCATCGAGGTCGTGCGTGCTGCCGTCGAGCGCGGTATCAACGTCCTGGTCGCGACCTCGGGATGGTCGGCTGAGCGGATCGCGCTCGTGCGCCCTCTCGTCGAGGCCGCGGGCACCGGTGCGGTCTTCATCCCCAACTTCTCGTTGGGCTCGGTGCTCGGCTCGGCATTGGCTGCTGCGGCGGCCCCGTTCTTCGGGTCGGCGGAGATCATCGAGGCGCACCGCGAGACCAAGATCGACTCTCCGAGCGGAACCGCCGTGCGGACGGCAGAGCTGATCGCCGCCGCTCGGGCGGAGAACGGGCCCGTCAGCGCGCCGCACGCGGACCAACGCGCGCGTGGACAGCAGGTCGGCAGCGTCCCGATCCACTCGCTGCGGCGGCCAGGCGTGGTCGCGAAGCAGGAGGTCATCCTGTCCGGTCCCGGCGAGTCGCTCACCTTCACCCACGACACCACCGACTCTGCGCTGGCGTACGCACCCGGAATCCGGCTCGCCGTGCCCTTCGCCCTCAACGCGACCGGCGTGGTCGTGGGCCTCGAGCACATGATCGACATCGGCATCCGGTCGTGATGTCGCGCATCGGCGTCGGCCTGATGGCCGCGGCGCTGCTCGTCTACCTCGCTGTCGCCATCTGGCTCGCGGTGATGTTCATCTCCGTCGGCACCCCCGTGTCGATCGGGATGGGGATCACGCTCCTCGTGCTGGCGCCGATCGGAGCATGGGCGCTCGTCAGGGAGATGATGTTCGGCTTCGGAGCTGACCGGCTCGGACGCCTTCTCGATGCCGAAGGCGGCATGCCCCCGGTCGAGACGGAACTCACGCCGAGTGGGCGGATCGCTCGCGCCGACGCGGATCCGCTCATCGCTCGGTACGCGGCGGAAGCCGAGTCGGCCGACGACGACTGGCGCGCGCGCTACCGGCTGGGCGTCGTCCAGGATGCTGCCGGCCGCCGGAAGGACGCCAGGGCCAGCATTCGTGAGGCGATCCGTCTCGCTCGTCGCTGACCCTGACGGGCGGCTCAGGCGAGTGTCGCCTCGAGGGTGATCTCGATGCCTGCGAGCGCCTGAGAGACCGGGCAACCGGTCTTGGCGCCGTTCGCGATCTCCTGGAACGCCTCGGGCGTCAGGTTCGGAACGCTCGCGTTGACATTGAGGTGGCTTCCGGTGATGCCGACTCCGGGCTTGAACGTGACCGATGCGGTCGTGTTGACGCGCTCCGGCGGAGTGCCGTTCTCTGCGAGGGCGTGCGAGAGCGCCATGCTGAAGCAGGACGCGTGGGCTGCCGCGATGAGTTCCTCCGGCGTGGTGGTGGTGTCGCTGCCCTCGCTACGCGCCTTCCAATTGAGGGGGAAGGTGCCGAGATGCGACGACGAGAACGCCACGGTGCCCGACCCTTCCATGAGCGATCCGGTCCACGTGCTGGCGGCTTCGCTGGTGACGGGCATGATTCCTCCGGTTCTCGCGCTGCGGGGCTGCGGCGTCGACTCGTGGTCAGCCTATCGAGCGCTCCGACGCGGGGGAACAGCGGTCAGGACGCTGCAGCTTCGCGTCCGACGACCCCGACACGCTGCAGCAGGAGGTACAGCTGGCAGCCGAGGCAGAAAGCGAAGGCCGCATTGAGGAAGGCCGCGATGAAGGCCGCAGCCGTCGCGATCGGGAGTGCCCAGGGAACGCCGAGAGCATGCAGCACGAGTCCGATCGTGACGACGAAGAGTCCGACCCCTTGCGAGAACCGAGGCGGTCGTGGATCCTCCAGCTCGGACGGCGGAGCGAGCCGGGGCGCACCGCAGTGCGGAACAGGGCGCTCCACGGGGCGGTGCGGGGCGATACGACACCCCACAGGAAGAGCAGCGCGATGATCACCGTGAGCAGGAACCCGGGGTCGAGGACACGTTCGGCGAACCCCGCAGAGGGGAGGGCCCAGGTCCTCCCGGCGACGAATGCGAAGTCCGAGGAGGGAGTGATCGCGAACCAGCTTCCGGGGACCTGCGCGGTCGAGATCCCGATCAGCCCGAGGAAGGTCGCCAGGAGCAGGAGGACGGCCGTGACGGTGGCGGCGAAGCGTGGGCCTCGGGGGTCGATGCCTGCGGGCGTGCTCATTTGTGCTCCAGACTTTCGGGCTCAGACGGTGGCCAGGGCGTCGGCGAGGGCATGGCGGTGCGGCACGCCGTGGAAGCGCGCGCGGACGGCGCCTGAGCTGTCGATGACGAACGTCGTCGGTGTCTGCAACACCTTGTAGCGGGCGGAGAGATCAGGACGATGCGTCAGATCGATCTCCACGTGACGGAGTCCTTCGTGGTCGGAGGCGTAACCGTCGAGCAGCCGGCGTACCTGCGGGCACCGCGCGCACATCTCGGTGCTGAACTGCACGAGGGTGGCCCTGTCGCCGAACTCCGCTGTGGCGGCATCCGCCGGATCGAAGTGGAGCGCGCCGCCATCGCGCCGTCGTCCGTCGCGCCGGCGCAGCACGATACCGATGGTCGTCGCGAGCACGAGGAGTGCTGCGGCGAGCCCCAGGGCGAGCGTGGGCGACATAGAGCGAGAATATGCCGTGCGAAGAAGGCTGCGGGCCGATGTTTCACACCATGACGGACGTGCCGGGAGCCAGAGCGGCTCCGCCCGAGACGCGGATGGTCGCGGTATCGTGGCTGTCATGAGCGAAGCCGTCCCGACGCCGTATGAAGACCTGCTCCGCGATGTCCTGGAGACCGGCACGCATAAGTCCGATCGCACGGGTACCGGCACCACGAGCGTCTTCGGTCGGCAGATCCGCTTCGACCTTTCGAAGGGCTTCCCCCTCATCACCACGAAGCGTGTGCATTTCAAGTCGATCGCCTACGAGCTGCTCTGGTTCCTGCGGGGCGACTCGAACGTCGGGTGGTTGCGCGAGAACGGCGTCACGATCTGGGACGAATGGGCTGACGAATCCGGCGACCTCGGTCCGGTCTACGGGGTCCAGTGGCGGTCCTGGCCGAAGCCCGACGGCGGGAGCATCGATCAACTGTCCGAGGTGATCGAGCAGATCCGACGCTCTCCGGACTCGCGGCGATTGATCGTCTCGGCGTGGAACCCGGCGGAGATCCCCGACATGGCTCTCGCGCCCTGCCACGCGTTGTTCCAGTTCTACGTCGCCGACGGCAAGCTCTCCTGCCAGCTGTACCAGCGCAGCGCCGACATGTTCCTCGGTGTCCCGTTCAACATCGCCTCCTACGCGCTGCTCACGAAGATGATCGCGCAGCAGGTCGGACTCGAACCGGGTGACTTCGTGTGGACCGGCGGAGACTGCCACATCTACGACAACCACGTGGAGCAGGTGCGTGAGCAGCTCAGCCGCGACCCGTACGACTACCCGACGCTGAGTTTCGCCAGGAAGCCGGACTCGATCTTCGATTACCGCTACGACGACTTCGTCGTGTCGGACTATCAGCATCACGCCCCGATCCGCGCAGCGGTGGCCGTATGACGTGGGTCGGGCTGATCTGGGCGGAGGCGCGCGGCGGCGTGATCGGCGCCGAGGGCGGAATGCCCTGGCACGTCCCCGAGGACCTCGCGCATTTCAAGGAAGTGACCCTCGGAGCGCCGGTGGTGATGGGCCGCAAGACCTGGGATTCGCTTCCTGAGCGCTTCCGCCCGCTCGCCGGTCGAGACAACATCGTGGTCACCCGGCAACAGGACTGGTCCGAGAAGGGTGCGCGTCGGGCAGCGACGGTCGCCGAAGCCGTGCGCGGACTCGACAGGGTCTGGGTCATCGGCGGAGCGGAGATCTTCCGACAGGTGATCGGCGACGCCGATCGGCTCGAGGTCACCGAGCTCGACCTTCAGGTCGCCGGAGACACCTACGCGCCGCCGAAGACCGGCTGGCGCCTCGTCGACGAGGGGGAGTGGCACACATCTCGCTCCGACATCCGCTATCGCTTCCTCGGATACGAGCGCTGATGCCCACTGCGCTGATCACCGGGGCCAGTGCCGGATTGGGCGCCGAGTTCGCTCGTCAACTCGCGCGACGTCGCGCCGATCTCATCCTCGTCGCCCGCTCTGCGGGTCCGCTGGAGGAGCTCGCCGCCGAGTTGCGTCGTGAATACGGTGTCGCCGTCGAGGTCCTCCCTGCGGATCTCGCGGAGGTCGGCGATGTCGAGAAGGTCGCCGCGCGGCTCCGTGATGTCTCGGATCCCGTCGATCTGCTCGTCAACAATGCCGGCTTCGGGTTGCCGCTGCAGTTCGCAGACAACGACCTCGAAGATGAGGTGAGGCACCTCCGCGTGCACGTCGAAGCCTCCATGCGTCTCATGCACGCCGCGCTCCAGTCCATGCGAGGGCGAGGCGGGCGCATCATCAACGTGGCTTCGGTGGCCGGCTTCATCTCGCGATCGACCTACTCGGCCTGCAAAGCCTGGCTGATCGGCTTCAGCCGGTGGGCGAACGCCGAGTACAGCAGTGACAGGGTCTCGGTGACCGCACTGTGCCCGGGTTTCACACACACGACGTTCCACGAGCGCATGGGGCTGGCTGTGGGGCAGGAAGGCGTGCCGAGCATCATGTGGTTGGACGCGCACGACGTCGTGCGCACCGGGCTGCGCGATGCCGCCCGTGGTAAGGCGGTGTCGGTGCCGTCGGTGCGCTACAAGGTGATCGTTGCTGTGGCCCGCTTCTTGCCGAGCTCGCTCACCTCGCGCGTGGCAAGGCGAGGTCGCGTCTGAGACGCAGGTCTCAATGGAACCTGCCGAGCGCGATGCCCGCCATCGCGACCGCGGCGATGGTCTCGCCGTCGGTGACGTCACCCGCCGCGATCATCCTGAGCACCTGTTCGAAGGGT
This sequence comes from Microbacterium sp. Se5.02b, assembly GCF_019464375.1. Classification (NCBI taxonomy): domain Bacteria; kingdom Bacillati; phylum Actinomycetota; class Actinomycetes; order Micrococcales; family Microbacteriaceae; genus Microbacterium; species Microbacterium sp. Se5.02b. The sequence goes on from NZ_CP080491.1 coordinate 1,804,653, forward strand.
ACCCAGGAGACCGCCTGGATACCCTCTTCGGCTTGAGTCGCGGCGGCGTCCTCGGAGGCGGCGAGTGCCCGGACGCCGCGTGCGAGGAACACATGCTCACGCGCCTCGGCGATCCCGTTCAATGCGTACATGGAGCCGAGCGACGTCCAGTCGTCCGCCTCGTACCCGGTCTCCTCGCGCAGTTCCCGCTTCGCCGCCGCGAGCGGGTCTTCGCCGTCGCTGCCCCCAGCCGGGATCTCCGTGCTGACGCCCACCGTGTATCTGTCGATCGTGACCAGGCACATACGGTCTTGGTCATCCACCGCGACGATGAACACGGCTGGATGCCAGGTGGCGACGACGCCATAGATGCCATCGGCGCCGTTCGGACCCGAGACGGCGTCCTCACGCACCCGGATCCAGGCGTTCTCGTACTTCGACTCGGTACGGTGCGTGACCCATCCCATCCCCCGAGCGTATGCCGAGCCGCGCCGGCACTCGGCACGGAGGACGCATCGTCGACGTGACCGGACGAGTCACCGCGTCCGCATGAGCGGTATCCGACCAGATACGCTGGGAACATGACGCACTCGGGCAACCCTTTCGGACAGGTCCTCGTCGCGCTCGTCACTCCGATGACGGCCGACGGCGAAGTCGACTGGCCCGCCGTCGAGAAGCACATCGATGACGTGATCACCGCAGGCGCGGACGGCATCGTCGTGACGGGAACGACCGGCGAGACGTCGACACTGACGGACCCCGAGAAGCTCAAGCTCGTCGAGGTCGGCAAGTCCGTCGCTGCGGGCCGTGCCAAGATCATCACCGGCGGCGGCTCCAACGAGACGGCGCATGCGATCGAGCTGTACAAGGCCAGTGAGAAGGCCGGCGCTGACGGCATCATGATCGTCACGCCCTATTACAACAAGCCGACGCAGGCGGGTATCCTCACGCATTTCCGCCTGGTCGCGGACGCGACGGACCTCCCGGTGATCCTCTACGATATTCCCGGCCGCACGGGGGTGCCGATCAAGTACGAGACGATCCTCCGGCTCGCGAAGCACCCGAACATCCTCGCGGTGAAGGACGCCAAGGGCGACTTCTCGGAGGTCAGCCGCGTACTCAACCAGACCGATCTGATGTACTTCTCGGGCGACGACGCGAATGTGCTGCCGCACCTCGCGATCGGAGCCGCAGGCCTCATCGGCGTCACCGCGAACGTGGCTGCTGCGCCGTACCGCACGATCATCGACGCGGTCAACGCGGGCGACCTCACCACGGCCACCGCGGAGCACAAGCGCCTCGAGCCCCTGGTGCGCGCGGTGATGACGCACGTGCCGGGAACCGTGGCAGCGAAGTACATCCTGCACGGGCTCGGACGCATCTCGAGTCCGCGTGTGCGCCTTCCCCTCGTCGGCCCGGAGGAGTGGGAGGCCGCGCTCATCGAGGATGAGCTCGATCTCGTCAAAGACGTCCCCGGTGCCGATTTCTCGAACTTCCGACCCGACCGCAATGCGGCTGCGGGTGGTGCCCTGCCGAAGGTGCACGGCACGACGCGCTGAGACGCGTCACCATGAACGAACGGACGCGCGGAGTGTCCGACTGAGGAGACAGCATGTCCATTCCCCTGGTAGCACCGGCCGCTCTCGACGAAGGGACGCTGCGGGTCATCCCGATCGGCGGTCTCGGCGAGATCGGTCGGAACATGACGATGTTCGAGTACGGCGGCAAGATCCTGATCGTCGACTGCGGCGTCCTCTTCCCGGAGGAGCATCAGCCGGGCGTGGACCTGATCCTCCCCGATTTCGAACCGATCCGCGACCGACTCGACGACATCGTCGGGGTGGTGCTCACGCACGGACACGAAGATCACATCGGTGCCGTCCCGTACCTGTTGCGCCTGAAGAGCGATATCCCTTTGATCGGCTCCGGCCTCACGCTCGCGCTGGTCGAGGCGAAGCTCAAGGAGCACCGCATCAAGGCCTTCACGCTGACGGTCAGAGAGGGCCAGGAGGAGCGGGTCGGACCGTTCGACCTGGAGTTCGTCGCGGTCAACCACTCGATCCCCGACGCACTGGCCGTCGCGATCCGCACCCCTGCGGGCATGGTTCTCGCGACGGGCGACTTCAAGATGGATCAGCTGCCTCTGGACGGACGGATCACCGATCTGCGGGCATTCTCACGGCTCGGTGAAGAGGGCGTCGACCTCTTCCTGGTCGACTCGACCAACGCCGACGTCCCCGGCTTCACCCCGACCGAGCGCTCGATCGGCCCCGTGCTCGATCAGGTGATCGGCAAGGCGCCCCGCCGCGTCATCGTCGCGAGCTTCTCCAGCCACGTGCACCGCGTGCAGCAGGTGATCGATGCGGCCGCCGCACATGGTCGTCGCGTCGCTTTCCTCGGTCGGAGCATGGTCCGCAACATGACGATCGCGGAGCAGCTGGGCTACCTGAAGGTGCCCGACGGCGTCCTCATCGACTTCAAGAAGGCGCGCGACCTGCCCGACGAGCAGATCGTCTACATGTCGACCGGTTCTCAGGGAGAGCCGATGGCTGTCCTCAGCCGTATGGCGAACATGGACCACGCGATCGAGGTCAGCGAAGGGGACACCGTGATCCTCGCTTCGAGCCTGATCCCCGGCAACGAGAACGCCGTGTATCGCGTCATCGACGGACTCACCAAGCTCGGCGCGAACGTGGTGCACAAGGCCAACGCTCGCGTGCATGTCTCCGGCCACGCGGCGGCGGGTGAACTGCTCTACTGCTACAACATCCTGAAGCCGAAGAACGTCTTGCCGGTGCACGGCGAGTACCGGCACCTGATCGCGAACGCCAAGCTCGCGCAGGACACGGGCATCCCGGAGGACAACACGTTGATGGCCTCGAACGGTACCGTGATCGACCTCAAGGACGGCGTCGCGCGGGTCACGGGTCAGCTCGACCTCGGGTTCGTGTACGTGGATGGATCGACGGTCGGCGAGATCACCGACGCGGACCTCAAGGACCGACGGATCCTGGGGGAGGAGGGGTTCATCTCCGTGATCGTGGTCGTCGACGCGGCCACCGGTCGTATCATCTCCGGCCCCGAGATCCACGCGCGCGGCGTGGCGGAGGACGACGCGGTGTTCGACGATGTCACGCCCAAGATCGTGGCGGCGCTCAAGGAGGCATCCGGGAACGGCGTCCGAGACACCCATGCCCTGTCGCAGATCGTGCGACGGACGATCGGCCGGTGGGTGAACCAGCGTCTGCGTCGTCGTCCGATGATCGTCCCGCTTGTGATCGAGGCGTAGCAGCAGACACGACCGAGGGCTCTCGGTGAGACCATCCGGTCTCGCCGAGAGCCCTCGATCGTCATGTGGCGAGGGAGGCTGCGGTCAGTAGCCGGTGGACGATCCGCCCGTCGATCCGCCGGTCGACCCACCGCCGAAGCCGCAGAAGCAGTTGAAGAGCGCCTGGATGAAGTAGAAACAGCAGAACATCTTTCCTCCTGATATGTAACATGTTACGTGGACGAGGCCAACTATACCCAAGTGCGACTGCCTTCGGTACTCACGGCTGCCCGACATGGAGACGTAACACCCGGGTCCTAGGCTCTCGTCATGGACAGGGGATTCGCCCTTCGCAGGGCGGCGCAGACCGATGCGGGGTTCCTCGGCGACATGCTCGTGGAGGCGGCGAACTGGCGTGCCGGCGGAGTGCGTCCACGACATGAAGTGCTGATGTCTCCGGAACATCGGAGATATCTCGCGGGGTGGAAGCGAGCGGCGGATGACGGTCTCGTGGCGACGGAGACCGACGGCCTTCCGGTCGGCGCGGCGTGGTATCGGATGCTCCCGCAGAACGCGCCAGGACTCGGGTTCGTCGGCGTCGCGGTACCCGAGCTGATCATCGGCGTGCATCCGCTCTGGCGGGCACGCGGAGTCGGTCGTTCGCTCTTGCGCGGCCTCATTCAGCTCGCCGCATCGCAGGGGCACGCGCGGATCAGTCTGAGCGTCGAGCGCGACAACTTCGCCCGCAACTTGTATCGTGCCGAGGGATTCGCCGTGGTGGCGGAAGGCGCAAGGCGCGACACCATGGCGCGTCGCACGGCCTGATCGACCGCGTCGGATCCGCGGAAAGCCGCGTCATTGCGCGGGGATGTCGGGTGTTGGCCGTAACGTGAGAGCATGGCCAGGAGTACCACGAAGACAGAGCGCGCGTCGACCAGCGCACCGTCGCGCCCCAAGCGGCAGACGTCTCCCAAGGCCCAGCCCGCTCCGAAGAAGTACATCGACGAGCCCGACAAGCCCCCCGTCGCGGTCCGGGCGTGGATCGGACTGGCGCACGGCGTCGGAGGCCTCTTCCGTGCCTTCGGACCCGAGACCCTCGAGAAGGACGACCGCCGCGACGGTTTCCCCTTCCTGCTGGTACTGCTCGCCGCGCTCGGGGCCGTGAACGAGTGGTTCTTCATCGGCAATGAGGTCGCCGCGAACATCAGCGCCTACTCCGTCGGCCTCTTCGTCGGTCGCGTCGCCTTCATCATGCCGGTGCTTCTTCTGCTCCTGGCGGGGTGGCTGTTCCGCCATCCCTCCTCCGTGCACGACAACGGGCGCATCGGAATCGGCTTCGGTCTGTTCGTCCTCGCGCTGTCGGGCATCTTCCACGTCGCCGGCCCCCGTCCCCATCCGAACCAGGGCATGCCCGCCCTCAGCGAGGCCGGAGGTCTGCTGGGGTGGCTGGTCGGTCAGCCGTTGACGTATCTGACGGACATCCCCGCGTACATCATCCTGTCCCTCCTCGCAGCGCTCAGCATCCTGATCCTGACGAAGACTCCGCCGAACCGCATCGGCTCTCGACTCGGTGACCTGTACGCATGGATGTTCGACGCGGAGCGTCCCGCCAAGCCCTCGGCAGACGCAGCGGCGATCGACGACGCCGACAAGGTCGACGACCCCGACGTGCTGCCCTGGTGGCGCCGGAACAAGACCGGCCGCGAAGAGGATCCCGACGAGGGCACACTCGGCTCCGACGACATCACCGCGCTGCTCAGCACCTCCGAGCCGACGCCCGCCTACGACCAGGCGGTCGTGGTCGAGAATCCCTATGACGCCGCGACCGAGGTGCTGTCCGACGTCCGCTCGGTCGCCGACTCGCTCGCCGAGCAGCAGACCACCGCGCTCCTCGATGACGCCTCCGATACCGGTGAGGTGCCGGATCTCCCTGGCCTCGACGGGTTCGGCACCGAAGGTCCCGGCGACCGGGGCCCGCAGGCGCCGGTGGCTCCGTACATCCTTCCGTCTCCCGGGCTCCTGGTCGAAGGTCCGCCCCCAGTCCTGCGGTCCGAAGCCACAGACAAGGTGATCGAGCAGATCACCAGCGTGCTCACGCAGTTCAAGGTGGACGCGAAGGTGACCGGTTTCTCCCGCGGTCCGACGGTCACGCAGTACGAGGTCGAGGTCGGACACGGCGTCAAGGTCGAGAAGATCCTGCAGCTGAGCAACAACTTCGCCTACGCCGTGGCGTCGAACGACGTCCGCATCCTCTCGCCGATCCCCGGAAAGAGCGCGATCGGCATCGAGATCCCGAATGCCGACAAGGAGATGGTCGCCCTCGGCGACGTGCTCCGCTCGCCCGCCGCGCAGAAGAGCACCCACCCGATGACCATCGGCGTCGGCAAGGACGTCGGCGGCAACATCGTCATCGCGAACCTGGCGAAGATGCCCCACCTCCTCGTCGCGGGATCCACCGGTTCCGGTAAGTCCAGTTTCGTGAACTCGATGATCACGAGCCTGCTGATGCGGGCGCGGCCGGCCGATGTACGCATGGTCCTGATCGACCCGAAGCGGGTCGAGCTGACGAGCTACGCGGGCGTTCCGCATCTGATCACGCCCATCATCACGAACCCGAAGAAGGCCGCCGAGGCGCTGCAGTGGGTCGTGAAAGAGATGGACATGCGGTACGACGACCTCGCATCGTTCGGGTTCCGCCATATCGACGACTTCAATCGCGCGGTGCGTGCCGGCGAAGTCGAGGTCCCCGTCGGCAGTGAGCGGGTGCTCAAGCCGTACCCCTATCTCCTGGTCGTGGTCGATGAGCTCGCCGACCTCATGATGGTCGCCCCGCGCGATGTCGAGGACTCGATCGTCCGCATCACCCAGCTCGCGCGCGCGTCCGGGATCCACCTGGTCCTCGCGACGCAGCGACCCAGCGTCGACGTCGTCACCGGTCTCATCAAGGCCAACGTCCCGTCGCGACTCGCGTTCGCTGTCACCAGCGTCACCGACAGCCGCGTCATCCTCGACAGCCCGGGCGCCGACAAGCTCATCGGTCAGGGTGATGCGTTGTTCTCGCCGATGGGGTCCTCCAAGCCGTTCCGGTTGCAGGGCGCGTGGGTCGATGAGAAGGAGATCGACGCGGTCGTCAAGCACGTCACGCGTCAGGCTCGTCCCGACTATCGTCCCGACGTGCAGGAGGCCCTGGAGCCGACCAAGAAGAAGGAAGTCGACGAGGACATCGGAGACGACCTGGAGCTGCTGCTCGCGGCCGCTGAACTCATCGTCTCGTCGCAGTTCGGCTCGACGTCTATGCTTCAGCGCAAGCTGCGTGTCGGATTCGCGAAGGCGGGTCGGCTGATGGACCTCCTGGAGTCCCGCGAGATCGTTGGACCCTCCGAGGGGTCGAAGGCCCGAGACGTTCTCGCGACAGCGGAACAGCTGCCGCAGGTGATGGCGAAGCTGCGTGGCGAGGATGTCCCGGCGGCTCCGTCCGGTGCCGCATCGCCAGCAGCCCCTCCCGCCCCGCCGCTGCCTGCTGCGCACGATCCGATCGCTGCGCAGTACGAGGGGCTCCCCGAGGTGGAAGCCGAGGGCGATGAAGATGCCTGGGGCCTGACGGGACGCGACTGATGACCATTCCTCGGCAGCTGCCCAACGCCATCACGGTCGCGCGCATCCCGCTCGCAGTCATCTTCTTCGTGCTGCTGCTGCTCGGCGGAACGTATGGTGATCTCGCACCCGCACTGCGCTGGACCGCAGCGATCCTCTTCATCGTCGGGATATCCACCGACTGGGTCGACGGATACCTGGCGCGCAAGTACGACATCGTCAGCGACTTCGGCAAGCTCTGGGATCCGATAGCCGACAAGATGCTCACGGGTGCGGGGTTCATCGGTCTGGCCATCCTCGGCGAAGTCTCCTGGTGGATCGTCGCGATCATCCTGGTGCGCGAGTGGGGGATCACCGTCCATCGCCTGATGGTCGCCAGTGAGCATGTGGTGGCCGCCGCCTGGATGGGCAAGATCAAGACGGCCTTCCAGGGTGTCGCCCTCGGCTGGGCGCTGCTTCCACTCCACGTCCTGATGGGACTCGAGGCCTGGACGCTGGTCACGTTGGTCCTGATGATCATCGTGCTGGTGCTCACAGTGGCCAGCGGTGTCGATTACATCGTCGCGCAGGTGCGCGGATCCCGACAGAAGCGGGCATGAGCGCATCCGTCGCCGTCTCCGTGTTGTCGGCGTTGCGCGAGCGCGGATGGACCATGGGCGTCGCCGAGTCGCTCACCGGGGGTGCGTTGTGCGCCGAGATCGTCTCGGTCCCCGGCGCATCGTCTGTGCTGCTCGGCGGAGTCGTGGCATACGCGACGGAGGTCAAGGCCACAGTGCTCGGTGTCGAGGGTGAACTCCTGGCGACGTACGGACCGGTGCACCCCCAGGTGGCCGAGCAGATGGCCGGCGGCGTGCGTCGCGTCGTCCGAGTGGGGGGAAGGGTCGCCGACGTCGGCGTTTCCACCACCGGGATCGCGGGTCCCGATTCGCCTGACGGGCAGCCGGTGGGGACCGTGCACATCGGCGTCGTGACGCCGACCGCCTCGCGGACGAAGGCGTTCCTCTTCCACGGCGATCGTGAAGAGATACGCGCGAAGGCGGTAGAGGCTGCGCTCGTCGAGGTGCTCGAGACCCTTGCGGAATAGTGTCGGTGTCGCTGGGGTTATCTCAGGTGTGCTCACATTCAAACCACAGAGTGCAGGGGTAGATTCTGTGCATGCCAGGCGTACTAGACTGGCTGTCTCATCGGGGGAGACCTCGATCGATCACTTGGGGAGGAGGTTCCGATGATTCTTGTACGACAAGAAATCGGCGATGTGCTGAGGGACTTCCGCCTGCAGAAGGGGCGCACGCTCCGGCAGGTCGCAAGCAAGGCTTCGGTTGCGCTCGGCTACCTCAGTGAGGTCGAGCGAGGTCAGAAAGAGGCGTCGAGCGAGATCCTCGCGTCGGTTGCCGATGCGCTCGATGTGCCCATCTCCACGATCATGCGCGAGGTCGGCGACCGCATCTCCGTCCTCGAGGGCATCCAGGTGTTCCCTGACGTCGTTCCCGACGACCTCGTCGCTTCGGTCGAGCCGCAGCTTTCACTGCACTGACCTCCCACAGGGGAACCGATGCGTCGTAGCGAGTTCCTTCGCGCCGTGGATACCGAGTTCCAGGCGCGAGCCACTTCGCTCGTGAACGACCTCGGGCTGACGGCTCTCCGAGGCCGGACCGCAGTGGAGGCTCTCGCTGACGGAACCCCACCCCGGGAGATCTGGCTCGCTCTCTGCGCCGAGATGGATGTCCCCGCGGACCGCCGCTACGGCGTAGGCCGTCAGGAGCCGCGCAAGCGCTGAGTCCGACTCGCCCTGTGTCCGCAACATACGGGACATGGTGTGCCAATTCCGGCGTGTCGTCGAAGATGTGTTCGAAACGAGCGTAGTCTTCTGCACAAGTGGTTCAGAGAAGCCGATCTGCACATCCGGTGGGATCGCCGAGTCGTTGTCGGTGGCCCCTCCTACGGTGGAGAACAAGCCGAAGAGCCATACGCCTTGTCGGAGAGTTTCTCCCAGCCGGGAGCGCCGCGACAGCCTACAGGCGGCACCACGCGCGCAGAAGGAGCACATCATGCCATCACCCGCCGACCGCGAGAAGTCCCTCGAGACCGCCCTCGCCCAGATCGACCGCCAGTTCGGAAAGGGCTCGGTCATGCGGCTGGGCAGCGATGAGCGCGCCCCCGTGGCCGTCATCCCCACCGGCTCCATCGCCCTCGATGTCGCCCTCGGCGTCGGAGGGCTCCCGCGTGGCCGAATCGTCGAGATCTACGGGCCTGAGTCCTCAGGTAAGACGACCCTGACCCTGCATGCGATCGCGAATGCGCAGCGCGCCGGTGGCATCGCAGCCTTCATCGATGCCGAGCACGCGCTCGACCCCGACTACGCGGCGAAGCTCGGCGTCGACATCGACGCACTTCTCGTGTCGCAGCCCGACACAGGTGAGCAGGCCCTCGAGATCGCCGACATGCTCGTCCGGTCCGGTGCGATCGACCTCATCGTGATCGACTCCGTCGCGGCGCTCGTGCCGCGAGCCGAGATCGAGGGCGAGATGGGTGACTCGCACGTCGGTCTGCAGGCCCGACTCATGTCGCAGGCACTGCGAAAGCTGACCGGTGGTCTGAACCAGACCAACACCACGATGATCTTCATCAACCAGCTCCGCGAGAAGATCGGCGTGTTCTTCGGCTCGCCCGAAACCACCGCGGGTGGCAAGGCGCTCAAGTTCTACGCTTCCGTCCGCATGGACATCCGTCGTATCGAGACGCTCAAGGATGGAACCGACGCCGTCGGAAACCGCACCAGGGTGAAGGTCGTCAAGAACAAGATGGCTCCGCCTTTCAAGCAGGCCGAGTTCGACATCCTCTACGGGGTCGGAATCTCGCGCGAGGGCAGCCTGATCGACTTCGGTGTCGAACACGCCATCGTGAAGAAGTCGGGCTCGTGGTACACCTACGACGGCGATCAGCTGGGTCAGGGCAAGGAGAACGCACGCACGTTCCTGCTCAACAACCCAGACATCGCACTGGCTATCGAAACGCAGATCAAGCAGAAGCTCGGCATCGGTGCCCAGGTCGCGGCGCCCGCGGCCGCCGACGAGCTCGCAGAGCGTCGTCCGGCCTGATGAACGACGCTCGTGGGGGCGATCCCGAGCGGATCGCCCCCATCATCCCGCTCTTCGGCGGCGGTCAGGGAAGACGGCGCACAAGCCCGAGCGCCCTCACGCCGATGAAGAGCCTGCTGTGGACGTCACGCGGCCTCAGGTCGGTGACGCCGGGCTCTGGCGTTCGACGTGGGACTCCCCGTCCATCGGAGGGCCGCGATCCGGTGCGCTCGATGGGGCAGCCCCAGCGACCGTCATCCTGCGCGCGGAGCGTCCCGCAGGCCCGGATCCGATTCGCCGCACACGACGGCGACCGAGGCTCCCCGTCTTCGGGCGCTGAGCGGACAAAATTCGGCGCCTGCCGATGGGGGTGCGGAGTCTGTCGACGAGGCCCGCGTCGCGGCGGAGGAGTCTCTCGTGCGCAAGTTGCGCGCCCGTTCGCTGTCCGTCTCCGAGGCCCGGCAGGTGTTGCGCGGTTTCGAACTCGAATCGGGAATCGTCGACGACGTCATCGACGATTTCTGTCGTCGAGGCTACCTCGACGACGAGGCCCTCGCCGGTGTCCTGGTGGTGTCGGGGGTGGAACGGAAGGGGCAGGGGAGAGTGGCCCTTTCCCGCGCGCTCGCCCAACGTGGCATCCCTCGGGATGTGATCGACGGGGCGCTCGACGAGCTGCCGGACGACGACGACGAGCGAGCGCTCGATTTCGCCCGTGGAAAAGCGCGCTCGCTGAGCCGACTCGACCACGACACCGCGCTTCGGCGTCTGGTGGGGCAGTTGTCGCGGCGCGGGTACAACGGTTCTGTGGCGATGAAGGCGGCGAAGGCGGCGCTGCGGGAGGCGACGTTCGGTGGGTCGACCTCCGGCGTCCGGTTCGTCGATTCCGACTGAGAACGTCGCAGCTGTGCTCGGAAGCGGCTCGTACAATGGTTCAATCATGACTATTCCGCGCAGCGAACCGACGATCATCAGCGCCTCGTCGGCGGCCGTCGACGTCGACGGGCGACAGCGATCGTATGAAGTGCGCACCTTCGGGTGCCAGATGAACGTGCACGACTCCGAGCGACTCTCCGGGTCGCTGGAGAGCGCCGGCTACGTGCGAGCCCTCGACGGCACCGAAGCCGACGTGGTGATCATCAACACCTGTGCGGTGCGTGACAACGCGGCGGGCAAGCTCTACGGCACGCTCGGGCACCTCGCTTCCGTGAAGCGCCGCAAGGAGGGCATGCAGATCGCCGTCGGCGGCTGTCTCGCTCAGATGGACAAGCAGGCCGTGCTCGACAAGGCTCCGTGGGTCGATGTCGTCTTCGGCACGCACAACATGGGCTCACTTCCTGGTCTGTTGGAGCGCGCGCGGCACAACGGCGACGCGGAGCTCGAGATCCTCGAGTCGCTCGAGGTGTTCCCTTCGACGCTGCCGACGAAGCGCGACTCCGCCCACAGCGGATGGGTGTCGATCTCCGTCGGGTGCAACAACACCTGCACGTTCTGCATCGTGCCGAGCCTGCGCGGCAAGGAGAAGGACCGTCGTCCCGGTGACATCCTGAACGAGATCCGCCTGCTCGTGGACGATGGTGCGATCGAGGTCACGCTCCTCGGACAGAACGTGAACTCCTACGGGGTCGAGTTCGGGGACCGTCAGGCCTTCGGTAAACTGTTGCGTGCGGCCGGCGAGATCGACGGGCTGGAGCGCATCCGCTTCACCAGCCCGCACCCGGCAGCCTTCACCGACGATGTGATCGACGCCATGGCCGAGACGCCGAGCGTGATGCCGCAGCTGCACATGCCGTTGCAGTCAGGCAGCGACCGCATCCTCAAGGCGATGCGACGCTCCTACCGCAGCGAGCGGTTCCTCGGCATCCTGGATCGGGTTCGCGCCCGCATCCCGAATGCCGCGATCACCACCGACATCATCGTCGGGTTCCCCGGCGAGACGGAGGAGGACTTCGAGGACACGATGCGGGTCGTCGAGCAGGCTCGCTTCTCTGCTGCCTTCACGTTCCAGTACTCCATCCGCGAGGGGACACCCGCCGCGACGATGGAAGACCAGGTGCCGAAAGAGGTCGTCCAGGAGCGCTACAACCGCCTGATCGCCCTGCAGGAGCGGATCTCCCTGGAGGAGAACCAGAAGCAGGTCGGCCGCGAGATCGAGGTGCTCGTCTCGACCGGCGAGGGCAAGAAGGACGCCGAGACCCACCGGCTGACGGGCCGCGCCGAAGACAATCGCCTCGTGCACTTCCAGGTGCCAACGGGGTCCGATCTCCCGCGGCCCGGCGACGTCGTCACGGTGACCGTCACGCACGGCGCACCGTTCCACCTTCTTGCCGACGACCCCACCGGGGCTCCGTTGCGGATTCGTCGCACGCGCGGGGGAGACGCCTGGGATCGTTCGCAGGCGGAGTCCTGTGCCGTACCGACCCCCGCCGCCGACGGCGGTCCACGTGCGGTGTCTCTCGGGCTTCCGACCCTCCGCGTCGGCGTGTGACCGAACCTCGCCTCTGGGCGATCGTCGGGGCGACGGGCACGGGGAAGAGCGACCTCGCGCTCGACCTCGCCGAGGCGCTGCGTGCGCGGGGCAACCCGGCCGAGATCGTGAACGCCGACGCGATGCAGCTGTATCGCGGCATGGACATCGGCACGGCCAAGCTGCCCGTCGCCGAGCGTCGCGACATACCGCACCACCTGTTCGACGTCCGCGAGGTCCACGAAGACGCGGCGGTCGCCTGGTACCAACCAGCGGCGCGGGCCGCTATCCAGAGGATCCACGACAACGGCGGAGACGCCATCCTCGTCGGCGGCTCCGGTCTCTACGTCTCGAGCGTCGTGTACGAGTTCCACTTCCCGCCCAGAGACGCCGAGATCCGGGCCCGGCTCGAGCAGGAGATCGAGACCGAGGGGCTGGCCGGCCTGCTGGAGCGTCTGCACAGGCTGGACCCCGAGGCCGCCGCGAAGGTGGACCCGCGCAACAGCCGACGGGTCATCCGCGCCCTGGAGATCCTCGAGCAGGGGAGCAACACCCATGGCGCAGCACTGCCCGCGCAGCCGGTGCCGTGGCATCCGCATACCCGAATCGTGGGGCTGCATGTCGACCGGGCCGCTCTCGTGACCAGACTCGACGCCCGTGTCGAGCAGATGTGGGAGGCGGGTCTCGTCGACGAGGTCGCAGACCTCCGCGCGCACGGTCTCGAAAAGGGCACCACGGCTCCTCGGGCCATCGGGTACGCGCAGGCACTGGGACAGCTCGATGGCGCGCTCACGACGGCCGAGGCCATCGCTCAGACGCAGGCGCTGACCCGTCGCTACGCCCGACGGCAGGTGTCGTGGTTCAAGAGGTATCCGGAGCTGGAGTGGTGGGACGCGCCAGGGAACGCGGAAGCGCTTCTGGATTCCCCACCTGTGGCCCCGGGCGACGTCTGACCTGGTGTCGGCGGCTGGTGCCATGGTGGACACATGAGCACTCATTTCTTCACGGCCTCCAGCCTCGACGGTTTCATCGCGACCGACGAGCACTCCCTCGACTGGCTGCTCACACAAGACGTCGATCCCGACGGGCCCATGGGCTACAACGCGTTCGAGAAGAACATCGGCGCGCTGGCGATGGGGGCGTCGACGTACGAATGGGTGATGCGGCACGAAGAGGGACGATGGGGATACAGCCAGCCCACCTGGGTTTTCACTCACCGTGACCTCGAGCTTCCTCAGGGCTCCGATGTGCGTCTGACGCAGGACGCCGTGCACGCGGTGCATGCCGAGATGCTCGAGGCCGCCGGAGACCGGGACATCTGGATCGTGGGAGGGGGAGATCTCGCCGGACAGTTCGCCGACGCCGGACTTCTGGATGAAGTCTGGGTGCAGTATGCGCCGGTCACATTGGGATCCGGGGCGCCGCTGCTGCCGCGGCGGCTCGATCTGGAGCTGCTCGAGGTGGCACGGAACCGCAACTTCCTGTGCGGCCGCTACGCCGTCGTCTCTCACCCCTAGTCGCGCTCTCTAGACTGGACGCATGGTCGCATTCACCAAGGGTCACGGCACGGGCAACGACTTCATCATCATCGCCGACCCTGACGGAGTGTCCGATCTCTCTGTGGAGCAGGTCGCGGTGCTCTGCGATCGCCACTTCGGGATCGGCGCAGACGGCATCCTCCGCGTGGTGCGCTCTTCGGCGATCGCCGACGGTGCCGCCGCGTTGGCGGAAGAGCCCGCGGCCGAGTGGTTCATGGATTACCGGAACGCCGATGGCTCGATCGCGGAGATGTGCGGTAACGGGATCCGTGTCTTCGCGCACTACCTGGTGCGCGCAGGGCTCGCGACCATCGAGCCGGGGTCGACGCTCCCCATCGGCACTCGGGCAGGCGTGCGCGACGTGACGCGGAGCGCGACCGGCTACCAGGTCGATCTCGGACGGTGGAAGCTCTCCGGCGATGACCCGCTCGTGCGGGTCGACGGACTCTCGGTCACGCGCCCTGGCCTGGGGATCGACGTGGGCAACCCGCACGTCGTGGTGGCGCTCGCGTCCGAATTCGAGCTCGCGTCGCTGGAGCTGCACCGTGCGCCGGAACTCGACCCTTCGCTGCCGGCGGGCGCCAACGTCGAGTTCGTCGTGCCCGGTGAGCCCCTGGTGCGCGACGCCGTCGGGCATGTGCGCATGCGTGTCTTCGAGCGGGGAGTGGGCGAGACGCTCAGCTGCGGCACCGGCGTTGCTGCGACGGCCCTCGCCGTCCGCTACTGGGCGGGCGAAAGCGCCCCTAACAACTGGCAGGTCGAGGTGCCGGGCGGAACCCTCGGAGTGCGCATGTTCCCCGCCGAAGACGGTGAGCACGTCGCGCTGTCCGGGCCGGCCCAACTCGTCTTCAGCGGTGAGATCGACCTGCTCTGAGGCGGCGAGCTCCGTGGGCGAGGCCGGTGTATCGGCCGCGTTCAGAGACCTGAGAGAGCGATCGGCTCCGTGGGCGGTGTCCCGTGCTTTCGGACCTTGAGGATCCGGTAGCCCTTGCCTGTCGCCGTGCGGAAGACGCTGTATCCGGGCTGGAACGTGGATCCGATCCAGCGTTGCAGCGAATCGGCGCCGAGGTTCCGCTGCACGACCAGCCAGGCGTCACTGCGCTCATCGAGTCGGGGGATCCACCTCTCCAAGAGTCCGTGCAGCTCGTTCTTGCCGACGCGGATGGGCGGGTTGGAGCGGATCGTGCGGAACGAGATGTGTTCGGGAACATCGTCGGGAAGTGACGCGTTGATATTGGTGAGCCCGAGAGCCGCCGCGTTGCGACGGACGAGATCGAGGGCTCGCTCGTTCACATCGACGGCCCATACCGTCGCATGTGGTGCAGCGAGGGCCATCGAGAGACTGACCGGTCCCCAGCCGCTGCCGAGGTCGAGAAGATCGCCGCCCGGGGGCACCGGGGGCATGTTGGTGAGGAGCACTGCAGTGCCGGCGTCCAGACGATCCGGGCTGAAGACGCCACCAGCGGTGGTGACTTCGAGCTCACGACCCGCGAGCGTGACGCGGATCCTACGCAGATTCTCGGGGCTTGCCGGGGCCGCAGTGAAGTAGTGATCGGACCCCATACGGCGAGCGTACCGGACTGCGCGGGCTAAGGTTAAGGCTCGCTATGAAACCCAGAGACAAGGAACGGATGACGGAGACCACAACCCCCTCCACCGACGACCACACGGTCGATCGCGTGCTCGCCAACGCAGAGAAGCGTTCAGACGTCCACGTGTTCGGCGCAGCCCAGGCGCTGCAAGACGAATCCACCGCTTCCCACGGCGACACGGACGGTGTGCAGTGGGATCTCGAGGACCGCCACGCTCTTCGCCGTGTGGGCGGACTCTCGACGGAACTCGAAGACGTCACAGAGGTCGAGTACCGGCAGCTGCGTCTCGAGAACGTCGTCCTCGTGGGTGTGTATCCCCAGGGCGCTCAGGAAGACGCGGAGAACTCCCTGCGTGAACTCGCCGCACTGGCGGAGACTGCGGGAGCTGTTGTGCTTGACGGCGTTCTTCAGCGCCGGCCGCATCCCGATGCCGCGACGTATCTCGGCCGCGGAAAGGCGCAGGAACTCAAGGACATCGTTGCCGCGGTGGGCGCCGATACCGTCATCGCCGACACCGAACTCGCCCCCAGTCAGCGTCGCGCGCTCGAAGACGTCGTCAAGGTCAAGGTCATCGACCGCACCACCGTGATCCTCGATATCTTCAGCCAGCACGCGAAGAGCCGCGAGGGCAAGGCTCAGGTCGAACTCGCCCAGCTCGAGTATCTGCTGCCACGACTGCGCGGCTGGGGTGACTCGATGAGCCGCCAGGCCGGTGGCCAGGTCGGCGCTGGTGGTGCGGGTATGGGATCGCGCGGTCCCGGTGAGACCAAGATCGAACTCGACCGTCGGCGGATCCGCACGAAGATGGCGCTGCTCCGGCGACAGATCCGCGAATTCGGTCCGGCACGCGAGGCGAAACGTGCAGAGCGCAAGCGCAACACGATCCCTTCCGTGGCGATCGCGGGATACACGAACGCCGGCAAGTCGAGTCTTCTCAACGCCCTCACCAGCGCCGGCGTCCTGGTCGAGAACGCGCTGTTCGCGACGCTGGATGCGACCGTGCGGCGTTCCGAGACCGAGGACGGCCGCGTCTACACGCTGACCGACACCGTGGGCTTCGTGCGCAACCTCCCTCACCAGCTCGTCGAAGCGTTCCGCTCGACGTTGGAAGAGGTCGGTGAGGCCGATGTCGTCCTCCATGTGGTGGATGGATCACACCCCGACCCGGCGGGCCAGCTGCAGACGGTCCGTGATGTCCTCGGCGACGTCGGCGTGCGTGACCTCCCGGAGATCGTGGTCTTCAACAAGGCCGATCTGATCGACGACGACGAGCGGTTGGTTCTGCGTGGCCTTCAGCCGCACGCCCACTTCGTGTCATCCCGATCGGGCGAGGGCATCGCCGAACTCCGCGCCGTCATCGAGGAGGCGCTTCCTAAACCCGCCGTCGAGGTGCACGCGGTGATCCCGTACGACCGAGGCGACCTTGTCGCCGCGATCCACGAGACGGGAATGCTGCTCTCCGTAGATCACCGGGAAGCGGGCACCGCTGTGCACGCACGCGTGTCCGAGCGTCTTGCTGCCGAGCTGGCGCCGTTCGTGACGCCGGCCTGACCCCTCAACGCGCGAGGAAGCGTGCCTCGACTGTCGCGGAGAGGACGATCTCCTGTGGCTCGTACTCCATCGCCGGAGCGGCATCGGCCGCGAATGCGACTCCGCCACGAGCCTTCATCAGAGGCGCCCCCTGCGGCGGCTGACCCGTCGAGATCAACCCGACATCGGCGATCTCGACGGGAACGATGTCTTTCAGTCCGATAGCGCCGGCATACGCCCTCGCACGAATGGCAGCAACGCGGACAGCCTCGGCCGCGACCTCCTGCTCGACGCGCGTACGAGTGGCCGCAGTGAGGTGCCAGTCGACCCAGCCCACCTCGACTCCGTCCGATGCGGAGACATCCGTCACCCAGAGCGAGAGTTCGGACGCCTCCGCGAAAGTCGCCGTGAAGTCGACACTCGCGTGATAGACCGGCGCGAGGCGTTTGCCCTCGCTGTTCCACGGCCGTTCCGCCCGCACGCCGAGTTGCGTGCTGCTCCATTCGATGACCACGCCGCCTGCCGCACGCTCGGCGATGCTGCTGCGGATCGGTTCGGCGAGCTGCATCACACTCGAGACGACGTCCTGGCGCTCGGCGCCTTCGGTCCGCAGGCTCACGCGGACGGTGGCGCGTTCGGGGGCGACGCGAGCTTCGTGTTCTCCTCGGACGGTGATGGTGACTTCGCTCATGGGGCGACTCTACGCTCGCCGGAGGGCTCGCGCGGAATGGCGCGGCGGCGTCGAACGTTGTAGTCTGTGATGCTCGGGTGTTTCTCGCTCGAGCTGGTAATTCCACAGTGTGACAGCGGCTCCTTCGAGAGAAGGACCACGGGGCTGATCGGTTTCGACAGCGCCTGTGAATCCACGAGAAGCGGGCCGAGGATGCAGAGTTATCTCGTAAACGCTCTCTGCAAAAAAATAGTTGCCGAAACCAAGCGCAACGACTTCGCCCTCGCTGCATAAGCGAGCCCGATAGTCCGTCAGGCCGTATGTGATTCCGATACGGATCCTGGCGTCATCTAGGAATCTTGCTGCGTGACGGCGTCTGGACGTCACGTGGGACTCTTCCCAGGCTGGGCTTGTCGACTTAGGTGTCTGTGACAAAGGTCGGAGCCGAGCAGAACGTCTTCACAGACTGCGCCCGGAGAAGGCGTGGAGACTCAGCGTTGGACGGGGGTTCGATTCCCCCCAGCTCCACCCAGCCGTTGTCACTCAACAAGAGGCCCACCTCCCTAGTGCTCACTGGGGAGGTGGGCCTTTCTTGCGTTGTGGATGACTCATCTGGCGGGGTTGACCTCGCCACACCGTCGACCTTGACCGCAGCCCGATTCACGTGCACGTGCCGGCGCAGCAGGTCTGTGACGGGACGGCGCGCCTTGGACGAGGGCTTCTTCGGAGGTCTCGTGCCTGCCGAGGGAGAGGTTCAGGGAATGACCGCGGGAGCGACCATGGTGCGGACCGCCCCAGGTACTCCCGTTTCGACACCCACCCCGAGGTCATACACCACAGAGAGATTCTTCACCGCGTCGGCCGTCGAGAAGAGCAATCCGGAGTTCGCCTGCGAAGGCCACGTGATCGGAAGAACGGTGGGGCTGCCGGCGGGATGCTCAGCCAGCGGAGTTGTGATCGCGACGGCGATCAGCGGTGCGGACCATGTGGACGACTCGTGAACGATGCCAGACTGAACGGATGAGCACACTGCATGCCGGAGGGAGAACATCATGACTGCTGTGAGTATCCGGCCCTCCATCGGACCTGCGGACTATCCGGCACTCGTTGCGATCTGGCGCCGCGCCGTGGATGCGACACACCGCTTCCTCACGGATGCTCACCGCGACGAGATCGAAAGCCACCTGCAGTCCGACTACTTCCTTGCGGTCACCATCTCGGTCGCAGATCTCGACGCCCGACCGGTGGGATTCTCCGGAGTTCTGGACGGAAATCTGGAGATGCTCTTCGTGGACGCCGCACAGCGCGGCAGCGGCATCGGCACCGCCCTTCTGCACCATGCGATCGCGGAGCACGGTGTCACCAAGGTGGATGTGAACGAGCAGAACGATTCAGCGGTCGGCTTCTACCTCCACCGCGGATTCGAAGTCGTCAGCCGCAGCGAGACCGACGAAGCCGGCCGGCCCTATCCGCTGCTCCACATGAAGCTCGGCGAGCGTTTCTGACCCCAGCCCACCCCTCGCCCCTCTGTGGCGGGTTTGCGCACGGGCATCGTCCTGTCCGCTGACCCGAAGGGCTCAGACGTCCTGGACGTAGGGCGTGGCGAGCACCGCGTCGGCGAACCCCGGTGCGGAGAACCGGATCGTGATGATGCCGTCCCAGAAGGCGCTGCCGCCGTTCGGGGTCTCCGCCCCGAACATGAAGGCGCTGGTCGTGTCGCCGTCATAACTCGATACCGTGGGCACCGCCGCGGTGCCCGCGGCGACGATGGTGCCGAACACGAACGTGCGGTGAAGCTGATCGTCTGGTGCTCCCTGCCGAAGCGTCCATCCGATGATGCCCGCGTCTCCGCCGGGGATGTTGCCTTTGTAGAGGTACAGACCTTCGGCGCCCGCGTTCGCGCCCGTGCCCTGCCAGGTGATGGTCGCCGTCACGTCCACGGGGGAGGAAGGGACGGGAGACAGCGAGAGCTGCCCGCTCAACGCGAATTCGGAGCTCCACTGCGGACCGGTGAAGGTCAGCACGACACCGCTGGCGTCGAGAGCACCTCCGCTGGCGGCGTGGGCCGGAGCAGCCACCGCGAGGGCGATCACCGGAACGGACCAGACGGCTGCGCCGATGAGGGTGCGGCGAGAGATCGGAGAACGCTCGGCGAGCGCACGGTCTTCAGACAATGGGGATCCTTCAGTGGACGGGGCGCCAGCGTGGGCCTCGGGGCGAACAGAGAGTAGCAGAGCGGGGGTCTCGAGTGCCGTCAGCCTGCCCACTCGACGAGGATCAGCCCCTGTCGCGTGTCAGCGAACTTCACCCAACCGTCGCCGAACAGATACGTCATCCCGTACCCGTCGTCGTCGAGGCCCATCGCGTATTGCGGGTCTTCGGTGAAGTACACCCCATCCGTGCCGTCCTCACGCTTCCAGCCCTCGGCGAGAAGGCCCGCTTGAGCGTCCGCGGCATCCTCCGCGCTCAGCGCCGACCACCCATAGAGCTGACCATGGTCGGAGGCGACGCTGTAGTCGGCCCAGAAGCACAACATGCCATCGGTGAGTTCGACGCCGCCGACGACGAACTCCTTGGGCTGCGATGTCCACCCCTCGTCGGTGAGGGCGGCGACCGTTCCCTCGGAGATCATGGATTCGCAGGTGAGTTCCGCTGCGGGCGTCTCGGGGGCGCTCGACACCACAGGATCGGGTGTCGGCGCGGGCGTGCGGACTATCGCGTCGGGCGTCGAGGTGGCGGATGGATCCGCGGGCGCCCCGCACCCTGTGAGCGCGACGATGATCAGCAGGACGCCCGCAGCGGCGGATGTGATGCGGGAGATCATCGCGGGCCTCGTGGTTCGGATCAGTCGTTCATGAGCTGCAGGAAGTCGTCGTGGAGACGGCCGTTGGTTGCCAGCGTCGATCGCGCCGAGATCGTCTCAGCCCCGTCTGCTGCGGTCATCCTGCCGCCGGCCTCCCGGACGATCGGCACGGCGGCGGCGATGTCGTACTCCTTCACATCGAACTCCGCGACCATCTCGAGTCGACCTTCGGCGAGGAGCATGTACGAATACACATCTCCATACGCGCGATCGCGCCAGACGCGCCCGGCGACCCTCAGCAGGGTCTCGATCCGGCCGGCATCCGACCACTGCGCGATGCTCTGGAAACTCACGCTCGCGTCGTCGAGCGACGACACCGCCGAGGCCTGGATCCGACGGGGTTCTGCTCCCACGGTGGTCCATGCCCCTGCGCCCGTGGCCGCCCACCAGCGACGCCCCAGCGCGGGCATGCTGACGACGCCGACCTGGGGCACGCCGTCGACAGCCAGAGCGATCATCGTTCCCCACAGGGGGACTCCGCGCAGGAAGTTGGCCGTCCCGTCGATCGGATCGACGATCCACTGCCGGTGTGTGCTTCCCTGCGCGCCGAACTCCTCGCCGAAGATCCCGTCATCGGGCCGTTCGGCCTCGAGAATGCGGCGGATCGCCCGTTCGGTCGCGAGATCCGCGTCGGTGACGTGGGAGTTGTCGGCCTTGGTCGATATCTCGAGGTCGGCCGCGTCGAACCGGGGGAGCGACTGTGCGTCGGCGGCATCCGCGAGGCGGAGCGCGAGATCGAGATCGTGGCGCAGGTCATCGGTGAAGGGGGAGGGGGTCACCCTCTCAGAATAGTCGTCGCCTTCACGGCGCCGGAGAGCCGAAAGGCCATGATCCGACGTCAGCAGTGGCGGGGCGCGCCCGGGGTCGCCTCGATTTCGCATGGGGCCGCGCGGCTGGTAATGTAATTCCTCGGTCGGGGTTATCCCGGGCCACGCACCTCTAGCTCAATCGGCAGAGCAACTGACTCTTAATCAGTGGGTTCTCGGTTCAAGTCCGAGGGGGTGCACGGATCAGCCTCGGAAACTCTCGCCAGTCTCCGGGGCTTTTCTGCTGTCCACCCGAGGCCTCCCCGCGAGTGGTTCAGGCCAGGCCCTCCAGAAGGTCCGTGACGCGGCGCTTGATGTCGTCGCGGATGGGGCGCACGGCGCTGAGGTCCAGGCCCGCCGGGTCGTCCAGCTCCCAGTCCTCGTAACGCGTGCCGGGGAAGATCGGGCAGGCGTCGCCGCACCCCATCGTGATGACGACGTCGGAGACCCGCACGTCGTCGGTCGTGAGGATCTGCGGGGTGTTCTCGGTGATGTCGATGCCCTCCTCGGCCATTGCCGCTATCGCGACCGGGTTGATCCGGTCGGCGGGCTCACTGCCGGCAGAGAGGACGCGCACGCGCTCTCCTGCCAGCTCCCGGAGGTACGCCGCGGCCATCTGCGAACGGCCGGCGTTGTGGACGCAGACGAACAGCACGGTGGGTGTCTCGCGCATCTCGGTCTCCTTCTGATCGAGGCGTGTGCAGTCGTCCCTGGTGCACTCAGGGACGACCGGTGATGTCAGCAGCAGCCCGGCGGGCAGCACTCCTGGTCGAGTTCGGGCGGGCAGCCCAGCTCGATGCAGAGGGTGTTGGTATCCATCATGCTCACCTCCTTTCATCGATGTCTATCGATGCATGAGCAAGTGTGCGATGAAACATAGACGACTGTCAATATTCATGAGAGTCTATGTTTCATGCCCGTCGGTGAACTGCTCCCTGTCCGCGACCTTCAAGCGTGCTGCGCTCCGTTGACGCGGGAACCGATAGCGCAGGACACCGCGGAGTCCCTGGCGCGCACGCTGCGAGCTCTGGCGGACCCCGCGAGACTGCGGCTGATCTCGATGGTCGCGGCGCACGAGGGCGGTGAGGCGTGCGTCTGCGACCTCACGGAACCCCTGGGGCTTTCGCAGCCCACGGTGTCGCATCACCTCCGCGTCCTCGCCGAGGCGGGATTCCTCACGCGGTCGAAGCGTGGCACCTGGGCTTACTACCGGCTCGTGCCCGGTTCTCTCGACGGCATCGCCGGACTCCTGACCACGGTGTAGACCTCACGAGGGCCCGTCGCTGTCCCGGGGGACTGCGGGTCCTCCGCCCGCATCCAGAGATCCGCGAGGTCACGCGACCGTGATGACCGTCCCGCCGGTCAGCCGCTGCAGCTGTGCGAAGGTCACCGGCATGACGGTGTGCGGGTGCCCGGCGGCCGCCCACAACGTGCCGTGATCCTGAAGCGCGTCATCGAGGTAGGTGCGCAACGGGGCCGGGTGTCCGACGGGGCGACGCCGCCGATCGCCTGCCCCGTGGCGGCGCGGACGACGGACGCCGGGGCCATCGACACCTCTGCGGCACCGATGCTCGTAGCGAGGACGGCGAGATCCGCGCGGTGCCCTCCGCTGGTCATCACGAGCACGGGCTCGCCGTCGGCGAGGAACACGAGACTGTTCGCGATCGCCGCGACGTCGCACCCGACGGCGGCCGCTGCCTCGACGGCTGTGCGCGCCGAGTCGGGCAGGACGCGGATGGCGACCTCGATCCCGGCTTCGGACAGGTGCCGGCGCACGACTCTGCTGCGTTCGGGGAGGAGTGCGTCGTCGCTCATCGCCCCCACGATACCCACAGCGGACAGCGGACAGCGGACAGCGGACAGCGAAGACCGGACCGGACCGCGATGATCCGGTCCGGTCCCGATGGAAGTCAGGCCGCGTCGCCGATGAGGATGGCCGCAGCATCCTCGGTGGTCGGATCCGCGGGAGCGTCGTCGATATGTGCGAGCACGCGCCGCCCGAGGAAGATCGTCAGCGCGGCGAGCAGCACGGAAGCCGCGGCGAACAGGTAGGGCACCGTCGCATTGAACGCATGCCACAGCAGTGCGGCGATGGGAGGAGCCATCGCGCCACCCAGGAAGCGCACTGCGGAATAGGCAGAGGACGCGACCGAGCGCGGAAGGTCGGTCGCCTCCATGACCGCCTCCGTGAGCACAGTGTTCATCACGCCGAGGAGCAGGCCGCCGATGACGATGCACGTCACGAGTGCCGCGGGGCTGCTCACGACGAGTCCAGCTGCGATGAGGTCGACGGCGAGGAGGGGCAGCACGACGAGGATGATGCGCGTGCGCGCCATCCGGCGCATCAGGACCGGTGCCACCCAGACACTCGTGACCGCCAGCGCCACACCCCAGCCGAAGAACGTGAATCCGATGCCCATCGCACCGAAGCCGAGGGGGAACGGCGAGAAGGCGAGGAGGACGAAGAAACCGATGTTGTAGAACAGCGCCGTCACGGCGAGGATCGCGAGGGCCGGTCGACGAAGGGCGACGAACGGTGCCGAGAAGGGGACGGGCGTGCGCTTCTCGCCCGGGCCGCGGAGGAGGACGAGCACGGCGACGAAGGCGATCGCCATCAGAGCGACGACGCCGAAGAACGGTCCGCGCCAGCTCTGCTCGCCGAGAAGACCACCCAGCAGCGGACCGACGGCGATGCCGAGGCCGAGCGCCGCTTCATACAGGATGATCGCCGCGCTGCTCCCGCCGGATGCCGCCCCGACGATGGTCGCGAGCGCGGTGGAGATGAAGAGGGCGTTACCGAGTCCCCAGCCGGCGCGGAAACCGATCACCGCGTCCAC
This sequence comes from Microbacterium sp. Se5.02b, assembly GCF_019464375.1. Classification (NCBI taxonomy): domain Bacteria; kingdom Bacillati; phylum Actinomycetota; class Actinomycetes; order Micrococcales; family Microbacteriaceae; genus Microbacterium; species Microbacterium sp. Se5.02b. The sequence goes on from NZ_CP080491.1 coordinate 1,828,871, forward strand.
GCTGCCGCTCAGTGCGCAGAGCAGCGCGAAGACGACGATCAGCCCGAGACCGATGAGCAGCGTGGCCTTCGCACCGATCCGACTCGAGATCCAGCTGGTCACGAGCATGGCCAGCCCCGTCACGAGGAGGTAGCTGGTGAACAGCAGCTCCGTCTCGACAGGCGACGCCTGAAGAGACTCCGCGATGGCAGGGAGGATCGGGTCGACGAGACCGATTCCCATGAAGGCGACGACGCAGGCGAAGGCTACCGCCCATACCTGCGCTGGCTGCTTCCACACCGAGGGGGTGACGGGGGTGTTCACCGGGGTTCTCCTGTTCGATCAGTGGTGTGCGCGGCGAGGATCTCCGCAGCGCGGGTGAGGGTCGACCAGTCGTCATCTGTGAGCGCGGCGAACCTCGGGGCGAGTGTCTCGCGGAACTCCGTGCGCCACTCCGCGAGCGCCGAAGCGCCTCCCGGTGTGATGTCGACGACTGTCGCTCGTGAATCGTCGGGGTCGGGGGAGCGGAGCACGAGTCCTTCGCGCTCCAGACCGCCCAGCAGACGTGTCATGCCGGGCTGTGTGGTGCGCGCAGCCATGGCGAGTTCGCCCACTCTGCGCGACCCTGCCTGCTCCAGCAGGCTCAGCACGCGCCACTGGGCGGCTGGAGCCTCGTTCCCGGCGTCCTGAGCCGCGATGCGGCCCAGTGCATACCCAGAGAGAACCAGGGATGAGATGACCTCCGAGCGATTCATACCACCGAGTATATACCCAGTGGTATGTATATCTCCCTATCGTCGGGAACCGGCGATCCGGGCCGAGAGCTGATGCGCATGGGCGAGCAGGGTGCGTCCGAGGTCTGCCATGCGATCGGGCCCGAACCGGAACTCGACTCCGGTCAGGCTCAGCGCCCACTCCGGGCGCCCGGAACGATCGAACACCGCGGCCCCGATTCCCCAGCTGCCCTCCACGATCAAGCCGGGGTTGACGGCGTATCCGCGCTCCTTGGTCTCGGCGAGGCGCGTGCGCAGAGCGGATCGACGGTGGGAGCGTCCCCACCGGTCCTCGAGCTCAGGGTGTCTCTCCAGATAGCTGTCCACATCGTGGTCGGGAAGGAACGACAGGATCGCCAGACCGGCGCTGGCGACGCCCAGGGGGAATCTGACGCCTTCGCTCAGGACGAAGGAGCGGATCGGGAAGGACCCTTCCTCCCGGAGAAGGCACACGGTCTCGTCTGCGCGGCGCACCGAGAAGAATGCGCTCTCCTCGGTTTTGACGGCGAGCGAGCGCACCACATCGCGCGCGAGAGATGTCACGTCATATCGTGCGGCGGCCACAGAGCCCATGAGGAAGAGTTCCGGGCCGGGCATCCACCTCGTGCTCTCGTCCTCCCGGTCGACGAGCCCTTCGAGCTTCAAGGCGCTCAGGAGGCGGTGGGCCGTCGAGCGTGACAAGTCGGCCGCACGGGCGAGCTCCTGCAACGTCGCTCCGTCGGCGCCGGCGGCAGTCACGAGGCGGAGGAGTCGCGCCGCGCGGGCGATCGCCTGTGCGCCGGGCACGGAGCGTGAGGGTGAGTCCATATCGTGGACACTACGTTCGGATCTGCCCACATCGCAAGATCCGACGGGTGCAGGTGGTCACGGAGGGCGGATGCTGGGAGAAGACACGATTCCGAAGGAGCAGACGTGATCGACAAGCAATGGGGCTCTCCCGCCGAAGCCGTCTCCGACATCCCGGACGGCTCTTCCCTGGCGGTCGGCGGGTTCGGGCTCTCCGGCAACCCGATCGCGCTGATCGAGGCGCTGCTCGCGCAGGGGACCAAGGACCTCAGCGTGGTGAGCAACAACTGCGGCGTCGACGACTGGGGTCTGGGCGTTCTGCTCGCCGCGCAGCGCATCCGCAAGATGACGTCGTCGTACGTGGGGGAGAACAAGGAGTTCGAGAGGCAGTTCCTGAGTGGCGAACTCGAGCTGGAGCTCACACCACAGGGCACCCTTGCGGAGAAGCTCCGAGCAGGAGGCTCCGGCATCGCCGCGTTCTACACGCAGACGGGAGTGGGGACCCAGGTCGCCGAGGGTGGACTGCCGCGCCGATACAACCCTGACGGCAGCGTCGCGGTCGCGTCCCCGGTGAAGGACGTGCGGACCTTCGATGTCGACGGCACTCCGCGCGACTTCGTCCTCGAAGAGGCCATCACGACCGACTTCTCGCTCGTGCACGCGGCACGCGGAGACCGGCACGGCAATCTCGTGTTCAACAAATCCGCCCGGAACTTCAATCCGCTCGCGGCCATGGCCGGACGCATCTGCATCGCGCAGGTGGAGCAGCTCGTCGAGCCGGGAGAACTCGATCCCGACGCGGTCCACCTGCCCGGTGTCTTCGTGCATCGCATCGTCGAGGTCGGGAGCGACATCCCGAAGCGCATCGAACGGCGCACCGTCGCCACGGAAGGAGCCTGAGATGGCGCTCACCAGAGACCAGATGGCCGCGCGGGCGGCGGCGGAGCTGCGTGACGGCTCCTACGTCAACCTCGGCATCGGTCTGCCGACGCTCGTGCCCAACCACGTGCCGAGCGATGTGACGGTCGTGCTCCAATCGGAGAACGGAATCCTCGGCGTCGGCCCGTACCCGCGGGAGGACGCCGTCGACCCGGACCTCATCAACGCGGGCAAAGAGACGGTCACCACCCTGCCCGGTGCCGCGTTCTTCGACTCGGCGACGAGCTTCGGCATGATCCGCGGCGGCAAGATCGATGCCGCGATCCTCGGCGCCATGCAGGTGTCAGCGACGGGCGACCTCGCGAACTGGATGATCCCCGGGAAGATGGTCAAGGGACCGGGCGGCGCCATGGACCTCGTGCACGGCGCCGGTCGGGTCATCGTGCTCATGGAGCATGTCGCGAAGGACGGCACCGCGAAGATCGTGGACGAGTGCTCCCTGCCGTTGACCGGTCGGGGAGTGGTCGACCGTATCATCACCGACCTCGCCGTGATCGACGTCACGGCCGCAGGACTCGTGCTCGTCGAGACCGCGCCGGGAGTCACCGTGGAAGACGTCATCACCGCCACGCAGCCACCGCTCACCCTCGCCCCCGCTCTCCACAACGGAAGGACCCAGGAATCATGACAGAGAACGATGTCGTCGTCGTCGCCGCGGCGCGCACCCCGCAGGGACGGCTGAAGGGGCAGCTCGCCGCGTTCACGGCCCCGCAGCTCGGGGCGCTCGCGATCCGCGGAGCTCTCGAGCAGGCTGCCGTCGATCCGGCGGCGGTGGACGCCGTCATCGTCGGGCAAGTGCTCGCCGCCGGCTCGGGACAGAACGCGGCGCGTCAGGCGGCGATCGGCGCCGGTATCGGCTGGGACGTGCCTGCGCACTCCGTGAACAAGGTCTGCCTCTCGGGCCTCACGGCGATCATCGACGCGGCACGGATGATCCGCACGGGCGATGCCGAGGTGGTCGTCGCTGCGGGCATGGAGTCGATGACCCGCGCCCCGCACATGCTGATGGGATCCCGCGACGGTTGGGCCTACGGCAGCGTGGAAGTCCTCGACCATATGGCGTATGACGGACTCACGGACGCCTACGACAGGGAGAGCATGGGCGCCTCCACCGAGCGGCACAACGCGCGGTATGAGCTCACGCGCGAGGCGCAGGATCGGGTCGCGGCGCTGTCGCACCAGCGCGCGGACGCGGCTCAGGAAGCCGGCGTGTTCGACGCGGAGATCATCCCCGTCGAGGTGCCGCAGCGGCGCGGTGAGCCCGTGCGGGTGACGACGGACGAGGGCGTCCGCCCCGACACGACCGAAGAGACCCTCGCCAGGCTCCGAGCGGCATTCGCCGAGGGAGGATCGATCACGGCGGGAAACTCCTCTCAGATCTCCGACGGCGCCTCCGCCGTGGTCGTGACGACCCGGCGCACGGCCGAGAGCAGGAACTGGCCGGTCCTCGCGACGATCGGGGCGAGCGGACAGACCGCCGGACCCGACAACTCCCTGCAGGCGCAGCCGGCGCGGGCGATCGAGCGCGCGTGCGAGAAGCAGGGGATCGCTCCGTCGAAGCTCGACGTCGTGGAGATCAACGAGGCCTTCGGTGCCGTCGTGGCGCGGTCACAGGTCGAACTCGGCCTCGACGAGGGAATCGTGAACGTGCACGGCGGGGGCATCGCGATCGGGCATCCGATCGGCGCATCCGGCAATCGCCTCGTCGTGCACGCCGTCCACGAACTCGTGCGCCGAGGAGGCGGGACAGCGGCCGTCGGGCTGTGCGGTGGCGGCGGTCAGGGCGAGGCGCTGATCCTCACGCGGTGAGTCCTGCGCCGAGGGCGCCCGGTGTCAGCGCCGAGCGTCCTGGCGTGGTCCTGAGTGTCGGCGAGCGCCTTCTGCGAGCGGAACTGGAGCCGCTGGGCCTTCTTCGCCTTCTTGACGGACTGCGGGGAGTCGGCATCGACGAGCACGCCGCGTCGTTCGCGGTTCATGTCGACCACCGCACCCACGGCCAGTGCCATCGTGATGCCCCAGCTCAGCCAGGACAGCAGGGCACGCCAGGTGATGGGCTGTTCGCGGCTGCCTCGCAACAGCGAGATCCCTGCTGAGATCGCAGCGATGAGTCCGGTGCTGAAGAGGTAGCGCATTCCCCAACGCTACCTTCCCGTACCCCAGCTCGCACCGAGCCTTGACAAGCCCGCGGTGATCCTGGCAGGGGCGTACGTCGTGAACGACAGACGGAGTGTCCGCGGATCCGGGGTTCCGGAGTAGAACGAGAGGCCGGGGACGTAGGCGACGTCGTTGCTCAAGGCACCCGAGAGCGACTCTGCGGCATCGAACCCCTCCGGCAGTCGCGCCCAGACGAACATGCCGCCGTCCGGTCGGTTCCAAGCGCTCCCGGGGGGCAGCGCGTCGGGGAGGGCATCGAGCATCGCATCGCGTCGAGCCGCGTACGCCTCCCGGATGCGTGCGAGCGCGGAATCGCTGCGGCCGGAGGCGAGGTAGTGCGCTGCAGCCGCCTGGTCGACGGTCGAGGTGTGGAGATCCGCGGCCTGCTTGGCGATCGTGATCGAGGGGCGGATGTCCGGAGTCGCCCTGACCCAGCCGATGCGCAGGCCGGGGGCGATCACCTTCGAGAAGCTCCCGAGACTGATGACGTGCTCCGGCGCGTACTCGGCGAGCGACGGTAACGGATCGCCCGAGTAACGCAGCTCGCGATAGGGCTCGTCTTCGACGATGCGGAACCCCCGGCGTCGAGCGATGTCCGCGATCCCGCTGCGGGCGGCGACATCGTGCGTCCGGCCGGTGGGGTTCTGGAACGTGGGCACGGAGTAGAAGAACCGCGGCCGGTGCTCGGCGGCGAGCTGCTCCAGGGCATCGAGATCGAGTTCGTCGTCCACATAGGGAACACCGATCACCCGAGCACCCGCCAGCGCGAAGGTCTGCAGCGCTGCGAGGTAACAAGGCTCTTCCACCAGCACGGTGTCGCCCGGATCTATCAGCGCCGTCGAGATGAGTCCGAGACCCTGCTGCGAGCCGGTCGTGACGATCAGGTCGGAGGCCTCGGTGGGAAGCCCGCCGGCGGTGTAGCGCCTTGCGATCTCGTCCCGCAGGCGCGGGTCTCCCTCCGAAGTGGAGTACTGGAGCGCGCCGGGGGCTTTCAGCGCCGCATCGAACGCGCTCCGGATCCCTTCGAGGTCGAACAGCTCGGGTGCGGGGAGTCCTCCGGCGAACGAGATGACCTCGGGACGCTGCGTCAGGGCCAGCAGATCCCGCACCGGAGAGGTCTTCGCGCTCCCCACGCGCTGCGACCGCGCGGGGAGATCGAGCGTCGGGACGGCGGCCTGCGGCTCTGGGGGCACGGGGATCCTCCTCGGAACGAGCGGGTGCGGGGTGACGCCAGACTAGACCCGTCGCGCACCGATCGTCTCAGTGCCGGCTCTCGGGAGCGTCCGCTATCCTGGGACCGTCGCGGCTCGCCCGCGGCCGCACACCGTGTATCTACCGGCCGTCGGCACTCCGACGGACAGCGGCGGCACCCGATATCGCGTCGTCGACGCGCGAGAGCCATGACACACGCAACAGCATCCCCGCGCACCCTGGAGCCGAGCCTGCTCCGCCTCGCCGGTCTTCCCTACTTCCTCATCGCCTTCATCGCGCGGCTTCCGTTCGCCATGATGGTGGTCGGCGTCCTCACGGTGGTGGTCTCGGCGCGGGGCTCCCTCTCGCTCGGCGGACTCACCTCGGCCGCAGTGGGACTGGGAACCGCATGCTTCGGTCCTCTCCTCGGCGCCGCCGCGGACCGCTTCGGCCAGCGTGTAGTGCTCGTGGTGCTCGCTCTCGCGAACGGTGCGATGCTCCTGCTGTTCACCGCCGTCGTCTACGGCGCGGCGGCGGACGGCTTCGTGCTCTTGGCGGCGGTGGGCATCGGCGCGACAGCTCCGCAGGTGGCTCCGCTCTCGCGGTCGCGCCTGGTCACGATCATCGGTGAGCGGATGCCCGAGTCCCGACGCGACAAGACCGTCTCGGGCACGATGGCCTACGAGTCGGCCGCCGACGAGACCGTGTTCGTGTTCGGGCCGTTCCTGGTCGGCATCCTCGCGTCCGCGATCGCGCCGTGGGCACCTCTCGTGGGCGCCGCCGTGCTCACCGTGGTGTTCGTCGGGGCTTTCGCATTGCACCCCAGCGGCCGCCACGTCTCGCAGGATCGGGATGCGCACGGCCGTGCGCCGTCGGCCGTCTCCGAACTGTTCCGTCCCGCGGTGCTGATCGTCGTCCTCGGGATCCTCGGGGTGGGGATCTTCTTCGGCACGATGCTCACCTCGCTCACGTCGTTCATGGCCGATCGAGGTGCGCCGGAACAGGCCGGTCTCCTCTACGGGGTCATGGGCGTCGGCTCGGCGCTTCTCGCCCTGGGCGTCGCGTGGCTGCCTGCCCGGTTCTCGATGCGCGCTCGGTGGCTCGTCTTCGCCGGCATCCTGCTGGCGGGCACGCTGCTGCTCGGCTTCGTCGACTCTCCCGCCACCATGATGGTGGCGCTCGCGATCATGGGGATCGGCATCGGCCCGACGCTGGTGACCCAGTACAGCTTCGGGGCCGCGCGCAGCCCGCGCGGTCGTTCGGCGACCGTGATGACGATGCTCGGCTCGGGAGTCGTAGTGGGGCAGTCGATCGGTGCGGCGGTCGCGGGGAGATCGCGGAGAACCTCGGCACAGCTGCGGCGCTCGTCCTGCCGATGGTCGCGGCTCTCATCGCCTTCGCCGCCGGTGTGGCGAACTGGTTCCTCAGCGCAGAGCATCCCGCCCGCCGGCCTGTCAAGGGCTGAGGCCGTCGGCGGCACGATCGCGCCATCCTCGATAGGTTGGAGTCAACCGCTGGCGTGAGGAGCCCCCACTTGACCGCTGCAGATTTCGTCGTCGTCGCTAACCGGCTGCCCGTCGACCGGGTGGAGGGACCTGACGGCGAGGAGATCTGGCGCACGTCCCCGGAGGGCTGGTGGCCGCACTCGAGCCGATGATGCGCACCGCGAACGGCGCCTGGGTGGGCTGGCCGGGGCAGGCCGACGTCGAACTCGCACCGTTCGAAGCCGACGGGATCGACCTCGTTCCGGTCGCGCTGAGCGCCCAGGAGGTGGCCGAGTACTACGAAGGATTCGCGAACGACACGATCTGGCCGCTGTATCACGATGTGATCGCTCCGCCGCAGTACCACCGCGAGTGGTGGGAGGCGTATGTCACGGTGAATCGCCGGTTCGCCGAGGCGGCGGCCGCTGTCGTGGCCGAGGAGGGCACCGTCTGGGTGCATGACTACCAGCTGCAACTCGTGCCGCAGATGGTCCGCGAACTCCGCCCCGACGTGACGATCGGGTACTTCCACCACATCCCGTTCCCCGCACATGGGCTCTACGCGCAGCTGCCCTGGCGCGACCAGGTGCTGCGTGGCCTCCTCGGAGCCGACGTCATCGGCTTCCAGCGGGCGCAGGACGCGACGTACTTCCTCACCGCGGTCCGCCGCCGACTCCGCTACGAGGTCAAAGGACCGAACATCGCCGTCCCGGAGGGCGACGGTGTGCGCACCGCGCTGGCACGCGCGTTCCCGATCTCCATCGACACCACGCCCTACCTCGAGCTCGCCGCGCGCGAGGACGTGCGAGCACGCGCCGCCGAGATCCGCGCGAGCCTCGGCAACCCGAAGCGCATCCTGCTCGGAGTCGACCGTCTCGACTACACCAAGGGGATCCGCCACCGGATCAAGGCATACGGCGAACTGCTCGCGGAAGGCCGGCTCAAGGTCGAGGATGTGACTCTCGTCCAGGTCGCGAGTCCCAGCCGAGAGCGGGTCGACGCCTATGTGCACCTGCGGGACGAGATCGAACTCGCCGTGAGCAGGATCAACGGCGACACCGACACGATGGGCCACTCCGCGATCCGCTACCTCCACCAGGGCTATCCGCGTGAGGAGATGGTCGCGCTCTACCTCGCCGCGGATGTGATGCTGGTGACGGCTCTCCGTGACGGGATGAACCTCGTCGCCAAGGAATACGTCGCTACCCGCGTCGACGACCGCGGCGTGCTCGTGCTGAGCGAGTTCACCGGGGCCGCGGACGAGCTGCGCCAGGCCGTGCGCGTCAACCCGCACGACATCGAGGGCCTCAAGGATGCGATCATGACGGCCGTGGAGATGCCCCCGGCGGAGCAGGGACGTCGCATGCGTTCTCTGCGCAGGCGTGTCCTGGACAACGACGTCGACGCCTGGTCGTCGTCGTTCCTCGCCGCCCTCGCCGAAGTACGGGCCCGCTGACATCCCTCGACCCCGTGATACTGGGTTCACCCCTGTGATTGGAGACGCCGTGACGCGCCCTTGGACCCCGGAACCGCTGACGCCGATCTCGCAGCGCTGGCCGCGACCCCGCGCCTGGTGGTCGCGCTCGACTTCGACGGGACCGCATCCCCGCTCGTCCCCGAGCCGATGGCGGCGCGGGCGCTGCCAGAGGTCACCGCCCAGGTCGAACGGCTCGCCGCGCTGCCCGATACCGTGGTCGCCTACGTGTCTGGGCGGAGCATGCACGACCTCCGTGTGATCACCGAGCACACCGACGACTCGGCGATCGCCCTGGCGGGTTCGCACGGTGTCCAGTACTGGTTCCCCGGTGAGGGTGACACCGACGCGGGAGGTCAGGCCGAGGAGGACGGCACGCGCGAAGAGCTCTGGGCCGCCGCGAAGCCGATCATCGACCGCTACGAGGGCGCGGAGTTCGAACCCAAGACCTTCGGCATGGGTGTGCACACGCGTCGGGCGGACCCCGAGACCGAGGAGCGCGTGTTCGCGGAGATCGACGCACTGGTGCGCGAGCGGTTCCCGCACTGGCGTCGACGTGCAGGACACCGTGTGCTCGAGTTCTCCTCGCGCGCCGAGGGCAAGGACGCGGCGATGAGCGCCCTCCGGCAGCGGTTCGACGCCACCGGCATCCTGTTCGCCGGCGACGACGTCACCGACGAGGATGCGATGCGCGTGCTCGGCGCAGGCGACCTCGGCGTCAGGGTCGGCCCGGGGAGAGCGCCGCGACACTCCGTGTGGAGACTCCACAACAGATCGCCGCGCTTCTGGAGGCGCTCGCGGACGAACGCACCTCCGCACAGCAATAGACTTCCGTCATGTCCTCGCATGATCCCTCCAGCAGCGCGCCCATCGACATCAAGCCCCGCAGCCGCGTCGTCACCGACGGCATCGAGGCCACGACCTCCCGCGGCATGCTCCGTGCCGTCGGGATGGGTGACGCCGACTGGGACAAACCGCAGATCGGCATCGCGTCCAGCTGGAACGAGATCACACCCTGCAACCTGAGCCTCGATCGACTCGCGCAGGGCGCCAAGGAAGGCGTGCACTCCGGCGGTGGCTACCCGCTGCAGTTCGGGACGATCTCGGTGTCGGACGGCATCTCCATGGGCCACGAGGGGATGCACTTCTCACTCGTCTCCCGTGAGGTCATCGCCGACTCCGTCGAGACCGTCATGATGGCCGAGCGCCTCGACGGCTCTGTGCTGCTCGCCGGTTGCGACAAGTCGATCCCCGGGATGCTCATGGCGAGTGCGCGGCTCGACCTGTCGAGCGTGTTCCTGTACGCCGGCTCGATCGCCCCCGGCTGGGTCAAGCTCTCGGACGGCACCGAGAAGGACGTCACGATCATCGACTCGTTCGAGGCGGTCGGCGCGTGCCGTGCCGGTCTCATGAGCGAGGAAGACCTCAAGCGCATCGAATGTGCGATCGCCCCGGGCGAAGGCGCCTGCGGCGGCATGTACACCGCGAACACCATGGCCTCGGTCGCGGAAGCCCTCGGGCTGAGCCTCCCGGGGTCGGCCGCTCCGCCCGCCGCAGACCGCCGCCGCGACTACTACGCCCACCGTTCGGGCGAGGCCGTCGTGAACCTCCTGCGCCAGGGCATCACGACCCGCGACATCCTCACCAAGGAGGCGTTCGAGAACGCGATCGCGCTGGCGATGGCTCTCGGCGGCTCGACGAATGTGGTGCTGCACCTGCTCGCGATCGCCCGTGAGGCCGACGTCGAGCTGAGCCTGCACGACTTCAACCGCATCGGCGACAAGGTGCCGCACGTCGCCGATATGAAGCCGTTCGGCAAGTACGTCATGAACGACGTCGACCGCCACGGGGGCATCCCCGTGATCATGAAGGCGATGCTCGACGAGGGCCTGCTGCACGGCGATGCGCTGACCGTCACCGGCAAGACGCTCGCCGAGAACCTCGCAGGTCTCGACCCGCAGCCGATCGACGGCGAGGTCATCCACACGTTCGACAACCCCATCCACGCGACCGGTGGCCTCACGATCCTGCACGGATCGCTGGCCCCTGAGGGCGCCGTGGTCAAGACCGCCGGGTTCGATGCGGCCGTCTTCGAAGGACCCGCGCGCGTGTTCGAGCGTGAGCGCGCCGCGATGGATGCCGTCGCCGAGGGTGAGATCGAGCCGGGCACGGTCATCGTGATCCGCTACGAGGGTCCCAAGGGCGGGCCCGGCATGCGGGAGATGCTCGCGATCACCGCCGCCATCAAGGGCGCGGGGCTCGGAAAAGATGTACTACTCTTGACTGACGGACGATTCTCAGGCGGCACAACCGGCCTGTGCATCGGCCACATAGCACCCGAAGCGGTGGACGCAGGTCCAATCGCCTTCGTGCGCGATGGTGATCTGATACGGGTCGATATCGCAGCTCGCTCTCTCGATCTACTCGTCGATGAGGCAGAGCTCGCCTCCCGCCGCTCTGGCTGGGAGCCGCTTCCCCCGCGCTATACCCGAGGCGTTCTTGCCAAGTACTCGCGCCTCGTGCGGTCCGCCGCCGAGGGAGCGACCACCGGCTGACCCGGACGCTCCGGCATCCGGCGTCCTCCACAGATCACCAGAAGGAAAGTCATGACTGCTGACTCCGCCCCGGCCGTGCCGAGGCCGCCCGCCCGTCAATCGTCTGCGCCGGAGATCACCGGCGCCGAGGCCGTCGTCCGTTCCCTCGAGCTGCTCGGCGTCACCGACGTGTTCGGGCTTCCCGGGGAGCGATCCTCCCCGTCTACGACCCGCTGATGGACGCCTCCGAGCTGCGCCACATCCTTGTGCGCCACGAGCAGGGCGCAGGACACGCGGCCGAGGGCTACGCATCGGCGTCCGGCAAGGTCGGCGTGTGCATCGCGACCTCGGGACCGGGGGCGACCAACCTCGTCACCGCGATCGCCGACGCCTACATGGACTCGGTGCCGATGCTGGCCATCACCGGCCAGGTGTTCTCGACGCTGATGGGGACGGATGCATTCCAGGAGGCGGACATCGTGGGTATCACGATGCCGATCACCAAGCACTCGTTCCTGGTGAAGGACGCCGCCGACATCCCCGGCGCCATCGCCGCAGCCTACGAGATCGCGGGCACCGGTCGACCCGGACCCGTGCTCGTGGACATCACGAAGGACGCGCAGCAGGCGACGGCGCCGTTCGTGTGGCCGCCCAAGATCGACCTGCCAGGCTACCGTCCGGTGACCAAGGCGCACGGCAAGCAGATCCAGGCAGCCGCGACTCTGCTCGCCGAGGCCAAGAAGCCGGTGCTGTACGTCGGCGGCGGTGTGATCCGCGGCAAGGCGTCGGCAGAGCTGCTCGAGCTGGCCGAGTCGACCGGTGCTCCCGTGGTCACCACGCTCATGGCGCGCGGTGCCTTCCCCGACTCGCACCCGCAGCACCTCGGCATGCCGGGCATGCACGGCACGGTTCCTGCGGTGCTGGCCCTCCAGGAGGCCGATCTCCTGGTGTCGCTCGGCGCCCGCTTCGACGACCGCGTGACGGGCAAGGCGGCGCTCTTCGCGCCCAACGCAAAGGTCGTGCACGTCGACATCGACCCGGCCGAGATCTCCAAGATCCGCACCGCCGATGTCCCGATCGTGGGTGACGTCCGTGATGTGCTGACCGACCTCGATGCCGCGTTCCGCGGTGCGACGGCCAGCACGACGCCGGACATCGAGGAGTGGTGGTCGTACCTCGATGGGCTGCGCACCGAGTTCCCGCTGGGATTCGCACCGACCACCGACGGTCTCCTCGCCCCGCAGTACGTGATCCAGCGGATCGGCGAGCTCACCGGCCCCGAGGGCATCTTCGCCTCGGGCGTCGGACAGCACCAGATGTGGGCCGCGCAGTTCATCAAGTACGAGCGTCCGAACGCCTGGCTGAACTCGGGCGGTGCGGGCACGATGGGATACTCCGTGCCCGCGGCGATGGGGGCGAAGGTCGCCGAGCCGGAGCGTCCGGTCTGGGCGATCGACGGAGACGGCTGCTTCCAGATGACGAATCAGGAACTCGCGACCTGCACGATCAACAACATCCCGATCAAGGTCGCGATCATCAACAACTCTTCTCTGGGCATGGTCCGCCAGTGGCAGACGCTGTTCTACGACGGACGTCACTCGAACACCGACCTCAACACCGGGCACGGCACGATCCGCATCCCCGACTTCGTGAAGCTCGCGGAGGCGTACGGCTGCCTCGCGATCCGCGTGGAGAAGGAGGAGGAGGTGGATGCCGCCATCCAGCTCGCTCTCGAGACGAACGACCGCCCCGTGGTGATCGACTTCGTGGTGAGCGCCGACTCCATGGTGTGGCCGATGGTGCCGCAGGGTGTCAGCAACAGCTACGTCCAGTACGCCCGTGACCACGCGCCCGCATTCGACGAGGAGGACTGAGCCATGTCGACCCACGTCCTGAGCCTGCTGGTGGAGAACACCCCCGGTCTTCTCACCCGTGTCGCCGGGCTCTTCGCCCGCCGCGGCTTCAACATCGACTCCCTCGCCGTCGGCGTGACCGAGGTGCCGGGAATCTCGCGGATCACCGTCGTCGTCGACGTCGACGAACTCCCGCTCGAGCAGGTCACGAAGCAGCTCAACAAGCTGATCAACGTGATCAAGATCGTCGAGCTCGATTTCTCGACCTCCGTCCAGCGCGAGCACATGCTCGTGAAGGTGCGGACCGACAACGCCACACGGTCGAACGTGATCGAGGTCGTGAACCTCTTCCGCGCGTCGGTTGTGGACTACGCCGCCGACGCCCTGGTGATCGAGGTCACCGGCGACAAGGGCAAGGTCGACGCGATGCTCCGTGCACTCGAACCATTCGGGATCAAGGAGATCGCGCAGTCCGGCCTCCTCGCCATCGGCCGCGGCGGCAAGAGCATCACCGAGCGCGTCCTGCGCGGCTGAACCGAGAAACTCACCGGGTACCGCGCTGCCGTGGGCCCCGATACGACACGAATCGCAACGAACAAGGAGAAACACAAAGTGAGCACCGAGATCTTCTACGACGCCGACGCCGACCTGTCCCTGATCCAGGGCAAGAAGGTCGCGATCGTCGGCTACGGCTCGCAGGGCCACGCCCACGCGCAGAACCTGCGCGACTCGGGCGTCGAGGTCGCCATCGCGCTCAAGGAGGGCTCCAAGTCCGCAGCCAAGGCGGAGGAGGCCGGATTCCCGGTCAAGACCGTCGCCGAGGCCACCGAGTGGGCCGACGTGATCATGATCCTCGCGCCGGACCAGCACCAGCGCATCATCTACAGCGAGTCCATCGCGCCGAACCTGACGGCGGGCAAGACCCTCGCCTTCGCGCACGGCTTCAACATCCGCTTCGGCTACATCGATGCTCCCGAGGGCGTCGACGTGATCCTGGTCGCCCCGAAGGCGCCTGGACACACGGTCCGTCGCGAGTTCGTCGCCGGTCGCGGTATCCCGGACATCATCGCCGTCGAGTGCGACGCATCGGGTCACGCCTGGGACCTGGCGCTCTCGTACGCGAAGGCCATCGGCGGCACCCGCGCCGGCGTCATCAAGACGACCTTCACCGAAGAGACCGAGACCGACCTGTTCGGCGAGCAGGCCGTGCTCTGCGGTGGTGTGAGCCACCTCGTCCAGGCCGGGTTCGAGACGCTCACCGAGGCGGGCTACCAGCCGCAGATCGCCTACTTCGAGGTGCTGCACGAGCTCAAGCTCATCGTCGACCTGATGTGGGAGGGCGGCATCGCCAAGCAGCGCTGGTCGATCTCCGACACGGCCGAGTTCGGCGACTACGTCTCGGGCCCGCGCGTGATCGACGAGCGCGTCAAGGAGAGCATGCAGGGCGTGCTGGCCGACATCCAGTCGGGTGCCTTCGCGAAGCGCTTCATCGACGACCAGGACAACGGCGCCGAGGAGTTCCTGGCGCTGCGCGCCAAGGAGGAGCAGCACCCCATCGAGGTGACCGGCAAGGAGCTGCGATCGCTCTTCGCGTGGAAGCAGCAGGACGAGGACTACGTCGACGGCAGCGCCGCGCGCTGATCCTCTCATCGACGAAAGAACGGGCGTCCCTTCCGGGGCGCCCGTTCTCTCGTTCTCGACCCGTCAGGGTCGGGTGAGCTCCTCGAGGATCTCGATGACGTGACGGTACGGGCGGCCGGTCGCCCGCGTCATCCCGATCTCGCACGTGCGGTTCGCGGAGACGAAGGCATCGAAGCCGCCCCGCTCACCATCCGCGGCGGCGATCTCCGCGGACTCCTGCGCCGTCGCACTGGCGGTGAGCTCCGGATGCAGCATGCCGCGGTCCCCGGCGAAGGCGCAGCAGCCCCAACCCTCCGGGATGAACACTTCTTCCGCGACCGCCTCGGCAATGGCTGTCAGCGCCCCCGTCGCCCCGAGTGCGGTCGTCGAGCACGTCGGATGCACGGCCACCGTCGAGAGCTTCGTCGACACAGACAACCGCGGGAGCACCTCCCGGGCGACGAACGTCGTCGCATCCTCGATACGGAGTCCCTGGTACTTCGGGTTCTCCGCGACGGACTGGGCGAGCATCACGTCGAGGCCCTCCGTGCAGGAGGCGGCGTCACACACCACGGGCAGTTCGCCGTGACGGCTCGCCTCCCACAGGGAGTCGAGCACACGCGCAGACATCTGTCGGTAGCCGTCGAGGTGACCCTTCGACTTCCAGGGGGTGCCGCAGCACAGGCCTCCGTTCTCTTCGGGGACCGCGACCGGGATCCCTGCGCGATCGAGCAGGTCGCGCAGCGCATCGCGTGATCCGTGCCCCGCGCCCTCGGCGCCGAACATCGTGCCGATGCACGCGCCGAAGAAGACGACCTCGGCATCATCGGGCCCTCCTGCCCGCGGGGGCCTCGTGCCACCGCGGGGGAGTCCGCCATCGTAGAGCGGTACGGTGTCGGCGCCGAGCACGGCCCGGCCGAGGTGTGTCACTCCGCGCACCAGCGGCGCCGGGAGCGCATCGGCGACGGTGAGCGCGACCCCACCTGCGCGCGTCACGGTGCCCCAGTGCTTCGCCGCCGTGCCCCAGAGTGCGCCCTCGACGGCGTTCGACTGCTCGGCGCGCAGACGGCGGACGAGGTCTCCGGTGTTGATGTCGACAGGGCACGCCACGCCGCACATGCCGTCGACGGCACAGGTCTGCACGCCGTCGTAGTCGTAGTCCTTCTGCAGGTCGCGCAGCAGATCGGTGTCGCCCTGCTCCTCGGCCCACGCCATGTCGCGGCGGATCACGATGCGCTGCCGTGGCGTGAGGGTGATGTTCTTGCTGGGACAGGTGGGCTCGCAGTACCCGCACTCGACGCAGCGGTCGACTTCCTTCTCGACGGTGGGCACGCGCTTGAGGTCGTGCAGGTACGAGTCCGGATCGTCCGAGAGGACCACGCCGGGGTTGAGGATGCCCTCGGGGTCGAGCAGGCGCTTGATCTCCCACATCATGTCGGTGAGGTCGTCGCCGTATTGCCTGCGCACGAACGGCGCCATGATCCGTCCCGTCCCGTGCTCCGCCTTGAGTGAACCCTGCTGGGAGAGCACCAGCTCGACCAGATCGTCGGTGAAGCGGCGGTATCGTGCCACGCCGTCCGCATCGTCGAAGCGCTCGTTGAGCAGGAAGTGCACGTTCCCGTCCTTGGCGTGGCCGAAGATGACCGAGCCCTCGTAGCCGTGCTCGGCGAACAGCTCGATCAGGCGCTCGCACGTGGCGAGGAGCCGGGGGACGGGCACCACGATGTCCTCGAGCAGCGCGGTCGTCCCCGAGGGGCGTGCGCCGGCGACCGCGGTGTAGAGGCCCTTGCGCACATGCCAGAGACCGGCGCGCTCGGCGGCATCCGTCGTGAGGCGCGGAGCCACGGCGAGCGGCAGTGCGTCGAAGTGCACCTGCGCCGCCGCGCTCGAGGCCGCCAGCGCGTCGGCGTCGGAAGCGTGGACCTCGACCAGCAGTGCGGCGTGCCCCTGGACCTCGATCTCCGCGATCGCCGCCGGCACATCGCTCAGTCCCTGTGCGACCCGCAGGGACGCGGCATCCATGAGCTCGATCGTGGCGAGGCCGAGGCGGGTCAGGTCGGGGAGTGCGGTCATCGCGGCTGACAGCGTCTCGAACACGAGCAGGCCGGTCGCGATCGCCGGCCGCACCTCGATCGTGCGGAAGCGGGCCTCTGCGACGAACCCGAGGGTGCCCTCGGAGCCGATCATCAGGTGCTCGAGGATGCGCACCGGGTCGTCGAAGTCGAGCAACGCGTTCAGCCCGTAGCCCATGGTGTTCTTCATCGAGAACTGCTGACGGAGGAACGCGACATGATCAGCCGAGTCGAGGAGGCGGGTGCGCAGCGCGAGGAGACCGTCGGCGATCGCCGGCTCGGCGGCACGCAGCACGTCGTTCGCATCCGACCGTCCCGTGTCGAGGATCGTGCCGCTCGGGAGCACGATCGTCATCGAGTCGATGGTCTGGTACGAGTTCTCGGTGATGCCGCATGCCATGCCGCTGGAGTTGTTGGCCACGACGCCGCCGATGGTGCAGGCGATCTCGCTTGCCGGGTCAGGACCGAGCTTGCGGCGATGGCGGGCGAGTCGGGTGTTGACCTGCCGCACCGTCGCGCCGGGTCCGACCCGGACGAAGGAGCCGTCCTCCTCCACCGCGATGTCTCGGAAGTGGCTGCGTGTGTCGACGAGGATGTCACCGCTGACGCTCTGCCCGGAGAGGCTGGTGCCACCGGAGCGGAAGGTGAGCGTGCGACCGGCACTGCGCACCGCGCCGAAGGCTCGCGCGACCCCTCGGCATCGACGGGGGACAGCACCGCGTCCGGAATCAGCAGGTAGTGCGAGGCATCATGTGCGCGGGCGAACCGGTCGATGGACCGGGAGTGCACTTCCGTGGTCGGCCCCAGCAGGGCGGGGTCCAGCGGTTCGGCGAGTGTGGTCGGCACGGTGCTCCTCTGCTCCGTCGAGATTGTCTGACAAGTGTACCGAGAGGTGGAGGTTTCGATAGGCTGTCCCGATGATCACGACCAGCGAACCGACGCTCGGGATCGTCGGCGTCGTGGATGCCGTGACCGCCCAGCTGCGGGCGCGCATCCTGAGCGGAGAGATCCGCTCGGGATCACCGCTCACCGAGGCCGCGGTGTCGCACACGTTCGGGGTGGCGCGGCCCAGCGCGAAAGCGGCGATCGAGCAGCTCGTCGCGAGCGGGCTCCTCGTGCGGACCGCTCACCGGAGCGCGCGCGTCGTGGGGATCGATGCCGACACCGTGCGCGACGTCTACCGGACGAGGACGCGCCTCGAGAGCGCAGCCCTGCGGGATCTCGCCCGCACCAGGAACGTCCCCGACCTCGCGAGCGCGGCCAATGCCGAGATCCTGGCGATGCCGCCGGGGCCGGATCCCGCGACCGTCGACCCCGATCTGCGATTCCATACCGCTCTCATCGACGGGCTCCACAGCGAACGGACAAGTCGCATGTACCGCAGCGTCCTCGACGAGGTGCGGCTGTGCATGGCTCAGGTGCAGGGGAGACGACTGCTCGACGCTGCGGAGATCGCCGCCCAGCACGCCGACATCCTCGATGCGGTCGCGTCAGGCGAAGGACAGCGGGCGGCGGCTCTTCTCGAAGCGCACCTCTCGTCGGCGGAGGAACGCCTCGTGGAAGCGCTCGACGCGGACTAGCCTCACTCGGCCGGGGCCTCCTCGACCACGATGGGCGCTTCGGTGGAGTCGGCCCACTCGGGTGCAGGCAGGACCGTGTCGACCTGGCCCGCCTGGATCTGCCGCAGTGCCTCGGCGATCTCTTCGTCGTTCTCAGGTACCGGAAGGTCGCACGCGCGCAGTTCCGAGGCGAACTGCAACGTCAGGCGGATCTTGCCCGCTTCGACGGCTTGAGCGGTCGTCCCGGTGCGGATCTCGCTTCCGGTCTGGATCGCGGAGACCTCGTCGCACACGTGATAGACCTTTCCTCCGTCGACCCAGACGACCTCGTCCTTGCCCAGGAGCTGGATGACCGCGGACTGGTCGGCGGTGTACTGCTCGACGGATGCCGGGGCGAAGTCGATGCCGAGCACGACGGCGAGGCCCGCGAGGACGACGCCCACGATGCCCGCGGTCGTCTTCTGTCCCTTGTCCATGTCCTTGTTGAGGAAGATGAGGATGACAAGCGGAAGGAACGCGACGATCGCGATGATCGCGCCGAGCTGGTTCTGGACGAAGAACCGTGCCTTGTCCGACCGGCGTGCGGGGTCGAGACGGGTGGCCTTCTTCCACAGCACCGAGCCGGTGATCGACAGCGCGGCGATCACGACGAGCAGCACGAGGAGGGCGATGAACGCCCACTGCGGGAACTGCGCGGTGACGCCGGTCTCCTCGAGGAGGCCCGTGTCGGGGTCGCGGACGAGCTTCCCGTCTTCGCCGACGTACACCCGCTGCCGCAGGAGCCAGAAGATACCGACGGCCTCGCCGATGATCGCGAGCGCCCAGAGGATCCCGGCGATC
Organism: Microbacterium sp. Se5.02b; assembly: GCF_019464375.1. Taxonomy (NCBI): domain Bacteria; kingdom Bacillati; phylum Actinomycetota; class Actinomycetes; order Micrococcales; family Microbacteriaceae; genus Microbacterium; species Microbacterium sp. Se5.02b. The sequence continues at coordinate 1,848,129 of NZ_CP080491.1, forward strand.
AAGCGGAAGCGCGTCGCCTTCGCCTTGGCCTCTGGGGTGGGTACCCACCCTGCGGGCGGCTCCGTGGTCGCGCCGCCCTGCGTGGGCTGATCGACGCCGGCGTCCGTCTTGTCGCTCTCGGCCACGGTGTTCCCTTTCCCTCCGATGCCCGCCGATCCGGCTCAGGGCAACCCTGAGCCTAGTGGACGGGGTGTCCTACGCTGGGGACATGACCTCCGATTCCGACGACGCCCTCAACTGGGAGGGCGACGAGACTCCGACACCGAAGGATCCCGCCCTTCCGCACGGCTGGAACGCCGTGGGGAAGGGGAGCGAAGATGTCGGAACGATCGAGGATGACGGCACGGTCACCCCCGTCGGCTCGGACGAACCGGCAGGGTTGAGCACCCCGATGCTGTTGATCCTCGGAGTGGTCGGCGGCGTGTACCTCCTCTACACGATCGGCTGGATCGTCGGAGGGCTGCGGCTCAAGCCGTTGGCATCCTTCCTCGTCACCGACGCGATGTTCCTGCCCTGGTTCGTCCTGGCGATCGCCGCTCCTGCGCTCTGGTTCCTCGCCAGTTGGGTGCTCACGCGCGCGAGGCCCGCGTGGATCCGGGTCGCCGTGCTTCTCGCCGGTGTCGTCCTGCTGGTTCCGTGGCCCTTCGTCACGGTGGGGGTGATCGGATCATGAGCGCGCCTCAGGCCACTCAGCCCGTCGCGGCGGGCTCGCCCCGGTGGCTCGTCGGACTCGTCATCGGGCTGGCTGGCCTGTTCTACGCGTACGCCGTGTGGAACGCCGTCGCGCACCTCATCACGATGGCGCAGACCGGCCTCACCGGCGCCGGGTGGGCCACGCTGCTGTTCGGCGTCGCGTTCCCCGCCATCGTGTTCGCCTTCGCCTACGTGATCGGCCGCCGGCGCAGGGTGGGCGAGCTCGCACTGGTGTTCCTCGCGGGTCTCGGCGTCGTCGCGGTGTTCTGGATGAGCCTGATCGCGCTGAGCCTGACGATGCCGAGCGCCTGAGTCTCACACGGTCACACGTCACGGAGAGCACCGAGCGCTCGGGTAGAGTTGACGCGATCGCGCCCCCATGGTGTGCGGCGCATCGGCCCCTCCCGCCTGCCGCGCTGCCCCGAAGGATCCACTGTGCCGAAGCCTGTCGTGCTCATCGCCGAAGTACTCTCTCCCGCCACGATCGAGGCCCTCGGCCCCGACTTCGACGTCCGCAACGTCGACGGCACCGACCGTGAGGCGCTGTTCACGGCTCTCGCAGACGCCGATGCCGTGCTGGTCCGCTCGGCGACCCGCATCGACGAGGAGGCGCTGAGTCACGCCCCGAAGCTGAAGGTCGTCGCTCGCGCGGGCGTCGGTCTCGACAACGTCGACATCAAGGCGGCCACGGCCGCCGGCGTCATGGTGGTCAATGCGCCGACGTCGAACATCGTCTCGGCCGCGGAGCTCACGGTCGGTCACATCCTCAGCCTCGCGCGCCGCATCCCCGCCGCGCACGCGTCGCTGTCGGCCGGTGCGTGGAAGCGCAGCTCCTTCACCGGTGCCGAGCTCTTCGAGAAGACCGTGGGCATCGTCGGCCTCGGCCGCATCGGCGCGCTGGTCGCCGCCCGCCTCGCCGCGTTCGACATGCGTGTGGTGGCCTACGACCCCTACGTGACATCCGCGCGTGCGCAGCAGCTCGGCGTGCAGCTGCTCTCCCTCGACGAGCTCGTCGCGGAGTCCGACTTCCTCACGATCCACATGCCGAAGACGCCGGAGACCACCGGGATGATCGGCGCCGAGCAGTTCAAGGCCATGAAGCCGACCGCGTTCGTCGTCAACGTCGCCCGTGGCGGACTGATCGACGAGGAGGCCCTCCACGCGGCGCTCGTCGCTGGCGAGATCGCCGGCGCCGGGCTCGACGTGTTCACGTCCGAGCCCCCCGCGGAAGGCGGCACGGCCCGTCCGCTCCTCGAGCTGCCCAACGTCGTCGTCACGCCGCACCTCGGCGCGAGCACCGAAGAGGCGCAGGAGAAGGCCGGTGTCTCGGTCGCGCGTTCCGTGCGTCTGGCCCTCGGGGGCGACCTCGTGCCCGACGCGGTCAACGTCGCGGGCGGTGTGATCGACCCCTACGTGCGTCCCGGCATCTCCCTCGTCGAGAAGCTCGGTCAGATCTTCGCCGCTCTCGCGACGTCGCCGCTCACCAGCCTCGACGTCGAGGTGCATGGCGAGCTCAACGACTACGACGTGAGCGTGCTCAAGCTGGCGGCGCTCAAGGGCGTCTTCACGAACATCGTGAGCGAGACGGTCTCGTACGTGAACGCTCCGCTGCTGGCCGAGCAGCGTGGCATCGCGGTGCGTCTGCTCAAGGACGACGTGAGCGACGAGTATCGCAATGTGATCACCCTCACCGGTGCGCTGTCCGACGGCACGCAGCTCTCGGTCTCCGGCACCCTGACGGGTCCGAAGCAGGCAGAGAAGCTGGTGGGCATCAACGACCACACGCTCGAGCTGCCGATCGAGAAGCACCACGTCGTGATGCTCTACACCGACCGGCCGGGCATCGTGGCCGTCTACGGGCAGAAGTTCGGCGAGGCGGGCATCAACATCGCCGGGATGCAGATCGCCCGACAGGCGGCCGGCGCACAGGCGCTCAGTGTTCTCACGCTCGACTCGCCCGTGTCCGATGAGCTGCTCGACGACGTCCGCGACGCGATCGACGCCGACCTGTTCCGTCAGATCGAGATCACCGAGGTCTGACCGACTGCGACGCGAAGGAGGGCGGGAGCGCGATGCTCCCGCCCTCCTTCGTGTCAGTGGGTCAGTCTGTCGCCTTCAGCACCAGGGCGATCAGATCGGCGAGCTCGTGGCTGCGAGGGACGAGGCGTTCCGGCCCGTGCACGTCGAGCGAGTTGTTGAAGTACAGGCCGTCGCTGACCAGCATCACCAGGTCGAGACTGGCGTTGTCGCGCACGTGGGGTCGGATCGTCTCCGCCCAGCGGCGTCTCGTGTCGCGCAGCATGTCGGCGGCGGGGATGGAGCCGCCCTGGGCGAGCCTCGTGGCCGCGATGAGCACGCGGTCGAGGGCGTCGTCCTCCATCACCGAGGTTCGCACGTAGTACGACACGGGTCCCTCCTCGGCGGCTGCCATGCGCTCCAGGTCGAGTGTCGTGAGCCGGTCGAGGCGCTCCACCAGCCCGGCCTCGAGTTCTTCCTTCGACCCGAAGTGGTAGAGCAGACCACCCTTCGACACACCGGCGGCCTTGGCTGTCGCGTCGAGCGTCGCGGCCCGCTCGCCATCGGCGATGAGGATCGCTTCGAAGGCGTCGAGCACCTTCTCGCGGGCGAGGGGAGGTCGGGGCATCGTGGATCCTCTGCACAGGGGGAGTGACGGGAACTCTGTTACTATACCATCCGGACGGTTCACTAACCGTGCCATCACGATCCTGAGAGGTGTTCCATGACCCGTACTGCGTCGATTCCGACGACAGAGACGGATGCTCCCCGCGTCGGGGCGCGCGGCTGGGCGGCGCTCATCGTCCTCATGCTGCCGGTGCTGCTGGTATCGGTGGACAACACGGTGCTGAGCTTCGCGCTCCCCGAGATCTCCATCGCACTCGCTCCCAGTGGAGCCGAGCAGCTGTGGATCATCGACGTGTATCCCCTGGTGCTCGCCGGGCTCCTCGTGACCATGGGGACCCTGGGGGACCGCTTCGGCAGGCGCAAGCTCCTGTTGATCGGCGCGACGGGCTTCGCGGCGGTGTCTGCTCTCGCCGCGTTCGCTCCCACGGCCGGGCTGCTCATCGCCGCCCGTGCGCTTCTGGGGTTCTTCGGCGCCATGCTGATGCCCTCGACCCTCTCGTTGCTGCGTTCGATCTTCCAGAACCGGGACCAGCGACGCATGGCGATCGCCGTGTGGGCGTCGGCATTCTCGGCCGGTTCCGCGCTCGGACCGATCGTGGGCGGGTTCCTTCTCGAGCATTTCGCGTGGGGCTCCGTCTTCCTCATCGCCGTCCCCGTGCTCATCCCGCTGCTCGTGGCAGCGCCGCTCCTCGTTCCGGAGAGCCGCGACCCGAACCCGGGCCGTATCGACCTGGTCAGCATCGTGCTGTCGATGGCGACGATGATCCCGGTGGTCTACGCGATCAAGTCGCTCGCCGTCGACGGGCCGAGCCTCACGGCCGGTGCGTGGGCGCTGCTCGGCTTCGCGATGGGGTACCTGTTCGTGCGTCGTCAACTGCGCGCCGACACGCCCATGCTCGACATGGCGCTGTTCCGCCGCGGTTCGTTCTCCGGGGCGATCCTGGTGAACCTGCTCAGCGTCGTCGCCCTGGTCGGCTTCCTCTACTTCGTGTCGCAGCATCTGCAGCTCGTGCTGGGTCTGTCGCCCATGACGGCGGGCCTCGCACTGGTGCCGGGAATGCTCGCGATGATCGTCGCAGGACTCTCGGTCGTCCCGGTGTCGCGACGGATCCCGCCGCACATCGTGATCCCCGTTGCGCTCGCGTTCTCCGTGGCCGGGTACCTCATCGTGGCGTTCACGACCCATGAGCACGGCGTGCTCCCACTCGTCGTGGCGTTCGTGGTGTTGGGCATCGGCATCGGTGCGGCGGAGACCATCTCCAACGAACTGATCCTGTCGAGCGCCCCCGCCGCCAAGGCGGGCGCAGCGAGCGCCGTCTCGGAGACCGCCTATGAGCTCGGTGCTGTGCTGGGTACAGCGGTGCTGGGCGGCATCATCACGGCGTTCTACCGCGGGGCGCTCGTGCTCCCGGAGGGCCTTCCTGCGGACGTCGCGCATGCGGCGGGGAGACCCTGGCCGGTGCGTACACCGCCGCTGAGGCGCTCCCGGGCCAGCTCGGGACGGCGCTGTGGGATGCCGCGGCCGCGGCGTTCGGCTCGGGGGTGATGGTGACGTCCCTGATCGGCGCCGGCCTCGTGGTCGTCGCCGCCGTGATCGCGGCCGTCACACTGCGCAAGGCACCCTCGCACTGACCAGTACGCTGGAAGGACCGGTCCGCTCGCCTCACGGCGGGTCAGGGCCGGTCCATCCCGTGCAGTGCGCAAGGAGTGTCATGTCGCGTGTCGTGAAGCTGGCCGTCATCCCCGGAGACGGCATCGGTCCCGAGGTCGTCGCCGAGGCGGAGAAGGTGCTCGACGCGGTCACGGCCGACAGCCAGGTGGTCTTCGACAAGACCCGGTTCTCCCTCGGAGCAGCGCGTTTCCTCGACACGGGAGACACCCTCACGGACGATGACCTCGCGGCGATCTCGGCGCACGACGCGATCCTCCTCGGCGCGGTCGGCGGCACCCCGGGAGACCCGCGTCTGAAGGACGCGAACATCGAGCGCGGGCTGCTGCTGAAGCTCCGTTTCACCCTCGATCACTACGTGAACCTCCGCCCGTCGAAGCTCTTCGTCGGTGCTCCTGGCCCGCTCGCCGAACCGGGCGCGATCGACTTCGTGGTGGTCCGCGAGGGGACAGAGGGGCCGTACGTCGGCAACGGCGGTGCGATCCGCACGGGGACGCCGCACGAGGTCGCGAACGAGACCTCGGTGAACACCGCCTTCGGTGTCGAGCGCGTCGTGCGCTACGCCTTCGACCTCGCCGAGCGCCGTCGCAAGAAGCTCACGCTCGTGCACAAGACCAACGTGCTCGTGCACGCCGGCGCGATCTGGCAGCGCATCGTGAACGAAGTGGCCGCCGAGCACCCCGACGTCGCCGTCGACTACCTGCATGTCGACGCAGCCACGATCTTCCTGGTCACCGATCCCGCGCGTTTCGACGTGATCGTGACCGACAATCTCTTCGGTGACATCCTCACCGATCTCGCCGGCGCCGTCACGGGCGGCATCGGCCTCGCCGCCTCAGGGAACATCAACCCCGATGGCGTCTTCCCGTCGATGTTCGAGCCCGTGCACGGCTCGGCGCCGGACATCGCGGGCCAGCAGAAGGCCGACCCGACCGCCGCGATCCTCTCGATCGCGCTGCTGCTCGACCACCTCGGCCTTCCTGCCGAGTCGGCGCGTGTGAGCGCCGCGGTCGAGGCGGACATCGCCGCCCGCAGGGGTGCCCGCACCACTGCGGAGATCGGTTCCGCGATCACTGCCCGTCTCTGAACGGCGGGCGTAGGCTGACAGGGCGCGAGGATGCGCCCACCCACGAGGAATGGATGACGATATGACGACGATCGACGCCGAGACGAGCGTGGCTCCCCTGGAGTTCGCCGTGACGAAGAACCTCAATGCGGCTTCCCCGGCCCGCATCGCCGAGGTGCTGGAGAACCCGGGCTTCGGTGTGGTGTTCACCGACCACATGGTCGACATCTGCTGGTCCGCCAACGGCGGGTGGCACCGTCCGCGCGTGCAGCCCTATGGGCCGATCCCGCTCGACCCCGCGGCATCCGTCCTGCATTACGCTCAGGAGATCTTCGAGGGCATCAAGGCCTACCGTCATGCCGACGGCTCGATCCACACGTTCCGGCCCGACCGCAACGCCGCACGCCTGCAGGCGAGCGCGCGACGCCTCGCTCTGCCGGAGCTTCCCACCGAGTACTTCATCCAGTCGCTGCGTGAACTCATCGCGGTCGACGGCCGCTGGGTCCCGTCCGGTGCTGACCAGAGCCTGTACCTGCGGCCGTTCATGTTCGCCAAGGAGGCCTTCCTCGGCGTGCGGGCGGCGCAGAAGGTCGCGTACTACGTGATCGCGAGCCCCGCCGGCGCGTACTTCACCGGCGGTGTGAAGCCGGTCCGGATCTGGCTCTCCGAGGACTACGCCCGTGCGGGCCGCGGCGGCACCGGCAAGGCGAAGACGGGCGGCAACTACGCCTCCAGCCTCCTGCCGCAGGCCGAGGCCAGTGCCAAGGGCTGCGACCAGGTCGTCTTCCTCAACGAGAACCGCGACGTCGAGGAGCTCGGCGGCATGAACGTCGTGTTCGTCTTCAAGGACGGCCGTGTCGTGACGCCGGAGTCCGACAGCATCCTCGAAGGGATCACACGCGACTCGCTGCTGCAGCTCGCCGAGGACCGCGGCTACACGGTCGAGAAGCGCCCGATCTCGATCGACGAGTGGCGTGAGGGCGTCGCCTCGGGCGACATCGTCGAGGTGTTCGCGTGCGGCACGGCCGCGGTCGTGACCCCGATCGGCGCACTCGTCGGCGAGGGCTTCGACGAGCCGCAGCCGCTGGGCGAGCTCGCCCTGTCGCTGCGCGAGGAACTCACCGACATCCAGTACGGCCGCCGCGAGGACAAGCACGGCTGGCTCCTGCGCCTCGACGCCTGAGCATTCCGCTTCTCGGCGTCACGTCGAGACCGTCTTCCGCAGGAGACCCCGAGCAGGACCCTCTGCTCGGGGTCTTCTGCGCTCGCTAGGCTGGATTCCATGAAGATCGCCCGGTTCAGCCACGACGAAGCCATCATGTACGGGATCATCGACGAGCGGGAGCTCGTGGTGCTCGCCGGTGATCCGATGTTCGCGGGATACGAGACCACCGGTGCACGGGTGCCCCTCGCGGACGCCGCACTTCTCGCGCCGGTGATCCCTCGCTCCAAAGTGGTGTGTGTCGGCAAGAATTATCACGATCACGCGGCCGAGATGGGGGGAGTGGCTCCGGAGGAACCCCTGCTGTTCCTCAAGCCGAACACCGCCGTGATCGGCCCCGGCGACACGATCGTGCGCCCGATCCTCTCCGAGCGCACCGAGTACGAGGGCGAGCTCGTGGTCGTGATCGGGAAGATCGCGAAGAACGTGAAGGCGGAGAACGCGCTCGACTACGTGCTGGGGTACACGATCGGGAACGACGTCACCGCACGCGACCTGCAGCGCAAGGACGGTCAGTGGTCGCGAGCGAAGGGTTTCGATACCTTCTGCCCGCTCGGGCCCGTGATCGAGACCGACTTCGATCCGTCGACGGCGACCATCGAGACGCGGGTCAACGGCGAGGTGCGCCAGCATGCACCGCTGACCGACATGATCCACTCGGTGGCGTCGATCATCGAGTATGCCTCCGCGGTGTTCACGCTGCTGCCCGGCGACGTCATCATGACGGGCACCCCGGCAGGTGTCGGCACGTTCGAGGCGGGCGACATCATCGAGGTCGAGATCTCCGGACTGGGGATCCTGCGCAACACCGCGCGCGACGCCGCACCCGTGTCATGACCGACGTCGCCCTGACCGCCGCGCAGCAGACAGCGGTCCAGCGGCGCACGGTCCTGGTGCTTTCGCTGGGGCAGGTGCTGGGCGGCATCGCGTTCGGAGCCACGGTCTCACTCGGTGCGCTTCTGGCGGCCGACATCTCGGGGAACGAGGCGCTCTCAGGCCTGGCGACGGCTTCCGTCACGCTCGGGGCCGCAGCCTGCGCCATCCCGCTCGCTCGACTCGCTGCGCGCGTCGGACGTCGTCGTGCTCTCACGCTGGGCAACCTCTTCGCGCTGGTCGGCATCGCCGTCGTCATCCTCGCGGCTTCGCTGCGGGTCTCCCCCTCCTCCTCGCCGGCATCCTGATGATCGGAGCGGGCAACGCCGGCAACCTCCAGTCACGGTTCGCGGCCACGGATCTCGCCGCCCCGCAGCATCGCGGGCGCGATCTCTCGATCGTCGTGTGGTCGACCACCATCGGAGGCGTCGCGGGACCGCTGCTGCTCGGGCCGGGCGAGGTCGTCGGACAGGCCGTCGGGATGCCGCCGCAGACCGGCTCGTATCTGTTCTCGTTCGTCGCCCAGTGCGCAGCGCTCGTGCTCTACATCGTCGCGCTGCGTCCGGACCCGCTTCTGGCGGCGCAGCGGCTGGCGAAGGCCACCGCCGCTGCCGTGGGAACCCCGGTCGTCGACCGCCCGCGGGTCGCGCGTTACGCGATCTTCGCCATCGCCGGCTCTCACGTGGTGATGGCGTCGGTCATGGCGATGACGCCCGTTCACCTGTCGCACATGGCGCACGGTTCTGACGGGATGGCGGCGACCCCGGCCGATGTCTCCGCTCTGGTGGGGATCACGATCGCGCTCCACGTCGGCGGCATGTATGCGCTGTCGCCCCTGTTCGGAGTGCTCGCGGACCGCTGGGGTCGGCTCAAGGTCGTCCTGCTCGGACAGGTGCTGCTCGCCGGCGCGCTCGCCTTCGCGGTCTTCACCGGCACGGAGGCGTGGGGCGTCATGGTCGCCCTCATCCTGCTCGGCCTCGGGTGGAGCGCGGCGACGGTGGCCGGTGCCGCGCTGCTCACCGAGGCATCGGCACCCGAGTTGCGCACGCGCAGGCAGGGGCGCAGCGACTCCCTGATGAGCCTGTCCGCTGCGGCGGGATCGGTCCTGGCCGGCGTGGTGCTGTCGAACTTCCAGTACTCGGGGCTCGGTGTCGCGGCGTTCATCCTGGTGATCGCGATCGTGGTGCTGTCTCCGCTGGCGCGCTCCGGAACGCGATGAAGGACTGGGTCGGTGTCGGCGAGGCCTACTCCGCGTCGTACGCCGCGCTGTGCGCCGGGACCCTTCCCGCGCTACGCGACGCTCTGGGCGACGCACGAGGGCGAAGCCTGGTCGATGTCGGTGCGGGGGACGGGACTCTCGCCGCTGCCTGGGCGAGCGAAGGGTGGAGCGTGACAGCGTGCGAACCGGAGCCGAGCATGCGCGCGGCCTCGCATCGGCGGCATCCCGAGATCGGGGTGGTCGCCGGAGGGCTGCCGGAGCTCCCGTTCGCGGACGCATCGTTCGATGTCGCCGCCGCCAACTTCGTGCTGAACCACGTCGCGTCTCCTCGCTCGTCTGCCGCGGAACTACGGCGCGTCAGTCGCGGAGCGGTCGTCGCGACGACCTGGACGCTGTCGCCCTCGTGGCTCTGGGCCGAGATCACGCAACGGTCAGGCATCCCGCCTTTCGCGGGTGAGCGGCTCCCTGCCGACGAGGACTTCGAGCGGACGGCGGACGGGTTCGAGAGGATGCTGCGACAAGCCGGTCTGCAGCGTCTCGCCGTGAGCGAGGTCGAGTGGGTCTGGCCCGCTCGGCCGGAGGCCCTCTGGCGCTCCGTCGAAGGAGGTGTGGCCGGCGCCGGTGCTCTGTATGCCGGACTCGATGAAAGGGGACGTCAGCGCTTCCGTGCCGCGTTCGAGGCCGTGGTCGATGAACGCAGCGTGGGCGGGGTGCTGCTGCTCGAACATCGCGCTGCCGTCGCCGTGAGTGCTGCTCTCTGAAGACCGCCGCTCTTCGCAGGGCGCGGCGCGGCCGTCCCCGTAGAATCGAAGGGCTATGGCTACCCCTCACCCCCTCACCACGACTGCCGTTGGTGCCGATGTCCGCGTCCGCTTCTGTCCTTCGCCGACCGGGCTGCCGCATGTCGGCATGGTCCGCACGGCCCTCTACAACTGGGCCTATGCCCGCCACAACGGCGGGAAGATGGTGTTCCGCATCGAAGACACCGATGCCGCCCGCGACAGCGAAGAGAGCTTCCGCCAGCTGATCGACGCGCTCACCTGGCTCAAGATCGACTGGGACGAGGGCGTCGAGGTCGGCGGGCCCCACGCGCCGTACCGCCAGTCGGAGCGTCATGACATCTACCGCGGCGTGATCGACAAGCTCATCGCCACCGGCGCGCTGTATGAGAGCTACTCGACCGCCGAGGAGATCGACGCCCGCAACGAGGCTGCGGGTCGCGCCAAGCAGCTCGGCTACGACAACTTCGACCGCGACCTCACCGACGAGCAGAAGGCGGCCTTCCGTGCCGAGGGCCGTCAGCCCGCGCTCCGCCTGCGCGTGCCGGACGAAGACCTCACATACGTCGACCTCATCCGGGGCGAGGTCACCTTCCCGGCCGGCTCGTTCCCCGACTTCGTGGTGGTGCGCCCGAACGGTGTGCCGTTGTACACCTTCGTGAACCCGGTCGACGATGCGCTCATGGGCATCACACATGTGCTCCGCGGCGAAGATCTGATGCCGTCGACCGCTCGTCAGCTCTCGCTGTACGCGGCGCTCATCGAGGCGGGTGTCACGACGTTCGTCCCGCGTTTCGCGCACATGCCGCTGGTGCTCGGTGAGATCGGCAACAAGAAGCTCTCCAAGCGCGACCCGCAGGCCGACCTGTTCCTGCACCGCGATCGCGGCTTCATCCCCGAGGGTCTCCTGAACTATCTCGCCCTGCTCGGCTGGTCGATCGGCCCCGACCGTGACGTGTTCTCGCTCGAGGAGTTCACCGCCGCGTTCGACATCGTGAATGTGAACCCGAACCCGGCGCGCTTCGACCAGAAGAAGGCCGAGTCGATCAACGGCGACCACATCCGGATGCTGGGGGAGAAGGACTTCGCCGAGCGCACCATCCCGTACCTCGCGGCGGCGGGGCTCTTCGATGAGCCCACGCACGAGCAGCTCGTGATGGCCTTCCGTGTCGCGCCCCTCGTGCAGGAGCGCGTGCAGCTCCTCGGCGAGGTGCCGGGGATGGTCGGCTTCCTGTTCGCCGACGAGGTCTCATACGCCGAGGATGCGCTGAAGGGTCTGCCGGCGAATGGCGCCGAGGTGCTGGACGCCTGCGTCCGCGCGCTCGAGCCGCTGGCGGAGTTCACCCCGACAAGATCCAGGAGGCGCTGGCTGCCGAGCTGGTCGAGAAGCTCGAGCTGAAGCCGCGGGTCGCCTACGGTCCGCCGCGTGTCGCGATCACCGGGCGTCGGGTCTCGCCGCCGCTGTTCGAGTCGATGGAGCTGCTCGGTAAGGACGAATCGCTGCGTCGCCTACGTGCTCTTTCCGCGTTCCTCGCGGACTGAGGCGCGACGCGCCCGGGCGGCGGCGCACGCCGGCGGTTTTGGTGATCCGCCGCCGCTCGGGTAGGCTTGATTCTCGGTGCGAGGCCCTGGTTTCGCCCTTGGGGTATGGTGTAATTGGCAACACGACGGTTTCTGGTTCCGTTATTCTTGGTTCGAGTCCAGGTACCCCAGCATAAAGAAAACCCCCGCTCAGGCGGGGGTTTCTTTGTTTTTCCCGCGCTCTGTGGATGGTCGGCGGGTTCGGCGGCCGTCGCCTAGGGCGCGAACTCGACGCTCACGTCGTTGCGAGGGTTGGCGAGGACGAAACTGAAGCTGCTGTCCGAGAATTTCTGCGCGATCTTGAGATAAGGAGCGCTCACCGCGAGTCCCTCGAAGCGATGGATGAGTCGACCGGACTCCAGTCGTGACACGAGCGTCCACCCGGTGACCGGAGTGTAGGTCACGTTATCTGTGCTGGTCAGGAGGGTGTAGCTCGACGCGTCCAGCCTGCTCGACGCATCCTCGTCTCTGAGTTCGATCGCCGTGGTCACCTCGCCCACCGGCGGAAGCAGCTTCAGGCCCAGGCTGCGGTTCCGGTAGTCGAAGGCCATGCGGGCAGGCGCGCACGCGTCGTCCCAGTTCGCGATGTGGCGGTCGGTCGGAGCGATGTCGAGTTCGGTGTATCCGAACTCGAAGCCGTTCGTTCCGCCGGCCGTCCCCGACAGGGTGAGCGTGTCCCCGTGCTGGACTCCGGCCTGGGCAAGTGTCGACGCCGGCGGGAGCACGTTTCCGCTCGCGTCCTTCAGGACGAGCGAGTCCGTCGGGAGGCACACGAGCTGCTGGGCGTGTGCCGCGATCACCTGGGCCACCGTCCTGGTCGCCGGGTGCGCTGCACGCACGTTCGACATGGGCAGGAACCAGTCGTCGCGGTCTTCCCGTTGAACGACGATCGTGGGATTCGACGTCGCGGCAGCCGCGGCTGCGGTCGCCTGAGCTCGGCACTCGTTCGGGTCGTCCGTGTCCTCGAGGATGTTCGCGACGAGGCGGAACGGCGCAGTCCCGGTCTGAAGCTGGAACACCGTGAGGATGCGTCCGTCCGCGAGGTGAAGATAGTCGGGTTCGGCGGACTGCGACGTCGTGCCGCCGGTGTTGGGATCCTTGAGCCGGACAGGCGACGCGAATGTCGTCCCCTCATCGAAAGAGACGCTCACGGTGGCGATGCTCCCGGGGCCGCGGTAGCCGAGGACGAGTTTCGACGCGCTGCCGTCGAGGTGCGCTGTGCACGGAGAGCTTGTCGCAGAGAGCGTCGACCCCACCATGGTGCTCGTCACCGCGCGACTCCAGGACTGCCCCCCGTCGACAGACCGAGACATGTAGAAGCGGCCCACGGCTCCGCCCACCGCTGTCTCGAACCTCACGAAGGCTTGCAGTGTGCCGTCGGGGAGCAGCTCGATCGTGCTCTCGTTCGCTCCGCCAGGAAACAGCGACCCCCATGCGTCGTAAGGCGGTGAATGCGGATCCTTGAGCACCTGACGGTAGTCGGGCCAGGTCTCGCCGCCGTCGTGGGAGATCAACACACCCGCCTCGTATCGGTCGGGATCCGTCGCCCAGTCGGGTGTGAGTTCGCGGATGCCCCAGACGCTCTGCACGAGTGTGCCGTCCTGCAACTCGAGGATCCGCCCTCCGCCTCCCCACAGTTCGCGGAAGGGGACGGGCAGGGTGATCGGATCGTCGGTGCCGTCCCAGGTCACGCCGTTGTCGGATGACCGGGCGACGAAGAGCGCTGCCTCACGGTCGGTGTAGGTCACGTTGTTGACGGAGTCGTTGTAGGGGAGCAGGATCGTGCCGTCGTCCAGGGTGGTCATGCCGCGCTGCAGATGGATGCTCCCGCCCGGAAAGAGCGTCGGTTCGGCAAGGACCTCGGATGCGCTCCAGGTCGCGCCTTCATCTGTCGACCGGATCAAACGGAGCTGTCCGCCTGGCTGGGCATCTGTCGTGGTGTTGAATCCGACGAGAACGTCGCCGTTCGGAGCTTGGGTGATCGCGGGTCGATAGGCGGGGAGGACTCCGCCGCCGAGTTCTGGAAACGTCGACGGTGAGGTCACGTTCCAGGCGTCGCTCACCACCAGACCCGGGTCGGAGGCGGCGGTCGCCGGACCCGCGGACACGAGGAGTCCCGCACCGAGGGCGAGGACGGTGGCCAGGGTGAGCGTCGTGCGGCGGGACTGCTTCATTGCGGGCTCCTCACGGGGTGGTCGTCGAACACTCGTCCACCTAGACGTTTCGACTAGTGAAACTAGCAGTTCTATTGAATGAATAGAGGACACCATGACTCCTTCGCGATGTCAAGGGGCGCAGACATCGAGACATTTCACCGGTCGCCCCGACCTGCGCCGTCCGATACCGGCCGAGCCGAGGAGTCTCCGCCTGCTGTGTGCGGGATAGCACGCGAGGGTACCTGCACGCCACTCCCTTTCGCGGGCCTCCGAGTATCGGCATCGTCGATCTCACGCAGATGAAGGAGGCTGGACGATGGCGAGACTGGTTCGGGTGGTTCCGGGGGAGGACCCCGGATTCCGGCGTGTGCGTTCCGGATCCGGCTTCCGCTACGTCGACCCCGTCGGTGAGTCCGCGCCGGAAGCAGACCGGGAGAGGATCAAAGATCTGGTCATCCCGCCGGCGTGGCACGACGTATGGATCGCCGCGGACCCCCTCGCGCACATCCAAGCCGTGGGCATCGACGGCGCAGGGCGCAAGCAGTATCTGTATCACCCGTTGTGGCGGGTCTCGCGTGACCGGCGGAAGTTCGTGCGCGCTCTCGATCTCGCCGCGGCACTCCCGAGCGCCAGAGCCCAGGTGACGAGGGCGCTGCGCGAGGAGGGGCAGTCCAGGGAGCGCGCGCTGGCGATCGCCTTCCGTCTGCTCGACGATGCGGCGCTCCGGATCGGTTCGGAGCGTTACCTCGCGCGGCACGGCAGCCGAGGGCTGACGACGCTCCGGCGCGGCGACGTGCGGGTGGACGGCCGTGACGTGGCTATGTCCTTCCCCGCCAAGAGCGGCCGGACCGCGTCGATCGAGATCACTGACGAGTCCCTGGCCGACGCCCTCACGGACTTCGCGGTCGGCGCCTCGAACGCCTTCCTGCTGGCATATCGGAAGGGGCGCCGGCGCGTGAAGATCACCCCCGCCGAAGTGAACACCTATCTGAAGGATGTGCTGGGCGCGACCTTCTCCGCCAAGGACTTCCGCACCCTGCACGGCACGATCATCGCGGCGGACGCCCTCGCCCGGATCGGGCCGCTGGATCGGCGCGGACAGCGGGCGCGGGCAGAGCGGCTCGCCGTCCAGGCGGCTGCGACAGCACTCGGCAACACGACGGCGGTCGCCCGCAACAGCTACATCGACCCCCGGGTCTTCCGCCAGTACGTCCGTGGTCGCACTCTCGACCTCGACGTGACGCCGGAGACGGCGATCCGTCGGCTGCTCGGCGGGCCGGAGACATCCCGCAAGGTGAGCCGTCGAGGGACATCCAGACGACGGCGATGAGACCGCACAGGCGGTCGGCCGCATGCCAGGATGCCAGGATGGAAGCATGGACACCGCCAACCTCACCCGCGAGGAGACCGCAGCGCGATCCGCAGCCGTCACCCTGCACCGCGTCCGCGTAGAGCTCGATCTGACGGGAGCGCCGGAACGGGCTCGCACGGGATTCCCGACCGCGACCACGCTCGAGTTCGACGCCACCACCGACACGACGTGGCTCGACTTCATCGGCGAAGACGTGCTCCGTGTCACGGTGAACGGCGTCGACCAGGAGGTCGTCCACGACGGAGCGCGGATCACGGTGGCAGGCCTCGAGGCGACGAACGTCGTGCGCATCGAGGCCGTCGGGGCGTACAGCCGCTCGGGCGAGGGGATGCACCGCTTCCACGATCCCGTCGACGACCACACCTACCTGTACACGCAGTACGAACCCGCCGACTCCCGGCGGGTCATGGCGTGCTTCGAGCAGCCCGACATGAAGGCCGAATACACCTTCGTGGTCGATGCGCCGTCCGGGTGGGAAGTGCTCTCCAATCAGTCTCCTGCCCACACCGACCTCGGCGTGGGGGTGCAACGCGTCGAGTTCGCGCCGACATCGCCGATCTCGAGCTACATCACGGCGGTCGCCGCGGGGCCCTACACGCGGGTGGAAGGCGCCTGGAGCCGTGACGAGCAGTCGATCGCCCTCGGCGTGTTCGTGCGGCGGTCGCTCGCCCCGCACCTGGAGGCCGACGAGATCCTCGAGGTCACGCGGCAAGGGCTCGACTTCTTCACCGACGCCTTCGCCTACCCCTACCCGTGGGGCAAGTACGATCAGCTCTTCGTGCCCGAGTACAACCTCGGCGCGATGGAGAACCCTGGCCTGGTGACCTTCACCGAGTCGTACCTCTCGCGGGGCGCGGCGACCGACGCGCAGCGCGCAGCGCGTGCCAACACGATCCTGCACGAGATGGCTCACATGTGGTTCGGCGATCTCGTGACGATGACGTGGTGGGACGACCTGTGGCTCAAGGAGTCGTTTGCCGATTACATGGGTGCGCACGCATCGGCCGTCGCGACGCGATACGACGATGCCTGGGTGAAGTTCGCCGCGAGTCGGAAGGCGTGGGCCTACCAGCAGGACCAACTGCCCACGACGCATCCGATCGTCGCGGACATCACCGACCTCGAGGCCGCGAAACTCAACTTCGACGGCATCACGTACGCCAAGGGCGCCGCCGTGCTGAAGCAGCTCGTCGCGTTCGTCGGTGACGACGCGTTCTTCGAAGGCGCACGTCGGTACTTCGCCGCCAACGCGTTCGGGAACACGACGCTCTCCGATTTCCTGGTGCAGTTGAGCGCCGTGTCCGGTAGGGACATGAGCGACTGGTCGGCGGCGTGGCTGCAGACGACAGGTGTGTCCACCCTGTGGATCGAGACCGAAGACGACGGACGGAGCTTCTTAGTGCAGACCGATCCGCGTCCGCACCGGCTGCGCATCGGAACCTACGTGCGGGTCGACGGGCGCATCGTGCGCACCGAGCAGCAGGAGCTGGACGTGATCGGCGAACGGACCGAGGTGACGATCCCCGAGGGCGACCTCGTGCTCCTCAACGATGACGACCTCACGTATGCGAAGGCACGACTGGACGACACGTCGCTGCGCACCGTGGAGGACTCTCTCTCGTCGATCGAGGACCCCCTGGCGAGAGCCCTGGTGTGGTCGTCGCTGTGGAACGCGACGCGCGACGCCGAGTTCGACCCCGCACGCTATCTCGCCATCGTGCGCGCACATGCGAGCGCGGAGTCGAACATCGGACTCTTGACGGGAGTGCTCGCGAACGCGGCGTACGCGATCCGTCACTTCCTCGTCTCCACGCGCCGGCAGGAGGAGCAGCACACGTGGACGGACACGACATGGCGTTCCCTCTGGGCTGCGGAAGCGGGCAGCGATGCGCAGCTCTCCTGGGCCAGGGCGCTCGCGACGGCCTCGGCCTTCGACGATGTGCACCACGAGGGCGTGCGCGCGCTGCTGGACGGCGATGTGCCCGAGGGCCTCGTCGTCGATCCCGATCTGCGATGGCAGCTCCTCACGGCGCTCGTGATCACCGGGCATGCCGACCTCGCGGACGTCGCGGCAGAGCAGGAGCGTGATGACACGGGTACCGGGCGCACCGCGGCACGACGAGCGCGGGCCGCGCGCCCTGACGCCACCGTGCGACGCGATGCCTGGAACGCGGCGTGGGACGACCTCACCCTGAGCAACGACCACCTGGACGCCGAGATCGCCGGTTTCCGAGCGGGTGGGCGCCGCGACCTGATCGCGGACTTCGACGCGGAGTACTTCGACCGCATCGGGGACGTCTGGAGTCGACGCAGCATCGAGATCGCGAAGAGGCTCGTCCTGGGGTTCTTCCCGGCGAGCGACACGCTGCAGCCGGTAGACGAGTGGCTCGCAGCGAACCCCGCGGCCCCGGCAGCGCTTCGGCGACTCGTGATCGAGCAGCGCGACCACCTGGCGCGCGACATCCGCGTGCGCACAGCGGGGGAGAGCCCCGAAGCGGTCTAGCGGGCGGTCACCTGCATCCCCATCACTGTGCGGATGATCCACGGGTGCGCCCGGTCGTCGTCGATGTGCGTCATGCCGAGGTTCTCGGCGACCCTGCGCGAGGCGTCGTTGGCCGGGTGGATGATCGCGGTCAGCAGAGTCGGCGCGAATTCTCGTGTGACGAGTTCGACGCAGGCGCGGGCCGCCTCGGTGGCGTAGCCCTGACGCTGCATCGCCCGGCGGACGTGGTACCCCACTTCGAGCACGGGCTCGTCGTTGACCGACTGCCAGGTCAGTCCGCAGTCGCCGACGAAGTCGCCGTCGTGCGTCTCGATGATCCAGAGCCCGTGCCCGTGCTCCCGATAGCGCTGCTGCATGCGGGCGATCCACTCCGCGCTCTCGTCGCGGGTCTTCGGTGCGGGAAAGAACGCCATGACCTCGGGATCGCCGAGCATGTCGGCCATCGCGTCCAGATCGTTCTCCGTCATCTCCCGGAAGACGAGCCGTGCGGTCGGTCCGGGGAGGAGGCGACGAGGTGCGTTCACAGGTCGAGGGATTCGCCGGGTTCGAGCACGAAGAACTCGCCGCCACCCTGTTCGGTCGCCCACTGGAGGCGTTGGCGATGCATGTTCTTCCCGATCACCGACAGCGTCATGTCATGGGTGCCGAAAGCGCGGCGTGGTGCAACGGCGAGGACATAGTCCATCGCCTCGCCGATCTTCAGCCACGGGGCACCGAGGGGCGCCGCGAGAGTCCCGACATCGACACCCTCTGGGACCGCATAGGAGTCGCCGGGGTAGTAGAGCTCGTCGTTCACGAGCACGCCGACGTTCTCGACGACCGGGAGCGAGGAGTGGATGACCTCGTGCGTCCCGCCGAAGAACCTCAGGGTGAATCCGCCGACCTCGAGGGTCTCGCCGGGCGACACCACCGTGATGTCGTACCCGTCCGCGGCGCGCGCCACTCCCGATGGTGCGAAGATCGGCGTGCCTGGCGCGGCACGCAAGAGGCGATCGAAGTGGTCCGACGTCCAGTGATCGGGGTGTTCGTGGGTGATCACGATCCCCGCCAGGTCGTCCAGATCGATCAGGGGGGCCGTGAACGAGCCAGGATCGATGACGAGGGTCTTCCCGTTGGAGTCGAGGCGGAGGGCGGCATGTTCGAACTTGGTGACGCGCATGGGAAGAGTCAACTCCTTCCGCTGCCGCACGGCAAACAGAACGGTGCGCCACGCCCGGGATCCTGGTCTGGGCGGCGTCGATTTGGCGCAGCCAGAATCGCCATGGCATACTTGAACGGTTGTCGCGCGACGGAAACGTCTCGCCAGACGGCCCCATCGTATAGCGGCCTAGTACGCTGCCCTCTCACGGCGGTAACGCGGGTTCGAATCCCGCTGGGGTCACACGACATTGAGAAAGCCTCCGGTTCCCCGGAGGCTTTCTCTGTTTCCGGTACCGGTCAGCTCCCGGACCGCAGCGACATGCTCCGGAAGGTCGTGTTGCGCAACGGCAGGATCATGAGCGCCATCATCGCCCCGCCGAACAGGGCGAACGGCACCCAGAGCGCAGTGACCGACGCGAGCGCGCCGAAGCCGGCCATGGCCAGCGGCATCAGACAGTCGTCGCCGAGGCGGGTGAGTGAACCCATCCGTCCCAGGTAGGCGGTGTCGACGGTGGCGGAGAACGTCGCGCTCAGCAGCACGGATGCGTAGCCTGCGGTCGCCCCGATCGCGAATGCCGCCGCAGCGACCGTCCACGCGGGTCCGAAACCCGACGCCACGATGCCTGCGCCCTGAACGACCAGCGCCCAGAAGCCGGCGCGCGCCTCATGCAGGGGCCGCCACCTCGCGACCGAGACGGCACCGATCGCTGCGCCGAGTCCGAGCAGCGCTTCGAACAGACCGACCGCTTGCGCGCCCCACCCCTCGGCGTGCGCCCTCAGCGCGAGTCCGATCCCGACAGCGGGCCCGACGGCGAGGTTCAGGCCCGACAGTGCGATCACGAGTGTCCGGGTCGTCGGATTGGCGGCGAGGTGCGCGAATCCCCGACCGATGCCCCGCAGCGCGGACTCCTTCTCGGCGCGCGCGAGCCGGAATCTCGGGCGGAGCCAGATGGCGATGAAGGCGACGACGACGGTGAAGGTGAGCGCGTTCGCCGAGGCGCTTCCTGCCAGGCCCGCGTGGGCGACGATGACCCCGCCGATCGCTGCGCCGCACATCGTGCCGAGGCGGGAGGCGGTCTGGGCTGCGGCACCGTACGAGGCGAGATCCGCCGCCCGCACGAGCTGCCTGGCGATCGTCCCGGCCGAGGGCTCGTAGAACGCGTCGCACACCCCGAAGGCGACCGCTGCGCACAGCAGCAGTGCGACGGTGGGTGGCGCCGCGAGCACCCACGCCGTGACCGCGATCAGCACGCCGACGCGGAGCACGTTGAAGACCATCATGACCCGGCGGGCATCAGCGCGATCCGCGAGCACACCCCCGAAGAGCAGGATCACTGCACGCGGCACGGTCCCTGCGGCGACGATGAGGCCAGCGACGGCAGGGGAGGCGACCTGGATCGCGGTCCAGGTGAGCGCGATCGTCCAGATGGAGTCTCCGGCGTCCGAGAGCGCCTTGACGCCGATCCACGCATGCACCATCCGGTCGCGGGCGAACGGCGGCGGCGCGATCATCTCGACCGGGGCGTCGACCGAGGACATCACGGCTCCGTCGGGAAGGCGTGCGCGAAGACGAAGACGGGTGTCCGTGGCGTGCCGTCTCTGAGGTCGATGTCCTCCTGCCATTCGCGGATCGTGCCGAGGATCCGCGCCGACAGGTCTCGCAGCTCGTCCGGAGACGCCCAGGCTGTGGTCTCGGTGTTGGATCCGTCGTACTGCGCGTAGGCCGGATCGTTGCGGCGACGGTGCCAGCGTTGCAGTCGATCGATCTGCATCCGGATTCCCTGGCGCTGTGCCTCTCTCGCGAGCAGGGCGTCGGCAGGAGCATCGGCGTAGTCGTCGGTCGACCACGTGAGACCGCGGCGGGCGATGGTCCACCAGCTCGTGCGCTTGTCTCCCGACGGGTCGACGGCACGATCCACCAGACCGGCTCGCTCCAGCATCCGCAGATGATGGCTGATGCTGCCGACCTGGCTCTCGAGCGCACGCGCGATCGCCGTCACCTGGGATGTGTCGTAGAGCAGGAGGTAGTCATAGATGCGGCGGCGCAGCGGATGGTGCACGGCCGTGATCACAGAGATTTCTTCCACGGGAGACGACGCTATTCCCGGTGTCTCAAACTCACAAGGGTTCTTGTATACCCCGGAAATTCAACGAGAACGTGGGCGTATCGTCGCCTGCGACTCGTGCACCGGGCGGATCAGCCCTGGTCTGCGCTGGTGTCCTCAGCGGAGGCGCGTGCATTCCCGGCGTTCCGACGCGCGCGACGGAACAGCCACACGATCAGCACGACCACGGCGGCGATCGCAAGCCACGGGAGGATGAAGCCGAGGGCGATCACGAGCGCGTTCAACGACGCCACGAGACCGTTCCAGCCGGCGAGCAGACCGTCGGTGAAGCCTGCGGGGTCAGCGGTGGTCGCGGTGGCTTCGCGCGTCAACTGCACCTGCAACGACGACATGGCGACCTGATCCTGCAGCGACTCGAGCTGTTGTTCATAGGACTCGAGTTGCGCTTGCCGATCAGTCAGCGCGACCTCCGCTTCGATCAGCTCCGACACGCTTCCCGACTGCGCCATCAGCTCCGTCAAGCGCTCGACGGACGCCCGAGTAGAGTCGACGCGTGCCTGCAGGTCGATCGAGATCGCTGTCACATCTTGCTTCGACGTCGATGAGGACAGGACATCGCCCGTGTCGCGGAGCGCGGCGACCACCTCCGGAAGATCGGCGGACGGCACGCGGATGCTGATCCAGCCGTACGAGGAATCGGCCGGAGCCGGATTCGAGGTGCCGTCCACGGCGACCGACTTCCCGATCTCGGTGCTCTCGACATAGCCGCCGTGCTCTTCGGCGAGTGCGCCGATCGCGGAGGCGGCGTCGGGGATGCTCTTGACCTGCACAGTCGCCTGCGCCGTCGCGATGATCTCTCGATCGGCGTCGACGCTGCCGGCGATCGCCGAGTCCGACACGCTCCCGGGGAGGACCTCGGGAGCGGACTCGGCCGTCCCGCCGGACGACGAATCCATGCTGACGCCGCCCGGCATGCTCATCCCGTCGGCCGTGACGGATCCGCCGCCGCCGACAGCGCCGAGGATCGGGGGAGTCACGAGCACACCGATCACGAAGGCTGCAGCGATGCCCCCAGCGGTCAACCATCGCCGACGACGGGTGCGTGCACGCAGCGCTTCCGGTCGGATTCGGGGGCGCTCGGCGGCGATCTCCGCGAAGACCGCTGATTCGATGCGGGCGATCTTCTCCTCCGAGAGCTCCGGCAGGCTGTCGTCATCGATCTGGTCGTTCATGCGTCTCTCACTTCGTTCACGGCGCCGCGCAGCTGCGTGCGCACTCGGGAGAGACGGTTGCGAACGACGGCATGCGTGACTCCGAGCCGATCCGCCGCGGCCTGGTACGCGTACCCCTCGGTGGCGCAGAGGCGGAAGATCTCGCGATCCAGGTCGCTCAGAGTGCCCACCTCGGCGGCGATCCGTGCGGCGAGCGCGGACGTGATCACCTGCTCCTCCACGCTGATCGTGTCGGGGAGCGCCGTCTCGTCCACCGCCTCGGCGGTGTGTGCGTGATCACGGCGTCGCTGTCGAAGCCGATTCGCGGCCTGGAAGCGGCAGATCGTCGCCAGCCAGGGCAGGATCGACTCTCCGCGGAGCTCGAGGGCGGGGAGCTTGCGCCAGGCGACGACGAACGTCTCCTGCGTCACATCTTCCGCGTCCGGCGCCGACCCGAGTATTCCCTGTGCGATCCAGTACACGGGCCGCACGTGCGCGCGGTACAGCTCGCGAAAGGCGCTCTCGTCGCCGACCGCAGCCTGGGCGGCCCATCTCTGATCACTCGTCTGCGCGGGCATCCTGAATCCGTTCGGTGTCTCTCAAACGGGAAGTGTCGCTCGATGCCCCATCGTCTCAGATTCCGTGCGTCGGGCTCTGCGCGGCCTCGTGCGCCGCCTTCGCCGTGCTCTGCGACATCTTGTCGATCCAGGCGAGGGCGAGAGCGGACAGGATGAAGACGCAGTGGATGACGACCTGCCAGAGGACGCCGATCGGCGTGTACTTCTCCCCGTCCGTGCTGATGCCGCCCTCGCCCATTCCGCCGACCTCGATGAAGGTCTTGAGCAGGTGGATCGAGGAGATGCCGATGATCGCCATCGCGAGCTTGACCTTGAGCACATTGGCGTTCACGTGGGAGAGCCACTCCGGCTGATCCGGATGCCCTTCGGTGTCGATGCGCGACACGAAGGTCTCGTAGCCGCCGATGATCACCATGATCAGCAGGTTCGCGATCATGACGACGTCGATCAGTCCCAGCACGGTCAGCATGATCGTGGCTTCGTCGATGTGCGTGATATCGCCGAACACGTCTTCGGCGATCAGGTGCCACAACTCCACCATGAACACGACGACGTAGACCACCTGGGCGACGATGAGGCCGAGGTAGAGCGGGGCCTGCAGCCAACGGCTGACGAAGATGAGGGAGCCGATGGAACGGGCCCAGGGATTGCGGGGGGCTGCCTCGAGCGGTGCGATGCCGTGCTCGGGGTCGTGGAGGGAGGGGGTCGAAGTCACGCCGACCATTTCACCACGGCGCTACTGCTCGGTGCCACGGCTCCGGTAGCATTGCCCGGGCGAGAGGGAGTATCCCGGATACGCGCGTAACGTCATCACGAGCACCGTCATCGTTGCTCCGGGCGCGCGACGCACACCAGTGCGGGGGAGAGACTTTCGACTCATTCCCGACCCCTCCGCGAAAGGTGCAGTGCGCCCTTGGAAATCCCCGTCTGGTTCGAGATCACCTCGATGGTCGTCCTCACGATCATCCTGATCGCCGACCTGCTCCTGATCCGGCTTCGCCCGCACATCCCCTCGACGAAAGAATCCACGCTCTGGGTCGTGTTCTACGTGGGGCTCGCGCTGCTGTTCGCGGTGCTGCTGGGGAATGTCGGGGGGTGGCAGAACGCGGGCGACTTCATCACGGGGTGGGCGCTCGAATACAGTCTCTCGATCGACAACCTGTTCGTCTTCGTGCTGATCATGGCCCAGTTCGCGGTGCCGCGGCGCCTGCAGCAGCAGGTCCTCATGGTCGGCATCATCATCGCGCTCATCCTGCGCGGCCTCTTCATCCTCGCGGGCGTCGCGATCGTCGAGAACTTCTCGCCGATCTTCTACATCTTCGGGGCGTTCCTCATCTACACGGCCATCCGTCAGGCGATGCCGGACGGCGACCACGAGGGGGAGGTGCAGCGCGAGAACTTCATCGTGCGCCTGCTGCGTCGCCGGGTCGACATCAGCGAGACGTACGACGGATCCAAGATCCGCACCACGGTCGACGGCAAGCGCATGTGGACGCCCATGGTCATCGTCTTCATCACGATCGGCGTGACCGACCTGATCTTCGCGATCGACTCGATCCCCGCGATCTTCGAGATCACCACGAACGGCTTCCTGGTCTTCTCGGCCAACATCTTCGCCCTCATGGGTCTGCGGCAGCTGTACTTCCTCCTCGGAGACCTGCTCGACCGTCTGCGTTACCTGCACTACGGCATCGCCGTCATCCTCGGTTTCATCGGCATCAAGCTGATCCTGCACGCCCTGCACGTGAACGAGCTGCCGTTCATCAACGGCGGCCACCACGTCGAATGGGTGCCCGACATCAGCAACATGGTCTCGCTCGGCGTGATCCTGGCGTCGATGACGATCGCCACGGTCGCGAGCCTGATCGCGTCGTCGCGTGAGAAGCGGGCGAAGAAGAACGCCGTCGTCAGCGAATAGTCGCGCGGGGACCTGCGGGCGGGTCAGAACGCGCGCAGGTTCGCCTGCAGACCACCGTCTGCGTAGTGCCGCCGCAGGATCCCGCGGCGGCGCAGGATCGGCACGAGTTCGTCGAGGGTGCGGTGCAGGGTGACCGGGTGGAAGTCGCCCCACAGCAGCACTCCGTCGTTGCCCCATTCGCCCAGCTCTTCGATCAGATCGGCGAACTCGTCCGCGGTGCCGACGAACCCGGTGCGGTCGGAGATCCGGCCGGCACGTGCCAGCGCGGTGAGGTGGGCACGCAGCGGAGCCTGGTCGTCGCGGTCGCCGACCAGGCGTTGGATGCTCCCTCGCGAGACGTGCGCTCCGAAGATCGAGAGGTCGAGGGGCTTGTCCAGGTCGAGCAGGGTCAGATCGGTCTCGAGGTCGCTGGACTGCTTCCGGGCGATCTGCACGAGTGCTGTGTCATCGGGATGCGCCGACGCGGCGACGATGCGGTCGGCTTCCTCACTCGACGAGGTGATGACGGGCTGGATCGCGAAGAGGATCTTGACGTCTTCCGGGCGGCGCCCCTTCGCGATCGCCGCGTCGTGCACCTTGGCGCGGTAGTCGCGCACGGACCTCTCGTGCAACGGGGCGAGTGCGAGCTGGACGTCGGAGTTCGCGCCCGCGAAGCCCAGTCCGCGACCCGAACCCCCAGGGGAGACGATCGCCGGGTCGCCGTCCGTGAACGGCACCGCGTTCAGCGGGCCGTCGAAGGAGAAGTACTCGCCGCGGTGCTCGACGGCCCGCAACCGGGTGCCGTCGGCGAACACGTCGGTCTCCCGATCGGCGATGAGGGCTCCGTCGTCCCAGCTGCGCCAGAGCGCGCGGATGCCGGCGAGCCATTCCTCCGCACGGTCGTATGCCTCGTCGTGCCCGAGCTGAGGTGCGTCGGAGAAGTGGCGGGCGCTCCCCGTGTCCGTCACGACGTTCAGCCCGAGGCGATGTCCGCTGAGGTGCTGAAGCGCCGCGAACTGACGAGCGGCCGTGTAGGGGAGGTACGCGGCCGGGTTCACCGTCGGAACGACGCCCAGGTGCTGCGTCGCCTGGAACAGGTACGGGGCGAGCAGGAGCGGATCGTGCTTCGGTCCGCCGAACGCATGTCGCACGCGCAGGTCGATCGTGGACGGCGACCCCAGCGACGGCGCGTCCTCGATGATCACGAGATCGAAACCGGCCTGCTCGAGTGTGCGCGCAGCGTCCTGGTACACGTCGGGGCGGGTCCAGTCGTAGTCCCAGTCGAGGGACGGATAGCCCCAGCCCTGCGGTCCGAAGCCGCGCGCGAGGAACCATCCGAAGTGCTGGGGCCGGCTCATGCCACCGTCTCCCGCACGGCCTGGAGCACCTGGGCGAGGTCGGAGATGAGGTCGTCGACGTCTTCGATGCCGATCGACAGTCGCAGCGTCCCCGGGCGCACGCCGAGCACCGCGCGCTCCTCCTCCGTGCGCTGGGCATGACTGGTCGTCCCCGGATGCAGCACCAGGGAGCGCACGTCCCCGATGTGGGTCATGTGGGTGAACACCCGGACGTTCTCGACCAGGTGCCGTGCGGCAGGCAGACCGCCGCGGAGGGTGAAGGTGAAGATGGAGCCGTAGCCGCCGTCGAGGTATCGCGTACCGGTCCGGTGGTCGGGGTGCGAGGGCAGGCCGACGTAGTCGACGCTCTCGACGGCCGCGTGCTCTTCCAGCCACCGGGCGATCCGGAGGGCGTTCCGGGACTGCCGCTCGACACGCAGTCCGAGGGTCTCGACCCCCTGGCCGATCAGGAAGGCGTTGAGCGGCGAAGGAGAGGCGCCGAATCGCGGGGCCACCGATTCGCGGGCGTACCCGATCCGTGCACGCCCTCCGTGGCGCGCGAACACGCTCGGGGTATCGCCCCGGCCCGGCAGTACGAGGTGGGGCGCGTTGTGGCCGGCGTGGTCGGCATCGAAGCGTCCGTCGTCGACGATCACTCCGCCGAGCACGGACCCGTGTCCGGCGAGGAACTTCGACGCGGAGTGGACGACGATCGCTGCGCCGTGTTCGAGCGGACGCAGCAGCGCCGGTGTGGCGAGGGTGTTGTCGACGATCAGCGGGATGGCGTACTCGTCGGCGATGTCGCTGATGGCCCGAACGTCGAGCACATCGTTGCGTGCGTTGGCGAGGGACTCGGCGAACAGTGCCCTGGTATTCGGGCGGATCGCCGCACGCCAAGCCTCCGGGTCTGCGATGTCGTCGACGAAACTGGTCTCGATGTCGAGACGGGCGAGGTTGTCGAGGAAGAGTCCGCGCGTGCCTTCGTAGATGTGCGTGGACGACACGATGTGATCGCCGGCGCCCGCGACCGTGAGCAGGGCGGTGGCGACCGCGGCCTGTCCGCTCGCGACCAGCACGGCGTCGGCGCCCGACTCGAGAGAGGCGAGCTGGCGTTCCACGGCGCGGACGGTGGGGTTCCCCGTGCGGGTGTAGCCGAACCCGGTTCCGGTGCTGAAGTGATCGGCGGCGTGATCGAAGTCGTCGAACTCGAAGCCCGCCGTCAGGTAGATCGGCGTCGCACGAGATGACGCCGTCTCGCGACTGCGCGCCGCGTGGACCGCACGGGTGGCGAAGCGGGCGGTGTCGACGGTCATGCGGTGCCTCTCGGTCGTTCGGTGCTCAACAGAGTGTCATGTCGGGTCGGAGCACGTCCGCGCGGTGGTAATCTGACGTCATGCGGACCGTGCTCCTTCTTCTTAGCGGCCGCGGCGAGACCTCGATCTAGAGCCCCTCCTCGTCGCGGAGTCCATCGTGGGCCGAACCGCCAGCCACAGGAGACACGCAATGACCACCCCCGCACATGGTGCCGATTCCGCACGCCGCAGGACGCTCGCCGAGAAGGTCTGGGACGACCACCTCGTCGTCAAGGGCGAGAACGGCGAACCCGACCTCATCTACATCGACCTGCACCTCGTGCACGAGGTCACCAGCCCGCAGGCCTTCGACGGTCTGCGCAGCGAGGGGCGGCCGCTGCGCCGCCTCGATCTGACGATCGCGACGGAAGACCACAACACCCCGACGTGGGAGATCGACAAGCCGATCGCGGACCTGACCAGCCGCACGCAGATCGAGACCCTCCGCCGCAACGCCGCCGAGTTCGGGGTGCGCCTGCACTCGCTGGGCGACGCGGAGCAGGGCATCGTGCACGTCGTCGGACCCCAGCTCGGACTGACCATGCCCGGCATCACGGTCGTGTGCGGCGATTCGCACACCTCCACCCACGGTGCGTTCGGTGCGATGGCGTTCGGCATCGGCACGAGCGAGGTCGAGCACGTCATGGCCACCCAGACGCTGCCGCTCAAGCCCTTCAAGACGATGGCGATCAACGTCGAGGGCACGCTGCGGCCCGGCGTCACGGCGAAGGACATCATCCTCGCCGTGATCGCGAAGATCGGCACCGGAGGCGGCCAGGGCTACGTGCTCGAGTACCGCGGCAGTGCCATCCGCGCGCTCTCGATGGAGGGCCGCATGACGATCTGCAACATGTCGATCGAGGCGGGAGCCCGTGCCGGCATGGTCGCGCCCGACGAGACGACGTTCGCGTACCTCGAGGGCCGTCCGCACGCGCCGAGGGGTCAGGACTGGGACGATGCGGTCGCCTACTGGCGCACGCTGCCGACCGACGACGGCGCCACGTTCGACGCCGAGGTCTTCATCGACGCCGACGAGCTGGAGCCGTTCGTCACCTGGGGCACGAACCCCGGTCAGGGCACCTCGCTGTCGTCCGCGGTGCCGAACCCGGCCGAGATCGCCGACCCGAACGAGCGCGCCGCCGCCGAGCGTGCACTGGAGTACATGGACCTCACGCCGGGCACGCCTCTCAAGGAGGTGCCGGTCGATGCCGTGTTCATGGGCTCGTGCACGAACAGCCGCATCGAGGACCTCCGTGCGTTCGCGTCGATCATCCAGGGCAAGAAGAAGGCCGATGGCGTTCGCGTCATGGTCGTCCCGGGCTCGGCGAGGGTTCGGCTGGAGGCCGAGGCGGAGGGGTTGGACCAGGTCATCAAGGACTTCGGTGCGGAGTGGCGGTTCGCCGGCTGCTCGATGTGTCTGGGGATGAACCCCGACCAGCTCGCCCCGGGGAGCGCTGCGCCTCGACGTCGAACCGCAACTTCGAGGGCCGTCAGGGCAAGGGCGGTCGCACGCACCTCGTCTCGCCGCTCGTCGCCGCGGCGACCGCGATCCGTGGCACGCTGTCCAGCCCGAGCGACCTGACGGAAGGGTTCTGAATCATGGAGAAGTTCACCACGCACACCGGTATCGCCGCACCGCTGAAGCGCTCGAACGTCGACACCGACCAGATCATCCCCGCTGTCTTCCTGAAGCGCGTCACCAAGACAGGTTTCGAGGATGCGCTGTTCCACGGTTGGCGGCAGGACCCCGAGTTCGTCCTCAATCAGGCACCTTTCCAGGGTGCCTCCGTGCTTCTCGCCGGGCCTGATTTCGGCACGGGATCGAGCCGTGAACACGCCGTCTGGGCGCTCCGGGACTTCGGCTTCAAGGTCGTTCTCAGCCCTCGCTTCGCGGACATCTTCCGAGGCAACTCCGGCAAGCAGGGTCTGCTCGCCGCGACGATCTCGGAAGAGGATCTCGAGCGGTTCTGGGCCGAGATCGACAAGAGTCCCGGCGTTCAGATGACGGTCGACCTCGAGGCGCGCAGCGCGTCGATCGGCGACATCCAGGCCGAGATCGGGATCGACGATTACACTAGATGGCGGCTCCTCGAAGGGCTCGATGACATCGGGCTCACGCTGCGCAACGAAGACAAGATCGCGCAGTTCGAGGCCCGTCGCGAGTCGTGGCGGCCCCGAACCCTTCCCGTCCAGTAGACGGTGGGGGCGGGGGAGCCCAGGGGCAACCCGCCCCCGAAATCCGTGAACGAAGTGAGGCTCCGAATGACGACACCTGTGCGCGACGCTCTCCCGGACGGAGTCCCTGCACTCACCGGAGACGTCCTCGCCATTCGAGGCGGGCGTCCGCTTCGCGGTCGCGTCGACGTCAAGGGTGCGAAGAACCTGGCGACCAAGGCCATGGTCGCCTCGCTCCTGGGCGAGACCGTGAGCACCCTGCGCGATGTGCCGGCGATCAGCGATGTCGCCGTCGTGCGCTCGTTGCTCGAGGTGCACGGAGTGCGCGTCAGCGAGGGCGATGAGCCCGGTTCGCTCGTGTTCGACCCGAGCGATGTCGAGTCCGCGCATTTCGAGGAGATCGACGCGCATGCCGGGGCCTCCCGCATCCCGATCCTCTTCTGCGGACCGCTGCTGCATCGCCTCGGCCAGGCGTTCATCCCCGACCTCGGTGGATGCCGCATCGGCGACCGCCCCATCGACTTCCACCTCGACGCGCTGCGCAAGTTCGGGGCCATCGTCGAGAAGCTCCCGAGCGGCATCCGTCTCTCGACGGGAGGCAACCGTCTGCACGGTGCGAACATCCACCTGCCGTACCCGAGCGTCGGTGCGACCGAGCAGGTGCTGCTCACGGCTGTCCGCGCCGAGGGCGTCACGGAGCTGCGCAACGCCGCCATCGAGCCGGAGATCATGGACCTGATCGCCGTGCTGCAGAAGATGGGCGCCATCATCTCGTACGAGCCCAACCGGGTCATCGTGATCGAGGGTGTCGAGAAGCTGCGCGGCTACGACCACCGCTCGATCTTCGACCGCAACGAGGCAGCGTCCTGGGCATCCGCCGCACTCGCGACGGATGGCGAGATCTTCGTCGGCGGCGCCAAGCAGCAGGAGATGCTGACGTTCCTCAACGTCTTCCGCAAGGCCGGCGGCTGGTTCGACATCCAGGAAGACGGCATCCTGTTCCGTCGCGACGGTGAGATCAAGCCCGTCGTGATCGAGACCGACGTGCATCCGGGGTTCATGACCGACTGGCAGCAGCCGCTCGTCGTCGCCCTGACGCAGGCGCACGGCCGCTCCGTCGTGCACGAGACCGTGTACGAGAACCGGATGGGCTTCACGGAGGCTCTCGTCAAGATGGGCGCCGACATCGTCGTTCACCCTCGGGGACTGCAGGATGGCCCCCGGCGCGTTCCGCGTCGTGACCTCGAGCAGGCCGCGGTGATCACCGGCCCGACACCGCTGCACGGCGCCGACATCGTGGTGCCCGACCTCCGTGGCGGATACAGCCACATCATCGCGGCGCTGACCGCCACCGGCGAGTCGAAGGTGTCGGGCGTCGACATCCTCAGCCGCGGCTACGAGAAGTTCCTCGCCAAGCTCGACGCGCTCGGCGCCGACTTCGACGTCATCCGGTGACCCGGGTGGCGAGGCGGTCTGCGGAGACGACGCGGCCGAGCGTGTTCTGGCCGCTCGCGGCTCTGGTGATCCCGCCGGTCGCGTTGATCGCGAAGATCCGGGTGCGCGGCGCGGAGAAGCTCCCTCAGGAGGGTGCTTTCATCCTCGCGCCGAACCACTACTCGGAGTTCGATCCTCTCGTCGTGGCGGTGGCGGTCTGGCGGATCGGCCGTGCCCCCCGATTCATGGCAAAGGAGAGCCTGTTCAAGGTTCCCGTCCTCGGATGGTTCCTTCACCGCACCGGCATGATCCCGGTGGCCCGCACCTCGTCGGCCGCCTCCGCACGCCAGACGATGGTGCAGTCGCAGGAGCTTGTGGAGCACGGACGCGGCGTGATCGTGTACCCCGAGGGCACGCTCACGCGTGATCCTGACCTGTGGCCGATGCGCGGCAAGTCCGGAGCGGTCCGCCTGGCCCTGGCCGACGGCATCCCGCTGATCCCGATGGCGCAGTGGGGCACGCAGGCCATCATGGGTCGCTACCAGAAGGGACTCAGCCTGTGGCCGCTGCGCAAACCCGTCCAGGTGCTCGTGGGCGACCCCGTGGACGTCTCGGACCTGCGCGGGCGCGCCGGAGAGCCCGCGGCGCTCACTGAGGCGACCAGTCGTCTCATGAACGCGATCACCGCGCTTCTCGAGGAACTGCGTGACGAGAAGGCTCCCGCCGAACGGTGGAACCCCGCGAGCCATGGCCAGAAGGAGACCGGACGCCTTGACTCCTAAGAGAACCGTTCCCGCCGGACCGCGGGTCACGGTCATCGGCGCGGGGAGCTGGGGGACGACCTTCGGCAAGATCCTCGCCGACGGCGGCGCGCAGGTGACGATGTGGGCTCGTCGTGCCGAACTGGCGCAGGAGATCAATGAGGCCAAGCGCAACTCGCGCTACCTGCCGGGGATCAACCTGCCGCGGACCATGGCCGCAACCCATGAGCTCGCCACCTCGCTCGACGGCGTCGACCAGGTGTACCTCTCCGTGCCGAGCCAATCGCTGCGCGAGAATCTGAAGGCGTTGCGACCGCTGCTCGCCGACAGCGACGCGAAGATCATCAGCCTCATGAAGGGCGTCGAGCGCGGCACCGGATTGCGCATGAGTCAGGTGATCCAGCAGGAACTGCGGTGTGACCCCGATCGCATCGCTGTGGCATCCGGGCCGAACCTCGCGCTGGAGATCGCTCGCGAGCAGCCGACCGCCGCCGTGATCTCCTCGCGCAGCCAGGAGACCGCCGAGATCGTCGCGAGAGCGGCCCGCAACGGCTACTTCCGCACGTTCGTGAACACCGACGTGATCGGCACCGAGTTCGGCGGCGTGCTCAAGAACCTGATCGCCGTCGCGATCGGCATCGTCGACGGCGTCGGTTACGGAGAGAACACGAAAGCGTCGATCATCACGCGCGGACTCGTCGAGATGACGGACTTCGCCGTGGCGAACGGCGCACACCCTGAGACCCTGCAGGGTCTCGCCGGCCTCGGCGACCTGATCGCGACCTGCCAGTCGCCCCTGAGCCGCAACAACACGGCCGGACGCCTGCTGGGCCAGGGATACAGCTTCCAGGATGTCGTGAAGCAGATGCAGCAGACTGCGGAGGGCCTGGCGTCCGTCGCACCGATCCTGCAGCTCGCGCGCGAGGCCGAGGTCGACATGCCCATCGTCGAGCAGGTCAAGATGGTGCTCGACGGCAAGATGGATCCGCGCGACATCGCACCCCACCTGACGACGGACGACGACACCCCGCAGGGTGAGAGGACCAACCATGGACAAGCAGACGGTGGTGGTGCTCTTCGGCGGGCGCTCCAGCGAGCATTCGATCAGTTCCGCAACGGCGGGGGGCGTGCTGGGAGCGATTGATCGCGACCGCTACGCCGTGATCCCCGTGGGGATCACCCGTGAGGGCGCTTTCGTCCTGGAAGACGACGATCCTGCGAAGTTCCCGCTCGACGCCGCCCACCTGCCCGAGGTCGTCGACAACGGCACGCGCGTGCGGTGGCCGGAGCCGGGCGGCGACCGTACCCTCCGTGTCGTGCACCCCGATGGAAGGACCGAGGGTCTCGGCACGGTCGACGTCGTGCTGCCTCTGCTGCACGGCCTGCACGGTGAGGACGGAGCGATCCAGGGCTTCTTCGAGGTGATCGACATGCCGTACGCGGGCTGCGGCATCCTCGACTCGGCGGTCTCGCTCGACAAGCACTTCACGAAGGTCGCCCTCACTGCGGCGGGCATCTCGGTGTCTCCGGGGATCATGGTGCGTCGCGCGGAGTGGCACGCCGACTCCGAGGCCATCCGCGCGCGCGTGGAGAACCTCGGCCCCGTGGTGTTCGTGAAGCCGGCGAGTGCGGGTTCGAGCGTCGGCGTCTCTCGGGTCGACCACGGCGAGGGGCTGGATGCGGCGTTCGAGATCGCCTTCGCGGAGGACGAGAAGGTCTTGGTCGAGTCCCGCGTCGAGGGCCGCGAGATCGAGGTCGGAGTTCTCGCCGGACGCGATGGCGAGCGCGCGCGGGCCTCTCTGCCAGGCGAGGTCGTACTGACAACGCGTGATTTCTACGACTTCGAGGGCAAGTACCTGGGTGGTGACGGCGTCGAAATCGTCTGCCCGGCCGATGTCGACGATGAGCTCATCGGCGCGCTGCGCGACACGGCTGTCCGCGTGTTCGAAGCCGTCGACGGAAAGGGGCTCGCGCGGGTCGATTTCTTCGTCACCCCTGCGGGCGACCTCGTCGTCAACGAGCTGAACACGATGCCCGGCTTCACCCCCATTTCGATGTTCCCTAAGTGCTGGGTCGCCTCCGGTCTGAGCTACGGCGATCTCATCACCGAGCTCATCGAAACCGGTCTCAGCCGCTGATCGGGGTCCCCGCGGGTCAGCTCGCGGGGAACTCCACGCGGTCCGTGCACTTCGCCGTCGCGGGCGCGAGGCCGGACTGGATGCTGGTGGAGAGCGAGTCCACGATCGACTGGAAGTCGATCTGCTCGCCGCGTCGGATGTTCACCTCGACCGCGGGGTCGCGGCCGTAGGTGACGAGCCGCTGACGTTCCTTCTCCTGTTCGAGCACGAGCCAGTCGACGCCGCCCAGGGTGGTGCACACGAGGGCGGACGGAGCCGGCGGCTCGACTCCGCAGCGCAGCGCGATGGTGGTGGGCTCACCCCACGCGCCGGTGGCCTGGGCATCCGTCCACACGCGGTCAAAGCCCGCCACGTTGTCCGGGAGCAAGACGGAGACGGAGGCGCAGGCGGGGTTGTCCGCATCGTCGGCGGGCTCGAGGTGCACGGTCGTCGAGCATCCGGCGAGGGCTGCGGAGAGGATCACCGCGCCTGCGAGGGCAGCGAGGCGACGGGAACGAGGCATGCTTCCAGGCTACCTTTGACAGCATGCTCTCCCGACCCGACGACGATGATCCGCGCCTGGGCGATGTATCCGAGGGGCGGATCCTCCAGGCGATCCTGAGTCGCACCTCGCGGGCGGCGCACGCCCTCATCGGTCCCGGAGACGATGCGGCCGTGCTCGCGACGCCGTCGGGGTCGGTGGTGGCGACGACGGACACGCTGGTGCACGGCCCGGACTTCCGGCTCGCGTGGTCCACCGGCTACGACCTCGGATGGAAGGCCGCAGCCGTGAACCTCGCAGACGTCGCTGCCATGGGCGCGCGTCCGACGGCGCTGCTGGTGGCACTCGCCGTGCCGCGCGATCTCCGACTCTCCTTCGTGGAGCGGCTCGCCGACGGCTTCCGGGAGGCCTGTGACGCTCTGGCGCCTGGGTGCGCGGTCATCGGCGGTGATCTCACCGTGTCCGATGTGCTGACGATCGCGGTCACGGCGCTCGGCGACCTCGAGGGGCGTGCTCCGGTCACCCGGTCGGGTGCGCGTCCGGGCGATGTCGTGGCGGTCGCGGGTGAGCTCGGTCTCGCGGCGCACGGGCTCGCGGTCCTGTTCGGGCGGTTCCGCGACGGTGACGTTCCGGTCCCCGTCGATGTCACGACATTGGCACCGGGGAGAGTGCGGCGCTGTCCGCACAGCTGCGGCCCTCTCCTCCGATCGGTCTCGGCGCGGTGGCTGCGATGGCCGGAGCGACCGCGATGATGGATATCTCTGACGGGCTCGCGCTCGATGCGCGGCGGATGGCGGCGGCATCCGAAGTCACGATCGCCCTCGACGGAGCGGTTCTGGGGGCCACGCCCGATCGTGCCCTGGCCGGCGGCGAGGATCATGCTCTGCTCGCGACGTTCGCTGAGGACGCGCTGCCGCCGGGGTTCCGCATGATCGGACGCGTGCGGCCTCGGGAGGAACACGACCTGCTCTGCGACGGCCGGCCGGTGGACGTCAGCGGCTGGGATCCCTACCGGGACTGGGACGCGGTCGGCGGCTGATCCTCGGCGGGTCGATCCGTTCGGCCGTCTTCGGCGGGCTCGGCCCACCATAGGGCGGTGTCGCCGTAGGTCTTCTCCCGGAACTGCTCCAGTCCCGCCGAGGCGAAGTCGGGGACTGTCGACCGTCGAGCTCGTTCGACGACGACGACGCCGTCCGCGGAGAGAAGCGGGGCGAGCGCGACGAGATCCGCGGTCATCGCCGCGTCGTCGAGATCGTAGGGCGGGTCGGTGAAGACGAGGTCGAACGGCCCCGATGCTCTCAGCAGGAAGGCGTGGACCGCGGTCTCGTGCACGCGCCCGGCCGGCAGGGCTCCGGCCTTCGCGACGACCGCGGCATTGCGTCGGACGACGGCTGCGGCCTGGCGCCCTCGCTCGACCAAGTCGACGCTCTTCGCCCCGCGGCTCAGGGCCTCGAGCCCGAGTGCCCCCGACCCGGCGTACAGGTCGAGCACTCTGGCTCCGGCGATCGCGCTCAGCGACTCGAGTGCGCCGAAGAGCGATTCGCGCACGCGGTCGCTCGTCGGTCGGGTGCCGGCACCGGGGACCTCGAGTCGTGCGCCCCGTGCGGCTCCTGCGATGATCCTCGTCACCCGTTCACGATACGACAGGACGGATGTCCGAGGTGTCGGTCCCTGTCCCTAGACTCGGAACATGTCGCTCACGCTCGATTCCTCGTTGGAGGACGCGCTCGGTGCGGCGTCCGCGAAGACGCTCGGGCGGGCATTCGGCATGCAGAGCGTCGGCGATCTGCTCTCCCATTACCCTCGCCGTTACGCCGATCCGGGCGAGCTCACGCCGATCAGGGATCTGCCGTTGGGTGAGACGGTGACCATCGTCGCCGAGGTGCTGTCGTCGAGCTTCCGTCGGATGCGCAACCGACCGGGTGCGATGGTCGACGTCGTGATCGGCGACGGCATCGGGCGCATGTCCCTGACCTTCTTCGCAAAGAACGTCGGCGCGGCGGAGTGGCGCTCGAAAGATCTGACGGTGGGCCGTCGCGGGGTGTTCTCCGGCAAGGTCGGCGAGTTCAACGGCGTCACGCAGTTCGCTCATCCGGAGTACGAGCTCTTCGACGACGAAGACGCGGCGCGGCGCAGTGCGGATGCGCGTGCGGCGGTGCCGATCCCGATCTACCCGGCCACGTCGACCATCCAGACCTGGCAGATCGCTCGGCTCATCGGACGAGTGCTCGACGACCTCGTCGAGGTTCCCGATCCATTGACGGGCGAGATCAGAGAACGGGACGAGCTGCTCACGGCGGGAGCGGCGCTCGAGTTGATCCACCGACCTCGCACCCGCAACGACATCGACCCTGCAGTGCGGACGTTGCGTATGCACGAGGCACTCACGCTGCAGACGGCTCTGCTCCAACAGCGTGATGCGGTTCGCGCGCTCTCCGCGACCTCGCGCCCTGCCGGGGCCGGTGGGCTCCTCGAGCGTTTCGACGCGGCGATGCCGTACACGCTCACGCCCGACCAGGAGACGGTGGGCGGCCAGATCGCCGAGGACCTCATCGGCGCGTGGCCGATGAACCGCCTGGTCCAGGGAGAAGTCGGGTCGGGCAAGACGCTCGTCGCGCTGCGCGCGATGCTGCAGGTCGCCGAGAGCGGCGGTCAGTCGGCGTTGATCGCTCCCACCGAGGTGCTGGCGGGGCAGCATCTGCGTTCGATCGCGAAGATGCTCGGCCCCGAGTTGGCGCCCCTGCTCATGCCGACGTTGCTCACGGGGCAGATGCCTGCTGCCGAGCGGCGCAAGGCTGCGCTGCGGGTCGCATCCGGTCAGGCGCTCATCGTCGTCGGCACCCACGCGCTGCTGGGGAGAAGACGACGTTCGCAGACCTCGGCCTGGTCGTCGTCGACGAGCAGCATCGGTTCGGTGTCGAGCAACGTGAGGCGCTGCGGGCGAAGGGCTCCAGTCCGCATGCGCTGGTGCTCACGGCGACGCCGATCCCACGGACGGTGGCGATGACCGTGTTCGGCGATCTCGACACCTCGGTCATCCGTACGATGCCGGCCGGCCGCGCGGGGATCGAGTCCTTCGTCGCACCTCTTGCGGAACACCCGGGATGGTTCAACCGTGTCTGGGAGCGTGCGGCCGAAGAGATCGCGAAGGGGCGGCAGGTCTTCGCGGTGTGCGCCGCCATCGACACGACGAAGAAGACGGCGGAGGCGGGGGAGCAGGCCGCGCTCGCGCCCGAGGGGGCAATGGCCCCCGCTGGGGGGTGGTGCAGCTCGACGAGGCATTGGCGACGCATCCCACTCTGGGAGGTGTCCGCCGCGCGGTGCTGCATGGGCGCATGCCGTCAGAGGAGAAGGACGCCGTCATGCAGGCTTTCGCGCGCGGCGACATCGACCTCCTTCTGGCGACGACGGTGATCGAAGTCGGCGTCGATGTCCCGAACGCCTCCACGATGATCGTGCTGGATGCGGATCGCTTCGGGGTCTCGCAGCTGCATCAGCTCCGCGGCAGAGTGGGGCGTGGCGGTGTCCCCGGTCTCTGCCTGCTCGTCACGGAGGCGGAGTCGGGTTCGCTCGCCCGCGACCGTGTCGACGCCGTCGCCGCGACACTCGACGGATTCGCCCTCGCCGAGGTCGACCTCGAACTGCGGGGAGAGGGCGATGTCCTGGGCGCTGCGCAAGCGGGCGTCCGCTCATCGTTGAAGCTCCTCCGGGTCGTGAAAGACGCGGGACTCATCACGCGGGCCCGCGAGATCGCCGAGACGATCCTGGCGCGCGACCCCGCGCTCGACGAGCACGCGGGCCTGCGTGAGGCCATCGCCCGCAGGGTGAGCGACGACGATCGGGCAGCTCTGGCGAAGAACTGACCCGTTCCTCGTGTGCCCTAGGCTGGTCGCATGAGCAGCAGGATCGCCGTCGTCCCGGGTTCCTTCGATCCGCCCACCCTGGGTCACCTCGATGTGATCCGCCGTGCGGCGGCCCTGTACGACGAGCTGCACGTGCTGGTCGTGCACAACCCGGGCAAAGAGGCCATGCTGCCGATCGCGCAGCGGTTGTCGCTCCTGGAGCGGTCGATCGCCGACGACGGCATGGCAGGGGAGATCGTGATCGGTTCCTGGAGCATGGGTCTGCTGGTCGACTACGCGCGCGATGTGGGTGCTGGCGTGCTCGTGAAAGGCATCCGGTCGCAGATCGATGTCGCCTACGAATCCCCGATGGCGATCGTCAACCGGCACCTCGCCGGCATCGAGACGGTGTTCCTCCTGCCCGATCCTTCGCACGCCATGGTCTCGAGCTCGCTCGTTCGCCAGGTCGCGTCCCTCGGCGGTGATGTGACGCCCTTCGTCCCGCCTGCCGTCGCGGACTTCCTCGACACCGGTGGTCGCGGTATCTGAGCCGGTTCCCTGAGTGTGCGGTCAGAGCGACCGTGGGTGCCGGCCGGTAGCATGGAACGGTGCGCTCTCGAATGAACGGTCCTTTCGTGCTCCCCGTCCGTGACATCGTCCGCCGACCGGGGGAGATGCGCGAACACGAGTTCTCCGTCGCCCTCAAAGAATCCTGGGGCGAGGGCATCGTCACGTTCGAAGCCGGTTCCGACATGGACCTGGATGTCCGTCTGGAGTCCGTCCACGAAGGCATCCTGGTGTCGGGAACAGCCGATGCGGAGTACGTCGGCGTGTGCGGCAGATGCCTGATCGACATCGCTCGGCCCGTCGAAGTCGAGTTCCAGGAGCTTTTCGCGTATCCTGGTGAGGAAGAAACTGACTTCGAGGTTCAAGACGACCACGTGGATCTTGAAACTCTGGTCAGGGATGCGGCTGTACTGGCCCTTCCTTTTCAGCCGGTGTGTCAGCCGGATTGCCCGGGTCTCGACCCGAAAACGGGTGAACGGCTGACCGTGAGCACCGGAACGGAGCAAGCCGCTCCCATCGATCCTCGGTGGAGTGCGCTCCAGAACATCACAGACCAAGACGGCACGGAAGAATCTCGTGCCGCCGAGAAAGAAGAGAGCTAGTCATGGCTGGTAACCCCCCGAAGCGCAAGGTTTCCCGTTCGAACACCCGCTCGCGCCGCGCGCAGTGGAAGGCGGCTCCGGTCGCCCTCGTGAAGACCATCGAGAACGGTCAGGTCGTCTACAGCCGCCCTCACCAGGCGAAGGTCGTCACCGACTCCCAGGGCACCGAGCTCTTCCTCGAGTACAAGGGCCGCAAGGTCGCCGACGTCTGAGTCGCGTACTGTGACGGAGGTCCCCGGGGGGACGAGACCTCTCCCAGAGAAGCTCCGCGTCGACATCGACGCGGAGCTTCTGGAGTTGGCTCTGACTCACCGGTCCTACGCGTACGAGCACGGCGGCATCCCGCACAACGAGCGCCTCGAGTTCCTCGGCGACTCCGTGCTCGGACAGGCCGTCACCGTGATGCTCTTCACGACGCATCCCGACCTCGACGAGGGGGAACTGGCGAAACGGCGCGCGAGTGTCGTGTCGACGGTCGCCCTCGCCGAGGTGGCCAGGGGTATCGATCTCGGCAGCCACCTGCTGCTCGGACGCGGTGAGGAGCAGACCGGCGGCCGTGACAAGGATTCGATCCTCGCCGACACGATGGAAGCCGTGATCGGCGCCACGTACCTCTCCGCCGGACCCGACGCGGCGACCGACCTCGTACTGCGATTGACGAAGCCCCTGCTCGCGGACCCGGAGCGCTACGGCGCGGCGATGGATCCGAAGACGAGCTTGCAGGAACTCGCTGCGCGAGTCGGCTCCACACCGCCCGAGTATTCCGTGGAGGCGAGCGGTCCCGACCACGACCGCCGGTTCACGGCGACCGTGGTGGTCGGAGATGTGCGCATGACGGGCACGGGCAGCAGCAAGAAGACCGCGGAGATGGCGGCGGCACTCAGCGCCTGGCGCACTCTCAGCGACCGTGCCTGAGCTCCCCGAGGTCGAGGTCGTCCGGGCCGGTCTGGCGCCGGCTGTCGTCGGATCGACGATCACGGCGGTCAGCGTGTTCGACGAGCGCGCGCTCACACGCCACGCCGCGGGGGCGGCGGACTTCGTCTCCCGGCTGGAAGGCCGTTCCTTCGCGGCGGCATCCCGTCGCGGGAAGTTCCTCTGGCTTCCGCTCGACGACGCGGAGTCGGCCCTGATCGCGCACCTCGGGATGAGCGGCCAGATGCTTCTGCGGGCCCCGGGCGCGGAGGCGGAGCGGCACGAGCGCGTGCGTATCGGGATCGAACATCCCAGCCACGGCGAACTCGCCGTCGTCTTCGCAGACCAGCGGACGTTCGGCTCTCTCGCGGTCGACGCCCTGGTCGAGGACGGGGACTCCCTCGTGCCGAGCCAGGTGCGTCATATCGCGCGGGATCCGTTGGACGACGCCTTCGACGATCGTGCCTTCCTGGCCTCTCTGTCGCGCCGCCGGAGTGCGATCAAGAGGGTGCTCCTCGACCAGGGCCTCGTGAGCGGGATCGGGAACATCTACGCCGACGAGTCGCTGTGGGCGGCGCGCATCCATCCGGAGACCTCCGCCGACAAGCTCTCGACCGTCTCTGCGAGCAGAGTGCTCGCAGAGGTCCGACTCGTTCTCACCAAGGCGCTGGCGGAGGGCGGCACCAGCTTCGACGCCCAGTATGTCAACGTCAACGGGCAGGCCGGCTACTTCGCGCACTCCCTGAACGCCTACGGTCGTGGCGGACAGCCGTGCCCGCGCTGCGGAACGCCGATCACGCGTGTCGCCTTCATGAACCGGTCGTCGCACTTCTGCCCGAGGTGCCAGCGGCGGCGCTGACCGTCGCACACCCTGCCACGCAGACCTGGCTCGCGACGGCGGACGAGTCCGCGGCCCTCCTGTGGGTCATGCCGTCCGGAACGCCCCATGCAGCAGCGGTCGCGTCGCCCAGGTGCTCGCCCACACCACGCCGACGCCGATCGCGACGATCAGGGCGATCGTGATCAGCGACGCGGGCGCCGTGATCAGCGCGAGTCCGACCAAGGGGAAGACCAGCACCGCGGCGACGAGCGCCGAACCGATCGCCGTGACCAGCAGAGGCGACATGATGGCGCGTCGACGGGCGTGGTCGACGGTTTCCAGCGGCATGCCCAGATGATGGAGGCTGCGGTGCAGTTCGCGCTGGTCGAGCACATCGGACGCCTGGTTGACCCCGACAGAGGCCGCCACCATGAGGAACGAGCCGATGAGGGTGATGATGAGGCCGGTGCGGATGTCTTGCGCGAGCGCGAAATCGGTCGACGATGCCTCAGGCCCCGTCATCACGTTCATCAGTGCGACGCCCGTCCCCGCGAACACGGCCATGAAGCTCGCCATGGCGATGCCGCCGACCTGACGCCAAGCCGCCTTGGGAGAGTCGAGGCCGATGCGGGCGGCGAGCAGGCGGTCCGGGCGCTCGGCACGCCGGAGCTGCCGTGACGCCGAGACCTTCAGCACCCACGGGCCGACCAGGTTGAGGACGGCCAGCACCGCACCGAACAGTGCGGCGACCACGACGATGGTGGTCACGAGGCCGCCGATCGAGGGGAACAC
The DNA here is from genome assembly GCF_019464375.1 of Microbacterium sp. Se5.02b. Taxonomy (NCBI): domain Bacteria; kingdom Bacillati; phylum Actinomycetota; class Actinomycetes; order Micrococcales; family Microbacteriaceae; genus Microbacterium; species Microbacterium sp. Se5.02b. The sequence continues at coordinate 1,890,010 of NZ_CP080491.1, forward strand.
CTTGATCAGGACGAAGGCGATGGCGACCGCTCCTGCGGCGAAGACCGCTCTGAGCCAATGCACCTTCGTGACGTCCGTGCGGGTGCGGACCCCCAGCGGAGAGATCACGACGCGACGCAGACCGACGACGGCACTCGTGGCGGACACCATGAGGACGCCGACGAACACCAGAGCGATCTGCAGCGGAGGCAGGAGGACGGCGGTGAATCCGAGGGGCTCGCCGCGGAACGGGATCAGGCCGATGAGGGGACTCATCGCGATGTGGGCGATCACCCCGACGAGTGCTCCGGCGGCGGCGACGAAGACGGACTCCGTCACGGTGGCGACGGTCACACCCGCGGGCGAGACGCCGAGCAGGCGGAGCGTCGAGAGGCGTTCGTCCCGACGTCGGGCAGACAACCGGGCTGCCGCTCCGCCGAGCGACATCAACGGGACCACCAGGAGGACGAGCGCGATGGCCGCGAGGGCCTGGTAGAGGGGGCATACTCGTCCGTCCAGCCCCAGAAGGACTGCGCTCCGCCGATGACGGTGAGCACCAGAGCCGTCACCACGCCGAATGCGACGACGGGCAGGGCGAGCACGCTGTTCTGACCGGGTGCCGGCCGGAGGAGCAGGGCCAGGACGTTGCGGTTCACGCGCTCACCGCCGCGGAGACGATGCGGCCGTCGCGCACCGCGATCGTGCGGGTGCAGCGACCAGCCACCTCAGGATCGTGGGTGACCACGACCAGCGTGCGTCCTTGACCAGTGGTCGACCACAGGAGGGCATCCATCACCTCGGCGGACGTCTGCGAATCGAGGGCGCCCGTGGGCTCGTCGGCGAAGACGAGCTCAGCTCCCGTAGCCTGTGCGCGTGCGATCGCGACGCGCTGTGCCTGGCCGCCGGACAGTTCCCCCATGCGACGGTCCTCCATGCCGCTGAGGCCGAGCGACGCCAGCCAGGATGCCGCGTGACCCATCGCGTCACGACGCGGGACCCCGTTGATCATCGAGGCGAGGGCGACATTCTCCACCGCGGTCAGCTCCGGGATGAGCAGACCCTGCTGGAAGACGAACCCGAATCGCTCTCGACGAAGCCGGGACCGCGCGGACTCGCCGAGCGCGGTGACCTCGATGGGTGCGCCTACGCCCGGACGGAACACGACGCTCCCCGCATCGGGCGAGGTGATTCCCGCGAGCACGTGCAGCAGTGTCGTCTTGCCGGATCCGGATGCGCCCATGATCGCCATCGAGTCCCCGCGGTGGATCGCGAGATCGACACCGGCGAGCGCACGGGTCGAGCCGAAGTTCTTGGTGAGGGCGTGGGCTTCGATCACGGGAATGTTCATGTTCCCAGCCTCGTCATCCCGCCTCGCCATGTCGTCGCTCCGGCGGATGACGATGCGGACCCGACATCATCCGCAGGAATGAGATCGGGTCCGCGCCTCCATCAGAGCTTCTTCTGCCATGCCCCGGCGTACGAGACAGGGACGAAGCCGACAGCCTCGTTGATGCTCAACATCGGGCGGTTCTCCTCGGCGTTGAATGTGGAGACCACGGTCGATCGTGGCATCAGCTCACGCCACCGGAGCAGATTCGCGCTCTTCACGATCATGCCCAGGCGGTGGCCGCGATGGTCTTTGCGCACCAGCGTGCCGAACTGATGCGTCACACCTGTGCGATCCGCAGCGATGAGCAGCTCGTTGTACGCGACCAGCTCGCCTGTCGGCACATGCTCCACGGCGACGACGGACACAGCCTGACCGGCGCCGAGGAGCCGCGCCTCTCGACGCACGACACGGTCGGCGTCCCAGCTCTCCTCAGCGAAGTCCATGTCTCCGCTCGGCGCGTCCGTCGACAGTCGTGCGAGCACGGCAGCGAAACCGTCTCGCCGTTCCGGCGGCGTCGGCATGTCCCACGTGACGACGCGGTACTCCGCACCCGCGAATGCGGTCGCCTCGGAAAGGGCGGCGCGGAGCGGAGCACTGTCTCCGCGCAGGTCGTACTCGCTGTTGCGCTCGACCTGCTCGAGGCTGAAGCCCGCAGCCTCGGCCAGATCGGAGAGGGGTGTCGCCGGAATGCGGCCCCAGCCTGTGCGGGGGACGAGCATCCGCTCCGACTCCTCGGGACGGTGCAGACTCCACAGTTGCAGGGTGCGGCGTCCTCGTGCGCCCGCTTCCGCCTCGGCACGCGCGAGAAGCGCTTCTTCGATGCCGCGCCCCCAGTTCTTCTCCGGGACGAGCATGTCGATCTCGGCGGCATGGGCTTCGGGTTCGAGCGCCAGGGAGAGCGTGATCATTCCGACGATCTCCGCGTCGATGCGCGCGACGAAGCCGAGGTCGAGCGAGTCGGTCTGATCCTGCCAGTCCGGCAGCATCTGCGCCGCATCCGGGGCGAGGTCGGGGAGGCCCACCTGCTCGTCGCAGACGCGGCGATTGAGTTCTCCGAACGCGAGGAACTCCGCGGCGTCCGGCGCGTGCAACGAGGCCGGAACGATGAGCGGCGTGATCGTCGGCGTGGTGTTCGTCTTCATGTCGGTTCCTTCGTTTCGCAGCGTGGGGCGGGGTGATCCCCGCACCCGCCAGGGGCGGGTGCGGGGAACTGTGCGGCGGTCATGACCGGCCTGCCGTCAGCGCATGCCGCGCTGCATGTCGTACGTGAGCATCGCGTACGACTCAGCAGCGGAGCGGTGACGCTGTTCGCCGAGGAGCAGGAGGTCGGCCGGATCGATGTACAGGCCGCGGCGCTGCCGCCGCGGACGCTGTGCCCTCTGGAACAGCCAGAGAGCGATCCGGAGGGAGAGACGGTCTGCGAACGACAGACGCCGCAACTCGTCGGGGCGAGGGATCTGGAGGACCTCACGGTCCTCGATATCGGGCGGGTGGGAGACGCTGCGGTGCAACGTGGTGTTCACGGTCGGTCCTTCGAGTGGTGGTGGAAAGGGGTGCGGAAGCACCGTGCATCGACGGCGGAGCGGTCGGGAACGGCGCGAGAAGAAGCTGCTCATGTCGAACCACGGGACGTGGTCTGCGAATGGCGGCGGAGACCTGAGATCCGGGATGCGGATCAGAGGGTGGGCGCGGAGGAACGGGGCCGGGAGGCCCACTACGGGCCTGGAATCTCGGTGCGTTGCTACGAGAGCGCGCTGGAGCGGACGCCGGCGGTTACCGAGAACGCGAAGCGCGGCGCGAAAGGCGCGGGCCCGGCGAGGCCAGTGGCCTGTGCGTTGAGCTGAGTGATCATCATCGGTAACCTCCTTTCGTGTGGCGATCCGGAGGCAACCGTAGCGAACCCGTTTGGACGACGTCAAGCACATTCCGCTCCCACGGCGTGTCGCGAGTCGCTGCGCGTTCGGTCCCTCCCCGCGCGGGATGACGGCTGTCGGCCGGGATTCCGATAGCGTAGCGGCGTGATTCTCCCCGGACGAGCGGTGCCCGCATGCATCTGAAGAGCCTGACGCTCAAAGGGTTCAAGTCGTTCGCGCAGCCGACGAGTTTCGTGTTCGAGCCCGGCGTCACCTGCATCGTCGGACCGAACGGATCCGGCAAGTCGAACGTCGTCGACGCCCTCGCCTGGGTCATGGGCGAGCAGGGAGCGAAGACGCTTCGTGGCGGCAAGATGGAGGATGTCATCTTCGCCGGAACATCCACGCGGGGTCCGCTGGGTCGTGCCGAGGTGCAGCTCACGATCGACAACGCCGACGGCGCGCTGCCGATCGAATTCGCGGAGGTGACGATCAGTCGCACGCTCTTCCGCAACGGGTCGAGCGAGTACGCGATCAACGGCGAGGGCTGCCGTCTGCTCGATGTGCAGGAGTTGCTCAGCGACTCCGGTCTCGGTCGCGAGATGCACGTGATCGTCGGTCAAGGACGACTCGACACCGTGCTGCAGGCGTCCCCGGAAGACCGGCGCGGCTTCATCGAGGAGGCCGCGGGAATCCTCAAGCATCGCCGGCGCAAGGAGAAGACCCTCCGCAAGCTCGACGCGATGGAGACGAATCTCACACGTCTCAGCGACCTGGCGGGGGAGATCCGGCGTCAGCTGAAGCCCCTCGGACGCCAGGCCGAGATCGCGCGTGAGGCCCAGACGATCGCGGCTGTCGTGCGTGATGCGAAGGCGCGCATCTTTGCCGACGACGTCGTCGCGCTCCGCACCGCACTCGCGGACCACACGCGAACCGAGCACGAACGCCATACCGAGCGACTTGTACTGTCCGATCAGGCGGAGACCGTCCGAGCGAGCATCGCGAGGCTCGAACAGGACCAGAACTCGGTCGCGGTCGACCAGGCACGCGGAGTGGCCTTCGGACTGGAGCAGGTTCAGGAGCGGATGCGAGGGCTCTACACCCTGGCGAATCAGCGTCTTGCGCTGCTCGGCTCGGAGGATGAAGATGCCGCGGTCACCGCCGTCACGGTGACGCAGAGCACGATCGACGAGGCGAAGGATGAGATCGACGTGATCTCGGCGGGGCTCGGCGATGCGCAGGATGCGGCGGCGGCGGCGAGTCGCGAGGTGGTGCACGCCCGTGCCGAACTCGACACTCTCGACGTCGACATCGCGGAGCAGAGTGCGCTGGTGTCGGAGTATGACATGCGGCTCTCGGCGCTGCGCGGCACTGCCGATGCCGCTGCTTCGGCTCTTGCCGCCGTCCGCGGAGCGGTGCTTCGCCAGGAGAACGCACTCGAAGCCGCGGATGCGCGCCGTCGCGAAGCTGCTGATGCCCTTGAAGCGATCGACGACGCCGAGGCGCCCGAGGGCACGGCGGTCGAGCATGCCGCGGCCTATGAGAGCGCGCAGCGCGCCGCGACGGCGGCGGAAGCCGAGCGAGAGACGCTGCGCGAGCGGTTGCACGCGGCGGAGCGCGAGGTGGACTCCCTGACGGCGAAGGCCGCGGCGTTGAGCAGCGCGCTGTCGTTGTCCGGCGGCGCGGCCGAGATCGTCGAGGCCGGTGGGAAGGGCGTGCGGGGCCTCGTGGGCGACGCCGTGCAGGTGCGTGCCGGGTACGAAGCGGCCATCGCCGCTGTCCTCGGGCCGCTTGCGGAGGGCGTCCTCATCGACACGGTGGACGATGCCTTCGCGCAGGCCTTCGAAGCGGCCGCTCACCGCAGGGGAGTGGTCGACTTCGTCGTGGCCGACGCCCGGCGGCCCGAATCCGTCACAACATCGGTACCGGGCGTCATCCCCGCGGTCGACACCGTGACGGCCCCCGACGGCGTGCTCGGCGTGCTGTCGCATGTGCTCATCGCGGACGATCTCGATGCGGCACGTGCCGCCCGCGCGGCCTTGGATGCGGCGGGTGACACGGCGACGACGATCGTCACGGTGGGCGGCGATGTGGTCACCGCGCAGACCCTGCGCACGGGGTCGGGCGGTGAGCGTTCACGCCTCGAACTCGCGGCCGAGCGGGACGCGGCGACCGAGCGCCTCGCCGAGATCCAGATCGTGGTGGACTCGTTGCGCGAAGCCCGGGAGGATGCGAACGAAGCGGTCGAGACGACGCGGCGTCAGGCGAAGGACGCACTGCGTGCTCTCCGTGAGCACGACGCCGCTCTCGCGACCCACGCGGAGCAGGTGAACCGGGTCACGGTCCGTCACGAGGCTGCCGTCGCGGAATGCGAGCGGCTCGAGACCGGACTCACGCAAGCCCAGGCCGCTGTGGCGGAGGCGGAGGCGAAAGCGGAGGGTGCCAAGGCCGCGCTGGACGACGCGGTCGCGGCGCCTCGACCGGTTCTCGATGCGTCCGCGCGCGACGGCTTGCTGGAGGCGCTGGAGCTCGCACGTGAGGGTGAGGTACGAGCACGACTGGAGGTCGAGACGCTGCGCGAGCGTGTCCGCGCTGCGCAGGCGCGCGTCGTGAGCCTGGAGCGCCAGAGGGAACACGAACGCGACGCGGCGGCGGAGGCGGCCCGACGTGCGGTGATCCGTCGAGCACAGCGGGAAGCGGCATCGGGCGTCACAGAAGAGCTTCCCCGAATCCTCGACTCGCTCGACCGATCGGTCACCGAAGCGCGCGTCGTCCTCGCCGAGGCCGAGGCGGCACGGTCCGCCCAGAACGAGGAGCTCGTCGCGCTCCGCGCCCAGGAGACGTCCCTGCGCGAGCGTCTGGCCGGCCTGACGGAGAGCGTGCATGGACTCGAACTGCAGATCCACGAGAAGAAGCTGCATCTGAGCAGCCTGCTGGAGCGAGTCTCGTCCGAGCTTTCGCTGGACGAAGATATTCTTGTCGCGGAATATGGCCCCGATCAGCTGGTTCCGCGTGATCCGGGTATCGAGCCCGCGGACGGCGAGCTGCTCGACGACACCGCCATCCCGTTCGATCGACGCATCCAGCAGCGCCGACTCGCCGAAGCGGAGCGCAAGCTCGCTCAGCTCGGGCGAGTGAACCCGCTGGCCCTCGAGGAGTTCGCCGCGCTCGAGCAGCGCCACGCGTTCCTCACCGAACAGCTCGCGGATCTCACACAGACCCGCCAAGACCTCCTGACGATCATCGCCGACCTCGACGAGCGGATGCAGACCATCTTCGCGAGCGCCTTCGAAGACACGAAGGAGGCCTTCGGTCAGGTCTTCCCTCTGCTGTTCCCCGGGGGCACGGGGAGCATCTCGCTCACCGATCCCGAGAACATGCTCACGACCGGCATCGAGGTGTCGGTGCGTCCGGTCGGGAAGAAGATCGAGCGGCTCTCGCTCCTCTCCGGTGGCGAACGTTCGCTCGCGGCGGTCGCGCTGCTCGTCGCGATCTTCAAGGCGCGCCCGAGCCCGTTCTACATCCTCGACGAGGTCGAGGCGGCACTCGACGACGCGAACCTCGGCCGACTGCTCACGGTCTTCGAGCAGCTCCGGGAGAGCTCGCAGCTGCTGATCATCACGCATCAGAAGCGCACGATGGAGATCGCCGATGCCCTCTACGGCGTCTCCATGCGGCAGGACGGCGTGTCCGCGGTCGTGGGTCAGCGGGTGGGTGACCGGGCCGCATCGGCGGTGTGATCTCGGTCGGCGCGCGGGCGGACGATCGTCCGTGCTACCCGTAGGCTGGAGGGATGGCGGAGAAGTCCTGGTCTCTTGGTCGCGCATTGCGCGGCATGTTCGTCAAGCCCACGATCGATGAGACGACATGGGAGGACCTCGAGACCGCGCTCATCACGGCGGACTTCGGCCCTGACATCAGCGAGCGCGTCGTCGACGAGCTCCGCGCGAAGGTCGATCGCTACCGCACAACGGACCCGAAAGATCTGCAGCGCATGCTGCGGGAGACGCTCGAAGAGCACTTCGCCAAGTTCGACACGACCCTGAAGCTCACCGAGCGGCCCGCCGTGGTCCTGGTGGTGGGCGTCAACGGCGTCGGCAAGACCACGACCATCGGCAAGTTCACGAAATTCCTGCGCGGCTATCAGCGCAGCGTCGTGGTGGGAGCCGCCGACACGTTCCGCGCCGCAGCAGTCGATCAGCTCGCCACCTGGGCGCAGCGCGGGGGAGCAGCGATCGTCCGCCCGCAACAGGAGGGGCAGGATCCCGCATCCGTCGCCTTCCAGACGGTCGAGTACGCGAAGCGCGAAGGCATCGAGATCGCGATCATCGACACCGCGGGGCGCCTGCACACCAAGGGCGGTCTCATGGACGAGCTCTCCAAGGTGCGGCGCGTGATCGAGAAGCAGGCGCCGATCAGCGAGGTGCTCCTGGTCCTCGACGCCACGACGGGCCAGAACGGCGTGATGCAGGCCGAGGCGTTCCTGGAGCACGCTGGAGTGACGGGGCTGGTCCTCACGAAGCTCGACGGCTCGGCGAAAGGCGGGTTCGTGCTGGCCGTCCAGGAACGCACGGGCATCCCCGTCAAGCTGCTCGGCCAGGGCGAGGGTATCGACGATCTCACCGGATTCACGCCTCATGTGTTCGTCCAGTCGCTGGTCGGTTGAGGACAGGACTACCGCCGTGAGCACCGGGCTGGTTTCATAGCGTTATGGCGATCGAACACGACTACTTCGGACTCCTGTCCTCGGGCCCCGACGGCTCGATCTTCTGGTCGGAGACCGTCGAGCTCGGCGACCAGAGCGTCACCGTCGATCTGACCGCCCCGGACCAGGATGATGTGTCCGCGGACGCCCTCGACATCGCCGCCGGGCTCATCGCCGGATTGGAGAACGTCGACGGAACAGCCCGTCGAGGAATGCTCGCCGAGGTCGACGACCGCACCAGCGAAGTCACCGAGTACATCCTGCAACAGCAGGAAGCGTACGGCGACGATCTCGCTGATGTGCTCGTGGACGTGTCAGGCGATGCGGCCGTCGACATCATCCGGTCGCTCCGGCTCATGAGCATGACGATCCTGGCGGACGAGCACGGCGGGTCCGAGCCGTTCGCCGTCCTCGAGTACGCGCTCGACGACAGCTCGACCGACGATGTGCTCCTGGTCAACCTCGGCTCCGACGGCACCGTTCAGTCGGTGATGAGCGCCGACTGACTCGAGCCCGATCAGACCGCCTGCGCGAAGCCGAGGTCTGCGCTCTCGGCGATGTGGGCGAGATGGTCGGGGATCACTCGTCCCTTCGAGACCATGGACTGCGCCCAGAGGCGTCCAGCACGGTACGAGGAACGGACCAGGGGTCCGGCGAGGACTCCGAGGAAGCCGATGCGCTCCGCTTCCTCCTTGAACTCCACGAACTCCGCGGGCTTCACCCATCGGGAGACCGGATGGTGACGCGGGGTGGGACGCAGGTACTGCGTGATGGTGATGATGTCGCACCCGGCGTCGTGCAGGTCGTTCAGCGCCTGGACGACCTCCTCCGGCTCCTCGCCCATGCCGAGGATGAGGTTCGACTTGGTGATCAGCCCCGCGTTCCGTGCCTGAGTCAGCACGTCCAAGGACCGCTCGTACCGGAATGCGGGACGAATGCGCTTGAAGATCCGGGGGACGGTCTCGACGTTGTGCGCGAACACCTCGGGGCGCGCATCGAAGATCTGCCCGAGGAAACCCGGATCCGCGTTGTGCTCGTTCGCCAGCAGCTCGACGCCCGTGTTCGGGTTGAGTTCGTGGATCTTCCGCACGGTCTCGGCGTTGAGCCACGCTCCCGTGTCGGGCAGGTCGTCTCTGGCCACGCTCGTCACGGTCGCGTAGCGGAGGTTCATTCGCGCGACGCTCTCGGCGACGCGGCGAGGCTCGTCGGTGTCGTAGGCGTCGGGCTTGCCGGTGTCGATCTGGCAGAAGTCGCAGCGTCGCGTGCACTGCGAGCCGCCGATGAGGAACGTGGCCTCCCTGTCCTCCCAGCACTCGTAGATGTTCGGGCAGCCGGCTTCCTGGCACACCGTGTGGAGGTCTTCGCTCTTCACGAGCGAATGCAGCGCGGTGTACTCGGGGCCCATCTTCGCCTTGGTCTTGATCCACTCCGGCTTGCGCTCGATCGGGGTCTCGGCGTTGCGGATCTCGAGCCGGAGCAGCTTGCGGCCTTCGGGTGCGGCGGTCATGCGTGTGCTCCTGACAGTTCGGGGGTGGCGTATTCGGCGAGGAAGGCGTCTTTCACGGCGTCGACGACATCGAGGGGCGCGATCGCGGTCCCCGATGCCTCGCTCACGGTCGTCACGCCGGCGTCGGTGATGCCACAGGGGATGATGCCGCGGAATCCGGCCAACGAGTTGTCGCAGTTGATCGCGAATCCGTGCATCGTCACGCCCTGCTGCACCCGCACGCCGATCGCCGCCACCTTGTCCTCGGACAGAGGCCGGCGTACCCAGACGCCGCTCCGTCCGTCGACCTGGTACCCCTCGACACCGAAGGGGCGCAGCACATCGATCAGGAGCCGTTCCAGTCGACGCACGTGCGCGACGACGTCGATCGGTTCGACCAGCCGGACGATCGGGTATCCCACGAGCTGACCCGGTCCGTGCCAGGTGATCTTGCCGCCGCGGTCGACGTCGATCACCGGTGTGCCGTCCTGCGGGCGTTCCTGTGGTTCGGTCCGTTTGCCCGCGGTGTACACCGCTTCGTGTTCGAGCAGGATGAGAGTGTCCGCCCTCGTTCTCTGGACCACCTCGGAGTGGATGCGGCGCTGGAGATCCCACCCGTCGAGGTAGGGGACGGGCGTCGGTGCGAATCCGGGGGTGAGGATCTCGAGCGTCACGGTGCCACCTTCGTCGTGTAAATGGACTGAGGTCAACAATACCCCTCCTGTCGGCCATGGGCATGTGCGACCCTTGCCTCCGGGTAACGTGTGGGCATGAGTTCCACCGGTCGGGCCGGACGCCCGAAGGCGTCATCGCGGGAGACGCTCGCCGAAGCGGCGTGCGAACTCTTCCTCGAGCGCGGGTACGACGCCACCTCTGTCGCCGACATCACGCAGCGTGCCGGCGTGAGCAGGTCGAGCTTCTTCAACTACTTCTCGTCGAAGAGCGACGTGCTCTGGTCGGGCGTCGACGAGCGGATCGGCCTCGCCACCCGCTCTCTCGAACTCCTCGGACGGACGGCGACGGGCGCGGCGGTCCGCGACATCCTGTTGCTCGTCGTACGCGATTTCGCCCCTGATCCCCTCGCGCTGGCGCTGCGCAATGCCGCAGCGATGGGGTTGGAGGACGAACTGGTCCGCGACACGGGACTGCGCCTCGCGCGCCTCTCCCAGGCCGTGTCGGCGGCCGCCCGCACTGCGGGCATCGAGATCATCCGCGCTGACATCCTCGGAGCAGCCCACGCCGCGGCCGTGTTGTCGGCACTTCGGGTCTGGGCAGAGCAGGGCGCAGGTCTCGGTACACCGGAGGTCGTCTTGAAGGACGCACTCGGGGCGATTCACGATCTGCCCTGGTCCGACTGAACCGTCGCGGACGAATCGCGGCATGCCGGACAGGTCATGAGTGAACCCACCCCCGAGGAGGAACTCATGATCCAGGATCCGTTGGACGACCGGCTGGACGCATCGCGACCGCCATCCATGGCGATCGACGCCGCACAAGTGCGCACGATGATGAACGACGCGCGAACGATCGTGTTCCCGCGTCGAACGCCGCGCAGGGCAGCGGTGCTCAGCGGCGCGGTGGCGCTCCTGCTGCTCGGCGGGGCGGGCGTGGCGACCGCATCGTCGGACTGGCTCTGGGGTGCGGGCTTGGAGAACCCCGATCGCAGCTACACCTACACGTCACCCACGTGGGGTCAGTGCGAGATCCGCTACAGCGGCTGGAACACGCACAATCCGCTGATCCAGGCCGAGGTCGATCGGATCATCGACGACTGGTTCGCCACCGTCGACGTCGAGGCAGCAGCGGAACCGTATGTCGCGACGTACCTCGCACAGATCGAGGCGGACCAGCGTGCGCAGCACGAGGACGCGGACCCGAGACGCCCCGATCTGAATGCGTGGCTGGCTCATGATCAAGCACTCGCGATGGCACTCGGCGACGAACTGAAGGCTCACGGGATCGACAGCGGTCGCGGCGATCTGGAAGGGACGGAGTCGCACAGCCAACTTCATTGCGAGGGGGAGGACTGGGGCGGCGAAGGTGGTACTCCGTGACGCGGCACCCTGCGGACGAGGCGCTTATCGCTGCGTTCGAGGCGAACGCGGCAGACCTGCTCGCGTATCTCTCGCGTCGAGTGGGCCCGGACGACGCGGCGGACCTCCTCGGCGAGACGATGGTCGTCGCGTGGCGACGCGTGCGCCGACTGCCGGACGAGCCGGAGCGCGCACGGATGTGGCTGTTCGGCGTCGCGCGAGGCACACTGCTCAACCATGCTCGCGGAGAACGCCGGCGCTGGGCGCTGGCCGATCGCCTGCGTTCTCACGCCGACGACGTGCTCTCTTCGGCGCCGGCGGACGCGGGCGCGGATGTCAGGGACGCGATCGCGCGCCTCGACCCCGACCTCGCCGAACTCGTCCGCCTCGTGCACTGGGACGGCTTCTCGTTGACCGACGCGGCGGAGCTTCTGAGCGTGCCGGCATCCACGGCGCGGGGTCGCTACCAGCGGGCGAAGGCCGAGCTCCGTGCCGCGCTGAGCATGGAGGCTCCGCTCGCGTAGAATCGACAGCACCATGGCTACCTTTGGCACGCTCTCCGATCGGCTGACCGACACCTTCCGCAACCTGCGCACGAAGGGAAAGCTCACCGCGGCCGACGTCGACGGCACCGTGCGCGAGATCCGCCGCGCGCTGCTCGACGCCGACGTCGCGCTCGTCGTCGTCAAGGAGTTCACCGCCAAGGTGCGCGAGCGGGCGCTCGGCGACGAGGTCAACAAGGCGCTGAACCCGGCGCAGCAGGTCGTGCAGATCGTCAACGAGGAACTCGTGCAGATCCTCGGCGGAGAGCAGCGTCGTCTGCAGTTCGCGAAGACCGCCCCGACCGTCATCATGCTCGCCGGCCTTCAGGGCTCGGGTAAGACCACCTTCGCCGGCAAGCTGGCGAGGCAGCTCGAGGGGAGGGTCACACGCCGCTCCTCGTCGCCGCCGACCTCCAGCGTCCGAACGCCGTCAACCAGCTGCAGGTCGTCGCCGAGCAGGCCGGGGCGACGGTGTTCGCTCCGGAGCCTGGCAACGGCGTCGGGGACCCCGTCAAGGTGTCTCGCGACGGAGTCGAGTATGCCCGTCGCCAACAGCACGACGTGGTGATCATCGACACCGCAGGCCGCCTGGGTGTGGATGCCGAGCTCATGAAGCAGGCCGCAGACATCCGCAAGGCGGTGAACCCCGACGAGGTGCTGTTCGTCATCGACGCGATGATCGGACAGGATGCCGTGAACACGGCGAAGGCCTTCCAGGAGGGGGTCGACTTCACGGGTGTGGTGCTCTCGAAGCTCGACGGCGATGCCCGCGGCGGTGCGGCGCTGTCCGTGGCCTCCGTCACAGGGCGCCCGATCATCTTCGCCTCGACGGGTGAGCGTCTCGAGGATCTCGAGCCGTTCCACCCCGACCGCATGGCGAGTCGCATCCTCGACCTCGGTGACATCCTGACCCTCATCGAGCAGGCTCAGCAGGCCTTCGATGAGGAAGAGGCCATGAAGATGGCCGAGAAGCTCGCCACGGAGGCGTTCACGCTCGAAGACTTCCTCGACCAGCTTCAGCAGATGAAGAAGATGGGCTCGATGAAGAAGATGCTCGGGATGCTCCCGGGCATGGGGCAGATGAAGCAGCAGCTCGACGACTTCGACGAGCGTGAGATCGATCGCACCGAGGCCATCATCCGGTCGATGACGCCGGGGGAGCGGCGCAACCCGAAGGTGCTCAACGGATCGCGGCGCCTTCGTATCGCCCGCGGCTCCGGCATGACCGTGACCGACGTCAATCAGCTCGTGCAGCGTTTCGAGCAGGCCGCGAAGATGATGAAGACGGTCGCGCGCGGAGGAACGCCGAACATCCCTGGTATGGGACCGGTGCCCGGAATGGGGCGTCCCGGCGCATCGTCCAAGCGGGGCAAGAAGGGGAAGTCCTCGGGCGGCTCCCGTTCGGGTAACCCGGCAAAGCGCGCAGCCGAGAACGCCGGCGTCGCGGCGACCTCCACTCCGACCGGCTCGGGATTCGGTCTCGGGGGCGGCGGTGCTCAGGCTCCCAGTGAAGCGGACCTCGCAGAGATCCAGAAGCTCTTCGGCAAGGGCTGAGCGCTCCTCACGGCAGTGCTGATGTCGTCGCCGTCACCGGCGCGCGACCCTCTCCGTGGCGCGCCAGGGGTGGACGGGCGATGAGCTGACCGGCGGTCAGCGCACCGATCGCGAGGACGATCCCGATCGCCTGGATCACGGTGAACCTCTCTCCGGCGACCAGGACTCCCAGAGTGGTGGCCACGAGCGGGGAGAGCAGCGCGAGCAGGCCGGGCGCGATCACCGGAAGCTGCTGGATGCCCCGGAACCAGAGCGTGTAGGCGATGATTCCGCCGACGGTGCCGAGCCACAGATAGCCGAGCGCGGCGCCCGCATCGATCGCGGACGGCACGCCTTCGAGCGTCAAGGTCAGGGGGAGCAGCAGGAGCCCGCCGGCGCTCAGCTGCCACCCCGCGTAGGTGACGGGCCCGACATCACTGGGTCGGCCCCAGCGCTTGGTGAGGATCATGCCCACTCCTGTCGCGGTGACCCCGCAGAGGGCGGCGAGCACGCCCCAGAGGTCGAGGTGTGCCGACGGCCCCACGACGACGAGTGCGACCCCACCGGCGCCGACGACGGCCGCCGCCGCGGCGAGGGGCCGGATCCGTTCGCGCAGGACGAGCGCTCCGAGGACCAGGACGATGAGCGGTTGCACCCCCGCGACCGCGGCCGCCACACCGCCGGGAAGTCGTTCGGCAGCCAGGAAGAGCAGGGGGAAGAACGCGCCGATGTTGAGCGCCCCGAGCGCGAAGGATTTCGCCCACCAGGTGCCGCGCGGTAGCCGACGTGTGAGGAGGACCGCGACCAGACCGGCCGGCAGCGACCGGAGGAGGCTGGCGAAGAGGGGATGCCCCGGAGGGAGAAGTTCGGTGGTGACGAGATAGGTGGTGCCCCAGGCGAGAGGAGCGAGGGCGGTGGTCAGCACCAGAAGCGGACGGTTCATGGTCTCAGCATGGGCGCGCTCGAAGTATGAGTCCAACGCATGGTTGTCATCTCATTCATGACGCGTCATCATGAATTGATGGACCTGCAACAGCTCCGCTACGTCGTCGAGGTGGCCGAGACCGGGAGCTTCACTCGGGCGGCAGCACGATGCTTCGTCACCCAGTCGGCATTGAGCCATCAGATCGCGGCTCTCGAACGCGAGTTGGGTCAGCGTCTGTTCGTGCGCTCGAGTCGAAGCGTTCGTCTGAGCGAGGCGGGGACGGCATTCGCGGAGCACGCGCGCGCGGCGCTTCGCGCGGCGGAGCGGGCGAAAGAGGCCTCGGCCGCAGCAGAGGGCCTCGTGATGGGCACGCTGCGGATGGGGGTCATCCCGACGGTGACGGCCATCGACATTCCCGCTGTGCTCGCGGCCTTCCGCGCGGCCCATCCACACGCCCGGGTCGAACTGCAGGCAGGGAACAGCGATGTTCTGGCTGCTGCGCTCCGTCATGGCGATCTCGACGTCGCGCTGCTCGGTCTCCGCGAGGGCGTGGAACCTTCCGGAGTGGCGTGGCGCGCATTGGCTCGCACCCCGCTCGTGGCGGTGCTCCCACGGGACCACCCACTGGCGGAACGGGGCACCGTCGACCTCGTGGACCTCGCGGGGCTGTCGTTCGCAGACTTTCCCGCCGCCACCTCCGGTCGGGCCCAGAGCGATGCCGCCTTCGCCTCGGCGGGTCTGACGAGGGATGTGGCTTTCGAGGCGGACTCCGCGATGCTGATCCTCGGGTTGGTCGCCGCCGGGTTGGCGGTGACGTTGCTGGCTCCGGGAACAGTCGCGCGCTCCGGAGTCGACGTGGCGACCGCGGACGTTCGCGACGGGCCCGTGCGCGTGGAGTACCTCGCGTGGGATGCCGCAGCGCCCCGGAGTGTCGCGAGGGCGTTCCTTCCGTTCGCTGATGCTGTCGGGTCAGAGAATGCGGAAGCGGGTCCCGAGACGAACTCCGGACCCGCTTCCGAGTGACCTCAGATCACTTGACGTCGTCGTCGACCCAGTCCATCGACTTGGTGACGGCCTTACGCCACAGGCGCAGCTGACGGTCGCGTTCGGCCTCGTCCATCGACGGCTCCCAGCGCTTGTCCTCCTGCCAGTTGGCGGAGAGGTCGTCGAGCCCGTTCCAGAACCCGACGGCGAGCCCGGCGGCGTAGGCGGCTCCGAGTGCGGTGGTCTCGGCGACGACCGGTCGCACCACTGGCACGCCCAGCACATCCGCCTGGAACTGCATGAGCGCATCGTTGGCGACCATACCGCCGTCGACCTTGAGCTCGGTGAGATCCACCCCGGCATCCGCGTTCACCGCATCCAGCACATCACGTGTCTGGAACGCGACGGCCTCCAAGGCTGCGCGCGCGATGTGGTTCTTGTTCGCATAACGCGTGAGACCCACGATGGCTCCGCGGGCGTCCGGGCGCCAGTACGGTGCGAACAGGCCGGAGAACGCGGGAACGATGTACACGCCGCCGTTGTCTTCGACCTGCTCGGCCAGCTTCTCGACCTCGGGGGCCGAGGAGATGATGCCGAGCTGATCACGCAGCCACTGGATGAGCGATCCGGTGACGGCGATCGATCCCTCCAGGGCGTAGTGCGTCGGACCGTCGCCGAGCTTGTAGCCGACGGTGGTGAGCAGCCCGTTCTTCGAGTGCACGACCTCTTCACCGGTGTTGAAGATCAGGAAGCAGCCCGTGCCGTAGGTGTTCTTGCTCTCTCCGGTCTGGAAGGCGGCCTGGCCGAACGTGGCAGCCTGCTGGTCGCCCAGGATGCCGGCGATCGGCGTCTCACGGAGGAGAGACGAGCTCTCGGCCGTGCCGTAGACCTCCGAAGAGGAACGGATCTCGGGCATCATCGAACGCGGGACGCCGAATGCCTCGAGGATGTCGTCGCGCCATTCGAGCGTCTCGAGGTCCATGAACATGGTCCGAGAGGCGTTCGTGACGTCGGTCGCATGCACGCCGCCGTCGGCCCCACCCGTCAGGTTCCACAGCACCCAGCAGTCGGTCGTGCCGAAGAGCAGGTCTCCCGCCTCCGCCTTCTCGCGCGCGCCCTCGACGTTCTCGAGGATCCACGCGATCTTGGTCCCCGAGAAGTAGGTCGCCAGCGGCAGCCCGACGATCGGCTTGAAGCGCTCGACCCCGCCATCGGCCGCGAGACGGTCCACGATCTCCTGCGTGCGCGTGTCCTGCCACACGATCGCGTTGTAGACGGGCTTGCCCGTCTTCTTGTCCCAGACGACGGCGGTCTCACGCTGGTTCGTGATGCCGACGGCGGCGATGTCGTGCCGGGTCAGGTCGGCACGGCCGAGAGCGAGGCCGATGACCTCTTGGACGTTCCGCCAGATCTCCGCCGCGTCATGCTCGACCCAGCCGGCCTTCGGAAGGATCTGCTCGTGCTCCTTCTGACCGGTCGCGACGATGCTGCCCTTCTTGTCGAAGATGATCGCGCGACTCGACGTCGTTCCCTGGTCGATCGCGATGATGTAGTCAGCCACTTGTGCTCTCCTTTGATTCCAGTGTGGACGGGATGTGCGTCAGCCGGCGAGGCCGAGCAGTACGGGTGCGGCGAGTGCAGCGATCACTCCACCGATGAGCGGGCCGACGACGGGAACCCACGAGTAGGACCAGTCGCTCGCGCCCTTGCCCTTGATCGGCAGGATCGCATGCGCGATGCGCGGTCCGAGGTCACGGGCGGGGTTGATGGCGTACCCGGTCGGTCCACCGAGGGACGCGCCGATGGCCACCACGAGGAGGGCAACCGGGAGCGCGGTGAGCGGTCCGAGGCCCCCAGGCGTGCCGACCTCGATGTCGCCGTAGTCGGCGAAGGCGAAGATGACGAACACGAGGACGAACGTTCCGATGATCTCCGTGACGAGGTTCCAGCCGTAGGAGCGGATGGCCGGGCCGGTCGAGAAGACGCCGAGCTTGTTCGCCGCCTCCGGCTCTTCATCGAAGTGCTGCTTGTAGGCCAGCCACACCACGATGGCGCCGAGGACGGCTCCCACGAGCTCTGCGGCGGTGGCCGTCAGGAACATCACGAAACTGATCTTGCCGGCGACCAGGAGGCCGATGCCGACAGCGGGGTTGAGGATGGCGCCGGAGTAGGCGGAGACGAGCACACCGGCGAAGACCGCCAGACCCCATCCCCAGTTGACCATCAGGAAGCCGCCGCCGAAGCCCTTGTTCTTCGCGAGAGCGACGTTGGCGACGACACCACATCCGAGCAGGACGAGCATCGCGGTGCCCACCAGTTCGGAGAGGAAGTAGAGACCGAGATTCACATCAGCCATGTCTTCTTTGACCTTTCTTGTGTGTCGGGGCCCCTCTGCCCCGACACGTTATGGGGGTGCGCCGCAAGGAGGGCGGCAGTCCGAGACCCCGTCAGCCGCGCGTGCGGGACGGGATATCGAGTCCGTGTCGTTCGTTCAACAGCTGCCGGGTCTGCTCGAGCTCCGCGTCGTGGCGAGACCTGTCCCAGCCGAGGAGCGGGGCGACCGCGTCAGCGATCTCGTCGAGGACCTCGGCGTCGGCGCCGCCGGTGAAGGCGATGCTGGTGCGACGGAGGACGATGTCCTCGAGCCGGGTCACCATCTCGTTGTGAACCATCCACTCGAGTTCCCTGGTCGACAGGTCGCCGTTGGCGAGGGGGGCATCCGCGCCCTGCTCCACGTACTCCCACACCTGCGCGGCGCGGGTGCCGTACCGCGCGAGCAACTGGTCGGCACGCTCTCCGGCGCCGGAGAGGTTCTCCTGGATCCAGATGCGTCGGGCCTTCTCCGTCCGGGGGAAGTCGCGGCCTCCTCCGATCGCGCGGCCGACGGTCGAGACGGTCCTCGTGCGGTCGATCAGTCCGAGCACGATGTCCGACAGGGACTCGCCGAGCGCGCGGAACGTCGTCCACTTGCCGCCGACAAGGCTCACCAGCGGCACGGCGCCCTTCTCGTCGACCTCGATGCGATAGTCGCGCGACACGAATCCGGGTGCGGTGTCCTCGTGACGCGGCAACGGCCGGATCCCCGAGAACTTGTACACGATCTGGTCGCGCGCGACGTCGATGGTCGGGAACACATGGTGGATCAGGTCGAAGAAGTAGTCGACCTCCTCCTCGGTGCACACCGGGACCTCGCGGGGATCGGCGTCGATGTCGGTCGTGCCGACGAGGACGCGACCCTTGAGGGGATAGATCAGGACGATCCGACCGTCGGAGTGCTCGAAGAAGATCTCTCGACCGCGCGTCGCCTCGAGCAGCTCAGGGTGGTCGAGCACGATGTGGGATCCCTTGGTGCCGCCCATGAAGCGGGTGTCGGCGCCCAACGCGTCGTTCGTCAGGTCGGTCCAGGGGCCGGAGGCGTTCACGACCACGGCGGCGCGCAGCGAGAACTCGGTGCCGCTCTCGCGATCGCGCAGGACGATCTCGTCACCCTCACGGGCGATCGCCTCGACGTAGTTGAGTGCCTGCGCTCCGGGATGCGCGCCACGGCCGTCCTGAAGGACATCGAGGGCGAGCCGCTCGGGGTCGTGCATCGATGCGTCGTAGTAGGTCGCCGTGTACTTGATCTTCGGGTCGAGTGAGGGAAGCTCGGCGAGCGACTTCTTGCGACCGAGGAAGCGGTGCCGCGGGACCGTCCCGCCGTCACGCGAGAACGTGTCGTAGATCGTCAAGCCGACCTTGATGAGGAATGCGCCGCGCTCCTGCGGCTTGCCGCTCTTGTGCGTGAGGAATCGCAGGGGAGCGGACAGGATCCCCGAGAAGGTCGAGTAGATCGGGATCGTCGTCTGCAGCGGCTTGACGTAGTGCGGGGCGATCTTGAGAAGGCCGTTGCGCTCCTCGACGGATTCGCGGACGAGTCGGAACTCGCCGTTCTCCAGATAGCGGATTCCGCCATGGATCATGTGGCTCGACGCGGACGATGCCCCGGAGGCGAAGTCGCCTCGTTCGACGAGCACGACGTCGACGCCCTGGAGCGCCAGATCGCGGAATGTGGAGATGCCGTTGATCCCGCCGCCGATGACGAGGACGCTCGTGCGTCCGGATTCGCGGACGGCGCGAACCTCTGCGCGCTCCGCTGACGAGTGTGTCGAATCGATCATCGTCGACCCTCTCTTCCTTGCTTGCCCACCAGCATCGACCTGTGTGGCATCCCGCGCAAGCCCATTGCACATATGTGCAAGGATCGAGGTCGAGGAGGAAGTCATGGCCGGTGCAGGCGCGGAATCTCGCGACAGCAAGCTGATCGCGGCGCTCACCGCCGCCCAGCTCTACTACATGCAGGACAAGACCATGGAGGTCATCGCGAAGGAGCTCGGGACCTCGCGGTCCTCCGTATCCCGGCTGCTGAGCTTCGCCAGGGAGAGCGGCCTGGTCGACATCCGCATCAATTCTCCGCTCGAGCGGCTCGGGATGCTGGAGCAGCGCATCCGCGACCGCCATCGTGTCGCGGCACACGTCGTACCCATGCCGGAGATCCTCAGCGAAGTCGAAAGACTCGAACGCGTCGCGCTCACGGCGGGTCGTCTGCTGTCGCAGTTCGTCGACTCGAACATGGTGATCGGCGTCGCCTGGGGGTCGACGATCAGTGCGGTCAGTCGGGGCCTCACTCAGAAGGAGACGCACAACACGACTTTCGTGCAGCTCAATGGAGCAGGGAACACGCAGACGACCGGGGTGGAGTACTCCAGCGACATCCTCCAGCGCTTCGGCCGTGCCTTCGGCGCGCAGGTGCAGCAGTTCCCCGTCCCCGCGTTCTTCGACGACCCGGCGACACGCGAAGCGATGTGGCGCGAACGGAGCACCCGCCGCGTGCTGGATCTGCAGGCGAAGATGGACGTCGCCGTGTTCAGCCTCGGTTCGCCGGCCGCTGAGGTGCCGAGCCGCGTCTACGTCGGCGGCTACCTCGGACGCGACGACTATCGCAGCCTCCGCGAGGACCACGCGATCGGCGACGTCGCCACCGTGTTCTTCCGGTCGGACGGCTCCTGGCGCGACATCCGTGTCAATGCGCGTGCCACGGGCCCGGGGCTCGACCGACTCCGACGTGTCCCTCGCCGGGTGTGCATCGTGTCAGGCATCCCGAAGCTCGTGAGTCTTCGCGCGGCGTTGTCGGCCGGCCTCATCACGGACGTGGTGCTCGACGAGGGGCTCGCCAGGCGTCTGATCGAGGATTGAGGGGGATGCCCGCTCGCGCTACGTCCCGTCGGTGGACGATTCGGGTCCCGAACGGAACTCGCGGATGAGGTGCTGCACCACCGCCGTCAGATCGCCCGCTGTCGCATTGGCGATGACGAGCTGCCTCTCGTAACTGGCGCCGTGCTCGAGCGTCTCGGCGTTGCCGCCGAACTCGCGGACGCAGCCGAGTTCGACGGCGACGGGAGCGAGTTCCTCGAGGGCCTCCGAGAGATGGTCGCGCACCGGGCGCTGGGTTCCCTCGGCATCGACGATGACCCGCGCGTCGAGTCCGTAGCGTGCCGCGCGCCACTTGTTCTCGCGGTGGAACCAGGCGGGGAGTTGGGGGAGTCGCCTGCCCTCGTCGAGCATGCGGGAGAAGTGCTCGACGAGCACCTGGACCAGTGCTGCGACGGAGGCGAGTTCGGGCAACGTCGAGAGCCCATCGCACGCGCGGACCTCGATGGTTCCCCAGCGTGGCGCCGGTCGGATGTCCCATCGCACCTCGGTGGCGTCCGCCATCACCCCGGTGCGGACCATGTCGTCGAGGTACGACTCGTACTCGGACCAGTCGCGCAGCGGCCAGGGGAGACCCGCGGTGGGGAGCTGCTGGAACACGAGCGCACGGTTCGACGCGTACCCCGTGCGCTCTCCCGCCCAGAACGGGCTCGACGCGGAGAGGGCTTGCAGGTGGGGAAGGAAGGCGGACAGTGCATTGATGATCGGGAAGACCTTGCGGTGATCCTCGACGCCGATATGCACGTGGATTCCCCAGATCATCATGTTCCTGCCCCACCACTGGGTGCGTTCGATCAGGGTGTGATAGCGGGACTTGTCGGTGACCTGCTGGTCGTACCACTGTGCGAACGGGTGGCTACCCGCCGAGAGCAACTCGATGCCGGCCGGATCGGTCGCCGATCGCACGGCGGTGATCGCGTTCGCGATGTCGTCGACGGCGTGCGCGACCGAGTCGCCGATGCCGCTCGTCACCTCGATCGTGTTCGTCAGCAGCTCGCCCGTGACGGTGTGTCGCTCGTCCTCGCTCTCGGCTTCCAGCGCGGCGAGCAGTTCCGGGGCGCGTCCGACGAGGTCACCGCTCACGGGATCCGCGAGCATGATCTCCCATTCGAGACCGACGGTGGAGCGGGCGGAAGAGGCGAACTCGAGCTTCACCCGCACAGTCTGACACGCGTGCGGCGCGACACGACAACGTCGTTGCCTCACGTTTCGCGCCCGAGGCTCGCATCTGGCAGAATAGAGGGTCGGACGGCTGCTCGACCCTCTATCCAGCTTTCGTCCACACTCATTTGAGCTTCCGCCGGGTGTGCACCCCACTCTCCAGGCGATCAGTTCGTTTCCTTCCACACAATTCAGGAGAATCGTGGCTGTCAAGATTCGTCTCAAGCGCCTGGGCAAGATCCGCGCGCCTTACTACCGCATCGTCGTCGCCGACTCGAAGACCAAGCGCGACGGTCGCGTGATCGAGGAGATCGGCAAGTACCACCCCACCGAGGAGCCTTCGTTCATCGAGGTCGACTCCGAGCGTGCACAGTACTGGCTCTCCGTCGGCGCGCAGCCGACCGAGCAGGTCGCCGCCATCCTCAAGATCACGGGCGACTGGGGCAAGTTCAAGGGCGACAAGGACGCGAAGTCCACGCTCAAGGTCGCCGAGCCGAAGGTCCCCTTCGAGATCGACGCCTCCAAGAAGTCCGTCGTCAAGCCCAAGGTCGAGAAGAAGGTGGAGGCTCCCGCTGAGGAGGCTCCCGCCGCGGCCGACGCGGAGGCCGCTGAGGCTCCCGCAGCAGACGCAGAGTAATCCGTCGTGCTCGCCGCCGCGCTCGAACACATCGTCAAGGGGATCGTCGATCACCCGGAAGATGTGCGTATCAACGAATCCACTTCGCCGCGAGGCGACCTCCTCGAGGTGCGCGTGCACCCCGATGACCGTGGACGCGTGATCGGGCGCGGCGGCCGCACCGCGAAGGCCCTTCGCACCCTCATCAGCGCTCTCGCTGACGGGCGTCGGGTCCGCGTCGATGTCGCGGACGACTGACGTGGTGCCGAAGGACCGCAACCAGGGCAAGAACCAGCTGCGCGTCGGTCGCCTCGTGAAGGCGCACGGACTCAAGGGCGGACTCAAGCTCGAGCTCTACACCGACAACCCCGAGGGGCGTTTCGTCCCGGGTGCCGGCTTCACGTTGCAGGTGCCAGAGGCATCGCCGTGGCACGGCAAGGATGTCACCGTTCGCGAGTACCGCGTGATGAACGGCAACCCCGTGGTGTTCTTCCAAGATGTCGACGACCGCGACGCCGCAGAGAGCCTCGTCCGAGCGATCCTCTGGATCGACCAGGATGTCGACGAGGTCGAAGACGATGCGTGGTTCGACCACCAGCTGGTCGGGCTCGACGTCGTCCGCGACGACCTCGTCATCGGTCGGGTCGTGCGCGTCGAGCATTTCCCCGCGCAAGATCTCCTCATCGTGAAGAGCGGCGATCATGAGGTCATGGTCCCCTTCGTCTCGGCGATCGTCCCCACGGTGGATGTCGCTGAAGGACGGCTGATCGTGACGCCGCCTCCAGGGCTCTTCGAAGATCTCGCGGACGCCGCCGACGCCGGACCGCAGGCGACTCCGGATGCTGAAGCGTCCGAGTGACCGCTGATACGGTTCCCCCGTGCGCATCGACGTCCTCTCCATCTTCCCGTCCTACTTCGACGGCCTGACTCTCTCCCTCCTGGGGAAGGCGCAGGACGCGGGAATCCTCGACCTCCGCGTGCGCGACCTTCGGGACTGGGCTTTCGACCGCCACCGCACCGTGGACGACACGCCTTACGGCGGCGGCGCAGGCATGGTCATGAAGCCCGAACCGTGGGGGCTCGCCCTCGATGAGATCGCGGGTGATGTCGCTGCAGGCGAGGCCGCGCCGCCGACCATCATCTTCCCGTCCCCGGCCGGCGAGGTCTTCACGCAGAAGACGGCGCGCGACCTTGCGACGCGTGAGCACCTGATCTTCGGGTGCGGTCGCTACGAAGGCATCGACGAACGCGTCTTCGAATACGCTTCGCAGCTCGGCGAAGTACGTCTGATCAGCCTCGGGGACTACGTTCTCAACGGAGGAGAGGTCGCCACGATGGCGATGATCGAAGCGATCGGGCGTCTCATCCCCGGGGTCGTCGGCAATCCCGAGAGCCTCGTCGAGGAATCGCACGAGGATGGTCTGCTGGAGTATCCCTCCTACACGAAGCCCGCGTCGTGGCGGGAACGTACGGTTCCTGATGTGCTGCTGAGCGGCAACCACGCGGCGATCGCCGCCTGGCGGCGGGACCAGCAGTTCGAACGCACACGTCGTCGTCGCCCCGACCTCCTGCCGAGCGACGACACGCCGCAGCCCTGACCGGGCGCGCAGCACTCTCCGCCGCCCTCCGGATCAGAGCATCCGCTCGGAGGTCCGGTCGATCTCGAAGACCACCCCGTGCGGGTGTCGCAGCGCCAGCGCGTTCGTCGCGTCCAGTCCCCGCAGTTCGGCCCTCAGCATGCGACCGATCATCTCGTGGCTCACGAGCAGGGGGACGCCCGTCGATGCCCATCCGCAACTGCTGAGTGCTTTTCGGGCACGGGCGCGTGCCTGTGCGTAGCTCTCGCCCCCGGGGAAGGCCCACCCATAGCGGTTGGCGGCGCGTTCCTCCCTGGCTGTGGGATAGGCCTCGTCGATCTCCTCCCAGGTCATGCCGGCGAGTTCGCCGTGATCGACCTCCGCAAGCTCCGGGACCTCGATCAGGTCGGCACCGATACGGTCGGCGATGATGATGGCGGTCTGCCAGGCCCTGCCGAGGGGACTCGAGCACACGCTGACGACACCGACATCGGCGAGGCGCTCCGCCAGCGCACGGGCCTGCTCGATACCCTCTGCGGTCAGCGGCGAGTCCAGTTGCCCCTGCAGTCGTCGCTCCAGATTCCAGGTCGTCTGGCCATGGCGAGCCAGAAGCAGTCGCTCCGGCACGTGACGGTCCTGCGGAATCATGGACTCAATATGGCACACCCGGCGCCGTCGGTCGCGGGACTGCTCGTCGGACCGCTGATAGCGTCGAGACATGCCTGATGACGTCCTGGCCAGATCCTTCGAACTGATCGGGGGCGACTATGACCGCTATCGGCCCGGATTCCCTGAGGCCGCCGCGTCGGCGATCATCCCCGAGCGTGTGACTGCGGTGCTCGACCTGGGAGCGGGGACGGGGAAGTTCACCGAGATGCTCGCGCGGAGGGCGGAGCGCATCGTCGCGGTCGAACCGTCCGAGCGCATGATCCAGGTGCTCCGGTCGAAGCTCCCCGAGGTCGAGTCGTGGCTCGGCACGGCGGAGCACATCCCGCTGGCGGACGCATCGATGCAGGTCGTGACGGTCGCGCAGGCGTTCCACTGGTTCGATCGCGACGTCGCCTGCACGGAGATCAAGAGAGTCCTGGTCGACGGCGGCACGCTCGGACTCGTGTGGAATCACGCGGATCCCACGTGCGCGTGGGACCGGGCGTGCCACCGCATCGCGCATCCCGCCGTGACCGAGACCGACGCCACCACCGACAGCGCCGACAGTGCCCTCCCCGGCTTCCTGTTCACCCGGCACGAAGAGGTGCGTTGGGTGGAGCGCCTCACGCGCGAGCACTACCTTCGCCGCTGGTCGACCGTGAGCACCTTTCTGACCGCCGACGACGAGACCGCCGCCCGGATGTCGAGTGCCATCGAGGCGGTCTTGGATGACGCCGTCGACACCCGAGGTCGGGACGAGTTCGACCTTCCGCACGTGACTGACGTCTACATCTATCGGAGCGATTGAGACCCGCCCCGACCTCGGCGACGGGACTCGTCAGTCGACCCCGAGGAACGACCGGTCGGTCAGGATGATCGGTCCCTCTTCGGTGATCGCGATGGTGTGCTCGGAATGCGCGCCCCGGGAGCCGTCGGCACTGCGCAACGTCCAGCCGTCGGGGTCGGTGACCAGCTCATCGGTGGTCGCGAGGAACCAGGGCTCGAGCGCGAGTACGAGTCCCGCGCGGAGCGGGAAGCCCCGCCCCGGTCGCCCATCGTTCGCCACATGCGGGTCCCCGTGCATCGTGCGTCCGACACCGTGCCCGCCGAAGTCCGTGTTGATCGAGTAGCCCTCGCCGTGCGCCACCGCGGCGATCGCTGCAGAGATATCCCCGATGCGGTTGCCGACCGTCGAGGTCTCGATCGCGGCGACGAGAGCTCGCTCTGTCGTGTCGATGAGACGGAGGTCCTCGTCCCGCGGAGTGCCGACGACGAAGGAGACGGCGGAGTCGGCCACCCATCCGTCCACCGCGACCGCGAAGTCGAGGGTCACGAGGTCGCCGTCGCGAAGCGTGTAGTCGTGGGGGAGACCGTGCAGCACGGCATCGTTCACCGACGTGCAGATGACCTTGCCGAACGGGCTGGCGCCGAAGGACGGGTGGTAGTCGATGTAGCAGGACTCGGCACCCGCCTTGCGGATCATGTCGTGTGCGCGCCGATCGATCGAGAGGAGATTCGTCCCGACCTTCGTGTCGTCTCGGAGCGTCGCGAGCGTCTCCGCGACGAAACGTCCGGCAGCGCGCATCTCGTCGATCTCGGCAGGGGTGCGCAATTCGATCATCGGGTGTCCTCTCGTCTCTCCCATTCTCCCTGATCTCGAGGGCAGGGTTCCGCGGCCCGCTCTCAGCGAACACCGCACCTCGGGCGGAACAGACGACGTACGATCTGAGCATGTGGTTGCGACAGGCCTTCTTCCGCTGGCTCCTCCCGGCAGCCTTCCTGCTGCCGCTGTGGCTGCTGATCGGCTGGGGGGTGTTCCAAGGCGGCTGGTCGATCCTCTGGGTGCTCCTGATCGCGATGCCCTCCGTCTTCCTCGGGCAGCTGCTGCTCACCCTGCTCACCCGTTCCCGCCCCTCGGTGCGAATCGAGCGCGCCGTGTCCTGGTGGGATGTCGCGGGCTTCACCGTCTGGAACGGCCTCACCATCGCGGTCGGGTTCTTCATCGACGGGGCGTTCCCGTGGCTGCTCACCGGAGCCATCGTCGCGGGCATCGGTCTCATCTGGTTGCAACTGTGGCAGCTGTGGAACGAGGCGAAGGGCAGCGGAACGAGGCTGCGCGAGACGATCTCATGGTCGACGATCCCCGCAGCCGACGAGCAGGCCCCGCCGACGCGCGCGCACGAGGTCATCGTCGTCCGCGAGACGGACATCCGCGACTGAGGCCGCGGTTTTGGCCGCGCAGAGCATCCGTGGCAGAATGGGTGTTTGTGCCGTGACCGGTTCTGCCTCAGGGGAGCCCGCGGACGCATCAGCGCCGTACGGCACACCCCCTTTCTTGTTCCTTCCGAAATCATGCATCCGACCTGAGGCGAGTGCAGAGAGAGACGATCATGCAGATCCTCGATGCCGTTGACGCGGCTTCCCTCCGTTCCGACATCCCCGACTTCGGTCCCGGCGACACCGTCAAGGTGCACGTCAACATCACCGAGGGCAGCCGCTCCCGTATCCAGGTCTTCCAGGGTGTGGTCATCGGCCGTCAGGGCGACAGCGTCCGCGAGACCTTCACGGTCCGCAAGATCAGCTTCCAGGTCGGCGTCGAGCGTACCTTCCCGGTGCACTCCCCGGTGATCGACCACATCGAGGTCGTCACCCGCGGTGACGTGCGTCGCGCGAAGCTCTACTACCTCCGCCAGCTCCGTGGCAAGAAGGCGAAGATCAAGGAGAAGCGCGACCGCTGAGTCGCAGCTGCTCCACAGCACCCCGGGACACGATGTCCCGGGGTGCTGTGTTCTCTCCCCGGTGTGCGACCCTTGATACGGTCGCGCCAGAGCGGTGTACGACTCGAGAAGGAACCTGATGACTGAATCGCCGACCGCGCGCACTTCCAGACGACGACGCGGGTTCCTGATCTTCCTCCGAGACGTCCTGGTGATCATCGTGATCGCCGCGCTGGTGTCCTTCGTGGTGAAGACCTTCGTCGTCCGCTCGTTCTACATCCCGTCGGCGTCCATGGAGCGCACTCTGTTGGTGAAGGACCGCATCCTCGTCGACGAGCTCACCCCACGATGGACCGCGTACGAGCGCGGCGACGTCGTCGTGTTCAAGGACCCGGGTGGATGGCTCGATGTGCAGCCGCAGACGCCGCCACAGCCTCCGCTGGTGCAGGCCGTCGACTGGGTGCTGAACTTCGTCGGCATCTCCGCGACCGATTCACAGGACCACCTCGTCAAGCGCGTGATCGGCCTTCCCGGCGATCACGTCGTATGCTGCAATGCGCTCGGCCAGATCACCATCAACGGCGCGCCGATAGACGAACTCAGCTACTTGAACCTCCCTGAGGGCGACACTGCCGCGTCGAACGAGCCGTTCGACGTGGTCGTCCCTGAGGACTCGGTGTGGCTGCTCGGCGACAACCGTGACCGATCGCGTGATTCCCGCGCGCATCAGGAGCTGCCCAGCGGCGGATTCGTACCGATGGAGAACATCGTCGGCAAGGCCTTCCTGACGACGTGGCCGTTGAACCGGCTGGGACCCATCGACGGGCACCATGACATCTTCAACGGAGTTCCGGACGCGGAATGACCGTCATCACGCCGAAGCTGACCCTGGAGCGCAGGCTCCTGGGGGAGTGCGAGCTGATCATCTCGCTCGACGAGGTCGGCAGGGGGGCGCTTGCCGGTCCTGTCGCCGTCGGCGCGGCCATGATGGACGCTGCAGGTGCGCGTCGACGGGTACCGGAAGGGCTTCGCGACTCCAAGCTCGTGACGGAGAAGCGTCGGCCGCAGGTCGCGGCTCGTGCCGCGGCGTGGGTGCAGGCGTCCGCAGTCGGCTGGGCGAGTGCGCAGGAGGTCGACGAGGTCGGCATAATGCGAGCGCTCGGCCTCGCGGCGTCACGAGCCGTGCAGGCGATCGCCGATCAGGGCGCGGCCCTGGGCGATGCCCTCGTCCTGCTCGACGGCAACCACGACTACGTGTCGAGAGTGCACCCCGAGCCCTTGCGCGTCCGTCCGGTGATCAAGGCCGACCGCGACTGCGCGTCGGTCTCCGCGGCGTCGGTCATCGCGAAGGTCGCGCGCGACACCTACATGGCGGAACTCCACGAGAGCCATCCCGCGTATCAGTGGAATCGGAACAAGGGGTACGCGAGCCCCGAGCACCGCGACGCGATTCGCCACAACGGTCTGTCGCCGTTCCATCGGGCGTCCTGGGCCATCGCCGACGCTCCCACCCTGTTCTGAAGAGCCGGGGGAGCCGCCGATGCCGCACCGCACCGCGCGCGACTCTAGGATGGACACATCATGGATGAGGAAGCCTTCGACGATTACGACCGCGAACTCGAGCTGGCCCTGTTCCGGGAGTATCGGGACGTGGTCTCCCAGTTCCAGTACGTCGTCGAGACCGAGCGCCGGTTCTACCTGGCGAACGAGGTCAATGTCGTCCGTCGCGACACCGAGCACGACTTCTACTTCGAGATCTCGATGAGCGACGTGTGGGTGTGGGATATCTATCGTGCCGATCGCTTCGTGAAAGCCGTCCGGGTGTTGACGTTCAAGGACGTCAACGTCGAGGAGCTGCAGCGGCGCGAATTCGAACTGCCGCAGGAGCTCTCCCTCGACGGAGAGTGATCTACGGCTGTGGAGCGCGTCCACGGCCGCCCTCCACATCTGTTCGATTCCCGCGGTTCTCCCCAGGAGGCGCGCGAGCGACTGAGGACCTCGCGATCTCGTCGTCGCGCCGCATGATGCTGAGGGCATGGCAGAGAAGGATGAACTCGGCAGGGCAGGCGAAGCCCGAGCGGCACAGCACCTGACAGACAGCGGATACCGCGTGCTCGTCAGAAACTGGCGGTGTGCGCAGGGCGAGCTCGACATCATCGCCGCTCGCGGCGGGCATCTCGCCGTGGTGGAGGTGAAGACTCGTCGGTCGATGGCCTTCGGGCATCCGTTCGAGGCGGTCGACCATCGAAAGCGTCGTCGCCTGTGGAAACTCGCGCAGGCCTGGATCGCCGAGAATCCAGACGCCGTTCGTGGTCTCGTCGTGCGCATCGACGTGATCGGCATCATCGGTACGGATCCGGCGACCGGTACGCTCGAGCATCTCGAGGACATCGCGTGAGCACGGCGCGGACCTGGGCGGTCGCTCTCGCCGGTGTCGACGGGCACCTCGTGGAGGTAGAAGCTGATCTGTCGAATCAGACCCCGGAGTTCAGGATCATCGGGCTGCCGGACAAATCGCTCGGAGAGGCCGTCCAGCGGGTCCACAACGCGTGCAAGAACACGGGCCTCGACCTGCCGCGGCGCAGGCTCACGGTGAACCTGTCGCCCGCGAGCCTGCCCAAGCACGGAGCGGGATTCGACCTGGCGATCGCGGTGGCCTCGCTCGCAGCCGGCGGTTCGCTCGCGGCGCGTTCCATCGCGGCGACGGTGCACATCGGCGAGCTCGGCCTCGATGGTCGAGTCCGGCCGGTTCCCGGCGTGCTCCCCGCGGTGTTCGCGGCCGCTCGTGCGGGCTTCGACGCGGTGATCGTTCCACGAGGGAACGAGGCGGAGGCGAGGCTGGTGACAGGCATCGAGGTGCGCGGTGCCGCATCTCTCGCCGAGGTCGCCGTATGGCACGGGGCCGACGTGGAGGTGCCTGACGTCGCGACCGTCCACCCGCCCGCTGTGGCGATGCGAGAAGGAGCCGATCTGGACCTGTCCGAGATCGTCGGGCAGGAAGAGGCCGTCGACGCACTCATCGTCGCTGCCGCTGGCGGCCACCACCTTCTCTTGAGCGGACCCCCTGGAGCGGGCAAGACGATGCTCGCTCGAAGGCTGCCAGGGATCATGCCGCCGCTCGATGAGCAGGACGCGCTCGAGGTCGCCTCGGTCAAGTCTCTCAGCGGTGAGCACGTGGCCACGCTCGATCGAGTGCCACCGCTCGAGGCGCCGCATCACAGTGCATCCGTCGCTGCGCTGGTCGGCGGCGGCTCCCGTGCGGCACGACCCGGGGCTATCGCACGAGCCCACTGCGGTGTGCTGTTCCTCGACGAAGCGGCGGAGTTCTCACGTGTCGCGCTGGACGCATTGCGTCAGCCGCTCGAGGCCGGTGTGATCGAGGTCAATCGCGCGGGCTTCACGGCGCATTTCCCCGCGCGCTTCCAACTGCTTCTCGCGATGAACCCCTGCCCGTGCGGCAACCACGGCGTCAGGGGCGCCGAGTGCACGTGCCCACCGATGTCGATCCGTCGGTACTCCGGCCGTCTCTCCGGTCCCCTCCGAGACCGCATCGACATCGGCCTGCAGGTGAATCGCGTCGCCGCGTCACGGGCGGCGGGAGTCGGACGCACGACGACATCGAAGGCGAGATCGCAGGTGGTCACCGCTCGTGCACGCGCCGCACAGCGGTGGAAGAGCACACCCTGGCGGCGCAATGCCGAGGTTCCGGGAACATGGCTCCGCCAGGGGGAGCTGCGACTCTCCGCGGCGACACGCTTCCCGCTGGATCGCGCTCTCGAACGCGGAGCGCTCACTCTCCGCGGCTACGACCGTGTGCTTAGGGTGGCATGGACGATGGCCGACCTGGCGGGACTCGACAGGCCGGGGATCGACGAGGTCGGTCTCGCGCTGCACCTGCGGGGAGGGCTCCTCCGATGATGGACGAAGCGCTCCGAGACCCGGACACTGTGGCCGCACTACATCGCATCCACCCGGGTGATGACGTCGCCGAATGTCTCGCGAGGGCGGCGTGGACGGTGATCGCCGAGCCGGGAGACGCCGCTGCCGGTGCTCTGATCGAGGCGCTGGGACCGGAGGACGCGTTGGCGGTTGCATTGGGGGCGGGCCTCCAGTCATCGGAATGGAGCGCCACCGGGCGGGCCTCCCGCGTCCTTGCGGAGGGGCGTGCCCGGTGGCGGCCTCGGGCGCGAGGCGACGCCCTGCGACAGGCGATCCGCGGCGCCGACGAGGTCGGAGCGCGTCTGCTGACACCGGGCGATGAGCATTGGCCTGCGTCCCTGGATGATCTCGGACCTCACACGCCGATCGCACTATGGGTGCGTGGTGACGCGTCTGCCCTCTCCTGCGCACCGCGTGTGTCCGTGGTCGGTGCCCGCGCCGCCACCGGGTACGGGGAGCAAGTCGCAGCGGAGCTCGCGGGAGATCTCGCATCCGCCGGCGTTGTGATCGTGTCGGGAGGCGCCTATGGCATCGACGGGGCCGCGCATCGCGCGGCGCTCGGCGTTCAGGGCACGACCGTGGCGTTCCTCGCCGGCGGGGTCGACCGGGCCTATCCGATCGGCCACCGAAGGCTTTTGCAGCAGATCACCCGCGATGGCGCGGTGGTCAGCGAGCCGCCGTGCGGAACCGCGCCGACGAAGTGGCGCTTCCTCGCACGCAATCGCTTGATCGCTGCGCTCGGGCAGGCGACGGTCGTCGTGGAGGCCGGGTGGCGCAGCGGTTCGCTGAACACCGCAGGGCACGCTGCGTCGCTCGGCCGCCCGCTCGGTGCCGTTCCCGGACCGGTGACCTCCGCGTCCTCGGCCGGATGTCACCGGCTGTTCCGTGAGTACGACGCGCAATGCGTGACGTCCGCCCGTGAGGTGAGAGAGCTGTGGGCGCCGGTCGGGGTCGAGACCTCCGACACAGCCGATGCGGCGAGACACCCGGACCGCGCGCGGGTACTCGATGCGATGGGCGCCAGGTCGAGGGTCTCTGTCGAGGAGATAGCCCGTCGGTCTGGCATGTCACCCGATCGTGTGCGCTCGCTCCTGGGTCTGCTGCATCTCGAGGGAGATGTCGCGCTCGATGAGGTGGGCTGGCATCGGGCCCGGTCGGCCTCGGGGTCATGATGCCGGGTATCCGCCTCTGCTCCGGTGAGGCCGCGGCGGAGTGCATCGGTCATGGGATCGCCCGCACCGCAGACCCGTGGAGGAGAGAGCTCACGCGGCGGGCCACCCGCTCGTGATCGCGCGGACTGCGAGACGCAGGGTCTCGGTCTCGGAGTCGACGCGCACCGTCTCCGAGGGCAGTGCGCGTTCGGTCGCGATGCCGGACGTCACCGTAGCCAGGAACCGGGCTCGTGCCTCGATGCGACCCGCGGGGATCGCGCCTTCGTCGACCAGGGCGGTGAGCCACTGCTCGATCCGGTGGCGCCCCATGCGTTCCAGAGCGAGGTACGTCGCGGCCTCGTCTTCGGACGGGGACGTGGCCACATACGCCTCGTAGAGGGCGCCCCACTGCTGCCGGGCCCGGTCGCCCACTCCGACTTGGGCGAGGAGCAGTTGCAGGCACGCGAGGAGGCGCTCTTCCGGCGTCAGGGAGTGATCATTTATCGGATCGTCGGGAATCTTCAGGTCGTACATCGCGGCGACCACCGTCTCGACGAGTGCGCGCTGCGTCGGGAAGAAGTGGCGCAACGAGCCTGTGCTCACCTGGGCGCGGGCGGCTACCGCCCGCACGCTCAGGCGCGCGGTGGGATTCTCTCCGAGCATCGTCGCTGCGGCGACGAGGATCTTCGATCGCGTTCCCGGTTCCTTCGATTCGACATCCATGTCCGTCCTTCGTATGACGTGCCTATTACAGTGTGCTAGCTTAGGTCGCTCGTGGCTATCACGCTGTACTAGTTTAGGGGACGACGACTTGGGCATCATGAACTGGCGCAATCGCCGCGTCCGCGCCGGGTCCGGCGAACCGTTGCGGCGGTACCGCTGGTGGCAGATGTTCAGCCGGTCCGTCCGCTCGATCACGCTGACGGAGGAAGACGGCGGGACGTCGATCTACACCGTCGAGGTCCGCCACGCGGGCGACATGACGGACGGCGAGGTTCGCGCGCGCCTCTACGTCGATGGCTCGCTGCAGTCGTACGCGAAGATGCCCACCCGCTTCTCGGTGCCGGGCGGCCACATCGAGGTGGCGATCACAGGTTTCGGACTCAAGCGATGCCACTTCGTGCCAAGGGACGGCGTGGAACAGCAGCTTGCGCCCGATCCGCGGTCGGCCGAAGGTCGCCGCGCCCGGCTGCATCGGCGGCACCCCGGTGCGAGTCGCCTGATCAGCCTTCTCTCCATTGCGTTCGTCATCATCGGACTGTGCGTGGAGGTGCCCCAGATCATCGAAGCCCTCTCACAGATCCCGCCGGTCGCCGAATCGATCGGCACCTTCATCTCTCCCATTCGCCTTCCCCTCCACATCAATCTGATGATCGGGCTGGCAGCGGTCGTCGGCAGTACGGAGCGAGCCCTGCGGATGCGATCGAGCTGGATCGATGAACTCGCCAGCTGAAGATCCCACGGAAGCACCCGACAGGC
The DNA here is from genome assembly GCF_019464375.1 of Microbacterium sp. Se5.02b. Taxonomy (NCBI): domain Bacteria; kingdom Bacillati; phylum Actinomycetota; class Actinomycetes; order Micrococcales; family Microbacteriaceae; genus Microbacterium; species Microbacterium sp. Se5.02b. The sequence goes on from NZ_CP080491.1 coordinate 1,923,975, forward strand.
ACAACAGCCTCGAGAACAGCTCCCGAACCCGTGGTGGACCCGGAAGGTCGGCTCAGCCCTCACCCGACCGCACACCCCTTGCGACCGCTGATGCCGTCGCGACCGAGATGTAGGGTCACGAGCCGCGACCAGCGCATCACCCATCCGGAGAGTCACCCTGCCCCGGGGTCACGACCCCACTCCGGCGAGGCTGCGGGGGTCCGAATCGGTCACGGGGCAAGCTGGAGGCATGGATCTCGCGGTCGCTGCCGAGGCGTTCGTCGATCACCTCGAGAGGGTGCGTCGGCTCTCTCCGGCGACCGCGAAGGCGTATCGGTCGGACCTGCGCGACCTGCACGCCGCGGCGAACGGCATGCTTCTCGAAGAGATCGACCTCGAGACTCTCAGAGACTGGCTGTGGCGTGCGACGCAACGGGGGGATGCGAGATCGACACTCGCGCGGCGATCCGCGGCCGCGCGGTCCTTCTTCCGGTGGGCGCAGGAACAAGGGCTGATCGCGCACGACCCGAGTCTGCGGCTCATCGCCCCGAAGAAGGGGCACACCCTGCCGACGATCGCCTCCCGTGACGCCATGACGACTCTGCTCGACGCGCACCGGGCCGCGGCAGAAGCCGGCGATCCGATCGCTCTGCGGGATCATGCGATCCTCGAGGTGCTCTACGGCTCTGGCGTGCGTGTGTCGGAACTCTGCGGCCTCGACATCGACGACCTCGACCTGGACCGGGGAACCGCCCGCGTGCTGGGCAAGGGCGGGAAGGAGCGCATCGTCCCCTTCGGCGTCCCCGCACGCGATGCGCTGAATGCCTATCTGAGTCGCGGGAGGCCAGCCCTCGTGGCGCGGTCGAAGAGCTTCACACCCGCCGTGATCCTGGGAAGCCGCGGGGCGCGAATCGGCCCGCGCACGGTGTATCAGCTCGTCGCGCGTGTCCTCGCGCCGATCGTCGGCGCCGAGACGATCGGGCCCCATGCGCTCAGACACACCGCGGCAACGCACCTCCTCGACGGCGGTGCGGATCTGAGAGCGGTGCAGGAGATCCTCGGTCACGCGAGTCTCGGGACCACGCAGATCTACACCCATGTGTCCGCAGAGCGTCTGACGGCCACGTACCGGCTGGCTCACCCGCGCGCGTGATCCGCACCCATCGGCCGCGGGTCAGGTGCAGCAGGGGAGCAACACCGCGCGGGGAACACCGCCGAAGAGCAGCATCGGATTGATGTACGCGTCGTCGCGCCTCACCCCGACGTGGAGGGAACCCGGCGAGGTATGCCCGCCCACGTCGACGGTCCCGATGTCCTGGCCGGCAGCGACAGAGTCGCCGGGCTCGAGCGACGATCCCAGTGGTTCGTACGTCGACACGAGTCCGTCAGCGTGGGCGATGGTCAGGAGAGGCCGATCCACCACGGTGCCGCGGAACGCCACGACTCCGTCGGCAGGTGCGCGAACCTCCGCCCCGATCGAGGTGCCCAGATCGATGCCACGGTGGCCTGCACCGTATTCGCTCGCCGGGGCGCGATAGGGCTGCGTGACGACATGCGCCCCTGCCACCGGCCACCTCCACTGCGGGAGGCTCCCGGACGCGACCGACGCGGCGGGTGCATGGGTGGGGGAGGTGAGGCACAGCACGACGGCGATTGCGCATGCGGACAGCGCTCGAACGAGAGAAGGCACGAGGCCATCCTCTGGCGCCGAGGGAGCGACCGATCCGTCGACGCCAGCCCGAGAACGGGGCGGAGGGAGAAGACCCACGTGCCACGGGCAGTGCAGGGGGAGTGAAGCCGCGCCATCCTGTATGCTGGGGGAGCACCTCGATATCGGGGTGACTACGCGTGCCCACAGCGATTCATTCGCGGCATCCACATCCACAGGTCCTTCTCTCCGAGGAGGCGGGTGTGCGCCGGGCACCAGGAAGTCCGATCATCCGATCGGCTTGACAACCTCAAGGGCGCAGAATCGCGCCAGAACCAGGAGACGACCATGGCTGTGGTCACCATCCGCCAGCTGCTCGACAGCGGCGTGCACTTCGGACACCAGACCCGTCGGTGGAACCCGAAGGTCAAGCGCTTCATCCTCACGGAGCGCAGCGGCATCCACATCATCGACCTCCAGCAGTCGCTCGGCTACATCGACAAGGCCTACGACTTCGTCAAGGAGACCGTCGCACACGGCGGCACGATCCTCTTCGTCGGCACCAAGAAGCAGGCGCAGGAGATCCTCGCCGAGCAGGCCACCCGCGTCGGCCAGCCCTTCGTGAACCAGCGCTGGCTCGGTGGACTCCTCACCAACTTCCAGACGATCTCCAAGCGTCTCGCACGCATGAAGGAGCTCGAGGAGCTCGACTACGAGACCCCGGCGAACAGCGGCTTCACGAAGAAGGAGCTGCTTCTCAAGAAGCGCGAGCTCGACAAGCTGCACAAGTCCCTCGGTGGTATCCGCAACCTCACGAAGACGCCGTCGGCCATCTGGGTCGTCGACGCCAAGCGCGAGCACCTCGCGATCGACGAGGCCAAGAAGCTCGGCATCCCGGTGATCGGCATCCTCGACACCAACGCGGATCCGGACGACTTCCAGTACCCGATCCCCGGCAACGACGACGCGATCCGCTCCGTGTCGCTGCTCACGCGTATCATCGCCGACGCTGCGGCCGAGGGCCTTCAGCAGAAGCACAACCCGGAGTCGGGCGACGCAGAGCCGCTGGCCGAGTGGGAGAAGGAACTGCTCGAGACCCCGGTCGAGGAGTCCGCCGACGCCGCCGAGATCGTGACCGCCGACGACGCGGCTGCTGTCGTCGAGACGCCTGCTGCCGACGAGACCGCTGCCGATGAGGCCGGTGCCGAGGCGCACGACGAGGCGATCGCCGCCGCTTCCGGTGAGGAGACCGCCGAGGTCGCCGCTGCCGAGGCTGCAGACGCCAAGTAATCCCTCGTACACACATACATAACGAAGCAAGGAGCCACCACACATGGCCAACTTCACCATCGCTGACCTCAAGGCGCTGCGTGAGCAGCTCGGCACGGGAATGGTCGACACCAAGAAGGCGCTCGAGGAGGCCGACGGAGACGTCGCGAAGGCCACCGAGATCCTGCGTCTCAAGGGTGCGAAGGGCAACGCGAAGCGCGCTGACCGCTCCACCAGCGAGGGACTGATCGTCGCTCGCGAGCAGGACGGCGCCGTGACGCTCATCGAACTCGCCTGCGAGACCGACTTCGTCGCGAAGAACGAGCGCTTCATCGCGCTGGCCGACAAGGTCGCCGACGCCGCCGCAGCGGTCAAGGCCGACTCGGTCGACGCCGCCCTCGCCGCATCCGCCGGTGACAAGAGCGTCGAGCAGGTCATCTCGGAAGAGGCCGCCATCATCGGCGAGAAGGTCGAGCTGCGCCGCGTGCGCACGATCACCGGCGACAAGGTCGAGGTCTACCTGCACCGCACCAGCAAGGACCTGCCGCCGCAGATCGGCGTCGTCGTCGCCTACTCGGGTGACGACGCCGAGACCGCGCGCAGCATCGCGCAGCACATCTCGTTCGCGAACCCGTCCTACCTGTCCCGCGAGGATGTCCCGTCCGACGCCGTCGAGAAGGAGCGCGAGATCGTCACCGAGATCTCCCGCAACGAGGGCAAGCCGGAAGCGGCTCTCCCGAAGATCGTCGAAGGTCGCGTTTCCGCGTTCATCAAGCAGGTCGCCCTGCTCGAGCAGGACTACGCCAAGGACAACAAGCTCTCTGTCGCCCAGGTCGCGAAGGACGCCGGTATCACCGTGACGGACTTCGCGCGCTTCAAGGTCGGCGCGTAGCAACGTCGAAGGGGTTCGGATCGCCAAGATCCGAACCCCTTCTTCATGCCCACGAGGCACTATCTTGAATCGGGACGAGAGGACACCCACCCATGACTGAACGCACCGGACGCCGCCGCGTCCTTCTCAAACTCTCCGGCGAGGCCTTCGGGGCCGGACAGCTGGGTGTGAGCCCTGACGTGGTCTCTCAGATCGCCCGCGACATCGCCGCGGCCGTCGACCGCGTCGAGGTCGCGATCGTCGTCGGCGGGGGCAATTTCTTCCGCGGCGCGGAGCTCAGCCAGCGTGGCATGGATCGCGGACGTGCCGACTACATGGGCATGCTCGGCACCGTCATGAACGCCCTCGCTCTGCAGGACTTCCTCGAGCAGGCCGGGGCAGCGACGCGCGTGCAGTCGGCGATCTCGATGACCCAGGTCGCAGAGCCCTACATCCCGCGTCGCGCCGAGCGTCACCTGGAGAAGGGCCGCGTCGTGATCTTCGGCGCGGGCGCCGGTCTGCCCTACTTCTCCACCGACACCGTGGCAGCGCAACGTGCGCTCGAGATCGGCGCAGACGAGGTCCTCGTCGCCAAGAACGGCGTCGACGCGATCTACACCGCCGACCCGAACAAGCACGCCGACGCGGAGCGCATCGAACGCGTCACCTACCGTGACGCCCTGCAGCGTGGCCTCAAGGTCGTCGACTCCACAGCCTTCAGCCTCTGCATGGACAACAGCATGGACATGCGGGTGTTCGGCATGGAGCCCGCAGGCAACGTCACCCGTGCGCTGCTCGGCGAGCCGATCGGCACCCTCGTCACCGCCTGAGCGTGTGACACGGCGGAGACGGCTTCGCCCGATAGAATTTGCAGAACACCCCGACGATAGGAGTCACCGTGATCGCGGACGTCCTCGCTGAAACCACCACTCGTATGAACAGGGCGGTCGAAGCTGCCAAGGAGGACTTCTCCACGGTGCGCACCGGTCGTGCGAACCCGCAGATGTTCCAGAAGGTGCTCGTCGACTACTACGGCACCCCCACGCCGATCGCTCAGCTCGCTTCGCTGGCCAATCAGGAGGCTCGTACCCTCATCATCACGCCGTACGACAAGTCGGCGCTGAAGGCGATCGAGCAGGCCATCCGCGACATGCCGAACCTCGGGGTCAACCCGACGAACGACGGTAATCTCGTCCGTGTCACGATGCCGGAGCTGACCGCGGAGCGGCGCAAGGAGTACGTGAAGCTCGTCAAGACGAAGGCCGAAGACGCGAAGGTGCACGTCCGCGGAATCCGTCGCAAGGCGAAGGACGAGTTGGACGCTCTCAAGAGCGAACTCGGCGAGGACGAGATCGCGCGCGGCGAGAAGGAGCTGGACGGCCTGACGCGTCAGCACGTCGACCTCATCGACGACGCGCTGAAGCGCAAAGAGGCCGAACTCCTCGAGGTGTAGTCAGGATGACTGACGAAAAGCGAGAAGCCGACGACGGCAGGCCGGTGACGCGCCGTGAGGCGCGTGACGACACGCTGCCCGACGGCGTCCCGCTCGCGGACGAGGCGTTCCCGTCATTCGACGCGGAAGCGATCCCGCCGCGTCCGCCTCTTCCCTCGTCTGCCGGCGCCCCGGCGCTGGCCGCCGGACCGCTCGACACCGCCGACCACAACGCGATCCGCGAGCAGTGGCGTGCGGCGAGGGACGAGCTGGGCACCCACGTCTCGCATGCCCGCGACCAGATCGACCAGGCCAACGAGCGGATCAAGGAGCGCACGGGACGAGACCTCGTTCTCGCGATCCTCATCGGTCTCGCCTTCGGGGCGGCACTGCTCGGGTCGCTGCTGTTCATCAAGGCGCTCTTCGTGCCGTTCGCCCTCGCCGCCGCGTTGCTCGGTGTATACGAGCTGTCTCGGGCGCTGCGGGCGTCCGGGCGACGGGTCGATGTCGTTCCACAACTCATAGCTGCGGCCTTCCTCGTGCTCTCCGCGTACTTCGCGGAACCATGGCTCTCCTGGGTGATGCTGTTCGTCGCGGTCGCCTTCGTCATCGTGTGGCGCCTCATCGCTCAGATGGTCGCCAAGGACGGTCGTACGTACGGCGACGTGCTCGGCGATGCCGTCATCAGCGGCTTCGTGCAGGTCTACGTGCCGTTCCTCGCCGGAGTCGCCCTCATCCTCCTCGAGCAGGAGGGCGGTCAATGGTGGGTGCTCAGCTTCATCGCCATCGCCGTCGCGGCTGACACGGGTGCCTATGCGGCGGGACTCGCCTTCGGCAGGCATCCGATGGCTCCGAAGATCAGTCCCAAGAAGACGTGGGAGGGATTCGGTGGCGCCGTGGTCGCCTCGCTCATCGCGGGCGTGCTCCTGGCGATCTTCCTCCTCGAGCTCCCCTGGTGGGCGGGGCTGATCTTCGGCGTGTCCATCCTGCTGTCGGCGACGCTCGGCGACCTCGGCGAGTCGATGCTCAAGCGCGATCTCGGCATCAAGGACATGAGCTCCTGGTTGCCGGGGCACGGCGGCCTGCTCGATCGGCTCGACAGCATCCTTCCCTCCACGATCCCGGCGCTCTGCCTCTACTTCCTCCTCTCTCCCTGGGTGGTGCTGTGATGACCGATGATCGACTCGTGGAGCCCGCGACGCAGACGCCGCCGGCGTTCGCGCTGACGTCGGGGCGTGAGCGCGGATACCACCGGGCGGCAGTGGACACGTTCCTCGCCTCCGCGCGGAGAGCTTTCGAAGCCGGGAACGAAGAACTCGGCGCTGAGGATGTGCGCACGGCCTCGTTCCCGCTCGTCAAGGGAGGCTACGTCGTCGCGGACGTGGATGCCGCTCTCGGGCGGGTGGAAGACGCCTTCGCAGCACGGGAGCGCGAGCGTGTGGTGCGCACTCAGGGAGCCGGTGCCTGGGTCGAGCAGGCGCGAGCGGACGCGCAGGTCATCCTCGATCATCTGGCTCGACCGCAGCGGCATCGTTTCGCTCGAACCGGCGTCCTCACCTTCGGCTACCGCATGGATGAAGTCGATCATGTGTCGACACGGATCGTGCGCTACCTCCGCGACGGCGATGCTCTGAGTGCCGAACAGCTCCGCTCGGCAGCTTTCAGAATGCAACGCGGTGGGTACCGCGAGGAGCAGGTCGACGCGCTCTTGGACGCCACGATCGAGGTCATTCTCGCTGTGCGTTGAGCTTCCTGATGGTCGATCCAGCTGTCTTTGCGTAGACTGTCCCTCATCGTGAACTCCCGAAACGACATGAATCTCGAAAGAAGCGTCTCTTCGCCGGTGCCCGCAGCGAAGGTGAGTTCGGCGCGCTCCGATGCCCGGCGGTGGTCACGCCGCCGCGGAGTCGTCAGTGTGTTCAGCGCCCTCGCCGTCGTCGGATTCGCCGGCGCGCTCGTCGCACCGACGGGAGTGGCACTCGCGGAGCCCGTGCAGGCGGATGCTCCCGATTCCGCGTATTCGCTGGCCCTCGCAGACACGCAGAACCTCACGGTCACCGTGAGCGGAGCGGCCATCACCCCGGTCGAGCGCGGCACCTTCGAGGTGTACGTCAAGCCGAAGCCCAAGCCGAAGCCCGCGCCGACGGTGGCGTCGACCTCCAAGGGCGGCTCCTCCGGCGGTTCCTCGCTGCCCCCGTACTCCGGTGGGGGAGCACCCGCGGAGTGGATGGCCGCGGCGGGTATCGCTCAGAGCGACTGGCAGTACGTCGACTACATCGTGTCGCGAGAGAGCGGGTGGAACCCGAACGCGACGAACTCGTCGTCCGGTGCCTGCGGCCTCGTGCAGGCGTTGCCGTGCAGCAAGGTGCCAGGCAACGGGTACAACCCCGTCGACAACCTGCGGTGGGCCACGGGATACGCCACGGGACGGTACGGCAGCTGGGCCGGCGCGTACAACTTCTGGACCAACAACCACTGGTGGTGAGCAGGCGCGATGCCACGCTCCCGCAGACGCCCTCCGGCGCGCCCTGACACCGACGACTCGTTGGACCGACTGCTCGCCGGATGGAAGCGATCCGAGACCCGACGCGGCAGTGAGTGGACGGTGCAGCCCGTCTCCGCCGCGCAGGCGCAGAAGGACTACCTGTGTCCGGGGTGCGGGCGACAGATCGAGGCAGGCACGGCTCACCTCGTGGCGTGGCGGGCTGACGGCGTCTTGGGCGATGCGGCGGACCTCGCCGCTCGGCGGCACTGGCACACACACTGCTGGAGGATGGCATGAGCATGGAGATCCGAGGACCCCTGGAACTCCCGGCGGTGCGTGAGGACATCGAACTGGTCACCGCGGATGGTCTCACCCTGGTCGGTGGACTCGCTCTGCCGGAGGGCGCGACGCCCGAGGCGACTCTGGTGACCCTGCATCCGCTCCCGACAGCGGGCGGGTTCATGGACTCGCACATCATCCGCAAGGCGGCGGCTCGGCTGCCTGCGCTCGCTGATCTGGCGGTCCTGCGGTTCAACACCCGGGGAACGACGTCCCCTCGCGGCACGAGCGACGGAGCGTTCGACGGCGGCGCTGCGGAGAGGCTCGATGTCGCCGCGGCGATGGACTTCGTGCAGGAGCGTTCCCTTCCGCGCCCCTGGCTGCTCGGATGGTCGTTCGGCACGGAGCTCGCTCTGAAATACGGCAGGGAGCACGCCATCGAGGGCATCATCCTGCTCTCCCCGCCGTTGCACCGGGCCACCGATGCGGAGGTCGCGGCATGGGCCGATAGCGAAGTGCCGGTCGTCGTGCTCGTCCCGGAACTGGACGACTATCTGCGTCCGGCGGAGGCCCGTGAGCGATTCGCATCCATTCCGCATGCGCAGCTGATCGCGGTGGAAGGGGGCAAGCATCTGTGGGTGGGGGAGTCGCAGACGCGGCGGGTTCTCACCGAGATCGTCGCGGCGGTCAACCCCTCAGCGCTGCCCCTGGCCACGCACTGGCCGCCGGTCGATTGAGCAGTTCCCGGTTCACAACTCGTTCATGCGCGGGATGAGCACCTGCCGGTAGAGGATCAGGATGCTCGCTGCCACCGGGATCGCGATGAGCGCACCCAGGAGTCCGAGCAGACTTCCCCCGGCGAGAGCTGCGACGACGACGACGGCGCCGGGCACGGCCACGGCCCGGCTCATGATGCGCGGGGAGATCACATACGCCTCGATCTGCATGTAGATCAGGTAGTAGATGGCTGCGGCGATCGCGATGCCGGGAGAACCCAGACCCGGGATCAGGCACACCAGGACGATGATCGTCGAACCGGTGAGGGTGCCGACGAGCGGGATCAGCGAGAAGAAGAACGCGATGATCGCCAGGACCGCCGGGAACGGGGCATCGATGATCGTGAGGTAGATCGCGCTGAGCACGCCGTTGATCACGCCCTGGGTGACCTGGCCCATGACGTAGTAGCCCACGGAATCGGTGATCTGCTCCGACAGGTCGATGAAGCGATCGCGTTTCGACGCCGGTGCCAGCTGGTACACGGCCCGCTTGAGCGACGGGGTGGAAGCCGTCAGGTAGATCGTCAGGATGAGGACGATGAAGGCGCCGAACAGTCCGCTGAGAACGGCGCCGCTGGCGACGAGGACTCCCTGGCCGATGGAACCACCGATCTCGGCGAGGTTCGTCGTCAGCCAGTCCGTCACGTAGGTGAACACGTCGTCGACCAGCAGGTTCGGGAAGGTGTCCTGCATCCACTCCTTGAGATCGGGGATCAGGTTCCCCCGGGAGACGATCGCCGAGATCTGCGCGATCAGCTGCGAGATCTGGTCGACGAGCACCGGGAGGATGATCAGCACGATCCCGCCGAACACCGCGAGGACCGCGAGGATCGTGACCAGCACGGCCAGCCAGCGGGGGAGTCTGCGACGTTCGAGGAAGGAGACGAGTGGGTCGAGTCCCAGACTCAGGAACAGCGCGGTGCCGACGTAGAGCAGGACGCTCGACAACGTCTGCACACTGCTGATGAGGAGGATGCCCAATCCCACGCCGAGAGTCGCCACCAGGGCAGTGCGGAAGGGATTGTGGATCTTCATCTGTCGACTCCTCGAAACGGATTCAGCAAGGGTATCGAGGTGCTCCTCCGCGAGGTCGGCGACGTGCCGATCCTGCCCGCACTGCATCTGCTCGTGGGCAACACACAGGTGATTTCGCTAGTCTGAAATGTCGAGTGTTGCGTCGCGGGTGGATGTCCGTGATGCGTGAGGAGACTATTCGTGCGTTTCGTATGGGCCGTGGTGGCCTTCGTGCTGGCTGCGGTGCTCATCGGGGCCGGGATCGCCCAGCGCACCCTGTTCATCGGGCCCGATTCGCAGCAGACGCAAGTCGCGATCGATGAACCGGCGCCTTTCGTCCTGCTTGACGGCGACGTGCTCAGGACGAACCCCGGCGCACAGACGCTCATCGTTCGCGGCCAAGGCGATGTCTTCGGCAGCTACGGCCGCACCGCAGACATGCAGGCATGGCTCGCCGACTCCGACTACAACCACGTCACCGTCGACGACGACGGAGAGTTCGTCGTCGAGCACGTCACTGCGCAGGAGTCCTCGGATCAGGCCGATGGCGGTGATGGCGAAGCGCCGACGGACGAGACCGCCGGACGCGATCCTCGAGGCTCGGATCTGTGGCTGGACTCCTTCGACAAGGAGAACCGCCTCGTCGCCGACAACATGCAGCTCCCCGAGGGGACCAGCATGCTGATCGCCTATGACGGAACCCAGGACGCACCCGACGACATCGTCGTGTCCTGGCCGCTGGACAACACCACTCCGTGGGCGGGTCCGCTCATGGTCGCCGGTGGGCTCGTTCTCCTCGTCGGCCTCATCCTGTACGTCCTCGCGATCCGCCATCAGCGCCGCGGACGTGGTCCCCGCCGCAAGGGCCCCGGCCCGCTTCCGGTGACCGAACCGATCGACGTCGCCGTGCTCCCGCCGGAAGAGCGGGCGGCGATCGAGGCGCCCGAGGAGAAGCCCGATTCCCCGGCTCCTGCCGAGCGAGACGAGGTGCGCGACACCGAGATCGAGGACGCGGAGATCGTGGACGACACCAAGGGATCCGATTCGAAGAACGCCATGCGTGCGGTTCGGCCTGCTCGCCGCCGCAGACTGCTCGTGATTCCCGCGCTCGGCCTCACGGCGCTCCTCGCCGCGGGATGCTCCGCTGAATCCTGGCCGCAGCTGGGCGACGTCTCGGCGTCTCCTTCACCCAGTCCCACGGTGATCGCTCCCGAGAACCAGAAGCCGCCTGCTGTCACGGAGGCGCAGGCCAAGCGCATCCTCCAGACGGTCTCCGACACTCTGGTCGAAGCCGATACCGCTCGCGACGCCGACCTTGCGGCGACGCGTCTGGACGGCCCGGCTCTCGCGGCGCGGACCACCGAGTATGCACTGCGCACCAAGCTGCCGGACACGGCTCCTCCCGCAGCGATTCCGACCGACGACTTCGAGGTGGTGCTGCCCGAAGCGACCGATCGCTGGCCGCGCACGGTGCTCATGCTCTCGAAGAGCACGGGCGACGACACGGTTCCTCCCGTGCTGCTCATGATGACCCAGGCTGACCCGTGGGCGAACTACAAGGTCAGCAACATGGCCGAGATGTCGGCGGATGCCGTGTTCCCCGATGTCGCCGCCACCTGGCTCGGAACGTCGCTCGTGCCCTCCGATTCCGCCTTCCTGACAGTCCCCCCGGCAGAGCTCGCTCCCGCTTTCGCCGACGTCGTCGATGCGGGGGAGTCGAGCGAGTTCTACGGGCTGTTCGACGACCTCTCGCTCAACCTCGCTCAGTCCATCAAGGACAGCCGCCAGGCCGTCGTGCAGGGTCTGGCGGACAAGGGCGCATCCAAGACCTCGAAAGCCGCATTCGACATGGCTCCGACGACGGCCGAGCCGATCTCCATGACGACCCTGGACAGCGGCGCGATCGTGGCGATCTCGATGACCGACACCGAGACGGTGACGCCCACGGCTTCGGATGTGGTCATCCGGTTCGGTGACAACGCACAGGCCAAGGCTCTGACGGGTGCGACCGAGTCGGCGAAGGGCGTCGAGACGACCTACGAATTCCAGCTCTTCTTCTCCGTCCCCGCACAGGGATCGACGGAGCAGATCAGGCTCCTGGCTGTGCACCAGGACCTCCTCTCGGTGAAGGTGATCAAATGAGTGAAATCTCTCCGTCCGCGCTGCGCGGCGCGGTCGACCTGTCAAGCCTGCGCAATCGTCCTGCGTCGTCGGCCGAGGGATCCCCGGCACCGAATGTCGTGGACGTCGTGGTGGATGCGACCGATGAGACGTTCGGTCAGATACTCGAGCTCTCCCGCACCGTTCCGGTCGTGGTGGACCTGTGGGCCGAGTGGTGCGGGCCGTGCAAGCAGCTCAGCCCCATCATCGAGAAGGTGACGCGCGAGCTCCAGGGGCGCGTCCTGCTCGCCAAGGTCGACGTCGACGCGAACCCGCAGCTCGCGCAGAGCTTCCGCGCGCAGTCGATCCCGATGGTCGTGGCGCTGATCGCTGGCCAGCCCGTCCCGATGTTCACCGGTGCGGTGCCGGAGCAGCAGGTGCGCGACGTGTTCGCCCAGCTGCTGCAGGTCGCTGCGCAGAACGGTGTCACGGGTTCGCTGTCGGTCGCGGAGCAAGGAGAGGCTCCGGCCGCTCCCGCCGAGCCGGAACTGCCGCCGTTGCATGCCGAGGCGTTCGCGGCGATCGAGACCGGCGATTACGCGGCCGCGATCCGCGCATACGAGAAGGCGCTCGCAGAGAACCCGCGCGACGAGGATGCTCGCGCCGGGCTCGGTCAGGTGCGTCTGCTCGACCGCGTGCAGGGACTCGACCTCCAGGCGGCGCGCGATGCGGCAGCTGCGGCGCCCCTCGATGTGCAGGCGCAGTTCGACGTGGCCGACCTCGATCTCTCGGGTGGACATGTCGAAGACGCCTTCGCCCGTCTGCTCGACCTGTTCGCGCAGCTGCCGTCTGAGGAGCGCACGCCCGTGCGAGAGCGGCTGATCGAGCTGTTCGGCCTGGTGGGCGCCGCCGATCCGCGCGTGGTGTCCGCCCGCAACCGATTGTCGTCGCTGCTGTTCTAGAACGCGTCGGGCGGCAGAGCAGAGGGTCGTCAGCCGTGATTCACGGTCGGCACGTGCGGGTCGGACTGGTGGCGCAGCCACAGAGTCGTCAGCGCGGGCAGCGTGATGGTGGCTGTCGGACTCCCGCCGTCTGCGGATCCGGCGTACACCATGCCCAGGTTGCCGGACCCGCGGCCCCCGTACTCGGCGGCGTCGGTGTTGAGCACCTCCTGCCAGACGCCCTCACGCGGGAGCTCGAGCGGGTGTGCCGTCAGCTCCGTGCCTGCGAAGTTGCTGACGACGACGAGTCGACCTCCGTGCGCGTCACGTCGCTCGAAGGCGATCACGGACGGATCCCAGGTCGGTGCGCCGAGCCGACGGAATGACGAAGCCTCGTTGTCGCGCTCCCACAGTGGCGCCTGGGCGCGATAGGTGCGGTTCAACGCGCCGACGAAGTCCTGAAGCTGTGCGTGCGACGGCTGGTCGAGGAGCCACCAGTCCAGTTGGCGCGCCTCCGACCACTCGGCGAGCTGCCCGAACTCCTGCCCCATGAACAGGAGCTTCTTTCCCGGGTGACCCCACATGTAGGCCAGGTACGCACGCGTGTTCGCGAGCTTGTGCCAGTGATCGCCTGGCATCTTCGCGAGAAGGCTTCCCTTTCCGTGCACGACCTCGTCGTGGCTGATGGGAAGCAGGTAGTTCTCGCCGAACGCGTAGACGAACGAGAAGGTCATCTCTCCCTCGTGATGCGAACGGTACATCGGGTCGCGCGCGATGTACTGGAGCGAGTCGTTCATCCAGCCCATGTTCCACTTGAACCCGAAGCCCAGACCGGCGTGATCGGTGGGTGCAGTGACGCCGGGGAAGCTCGTCGACTCTTCCGCGATCATCATGATCCCCGGATGCAGTCGGTACGCGGTCGCGTTGACCTCCTGCAGGAAGCGGATCGCTTCGAGGTTCTCGCGGCCGCCGTGGATGTTCGGCTCCCACTCGCCGGCGGCCCTGGAGTAATCGAGGTACAGCATCGAGGCGACGGCGTCGACGCGCAACCCGTCCACATGGAACTCCTCGAGCCAGTAGAGGGCGTTGGCGACGAGGAAGCCGCGGACCTCCGGTCGCCCGTAGTCGAAGATGAGCGTTCCCCAGTCCTGATGTTCCCCTCGGCGGGGATCCGGATGCTCGTACAGCGCCTGGCCGTCGAAGCGCGCCAGCGCGAAGGCATCCTTGGGGAAGTGTCCCGGCACCCAGTCCATGATCACGCCGATGCCGGCCTGGTGGAGGCGGTCGATCAGGTAGCGCAGATCATCGGGGGAGCCGAATCGGCTCGTCGGAGCGTAGTACCCGCTGACCTGGTAGCCCCAGGAACCGCCGAACGGGTGCTCGGCGAGGGGCATGAACTCCACGTGGGTGAACCCTGAATCCGTCACGTGCTGGATCAGCGGCGCTGCGAGCTCGCGGTACCCGAGTCCCTCGCGCCATGAGCCGACGTGGACCTCGTAGACCGACAAGGGCTGCGCGACGGCGTGGGTCGCCGCGCGGCGGGTCATCCACGCCCCGTCCGACCACGCATACGACGATGCGGTCACGACGGATGCCGTGTTCGGCGGAACCTCGGCGGCGAGAGCCATGGGGTCGGCCTTCAGGATCCACGCTCCGTCCCGCGTGCGGATCTGGTACTTGAACCGCGTGCCGATCGGGAGGTCGGGGATGAACAACTCCCAGACGCCGCTCACCCCCATGGAGCGCATCGCGTGCGCCTCGCCGCTCCAGTCGTCATGGTCGCCGACGACGCGGACGGCGGTGGCGTCGGGCGCCCAGACCGCGAACGAGGTGCCCTGCTCGCCGTCGAGCGTCCGCGGGTGTGCTCCCAGCGCCTCCCAGAGCCGCTCGTGTCGTCCTTCCGCGATCAGGTGCAGGTCCAGGTCGCCCAGAGTGGGGCGATGACGATAGGGGTCGCCCGAGAGGGTCTCCTCGTGGTCGGCGTACTTCGTCGCGACCCGGTACGGCAGCGGGGGACCGACATGCTGCGCCTCCCAGATCCCGTGCGCGACGTGCGCGAGTTCGAGCCTGCTGCCGTCGCCGAACACCGCGGCCACCTGCGCGGCGAGTGGGCGTCGCACGCGGATCACCGTCACCGTGCGATCGGCGGCGTCCTTGCGGGCGTGTGCACCGAGCACGGAGTGCGGGTCATGGTGGGTCGCCGCGGCGATCGCCTCCCACTCGGTGGATGCCGCGACGTCTTCCGCGTAACTCATGATCGCTCCCTCACCTTCAGGATGTGCACCGGCTCGGCGAAGGCGTCGAGCCGCACGTAGTTGTGGTCGCTCCAGGTCCACACCGCCCCGGTGAGGAGATCTTCCACCTCGAACCGATCGCCGAGCGGCACACCCCATCGCGTGGTGTCGAGGTGGACGGTCGTCTCGCGCACCGAGTGCGGATCGACGTTGGCGACCACGATGATGGTGTCTGCACGACCGGTCCCGGTGAAGGGCGCGTCGAGGTGCTTGCTGTAGACGAGCACGGCGTCGTCGTCGCTCCAGTGCGTCGAGAAGGTGCGGAGCTGCCGCAGCGCCGGGTGGTCTCGCCTGATTTCGTTGAGACGGCGGAGCAACGGCGCGAGGGACTCGCCTCGCGCCTCTGCGCCGTTCCAGTCCCGGAACTTGTACTCGTACTTCTCGTTGTCGATGTTCTCTTCGGAGCCGGGACGCGCCACGTTCTCGAACAGCTCATATCCCGCATACACGCCGTACACCGGACCGGCCGTGGCCGCGATGCAGGCGCGGATACGATACGCGGCCCTTCCGCCGAACTGCAGGTACTCGGTCAGGATGTCGTGCGTGTTCACGAAGAGGTTCGGACGCATGTAGTCGGCTGTCTCGTGCGACACGGAGGTGAGGAATTCTTCGAGCTCTGTCTTGGTGTTGCGCCAGGTGAAGTAGCTGTAGCTCTGCTGGAAGCCCACGGCGGCGAGTGCGCGCATCACGGCTGGTCGGGTGAATGCCTCGGCGAGGAATATCACGTCGGGATCGACCGCGTTCACTTCTGCGATGAGCCATTCCCAGAACTGCAGAGGCTTGGTGTGCGGATTGTCGACGCGGAAGATCTTCACCCCCTGACCGACCCAGTGCTGCACGATCCGCAACATCTCTGCGGCGATCCCCTCCGGATCGTTGTCGAAGTTCAGGGGGTAGATGTCCTGGTACTTCTTCGGGGGGTTCTCCGCGAAAGCGATCGTGCCGTCGGGGAGCGTCGTGAACCATTCGGGATGTGCGCTGACCCACGGGTGGTCCGGGGATGCCTGGAGCGCGAGATCCAGGGCGACCTCGAGCCCCTCCTTCTGTGCTGCGCGGACGAACGCGCGGAAGTCTGCCGGCGTGCCCAGGTCGGGGTGTATCGCATCGTGGCCGCCCGCTGCGGATCCGATCGCGTAAGGGGAGCCGGGGTCGCCGGGCTCAGCGACCAGAGTGTTGTTGCGCCCCTTGCGATGGGTGGTGCCGATCGGGTGGACGGGCACCAGGTAGACGACGTCGAACCCCATCGCTGCGACCTCGGGGAGGCGCTTCATAGCCGTGCGGAAGGTCCCGCTTTTCACGGTGCCGTCTTTCAGGCGACGGGCGCCTTCCGACCGCGGGAAGAACTCGTACCAGGCGCCGGTTCCCGCCGCGAGGCGATCCACGTTCACCGTCTGATCGGAGGAGGCGGAGCGCAGGCTCGTCACAGGACGTTCGCGGAAGATCTGCACGAGTCGCGCATCCGTCGAGACGGCGAGCGTCGTGTCGGCCTTGCCGCTGCGCAGCGCCAGAGCGACGTCGCCCAAGTGCTTCCGTTGCGCGGCGGGACGGTCCTTCTCGGTGGCCGCCCGAGCGAGCAGATCGGCCCCGAGGGCCGCCATGACGGGCACGTCGACCGCCGCTCTCACCTTGAGCTCGGCGGCGTGCGCCCAGGTCGCGAAGTCATCAGAGAAGGCCTCGAACCGGAACCGCCACGCGCCCTGCTCGTCGAGAGCGATGTCCGTCGACCAGGTGTCGGTGCCGTCGTCACGCGGCGAGAGTCGATGAAGAGTCTCTTCGCCGGACGGCGACGTGAGCCGGACGTGTACACCGATGATGTCGTGGCCCTCTCGAAACGAGGTCACGCTGAACGGGACGACTTCGCCGACGAAGGCCTTGGGCGTGAACCCGCCTGGCACAGCGGGCGATGGCTGCAGCAGGGGTATGCGCGTCGTCCGGAGTACGCCGGGCGTATCGGCGTCATCCGCGGCGCGCGGCGGGATCTGAGAGGGACTCCGGAGAGTCATGGACCGAGTTCCAGCACGTGCAGGCACATCCCGAATGTACCGCGCGGAGGAGGTCACGGGTAGCGCGCGGCGCGGTGCGTCGGCGCGGGTCTCACTCGACGCGGAAGAGCCTCATCGAGGTACCGGACACCGGGAGGACATCACCAGGTGCGAAGACCTCCTCCTCATCGGTCGGGCGCTCCAGAGCACTCGACCACAACGACACGAAGCGCGTCGCATCCTCGATCTCGTCGGGCAGACGCACGTCGATCGGAGACTCGGTGCCGTGCACGATGAGCAGGATACGGTTGTACGCCTCGGTGTCCGGAGTGGATGCGGCGACGTACTGCAGCGTGCGGTTGCCGGGGTCCGCCCACTGTCCCTGTTCCATCGTCTCGCCGTTCTGGTCGTACCAGTCCATGACGGAGGCGTTGGGGATGTGCTCGCCGAGGCGTGCGTAGCGGCTGGGTCGGAGCGCCGGGTTGTCCTGCCGGAGCCGGATGAGGCGGGAGACGTGAGCGCGGAGGTCTTCCTGCCACGGTTCGAACTCCCAGGCGAGCCACGTCAGCGCGGAGTCCTGCGCGTAGGCGTTGTTGTTGCCACGTTGCGTGCGTCCGACCTCGTCTCCTGCCGTCAGCATCGGGATGCCTGCCGAGAGCAGGAGAGTGCCGAGGAGGTTCCGCATGGCCTTTCGCCGCGCTGCCAGGATCGTCGGATCGTCGGTCGGCCCCTCGATGCCGTGGTTGAAGGCGCGGTTCATGTCGGCGCCGTCGCGGTTCTGCTCTCCGTTCGCCTCGTTGTGCTTCACGTCGTACGACACCAGGTCGTGCAGGGTGAAACCGTCGTGAGCCGTGACGAAGTTCACGCTGGCGAGCGGGCCCCGATCCTCGCTGAACGTGTTGGAGGATCCGGCGAGGCGGGTGGCGAACCCGCCGATGCCCACGGGCGCCGATGCGCGTCGTGCGTAGTCGATGTCGCTCAGCCAGAAGTTGCGCACCCGGTCGCGGTAGCGATCGTTCCACTCGTGCCAGCCCGCCGGGAAGTTCCCGGTCTGCCAACCGCCGAGGCCGACGTCCCACGGTTCGGCGATGAGTTTGGTCTCGGCGAGGATCGGATCCGCCGCGATGGCAGCGAGGAGCGGGTGGTCGGGCGTGTACGTGTGAGTGTCGTCCCGCGCGATCGCCGTGGCGAGATCGAACCGGAAGCCGTCGATCTGCATCTCCTGTGCCCAGTAGCGGAGCGAGTCCAGCACCAGTCGCGCCCCGGCATCGGTCGCGGTGTTGAGGGTGTTCCCGCAGCCCGTGGTGTCGACGTAGACGCCGGACTCGTCCTGGCGGTAGTAGTTCGCGTTGTCGATGCCCCGCAGGCTCGAGCGGGGGCCGCCGATGCCCTCCTCAGAGGTGTGGTTGTACACCACATCGAGGATCACTTCGAGTCCGGCCTCGTGCAACAGGCGCACCATGCCCTTGAACTCGGCGAGCACGGCCTCCGGACCTTCCTTGCGGGCATCCTCCGTGGCATAGGCGGTGTGCGGAGTGAAGAAGTTGAGGGTGTTGTACCCCCAGTAGTTGGTCAGCCCACGCTCGAGAAGGCGGGGCTCCGGGACGAAGGCATGCACGGGGAGAAGCTCGATCGATGTGATCCCGAGCGAGCGGAAATGCGCGATCATCGCGGGATGGGCGAGACCGGCGTATGTGCCGTGCAGCGCCGGGGGAACGTCGGGGTGCCGCTTGGTGAGGCCCTTGAGATGTCCTTCATAGATGACAGTGCGGTCGAGGGGCACGCGTGGCTTCCTTGACTCTCCCCAGTCGAAGCCGTCCACGATGACGACGGATCGCCATTCCTCGTAGCCGTCACCCTGGGCGAGGCCGCGGGAGTAAGGGTCCAGGAGCAGCGTCTCGGGGTTGAAGGTGTTGCCGGGTCCGTGCGGACCACCCACGCGGACGGCGTAGCGGACCCCGGGCTGGAGCAGCGCCGTGGTGACTTCCCAGACGCCGCCAGCCAGGCGTTCGAGAGGCACTTCGTCCGTCGCCCAATCGAGGTCGGTGGCATCGAAGACCACCAGCTCCACGGACGAGGCGTTCTGCGACCAGACGCGCAGCGTTCCGACGCCGTCGTGCAGACGGACGCCGAGGTTGTCGAGGGCTGAGCCGCCGGGCGCGGCGAGGTCTCGGGACACGGGCATGAGTACACACTAGGCGCGATGTGTTGCCGTCTCATGACAGCCGGTACCGGGTTCCCGACGTGCGACCCCCCACGCCGCCGTTTCGCGAGAGAATCGAAGGATGCGGCACTATCTCGATCACGCAGCGACCACGCCGCTGCGCCCGGAAGCGCGCGATGCCTGGCTGCATGCGTCCGAGACCGTCGGCAACGCCTCATCGACGCACGCCGCGGGACAGGACGCCCGGCGCCTGCTGGAGGAGTCGCGCGAGCGCGCCGCAGCCGTGCTGGATGCCGAGCCGATCGAGATCGTGTTCACGTCGGGGGCACGGAGTCGATCAACCTCGCGCTGCAGGGCTTGTGGCACGCGCGCGAACGGCACATCGGCGATCGTGCTGCCGGATGCCGAGCATCACGCGACGATGGACACTGCGGCGGGTCTCGTCGATGACGGCGCGGAGTTGCGGCGGGTCCCGGTGACGGAGCAGGCGCGGATCGACCCGGCGCAGTTCGAGGGGCAGCTCGCGGGGGCGGCCCTCGCCACCGCACTCGTCGCGAACAACGAAGCGGGCACGATCAACGAAGCCGCGTCGCTCGCTCGGGCCGCCGCCGGGGCCGATGTCCCGCTCCACCTCGATGCGGTCGCCGCTCTCGGACATCTTCCGCTGTCGTTCCGTGCTCTGCGGGGAGAGGCGGGCCCGGGCGTCGGACTCGTCGCGATGAGTCTCGCCGGGCACAAGATCGGCGCACCCGTCGGCGTCGGGGCGCTGGTGACCGCACGGACGGCGCGCCTGACGGCACTGCTGCGCGGCGGTGCACAACAGCGAGGGCTGCGTGCCGGGACGCAGGATGTCCCCGGTGCCGCGGCCTTCGCCACCGCGCTCGAGCTCGCCGAGGTCGAGCGCGAGGAGGAGGGGCGTCGACTGCGCACCCTGCGTGACCGACTCGTGAGCGGCATCCGGACCGCTGTGCCGGACGTCGTGCTCCTGGGCGACCAGACCGACCGCCTCCCGGGGAACGCGCACCTGCTCTTCCCCGGCGCGGTGGGGGAGAGCCTGCTGTTCCTGCTCGATGTCGCGGGTGTGGCCGCGTCGACGGGGTCGGCCTGCCAGGCCGGCGTCGCCGAACCCTCGCATGTGGTCATGGCGATGGGACGAAGCGAACGGGACGCGCGCAGCGTGCTCCGGTTCTCGCTCGGCCGGACCTCGACCGACGCCGACGTCGATGCTGTGCTCGCCGTGATCGCGGACACCTACGCCCGCGCATCCGGCGCCGGCACAGGCGCACGCTCGTAGACTGGTGTCATGCGGATCCTTGCGGCCATGAGCGGTGGTGTCGATTCCGCCGTCGCGGCTGCCAGGGCCGTGGAGGCGGGGCACGACGTCGTCGGCGTGCATCTCGCGCTCTCCCGGGCCGGCGGAACCCTGCGCACGGGAAGCCGCGGATGCTGCACGATCGAAGACGCGCTCGACGCCCGTCGCGCCGCCGACATGCTCGGCATCCCGTTCTACGTGTGGGACTTCTCTGAGAGGTTCCGCGACGACGTGATCGCGGACTTCATCTCGGAGTACCAGGCCGGTCGCACCCCGAACCCGTGCATGCGCTGCAACGAGAAGATCAAGTTCGCCGCGCTGCTCGAGCGGGCGATCGAACTCGGGTTCGACGCGGTGTGCACCGGACACTACGCGACTCTCATCGACGGGCCCGACGGCCTCGAGCTGCACCGCGCCTCTGACAATGCCAAGGATCAGTCCTATGTCCTGGGAGTGTTGACGGCAGAGCAGCTCGCACACACCTACTTCCCGCTGGGGACCACTCCTTCGAAGGCCCTCGTGCGCGCTGAGGCCGAAGCGCGCGGCCTCAGCGTCGCCCAGAAGCCGGACAGCCACGACATCTGCTTCATCCCCGATGGTGATACGCGCGGCTGGCTCGCCGAGAAGGTGGGAACGGCCACGGGCGAGATCGTGGATCGCACGGGTGAGGTCGTCGGTGCGCACGAGGGCGCACACGCGTTCACGGTCGGTCAGCGGCGCGGTCTCAAGCTGGGCATTCCCGCGGCCGACGGCAAACCGCGGTTCGTCCTCGAGGTGCGCCCCGTCTCGAACACCGTCGTCGTCGGCCCCAAGGAGGCGCTCGCGATCGCCGAGATCGCAGGGGAGCGGTTCAGCTGGGCTGGAGCGGCGCCGAGAGAGTCGTCCTTCGAATGTCACGTGCAGATCCGCGCTCATGCGGAACCGGTGGCCGCGCGGGCTGTGGTGTCGGACTCGGGTGTCCGGGTCACTCCGGACGTGCCGCTCGACGGCGTTGCGCCCGGGCAGACCGCGGTCCTCTACATCGGCACGCGTGTGCTCGGACAGTTCACGATCGACACGACGGTGTCGGCTGTGCCCGTCGGCGCGTAGATCCTCTGCAGTGTCCGTACCCGCTCGTAGACTGACGGAGTGCCGGAGAACATCTCGCTGGAAGACGCCCGAATCGAAGCCGACGAGCTGACCACTCGCATCCTCGATGCGAAAGAGGCCTACTACGGCCACGACACCTCGATCGTCGACGACTTCACCTACGACGGGTGGATGCACCGCCTGGAGGAGCTCGAGCGTCTGCACCCCGAGCTTCAGGGGCAGGACTCGCCGACGCAGATGGTCGGAGCGGCAGAGGCAACGGGCCTCGCGACGATCGAGCATGCCGAGCGCATGCTCAGTCTCGACAACGTCTTCTCGGTCGATGAACTGCGGGAGTGGGCGGCGAAGACGAAGGCGTCTGCGGGGCGAGAGGTCGCCTGGCTCACGGAGCTGAAGATCGACGGGCTCGCGATCAACCTCCGCTACGAGAACGGGGTCCTGACCTCAGCCGCGACCCGTGGTGACGGTCGCGTCGGCGAGATCGTCACCGAGAACGCGCTGCGCCTCCCGGAGATCCCTCAACGTCTGAGAGGAGAAGGC
This sequence comes from Microbacterium sp. Se5.02b, assembly GCF_019464375.1. Taxonomy (NCBI): domain Bacteria; kingdom Bacillati; phylum Actinomycetota; class Actinomycetes; order Micrococcales; family Microbacteriaceae; genus Microbacterium; species Microbacterium sp. Se5.02b. Next base: position 1,946,150 of record NZ_CP080491.1, read on the forward strand.
CACCCCGAGATCGTCGAGGTGCGCGGCGAGGTGTTCATCCCCGTCGCCGCATTCGAGCGGCTCAACGCGGCGCAGGCGGCCTTCCGCGACCGCGCGTACGCCGATGCGCTCGAGCGGTGGGAGTCACGCGGTGGCGCGAAGAAGCCGTTCGACGAGGAGAAGGCGCGCACGGCGGCCGCTCGCCGATTCCCTGCGTTCGCGAACCCTCGCAATGCGGCGAGCGGTGGCCTTCGTCAGCAGATCGACAAGAAGAACGGCCTCGAGCTCGAGGCCGGGTTGCTGCGCATCGAGTCGCTCGCGCTCTATGTGCACGGCGTCGGGGCATGGGCCGATCCTCCTGTCGCTGCGCAGAGCGAGGTGTACGACCTGCTTGCGGAGTGGGGCCTGCCCACGAGTCCGCACAGCAAGGTGTGCCGCACGATCGACGAGGTGGTGGAGTTCGTCGAGTACTTCGGCGAACACCGTCACGACATCGAACATGAGCTCGACGGCATCGTCGTCAAGGTCGATGAACTCGAGCTGCACGACGAACTCGGGGCGACCAGCCGTGCGCCCCGCTGGGCGATCGCTTTCAAGTATCCGCCCGAGGAGGTGCAGACCACGCTGCTCGACATCGTGGTCTCGGTCGGGCGCACCGGTCGCGCGACACCGTTCGCCGTGATGGCGCCCGCACACGTCGCGGGGTCCGTCGTCCGCCAGGCCACCCTGCACAACAAGGACGTCGTCAAGGCGAAGGGGGTTCTGATCGGCGATACCGTCGTCCTCCGCAAGGCAGGCGACGTGATACCGGAGGTGCTCGGTCCGGTGGTGGACAAGCGCGACGGCAGCGAGCGGGAGTTCGTCATGCCAGCCGAGTGCCCCGAGTGCGGAACGCCCCTCCGGGCGATGAAGGAGGGCGACATCGACCTGCGGTGCCCGAACGCCCGGTCCTGTCCTGCGCAGGTCCGCGGACGTGTCGAGCACATCGGCTCCAGGGGCGCCCTCGATGTCGAGGCGCTCGGCGAGGTGTCCGCAGCCGCGCTGACGCAGCCGACGTCTCCTGCGGTGCCTCCGCTCGAGACGGAGGCGGGACTCTTCGCGCTCACGCTCGACGAGCTCGTACCCATCGAGCTGTTCGTCCGCGACGCCGAGACCGGGCTGCCCAAAGAAGACGAAGACGGGCTCGTGAAGACGCGTGCCCCGTTCCGTCGGAATCCCACGGCGGCCGAGAAGAAGGCGGGTCTCGAGGGGCCTCAGCCGTCGTCGCAGGCGCTCACGCTGCTCGCCGAGTTGGAGAAGGCGAAGACCAAGGATCTGTGGCGTCTGCTCGTGTCCCTGAACATCCGTCACGTGGGCCCGGTCGCCGCGCGGGCTCTCGCCCAGTGGTTCGGCTCGCTCGACGCGATCCGGACCGCATCGCGAGAGGAACTCGCCGCGGTCGAGGGAGTGGGCGGCATCATCGCCGACTCGCTGCTCGCCTGGTTCGAGGTCGATTGGCATCAGGACATCGTGCAGCGGTGGGCCGACGCGGGCGTGCAATGGACGACGCCCGGCCACCCCGGCCCCGGTGCCGCCGTCGCCGCCGGAGGTGTGCTCGAGGGACTCACCGTCGTCGCGACCGGTTCCCTCGACGGGTACACGCGCGACGGCGCGCAGGAGGCCATCATCAACGCCGGCGGGAAAGCCGCGTCCAGCGTGTCGAAGAAGACCGACTACGTCGCAGCGGGTCCGGGGGCAGGTTCGAAGCTCGCGAAGGCCGAGGAGCTCGGGCTCCGCATCCTCGACGCCGCACAGTTCCACATCCTGGTGACGCAGGGGCCCGACGCGCTCCCGCCCGTGACCGACGGGGTGTGATCGTCACCCAGGGCTGGCCGAGCGCGCGCCTCGACTCGCGCGGAGCGGAGAACCCCGCTCCGCGCGAGAGCGTCAGTTCTTGTGGCGCGGCTTGCGGAACGGCTTCTCGTCGCGGCTGTCGCGGGCCGGGCGGTCGTCGCGGTCGCGTCGTTCGAATCGGTCGCCGGAGTCGCGACCGTCCCGCGGACCGCTCCGGCGGGCACCGCCGGGTCCCCGGTCGGGCTTGATCTCGATCAGGCGTCCGGAGATGCGCGTGTCCCGGAGCTTCTCGAGCACGGAGCGATCCATGTTCGCAGGAAGCTCCACGATGGAGAAATCGGGTCGGATGTTGATCGCTCCGAAGTCGTCACGACCGAGTCCGCCCTCGTTGGCGAGTGCGCCGACGATCTGACGGGGCTCGACGCGGTGACGGCGGCCGACCTCGATGCGGTAGGCCGCGTAGTCGCCGCGTCCGCGGCGCTCCGTGCGCGGCTCGCGGGAGTCTCTGGCGGCGCGTTCCCGCGGCGGTCGGTTGTCGGCCTCGACCGCCTTCGACAGGGGGTCGTCGGCCGGGTCGAGAAGCAACGGCTTGTCGCCCTGCGCGACGACGGCGAGCGCAGCAGCCACGTCGCTTTCGGGGACGTCGTGATGACGGACGTAGTGAGCGACGATGTCGCGGAAGGCTTCGATGCGGGTGGTCTCCGACAGTGCGGTGGTGATCGCGTCGTCGAAGCGGTTCAGACGCGTGGTGTTCACGTCCTCGGTGCTGGGCAACTGCATCTGGGTCGGCTGCTGACGCGTGGCCTTCTCGATGTGCTTGAGCAGGTAGCGCTCGCGCGGGGTGATGAAGCTGATGGCATCCCCGGAGCGTCCGGCGCGTCCGGTGCGGCCGATGCGGTGCACGTACGACTCGGTGTCGGTCGGGATGTCGAAGTTGACAACGTGGCTGATGCGCTCGACGTCGAGGCCGCGGGCCGCCACGTCGGTCGCGACGAGGATGTCGAGCTTGCCGTCCTTGAGCTGGTTGACGCTGCGTTCGCGCTGCACCTGGGGGACGTCGCCGTTGATGGCAGCGGCAGAGTAGCCGCGTGCTCGCAGCTTCTCGGCAAGCGTCTCGGTCTCGTTCTTGGTGCGGACGAACACGATCATGCCGTCGAAGTTCTCGACCTCGAGGATTCGGGTGAGCGCATCGACCTTCTGCGCGTACGACACCACGAGGTAACGCTGCGTGATGTTCGTGCCGGTCGCGGTCTTCGACTTGATGCTGATCTCTTCCGGGTCGCGCAGGTACTTCTGCGCGAGGCGGCGGATCTGCGGCGGCATCGTGGCGGAGAACAGCGCGACCTGCTTCTCCTCGGGCGTCTGCGCGAGGATCTGCTCCACATCTTCCGCGAAGCCCATCTTCAGCATCTCGTCGGCTTCGTCGAGCACGAGGTACTGCAGCTGCGACAGGTCGAGCGTGCCCTTGGCGAGGTGGTCCATGATGCGGCCGGGTGTTCCCACGATCACATGCACCCCGCGGCGCAGGGCCGACAGCTGCACGCCGTAACCCTGCCCGCCGTAGACGGGCAGGACGTGCACGCCCTTCATCTTCGAGGCGTAGGACTCGAAGGCCTCGCACACCTGGAGCGCGAGCTCGCGGGTGGGGGCGAGGACGAGGGCCTGTGGCGTCTTCTGCGAGACGTCGAGGCGCTCGAGCACGGGGAGTGCGAACGCCGCGGTCTTGCCGGTTCCGGTCTGGGCCATGCCGACGACATCGCGGCCGGCGAGAAGCGTGGGGATGGTGGCCGCCTGGATGGGCGACGGGGTCTCGTAGCCGAGGTCCTTGATGGCTTTGAGGACAGGCCCGGTGATGCCGAGCTCCTCGAATCCGGGGGTCGCGGGGGAGTCCTCGGGGGCGTCGGTCAGCACTGCATCTTCAGGGGTCACTTCCCAAGGGTAGCGCGCGGCGGCGATCGATGCCTGTGAGGGCGACCTCAGGCCCCGGTCGTCAGGGAGACCAGCTTCTCCTTCACCTGGCGTCGGAGCACCTTGCCGATCAACGATGTGGGGAGTTCGTCGACGATGAACACGCGTCGCGGCACCTTGTAGGGCGTCAGGATGCCGCGGGCGAATTCGCGGATCGCTTCCACGTCGACGTCGGTCCCGGCATCGACCACGATCGCGGCGACGACCTCTTCGCCCGAGTGCTCGTTGGGGAGGCCGACGACCGCCGCGTCCACGACCTGCGGATGCTGACGCAGCACGTTCTCGACCTCGGTGGGAGCGACGTTGAAGCCGCCGGTGATGATGAGCTCCTTGATGCGATCGACGATCCGCACGAAGCCGGCTTCATCGATCGTGACGATGTCCCCGGTGCGGTACCAGCCGTCGATGAAGACCGCCTCGGTCTCTTCGGGCTTCCCGTAGTAGCCGGAGAAGACCTGCGGGCCTCGGACGACGAGTTCGCCGGCTGATCCCGCCGGCACGTCCTCGCTCGGGTTCTCCGGGTCGACGACCCGGCACTCGGTGCCTGGCAGGGGGAGCCCGACGGTGCCCGGTACACGGTTGTCGGCGACCGGGTTCGCCATGAGGACGGGCGAGCACTCGCTCAGCCCGTAGCCCTCGACGAGGAAGCCGTGCGTCGCCTCTTCGAACGGGACCACCAGTTCGTGCGGCAGCGCCATGGCGCCGGAGATCGCGACCTCGATGCCGTCGAGCGACACCCCCTTCGTCTTCGCCGCCGTGAGGAGACGATCGGCGATGGGGGGCACGAGCGGAAGGAACGTGGCGGGGTGCTTCTTCACCACGTCGAGCACGAGATCGGGGTCGAACTTGGGGAAGAGCACGAGTCGCGCTCCCATCGACATCGCGAACGTGAGGCAGAGCGTGAGCCCGTAGGCGTGGAACATCGGCAGGACGGCGTACACGACGCATCCCTTACCGCGTTGGATCGAGGGCACCCAGGCTTGCGCCTGAGCGGCGTTCGCGAGCAGGTTGCGATGCGTGAGCGCTGCACCCTTCGGTGTGCCGGTCGTGCCGGAGGTGTACTGGATGATCGCGAGGTCATCGGTCTGCGGTCGCGGATGCGTCGCGGGCAGCGGGGCGGTCGAGAGCAGGGAGTCCCAGGCGATCGTTCCGCGTACCTTCTGGGTCAGCGCCGCACGGGACTCCCGCGCCTTCGCGACGGGAAGTCGAAGCGCGAGGCGGGTGAGGAACGGCATGGCACGCGTCACGTCGACGGAGATCAGGTTCGTCACGGCCAGGTCGGCCGGGAACTCCTGCACGGTCGATACGACCTTGTTCCACACGATCGCATGCTTCGCGCCGTGATCCTCGAACTGCTTGCGCAGCTCGCGAGGCGTGTAGAGGGGGTTGTGCTCGACGACGACGGCGCCGAGGCGGAGCACGGCGTAGAAGGCGACGATGTGCTGTGGGCAGTTCGGCAGGACGATCGCGACGGGGTCGCCTGCACGGACGCCGAGGTCGCGCAGACCCGCCGCAGCGTGGTCGATCGCGGCCTGCAGCTCGGCGTAGGTCGTCTCGCGTCCGAAGAACTGGAGCGCCGGCGCATCGGGGTAGTCGCGTGCGGAGGCGGCGACGATGTCGACCAGCGACCCCTCGACGGGAGGAAGGTCGTCCGGGACTCCGGCGGCGTAGCTGGCGATCCAAGGGCGAGGAGGGTGGAACGTGCTCACCCGCCCAGCATAGGACGCTTGTGACGAGGGCTCGGGAGTTGGAGGCACGCCAACTAGACTGGGGGAGTGTCTGAAATCACCCCTGATCTTGTGCGCCATCTCGGCGTGCTCGCGCGCATCCAGCTGAACGACGACGAGGTGACGCGGCTCACGGGCCAGCTCGACGCCATCGTCGACAACATCGCGAAGGTGTCGGAGGTCGCCACTGCCGACGTCGCAGCGACGAGTCATCCGATCCCGCTGAGCAACGTGTTCCGGCCCGACGTGGTGGGCCAGACGCTCACGCACGAGCAGGTGCTCCAGAACGCCCCGGATGCCGCCGACGGCCGTTTCCGTGTGACCGCGATCCTGGGAGAAGAGCAGTGAGCGACATCATCCGGCTGAACGCGTCCGACCTGGCGGCGAAGCTCGCTGCGGGCGAAGTGTCGAGCGTCGAGGCCACGCAGGCGCACCTCGATCGCATCGCCGCCGTCGACGGTGACGTCCACGCGTTCCTCCACGTCAACGAGGGCGCGATCGAGGCCGCTGCCGCGATCGACGCCCGCCGCGCCGCCGGTGAGGCCCTCGGTCCGCTCGCCGGTGTGCCGCTCGCGATCAAAGACGTCCTCGTCACGACAGACCAGCCGACCACGAGCGGCTCGCGCATCCTCGACGGCTACCGCTCGCCGTACGACGCCACCGTCGTCGCGCGGTCGCGTGCCGCCGGCATGATCCCGCTCGGCAAGACCAACATGGACGAGTTCGCCATGGGGTCGTCGACCGAGCACTCCGCCTACGGTCCCACGCACAACCCGTGGGATCTCGATCGCATCCCCGGCGGTTCCGGCGGCGGCTCTGCTGCCGCCGTCGCGGCGTTCGAGGCTCCGCTCGCGCTGGGCTCCGACACGGGCGGCTCCATCCGTCAGCCCGCGCACGTCACCGGAACCGTCGGTGTCAAGCCCACCTACGGCGGTGTGAGCCGCTACGGCGCGATAGCTCTCGCCTCCAGCCTCGACCAGGTGGGCCCTGTCTCCCGGACCGTCCTGGATTCCGGACTGCTGCATGATGCGATCGCCGGGCACGACCCGAAGGACTCCACGTCGCTCACCGACGCTTGGCCGTCCTTCGCAGAAGCTGCTCGTGAGGGAGCGCGCGGAGACGTGCTCAAGGGACTCAAGGTCGGCGTGATCCGGGAGCTCCCGGACAGCGGGTTCCAGCCCGGTGTGGCGGCATCCTTCCGCAGTGCCCTCGCGCTCATGGAGGCGCAGGGAGCCGAGATCGTCGAGATCGGCGCACCGCACTTCGAGTACGGAGTGGCCGCGTACTACCTGATCCTGCCTGCGGAGGCATCGAGCAACCTCGCCAAGTTCGACTCCGTGCGATTCGGCCTCCGGGTCACACCTGAGGGGAACCCCACGGTCGAGGACGTCATGTCCGCCACGCGCGACGCCGGCTTCGGCGACGAGGTCAAGCGCCGCATCATCCTCGGCACGTACGCCCTCTCCGCGGGTTACTACGACGCCTACTACGGCAGCGCCCAGAAGGTCCGCACGCTCATCCAGCAGGACTTCGCGAACGCCTTCGCCGAGGTCGACGTGATCGCGACGCCCTCGGCGCCGACCACGGCTTTCAAGCTCGGCGAGAAGATCGACGACCCGCTGCAGATGTACCTCAACGACATCACCACGATCCCTGTGAACCTGGCCGGCGTGCCGGGCATCTCGATTCCCAGTGGTCTCGCCGAGGAGGACGGGCTGCCTGTCGGCATCCAATTCATCGCTCCGGCACGCGAGGACGCGCGTCTCTACAAGGTCGGCGCCGCGCTCGAGACGCTGCTCGTCGACTCGTGGGGTGCGCCGCTGCTCACCCGCGCACCGCAGCTCGCAGGAGGGAACCGCTGATGGCCGCCGCCAAGCTCATGGACTTCGACAAGGCGCTCGAGCTGTTCGAGCCGGTCCTCGGATTCGAGGTGCACGTCGAGCTCAACACCAACACGAAGATGTTCTCCGACGCGCCGAACCCGGCCAACGAGGCGTATCACGCGGCCGAGCCGAACACCCTCATCGCTCCGGTCGACCTCGGTCTGCCCGGCTCGCTGCCCGTCGTGAACGAGACCGCGATCCGCTCGTCGATCAGTCTGGGTCTCGCGCTCGGCTGCTCGATCGCGGAGTCGAGTCGTTTCGCCCGCAAGAACTACTTCTACCCCGACCTCGGCAAGAACTACCAGATCTCGCAGTACGACGAACCGATCGCGTATGAGGGATCGGTCGAGGTGGAACTGGAAGACGGCACGCTCATCACGATCCCGATCGAGCGCGCGCACATGGAGGAGGACGCCGGCAAGCTGACCCACATGGGCGGAGCGACCGGGCGCATCCAGGGCGCCGAATACTCGCTCGTCGACTACAACCGTGCGGGCGTCCCGCTGGTCGAGATCGTGACGAAGACGATCTTCGGCACCGAGCACCGTGCTCCGGAGGTCGCGAAGGCGTATGTCCAGGCGATCCGCGACATCGTGCGCGGCCTCGGCATCTCCGAAGCGCGTCTGGAACGCGGCAACCTGCGCTGCGACGCGAACGTCTCGCTGCGCCCCCGTGGCCAGGAGAAGCTCGGAACCCGGACCGAGACGAAGAACGTCAACTCCATGCGATCGGTCGAGCGCGCCGTGCGGTACGAGATCCAGCGTCAGGCGCAGATCCTCGCAGACGGCGGAACGATCACGCAGGAGACGCGACACTGGCACGAAGACACGGGGACCACCTCTCCCGGACGCCCGAAGTCCGACGCCGACGACTACCGGTACTTCCCCGAGCCGGACCTGCTGCCGGTCGAGCCGCCTGCCGATCTGGTCGCCGAGCTGCGCGCGGCCCTCCCTGAGCAGCCCGTCGCTCGTCGGCGCCGTCTCATGACCGAATGGGGCTTCACCGACCTGGAGTTCCAGGACGTGCGCAACGGCGGACTGCTCGAGGCGGTCGAAGCCACCATCGTCGCCGGCGCGACCCCGGCCACAGCGCGCAAGTGGTGGACCGGAGAGATCAGTCGTCTGGCCAACGCCCAGGAGAAGGAAGCGACCGAACTCATCAGCCCCGAGAACGTCGCGGCCTTGCAGACGCTCGTCGATGCGGGAACGCTGACCGACAAGCTCGCCCGCCAGGTCCTCGAAGGTGTGATCGCCGGTGAGGGGACTCCGCAGGAGGTCGTGGACGCACGTGGTCTGGCCGTGGTCTCGGACGACGGTGCCCTGATCGCAGCGATCGATGATGCACTCGCGGCTCAGCCCGATGTGATGGCCAAGATCAAGGACGGCAAGGTACAGGCGGCCGGTGCCGTCATCGGCGCGGTCATGAAGGCGATGAAGGGGCAGGCGGATGCCGCCCGCGTCCGTGAGCTCATTCTCGAGCGCGCGGCCCAGTAGCGCGTCACCCCGGGCCTCATGTCCGAGGTCCGGGGGAGAATGGTCCGATGGGACACGGTGACGGACGAGGGCGCGTCGTCTCGTTCGCCGACGCCGATGACACCGGTACTCGCATCCTGCACGTCGACATGGATGCGTTCTATGCGGCCGTCGAGGTTCTCGACGATCCGACGCTTCGCGGGCTTCCCCTGATCATCGGTGCGCCCGACGGCAGGTCGGTCGTCTCCAGTGCGTCGTACGAAGCGCGGCGTTACGGTGTGCGCGCAGCGATGCCCGTCTCGCAGGCGCTGAGGCTGTGTCCCTCCGCTCGTGTCGTCCCTCCGCACTTCCACCGCTACCAGCAGGTGTCGCGGCAGGTGATGGCGATCTTCGAGTCGTTCACGCCGTTGGTCGAGCCGTTGTCTGTCGACGAGGCGTTCCTCGACGTGCAGGGTGTGCGGCGGCTGTGGGGGAGTCCGGCTCGTATCGCGGAGCTGATCCGCGAAAGGGTGCGCGACGAGGTCGGGATCACGTGCAGTGTCGGCGTCGCGGCGACGAAGCACGTGGCGAAGATGGCCTCGACGATCGCGAAGCCCGACGGGGATGCTCGTCGTCGCGGGGAGCGCGACCCTCGACTTCCTGGCGCCTCGACCGGTCCGCGCCATGTGGGGAGTGGGGCCGAAGGCGGCGGAGGCTCTGGAGGCCCGCGGCATCCGCACGGTGCAAGACGTTCGCGATGCCCCGCGTGACATGGTCGATCGTGCCGTGGGCCCGGCGCTCGGCGCACGTCTCGTGCAGCTCGCGCGGGGAGAAGACGCACGCGCCGTCGACACGCAGCGGGTGGAGAAGAGCATCGGACATGAAGAGACCTTCGATCAGGACATCGTCGACCGCTCTTTCCTCCGCGCCGAGCTCCTCCGACTCGCTGATCGCGTCGCCGCGCGCCTGCGGCGGGCGGACTGGGAGACGTCGACGGTCGCCATCAAGATCCGTTTCGATGACTTCCGCACGCTCAGTCGGTCGCAGACGCTGAGCGAACCGACGGCGGTCGGTCAGCGCATCGGCGAGGCAGCTCGTTCCCTGTTCGACCAGATCGACAGGCGTGATCCGGTGCGCCTGGTCGGCGTCCGCGCCGAGAATCTACGTCCGGCAGGAGGGGGCGGGATGGGACTCTGGGACGACGACGCGGACTGGCGCCGGGTCGAGGGAGCGGTCGATGAGGCCGTTGCACGATTCGGTACAGCGACGATCAGTCGCGCGCGGCACATCGGTCGCGGAGACGGTCGAGGTGCTGTGCAGCATCCGAAGGCGCACGGCCTGGATTGATCCCCCGGGGGCTGCGTTCCTCGACTACCGTGGGGGTATGCCGAACATTGCACTGGAACTCGGGAAGCAGGCCGCGGCCTTCGGCGTGAAGAGCGCATACGGAGAGCCTCAAGACGTCGACGGAGTGAGCGTGACGCCGGTCGCGTTCACCTACTCCGGATTCGGCGGCGGGAGCGCCGAGGGTGGAGAGGGTGGAGGAGGCGGCGGGATCTCGGTCCCGGTGGGTGTATATGTCCGGCGAGAAGAAGGCTTGCGCTTCGAACCCAACATCGTCACGCTGCTCGTGGTGGCTGTGCCGTTCGTCTGGGTCGCCGGCCGAGCTCTCTCCCGCATCATCCGTGCCCTCAAGAAGTGACGACCCGGTCGCGACGGCGCTCGAGCATGCCGCCGCGCTGATCGAGCAGGACGTTCGTGCCGTTGCTGCGGCGAATCCTGTCGTCCTGATCGATGGGGGCAGCGGCGCCGGCAAATCCTCTCTCGCTGCGCGGCTCGTGCGCCGGTGGCCCGTCCTCGGGAACGTGCAGCTGATCGCGCTCGACTCGCTCTATCCCGGTTGGGACGGGCTCGACGACGGCGCGGAGCGCGCACTCCAGTGGATCCTGCGTCCGCACGGTCGGGGATACCTCGGAACGTGGCGGCGGTGGGACTGGGCGGCGCAGGAGGAGGCGGAGAGCCACGCCGTCGATCCTGCTCTCGGCGTGATCGTCGAGGGCAGCGGCATCCTGCGCCCGTCGACGGCAGGCCTCGCGGATGTCAGGGTGTGGGTGGAGTCGGGGGAGGAATCTCGCAAGGCCCGCGCTCTCGCACGCGACGGCGATACCTACCGCCCGCACTGGGACAGATGGGCGGCTCAGGAACGACGTCACATCGAGCGCGACGATCCGCGGTCGCTGGCGACGAGGATCGTCGAAGTTCCCTAGAGGTCGTGGCCGTCGAGATCATCTGCGTCGTCAGCCGCCTGGATGATCATCTCGAGGCGGTACCCCACCCATTCATAGACGTCATGAGGCCCGGATCCTCCGGCGTGGTCGTCGTCCGCGATCCCGAGCCGCGTGGCGATCACCAGACGAATGGCCGTGAGCGTCCGAAGCCAGGCGTCGATGCTTGCGGAGGGGACGAGAACCTCGCGTATGCTCATCGCCTCTTCCTCCGTGAGCTGGTCAGCACCGGACGCGAACTCATCGAGTGCGACGCGTGCGTGGCGCGCGTCGGCGAGACGGCGCTCGAGGAGATCATCGCGTGTCGAGTCCGCGAACTGGGCTGCCGCCTCGGAGTCCTCCGGATACGGGCTCGGGGTCAGTCGTCCGATGGCAGGATCGTCGGTGTCGCGAGACCCGTCGACCAGCTCGATGAAGTCGTCGATCAAGCGTGCGAGGTGGATCTCCTCGATCAACGTCATGCTCATGACCAGAGTCCCGCCTTTCACTGCGCCGCCTTACGCACAGTCGCCCAGAGACCGAAGTCGTGCATCGCCTGAGCATGCACCTCCATGGTCTCTCTCGGTCCGGAGGCGACGATCGCATGTCCCTCGTGATGGACGGCGAGCATCAGCGCGGTCGCGCGATCGAGGGAGTAGCCGAAGTAGGTGCGGAAGACCCGGACGACATAGCTCATGAGGTTGACGGGGTCGTTCCACACCACGACCTGCCACGGCTCCAGCGGTGCCGCGCTGAGGTCTGTGTCTTCGGAGAGCGCTGGCACGGCCGTCGGCGCCATCATGCCCACCCCATCTCGTGCAACTGCTCGTCGTCGATACCGTAGAAATGGGCGATCTCATGGACCAGGGTCGTGTGGATCTCGTCCCTGAGCTCCTGCTCGGTCTCGCACTGCGCCAAGTGCGGTTCGCGATAGACGACGATCCGGTCGGGGAGTTCTCCCATCCCGTACTGCGTCCGTTCCGTGAGCGCCAGGCCGTCGTACAGTCCGAGCAGATCCAGGCTGCCGTCCTCCGGGCGATCCTCGACGACGAACACGACGTTCTCCAACCCTTCGACCATGTCATCGGGCAGTCGATCGAGTTCGTCGATCACGATCTCCTCGAAGGCGGCGGTATCGATCTCCATCTCTTCCAGCCTAGAGCCGGACACTCGACATCGTCACCGTTCAGTGCAGAAGAACGAGGATGCCCGCAACGGCGATGAACAGAATGCCGAAGACGGTGTTCAGCATCCGCTGACCGCGCGGGGAGCGGGTGAGCCGTCGGAAGGGACGGGCCGCAGCGGCGAAGAATCCCCACATCACGATCACGTCCACGACGATCACCGTGGCGATCAGCGTGAGGTACTGGGGGATCGGCGGCTGATCCAGGCGGATGAACTGCGGGATGAACGCGAGGAAGAAGACGATCGCCTTCGGGTTCAACAGGTTGACCCAGAACCCTCTGCGGATCATCGACCAGTGGCTCTCCCTGGAGTCGATGGGAACGTCGCCGTCGTCCACGTCGGCGACGGGACGTGTGAGGATGAGGCGGATGCCGAGGAACACGACGTAGGCGGCGCCGGCGTAACGGATCGCATTGAAGAGGAATTCGGAGCGGGACACGAGAAGCCCGACACCGGCAGCGACGATCGCCACGTGCACCACGAGGGCGATCTGTTGTCCGATGATGCCCCAGATGGAGCGCCGCCATCCCTGGTTCAGGGCATTGGACATCGTGTTGATCGCACCCGCGCCAGGGGTGAAGCTGATCACGACGCTCGCGGTCAGCAGTGAGAACCAGACCGCAAGTGACACCTTGTAAGTCTAGGGGTGCGGCGGGGTCGATCCATTTGTCGTGCCGGATGCGGAGAAGGCCCGAATCTCGCGATTCGGGCCTTCTCTGAGAGGGTGAGTAACGGGACTCGAACCCGCGACATCCGGCACCACAAGCCAGCGCTCTACCAGCTGAGCTATACCCACCATGTGCCTGCCGGAGCAGGCAACCATACGAGTCTATTACATGTTCGGAGTGAACTCGGACACCGTGCGCGCGGCGATCTCACGTGCGTCGTCGCTCGAGGGGCCGGGCTCCTCGACGAACACGGCTTCGCGGTAGTAGCGGAGTTCGCGGATCGACTCGAGGATGTCGGCGAGAGCGCGGTGCCCGCCGTCTTTGAGCGGCGCTTGGAAGAACACTCGCGGGTACCAGCGTCGGGACAACTCCTTGATGCTGGAGACGTCCACGTTCCGGTAATGGAGCCACTGGTCGATCTTCGGCATGTACTTGGCGAGGAACATGCGGTCCGTGCCGATCGTGTTGCCTGCCAAGGGCGCCTTGCGCTCCATGGGCACGAAACGACGGATGTAGGCGAGCGTCTCGGCTTCGGCCTCTTCGAGTGAGACTCCGTGCGGGATCTCCGTGATCAACCCCGACGTCTCGTGCATTTTGGTGACGAAGTCGTTCATGTTCGCGAGCGCGGTGTCATTGGGTCGGATGACCACTTGGAAACCGGGATCGACGGGGCGGAGTTCGAAGTCTGTGATGACGACGGCGATCTCGACGAGCTCGTCGACTGCCAGATCGAGCCCCGTCATCTCGCAGTCGATCCAGACGAGACGATCATTGTCGGACGCAGATACCATCTCGCCATACTATCGACGGCTCCGACATAGACCGTCGGGAGTGCGTCCCGTGCTCCGGTAGGTCTCGGCCGCTGCGACGCGCGCGACGCGAGAGACCCCCACCTGGCCGTCGGGGCCGGGCAGGGGTCGGACGCGTGTGCGCGGAGTACGAGTCTCGGAAGCTGCCTAGGGCACGCGCGCTCCCGAGGTCTTCTCGCTGAGGAACTCGGCCGACAATGTCGTGTTGACGTACGTGGGCGTGAGAGCCCCGCCCGCGCTCGGGTAGAGCCACACGACGGGGAGCTGGGCGATGTTCGCTGCGCCGTTGAGGATCCCCGCGTGGGTGTATTCGACCGTGCCGGAAGTCCCCTCTGCCGGCAGCGGTCCGACGCGAACCCAGCCGTTCAGATTCCGCTCCTCGATGCGGTAGCTCGTCGGGGTGGTCACCCCGCTGCCCGGGCCCCACTGGATCGTGACGCTCACGACGCCTGAGGTGTACTTTCCTGCATCTGCCACATCGCCCGTGTCGGGGTCGAGAACGTTGAACCCCACGTTCTGGGCGACGTTGATCTGCACCCGGTTCGGCTGCGAGACCGTCCACGTTCCCACGGACGTCGACCCCTGCCACTCGGACAGGCCCCCGCCCGGCGCTGCCTGTGGCGGGATGGGCCCGCTCGCGGCGGCAAGCGGCGTCGCGACAGCCAGAGCGACGACGGGCACGGACCATGCGGCCCCCTTGACGATCGTCCTCCTGCTCACGCCAGATTGCTGCGCATTCTTGTCTACCACCGGTTCACGTTCCTCTCGTTCCAGACGACCCAGACGTCGTCCATGAGAAAGGAGTCGGAGGGGCAGGAGAAGTGACGCGAGAGCCATTCCCGTCGAGGTAGTCGGCACAAGAGCACTGCGGCGGCACAAGAACACTGCGGCGGCACAAGAGCGCGGTGGCGTGGACGCAGAATCCCCTCGATGGCGCTAGCGCGGCGAGGGGATTCCAAGTGACCAGCGCGTTCTCGCGTGGACTGTCCCCTCGGCGCGACTCGAACGCGCAACCGACGGATTAGAAGGCCGTTGCTCTATCCATTGAGCTACGAGGGGGCGGCATCTAGGGTACCCGCCTCCCCGACGTCTCCGGAACCCGGAGCGGAACGAGACGCACTGCGCGCGCCCTCGCGCCGCAGAACCGCGACGGCGTCAGCAGTAGCGGAGTGCTGCCACCGCATCGTCGGCGTTCCAGAACTCGCCGATGACGCGGAAGTGACTCGTCGCGAGATGCAGACGCTCTGCGCGGTATCGGAGCCCCAGAGGGTGGGCGACGATGCGCAGGTGCCCCAGCACGTGCTCCCTCCGATCCTGCACTCTCCACAGGTGGTCAGCCGCACGGACGAGGTGCTCGCCGGCGGACGCGAGGCGAGGCGTGGCGTAGGGCACCTCGGGGAGAGACGTGATCAGGCTGTCGGACATCGGAACTCCTTTCCTGGTTCGAACGTATGACCGACCACCGACATTGAAGCGCTCTCCTCGACATGCGCGCTGACCTGCCTTTTCTGCACTGTTCGGCGATCCCGCGAACTGTCCACGGAACGCGGGAAACAGGTGCCGCAGTCGCTCTCGTGTGCTGCAGGCTGGGGCGACCCGGACGACTGCTGCTCCGGTCACCGAAAGGACAAGACATGATCGACACCCTCACCATCGTGGGAAGAGTCGCCACGGACCCGACGCAGGCGCAGACGGCGGGAGGCGTGCCCGTCACGAACTTCCGTGTCGCGAGCACGCACCGACGATTCGATCTCGCGACTCAGGAATGGTCGGACTCGGGGACCAACTGGTTCTCGGTGGCCGCGTTCCGGCAGTTGGGCGAGAATGCGAAGGCTTCTCTGCGCACGGGAGACAGCGTGATCGTCACCGGGCGGCTGAAGATCCGCGACTGGGAGAGCAACGGCAGACACGGCACCAGCGTCGACATCGAGGCCGACGCCATCGGGCATGATCTGCGGTGGGGTACGACGGCCTATCGACCGCGGCCGCGATCGACCAGCAGCGAGCCGGATGCCGCACGGAGCTCCGCGGCGACGGTCGCGGTTCAGGAGACCGCGGACGACACGCAGAGGCCCGAGGGCGAGGAACCGGATACCACGCCGCTCGCCCTGTCGTGGGAGCATCCGACGCCGATCACGGAATCGCGGTGAGGTGCCGGGGAATCCACCCGCCACGAGCACATGCGACAGCGCCTCCCTGCATCCGAGCCACAGCGCCGACGTAGACTCGGCTCGTGCTTCGTCGATCGGTCTCCTCGCCGGCGCGTACGGTCGGTGTCTTCGCCGCCTCGGTCGCCGCCCTCGTTCTGCTGTCCGGCTGCACGTCGGCGGAGCCGTCGGTCTCGGCCTCGCCGACGTCCGCGGTGTCGCCCAGCCCAGCACCTTCGGCGCCCGCGGGACCGGTGCTGGTGCCCGACGGCACCGCGGAAGAGAACCTCCCGTTGTTCACCGCGATCGCCGAGGGGGTCTGGGCGACCGATCAGCGAGGGTCGGGGCGCGCCTACATCGATGCGCTGATCGGTGCGGGTTTCGACCGCGGTGCTATGCAGGTGACGCAAGACCGGTCGACGGTCGGGAATCCCGCCGAGAGCCTGCAGTTCTCGGTGCGATGGGGAGAGACCGAGTGTCTGGTCGGACAGGTGGGTCCCTCCACAGGTCAGGTGGTCACGACGGTCTTGCCGCAGCTTGCGGAAGGGCGCTGCCTCGTCGGCACCACGCGCCCGATCGACTGGTGACATGACGCGAGGCCGGTAGGCTGGAGTGTCGATCTTCGACGCCAACAGAAGGAGCGGTTTTCGGTGGCTGAGTACATCTACTCGATGGTGCGTGCGCGCAAGGCAGTGGGCGAGAAGCTCATCCTCGACGACGTCACCATGGCGTTCCTCCCCGGAGCCAAGATCGGCATGGTCGGTCCGAACGGCGCGGGCAAGTCGACGATCCTCAAGATCATGGCCGGGCTGGACACTCCCTCCAACGGTGAGGCGAAGCTGTCGCCCGGGTTCACCGTCGGCATCCTGATGCAGGAGCCTGAGCTCGACGAGACCAAGACCGTCCTCGAGAACATCCAGGATGGGATCGCGATCAAGGCGAAGGTCGACCGTTTCAACGAGATCTCCGCGCTCATGGCCGACCCCGAGGCGGACTTCGACGCCCTGCTCGCCGAAATGGGTTCGCTGCAGGAAGAGATCGACGCGGCCGACGGCTGGGATCTCGACTCGCAGCTCGAGCAGGCGATGGATGCGCTCCGCACACCTCCCGGAGATGCAGCGATCGCCCCTCTCTCCGGCGGTGAGAAGCGTCGCGTCGCTCTGGCGAAGCTGCTCCTGCAGAAGCCTGACCTGCTGCTCCTCGACGAGCCCACCAACCACCTCGACGCCGAGAGCGTTCTCTGGCTCGAGCAGCATCTGCAGGCATACAAGGGTGCCGTCATCGCGATCACCCACGACCGGTACTTCCTCGACCACGTCGCCGAGTGGATCGCCGAAGTCGACCGTGGTCGCCTCATCGGCTATGAGGGCAACTACTCCACCTATCTGGAGAAGAAGGGCGAGCGCCTCGAGATCCAGGGTAAGAAAGACGCGAAGCTCGCCAAGCGCCTCAAAGAGGAGCTCGAGTGGGTCCGCTCCAGCGCCAAGGGCCGTCAGACGAAGTCGAAGGCCCGTCTGGCCCGGTACGAGGAGATGGCGTCTGAGGCGGAACGCACCAGGAAGCTCGACTTCGAAGAGATCCAGATCCCCGCGGGTCCGCGTCTCGGCAGCGTCGTGATCGAGGCCAAGAACCTGAAGAAGGGCTTCGACGGCCGCTCCCTCATCGACGGACTGAGCTTCAGCCTGCCGCCGAACGGCATCGTCGGCGTCATCGGTCCGAACGGTGTGGGCAAGACCACGCTCTTCAAGACCATCGTGGGTCTGGAGCCGCTCGACGGCGGCGACCTGAAGATCGGTGAGACGGTCAAGATCAGCTACGTCGATCAGTCCCGCTCGAACATCGATCCCAACAAGACGCTGTGGGAGGTCGTGTCCGACGGACTCGACTACATCACGGTCGGCAAGACCGAGATCCCGTCGCGTGCCTACGTGTCGAAGTTCGGCTTCAAGGGACCTGACCAGCAGAAGAAGGCCGGCGTCCTGTCCGGTGGTGAGCGCAACCGCCTCAACCTCGCCCTGACGCTGAAAGAGGGCGGCAACCTGCTGCTTCTCGACGAGCCGACCAACGACCTCGACGTCGAGACGCTGAGCTCGCTCGAGAACGCGCTGCTCGAGTTCCCCGGTTGCGCCGTGGTCATCACGCACGACCGGTGGTTCCTCGACCGCATCGCGACGCACATCCTCGCCTACGAAGGCACCGACGAGAAGCCCGATCAGTGGTACTGGTTCGAGGGCAACTTCGAAGCGTACGAGGAGAACAAGATCGAGCGCCTCGGCCCGGACGCCGCGAAGCCGCATCGGTCCACGCACCGCAAGCTGACGCGCGACTGAGGCTGAGGTGTCGAGTTCGCCCGGGTCGCGCCTGCACATCCCGATCCACCTCCGCTGGGGTGACCTGGATGCGTTCAATCACGTGAACAACACCTCGATGTTGAAACTCCTCGAAGAGGCGCGTGTCAGGGCATTCTGGCGTGCGGGCCCCGGCGAAGCGGCGCCATCGACCGCCGTTCTCGACTCCGGCATCGACGAAGGCATCCTCACGCTGATCGCCCGCCAGGAGATCGAGTATCTCGCTCCGGTGCCCTATCAGCGGCGCCCGCTCGAAGTGCAGATGTGGTTCGGCAAGCTCGGCGGCTCGAGTGTCGAAGTCTGCTACGAGGTCCACAACGACCCCACGGCAGAGCCACGACAGCTCTACGCCCGGTCGACGGCGGTCATCGTTCTCGTCGACGCGCAGACCGGTCGGCCGACCCGCCTCACGCAGGAGATGCGCGACGCCTGGGAGCCTTTCGTCGGTCCGTCGATCGAGTACACGCACCGGTGAGTCGGCCGTCTCTCGGAGGCGGCGTGCGGGTCAGGGCTGTTCGTCGGGCACGCGGATCATGATCTCCTGCGCCACGCTCGCGATCAGAGCGCCGTCGCGCGCGTAGATCCGCCCCGTCGCGAGTCCGCGACCGCCGCGCGCATTCGGAGACTCCTGCACGTAGAGCAGCCAGTCGTCCACTCGTGCCGGTCGATGCCACCACATCGCGTGATCGAGGCTGGCGACCTTCAGGCCGGGCAGCGCCCAGTACACGCCGTGCGCGCGAAGGATCGATTCCTGGATGGTCATGTCGCTGAGATAGGCGAGAGCGGCGCGATGCAGCCGCTGGTCGTCGGGGAGAGGCGCACGCAGGCGCATCCACACCGCCTGCCGGGCGACGCGGTCATCTCCGCTCGGGCCGTACAGGGGAGACTCGACGTGACGGATGTCCGCGGCGCGTTCGGCCAGCATCCGGGTGGTCGCCTCTGCGAGACCTCGCACGCGCTCCTCGTCCGGAGCGAGCTCTTCAGGATCGGGGATGCCCTGCGGCATCGGTTCCGCGTGCTCGACGCCGGGGTCGCCGTCCTGGAACGATGCGATCATCGAGAAGATCGGTACACCGTTCTGATACGCCTGCGTCCGCCGCGTCGAGAACGAACGTCCGTCGTGGATGCGGTCGACGGCGATCGTGATGCCGTGACTCGCGTCGCCGGGACGCAGGAAGTAGCCGTGCATCGAGTGCACCGCTCGGTCCTCCGGAAGGGTGCGCTCGGCGGCGAGCAGGGTCTGGGCGAGCACCTGGCCGCCGTAGATGCGACCGCTCGGCATCGGGTGCGAGGCCCCTGTGAAGATGTCCTCTGTCGTCCTGGCCTGTGTCGCATCGAGATCGAGGACCTCGAGCAGTCGCTCGACGGTACGGGTGGCGTGATCTGTCGCGCTCATGAGTTCCTCCCCGCGACCGCACATGCCGCTCCATTGGTAGTTTAGAACGCGTGCCGCATCACCTCCTCCTCGCCGACCCGGATACCGCGAAGGACGTCCTCACGTTCGTCGGGCGGGCGACGAGAATCACCGACGAAGGCGTGCGGTTGCAGGCGGCGAGTGGAGTGCTCGCGCTGACGACCGCAGCCCTCGCGCCGCACGGACTGTTCGATCAGACGCCGACGGTTCTCGCGATGCGCATCGTGCACGCCGATCCGGAGCTTCAGTGCGACATCGTCGTGGATCGGCTGTCGACGACCGAAGAAGCAGACGAGCTGGTCCTTCCCGATACGGGACTATCACCGGCATGGGCGGGGATCGCGCCGCCCCGGGGCGGGTGGACGTCGGAGGGGACTCTGGCCGCGTCGGTCATCGCGCAGCGCGCACAGTGGGGGATCTCCGCCGTGGCACGCGGTGCCGGAGTCGGATCGGGGGAGGAGGCGGTTCGCGCGCTTCGTGCCGCGGTGTGGGGGGAGCCGGATCCCGATCTCGGCGGGTTGCCGCGCGGTATCGCCTTCGCAGCGGATGCGATGGGGTTCATCTCCGGCGAGGAGCAGGTTCCGGTGACGCGGTCCGGACGCTGGACGCGGTTGGCGTTCCGTCGCGGTCACGTGCTGGCCCGCGGCCCCGTCGCGTCAGGGTTGACCGGCGTCCGCGACACCGGCACTTCGGACTGACCGCCGCCGCGCGGCCTCGACATCGCAGGGTCGACGTCTCTCGTGGTAGACGGGACCTTCTCCGCTCTGCCACCGGTGAGCCGCCGGGCGCGGCACGAGCGACAGGTCAGCTCGCGCCTGCGGCTGCTCGTCCCGCAGTGCGTCCGGAGAACAGGCACCCTCCGAGGAAGGTGCCTTCCAGTGCGCGGTAACCGTGCACCCCGCCGCCGCCGAATCCGCTCGCCTCACCCGCGGCGTAGAGACCGGGGATCGGGTCTCCCTGCGCATCGAGAGCGCGTCCGTCGAGATCGGTGTTGATGCCGCCGAGGGACTTCCGAGTCAGCACGTGCAGCTTGACGGCGACGAGCGGGCCCGCTGACGGGTCCTGCAGCCGGTGCGGCACCGCCGTCCGGATCAGCTTGTCGCCGCGGTACTCGCGCATGGAACGCAGCATGCCGATCTGCGCATCCTTGGTGAAGCTGTTGTCGATCTCCCTGTCGCGGGCGAGGACCTCGCGGCGGACGTTGTCGATATCCAGGAGTTCACCGCCCTGATGCCGCTGCATCTGCTCCAGGAGAGATTCGAGGTCGTTCTCCACGATGAAGTCCTCGCCTTCGTCGAGAAACGACTGCACAGGCCCGGTCGGACCCTTCGCCAGCCGCGACCTGAGGAGGAGGCCGACGTCCTTGCCGGTGAGGTCTGGATTCTGCTCACTGCCGGAAAGGGCGAACTCCTTCTCGACGATCTGCCTCGACGTGACGAACCAGGAGTGATCGTGGCCTGTCCTCCGCAGATGCTCGAGCGTGCCGAGCGTATCGAATCCGGGGAACAGCGGGACCGGGAGGCGTACGCCTGTGGCATCGAGCCAGAGCGAAGAAGGTCCGGGGAGGATGCGGATGCCATGGGACGGCCACACCGGGTCCCAGTTCGTGATGCCTTCGACGTAGTGCCACATCCGATCGCCGTTGATCAGGCGCGCGCCCGCGGCCTCGCTCACCGCATGCATGGAGCCGTCCACGTATGCGGGAACGCCGGTGAGCATGTGCGTCGGTGCCGTGCCGAGGCGTGCCGGCCACGCAGCACGTACG
Organism: Microbacterium sp. Se5.02b; assembly: GCF_019464375.1. Lineage (NCBI taxonomy): Bacteria > Bacillati > Actinomycetota > Actinomycetes > Micrococcales > Microbacteriaceae > Microbacterium > Microbacterium sp. Se5.02b. Next base: position 1,967,591 of record NZ_CP080491.1, read on the forward strand.
AGGTCGTGGTTGCCGCCGATCCCGCCGGAGGACACGACGGTGGACCGTGCCGTGATCTCGAACTCGCCGATGGAGTCGCGCGAGGAGACGACTCCCCGCTTCGCGCCGCTGTTCGCGAGGATGCGACCCTGCGCGCCCACGACCGCGCCGTCGGTCACGATGAGCGCTGTCACCCGATGCCGAGGGAGTACCGTCAGTCGACCTTCGCGTTCGCCCTGCTCCACTGCCGCGGCGAAGGGCGCGATGATACCGGGTCCGGTGCCCCAGGTGATGTGGAACCGCGGGACGGAGTTGCCGGGGCCGATCGCACCGTAGCCGCCGCGTTCCGCCCAGCCGACAACCGGGAAGAACCCGACGCCGCGTTCGCGAAGCCAGGAGCGCTTCTCGCCTGCGGCGAACTGCAGATACGCCTCCGCCCAGCGCCGAGGCCACTCATCTTCAGGACGGTCGAAACCGGCGTTGCCGAACCAGTCCTGTGTCGCGAGTTCCAGGGAGTCCTTGATCCCGAACCGTCGCTGTTCGGGGGAGTCGATGAGGAACAGGCCCCCGAACGACCACCAGGCCTGACCACCGAGGTTCGTCCGCGGCTCCTGATCGAGCAGGATCACGCGCTTTCCCGCATCGAGCGCCTCAGCGGCGGCGACCAGTCCCGCGAGCCCCCACCCGATCACCAGGACATCTGTGGACAGGGGCTGTGTCGTCATGGCTTCTCCGTTGATTCCTGACGTGATCGGGTCTCGATCGTCGGTCGCCCCCCGGGCGCGGCGCCGATCCCGGATGGCTCGAATGTGTTCACCATGGCATAGGCGGCGCGCTCCAGGTAGTCCCACAGCGTCGATTCGTGCAGGGGCGACAACTGCGCTTCGTCCACAGCCGTGCGCATATGACGAAGCCAACGATCACGCGCATCCGTGTCGATGTGGAAGGGCATGTGCCGCATTCGCAGTCGAGGGTGGCCGCGCGTGTCACCGTAGGTGGTCGGGCCTCCCCAGTACTGCTCGAGGAACATCCGAAGCCGGTCTTCAGCAGGTCCGAGGTCGTCCTCGGGATACATGGGCTTCATCACGGGGTCGAGTGCGACCTCTCGGTAGAACACCGACACGATCTTCCGGAAGGTGTCGTGCCCTCCGACCTCGTCATAGAACGTCACTTCTGCGGGCTCCCGTCGTCTGTCGGCTTCTTGCGACGCCAAATGCCGCGGTCGGGGATGACCGGTACCCCGGTGACCGCGTTGGGTCTTGTCCGCGGCGGATTCGCGCCTCGGACCCGGCGTGCTCCATCGAGGCCCGTCGGCACCACGTCGGACATGCGCGGAACGCCGATATCCTTCTCCAGGAGCGCAGCCCGGAGGCGGCGGCGGAGCTCCTGCGCGACGTCATCCTTCGCGTTCGCGCGCGCCTTGATCACGATGCGTACGACCAGGGCGTCGCCGTCGACCGACTCGAGTCCCCACAGCTCCGGCTTCTCGATGATGCGGGTGCGCCACTTCGGGTCCTTCGCGAGTCCCTGTGCGGTCTCGAGCATGATGTGCTCGACCTGGTCGAGATCGGAGTCGGCGGGGACGCCGATGTCGATGATCGATCGCGCCCACCCCTGCGACATGTTGCCGATGCGGGTGACCTCGCCGTTGCGGACGTACCAGAGGGTGCCGTTGACGTCGCGGACCTGCGTGATGCGGACGCTGACGTATTCGACGACACCGCTCGCAAGACCGAGATCGACCACGTCGCCGATGCCGATCTGGTCCTCTGCGACCAGGAACATGCCGTTGAGCACGTCCTTGACGATGTTCTGCGCGCCGAAACCGAGTCCGGCGCCGACGGCCGCCGTCAGCAGGGTCAGTGAGCCGAGGAGGCTCGAGTCGAGAGCGTTGACGATGAGCACGATCGCGATCACGACGAGCATCACGTTGACGATGTTCTGCAGGATCGTGCCGAGCGTGCGAGTCCGCTGCACCAGACGCATGTCGGCGAGCGGCGAGCGCTCGAGGGCCTGCGTGTCGTCGACCGAGGCCTTGTTCTTCGCGCTGTCGACGATACGGTGCACGACGCGGCGGATGACCAGGCGCAGGATGAGACCGATCACGACGCAACTGATGATGATCAGAGCGACGGCGAGAGCCTTCATCCCGACTTTGCCGAGCACGTCGAGCAGGCCGACCAGCCAGTCGGGGAGGGGGGTCTCCGTCGGCGGTTCAGTGACATCGAAGGGAAGGATCATCACCCACGATCCTATCGATCGGGCCTCTGCGTCGGCTGGACGGTGTCAGCGCCCGAGCGGAGGCCATCCGCCCCGGGATCGCGCCGCGTCGTGGTGCGACACGCCTGCGACAGGACGGATGGTCTCCGTGACGGATGCCTCGGGCGCTCAGTCCTCGGCGTCGCGCGCCTGGGCAGCGAGGGCCCGCTCGACGTCTGCCAGGTTCTCCAGGACGAGGCGTCGGAGTGCGGGCGGGGCGTCCTGGTTGGCAGCGAGCCAGGAGCGCGTGGCGTCACGGAGGGCGACGTCTGCGAGCGCAGTGGGGAACAGGCCGACGACGAGGTACTGCGCGATCTGGTAGCTGCGCGACTCCCACACGGGCAGGAGCATGTCGAAGTACTTCGGGACGAACTCGCCGAGGACGGACGCGCCCGCCGGGTGCACGAAGCCGAGCGCCGCAGAGCGCACGATCGTGTTCGGTGCGTCGTCGCGCTCGATGAGCGAGTCCCAGGCGGCGTTCTTCGACGCGGAGTCGGGCAGGGCGGCGCGAGCCTGCGCGGCGAACTCGGCGCCCTTGGCGGTGTTGTCGGCGGCCAGAGCATTGTCGATCGTGGCGGCGTCGGTCGCACCGATCGTGGCAAGGCCGACGAGCAGCTGCCAGTTCAGATCGGCGTCGATCTCGAGCCCGGGAGCGTCTCCTCGCCCGACCGCAGACGCCCGATGATGCCGGCGTGCTCAGGCGTCACAAGGGCGTTCGCGAATGCGGTGACGAACTGCAGCTGGCTGTCGCTGCCGGCTTCGGCCGACTCGGCGAGCGCCCAGAGGCCGTCGGCGATCTTGAGTCGCGCGGCCTCGCGCTGGTGAGGGGCCACATACAGGGTCGCCGCGGTGCGCAGCTGCGCCAGCGTGGTGCGCACCGTGGTGGACTCGGACTCGCTGCCGATGTTCCCGAGGACGAGGTCGATGTACGCGGAGGCGCCGGTCTCGGCGTCGCGCGTCTGGTCCCATGCGGCGCCCCACACCAGGGAACGCGCCAGCGGGTCGTGGATGTCCGCCACGTGGGCGATCGCGGTGGCGAGCGACCTCTCGTCGAGGCGGATCTTCGTGTATGCGAGGTCGTTGTCGTTGAGGAGGACGAGGTCGGGGCGTGCGATCCCGTGCAGTTCGGGGACCTCGGTGCGATCGCCGTCGACGTCCACCTCGAGGTAGTGCGTACGCGTGAGCAAGCCGTCGGCCAAGGTGTAGAAGCCGATGCCGAGGCGATGCGGACGGATCGTGGGGTAGTCGGCGGGGGCGGTCTGCGTGATGGCGAAGCGAGAGATCGCGCCGTCGTTGTCCTCTGCGATGACCGGTTCGAGCGTGTTGACGCCCGCGGTCTCGAGCCATTTCTTCGACCAGGTGCTCAGCTCGCGACCGCTTGTCGCCTCGAGCTCCGCGAGAAGGTCGCTCAGCTCGGTGTTGCCCCAGGAGTGCTTCTGGAAGTACTGCGAGACACCCGCGAAGAACGCCTCGATGCCGACCCAGGCGGCGAGCTGTTTCAGGACGGAACCGCCCTTGGCGTAGGTGATGCCGTCGAAGTTGACCTGCACGTCTTCGAGGTCGTTGATCTCGGCGACGATCGGGTGCGTCGAGGGGAGCTGGTCCTGACGGTAGGCCCAGGTCTTCTCCATGGCGTTGAAGGTCGTCCACGCCTCGGTCCACTCCGTGGCCTCTGCGGTGGCGATGGTCGATGCCCACTCGGCGAACGACTCGTTGAGCCAGAGGTCGTTCCACCACTTCATGGTGACGAGGTCGCCGAACCACATGTGGGCCAGCTCGTGCAGGATCGTGACGACGCGACGCTCCTTGACGGCGTCGGTCACCTTGCTGCGGAAGACATAGGTCTCTGTGAACGTCACCGCGCCGGCGTTCTCCATGGCACCCGCATTGAACTCGGGCACGAAGAGCTGGTCGTACTTCGCGAACGGGTACGGGACGCCGAACTTCGACTCGAAGTAGGCGAAGCCCTCGCGGGTCTTGTCGAAGATGTAGTCGGCGTCGAGGTGCTGCCACAGGCTCTTGCGGCCGTAGACGCCGAGCGGGATCACGCGACCCGAAGCGCTCGTCAACTCCGAGAACGTCGACTCGTACGGTCCTGCGACGAGGGCCGTGATGTACGAGGAGATGCGCGGCGTCGGCTCGAAGCCCCAGGTCGCCGTGACGTCGTCGTCATGCACGATGGGCTCGGGAGTGGGGGAGTTGGAGACGACCTTCCACGCGGCAGGCGCCGTCACCGTGAACTGGAACGTCGCCTTCAGGTCGGGCTGCTCGAAGACCGCGAACACGCGTCGGGAGTCCGGCACCTCGAACTGCGAGTACAGGTAGACCTCACCGTCGACAGGATCGACGAAGCGGTGCAGGCCCTCACCGGTGTTCGTGTAGAGGCAGTCGGCGTCGACCACCAGGACGTTCTCCGCCTGGAGCCCCGTGAGCGCGATGCGCGAGTCGGCGAAGACCTCGTTCGGGTCGAGCTGCTCGCCGTTGAGCGAGATCTCCCGGACGTCGCGGGCGATGAGGTCGATGAAGGTGAAGCTCTCCGGCGTCGCCGTGAAGCGCACGACGCTGCGGGAGCCGAAGATCTCGGCGCCCTTGGTCAGGTCGAGGGCGACTTCGTAGGACTGCGTGTCGATGACGCTGCGGCGCTCCTGCGCTTCGACACGGGTGAGGTTCTCTCCAGGCACAGCTGTACTCCCAGGGGTGAGGGGACGTCACCGCGGCTGGGCGCAGTTGGCGCCGACGGCAACCATGACAGCCTACGCCAGAGCGAAGGATCCGCTCACGTTCCGATTCCGCTACCGGGATGCAGGAGACGCGGACATCGGCTCGCCGTGGAGGTGGGAAGATGAGAGGGTGACTGCGATCGAGCCGAATGTCGTTCCCTTTGCTTCGCCCGCCGCCGCGGACGGCGCACCCTTCGTGCCGACTCCGGTCGACTACGACGCCATCCTGCTGGCGAGCTTCGGCGGGCCCGAGGGGCAGGAAGACGTGATCCCGTTCCTGCGGAACGTCACACGAGGTCGTGGCATCCCGGACGAGCGGCTGGAGGAGGTGGCACATCACTACCGGCACTTCGGCGGCGTGAGTCCGATCAACGGCCAGAACCGGGTGCTGAAGGAAGCGCTCGAGAATGCACTCGTCGAGCGCGGCATCGACCTGCCGGTGTACTGGGGCAACCGCAACTGGGGTCCCTACCTCGAGGATGTCGTCCCCGAGGCTGCGGCGAACGGCCACACGACCTTGCTCGCATTCGCGACCAGCGCGTACAGCTCCTTCTCCAGTTGCCGCCAGTACCGCGAGGACTTCGCACGCGTGCTGACCGAGACGGGCCTCGGAGAGAGCGTGACGATCGACAAGATCCGCCCCTTCTACGACCACCCCGGGTTCGTCGAGGCCTTCGAGGCCGGCGTGCGCGAGTCCGTGCAGGGTTATCTCGATCAGGGCATCGCGGCGATCGAGATCCAGGTCCTCTTCTCCACGCACAGCATCCCCACTGCCGACGCCGAGCGCTCGGGCGCCCGCGACATCGACTGGGGAGGGGAGGGCGGCGCCTACGCCGCGCAGCACCTCGCCGTCGCGGCATGGACCATGGACCAGGTGCGCGCCGCTCTTCCCGCAGCAGCGGATGTGCCGTGGGAGCTGGTCTACCAGTCGCGTTCCGGCCCCCCTTCGCAGCCGTGGCTGGAGCCGGATGTGTGCGACGTCATCGGGGAACTGCCCGCCCGCGGCCGCAAGGCCGTCATCGTGGTTCCGGTGGGATTCATGAGCGACCACATGGAGGTTCTCTGGGATCTCGACACGGAGGCGGCCGAGGCCGCGGAAGAGGCGGACCTCGCGTTCACCCGCACACCGACGCCGGGTGTGCGACCGGCATTCGTCTCGGGCATCGTCGATCTGATCGAAGAGCGCCTTCGGGGCCGTCCGAACGAGGAGCGAGCGCACGTCACGTCGTTGCCCGGGGGATTCGACGTCTGCCGTCCGGGGTGCTGCGAGAACGTCCGCGTCGGGTTCAAGCCCGCCGCAGCCGGCGTCGCGCCCTGAGGCGCAGCCGGTGATCCGCGACTTCTAGGATGGGAGCCATGCGCATCCACATCGCCACCGATCATGCCGGTCTCGACTTCTCGACGAAGCTGCAGGACCATCTGCGCGGGGCAGGACACGACGTCGTCGACCACGGCCCGATCGAGTACGACGCGGTGGACGACTACCCGGCGTTCTGCATCCGCGCCGCGCAGGCAGTGGTCGCCGACCAGAGCGCAGGAGTGGAGGCGCTGGGCGTCGTCTTCGGCGGTTCCGGCAACGGCGAGCAGATCGCGGCGAACAAGGTCGAAGGTATCAGGGCCGCGCTCGTCTGGAACCTCTCGACCGCCGAGCTCGCACGTGAGCACAATGATGCGAACGTGATCTCGATCGGTGCGCGCCAGCACACCTACGAGGACGTGACCGCCTTCATCGATCGATTCATCGCGACGCCGTTCTCGGGCGACGAGCGCCACATCCGCCGCATCGGCCAGATCGCGGACTTCGAGCGCGACGGCTCCCTGCTTCCGGACCCGCGGGCCTGACATGCCCGAGGGTCACTCCGTACACCGGATCGCGCGGCAGTTCGATCGCAACTTCGTCGGCAAGACCCTGAGTGCGTCGAGTCCGCAAGGCCGCTTCGCTGAAGGGGCGGCTCTTCTCGACGGACGGGCCGCTGTGAGTGTGCAGGCCGTCGGAAAGCAGATGTTCCTCGAGACGGAGGGCGACCTCTGGCTGCGAGTGCACCTCGGGCTCTACGGCGCGTGGGACTTCGCGGGAGAGATCCTCGTCGACCCGACGATCGCCTCGGCCAACGGCCGCATGGGGCAGACGAATCAACGCGGCACCGTGCTCGACGAGCCGATCCTCGATGACGCAGGAGAGAACTCACTCGCGTCGATCGGCGCCCCCCGGCGCACCCGCGTGCACGTGCGGATGTCCGAGCAGACGAAGGGCTTGGCTGACGAAGGTGCGGAATGGCCGCCGCCGGTCGTCGGACAGGTCCGTCTTCGCCTGATGACCGACATCACCGCCGCCGACCTCCGGGGTCCGACCGCGTGCGTCCTCCAGACGCCGGACGAGATGCTGGCCACGATCGCGAAGCTCGGACCGGACCCGCTGGTGGGCGACCCGGTCGAGAACGAGGAGAGATTCGTCCGAGCTGTGCGCAAGAAGTCGACGGTGATCGCGCTGCTGCTGATGGATCAATCCGTCGTGAGCGGCATCGGCAACGTGTACCGCGCCGAGATGCTGTATCGGCAGCGCCTGAACCCGCACACCCCTGGCCGGGACGTCCCGGAGGATGTCGTGCGCGCGCTTTGGCACGACTGGGTGCGGCTGCTCGCCGTGGGTGTCGAGACCGGGCAGATGATGACCATGGACGGGTTGACCGGCGAGGACTATCGGGCGGCGATGGCGAACCGTGACGACCGGCACTGGGTGTATCACCGCGCCGGTCTGCCGTGTCGTGTATGCGGCACCGAGATCGCTCTCGAGGAGATCGGGGCACGCAAGCTGTACTGGTGCCCGCGCTGCCAGGCCTGACGCCGGTTCATCGGACACGCGCGACGATCGGCGCGTCATATTCCGGTCCCTGTGAATATGGTGACAGCGTTTGCGCCCCCACAGACAGGAGCCGATATGGATCTCACTGCCCTCCAGACCATCCTCGAGAACGTCAGCGGGTTCATCTGGGGCCCGTTCTTCCTCATCCCGCTGCTTCTCGGCACGGGGCTCTACCTCACGATCCGACTCGGGGGACTGCAGTTCGTGCGTCTCGGCTCGGCGCTGCGTCTCGGACTCCTCACACGCAAGGATCCGGGCGCAGATGGCGACATCTCCCAGTTCCAAGCGCTCACCACGGCGCTTGCTGCCACCGTGGGCACCGGGAACATCGTCGGTGTCGCGACGGCGATCGGCATCGGCGGTCCCGGCGCACTCTTCTGGATGTGGATCACCGGACTCCTGGGAATGGCGTCGAAGTACTCGGAGGCCTTCCTCGGGGTGCGGTTCCGCAAGACAGATGACGCGGGCGAGAAGTCCGGCGGCCCCCAGTACTACCTCGAGCGTGGGATCCGCGGACCGTTCGGCAAGGTCTTGGCGCTCTCCTTCGCCGTGTTCGCGGTGATCGCCTGTTTCGGCATCGGGAACATGACGCAGGGGAATTCGATCGCCCAGAATCTCGAGGCGAGCTTCGATGTGCCGACCTGGGTGACGGGCATCGTCCTCACCGCCTTCGCGATGGTGGTGCTGGTCGGTGGGATCAAGTCCATCGGCCGCGTCACAGCCGGTCTCGTGCCGATCATGATCATCTTCTACGTGCTCGGGGCGCTCTACATCCTGATCGCGAACGTCGGTGCACTTCCCGCTGCCTTCGCGCAGATCTTCTCGGAGGCGTTCACCGGGACGAGCGCGGTCGGCGGATTCGCCGGCTCGGCCATCATCGTCGCCGTGCAGTTCGGCGTCGCCCGAGGCATCTTCTCCAACGAGTCGGGAATGGGGTCCGCTGCGATCGCTGCTGCCGCAGCGAAGACGAGCCATCCGGTCCGGCAGGGACTGGTGTCGATGACGCAGACGTTCATCGACACCATCATCGTGGTCACCTGCACGGGTCTCGTCATCATCTCGACCGGCACCTGGAAGGAGATCGATCCGGAGACGGGGGAGCAGCTCAGCCCGGCCCTGATGACCGGCGCTGCGTTCTCCCACGGGCTTCCGGGCGACTGGGGGCACATCATCGTGACGGTGGGGCTGGTGATGTTCGCGGGGTCGACCATCCTGGGATGGTCGTATTACGGTGAGCGGAACATCGAGCGCCTCATCGGACGACGCGCCGTGATGCCTTTCCGGATCCTGTTCTCCCTCGTGGTCTTCATCGGCTGCACCGTGCAGCTCGGCGTGGTCTGGGCATTCTCGGACGCGATGAACGGGCTGATGGCTCTTCCCAACCTGATCGGCCTGCTGGTCCTCTCCGGACTCGTCGCCAGGGAGACGAAGAAGTACCTGGACAACGACCCGAAGCTGCGGGCGGATCGCGATCAGATCGAGTCGTTCATGGCGGGCACGCCAGGGTGGGAGGAGTGGAAGACGCAGGCGGTACCGGTAGTCCCACGCCGCCGGGGCTGAGACGCGGGGCCAGTCCGCATCTCGGCTCTAGGCTGTTCGTATGCGACAGAACCCCAGCTTCACGCTGGCCGATGTGACCGAGATGCGCCGAGTGGTCGAGGGGAATCCCTGGGCGACCATCACGAGCGCGGGCGATGACGGTCTGGTCGCGTCGCACTACGTGGTGCTCCTGGACGAGTCGCGCGACGACCTGACGGTCGTCGGCCATGTCGGGCGCCCGGATGACCTCATCCATGGCCTGGGAGAACGCGAGCTGCTCGTCGTCTTCCAGGGGCCACACGGTTACGTGTCGCCTGGTTGGTACGGCGACGTGCCTGCGGTGCCGACGTGGAACTACACCGCCGTGCACCTGAGCGGAGTGCCCGAGATCTTGACCGAGGAGGAGAACCTCGCCGTGCTCGACCAGCTGGTGGCCCGATTCGAATCGCGGATGCCGGATCCACGGATGATGTGGGAGCGGCCGAATGACACCGCGTTCGTCCAGCGACTCGCCGCCGGGACCGTGGGCTTCCGGCTGACCCCGACACGAGTCGTCGCCAAGCGGAAGCTCAGCCAGAACAAATCCGCGGAGACGATCGAGACCGTGATCGCCGCGCTCTCCGCGCCGGGTCCGTACGCGAATGCGGATCTGGCGGCGGAGATGCGCCGTGCACAGGACGCGCGGCGGGGCGTGCAGCAGTGATCGACCGCGGAGCGCTCATCGGCACCGTCCGCGCTGTCAGGATCGCCGGGCCGGGGCGTGAGTTCCTGATCGATGACGAGCCGGTCGACGTGCACATCGTCGACGGTCGCATCGCCGACATCGCGCCGACCGGAGCTCTCGCTGCCCACGGCGAGGTGCTCGAAGCCGACGGAGCGTGGGTTGTCCCGGGGCTCTGGGACAACCATGTCCACACGGTGCAGTGGGCGCTGACATCGGAGCGCGCACCCCTCGGGCATGTCGAATCCGCGGCGGAGGCCGCGCGCGCGATGAGCGGGGTCGATCCGCTCCCGGACGGACGTCGCGTTGGCACCGGATTCCGAGACGCCATGTGGGCGGACCGACCCTCGCTCGCCCTGCTGGATGCGGCCACGGGATTGGTCCCGACCTATCTCATCAATGCCGACGTGCACAGCGTCTGGCTCAACAGCGCAGCGCTCGCGCGTGAGGGTTTCCGCGGTGACGACGGGATCCTGCGCGAAACCGAGGCGTTCGAGATCTCGCGTCGCCTGAACGCTGTCGACGCTGCTCATGGCGACCGGGCGATGGCTCGCGCCGGCGAGCAGGCTGCTGCACGGGGCGTCACCGGCCTCGTCGATTTCGACATGGCGTGGAGCGCTGAGGCGTGGCCGCGGCGAATCGAGGGCGGCTTCGCATCCCATCGGGTCGAATTCGCCGTGTACCCGTTCGACCTCGATCGGGCCATCGCCGCGGAGCTGCGCACCGGCGAGGTGCGGGAGTCACCCGACACGCCGGAGGCCGGACACGGGCTCGTGCACGTCGGACCCTTGAAGGTCATCACAGACGGTTCACTCGGCACGCGGACCGCGGCGTGCTCTCATGCCTATCCCGGTGATCCGGAGAACTTCGGCATGTTGACCGTGCCCTCCGACGAACTCGTGGCGTTGTTGACCCGCGCGACCGGGGCGGGTCTGTCCGTCGCTGTGCACGCGATCGGCGATCGGGCAGTGACATCGGCACTCGACGCTTTCACGAGCACCGGTGCGGTCGGTTCGATCGAGCACGTGCAGCTCGTTCGGCACACCGATCTCGCGCGGTTCGCACGTCTGGGCATCGTCGCCAGCGTCCAGCCGCAGCACGCCGTCGACGACCGCGACCTCGTGGACCGTCATTGGCGTGAGCAGACGGCGATCGGCTACCCGCTCGCCTCGTTGCGGGATGCCGGTGCGGAGCTTCGCTTCGGATCGGACGCCCCGGTGTCCGAGCTCGATCCGTGGCACGCGATCTCGGCAGCCGTGTCGCGGACGGACGACGATCGCGCTCCGTGGCATCCGGAGGAGCGCATCACCGTCGACGAGGCGCTCGCGGCGAGCGTACGGACAGCCCTCCGCCCCGGTGCACCGGCAGACCTGGCGCTGTGCGGTGTGGACCCCCGCACCGCGAACGGCGCGGAGCTCCGGACCATGCCGGTGAGAGCGACTCTGCTGGGAGGGCGAGTCACCCACTCGAGCTAGCGGTCGCCGACAGGCGAAGGGCCGGTTCTCCTCGACGGAGAACCGGCCCTTCTTATGAAGCTGTTCAGGCGGCGATGTGCGACACCAGGAACCAGCGGTCCTTCTCGAGGCCACGCTGGATCTCGATCGCGACGTCCTGGCTGGTCAGGTCCACCTCGTCCAGGCCTTCGACGGCCGCCTTGACATCGGTCAGGATCGCGTCGATGTCGGCGATGACGGCGCGGATCAGCTCGTCGGACTGCGTGAAGCCCGCGGGCACGGTGGTCGCGCCGGACTTCTCGGCGACGGCACTCACACGCGCGTCGATCGGCAGGCCGAGCGCGACGATCCGCTCTGCCGCGGTGTCGGCGAAATCCCCGGCGTGGGCGACGATCGTGTCGAGAAGCTCGTGGACCCCGACGAAATTGGCGCCGCGCACGTGCCAGTGCGCCTGCTTGCCGTTGATGGTCAACGCCTGCAGGCCGAGGACGACAGGGGAGAGGAACTGGGCCGCCCCTGCAGCCACGGTCGGGTCGATGGCGGTGGTGGAAACGGTCTGTGCCTTGCTCATCTTGTGCTCCTCCGGAACGAATTCTCGTATCTGATGAAGACAACGCTACTCAGCCTGAGACATTCCGCAAGCAAGCTGAGGCTCGGCTCACTTCCGCGTGATTCCGCGGAAGTGAGGGTAGTCTCGCCTCATGAGCATCGCCTCCGGAGCCTCGGTCCTCGCCTTGCCGAACCGCGTGCCGTCCATCGACGACACGGCGTTCGTCGCCGACGGTGCACGCATCGTCGGCGACGTGTTGTTGGGGGCCGACAGCAGCGTCTGGTACAACGCGGTGCTCAGGGGAGACTCCGCGGGGATCGTCATCGGTCCCGGCGCGAACGTCCAGGACAACGTCTCGGTGCATGTGGATTCCGGGCACCCCGTCATGGTCGGCGCGAACGTGTCGATCGGACACAATGCGGTGGTGCACGGGTGCACGATCGGCGAAGGCTCTCTCATCGGCATGGGAGCGGTTGTCCTCAGCGGAGCCGTGATCGGTGCCGGCTGCCTGATCGCCGCAGGCGCGGTGGTGCTCGGCGGCTCCGAGATCCCCGCCGGCTCGCTGGTCGCCGGTGTGCCGGCGAAGGTCCGCCGCGCCCTCAGCGACGACGAACGTGCGGGACTGATCGGGAACGCCGATGCCTATCTCGGACACGTCGGGACTCACGACGCTGCGACACGGCTCTGACCACCCCTGGCGCTAGGCTTGAGCGCGTACGGGGCGGTGGCCAAGCTGGTTAAGGCAGTGGGCTCATAACCCAACGATCGCGGGTTCAAGTCCCGCCCGCCCTACTTCGCAGCCCGCGCATTTCCGCTCGAACGGCACAACTCACTCCGTAGAGGGAGAGAGGGAGGCCCGGGCGATCGCGGCCGGGAGCAGATCGTCGAACAGCGTGACGAGGCAGGCGCGGACGGCGACAGCATCCCTGTCGTTAAGAGAGCGACGCAGTTCGGAGGCGAAGCTCTCGACCGAAGTCCAATCGATGGCGCTTCGCGCGTGCTGACCGAAACGTCGGATCTGGGGGCTGAGCAGATCGATGACCGTGACGCGTGCACTGTTGCCTTCGATCCGAGCGAACCCCGTCGCGATCGTGCGCAGTGCGCTCCCGAACGTCTCGACGTTCGCGGCCCCGGCGGAGACGGCGAGGTCGTCAGACAGGTCGATCAGGTAGGCGATGTCGTCATCTTCGACGAGTGGCATCACATGACGCACGGAGCCGATCCAGATGTCGCCGAAGAGATCGACCGCATTCCGGACACGGTCCACCTCGATCGGAGCAACCCGCGTGTACCGGTTGCGTTGCATCTGCACCAACCCGATGTCGGCAAGCCGATCCAGCGCGTGACGTATCGGAGTCTTCGACGTTCCCAAGCGCTCAGCGAGTTCGTAATCCCTCAGGAGCTGCCCCGGGACGAGCTCTCCGCTGACGATCGCGTTCTGTAGTCGAGCGTAGACCTCATCGCTGATGGACCGTCGCTCCAGTGGTCCGCCGGAAAGCAACATCGCCACCACCCCGTTTCTGGGTTCGTCCTGGTGAGAACGGTACCGGAACTTCGTGAGCCCGTGGGGTCACTCTCTCGAGGGCCCGGTGGTCGGAGCCGAAGCGATTGCTGACGTGCATGCCGCACACGAGTTCCAGGGCGTCAGGTCTCGTCTCAGCCGATGCCGCGGCGGCCGGTCCCGCACGCTGCCTGAGCTCACGGGCGCATTCCCCCTGCCCGGCGCCGCCTGTCAAGCCCCTCGCGGGCGGATCGGAGTCGCGCCATCCTCCGATGAGGCGGCACCGTGTCGCGGAACGGGAGGAATCATGAGCATCGGCAGTGGAATCGCACTCTTCGTGATCGGAGCGATCCTGGTCTTCGCGGTCAACGTGGACGTGCCCTGGGTGAACCTCGACATGGTCGGTTACATCCTGATGGGGGCGGGAGTCGTGATCTTCCTCATCGGGATCGTGCTCCTTGCACGTCGTCGTCGGACCGAGACGGTCTCACGGACGTATGTCGACCCCGCGACCGGGGAGCCGACCACACGTCGCTCGGTCAGCTCCAGTGGTGACGAGACCGTGTGAATTCAGCTGACGGCCTGCACGCGCGACGCCTGCAGGCCGTCAGTCCGCTGCGCCCGCTTCGAGGTGCTCCTCGACCAGAGTGATGCCTCCGGTGGAGCTCGCCGAGTGGGCGAGTTCTTCGATCCACCTTCTGCTCAGTTCGGGGGACTCCGGCTCCTGGAACACGAATCGCAGAGGAATCGAGGGGTGCAGCCACAAGGTGGAGCGTCCGGGAGTCTCGCCGTCGGGGTGCCGCCACGAGAGGGTGAAGCTCTCGTTGCGACGAAGCTTGGTCGCGATCACGACCTTGAGGTGTGCGAGTGCGCGGTCCTCGATCTGGATGGGCGTCTGAGCGTCGCCGTAGTAGAGGCTCCCCATCAGCGAGCGCGCGATTCTGCGGCGAAGAAGGCGTCGACCATGGTGCTCCTCGATGAAGTGCTCGAAGGACCGAGAAGGCGGTCCGGGATACTCGAACTCTAGCCAAAGAAGTCTCAGGAGCCTGCCGTCGAGCAACGACTCGCCGTCGGACGCGAACAGAGGTCTTCGCGCGCTGTCACGATGCGCGCAGCGTGGGTGGCGCGCCGAAGGCCTCTCGGTACGCGGAAGTGAAGCGTGACGAGTTGCTGAAGCCCCATCGTCGTGCCACCTCGGCGACGCTGCGGCCGTTGCCGGCGCGGAGGTCTCGGTGCGCTCCGTCCAGCCGCGCACGACGCAGGGCGTCGGCCGGCGTGATGTCGAGGGCGCGACGGAACGCATACTGCAGGCCGCGCGTCGAGATGAATGATGCCGCGGCGACGTCGTCGATCGTGATGGCGCGATGCGCGTTCTCGTCGATGTAGGACAGGGCACGGCGCACGGACGCTGGTGCGCCCGAGCGCTGCGCCGGCCGCTGGAGCGCGTGGGTGAACGTGGTGGGAAACCCCGTGAGCATCATCATCATGGCGTGCCGCTCGAGTTCCGCGACCACGAGCGGGTTCGCGGAGACCGTTCCTGCGGCATCGACGAGATACGAGAAGGCGGCCTCCCAGCGGCGCGCATCGTCCGCCGAGTGCGGCGCAAGCCCGTTCACCCGCAGTTCCGCCTTGTCGTCGCCCGTCAGCTGACGGGCCCTGATCTCGGCGGCGCGACGATCGATGACGAACGCGCGCACGTCAGCGGTGCGCTCCCATTTGGCCTCGACCCGCGTCCCGTCGGAGATCCACGGGACACGCGGATCCAAGTTCTGGCGCGAGGACCAGACGTGTGCGTCCGCCGCGTCGACGCGGCACACGAGCAGCTGGTCATGCGGTTCGGCGAGGCATTGCACCTGGGCGGCGAGGCGATAGTTCACCAGTGCCACGTTGTCGAGTTCCTCGGACCTCCAGTCGAATCGGAAGCGGCGAGGGTCTGCGTTCTGCAGCGATGCCGACGGAACGAACTGCTGCCATGTGGACTCCACCTGGTCGACGTCGGTGGACGTGAACTGCATGCGCTGCTCCTTGTGTTCTCGCATCGACACCATCTCTTCGCGAGGCTACCTCACCACGTCCGAATCGCGGGTGCGCGTGGCAGCACTCCACGGATGGCGGCTGGAACCCACGCTACGGTCGCCCTCGGACATTCCGACACGGCGCACGGCGGCTCGTAGACTGGCAGCATGACCGTGCCTTCCCCCTACGAGGACCGTCTTCGTCGACTCCCTGTGCAGCGCCGAGAGATCGAGCTGCGAGGCGCGACGACGGCGTACTGGGTGTACGGACCAGAGGATGCAGAGACGACGGTGATCGCGTCGCACGGCTTCCGCGGTGAGCACCACGGGCTCGAACCCGTCCTGGCCTACCTTCCCGAAGTCCGTGTGATCGCCGCCGACCTTCCCGGTTTCGGAGAGTCGGATCCGCTGCCTGGTCGGCGGCACGACCTCGACGAGTACGCCGGTTGGCTCACCGACTTCGCGACGGCTGTGGCGCCGGGCGCCGTCATCCTCGGACACTCCTTCGGGTCGATCGTCACCGCTGCTGCCGTCGCGGGAGGCCTGCAGACGCCTCGACTCATCCTGTTGAATCCGATCGGAGCTCCCGCTCTCGAAGGCCCCAAGGGGCTCATGACGCGCCTCGCCGTGCTCTATTACGCGCTCGGCGCCCGCCTTCCGGAGAGGCTCGGAACGGCTCTGCTCCGCAACCGCCTCATCGTCCGGGTGATGAGCGTGACGATGGCCAAGACGAAGGATCCCGAGCTTCGTCGTTTCATCCACGACCAGCACGACACGTACTTCTCCCGGTTCTCCGATCGGGACGTGCTTCGCGATGCCTTCGTCGCGAGCGTGTCCAACGACGTACGGAAGTTCGCGCCGGACATCCACGTGCCGACGCTGCTCGTGGCCGCTGAGCGCGACGACATCACTCCCATCGAGGCGGAACGCACCCTGGCGGCGTTGTTCCCTGACTCGCGCTTGGTCGAGATCGCCCACGTCGGGCATCTCATCCACTACGAGACGCCTGCCGAAGCGGCGGGCGCGATCCGGCAGTTCCTCAGGATTCCCGTCGCGCGAGGCCGATGAGGCCGGCGACCCGGAACGGGATGACCTCGCCCATCGCGAGGGAGGTCTCCGTACGCTCGACTCCCTCGATCGAGAGGATGCGGGCGTCCGTGTCGAAGAGGTGGCGTGCATCGCGACAGGCCACTCGAGCGAGCAGATCGATGGAACCGCTGAGCCCGTGCGCCTGCACGACCTCGGGGATGCGGGCGAGTTCATTGATGATGCGGGGCAACTCGGTCTGACGGACACCGATGCTCACGAACGCCTGAAGGGGGAAGCCGAGGACGTCGGGGGAGAACGACCGCTCGTAGGAGAGGAAGATCCCGCTCTGCTCGAGTCGGGCCATCCGCGCCTGGATCGTGTTCCGCGACAGTCCCAGGTTCTCGGCGAGCGCGACGATGGTGGTCCTCGGATCGTCCGCCAGCGCGGCGAGAAGCTCGAGATCGATGCGGTCCAGTCCTGGCATAGTGCCAAACCTTAGCAGCATGCCATCGCCACAAATTGAGCAACATGCTCAAGGCCTCTGAGAATGCTTGAGCGAGGTGTTGAGCGGACGTACTCTCAGAGCATGCCGGTGATGACGCCGGCACCACCGCGCGGAGCCTCACGAGGGCCGCCGAGGAGGAGGACGACGATGTCACCGCAGATCACCCCCATCGCAGACACCGCCCAGGACCTGGAGCTGTCCGAGCGCATGCTCGCTCCGGATGGCAGCCGCATCTCCAACCCTCGGCTCGACCCTTTCGTGGCCGACGTGGATGCCGCCCAGCTGCGCTCCCTGCTGCGCGACATGGTGATCCTCCGTCGCATCGACGCCGAGGGCGTCGCGCTCCAGCGCCAGGGACAGCTCGGCCTCTGGGCGCCCTGCCAGGGCCAGGAGGCCACGCAGATCGGCACCGCCCGCGCGATCGCGCAGCGCGATTACGTCTTCCCCAGCTACCGCGAGACCGGAGTGATCTACGCGCGCGGTGCCGAGCCGGGCGACTACGTCCGCATGTGGCGCGGTGAGGAGGGTGCGGCCTACGACCCGGCCGCGCTGGGCGTCGCGCCGTTGCAGATCATCATCGGGGCGCAGACGCTCCATGCGGTGGGCTACGCGCTCGGCATCCAGCACGATGGTGCCGACGAGGTCGCGGTGACCTACTTCGGTGACGGAGCGACGAGTCAGGGCGACGTCAACGAAGCGATGATCTTCGCCGCCTCGTACCAGGCTCCCGTGGTCTTCGTGTGTCAGAACAACCACTGGGCGATCTCCGAGCCGGTGACCGTGCAGTCGCAGTACCCGATCGCCGGACGCGCACCGGGCTTCGGCATCCCCAGTGTCAGGGTCGACGGCAACGACGTCCTCGCCTGCATGGCCGCGATGCGCTGGGCACTGGAGCACGCGCGATCGGGGAAGGGACCCGCGTACATCGAGGCCGTCACCTATCGCATGGGGCCCCACACGACGGCGGATGACCCGACGCGCTACCGTGACGAGGCCGAGCTCGACTCCTGGCGTCGACGCGACCCGATCGTGCGCCTGGAAGCGCACCTGCGCGCAACCGGCGAACTCACGGAAGAGCATCTCGCAGAGACGCAGTCCGCCGCGGACGCCGTGGCGAAGGAGATGCGCGCCGCATGTCTCGGGATGGTCACGCGCCCGCCGCTCGCTGTGTTCGACGGGGTCTACGCGGAGTCCCACACCGGTCTCGAGCGCCAGCGTGGCGAGTACGCCGCGTACCTCGCGAGCTTCGAGAGCGAGGCCTGATCATGACCGAGATGACGCTCGGGAAGGCACTCGGTGCGGGGCTTCGCCAGGCGATGCGCGACGATGACAGGGTCGTCCTGCTCGGCGAGGACATCGGCAAGCTCGGCGGGGTGTTCCGCATCACCGACGGGCTCCTCGACGAGTTCGGTGCAGCGCGCGTGATCGACACGCCCCTCGCCGAGTCCGGGATCGTCGGCACCGCGGTGGGCCTCGCGTTCCGCGGCTACCGTCCCGTGGTCGAGATCCAGTTCGACGGGTTCGTGTATCCGGCTTTCGATCAGATCGTCGCCCAGGTCGCGAAGCTGCACTACCGTACGCAGGGACGCGTGAAGATGCCGATCACCATCCGGATCCCGTGGGCGGGCGGCATCGGGGCCGCCGAGCACCACTCGGAATCGCCCGAGGCCTACTTCGTGCACACCGCAGGTCTGCGTGTGATCGCGGTCTCGAACCCGGAGGATGCGTATCGCAGCCTGCGGCAGGCGATCGCATCAGACGATCCGGTGATCTTCTTCGAGCCGAAGAGGCTCTACCACCACAAGGGCGATGTCGACCTGGACGCCCCTCTTGCGGATGCGCCACCGATGGGGCTGGCGCGGGTGGTCCGCAACGGCACCGACGCCACACTCATCACCTACGGCGCGATGGTAGCCACCGCGCTGCAGGCTGCCGAGGCCGCGGAGGACGAGGGGGTGTCCCTGGAGGTGATCGATCTCCGATCGCTCTCGCCCGTCGACTACGACTCGGTCGCCGCGTCGGTGCGCAAGACCGGGCGTGTCGTGGTCGCTCACGAGGCATCCCGTGAGGCGGGCGTCGCTGCGGAGGTGATCGCGAGCATCACCGAGCGCTGCTTCGAGTATCTCGAGTCCGCTCCACTGCGGGTCACGGGTCACGACATCCCGTACCCGCCGGCAAAGCTCGAGAAGTATCACCTTCCTGACCTGGACCGACTGCTCGACGCGGTCGATCGCGTGCTGGACCGGCCGAACAGCCTGACGGGAGCGGGAGCATGATCGCGGAGTTCCGTCTTCCCGACCTCGGGGAGGGGCTGACCGAGGCCGAGGTCGTGAGCTGGTTGGTTTCCCCCGGCGATTCCGTCGCCCTCAACCAGACCCTCGCGGAAGTCGAGACGGCCAAGGCCATCGTTGAACTGCCTTCGCCCTATGAAGGGACGGTCTCGACGCTGCACGCTGAAGCCGGCCAGACCGTCGCCGTCGGCGCTCCGCTGATCGCGTTCGAGGTGGTCGGCGAGGAGGGGGAAGGTCCTTCGCCCGTGTCGGTCGGTGGAGAGAAGGCACAGCCGAACCTCGTGGGATACGGTGCCGCGCCTTCGACCGCGGGGAAGCCCGCTCGGCGCGCGCGTCGAATCCGGGGGCACCAGGCCGGAGGGGATACCGCGGTTCTCGAAGCGGCACCGCACGACGCCGTGTCGTCTGCCGCCGCCGACGTCGTGATGGAGCGCCCCCGGTCCACTCCGCCGGTGCGTGCGCACGCGAAGCGGCTCGGCATCGACCTGGTGCTCGTCGCTGCCGAGGTGGGCGACCGGCTCATCACGCGCGGTGATGTGGACGCGTATGCGGAACGCGTCGGAAGCGGAGGTGTCGTGGCGCGTCCGACGCTCGAATCGGCCACTCCGGGGAGGACTGCCGGGTCGAGCTCGGTGCCGTCGAGCCCTGCCGCGCTCGTCGAAGGAGAACGGGAGACACGCATCCCGATCCGAGGTGTCCGCAAGCACACGGCGGCGGCGATGGTGCAGAGCGCTTTCACCGCTCCGCACGTCACGGTCTTCCACACCGTCGATGTGACGGCGACGATGGACCTGCTGGCGAACCTGCGCGAGGACCGTGCACTCGCGGAGCACCGGATCGGTCCGCTCGCAGTGGTGGCGAAGGCCGTGTGTCTCGCCCTCGGCCGGACCCCGGGTCTCAACTCGCGCTGGGATGAGGCGGCGAGTGAGATCGTCCAGCACAACTACGTGGACCTCGGCATCGCGGCGGCCACCGAGCGCGGGCTCATCGTGCCGATGATCCGAGACGCGGACCGGTTGAGCCTCGTCGGTCTGGCGGACGCCGTGAGGTCGCTGGCGGAGGTCGCGCGTTCCGGCAGGACCTCGCCGGCGGAGCTCGCGGGCGGGACGTTCTCGATCTCCAACATCGGCGTGTTCGGGGTCGACGCCGGTACTCCCATCCTCCCGCCGGGGCAGTCCGGCATCCTCGCCGTCGGGGCCGTGCGCCGGCAGCCCTGGGAGCACCGCGGCGAGATCGCCCTGCGGCAGCTGATGACCCTGAGCCTCTCGTTCGATCACCGGCTGGTCGACGGGGCGGAAGGCGCACGGTTCCTGAAGGACGTCGCTGATGTCCTGGAGGAACCCGGTCGCGCGATGCTCCTCAGATAGTCGCCCGCAACGCCGCATCCGCCATCGCGGTCAACACGGCCGCGGTGGCGGCGGCGCGCCGTCTCGATGCAGAGCGAGTGCTGTGCGGCGTCGAGTTGATCAACCCGAAGCAGGCCTGGACGCGCAGACGCAGCTCTTCCTGATCCAGGCTCTCGGGCATCGGATGCAGGGGCGCCAGCGTGTCCATCCAGAGGTCGATGTAGGTGCGCTGCAGTCGGCGAACCTCCGCGCGATCCGTGTCGGAGAGGAAGGCGACGTCGCGGTCCTGCACCTGGATGACCTCGGCGTTCCCCAGGGCGAACTCGACGTGGAAGCCGATCAGCGCGCGCATCCGCTCCTCGGGGCGTCGGCGGCCGCCGCGACGCGACGACCTCCGCTGACCAGGTCTTCACTGACTTTGATGAGCACGGCGCCGAGCAGCGCCTGCTTTCCCGCGAAGTGACGGTATACGGCGGGTCCGGAGACGCCCACCGCGGTGCCGATGTCTTCCAGGCTCACCCCGCTGTATCCACGCGCGGCGAAGAGCCGCGCGGCGGCGTGCAGGATCGCATCGGACCGTTCGGCTTTGGCGCGGTCTCGGGCGGTGACCGGGCTTGTCATCTCAGTTAATCCTCGCTAACCTGAATCAACGGGTTAGTGAACACTAACCGAGAATGCCTGTACCGCGCCAGGGCTTCGCCCGCGCGAACGTGAGTCAAGGAGGACGTCACGATGGCCGCAACTCAGGAGACTCTCGCGAAGGAACTGCGAGAGCGCCTCGCGACGGCTGCACTCGGGGGGCCGGAGCCTTCTCGCGAACGCCATGTCGCGCGGGGGAAGCTGCTCCCACGAGACAGGGTCGCCAGGGTTCTCGACGAGGGGAGCCCGTTCCTCGAGGTGGCGCCTCTCGCCGCCGACGGACTCTACGGGGGAGAGGCTCCCGGGGCGGGAGTCATCGCCGGCATCGGCCTGGTCCACGGACGACACGTCATGGTCGTCTGCAACGACGCGACGGTGAAGGGCGGCACGTATTACCCGCTCACGGTGAAGAAGCACCTGCGCGCGCAGGAGATCGCTCTGGAGAACCGGCTGCCGTGTCTGTACCTCGTCGACTCGGGCGGTGCGTTCCTGCCCAAGCAGGACGAGGTGTTCCCGGACCGGGAGCACTTCGGACGCATCTTCTTCAATCAGGCGCGGATGTCGGCCGAGGGCATCCCGCAGCTCGCAGCCGTGCTCGGGTCGTGCACCGCCGGCGGGGCCTACGTTCCCGCGATGAGCGACGAGACTGTGATCGTCCGCGGTCAGGGGACGATCTTCCTCGGCGGACCGCCGCTCGTGAAAGCCGCGATCGGTGAGATCGTGACCGCGGAAGAGCTCGGCGGGGGAGAACGGCACGCGCGGCGGAGCGGGGTCGTCGACCACCTGGCGGAGGACGATGAGCACGCGCTCGAGATCCTCCGCGACATCGTCGCCACCCTGCCTCCTCCCGCGTCTCCCGCCTGGGAAGTGCTGAGCAGCCGTGCACCGTCCGACCTCTCGTCCCTGTACGACGCGGTGCCGGTCGACGTGAACGCCGCGTACGACGTGCACGAGGTCATCTCACGCCTTGTCGACGCTGACTCGTTCCTCGAGTTCAAGCCCGAGTACGGCACGACCCTGGTCACCGGCTTCGCACGTCTGCACGGGCATCCCCTCGGCATCGTCGCGAACAACGGAGTCCTGTTCAGCGAGTCCGCGCTCAAGGGCGCGCACTTCATCGAGCTGTGCGATCAGCGGGGCATCCCTCTGCTGTTCCTGCAGAACATCACGGGATTCATGGTCGGCTCGGAGGCGGAGGCCGGGGGAATCGCGAAGGACGGAGCGAAGATGGTCACCGCCGTCGCCAGCACCAGGGTGCCGAAACTGACCGTCATCATCGGCGGCTCGTTCGGCGCAGGCAACTACTCCATGTGCGGGCGCGCATATTCGCCGCGCTTCTTGTGGACCTGGCCGGCGAGTCGCATATCGGTGATGGGAGGTGCACAGGCCGCTTCCGTGCTCGCAACCGTCAAGGAGGATCAGCTCTCCTCCAGAGGGCAGTCCTGGAGCGCCGAAGCTCGCGCTGAGTTCGAAGCTCCGATCCGCGAGCAGTACGAGAGCCAGGGCGAGCCCTACTACGCGACCGCCCGGCTCTGGGACGACGGGATCGTCGATCCCGCCCAGACCCGTGATCTTCTGGGACTCGCCCTCGACGTCGTCTCCCGCAGCCCTCTTCCCGAACCGCGGTTCGGCCTCTTCCGGATGTGATGGCCATGTCTTCGAGCACCATCTCGTTTCGCACCGTCCTCGTTGCCAATCGTGGGGAGATCGCGCGCCGGGTCATCAGGACCTTGCGGGCGCTCGGTATCCGCAGCGTCGCGGTGTACAGCGACGCGGACGCGCGCGCGCCCCATGTCCGCGAAGCCGACACCGCGGTGCGGATCGGTCCGGCGCCGGCCGCCGAGTCCTACCTCGACATCGATGCGGTGATCGCTGCGGCACGCTCCACAGGGGCGGACGCCATCCATCCCGGGTACGGCTTCCTCTCAGAGAGCGTCGGACTCGCGCAGGCGTGCGCCGAGAGCGGGATCGTGTTCATCGGACCGTCCGTGGAGGCCCTTCAGGTGATGGGCGACAAGGCGCGTGCGAGAGATCACGTGCTCCGGTACGGCGTCCCGGTCGTACCGGGGTTCGACGCCAAGGGACTGTCCGACACCGAGATCGCGGAGGAGGCGGACGGCGTCGGCTATCCGCTCCTGGTCAAGCCGAGCGCCGGCGGAGGCGGTAAAGGTATGGAGGTGGTCGCGGATGCGTCCGGTCTCGCCGGAGCCCTCGCGTCGGCCCGTCGCATCGCCGCTGCTGCCTTCGGAGACGACTCGCTCATCCTCGAACGCCTGATCAGACGACCGCGACACATCGAAGTCCAGGTCTTCGGAGACGTGGAGGGCACGGTGATCGCCCTCGGGGAGCGCGAATGCACGCTGCAGCGGCGTCACCAGAAGGTCATCGAGGAGGCGCCGTCGGCGGGAATTCCCGCGCAGACGCGGGAACGGGCTGTCGTCGGCCGTGCTCGCCGCGGAGAGCGTCCGCTATGTCGGTGCCGGCACGGTCGAGTTCCTGATCGACGCGGATGCTCCCGAGGAGGTGTTCTTCATCGAGATGAACACACGTCTTCAGGTGGAGCACCCCGTCACCGAAGAGGTCACGGGGCTGGATCTGGTCGCGCTGCAGCTCCGCGTCGCCGATGGGCTTCCCCTGGATGTCGCACCCCGCCTTCGCGGCCACGCGGTCGAGGCGCGGGTATACGCCGAATCTCCGGAGCGCGGATTCCTCCCGTCCACGGGGAGGGTGCTCCTGTTCGATCCGCCGCCCGGAGTCCGCGTCGATGCGGCGATCGAGAGCGGCAGCGAGGTGACCGGGTTCTACGACCCGATGATCGCGAAGATCATCGCCTTCGCGGACGACCGCGCGACGGCGTTGGCACGGCTCGATGAGGCGCTCGCGCGAACGGTCGTACTGGGCGTCGAGACGAACATCGCCTTCCTGCGGACGCTCTGTCAGGATTCCCGGGTCATCCGCGGCGACCTCGATACAGGCCTGATCGAGTCGTTGCTTCCCCTGGCGGTTCAGCGGCCGTCGTCCGCACAGCTCGCCGCGGCGCGAGACGCCGCGTCGGCGAGCGCAGAGCCGGCACGCGCCGGTGGGCTGTGGCGGGACCTTCCCGGGTGGCGCCTCGGCGCCGACGCCGCGGCCCGCGCGCCCTTCGCGGCGCTCACCGACGACGACGAGATCGTCGAGCTCGACGACTTCTCGACCACGCGGTCGCTCTCGTCGGTGCACTCCGCTCGTGACGGCGACGGGGCGGTATGGGTCGCCGAGGACGGTCGTACCGTGCGGCTGCGCCCCTGGACAGGAAGCAGCGGATGCGGCTCCGCCTCTCTGCGCGTGACGCGGGATCTGCGACCACGGAACCGGAGGGGCGGGCGCCGATGCCGGGCAGCGTGGTCGCCGTGCACGTGGCGGACGGGGATTCCGTGTCTGCGGGGGAGCCGCTCGTCTCGATCGAGGCGATGAAGATGGAGCACCCGGTGCTCGCCCCGCACGACGGGGTCGTGAGACTGCTGGTCGCGGTGGGCGATCAGGTGCGGCGTGACCAACCGGTCGCCCGCGTGACCACGGAGGAGGATTGACGATGGAAGACCTGTCAGAGGAGCAGCGCGACCTCGCGGCGATGGTGCGCGAGTTCGCGGACACCGTCGTGGTACCGCAGGCGTACGAGGCCGACCGCACCCACACGCTGTCTATGGATGTCGTGTCGCAGATGGGCGACCTCGGGCTGTTCGGTCTGCCGTTCCCAGAGGAGTACGGCGGTCAGGGCGGGGACTACATGGCGCTCGGCATCGCGATCGAGGCACTCGGCCGGGTCGACCAGTCGATCGCGATCACGCTCGAAGCAGGGGTGAGTCTCGGCGCGATGCCGATCTACCGCTTCGGCACCGAAGACCAGCGGCAGGAGCTCCTTCCCGACCTGCTCGCGGGGCGGGCGCTGGCGGGATTCGGACTGACCGAGCCCGAGGCGGGCAGCGACGCGGGCGCGACCAGGACGACCGCGCGGCTCGACGGCGACGAGTGGGTGATCGACGGCTCGAAGCAGTTCATCACGAACTCGGGAACGCCCATCACCCGTTTCGTCACGGTCACCGCCGTGACCGGGAACGACGACGGTCGCAAGGAGATTTCGACCATCATCGTCCCGAACGGCACTCCCGGCTTCACGGTCGAGGCTCCCTACGACAAGGTGGGGTGGAACGCGTCGGACACCCACCCGCTCACCTTCGACGGCGCGCGGGTGCCCGCATCGAATCTGCTGGGCGCGCGCGGGACCGGGTTCCGCAACTTCCTCAGCATCCTCGACGAAGGTCGCATCGCGATCGCTGCGCTGTCGACCGGCGCTGCGGAAGGATGCCTGGAGGCGGCAGTTGAGTACGCGAAGAGCCGGACGATCTTCGGGGCGGCACTCAGCACGAGGCAGAACGCCCAGTTCACGCTGGCGCGCATGCGAGCGCGCGTGCACACCGCCCGACTCGCGTGGCACCATGCCGCGCGCTTGCGGGACGCGGGCCGTTCCTTTGCGGAGGCCGCAGCCATCGCGAAGCTCGTCGGCGGGGAAGCGGCCATGGACAATGCGCGGGATGCGACCCAGATCTTCGGGGGCAACGGTTTCATGAACGAGTTCCCCGTTGCGCGGCACTTCCGTGATTCGAAGATCCTCGAGATCGGCGAAGGCACGACCGAGGTGCAGCTCCTCGTCATCGCGCGTGGGCTCGGACTCGCCGGGTAGCGTGGGCCCCATGACCACGCATGACATCCTTCAGCGGGGGTTGTACTACGAGGAGTTCGTCGTCGACGCCCGGTATCTGCATCGGCCAGGACGCACAGCAACCGAGGCGGACAATGTGCTGTTCACGACGCTCACCATGAACACGCAGGCGCTGCACCTCGATGCGGCGTTCGCAGATGCGCAGGCGCCCTTTCACGCGCGGCTCATGAATTCGATGTGGACGCTGTCCACGATGGTGGGGGCGTCGGTCGCGCAATTGACTCAGGGGACCCTGGTCGCGCAGCTCGGGTTCGGCGAGATCACCTTCCCGCACCCGCTGTTCGCTGGGGACACTTTGTACACCGAAAGCGTCGTGGCGGACAAGCGCCTGTCGTCGTCGCGGCCCGGACAGGGGATCGTGACGATCGCACACACGGGCCGCAATCAGGACGATACGGTCGTCGCAACCGCTGTGCGGTCGGTTCTCGTGCACTGTCTCCCGGAAGGATCGCCCGCATGACGTTCAGCCTCGGACCCGCGCTCCTGTTCTGTCCGGCTGACCGGCCGGAGCGTTTCGGCAAGGCGCTCGAGCGCGCGGACGCGATCATCCTCGATCTCGAAGATGCCGTCCTCCCTGACGCGAAAGCCACCGCCCGGGAGAACATCGTTCGTGCGGATCTCGACCCCGAGCGTGTCATCGTGCGCGTCAACGCTCCGTCCAGCGACGCGTTCGCTGCTGATCTCGATGCGCTCGCGCGCACGGCCTTCCGCACGGTGATGGTCGCGAAGACCGAGAGCGCGCGCTCTCTCTCGGTCTTCGACGAAGGCTACACACTGATCGCGCTGTGCGAGACCGCCCGAGGGGTCCACGCAGCCGACAGCATCGCTGCCCATCCGCTGGTCTCGGCGATGATGTGGGGCGCCGAGGACCTCGTCGCGTCCCTCGGCGGAACCTCGTCGCGAACCACCGACGGCGGCTACCGCGACATCGCGCGTTACGCCAGGTCACGCGTTCTGCTCGAGGCCGGTGCGCACGGGAAGGCGGCGATCGACGCGGTGCACATCGACATCGCGGACGTCGACGGACTTCGGGGGGAGGCCGCGGATGCCGCCGCCTCCGGATTCCACGCCACGGCGTGCATCCATCCCGATCAGGTCGCGGTGATCCGAGCCGCATACCGCCCCGACGCAGAGACGGTCGCCTGGGCGACTGACGTGCTCGAGGCGGCCGGTCACGAGCGCGGCGTCTTCCAATTCCGGGGGCGCATGATCGACGAACCCGTCCTCCGCCACGCACGATCCGTGGTCGCGCGAAGAACCTGACGGCATCAGCTCCAGCGTCCGCGCTCGTCTATCCACGTGTGCCACGGGGAGACACGTTCGACGTGCAGAACCGCATCGAACGATCGCCTGATGTCGGCCGGTTCCAGCTCCGGTCCGTTGTGCGTTCCGTGGACCCGGTCGAGGATTGCCGAAGCCGCGGGGGATGCTCTTCGCAGATCCACGAGGAAGGCACCGAGTCCGGATCCCGCGAGATGCGCGTCGAGGCTCTCCGGACGGAGGGTGCCGAGCTCCTGGAGGAACGGCGTCGAGTGCCCGGGAAGGTCATCGGGCGATGGGCTGTGCAACCAGACCTCCCCCTCGCCGAACGTGGTGCCGATCACGGTGTAGTCGTCGCCCAGACGGGCATGCAGGTGCGTGCCGACCGTAGCCAGGGGCTGCGTCACGAAGGGCGGCGCCAGGTAGGACGTCTTGCGCACGTGTCCGTTCGCGCCGAAAACGAGAATCCGCTTCTCCCTCTCCAGGATCCACTGCACGGTATCGGCCATGGTGAGGTCGCGGATGTTCGCCGCAGGCCAGGTGCGGGTCGCCCCGTCGAGCATGGCGGAAAGGAACGCATCCGCACCCCGTGCGGTCTCCGCCACACGGATCATGTGATCGACGGTGTCTGCCTCGGCGCCGTCGGCGAGGTAGTCGGTGCGGCGCGCTCGTAGCCGCTCGACGAGGGCGGCGATTCCCGCCGTGATGGCGTGACGCCGTGGTGCGTCGAGAGCCAGATAGCTGTGGATCGCGGGGGGCGCGCGCGAGCCCTGAACGGTCGGAGGGAGGAAGTCGTGCGCCGCGATGAGCGTGCGGCGCAGGTGTTCGGCGTACGCGGGATCCATGCCGTCGAGGGCGTCGGCGACGGTGGTGAGCGCCGGCAGGGGAGAGGCGGCCGAATCAGGGATGTCCATGCCGTAGAAGTGCAGCGGAGCGACCGCAGTGGCGTTGTGTTCGCGCATCCAGACGACGAGGTCGAGCGCCTCCTGGCATTTGCCGAAGTGATACGTGATCCCCTCTGTGAGGGCGCGTCGGAGCGACCCCGTCCCGGACGACACCCATCGGTCAACGAGGGCGCCTTCCGGGAACCCGCTCTCGATGACCATCGCTGAGAACCCCGCGTTCTCGACGAGGAATCGGAACAGGCGCCGACGCCATGCCGGAAACTCGTGTGTGCGGTGCATGGATTCGCCGAGGGCGACCACACGGCTGTCGCCGATGATGTCGAGCACCGGCGCCAGAGCGGTGTCGGAGACATCCTCGGGGTCTTCGCCGGCGAGGGGATGAGCGTCGAGTCGAAGCCACTCCGTCAACGCGTCGCCGTTCATGGCATCGACGATATGCCGTCGTGGCTCGATTCTCGGCAGGGTTCGCCGTCAGCAGAGCGGGCTGGTGCGCCGGCCGGAGGTGTCAGCCGACGGGTGACTCCTCGAGCAGCCGCAGATAGCCCGGGGTCGCCACGAAGCGATGAACCGATCCGTTGCGCAGCACGTCGCCCTCTCGAGGGAGCGTGCCCCCGGAGACATGGTCGATGACTGCGCGGATAACGCCTCCGTGCGCGACCACGAGGACGGATTCCGCTCGGGGGCCGACCGCCGACGTGCCTGCCGGGCGATCGCATGCAGCGCGGCGATCGCGCGCTCTCCGACCTGCTGCAGGGTCTCCGCGCCGGCGACCTCGGCGTGCCAGTCGCCGTACGCGCCGATGTAGTCCTCGACGAGCATGCCTTCACCTTCGCCGAACTCTCGTTCGCGGATGTCCGGGACCACACCGGCGACCTCGAGGCCCAACCGGTCGGCGATGATCTCCGCGGTCTCGCGCGCGCAGCAGCGGACTCGTGTACACGGCGTGATGGGTGCTCGTGGCGAGCTGCTCCGCAGCCCGTGCAGCGTCTTCGCGACCGGTCGCGTTCAGCGGGATGTCGGTGGACCCCTGGATGCGGCGAGCGAGGTTCCAGTCGGTCTGACCGTGGCGGACGAGAGTGAGATGTGTCACGTGAGCAGTTCCTGAAGGGCGGGGAGCACATGGCTGGTGCCTGCGGCGATGGTGACATCCGCCCAGGCATCCGCGCGCGTCGGCTCGTGGTTGACGATGATCAGTGGGATGTTGCGGCGACGTGCGCGCTCGACCAGACGCACGCCGGAGTTCACCACGAGCGATGAGCCCGCGACGATGAGCGCCGAGCTGGAGCGGAGCAGTGACTCGGCCGCACGGAACCGATCCTGAGGGACGTATTCGCCGAAGAAGACGACGTCGGGCTTCAGCATCCCGCCGCACACGGTGCACACGGGGACCACGAAGCCATCCGTGGTCTCGGGGAGGACATCGCCGTCCGGAGCGAGGGCCACGTTCTCGGGAACGGTGATCCAGGGATTGAGCTCCTCGATCTGCACCGCCACATCACGGCGGTCGAAGACCTGTCCGCACTGGAGACACAGCACCCGACGCATCGTGCCGTGCACCTCGATCACGTGAGAGCTGCCGGCGCGGAGATGCAAGCCGTCGACGTTCTGGGTGATGACTCCCGATACTCGTCCCGTCGCTTCGAGCTCGGCGAGGGCGATGTGACCGGCGTTCGGAGCCGCCTGAGCGAATGCCCGCCACCCGAGATGTCCACCGACCCAGTAGCGTCTGCGAGCCGCCTCGTCGCCCAGGTATGTCTGGATGGTCATCGGATCGCTGCGCGTGCGTGCACCTGCTCCGCGATAGGCGGGAATGCCGGAGTCCGTCGAGATCCCGGCGCCGGTCAGCAGGGCGATGCGCTTCTCTCGCAGCAGCTCGGCGGCATGGGCGATGGTGCCCGACAGCTCAGCAGTGTTCGACACGCTCACAGGACCTCCTCGAGCGAGTCTACGGCGTGGCGGCGAGGCCGGCCTTCATCGCCGTCATGCGCGGTCGCGGCACCGTCGAGCCGGTGGCAGAGTGGATGCCGTGCACCTGCAGACTGTGACCGATGCCGCGGACCGACGCCTCGACGACTATCGCGGACTCACCGACGTCGCGCTGCGATCGCTCGGAGACCCTGGACGCGGACTCTACATCGCCGAGTCGACCAAGGTCATCGCCCGCGCTGTCGCGGCAGGCCATCTGCCGCGCTCGGTTCTGGTTCAGGAGCGTCGCGTGGACGAGATCGGCGCCATCGTCGGTGAGCTCGACGTGCCCGTGTACGTCGTCCCCGACGAGGTGGCGGAGGCGGTGACGGGCTTCGCGGTTCACCGCGGGACGATTGCATCGATGCATCGGCCGGAGCTCCCGAGCGTGCGCGACGTCATCGAGGGAGCATCGGTCGTCCTGATCCTCGAGAACATCGGCGACCACACGAACGTCGGAGCGGCGTTCCGTGCGGCGGCGGGACTCGGTGCGGATGCCGTCCTGGTCGCGCCTCGGGGAGCGGATCCGCTGTATCGACGGAGCGTTCGCGTGAGCATGGGAACCGTCTTCCAGGTGCCGTGGACCCGCATCGTCGACTGGGAGGCCGCGATCGCTGACCTGCACGATGCCGGGTTCGACATCGCCGCACTCGCGTTGAGCGATGACGCCGTGACGCTCGACGCCTACGTCGCCGACCGTCCGGATCGCGTCGCGCTCGTCATGGGCTCAGAGGGTGACGGCCTCTCCCGCACGGCCATCGACAGCGCGGACACGGTCGTCACCATCCCGATGTTCGGTGGCGTCGATTCGTTGAACGTCGCGTCAGCCGCGGCCGTCGCGCTCTGGGCTGTGCGGCGCTGACGCTCTCAGTCCCTGCCCGGCAGGATGATCGGCGAGGGGTCTGGGCGCTTCGCCATCACGTTGTCACCAGACGACTGGTGGCGCAGTCGGCGCAGAACCCACGGCACCAGGTGCTCGCGCGCCCAGCCGAGGTCCTCCGACCGTGCTTCTCTCCAGGTGCGCAGGGGGAGCGGTTCCGGCTGCATCGCTTCGAGGTCGTTCGGAACGTTCAAGGCACGGAGCACCATCCGGGCGACTTCATGGTGACCGAGCGCGTTGTAATGGAGTCGGTCGTCGTCGAAGAACCTCATGTCCTGCACGACCTTGAGCGCCCACTGGTCCGCGACGATGCAGTCGTGGCGCTCTGCGATGGCGCGGACGTTCTCGTTGTAGATGGCGACCTTGCCTCGGAATGCACGGAACACGGGTGTGAAACCGGTGTCGATTCCGGTGAAGAGCAGAACGGCGGCCCCTGTCGATGACAGCCGCGCCACGGCGTCTTCGAGTTGGCTCGCGATCGCATCGGGGTCGGTCCCCGGTCGGATCACGTCGTTTCCACCCGCGCAGATCGACACGAGGTCCGGTCGCAGGGCGACGGCAGGCTCGATCTGGTCTGCGACGATCTGCGCGATCAGCTTGCCCCTGACGGCGAGGTTGGCGTAGGCGAAATCGTCGACCTGAGAGGCGAGGACTTCCGCAACACGATCGGCCCAGCCCCTGTGGTTCCCCGGGTTGGCGGGATCGGGGTCGCCGATGCCCTCGGTGAACGAGTCGCCGACCGCGACGAATCGGCGCCACGGGTGTGCGCTCTCGTTCGGTACGTACGGGGTCCGAGTCGAATCCTGGTCGGTCATCCAGCTCTCCTTCGCGAACGTGCGCGCACGGCGGTGGCCGCGACGCAGTGACAGAGCCTACCCGCAGCGGCGCACACGAGGGAGGGGCGCGCGGGGGAGTCGTGGCGGGTGAGCCGGTGTCGCCGGCACCGATTATCGTTGACTCGATGCTCTCTCCGTCCTTTCCTCAACGTGCCCCCTGGGGAACCGCGAGCAAGTTGCGTGCCTGGCAGCAGGAGGCGCTGGAACAGTACTTCCGCGACGATCAGCGGGACTTCCTCGTCGCCGCGACGCCCGGTGCAGGCAAGACGACGTTCGCGCTGACCCTCGCCGTCGAGCTGATGCGCATCGGCGAGGTCAATCGCATCATCGTGGTGGCGCCGACCGAACACCTCAAGACCCAGTGGGCCGACGCCGCTGCGCGAGTGCACATCCGCCTCGATCCTCGTTTCCGCAACAGCGATTGGGCTCCGGCACGGCACTATCACGGAGCAGTCGTCACCTACGCGCAGGTCGCGGCGAAGTCCTCGGTGCACCGGCATCTCACCGAGGATGCGCAGACCCTCGTGATCCTCGACGAGGTGCACCACGGCGGAGACGCGCTGAGCTGGGGCGACGCCATCCGCGACGCCTATGGGCCCGCGAAGCGGCGTCTGCTGTTGTCGGGCACCCCGTTCCGCAGTGACACCGCGCCGATCCCGTTCGTCGAGTACCACCCCGACGAGTCGGGTGCGCGCATCTCGCGCACCGACTACAACTACGGATACGGGCGGGCACTGGCCGACGGCGTCGTGCGTCCCGTGCTGTTCCACATGTACGCAGGCAAGATGCGCTGGCGCACGACGACGGGTGATGAGCTCGAGACTCATCTGGGTCAAGACAACACCAAGGACGTCACGTCTCAGGCGTGGCGGACGGCACTCGATCCCGAGGGCGACTGGATGCCCGCCGTGCTGTCGGCGGCCGATCGTCGCCTGACCGAGATCCGTCACCACGTCCCGGACGCCGGCGGCCTCGTGCTCGCCACCGATCAGACGGTCGCTCGCGCCTATGCCAAGATCCTCCACAGCATCACTCGCCAGCAGCCGACGGTCGTGTTGTCCGACGACGCGACGGCCTCGGAGCGCATCGAGAAGTTCAGCGCGAGCGATGCCCGGTGGATGGTGGCCGTCCGCATGGTGTCAGAGGGCGTCGACGTGCCACGGCTCGCTGTCGGGGTGTACGCCACATCGTCGTCCACCCCTCTGTTCTTCGCGCAGGCCATCGGCCGATTCGTGCGGGCACGACGGCGCGGAGAAGCAGCCAGTGTGTTCCTGCCGCAGGTGCCGGTTCTCATGGGTCTCGCGAACGAGATGGACAAGCAGCGCGACCACGCTCTCGACCGGCAGTCGAAGGAAGACGACGGGCTCGACGACTCGTTGCTGGAGAGCGCGAACCGCGAGGAGGAGACCTCCGACGCGCTGACGCAGGAGTTCAGTTATCAGGCGCTCTCGTCCGTCGCGCATTTCGATCGCGTCGTGTTCGAAGGTCAGGAGTTCGGACAGCTGGCGGAGCCGGGCACCCCCGAGGAGGAGGAGTTCATCGGCTTCCCCGGCCTGCTCGAGCCCGAGCACGTGCACGAGCTTCTCATGCAACGTCAGAGTCGCCAATCCCGCCTGCGCGAGGCGAGGGAGGCTTCGGCGGGACCGACGGAGTCGACCACCTTGCCGCCGCCGCTGCACCGCACGCTCAAGGAGCAGCGCCAGCTGTTGAACAGCCTCGTGGGGCTCTATGCACGACAGCGCGGCGAGCCCCACGGAGCGGTGCACGCCGAGCTGCGACGCATCTGTGGAGGACCCGCGGTGGCTCAGGCGACCGTGACGCAGTTGCAGTCGCGCATCGAGGTCCTGCGCAAGCGCGTCCGCTCCTGAGCGCGGGAACCTACGCCGCACGGGCGCCTTTTCGATGTCCCGCTTCGGATTCCCGAAATGCTGTCAATCCGCGTCGGAGCAGGGCTCACGTCGTCGTCCGCGGATAGCGTGGAACGGTTGCCCGCGCATCGGGCACCATCATCTCCGGGAGGACCCATGACAGCGCCCGCTGCCGCCCCCACGCCCGCCGATCGCCGCCGCTGGGCCCGCTACCTTGTCGAGGAGCGCGCCGAGGGTGCGGTGTACCAGAACCTCGCCATGCGCCGAGAGGGAGAGGAACGCCAGATCCTGCTCAGCCTCGCCGATGCCGAGCGCCGACACGAGCAGCACTGGCTCGACCTCCTCGGCACGGAACCCGCACGGCTTCCCCGGGCGGGGATCCGCTCGCGCATGCTGGCGTGGATGGCGGGTCGGTTCGGTTCGATCTTCGTTCTCGCGCTCGCCCAGAGCGCAGAGGCGCGCTCCCCATACGACGCGGAACAGTACGCGACGCCGGCGATGCGGGCTGACGAGAAGGTCCACCACGAGGTCGTGCGCGGCCTCGCCGCGCGGGGACGGAGACGGCTCTCCGGATCATTCCGCGCGGCGGTGTTCGGCGCCAATGACGGGCTCGTCAGCAACCTCGCGCTGGTCCTCGGGATCGGTGCCACCGGGGTCAGTTCCGGGTTCGTCCTGTTCAGCGGCATCGCAGGACTCCTCGCGGGTGCGCTCTCCATGGGGGCCGGCGAGTTCGTCTCGGTGCGGTCCCAACGGGAGCTGCTCGCCGCAACCGAGGCGAATGAGGATGCGGCGGCCGCGGCCGGGGATCTCGACATCGATGAGAACGAACTCGCGCTCGTCTACCGAGCGCGCGGGATGGCGCAGGAGGAGTCCCTTGCCCGCGCTCGGCGGATCGTGACCGCGGCCCGCGCCGGGGTCCGGCGCGCAGCGACGGGGCCCGTCGACATCCAGGGCGGCGACGACCATGAGATCGTCGGCAGCGACTGGACGGCGGCGATCTCGAGCTTCCTGCTGTTCGCGTCCGGGGCGATCATCCCCGTTCTGCCCTGGATCTTCGGCCTTCAGGGGGCGACGGCGATCATCGTCGCGCTCGTGCTCGTCGGCGTCGCCCTCCTGAGCACGGGCGCGATGGTGGGCGTCCTCTCGGGCGGTCCGCCACTGCGCCGTGCTCTCCGGCAACTCGCGATCGGATTCGGCGCCGCCGCCATCACCTACGCCCTCGGGTTGCTCTTCGGCGTCGGCGCAGTGTGATGCCGTCGGGGTCGGTCCTCGCGGAGGACCGACCCCGACGGACACGACAGAGAAGGCCCCGGATCCTCAGATCCGGGGCCTTCTCATTACCTGTGCGCGGAGGGGGACTTGAACCCCCACGCCCTTACGGGCACTACGACCTCAACGTAGCGCGTCTACCATTCCGCCACCCGCGCAGGTGTTGGATGATCGTTGCCGACCGAAGAATGACATTACCACGTCCTCAGCAGCCTCTCGAACCGAGCCATACGCCCGGGCGTGGCGTCCGGTTTCGATAGCCTGGGGCACATGATCGATCCCCTGCTGCCGGAGGTCGCGCGCATCGCGAGCGACCTCATCCGATTCGACACCTCCAACTTCGGCGGCGGGAACGCCAAGGGGGAGCGCGAGGCGGCGGAGTACGTCGGTGCCTACCTGGAAGGACTCGGTCTCGTGGTCGAGTACTTCGAGCCGATCCCGCGCCGCACCAACGTGATGGCACGCGTGACCGGCCGTGATCGTGACAAGCCGGCGCTCGTCGTGCATGGACACCTCGACGTCGTGCCCGCCATGGCGGAGGATTGGAGCGTCGATCCATTCGCCGGCACCGTGGCCGATGGGATGCTCTGGGGGCGTGGCGCCGTCGACATGAAGAACATGAACGCGATGATCCTCACTGCCGTGGCGGAGATCCTC
Source organism: Microbacterium sp. Se5.02b (assembly GCF_019464375.1). NCBI lineage: Bacteria > Bacillati > Actinomycetota > Actinomycetes > Micrococcales > Microbacteriaceae > Microbacterium > Microbacterium sp. Se5.02b. Next base: position 2,003,401 of record NZ_CP080491.1, read on the forward strand.
CGCGCGGGGGAGCAGCCGGAGAGAGACCTGATCCTGGCGTTCTTCGCCGATGAGGAGAACGGCGGTGTCGAGGGATCGGCGCTCGTCGTCCAGCAGCGTCCGGAGTGGTTCGCCGGCGCCACAGCCGCGATCAGCGAGGTCGGCGGATACTCGATCACGGTCGACGACAGACGCGCGTACCTGCTCCAGGTGGGAGAGAAGGCGCTGATCTGGATCCGACTGGTCGCGCGGGGGCGCGCCGGACATGGGAGCCGTCTGCACGAGGACAACGCGGTGACGCGACTGGCTGAGGCCGTCGCGGCGATCGGGCGGACCCGCTGGCCCCTCCGGCTCACGCCCACCACCGAGGCTCTCCTCGAGGGACTCCGCACGCTCAGCGGCCGCAGCACCGATGATCCTGACGCTCTCGCGTCCGCTGCCGGCCCCGCGGAGGCGTTCCTGCGCTCCTCGTTCCGCACCACGACGAACCCGACGGCTCTGACTGCGGGGTACAAGCACAACGTGATCCCGGAGCGCGCCGAGGCGCTCATCGACGTCCGGGTGATTCCCGGCACCGAAGACGAGGTGCTCGCGGAGCTGCAGAGCGTCGTCGGGCACGACATCGAGATCCAGACCGTGGTCCGCGACATCGGCATGGAGACGCCCTTCGAGGGCGAGCTCGTCGAGGCCATGGTCGCGAGCATCGGTCGCCACGACCCGGGTGTCCCCGTGATCCCGTACCTTCTCGGGGCGGGAACCGACAACAAGGCGCTGGCCGCGCTGGGGATCACCGGCTACGGGTTCGCGCCGCTGCGTCTCCCGGCCGACCTCGACTTCACAGGCATGTTCCACGGAGTCGATGAGCGAGTACCCGTAGAATCGCTTGTCTTCGGCCAGCGTGTGCTGGCCGATCTGCTGCGCACGTACTGAGCGCGACCGCTCCGCGCTGCCACGACACCGAAGGCCTCTCCATGCACCTGCTCGAAGCACTGATCCTGGGCATCGTCCAGGGACTCACCGAGTTCCTCCCGATCTCGTCCAGCGCGCATCTGCGCATCCTCGGCACCTTCCTCCCCTCGGGAGAAGACCCGGGAGCGGCCTTCACGGCGATCACGCAGATCGGCACCGAGGCCGCCGTTGTGGTGTTCTTCTGGCGCGACATCGTGCGCATCATCACGCAGTGGTTCCGTTCGCTGGTCGGAAAGACGCCGCGCACCGACCCGGATGCTCGGATGGGGTGGATGATCATCATCGGCAGCATCCCGATCGTCGTGCTCGGGCTGCTGTTCCAGGACCAGATCGAGACGGTGTTCCGCTCGATGTGGATCGTGGCGATCATGCTGATCGTGTTCGGCATCCTGCTCGGGGTCGCGGACTATGTCGGGGCGAAGCGTCGCAAGCTCGACGACCTGACGTACCCCCACGGCATCGCTTTCGGTTTCGCGCAGGCGCTCGCGCTGATCCCGGGTGTCTCCCGATCGGGCGGGACCATCACGATGGGGCTGTTCCTCGGCTACGAGCGCGCCGCTGCCGCCCGTTACGCTTTCCTGCTCGCGATCCCCGCTGTGTTCGGCAGCGGCTTCTATCAGGTGTTCAAGAGCTGGGACGAGCCGTCGTTCTTCTCATTCGGCGACACCCTCGCGGCGACGGGCATCGCCTTCGTCGTGGCGCTCGGGGTCATCGCGTTCTTCATGAACTGGATCTCGAAGCGGAGTTTCCTGCCGTTCGTGATCTACCGGATCCTGCTCGGCACGGTGCTGCTGGTTCTGCTCGGAACCGGAGTGATCGCAGCATGAGGTCTCCTCAGCGCTTGCGGTCGCCTGGACCGTCGTCGCGTCGGCGGAGATAACGCTCGAACGCCTGAGCGATGGCGTCGCCCGAGGCTTCGGGGGAGTCCCAGGTGTCGCGCGTCCGTTCCAGCTGACGGATGTACTCCGCCATGTCTTCGTCTTCCGACGCTGCGGCGTCGATCGAGGCCTCCCACGCCGCGGCCTCGGTGCGGAGGGCGTGGCGGTCGACGTCGACTCCGGTGAGTTCCTCGAGACGGTCGAGGAGCGCGAGCGTCACTTTCGGGGAGGGCGTCGCCGAGGCGACGTAATGCGGCACGCTCGCCCACAGACTCGCCGTGGGGATTCCCGCGTTCTCGGCGAAGTGCTCGAAGACGGTGAGGATCCCGACCGGTCCCTCGTAGAGCGAACGCTCAAGGCCGTGGGCTTCACGAACCTGCTCGTTCTGGCTGGACGCGAAGATCGAGATCGGGCGGGTGTGGGGGACATCGGAGAGCATGGCCCCGAGGGTGACGAACCCGGTGATGTCGTCGCGGAGCGCGACATCGATGAATTCAGAGGCGAACGCCTGCCAGGTGCGCGCAGGCTCGGCACCGGTCAGCAACCAGAACTCCGGCCCGGGCCCCGGATCGCGTGGGCGCCAGAGTCCGGCCTCCGGCCATTTCAGCTGACGTCGGCCTTCGGCATCCATACGGGTCGAGGGCCGCGTGTACTGGTAGTCGAAATACAGCTCGGGATCGACCGAGTGCACGAGGTCGTAGTCCGATGCGGCACGGAGTGCCTCGACGGCACCGCTGGCCGCTTCCCCTGCATCGTTCCAGCCGTCGAAGGCGGCGATGACGATGCGCGGACCGAGAACATCCATCGAGGGCTCCCTTCGAGATCGCGGACGTGATCCTTCCAGGCTAGTCCGCGACGGCGGGATGCGGGCGGTGCCCCGGCTAGCATGGGTTCAGTGAGCAGAAAGCCCAGCGCAGTCCTGTGGGACATGGACGGAACCCTCGTCGACACCGAGCCGTATTGGATGGCCGCCGAAACGGCGCTCGTCGAGTCTTTCGGCGGAACCTGGAGTCACGAGGATGCGCTGCAGCTCGTGGGCAGCGGTCTGCTCGACAGTGCCGTCATCCTGCAGAAGGCGGGCGTCACGATGGACGCCGTGGCGATCGTGTCGCATCTGACGGATGCCGTGCAGGACTCGCTGCGCACGCAGGGGGTGCCGTTCCGGCCGGGAGCACGAGAGCTGCTGCGCGATCTGCGCGACGCGGGCATACCGACAGGCCTCGTGACGATGTCCCTGCGCCGCATGGCGCTGAGCGTGGTCGACCTGATCGAGTTCGAGGCGTTCGACATCGTGGTGGCGGGTGACGACGTCGACAACCCCAAGCCCCACCCTGAGCCGTACCTCCAAGGTGCCGCGCTCCTCGACATCGACATCACGGAGGCGATCGTGATCGAGGACTCGCCGACCGGCGTCCGTGCCGGGCTGGCCTCCGGGGCGCTCACCCTCGCGGTGCCGCACATCCTGCCGCTGGACCACCTGGGAGCGCACGAGCTCTGGACCACCCTCGCCGGGAGAGGCGCTGAAGATCTCACCGATCTCTTCGACCGAGTGACCACCCCGACAGGAGCCGATCGATGAATGATTCCGCGCAGCGCCCGCGGGGCCCCTTCCGGGCGGGGGACCGTGTGCAGCTCACCGGTCCGAAGGGGAGACTGCACACCGTCACTCTGCGCGAGGACGGCGAACTCCACACGCACCAGGGGGTCCTTCGCCACCGCGACCTGATCGGACTCCCGGATGGTTCCGTCGTCGCCAACAGCTCGGGTCACGAGTACCTGGCACTACGTCCGCTGCTGCGGGACTTCGCGATGTCGATGCCCCGCGGCGCGGCGATCGTGTATCCGAAGGACGCGGCTCAGATCGTGATGCAGGCCGATATCTTCCCCGGAGCCGTCGTCGTCGAAGCCGGAGTCGGATCGGGTGCACTCTCGCTCGCGCTCCTGCGTGCCGTGGGGTCGGCGGGGTCGCTGATCTCGTTCGAGCGACGCGAGGAGTTCGCCGACGTCGCACGCGGCAACGTCGAGACCTTCTTCGGTGAGCAGCCGGACACATGGCGCGTGGTCGTCGGCGACCTGGTCGCCGCACTCCCGGAGGAGGTCGACGCCGGCTCGGTCGATCGCGTCGTGCTCGACATGCTCGCCCCGTGGGAGTGCATCGACGTCGTCGCGGAGGCGCTCACGCCGGGGGGCGTCGTCCTCTGCTACGTGGCGACCGCCACCCAGCTCTCCCGAGTCGCCGAGTACATCCGAGGCACCGGCCTCTTCACCGACCCCGACGCCTCGGAGACCATGGTCCGCGGCTGGCATGTGGAAGGACTCGCGGTACGACCCGACCACCGCATGGTCGCCCACACCGGCTTCCTGCTCACCGCGAGGCGGCTCGCACCTGGTGCGGTCGCGCCGTCGGTGAAACGCCGTGCCTCCAAGAGCAGCTATGGCGACGAGGACGTGGAGGCGTGGACTCCCGGGGCTGTCGGTGATCGCGAGATCAGCGACAAGAACCTGCGCAAGCGGGCGCGGGAGGCGGAGAGAGCCGCGGAGGGGGCGCGCCTGGCAGCCGCTGCGCGCGATTCCGGGCACACGACGGAATAGACTGGAGCGCGTGCGTAAAACGTCCGCCGTTCTGGCCTCTCTCAGCCTTGCCGTTGTCGCTCTGACCGGGTGCGCTGCCGCAGCGCCCGACAGCAGCGCGACCTGCGATCGCGGTGTCGGTTCGACCGAGATCCGCGATGCCGTCACGATCGACGGTGAAGTCGGGACCACCCCGGATGTCAGCGTCTTCAGCCCACTTCATCTGAAGAGATCGGCTTTCGCCGACGCCACGGTCGGCGATGGGCGGACGATCGTGGACGACAACCAGGCGATCGTCGCCGAGATCTCGATCTTCAGCGGGGAGACGGGCAAGCAGGTGTTCGCGACGTCGTACGACGAGTCCAAGGGTCAGGTCTCCACGGCCGGCTATTGGGCCACGCAGTCGCCGGGGCTCGCGACGGTCTTCGATTGCGCGACCGCGGGCTCCCGGATCGTCGCCGGCCTGACGCCGGACGACTTCGGCGCGAACAATCTCGAAGGTTTCGGACTGTCAGCGGACGACAACGTCGTGTTCGTGATCGACGTGGTGGATGTGTTCCTCTCGCGTGCGGAGGGTGCTCCCCAGTTCAATGATGCGAAGGGCATGCCCACCGTCGTGCGGGCCCCCGACGGCACGCCCGGCGTCATCATCCCCGACAGTGCCGCCCCGGAGGAGCAGGTCGTGCAGACGCTCATCAAGGGTGAGGGCGAAGAGGTCGCGACCGGGCAGGTCCCGCTGTTGAACGTCATGGCGGTCGGCTGGGACGACAAGAAGGTCGTGACGAGCACGTGGGGTCAGGGCCCGACGGGTGACCTGTCGTCCGCTCCGAGCGTCGCCGAGGCGATCATCGGCAAGACGGTCGGCTCTCAGATCCTGGTCGTGACGCCCGCAGGCGACTCCGGTCCCGCCGTCGCCTATGTTGTCGACATCTTGGGCGCGGTCACGGCGCCGACGCAGTGATGGCCACCCGGATCCCCGCGGAGGAGCGCCTGACGAATCTCGTCGTGGCGCTGATGGCCACGGAGATCGGGCTCACGAAGCAGCAGATCCTCGACAACGTCTCCGGGTACCGCCAGCGCGCGGACGCCGGAACGCGGTCCGACGCACTCGAGAAGATGTTTGAGCGCGACAAGGACGAGCTGCGGACTCTCGGGGTGCCGATCGAGACCATCGGGGATGCGGCCGATCCGAACGATCTGCGTGAAGCCCGTTATCGTATTCCTCAGGCGGAATACGATCTTCCGAGCGACATCGAATTCTCTCCGGCCGAGCTGGCAGTGCTGCGGCTCGCCGGCAGCGTCTGGAGCGCGGAGTCGGTCTCCGGGGACGCGCAATCCGGCGTCCGCAAGATCCGTGCTCTCGGCATCGACGGTGACGAACCGATCATCGGCTTCGCGCCCCGTATCACTGCTCGCGACGCCGCCTTCGCCCCGCTGCAGGACGCCATCGAACGATGCAGAGTGGTCACGTTCGAGTATCTGAAGCCGGGAGAGGACGCCCCTCGACGTCGGAGGATCCGCCCGCTGGCACTGCTCGACTACGAAGCGCGCTGGCACGTGTTCGGCGTGGACGTGGATGTCGACGAGGACCGCACCTTCCTGCTCAGTCGCATCGTCGGCGACGTCAAGGTGACCTCGACGCCCTTCGACTCCGCGCTCAGGGACGGGGCGGGGGAGAGGGCCCTCGCGGGTCTCGAGCGGGTCGCTGCCGAGAACTCCGCGCTGCTGGAGGTCACCCCGGGCACCGAGGCCGCGCTCCGCCTCGGCAGGCGGGCGACGTCGGCGGCGCAGGGGATCCGCGTCGCGTTCGTCGATCTGCACATCCTCGCCGACGAGCTCGCGTCCTACGGTCCCGAGGTCCGCGTCGTGGAACCCGAAGCTCTGCGTGAGGCCGTGATCGCCCGTCTGCGGGTCGTCGTCGACACCCACACCGATCGGGAGGGCACACGATGAACGCGAAGTCGAAGCCACTTCTCGCGGCGGATCGCGTGCGGCTCTACCTCACCCTCGTGCCGTATCTCCTCGAACACGGTCAGGTGTCGCTCGCCGAGGCTGCGGAGGAGTTCGGAGTCACCCCGCAGGAGATGCGGGGAATGGTCGAGAAGCTCACGGTCATCGGTCTCCCGGGCGAGGCGGGGTACTGGCAGCAGCCCCAGGAGATGTTCGACATCAACTGGGACCTCCTCGACCTCGAAGACGTGATCGAGATCACCAACGACGTCGCGCTCCGCCGCGTTCCCCGGTTCACGGCGCGAGAGGCCGCCGCCTTGCTCGCCGGTCTGCAGATGGTCGCCGCGGTGCCGGCGGTCTCGGACTCCGGCCTCGTCGCCGGGCTGATCTCGAAGCTGTCCCGTGGCGCAGCAGATGCCCCCGCCGATGTGGTCGTGGCGCCCAGCGCCGTCGATGAGGTCCGGGAGGCGGTCGCGCGAGGGCTGCATGAGGGCGTCGCGATCTCCTTCACCTACCAGGCGCCCGATGCCGCTCCGACGACCCGCACCGTCGATCCGATGCAGATCCTCATCACGAACGGCCAGTGGTATCTGCAGGGGTGGTGCCACATGCGGCAGGCCATGCGGACATTTCACCTCGACAGGGTCAGCGAACCCACGTTGACCGACATCCCCATCACGCACGGCGGTGATCAGGTGCCCGAGGCGTTCGCCGGTCTGAGCGATGAGCGCGAGGTCACGGTGCGCGTCGCCGAGCGTCTTGCTCCGCTGCTGAACGGCTTCGTTCCGACCGAGACGATCGAGGTCGTCGGCGGCGCCGTCACGACCAAGCTCCATCTTGCGGATCCGCGCGGCATCAAGCGGCTTGCCGGCCGTTTCGGCGGCGCGATGGAGGTCCTCGATCCGGGCATCGCCCGGTGCGCGACGAGGGAGTGGGCCGCTTCGGGACTCGCGCTCTATCACCGCCCCGATGCAGAGAATTGATCTGTAGACTGAACCGAACGCTCACCGACGACGGGAATCCTGACATGTTCGCTGGAATGCAAGGCTGGCACCTCCTCATCGTGCTCGCCGTGATCCTCCTTCTGTTCGGTGCCGCCAAGCTGCCGGCACTGGCGAAGAGCATGGGCCAGTCCGCCCGCGTCTTCAAGGGCGAGATGAAGGCGATGAAGGATGAGGACGCGTCTCGCGCCGACTCGACCGCCGTGGATCCCACGTCGGCCAAGGACTCGGGCGCAGACCCTGAGACTCCGCCTCGCGCCTGACCGGCCGTGGCAGCCCTCGAACCGACCGTGATGCCGAAGGCGGAGCGGGATCGGCGGATGTCGCTCGGCGCGCATCTCGTCGAATTGCGCAAGCGCCTGATGTATGCGGCGCTGGCGTTGGTCGTCGGCATGGTCGTCGCGTTCATCGTGGCGGATCCGGTGATCCACTTCATCACCGAGCCGATCCGCATCATCACCGAGAAGCGCGGCGATGACTTCAGTGCGTTGAATTTCGGCACCGTCACGGCGGCCTTCGACATGCGCATGCGCATCGCGTTCTCGATCGGCCTTTTCATCTCGGCACCGATCTGGCTCTGGCAGATCTGGGCGTTCATCATGCCGGGTCTCACCCGCAAGGAGATCCGGTACACGATCGGCTTCGTGGTCGCCGCAGTCCCGCTCTTCTTCGCCGGCTGCTACCTGGGCGTGATGATCATGCCTCACGTCATCGAACTCATGTGGAGCTTCACGCCAGACGGGGCGACCAACTTCTACTATGCGCAGGAGTACTACGACTTCGTCTTCAAGCTGATGATCGTCATCGGCGTCTCCTTCGTGCTCCCCGTGTTCCTGGTCGCACTGAACCTCGCCGGAGTCATGTCGGGACGCGCGATCCTCAAAGGCTGGCGCATCGCGATCATCATCGCGACGGTGTTCGCGGCGCTCGCGACCCCTGCGGCCGACGTCGTCAGCATGTTGATGCTCGCAGGGATCCTGATCGTGCTCTTCTTCGCAGCGGCGGGACTCTCGCTGCTGTTCGACCGACGCAAGCGCAAGCGCGACGAGGCGACCGGGCTACTGCCGGATCCGGTATGAGCTCGCCCTCCGACAGGTACGCGCAGGCGCAGCAGTCAGCGGAGCATCCGGAGTCGACGGCCTTCGCGGCGTTGCAGAAGTTCCAACTCGATCCCTTCCAGATCGCGGGATGCCACGCCTTGGAGAACGGGCGCAGCGTGCTCGTGGCCGCACCGACGGGCGCCGGCAAGACGATCGTCGGTGAGTTCGCCATCCATCTCGCGATGCAGACGCCGAACGACAAGGCGTTCTACACGACTCCGATGAAGGCGCTCTCGAACCAGAAATTCCGCGAACTGGTCGATGTCTACGGTGCCGATCAGGTGGGGTTGCTCACCGGCGACACGAACATCAACGGCAACGCGCGCATCGTGGTGATGACCACCGAGGTGCTGCGCAACATGATCTACGCCGACTCCACGGCACTCCGCGACCTGCGGTTCGTGGTCATGGACGAGGTCCACTACCTCGCCGACCGGTTCCGAGGGGCTGTGTGGGAAGAGGTCATAATCCACCTTCCCCCGCGGGTGCGACTCGTCTCGTTGAGCGCCACGGTCTCGAACGCAGAGGAGTTCGGCGACTGGCTCGACACGGTACGCGGCGACACCGAGGTCATCGTCTCGGAGATCAGGCCCGTGCCGCTCGAGCAGCACGTCCTCGTGCGGGACGACCTCCTGCCTCTCTTCGACGACCGCGCCGGGCTCGCGACCGCGCAGGTCAATCAGGAACTGATGCGCATCCGGTCGTCGACCGGCTCGAACTACGACGGCAACCGTCAGACGCAGTCGTACCGCAGCGCCAGGCACGCGGGGCGTCAGGCTCAGCGACCGTCGCGCGGCGGTCGGCGACCGGTCCGCGCAGCCAACGCCCGTCGCATCGAGCGGATGGACCGACCGGAGGTCGTGCACCTGCTCGAACGAGCGAACCTGCTTCCGGCGATCTTCTTCATCTTCAGTCGTGTGGGCTGCGATGCGGCGGTGCAGCAGGTGCGGCGTGCGGGACTCCGATTGACGTCGGCGGAGGAGCGCGCGGAGATCCGCGCGATCGTCGAGGAGCGCACCAGGACGCTCCAGGATGAGGACCTGGACGTCCTCGGATACTGGGAGTGGCTGGACAACCTCGAGCGCGGTGTCGCCTCGCACCATGCCGGCCTGCTTCCCGCTTTCAAAGAGGTCGTCGAGGAGCTCTATCAGCGCAAGCTCGTGAAGGTGGTCTTCGCCACCGAGACGCTGGCCCTCGGCATCAACATGCCGGCACGCACCGTCGTCCTCGAGAAGATGGAGAAGTTCAACGGCGAAGCGCGGGTCGCCATCACGTCGGGGGAGTACACCCAGCTCACCGGACGAGCGGGGCGGCGGGGGATCGACGTCGAGGGGCACGCGGTCGTGCAGTGGTCCGAGGGGATGGACCCGCAGGCCGTGGCCGCACTCGCGTCACGTCGCACGTATCCGCTGAACTCGAGCTTCCGGCCGACCTACAACATGGCCGTGAACCTGATCGACATGTTCGGCAAAGCCAGAGCACGGCAGATCCTCGAATCGTCATTCGCGCAGTTCCAGGCCGATCGCGCCGTCGTCGGGCTGGCGCGACAGGTTCGCGAGGCGGAAGAGTCCCTCGCCGGCTACCAGAGCGCGATGGCGTGCGAGCGCGGGGATTTCCCCGAGTACGCGGCCATCCGTCGCGAGCTGAGCGACCTCGAGAAGAAGAACCGCCAGGACAGCAGCGCCCCCAGGGCCTCGCGGGACAAGCGGATGAAGCGTATCCAGACTCTGCGCACGCAGATGCAGCGTCACCCGTGTCATCGCTGCCCCGATCGCGAGGCGCATGCCCGGTGGGCCGAGAGGTACTGGAAGCTCAAGCGTCAGACCGATCGGACACGGCGCCAGATCGAGACCCGCACCGGAACGGTGGCTCGGGTCTTCGACCGCGTCGTGGAGGTGCTCGAGAGTCTGCAATACCTCACCGAGCACGACGGAGAGACCATCTTGACGGATGCCGGACGCACGATGCGGCGAATCTACGGCGAACGAGATCTCCTCGTGGCGGAATCACTTCGACAGGGACTCTGGGCCGGCCTCGATGCCCCGTCGCTCGCAGCGATGGCGTGCTGCCTGGTGTACGAACCTCGACGTGACGAGGCGAACTCGGGGGAGCGAGGCCTTCCTCGAGGGGCGTTCCGTTCCGCCTATGAGAAGACCACGACGCTCTGGGCCGAGCTCGACGACCTCGAGCAGGATCATCATCTCCCCGGCAGCGAACCACTCGCGGCGGGTCTTGCCGGTGCCATGCACAGCTGGGCGCGTGGCGGGATGCTCGATCGGGTACTGATCGATGCCGACATGGCGGCAGGCGACTTCGTGCGCTGGGCGAAGCAGACGATCGATCTGCTCGATCAGCTCTCGATCGTCGCGGAAGACGCGGCACTCGCCCGCACCGCCCGCAGCGCGCTCGACGGTGTCCGGCGCGGCATCGTGGCGTACTCGTCGATGTGAGAAGGATGACGATGCCGGACTCCCGAGCGCCGCAGCGCGCCATCCTGCCGTTGTGGGCTGCGGTCCTGAGCGCCGCCCTCTCCGCCGTGACGATGGACTTCGCCTACCCGGACGCGGCCGTCTGGGTACTGGCGTTTCCGGCGACGGCGCTCCTGCTGATCGCTCTGATCGGACGACGTCTCGGGGGAGCGGTACTGGTCGGACTCGTGTACGGCATCGTGTTCTTCGCGCTTCTGGTCTCCTGGACCTCCCGTTACCTCGGCCCGATCCCGTGGGCGGCGCTCAGTGTCGTGGAGGGCACCCTCACGGCGCTCGGCCTCATTCCGATCGCGCTGGCCTACCGCTGGCTGCCCCGCGCTTTCCCCGGCACCGCGGGACGCCTTCTGGGGCTTCCCGCGACTGTGGCGGCCCTCTGGGTGGGGCGAGAGCTGTTCGTCGGCTCCTGGCCCTACGGAGGCTTCCCCTGGGCCCGTATCGGGATGAGCCAGGCCCAGAGTCCGCTCGCGCCGATCTCGTCGTGGCTGGGAGTGAGTGGTCTCAGCTTCCTCATGGTGCTGTTCGTCGCGATGGCGGTCGAGGTTGTGCGTCTGCGGGCGTGGCGTCGGCCGCTGCTGCTGGTGACTCCCGCCGTGCTCGTGGCGGTTCTGCTGCTCACCCCGTTGTACCCCACGGCCTCTGCAGGATCCATGCGTATCGCGGCGGTGCAGGGGAACGGGCCGACCGGGTATTTCGACGAACGCGAGCCGTTCGCTGTGGTCGACGCCCAGACCGAGGCGACGGTTCCGCTGTACGGGGACGATGTGGATCTCCTGGTCTGGCCCGAGGGATCACTCGACAGCGACCCGTTTCAGGACGACTCGATGGGTCGGCGCCTGACTCTGGTATCGAACCGAATCGGCGCGCCCGTGCTCGCCAACGCGGCGACCGGCCGGGACGGGCTGTACTTCAACACGTCGATGCTGTGGCAGGACGACGGCACAGCGGATCAGCTGCACGACAAGAGGCACCCGGTGCCGTTCGGAGAGTACGTCCCGGATCGCGCCTTCTTCAACGCCCTGGCGCCCGACCTGATCGGTCTCATCCAGCGTGAATACACGCCGGGCTCCAACCCGCCGACCGTTGAAGTCGATGGTGTCCCCATCGGACTGGCGATCTGCTTCGACGTCATCTACGACGATGTGATCTGGGAAGGTCTCCGTGACGGCGCGGAAGTGCTGGTGTTCCAGACGAACAACGCCGACTTCCGCGGGACGGACGAGAACCTGCAGCAGCTGGCCTTCGCACGGATGCGCGCGATCGAGACCGGACGCAGCGTCGTGAACGTCTCGACCGTCGGCACCAGCCAGGTGATCCGCGCGAACGGCACCACGGTGACGAGCCTCGACGCAGGCGAGGCCGGGGCGATGCTCGAGGATGTCGAGCTCCGCTCCGGCCTCACGGCTGGTGTGGTTCTGGGGCCCTGGGTCCAACAGCTGTTGCTGTGGGGTGGGCTGGGCGCGTTGGTCGTCGGGTGGTGGCGCGCCCGGAGGGGCTAAGCCCCGATCTTCTCGCGGGTGGGGTCTTCTCCTGCGCCTCGGCGGGCGCGGATGAAAGCGAGTCGCTCTTCGAGAAGCTCTTCGAGTTCCGCGCGCGTGCGACGCTCCATGAGCATGTCCCAGTGCGTGCGTGCTGCCTTCTCATCGCTCGCTTCGAGCGTGACGGCCTGGCCGTCGACGTTCAGGCGTGCTTCTGCGCCGCAGGCGCGGCACTCCCAGGTCTGGGGCGGTTCGGCGTCCGCCGCGAACATCAGGTTCGTGACGTGGCCGCAGGTGTCACAGGTGTAGGTGGTCTCACGGCGCTCCATGAAAACGACGCCCTCTTCGCTCTGTAGGCTCTGGGCGCCGAGTCGGATGCCGCGCAGGCTGCGATCTGCCATTTTGTGGTCCTCTCGTCGCTGTCAGGTATAACGCTCCAGCCTGTGCGCTTCATCCACGCGGGCGGCTTCTCGGCGGAATTCACAGCGGAATCCCAGCGCCGGAGGTTATGGGGCGCGTCGGCGTCAGAGGGCGGCGAAGGCGCGCACGGCGACGTCCGCACGATCGGTGACGATCCCGTCCACACCCGATCCCACGAGTCGGCGCATGTCGTCGGGATCATTCACCGTCCAGACGTGGATCTCGACCCCGAACCGGTGTGCGGCCCGCACGAGGGCAGGCGTGAGCACTCTGATGCCCGAGTGGCGTTCAGGGATCTGCAGCGCGTCGATCTCGCGGAGGACTCCCGCGGGGGAGAGGTGCAGAGCAGAGTACGCCCGTAATGCTGCGATCGTGCGACTGCCACCGGAGGTCGCCGGCCGGAGCGAGGCGCCCGCTCTTCGCACGGCATCGAGGGTCGCGCGGCGGTTGGTGTCGGCGAAACTGGTGACGAGGACGCGGTGGGTGTGCTCGGCGAGTACCGGACCGAGGGGCTCGGCGGCGGCCGGGGTCTTCACATCGATGTTGAATCTGACCTCAGGGAACGACGCGAGAGCCTCCTCGACTGTGAGCAGACCTCCGTGATCCGCGAAAGTCGCTCGGAGCTCCCGCGTGCCGACCTCGCGAACGGCGCGGGCGTCGCCGGTCAGCCGATGGAGCGTAGCGTCGTGGAACAGCACGACATTACCGTCCGCGGTCACCTGACAGTCGGTCTCGATGAACTCGGCGCCCGCGGCGTGCGCGGCCCCGAACGCGGCCGCCGAGTTCTCCCAGACACCGGAGTCCTCGCCCGCCGTGGTGATCAGACCGCGGTGGGCGAGGACTCGGGGGTGCCGTGCCTTGGAGAAGTACGGGTGCGTCACGCGCCCGGCAGCGTGTTCGTCGGGCCCTGGCCCGGCTTGGGCGTGAAGGCGCTGCCGATGCCCTTGAGAGCCTCCGTCAGCTCGCTCGGGATGATCCACAGCTTGTTGGACTGCCCCTCGCTGATCTTCGGCAGCATCTGAAGGTACTGGTACGCGAGGAGCTTGTCGTCCGGTTCGCCCTGGTGGATGGCGCTGAAGACGTTCTGGATCGCCTCTGCCTCACCCTGCGCGCGAAGAACGGCGGCCTGCTTATCTCCCTCTGCGCGGAGGATCTCCGCCTGACGGGCACCCTCCGCTTCGAGGATCGCGGACTGCTTGGTTCCCTCGGCCGTGAGGATCGCGGCGCGACGATCACGTTCTGCGCGCATCTGCTTCTCCATCGAATCCTGGATGGAGATGGGCGGGTCGATGGCCTTGAGCTCTACTCGGCCGACGCGGATTCCCCACTTGCCGGTCGCCTCATCGAGCACCACGCGGAGCTGCCCGTTGATGTTGTCCCGGCTCGTCAGCGCTTCTTCGAGGTTGAGCCCACCCACGACGTTTCGCAGCGTGGTGGTGGTGAGCTGTTCCACGGCACCGAGGTAGTTCGCGATCTCATACGTCGCGGCGCGAGCATCGGTGACCTGGAAATACACCACGGTGTCGATCGACACGACGAGGTTGTCCTCGGTGATGACGGGCTGCGGAGGGAACGATACGACCTGCTCGCGCATGTCGATCAGCGGCCGGAGACGGTCGATGAACGGCACCAGCAGGTTCAGACCGGGGGTGAGCGTCTTGTGGTAACGACCGAGACGCTCGACCACGCCGGCGGTGGCCTGCGGGATGATCCGGATCGCACGCGCGACGGTGACCACCACGAAGATGAGCACCGCGATCGCGAGGATCCATCCGATCGCAGCGGGGATGAACGAGGCGTCGTCCATGGGTGGTACTCCTAGTCGTTGACGGGACGGACGATGGCGGTCGCGCCGTTGATCACGCTCACGGCGATCGGCGCGCCTGCAGGGATGGGGACGGGGGTCGAGCTGCGCGCGGTCCAGGTGTCGCCGTTGGCGAGCTTCGCCTGCCCCGAGATCTGCGTGATCTCGCTCAAGGCGATCCCTCTCAGGTCGAGGAGGGCATCGACATTGGACTTCGTGGGGTCCTCGCCGCGATGGAGCCGCCTGATGAGAGGCGGGCGGAGGAAGAGGATGAACAGGGCGGCCGCAGCCGCGGCGATGATCACCTGCACCCACACCGGCACGCCGAGGAGATCGGTCACGAGCCCGACGACGCTGCCGAAGCTGAGCATGAGGAACGTGAAGTCGAGCGAGAGCATCTCGATGACGAGGAAGACGGCGATCAGGACCAGCCAGCCGATCCAAGCCCATTGGTCGATGAACGTGACGAATGTCGCGAAGTTGTCCATGCGGCCTCCTTTGTGGTCAACGTATCACGCACGAGGGTGCTGATCGCGGTGCCGCAACGTGCGGTTGGTAGTGTGAGGGGGCCGTGCGATCACGGCTTTTTCACGCATCATGAGGAGTCACCGTGACCGACGTTCTTCCCGCAGGATCCCTCGACGGCAAGGTCGCCCTTGTCACCGGTTCATCGCGGGGCATCGGCGCCGACACCGTCCGCTACCTCGCTGAGGCCGGTGCCGACGTCGTGATCAACTACCGGAACAAGGCGCCTCGGGCGGAGAAGCTCGCCGCGCAGCTGCGCGAGCTCGGTCGGCGCGCGCTGGTGGTCGGCGCAGACCTCACCGATCCCGCTTCCGTGGCGGAGATGTTCGACGCGATCCGTGCGGAGTACGGGCGCCTCGACGTCCTGGTGCTGAATGCGTCGGGCGGGATGGAATCGGGCATGGCCGAGGACTACGCCCTCACGCTGAATCGCGATGCACAGCTCAACGTCCTCGACGCCGCGACACCGCTGCTCGGTGACGGTGCTCGCGTCGTGTTCGTGACGAGCCACCAGGCGCACTTCATCCGCACGACGCCGACGATGCCCGAGTACGAGCCCGTCGCTCTCTCGAAGCGCGCAGGGGAGGACGCCTTGCGCGAGCTCATCCCCGGGCTGGCGGAGAAGGGGATCGGATTCACCGTCGTCTCCGGCGACATGATCGAAGGAACGATCACAGCCACTCTGCTCGAGCGGGCGAATCCCGGTGCTATCGCCGAACGTCGCGAGTCCGCGGGAAAGCTCTACAACGTCTCCGAGTTCGCGGCAGAGGTCGCCAAGGCCACAGTCGAGCCGGTGCCCTCCGACAACACCCGTCTCGTCGGAGACGTGAGCGCATTCGCCGCTGAGTAGGCCCCGTGACAAAGGGGATCGGCCCCGTCCCGCACGATGCGGAACGGGGCCGATCCCTTCGTCGAGGCTGCGGTCAGCTCGCGGCGCCGCCCTGGACGGCCGAGACGTACTCCTTCTCATCCTTGCCGATCGTGATCGCACGGACGATCTGGATGATCCCGAGCACCACCAGCGAGATACCCAGCAGCAGCCAGAACGCGAATCCGGCGATGATCGGCGAGAACAGCACGATGATGCCCGCGATGATGCTGAGGATCGCGTAGAGCACCGTCCACACGCGCGAGCCGTCGCTGCCGAGGAGCGTCAGGGCGACCACGCCGTCGACGATCCAGCTCACGCCGATGAAGATCACGACGACGAATGCGAGCGTCGCCGCGGCGACGTTGAGATTGAAGAAGGCTATGACGCCGGCGACGACATAGAGGAGCCCGAGGACGATGTGACCGACACGGGCCCACCCGCCCTTGGCGCTGGAGAAGATGCCGAGACCGATGTAGACGAGACCGGCGATCACCAGGTAGGACGCGAAGATCGCCGTCACGATGACGGCGGATTTCACCGGCCACACGAGGAGGACGATGCCGGCGAGGAGGGCCAGCACGCCCGCGACGGCGAGCGTGACGCGGATCGACTTGAACAGGGACTTGGCTTCGTTGAGTGGTTCAGACATGGTTGGGGACCCCTTTCTGAAAAGATCCTGTGAGGATGCCCCCTCAGGGTAGCGCCCTCGTGGGCCGGGATGGGGAGGAGACTTCGCCCGCGTTTCTCCAAGTCATGTGCGGACACGTGACGACATGGCAGGATCGACTCGTGACAGTCCCGGACGACTCCCGCCTGCGCGAACTCGCGATCATGCGCAGGGTCAGGGACCGCATCGACCGCGAGTACGCCAAGCCGCTCGACGTGGAGGCGTTGGCGCGCGGCGTGCACATGTCGGCCGGCCACCTGAGCCGGCGCTTCCGCGACGCGTACGGTGAGTCGCCTTACTCGTATCTGATGACGCGGAGGATCGAGCGCGCGATGGCTCTGCTGCGACGAGGGGACCTCTCTGTGACGGAAGTCTGCTTCGAAGTCGGCTGCTCCTCGCTCGGAACCTTCAGCACGAGATTCTCGGAACTGGTCGGTGTCGCACCCAGCGTGTACCGTGAACGCGCCGCGAATGTCGAGGGGATCCCGGCGTTCCAGGCCAAACAGGTCACCAGACCGATCAGGAATCGAGAAGCGCCGCGCACCGACGCGCACCTAACGTGAACACCATGAAGATCAGCATCCATTACGCCTTCCTGCCGCACACCGACGCCGACGCTGCCCTCGCCTTCTACCGGGACACCCTCGGCTTCGAGGTGCGCAACGATGTGGGCTACGACGGTCTCCGCTGGCTCACGGTGGGCCCAGAAGGGCAACCGGAGACATCGATCGTCCTGCATCCGCCGGCGACGGACCCCGGCATCACCGACGTCGAGCGCCAGACGATCCTCGAGCTGATCGCCAAGGGCAGCTACGGGGCGCTCACGCTGGCGAGCGACGACGTCGACGAACTCTTCGATCGCCTCGTCGAGGGCGGGGCAGACGTCGTCCAAGAGCCGATGGACCAACCGTACGGGGTGCGTGACTGCGCCTTCCGAGACCCCGCGGGCAATCTGCTCCGTATCAACCAGGCCTGAGCCTCACCCGAG
This sequence comes from Microbacterium sp. Se5.02b, assembly GCF_019464375.1. Lineage (NCBI taxonomy): Bacteria > Bacillati > Actinomycetota > Actinomycetes > Micrococcales > Microbacteriaceae > Microbacterium > Microbacterium sp. Se5.02b. Next base: position 2,021,088 of record NZ_CP080491.1, read on the forward strand.
ACATCGAAGGACGCCATGACCGTCGACGCGCACCCCGCTGACACCCACGACATGATCCGCGTGCAGGGCGCGCGCGAGAACAATCTGAAGGACGTCAGCGTCGACATACCGAAACGGCGGCTGACGGTGTTCACGGGAGTGTCCGGCTCGGGGAAGAGCTCGCTCGTCTTCGACACGATCGCGGCCGAGTCCCGGCGGATGATCGACGAGACGTACAGCGCTTTCGTGCAGGGCTTCATGCCGTCTGTACCCCGGCCGGATGTCGATGTCCTCGAGGGGCTCACCACCGCGATCATCGTCGACCAGGAGCGGCTGGGCGCCAACCCTCGATCGACCGTCGGCACCGTCACCGATGCCAACGCGATGCTGCGCATCCTGTTCAGCAAGCTCGGACAGCCCTACATCGGCGGCCCGACGGCGTTCTCGTTCAACATCCCCACGCAGCGGGCGAGCGGTGTCATGACCGGCCACGGCGGCGAGAAGAAGATCGTGAAGGACGCGATCTACCTCGGTGGCATGTGCCCGCGCTGCGAGGGGAGGGGAGCGGTCTCGGACCTCGACCTCGCTCAGATCGTCGACGAGTCGAAGTCGCTCGACGAGGGTGCCATCATGGTTCCCGGCTACACCGCTGACGGCTGGATGGTGAAGGGGTTCTCGCAGTCGGGGTTCTACCCGGGGGACAAGCCGATCGCCGAGTTCACGGAGAAGCAGCGCCACCTGTTCCTGTACGGCGAGGTGACCAAGGTGAAGATCTCGGGGATCAACATGACCTATGAGGGTCTGATCCCGAAGATCACCAAGTCGATGCTGTCGAAGGATCTCGACGCGCTGCAGCCGCACATCCGCGCCTTCGTCGAGCGGGTGGCGACCTTCGCGGTGTGCCCCGAGTGCGACGGGACGCGCCTGACCGAGGGGGCGCGCTCTTCCAAGATCGACGCAGTGAGCATCGCCGATGCATGCCGGATGCAGGTCACCGACCTCGCCGACTGGGTCCGCGGACTCGATCTCCCAGGAGCAGGGCCGCTCCTGCAGGCGCTCAGTGCGAACCTGGATGCGTTCGTGACGCTCGGCCTCGGCTATCTGAGCCTGGAGCGCCCGTCGGGAACCCTATCGGGGGGAGAGGCTCAGCGGATCAAGATGCTGCGCCATCTCGGATCGTCCCTGACTGACGTGACCTACGTGTTCGACGAACCGACGATCGGACTGCACCCGCACGACATCCAGCGGATGAACGGCCTGCTGCTGCAGCTGCGGGACAAGGGCAACACCGTCCTGGTGGTCGAGCACAAGCCGGAGACCATCGCGATCGGAGACCACGTCATCGATCTCGGCCCCGGGGCGGGGAGCGGCGGCGGAGAGATCTGCTTCGAAGGGTCCGTCGATGGCCTCAAGGCCAGCGGCACGAAGACAGGTGATCACCTCGACGACCGTGCGCAACTCAAGGACGATGTGCGCGCGGGCACGGGACGGATCGAGGTGCGAGGGGCCTCAGCGAACAACCTGCAGGACGTCGACGTCGACATTCCGACCGGTGTCCTGACCGTGGTGACCGGGGTGGCAGGATCAGGCAAGAGCTCCCTCATCCACGGGTCGGTGTCGAAGCGCGAGGGCGTCGTGGCGATCGACCAGGCAGCGATCAAGGGCTCCCGTCGAAGCAATCCCGCGACGTACACGGGCCTCCTCGAGCCGATCCGGAAGGCGTTCGCGAAGGCCAACGGGGTGAAGCCGGCCCTGTTCAGCGCGAACTCGGAGGGCGCATGTCCCTCCTGCAAGGGCGCTGGTGTGATCATCACCGAGCTCGGCTTCATGGACACGATCGAGACGCCGTGCGAGGACTGCGGTGGTAAGCGCTTCCAAGCCGGAGTGCTCGAGTACAAGCTGGCAGGCAAGGACATCACGCAGGTGCTCGATCTGCCGGTGTCCGAGGCGCGGGTGTTCTTCGGAGACGGTGAGGCCAAACTCCCTGCGGCTGCGGCGATCCTCGGGCGGATGGAGGACGTGGGGCTCGGGTATCTGTCGCTCGGACAGCCGCTCTCGACTCTCTCCGGGGGCGAGCGCCAACGTATAAAGCTCGCCATCCAGATGGGGGAGAAGGGGGATGTCTACGTGCTCGATGAACCGACCACCGGGCTCCACCTCGCCGACGTGGACAAGATCCTCGGTCTGCTGGATCGTCTCGTCGACTCCGGGAAGACCGTGATCGTGATCGAGCATCACCAGGCGGTCATGGCGCACGCCGATTGGATCATCGACATCGGTCCCGGGGCCGGCCACGACGGTGGAAGGGTGGTCTTCGAAGGTGTACCGGCGGATTTGGTATCCCAAAAATCGACATTGACGGGGGAGCACCTCGCAGCCTACGTCGGCGCGTAGGAGCGCAGACAGCGGGGTGCGGTGAGGGTGGGCGCACGGCGCCGGGATCCGTCAGTCGCCGTGCAGATCGACGGGGAACAACACCGTGCGTGCGATCACGCGATCCCGCTCGCCTGATCGATCCCGGCGACGCGGATCGGACAGATACGCATCCAGCGCCGCCTGATTCGGAAAACTGTACGTCTGGACCTCGTCCGGCCGATCGTCGGCTGCGCTGGGGTCCTGGATCGTCACGACGCGATGCAAGACGGTCGCACCGTGGTCAGCGAGCAACGCCAGGACGCTGTCTTCATACGCCGTCAAGTCAGTCGCGTGTCCTGGTCGCGCCCACAGAAGGCAGCACAGCGTGATGGAGGAGGAACCGTCTGTCATGCTCTGATTGTGGCACCGGCCACGGAACCAGCGCGGTTCCGGGATATCCGATAATGCACATTATGTCAGTATGAATCGTGAAGGACACTCTCCCACCGGGCGCAGCGGCGTTCGCCGAGGCACCTGCACCTCCCACTCCGGTTCCCCGGAGCGACTCAGGCCTCGACGGCGATGGATCGCCCGTTCCCATCGGCTCCGGTAGGACGAAGGTTCACGCCTGGATGGTTCACTTCGATGACGCACCCGTGGTCCCTCAGGGCGAAGGTCGGCGCCAGGAACGCCTGTCGCACCGCGGGCTTTCAGAGATCGCGAGAGTACGTGACCATCGGTTCTCCTCCTAGCGGGTGCGGGATCGGAGTGGACACCGCGCGAAACCCCTCCCGTACGTAGAGCCGAACGGCCGGATTCCCCGTGCGTACAGCCAACTCGACGCGCTGATACCCGCCCTCCCTCGCTGCGGAGAAGGCGTCATGCAGCAGGATGCGTCCGATCCCGCGCCCCGCGGCACTCGGTCGCACGGCCAGCCGCTCCAACACTGCCGTCTGCCCGGTTTTCCCCTTCGTGGTCGAGACGGCGAAACCATCGAGCGGCTCCCCCGCGATCGCGAACCTGAGCAGCGGCGTCTTGAAGAGCGCCCTCGTGCGTTCGGCGACGGGAGCAGCGTCCACCTGACCGTCGCGGTGGCGCAGAGCCTCGACCCAGAGATCGACGCAGGGCCCGACGTCTGCCGCGACCCCTGCGCGGACGGTGTGCGTCATCGTGGTCCTCCGTTCGCCCATCGCTGACAGCGGTGAGTCTGGACTCCTCCGCACCATCAGAAGGTTGCGTCCATACGCCGAGGGTGGGCGCTCCTCCCCCGACTCCTCGAATCCGAGCTTCTCGAGCACCCTTCGAGATGCGAGGTTCCATTCCCAGACTCCGGCCCACACCCGCGGGTGTCCGAGCTCGTCGGTCCATCTCAGCACGGCCTCGGCAGCTTCCGTGGCGAGGCCGTTGTTGTGCACGGCCCGCAGGAACTCGAATGCCAGCTCGGGCTCATCGCCCACAACCGCACCGCCGAAGACGAGTCCGCAGTATCCGATCGCCTCGCCGGTCGACGCGCATTGCGCAGTCTGGAGCCACGACTCCTCCCCCGCCGCGGCGATGTGCGCGGCGATCTCCTGCACATCGGGATGTCCCTCGTCGTCGAGCCTCCGATGGGAAGGCACCCGTTCGTCGCGCTCGGTCCACATTCGGTGGAAGACCGGCGCATCGGCCACCGTCTGACGACGCAGGGTCAGTCGACGCGTCTGCAATTGCGGCATCGCCGGGGTGAGAGTCACTCTCGTATTGTCGCAGTGACGCCGTGCAACGTTTCGCCCTCTGCCGGGAATGTACTGGCAGAGGAACGAACGGAGTGACCATGAACGAACGCGAGCTCGACGAGCTGTTGGCGGACTCGATCGCCCCTCTTGCGCCCTCAGTGGGTTCAGGGGCGACGGCGCTGGCGTCTGTGACGAAGCCCGACCGCTTACGTCGCGGGCATATGCCACGGCCGCGCTGGCTGATGCCGGTGATCGTCGCCGGTACCGTGGCCCTGACAGGCGCTGCCAGCATCACCACCGCTCAGCTCGCCGTCTGGCCCTGGGTGAGTCTCCCCGACGGGTTCGAGCGCAGTATTCGGATCCCCATCGAGTACACGACCGATGAAGGGCATGTCGAGGTCTGCGGCGGCTACGTCGAGTTGCGGAACACGGGCGCGGGCGATCTCGCCGCACTCGATGCCGCGATCCGGGCGCGCGACTGGGTCGGATTCGGTCAGGACCTCTACGATCGCGGCTCGGTCGTCGCTGATGACCCCGACAGCGAACTCCGAGTGGGCAACGAGCTGTATCCCGAACTCGTGGAGATGACGAGAGAGGCGATACCGGGCGTTCTGACTCTCGGCGAGAGCGGCGACACCGTCGCGATCGGTGCCATGGGTCTCAGCTGCCGGGTGGATACGCCGTGAGCGCGCGCGCTGATGAGAAGCGACGGCGCGTCGAGCGGGCGGTCACGATGCACTCCCCCGCGTTGCTTGCCTACTTCGTGCGACGCGTCGAACCTCCTGACATGGCCGCCGACCTTCTCGCCGACACCCTGCTCACCCTGTGGAGGCGTGCAAACGCCCTCCCTGCGCGCGACGAGGAGATCCGTCCCTGGATGTTCGGCATCGCACGGAACATCCTTCTTCACCACCGGCGCAGTGCCGCGCGCCGACATGCTCTCGCGGAACGTCTTCGTCGTCAGTTGTGCACCGAGCCCCGTCCCGGCTTCGCGGATGCTCCCACGTTCGACGAACTCCACGACGCGCTCCGTGCGCTCGGCGAGACGGATCGCGACATCATCACCCTTCTGCACTGGGACGGCCTGTCGCTCGAGGAGATCGCGGGTGTCCTCCGTCTGAAGTCAGCCACGGTGCGCAGCCGGTATCACCGCGCGCGTGAGAGGTTGCGGCACCAACTCGCAGATGCGTACGCCGGGGACAGGCGCTGAGTCAGCTCACGGACCAGACCCCGAGCTCGTTCCCGCTCGGGTCGGAGAAATGCAGACGACGCCCGCCCGGGAATGCGTATGGCTCCTGAAGGATCGCGCCGCCGGCCGCGGTGATCGCGTCCCTGGTGGTGTCGAGGTCGTCCGAATAGAGAAGGACGAGTGGTCCGCCCGTGGGTCTCGGCTCCTCGGCACGCATGAGGCCACCGACCTCGCTGCCGTCGCTGCGCGGCGAGAGGATCCCTGCATAACCTGGGCCGTAGTCCTTGAACGCCCACCCGAACGCGTCGGCGAAGAAGCGCTTCGCGGCGTCGAGATCTGCGACGACGAGTTCGACATAGTCGAGTGAATGGTGAAGCGGTGTGCTGGTCATGGCGTCACCGTAATCCCCGCCACCGACATCGTGCTCGGGCAGGGCAACGTCTTTCGCAGGAGTAGCGTTGAGACGTGCCGCAGGTCTCCCGCTCCCCCGCCTCGATTCCGGGATGGCGCGCATGGGTGATCTGGTCGGTCGGCGTCGCGGCATACGTGCTCGCGATCACCAACCGGACCTCGCTCGGTGCCGTCGGCGTGGAAGCGGCCGACCGGTTCCACGCCGACGCGTCCACGCTGGCGCTGTTCGCCGTGGTGCAGCTCGCCGTCTATGGCGGCATGCAGATCCCGGTCGGAGTGCTCCTCGACCGTTTCGGCTCCCGTCCGATCATGACCATCGGCATGCTGCTCATGGCCGCTGGGCAGTTGACGATGGCCCTCTCCCCCGGCATCGGGATCGCGATCTTCGCTCGTGTGCTCCTCGGCGCCGGGGATGCGGCGATCTTCCCCGCCGTGCTGCGTCTCGTCGCGACCTGGTTCCCCGCGCAGCGCGGGCCGCTCATGGTGCAGTTCACCGGCATCATCGGCCAGGGCGGGCAGTTGATCGCGCTCGTTCCGCTCGCGGCACTCCTGCACGCGACATCGTGGACCATCACGTTCGGGAGCATCGCCGGGCTCGGCGTCCTGTTCACCATCCTCGTCGCGCTGGTCATCCGCAATCACCCGGCCGAACGCGGCGCCGATCTCACCGTGAACACGGACACCGGTGTCGTCCGCGTCGTCACCTCGGCGATCGACACGGGTGTGGGCATCCGCGCAGCGTGGGCGCACCCGGGCACACGTCTGGCGTTCTGGTCGCACTTCACCACGCCATTCGCCGGAACCGCATTCGTGCTGCTGTGGGGGATGCCCTTCCTCACTGCGGCAGAGGGGCTCGACACCGCCCATGCCGCGGGCATCATCTCCGTATATGTCGTTGCCGGCATGCTTCTGGGGCCGGTCATCGGCGACCTTTCTCGGAGGCTGCCGAACTACCGCTCCCTCGCACTGGTCCTCCCCGCCGTCGGAGTGCAGATGACGGCCTGGATCGTCGTGGTCGCGTTCCCCACCCCCGCGCCGATCTGGCTGCTGTACGTCCTCGCGATCGCGCTCGCGACCGGTGGTCCTGCCTCGATGATCGCGTTCGATCACGCCAGAACCCACAATCCCAGCCACCGATTGAGCACCGCGACCGGCGTGACGAATGCCGGCGGCTTCATCGCGGCCCTCATCGCCATCTTCCTGATCGGACTCGCCCTCGACCTGCAGGGCGCCGGCACTCCAGAGACCTACACGCTCGACGCGTTCCGGGTCGCTTTCCTCATGCCGATCCCGCTCTGGATCGTCGGGACGTTCTTCATCCTTGTCGAACGCAAGCGCACCCGCATCCGCATGGGCCTGGACCCCGAGCGTCGACGCTGAGGGCCGAGCCCGCGCAGCGCGCTGTCAGCGGAGCAGGTGCTGCAGCGTCTCGACGATCAGTTCGACGCTCACCCGCTCTGGGACCTCGGCATCCCCGGCCTCGAACTCAGCCAGTTCCACCCCACGGACCGAGCCCTGCGGCACGGCGGCGAAGATCGCAGCGATGTCGTGCGGGAGGAGTCCGCCACCCACGCGATAGGCCGCGGGGATGTAGCCGGGCTCGAGCACGTCCCAGTCGACATGGATCCAGACCGGACGCCCGGCGATGAGCTCGAGGACGCGTTCCGGGGTGCTGTCCTCCGGCGCGAGGACCGTGACGCCCGCACCAACCAGCAGCTCGGCCTCCGCGGTCTCGATGTCGCGACCGCCGACGACGACCACCTTGGTCGGGTCGAGCCCCGCACCGTGCCCGCTGTCCCAGAGTCCACAGGCGGCGGCGAGAACCATGCCGCCGAGGTAGCCCGATTCCGTGGTCGCCGGCGTGTTGAAGTCGCCATGGGCATCGATCCACAGCACGACGGCATCGGGGTGCTGCTCCGCGACGGTCGGCAGCGTGCCCAGACTCGCCGCGCAGGTGTTCGTGATCATCAGGGGCGTCGCGCCTGCGCGGATCGCCTCACGCACCGCGCGGCGGAGACCGGTCAACGTCTCCTGTGCCTCCGGGAGCGCGGTCGACCAGTCATCGACTCTGCTGGGCTCCGGGCTGCCGATGACCTCGGGTTCCAGACCGAGCAGCGAGGAGACCGCGTCACCGACTCGACGCGCACCGACGAGAGCACCGTCGGTACGGTCGGCGACGCGGCCTTGAGAGATGATGAGCGAGTACGAATCGGACATCTCTCCAGCCTGGCATTCGAGGGCCACCTCGTCCAAAACGCGGCTGGTCAGCGACGGCGCGGCGTCCACCCGGAGGGCAGCGGACCCTCCTGCACGGCGCGCTCCCGATCGGCGCGCGCCGACCAGCCCTGCGCCTCGCCCGGGGTGTCGAAGGCTCCACGGGCGAGCCGGATCCCGACGTCTTCATGGTGCATGCGGGGCGCTCCCCGCGACGAACCGACGCCCGGACGCTCCACGCGTCATCGGCGAACCCCCTCCGCGGAACACGCGGTAGTCGTCGTAGCGAGCGGGATCCAGGAGGTCCCAGCACCACTCCCAGACGTTGCCGAGCGTATCGAAGAGTCCGTGGAGGTTCGGCAGTTTGCCGCCGATGTCCTGAGGGGACGACACTCCGTCCGCTCCCGTCCAGGCCGCATCCGCGAGGGGCGCGTAGTGCGGGCCTGTCGAGCCTGCGCGACACGCGAACTCCCACTCCGCTTCGGTGGGGAGGCGATAGCCCTCGGCTGTCGTGTCCCAGCTCACTTCCTCGCCGTCGAACCGGTAGACCGGATCGAGCCCCTCCCACTCCGACAGGGCATTGCTCAGATGCACGGCACGCAGCCAGCTGAGGTCGGCAGCCGGGCGACGCGGATGACGAGCCGGCACGCCGAGAACCTCTGCGAGCTGTTCTTCGGTGACCGGGTACACGCCGATCTCGAACGACTCCAGGATCACGTCGCGCTGCTCGCCCCGGCGCGCATCACGGAGTGTGATCGTCCCTGCCGGGATGCGTGCGAGCTCGAAGTCGGTCATACGGACCCGGTGGTGTCGCTCATGAGGGCACTCGGTCTACCCAGGTGGGGTACTTCGCCGACCGGCCATCGCCTGACGACGTCCGCGTCACACGACGTCGCACCCACGGCCCGACGAACTCGCGGTAGTACGCGAGTCCTGAGGGTCCTCCGTCGAGACGATCACTCGGCGCCCACCATGTCTCTGGGGGCTCGAAACCGAGGGCGTGCAGCACACGCGCCGCCACACGGTGATGGCCCGCCGCGTTCATGTGCAGGCGGTCATCCGCCCAGTACGCCCCTCGGGACAGCTCGTGGTCGGGCCAGTTGAGAGCGCGAACGACGTCAGGACGGTCCTCGATCCGGCGCAGCACGGCGTCAGAGAGGAGGTCGCCCCTGCGCTGCACGAGGTTTCCCATCGGGAGCTGACCGCTCGGGTTGGCGCCGGAGAGGAGGATCATGGTCACGCCCTCTTCGTCGCAGCGTCGCAGAACGCGGCTGAAGGCGTCGGCGATGTGCTCGACATCGGTGCGCGGTCGGAGCATGTCGTTGCCGCCGCCGTTGAAGGAGAGATGCGTGGGGCGTAGCGCGAGTGCGGGTTCGAGTTGCTCCTCGACGATGGGCCAGGCGAGCTTGCCGCGGATCGCGAGGTTCGCGTACTGGATTCCGTGCCCGGCCGCATCGGCCCAGCCTTGAGCCGCGATGTCGGCCCAGCCGCGCTCCTGTCCATTCGGGAGGACGTCACCGACTCCCTCGGTGAACGAATCGCCGATCGCCACGAAGCGTACATCTGCCATCGTCCCAGCCTATTGCTGCTGGTGGCGGGGAGATCGTCTCAGAAGCGTGCACACGAGGCTGCGGTTCAGCGATCGTCGAGCGCGACGCCGCCGCGGTCGACCAGGCCCCACGCCGCGGCCGCCGCGCCGACGAAGCAGAGCCCGAACACGGCGAAGAGGAGGGGCGCTCCGCCGGCGACCAGCATGACGGGGACGGAGAGGGGCGCGATGATCGAGGCGATCCTGCCCACGCCGGCCGCCCATCCCGCCCCTGTCCCGCGCAACGATGTGGGATAGATCTCCGGTGTCACGGCATAGAGCGCGCCCCAGGCGCCGAGGTTGAAGAACGACAGCGCCATTCCTGCCGCGATGATCGCCCCTTCGGTGTCGGCGGTACCGAAGAACACCGCCGACACGGCAGACCCGACCAGGAAGAGGGAGAGCGTCAGCCGCCTTCCCCACACTTCGATCAGCCACGCCGCGACAGCATAGCCCGGCAACTGCGCGAGAGTGATGATGAGTGTGTATCCGAACGACGTGACCAGATCGAAGCCGGCGTCGACGAGGATGCTGGGGATCCAGATGAACGCCCCGTAGTACGCGAAGTTCACCCCGAGCCACACCACCCACAGGCACAGCGTCCGCACCCGGAACTCCGGATTCCACAGCGTGGCCAGGCGCGCTCTGGTCGTGGCGGCGATGGTCCGCGACGCGGGTTCCTTCCGGATCGCGGGGCCGGACACAGCGCCCGCATCCGCTTCGAAGGCCGACACGATGCGGTCGGCTTCGGCGATACGTCCCCGAGAGGCGAGCCATCGCGGCGACTCCGGCATACCCCACCGCACGAACATCGCATAGACGGCAGGGATCGCCCCGAGCGCGAAGGCCCAACGCCAGCCGTCGTCGGACGCCGGGATGACGAGGAATCCGATCACCGCAGCCGCTGTCCACCCGAGCGCCCAGAAGGCCTCGAGGATCACGATCAACCGCCCGCGGATGCGCGAAGGAGCGAACTCGCTGACATACGTCGACGCGACCGGGAGCTCCGCACCCAGCCCCAGACCGACGAAGAACCTCAGCAGCAGGAGCATGGCGAGGCCCCCGACGAGGGCGCTCGCACCGGTCGCGATGCCGTATACGAGCAAGGTGATCGCGAACACCTGCCGGCGCCCGAAGCGGTCAGCGAGGAGTCCGCCGAGGGTGGCTCCGATCGCCATGCCGAGGAACCCGACGGACGCGATCCAGCCGGCTTCCCCCTTGGTCAGACCCCATTGCTGCGTCAGCGCCGCGAGGATGAACGAGATGAGCCCGACGTCCATCGCATCCAGCGCCCAGCCGAGCCCAGAACCGGTGAGCAGACGGAGGTGTCGACGCGTGAAAGGCAGGACGTCCAGGCGCTCGGCGAGCGAAGATCGACTCGGCAGGGCGGTGTTGGCCATGCTCTTCATCGTAGAGCCGTGCCGATACCGCCCTGCGTCGGATGACGCGTCAGGCCCGGTCGGCGAGGATCTTCCGAACGCGCGGGATGACCTCCGTGCCGTACAGCTCGATGCTGCGCATCATCGACTCGTGCGACAGGGTTCCGGTGGCGTACTTCAGATCGAAGCGCCCCAGCCCGAGCGTCGTGATCGTATCGGCGATCTTCGTCGCGACCCGCTCCGGAGAGCCCGCGTAGATGGCGCCCTCCGGTCCCACGTCGTTCTGGAACCGCGCCCGACTGTACGCGGGCCAGCCGCGTTCCCGCCCGATCGTGTTGTTCATCGCCTCGAAGCCCGAGTACGCGGCTTCCCACGCCTCGTCGTCCGTCGCGGCGATGTGCCCCGGCGAGTGCACGGAGACCGGATGCGAGGTCGTTCCGAAGGACGAGACCGAACGGTGATAGAGGTCGACGAACGGCTTGAACCGATGAGCCGGCCCGCCGATGATCGCGAGCATCAATCCGAGACCATGACGAGCCACGCGCACGACGGACTCAGGGCTCCCGCCGACACCGACCCACGTGCGCAGTCCCTTCTCGGTCTTGGGGAAGACGTTCGCGTTCTCGAGAGGCGCGCGCATCGTGCCGGACCACGTGACGGGTTCTTCCTTGAGCAACTCGACGAAGAGCTCGAGCTTCTGCTCGAAGAGCGCATCGTAGTCGCGGAGGTCGTAGCCGAACAACGGGAACGACTCGATGAAGGAGCCGCGACCGAGCACGACCTCCGCCCGTCCGTTCGAGAGCGCATCGAGCGTCGAGAAGCGCTCGAACACGCGCACCGGATCGTCCGACGACAAGACGGTCACCGCGGTTCCGAGCCGGATGTGCTCGGTTCGCGCCGCGATCGCCGCGAGCACCATCTCCGGAGCGGAGACAGCGAACTCGGTGCGGTGGTGCTCCCCCACGCCGAAGAAGTCCACGCCGACGGTGTCGGCCAGTTCCGCCTGTGCCACGATGTTGCGGATGGTCTGAGCTCCGGTGAGAAGCTCCCCGTCCGCATCGCGGGTGATGTCGCCGAAGGTGTCCAGCCCGAACTCGATGCTCATGTCATCCCTTTCCTATTCAGGTGAATGAACACCGGGGGTACGCCGCGCATTCCCCTCAGCGTGGGAGCAACGCGGTGCGGAGGGTGTCGAGCCCCACGCCGCCCATGTCCAGCGCGCGCGTGTGGAACGCCTTGAACGAGAACGCCTCGCCCTCGGCGGCACGCACCCCATCGCGCACCTGCTCCCAGATGCGCTGACCGACCTTGTACGACGGCGCCTGACCGGGCCAGCCGAGGTAGCGGTTGACCTCGAACTGGACGAACTGATCCGACATGTTGACATTGCGGCGCATGAACTCGAGCGCGTACTCGGCATCCCACACGCCGGTGCCATCGAGGCGGGGCTTGCCGAGGTGCACACCGATGTCGAGCACCACTCTGGCGGCGCGCATCCGCTGACCGTCGAGCATGCCGAGGCGGTCAGCCGAATCATCGAGGTACCCGAGCTGCTCCATCAGACGCTCGGCGTAGAGCGCCCAGCCCTCGGCGTGACCCGACGTGCCGGCGAGCAGTCGACGCCAGGAGTTGAGCTCGGCCCGGTTGTACACGGCCTGAGCGATCTGCAGGTGGTGTCCCGGTACGCCCTCGTGATAGACGGTCGTCAACTCCCGCCATGTATCGAACTCCGTCACGCCCTCTGGGACCGACCACCACATCCGGCCGGGGCGTGAGAAATCGTCGGTCGGACCCGTGTAGTAGATCCCGCCCTCCTGAGTCGGGGCGATCATGCACTCGATGGTGCGGATCGCCTCCGGAATGTCGAAATGCGAGGCGGCGAGTTCGGCCACTGCCCGATCGCTGGTCTCCTGCATCCATTTCTGGAGCGCGTCGGTGCCGACGAGCTTGCGCGAAGGATCGGCCTCCAGGTGGGCGACCGCTTCTTCCACAGACGCGCCAGGTAGGATCTCGTTCGCGATCGCGGTCTGCTCCGCCACCATGCGATCGAGCTCCTCGCGCCCCCATTCGTAGGTCTCGTCGAGGTCGATCGTCGCCCCCAGGAATCGGCGGGAGTTCAAGGCGTAGAGCTCGCGCCCCACCGCATCGACCTCGCCGGCGACGGGAGCCAGCTCCTCAGCGAGGAACCGACGCAGTTCGTCGTAGGCGACCCGTGCGGCCGCGGAATTGTCTGCCAGTGTCCGGGCGAGGGACGCGGGAAGCTGACCCTCGTCGGGGTCGGCGTGCGCGACGAAAGCCGCGAAGAAACCGTCGTCCGCGGTGTAGCGGTCGATCTGGAGCGCGACCTCTGTGACCTGACGGCGGGCAGGAGTGATGCCCTCGGCGATGCCGGTGCGGAGCGTCTCGACGTACCCCCGAAGCGCCGCGGGAACGGCCGCGAGGCGCGTGGCGATCACGTCCCAGTCGTCGACGGTCGCTGTCGGCATGAGGTCGAACGCGGAGCGGACATCCTGCGGTGCCGAAGCGATCACGTTGAGGTCGCGCAGATGCCACTTCGCGTCGTGGAACTCCAGATCCAGACGGAGCTCAGAGCTCAGATCGGTCTTCGTGACCTCGTCGATGGCGTCGGTCGGTTCGAGCGCCGACAGTTTGTCGAGAGTCGCTCGGGTCGCCGCTGCGATCTCGTCGTGACCGGCGGGGCTGAGGTCGCCGAACCGATCGTTGACCTCGTCGCGACCGATGTAGGTGCCGAGCGTGGGCGCCAGAACCGCGATCGTGTCGACCCATTCATCGGCGACGGCGTCGATGGCGGAGGGAGTGCGGGGAGCTGAAGTCATACCCTTCAGCCTAATCCCCGACCCCTCGCCGCACCGGTGCCTAGTGCGCGGCCTCGTTCCAGTCGCGTCCGCGCCCGACCTGCACGTCGAGCGGCACCGACAGTTCGGCGGCATCACCCATCCGGGCCCGGACGATGCGCTCGGTGGCATCCCACTCCCCCGGGGCGACTTCGACCACGAGTTCGTCGTGGATCTGGAGCAGAACCCGAGAAGCGAGACCCTCCGTGTGCAGGTCGTCATGGATGTGCAGCAGCGCGATCTTCATGATGTCGGCCGCACTGCCTTGGATCGGGGCGTTGAGAGCGGCACGTTCGGCGTTCTCGCGCAGCACGCGGTTGGGACTCGCGAGGTCGGGGAACGGCCGACGGCGGCCGAAGATGGTCTCGGTGTACCCGACCTCCTTGGCCTTCATGACAGACGCGCGGAGGTAGTCGCGGACGGCACCGAACCTCGCGAAGTACTCCACCATCAGCTGTTTGGCCTCGGACTGCTCGATGCGCAGCTGCTTCGACAGCCCGAATGCCGACAGCCCGTAGACCAGGCCGTACGACATCGCCTTGACCTTGGTGCGCATCGCGGGTGTGACCTCGCTCGGGTCGACGCCGAACACGCGCGCGCCGACGAAGCGATGCAGGTCTTCGCCGCTGTTGAACGCCTCGATCAGCCCTTCGTCACCCGAGAGGTGCGCCATGATGCGCATCTCGATCTGCGAGTAGTCGGCCGTGAGAAGAGCTTCGTACCCCTCGCCGACCTCGAAGGCACTTCGGATGCGGCGGGACTCCTCGGTGCGCACCGGGATGTTCTGCAGGTTCGGATCGGTGCTGGACAGCCGCCCTGTCTGGCTCCCGGTCTGGACATAGGTCGTGTGCACCCGGTGATCGGCTCCGATGGCCGTGTCGAGCGACTCGATGATCTGACGGAGCTTAGTCGCTTCGCGGTGCTGCAGCAGCAGGCTCAGGAACGGATGGGGATGGCTTTCCTGCAGGTCCGCGAGCACGGCGGCGTCCGTCGAATAGCCGGTCTTCGTCTTTCGGGTCTTCGGCAGCTGGAGGTCTTCGAACAGCACCTCCTGCAGCTGCTTGGGAGAGCCGAGGTTGAACTCGCGTCCGACGACCGAGAACGCCTCCTGCGCGAGCCCCTCGGCGCGCGTGGCGAGCTCACCCGAGAACGTCGAGAGCACCTCGTGGGATACCGCCACGCCGGCGACCTCCATGTCGGCGAGGGTGAGCAGCGTCGGCAGCTCGATGTCGACCAGTACCGTGGCGACTGATTCAGGGAGATCCTCCCGCAGAGCGTCCGCGACCCGGAGGGCGAACCACGCCTCCTGTGAGGGCGTCGCGCCCTCGGTCTCGGGAACGAGCTGCGTCGGGTCGGCTTCCGGCAGCTTCTCGCCCAGATAGCGCTCGACCAGGTCGGCGAGCGTCTTGTCGGGGAAGCTCGGGCGCAGCAGCCATCCGGCGAGGCTCGTGTCATAAGCGAGGCCACGGAGGCGGATGCCCTGACGGATCAGCGCCTTCACCTGCGGCTTCGCGTCATGCAGCACCTTCGGCGCGTCGGACTCGAGCCATCCGCGAAGTGCATCGGCCGCAGCATCCGGCCAGGCGGACTCGCGCACCTCGCTCGCCGTCGCGGCACCGATGCGCACTGGCACACCCCTGCGTCGCGAGTCGGATCGCGACGTCGCCGTCCTGCGCGGCCGCCCAGGTCGCGAGGTCTGTCTCCGAGACCTCGACGGGGGTGGGCAGCACGACGACGGACGCGGGGTCGTCCGCCACCTCGCCTGCTCCGACGGCTTCGAAGACTCGGGGCAGCAGAGTGCGGAACTCGAGGCGGGCGAAGATGTCGCGCACCGCCTGTGCGTCGATGGGCGTGACGACGAGGTCGGCGGGTCCCACCGGCAGCTCGACGTCGGTGAGCAGGCGGTTGAGCTTGCGATTGCGCCGCACGTCGTCGATGTGGTCGCGGAGGTTGCCGCCGACGACGCCCTTGATCTCGTCGGCGCGCGCGATCAGCTCATCGAGGGAGCCGAACTGCGTCAGCCACTTGACCGCGGTCTTCTCGCCCACCTTCGGCACACCGGGGAGGTTGTCGCTGGTCTCGCCTACGAGAGCCGCGATGTCGGGGTACTGCTCGGGCCGGACGCCGTAGCGCTCCTGCACCGTGGCCGGGTCGTAGCGCTTGAGCTGGGAGACGCCCTGCACCGACGGATAGAGCAGGGTGACGTCGTCGTTCACGAGTTGGATGGTGTCGCGGTCGCCGGAGACGACGAGCACCTCGAAGCCCTGCTCGGCACCCTGAGACGCCAGCGTCGCGAGGATGTCGTCGGCCTCGATCCCCTCTTTCGTCAGCACCGGTATCGACATGGCGGCGAGGCAGTCCTGCAGAAGAGGGATCTGTCCCTTGAACTCCTGCGGCGACTCCGAGCGGGTGGCCTTGTACTCCGGGTACTCGTCTGTGCGGAACGAGTGACGCGAGGTGTCGAAGGCGATGGCCAGGTGCGTCGGCTGCTCGGCCTTGATGAGGTTCACCAGCATCGACAGGAAACCGTAGATGCCGTTCGTGTGCTGGTTGTCCTTGGTCGTGAAGTTCTCGACCGGGAGGGCGAAGAAGGCACGGTAGGCGAGCGAGTGGCCGTCGACGACCATGAGGGTAGGCTTTGCGGAGTCCGTCACCCTGTCAGCCTAACGAGGACGACAGACACCCGCTGAGGAGGATCATGAGCGACGTCGCGACGAGCGAAGGGCTCGAGTGGGCCACGGCCCGCGGAATGGGCGCTCTCGCCGAGAAGATGGGCATGGAGTTCGTCGAGTTCAGCGTTGATCGCTGCGTGGCGACGATGCCTGTCGAGGGCAACACCCAGCCCGTGGGCCTCATGCACGGCGGAGCGTACGTGGTGCTCGGCGAGTCGCTCGGGTCGATGGCAGCCAATCTGCATGCGGGCGCAGGTCGACTCGCGGTCGGCGTCGACATCAACGCGACGCACACCCGATCGGCGACGTCGGGAGTCGTCACCGGCGTGTGCACCCCTGTCCACCTCGGGCGGAGCATCACGGTGCACGAGATCGTGGTGACGGACGATCAGGGACGTCGGTGCTCGACGATCCGGATCACGAACATGATCAAGGACCTTCCCTCGGGGAGCTGAGCGGCACCTCGAGCAGCCGCTGGAACAGCAGGTGGTCCTGCCACTCCCCCGCGATCAGCAGGTACTTCGGCGCGAGTCCGATGCGCTCGAAGCCGTTGCCGAGCAGCACGCGCTGGGAGCCGAGGTTGTGCAGCAGCGTCGCGGCCTGAAGGCGATGCAGGCGCAGCTCATCCCGCGCATATCCCGCGATCTCTCCTACCGCCCGACTCGCCAGTCCTCGGCGTAGGCGTGACGCATCGATCCAGTAGCCGAGATCCGCGCTCCAGAAGGCACCGCGCACGATGTTGTTGAGGTTCATCCGCCCGCGGATCTCGCCGTCATCCGACTCGATCACGAAGC
This sequence comes from Microbacterium sp. Se5.02b, assembly GCF_019464375.1. Taxonomy (NCBI): domain Bacteria; kingdom Bacillati; phylum Actinomycetota; class Actinomycetes; order Micrococcales; family Microbacteriaceae; genus Microbacterium; species Microbacterium sp. Se5.02b. The sequence continues at coordinate 2,038,239 of NZ_CP080491.1, forward strand.
GGACGCTGCGGCCGGCGGCTGCGTCCTCCACGCACTGCTGCGCGTGCTGCTCCTGCGAGGCGACGGCGAAGAACGCCTCGGAGCGGATCGGCTCCCACGGCGCGAGATGCTCCCGGTTCGCGAGATACGCCCGCGAGAGAGCAGCACCGTCACCGAGGCGGACCGGCCGAAGGATGTGCTCGGCGTCGAGCCGGAGGACCCCGGCCGCCACCATTACTTCTTCGGCGCGAGCTGCTCGATGATCGCCTTGGCGACGTCCTGCATCGTCAGGCGACGGTCCATGGACGCCTTCTGGATCCAGCGGAACGCCTCGGGCTCGCTCAGACCCATCTTCTCGTTGAGCAGCCCCTTGGCCCGGTCGACGAGTTTACGGGTCTCGAAGCGCTCGACCATGTCGGCGACCTCGGCCTCGAGCGTGATGATCTGCTCATGACGAGCCAGCGCGATCTCGATCGCGGGAAGGAGGTCGTTCGGCGTGAACGGCTTCACGACATATGCCAGGGCGCCCGCCTCGCTCGCGCGCTCGACGAGCTCCTTCTGGCTGAACGCCGTCAGGAGGACCACGGGTGCGATGTTGCCCTTGTGCAGCTTCTCCGCGGCGCTGATGCCGTCGAGCTGAGGCATCTTGACGTCCATGATGACGAGGTCGGGCCGCAGCTCGGTCGCGAGCGCCACCGCCGTCTCTCCGTCACCAGCCTCGCCGACGACATCGAAGCCGTTGTCGCGGAGGATCTCGACGATGTCGAGACGGATCAACGACTCGTCTTCGGCGACGACGACGCGTCGGGGTGCGGATGACGTGGGCTGTTCGGCCTGCTCTTCGTGCTCTGTCACATGACCATCCTAGTGGAGTGCCCCTGTCAGGGAGCCGTAGGGCGTCGGCGGCGGCGAACGCACCCCGCCCCCTGCGCTAAAGTCGTAGACGCGACACACGAGCCGGCGTGGCGGAATGGCAGACGCGGAGCACTCAAAATGCTTTGTCCGAAAGGGCGTGTGGGTTCGAGTCCCACCGCCGGCACACAGATATCGACGACCCGAGATCACTCCGCGAGCACAGCGAGTTCGGCCAGGACGCGGGGGTGCGCGAGGATCCGGAAGTGCCCGCCTGTCTCGAGTCGCACGTTCTTCGCACCGGCCAGCTCGCTGCCCTCCGGGATGTGGGGATCGAACGCCGCGTAGATCGACACGATCCGCTCATTGACCGTGAGCTGTCGGGCCATGCCCACGATCGAGGGATCCTCTGGCGAGAACGCGCGCAGGGTGCGCGACAGCATCAGCCGCGCGTAACGCGAGCCGCCGAACGGTGTCGCGATCGCGAGCATCGAACGAACCCGCTCCCCCGCATGCCCGGTCATGACGAGCTTGCCTGCCAGCCCGCCCTTGCTGTGCGCGACGAGGATCACGTCGGTGAGGTCGTGACGCTCGACGAACTCCGCGACGGCCGCGGCGATGTCGGCCACAGGACGCTCGTTCCGACGCAGCGTGTCGACGATGTGGACGGCGTGCCCCCTCGCATGCATCTGCTCCACGAGGGGCTGCATGAACTTCCACGTCTCGTACACTCCGGGGAGCACGACGATGTTCGCTCGGCTCCCTGATCCGAAAGTCGCGGGATCGGTGCGGTCGAACGTCGCTCGCAGCTGCCAGTAGCCCGCGTATACGTAGTCGGCGATCCACCAAGCGGCCTTCCTCAGCATGCCGATGACACACGCCCTGTCGCACAGCTTCGGCTCATGAGAGTAAAACTACCGGGCCGCACGACAGTGGGGGCGAGACCGAAGTCCCGCCCCCACTGGATGCCGTGTGTCAGACGCCGGCCTTGTAGATCGGTGCTGCACCGCGGATCGCGTCGCCGACCTTGTGCACGCGAAGGTCGTTCGTCGATCCGATGATCCCGGGAGGGGAACCCGAGATCACGACGACCTTGTCCCCTTCCTCGGCCAGTCCGTTGCCGAGCAGATACTCGTCGACCTGGTGATACATCAGGTCGGTGTGCTGCACCATGTCGACGAGCGTCGAGCGGATGCCCCAGGTGAGCGCCATACGACGACGGATACCCGGCTCCGGGGTGAACGCGATCATCGGGATGCGCGACCGCAGACGCGACAGGCGACGCGCGGAGTCGCCCGACTGCGTGAAGACGCAGAGGAACTTCGCATCGACGAACTCGGCGACCTCGAGCGCGGCGAGGGTGATCGCACCGCCCTGGGTGCGGGGCTTGGTCGTGAGCGGCGCGATGCGCTCCAGCCCGTGCTCCTCGGTCGATTCGATGATGCGGGCCATGGTCTCGACGACCACGACCGGGTAGTCGCCCACGCTCGTCTCGCCGGACAGCATCACGGCGTCCGCGCCGTCGAGCACGGCGTTCGCGACGTCCGAGGTCTCGGCGCGCGTCGGGACGGGGCTGTTGATCATCGACTCGAGCATCTGCGTCGCGACGATGACGGGCTTCGCGTTGCGACGGGCGAGTTCGACGGCGCGCTTCTGCACGATGGGCACGGCCTCGAGCGGCAGCTCGACACCGAGGTCTCCACGGGCGACCATGATGGCGTCGAAGGCATCCACGATCTCCTCGAGCGCGTCGACCGCCTGCGGCTTCTCGACCTTGGCGATGACGGGGACCTTGACGCCTTCTTCGGCCATGATCTCGTGCACGCGGGTCACATCGGCCGCGTTCCGCACGAAGGACAGCGCGATCAGGTCGGCTCCGATACGGAGCCCCCAGCGCAGGTCGTCCTCGTCCTTCTCGCTCAGAGCAGGCACGTTCACCGCGACACCCGGGAGGTTGATGCCCTTGTTGTTGGACACGGCGCCCGCGACGATCACCTTGGTGGTGACGGTGACGCCGTCGGTCTCGACGACCTCGACGCGGACCTTGCCGTCGTCGATGAGCAGGAAGTCGCCCGGCTTCACATCGTTGGGGAGGCCCTTGAATGTGGTGCCGGAGATCTCCTTGTTCCCGACGATGTCCTCGGTGGTGATCTTGAAGAGGTCGCCCTTGGCGAGCTCGTACGGTCCGCCCTCGAACTTGCCGAGGCGGATCTTCGGGCCCTGCAGGTCGACGAGGATCGCGACGGCACGGCCGGCATCCTCGGCCGCACGACGCACGTTGGCGTAGTTGTTCTCGTGCACGGAGTAGTCACCGTGGCTGAGGTTCAGGCGTGCGACGTCCACCCCCGCATCGATCAGTGCACGCACCGTCTCATAGGTGGAGGTGGCGGGGCCCAGGGTGGCGACGATTTTCGCGCGTCTCAAAGATTGCTCCAGGGTAGAAGTGGGGGATGTAGATCAGGCGACGGTGCCGGCCTCAGCCTACGCGGGCTGGAGTCCGATCGCGACATCGCTCGGGCGCACGGGCTCGGGGAGCACGGTCGTTCCCATCAGGTACCGGTCGACGTTCGCCGCGGCAGCGCGACCCTCGGCGATGGCCCACACGATGAGCGACTGCCCGCGGCCGGCGTCACCGGCGACGAACACACCGGGGACGGTGGACTCGTACGAGGAATCGCGGCGGAACGCTCCGCGGTCGCTCACCTGCGGAAGGGTCTCCTCGGTGTACCCGTCCTGCTCCGGTCCGGTGAAGCCCATCGCGATGAGGATCAGATCGGCGGGGATCTCGCGCTCGGTGCCGCTCTTGGGAACACGACGTCCGTCGACGTACTCGGTCTCGGCGACCCGCAGCGCGCGGACCTCGCCGACCTCGTTGCCGAGGAACTCGACCGTGGATGCGAGGAAGACCCTCTCGCCACCCTCTTCGTGCGCGGAGGACACCTCGAAGATCGTCGGCATCATCGGCCACGGCTGGTGGTCGGGGCGGGTGTCGCCGGGCTGCTTGCCGATCGCGAGGTTCGTGACGCTGAGCGCCCCCTGGCGGTGCGCGGTGCCGATGCAGTCCGCACCGGTGTCGCCGCCGCCGATCACGATGACGTGCTTGCCTTCGGCGCTGATCTGGTCGGTGACCTTGTCGCCGGCGACCGCGTGGTTGGACTCGACCAGGTACTCCATCGCGAAGTGCACGCCGTCGAGGTCGCGGCCGGGGATCGCCAGGTCGCGCGGAACCGTCGACCCGGTGGCGATCACGACGGCGTCGTAACGGGCGCGCAGGTCGGGCCAGGAGATGTCCTTGCCGATCTCCACACCGGCGCGGAACCGGGTGCCCTCCTCCTGCATCTGGCGAAGGCGCGACTCGAGCTGCGTCTTCTCCATCTTGAAGTCGGGGATGCCGTAGCGGAGCAGGCCGCCGATCCGGTCGTCGCGCTCGAACACCGCGACGGTGTGCCCTGCGCGGGTGAGCTGCTGGGCGGCCGCGAGACCCGCAGGCCCCGACCCGACGACGGCGACGGTCTTCCCGGTCAGACGCTCCGGTGGCTCCGGCTCGACCCAGCCCTTCGCGAACGCCTCGTCGATGATCGAGACCTCGACCTGCTTGATCGTGACCGCAGGCTGGTTGATGCCCAGCACGCACGAGCTCTCGCACGGTGCGGGGCAGAGACGACCGGTGAACTCCGGGAAGTTGTTCGTGGCGTGCAGCCGCTCGATGGCGGCGCGCCCCTCTCCCCGCCAGGTGAGATCGTTCCACTCCGGGATCAGGTTGCCCAGGGGGCAGCCCTGATGGCAGAACGGCACACCGCAGTCCATGCAGCGGCCGGCCTGGCGACGCAGGACCGCCTTGTCGCCGGGCTCATAGACCTCTTTCCAGTCCATGATGCGCACCGGCACCGGACGTCGTGCGGGAAGTTCCCGCTCGGTCACCTTCAGAAAGCCTTTGGGATCAGCCACCGGTCACCTCCAGGATGCGGTTCCACACGATGTCGCCGTCGGGGTCGATCCCCTCGGCCAGCGCCTCCTCGCGCATGCTCCGCACGGCGGCGAAGTCTCGAGGAAGCACCTTCACGAACTCCGACGCACTCTCCTCGAAGCTCTCCAGGAGAGCAGAGGCTCGCGGCGATGCCGTGCGCTCGACGTGCGCGACGAGCAGGCTGCGCAGCACCTCGAGGTCTGCACGGTCGAGGGGCTCGAGACGGAGCTCGCCGCTGCCCAGCGACTGCGCGTTCACCTTGCCGGCGTCGAGAGCGTGGACATACGCCACTCCCCCGGACATCCCCGCACCGAAGTTGCGTCCTGTCGAGCCGAGGATCACCGCCAGGCCTCCGGTCATGTACTCGAGAGCGTGGTCGCCCACACCCTCAACGACCGCCGTGGCGCCCGAGTTGCGTACGAGGAAGCGCTCGCCAACGACGCCGGAGATGAACATCGTGCCCGATGTCGCACCGTAACCGATCACGTTGCCGGCGATGACGTTCTCGTGCGGAGCGATCGACGAGCCGCGAGGCGGTCGGATCGTGATGTCGCCGCCCGAAAGCCCCTTGCCGACGTAGTCGTTCGCGTCGCCCTCGAGACGAAGGACGATGCCCGGCGGCAGGAAGGCGCCGAGAGACTGTCCTGCGGTTCCATGGAGCGTGACGTCGATCGTCCCCTCCGGAAGACCGGTGGCGCCGTGCCGGGAGGTCACCTGGTGGCCGAGCATCGTGCCGACGGCGCGCTCGGTGTTCGCGATCGGGAGTTCCACGACCACGGGTTCCGCATTGAGCAGAGCATTCTTGGCGATATCGATCAGTCGGACGTCGAAATGCTTGTCGAGTTCGTGGTCCTGGGCGCGTGCGTTGCGACGGGCTTCGCCGGCGGGGAAGGCAGGACCCTCGAGGACCGGGCTGAGGTCGAGGCCCTCGGCCTTCCAATGCTCGACCGCGGCGTCGACCTCGATGAGGTCGGCCCGTCCGATGATCTCGTCGAGGGAACGGTAGCCGAGCTCGGACAGCAGTTCGCGGACCTCCTCGGCGATGAACTCCATGAAGTTCACGACGAACTCCGGCTTGCCGGTGAAACGGTCGCGCAGCACCGGGTTCTGGGTGGCGACGCCGACCGGGCACGTGTCGAGATGACACACCCGCATCATGATGCACCCGCTGACCACGAGCGGAGCGGTGGCGAAGCCGAACTCCTCCGCGCCGAGCAGCGCGCCGATGATGACATCACGACCTGTCTTCAGCTGGCCGTCGACCTGCACCACGACGCGGTCGCGCATGCCGTTGAGCATGAGCGTCTGCTGGGTCTCGGCGAGGCCGAGTTCCCAGGGCGTGCCGGCGTGCTTGAGCGAGTTGAGCGGACTCGCGCCTGTGCCGCCGTCGTGACCGGACACCAGGATCACATCGCTCAGCGCCTTCGCCACACCGGCGGAGACCGCACCGATACCGGACTGGCTGACCAGCTTGGTGTGGATGCGCGCCTCGGGGTTCGCACGCTTCAGGTCGAAGATGAGCTGCTTGAGGTCCTCGATCGAGTAGATGTCGTGGTGCGGCGGAGGCGAGATGAGGCCGACGCCCGCGGTGGCATGCCGGGTACGGGCGACCCACGGGTAGACCTTGGTCGGAGGCAGCTGCCCTCCCTCGCCCGGCTTGGCGCCCTGGGCGAGCTTGATCTGGATGTCGTCCGCCTCGGTGAGGTACAGGCTCGTCACCCCGAATCGTCCCGAGGCCACCTGCTTGATGGCGCTCCGACGCTCGGGGTCGACAAGCCGGTCGGGGTCTTCGCCGCCCTCACCCGTGTTCGACTTGGCGCCGATGCTGTTCATCGCGACGGCGAGGGTCTCGTGCGCCTCGCGGGAGATCGAGCCGTAGCTCATCGCCCCGGTCGAGAAACGCTTGACGATCGACGACACCGGCTCGACCTCGTCCAGGGGGACGGGCTTGCGGGTGCCGGTGCGCAGCTGGAAGAGACCACGAAGGGTCTTCAGCTCGGCGGCCTGCTCGTCGACGAGTGCGGTGTACTCACGGAAGATGTCGTAGCGCCGCGTCCTGGTGGAGTGCTGCAGCTTGAACACCGTCTCCGGGTTGAACAGGTGCGGCGAGCCGTCACGGCGCCACTGGTATTCGCCACCGGTCCACAGACGCTCGTGCGCACGGGCGGCGGCATCCTCGGGATAGGCGTAGTCGTGACGTGCCTGGTTCTCGGCGAAGATCTCCTCGATCCCGATGCCGCCGAGCTTCGACTCCGTACGGGTGAAGTACGCGTCGATGAACTCCTGGCTGAGACCGATCGCCTCGAACACCTGGGCGCCCGCGTATGACGACACCGTGGAGATGCCCATCTTCGACATGATCTTGAGCACGCCCTTGCCGAGCGCGTAGATCAGGTTCTCGACGGCCTTCTCGGGAGTGATGCCGGTGATGAACCCGGTGCGGACGAGGTGTTCGACCGTCTCCATCGCCAGGTACGGGTTGACGGCGGAGGCGCCATAGCCGATGAGAGTCGCGACGTGATGAACCTCGCGCACGTCGCCCGCCTCGACGATGAGCCCGACCTTCATCCGGTTCTCACGACGGATGAGGTGGTGGTGGATCGCCGAGACCATGAGCAGCGACGGGATCGGCGTCAGGTCCTTGTTCGAGTCACGGTCGGACAGGATGATGAACTCGGCGCCGTTCTCGATGGCGTCATCCACCTCCGCGCACATCTCCGTGAGACGGTCCTGGAGCGTCTGAGGACCTGCGTCGAAGTGGTAGAGGCCGCGGATCGTCGCGCTCCATCGTCCGGGCATGGCCTTGTCGATGTGGCGGATCTTGGCGAGCTCGTCGTTGTCGATGACGGGGAAGTCGAGCGAGACGGTGCGAGTGTGCTCGGGGCCCCACGACAGCAGGTTGCTCTCCGGTCCGAGCCCCAGCTTGAGGCTCGTGACGACTTCTTCACGGATCGAGTCGAGCGGCGGGTTCGTGACCTGGGCGAACTGCTGCGTGAAGTAATCGAACAGCAGACGCGGACGCTTGCTGAGCACCGCGATCGGGGTGTCTGACCCCATGGCGCCGAGTGGCTCGACTCCGGTCTGACCCATCGGAGTGAGGAGGATGCGGACCTCTTCCTCCGTGTAGCCGAAGGTGCGCTGGCGTCGGGTGATCGATGCCGGCGGGTGCACGATGTGCTCGCGCTCCGGAAGCTCCGCGAGACGCACGGCACCGGCATCCAGCCACTCCTGCCACGGGTGCATCGTGGAGAGGTCGCGCTTGATCTCGCTGTCCTCGACGATGCGACGCTGCGAGGTGTCGACGAGGAACATCTTGCCCGGCTGCAGACGTCCGCGGCGCTTGATGCGCTCCGGCTCGAAGTGCAGCACCCCGGTCTCGGAGCCGATCACGACCAGACCGTCGGTGGTCTCCGTCCAGCGTCCAGGGCGCAGTCCGTTGCGGTCGAGGGTCGCACCCACCAGGGTTCCGTCGGTGAAGATCAGCGCAGCGGGTCCGTCCCACGGCTCCATCTGGTTCGAGTGGTACTCGTAGAACGAGCGCAGCTCCGGCGTGATGTCGGACTGCTTCTCGTAGGCCTCCGGCACCATCATCATGATGGCGTGGGGCAGGCTCCGCCCGGTCAGGGTCAGCAGCTCGAGGACCTCGTCGAACGAGGCGGAGTCGCTGGCGCCGTCGGTGCAGATCGGCAGCAGGGGCGCGATGTCGCCGAGCAGTTCGGATTCGAGCTGCGACTGGCGCGCGCGCATCCAGTTGCGGTTGCCGCCGACGGTGTTGATCTCGCCGTTGTGTGCGAGCATGCGCAGCGGCTGCGCCAGAGGCCAGGACGGGAACGTGTTCGTCGAGTAGCGGGAGTGCACGACCGCGAGCTCGGAGGCGAAGCGCTCGTCCTGCAGGTCGGGGTAGAACGGCTCCAGCTGGAGCGTCGTGACCATGCCCTTGTAGCCGAGGGTTCGGGCGGACAGGGAGACGAAGTAGGCGCCGAGCTCATGTCCTGCGCGCTTGCGCAGGCGGTAGGCGACGCGATCGAGAGCGATGCCCGTGAGCGGTGCGTCGGCGTGGGTCGCCCCACCGGCGCTCACGAACAGCTGCTCGAACGCGGGACGCGCCTCGTCGGCGAGCTTGCCGAGGTTCTCGTTGGCTGTGGGGACCTCGCGCCAGCCGAGGACGCGAAGTCCCTCGGAACGGGCGATCTTCTCGATCCCGGCCTTCTGCTGGCGACGCTCGCTCGAATCGCGAGGCAGGAACGCCAGTCCTGCGGCGTACTCCCCGACGGGCGGCAGTTCGAAGCCGGTCACAGCGCGGAGGAATGCATCGGGCATCTGCGTCAGGATGCCGGCGCCGTCCCCGGTGCCCGCGTCGGAGCCGATGGCCCCGCGGTGCTCCAGGTTGCGCAGGGCCTCGAGGGCCAACGCGATGATGTCGTGCCCGGCTTCGCCGCGCAGGGTCGCGACCATGGCGAGGCCGCAGGCGTCCTTCTCGAACGCCGGGTTGTACATTCCCTGCTTCGGGGGGTAGGCGCCGGACGCGCCGTAGGGTGGCTGGAAGTACACCAGTTACCGTCCTCAGATCTTCAGTGAAACCCGGGGACGACGTCGGCCCGCTCGTTCAGTGCAATGGTTCTCCCGCCACGAGGTGGCGTTGTTTATCGGGAGCCGTCCTCGCTCGTGGGAGCGGTGCTTGTGGCAGTGGCTCCTGCGGTGACTTCCTCGGTCGGAGGCTCGCTCACGTCCACGAAGTCAGAGGGATTGTTCTGCGATTGTACATCAGCGCCGGCGTCGGTCTTCTCGCGACCGGGCTGGTACGGCGAGGGCTCGAGACCGGGGTGACGGCGTGTCTGCACGATGAGGATGACGAGACCGACGACGACGCCGAGGATGGCCGCCCACACGTTGCTGCGCAGACCCAGGATGATCTCGCTCGGGTCGATGCGGATCGACTCCCAGACGATGCGTCCTGCGCTGTACCAGATGAGGTAGATCGCGAACAGGCGGCCCCACTGGAAGAAGAGCTTCCGCCCGAGCCACAGCAGCACCAGCACACCCAGCCCGTTCCAGATCACTTCATAGAGGAACGTCGGGTGGAAGAGCGTCCCTTCCGGGAGACCGGGCGGGAAGGCGGAGTTCGTCGACTCGATCTCGAGTCCCCAGGGCAGGTCGGTGGGGAGACCGAAGAGCTCGTGGTTGAACCAGTTCCCGAAGCGCCCCATGGCCTGAGCGAGCAGGAGACCGGGTGCCAGGGCATCCGCGAACGTCCAGAACCGGATCCCGGTCCAGCGGCAACCGAGGTAGGCGCCGATGGCGCCTCCGATGAGCGCGCCGAAGATCGCGATGCCGCCCTCCCAGATGGCCCACACCGAGCCGGGCTCGAACGGGTTCCAGGTGTTCTTCCCCTCACCGAAGTAGAAGTTCGGGTGCGTGAGCACGTGGAAGATGCGGGCGCCGATGATGGCCAGCGGCACGGCCAGGATCGAGATGTCGATCACGACCCACGGCTCGGCTCCGCGCTTCGTGAGCCGACGGTTGGTCAGCAGCGTGGCGGCGATGATGCCGGCGATGATGCACAGCGCGTAGAAGTGGATCCGTACCGGCCCGAGGTCGAAGTAGGACACCAGGGGGCTCGGGATGCTGGCGAGCACGCTCGTGAAGGTGCTGGGGAACGCGAGGGACATGAGTGCGATTCTAGTTCTCGGTCTCGGGGCGTGCCGACGCGGTACCGGCAGCCAGGTTTCGGGTGACCTCGGCGAGGGCGGGTACGCCGCCGTCACGGAGGGCGCGGACGAGTGCGGTGCCGACGATCGCGCCATCCGCGTATTCGGAGACTCCGGCGATCTGCTCGGCGGTCGAGATGCCGATACCGACGCAGGCGCGAACGGCGCCGTGCGCGCGCAGCCGACCGACGAGGGTACGCGCAGCACGGTCGAGTTCCGCCCGCTCTCCGGTGATCCCCATCGTCGAGACGGTGTAGACGAAGCCCGTCGACGACTTCACGACCAGGTCGAGGCGCTCGTCGGACGACGTCGGCGCCGCGAGGAACACCCGGTCGAGGCCCGTCCGCTCGCTGGCGGCGATCCACTCCCCCGCGGCCTCCGGCGTGATGTCGGGTGTGATGAGCCCGGCGCCCCCCGCGGCGAGCAGGTCGTCGGCATAGCGGTCGACCCCGTACTGCATCACCGGGTTCCAATACGTCATGACGAGCACGGGAACGTCCGTCGCGGCCGTGATCGCACGGATCGCGGTGAACAGATCGGCCATCCGGAATCCCGCGGCGAGAGCCTTGGTCGTCGCCTCCTGGATGATCGCGCCGTCCATCACCGGATCACTGTACGGCGGGCCCAGTTCGATGATGTCGACGCCGTTCTCGGCGAGGGCGATGGCTGCCCGGATGCTGGTGTCGAGGTCGGGGAACCCCACAGGGAGGTAGCCGACGAACGCGCTGCGGCCGGCGTCGTGCGCCTTCTGGATCGCCTGTTCGACGCGGCTCATAGCTGCGGTTCCCCCTTCGATGCCGCTTCTTCGTCGTCGCTCTCCGCCGAGACGTCGTGCTCCAGAGCGGCCTCGTCGTACAGCTGGAAGTAGCGGGCGGCGGTGTCCATGTCCTTGTCGCCGCGCCCGGAGAGGCAGACGGCGATCAGACCTTCGGGGCCGAGCTCGCGTCCTATCCGCAGCGCGCCGGCGAGGGCATGAGCCGACTCGATGGCCGGGATGATCCCCTCGGTGCGGCTGAGCAGGCGCAGAGCCTGCATGGCCTCGTCATCGGTGGCGGGGATGTACTCGGCGCGCCCGATGTCTGCGAGCCAGGAATGCTCCGGGCCGACGCCGGGATAGTCGAGGCCTGCCGAGATCGAATGCGATTCGACCGTCTGCCCGTCTTCGTCCTGCAGCACGTAGGTCTTCGCGCCGTGCAGCACGCCGGGACGGCCGCGTTCGATCGATGCCGCATGCTTCTCGGTGTCGACCCCGTCTCCCGCGGCCTCCACGCCATAGAGTTTGACGTCGTCGTCGTCGAGGAACGCATCGAACATGCCGATCGCATTGGACCCGCCGCCGACGCACGCGACGACCGCGTCGGGGAGCCGACCGGCCTCGTCGAGCAGCTGGGCGCGTGCCTCTTCGCCGATGATCTTCTGAAAATCACGGACCATCGCCGGGAACGGGTGAGGTCCCGCGGCGGTGCCGAAGATGTAGTTGGTCGTCTCGACCGAGGCCACCCAATCGCGATAGGCGTCGTTGATGGCGTCCTTGAGCGTGCGCGAGCCCGAGGTCACCGGAATCACCTCGGCGCCCAGCAGGCGCATGCGGGCGACGTTGAGGGCCTGCCGCTCGGTGTCGACCTCGCCCATGTAGATCGTGCATTCCAGGCCGAACAATGCGGCCGCCGTCGCGGTCGCGACGCCGTGCTGCCCCGCACCCGTCTCGGCGATCACCCGGGTCTTCCCCAGGCGCTTGGTGAGCAGAGCCTGCCCCAGCACGTTGTTGATCTTGTGGGACCCGGTGTGGTTCAGGTCTTCGCGCTTGAGGAAGATGCGCGCGCCGCCGGCATGCTCGGCGAACCGCGGCACCTCGGTGATCGGAGACGGTCGACCGGCGTAGGAGTGCAGCAGCTGAGCGAGTTCGGTCCGGAACTCCGGGTCGTCGATCGCGGCCTCGTACGCCACGGTCAGCTCGTCGATCGCGGCGATCAGCGACTCGGGCATGAAGCGCCCGCCGAACTCGCCGAAGAAGGGGCCGTGCTGCGCACGCAGACTCATCATGCCTCCAGGAAACGCTTGAGGGTGGCGACCGGGTCTCCGGTCACGAGCGCCTCGCCGATGAGGACGACATCGGCGCCGGCGGAACGGTAGTGCACGACATCGGCCGGGGTCAGCACCGCGGACTCCGCGATCTTCACCGCGGAGTCGGGGATCCGTTCCACGAGCCGCCCGAAAAGGTCGCGGTCGAGCTCCAAGGTCTTCAGATCCCGCGCGTTCACACCGATGAGCGGCGCACCGAGGTCGATCGCCGCCTCGAGCTCCTCCCCGGAATGCGTCTCGACGAGCGGTGTCATGCCGAGGTCCGTGATGAACGCGAAGAGGTCACGGAGCACAGCGGGTTCGAGTCCGGCGACGATCAGCAGCACGAGGTCGGCGCCGGCGGCCCGCGCTTCGAGCACCTGGTAGCGCGTGGCGATGAAGTCCTTGCGCAACACGGGAAGGGAGACCTTCGCCGTGACGGCCTCGAGATCGGCGAGACTGCCGCCGAAGCGGCGTTCCTCGGTGAGCACGCTGATCGCCGACGCGCCACCGGTCTCGTAGAGGGACGCCTGGAGTGCCGGGTCGGGGATCTCTGCGAGGGCACCGCGCGACGGACTCGCGCGCTTGACCTCCGCGATGATCTTGACGCGATCGGCGGGGGCGAGATACGACAGCGCATCCTTGGCTGCCGGACGCTCCAGCGCCGCGCGTTCGACGACGGCGAGCGGGCGCGACAGAGCACGACGCTCTGCGTCAGCGACAGCGCCGGCCGTCAGGTCGGCGAGGACCATTAGTGCGCCTTCGGAGCGTACTTCGGACCCTTCACGCCGTAGCCGGCCTTGGCCAGCGCCCAACCCACGATCGCACCGATCGGGATGAGGGCGACCGACGCCCACACGAGTGCGGGCTGCTCGAAGCAGAACGCGACGGTGCCGGCGGTGACGCCGACCAGCATGATCACGACAGCGGTCCAGGCGGCAGGCGAGTGTCCGTGGCCGGGATCGGCGATCGGGTTGGTCATGTTCTCCTCCGGGGGACGGCGTGCAGTTCGAGTTCAGTCTATCGGGGTCAGCGCGTCGGATCGGTTCCGCGCGACAGCTCGTCCCAGGAATCGACGGCGTCGACGGGACCGTCATGGGCGACATCCACGGGATCCGTGCGGTAGCGGCGTCCTCCGGCCTTCCATCCTCGCCACGTCGTCAGGACGACGAGCGACGCGGCGAGCAGGATCGCCCACCCGACGAGTGCGATGTACGGCCACGTGGAAGGGACGATGCTCGCCACGACCTCATGCACCGCGCGGCCTCCCGCGAGACCGGTGACCTCGGTCACTGTCGCCGCGATGGCATCGAACGGTTCCGCCAGCAGCAGCTGGAGCGTCGACCAGCCGAGGAAGACGGCAGTCGCCGCGGCGAGCACACCGAACACGAGGCGCACGGCCTTGCCCGCGATCGCCAACGCGGCGCCGAGGGCGAGGACTGCAAGGCTGAGGGGGCGAGCAGGACGAGGGCCGACGCGCCGGGCACCAGGATGTCCTCGCCGGCATCGATGCGTTCGACGGTCAACCACGTCTGCGTCGAGGAGATGATCCCGATCGCCCCGGCGAGAAGGAACCCGGAGACCGAGAGGGAGCGGCCGCGCTGCGCGAAGGTCACGTCCGGTCCGTCCCTGCCACGGCCTCGAGGTCGGTCGTGTCGAAGCACGTCCTGGTACCGGTGTGGCACGCCGGACCGGTCTGCGCCACGAGGAGCAGGATCGCATCGCCGTCGCAGTCGAGGCGCGCCTCGTGCACCACCTGGATGTGGCCCGAGGTGTCGCCCTTGCGCCAGTACTCCTGGCGGGACCGCGACCAGTAGGTCGCCCGTCCAGAGGTCAGCGTGCGCCGAAGAGCCTCGGCGTCCACCCAGGCGAGCATCAGTACCTCATGCGTGTCCCACTGCTGCACGATCACCGGCGCGAGACCGTCCGCGTTGAAGGCCACCTGTGCGATGCGCTCATCCACGGACGTCATCTGACCACCACTCCTTCTTCTCGCAGCGCGTCTTTGACGTCGCCGACCGTGAGAGCGCCGGTGTGGAACACGCTCGCCGCGAGGACGGCATCCGCGCCCGCTTTGATGGCCGGGGCGAAGTCCTCCACCCGGCCAGCGCCACCGGAGGCGATTACGGGAACGGACGCGACCTCGCGCATGAGGCGTACGAGCTCGAGGTCGAACCCGTCCCTGGTGCCGTCGGCATCGATCGAGTTCACCAGCAACTCACCCGCACCCCGCTCGACGGCCTCTCGGGCCCACGCGAGGGCATCGAGCGTCGTCTGCGTTCGACCGCCGTGCGTCGTGACGACGAATCCGGAAGGCGTCGCGTCGGCGCGCTTCACGTCGAGCGACAGCACGAGCACCTGGGCTCCGAAGCGGTCTGCGATCTCGCCGATGAGCTCAGGACGCGCTATCGCCGCAGAGTTCACGCCGACTTTGTCGGCCCCGACCGAGAGGAGGCGCGCGACGTCGTCGACGCTGCGCACTCCCCCACCCACCGTCAGCGGCACGAAGACCTGCTCCGCCGTGCGCTGGACGACGTCGTACGTCGTAGCTCTGGCGTCGACCGTCGCGGTCACATCGAGGAACGTGATCTCGTCGGCGCCCTGCGCCGCGTAGTGCCTGGCGAGTTCGACAGGGTCTCCCATGTCACGCAGGTTCTCGAAGTTCACTCCCTTGACGACGCGACCCTCGGCCACGTCCAGACACGGGATGACACGACTGGCGAGCGTCATCAGAGCCTCGCGTTGTGAATCGCCGTGACCAGGATGGCACGAGCGCCGAGCGCATACAGCGCATCCATGACCGGGTTCACGCGCGACCGGGCCACCATGACGCGGACCGCGACCCACTCCGGGTCGCGCAGCGGAGACACGGTCGGCGATTCCACGCCGCCCGCGATCTTCACCGCGTCGTCGAGGAGAGCGACCGGGAGGTCGTAGTCGATCATCACGTAACGTCGAGCGACCATGACCCCGCGCAGACGGCGCAGCAGCGTCTCGGCTCCCGCGGCGTCGGCGGGCCCCGCGATGAGCACGGCCTCCGACTCCAGGATCACCGGCCCGAACACCTCCAGCCCCGCCTGGCGGAGAGTCGTTCCCGTCTCCACGACATCCGCGACGGCATCGGCGACCCCGAGCTGGACCGCAGATTCGACCGCGCCGTCGAGGGGTACGAGGTCCACGGCGATGCCCCGTTGATCGAGGAACGCGTCGACGAGCCCCGGGTACGAGGTCGCGATGCGGAGTCCGTCCAACTCCTGCACGTCGCTGTACCGGCCGGTGGGGGCCGCGAACCGGAAGGTCGACCCGGCGAAGCCGAGCGCCTCGATCTCCCTGGCACCCGGCATCCGGGCGTCGAGAAGCAGATCGCGACCGGTGATCCCGACGTCGATCGCACCCGAACCGACATAGGTCGCGATGTCCTTGGGGCGGAGGAAGAAGAACTCGACGTCGTTCTCGGCGTCGACCACATGAAGGGTCTTCGGGTCGCGGCGGCCGGCATAGCCCGCCTCGGCGAGCATGTCGGCGGCGGTCTCGGAGAGCGAGCCCTTGTTGGGAACAGCGATGCGCAGCATGGATGGCTTTCAGTTCGAGGAGATCGGAACGGAGCGCATCACAGATGTCGGTAGACGTCCTGCAGAGTGAGGCCCTTCGCGAGCATCATCACCTGGAGGTGGTAGAGCAGCTGCGAGATCTCCTCCGCGGCCGCCTCATCGGATTCGTACTCCGCGGCCATCCACACCTCGGCCGCCTCTTCGACGATCTTCTTGCCGATGGTGTGCACACCGGCGTCGAGCTCGGCGACCGTCCCCGATCCTTCAGGACGGGACTCGGCCTTGACACGGAGCTCGGCGAACAGCTCGTCGAAAGTCTTCACAGTTCCAGGCTAGCGGCTCGAGCGAGGTCTCTGAGCCGGGAGACGGCTGCCTCGACATCATCGGCGCCGTACACCGCGGATCCCGCGACGAAGGTGTCGGCTCCTGCCTCCGCGGCCATCGCGATGGTGCGGGCCGAGATCCCCCCGTCGACCTGCAGCCAGACCTGCGAACCTCGGCGTCTGGCTTCTTCGGCGAGAGCGCGCAGCTTGGGCATAGTCTCAGGCATGAAGCCCTGTCCGCCGAAGCCCGGCTCGACCGTCATCACGAGGATCTGGTCGAACTCGTCGAGGACCTGGTAGAGGCCCTCCACCGGAGTCGCGGGCTTGACCGCGACCCCCGCCCTCGCGCCGATGTCACGGAGCCGTCTGGCGAGCGAGACCGGGTCGGCGGCCGCTTCGAGATGGAAGGTGACGCTCGCCGCACCGATCTCGGCGTAGTCGGGGGCCCACCGTTCGGGCTCCGTGATCATCAGATGCACGTCGAGCGGCACCGGGCTGGTGGCCTGGATCCGCTCGACCATCTGCGTGCCGAAGGTGAGATTCGGGACGAAGTGGTTGTCCATCACGTCGACGTGCACGAAGTCCGCCGTCGCGATGCGGGAGAGCTCCGCCTGCATGTTCACGAAATCGGCGGCGAGGATGCTGGGGTTGATGCGCGGGGCGCGGGGCAGTTCCACGGTCCTAGTCTTCCTTACCTGAGGTGCCGGCGGCTGTGGGGCGCGTCAGGAGCGCGAGGAACATCGCGTCGGTGCCGTGCCGGTGGGGCCACAGCTGCGCGCTCCCTGTTCCTGGGCGACCGTCCGCAGCGAGGTCGATCGGAGAGCGGGCGACTTCCGCGACAGCTGCGCGTGCATCGAGCTCGACGATGTCGGACCGGGTGCGCAGCACCTCCTGCACGACCCCGTGGTCTCCGCGAGATGCGGGGAGCACGTGACATAGGCGACGATGCCGCCGGGCGCGAGCGCATCCAGCGCTGCCGAGAGCAGCTCCACCTGCAGCGGCACCAGTTCCGCGACGTCGGCGGGCGTCTTCCGCCAGCGGGCCTCCGGACGGCGCCGCAGGGCACCGAGCCCCGTGCACGGGGCGTCGACCAGGATGCGGTCGAACGCCCCCGGCCGAGACGCGGCGAGAGCTCGTCCGTCCTGCTCGTGCACCACCACATCTCCCGGTACGGCGCGCAGCGCCTTGCGAACGAGTCGCGCACGGACGGGAACGATCTCGTTCGCCTCGAGGACCACATCGTTCTCGCGAGCGATCGCGGCCAACAGGGCGGTCTTGCCCCCGGGGCCGGCGCAGAGATCCAGCCAGCGCTCGCCTGACGTGATCCGACGTGCACCCGCCAGCGCGAGCGCGACGAGCTGCGAACCCTCGTCCTGCACACGGATCGTGCCACCGGATGCCTCGACCGGACCGCGGGGGTCTCCACCAGGTGACGCGAAGGCGGTCGGTGCGTACGGGAGACGCGGCTCCCCGGCTCGGCGAGCCCGGGGAGTGCGACGAGGGTGACGTCCGGCGACGCGTTGTCTGCTTCGAGCAGCGCGTCGAGCTCGTCGACGCGCCCCTCGGCTGCCAGTGCTCGGCGGAGAGCCCTGATCACCCATACCGGGTGCGCGGATCGCAGCGCGAGACGTTCGTCGTCGGACCGTGCCTGCTCCTCGATGCGCTCCTGCCAGACCGCGCCCGATTCCCGGGTGATCCGCCGCAGTACGGCGTTCGCGAAGCTCGCGGCGCCACGGCCGGAGACGGTGGCCACGAGGTTCACGGACTCGTTCACCGCGGCGTGCGGCGCCACCCGCGTCGCGAGCAGCTGATGCACGGCGAGGCGCAGGGCGTCGAGCACCGCCGGATCGATGCTGTCGGTCGAACGGTCGGCGGCCGCCGCGATGATCGCGTCGTAGGTGCCCAGCCGCCGCAGGGTCCCGTAGGTGAGTTCGGTCGCGAGCGCAGCGTCCTGAGCATTCAGGCGCGCTTCGGCGATCGCAGGCGGGAGCACGAGGTTGGCATATGCGTCGGTGACCGCCACGGCGCGAAGGACATCGAAGGCGACGCGACGTGCGGGCTGCACCGTCCGGGTCGGACCGCGCTGCTCGCTGCGACGCCGCTCGCCCGAACCCCTCCCGTCCATCCGTCGACCCTGCGACTGCGGGGACCGCCGGTACCGTTCCGCGTCGCTCATGACCCAGCCCTCAGCTCTTCGCCGCCACGTTGGCCCCGCCACCAGTCGACGGCGTTCATCGCGCCGCGCCCCGCCGGTTGCACGCGGGTGACCGCGAGCGGCCCTGATGCGGTGCCGATCTGCAGCTCGGACTTCGTCCCGCGGAGGTGGCCGGGAGCCAACGGCTCCGCGTCTGCGGCCGGCGCCGCTTCGAGGACCTTGAGCGAAAGTCCCCGACGGTCGTATGCGCACCGGGCTCGGGCGTCACCCCACGGAAACGCGCGAACACGGCGTCGAGGGGCTGCGTCCAGTCGAGAAGCCCATCCACATGCGTGAGCTTGGCGGCGAAGCTCGGCTCCCCGCTCTGCGGGACCGCGACCGCCGTGCCGGATGCGATGGCGTCGACGATGTCTGCCGTGAGGTCGGCACCGTCGACCGCGAGCAGCTCGAGAGCCTCACCCGCCGTCGCGGTCGTCGGAACGTCGACGGAGCGCATGGCGAACACGTCACCGGCGTCGAGTTCCGCGACCAGCTGGAAGACACTCGCGCCGAGCTCCCGGTCTCCGGCGATCAGTGCACGCTGCACCGGGGCGGCGCCCCGCCACGCGGGCAGCAGCGAGAAGTGGAGGTTGATCCAGCCGAAGGCCGGCGCCGACAGCAGCGGTTCGCGGACCAGTCCGCCGTACGCGACGATCACACCCAATTCGGGCTCCAGCGCGGAGATCTGCGCGGTCGCCGCCTCGTCGAGCCGAGCCGTCTTGATGAGCGGAAGACCGAGGTCGACGGCCGCCTGAGCCACGGGTGACGGGGTCAGGACGCGCTTGCGGCCGAGAGGCGCATCCGGCCGAGTGACGACGGCCGCGATCTCGTGCGAGGTCGCGAGACGGCGGAGGGTGGGCACGGCGGCAGCGGGTGTGCCGGCGAAGACGAGGCGCATGAAAGGTTCTCCGGAAAGGGTCAGAGCTCTGGATCGAGGATATCGAGACGAACCGAGAGCGTGCTCTTGGTCGTGCGACCGCGGCCGCGGCGACCGCTCACGGCCTCGGCGACGACGGCCGCGCGCAGTGCGGTGGCCACGCGGGCGCCGGAAGCGTAGTCGAAGCGGACGAGCGCCCGCACGCGGGGAGGCACCTCATCGGACTCGACAGGGACAGGACCGAGTACCGCGTCGGAGGGCAGAGCGAGCTCGGTGAGCATCCCGAGAGCACGCCCGACGGCGGCGACGGAACCCTGCACGAGGGCGACACGCGTCGTCGGCGGCATGTGCAGAGGTGCCCGGCTCTCCAACTCGGCGCGCGCGTGAGCGGCCTGGTTCCACGTGGCGAGGGCCTTCGCGGCCGCGCCGTTCACGCCGACGAGGTGGATGGGCGCCCCGGGCGCGGCGAGAGCGGCCGCATTGGACCACCAGCGCAGACACGACTCGGCCACCCGCAGGTCGGGTGCCTGGAGCATGCGCGGCCCGTCGAGGAGCACGACAGCGCGATAGCCGCCGTCGGCGATCGGTTCGGCCCCGCGGGTCGCGACCACGAGTGCGGGCCTGTCGCCGACACGTTCGACGGGGTGTGCGCTGTCCGCCACGATCACTCGCACTCCGGGGAACGCGCGACCGAGTTCGTCGGCCGTCCGCTCGCTCCCCGATGAGGCCAGCCGCACCTTCGTGGACGAGCATGCGGGACACGCCCACGCGCTCGCGCCCCGACCGCACCAGCCGCACACCGGCACCGCGCCGCGATGCCGTGCCCCCAGCGGTCCTCCGCAATGGGCGCAGCGCGCCGGAGCCCGGCATTGCGCGCACACGAGCGATGGGGAGAAGCCGGGACGCGAGACCTGCACCAGGACCGGTCCCTCCGCCGCGGCATCACGCGCCGCGAGGAACGCGGACGACGGCATGCGCTGGGCGGTCGGCTGCTCCATCTCCTGCGGCGTGCTCAGCACGACCCGCGGCAGGACCCGCCGTGCCGCCCTGACGTCCTGAAGCCAACCGAGCACGACCAGACGCTCCACGTCCGTCGTCCTGGTATGACCCGCGAACAGCAGCGCCGACCCTTCCAGCTCCTGGCGCAGCAGAGCCGCATCGCGGGCATTGACGTACGGCGACAGCGGTTCCCCGAGCAGCGGATCGCCGTCGTCCCAGATCGCGACGAGTCCGGCGACGACGGGCGCGTAGACCGCGGAACGGTTGCCGACGACGATGCACGGCGCATCCTCGAGGGTCCGCAGGAACGCCCGGTACCGATCCGGGTTCGTCTGACGGGAGTCGTGCCGCACGACCGCCTCGGAGGGGACGAGCGCATCCAGCGCGGCCAGGAGCCGATCGAGGTCTCGGTGGTCGGGGACCACGAGGATCGACGACTTCCCGGCCGCGAGCATCCGCGCCGCCGACGCCGCGAGCAGCCGTGCCCATGCCTGTACTCCGTCGTCGAGCCGCGGCACCGCCTCCACCGCTGCACGCCCGGCCTCGTCGAGCACATCGGCGAGACCGTCGTAGACCGCGATGATCTGTTCCGCCTGGGCGAGCGCCTCGGCCGTGGGCCGGACGACCGGCGAGTCGGCCGTCCATGCCTTCTCGACGCGCACCTGCCGCTTCGGGATCACGAGCCGGAGGACGTCGGACGCGGACCCGGCCGCACGATCGGCGACCCGTCGAGCGAGCGTGTGCAGGCGCTCCGGCAGCACGGGCACGGCCGACACGACGGTCTCCACCTCCGACAACGGACGTTCCGCGTCGTCTTCCGTGTCGACATCGATGACGTAGCCGTCGATCACCCGACCCGCGGTGCGCAGCGGCACTCGCACCCGCACACCTCGCGGAACATCACCCAGAGCCGCCGGGAGAGCGTAGTCGAAGAGACGATCGAGCTGAGGCAGGGGTGAATCGAGGAGCACGCGCGCGATGCGCCGGCTCTCCGGGGGCATCAGGACCGCAGTCCCATCAGAGGCCGGCAGCGCGACGCAGCTCTTCAGCGCGATCGGTGCGCTCCCAGGTGAAGTCGGGGAGTTCGCGACCGAAGTGCCCGTACGCCGCGGTCTGGGCGTAGATGGGGCGCAGGAGGTCGAGCTGTTCGATGATCGCCTGAGGACGGAGGTCGAACACCTCGTCGATCGCGCGCGTGATGGCCTCGTCCGAGACCTTCCCGGTGCCGAAGGTCTCGACGTACAGACCGACCGGACGGGCGACGCCGATCGCGTAGGCGACCTGCACCTCGAGACGATCGGCCAGACCCGCGGCGACCGCGTTCTTCGCCACCCATCGCGTGGCATAGGCGCCGGAGCGGTCGACCTTGGAGGGATCCTTGCCGCTGAAGGCGCCGCCGCCGTGCCGTGCGGCTCCGCCGTACGTGTCGATGATGATCTTGCGTCCGGTGAGCCCCGCGTCGCCCTTCGGGCCTCCGGTGACGAAGGGACCGGCCGGGTTGATGTAGAACGTCACATCGTCGAGGTCGAGGCCCGTCGTCGCCAGCACGGGGTCGATCACGTGACGACGCACCTGCGCCTGCAGGTCTTCCTGCGAGATGTCGGGGTGGTGCTGGGTGGAGAGCACGACGGCATCGACGGTCTTCGGTGTGAAACCGTCGTACCCGAGCGTCACCTGCGTCTTGCCGTCGGGCCGCAGGAACGGGAGTTCTCCGCTGCGACGCACCTCCGTGAGACGCTCCGCCAGGCGATGGGCCGTCCAGGCGGCCATCGGCATCAGCTGCGGGGTCTCGTTGGTCGCGAACCCGAACATGATGCCCTGGTCTCCGGCGCCGAGGCCGTCGAGCGGATCGACGGACGAGCCGTCGCGGTGCTCCTGAGCGCTGTCGACACCGTGCGCGATGTCGGTCGACTGCTCCCCCACCGAGACGCTGACGCCGCAGGAGTCGCCGTCGAAGCCGGTCTCGCTCGACGTGTAGCCGATGCCGTTCACGACCTGCCGGACGATCGTGGGGATGTCGACGTACGCCTCGGTGCGGATCTCACCGGCGACATGGACGAGGCCCGTCGTGACGAGGGTCTCGACGGCGACGCGCGAGCCGCGGTCTTTCGCGATGAGCCCGTCGAGGATGCTGTCCGAGATCTGGTCGCAGATCTTGTCCGGGTGCCCTTCGGTGACGGACTCGGACGTGAACAGACGCAGGGCGCTCATCGATACTCCAGAACGGGACGGACAGGGAGAGGGTGTGAACCCATTCTGGACTGCGCCTCCGACAGCACGGGAGGCGCAGTCTCGAATATCACTCCGCGTGACGGAGGCGGAGCTTGTCCTCGTTGATCTCGTGCAGCGCGATGGTGAGCGGCTTGTCCTCGACCGACGAGTCGACGAGCGGGCCCACGTTGTCGAAGAGGTTGCCCTCGTGCAGGTCGGAGTAGTAGTCGTTGATCTGACGAGCGCGCTTGGCGGCGTAGATCACGAGTTCGTACTTCGAGTCGACGCGGTCGAGCAGGTTGTCGATGGGGGGATCGATGATGCCGTTGTTGTGTCCGGCCATGGTGAGACCTCCTGATCAGGCGACGGGATCGTCGCGAAGACGGTGCGAAAGGCGCGCGAAGACGCTCAGCGCGCAGAGCTTGAAGACAATTCTACGACCTCGCGAGCCGCCGTGGCGACGTCCTCGTTCACGATGAGGTGGTCGAACTCGTTCTGAGCGGCGAGTTCGACCTTCGCGGTGCGCAGTCGACGGGCTCGCTCCTCGGCCTCCTCAGTACCGCGACCGACCAGGCGATGCACCAGTTCGTCCCAGCTCGGCGGCAGCAGGAAGATCAGTGTCGCGGCGGGCTCCGCTGCCCGCACCTGGCGTGCCCCCTGCAGATCGATCTCGAGCAGGACGGTCTTGCCGTCGGCCAGCGCTGCGTCGATCGGGGCCCTCGGCGTGCCGTAGCGCGAGCGGTTGTGCACCACGGCGTACTCGAGCAGCTCATCATCGGCGATCAGTCGGTCGAACTCCGCGTCGTCGACGAAGTAGTAATGCACGCCGTCGACCTCCCCAGGGCGCGGCGGTCGTGTCGTCGCCGAGACCGAGAGGTGGATCTCCGGATTGTGCTCACGGATGTGCGCGGCCACGGTGCCCTTGCCCACGGCGGTGGGGCCGGCGAGAACCAGCAGTCTGCTCCTGGCGCCGCGCGGGGACGGTACGGGGAACCGCGTGTCGAGCCACTCCTCGAGAACACGACGTTGACGCGCGCCGAGACCGCCGAGCCTCTTGACCGGCGAGATGTGGAGCTCCTCCAGCACACGGTCGCGCTTGCCCGCGCCGATGGCCGGGAGCGCGAGCAGGAAGTCGGTGATCCGCATCGACCCTTCGACCGAATCGGCATCCGCGGTGGCGCGATGCAGCACGGTCTGGGGTGTCACGACCCGCATCGTCAGATCACGTTTGACCGACGCCCTGGCACGGCGACGTTCGACAGCACGGCGCGCGGCCGCGGCTCTGTCGACCTCCGGCACTGTCCGTTGCGCGTCAGACACCTGCCACCTCGAGGTACTCGGCAGCACGAGCGGCGACGACGTCCGCCAAGTCGTCGGGACCGGCGGAGAGGATGCTGCGGCTCTCGCTCGCGATCACCGCATCGGCCATGGGCCCGAAGCGGGGCCGGAGATCGGCCGGAGCGGCGCCCTGAGCACCGAAGCCTGGCGCGAGGATCGGGGCTGCGGGCGCGAAGGAGGAGATACCGGCCTCGCCCCACACCACCGTCGCGCCGATGACGAAGCCGAAGCTCCCCACTCCCCTGTGCGACTCGTCTCGGCGTTCCGGGCCGAGACCTCGGTGATGATCGACGCCGACACAGTCGTGCCCGCGCGGTCCGTCGAGCGCTGAAGGTGCTGCGCTTCGGGGTTGCTGGTCGCGGCGAGCACGAAGAGGCCCTTGCCGTGCTGCGCCGCGAGAGCGAAGGCACCGTCCAAGGCGCCCACTCCGAGGAACGGATTCACCGTGAGCGCGTCAGCCTCCAAGGAGGACCCTGGCGTGAGCCACGCGCGGGCATAGTCGTCCATCGTCGAACCGATGTCGCCGCGTTTGGCATCGGCGATCACCAGCAACCCGGCAGCTCGGGCGGCAGCCAGGACGTCTTCGAGCGCTGCGATGCCCTGCGACCCGAACCTCTCGAAGAACGACACCTGAGGTTTCACGATCGCCACGCGCCCCGCCGCCGCCTCGACGGTGCGCAGCCCGAACTCCCGGACGCCCTGCGCATCGTCGGTCAACCCCCACGCCGCGAGGAGCGCGGCATGCGGGTCGATGCCGACGCACAGCGGTCCCCGCGCGCGCAGCGCGGAACGGACCCGCTCGCCGAAGCTCTCGCTCACAGTGCCGCCTTCCGCTCCAGGGCGTACTCCTGGAGACTCTTGACCTGGAAGCCCTCGTGTGCCGCATCCATGCCGCTCACGGCAGCGCCGAGCACCGCCATCGTCGTGAACAGCGCCTTGTCGGCCGCCACTGCTGCGGCGCGGATCTCGTACCCGTCCGCACGGGCAGCCCCACCCGACGGGGTGTTCACGACGATGTCGATCTCTCCCTCGTTGATGAGGTCGACGATGTTCTTCGCCCCGGACTCCTGCGTCTCGCTGTACTTCTCGACGACCGTGACGGCGATGCCGTTGCGCGCGAGGATCTCGGCAGTGCCCTCGGTCGCGACGATCGTGAAGCCCAGCTGCTGCAGCCGGTGCGCGGGGAGGATGACGGCGCGCTTGTCGGAGTCGGCGACCGAGATGAACACCGTCCCCGAGGTCGGCATGCCGCCGTACGCCGCTGCCTGGCTCTTCGCGAACGCGGTCGGGAAGTCGCGGTCGATGCCCATGACCTCGCCGGTCGAGCGCATCTCCGGGCCGAGGACGGAGTCGACGGTCTTGCCGTCGGCCGTGCGGAACCGCTTGAACGGGAGCACGGCCTCCTTGACCGAGACCGGTGCGTCCATCGGCACGCGCGAGCCGTCCTGCTCCGGAAGCATGCCCTCGGCGCGAAGCTCGGCGATCGTGGAACCGGTCATCACGCGGCTCGCTGCCTTCGCCATCGGGATACCGAGGGCCTTCGACACGAACGGTACGGTGCGGCTCGCCCGGGGTTGGCCTCGATCACGTACAGCACACCGGCACTGATCGCGAACTGCACGTTCAGCAGCCCGCGCACGCCGACGCCCTTCGCGATGGCCAGGGTGGCCTCGCGCACACGGTCGACGTCGGTGCGGCCGAGCGAGATCGGCGGCAGGGTGCAGCTGGAGTCGCCGGAGTGGATGCCGGCCTCCTCGAGGTGCTCCATGACACCGCCGATGAACAGATCGGTCCCGTCGTAGAGCGCATCCACGTCGAGTTCGATCGCGTCGTCCAGGAAGCGGTCCACCAGAAGGGGCTTGCCTTCCTCGATGATGACCTCGCCCGCTGTGCGCACGAAGTAGTCGCGCAGCGACGCGGTGTCGTACACGATCTCCATGCCGCGGCCACCGAGGACGAAGCTCGGACGCACGAGGACCGGGTAGCCGATCTCCTCGGCGATGCGCACGGCCCCCTCGACGTCGATCGCGGTGCCGTTGCGCGGTGCGACCAGGCCGGCCTCATCGAGCAGGCGTGAGAACAGTTCGCGCTCCTCGGCCAGGTCGATCGCTTCGGGGCTGGTGCCGAGCACCTTGTATCCGGCCGCCTCGATGCCCTTGGCGAGTCCGAGCGGGGTCTGGCCGCCGAGCTGGCACACGACACCGAGGATCGTGCCGCTCGCCGCCTCCGCGTCGAGGACCTCGAGCACGTCTTCGAGCGTCAGCGGCTCGAAGTACAGGCGGTCGGAGGTGTCGTAGTCGGTCGACACGGTCTCCGGGTTGCAGTTGACCATCACGGTCTCGAACCCGGCGTCCGACAGCGCGAACGAGGCGTGCACACACGAGTAGTCGAACTCGACGCCCTGACCGATGCGGTTCGGACCGGAGCCGATGATCACGACCTTGGTCCGCTCGGACGGCGCGACCTCGGTCTCGAAGTCGTAGCTCGAGTAGTGGTACGGCGTGAGAGCCGGGAACTCCCCCGCGCAGGTGTCGACCGTCTTGTACACCGGGCGGATGCCGAGGCCATGCCGGACGCCGCGCACCTCTGCCTCGGTCGTGCCTCGCAGTTCGGCCAGCTGTGCGTCTGAGAAGCCGTGCTCCTTGGCGTAGCGGAGCGTCGCGGAGTCGAGCTCGGGGGCTGTCCGGACGATCTCGGCGACCTCGTTGATCAGCACGATCTGGTCGAGGAACCACGGGTCGATCGCCGTCGCCTCGAACGCCTGCTCGACCGTGGCTCCCTTGCGCAGCGCCTGCTGCAGAGTCACGATGCGGCCGTCGGTGGGGATCTTCGAGATCTCGAGGAGCTCCTCCACCGAGCGGTCCTCGGCGCCCCAGTGGAAGCTCGATCCGCGCTTCTCCAGCGAGCGGAGCGCCTTCTGCAGCGCGGTCGCGTAGTTGCGGCCGATCGCCATGGCCTCGCCCACCGACTTCATGGTGGTGGTCAGTGTGGCGTCGGCGGCGGGGAACTTCTCGAAGGCGAAACGCGGGACCTTGACGACCACGTAGTCGAGCGTCGGCTCGAAACTCGCCGGCGTCACGCCCGTGATGTCGTTCGGGATCTCGTCGAGACGGTAGCCGAGGGCCAACTTGGCCGCGAGCTTCGCGATCGGGAATCCCGTGGCCTTCGAGGCGAGGGCGCTGGAGCGCGAGACACGCGGGTTCATCTCGATCACGATGATGCGACCGTTGGACGGATCCACCGCGAACTGGATGTTGCAGCCACCGGTGTCGACGCCGACGGCACGGATGATGTCGATGCCGATGTCGCGCATCTTCTGGTACTCGCGGTCCGTGAGGGTCAGCGCAGGGGCGACCGTGATCGAGTCGCCGGTGTGCACGCCGACCGGGTCGACGTTCTCGATGGAGCAGACGACCACCGTGTTGTCGGCCGTGTCGCGCATGAGCTCGAGCTCGTACTCCTTCCACCCGAGGATCGACTCCTCCAGGAGCACCTCGGTGGTGGGCGAGTCGCGCAGTCCGGCGCCGGCGATACGCCGCAGGTCGCTCTCGTCGTAGGCGAAGCCGGAGCCGAGGCCGCCCATCGTGAAGCTCGGACGCACCACCAGCGGGTATCCGAGCTCATCGGCGGCCGCCAGGACCTCGTCCATCGTGTGGGCGATGCGGGAGTCCGCCACGTCCGCACCGGCGTCGAGCACCAGCTGCTTGAAGATCTGGCGATCCTCACCCTTGTTGATCGCCTCGAAGTTCGCGCCGATGAGCTCGACGTCATACTTCTCGAGGATGCCGTGGTTGTGCAGCTCGATCGCGGCGTTCAGAGCGGTCTGACCGCCGAGGGTCGGCAGGATCGCGTCGGGGCGCTCCTTGGCGATGATCGTCTCGATGACCTGCCAGGTGATCGGCTCGATGTATGTCGCATCGGCGAAGTCGGGGTCGGTCATGATGGTCGCCGGGTTGGAGTTGACCAGGATGACCCTGACGCCCTCCTCGCGCAGCACGCGGCACGCCTGGGTACCGGAGTAGTCGAACTCGCAGGCCTGACCGATGACGATCGGACCGGAGCCGATGACGAGGACGGAGTTGATGTCGTCGCGCTTGGGCATTACTTGGAATCCTTCTGGCTTGCGATGACCAGGTCGCGGAACCTGTCGAAGAGGTAGTTGGCGTCGTGCGGGCCCGCCGCCGCCTCGGGGTGGTACTGGACCGAGAACGCCGGGATGTCGAGAGCTCGCAGGCCCTCGACCACGTTGTCGTTGAGGCCGACGTGGCTGACCTCGACCTTGCCGTAGCCGTGCGGGCTGTCGAACGACCCCTCGAGCGGGGCCTCGACCGCGAAGCCGTGGTTGTGCGCGGTGATCTCCACCTTGCCGGTCTGCTTGTCGAGAACGGGCTGGTTGATGCCGCGGTGTCCGAAGGGCAACTTGTACGTGCCGAGACCCAACGCGCGTCCGAGCAGTTGATTCCCGAAGCAGATGCCGAAGAACGGCAGTCCCTCGTCGAGGACCGAGCGCAGCAGTTCGACGTGGTCACCCGATGCCGCGGGGTCTCCGGGGCCGTTCGAGTAGAACACCGCGACCGGGTCGACCGCCCGGATCTCATCGATCGTGACGCTCTGCGGGAGGACGTGCACCTCGAAGCCACGGGCGGCGAGGTTGTCGATCGTCGCCTGCTTCACCCCGAGGTCGAGCACGGCGAGGTTTCCGATCCGCTCCCCCATCGCGGTCGTGACCGTCGCGACATCGACCGAGACCTCTGCCGACAGATTCTGACCGGCCATCTCCGGCGCCTCGCGGACGATACGCAGCTGCTCATCGGCGTCGAGCGCCGCGTCGGGGCCGGAGAAGATCCCGCCCCGCATGGAGCCTGCCGAACGGATGTGACGGGTGATCGCCCGCGTGTCGATGCCGCTGATGCCGACGATGCCGTCCTCGACGAGCACCTCGTCGAGGGATGCGTTCGCGCGCCAGTTGGAGACCACTCGCGAAGGGTCGCGGACGATGTAACCGGCGACCCAGATGCGGCGGGATTCGGCGTCTTCATCGTTCATCCCGGTGTTGCCGATGTGCGGCGCCGTCTGCAGGACGATCTGTCCCGCGTACGAGGGATCGGTGATGGTCTCCTGGTATCCGGACATGCCGGTGGCGAAGACGACCTCGCCCAGGGTGCGACCGCGGGCGCCATAGGCGTGTCCTGCGTGGCGGGTGCCGTCTTCGAGGACGAGCACGGCGGGATCCGGCAGCCGGGCCGCGAGGGCGTGTCCGGAGGAGGGGGAGAGTGTCATGACGTTGCTCCTGTGTCGGGGGCGGCGGGGACGAGCCGCCGCATGTCGGAGATGAGATTCCTGGGGTCACCGGTGGTGAGGCGCAGATAGCTGTCGACGACGGTGTCGTCGTCGACGCTCCAGGCGATGCGCACGAGGCCACCGGACTCGACGACGCGGTCGATGGTGACCGTGGCGCGGTCGACCGCTTTGAGCCTGTCCTTCGAGAGGAAGACCGTCGGCGCGCCGTCGAGGCAGAGCGCGAAGCCGCGATCCGTGAGCGCGAGCTCCCCGCGGGCCCGGTACGCGAGAGGCGAGACCGCCAGGCGTTCGAGAGGCTGATCATGTCGTGTCGTCGACACGTACAGCACCTCATCGCGGCGGGACACCTCCGCGTGCTCCGGGACCCCGAGCGGGGCCGTGAACACGGAGTCGCGGCGGATTCGTCGTCGCCAGGCGACGAACATCGCCAGCAGCACCAGCAGAGCGACCGCGATCGTGATCGCGACGGCGAGGTCCCGAGCACTCATGCGCGAAGCTCCTCGACGACGCTGCCGCCGTCCACCGTGATGATGCCGCCGTGGATCGTGTACTCCACGCGTCCGGGAAGTGCACGGCCGAGATAGGGCGAGTTCACGCTGCGACCGTGCAGGTCCGCCTCGGTGAACACCCCGTCGACCGAGGCGTCGTACAGGGAGATCTGCGCGGGCTGTCCGACCTCGAGCGGTGTGCCGTGCCCGGCGAGCTGTCCGATCCGTGCCGGCGTGGCGCTCATCACTCGCGCGACGTCCGTCCACTCCAGCAGACCGGTCTGCACCATCGACTGATGGACCACCCGCAGTGCGCTCTCGAGGCCGACCATGCCGTTCGCTGCCGCCTGCCATTCACAGGCCTTGTGCTCACTGGGGTGCGGCGCGTGATCGGTCGCGACGATGTCGATCGTGCCGTCGGCGAGACCCTCGCGCACCGCGAGAACGTCTTCCTCACGACGCAGAGGCGGATTCACCTTGTAACGCGCGTCGTACCCGCGGACGAGTTCGTCGGTCAGCAGGAGGTGGTGCGGGGTGACCTCGGCCGTGACGTCGATGCCGCGCTTCTTGGCCCAGCGGATGATGTCCACCGATCCGGCGGTCGAGAGGTGGCAGACGTGCAGCCGGGATCCGACGTGCTCGGCGAGCAGCACGTCACGGGCGATGATCGACTCCTCGGCGACCGCAGGCCATCCGGTCAGACCGAGCTCGGCGGAGACCGTGCCCTCGTTCATCTGCGCGCCCTCGGTGAGTCGAGGGTCCTGAGCGTGCTGGGCGATGACACCGCCGAAGGACTTCACGTACTCCAGGGCGCGACGCATGATGAGCGGGTCGAACACGCAGAAGCCGTCGTCGCTGAAGACGCGCACCCTCGCGCGCGAGGAGGCCATGGCTCCGAGTTCCGCGAGACGTTCGCCCTTCTGGCCGACCGTCACCGCGCCGATCGGCTGCACGGTGGCGTACCCGGCGGCTTCACCGAGGGCCAGCTCCTGCTCGACCACCCCGGCGGTGTCGGCGACGGGCGAGGTGTTCGGCATCGCGAACACGGCCGTGAAGCCCCGGCCGCCGCGGCCCTGGTGCCGGTGAGGATCGTCTCGGACGCCTCATAGCCGGGTTCACGCAGGTGGGTGTGCAGATCGACGAGTCCCGGCAGCGCGACGAGTCCGTCGGCGTCGATGACACGGGCGCCCGAGCGGGTGAGCCCGGTGCCCATCTCGGTGATCAGACCGTCCTCGATGATGATGTCGGCGCTCTCGGCACCGAGCAGCTGTGCACCGGTGATGACGAGGGTCTCGCTCACAGGTCTCCCCCTCGTTCGTCGTCTCGTTCTCCTGCCAGCAGCAGGTACAGCACCGCCATGCGGACGGACACCCCGTTCGTGACCTGTTCCAGCACCGTCGAGCGCGGGGAATCGGCAGCTTCCGAAGAGATCTCCAGTCCCCGATTCATGGGCCCGGGGTGCATGACAATGCTACCTGCCGGCAGAGCGGCCACGCGCCGCGCGTCCAGCCCCCAACGTCGGGAATACTCCCGCTCAGTCGGGAAATACGCGGCGCTCATCCGTTCGAGTTGGATGCGCAGCATCATCACCGCGTTCGGGTCTTCCGCCAGAGCCTGATCGAGGTCGTAGACCACGCGGACGGGCCAGAGCGACACGTTCTGCGGAACCAGGGTGGGCGGCGCGACGAGAGTGACCTCGGCGCCGAGCGTCGTGAGCAGCCAGACGTTGGACCGGGCGACCCTCGAGTGCAGGACGTCGCCCACGATCACGACCCGCATCCCGGACAGGTCGCGACCGCGGCTGTCCACGCCGAAACGACGCTTGCGGATCGTGAAAGCGTCGAGCAGAGCCTGCGTCGGGTGCTCGTGAGTGCCGTCGCCGGCGTTGACGACGCCGGCCGAGATCCAGCCGCTCGTCGCGAGCGTCTGCGGAGCGCCGGACCCGGGATGCCGGACCACGACCGCGTCGGCGCCGATCGCCTCGAGCGTCTGCGCGGTGTCTTTCAGGCTCTCGCCCTTCGAGACGCTGGAACCCTTCGCGGCGAAGTTGATCACGTCGGCGGAGAGCCGTTTCGCGGCCGCCTCGAACGAGATGCGCGTGCGGGTGGAGTCCTCGAAGAAGAGGTTGACGACGGTCTTGCCACGCAGGGTCGGCAGCTTCTTGACCTCGCGCGACTGGGTGTCGGACATGTCCTCGGCCACGTCGAGGATGCGCAGGGCCGTCGCTCTGTCGAGGGTGCGGGTGTCAAGGAGGTGTCTCATTCGCCGATCGTCACCTCTTCGGCGCCGTCGTTCTCGAACAGGCGCACGTTGACCCGCTCAGTGCGGGCGGAAGGGATGTTCTTGCCCACGAAGTCGGGCCTGATCGGGAGCTCGCGGTGCCCGCGGTCGACGAGGATCGCGAGACGCACGACCGAGGGGCGGCCGATCGACTGGATCGCGTCGAGGGCGGCGCGGATGCTGCGGCCGGAGAACAGCACATCATCGACGAGCACGACGGTCCTGCCGTCGATGCCCCCGACGGGGATCTCCGTGGGCTGCGGAGAACGAGTCGGGTGCTTGGCGAGGTCATCGCGAAACAGCGTGACATCGAGCGCCCCGACCGGGACGGACTGCTGCGCGATCTCGCTGATCAGCAGACCGAGGCGGTGGGCGAGAGCGACGCCGCGGGTCGGGATGCCCAGCAGCACCAGGTTCTCGGCTCCTCGATTGGACTCGAGGATCTCATGCGCGATACGGGTCAGCGCTCGTGAAATGTCGGCTTCGTGCAGCACAGTGCGCATGCTCATCGGCCGCTCCCTTCTCCGCCTCACAGGACGGTGTTAAAGGTTGCTTGTGATGTCAGTCTATCGGAGCGTTCACGCACCGACGACAGCGACGCCGCGTGCGCGAGCGACGTCGGCCAGACGACGGTCGAAGGTGGCGAGCGTGGCGCCGAAGGCTTCTGCTGTCGCCAGGACGGCGCAATCCGGCAGATTCAGTGAGGAAGTCGCGCGAAGACGCGCGATGTGCACGGGCTCGTCGACGGGTTCCTCTCGTCGCATCAGCCCGAGGGAATCGATCTTGGCGAGGTCGGTCAGCTCGGTCCCGTGGCGTGCGGGGTGGACCAGAGCTTCCGCCAGCGTCAACGGATGGATCACCAGATCCTCCTCCGTATCGAGGATCCCGAACGCGGCATCCTGGTGGACGTCATCGATGGACAGATGCGCGATGAGCACTCCGGCATCGACGACGATCACTCCGGCCAGTCCTTCCGAAGGTCGTCCAGATAGCCGGGCGGGTAGGCGACCGTGCCTCTCGTCGCTTCCAGCGCAGCGCGTCGCGCCGCCCGCTTAGCTGAGCGCCTCCCCGCGATGGTCTCGGCGCCCAGACTCGCGAGTCTGGCGACCAGTTCGGACTTCGGGATGCCGGGCCACTCCTGCGCCGCGAGTTCCAACGCGTCCCGAAGCTGCGCGGTCTGCGTAACCTGTATGCGGGTCAATGCGGTGGGCATGTCAGCAGAGTACCACCGGCGCGCCGAGGTGGTACAGGTCAGCTGGCTTCCTGCAGCACCGGGTCGGTGACGTCGTCGATCTTGGAGGAGCGGATCGGGTGTCCGGCGGTCGACAGGCAGCGACCGGTCTTCAGATCCCACTTCCAGTCGTGCATGCTGCACGTCAGGATGCCGTCGTCATCGACCTTGCCGGTCTTCGTGAGGTCGGCACGCAGGTGCGGGCAGCGGCGCTGCACCACCCAGTCGCCGATCTCGGCGTCCTCGGTCTGATCGGTCTGCTCCTGGTACCAGTTCTCGACGTACTCGATGCGGTCGACCGAGAGGCACTTGAGGAACGTCGTGAGGAACTCGTTGAACTTGCCGCTGCGTCCCACCGAGAACTGCATGGAGAGGAAGATCGAGTTCGACCAGTCGATCTCGTGGTCGCGGATGTTGGTCGAGACGAGGTCTGCCGGAATGGTGTACCAGTAGACGCACTCCTCGCCTGCGTACTCCCGGACCTTCGCCCGCGGGAAGTCGACGACCATGTCGAGGTCGCCGATGCGGAAGCGGACATGCCCTCCGACGCCGAGACGGATCGTGCGCGATTTCTTCAGGAGCGGCTCCCACCACTCCTTGATCGCCGCGAGCATCTCGGCGGGCGGGATGATCTCCGCGCGAGTCGCCTCCTCGTCACGGATCTCCTGCTGGCGGCTGGCGCGCTGCTCCTCGAGGTACTCCCACTTGTCGTCGAAGATGTGGGCGATCTCGGCCTCGGTGTACAGCGTCTGCTCTGTGCTGACGACGCCGCCTTCGACCGTGACGACCGTGCCGGGGATGAAGAGCTGGCCGTCGTACTGCGGCGCGAGCTCCTTCATATGCGCGAGGAACTGCTTCTGATCGGTGAAGATCGACTCGCCGTTCTTGCCCACCCCGTTGTACTGGAACAGTTCGTCGCGCAGGAACATGGGCGGACCGGCCATCGGGAAGACGTGCGGGGCGTCCACCTTCTCGATGTAGTACATGGCCCGCTTGTTCTGCGCCTCGCGCTTGAGGCGGGCGAAGTTCTGCTTGGCGTCGAGCGGCAGGTCGTAGACCATGGGCCACCAGATGGCACCGGAGACCTGGGTGAAGTAGGCGTCGGGCGTGCCGAAGTCGAGCAGTTTCTCGAGGTCGAGCGGGTGCGAGTCGTTCTGGTTCAGGATGGACCCGGTGCCGTCGTCCACGCTCAGCGAGGAGTCGCCGATGGGGCCGTCGCTGGGTGCGCGCAGCGGTGTGATCATCATCTTCAGCTCACCGCGCTGGATCACCTGGCCGGCCGGAGCGTAGGTGATGTTCGTGTAGCCGAGGGCACGGATGTCCTGCTCCAGGTCGTCGGTCGGGTACTCCGGAAGCAGCACCTCGATGTCCTTGCGGATGTAACGTTCGAGGAGCTTCGGGTCGAAGTGGTCGCGGTGGCGGTGCGAGATCCAGAGGAAGTCGGCTTCGCGCCCGAGACGCTCCCAGTCGAGACCCCTGTTGTCGGGGAACGGGAACCACGATCCGTAGAACGACGGCCCGAGGACGGGGTCGCAGATGATGTTCCCGCCCGACGTCTCGATGAACATCCCGGCGTGGCCGAGTCCCGTGATCCGCATTGCATTCCTCCCGAAAGTGAACGGTTCGATTGTACCGAGGGCTCCCTGTGCGCCCCGTCGACCGGGCCGGGAGTAATCCGGTCAGCCCCCGAAGAGTCCACGGATGTCGTCGGCGGAGAGGGATTGCGAGAACAGCGCCTCGTCATCCAGCACGGCTGTGAAGAGGCGAGCCTTGCGGCGTTGCAGGTCGAGCACCTTCTCCTCGATCGTCCCGGTCGCGATCATCCGATACACGAACACCTGGCTGCCCTGTCCGATGCGGTGTGTACGGTCGATCGCCTGTGCTTCCGCCGCCGGGTTCCACCACGGATCGAGGAGGAAGACGTAGTCCGCCTCGGTCAGTGTGAGTCCGAATCCGCCGGCCTTCAAGCTGATCAGGAACACCGGCTGCTCCCCCGCGGTGAACCCGTCGACAACCTTCTGTCGGCGGCGGGTCGAGCCGTCCAGATGGGCGTAGGGGATGCCGGCGGCGTCCAGGCGCGCGGCCGCCAGGTCCAGAAACGACGTGAACTGGCTGAACACGAGCGCCCGATGCCCCTCGGCCTGCAACTCGACCACGCGCTCGAGCAGCACGTCGAGCTTGCGCGAACCGATCTTCGCGTCCTCGGGGTCGATGAGTCCGGGGGCGAGGCTGAGCATGCGCATCAGAGTGAGAGAGCGGAACACGATGAACCGGTTGCGGTCCAGGTCTTCGAGCAGGCCGAGCACCTTCTGCCGCTCACGCTGCAGCACCGTCTCATAGAGTGCCCGGTGGGACGAGCTCAGTTCGACCTCGAGGATCTGCTCCTGTTTGGCCGGAAGCTCCGGAGCGACATGTTCCTTGGTACGTCGTAGAAGCAGAGGGCGGATGCGTCTGCGCAGCTGCTCGAGGCGGCGTCGACGGTATGGCCCCCCTTCCTCGTTCTCGGGTACCTTTCCCTGCTCGATCGGCTGGATGTACTGCTCGCGGAACTTCCGCGCCGATGCGAAGAGTCCCGGCGCCGTGAGCTTGAGCAGCGCCCACAGTTCGCTGAGGCTGTTCTCCATCGGGGTCCCGGTGACCGCGAAGGTCACATCGGCCTGGAACGAGGAGACCGCACGGTGCAACTTGGTCGCCGGGTTCTTCACGAACTGCGCCTCATCGAGGATCAGACCCGCCCACCCCACAGTTGCGTACGCGACCTCGTCGAGGCGCGCGACCGCATAGGTCGTGATGACGACATCGACGTCGGCGAGGGCGCTGTCCAGGCGCGGCCCCTGCGTACTGGGGCGCAGCAGCACGCGAAGCGTCGGCGCGAATCGTGCGGCCTCATCCCGCCAGGTGGCCAGCACCGACGTCGGCACCACGACGAGGAACGGGCGCTTCTCCCCCGCCTCTCGGGCGTGCACCATGAGGGCGAGAAGCTGGAGCGTCTTGCCGAGACCCATGTCGTCCGCGAGGATGCCGCCCAACCGATGGCTCCACAGGAACGCGAGCCAGTTCAGTCCGTCCTGCTGATACGGGCGGAGCCCGGCGGTGATTCCGCTCGGCGCCGGGACAGCGGGCACGGAGGTCGCACTCCGCAGGCTCTCCGCGGTCGCGCGCCAGCTCACGGCGGGCAGTGCCTCGTCGGCGAGGTCTTCGAACTCCTCCCAGAGATCGGTCTGATAGCGGCTGATCCGCGGACCCGTCTCCCACTCGTCGAGATCACCCGACTCGTCGATCAGCTCCCGCAGCCGATCGAGTGCCCGATGGTTCAGTGAGAAATAGCTGCCGTCCACCAGGAGCAGCTTCTTCCTCCCCTTGCTGAGAGCCGTGAACAGAGGCTCGAACGGGATCGTGCGCCCGTCGATCTTCACCAGGACACCGAGATCGAACCAGTCGGGATCGGTGCTCTCGACGGTTGAGACCGTGATCTCCGGTTCGCCCGTGAGCTCATGGTAGGTCTTGCGCCGTCCGGAGACGGCGACCTCGACGCCCGCGGCTTCCAACGCAGGGACCACACGCGTCATGAACTCGGCGGCCTCGATGTCGTGGAAGGAGCCCGCTGCGGCGAGCGGCTCTCCCCGGTGCTCCGTCCAGACGGACTGGAGCGCATCGCGCACTGTCTGCTCTGCGGGGAGATCTCGCACCGCATGCCCGCTCGAGGTGAAGGGCACCCGCCCGAAACCGCGGTAGTCCCACTCGAACGCGTACCTGACGGTGTCGCCGCGGAGGAAGGAGAGACCCAGCACGGCTTTCGGCGGGGGCAGCACCGGCAGCTCGACGCGGCCGACGGGGCGCACCTCGATACGCCGTGCCAGCAGAGGGTAGGCATCGCGAAAGAACGCCGCCTCGTCCTGCGCGGGCACGTCCACGCCGCCGCGGCCGCCCAGCAGGGCACGGACCGGTTCGCTCATCGGCAGCTCGGCGAGAGCCACGCGGAGCTGCGTGCCGAGCACGGCGACCTCGTAGACACCGCTGTGCCCGATCGCCCGGACGGTGACGGGGTCCACGTCGCGGCCGCCGAAGGCGATCGTGGGGCGCACCACGAGACCGCCATCGTCGTCCCGGCCAACGGTCGCCCTGATCGTGGCGTCCTCGGCGAGCTCGACGGTGGTGTTCTTCTGCGCGGCCACCAGCGGGATGCCGATGTCCGCCCCGGTCCGCAGATGCCCCCACAGGAGGCCGGATTCGATCAGGTCGGCGACCAGCCAGTCGCCCGCTGTGCCGGAGAGGAGTGTGTCACGGGCGATGCTGAGCAGATCGGCGAACCATCGGGAGCGATCACGTCCGTACTGCGTCGGAGAGCGTCGCACCGCATCCCAGGTCGCTGTGCCCTGCACCCACGCGCCAGACGCCAGGCTCTTCTCGAGCGGGCGGATCCCCAACAGGATCTCGCCCGTGCCTTTCGCGACGTCGCGCGCGGTCGCCGTGCGTGGAGGACGCGATGCCCAGGGATTCGCACCGCTGCCGTCGCGCACCCGGAGTTCGATGCCGAGCGCGAGCGACGTCTGCGCCTCATCGCGTCGCCCCCGAGGATCGACCGCCAGTCGCCGGCCGAAGTTCCTTCGGAGCGGGAGGGATCGAGCGGGAGAGCCATGCACCCATCCTCTCCGACACCGCCGACACTGCCGTGCGTCGGAAAGATCAGGCGGCGCGGGCCACCCGCGCGAGGACGCCGTGCACGAACGCGCCGGAGTCGTCGGTCGAGAACTCCTTGGCCAGCTCCACGGCCTCATCGATCGCGACGGCCGTCGGCACCTCGTCGTTGTAGAGGATCTCCCAGACGGCGATGCGGAGCAGGGCGCGGTCGACCGCAGGCATCCGCTCGAGCTTCCAATCGCGGCTGTGCGTGGTGATCTGCTCGTCGATGTCGTCGCGCGAGTCGATGATGCCGTCGACGATCTCGCGGGCATACAGCCACGAAGCCTCGCGGGCGGGCTCGCTCGCCGCGCGCTTCGCCTCGGCGGCCAGAGTCACCGCGAGGTCATCCCCGCGCACGTCAGCCGAGAACAGGATGTCGAGAGCGCGCTTGCGCGCCTTCGTCCGGGCGCTCACGCCTTACTTCTCGCGGCCGAGGTAGTCGCCCGTGCGGGTGTCGACCTTGACCTTGGTACCGGCCTCGACGAACAGCGGCACCTGGATCTCGTAGCCGGTCTCGAGCGTCGCGGGCTTGGTGCCGGCCGACGAGCGGTCGCCCTGCAGGCCCGGCTCGGTGTAGGTGATCTCCAGGACAACCGAGGCCGGGAGGTCGATGTACAGCGGGTTGCCGTTGTTGAGGGCGATCGTGACGTTCTGGTTCTCGAGAAGGAAGTTCTTCGCATCGCCGACCGTGGCAGCGCCGACCGTGATCTGGTCGAAGTCGGTCTGGTCCATGAAGACGTAGCCATCACCGTCGGTGTACAGGTACGTGTAGTCGCGGCGGTCGACGTTCTCGATCTCGATCTTCGCGCCGGCGTTGTAGGTGCGGTCGACGACCTTGCCCGACACGACGTTCTTCAGCTTGGTGCGCACGAACGCACCGCCCTTGCCGGGCTTGACGTGCTGGAACTCGATGACGCTCCAGAGCTGCCCGTCGATGCTGAGGACGACGCCGTTCTTGATGTCTGCGGTAGATGCCATGCGCTGCGAGTTCCGTTCGTGTGTCTGCGGGGTCGGGCGGAGCCGACAGTCGATTCTACGGGATCAGCGGCTCGGCCCCGCACGTCCGGGCGCGACACCCGCGTTCCCGAGCGACCGACGACGCCGCGAACGTTCGAAGGACCACCCCGGATGTGGTCCCGAGATTGCGGGACCCCGAGGCGAAGCGCGTCGAATGCGGCAGCCACACGAGAACATAGTGCGGCGACGCATCGCATGAACACCCCGTTGACGTGCGGCTCTTCGACGCTCACCCTGGGCGCAGAGGAGGTGCACTCATGTCGGGAAGGGCCGCACGCAGGCGCAGGACGGATCAGGGTTCCGGCCTGGATCCCACGCTGGTGACCAGTCAGCCGGCGCTTCGTTCGTCCTCGGGCGCCATCTGGATCATCGTGGGATCGCTGTTCGCCGCGCTCAGCCTGGTGCCGTTGATCGCGATCGTCACGAACGGCGGTCCGGCCGGGTCGGTCGCCCTCGTGACGGCGACCCTGGTGGTGTGCAGTCTCGTCGCGATGGTGGTGCTGCGGTCGACCCTCCGCGACGGACCGCCGCGGCTTCGCGCCATGGCGGGGTGCTTCCTCGCGATGGCGCTGATCGCCCTCCTCGGGATGGTGATCTGCGTGATGATCGTGTGGATCCCCCTGACGGGATGATCGGTGCCTCGTCAGAGCTGCGCGATCAGATCCCGCACCGCATCGCGGTACCCGTCGACGCCTCGCCCGATGACCCGCACCGCTGCGACATCGTGCAGGTACGAGTGGTGACGGAACTCCTCACGCGCGTAGACATCCGAGATGTGCACCTCGGCGAACGGGAGCGACACCCCGGTGAGCGCGTCGCGGAGCACGACCGAGGTGTGGGTGAGGCCGCCCGGGTTGATCACGATCGCCTCGCACTCGCCGCGCGCCGCGTGGATCGCATCGATCAGCACGCCCTCATGGTTGCTCTGCACCGCGCGCACCTCGAAGCCGAACTCCGCTGCCGCGTCGGCGGTGATGCGCTCGACGTCCGCGAGGGTCGACGTGCCGTAGACCTCCGGCTCCCGCGTGCCCAGCAGGTTCAGGTTCGGCCCGTTGACCAGCAGGATGCGACGTGTCACGCTCCGACCTCCTGATACGCGGCGAAGAGCAGCGACTCATCGGGCGCCTGCAGCACGGTCGGCTTCGCGATGTCGTCGAGCAGGATGAACCGCAGCATCCCGCCGCGGCTCTTCTTGTCGCGCTGCATCGTCGCCAGCAGCTGCGGCCACGCGCCGGCCCGGTACGAGGTCGGAAGGCCCAGCGACTCGAGAATGGTGCGGTGTCGTTCCGCGGCGGCATCCGACAGTCGGCCGGCGAGACGCGACAGCTCGGCGGCGTACAGCATGCCCACCGAGATCGCGGCACCGTGTCGCCAGCGGTACCGCTCCGCGTGCTCGATCGCGTGGCCGAGCGTGTGTCCGTAGTTGAGGATCTCGCGCAGCCCCGCCTCACGGAAATCGTCCGAGACGACCTTCGCCTTCATGTCGATGGCGAGCTCCACCGCGCGACGGAACTCCTCGGTGGTGGTGTCGACAGCGCGCGTCGGATCGGCTTCCACGATGTCGAGGATCTCGGGCGCCCAGATGAACCCCGCCTTGACGACCTCCGCGAAGCCCGCTGTCGCCTCGTTCGGGCTGAGGCTCGCGAGCTCGTCGAGGTCGCCGATCACGGCGCTCGGCGCCCAGAAGGCACCGACCAAGTTCTTGCCCTCGGCCGTGTTCACACCCGTCTTGCCGCCGACCGCGGCATCGACGAGGCCGAGCACCGTGGTCGGCACCTGGACCAGCTGCACGCCGCGAAGCCAGGTCGCGGCGACGAACCCGGCGAGGTCGGTCACCGCTCCCCCGCCGTAACCGACCACGGCATCGCTGCGCGTGAAGTCCGCCTGCCCCATCACCTGCCAGCAGAACGCCGCGACCTCGATGCGCTTCCCCTGCTCCGCGTCAGGGATCTCGGCGAGCAGCACCTCGCGCGGGCCGTCTGCCGTGTCGGCGAGCAGCCGATCGCGGAGCTCGGCCGCGCGTGCGGCGAGCGTCGGCGGGTGCACGACCAGGATCTTGCGCACTCCTGGCGCGAGGGCCGCCGATACCCGGTCGAGGACTCCCCGTCCGATCGTGATGCCGTAGGCGTCGTTCCCGGTGACGCTGATGGTCGTCGTGCTCATCGCTGCTCTCTCCTCCATGCCACGATCTCGTCCGCGATCTTCTGCATCGGACGACGCGAGGTGTCGAAGGTCGTCGAGGCGACCTCGGCGTACCACCCCCGACGGTCCTCGAAGATCTTCTTCCACCGCTCCACCGGATCCTCTTCCCCGGCCAGCAGGGGGCGGTTGCTGCCCCGCAGCCGGTCGGCCACCGCCTCAGGGCTGACCGTGAGGAACACGACCGGATGATCCTTCAACAGATCACGGGTTCCGGATTGGGTGACTGCTCCCCCGCCCAACGAGATCACACCGCCGTCGGAGAGCGCCTCGGCCACGGCCGCCCGCTCGAGGTCGCGGAAGTAGGCCTCCCCTGCTCGGCGAAGATGCCGGGGATGGGACCGTGCTCGGCGACGATGCGCTTGTCGGTGTCGATGAAGGCGACGCCGAGCCGACGCGCGACGCGGCGACCGACGCTGGTCTTGCCGGCGGCCATCGGGCCGACCAGCACCAGCGTCAGCGGATCAGCCGCGCTCGTCATGCGCGATGAGCGCCGCCTCGGACGCCGGTGTCGTACGCAGCTCCGCCGGGATGCCGTCGAGGTATCCCTCGAGGTTGCGTCGCGTCTCGCGGATGCTGTCGCCCCCGAACTTCTCGAGCACGGCGTTCGCGAGTTCGACCGCCACCATGGCCTCGGCGACCACACCGGCAGCGGGAACGGCGCACACGTCGGAGCGCTGATGGTGGGCGGTCGCGTCGTCGCCCGTCGCGATGTCGATCGTGCGCAGCGCGTGCGGGACGGTGGCGATCGGCTTCATCCCCGCGCGGACGCGCAGCACGGTCCCCGTCGACATGCCCCCTCGGTGCCGCCCGCCCGATCCGAGCCTCGAGTGATGCCGTCGGCGGTCGCGAACAGCTCATCATGCGCGGCCGATCCACGGCGTCGCGTGGTCTCGAAGCCGTCGCCCACCTCGACGCCCTTGATGGCTTGGATGCTCATGAGCGCCTGCGCGAGCCGCGCATCGAGACGACGGTCCCAGTGCACGTGCGACCCGAGTCCCGGCGGCAGGCCGTAGGCGAGCACCTCGACGATGCCGCCGAGCGTGTCGCCGTCCTTCTTGGCGTCATCGACCTCGGCTACCATCAGAGCGGACGTCGCGGGGTCGAAGCACCGCAGCGGGTCGGCGTCGAGGGCCTCGACGTCGTCCGGCGTCGGCAGCGGAGAGCCCGCGGGCACCTGGACCGGGCCGATCGACAGCGTGTGGCTCACAAGGCGGATGCCCAGCTCGTCGAGGAACGACCGGGCGATCGCTCCGAGGGCGACGCGCGCGGCCGTCTCCCGAGCGCTCGCGCGCTCGAGGATCGGACGCGCCTCGTCGAAGTCGTACTTCTGCATACCGACGAGGTCGGCATGCCCCGGGCGAGGACGCGTGAGCGGGGCGCTGCGCCCGCGTGACTTGTCGGTCAGGTCGACGGGCTCGGGGTTCATGACCTCGATCCACTTCGGCCACTCGGTGTTGCCGATGCGCAGCGCGATCGGGCTGCCCAGGCTCTTGCCGTGACGGACGCCGCCGGAGACGGTGAGCTCGTCCTGCTCGAACTTCATGCGCGAGCCGCGGCCGTAACCGAGCTTGCGTCGTGCGAGGTCGGCCTGGATGGCCTCGGACGAGACCGGGACGCCGGAGGGCAGACCCTCCATGACGGCGATGAGTTCTGGGCCGTGCGATTCGCCGGCCGTGAGCACGCGGAGCATTGCTCCAGTCTCCCACGGGTTCGGGTGCCCGCTGCGCCGCGTTTCGTCCTCGGTGCAGGTCAGAGTGCGGCGCGCATGGCGGAGACAACCGCCTGCTCGCCGGGGAGCGCGATCGTGGGGTCGCCGTGGCGGAAGATGCGGATCTGACGTACAGCCTGATGCAGGAGCATCCCGAGTCCGGATACGACGGTGCCATCGCCCCACCGCGACGCGAGCGCCGAGGGCCACGGCGCGTAGGCCGCGTCGAACAGCACGCCGCCGGTCTCTGCCAGCGCGGAGGCGGAATCGATGGGGAGCTCCGTGCCGCTGGGCAACGTGGCGATCGTCAGCTCGACGGCCGCCGGTACGTCGTCGAGCGAGCTGGTGTCCACGACGACGCCGGAACGGGCACCGAGGGCCCGCAGTCCGGCGGCACGCTCCGGCCGCCGAGCTCGCACCTCGACATGGGTCGCGCCCATCTCGGCCGCCGCGACGAGCGCAGACGCCGCCGTCGCTCCCGCACCGAGGATGCGCACGGATCCGACCCGGGTGATTCCCGCTTCGCCCAGCGCATCGACGATGCCGCCGACGTCGGTGTTGAAGCCGACGGGAGCGTCGCCGAGGAGCAGCGTATTGACCGCCCCGCT
The DNA here is from genome assembly GCF_019464375.1 of Microbacterium sp. Se5.02b. Lineage (NCBI taxonomy): Bacteria > Bacillati > Actinomycetota > Actinomycetes > Micrococcales > Microbacteriaceae > Microbacterium > Microbacterium sp. Se5.02b. The sequence goes on from NZ_CP080491.1 coordinate 2,081,817, forward strand.
GAGTTCCGCGTGGCGATCCTTCGTTGCGGCGACTCGGAACGCCTCCTCCTTCAACGGCATCGTGAGCGAGAGGCCACGCCACGTCGCGTCGAGTGCGCCCACCGTGGAGCGGAACGCCTCGGCAGACACCTGCCGCCGACCGTACTCCCAGTCCAGTCCGAGCACGCGATAGGCGGCCGCGTGCAGATCCGGGGACTTGGAGTGCGCTATCGGGTCGCCCCAGACGGCGAGTCGGTTCCCGGTCAGCCTGCCGCGCATCCGCCGTTGTCCGGGTTGTCTCGGCACCACGCACGCCACTTCTCGACGCCGGCGAGATGCTCCTCGTAGGTCTCGGAGAACTGCGTCTCACCCGTGGCCAGGTTGACCGTCACGAAATACAGCCACGGTCCGTCCGCCGGGTGCATCGCGGCATCGATCGCCGCATCGCTCGAACTCGCGATCGGAGTAGCCGGAAGGCCCGTGTGGTAGTACGTGTTCCACTCGTTGGGATCTTCCAATGCCTCGGCCGAGCTGGACACGACACCCTGGTGCAAGGTGCCGTAGCCGTACTGCGCCGTCGAGTCCATCTGCAGCTTCATGTCGATGTCGAGGCGATTCTGGATCACCCGCGAGACCTTCGCGAAGTCATCCGTCCGGCCCTCACGCTGGATGATCGAGGCGATCGTCAGCACGCGCTGCGCGTCCCCCTCCGGCACGCCGGCCTTCGTGAGCGACTCGCGCGTCCGGTCCACCATGCGCTGGATCACCTGGGTCGCGGTGACGTCGGGATCGAACTCATACTTCGCCGGGAACAGCCAGCCTTCGAGGCTCGGCGCGTCGACGCCGTACACGGAAGGGTCCTTGACCGCGGCCTCGAAGTCGGCGAGGGGGATGCCGAGCGTGTCGGCCATCGTGGGCAGCGACGAGACGATCGTCGCCCCCTCCGACATCAGCACCGTGTTCGCCATCTTGTTTCCGTCGTCCTGCAGAGCCGCGAGAGCGGCCTCGGCCGTCATCTTCTGCTGAAGCCGGTACACGCCGGGGTAGAAGGTCACGGCGACGTTCTCGTCGACGAGGTAGTCGTAGAACACGTCCTCGGTCTTCGTGACGCCCGCTTCGTAGAGCGCGCTCGACACCGGAGAGCCCGTGTCGCCGCTCTTGATCGTGACGAAGGCCTCACCGGTCGCCAACCCCGGCTCCCAGTCCTTCGGCTCGCCCCACCCCATCGCGTCGGCGATCTTGTCGCCGTACGTGTTCGCCACCCACACCCCGGCGGCCGCGATGCCGCCGAGGATCGCAAGGACGATGATCAGGGCGATCAGACATCCCTTGCGGCGCTTCTTCTTCGGCGTCGTGTCGACGTGGTCGTCGTGCGGGGCGAAGAGGTCGTCCAATCCACCGCCGATGACCGGCTCGGGAGCGTCGGACACGGTGGGGGCCGACGCCTCGGACGGGATCCGGGGAACGGCACGGGTGGGAGTGTCCGCAGCGTCGGCGGACGCACGGACCGGGATCGGCGACGGGCCTCCGGCATTCGAAGGGATGGCGCCGTCGGCGGAGGCCCGCACCGGTACCGGGGACGGCTCGGGGCCGATCCTGGCGCACCCGCTGCTGCTTCGCGGGCGGCGCGGCGCGATCCTGGCGCAGGCGCGCTGTTGTCGACGGTCGGGATCTGTCGAGTCGGCTCCGGGAGGTTCTCGAACAGGTCGCCCAAGCGCGATTCGGGGTCGTGCCGGGGGGTAGCGCTGTCACGTTCGGACATCGTCAGGCGGGCTCCTCGTCGGACGGGATCATGGCACCGGCCGGGTTTCCGGTGCTCTTCTCCATGTCGATCGCCTGCTGCAGAAGCACCACGGCGGCGACCTGATCCACAATGCTACGAGACTTCTTCTGAGATCTCCCGGAACTGCGCAACGCCGCGTGCGCCGTCACCGTGCTCAGCCGCTCGTCGACCAGCCGGACGGGAACCCCGCTGCGCCGGTGCAGAGCCGCAGCGAAGTCCCGCGCGTCGATGGTCGAGAGAGTGTCGGCGCCCTGCATGTTGACCGGCAATCCGACCACGAACTCCAGCAGGTCATACTCGCCCGCGATCTGCAGGATGCGGTCGATCGACGCCTCGTCGCGCGGCACGGTCTCCACCGGAACCGCGAGCATCCCGTCGGGATCGCAGCGTGCGACTCCGACCCGCGCCCTGCCGACATCGATGCCGAGCCGCACCCCGCGGCGGAAGCCGCTCACGCGAGGCGCAGCTCCTGCGCGATGGCGTCCAACGCAGCCGGCAGAGCCGCTGCGTCGGAGCCGCCGCCCTGAGCGACGTCATCGCGACCGCCTCCCCGCCGCCGAGCACGCCTGCGGCACGCTTCGCCAGCGCACCGGCCTTCGCTCCGGAGGCCCGCGCAGCATCGTTGGTCGCCACGACCACGACCGGGCGGCCACCGACGACGGCGCCGAGCGCGACGACCGCTGCATCGGATCCGAGGCGATCGCGGACACCGTTCACGAGATCGCGCACGTCGTCTGCCGACGCCACCTCGCCCAGGCTCTGCGACGCCAGACGGAACGGACCGACTCGCGTCGCAGCCTCGACGATGGCAGGGACCTGTCCCGCGCGCTCCTTCGCCTCGAACTGCGCGATGCGCTTCTCTGCCGCCTTCAGGCTCGCGGTGAGGTCGGCGATCCGCTCCGGCAGCTGCTCGCGCGGGGTCTTCAGCGAACTGGTGAGCTGCGACACGATCGCGCGCTCGGCGGCGAGTTCGCGGAACGCATCCGCGCCGACGAGAGCCTCGATACGGCGGTTCGAGGCTCCGACGGACGACTCTCCGACCAGGCTCACCAGACCGATCTCCGCGCTCGTGCTCACGTGGGTTCCGGCGCAGAGTTCACGCGACCACGGGCCGCCGATGTCGACCATGCGCACGACATCGCCGTACTTCTCGCCGAACAGCGCCATGGCTCCGGCTTCCTTCGCCTCGTCGAGCGACACGATGCGCGTGGTCACTTCGAGGGCATCCTGGACCGCACGGTTGGTGATGTCCTCGATCTCACTGCGGGTGTCGACGGACAGCGCCTGCGACCAGGAGAAGTCGAAGCGCATGTAGCCGGCACGGTTCAGGGAGCCCGCTTGCGTCGCGGTCGGGCCGAGCGTGTCGCGCAGAGCCGCGTGCACCAGGTGCGTCGCGGAATGGGCCTGGCGTGCGGCCCGGCGATTGGCCGCATCCACGATCGTCGTCGCGACGTCGTCGATCGCCACGCTTCCGCGCGCGACCTCGACCGTGTGACTGATCAATCCGGGCACTGGCTTCTGCACGTCGAGCACCTCGAGCTCGTAGCCGGGTCCGACGATGGTGCCCTTGTCGGCGACCTGCCCGCCGGACTCCGCGTAGAGCGTGGTCTCGGTGAGCACGACCTCGGCGATCTGCCCCTCGGATGCGCTGCGGACCGGAACACCGTCGACGAGGAGTCCGATCACACGAGACTCGACCTCGAGCGCGGTGTAGCCGTCGAAGCCGGTCTCGCCCTGCGCGCGCAGGTCACGGTAGACCGACACGTCGGCGAGCTGACGCTTGCGGTTGCGGGCGTCGTCCTTGGCGCGCTGCCGCTGCTCCTGCATGAGCGAGTCGAAGGCCGCGCGGTCGACGTCGAGGCCGGCCTCCTCTGCGACCTCGAGGGTGAGGTCGATCGGGAAGCCGTAGGTGTCGTGCAGCAGGAAGGCCTCAGGTCCGCTAAGGGTCTTGCCGCCGCGGTTCTTCGTCTCGTCGAGTGCCAGGTCGAGGATGGTCGACCCGGAGGCGAGCGTGCGGCGGAAGGTCTCCTCCTCCGCGAACGCCGACGCGGACAGCACCGACCAGTCCTTCTCGAGAACCGGGTACGCCGACTTCATGGCGTCACGCGACGAGGCGAACAGCTCGGGGAACACCGGCTCGTCGACGCCGAGAAGACGCATCGCGCGAACAGTGCGACGCATCAGGCGCCGGAGGATGTATCCGCGTCCCTCGTTGGAGGGGCGTACGCCGTCGGAGAGCAGCATGAGCGAGGAGCGCACATGGTCGGCGACCACGCGGAAGCGGACATCGTCTTCATGCACCGCTCCATAGCGGCGACCGGAGAGCTCGATGGCGCGGTCCAGCACCGGACGCACCTGGTCGGATTCGTACATGTTGTCGACGCCCTGCTTGAGGAACGCGACGCGCTCGAGGCCCATGCCGGTGTCGATGTTCTTCATCGGCAGCTCGCCGACGATGTCGAACTCGGTCTTGCTGCGGATGTTCTCGATGAAGTCCTGCATGAACACGAGGTTCCAGATCTCCAGGAACCGGGAGTCGTCGACCGCGGGACCGCCGTCCTTGCCGTACGCAGGACCCCGGTCGAAGAAGATCTCGGAGTCGGGGCCGCCTGGGCCGGGCTGCCCGGTGTTCCAGTAGTTGTCCGCACGCCCGAGACGCTGGATGCGCTCGGGCTTCAAGCCGATGATGTCGCGCCAGATCGCCTCGGCCTCGTCGTCGGTCTCATAGACGGTGACCCAGAGGTCCTTCTCGTCGAAGCCGAGACCGCCGTCGGACTCGGAGCTCGTCAACAGCTCCCAGGCGTAGCGGATCGCGCCTTCTTTGAAGTAGTCGCCGAACGACCAGTTGCCGAGCATCTGGAAGAACGTGCCGTGACGCGCGGTGCGACCGACCTCTTCGATGTCGTTGGTGCGGATGCACTTCTGCACATCGGCGATGCGCGGATGCGGGGCGGGGACGACACCCGTGAGATACGGGATCATCGGCACCATCCCGGCGACCGTGAACAGCAGCGACGGGTCATCGCTGACGAGAGAGGCCGAGGGGACGATGAGGTGGTCGTTCTTCTCGAAGAAGTCGAGGTAACGCTGCGCGATCTCCGCAGTTTTCATAGGGGTGCCGGGTGTCCTTGCGTGAAGATGCCGCGCCGGAGCGCTGCGGTGGTTCAGTTGTCGCCCGGCTCCGTGAGCCGTGCCTCCTGCTCGCGGTAGGCATCGCCGAGGATCGCGGTGAACCCGTTGATCCTGGCATCGACCTCGGCGAGGATGTCGTGGCCGCGAGGGTCCTTGTTCATGAAGTGAGCCGCGACGAAGCCGCCGATCACGCCGATCAGGAACCACAGCACGTTCTTCATGTCGCCATCCTTGCCTTTACCCGCGAGGGCGCGGTGCCTCCATCGTATGCGGAAACGACAGGAGGCGTCGGGAATCCCCGACGCCTCCTGCCTGTGTTCTCTGTCGCTGGATCAGCGAGCCGCGTAGTACTCGACGACGAGCTGCACTTCGCAGGTCACGGGGACCTCAGCGCGCTTCGGACGACGAACCAGACGCGACTGGAGCTTGTCGAGCTCGACCTCGAGGTAGCCGGGAACCGGGGGCAGGACCTCGGCGTGACCGCCGGCTGCTGCCACCTGGAAGGGCTCGGTGCCCTCGCTCTTGGCCTTGACGTGGATGAGCTGACCCGGCTTCACGCGGAACGACGGGCGGTCGACGAGCTGGCCGTCGACGAGGATGTGACGGTGCACGACGAGCTGGCGAGCCTGCGCGGTGGTGCGGGCGAAGCCCGAACGCAGCACGAGCGCGTCGAGACGCATCTCGAGCAGCTCGACCAGGTTCTCACCGGTCAGACCGTCGTGACGACGGGCCTCGTTGAACGTGTTGCGCATCTGCTTCTCGCGGATGCCGTACTGCTCGCGCAGACGCTGCTTCTCACGCAGACGGACGGCGTAGTCGCTGTCTGCCTTGCGCTTGGTGCGGCCGTGCTCGCCCGGAGCGTAGGGACGCTTCTCGAGGTAGCGGGCGGCCTTCGGGGTGAGAGCGACGCCGAGGGCGCGGCTGAGACGCACCTTGCGGCGGTCCTGGGACTTCGTGGTCACGAAGTTATCCTTCCGATGACGTGGTCGCGTCTTTCACGACTCACGGACGTATCGTCCGCGTTCTGCCTTGGAGCGCACGCCGGGGCGCCAGCAAGGTGTGGTGTGAACGAGGAGATGCCCGAAAACTCGGTTTCGAGCCGCTCAAGTCTAACAGATCGTGATTCCCGCGCCGATCGCGCCCTCAGCGGTCGCCGAGGATCCGGCGGATGCGTTCGAGCCGTGAGCCGATGTCGCGCTCGGCGCCGAGGTTCTTGGGTTCGTAGTAGTGCTTGCCGTCGAGCTCGTCCGGCAGGTACTGCTGCGGGACGATGCCGTACTCGCTGTCGTGCGAGTACCGATAACCGCGACCGTGTCCCAGCCGCTTCGCGCCGGGGTAGTGCGCATCGCGCAGGTGCAACGGGACGCGCCCGAAGCCGCCGGCGCGGATGTCCGCGATCGCGGCATCGATGCCGACGTACGCGGCGTTGGACTTCGCCGTGGTCGCGAGGTAGACCGTAGCCTCGGCGAGCGGGATGCGCCCCTCGGGCATGCCGATGAACGCGACCGCGTCGGCGGCGGCGACCGCGATGCCGAGGGCCTGGGGTCGGCGAGCCCCACGTCTTCGGAGGCGGAGATCACGAGACGCCTCGCGATGAAGCGCGGGTCTTCTCCTGCCTCGATCATGCGCGCGAGGTAGTGCAGCGCCGCATCGGGGTCGGAGCCCCTGATCGACTTGATGAACGCGCTGATCACGTCGTAGTGCTCATCGCCCTGCCGGTCGTAGCGCAGCAGCGCTTTGTCGACCGCCTGCGCGACGTCGTCGGCCGAGACCTCCGGTACGACTCCCCCGCCCTCGGCCGTCGCATCGCCCTCGTCTTCTCCGGCGTCGCGTTCGGCCGAGGTCGCATGAGAGAGCGCGACCGCCGCTCCGGCCTCGAGCCCGGTGAGCGCGCGCCTCGCGTCACCGGAGGCGAGGCGGACCAGCGACGCCCGCGCTTCGTCGCTCAGCACGACGGCGCCGTTGAGTCCGCGCGCATCCGAGACGGCGCGGTCGACGAGCACACCGATGTCGTCGTCGGTGAGCGGCTGGAGCGTCAGCAGCAGTGAGCGCGACAGCAACGGCGAGATCACCGAGAACGAGGGGTTCTCCGTGGTCGCGGCGATGAGGATGACCCAGCCGTTCTCGACGCCGGGAAGCAGAGCGTCTTGCTGCGCCTTCGTGAAGCGGTGGATCTCGTCGAGGAAGAGGATCGTCGTCTGCCCGTACAGATCACGCTGCGTGATCGCCTCCTGCATCACCTCTCGCACGTCCTTGACCCCCGCGGTGATCGCCGAGAGCTCGACGAACCGGCGCCCCGACGAGCGGGCGATCGCCTGAGCGAGGGTGGTCTTCCCCGTGCCGGGCGGACCCCAGAGGATGATCGACACCGCACCGGGCGAATTCGCCTCCGGATCGGCGAGGGCGACGATGGGAGAACCTGCGCGCAGAAGGTGGCGCTGCCCCGCGACCTCGTCGAGCGAGACCGGACGCATGCGCACGGCGAGAGGCGTCTGCCCGGAGAGCAGCGCGGCAGGGGACGTCATCCCTCCAGGCTACCGGCGGCTGCCGACACTTCGGGCAACGCACCGACGTCCCGGTAGGCTCTCTCCCGACGTCGCGCACCGGCGTCGGGATGGGAGATCCAGGGCATGGCCGCACGCGGTTCGAAGAACGCACAGGCGCGCACCTCGGCGGAGCGCGCGCGACTGCACACCGCCCGCACGCAATGGCATGAGGGGCAGATCCGACGTCGCGTCCGCGACAACACGATCGCCGCGATCGCCGGCGGCCTCATCGTGGTCGCTGCGATCGGCAGCCAGGTCGTGCACGCTCAGGTGACCGCACCCGAGCCGACCCCGACGCCGACCGTGGAACCGGAGCCCACTCCCTCAGTCGACCCTTCCGCGACGCCGACCGAGACACCGCTCCCCGACAGCACGGAGACTCCGGCCGGATAGCCGAGCGTCCTGGCGGCTCTAGCCCCGCACGGGAAGCACGTAGGACGCGGGGTCCTCTTCCAGACGGGCGCCGACGAGTGTGCGAAGTGCGCCGTACGCCGACGCGTCTCCCACCAGGATCCCGCCCAGCAGGGTGTGCGCATCTTCGGCGAGCACCAGCTTCCGGTAGACGCCCGCGACGGGATCGGCGTAGAGCACGTCCACGGCATCCGGTGTCCGTGTCAACGCATCACCGAAGCTCGCGACCTCGACCCCTGCCACGGTCGCCGCCGCCGATTCGTCCGATCCGATGAACGACCGCGTACCGCCGAGCAGTCGTTCGGCTGCGACCTCCGCCATGTCGTAGGCCGCACCGGTACGACCCGCGCGACGACCCTCGAAACAGGCGACGTCGCCGATCGCGAGCACGGCGGCGTCCGGTACGGCATCCTTCGTCGATCACGACGCCCCCGCGCGGGTGGACCTCGATGTCGGCATTGCGGGCGAGCTCGTCACGCGCCCGCATCCCGACCGTGAACACCACGACGTCCACCCTCTGGAACGATCCGTCCTGGAACTCGATCGCCGTGACGGCTCCGGACTCGTCCGGGTCGATCCTGGTCACCCTGGTGGCCGTGCGGACGGCGATGCCCCGCGCCTGGAGATGCCGCTTGACGATGCTTCCCGCTGTGACGTCGAGCTGCGCATCCATCAGTCGCTCCGCATACTGGACGACGGTCGCGGCGATCCCCATCGTCTGCAACGCCCCCGCCGCCTCGAGCCCGAGAGGACCACCGCCGACGACCACGCCGCGGAGAGAGCGTCCCAGTTCGTCGCTGCGGGTCCGCACGAACCGTCGCAGATCTTTCGCGTCGTCGATCGTCCGGTAGGCGAAGCACCCAGGCAGCGCCGCCCCTCGACCGCGACCCTGGCGGAGTACGCCCCCGTCGCCAGAACCAGCATGTCGTACCTGTACACGCGACGGGATCGCGTACGCACCGTCTTCGCACGACGGTCGATGCGCAGCACACGGTCGTCCAGGATCACGGAGACCCGGTCGTCCTCGAATGCCGGACACGGCAACCGGAGGTCGCCTGCCGCGGCGCCGAGGAACAGCTCACGCAACCGGGTGCGGTCGTACGGCGGGCGATTCTCATCCCCGATCACCGTGACACGCACCGGCGCCGACTCTGACGCCACGAGCCGCGCGACGAACCGTTGCGCGGCCATCCCCGCTCCGACGACGACGATCTCGAGGGGTGACGGTCGGGTCGACATCAGGGCAGCTCCTTTCACCGGCGGTCATGCCGTCGCCCCTGACGCTATGCGCGTCGTGTTTCCCGAATGTCACGGAATGTGTTTCCTGCGGGTGAACGATCTGCGACGCTCCTGGACGAGGGTGCTCGGTCATCGGACGAGACGATCCGACGGCTTCCGGTCGGGCGTACTAGGCTGAGCCTCGTCCTTTCCGCCTCCCGCGGCCTGACCGCGCAAGGAGAATCACGTGTCTGCCAACGAGCCCTCGAAGCCGACTCCCCCCGTCCCCGCACCGCCGGCCGTGCCGATGCCGCGAAAGGCGCCGAGTCCGGCTGCCGTCGCGTCCGTCGCTCCGGTCCCGGCCGCGTCATCGACATCCGCCGAATGGGGCCGCGTCTCCGACGACGGCACCGTGGAGGTCCGCGAAGGCGAGACCTGGCGTGTCGTCGGCCAGTACCCGGATGGCACCCCCGAAGAAGCGCTCGCTTACTTCGTGCGCAAGTTCGACGACATCGCCTTCAAGGTGCGCGCCCTGGAACAGCGTCAGCAGTCCGGCGGCGCCTCTGCGAGCGATCTTGCGAAGCAGGCAGGGCACCTCATCGACGAGGCGACCGACGCCGCCGCCGTCGGAGACCTGGCGGGCCTCCGCGAGCGTCTGAACGCACTCACCGCCTCGCTCTCCGAAGCGACGGAGCAGGAGGCGCAGCAGGCGAAGGAACTCGTCGACAAGGCGATCGCCGACCGCACCGCTCTCGTCGAACAGGCCGAAGCCATCGCGGCGCGCGACCTCAGCAAGGTGCAGTGGAAGCAGGTCACGGCCGAGCTCGGCGAGCTGTTCGACGCCTGGCAGGCCCAGCAGCAGGGCGGCCCCCGGCTCTCCAAGGGGATCTCGCAGCAGCTCTGGAAACGGTTCCGCGACGCGCGGGCTGTCGTGGACAAGCAGCGGCGCGCGTTCTACTCCGAGCTCGACGACGCGCACAAGAGTGCCCGGGATGCGAAGACACGACTCGTCGAGCGCGCCGAAGCTCTGGCTCCTCGCGGAACGGACGGCATCCCCGCCTACCGCACCCTTCTCGACGAGTGGAAGGCTGCCGGACGCGCTGGTCGGAAGGCGGACGACGCCCTCTGGGCACGGTTCAAGGCCGCGGGCGATGCCCTCTACGCGGCACGGGCAGAACAGGCCGCTGCCGAGGAGGCCGACTCCGCTCCGAAGATCGAGGCACGCCAGGCGCTTCTCGAGGAGGCGAAGGCTGTCGCCGACGAATCCGACATCAAGCGTGCTCGCGCGCTTCTGACGCGGATCCAGCGTCAGTGGGACGAGATCGGCCGCATCTTCCCTCGGGAGAAGGAGCGGGCCCTCGACGACAAGCTCCGGGCGATCGAACAGGCGCTGAAGGGCCGCGAAGACGTCGACTGGAAGCGGAACAACCCCGAGACCAAGGCACGCGCGAACGACATGAGCTCGCAGCTTCTCGAGGCGATCGAGAAGCTCGAGGCCGAGGTCGCCGCGGCCGAGAAGGCCGGAGACAAGAAGGCCGCGAAGGCCGCCGCTGACGCGCTCGAAGCCCGTCGCGCCTGGCTGAGTGCCCTCGGCGGCTGATCACTTCTCCACAGGTCTCCGCGACCATCGAGCACGCGGGGTGCGCTGCGCCAGACTGGCGTGGTGCACCCCGCGTTCCTCTATCTGCCCGGCGAGCGATTGAGCCAGAGCGAACTCAGCGCCGCGCGCATCGACGGCCACGTGGTCGAGATGGGCGACGCATACGTCCCCGCCGACCTGGTGGAGGCACCGGACGTCCGAGCGAGCAGCATCGCCGCACTGATCCGTCCCGGCACCGCGGCGTCGCACCAGACGGCGGCATGGGTCCACGGTGCAGGTGATGCCCCACCAGCGGTGCATCACGTCAAGCGCAGCATCGACCGCAGGATACGCCTCGGCACCAGCTCTCGACTCGTCTTCCACGACACGGTGCTCCCCGCGGCAGACATCGCCACGGTCGGCGGCATCGCGGTGTCCCGACCCGTACGGACGATGCTCGACCTCGCCACGACGCTGCATCGAGATCCTCGGGTCCTGGTGTGGATGCACCGCCTTGCGATCGTCTTCCCCGATGTCGCGGATGCCGCAGCGGACGCGCTCCACGAGTTGAGGCGCGTGCCGGGAAGTCGAGCCGGGCTGTCGGCGTTGCGGCGGGTCTCGGTCAGGAGGAGGTGACGCGGTAGACGTCGTACACGGCGTCGATTCTCCGCACCGCGTTGAGCACACGGTCCAGATGCACGGCATCGCCCATCTCGAACACGAACCGGCTCAACGCCAATCGCTCATCGGTCGTCGAGACCGTCGCCGAGAGGATGTTGACGTGGTGTTCGCTGAGTACACGCGTGACATCCGAGAGCAGGCCGGAGCGGTCCAGCGCTTCGACCTGGATCTGCACACGGAACACGCTCTTCGTGGTCGGCGCCCACGAGACGTCGACAAAGCGGTCCTGCTCCGAGCTGAGGGCCTTCACGTTGACGCAGTCCGCCCGATGGACGGAGACACCGCTGCCGCGCGTCACGAACCCGACGATCTGATCACCGGGAACAGGAGTGCAGCACTTCGCGAGCTTGACGAGGATGTCGTTGGCACCGCGCACCAGCACACCCGAATCCCCGGAACGGGGCTCGCGGGTCTGCACGCTGCCGGGAAGGTCGATCGCCCCCGTCGTGGGATCGTTCGCCGCCACGAGTGCGGTGACCTTCTCCAACACCGACTGGGTCGAGACATGTCCTTCGCCGACGGCGGCGTAGAGCGCCGAGACGTCTTCGTAGTGCAGGCCCCTGGCCACCTCGGCGAACGAGTCCTGGCTCATCAGGCGCTGCAGCGGCAGGTTCTGGCGACGCATCGCGCGGGCGATCGCCTCCTTGCCCTGCTCGATCGCCTCCTCCCGCCGTTCCTTCGTGAACCATCCGCGGATCTTGTTGCGGGCGCGCGTGCTGGCGACGAAACCGAGCCAGTCCTGGCTGGGACCGGCGTCCGGGTTCTTCGAGGTGAACACCTCGACCACGTCACCGCTCTTGAGTTCCGACTCGAGCGGCACGAGGCGGCCGTTCACCTTGGCCCCCATCGTGCGGTGGCCGATCTCGGTGTGCACGGCGTAGGCGAAGTCCACCGGCGTGGCGCCGGAGGGGAGGCCGATCACCCGACCCTTCGGAGTGAAGACGTAGACCTCTTTCGCGCCGATCTCGAAACGGAGGGAGTCGAGGAACTCACCGGGGTCGGCGGTCTCCGCCTGCCAGTCGGAGATGTGCGCGAGCCACGCCATGTCGGTGTCGGAGGCACGCACCTCCGTCTTGCCCCCGCCGTTCATGCGCTCCTTGTACATCCAGTGCGCTGCGACGCCGTACTCGGCCTGGTGGTGCATCTCGTGCGTGCGGATCTGGATCTCGACCGTGCGCCCGGCGGGGCCGATCACCGTGGTGTGCAGCGACTGGTAGAGGTTGAACTTCGGCGTGGCGATGTAGTCCTTGAAACGACCAGGCAGCGGCGTCCACCGTGCATGGATGGCACCCAGCACGGCGTAGCAGTCGCGCACGGAGGCGACGAGCACCCGGATGCCGATCAGGTCGTAGATGTCGTCGAACTCGCGGCCGCGGATGACCATCTTCTGGTAGACCGAGTAGAGCTGCTTCGGGCGGCCGACCACCTTGCCGCGGATGCGGAGATCGCGCAGGTCTTCGTCGATCTCCTCGACCACCTGGTTCAGGTACTTCTCGCGCTGGGGAGTGCGCTGCGCGATGAGGCTGTGGATCTCGTTGTAGATCTTCGGATGGAGCACCGCGAAGGAGAGGTCCTCGAGCTCCGACTTGATCGCCTGGATTCCGAGGCGATTCGCCAGTGGGGCGTAGATCTCGAGGGTCTCCTTGGCCTTCTTCGACGCCTTCTCAGGCGGGACGAAGCCCCATGTCCTCGCGTTGTGCAGCCTGTCGGCGAGCTTGATGAGCAGCACCCGGATGTCTTTCGACATCGCGACGATCATCTTGCGCACGGTCTCGGCCTGAGCGCTCTCGCCGTACTTGACCTTGTCGAGCTTGGTCACGCCGTCGACGAGCATCGCGACCTCGTCGCCGAACTCCGCCGTGAGATCGGTGAGGGCGTACCCCGTGTCTTCGACCGTGTCGTGCAACAGCGCCGCGGCGATCGCCCGTGGACCGAGACCGAGCTCCGCGAGGATCTGAGCGACCGCGAGCGGGTGCGTGATGTACGGCTCGCCGCTCTGGCGCTTCTGGCCCTCGTGCTTCTCTTTCGCGACCGCGTACGCGCGCTCGATCACGGAGAAGTCGCCCTTGGGGTGGTTGACGCGGACCGTGCGGATCAGGTTGTCGAGGTCGTTGATCCTCGACGCGCGGGAGAAGATGCGGGGAACCAGTCGTCGCAGACTCGAACCCTGCGATGACGTCTGCGGTTCCGCCATCAACTCACCTCCCGATCAGTTCATCCTACGCGTGTGGAGCAGGGCTCGGCCCCGCCCTGGGCGTCGTTCAGGCGTCGACGGACGCGCGACTGCGAGCCTCGCGGATGCGCGCGTCCCGCTCCTTCAGCTGTGGCTCGTTCTCGCGGAACAGCGAGTACAGCGGAGCCGCGACGAACAGCGTGGAGTAGGTAGCCACCAGGATGCCGACGAAGATCGAGAGCGAGATATCGGTGAGCGACTCCGCCCCGAGCCAGAAGGCGCCGATGAAGAGCACCGCACCGACCGGAAGAGCCGCGACGACCGACGTGTTGATGGAACGCACGAGCGTCTGGTTGACCGCGAGGTTCACGGATTCGCCGAAGAGGCGCGCGGATTTCTCCCCGTCCTCCGTCGTGTTCTCTCGGATCTTGTCGAACACCACGGTGGTGTCGTACAGCGAGTACGCGAGGATGGTCAGGAAGCCGATCACCGCCGCGGGCGAGATCTCGAAGCCGGCCAGCGCGTAGACGCCGACGGTGATCACCAGGACGTCGAGGAGTCCGATGATCGCGGCGGCCGACATCTTCCACGTGCGGAAGTAGATCGCGAGGATGAGGAACGTGAGGGCCAGGAAGATCGCGAGGCCCCACAGCGACTGCTTGGTGACGTTCTCGCCCCAGGCCGGTCCGATGAAGGACGATGTGACGTCACCCGGCTCGACGCCATAGGCATCGGCGAGTGCGTCTGCGACCTGCTGCGTCTCGGCCGCACTCATCTGATCCGTCTGGACGCGGATGTCCGTGTCGTTGACGACGACGACCTTGGTGGCGGCGCCGGGGACGACGGACTGCACGGCTTCGGTCGCCGTGTCCTGGTCGACGCTGTCCGGCGCCTGCACGGTGAACTGCGACCCGCCGGTGAACTCGATGGAGAACTGCACGGGGCGGAACAGGGGCACGAGAGCGGACCCGACGACCAGGACGATCGCGATGATGAACCACAGACGGCGCCTGCCCACGAACGGGAAGGAGGTCTTCCCCGAGTACAGGTTGTTGCCGAATTCATTCATGGAAGGCATCAGGCGTCTCCCTCGCTTCCGGCATTGTTCGGTTTGTCGCCCGCGAGCGCTTCGGCGCGCTTGCGTTCCGCGATGGTCTGCCTGCGGTCGGCCTCACCGCGGGATCGTGCGTTCCGCGCTCCGCGCCCTGCGGAGGCCGTGGCCACCTCACGGAACTGAGAGCGGCTGCGGTAGACGGCGCCGAGCGCTTCGGGATCGAGTCCGGAGAGCTTGTGCCCCCCGCCGAAGAACCGGGTGCGCGCGAGCAGCTGCATCACCGGGTGCGTGAAGATCACGAAGATGAAGACGTCGATGAGCGTCGTGAGACCGAGCGTGAACGCGAAGCCCTTCACCGTGGCGTCGGCGAGGATGTACAGCACCAGCGCCGCGAGGATGTTGATGGACTTCGAGATGTAGATGGTCCGCTTCGCGCGGCCCCAGCCGTCTTCCACGGCCGCGGTGATCGACTTGCCGTCGCGGAGTTCGTCTCGTATTCGTTCGAAGTAGACGATGAACGAGTCCGCGGTGAACCCGATCGAAACGATCAGACCCGCGACACCGGCGAGCGAGAGGCGGAAGCCGATACGCCACGCCAGGATGCAGATGATGATGTACGTCAGCACGGCCATCACGGCGATCGACGCGATGATCACCGAGCCCAGCGCGCGGTACACGATGAGGGAGTAGATCGCGACCAGCGCGAGACCGATGAGTCCGGCGATCAAGCCGATCTGGAGCTGCTGGGTCCCGAGCGTGGCGGAGATGGTGTCGGAGCTCTGCACGGTGAAGCTGAGCGGCAGAGCACCGAACTTCAACTGGTCGGCAAGGGTGGTCGCCGTCTCCTGCGTGAAGCTCCCCGAGATGCTGGGGCGGCCGTCCAGGATCACGCCGTTCATACGCGGTGCGCTGATCACGTCGCCGTCGAGAACGAACGCGAACTGGTCGCGGGGCGACAGGCCGTCGATGCGGTTCTGGTTCAGGCGTGTGCTGACCTTGCCGAAGGCGTCTCCGCCCTCGCCGTTCATGGTCAGCTGCACGATCCAGGCGCCGGACTTCTGGTCACGACCGGCGGAGGCATCGGTGATCGCGGTGCCGTCGAGCTCCGTGGGCCCGAGCAGGAACTTCTGCGCGTCGTCCGGCGAACAGGCGACGACCGGCTGATCCTTCGGCTCGCGCGACGGGTCGTTGTCGGGGTTCGCACAGTCGTAGGCCTGAAACTCCGCCGCGAGCTTCTCCGTCACCCAGGACAGGTCGCTCGCGTCGGTCGGCTCGGCCGTCGGCGTGGCGTTGAGAGTCGGATCCGGAGTCGGGAACGGAGTGGAGTTCCCGTCCTCGCCCACGAACTCGGTGCCGGCGGCGTCCGTGTAGAGAACCGGCCGCAGTTCGAGCTGTGCGCTGGCCTGGATGCGCTCACGCGTCTGCGCGTCCGCCTCGCCGGGGATCTGGACGACGATGTTCTGTCCGCCCTCGGTCGTGATGTCGGCTTCCGCCACACCCGACGCATCCACGCGCTGGCGGATGATCGCCGCGGCCTGGTCGAGCTGCTCCTGCGTAGGAGCCGTTCCGTCCTCCGTCTCGGCGCTCAGGACGATCTGCGTGCCACCCTGGAGGTCGAGCGCGAGCTCGGGGGTCCAGGAGCTCGCCGGCGCGCCCTCGCTGTCGGTGAAGACGAATACGCCGAGGGAGTTGATGCCGAAGAGCACGCCCGTCACGAGGAGCAGGCCGAGAAGGACCCGCCAGGCGTGACGGACGGGAGAGGATGAAGCCACGTGTGTTCAGCTTTCTGGAAGGACGGAGATCCGAAGAGGCCGCGTCGGCCGCGAGGTCACTTGTCGTCGGCGTCGCGCTCGAGCCGGGCGCGCGTCTCCTCCGGGGTCTCGACGGCCGGAGCGACCGACTCGTCGAGCGCGGGCTCGTCGGTGGCGTCGACCGGCGCCTCGACGACCGCGTCCTTGGGCTCGACGACGCGCAGGATGGCCTGGCTGTGCACGTCGATGATCGTGCCCGGAGCGATCTCGACCAGGGCAGGCGTGTCGAGGTCCTCGGGGTCGTAGGAGACGATCGTCCCGTAGATGCCGCCCTGGAGGAGCACCTTGGCGCCGGGCACCGTCTTGGTCGCCTTCTCCTCCTGCTCAGCCTTCATCTGCTTCGTGCGCTTGCGCGTGTTGAAGATCATGAAGACGAGGAGGACGGCGAGAAGTCCGAAGAGCAGGAATTCCATGGGCATGAGGTAGCGCCTTTCTCAGGTGCACGCTCCAGCCTTTGGGCGCGCGAAGATAACCGGGAAGTCTTCAGCGATTATAGGTCATCCAACTTAAGCATCCCGTCCGGATGCGGAATACCGAGATGGGCGTACGCCTCGGGCATCGCCACACGCCCACGCGGAGTGCGCCCGAGGAAGCCGATGCGCACGAGATACGGTTCCACCACGCTTTCCACGGTCTCCGCCTCTTCGCCGACGGCGACAGCGAGCGTGCTCAAGCCCACGGGGCCGCCCCGGAATCGACGGACGAGCGCATCCAGGACCGCACGGTCCAGCCGATCGAGACCGATGGCGTCGACGTCGTACAGCTCGAGTGCCGCACGGACGTCGTGGATGTCCGCTGCTCCCCCGCCGTGCACCAGCGCGTAGTCACGCACCCGGCGGAGCAGACGGTTGGCGATCCGGGGTGTCCCCCGTGAGCGTCGCGCGATCTCGGAGAGCGAGTCGGTCGGCAGATCGACACCGAGCACGGCGGCGGAACGGGCGATGACCTGCTCGAGTTCCGACTCCTCGTAGAACTCGAGGTGTCCGGTGAAGCCGAACCGGTCGCGAAGGGGGTTCGGCAGCAGGCCGGAGCGCGTCGTCGCACCCACCAGGGTGAAGGGCGAGAGTTCGAGCGGGATGCTCGTGGCGCCCGCACCCTTGCCGACCATGATGTCGATCCGGTAATCCTCCATCGCCAGATAGAGCATCTCCTCGGCGGAGCGGGCCATGCGATGGATCTCGTCGATGAAGAGGACCTCACCGGGCACAAGGCTCGACAACAGCGCGGCGAGGTCGCCCGCATGCTGGATCGCGGGCCCGCTCGACAGCCGCAGCGGCCGCTCGCTCTCGTGGGCCACGATCATCGCGAGAGTCGTCTTCCCGAGCCCCGGAGGACCGGCGAGCAGGATGTGGTCGGCGGGCCGGCTCTGGATGCGCGCAGCATCCAACAGCAGCTGCAGTTGGCCGCGCACCTTCTGCTGACCGACGAAGTCACCGAGGCTCGTCGGCCGCAGCGCGCCCTCGATCGCGAGCTCGGTCTCGTCGGAGGGCTCGGTGGCGTCGAGCGGATCAGACACGTGCCTGACCCCCCTGTGCCGGTCCGAGCAGGGCGAGAGTGCGTCGGAGGAGCGATGCCACCGAGGCACGCTCGGACTCCGTCGCATCGGCAGCGGTCTGGACGGCGGCCTCGGTGGCCACCTTCTCCGACCAGCCCAGACCGATCAGGGCCGCCGCCACCTGGGTCACGACGTCCGTCCCGCCCGAAGCGGCGGGTTTCGGAGCGGCGGCGAGGGCCTGCACCTTTCCCGCGAGCTGCACGACGATGAGCTTGGCGGTCTTCGGCCCGATGCCGGACACTCGTCGGAACGGAGCGTCGTCCTCCGCCGTCACGGCTTCGGCGATCTGCTCCGCGGTGAGGTGTGAGAGCACGCCGAGAGCAGACTTGGGCCCCACTCCGGTGACGCTGATCAGCAGACCGAAGATCTCCAGTTCACCCCGATCGGCGAAGCCGAACAGCGAGAGAGCGTCTTCGCGGACGATGAGGCTCGTGTGAAGGAGCATCTTCTCCCCCACGGCCGCCGTGTGCGCGACATCGGCAGGGACCGCGACGGAGAATCCGACTCCACCCACATCGATGACGACCTGATCGGCTGTCGCATGCAGGACGACACCGTGCAGTGAGGAGATCATCGTGCCAGCCTACGGCGTCGCTCGTAGATATGTTCGAGCGACACGCTTCTCGGCATCCGCCCACGCGCGCTGCGCGGGAGTCAGCGCCCCCTGCCCCGCCGCTGCCGGCCCTCCGCGACGCCACGCGTGACACAGAGCGATGGCGAGAGCATCGGCGGCGTCTGCCGGCTGCGGCAGGGCGTCGAGCCGCAGGATCCGCGCGATCATCGTCTGCACCTGTCGCTTGTCGGCCGCGCCGTAGCCGGTCACCGCCGCCTTCACCTCGCTCGGCGTATGGGTGGCCGCGGGGAGCCCCGACTCGGCGGCGACCAGCAGCGCGACACCACTCGCCTGCGCGGTGCCCATCACCGTATGGGTGTTCTGCTGGGCGAACACCCGTTCCACCGCGACGGCATCGGGGCGGTGTTCGGCGATCACGGCGCGTATGCCAGCCGCCACGATGGCGAGACGATCGCCGGGCTCGGCATCCGGCGACGAGCGGATCACTCCGACGTGCACCAGGGTGCCGCGACGCGAGCGATCGACATCGACCACGCCGACCCCGCACCGCGTGAGGCCCGGGTCGATGCCGAGCACGCGCAGAGAGGAGGTCATCCCCTCAGGCTAGGCCGCAGCGCCGACAGGGGCCGTCCGGCGCGCCTACGCGTCGTCGTTCTCCAACTCCGCCTGCACCTCTGCGGTGAGGTCGAAGTTGGTGAACACGTTCTGCACGTCCTCGCTGTCTTCGAGCGCGTCGATGAGCCGGAAGATCTTACGTGCGGTGTCGGCGTCGATCTCGACCTTGAGGTTGGGGACGAACTCGACGTCCGCCGACTCGTAGTCGATGCCTGCTTCCTGCAGCGCCGTGCGGACGGCGACCAGGTCGGTCGCCTCTGTGACGATCTCGAAGCCCTCGGCGTGCGGCTCGATCTCCTCGGCGCCGGCCTCGAGCGCCGCCATCATGACGTCGTCTTCGGTCGTGCCCTCGGAGCCGACGACGATGACGCCCTTACGACTGAAGTTGTAGGCGACGCTGCCGGGGTCGGCAAGAGTGCCGCCGTTGCGGCTGAGAGCGGTACGCACCTCGGCGGCCGCACGGTTCTTGTTGTCGGTCAGACACTCGATCATGAGGGCGACCCCGTTGGGTCCGTAGCCCTCGTACATGATCGAGAGGTACTCGACGGCCTCACCGCCGATGCCCGCACCGCGCTTGACCGCGCGGTCGATGTTGTCCTTGGGGACCGAGGTCTTCTTCGCCTTCTGCACCGCATCGAACAGAGTCGGGTTGCCCGCGAGATCAGGCCCGCCGAGCTTGGCCGCGACCTCGATGTTCTTGATGAGCTTGGCCCAGGACTTCGCGCGCCTGGAGTCGATGATGGCTTTCTTGTGCTTCGTGGTCGCCCACTTGGAATGCCCGGACATAAGTCTCCGCTCGTCGTATCCGCCCCGGAGCGTGCCCAGGGCGTCGTCCATTCTATCGAATCGCCGCAGCCGCCCGAATGGCGCCGTATGAGGGCGCTCATCCCCTGGTGTCCCGACGCGTGCAGGTGTAGTCCTGAGACATGACCGGCAACTCTCCTGACGACAGAGCGCACGCACTCGAGACGGCCCATCATGCGGCCCTGCGATTCCTCGACTCCGTCGACGAGCGCCCGGTCTGGCCTCGAGCCTCTCTCGATGACATGCTCGCCGCATTCGGCGGGCCGCTCGCCGAAACGGGGATCGACCCTGCCGAGGTGATCGAGGAGATCGCGGAGAACGCCGATCCCGGACTGGTCGCCATCCCCGGCGGGCGGTTCTTCGGTTTCGTCATCGGCGGGACATACCCTGCCGCACTCGCCGCCGACTGGCTCGTCTCCGCGTGGGACCAGAACTCCGGATCATCCATGCTGGCCCCCGCGACGGTCGCCATGGAGCGCATCGCAGGGCAGTGGATGCTCGACCTCTTCGGCCTCCCTCCGACGGCCAGCGTCGGATTCGTCACGGGCGGCCAGCTCGCGAACTTCACCTGCCTCGCCGCCGCCCGGCAGGCCGTGCTCTCCCGCGCCGGATGGGACCTCGCGGAGAGCGGGATGCGCGACGCACCCCGAATGCGCTTCGTCGTGGGCTCCGACCGTCATGGATCGATCGACCGCGCGGCGCGATTCCTCGGCATCGGACGCTCTGAGCTGATCGTGGTCCCGTCCGACGACCAGGGGCGGATGCGCGCCGACGCACTCGAGCCCGCACTCGCCGACGGAGAGGGTCCGCTCATCGTGTGCCTGCAGGCGGGCGAGGTGCACACAGGGGCGTTCGACGAGTTCGACGTTCTCACCGCGATCGCGCACGCCCATGGCGCCTGGGTGCACATCGACGGGGCATTCGGGCTCTGGGCGGCGGCAGCACCCTCCTTGAGCCATCTGACCGAAGGGATCGCCGCCGCCGACTCCTGGGCCACCGACGCGCACAAGACGCTGAACGTCCCGTACGACTGCGGCATGGCGATCGTGCGCGACCCCGCAGACTCGATCGCCGCGTTCCGCACCGGCGGCGACTACCTGATCTACTCGGGTCTCGACCCGTGGGACGTCACCCCCGAGCTGTCACGGCGGGCTCGGGGTGTGCCTGCGTGGGCGGCTCTCCGCAGCCTCGGCAGGTCCGGCGTCGCGGCGCTGATGGATCGCCTCCATGCGAACGCGCTCGGATGGCCGCCGGTCTCGAGACGATCGACGGAGTCGAGGTCCGCAACGAGGTCGGGTACACCCAGGTCATGTTCTCCCTCGACTCCGACGAAGGCACCCGTGCCCTCGGCGCGGCGATCCTGGACGAGGGGACCGCCGCCGTGACGGGTGCCGAGTGGCGCGGTCGTGCGGCATTGCGATGCTCGATGTCGTCATGGGCGACGACCGCCGAAGACGTCGACCGCACGGTGCACGCCATCCGGGGCCTCGTGGCGTCCGCACCGCGCAGAGCGTGATCTCGCCGGTCGGCCCGCTCGCGGAGTGCTGCTAGCGTCGAGGAACCCGTGCCCCGGGGCCGCGACGCTGCGAGCGAAGGGAACGACACCATGAACGCAGGCGCCGACCGACTCCGACCTGAGTGGTCCGCACTCCCCCTCCTCCTCCGCGCCCGCATCGTGGACGCCATCGGAGGGCGCTTCGTCAGAGATGCTCCCGCCCAGAACGGATTCAGCGCGGGTTACGCAGGGGTGGTCACCACGACCAGGGGCACGGCATTCGTCAAGGCCTGTGCGCACGACGGCCACCAGGACTCCCTCGCCTATCTCCGTGCGGAGATGCGAGTACTCGCCGTGCTGCCCTCGGAGATCGCTCCCACCGTGCTGGGCGACGTCGATGAACCGGTCGGCGCTGCACTCCTGCTCGCCGCCATCGACGGCCGTCACCCGGGGACCCCTGGGTGGTCGATGACCTTCATGCCATCGCGGAGCGCCTTCGGGTTCTCGCCTCGACCCCCGCGCCCGTCGGGATGCCCGATGCCACCGACAGCATGATCCCCGGCTTCACGCGCTGGCGCGACATCGCCGACGACGAACACCTGGCGCACGGCCTTCCCGACGGGCTGAAGGAGCGGATCGCCGAGCTGCTGCGGATCGAGCGCGGTCTCGGCGACGCCGTGAGCGGGCGGGTGATCGTCCACGGCGACGTGCGCGCAGACAACATCCTCGTGCAGGACGGGCGAGCACATCTCCTGGATTGGCCGCATGCGCTCAGGGGCGCCCCGTGGGTGGACCTCCCCTGCCTGCTGCCCAGCATCGAGGCGGCCGGGGTCCCTCGTGCGAGGACGCGTGGCGCGTCTTCGAAGAGCACGGGGCCCCGCCCGCCCCGGAGATGATCGCGATCATCTCCGGATTCGCGTCGTTCCTCTGGTACGCGCAGGCGCAGCCGGACATTCCTCAGCTCCCCGGGCTCCGGGCGTTTCAGCGCGCACAGGCGCTCCCCGCGCTGCGCTGGCTCGACGTCCTGCTGACACAGACTCAGGAACGTGCGGAGTCGAGGTAGGTCAGCACCGCCCGCACCCGGCGGTTCTCCTCGACCGGTCCGAGGCCGAGCTTGGTGAAGACGTTGCCGATGTGCTTGCTCACCGCGGCGTCCGTCAGGGTGAGCGTCGCCGCGATCTGGGTGTTCGACTGACCGTCTGCCATGAGCGCGAGCACTTCACGTTCTCGCACCGTGAGGGTGTCGAGCGGCCCCGGCCGCGAGGAGCCGAGAAGATGCCGCACCACCTCAGGGTCGATGACCGTCCCCCTGCGGCGACGCTCTCGAGCGCGGTGGCGAAGTCGCGCACCCGGTTCACCCGGTCCTTGAGCAGGTACCCGATCGCACCTTCCGGGAGTGTGAGCAGTTCGCGGGCGTAGGTGTCGGCGATGTACTGCGAGAGCACCATGATCGGCTGATGCGGGTGAAGGGCGCGGATACGGAGTGCGGCACGGAGCCCGTCGTCGCTGTTCCCCGGCGGCATGCGTACGTCGGTGATCACGAGGTCGGGCAGGTCTCCGGCGTCCGCCGCGCGGCCGAGCGCCTCGAGCAGTCCAGGCGCCGACTGCGCGGTCGCCGTGACGGTATGGCCGAGCCGCTCGAGCAGTGCGGTCAGCGCTTCGCGCAAGAGCGCGGAGTCCTCAGCGAGCAGCAATCGCATTCGGCACCGTTCCGTCCGTGAGCAGGGGCAGCATCATGTGAAGGGTCGTCGGTCCTCCGGCGGGACTCACCACCGCGAACCGCCCGCCGAGTGTCTCTGCGCGCTCGCGAAGGCCTCGTAGTCCGGTGCCGCCGTTCGCATCCGCACCTCCGTGCCCGTCGTCCGTGACGACCATCGACAGCAGACCGTGCTCCACACGCCCCTGCACGGTGACCCTCGTCGCGACGCTGTGCTTGGCGGCGTTGCTGATCGCCTCGGTCACCAGATAGTAGGCGGCGGTCTCGACCGCGACGGGAAGCCTGCCGACGTCGACCTCGAGACGCAACGCCACCGGGGCACGGTCGGCGAGCTCGTCGAGTGCGGCACGAAGCCCATGGTCCATGAGGACGACGGGATGGATGCCGCGCACCGTGTCCCGAAGCGTCCCCATCGCCTGCTCCGCCTGGCTCTGCGCGGCCTCGAGGGCCTCGCGAGCGGGCAGTGTGTCTGCACCTCGCGCTTCGAGGTCGTCGAGCTCGAGGCTCACCAGGCCGAGCCGCGCGGCGAGCGTGACGAGTTCCTGTTGCACACCGTCGTGCAGATCGCGCTCGATGCGCCGCCGTTCGGTCTCGAACGCCTCGACGAGCGTCACGCGCGACTGGATCAGACGTTCCATGTTGCGGACGAGCTCGTGCTGCCGCGGGCTGCAGAGCCCGCGCAGGAGCGACGCCTGCCCGGCGGCGAGCACGGCGTTGACGTAGGCGATCGCGCAGACGGCGATCAGCCCGATCGGGACGACCGGCCACCAGGTGTCGGGAGCGACGAGCACCCATGCGTCGCCGAAGAGGTTGATGCGCGTGGGGCCGCGGGCACCGGAGACGGCGATGTAGACCAGGAGCACCGCCCCGAGACCTTCGAAGAACAAGACAGCCAGCACGACCCAGCCGATGAGCAGGTCGACGAGCACAGCCGCCGCCTCGCGCCACGTCGCGCCTTCACTCATCCGCACCGCCAGCCAGATGTGTCGCTGCTCCCGGGCCAGCGGCACGTGCCCCGACGCCTGGGCGGGAAAGCCGAGCCAGCGGGTGCGACGACGCTCGATCGCGCCGATGACGATTCCCCACAGCGGCACCAGCAGCACCGACACGATCAGGACGGGCAGGAGCAGCACCCCGATCAGGGCACTGGCCACGAGGTAGAGGAGCACGCGCCACGGCCAGCGTCCGACCAGGAAACGCCACGGCGCACGCATCATCGCATGCCATACGGTCTCGTCCCCCATGCCTCCACCCTAGGGAGCGGACGCTTCTGCGGCGCTCATCTCCCACGAAGAGTAGACCCAGCTCTACCAGGATCCTCGTCCCCACTCCCTCGCGCGGATCGCGGGGATCCCCTGGAATGAGCAGGTGACCGAGCCACTGATCCATGCCGCGAACCTGCACAAGACCTTCCCCGGCGCCGGAAGGAGGCAGCCACGGGTGCCCGTGCTGCGCGGCATCTCCCTGGACGTTCATCCCGGCGAGATGATCGGCATCGTCGGACCCAGCGGATCCGGCAAATCCACCCTGCTCTCGTGCCTGTCCGGTCTCGAGTCCTACGATTCCGGTACCATCCACGTCGCCGGTCAGGACCTCGCGGCGCTGCGTCGCGGCGCATCGGCTGCCCTGCGCCGTCGCCACATCGGCTTCGTGTTCCAGTCTTTCAACCTGATCCCGTCGCTGAGCGCACGGGAGAACGTCGCCCTGCCCGCTCGGCTCGCCCGACGCAAGGTGCAGCGCGCGGACGTCGACCGCGCCCTGAGCGATGTCGGATTGGCGGACAGAGGCGGCCATCGACCAGGACAGCTCTCCGGAGGACAGCAGCAGCGGGTCGCCATCGCGCGCGTGCTCGCCCTCCGTCCGGACATCGTCTTCGCCGACGAGCCCACCGGGTCGCTCGACACCGCCACGGGCGCAGACGTGCTCCGACTCCTGCGCGCCTCGTCCGGGCACGGGCGTTCGGTCGTGATGGTGACGCATGACCTCGAGGCCGCCGCGCTCGCCGATCGCGTTCTCGTGCTCCGCGACGGGACCATCCATGACGAGCTGCGACACCCGACACCGGAACAGGTCTTCGAATCCGTGAGCAGGGCAGGGGCCGGCGCATGATCCGCCTCGTCGTGAGCGATCTGGTCCGGCAGTCACGAGTGTGGCTCGGTGTCCTCTTCGTCATCATCGCCACCGGGTTCGTCGGGGCGATCACGGCGGCCCTCCTGGAGACCGGGAGCGTCCACGGGGGCGCCGTGCAGGAGGGACTCTCGAGCACCGCGTCCGCCGTCATCATGTTCACCGTCATCACGGCTCTCGTCGTGCTCGGATCTGCAGCGAACCTCACGATCTCACTCCAGCTCCGCACCTACGTGCTGTGGCAGCTCGTGGGGGTGAGACCGGCTCTCGTCGGCGTCGTCGTCCTCGCCCAGCTCGGCATCGTCGGACTCGTCGGCGCGTTCGTCGGATGCCTCCTCGCCCTCCCCGTCTTCCCGTCGCTGTTCGTCTGGGTGTTCCGTGAGTGGCCGGACATGCAGGGGATCAGCGTGCATCTCGGCGGCGTGAGCATCCTCATCGTCACCGTCGCCATCGGCGTCGTCGTGCTCCTCGGCGGACTCCGCAGCGCGCGGCGCGCAGCCCGCACACCGCCGATCGAAGCGCTGCGTGATGCGGAGCCGCCGCGCATGCGCATGGGCTGGCTCCGGATCGTTCTCACCGTCGCGACGGTGGGCGCAGTGGTCGCTCTCGTGTTGAATCTCGACGGCGGCGCATCGATGTCGACGTTCTCCGGGCAAGCTGTGCTGCTGACACCGCTGATCGCTGCTGTCTTCGCGGCCGCGGGACCTCTCCTGTTCCCGCTCGTCCTGCGCGCATGGACCGCGGCGATACCCGCGCGTGCGTCTGCCACATGGCTGCTGGCCAGGAACTCGGCGCGCTATCGACTCAGCCGCTCCAACGCTGCGATCGGTCCCCTCATGGTGGCGATCGCCCTCGCCGGGGTCTCTACACGACCGCGCAGACGACGGCCGCAGCGCAGGCCGCGCGCACCGGAAGCGATGCCGGGTTCTCCCTCGCCCCCGAGGGGGTCGTGATCCTGCTCGGCGGCCCGCTGCTCCTGTCCGGTGTCGCCGCGGCCGCCACGGTCTTCATGTCGAGTCATGCCCGAGGACGCGAGTTCGCGCTGATCCAGGCGGTCGGCTCCACGCCGCCGACCATCCTCCTCGTCGCCGTCTGGGAGGCCGTGGCCTACGCCGTGACAGCGGTCATCCTGGGCGCCGCGGCCACCGGCATCGGCGGGTTCCTCATCGCCGATGCGCTCGACCTGCCCGGCGCCGCCGTCTCGTTCCCCGCCATGGGCCTGATCTCCGGCGGCGGACTGCTCCTGCTTCTCGCCGCCACCGTGTTCCCCACTGCCGCGGCGCTTCGCACCGAGGTGCCGCGCGCGCTCGCGGTCGAGTGATGCCACCGGAGCGGCTCGCCGGGAACGGCGCGGCAGACCGAGGGCCTACCCCTCCCGTGCCGCCCGGAACACCCGGGCACTGTCGAGGAAGCGCTCATGGAAGCGGGTCTCGCCGTCGACTTCGGGGTGGAAGCTCGTGCCGAGGAGGGCCCCCTGCTCGACGGCGACGACGGTTCCGTCCGCCAGCGAGGCGAGGACGTGCACGCCTGCACCGACACGGTCGACGACGGGGGCACGGATGAACGTCGCATGCACGGTCGGCGCGCCCAGGGCGGGGACGTCCAGCTCCGTCTCGAACGACTCGTTCTGACGCCCGAAGGCATTGCGGCGCACGTCGATGTCCATCCCGCCGAAGGACTCCTGTCCGTCGATGCCGTCCAGCACGGCGTCGGCGAGCAGGATCATCCCCGCACATGTCCCGTAGACGGGCAGGCCGGCGCCGATCGCGTCGCGGATGGGGCGCTGCATCCCGAAGACGCGGGAGAGCTTGTCGATCACGCTCGACTCGCCGCCGGGGATCACGAGCCCGTCGAGCGTCGACAGCTCCTCGGGGCGGCGCACCAGGGCGACATCGGCGCCGAAAGTCCGGACAGCAGGGCGGCGTGTTCGCGCACGTCGCCCTGCAGCGCGAGCACTCCGACGCGAGGACTACCAGCCACGCTCGGCGAGCCGGTGCGGAGCGGGGAGGTCGGAGACGTTGATGCCGACCATCGCCTCGCCGAGTCCGCGTGAGACCTCGGCGATGACCTTTGCGTCGTCGTAGAACGTGGTCGCCTTGACGATCGCCTTCGCGCGCTCGGCAGGGTTCCCCGACTTGAAGATGCCCGAACCGACGAACACGCCATCGGCGCCGAGCTGCATCATCATCGCCGCATCCGCGGGAGTGGCGACACCGCCCGCCACGAACAGCACGACGGGGAGCTTCCCGGTCTCCGCGATCTCTGCCACGAGCTCGTACGGCGCCCGCAGCTCCTTGGCCGCGACGAAGAGCTCGTCCTTGGGGAGAGCGGTGAGAGCCGCGATCTCACCGCGGATCTTGCGGATGTGCTTCATCGCCTCCGACACGTCGCCGGTGCCGGCCTCTCCCTTCGACCGGATCATCGCTGCGCCTTCGTTGATGCGCCGGAGAGCCTCGCCGAGGTTGGTGGCTCCGCACACGAACGGCACCGTGAAACCGTACTTGTCGATGTGGTTCACGTAGTCCGCTGGGGAGAGCACCTCGGACTCGTCGATGTAGTCGACGCCGAGCTCCTGCAGCACCTGCGCCTCGACGAAGTGCCCGATACGCGCCTTCGCCATCACGGGAATCGACACCGCGTCGATGATGCTGTCGATCATGTCGGGGTCGCTCATCCGCGAGACCCCTCCCTGCGCGCGGATGTCGGCGGGGACACGCTCGAGCGCCATCACGGCGACGGCGCCGGCGTCTTCGGCGATCTTCGCCTGCTCCGCGGTGACGACGTCCATGATGACGCCACCCTTGAGCATCTCGGCGAGGCCGCGCTTGACGCGCGAGGATCCGGTGGTGGTCTCGGTCATGTGGAGCTCCTATCGGGATGATCCGAAAACAGGTTTGATCTAGGTCAAACATAACACTGTCGGCGACGACCTAGAATCGTCGAGGAGGACCATGAGCGACCAGATCAGCGGAACCTCGGCGTCGGATATCGCCGACAGCGTGCGTGCGCTGCACGACCGCGGCATCCTTCGCGCAGGGAGCGTTCTGCCTCCGGTGCGGGAACTCGCCGCCACGCTCGGCGTGAACCGCAACACCGCGGTCGCGGCGTACCGGCAGCTCGCCCAAGCGGGGCTCGTGGTCTCCCGCGGACGCGCGGGAACGGTCATCGCCGGCCTCGGATCCGTCGCCCAGGAAGGGTACGCGCCCGATACGGTGCTGCGGGACATCGGCACCGGCAACCCCGATCCACGTCTGATCCCCGATCCGGCGCCTGCGCTCATGACGATCGCCTCCCGCCCTGTCCTCTACGGCGAACCCGTGATCGATCGAGGGCTCGAGGAGTGGGCGCGGGAGTGGATGTCGGTCGACCTGGACGACGACGACTTCCGCATCACGGTCACCAGTGGCGCGGTCGATGCGGTGGAGCGCCTTCTCGCACAGGCGCTGATGCGCGACGACGCGGTCGCGCTCGAAGACCCGTGCTTCCTCGCGAGCATCCACACCGTCCGCCTGGGCGGGTACCGCGCAGTCCCTGTTCCGGTCGATGCCGAGGGGATGACGGTGGAGGGACTGCGGGCGGCGCTGGACGCCGGTGTCCGCGCGATCATCTGCACGCCCCGCGCGCAGAATCCCACAGGGGCGAGCCTCACGCCCGCCCGTGCGGCGCAGCTCCGCGCGCTCCTGGTCGATCACCCCTACGTGCTCATCATCGAGGACGACCATTTCTCGGTGCTGTCACAGCGACCCTACGAGTCGCTCATCGGCCCCGAACACCGGCGGTACGCGCTCGTGCGCTCGGTGTCGAAGTTCCTCGGACCCGACATGTGCCTTGCGATCGCCGCGACGGATGCGGAGACCGCCGGCCGGCTGGCGATGCGCCTCAGCCCCGGCACCACGTGGGTGAGCCATCTGCTGCAGCGGCTCGCCCTCACCCAGCTGACCGACGACTCCGTCATGGCGCAGGTCGCCGCGGCAGCGAGCCACTACGCCGCGCGGAACACCGCCTTCGCAGAACGGCTGCGGACGGCAGGCATCGACGCCACGGTCTCCGACGGCCTGAGCCTCTGGGTCCGGCTCCCGCAACCGGCACGCATCGTCGCCGAGCGGCTGATGCGGCGCGGATGGCTCGCCAGGACCGGAGACGACTTCGCGCTGGACGAGAGTGCGGAACCCTCGCACCACCTGCGCCTCACCGTGCACGATCTGTCCGACGACGATGCCGGGACCCTGGTCGCCGACCTCGTCGCCGCCGGACGATGACCACCTGCCGCGGACGCCTGTCCGCCTGAACGAAAGAGTCGGAGAATGAAGATCCTCTCCATCCAGTCCGCCGTCGCCCACGGCCACGTCGGCAACTCGGCTGCCGTCTTCCCGCTGCAGCGCATCGGTGTGGAAGTGCTCCCGGTCTACACCGTGAACTTCTCCAATCACACCGGCTACGGCGCCTGGCGAGGACCGATGATCGCTCCCGACGATGTGCGCGAGGTCATCACCGGCATCGAGGAGCGCGGCGTCTTCGGCGAGATCGATGCCGTGCTCAGCGGCTATCAGGGCGGCGAGGGCATCGGCGACGTGATCATCGATGCCGTCGCCAGGGTGAAGACCGCCAATCCGAACGCCGTCTACGCCTGCGACCCGGTGATGGGCAATGCCAAGTCCGGCTGTTTCGTGGCCCCGGCGATTCCGGTCCTGCTGCGCGAACGCGTCGTCCCCGTCGCCGACATCATCACGCCGAACCAGTTCGAGCTCGGCTTCCTCACAGACACAGAGCCCGACACGCTGGAGAGCACCCTCGCGTCGGTCGATCTGGCTCACGCGATGGGTCCGCGCACCGTGCTCGTGACCAGCGTCGAACGCCCTGACCGCGAAGAGGGCACCATCGAGATGCTGGCTGCCGACGACACGGGCGCCTGGCTCGTACAGACTCCGCACCTGCCGATGAAGGCGAACGGGTCGGGCGATGTCACCGCCGCGCTGTTCACCGCGCACTACGTCGAGACCGGGAGCGCGAAGATCGCCCTCGAGCGCACCGCATCGAGTGTGTACGACCTGCTCGCGGCGACCCTGGAGTCCGGAGCGCGGGAGCTGCAGCTCGTCGAGGCGCAGGAGTTCTACGCCCACCCGCGGATGCAGTTCACGGCCCGCCAGGTGCGCTGAATCACGCCGTCGCCGCGTCCGCCGGAGGCCAGGCCGCGGCGACGGCGTCGCGCACCTCGCCGAGGAGCTGCGGGAGCGCCTTCGTCTTGGCGATGATCGGGAAGAAGTTGGCGTCGGACGCCCACCGCGGAACCACGTGCTGGTGCAGGTGGGCGTCGACACCGGCACCGGCCACCGCGCCCTGGTTCATGCCGAGGTTGAAGCCGTCGCAGTGCGACACCTCCCGAAGCACTCGCATCGCCGTCTGCGTCAGCGCGCCGATCTCGGCGACCTCCTCGGCAGTCGCCTGGTCGTAAGTGGCGATGTGGCGGTACGGGCACACGAGCAGGTGCCCCGAGTTGTACGGGAAGAGGTTCAACAGCACATAGGCGGTCTTCCCCCGCGCCACGACGAGCCGCTCGGAGTCCGGGTACTTCGGCGCCTCACAGAAGGGGCACTCCTCGCGCAGCGGCTCGGGTCCGGCCTGGATGTACGCCATCCGATGCGGGGTCCACAGCCGCTGGAACTGGTCCGGCACGCCGGCGAGGCGCCCGGCATCCTCCAGCGGCTGCTCCCCGTCGGTCACGCCAGATCCCCCGCTGTCTGCACGAGTCCATGGCTGTCGATGACAGCACGGATGCGGGCGACGGCATCCGCGATCGGCACGCCGTTCTCCTGCGAGCCGTCGCGATAACGGAACGAGACGGTGCCCGCGTCGCGGTCCTTCTCCCCCGCGATGAGCAGCAGCGGCACCTTGCCGGTCGTGTGGGTGCGGATCTTCTTCTGCATCCGGTCGTCCGAGGTGTCGAGTTCGGCTCGCACGCCCTGCGAGCGGAGGGTGTCGATCACGTCGCCGAGGTAGTCGGCGAAGTCGTCGGCGACCGGGATGCCCACGACCTGAACGGGAGACAACCACACCGGGAAGTCGCCGGCGTAGTGCTCGAGCAAGATCGCGAAGAACCGCTCGATCGAGCCGAACAGGGCGCGGTGGATCATGATCGGGCGCTTCTTCTGCCCGTCCTTGTCCATGAACTCGAGGTCGAAGCGCTCGGGCAGGTTCGGGTCGACCTGCACGGTCGAGAGCTGCCAGGTGCGTCCGATCGCGTCGCGCGTCTTGAGGTCGATCTTCGGGCCGTAGAACGCGGCCTCGCCGGGCACCTCGGTCAGCTTGAGCCCGGAGGCCACGGCGACGCGGCGCAGCGCGTCGGTCGACGACTCCCAGAACTCGTCGGAGCCGATCCACTTCGACTTCTCGTCGTCCTTCATCGACAGCTCGAGCTCGAAGTCGGTCAGACCGAAGTCGCGCAGCATCGAGAGGATGAACTCGAGGACCTTGGCGACCTCCGCCTCGAGCTGGTCGGGTGTGACGAAGAGGTGCGAGTCGTCCTGAGTGAAGCCGCGCACGCGGGTGAGGCCGTGCAACGCACCGGAGAGCTCGTTGCGATAGACGGTGCCGTTCTCGGCGAACCGCAGCGGCAGGTCCCGGTAGCTGCGCGCACGCTCCTTGTAGATGAGGATGTGCATCGGGCAGTTCATCGGCTTCAGGTAGTAGTCCTGGCCCTGCTTGGTGATGTTTCCCTCGTCGTCGCGCTCCTCGTCCATCACGATCGGCGGGAACATCCCGTCCTTGTAGGTGACGAGGTGGTTCGAGGTGAGGAACAGGTCTTCCTTCGAGATGTGCGGCGTGTACACGTAGGTGTACCCGCCCTCGATGTGGCGCGTGCGGGCGTGCTGTTCCATCTCGCCGCGGATCACGCCGCCGCGCGGGTGCCAGACCGAGAGACCGGAACCGATCTCCTCGGGGAACGAGAACAGGTCGAGCTCCTTGCCCAGGCGCCGGTGGTCGCGCTTTGCGGCCTCCTCGAGGCGGTGCTGGTACTCGCGGAGCTCCTCCTTGGTCGGCCAGGCCGTGCCGTAGATGCGCTGCAGCTGCGGGTTCTTCTCGCTCCCGCGCCAGTATGCTGCGGCGATGCGGGTGAGGTCCCAGCCGTTGCCGATCATGCGCGTGTTGGGCAGGTGAGGTCCGCGGCAGAGGTCCTTCCAGACGACCTCGCCGTCGCGGGTGGTGTTGTCGTAGATCGTCAGCTCGCCCTCGCCGACCTCGACCGAGGCGCCCTCGGCGGCTTCCTTCCCGCCCTTGAGTCCGATGAGCTCGAGCTTGAACGGCTCGTCCGCGAGCTCGGCGCGCGCCTCATCGTCGGTCACGACACGGCGCACGAAGCGCTGCCCCTCCCGGACGATGCGCTGCATCTCCTTCGAGATGGCCTTGATGTCTTCGGGGGTGAACGGGGTGTCGACGCCGAAGTCGTAGTAGAAGCCGTCGGTGATGGGAGGTCCGATGCCGAGGTTCGCCTGGGGGTTGATGCGCTGCACCGCCTGGGCGAGCACGTGGGCCGCAGAATGACGCAGGATGTTCAGCCCGTCGGCGCTGTCGATCGTGACCGCCTCGACCTCGTCGGTGTCCGTGACGGTCGTGGCGAGATCCTTGAGATCGCCGTTGACGCGCATCGCGACGACGTTTCGGTCAGTGAACAGGGCGAAGCCGTCATTCGGCCGGGCGTTTTCAGGCACAGAAACTCTCCATCTGGTCGGTACCCAGGTTACTCGCATGAGCACCGTGTCCTGACCGCTGCCGAGGTCGCAGATGCGGCGGGCGCGCGACGGGATCGCCCTGTAGCGTGAGCGGATGAGCAGAGCAGTCGCGCGCTGGATCCTCGCCATCGCGCTCGGGGGCATCGGGGTGGCCCATTTCCTGAGCACACGAGGATTCCGGGTGGTGGTGCCCGACTGGGCATCGAGGCTGACACGTCTGGACAAGGATGCGATCGTGGTCGCCTCCGGTGCCGCAGAGGTCGCGCTCGCCGCAGGACTCCTCGCTCTGCCTCGCGAGCGCCGCCGGATCGGATGGGCGACAGCGGCCTTCTTCGTCGCGGTGTTCCCGGGAAACGTCCACCAATGGCGCACGCGGCGCTCCACCCCGGGCTCGACACCGACGGTCGGCGACTCGGGCGGCTCTTCCTGCAGCCGGTCCTCGTCGCGTGGGCGCTGTGGGCGACGTCCGATTCCGGAGCACGCATCAGGCCGACCCGTCGTTAGACCGTGCTCTTGCCTCGATCTCTTTAGCAGCTTCTCGGCGCGGGTTCGACCCCCGACGGCGGATGATGCCCCCTCGACGAGAATGGGGCGATGTCCTCGCCTTCCCTCGTCTGGTTCCGCGACGATCTGCGCCTCGCAGACAACCCCGCCCTGCGCGCCGCCATCGATCGCGACGAGCCGATCGTCGCGGTGTTCCTCCTCGACGAGGAATCGCCCGGGTTCCGGCGTCTCGGCGGCGCGGCGCGGTGGTGGCTGCATCACTCGCTGGCCTCGCTCGCCGAGCGGCTCGTCGAGCGCGGCGGCACTCTCGTCCTCCGACGCGGCCCGGCAGGCCGCGTGATCCCCGAGTTGGCGGCGCAGGTCGGTGCCGGGGCGGTGTTCTGGAACCGCCGCTACGGCGGCCCGGAGCGCGAGGTCGACGCCGCGCTCAAGGCGACGTTGCGTGCACGAGGAGTCGAGGTCGCCTCCTTCGCCGGATCCCTCCTGCACGAACCGTGGACCGTCACGACAGGCAGCGGCACGCACTACTCGGTGTTCACGCCGTTCTGGCGCGCCTGCCAGTCGCTTCCCGCACCGCGCGCCCCGCTTCCCGAACCCCGGGAGATCCGAGGAGTCGCCGCTCCACCGAAGTCCGACGCGCTCGACGCATGGGAGCTCCTCCCGACCGCTCCCGACTGGGCCTCGGGATTGCGCGAGACATGGGAACCGGGCGAACCCGCGGCCAGACGACGCCTGCAGCAGTTCCTCGAGAGCGACCTGCCCTCTTACGACCGCGCGCGGGATGAGCCGGCGGCGGGCGCGACCTCGATGCTGTCTCCGCGGCTGCGCTGGGGTGAGGTGAGTCCGCACACCGTGTGGCACGAAGCGGTCGAGGTGGATGGAGCCGGCGGTTTCCTGTCGGAGCTGGGATGGCGCGAGTTCGCCTGGCATACCCTCTACCACTCCCCCGACCTGGCGACGAAGAACCTCCGTCCGGAATTCGACGCCTTCCCGTGGCCGCCTCTCGACCCCGCACACCTCGACGCATGGCAGCACGGAGAGACGGGTGTTCCACTCGTCGACGCCGGGATGCGCGAACTCTGGCACACGGGTTATATGCACAACCGCGTCCGCATGGTCGTGGCGTCGTTCCTCGTGAAGAATCTGCTCGTCGACTGGCACCTCGGCGAAGAGTGGTTCTGGGACACGCTGGTCGACGCCGACGAAGCCAACAACCCGTTCAACTGGCAGTGGGTCGCCGGGTCAGGAGCCGACGCCGCGCCGTACTTCCGCGTGTTCAACCCTGAGCTGCAGGCGAAGAAGTTCGACCCGCAGCACCTCTACATCTCGCGTTGGGCCGCAGACGCGCCGACGGAGCCGATCGTCGACCTGGGCGAGACGCGCAAGGCGGCCCTCGCGGCGTACGAGGCCGTCAGACGCGCCCCCCGCGAACCTTCCTGAGGCATGCCTCGGCGCTGATTCGAATCATGCCGCGGCTGGGTCGAGTCAGGCAGCGATGATCTCCGGAACCTTCCAGGAGGCGAGTTCATCGAGACGCGGACGGTAGAGCCGGATCAGGAGGTTCCATCCCTCGGGGAGGGGAATGGCATTGAGGGCACCGTCGCGGTCATCTCCGAGGCGCACCGTGGTCGATCCGTCGTCATTCCTCGCGGCGAACACGGAGTTGACGTTCGTGGTGCCGGTCGGTCCTGGTTCGAAGTAGCCAGCGGCGTTGTACACGCTCACCGACCAGAACGCGTCGGCGGGCACGTCGCGGAAGGTCATGCTGTAACGCCCGACGGGGAGCTTCGGGTCGATGTTGATGTACGACGCTTCCGCATCAGGAAGGCCACCCCAACCGAGCGCCGTGCCGACAAGATGACGCACCGGGTCGACGTGTTCCTTCGCCCCGAAACATCTCGCCAGACCGCCCATCGTCTTCCCCAGGACCAGCAGGGCTTCACGAACCTGGATGTAGCTTTCGTGGTCGTACTCGGGATGTGAGAATGCCTGGACACCGCTCGCGGAGAGAATGATCTGATCCTGGATCCGATTTACCGCTTCGAGGTCGGTCGGACGTGCCGGATCGAAGAGGATCCGTGCTGCGGCGATCACGTGCGGGGTGTCGAAATCCTCCATCGTGAGGGAGTAGGTACCGGCCCGGTGGAAGACGCGATTGATGTAGTGGTCCTGGTTGATGATCATGACGGAGAGATACCGATCTCCGACCTCCGGCAGGGTGAGGGTGACAGGCCCCGCGCTGAGATCGATGATGGCGACGGAATAGAGCGTGTCGCGATTCTGCCGAATCACCGGCTGCTGGTCCAGAGGAGGGAGCGCGCGGTCATGATGGAAAACGCCCACTCCGCCGATGATCGGCAGCATCCGCTCGATCATCGTGTCGGTTTCGACCCGCGTGAAATTGTCGACATCGACGATCTGTGCACTCATCAGGGACTCCTCGCTGCTCTGTTGGCACACCCTATCGGGTGACGGTCGCCGGGAGTCGGATCACCGAGAGGGCGGATGACCCAGCGAGCGCCGAGAGCAGTGCGTCTCAGTCGTCGGCAGCGAGCCGCGAAGGTCTCTGCTGGCTTGGTGGAGGCCCCGACGATACGGGAAGTGGGGACCGGTGAGCACCATCGCGGACGGACTCCCCCAAGCACGAAAAAACCCCCGGAGAACCGGGGGTTTGTCTGTGCGCGATACTGGGATCGAAACAGTATGAGCGACACTGGGCGAAGCCGCGCCATCTCGCGGTTCCTCCGCGCTATAGTGCGGATCGGGCCGAGCCGTGTTAAGGTCACTGGGACGCACGAAGACGCACAGGCACGCAGTAGATATTGCCCGTTGTTGCCCAGGGAGGACCGCATGGCCGGCACAAGACGAAAGAGGCGCGAATCGTTCGGCGCCATCAGGCAGCGCTCTTCTGGCCGCTATCAGGCGTCTTACGTTGGCCCGGACGGTCGACGTCACAATGCACCGCAAACATTCGACGGAATCACTGACGCACGCGGGTGGCTAGCCGTTCAGCAGGCACGGATACTCGATGGCACCTGGTCCGAGTTCGAAACGGTGCGCGCAGAACAGGCAGGAAAGGGCCGCGGCGCCACATTCGCCGAGTATGGCGAAGATTGGGTTGCCACCCGCACCAATCGGAACGGTGAACACCTGCGCCCACGGACAGCAGCCGAGTACCGCCGGCTCCTTGCAGGCGCCCTATCCCCCTTCGCAGGTTCACGCCTCTCCGCGATCACCCCCGACCAGGTGCGCGCCTGGTACTCCTCGCTCATCGCGTCCGGAACGAAGACTCAGGCCGCGCGAGCGTACGAGCTGCTCAAGGCGATCCTCACCACCGCGGTTGCCGATGGCCGCATCAAGACGAACCCGTGTCAAATACGCGGCGCTGCGTCTGCGTCGACGGGGAAGAAAGTCGAGCCGCCTACGGCCTCCGAACTGCAAACCATCGTGGACGCGATCACACCAAAGTTCCGTGCCGCTGTTATCCTCGCCGCATGGGCTGGCCTGCGCTACGGCGAACTCACGGAGCTTAGGCGGCGTGACATCGAGGCCCTCGACACAGAAGAGGGACCCGGCTCGATCGTCGTCAACGTGTCGCGTGCAGTTGCCCACGTCTCCGGCCAAGGGTTCGTGATTGGGCGCACTAAATCGGAAGCTGGCGTGCGGACCATCGTCCTTCCACCACACGTCAACGAGATCGTCGAGTCCCACTTGGATGAACACGTTGGACGGTCTGCCGACAGCCTCCTGTTCCCATCCGCGGACGGCAGCGGACACCTCGCTCAGTCAGCCTTCTACAAACACTGGGACCCTGCTCGCAGAACAGCGGGAAGAGGAGACATGCCCTGGCATGCGCTGCGGCACTACGGCGCAACCAGGGCCGCACTTGCGGGCGCCACTCTCAAAGAGCTCCAGGCGCGGCTAGGGCACTCGACGGTGGCCGCCGCGATGCGCTACCAGCACACCGCAGGCAGGGATGAAGAGCTCGCGAGGCGCATGAGCGAACTCGCGTAAGTCGTGGCGGCGCCCGTCGCCATATGAAGAGCCCCCGTCGAGTTGCAGCTCGGCGAGGGCTAGGTCAAACAACTGGGAGTCGAAATGACCAACTCAAGTATCCCATCCGCAAGTACGGACGACCACCAGCAATGCACCGAGCACTCGTGGTGCGAGCTGGATCACCGCGACCCCGAGGTCGACGGCGTTCACGAGAAACGGGTCGACATAGAGGTCGGCGACGTCGAGGAACGATTTACGCTCGAGGTAAGGAACGGAGAACCTCGCCTCGACTTCGAGATCAGCCAGGGCTCAATCTGGCTCGAGCCCGGCGAGCCCACAAACACGTTGCGCAACCTGGCCGCAGTCCTTACGAAAGCTGCGGACCTGTATGACCAGTTCGCCGACGAACTTACGCCAACACTTCGGCGCCACCCAGACGTTACAAGTGCTCTCGCGGATCGAGATGTTTGATGGCCGTGCATGAGCGGTTCTACGCTCTCGAACGAGACGGGCTGTCGGCTCGAGCAATCGCAGAGATCTGCGGAGTATCCAGCCGAACAGTCGTCCGGTGGCGGCACTCAACAGGCAAGACCCACTGTCCACCGGCCTCTCCCCTGCCGCAACAGAAGCTGGCGACAGCGCTGCGGCTCCTGGAAGACGGGGCCTCTATCAGCGAGGCTGCACGATCCGTAGGCTGCTCCAACAAGACGCTCTCGAGACGTTGGCCGCATTATGCGTGGAACCAGACGCAGGCTGGACAGTTCGCGGCCATGGTCCGCCGCGTCGGGCGCGGGTGGCGAGAGGACATAGCTGATGCCTGCTAAGAGACCCCGTTCCCGCGTTGACGATCACATCGTTGCCATCATCCGGGAGGCGATGCGAGAGAAGCACATGCTTCAGAAAGACCTCGCCTCCGCCGCCGGGATGTCTCAAGCGCAAGTGAGCGTTCGGTTGAAACCAATGGGGCCATCCATCCCGATCGACCAAGTGGTCCGCATGTGCGGCGCACTCGGCTTAGACGTCCCCTCGGTCTTCAGGGAAGCGGAAGAACGCGCCAAATCCTGTCCGACGACAGGCGTGGTCGAACCTGATGAGGACGAGCAGACACGAGCGGTGGGACGAAGGATCGCCGCGTCTCTCTGGGTTGGAGCCGACGACCCGGACTTCATCGTGCTCGCCATTGACCAGAACATGTTCCGAGACGACAACCGATTCTGGACCCCTGTCCGCAAACAGCTAGCGCTCATGTGGGCTCTCCATGACCTCGCGTACACGATCGGACGCCGCTACCCGATCCGAGACCCGTTCATTCTCAAGCCGGTGTTGGAGTCCGACAAGATCATTCCGTGACCGGTCCATACACAGGTTCCATTTATACACAAGCGGAAAACTTGTGTATAACGTGTGGATAACTCACAGCGGCGCCAACTTCGGCCTCAATGAAAATGCGCGGAATTACGGGGATACAGCGACAATAAGTGCCTTGGAAGCAGGTAGACGCCGATATTCGCTTTGGACCTAGCACCAGCGAAGGTCACGGTGACCCGCTCTAATAGTTATGCGGCCTCGTGCCGTGCAGTACACGGAAGAGCTTCGCGGTACAAGCGCGCCCGCTCAACAGGTCAGAGCGTTGAGCGGGCGCTACCACGGAGACGCGCTTAGGTGTCGGAGTGGGTGGCAACAGGCTACCTGCCCCGGTTAGAACATGGAATCGAGGTAGGAATGTCGCACACCGAGTGGAGAAGCATCGCTGAGGTAGCAGGCGATATGGGGGTCAGTACCGACACCGTACGGCGCCGCATCACGGACGGGACAATCCGGGCCGTGAAGTTCGGCCCTCGACTCATCCGAATTGATATGGCTAGCGTTGAAAGGTGGACCCGCCCACTGACCCGGGACGTGGCGTGACCCTCGGTCCTGTTGAACGGCTCATCCGCTACTCATACGCCGGACATGCGGTCGCAGTGCCCCCCGCAAAGATGACAAAGATCATCCGCAAAGCGCTCCGGTCGATCGGGTTCGTCCGAACGGTCCAACTCATCGACGCGCTAAGGCGGGGAGCGATCAGTCATCAGCAGTTGCACGTGCTGACGCACACGGGTATCCCGGACCCGACGGGCGAGCTCGCGGCGCAACGGGTGGACTTCATGCGGACATTGCGGTGAGCGCCCTAATCGCGACACCGGACACACATTCTGGCAGCACTCCACCGACACGACACAGCAGAACCGACGCCCCTCATCCCGGCCGATGAGGGGCGTTGTCTGCTCCAACTGAACATCACCCCGCGAAAGGGGCTCACATGAGACGCAACACAAAGGAGACCGCGTTCCAGAGACGCATGAGGGAGTTCCACGAAGCGCGCGAGCGGATCGCGTCGAGTCGGCAGCGGGCGAAAGGGGATGACGCGTGGCAAAGACAGACGGGTTCGTCCGACTCCCCAATTGGTTGATCGATGACGCGGACCTCTCCGCGCACGAACTGATCGTGTACATCGTTCTTCTCAGGTTCCGGAACCAAAAGACCGGAAAGTGCTACCCGGGGATGTCGACGATCGCAGACTGTGCGCGCATCTCTCGCCGATCGGTCATGCGGGCCATCGAAGGCCTCGAGCAGCGCCAGATGGTCAAAGTCGAGCGTAGAAGCACGATCAAGGACAACAAGCCGAACATCTACACCGTCGCGCTCGCGAACGAAGCACCTGACCGGATCTGGGAGACGAGCGCCAGAGGACGAAGAATCCCAAAGCGAGTCACTAGTGACTCCGAGTCACTGATTGAAGCCGCAATCGATCAACCCGGTGACTCCGAGTCACCGGCCAGTGACAAAGCAGGCCCTACACCAGTGACTCGGAGTCACCCAAACAAGACCTACAAGAACCAGATCCATGAACAAGCTGTAACACCCGCCTTCGAGGAAGTCGGGTCAGACAGATTCACATTCAGCGATGCACAGCATGACGAAGCAACCGAGAAGCAGGTGGCGTACCTGAAAGACCTTGCCATCCACCTCAACTACGCGACAGGAGGAGGCATCCCTAACGACCTGCAACTACAACGGTGGCGCAACCTCACCCGCGATGAAGCAGACCAGAGAATCCGCGGATACCTCAAAGAGCTCGGCCGACCCGACGACATGTACTACCCGCAAGCCGGCGACCCAGAGTTCTTCGCGCTCACGGACGCAGGTAAAGCCTTCGCGGAATCAGCAGGCCAACCCGACTCAGTGTTCGAGTACGGATTCGGGATGAAGGAGAACAGCGCATGAATCGACCAGTGAGCATCATGCCCGCTACGTGCGTCACTTGCTGGCCGTGGGTCAGGTGGTTCCGCACCGGATCAGGCGCACGGGTCAGGCAGGAACAACACGAACCGCACTGCACCGTCTACCCGAAGATCCAACGGTCAAGCCACTGAAAGGAGGAG
This sequence comes from Microbacterium sp. Se5.02b, assembly GCF_019464375.1. Classification (NCBI taxonomy): domain Bacteria; kingdom Bacillati; phylum Actinomycetota; class Actinomycetes; order Micrococcales; family Microbacteriaceae; genus Microbacterium; species Microbacterium sp. Se5.02b. Next base: position 2,122,723 of record NZ_CP080491.1, read on the forward strand.
CACGCTACGCCCCGAAAAGAGACCGGAACCGATCGTAGGCGTCGGGGTCCATCGCGAGCTTTGCAAGCGCCTGCTGGTTCTTCAAGTTCTCCACCTGCAACGCGTTCGGCTCCTGCGTACGAGAACTGATCAGATGGGCCACGAGCTCGGTCAACGGCTCACCAATCGCGCGCCGGAAGTTGAAGCCGAGCAGCTGGAGAATGTTGACCGTTTCGACAGACAACAACGGTTTCAGACCATTGATGCTCGCCCGGAAGCTCGCTCCCTCTGCGCCGCCCATCGAGTCAGCGAACTCTTCGAGAAGCGGCACCACAGTGTTTGCGATGTACTGCACGTCGCCGCTGTTGAGCCGCTGAGCCACGAGTTCCGACTGATAAGCCTGCGCGATACGAGTGATCTCGTTCTTGTCAGAAACGAGCTCCGAGACGAGCTGCTCAAGGCCCGCGATCGTGTCGTCCTTCTTCCCCGACGCGAGCAAGCCACGCACGCGATCCGTCACCAGCGATGCGCCATTACGGGCCGCAGCCTCAGCCAGTCGCGAACCCAACTCAATGATCTGCGGATCGATGTCCATGAAAGGAGTAAACCATGACCATTCGAACCGCAGTCCTCTGCGACACATGCGACAACGTCTACGTCCCAGACGGACGACAACCACACGGAGGACTCAGCAGGCAAGCACACGCCGCCGGCTGGACCTCCATCAATACCAACGGGCACTGGACCAACACCTGCCCCGACCACACCAACTAAAGGAGAACCACATGGCCCTCACCACACTCGAGAACCGGATCGACGCCATCCGCGAGCGCGCAAAACCCATCAAGGACACCTTGGACACCGCTCTCGACAAGGTGCGCAACGACGGGCGACTGACGCCACAGGCCAAGCGCCAGGAGATCGCACAGCACTACCTCGCAGCCAAGCAGAAGCTGGAGGTTCTACTGAGCGAGGAACGCACGACCACCGCAAAGAAGCGCGACGAAGTGGAGCGCAACCTGTTCGGTCAGCGGGATATCGGCCCCGCGGGAGTCGTCGCCTACCGCGATGCTCAAGACCGAGCACTTCGTCTCGGACCTGACGACGAAGACCACGCTCTCGCCCTGCTCATCAGCGCCCGCATCAGCCGCGACGACACACTCGCCACCGCCGTCCTATCCCGGGCCCTCCACTTCGAGTGGGTCGGAGTGATCGGGACCTACACCGACAACTACCCCCACCAGCGGGAACCCCTCGAAGACCTCACCAACATCGATCGCTGGACGAAACAGCAGGAGGAGAACGGGTTCGACGGGTACGGCGCCATTTACTCCGTCACACCTCCCCGAGAAATCGGCGGCAACCTCAATGACGCCGGAATCCAAAAGATCGCAACCGGCGAACTGGCCTAACCAACACGAGGAGACACCATGACCACAATGAACTTCCGCGACGGAAGCAACGTCACCATCCGATCCACCGACAGTGAGAACCTCGTCGAGGTAGCCACCCGCATCAAGACCCTCCGAGAGTCGAACACCGCCGCGAGCACCGCACACAGCAGAGCGATTCAAGCGATCAACAACGATCCCAGCCTCAGCGACCAGGGCAAGAAGGAACGCATCGACGCACTCGAAAGCACCCGAGCCACCGAACGCAAAGCCGGTATCGCAACCGAGAAGCAGATCATCACCACAAAGATCTCCGAGCTCGAGCGACGCCTCGACGGGTACGTGGGCTACACGAGCGAGAACATCATGGCATTCCGTGATGCGCAGGACAGGGCCGAGAACATCGACGATCCTGACAAGGCGGCAACCGTCATGGCACGCGCCATCCGCACCAACGACAGGACGCTCGCTCACGCGCTCTATCGGCGCGCAGTCGAGAACCGGTGGAACGACGCAAGCCAAGCCTTCGCCGCCGACAACCCTGCTGTGGCACAGCTCGTCCATGACGTCCAGAAGCTGCACGAGCTTCACGACGCCAGCTTCAACCGAGCTGTCGCATACATGTAAGCAGCAACACGATGAGGGCTCTGCGCACACGCGTGGAGCCCTCTCGCCTACCCAGGGGGAGGGCACCCCAAACCCCACGACCAGCGGGTCTCTGGGGCTTGCCGTCCTCCCTCCCCGACATTTTTTTCCTCAGAACGGGCCTGTCCCGAAGAACGGAACTCACACCATGACGAAGATCCAGAAGCACACAATCGACCTGCGATCCCCTCGCACGGAAGCGCTCGAAGCCGCAGAAGCCGAACTCGAGAACCTCACCGCGCAGACCGACACTCTCAGGGCCTCCGCACTCGCCGGCAACCTCGGCGCCGAAACGCTCGCAGCACATACCGACCGCCTCAACCTCGCCACGATGCGGGTAGACGCCGCCCGTCACGCCGCCGAAGCCGAACTCAACAACCTCGCCGACCGGAACAGCATCGCCGACGCGATCGCTGAACTACTCGACGACCCGGCTCTCGCGACCACGCCCATCGAAGACGCCATCAGCAAGCTCCGACAGGCACTCGCAGACATCACCACCGCCAACGAAACCCGCAACAGCGCTATCACCGGCTGGGTCACCCGACTGCGGCAACTCGGCGTCCCGGATACCGGCCTCACCGTTAACGGCGACGAGATCCACATCTCGTCGGCAGGCCCAACCGGAACAACCATCACGATCGGCGGTGGCCGCGTCTCCACGATCGGCTCCGTCGCTGGCCACATCCGCCACACAACACAGAAGCACAGCGACAGCGCTCATATGGCCATCGACCCAGCCAACCTTCCGAGCTCCGACACCCGTGGTCGTGCACTCGGAAGCACCACCGCCGTCCGCCTGCTCAAGAACCTCGGCGGCAACAAGGCAGGCACCGTACTGACCACCCGCACCCACTCCCTAGGAGTCCTCGCGAAGTTCGTTCACGACGGTCACGCCGAACTCATCGACGGACAGATCCCCGACGAGTCCAAGCACACCCTCAAGCGCTTCCCTGTCGACACGCGTCCGCAAGAACAGCCCGAGCGCGTCACACCCACGAACGTCAACGACGCGACTCGGGTCGAAGACGCAGTACGAAAGGCGTTCACGAACTGAACCAACACCGCAAGGGGTGCGGGGGACTCCCTCAGCACCCCAAAAGGTCGCCGGGAATAGCCGCTCCCGTTATGCGTGCGCACTGAGCCCGTTTTTTTATACGGCGCCCACCAATTCCGGTGGGCGCCGTCCTTCGTTTGAAAGGATCACCATGAGCAAGATCAAGGAGCTCATCGAGAAGCAGAAGCAGTTCACTGAGGAGCTTGTCGCTGAGTCGAAGGCGTACTACGAGGCGATCGAGCCGGTCGAGGTCGAGACCGTCTTCGGGGAAACCCCGGCGACGTTCCGGGTACCGTTCGTACACCCGCACGAATTCAACGAACTGACAGAGCGCTTCCCTCCCGGGCGCAGCCCCATAGATGCGTCGCTGTGGTTCTCGCTGGACAAGGTCGCGATGAACTACCCCGGAATGACGTTGGTCGTCGGCGACGAGGTCGATGACCTGTATCGAGTGCGCGACAAGGAGGCCGTCTACATCTGGCCTGAGATCTACAAGGAGATGCCACCGGAGGACGCTCAGAACTTTCGGATGGCGGTGTGGGCTCTGCATATTTGGGAGCCAAAGCAGCGCCGCGAGGCGAAGAAGGAACGGGACGGCGACCCGGCAGAAGAGGTCGGGGATCTGCCTCTCGAGGAGCTTGTCGATTTCATCGCAGAAGGAGGTGACCCGAATGCCTGATCGGATCGTGAAGGTACGCCTATCGGCGGTCGTGTCGGATTACGAGAAGTCGATGCGTGATGCTGCGAATGCGACGGCGACGGTGGGGACCGAGGCGGAGAAGCTGGCTCAGAAGAAGCAAGCCTTCCAGCAGCTCGGGAGTACTGGACTTGTGATGGGAACTCTGCTGACGGCAGGTCTGACGTTGGCTGCGAAGGCGTCTGCGGACTTCGATGCGCAGATGTCCAATGTTCAAGCGTCGACACACGAGAGCGCCGCGAACATGGATCTTCTTCGTCAGGCGGCGTTGGATGCGGGTGAAGCTACCGTGTTCTCCGCGACGGAGTCAGCGCAGGCTATTGAGGAGATGGCGAAGGCGGGCGTCTCGACCGCAGACATTCTTGGTGGGGGTCTGACGGGCGCTTTGGATCTGGCTGCTGCCGGTGGTCTGGACGTAGCGACTGCGGCCGGGATTGCGGCTACGGCTCTCAAGCAGTTCAATCTCAACGGTTCCGAGATGTCGCATGTTGCTGATCTTCTGGCGGCGGGCGCCGGTAAGGCGATGGGCGATGTCACCGACCTGTCCCAGGCGCTGAACCAGTCGGCCCTTGTGGCGAAGCAGACGGGTCTCTCGATCGAGGAGACGACTGCGGGCCTGTCGGCGTTCGCGGCGCAGGGTCTGTTGGGATCGGATGCGGGGACGAGCTTCAAGAGCATGTTGCAGTCCCTCAACCCGACATCGGCTCAGGCCGCCGAACTGATGGAACGCTACAACCTCCAGGCGTACGACGCACAGGGCAACTTCGTGGGCCTCGCCGAGTACGCCGGGAAGCTCAAGGCGGGCCTGTCCGGTCTGAGCACCGAGCAGCAGAACGCCACCCTCAAGACGATCTTCGGAGCCGACGCGGTGCGCGCGGCGACCGTGCTGTACCAGCAAGGGTCTGAGGGCATCACCGAGTGGACACAGGCCGTCGATGACCAGGGCTACGCGGCCTCCACAGCCGCCATGCGGCTCGACAACCTCAAGGGTGACGTGGAAGCCCTAGGAGGGGCATTCGAGACCGCCCTGATCGATACAGGCTCCACGGCGAACGACACCCTCCGCACGATGGTCCAGGCACTCACCGGCCTCATCGGCATGTACAACGATCTCCCCGCCCCCGTGCAAGGAACCGTGATGGCTCTCGGCGGTGCAGCCGCAGCGGTCGCCCTGACAGGTGGCGCCGCGTTCCTCGCCATCCCGAAGTGGCTGGAGTTCAAAGCCACCGTGGAAGCGTCCACCTGGACGATGAAGGGGATCGGGTTCGCCGCGGGCGGCGCGGCCCTCGCCCTCGGTGGCCTGTTCATGATCGTGGGCGAGCTCGCGGCGAAGCACCAGCAGGCGCAGCAGCGGGCACAGCAGTACGCCGATGCGATCGAGGACGGCACGAACAAGCTCACCGAAGCCGCCCGCGCCACCGCGATCGACGAACTCCAGAAGGGCGGGGAACTGCTCACGTTCAACTGGCAGTCCGCCTACGACGCCGCCGAGAAGCTCGGTGTGGGTGCGGATGTCGTCACCGACGCGGCCCTCAAGAATGCCGACGCGATCGACCAGCTCAGCACGTACTACGCGGCGCTCAGTGGCGACCAGGAGGCGTTCAACAAGATCCAGGGCGACACGGGTATGAACGCTTACGAGACGCGTCTTGCACTTGAGGCGATGATCGGTGGCATCCAGGAGCAGAACGCCGCGATCGACGACGGACTCAGGCTGAAAGGGCAGGAGGAGAAGGCGAACTCGGCAGCCACGGCACAGTCACAGAGCGCTGCGGGTGCGTACATCGAGCAGGCTGACGCCATTCAGGATTTGAACTCGCAGCTCACGAGCTTGATCGACAGGATCAACGCGGCGAACGGTGTTGCTGTCGATGCGATCACGGCGAACGCCAATTACTTGTCGGCCATGGACGGACTTAAAGGTCAGGCGGAGAAGTTGGGGTTGTCTCTGGACGAGTCTACGGTTTCGGGGTCAGCGAACGCTGCCGCAATGGGTGAGATCGCGGAGAAGGCCCGGGCGGCTGCTGAGGCGCAGCTACAGCAGGACGTGACCACGATGAGCGCTGATGAGTCCGCGAAGAAATACGCGGCTACGCTCGCATCTCAGCGTCAGGCATTCATCGACTCGGCCGTGAGTGCTGGCTACAACGCTAACCAGGTGAAGGCGCTCGCTGACCGGATCTTCCAGATGCCGACTGAGAAAGAGTTTCACGCGCTCGTCGAGACCGCGACGGCACAGTCACAGATCGACAGGTTCGTGACGCTGAACAATGGCCGGCGGGTGAAGGTGTTCGTTGATGCTCAGGGCGGTCAATCGTTCAGGGTGGGCAGCACCACAGTCGCCCCTGGCATGTCGACGGGTGGTCCGGTGCGCGGGCCGGGGCCGAAGGGCAAAGACTCAGAGCTCCGAATGCTCGCGCCCGGTGAACACGTGCTCACTGCGGACGAAGTTGACGCCGCTGGAGGGCACAGCGCGATCGGCGAGTGGCGAGCACTGCTGACAGGCGCTCGAAGTGATTATGCACTCACTGCCGATAGCCCGGAACACGTGATGGAGATACCGTCAGCAATGATCGGACGCTGGGAAGGAGGAAGGTCATGAGCCTTCTGATCTGGGAGCACCACGAGAACTACGTGCAAATGCTGTCTGACACATTGGTCACGGCCGGGGACGGCGTGACGCCCGTTTGCTATCAGTCGAAGGTGTCGGCGCTCCCTGGATTGAACCTGGCGATGGCGACGATGGGCACGGCTGAGATCGGCCTACACCTCTACCGGACCCTGATGCAAGTTGATGCTGGGGAAGATATTGAGGCGGTGAATGGCGTTGCGCCGGAGCTGTTGCGGCACATCAGGGACGGCCTTGAGGAGCAGCGCCCCGACGACGGGATCTCTACGATCACTCTGTTCGGCTTCCCTAATGGCTCAGAGCATGTAAGCGTCTACTCGTACACATCGCGGGATGGTGCAGAGTTCGAGTCAAAGCGGGAGGAACTCGGGAAGGTTTCCGTGAAGCCTGGACCGCAGGAGTTCACGCTTGACTATCCCGAGACGTACGAGGCCAAGATCGACCTCGCGTGCCGCATCCGTGAGGAGCAGGAAAGGTTCAGGGAGGAAGGCAAAGCCTTCGTGCGTATCGGCGGCGAGCTGCAAGCCACCCACGTGTCCAACGGGCGTGTGGACCAAGCTGTCTGGCACAGGTTTCCGGACTACGACCAGAGTCTGCCATCCGTTCGAATGTGACACTCTGGCCCGTCCTGGCCTCAACTGGGGCGGGCCGTCTCCAACGATCTCTGGCTTTCGACATGTGGCATTCGCCAATGGGGTAGAACTTCAGCAGGTATCATCGAGGGATCCCGACATGGAGGTTACTCATGGCACTATCCGGTGGTCCGCTCGAGCGTCGATCGATGAGTGACGAGGCCTACGCCCGACTCCGTGATGCCATCATCAGTGGCGAGTTGCCTCCCGGTGAGCCGCTTCGGGACTTTGAGATCGCGGAGACGTTCGGGACGTCGAAGACGCCTATCCGCCATGCCCTTGACCGCCTGGGGGAACAGGGCCTCGTGGAGATTCAGCGCAACCGCTACTCCCGTGTCGCTGCGATTGATCCTCATCAGGTGGCGAACGCGCTCGACGTTCTCGGTGACACTTGGGGTGGGGCGGCGCGCAGAGTCGGCAGCACCCTTGAGAAGGCCGATGCGAGCGCACTCAATCGGTTGGTGAAGGGACTTTCCTCGGCGGTGAGCCGCCACGACTTGGGTGCGTTCGCCACCGGGTTGTTCTCGATCGCCTCCGAGTACGCGCGGATCGAGGGCAACCCGGCTCGGCAGGCGGCCATTGAACAGCTCGCCGCTCAGGTCTCCCGGTACTGGCTTGCCTCGGCCCACGCCTTCGACTGGACCGCAGGGAAAGACCTCGCGAACGGCATCGCCCAGGCGCTCAAGACCGGCGATCAGAGCACCGGCGTCAACGCCATCGTCACGTTCATTGACACGGTCCGAGCGGAAGGCGCCGCGGCCTAGGCATCCCCCTGCAGAGTCACGGCGTTTCCCCACACCCAGCACCGGAATACTTGGTCTTCGGCGCGGAACTCGATACCTGCGGCGAGCGGCGTGGAGCGTACGAGCTTCGCGTCAACCCGCACCGCCTCGGGACCGAACCTCACCCACGCCCGCACACGCTTCTGCAACGCGTGAGGGTAGATCGTCAACGGTTGCCCACGAACGTCCATCTCCCGGTCAGTGAGCGACTGCAACGGGCCGTGTTTCGCGGCTTCCAGGACTGACCGTGCTTGCGACTGCATGTCACGGTACGCGGACAGTGTTGCTCCTGGATTTCCCGCACCGGCACCCTTCTTCCCCGGCCTGGGGTCAAGGGTAGCAAGTATCGAACATCTGTTCTATTCTCTTAACCCATGGACACGCCAACGATCGAACACGTCGCAACTCTATGGATGGTCAAGGACATCCCCACGAGGATGGTCTACGCGGGTCGCCGATGGCGCGTCACCGACACCCCCACCCGGCTGCGACACTCGAGCTGGACCCTCCCCCTCGACGAACCCCACCACGGGCTCTACGGGTGGCGATTCCAAGGAACCGACGAGGCGGGAATCTCGTTCGTTTTCGACGTCTACAAGGGTGAAGACGGATGGCACGTCCACCGCACCTACGACTGACTTGGATCCAGGTGTGCCCAGTGCCATATTGGCCTTGTGTCCATATTGCGGTGGTCGACGACGATCCTCACTGGCTTGGCGGGTATCGTCACCGCCTTCCTTACGTTTGCTGTGGCGCTCACGCCTGCAATAGATGCCAGCAGCCTTCGTGTTGGGCTGTTGGTGACTGGCATCGCCACCGCGGTCTTCGGCGTGCTAACGAAAATTCTTGACCTGGTCGTGGTGCATAGTCGCAAAGAAGACATCAAGGCACTTCGAGCACAGTTCTACGAAGTCTTCGATGGCCCGATGAATCGGATGATCGCGCAGGTGCAGCGAATGGCGCTTCGCGCTCCGGCCAAGCGCCAGGAATCACTGCACGCCCTCCGCCTTAACGTCGTCATCTCAACGGCGCAGCTAGTCGCTTCCAAGACGGCCCGGGCCACCTACTTCATGTTGGAGGACCGCACCGCGCTAGTGGGCCGCCGCGCCATGCGGGGGACGGAATACAACTACTCTGACAACCGCCGCGACAACGCGACAACCGAGTTCGTCGAAGCCGATGATCCGCAAAGTGAGATCTGGCAGGCTCTCGACGGCCACGGACCTGTCATCTATCCGAACCTCACCGTCTCTGCGCCGGCCGGTTGGGACGCGAACGCTCACGTCTACAAGGGATTTCTCACGTTTCGAATCGAGATGGGCGACGCGGGCGTCGGCGTCCTGACCGTAAACTCACTCAATCCGAATGAATTTGAACCCGCCGACGTAGCCATCGTCGGCGCGCTTGCCGCCGTGCTCAGCATGGCCGAGGCGGCAGCTCATGGTTACAGGCCTGCACCCACCAGGAAGCGATGAAATCAGCCGAATGTCGGATTCCGGACGTACACTCGATGTGAAGGGAGCAACATGATTGACATCTCGCAGACGCAGGACGTTGAGGTGGTCCTCGACGAGGAGTACTTCGCAGCTGTCAAACGTGAAGCTCTGGCCAAGGCGCTCCGCGATGAGCGCGTCCCCTCATCCCAGCGCATCCGCCGAACGCGCCTCCTGCTCGAAAAGTTCCAGGCCGCAGCTTCCTAGTCAAGGAAGAGTGTCCACTACGTACCCGAACTTGAACTCGCGGTAGCTTGCCTTAGGTACTAGCCGCCGCCCTTGCTTCCTCCGGCGTAGGTAATCAGAGATCAGAGCCGCATCTTCTGAGCGCATCCCTGCGTTCTCGGCTCGTGCTCGAAGTCGCTCAGGCGTGACGACAAGCCAGCGGTTTGGCTCGTTCATCAGGTCGGCCTTCAGCTTCTCCTGCTCGTTCCACTTGAGACGGTTGTTGTACCCCCGGGCTTTCCTCGCCAGATACTCAATGATCTCGTCCACGCCGTTGGGAAGCGGCTCAGATCGCCAGAGGTTGAGGGCGATCTCGAACGAGTCCCCCGGGACACCAAGTGTCACGGCGATGTAGTCACGCGCCATCACCGGAATCTCCTCCTCGGTCAGCGCCTGCGTCACACCCTCGAGCTCGGGGATGCGCACGAACCAGAACTTGCCGTCGCGCTCCGCAGTGACTTCGTACGTCTTCACGATCACTCTCTTCTGTAGTCGATGCTGAGCGAGCAAGCGTGCCGCCATGAACGTTCCCAATTCACTTTGGCACCGGGATCGGCGTGAAGCCAGCCTGGGGCGAACCAATCTGCAGCTTCACGAGGGACTCCCTCTCCCGGAAGGCGTTCCAAGTGCGGAAGAGGTAGAAGAGCGCCTGGCCCGGCACGATGCGCCGGGAGGCGCCAGCCTGAAGGTCGTTGGACACCCGGCGCGCGAGTGTTAGGAATGGGTCACCAGGGCCGTTCTGGATGCCGTCACGGATCCGATTGAAGAACTCTGCCGTGTCATCGACGTCGAGCTTTGAGAACTCAAGGAATGCCACTCCGAGCGCGCTAACGGGCAGTCGAAGATACCGATACATGCCGCGGGCGTGACGGGCCGCGAACTCGATGTCGGGGATCGCCAGCACGGCGTCCGCAAGCTCGGACTTGGTGATGCCGGTACTTCCTCCAAGATTGGAAGCCGCGTGCTTTACATCACCAGCCTGGTACGCCGAGTACAGGCGTGCGATCGCACCCACGTCCTTCGCGTCCGCCCGGTCGGCGAGACCCGTGATTACGAGCATGTCGCCTGCGTTGCGTGCTGACCCGGAATCCAGGACGACGAGCGCATCCTCGCTGATCCCTCGCACGACGAGCACCCAGGCACCCTTACCGGCTGCGACGATCGCCTGGCATCGGTTCTGGCCGTCGACGAGCTGTCCTGCTGTATCAAACTTGATCGCTTCGCCGGTGACGACCCAGCGGTCACTCTGGATGTCGCGCACGTAACCGTTGATGCGGCTCTTGCGCACGTTGCGGTTGTTGTCGATGTTCAGCGCGAGCCAACTCACTGCGAGTTCCGGTGTCACGAACACGTACTCAGCCGTTTCACCGCCAGGTCCTTGCGCGACGGTCGATGGTTGGTTCTTCATGGCCTGCCCCTGTCTGGGCGGAGCATCAGAAGGTCTCCGCCGTCGAGACACAGTTGTAACCAAGAAAGTTTCGGGCCGCACTATTGCCGGATCGTGTTGCCCAGATGTTGCCCACGCCCACCCGGGCACGAAAAAACCCCCGGAGAACCGGGGGTTTGTCTGTGCGCGATACTGGGATCGAACCAGTGACCTCTTCCGTGTCAGGGAAGCGCGCTACCGCTGCGCCAATCGCGCCCGTTGGGGCTATTCAGTTTTCCCGTGAGGTGGCGACGGGATTCGAACCCGTGTAAACGGCTTTGCAGGCCGGTGCCTAGCCGCTCGGCCACGCCACCGTGTGGATTGACCCCACGTGCCGCGGATCTTCGACAGAAGACCTGCTGCACTCGAGCGGATGACGAGACTCGAACTCGCGACCCCAACCTTGGCAAGGTTGTGCGCTACCAACTGCGCTACATCCGCATTTCATTCCCGGTTGTCCCGGGCACTCATGAAACATTAGCCGAAGATCTGCCCTTCGCCAAACCGGCAGCGATTCTCGCGCGTGTCTCTCAGACTGGTCAACAGGGCGCCACGGCGTCGGGTAGTATCGGGTGACGTACCCCACGGGTATGGGCGATTGGCGCAGTTGGTAGCGCGCTTCCTTCACACGGAAGAGGTCATCGGTTCGAGTCCGGTATCGCCCACCACGACTACTCCCCCGGCACGGAAACGGCCCCGGATCACCCGCCCGCAGTCATACCGCGGTACGACGCGGAGGGCGGCGATCGGCACCGTGGAATGTCGATCACCCCTCGTGCACCGCCGTAGCCTCGAAGGCAGACGACAGCAGGGAGCAGGAGGACCGATGATGGAGATCGCAGGCGCCGGCGTCATGGTGTTGTTCGGGGCAGCCCTGCTCTGGTGGGCCCGCGCGAGCCGTCGCGGCACCTTCCCGCGGCAGCGGATACTCGGGTACCGGACGTCGCGCACACTCCGCGACGGCGACGCCTGGGTCTCCGCTCATCGGGCGATGGCGCCCCTGCTCTTCGTCGCCGGAGGCGGGGTCGTCCTGGCCGCACTCGCCGCCGCGACCGCGGTCCTGGTCGGGCACGCGGATGTCGGTCGAGTACTGCTCGGCGGCGCAGTCGTGTGGGGGCTGGTCTTAGTTATCGGGTCCGCACTTCCGGCCGCCTCGGCAGCCCGGTCCACCCGGGACACGTCGGGGTCGTAGTCACCTCAGGCGATGCGCCCGCCTCCCGGCCGCGCGACCCGGAGCCAGCGGTAGCCGTACGCCGGCACCTCCAAGACCACCTCGCCATCTGCGTCCGGAGCCGAGCGCTCGGACTCGAGCAGACCGACGAGTTCGGTCCCCTCCGGTTCGCTCTCGAGCCGGAACCTCACGGTCGCCGGCACCTCAGCGAAGTTGTGCACCGCGATGAGCCTGCCGACATCCGCCGTGAGCGAGTGCACGAGCACGGCATCGGCAGCCTGCTCTATCACCGCGAACTCCCCCCAGCCGAGCTCGGGTGAGACCCGATAGCGCGCGGCGAGCTCGCGGATGAAATGCAGCATCGACCCTCGATCGTCGAGCTGGTCCGCGACGTTGACATGCTCCGGCGCGTATCCGTCAGCGGGAGGGCGCGACGCCAGGCGCGACGGCGCCGCATCCGAGAACCCTCCGTTGCGCCCGGGCGACCACTGCATCGGGGTCCGCACCGCCTCCCTGCCCTCCACCTCGGTGTTCTCCCCCATCGCGATCTCCTCGCCGTAGAAGAGCACGGGGGTTCCGGGCAGGGTGAAGAGCAGGCTGTACGCCATCCGGATGCGTCGCGGGTCGCCTTCGAGCATCGGGGGAAGACGACGAGTGATACCGCGACCGAAAACGCGTTGCCTCTCATCGGGTGCGAGCGCCTCGAAGACCTCCTGCCGTTCCGCATCATCCAGCTTGTCGAGCGTCAGTTCGTCGTGGTTGCGCAGGAAGTTCGCCCACTGTACCTCGGGCCCAAGCGCGGGCCGCGCGGTCAGCGCCTCGATCAATGCAGCAGGCTGCCTCCGCACGAGCGACAGGTACAACGCCTGCATCGCCACGAAGTCGAACTGCATGGTGAGTTCGTCGCCGTCGGATCCCCCGAAGTAGTCGATCTGCTCGCGATACGGGAGATTCACCTCGCCCAGCAGCACGGCCTCACTGGACCGCCTCTGGAGGAACCGTCGGATGTCGCGCAGCAGCTCATGCGGATCGGGGATGTCCGCTCCGCGTGGGACCTCGAGGAGGAAAGGCACCGCGTCGACGCGGAATCCGGACACTCCCAGTTGCAGCCAGAACCCGATCACCTTCGCGATCTCGTCGCGCACGGCCGGGTTGGCGATGTTGAGGTCGGGCTGGTGCTCATAGAAGCTGTGCTGGTACCACTGCCCTGACGCCTCGTCCTTCGTCCAGATGCCGTCGGCCTGCCCGGGGAACACCGCGTTCTTCTGCCCCTTCGGCGGGGCGTCGTCCCGCCAGACGTAGTAGTCGCGATAGGGCGAAGACACGCTGCGCTTCGCCGCGAGGAACCACGGGTGCCGATCCGAGGTGTGATTGATCACGAGGTCGACGATCACCCGCATGCCGCGATCCCGTGCCGTGCGGATCACCTCGACGAAGTCGCCGTGATCGCCCAGTCGCGGATCCACACCATAGAAGTCGCTCACGTCATAGCCGTCGTCGCGGTCGGGGGTCGGGTAGAACGGCATCAGCCAGAGGCACGTCACCCCCAGCTGCGCGAGGTAGTCGATCCGCTGCGCCAGGCCGCGGAGGTCGCCCACCCCATCGCCGTCCGTGTCGAGGAACGTCTCCACATCGAGGCAGTACACGACCGCGGTCTTCCACCAGAGGTCGCTCGTGTCCGTGATCTTCACAGTCGTCCCTTCAACGCGGGGATGAGGTCGGAGTGCGCGAAGCGGAGGAAGCCCGCCTGCTCCTGCCCGACGTGATGCAGGTAGAGGCGGTCGAATCCGACCGCCACCAGCTCGGCGATCCGATCGACCAGGGACGACGCGTCGTGATCGATCAGGACGGCGCCTCGGAGAGCGGTCTCATCCACCGCCCCGACCGCCTCGTCGAACTCCTCCGGCTGCTCGATGTTCCACGTCAGGGGCGGGGCGAGCACGCCGTTGCGCCACTGCTCACGTGCGAGCGCGAACGCCTCCGCATCGGTGGACGCCCAGCTGAGGTGCAGCTGAAGAGAACAGGGACCGGTGCCGCCGGCGGAGCGGTATGCCTCGACGACGCGTCGCAGCACCGAGGGCGGCTGGGCGACCGTGACGAGCCCATCGGCCCACGACGCCGACCATGCCGCGGTCTCGGCGCTCACTGCGGTCGCGAACAGGGGCGGCGGCTGCGCCGGGAGGCTCCAGAGTCTCGCCCGATGCGCGCGGACGTGGCCGTCATGGCTGACCTCTTCGCCTCGGAGCAGACGACGGATGATGCCGACGCTCTCTCCCAGGCGTTCATTGCGCACCGACTTCGCGGGCCACCCGTCACCCGTCACATGTTCGTTCATGGCTTCTCCGCTGCCGAGCGCGGCCCAGAACCGCCCGGGGAACATCTCCTCGAGCGTCGCGAACGCCTGGGCGACCACGACGGGGTGGTAGCGCTGTCCCGGCGCGTTGACCATGCCGATCGGGAATGCCGTGCGCGCCAGAGCGGCAGCGATCCAACTCAAGGCGAAACCCGACTCGCCCTGTTCCGGCAGCCAGGGCGAGAGGTGATCGGAGCACATCGCACCGTCGAAGCCCGCGTCCTCCGCCGCCACGACCGCCTCCAGCAGTGCACTCGGCGGAATCTGCTCGTGCGAGGCGTGGAATCCGATGAAGACCATGCGCCGAGTCTGCCGACCGCCGCCCGGTTCTCCGTGGTGGTTGACAGGAGCCGTCGAGGAGTGGCAGCGGGTGGAGTCAGCCGAGGGTCAGGCGGAGCACCCGGTCGTCCCCTGGTCGCGGGTCACCGCGCCCATCCGTGTTGTTCGTGAGCATCCACACGACTCCGTCGGGGGCCACCACCACGTCACGCAGCCGCCCGTACACGCCCGTCACATGCTCGTGGGAAGCAGCCAGATCGTCCAACGGAGTCTCACGAATCCTCTCGCCCCGCAGGTTCGCGATGAAGAGGCGCCCGTCCGTGATCGCGATGCCGCTCGGGCTGGCGTCGGACGGCGACCACTGCTGGACAGGATCGATGAAGCCCGGCCGATCGGCGATGCCCTCCACGTCGGGCCACCCGTAGTCGCTGCCTGCCTCGATCACGTTCAGCTCGTCCCAGGTGTCCTGACCGAACTCGCTCGCGTACATCGTCCCGTCGTCGTCCCATGCGAGTCCCTGCGGGTTGCGGTGCCCGTAGCTGTAGACGGGCGATCCCTCGAAAGGATTGTCGGCGGGGATCGATCCCGTCGGCGCGATGCGGAGGATCTTCCCCGCGAGCGACTCCAGATCCTGCGCACTCCGACGGTCTCCGGCATCCCCCGTCGTCACGTAGAGCATTCTGTCGGGACCGAATGCGATCCGTCCGCCGTTGTGGTTCGTCCCTGCGGGGATGCCGGACAGGATCGTCTCGGACTTGCCGAGTTCGAGCGCCCCGGCGGCTCCGCTCACGACGAAACGCTGGACACGGTTGCCGGCCGCCGTCGTGGAGTAGGCGTACAGCCTGTCGTCGCGCACGGCGATCCCCAACAGCCCTCCTTCTCCACGCGTCTCCACGCCGGCGATCTCCCCGACCTCGCGAATCGTGCCGTCTGCGGTGAGTTCCACGATCCGCGCGCTGTCGCGTTCGCTGATCAATGCGGTGCCGTCGTGGAAGGCGATGGACCATGGCGCCGCCAGGCCGTCCGCGATCGTGACCTCCTGCAGCGAACGCGACTCACCGGCGGTCGTCGACGGAGCGGGCGACGGCAGCGGCACGGGGTCGGGAAGAGCGCACGCGGCGAGGAGGCCGGCGACGGCAGACACCGTGAGGAACGCGGCCCATCCGCGGCGACCCGTCATCGTCATCCTGGCTCCGTCCCTGGCGCTGACGTGGTCCACGCCCGCTTCGACCCTAGGCTCGCGGCACGCTGCGCGGAAGGTGTCTCGACGCAGCATTCTTCCGTCGGTGTCCGAGGTCGGTCGTAGGGTGCGACCGTGGCCATGCAACGCACCCTTCCCGGTCCGTGTCCGCTGTGCGCGAGCACGACGGGCACGCATATCGACGACGCGTGGTACTGCGCCCTGTGCGGGTGGCGCTACGGCGACGCGCCCGACCCCGAACTCCCTCTCCCGCGCGTCGACGTGGTCTACTACATCCGTTTCGACCGTCGGGTGAAGATCGGCACGAGCCGCCGTCCGCGTCAGCGACTCTCGAGCATCCGCCACGACGAAGTGCTGGCCTTCGAGCAGGGCGGGCGGGCGCTCGAGCAGCAGCGGCATCGGGAGTTCGCGGCGCTCCGGGAGGGCGGCGAATGGTTCACGTACTCGAGTGAGGTCCGCACGCACGTCGCCGAGTTGCGCCGAGCGGGCGATCCCTGGCAGCTGTACGCCCGATGGTTCAGCTCCGCGTTGCGCGGCTGACCACGTATGACGATGCCGGGTGACGGCTCGGAGAAGTCCCGTCACCCGGCATCGCGTCTCGCGGAGATCAGGCGGTGGCTGCGCGCCCCCGCGTCGTCGCCGGCTGCGGCTGCGAGAACAGCACGACGACGATCACGGCAGCGCCGACGACGACGTGCGGCAACCACACGTTCAGCGCCTCGTCAGCGAAGCCGAACAACCACGGGGACAGCGCCAGGAAGAGGCTCGCGACGATGTCGAACACGAGGTGCACGGGCATCGGGATGAACCCGAACGGGCCCCACTCGTACTTCGTGAAGAGGCTGTAGACGATCAACCCGACGCCGAGCACGATCGGGATGACGACGGCGGCACCGCCGACGTTGGCGAAGCCGAAGAGCCAGGGTGCGGCGATCAGCGCGATGCCGACGATGTAGTCGAGGACTCCGTGGACCTTGGTGGGGATGAAGCGCATGATTCCTCCTTGTGTGGCGTCGCTCAGCGCGACTCACCACTGGTTCGGCGCACGCGCCGGATCGGATTGCCCCCCCCCGGTTTCCGAATATGACGGCGGCGCGATCTCGGAGGTCCGCGGAATCGATAGATTCGAGAGCAGGTGCTGCCCGTGCACCTCACCCGAACCCCTGGAGCAACAAAATGACCTCTCGTCGCCGCGCCCTCGTGGGCGCCGCTCTCGTCCTCACCAGCGCGCTCCTGGTCACCGCCTGCAGCTCGTCCGGTTCGGGCGACGCGGCGACCGAGAAGGCGGAGGACGCTCCCAAGATCACCTTCCTCTACTCCCCCTACGCCGACTACGCCCCCTTCTTCCTCGCAGAGGAGAAGGGGTACTTCGAGGACGCAGGGCTCGACGTCGAGCTCGTGGCCAAGGGCGGCAGCTCCGGCGAGACCTACCAGCAGGTGAGCACCGGCAACATCACCGCGGGTGGTGCGACCTGGGGGGCAGGCCTCTTCAACGCCACGAAGTCGGGAGCCTCGATCTCCGTGATCGCCAGCGTCTCGCGTATCCCGGAGTCGGGGGCGAACCCCTCACCGCTGATCGCGTCGGACGCCTCGGACGTGAAGGATGCCGCAGACCTCGAGGGCAAGAAGATCGGCATCCCCGGCGACGGTGGATTCGGCATCTACTCCGTCGCGCTCGCGCTCGAGTCCGCCGGCCTGAGCGTCGACGATGTGGAGCTCGTCAACCTGAGCCCCGGCGACATCCCCGCCGCTCTCGCGAACGGCTCCGTGGACGCGAGCTGGTCGATCGAGCCGATCTCCTCCGCCGTCATCGCGCAGGGCATCGCCCACGAAGTGCTCCCCATCGACTACCAGGCGGGCGTGGAGCTGGGGGCCATGGTGTTCAACACCGAGTACGTCGAGAAGCACCCGGCTGCCGTCACCGCCTTCACCGCCGCCTACCTCCAGGCCGTCAAGGAACTCGAAGACGGAGGCTGGAGCGATCCCGCGACGCAGGAGATCATCGCCGAGTACACCGACCTGCCGGTCGAGACGCTGACATCCATCGCGCTCACGACGCAGGACCCGAGCGGCGCCATCGACTGGACCGATGTCGCCCGGCAGGAGCAGTTCTTCCGCGACCGCGATGCTCTCGAGTTCGACGGGGACTCCGGGATCAAGGACATCTACCGCGATGACATCCTGAAGGACGCGATCGCGCTGCAGGAGAGCGGCGACCTGGCCTCCTCGAAGAAATGAGCGGCCTCCGCGTCCAGGGCCTCTGGAAGGCCTATGCGAACGCCGACCGCAAGGACGACCTCCTCGTCGCCCTGCAGGACATCGACCTGGAGATCGCCGACAACGAGTTCGTCTGCGTGCTCGGGCCGTCGGGATGCGGCAAGAGCACCCTGCTGCGTCTCGCGGCGGGGCTCGAGAAGCCGAGCCTCGGCACGATCGAGACCTCCAGCCGGCCATCGGTGGTGTTCCAGGAGCACGGAGTGTTTCCCTGGCTGACCGTCGCGCAGAACATCGGCTATCCGTTGAAGCTCCGTGGCCTCTCCCGGGCGCAGCGGAAGGACCGGGTGGACCAGCTGCTCGACCTCGTGGGGCTGTCCGACTTCGGCGGGTTCTACCCCGCGCAGATCTCCGGCGGCATGCGACAGCGCACCTCTGTAGCGCGCGCCCTCGCCGACGACGGCGACCTGCTCCTGATGGACGAGCCGTTCGGTGCCCTCGACGAGCAGACCCGCGTCACGCTGCAGCAGGAGCTGCTGCAGATCTGGGAGCGCACGTCGAAATCGGTCATGTTCATCACCCACAGCGTCGACGAAGCTCTCATGCTCGCCGACCGTGTCGTCGTCATGTCGCATCGACCAGGACGCATCATCGACGACATCCTCGTCCCGTTCGGTCGGCCGCGTGACATCGCGGGCCTGCGTCGCGATCCCCGATACGGCGAGATCACGGCTCGACTGTGGTCGCTGCTCGAGAACGCGACGGAACAGGAGCTGGCGTCATGACGACGATCGCCGACCCGCAGATCGAAGCACAGCTCAAGGAAGCCGTGCGCGCCGAGCGGGGATCCGTGTGGGTGCGTCGGCTCGGCCCCTACACCCCTGTGCTCATCCTGGTCGTGTGGGAGATCGCGAGCCGCACCGGGATCCTCGATGCGCGGTTCTTCCCGGCGCCGACCTCGATCATCGAGACGTTCTTCGAGCTCCTGGTCTCCGGCGTCCTGTTGGAGAACATCGGAATCACACTGTCCCGCATCGCGATCGGCTTCGTGCTGGGCGCGATCCCCGGCATCGTCCTCGGGATCCTCCTCGGGTCCGTGCGCACGCTGAGACTTCTGCTCGATCCGATCTTCTCCGCGCTGCTGCCGGTGCCGAAGGTCGCCATCTTCCCGTTGCTGCTGCTGATCTTCGGCCTCGGCGAGACGAGCAAGTACGTCATCGTCGCGATCGGCGTGTTCTTCTACCTGCTCTTCAACACGCTCGGCGGCGTCATGCAGACGCCGCCGCTGCTGAACGACGTGGCCAATGCCAATGGTGCGACGCGACTGCAGCGCTGGATGACCGTGTCGTTCCCGTATGCGCTTCCTTCGATCTTCACCGGCATCAAGCTCGCCACCGGCGGCGCCTTCGTCATCATCGCCGCATCCGAGTTCGTCGGTGCGAACAGCGGTCTCGGCTACATGATCTGGAGCTCGTGGGGCACGTTCGCCGTATCGAAGATGTACGTCGGCATCGTGACGATCTCGGTACTCGGCTACGCCGCCACCGCGCTGTGGGCGCTCCTGGAGCGTCGCGTCGTCCCGTGGGTGAAGTACTGAGCGGGGTGCTATGAACATCGAGGCTGAGAAGGCACTCGCGGCGCTCCGCGACCTGCTCCGGAGCGCCGTCGCGGAGGCCGAGCCGGACGACGTCGCCCTGGCGGCGCTCTGGGTGCTTCAGGCGGAGATGCTCGACCTGCCGGAGTTCGGCATCCGGATGCTGCGGCGCGACCTCGACCGGCTCGCCGACCTCGGCCGTCCCGGTGTGACGCCGAGCGATGACGGTGCGGCGATCGGTTCCGTCGATGCGACCGGAGTGCCCGGCGTGGTCGCCCTGGCCACCGGTGTGCGGCGTGCTCGTCGGAGCGTCGAGGCGCACGGGCTGGCGATCGTCGGGATCCGCGGTGCCGGAGCGCTCGGGATCCTCGGGCTTGCCGCGCGGTCGCTCGCCGCCGACGGAACGGTCGCGCTCCTCGCCGCACAGTCGCCGGCGTCGGTCGCGCCGTGGGGCGCGCACGCGGCCGCGATCGGCACGAATCCCCTCGCTCTGGGGTCCCGCGTGACGATGCCTCACCTCTCGTGATCGACTATGCGACGTCGGCGCTGACACTCGCCGCAGTCCGGGAGGCACGTGCCTCCGGAGTCCTGCTTCCCGAGGGAGGAGCCGTCGATGCGGACGGCGCATCCACGATCGACCCCGCTGCCGTCGCGGCGCTGCTCCCCGCGGGGCTCGTGGGCTCCTTGACCGGTCTCGTGGTCGAGCTTCTCGCGGGCGTCGCGGTGGGCGGGCGGGTCACCGACCCTGGACTGCCGTCGAGCCGCGGAGCGCTCCTCATCGCGTTCGACCCGGCTCGCGCGGGTGGCACGGATGCCGCGGCTGCCGCATCCGCGCTCGATCGCGATTGGCGCGCAGCAGGCGGTCACCTGCCCGCGCGTTTCGACATCCTGGCGACCGGGGCCGCACACCTGCCGACGTCGGTCGACCTCGACGGCGACGACGTGGCCTGGCTCCGCGACACGGCTTCGGGGACCACACGGGCATGAGCGGTTCCTCCCCACGTTCGCCCTCACCGTGACTCCGCAGATCGGCCCACTGTGGGAGCGTCGATCGCTCCGGCTCACCGGCGCCGTCCCCGGATCACTGGCCACCGTGCGTGCTGTCACCGCCAGAGATGGCGGCGACTGGGCGGCGCAGGCGACGTTCCTCGCCGACCGTCATGGGGTGGTCGACCTCGCGACCCAGGCTCCGGTGTCCGGCGACTACCGGGTCGCGGACTCGATGGGTCTGTTCTGGTCGCAGCGCCGGGAACCGGGCACGACCGGATCCGCAGAGCCGACCGATGTCGATCGGCCGATCTCGACCGTCTTCACGGCGTGGACAGAGCCTGCAACGGGGCACCTGGACGCTCCGGGCGATGGCGCTCCCGCAGCGGAGGTCACGGTGGGCGTCACGCAGTGGGTCCGCAGCGAAGACGTCGAGCGCACCGGAGTCCGCACGGACGGTCTCGTGGGAACACTGTTCCGCCCTCGTCGCGTCGGCCCGCTCCCCACCGTGATCGTGCTCAACGGCTCCGGAGGAGGGATCAACGAGGCCCGCGCGGCGCAATACGCCTCCAGGGGTGTGCAGGCACTTGCCCTGGGGTACTTCCGCGCCCCGGGTCTTCCCGAGCACATCTCCCGCACGCCGCTGGAGTACTTCGAACGCGCGCTGCGATACGCGGCACGCACCCTGTCCC
This sequence comes from Microbacterium sp. Se5.02b, assembly GCF_019464375.1. Classification (NCBI taxonomy): domain Bacteria; kingdom Bacillati; phylum Actinomycetota; class Actinomycetes; order Micrococcales; family Microbacteriaceae; genus Microbacterium; species Microbacterium sp. Se5.02b. The sequence continues at coordinate 2,144,170 of NZ_CP080491.1, forward strand.
CGAAAGGCGGGTTGCCGCTCGTGAGCGGTCAGTCCCGCGGCGGTGAGCTGTCGCTCCTGCTGGCCGCCACCTATCCCGAGCTCATCCTCGGGATCGCGCCGTTCGTTCCCGGTGCCTTCGTCTTCGGCGCTCAGGGGGCAGCCGATCCCGCCGAGGGGTGGGACGGGCCGACGTGGACGCGAGGTGGTGAACCGCTCGACCACCTCTGGCACGACAACAGCGGCGTGACCTGGCAGCCCTGGAACGATGCGCCCGCGCCCACGCGGCATCGTGACGTATACGTCGACGGCCTCCATGACCGCGAACTCGCCCGGGCTTCGCGCATCCCGATCGAGAGGTTCTCCGGACCCGTCGCGTGCGTGTCGGGGCTGGACGATCGCGCATGGCCGTCGAACATGGCCTCGCGCATCGTGCTCGACACCTTGGAGCGTCACGGACACGGCGCCGAGCGTCTGCACCTCGACTACGAGGAGGCCGGGCACGGCATCGCGCTCCCCCACCTCCCCAGCACCGACATCGAGCGGGTGCACCCCGTCTCCGGCGTCCACTACTCCAACGGCGGTACTCCCCGCGGCAACGCCGTCGCGAGCGAGCACTCGTTCGAGCAGATCTGCGCATTCATCCACCGCACCGCCGACGCGGCCGCCGCCGCCGACGCGATCGACATCGACCACGAAGGACGGTAGCCATGCCCGCGAAGGAGCATCTGGAAGGTCAGTGGCGGGAGTGGCGGCACGCCCGCGTCTCGGAGCTCACGCGCCCGTACGGCTGGACGGCTCTGGTCGCCCAGCACTGGCTGCGCGACGGGGAGTCGGGTCTCGTCCTCGACGGTCTCCCCGGCACCTGGGGCGTGGAAGACGGACGTGTCCTGTACACACCGCCATCCGAGGGGCCGAACCTCGTCGTCGACGGCGAGTACCCCACCGCGCCCGTCGAGATCATCCCCGGGCGCAATCAGACCTACGGGCACGGCCGCAGCGTGCCCGTCTACTTCGGCGTGAGCGAAGTGGAGACCATCCCCGTACGACCGACGACGGCGACCGCATCTTCGCCGTGCGTGTGCGCGACCCGCGGGAGTCGGCCCGAAAGGACTTCTCCGGCCTCGCGGCCTACGACTACGACCCTGCCTGGCGCATCCCGGCGCGCTTCACCCCGGCGGTGCGTGAAGACGTGGAGCAGGTCACGGTCGAGACGGGCGTCCGCGAGACCACAGCGCGCATCGGCACCCTCTCCTTCGAGTACGGCGGCCGCGGGTACGAACTCGCGCTGATCGGGAAAGACGCCTCGTACGGCGTGCAGCCCGTCGCGCACATCCGCGACCTGACCAGCGGGAAGACGACGTACGGTGCCGGGCGCGTCGTCGAGCTGCAGTTCGCCGACGAGCACGGTGAGCAGATCGACCACATCGACTTCAACTACCTGACCGCGCTCCCCTGCGCGTTCACCAACTTCGTCACGTGTCCGCTTCCGCCGAGCCAGAATCACCTGGACTTCGAAGTGCAGGCAGGCGAGAAGAAGCCGGCCGTCGACATCGATCGAGTGCTCACGTTCCACAGCGCCTGATCGGACGCCATCCGTGCGCTCACACGGCGGCGGTCCACCCGTACAGCCGGGTGAGCGCGGCGCTCACCCGGTCGTAGCGCGTGCGATCGAGCACGGCGGCCTCACGCCGCAGGCCCCGTTCGTGGACGCTGTACAGCTGCTCGATGTCGACCCAGGACTCGCGTCCCTGCGAGTCCCACGCGCCGCTGCCGATCGAGAGGTAGTCGCGATCGCCGTCGTGCGGCTTGCTCGTCATCCGCACGGCGTACACACGGTCCGCCGACTCCCGGCCGATCACGAGCACAGGGCGATCCTTGCCACGTCCGTCGTTCTCCTCGTACGGCACCCAGGTCCAGACGACTTCGCCCGCATCCGGGGCGCCGTCGCGTTGCGGAGAATACGCGACCCGCAGGTCGCCGATCCGGTGCGGGTCGATGCGGACCGTCTCGGTCCCCGGGCACGACCCTGGTCCGTCGCGCCTTCCGCAGCCGTCGATCGCTCGCCAGAGGTCCGCAGACGCGCATCCGGGCGCCTCGGAGGTGATGTCCGAGACGCCCGGTTCGATCCCACCGCCTTGAGCAGGATCTCTGCGAGTGCTGTCAGGATGCCGTTGGTCTTGCCCACACGGTCACCCTAACCGCTGATCACGCGTCCGCGAGTGCGTAGCCCTCCTCGCCGTGGACGACCTGGTCCACGCCGGCGATCTCGTCCTCGTTCGTGATGCGGAAGCCGATCGTCTTCTGGATCGCGAAGCCGATGATGAACGCCACCACGAAGGAGTAGATCAGCACGCCCAGCGCCGCGATGACCTGGACCGCGAGCTGACGGGCGTCGCCGCCGACGAACAGGCCGGTGCCCGTGGCGAAGAACCCGAGGTAGAGGGTTCCGATGAGACCGCCGACGAGGTGGATGCCGACCACGTCGAGCGAGTCGTCGAACCCGAGACGGAACTTCAGTTCGACGGCCAGCGCGCAGACGATACCGGCGACGGCACCGAGCAGCAGCGACCACCCGGGGGTGAGGTTGGCGCATGCCGGGGTGATGGCGACGAGACCCGCGACCGCACCGGAGGCGGCGCCGACGGAGGTCGCCTTGCCGTCCTTGATGCGTTCGATCAGGATCCAGCCGAGGATGGCGGCCGCCGTCGCACCGAGGGTGTTCAGGCCGATGAGTCCGACGCCGCCCATGTCCTCGGCGAGCCATTCCGCACCGGCGTTGAAGCCGAACCATCCGAACCACAGCAGCGCGGCGCCGAGCAGCGTGAGCGGGACGTTGTGCGGCTTGAGGATGCCCTTCTGGAAGCCGATGCGCTTGCCGAGGACGAGGGCGAGGGCGAGGGCCGCAGCGCCCGCGTTGATGTGCACCGCCGTTCCACCGGCGTAGTCGATGACGCCGATCCCGCTGTCCTCACCGAAGAGCGTGGTGCCGAGGTTCATGATCCAGCCTCCGCCCCAGACCCAGGCGGCGACCGGGAAGTAGCCGACGGTGGCGAAGATGCCGGCGAAGATCAGCCAGCTGCCGAACTTCGCACGGTCCGCGATCGCGCCGGAGATCAGCGCGACCGTGATGATCGCGAAGGTCGCGCCGTAGGCGACGCCGAGGAGCGCCACGTTGGATCCCTCACCGGAGGCCAGGCTCGAGAGACCGAAGTCCGCGAACGGGTTGCCGGCGAAGGCGGTCGGGCTGTCGACGGCGCTCATCGAGAAGCCGAAGAGAATCCACAGCACGGCGACGAGTCCGATGGAGCCGAAGCTCATCATCATCATGCTGACGACGCTCTTGGCCTTGACGAGACCGCCGTAGAAGAAGGCGACGCCGGGCGTCATGAGCAGGACCAGCGCCGTGGCGGTGATCGCCCACGAGATGTTGCCGGGAGCATCCATAGGAAAACCTCACATCCGAAGTAATTGAAGCTTCAGTGTGACGACGCGCCGTTTCGCGGATGCGTGGGGTTTGTTTCCGCAGGGTTACAGCGGGGCCCCGGGTGTGAACATCGCGTTACGCGGGCCTGCGGGCTTACGCAGAATGTGTCAGGGCGTTGAGACGCGACACCGCGCGAAGGTACTTCTTGCGGTATCCACCCGCCAGCATCTCCTCGGAGAAGACGGAGTCGAGGCCCAGGCCCGTCGCGATGATCGGGATCTGCGCGTCGTACACCCTGTCGACGAAGGCGACCAGACGCAGGGCCTCCGACTGGTCGGTGAGCTGATGCACATCGCGGAGGCCGACCCGATCGAGGCCTTCGATGAGGCGGATGTACCGCGAGGGGTGAACCTGCGCGAGATGACGGATGAGGTCGTCGAACCGGTCGTCTGACACGATGCTCTCGGCGCCGGCCTTCGCCGAGACCTCAGCGTAGGTGTCGTCGTCGAGCACGAGCGCATGACCGTCGAGTGCGCGCTGGCGGAAGTCGACCCCGTCGATGCGGAGCGTCTGGAAGCTGTCCGACATGGCGTGGATCTCCCGGAGGAAGTCCTGGGCGGCGAAGCGGCCCTCGCCGAGCGCGTTCGGCGGGGTGTTCGACGTCGCTGCGAGTCGCGTGCCCGTGGGGACGAGCTCGCCGATGAGTCTGGTCATCACCATCGTGTCGCCCGGATCATCCAACTCGAACTCGTCGATGCAGAGCAGATCCGCGCCCTTGAGCAGATCGACGGTGTTCTTGTAGCCGAGCGCGCCCACCAGGGCCGTGTACTCGATGAACGAGCCGAAGTACTTCCGACGTGCAGGCATCGCATGGTAGATCGAGGCCAGCAGATGCGTCTTGCCGACACCGAAGCCGCCGTCGAGGTATACACCGGGCTTGAGCTCCGGCTCTTTCTTGGCTCGGCGGAAGAAGCCGCCGCGCTTGACGGGGGCACCGCGTCCGGCGAACCGCATCAGCGTCTGCTTCGCCTCTTCCTGGGAGGGATACGCGGGGTCGACCCGGTAGCTGTCGAAGGTCGCGGAGTCGAACTGCGGCGGGGGCACCAGGCTCGCCAGCATCTCAGGTCCGCTGACGGTCGGCTGACGCTCGGTGAGGTGCACGATTCCCGTGCGGCTGGTCGGGTCGGTCATCACGGTCCTGGATCAGGTGCCTGCCTGTGTCGAAGTCTTACGAATCGGGCGCAGGCGGCTCAGCGGGGATCTATCGTCGAAGGGGACGGATCAACACTACGCCGTCCGCACCCGCCCGTTCGCCCGCGCAATGCTTGGAGATCCCATGGCCGTCGAGTTCGATTCCTCCTCCCCGAAGTTCGCCGAGTATGCCGAGCCCGGCCGCCTCGTCACCACCGAGTGGCTCGCGGAACGGCTGGGGACGCCGGGGCTCGTGGTCGTGGAGTCCGACGAGGACGTGCTCCTCTACGAGACCGGACACATCCCCGGCGCGGTCAAGGTCGACTGGCACACCGAGCTCAACGACCCGGTGGTGCGCGACTACGTCGATGGGGAGGGCTTCGCCGCGCTGCTCAGCCGCAAGGGCATCGCCCGCGACGACACGGTGGTGATCTACGGCGACAAGAACAACTGGTGGGCGGCGTACGCGCTGTGGGTGTTCTCGCTCTTCGGTCACGAGGATGTCCGCCTCCTCGACGGCGGCCGCGACCGATGGATCGCCGAGGGTCGTGAGCTGACCCGCGAGCCCGCGAACCGTCCCGCGACGGAGTACCCCATCGTCGAGCGCGACGACTCCGTGATCCGCGCATACAAGGAGGACGTGCTCGCGCACATCGGCAGCCCCTTGATCGACGTCCGTTCCCCCGAGGAGTACAGCGGTGAGCGCACGACAGCGCCTGCCTACCCCGAGGAGGGCACACTTCGCGCCGGACACATCCCCACGGCGCAGAGCGTGCCGTGGGCGAAGGCCGTCGCCGAGGACGGCGGATTCCGCAGCCGTGCCGAACTCGACGCGATCTACCGCGACGGCGCCGGACTCCGCGACGGCGATGACGTCGTCGCGTACTGCCGTATCGGTGAGCGCTCGAGCCACACGTGGTTCGTTCTCAAGCACCTCCTCGGCTTCGGGAACGTGCGCAACTACGACGGCTCGTGGACCGAGTGGGGCAGCGCCGTCCGTGTTCCGATCGTCACGGGGACCGAGCCGGGATCCCTCTGATCGTGGGAGAATGTCAGGGATGAGCGCGAGCGAAGTTCCTGAGGCACTGGCCGAGATCCGCGACGGCTTCCTGGAGACTCCGGAGTCCGATCGGCTCCTGCTGCTGCTCGAGTACTCCGACGAGCTCCCCGACGTGTCGGAGGAGGTCGCCGCCCACCCCGAGATGTACGAGCGGGTCGCGGAGTGCCAGTCCCCCGTCTACATCCACGTCGAGGTGCACGACGACATCGTCACGATGCACGCCACGGCTCCCCCGGAGGCTCCGACCACGCGTGGTTTCGCGAGCATCCTGGTGCAGGGTCTCACCGGACTCACCGCCGACGAGGTACTGGCGATCCCGAACGACTACCCTCAGTCGATCGGGCTCACCAAGGCGGTCTCGCTGCTGCGGATCGGCGGGATGACGGGCATGCTCATGCGTGCGAAGAACCAGGTCGTCCAGAAGCGCTGAGCCCCTGCGCGTCGAGCCACTCGGTGATCGCCGTGCTCCAGCCGATCTCGTCGTAGTTCCAGAGCTTGGTGTGCCGTGCCACGGTGAACCTCGGCATGGTGACCAGATCCGGACGCGCCTCCTGCAGCGCATGCGAGGAGTCCGCAGGCACGAATCCATCGTCGTCGCTGTGGAGGATCAGGATCGGAGCAGAGAGCTCGTCCGCGCGCGCGACCATGTCGAGGCGATCGAAGCGTATCGGCTCGTCGGCGCCGCTGAGACGCGCTGTCAACGGTGATTGCAGAGCACCCATGGCGAGTGTCGGAAGAGGTGCGCGCACTCCGGCCATTCGTGCCTGGAACCGCAGCACCGTGCGCCAGTCGACGACCGGCGACTCCAGGATGATCCCCGCGATACGGTCGCGATGCCCCGAGGTCACGGCCGCCTGCAGAGAGACAGCGCCGCCCATCGACCAGCCCATCAGGATCACCCGCTCGGCACCGTGGCGGAGGGCATAGGCGATCGCGGAGTCCACGTCCCGCCACTCCGAGGCGCCGAGAGCGTATGCTCCGGCCCTGGTGCGGGGGGCCTCACCGTCGTTGCGGTAGGAGACGACGAGTGTGGGCAGTCCCGCGGCGTGCAGGACGGGGACGGCACGCAGGCACTCTGCGCGCGTGGCGCCTCGACCGTGAACCTGGATCACCCAGGTGGACGATGATCCGGGGAAGAACCAGGCGGGGCAGGGTCCGGCGGGGGAACCGATGAGAAGGTTCTCCCAGGGCAGATGGAGTTCGCTCGGCGATGAGTAGTAGTAGCCGCTGAAAGCGGCGGCGCGGTCCACGCGGGCGCCCGGCTTGATCTGCGTCAGGAGTTTGCGGCGGACGCTCGCGCCGTCGGCGCTCAGGACCGCGCCGACCTTGACGTACCCGTATGTGCCTGTCGTGAAGAGCCCGTACCGACCCGGCAGCTCGGTGTCGAGGGTGCGCTGCAGTTCGATCGTCTGCGCGCCCGTGTCGACCGCGAGGATCTGGGTGTCCATGGCACGCCTGATGGGTGTGACCACCCGACGGGCGACGGCGAACACGAGAAAGGCCGCTGCGGCGCCGATCGCGAGCACGGCGGGGACAAGGAGCGTAACGGCGTGCCTGAGACTCTTCATCGCTTCCTGACTCTAGCCTGTTGCCGTGACCGCACACCCCGAAGCCGGGACGCCATTCGACAGCGCTGTGACCGACCTGCGCGAGACCGTGTTCCGTGACGACATCACGGTCCGCGAGATCGCCACGCCGCAGGGCCTCGCGCCGTTCGCCCATGCACTGGCCGCCGACGTGCGCCCTGAGGGAGACGGGGAGTCGGTGTACGGCACCGGACGGTTCGTCCTTCTCCACGACCCGGAAGCGCCCGGCGCCTGGGGCGGCCCCTGGCGCATCGTCGTCTTCGCGCAGGCACCACTCGAGACGGAGATCGGCACCGACCCTCTCCTCGCGGATGTGACGTGGTCCTGGCTCGTGGACGCCCTCGACTCCCGCGGAGCGATCTATCACTCCGCATCCGGCACATCCACGAAGACCCTGTCGAAGGGTTTCGGAGGTCTCGCGGTCGAAGGCGACGGCGCCCAGATAGAATTGCGTGCGTCCTGGACACCGGAGGGCCCGATCCGACCGCACGTCGAAGCATGGGCCGAGCTGGTCGGAATGCTGGCGGGACTTCCGCCCGGCTCCGAGGGCATCGCCGTGATCGGCGCGCGAAAGGCTGTACGTGACTGAATACTCCGTGATCTCGGATGCCGAGGAGTTCCGCGCCGCCTGCGCCGTGCTCGCCGCAGGCACCGGCCCCGTCGCCGTCGACGTGGAGCGCGCGTCCGGTTTCCGGTACTCGCAGCGCGCCTACCTGGTGCAGGTCTTCCGCCGCGACGCCGGCGTGTTCCTCTTCGACCCGCCGGCGATCGGCGACTTCGCCCCGCTGCAGGCGGCGATCGGCGAGACCGAGTGGGTGCTGCACGCAGCGAGCCAGGATCTCCCCTCGCTCCGGGAACTCCACCTCGAGCCCACCGTGATCTTCGACACCGAGCTGGCGTCGCGTCTGCTGGGCCACGAGCGCGTCGGGCTGGCGGCCGTCGTCGAGGACGCGCTCGGCATCACTCTGAAGAAGGAGCACTCGGCGGCGGATTGGTCGACTCGACCGCTGCCCGATTCGTGGCTCGAGTATGCCGCGCTCGACGTGCTGCATCTCGTCGACGTCCGCGACGTCCTCGTCCTCGAACTGGAGGAACAGGACAAGACGGCGATCGCCGCCGAGGAGTTCGCCGCGACGCTGGCCCGTGCGCCGAAGCCGCCGCGGGAGGACCCGTGGCGGCGCCTCAGCGGCCTGCACCAGGTGCGCGGATCCCGCAACCTCGCGGTCGCCCGAGCGCTCTGGGAAGCCAGGGAGATGTACGCGCAGCAGCAGGACGTCTCCCCGGTCGACTCGTGCCGGATCGCTCCCTCGTCGCCGCCGTCATGGCGAACCCGCCGTCGAAACAGGCCCTCGCAGGAGTCAAGGAGTTCCAGGGGCGCGCGAGCCGCACCCAGCTGGACCGCTGGTGGCAGGCCATCGTCGACGGCCGCGCGGCCGAAGACCTCCCGCGCGAACGCGTCCCGAGCGACACTCTTCCGCCGCCGCGCGCCTGGGCGGATCGGAACCCCGAGGCCGACGCGCGCCTCAAGGCCGCCAGGCCCGTCGTGGAGGCCGTCGCCGAGGAGCTCGGGATGCCGACCGAGAACCTCCTCACACCGGAGTACCTGCGCCGCGTTGCCTGGGAGCTTCCGGGCGAGACGGCAGAAGACATCGCCCGAGCGCTGACGGCACTCGGCGCTCGTCCGTGGCAGGTTGCACGTACTGCACAGAAGATCGCGGACGCCTTTGTAGAGGCCGCGCAATCGCCCGACACCACCCCCGCACCGGCTTCGTAGGTTCGATCCAACCGATTCCTCCCCGTTTCTCGGGCTTCATAGACTGAGGTCACGCACTAACTTGGAGGCAGAGTGGCCGAGATCTCGGACGTCTTCTTCGTCGATGGAGTACGCACCCCCTTCGGGCGCGCCGGCGAAAAGGGCATGTACTGGAACACCCGCGCGGATGACCTCGCGGTCAAGGCGACCATCGGCCTGATGGAGCGCAACGCCGCCGTCCCGGCGGACCGCATCGACGATGTCGCCATCGCGGCGACGAGCCAGACCGGAGACCAGGGGCTGACCCTCGGCCGTTCGGTGGCGATCCTCGCCGGACTCCCGCAGACCGTGCCGGGACTCGCGGTCGAGCGCATGTGCGCCGGGGCGATGACCAGCGTCACCACCATGGGCGCATCGATCGGCGTCGGCATGTACGACTTCGCCCTGGCCGGTGGCGTCGAGCACATGGGGCACCACCCGATCGGCGGCAACGCCGACCCCAACCCGCGTTTCGTCGCGGAGAAGATGGTCGATCCTGGCGCCCTCAACATGGGAGTCACGGCCGAGAGGATCTTCGACCGCTTCCCGCATCTGACCAAGGAGCGCTCCGACCGCTTCGGCATGCTCAGCCAGCACAAGGTGCAGGCGGCGTATGACGCCGGCAAGATCCAGCCAGACCTGGTTCCGGTCGCCACCAAGGGCGTCGACGGCGCCTGGGGCCTCGCGACCGAGGACGAGGGCCGCCGTCCGCAGACGACGATGGAGGACCTCGCCGCCCTCAAGACGCCGTTCCGTCCGCATGGCCGCGTCACGGCAGGTACCTCGTCTCCGCTCACGGATGGCGCGACCATGTCGCTGCTCGCCGGCGGCGGTGCGGTGAAGGAGTTCGGACTCGCGCCGAAGATGCGCATGGTGTCGTTTGCCTTCGCCGGCGTGCAGCCCGAGATCATGGGCATCGGGCCGATCCCCTCGACCGAGAAGGCTCTGAAGAAGGCGGGTCTCACGATCGCCGACATCGGGCTGTTCGAGCTCAACGAGGCATTCGCCATCCAGGTGATCTCCCTGCTCGACCACTTCGGCATCGCCGACGACGACCCCCGCGTCAACCAGTGGGGCGGCGCGATCGCGCTCGGACACCCGCTGGCGGCATCCGGTGTCCGTCTGATGATCCAGCTCGCGGCGCAGTTCGCCGAGCGCCCCGATGTCCGTTACGGCCTGACCGCCATGTGCGTCGGGCTCGGGCAGGGCGGTTCGGTCATCTGGGAGAACCCGCACTACGACGGCAGGAAGAAGAAGTGAGCGCCCCCGTGACGAACTACGACGACATCGACTTCTCCCCCATCCAGGCCCTCACCGACGGCGAGGTCATCACGCACTCCCCCGTGCGCGACATCCGCCTCGCTTCCGGCAAGGTCCTCGCGCTCATCACGCTCGACAACGGTCGCGATCACACCCGCCCGAACACACTCGGTCCTGCGACGCTCACGCAGCTCGGAGAGACCCTCGACGGGCTCAAGGCACGCGCGGCCGCCGGCGAGATCCAGGCGGTCGGCATCACCGGCAAGCAGTACATCATGGCCGCCGGCGCGGATCTCTCGGACATCAGCAAGGTCGGCTCCCGCGACAACGCGCGCCTCATCGCTCAGCTCGGCCACAAGGTGCTCGGCAAGCTCGGCGACCTCGGCGTGCCGTCGTTCGCCTTCGTGAACGGCCTCGCGCTGGGCGGCGGTCTGGAGATCGCACTGAACTCCAGCTACCGCACGGTGGATGCGTCCGCCGCTGCGATCGCCCTGCCCGAGGTCTTCCTCGGCATCATCCCCGGCTGGGGCGGCGCGTACCTGCTGCCGAACCTCATCGGCATCGAGAACGCCCTCGAGGTCGTCATCTCGAATCCGCTCAAGCAGAACCGGATGCTGAAGCCGCAGCAGGCGTTCGACTTCGGCATCTTCGACGCGATCTTCCCCGCCGCGAACTACCTCGAGAACTCGCTGGCGTGGGCCGACGCGGTGCTCGGCGGCAAAAAGGTCGAGCGCAGGAACGAGCCCGGCAAGATCGAGCGCCTCACCAAATGGCCGATCGCCATCAAGATGGCTCGGGGCATGCTGGAGTCGAAGATCGGGACCGTCCCGAAGTCGCCGTACGCGGCACTCGACCTCCTTGACAAGGCGAAGAGCGGCACGAAGGCGGAGGGCTTTGCCCGCGAGGACGAGGCGCTGGCCGAACTCGTGACTGGCGACCAGTTCGCCGCGTCCATGTACGCGTTCGACCTGGTGCAGAAGCGCGCCAAGCGGCCCGTCGGCGCTCCCGACAAAGCCCTGGCGAAGAAGGTCACCAAGGTCGGCATCATCGGCGCCGGACTCATGGCCAGCCAGTTCGCGCTGCTGTTCGTGCGCAAGCTCCAGGTGCCCGTGCTCATCACCGACCTGGATCAGGCGCGCGTCGACAAGGGCGTCGCGTACATCCACGACGAGATCGGCAAGCTCGAGGCGAAGGGTCGGCTGGACTCCGACTCCGCCAACAAGCTGCGCGCGCTCGTGACGGGCACCACCGACAAGAGCCTCTACGCGGACTGCGACTTCGTGATCGAGGCCGTGTTCGAAGAGGTCGGCGTCAAGCAGCAGGTGTTCGGCGAGATCGAGAAGATCATCGCCGAGGATGCGATCCTCGCCACGAACACCTCGTCGCTGTCGGTCGAGGAGATCGGGTCGAAGCTCGCCCACCCCGAGCGACTGGTCGGCTTCCACTTCTTCAACCCGGTGGCGGTGATGCCGCTGATCGAGGTCGTGAAGACGCCCGCCACCGACGACGCCGCGCTCTCGACGGCCTTCGTCATCGCGAAGGGTCTGGGCAAGAACGCGGTCCTCACCGCCGACGCGCCCGGTTTCGTCGTGAACCGTCTGCTCGCCAAGGTCATGGGCGAGGCCGCCCGCGCCGTCTACGAGGGCACGCCGATCGCCGACGTCGAGAAGGCCTTCGGTCCGCTCGGCCTGCCGATGGGTCCGTTCCAGCTGATCGACCTGGTGGGTTGGAAGGTCGCCGCCCACGTGCAGGACACGATGGTGCGCGCCTTCCCCGACCGGTTCTACGCCAACGAGAACTTCCACGCGCTCGCCGAGCTCGATCAGGTCGTGGAGAAGGACAAGGGTGGACGAGTCGTCGGCTGGAGCAAGCAGGCCGAGAAGGTGCTGAAGCCCGCCGTCGGCAAGACCCCGGCGCCGGCGGCGACCATCCTCCAGCGTGTGCAGGACGGGCTGGCTCAGGAGATCAAGCTGATGCTGGACGAGGGGGTCGTCCCTGAGGTCGAGGACATCGATCTGTGCCTGATCCTCGGGGCCGGCTGGCCGTTCATCGACGGCGGTGCGTCGCCCTACCTCGATCGCGAGGGGGCATCCGAGCGCGCGTTCGGCGGATCCTTCCACACCCCGCAGATCCGAGGTGTCGAGAGCCGCTGAGTCGCACGCTCTTCATGACGAAGCGCCCCGCCGTTCGCGGTGGGGCGCTTCGTCGTGAAGAGCGAACGCGCGTGCAGGCGCTCAGTTCGGTGAGTGCGGCGGCCTCCCGTCGGTCTCACCGTGACGGGGCCAGTACGCCAGGGCCCGTTCGGCGAGAGCGGTGATCGTGAGCGAGGGGTTCACGCCGGGGTTGGCCGAGACGGCCGAGCCGTCGAGGACGTGCAGACCGGGGTGCCCCCACACACGGTGGTACATGTCGATGACGCCCGCCTCGGGTGTCGCAGAGATCACCGCTCCCCCGAGGAAGTGGGCGGTCAGCGGGATGCCGAACACCTCGGGCCACGATCCTCGTGCTTCCGCCGACACGCCGCCCTCTTCCTGCATCCGCGCCGCGATCGCCGCTGCGGCCGCGTGGGCCTGCGGCAGGTGACTCGGATTCGGCTCACCATGCCCCTGCTCGCTCGTCATGACGAGTCGCCCGAGACGTGGACGCAGCGACAGCGTCAGGGAGTTGTCGGCGGTCTGCATCACGAGCGCGATGATGCCCCGCTCGCTCCACCTGCGCAGGTTCGCCAACCGGAACTGTCGCAGCGGCGCACGGATCACCTGACGGGCAAGGCTCCCCACTCGTGCGCCGAGCGAGCGCTCGCCGGTCACCAGCACGGTCGCGAGCGCTCCCATCAGATTCGACCCGGGTCCATAGCGTACGTTCTCGACGTGCGTACGGTCGTCCACGTGGAACGACGTGGTGATCGCCACACCCCTCGCCAACTCGAGGGAATCCGGCACCCTCGTGGCGACCGCGCCGTCGAGCGCCTCCGAGTTCGTCCGGGTGAGGCGTCCGACGGCATCGGATATCCTCGGCAGCGCGCCGGACGCCTTCATCCGATGCAACAGTTGCTGAGTGCCCCAGGTGCCCGCGGCGAGCACCACCTGCTCCGCGGTCACCGTTCTCCGCGTGCGCCGGAGCCGAGAACCACTGCGCCGGGTCGTGACTGCGAAGCCCCCGGCCGGGAGCTCGCGGATGTCGATGACCGTGCGCATCGGCTCGATCACCGCACCGCGTCGCTCCGCGAGCGCGAGGTAGTTCTTCATCAGGGTGTTCTTCGCTCCGACGCGGCATCCGACCATGCAGTTGCCGCAGAGCGTGCACCCGGTGCGCTCAGGTCCCTCGCCGTCGAAATAAGGATCGGCGACGCGCTCCCCGGTCGCCCGAACCACACGCCGACCGGCGCATGGCGGAACGTGGAACCCACCCCGAGGTCCTCCGCCGCACCGGCCATGATCCGCTCGACGGGGCCGGTATGCGGATAGCGCTCCACGACCCCCAGCATCCGCTTCGCCGTGCGATAGTGCGGCGACAGCTCGGACTCCCAGTCGGCGATGTCACGCCATTGCGGGTCCTGGAAGAACGCGACTCCCGGCTGATACAGCGTGTTCGCGTAGTTGAGCGAGCCTCCTCCGACGCCGGCGCCCGCGAGGATCATCACGTGGGGCAGGCGATGGATGCGCTGGATCCCGAAGCAGCCGAGCGCGGGAGCCCACAGGTAACGCCGCAGGTTCCAGCTGGTCTTCGCGAAGTCCTCGTCCTCGAAGCGACGTCCCGCTTCGTAGACCCTGACCCGGTAGCCCTTCTCTCGGAGCCGCAACGCCGCGACGGACCCGCCGAACCCCGACCCCACGATCACGACGTCTTCGTCGAACCCGGTCATCGCCCTCCCTCCGACACCATGACGGTGAGCGCCCCGGGAAACACGGAGATCGCGCACTCATCCTCACCGACCCGCTCCCCGTCCGCGTAGACGACGAGCCCGGGAGCGGAGATCGTGACAGCTCGCGCCCGTCGATGGACGACCTCCGGCCGATCCAGGTGGGTTCCGCGCAGGAGCAGCGGGAACAGCCGAAGCAGGCGCGCACGGCTGAGCGGCGCGACCTGCACGATGTCGAGCAGGCCATCGTCCGGCAGCGCTCCGACGCAGATCGGCATGCCTCCGCCGTAGCTCGCTGTGCTGCCCGCGGCGATCAGCGTGCCGGGAGACATCCTCGGGATCTCGCCGTCGACGGAGATCGTGAAGTCCATCGGGCGCAGACGCGCGAGTTCGATGAGCAGCGCGAGGTAGTAGCGGGGCGCGCCGTGCGGCCAGCGGAGTCGGTTCGTGCGTTCGCTGATCTTCGCATCGAAGCCGAGAGCAGCGATGGTCAGGTACTTCTTGCGACCGGTCGCTGTGCGGATCTCTCCGACGTCGATCGGACGCGGCACCCCGGTGAGCGCGAGTTCCGCGGCAGCCTTGGCGTCGCGACGGGGCAGGCCCAGCGCCCGCGCCAAGTCGTTCCCGGTGCCCGCTGCCACGAGCGCTACCGGAACGGATGCCGCGCAGACGACGTCGAGGACGCCGGAGAGCGTGCCGTCGCCGCCCACCACGACCAGTGCGCGCGGTTCCTCTGCGAGCGCCGTGGCGGCGAGCCGGACGGTGTCGTCGGCTGACGCGCCGGCGTAGGTCCGCACATCCGCACCTCGTTCGCGCAGATGAGAGACGGCGATCTCCGCAGCTCTCCTGCCGCGGCCCTTGCCGGAGAAGGGATTCGCGAGCACGGCGATGTGCTCTGCCACGTCAGCGTGTCCGTTCGACGGGGATCACGGCACCGGGGTTCAGGATGCCTGCGGGATCGAGCTCGCGCTTGATCGCGGTGAGGATGCGGATGCCGGTGTCGCCGATCTCCTGACCGAGCCAGTCCGCGTGGTCCCGTCCCACCGCATGGTGATGGCTGATGGTGCCGCCGGACGCGATGATCGCGTCGTTCACGCGCGCCTTCACCGCCTCCCAGACGCCGAGAGGCTCGGCACGGATACCGGCGAGCACGGTGAAGTAGAGCGACGCTCCTGTGGGGTAGATGTGGGAGACGTGGCACATGACATACGTCTTCGCTCCGGCATCGGCGAAACCGTGCTTCAGCGCCGTCTCGACGGCCGTGCGCAGGGGCCGCAGGTTCGACCACGTCGTCGCGGTCTCGAGGGTCTCGCAGAACACACCCGCGTCGAGCAGCGAATCCCGCAGATACGGACCGTCGAAGCGGCCCTGAAGCCACTCCTCCGCCGCGCCCTCCCCGGCAGACGTGCCGCCGGCTGCGGCGAGCTGGGCACTCGCCCTGGCCCGCCGACCGGTGATGTCTTCGCCCTCGTACACCGTCACCGCGCTCGCTCCCTTCGCGAGGGCCTTCCCGATCTTCCCCACCTGGGCGAGGCTCACCGCGGTCTCCGCCTCGTCGGAGAGCCGGATGACGGTAGGGCCGTCGCCCGACTGCGCCACTCGCCGGAGCCCTTCGACGCCGCTCTCGAAGTCGGGGAAGGTCCACGATTCGAACAACCGCTCGCGAGGAATCGGATGCACGCGCACCTTGACCTCGGTGATCACACCGAAGATGCCCTCGGAGCCGAGGAACACACGGATCAGGTCGGGCCCCGCCGCCGAGCCGGGTGAGCGCCCGAGTTCGAGGTCCCCGTCGGCGTCGCCACGCGGATCCCGGTCACCATCGTCTCGAAACGTCCGTTGCCTGCCGAGTTCTGGCCCGAGGAACGCGCCGCCGCGAAGCCGCCGATCGTCGCGTAGCGGAAGCTCTGGGGAAGTGTCCGAGTTCGAGACCGTGCGCCGACAGCAGCGACTCCGCCTCGGGCCCTGTGGTGCCCGCGGCGAGCACGGCTTCGCCGCTGAGCTCATCGAGTCTCACCAGGCCGGTCAGGCGGCGCAGATCGAGGGTCACGACACCGTGGTGCGTCCCGCGGTCGGGGTCGAGGGCACCGACGACGCTCGTACCACCGCCGAAGGGGATCACCGCGACCCCGCGCTCACCAGCCACCTCCAGGCACGCACGTACTTCGTCGTGAGCGGCCGGGCGCACGACGGCATCGGGCACACGCTGCTCCCGAGCTCGGCGTCGCAACAGGTCCGGAGTCGACCGCCCGCCCGCGTGGCGGATGCGCGCCTCCGCAGACTCGTCCACGTGCTCCGCGCCGACGACGGAGCGGAAAGCGTCGAGATCCTCCGCCGTCAGAGCGCTGTCATCGATGCGGACGGCGTCCAGCGACACCGGCTCCTCTGGCCGACGGATGCGACCGAGCAGAAGCGGCAGCAGGGTGCGGACCGCGCGCGGCAGCTCCTTGGCCTTGCGAGGATCGCCCCAGCCGTTCCACCGCATCGCGACATGGTCGGCGCCGCTGCCACTCTCCTGCTCCATGCGTTACAGTGTGACACATCATGGAAGAACGTCAACCAGAAGTCGACAAGAGCGAAGACGAGCTCCCCGCGTGGGATGCCACCCAGACCCGCATCCTCGACGCTGCCGACGCCCTGATCAGCCGTCGTGGTGTGCACGGCGTGACGATCGCCGAGCTCGCACGGCGCTCCGAGCTGAGCCGTCCGACGATCTACCGCAGCTGGTCCGATGCCGACGACGTCGTCCGCTCGGCTTTGCTTCGTCGGGTGATCGGGCTCATCGAGATGCTGCCGCCGGACCCCGCCCGCACCCGCGCGTCGGTGGTCGACGCAGTCATGCGGTTCATCACGCTCTTCCGCGGCGACACGGTGTATGCGCGTCTGCTCGCCGACGAGCCGGAGGCCTTCACCCGCTACACGCTGCAGCGCGTCGGGTCGAGTCAGCGCCGGATACTGCGCTGGCTCGCCGCCGCCATCGCCGCAGCCCAGACCGATGGGTCCGTCCGCGCTGATCCGGCCGGAGAGATCGCGGTCATGGTGCTGCTGGTGGCCCAGTCCGCCGTCCTCTCGCACGGGACCGTCGCGGAGCTCATCTCCGAGGCCGCATGGGAGCGCGAACTGCGGACGACTCTCGACGGGCTTCTGCGCCCATGACCACGACATCCTCTGCGCTGAACGGGTCACGGCGTCGGGGCGACCTTGCACGAGCGGCGGAGGAGACGGTGGATGTTCTCGTCATCGGCGGCGGGATCACGGGCGCCGGCGTCGCCCTGGACGCCGCAGCTCGCGGCCTCTCCGTCACGCTGATCGACGCGGAGGACCTCTCCTTCGGCACGAGTCGGTTCAGCTCGAAACTCGTGCACGGCGGCCTGCGTTACCTTGCCACCGGGGACGTGGCCACCGCACGGGAGAGCGCGCACGAGCGACACCTTCTCATGACCACCATCGCCCCGCACCTGATCCGTCCGCTCGGACAGCTGCTCCCGTTCAGCGAAGGCATCACGCTCCGCCAGCGCACGGCCGGCGCTCTCGGCATGGGGCTCGGTGACCTCCTGCGGATGAGAGCGCACACCTCCCGGGCCGTGCTCCCGGCTCCGGTTCTGGTGTCCGCGCGCACGGCCGCCCGCATCGCGCCGGCCCTGGAACGCCGTGGTCTGCGCGGCGGCATGCTCTAGTACGACGGCCAGCTCGACGACGACGCCAGGCTCGTGGTCACGGTGGCGCGGACAGCCGCGTCGCTCGGAGCGCGGATCCTCACCCGAGTCCGAGCTCTCGGGCTGCGTGGCGACGGCGCGACCGCCGAGGACACGCTGACGGGAGAGCGTCTCGATATCAGAGCGCGCGCCGTCATCAACGCGACCGGCGTGTGGGCGGGCTCGCTCGACGACGCGATCCGGGTGCGCCCGAGCCGGGGCACGCACATCGTCCTCGACGCGAACGACCTCGGGGCGCCGCACACGGCCCTCACGATCCCCCACGAAGGGTCGATCAGCCGATATGTCTTCGCGCTGCCGCAGGCGTACGGTCGGGTGATCGTCGGGCTGACCGACGAGGATGCTCCGGACGCCGTGCCCCGGGTTGCGCAGCCCACGGAACGTGAGATCGACTTCCTGCTCACGAACCTCAATCGTGTGGTCGCGTCGCCGATCCGACGCGAGCAGGTGCGCGGCGCGTTCGCGGGCCTTAGACCTCTCGTCGACCGGGGCACGGCTCCGACGGCCGACATCTCGCGCAGACACCTCGTGACCGTGTCCGGCGCGGGGTTCGTCACGGTCCTCGGCGGGAAGCTGACCACCTATCGACGGATGGCCGAGGACGCGGTCGATCTGGCGCTGCACACCCGCGGGCTGACGGCCCCACCGAGCCGGACCGCGTCATTGCGTCTCGTCGACCGCAGGGTTCCCGTTGCTCGAGAGCCGGTCGACGAGGAGACGGGCCTGACCAGTGCTGAGGTCGAGTACGCCGTGCGTGTCGAGGGCGCCATGACGGTCGAGGACGTCCTCGACCGGCGGACCCGCATCGGGCTCGTCGATGCCGACCGAGAACGGTGCCGCGCAGCCGTCGAAGCCATCGTCCAGAGGTCGCTCGCAGACGGGGCCTGATTCCTTCCGGAGGCGGATCCGAGCGCTCCCGGTTCGACGGCACGGCAACGCGGGTAACGGCGGGAGAACAGCGCATGAACTCCCCTCGACCGCGGTCCCCACGCGACGCACTGCCCGCCGCGAGCGTGCACAGTGGTGTCATGGACATGCTCTTCACGATGCTGGGCGGCAAAGGGATGTCAGGGCTGTTGAAGACCGGAACAGCGATCCTCACGACCCTCCTGGTACTCCCCGCTCTCCTGAAGCTCTTCATCGTCACTGTCGATGAGGGCTGGGCGGCCATCCGGACGCGAAACGGCAAGCCCATCATCCGCAATCGCCCCCAGCGACGCCCGACCAATCGCGGGGGCGCGGTCGGCGAGGTGGTCGTGCTCGATCCGGGCTCGCACGGCGCGTTCCCGCTGTTCTACTGGTACCGGCTGATCGACGTCCGCTGTCGGGCGACCGATCTCCCGGTGCGGGAGATGGGAGGAGCGAACGGTCACCAGCACCGGGTCCACGCGTCGTTCGAATGGCGACCGATACCGAGCGGTCGAGATCTGCGAGTGTTCGAGCTCGACGTCGTGAACGTCAAGGAGCGGGCCTCGAACATCGTCGGAGCAGCGCTGCGCGATGTCATCCGCGGGCTCGAGGGCACCGAGTTGCCGCACAACGACGAGATCAACACCAGGGTCATCGCCGCGAGTGCCGATGAGGTGCGCCGCGCCTGCGGTGTGGAACTCGTGCGCGTCATGGTGACCGGTGACGCCCTGACCGACGGGTATCTCCTCTCGACGGCACTCCGCGACGTCGATCGGGGCGCTCAAGCCGTCGCCGCGCTGCACGCACTGAACTGACGCCCGCCGACGCGGTGCCGGGGAAGACGTCGGCTCGGGCCGCTCGGCTCAGTGCCGCTCGTGCAGCGGAAGGTCGATCGCGCCCGTCTCCCCCGCGTGGCGGGCCTTCGGGATGCGGGTTCCGAGAACCTGGGCGACGATGTCCTGCGCGATCTTCGACGGTGTGAGTCCCGCATCGGCGAGGATCTGGTCGCGGCTCGCATGGTCGATGAACTCGTCGGGCAGGCCGAGCTCGTCGACCGCCGTGTCGATGCCGGCCTCTCGGAGGGCCTGGCGGACCCGGGTGCCGATGCCGCCGACGCGGATGCCGTCTTCGAGCGTGATGACGAGGCGGTGGTGCCCGGCGAGCTCGACGATGGACGGCTGCACCGGGATAGCCCAGCGCGGGTCGATGACGGTCGCCCCGATCCCCTGCGCGCGCAGACGATCGGCGACGTCCAACGCGAGTTCCGCGAAGGGACCGATCGCCACGATCAGGACGTCTTCGCTCTCGCCGCGGGCCAGCACGTCGACGCCGTCACGCAGGCGCTCGATCGCCGGAAGATCCTGCGCGACCTCGCCCTTGGGGAAGCGGATGACCGTGGGGGCGTCGTCGACCTCGACGGCCTCGTTCAGGGCCTCCGTCAGCCGGGCGCCGTCTCGCGGGGCGGCGATGCGGATGTGCGGGACGATCTGGAGCATGGCGAGGTCCCACATGCCGTGGTGGCTGGGGCCGTCCGGGCCGGTCACCCCTGCGCGGTCGAGCACGAAGGTGACGCCGGCGCGGTGCAGAGCCACGTCCATCAGCACCTGATCGAACGCGCGCCCCATGAATGTCGCGTAGAGCGCGACCACCGGGTGCAGCCCGCCGAAAGCGAGTCCGGCCGCAGAGGCGACCGCATGCTGCTCGGCGATGCCGACGTCGTACACCCGATCGGGGAACCGCTCCGCGAACGGAGCGAGACCTGTCGGCCGCAGCATGGCGGCCGTCATCGCGATCACATCGCTGCGCTGCTCGCCCACCGACACGAGCGCATCGGAGAACACATCGGTCCATCCTCGGCCGCCGGACGACAGTGTCTCTCCGGTCGTCGGGTCGATCTTCCCTACGGCGTGGAACTGGTCGGCTTCGTCATCGCGTGCCGGTTGGTAACCGCGCCCCTTCTCGGTGATCGCGTGCACGATCACCGGAGCACCATACGACTTCGCCAGCTCGAGGGTCTCGAGCAGTGCCGGGAGGTCGTGCCCGTCGACCGGACCCAGGTACTTGATGTCGAGGTTGGAGTACAGCGCCTCGTTGTTCGTGAACCGCGACAGGAAACCGTGCGTTCCCCCGCGGACGCCGCGGAACACCGCTCGGCCGACCGGGCCGAAGGCGCGGAACAGGCGGTCGGAGCGCTGGTGCAGGTCTTTGTATGCGGCGGCGGTGCGCACCCGGTTCAGGTACCGCGACATGCCGCCGATCGTCGGCGCGTACGAGCGTCCGTTGTCATTGACCACGATCACGAGATTGCGGTCGTTGTCGTCGGAGATGTTGTTCAGCGCCTCCCACGTCATGCCGCCCGTGAGCGCACCGTCGCCCACGACCGCGACGACATGCCGATCCGCCCGACCGGTCGCGGTGAGCGCCCGGGAGATGCCGTCGGCCCAGCTGAGCGAACTCGAGGCGTGGGAGGACTCCACGACGTCATGGGCGCTCTCCCCGCGTTGCGGATACCCGGCGAGACCGCCACGCACCCGCAGGGCGGAGAAGTCCTGGCGCCCGGTGAGCAGCTTGTGCACGTAGGACTGGTGACCGGTGTCGAAGATGAAGGGATCGTCCGGGGAGGAGAAGACCCGGTGCAGCGCGATGGTCAGCTCGACCACTCCGAGGTTCGGACCGAGGTGGCCTCCCGTCCGGGAGACGTTGTCGACGAGGAACTCTCGGATCTCTGCAGCGAGCTGCTCCAGTTGGTCGGCCGAGAGGGCGTCCAGATCACGGGGTCCTGAGATGCTCGGAAGAATGGTCATCTGCGCCTCCTCACAGGCTCCGCCGGAAGCACCCGACGGGGGTGCGGGCGCCTCTCGATCCTACCCCGCGGGCTCCGCAGAGCACGCTGCACAGACACCCCCTTGACAGGCGGAAGGGGCTCGTGTCCGAAGACCCGAGCCCCTTTCGTCTGTGCGATCAGACCAGCGAACGCAGCACGTACTGCAGGATGCCGCCGTTGCGGTAGTAGTCGGCCTCACCGGGGGTGTCGATGCGGACGACCGCGTCGAACTCCACGGTCTGCTTGCCCTCGGGCGAGTGCTCGCTCGGGGTGGCCGTGACCTTGACCGTCTTGGGCGTGACGCCGTTGTTGAGCTCTTCCAGACCCGAGATCGAGACGATCTCGGTACCGTCGAGTCCGAGCGACTCCCAGCTCTCGCCGGCAGGGAACTGCAGCGGGACGACGCCCATGCCGATCAGGTTCGAGCGGTGGATGCGCTCGAAGCTCTCGGTGATGACGGCCTTGACGCCCAGCAGGCTCGTGCCCTTGGCCGCCCAGTCGCGCGACGAGCCGGAGCCGTACTCCTTGCCGCCGAAGATGACGAGAGGGGTACCCTGCTCCTGGTAGTTCATGCTCGCGTCGTAGATGTACGACTGCGGGCCGCCGGGCTGCGTGAAGTCGCGCGTGAATCCACCCTCGACGACCTGTCCGTCGTTGACGGCCGAGACCATGAGGTTCTTCAGACGGATGTTCGCGAACGTCCCGCGGATCATGACCTCGTGGTTGCCACGACGCGAACCGAAGGAGTTGAAGTCCTTGCGGTCGACGCCGTGCTCGGTGAGGTACTGCGCCGCCGGCGTGCCCGGCTTGATGTTTCCGGCCGGCGAGATGTGGTCGGTCGTGACCGAGTCGCCGAGCGTCGCCATGACACGAGCACCCTCGATGTCCTTCACCGGGGTGAGCTCCATCGTCATGCCGTCGAAGTACGGCGCCTTGCGGACGTAGGTCGAGTTCTCGTCCCACTGGAACGTGTCGTCGTCCGGCGTCGGCAGGTTGCGCCAGCGCTCGTCGCCGTCGAACACCGTCGCGTACTGCTTGATGAACTGGTCGCGCGAGATCGACGAGTCGACGATCTCCTGCACCTCATCGGGCGTCGGCCAGATGTCCTTCAGGAAGACGTCCTGTCCGTCGCTGCCCTTGCCGAGCGCGTCGTTCTCGAAGTCGAAGTGCATCGACCCGGCCAGCGCATACGCGATGACCAGCGGCGGGCTGGCGAGGTAGTTCATCTTCACGTCGGGGCTGATGCGACCCTCGAAGTTGCGGTTGCCCGAGAGCACGGCGGTGACGGCGAGGTCGTGCGAGTTGATCGCCTCCGACACCTCTTCGATCAGCGGGCCCGAGTTGCCGATGCAGATCGTGCACCCGTAGCCGACGGTGTAGAAGCCGAGGCCCTCGAGGTCCTTGTCCAGACCGGACTTCTCGTAGTAGTCGGTGACGACCTTCGAGCCGGGGCCGAGAGTCGTCTTGACCCACGGCTTCTGCTTCAGGCCCTTCTCGAGCGCCTTGCGCGCGACGAGACCGGCCGCGATCATGACCGACGGGTTCGACGTGTTGGTGCACGAGGTGATCGCGGCGAGGGTGACGGCTCCGTTGTCGAGGATGTACTTCTCCCCCGACGGCGTGGTGACGGGAACCGGGTTGGAGGCGTTCGTCGGCGCACCGCTGCTGATGTGCACGGGGCGCGTCGTCGGCTCCTCTTCGCCGGGGACCTGTCCCGGGTCGGACGCCGGGAACGAGTGCTTCGACTCGAGGTCGACGATGTCGTCGCTCGTCGAGGGCGTCGCATAGCTCAGGATGTCCTGCTCGAACTGCGTCTTCGCCTCGGAGAGGAGGATGCGGTCCTGCGGGCGCTTCGGGCCGGCGATCGACGGCACGACCGTGCCGAGGTCGAGCTCGAGGTACTCGCTGAAGGTCGGCTCGTGCGAGGCGTCGTGCCAGAGCTTCTGCTCCTTGGCGTACGCCTCGACCAGTGCGACGGCCTCCTCGCTGCGGCCGGTGAGGCGCAGGTAGTCGAGGGTGACGTCGTCGATCGGGAAGATCGCGGCCGTGGAGCCGAACTCGGGCGACATGTTGCCGATCGTGGCGCGGTTCGCGAGCGGCACGGATGCCACGCCCTCACCGTAGAACTCGACGAACTTGCCGACCACGCCGTGCTTGCGCAGCAGGTCGGTGATCGTGAGCACGACGTCGGTGGCAGTGACGCCGGCGGGGATCTCACCCGACAGCTTGAAGCCGACGACGCGCGGGATGAGCATCGACACGGGCTGGCCGAGCATGGCCGCCTCCGCCTCGATGCCGCCGACGCCCCAACCCAGCACGCCGAGGCCGTTGACCATGGTGGTGTGCGAGTCGGTGCCGACGCAGGTGTCGGGGTATGCGCGGAGCACGCCGTCGACGTCCCGGTCGTAGATGACCTTCGCGAGGTGCTCGATGTTCACCTGGTGGACGATGCCGGTTCCAGGCGGGACGACCTTGAAGTCGCTGAACGCGGTCTGCCCCCAGCGAAGGAACTGGTAGCGCTCGCCGTTGCGCTCGTACTCGATCTCGACATTGCGCTCGAGGGCGTTCTCGGAGCCGAACAGGTCGGCGATCACGGAGTGGTCGATGACCATCTCGGCGGGCGAGAGCGGGTTGATCTTGTTCGCGTCTCCGCCGAGCGCCGTCACGGCCTCGCGCATGGTGGCGAGGTCGACGATGCAGGGCACACCGGTGAAGTCCTGCATGACCACGCGGGCCGGCGTGAACTGGATCTCGGTGTTGGGCTCTGCCGCGGCATCCCACGACCCCAGCGCCTCGATCTGCGCCTTCGTCACATTCGCGCCGTCCTCGGTGCGAAGCAGGTTCTCCAGGAGGACCTTGAGACTGAAGGGGAGCTTCTCGAAACCGGGCACCGTGTCGATGCGGAAGATCTCGTAGTCGGTGCTGCCGACTGTCAGGGTGCTCTTGGCACCGAAGCTGTTCACCGTGGACACGAATCCGTCTCCTTCTATTCGGATGGGAGCGACAGGCGCCTCCATCTTGCTCGCCAGCGAGCTCCTGCGGCTAGCAAGGCGGACCTAACCAGTCTGCTCCGCGCGGCCCGCCGGCGAAAGCCTGCGATTTATCTTGATGTCAAGATAAATCTATCATGCCTCGGCGGTATCCTCGCGCGACGGCCCCCGAGGATGGAGAGCCCGGACGACCAGCCAGGTGACGGCGATGAGGGGCGCGAACAGCGGCAGCCCCATGATGAGCTTGAGCGTGCCGAGCGCCGTGACGTCACCCGCGAGGTAGAGCGGCAGCTGCACCGCGAGCCGCGCGAAGAACAGCGCGGCCCATGCGATGCCGAGCCAGAAGTACGCGCGACGTTTGCGCCGATCGTTCCGCCAGGCAGTGCCCTCCCCCATCAGGAACCCGACGGCGAGGCCGATCAGCGACCATCCGATCAGGGCCGACACCAGGATGACCGAGCCGTACACGGCGTTCGTGATCAGGCCGGGGACGAAGTTGTCGGCGCCGCGCCCCGTCCACAGTGCCAGTCCGGCCGCAGCCACCGCGGCGACCAGCCCGCCGATGGCGGCGGACGGCGGGGACTTCTGCAGCAGACGCACGATCGTGAAGATCGCGGCGAGGCCGACGGATATCCCCAGCGAGAGGATCAGCGGCTCGGGGCGGATCGTGAAGATGACGACGAAGGCGAGACTGGGCAGCACCGATTCGAGGATGCCGCGAACCCCGCCGATGGCCGACCACACGACCTTGTGGGTGCTGGCGCTCTCCGCCGGGTCGAGTCCGGCACGGCGAGCCGCACTGCCGAGCGCCTCCCCGAGGAGTTCCGAGGTGCGCTTCTCGCGCTCCGGCTCGTGTTCCGGCGTGCTCACGCCGAGCCCGGTGTCGCCGGCATCTTCAGCGGGATCAGGTCGCGCGGCGGCATGGGAGAACCACCGCGCACGACGACGATCGATCGGAACAGGTCCTCGACCTTGGCCCCGGCCTCCGGATCCGACGCGCCGGCGCCGCCGATGACCCCACGCAGGAACCACCGCGGCCCGTCGATGCCGATGAAGCGCGCGAGACGCAGACCCGAACCCTCGCTCGCGGTCGCAGGGACCTCGGCGAGCAGCTCCTTGCCCAGCGGACCGTCGCGCTCCTCGACGCGGCCGCCCTGCGCCTTCACCTGATCGCGCAGCTGCACGCGGGTCTCATCCCAGAGACCGCCCGATCGCGGCGCCGCGAACGGCTGCACCTGCAACGAGGAGTCGGCGTAGTCCAGGCCGACGGCCACGATGCGCTTGGTCTGCTCCTCCACCTCGAGTCGCAGGTTCAGGCCTTCACGCGGAAGGATCTTGATCCCCCCGAGATCGATGTACGGCCGGACCGGGTTCGCCTCGGAGTCGTCGAAGGGCCCATCGGTGGCGCGGTTCTCGGGCGCCGACTTCGAAGGGGTGTCGTTGTTGTCAGTCATTGGCTTGTCCTGCTTCGTTCTGGTGGAGCGCCGCCTGGTATCCGGTGGAACCGAATCCCCCGTCGCCGCGGATGCTGTCTGGCAGCTCATCGACCGGGAGGAACGTGGCACGCGTCACCGGCATGATGATCAGCTGCGCGATGCGATCGCCGACCGCCACATCGTACGCGCTGCGGGTATCGGTGTTGATCAGACTCACCTTGATCTCACCGCGGTATCCGGCGTCGACGGTGCCGGGCGAGTTGACGATCGAGATGCCGTGCTTCGCGGCGAGACCGCTCCGCGGCACCACGAAGGCGGCGTACCCGTCCGGGAGCGCGATGCGCACGCCCGTCGCGACCAGAGCCCGCTCCCCCGGCTCGAGATGCACGGCCTCGGCCGAGACCAGATCTGCACCGGCGTCTCCCGGATGCGCGTACCCGGGAGTGACTGCGGCGATAATGGGGACATCAACGGAATCGGTCACCCCATGAGGCTAATGCAGAACCCCGCCACAGACGCACGTACCCGCTATCGCGAACGGCTCTCCCCGAGCCTGTGGCTTCTCGTCACCGTCGCGGTTGCCGGACCGATGGTGTCACTCGTCTTCGTCCCCATCGGTTCGACGTTCGCGCTCGTGCTGGGAGCGGTGGTCTCCGCGCTCCTCGTGCTCGGGTTCGTGCTCGCGACGCCCGTCGTCGCCGTGGAGGGCACGGTGCTCCGCGTCGGACGCGCGCACATCGACGCGCGATTCCTCGGTGAACCGGTGGCGTTGACCGGAGAAGAGGCCAGACAGGCGCGCGGTCCCGATCTCCCGGCCCGTGGCTGGCACCTGATCCGCGGCGGCATCGACGGCATCGTCATCGTGCCGAACATCGATGCGGACGATCCCGTCGTCGCCTGGACGATCTCCAGCCGCACGCCCGATCGCCTGGCTGCGGCTATCCGGGCCGCCCGCGCCTGACGGAAACGCGCCCGGGAACGACAGCGCGCCCCTGACCGGAGGGTCGGGGGCGCGTGAGACGTCGCTCGGAGGACTGCTAGGCAGCGCACTCCTTGCAGATGGGCCCGGATGCGCCCTCGTGGTCGAGCTGCGAGCGGTGCTTCACGAGGAAGCAGCTCATGCACGTGAACTCGTCCTGCTGCGCAGGCAGCACGACGACATCGAGCTCGAGATCGGAAAGGTCGGCACCCGGAAGGTCGAAGCTCGACGGGTTGTCGGAGTCTTCGTCCCCGCTTGAGCCGGAGTTCTTGTCCGGCACACGCTCCTTGAGGGCTTCGATCGACTCGGAGTCGTCTTCGCTCTTTCGGGGGGCGTCGTAATCGGTTGCCATGCGGTAGATCTCCACTTTCATGGTGCGAGTGGGTGGTGCGCCGTCGGGTATTCGGCGGCCATAGTTTGCACGACGCAAAGGCATAACGCAAATGCGGGTCCGTGCGACAGAGCAAACTCACGGCACGCCCAGGGTATTCCCCGCCGCTGCGCTCGTCGCGTGACACCATGAACGGACACCCATCAGAGGGGCATTCGCATGGAAAACGTCACCATCGTCGGCACTGAAGCAGGAGTCCTCGTACTCGCGACCGAGTCGGGCGAGCGGTTCGCGCTGCCCATCGACGACATGCTGCAGCGGGAGATCCGTCGCGCCACGCGCCAGTCCGAGCCCACCGCCCAGAAGCTCGCCGCGAGTCCCCGCGACATCCAGGCGCAGATCCGCGCCGGTCTCACGGCTCCGGAGGTCGCCGAACTCCTCGGCATCAGCGTCGACGACGTCGCACGGTTCGAGGGCCCGGTCCTCGCCGAGCGGGAGCACATCATCGGTCAGGCCCTCGCGGTCCCCGTCCTCATCGGCAGCGAGGTCGAGCCCGACGCCCAGCCCACCTTCGGCGCCGCCGTCCGCGCGAAGCTCGATGAGGTCGCGGCCACCGCGGAACGCTGGGCCAGCTGGAAGGGAGACGCGGGCTGGACGGTCAAGCTCGAGTTCACCGCCAACGACGTCGAGCACGATGCGCGCTGGAGCTTCGACCCGCGTCGCAGCGCCCTCTCGCCGTTGAACGCGGATGCCACCCAGCTCTCACGTCAAGGCTCCCTTCCCGAGGGCCTCATCCCCCGCCTCCGGGCCGTCGAGGCCGACCGTGCCACGTCTCCCTACAAGGATGAGAGCCGCTTCGACTCCGGGGCGTTCGGCCCCCGCCTGCTCCCGGCACCCGAGGCGGAGCTCGAGGACCCCGCCCTTCCGGCGCGCTCCGACGTCGCCGCGCAGGATGCGGCGATCAAACGCGCACCCTCGGCGCAGAGCACCAACCCGGAGACCGCCGATCTGCTCGAGGCGCTCCGTCGCCGGCGCGGTCAGCGCGAGACGGCGCCCGTTCTCGAAGACACCGAAGACGACGATCACTCCGACCCGATCGCGCTTTTCGATGCGCTCGAGCAGCAGCAGGACGAACCGGAGCCGACGCAGACCTCTCAGCCATCACCCTCCGAGACGGGCGACTCCAGCGGTCGGCGACGTCGACGCAACGCGATGCCCTCATGGGACGAGATCGTCTTCGGGGCACGCACCGACGAGTGACGGTCAGCGCGCGAACGCCCCCAGGCGCAGCAGCGGCACGTTCCGCTCCTCCGGCGTGAGAGCGCCGTGCTGGCCGATCATTCCGCGCCCTCGCTGGTCCGCAGCCGTACCGTCGTAGATGGCCCATGCGCCGCGTGCGATCGCCAGCAGGTCGCCGATCCGCGACGCGGCCGCCTCAGTCACCGTCGGTCCGAACAGTCCGAGCTGAACGGCCTCTTCGCGAGTGATCACGTCGGCCACACCCTCGAGATCGGCTCTCCAACGCGCAGTCACCGCGGCGGAGTCGGCGTCGGGTTCGAGATAAACGTGGAGCATCCGAGGCTCGCCGCCGATGTGGCGCACCCCGGCGAGATGCTCTGCGTCGAGCACGACCTGGCGGTTCACCGGCACATCGACCATCCCGTGATCCGATGTGACGAGTACGCCGACTCCGGGAGGCACGCGTGCCGAGAGTGCGGCGTCGATGTCCTCGAGCGCGGCGACCCATTCGCGCGAGGCGATGCCGTACTTGTGACCGGCTTTGTCGACCTCAGGCAGGTAGCAGTAGACGAGTGAACCCGCACTCCCCTGGGCGAGTGCGTACGCGGCTTCGATGCGCGAGGCAGCCGTCGTCGCTGCGACGAACTCCGCCCCTCGGAGGGTCGCCTTGGTGAACCCGCTGTGCGCGTAGCCGCCGAATCCGACCGCGAAGCTCGGGTGCCCGTCGCGACCCGCGCGTTCGAAGATCGTCTCTGCCGCCTGCCAGGTGAGCGGGTCGATGCCGTCCGTCTCCCAGCCGCTGAGCTGGTTGACGAGGATGTCGCGGCTCGCATCCCGCACACGATAGCCCACCAGTCCGTGTTCGCCGGGCCACACACCCGTGACGATACTCGTGAGCGCCGCTGCCGTCGTGGAAGGGAACACGGTTCGGGCGACGTCCTTCTTCGCCATCCCGGCTGTCAGAGCGCGCGCATGTCCGGCATGACTGCGCAGGCTGATCGCACCGAGTCCGTCGATCACGACGAGGACAGCCGCATCCACGCGCGGGAGCGCAGCGGATTCACCGCGGAGCGCGGATGACAGGTCCGCCGCCACCCCGACGACGCTCCGAACGCTCGGCGACTCGGACGGTAGCATGAGGGACATCCGAGCCAGTCTGACACAGGCTCCCGTACGCCTTCAGGAAGTCCATGCCGAAAACGCCGCCGCCCGAGCCCGTCGAGGAGCGCATCCAGGACATCGACCTCTCCTCGGAGATGCAGGGTTCGTTCCTCGAGTACGCGTACTCGGTGATCTACTCACGGGCCCTGCCCGATGCCCGTGACGGCCTCAAGCCGGTGCAGCGGCGCATCCTCTACCAGATGGCCGAGATGGGCCTGCGCCCCGACCGCGGACACGTCAAGAGCGCCCGTGTCGTCGGCGAGGTGATGGGGAAGCTGCATCCGCACGGCGACTCGGCGATCTACGACGCCCTGGTGCGTCTGGCACAGGAGTGGGCTCTGCGCGTGCCCCTCGTCGACGGCCACGGCAACTTCGGCTCGCTCGACGACGGGCCTGCCGCCGCCCGATACACCGAGGCTCGTCTCGCCGCCGCTGCCCTCGCACTCACCGAGAATCTCGACGAAGACGTCGTCGACTTCATCCCGAACTACGACGGGCAGTTCCAGCAGCCCGCGGTGCTCCCCGCGGCGTTCCCCAATCTGCTCGTGAACGGCGCCAGCGGCATCGCCGTCGGCATGGCGACCAACATGGCCCCGCACAACCTCATCGAGGTCGTCGCCGCTGCCACCCACCTGCTCGAGAACCCGGACGCGACCACCGAGGAGTTGATGGAGTTCGTCCCGGGACCCGACTTCCCCTCCGGCGGGATCCTGATGGGGCTCGACGGGGTCAAAGACGCATACACGAACGGCCGAGGCGCTCTCAAGGTCCGCGGCAAGACCTCGATCGAGCCGCTCGGCCCTCGACGCACCGGCATCATCGTCTCCGAACTCCCCTACATGGTGGGACCCGAACGACTGATCGAGAAGATCCGCGACGCCGTGCAGGCCAAGAAGCTGCAGGGCATCAGCGACGTCACCGACCTGACCGACCGCAACCACGGGCTGCGCGTGGCGATCGGGGTCAAGACCGGTTTCGACCCGAATGCCGTCCTGGAGCAGCTCTACCGTCTGACCCCGCTGGAGGACTCCTTCAGCATCAACAACGTCGCGCTCGTCGACGGCCAGCCGCGCACTCTCGGCCTCAAAGAGATGCTGAGCGTCTACGTCGGGCACCGCCTCGAGGTCATCACGCGTCGCAGTCGCTATCGCCTCGCGCGACGCGAAGAGCGCCTGCACCTCGTCGAGGGACTGCTCATCGCGATCCTCGACATCGACGAGGTCATCCAGGTGATCCGCTCCTCCGACGACTCGGAGCAGGCCAGGACGCGGCTTCGCTCCGTCTTCGATCTCAGCGAGCTGCAGGCCGAGTACATCCTCGAGCTGCGCCTGCGTCGTCTGACCAAGTTCTCGCGCATCGAACTCGAGACCGAACGCGACGCGTTGCTGGCGGAGATCGCGTCGCTGCGAGAACTCCTCGGGAGTCCGGTGCTGCTGCGCGCCGTCGTCGCGCGCGAGCTCGATGCCGCCGCCGACGCCTATGGCACGCCTCGTCGAACCCTCTTGATGAACGCGGCGCCCCCAAGCCGCGGGCCACGAAGGGTGCCGTCGACCTGCAGATCGCCGACGCCCCCACCGTGCTCGTGCTGTCGACCACCGGTCGCGCCGTGCGGGTCGACCTCGGCGAGGGTCAAGAACTCGGCGTCCCTGCACGGCGAAGCAAGCACGACGCCATCCTCACCACGATCGAGACGACGGTCCGCGCGGAGATCGGTGCGGTGACGAGTCTGGGTCGTGTCGTGCGCTTCTCTCCGGTCGACCTGCCGTCCGTGCCGTCGACATCGGTGCAGCTCGCCGCTGGCACGCCGCTGCGCGACTATCTCGGCATCACGACCAAGGGTGAGAAGGTCCTCGGGTTCGTCCGCTTCGACAGCGATACCCCGATCGCGCTCGGAACCGCGCAGGGGACGGTCAAGCGCATCGTGCCTTCCTCGCTGCCCGTGCGACCCGACCTCGAGGTCATCGGGATGAAGCCGGGCGATACCGTCGTCGGTGCGGCCGAGGCCTCGGACGACACCGAACTCGTCTTCGTCACCACCGACGCCCAACTGCTCCGCTTCCCCGCATC
The DNA here is from genome assembly GCF_019464375.1 of Microbacterium sp. Se5.02b. Classification (NCBI taxonomy): domain Bacteria; kingdom Bacillati; phylum Actinomycetota; class Actinomycetes; order Micrococcales; family Microbacteriaceae; genus Microbacterium; species Microbacterium sp. Se5.02b. Next base: position 2,175,978 of record NZ_CP080491.1, read on the forward strand.
GACGGTTCGTCCGCAGGGTGCCCCGGCTGGCGGCATGGCCGGCGTGAAGCTCGGCTCCGGGGCGTCGGTCCTCTTCTTCGGCGCCGTCGACCCGACGACGGACGCCGTCGTGGCCACCGTGTCCGGCGGCGAGAGCATCCTCCCCGGAACGGACCCCGGCCGCGCGAAGGTGTCGTCCTTCGCGGAGTATCCCGCGAAGGGCCGCGCCACGGGTGGCGTGCGCGCACATGCCTTCCTGAAGGGCGAAGACCGCCTCACGGTCGCCTGGGTCGGAGCGAGCCCGCCCCAGGCCGTCGACCCGACGGGAGCAGTGCGCAAGCTGCCGGAGACGGGCGCTCGCCGAGATGCCTCGGGCCAGCCGATCGACGGCGTGATCGGCAGCATCGGCCGGACCCTCGTCTGACGCCCCACCGGCGACTCGGATGAGAAGAGGGACCAGGGCGACCTGGTCCCTCTTCTCATCCGTCCGGCCGACTCAGGCGTCGATCGACTCGCGCGACAGTCGATCCGACGAGTCGATGATGAACTCCCGACGCGGGGCTACCTCATTGCCCATGAGCAGTTCGAAGACGCGACCCGCGGCCTCGGCATCCTCCATCCGCACACGACGCAGAAGGCGTCCGGAGCGGTCCATCGTCGTGTTCGCCAGCTGCTCGGCGTCCATCTCGCCGAGACCCTTGTAGCGCTGGATCGGTTCGTGCCAGCGCTTGCCCGCCTTGCGGAGCTTCGCCAGCAGGGCATGCATCTCCTGCTCGCTGTACGTGTAGATCGTCTCGTTCGGCTTGGAGCCGGGGTTCATCACGATGATCCGGTGCAGCGGCGGAACAGCGGCGAACACGCGACCGTCTTCGATCAGCGGGCGCATGTAGCGGAAGAACAGTGTGAGCAGCAGCGTGCGGATGTGTGCGCCGTCGACGTCGGCATCGCTCATCAGGATGATCTTCCCGTACCGCGCGGCGCCGATGTCGAACGTGCGACCGGAGCCCGCCCCGATCACCTGGATGATCGACGCGCACTCGGCGTTCGACAGCATGTCGCCGACCGACGCCTTCTGCACGTTGAGGATCTTGCCGCGGATCGGCAGCAGGGCCTGGAACTCGCTGTTTCGCGCGTTCTTCGCCGTGCCGAGCGCCGAGTCTCCCTCGACGATGAAGAGCTCACTGCGCTCGACCTCGTTCGTGCGGCAGTCGACGAGCTTCGTCGGGAGAGTCGAGGACTCGAGGGCGTTCTTCCTGCGCTGCGTCTCCTTGTGTGCGCGCGCGGACACACGCGCCTTCATCTCGGAGACGATCTTGTCGAGAAGCTGTGACGCCTGATTCTTGTCGTCGCGCTTGGTCGACCCGAAACGCTGCGCCAGGTCCTTGCGGATCACCTGCGCCACGATCTGCCGCACCGCCGGGGTCCCGAGAACCTCCTTGGTCTGGCCTTCGAACTGCGGCTCTGGCACGTTGACCGTGAGCACCGCCGTGAGCCCGGCGAGGACGTCGTCCTTCTCGAGCTTGTCGTTGCCCACCTTGAGCCGGCGCGCGTTCTGCTCGACCTGCGTGCGGAGCACCTTGAGGAGCTCCTGCTCGAAGCCCTGCTGGTGCGTTCCCCCCTTGGGAGTCGCGATGATGTTCACGAACGATCGGACGCGGGTGTCGTAGCCGGTGCCCCAGCGCATCGCGAGGTCGACGGCACACACGCGCTCCACCTCGGTCGCGACCATGTGCCCGTCCGCCTGCAGCACCGGGACGGTCTCCTTGAAGGTGCCCTCGCCCTGGATGCGCCAGGTGTCGGTCACCGGCGGGTCGATGGCGAGGTAGTCGACGAACTCGGAGATCCCGCCCTCGTAGAGGTACGAGGTCTCGACGACACCGGTCTGAGCGGTGATGTCCTCGGCGTCACCGGCGACATCCGCCGTGCGGTCGGTCCGCTCGTCCCGCACGACGATCTCGAGCCCGGGAACGAGGAACGCGGTCTGGCGCGCCCTCGTCTCGAGGTCGCCCAGTTGGAAAGCGGCATCCTTGGTGAAGATCTGCCGATCCGCCCAGTAGCGCACGCGCGTGCCGGTCACCCCGCGCGGGGTCTTCCCGATCACGCGGAGCTCGCTGTTCTCCTCGAACGGCGTGAACGGCGCATCGGGGCGCTTCTCGCCGGAGTCCGTGAAGATGCCGGGCTCCCCACGGTGGAACGACATCGCGTAGGTCTTGCCGCCGCGATCCACCTCGACATCCAGCCGCTCGGAGAGCGCGTTGACGACGGAGGCGCCGACGCCGTGCAGACCGCCGGAGGCCGCGTAGGATCCGCCGCCGAACTTTCCGCCGGCATGCAGCTTGGTGTAGACGACCTCGACGCCCGTCAGGCCGGTGCGCGGCTCGACGTCGACCGGGATGCCGCGCCCGCGGTCGTGCACCTCGACGCTGCCGTCGGCATGCAGGATGACGTCGATCTTCGAGCCGTTGCCGGCCACGGCCTCGTCGACGGCGTTGTCGATGATCTCCCACAGGCAGTGCATGAGTCCCGGCGAGCCGTTCGACCCGATGTACATCCCGGGGCGCTTGCGGACAGCTTCGAGTCCCTCGAGGACCTGGAGATGATGGGCGGAATACTCGGCATTCACAATCTCCGAGTCTATTCTCGCCACCCCGACTCCGGCCGCAGACACTCCCCGGACGGCATCAGCCGGGTGCCTGCCCGTACGCGCTGAGCGAAACACGCCGCAAACCGGGCATGCACACAGGCACAGCATGGTTGTATTGACCAAATCCCCCGCGAAGCCGACACCCGAGGAGGCGCCGAGATGAATGCAACGACCGAACGTGACACCTCCACCGTCGAGTTCCGTCTGACGGCCATGGATCGCTGCGATTCCTGCGGCGCTCAGGCGTACATCGCCGCGGAGGTCAACGGATCCGAACTCCTGTTCTGCGCCCACCACGGACGCAAGTACGAAGAGAAGCTCCGCAGCGTCGCCACCAGCTGGCACGACGAGACCGCGCGTCTGATCGACACCCCCTGATCGCGAGGGCGCCGCTGGTCAGTCGATGACCACTCGGCGCACCCGCGACGTCAGTCTGGTGAGGATCTCTTCGCCGACCGTGTCGATGTGTTCGGCGAGAGCAGTCGCCGAACGCTCCCCCGAGGTTCCAGGGCCGAACAGCACGACCTCTTCTCCGACGCGAGCGCCGGTCCAGGCGTCCACCACGGACGATGTGCGGTTCACCCGCAGGAGGGTTCGCCCCCCGGCGGGCGTTCCGACGGTCACTCCGGCGAGCGTCGAGGGGAGACCGTCGAAGCTGCCGATGTCGATCGTCACCGCCTCCTCTCGCGTCTCGGTGACGGTGGCGACCAGCTGCGCGGCGGGCGTCACGCCGTCGAGGTCGGGCCCCTCGGCAGAGCGGATGCCGTAACAGAAGGCGCCGATCCGCGAGACCGTGCCCCTCAGCTCCGGACGCCACCACGATGCTGCTGAGGCGGTCAGGTGCAGAGCCGACGGCGCGGTGCCGGATTGCTCCGCGACACGGACCGCGTCGAGGAAGATCGCCTGCGCTTCGTCGTCCTCGGCATCGCTCGCCTCGGCGATGTGGCTCCACACGCCGACGAGCTCCACGAGGCCCGCTTGTTCCGCTGCGCGCGTCTCCGCGATCGCCGATGCCCAGTCCTCCGCCAGCACACCGTTGCGGTGCAGTCCCGTATCGATCTTGAGGTGAACGCGGGCACGCGCGCCGAGGACGGAGGCACGGGCGACGATCCGCCGCAGATACTCCACGGTCCCGACTCCGAGGTCGATGTCCTGCAGCAGCGCATCGTCGATCTCGGTGTCGGTCGAGGTGGCCCAGGCGAAGATCCTGGCTTCACCGCCGACGAGTTGACGGGTGACGATCCCGCCGCGGATGTCGTAGCTGCCGAACCAGTCGACGCCCACGCGCAGAGCGTTCTCGACCGCCCAGGCGAGCCCGTGTCCGTAGGCGTCGTCTTTCAGGACGATCATGAGGGCCGAAGGCGACACCCGTTCGCGCACGGCGACGATGTTGGCACGGAGGATGCTGCTGCGCAGTCGCAGCTCCGGACGCGTCACGCCTCCCACCCCCGCACCGCGTGGGCCCCCGAGACGGTGACGAGCTCCGAGGATTCCAAACCGGTGATCTCCGCCCATCGTGCGATTCCCGCGGCAACCGGACCCGTGCCGCCGAAGTAGGTGACCTCGTCTCCGACCGCGGCGTCGTCGCCCTGCAGGTCCACGACGCAGACATCCATCGCCACGCGCCCGATGATCGGATGTGCCGTTCCATCGACCTCGACATCGGCGCGGTTCCCGAGCGCTCGCACGATGCCTTGGGCATATCCTCCGGTCACGAGCGCGACGGTGGTGGCGACCTCGGCCCGGAACGTGTACCCATAGGAGACGGCGTCACCGGGGTGGAGCTTCTTGGTGGACATGACGCGGCCGGTCAGGCGCATCACGGGGCGCGTCGCGAGGGCTCCCGTCGCATCGGGCAGACCGTAGAGCAGCGTCGAATCGATGTCCGGCTCTGCCGACGTGACCCCGAGGATGCCTTCCAGGCGGAGCGCTTCGACTTCTCCGGGCGCATCGACGAGCACCTTCTCCGCGCCCGCCGCCGTGACGGCATGTGCCACAGCGAGGAGTCCGTGGCCCCACGCATCACGCCGGAGATCTGCCGTGCGACCTCCGGCGGCCACGGCGACGGAGGCCGCGGATGCCAGGGCCGACCGGGAGATCATCGCGAGCGGCAGGGCGCTGGAGGTCGTCTCACACACGTTCTCCAGCCTAGCTTCCGGCTCCCAGGTCGAGCGTCCGTGCCCCCGTAGACTGGTGAGGACCCCGACCCTGGAGCCTCATGTCTCGTCTTTCCCTCGCGCCCCGCATCCGCTACCTGCTGGGACGTGCCCGCCGCATCGATGTCGGATCGGTGGTGGAACGCGCCAAAGAGGCGTCCGAGCAGCACCACAAGGCGGTTCCCGCGATCGTCGTCGACATGCTGTGGTCTGCCGCGCGTCACAACGTCGGGTTCCAGGACTACATCGACTACGACTTCGCGATGCTGACGAAGGCCGAGCGCGAGACGTACATGACCCACCCGGTCTCCAACCAGCTCTCACAGCGGTACGACCACCCCGACTATCGCTGGATCTTCCAGGACAAGGTCGAGTTCGACAAGCAGTTCTCGCCGTTCCTGCGGCGCGAATGGCTGGTCGTGGAAGCGGGCAACGCCGATGCCGTCCGCGAGCTCACGCAGCGCCTCGGCACGATCGTCACCAAGGAACCGGTCGGCCAGGCGGGCACCGGCGTGCACCGCTACCACGCCGCCGACATCGATGACTGGGATGCTTTCCACCGTGGCCTCCTCGAGCGCGGCGAGCTCCTCATCGAAGAGGTGATCCGTCAGCACGACGCTCTCGCGGCCGTGTGCCCCGGGACCGTGAACACGACCAGGATCACCGCGTTCTTCGATGGCGAGAAGGCGCACATCCTCGCGATGGCCCAGAAGTTCGGCCGTGGCGCGGTGAGCGACCAGATGACCTTCGGCGGCTTCTACACCATGCTCGACGAGAACGGCCATGCGGTCGGCGCCGGGTACGACTCGCACGGCCATGTGCACGAGACGCACCCCGACTCGGGTTTCCGCATCGCGGACTTCCAACTGCCGTACATGGACCAGGTGCGCGCATTCATCGACGAGGTCGCCCGCGTCGTCCCCCAGGTGCAGTACGTCGGCTGGGACATCGTCGTATCCCCAGACGGCCCGGTGCTCGTGGAGGGCAACTGGGGCGCGGGCGTCTATGAGAACAAGCCGAGTGTCACGGGCATCCGCACCGGTCACAAGCCGCGCTATCGCGAGGTCATCGGCTTCTGAGGCCGCGAAGGCGAAAGGCCCCGGATGCCGAGCATCCGGGGCCTTCGTCATGACGGGAGTTCTCAGATCGCGCGGACGATGCCGAGCGGCGTGGACTCCAGGCCCTGGCCGAGCGGGTTGTCGCCGAGGATCTTGACGAGCCGATTCTCGCCGGCCTTGTCGAGTGTCGAACCGAGGATGTTGCCGCCCAGGTCGTTGATGTCGACGACGGCGACCTCCGCCTGGCCGCCGATGAGAGCCTTCACGCGGGCAGCGACGCCATCCGGATCCTTGGGCCCGAGCACGACAGCCTCGTTGTACGGAGGGATGGTGTGCTTGGTGGGACCGTCGATCGCCCTCGCCTTGTCGCCGGCGATGCGGTAGAAGTCACCGCGTCGGCCGAATGCCTTGGTCACCGCGGCCACGGCCGATGCGAACAGGATCCGCGGAGTGCCGCACTCCCGCAGCGCCATCTCCATCGTCTCCGGCATGCCGAGTCCGATGCCGTACGGCGTGCGGGTGACGTACTTCGACAGGAAGAGGGCGAGCTTGCGCGGCTTGATCTCGTCGAGGCGGTAGGAGCGGCCCTGCGTGATCGCCACGATCTTCTCGGTCACGAACAACAGGTCGCCCGGCTGTACCGCATCCTTCGCGTACTCGGTGATGATGGCATCGAGGTCGTCGTCCGGCATGACCACGCGGGTGCGCAGCGGGATGCGCGCATAGCTCTTTCCGTCGACGCTCGTCTCGAGCGCCTTGCCGTCGTTCGCCTGCATCACTCGAGGTAGTCCCGCAGCGACTGCGAACGGCTCGGGTGTCGCAGCTTCGCCATCGTCTTGGACTCGACCTGACGGATGCGCTCGCGCGTCACGCCGAACGTGTCGCCGATCTGGTCGAGCGTCTTCGGCTGACCGTCGCCGAGGCCGAAGCGCATGCGGATCACGCCGGCCTCGCGCTCCGACAGCGAGTCGAGCAGCTGCTCGAGCTGACGCTGCAGCATCGTGAAGCCCACGGCGTCTGCCGGGACGACGGCCTCGGTGTCCTCGATGAGGTCACCGAACTCGCTGTCTCCGTCTTCACCGAGCGGCGTGTGCAGCGAGATCGGCTCGCGGCCGTACTTCTGCACCTCGACGACCTTCTCCGGGGTCATGTCCAGCTCGCGGCTGAGCTCTTCCGGAGTGGGTTCGCGACCGAGGTCCTGCAGCATCTGCCGCTGCACGCGGGCGAGCTTGTTGATGACCTCGACCATGTGCACCGGGATGCGGATCGTGCGCGCCTGGTCGGCCATCGCGCGGGTGATCGCCTGACGGATCCACCAGGTGGCGTACGTCGAGAACTTGAAGCCCTTGGTGTAGTCGAACTTCTCGACGGCGCGGATGAGGCCGAGGTTGCCCTCCTGGATCAGGTCCAGGAACTGCATGCCGCGGCCCGTGTAGCGCTTGGCGAGCGAGACGACGAGACGCAGGTTCGCACCGAGCAGGTGGCTCTTCGCCCGCTGTCCGTCGCGCGCCACCCACTGCAGATCGAGACCGAGCTGGCTCGTCTTCTCCGCAGCCGACATCGCGGAGAGCTTCTCCTCGGCGAACAGTCCGGCCTCGATGCGCATCGCGAGCTCGACCTCTTCGGCCGCGTTCAGCAGTGCGACCTTGCCGATCTGCTTCAGGTAGTCCTTGACCGGATCGGCCGTGGCGCCGGTGATCTGCGTGGAGTAGACCGGGACGTCTTCGTCGTCGTTCGACGAGATGACGATGGCGCCGGTCGGCAGCGGCTCGGTGAACTTTGGCTTGGCGTCTTCGTCTTCGTCGTCCTCGACAGCAGCAGCTGCGGGAGCCTCGTCTTCTTCGACGACGTCCTCGGACTTCTTCTTCTTGACGGGGGCGCGCTTCGCGGCAGCACGCTTCGCCGCGCTCAGAGGCGCAGGCTTCTCTGGCGCATCGGTCTCGACCGGAGCGTCGGCGGTCGTCTCTTCGGCAGCCTTCTTCGTCCGGGTGTTCTTCGTCGTGGCAGGAGTCACGTTTCGCCTTTCACGGGGCTGCTGTGTAGCCCCGGGACATTTCGGACACTAGTAAGACCCTTGTCAAGTCCAGTGCTCGAAAACACTGATTGACAACGGGTCGGAGTCCTAGTATCGCACACGTGTGGCGATGCGGACGCATTCCGGCGAAGTTCTCTCCGATCGGAGTCAGCCGCGGCCCGGCTTGTCTTCGTCACCGGAAGGACGAGAGGCCAGATAGCGCTCCAACTCGGCCGCCAGTTCGTCTGCACTCGGCAGGTCCCGTTCGCTGAACCCGCCCTCGTCGTAGGTGTCGTCGTCCGGATTCCGCCCCGCCATGTACGCGTCATAGCGACGCTCGAGGTTGTGCACCATCTGCTGGAGCTCGTCGTTACCGGCGACCTGTTCGTCGACGCGCGCCAGATAGTCCTCTCGGCGTTCCTGTACGGCGTCGAGCATCAGCACGAGACCGGTCGACGCCATCAGACGCTCCGCCGCGGCGATCACAGCCTCCGGGTTCTCGGTCTCCGCCAGGTAATGCGGAACGAGCAGCACGAAGCCGACCGCGCGTTCTCCGCGCTCGACGAACCGGAACTCCAGCAGGTGCCCCGCCGTCGCAGGGACCTGGGTGCGCGGGCGCCACACCGAATGAGCGACCGTCAGCTCGCGACGGTTGCCGCTCACCGTCGTGCCGATCGGCCGGGTGTGCGGCACGGGCATGGCGATCGAGTGCACCCAGTGCAGACCGGACACCTCGAACTCCGCCGCGAGGTCGAGCACCGTGCTCGCGAAGCCGTTCCAGGCGAAGTCCGGCTCGTACCCGGCCAGAAGGAGGAACGGGCGTCCGAGGGCGTCCGTCGCGAGGGAGAGTTCGAGGCGCGGCGGACGGAACTCGGTGAGGTGGTCCTGATCGAACGCGATCACCGGGCGGCGGGCTCGATAGTCCAGGAGCGCGTCGTTGTCGAAGATGACGACCGGTTCCGGCGACGCCGTCTCGCGCAGATGATCGATCAGTCCGGACACGGCGCTGCCGGCGTCGGTGAAACCTGTCAGGAGAAGCACAAGGGGCAGGCCATGCGGCACCGTCGGCGCATTCGCGACGCGTTCGTGGATCTCACCGGAGAAGGGCATGACTCCATGCTACGAGCACGTCTCCGCGCCGGGCCCCGGCCCGTCTCGCTGAGAGCGAACACGCGGGCCGCGGGCGTACGTCCGCGCTCGGACGGTGATCCTAGGATGGAGGCATGACGCTTCCCGTGCTCTCGCACACCACCGATCAGTTCCCCGGAAGCGCTGCAGATGCCGCAGTGCTCGTCGTCTCGGCTCTTCCCGAGTCGGCGGAATCGCTCGCCTCGTACCCCGGCCTCGCCGACATGCTGGCCGGGATCGGCTTCACCGGCTCAGCCGGATCCTTCGCGCGGGTCCATCTTCCCGATGTCTCTCCGGTGCCTTTCGCCGTCGTGGGCGCCGGCGACACACCGGATGCCGGCGCGGTGCGCCGTGCGGCGGGTGCGGCCCTTCGCTCGCTCACCGGATTCGACCACATCGCGCTCGGCCTCGCCGACGGTCTCGAGACGTTCGCCGACGCGGCCGCGGAAGGCGCCGTGCTCGGCGGCCACCGCTTCGACGGCTACCGCTCCGAGAAGGGCAAGACGCGCGCGACCGCGGTCACGATCCACGCCGCGCTCACCGACGAAGGTGCTGCGCGCGCGCAGGTGATCGGCGACGCGGTGGGGCTCATCAGGACCTGGTGAACGTCCCAGCCGAGTGGCAGAGTCCGGCCCAGCTCGCGCAGAGCGCAGCCGAGAGTGTCGCCGACCTCGACGTCACCGTCGACATCCTCGATGAGAAGGCGCTCGCCGACCAGGGCTTCGGCGGCATCCTGGGTGTCGGCCAAGGCTCGGACCGGCCACCTCGACTCGTGCGCCTCGACTACTCCCCGCCGACGCCACGCGTCACATCGCTCTGGTCGGCAAGGGCATCACGTTCGACACCGGCGGGTTGTCGCTGAAGCCGGCGGCGTCGATGGTGGGCATGAAGTTCGACATGGCGGGAGCCGCGACCTCTCTCGCGGCCCTGCGAGCGATCGCGACGCTGGGTCTCCCCGTGCACGTGACCGCGTGGCTGTGCATCACCGACAACATGCCGTCCGGCCGCGCTCTGCGCCCTGGCGACGTCATCCGCATCCTGGACGGCACGACCGTGGAGGTCCAGAACACCGACGCCGAGGGCCGCCTCGTACTCGCGGACGGACTCGTGGCGGCGAGCCGCGAGCACCCTGACGTCATCATCGACGTCGCCACGCTCACCGGCGCGATCGTCGCGGCGCTCGGCCACCGGCATACGGGTGTCTTCGGCGACGACGACACGGTCGCGGAGTTCCTCGCCGCCGCTGAACAGGTGGATGAGCCTGCCTGGCACATGCCCCTCCCCGCCTACATGGAGGAGTCGCTCGAATCACCCATCGCCGATCTGCAGAACGCGAACATGGGAGATCGGATGGGCGGCGCGTCTTTCGCCGGGCTGTTCCTCCGCCGCTTCGTCGGTCGTACATCGGATGCCGACGACGCCCCCCGCATCCCCTGGGTGCATCTCGACATCGCGGGCTCCGGCGAGCACGCCGGCGCAGCGTACGGCTTCACTGAGAAGGGCCCAACGGGGGCGATGGTCCGATCGATCGTCGCCTTCGCCGACGCATCCCACACGGAGGCATGACACATGACAACCCACACCTTCGACATCGTCGTCCTGGGCGGCGGCAGCGGTGGCTACGCCGCTGCATTGCGCGCGAGTGAACTCGGCAAGTCCGTCGCCCTGATCGAGAAGGACAAGGTCGGCGGCACCTGCCTGCACCGCGGATGCATCCCCACCAAGGCGCTGCTGCACGCGGCCGAGGTCGCAGAGCACGTGCGCGACGCCGCATCGGTCGGCGTCACCGCGACGTTGGAGGGCATCGATCCCGCCGGAGTCCGCGCCTACCGCGAAGGGATCGTCGCCAAGAAGTTCAAGGGTCTCGAAGGGCTCGTCAAGGCGCGCGGCATCACGACCGTCGCCGGCCTCGGTCGGCTCAACCCCGACCGCAGCGTGAGTGTGGGTGACGACGTGTACGTCGGCGCCGACGTCGTGCTCGCGACCGGCTCTTACAGCCGTTCGCTCCCCGGGCTCGACATCGGCGGTCGGATCCTCACGAGCGAGCAGGCGCTGGCACTCGACGTCATCCCCGAACGCGTCCTCATCCTGGGTGGAGGCGTGATCGGCGTCGAGTTCGCCAGCGTGTGGCGGTCGTTCGGTTCAGAGGTGACGATCATCGAGGCCTTGCCGCACCTGGTTCCGAATGAGGACATCACCCTCAGCAAGGGGCTGGAGCGTGCGTTCCGTCGCCGCGGGATCCAGTACTCCCTCGGCATCCGGTTCCAGAGTGCTCGGCAGGATGACGCGTCCGTCACCGTCACGCTCGAGGACGGCAAGGAGTTCTCCGCCGACTACCTCCTGGTGGCCGTCGGACGCGGTCCGGTCACCGCCGATCTCGGTTTCGAGGAAGCCGGCGTGACTCTGGATCGCGGCTTCGTCACCGTGGACGAGGAGCTGCGCACCGGGGCGCCCGGCGTGTGGGCGGTCGGTGACATCGTTCCGGGACTCCAGCTCGCCCACCGCGGCTTCCAGCAGGGCATCGCCGTCGCTGAGCGCATCTCGGGCATGTCGCCCGCGAACATCCCCGACGCGCAGATCCCGAAGGTCACCTACTCGAGCCCCGAAGTCGCATCCGTCGGCCTCAGCGAGGCCGCGGCGGCGGAAGAGCATGGTGCGGACGCCATCGTCGCCTACGAGTACAACCTCGCAGGCAACGGGAAGAGTGAGATCATCGGGACGAGCGGTCTCGTGAAGGTCGTCCGTCTCAAGGACGGCCCGGTCGTGGGTGTCCATCTGCTCGGCGATCGGGTGGGAGAACTCATCACCGAAGGCCAGCTCGCCGTCGCCTGGGAGGCGCACCCGGAAGACATCGCCCCGCTGATCCACGCCCACCCGACCCAGAGCGAGGCACTCGGCGAAGCCTTCCTGGCACTGGCCGGCAAGCCCCTGCACGCCCTCTGAGCACCAACCGGTGCCCGAGTCACTAAGCTAGACAAGCGTCATACAACTTCCTGAAGGAGACTCAGTCATGAGCACATCCGTGGTCCTCCCCGCTCTCGGCGAGAGCGTCACAGAGGGTACGGTCACCCGTTGGCTCAAGCAGGTGGGAGACACCGTGCAGGCAGATGAGGGCCTGCTCGAGATCTCGACCGACAAGGTCGACACCGAGATCCCCTCCCCTGTCACCGGTGTGATCGAGGAGATCCTCGTGGCCGAGGACGAGACCGTCGAGGTCGGCGCCCTCCTCGCGCGCATCGGCGACGGCAGCGGAGCAGCTCCTGCTGCGGACGCTCCCGAAGCCGCTGCGCCCGCTGCCGAAGAAGCACCGGCCGAGGCCGCGCCCGCCGCCGAGGCTCCCGCGCCCGAGACGCCGGCCGCAGAGACGCCGGCACCCGAAGCAGCCCCGGCAGCACCGGCCGGAGACGCGACCGACATCGTGCTTCCCGAACTGGGCGAGAGCGTCACCGAAGGCACCGTCACCCGCTGGCTGAAGCAGGTCGGCGACACCGTCGCGGTGGACGAGGCTCTGCTGGAGATCTCGACCGACAAGGTCGACACCGAGATCCCGTCGCCGATCGCCGGTGTGCTGCAGGAGATCGTCGCCGCGGAGGATGAGACGGTCGCCGTCGGCGCCGTGCTCGCACGTGTCGGCTCGGGTGCCGCTCCTGCCGCCCCCGCCGAAGCGCCTGCTGCTCCCGCCGCGGAAGCGCCCGCTGCTCCGGCACCCGCCGCTGCTGCTCCGGCACCCGCCGCTGCTGCTCCGGCACCTGCAGCCGCTCCGCAACACCTGCAGCCGCTCCCGCGCCTGCCGAAACTCCGGCCGCACCGAAGCTCACGCTGCCGACCGAGAGCGACAACCTCTACGTCACGCCGCTGGTCCGCCGGCTGGCTGCCCAGCAGGGTGTGGATCTCGCCTCCGTCAAGGGCACCGGCGTGGGTGGCCGCATCCGCAAGGAAGACGTCCTCAAGGCTGCGGAGACCGCAGCGACCGCCCCCGCGGCTTCCGCTGCGGCTCCCGCTCCGCTGGAGGTCTCTCCGCTGCGCGGCACGACGCAGCCGATGTCGCGTCTGCGCAAGGTGCTCGCAAAGCGCGCCGTGGAGTCGATGCAGCAGACCGCTCAGCTCACGACAGTCGTCGAGGTCGACGTCACCGCCCTCTCGGAGTACCGCGACAGCGTGAAGGCGTCGTTCCTCGAGAAGACGGGCGACAAGCTCTCGTTCCTCCCGTTCTTCGCGCTCGCGACCGCCGAGGCTCTGCAGGCGTTCCCGATCGTGAACGCGACCGTCGACGGCGAGAACATCGTCTACCCGGCGAGCGAGAACGTCTCGATCGCGGTCGACACCGAGCGTGGCCTGCTCACGCCAGTTCTCCGGGATGCGGCCTCGAAGAACATCGCCGAGATCGCTCACGAGATCGCCGACCTCGCCGCGCGCACCCGCGACAACAAGCTGAAGCCCGACGAGCTCGCCGGTGGCACGTTCACCCTCACCAACACCGGTTCGCGCGGCGCGTTGTTCGACACGCCCGTCGTCTTCCTCCCGCAGTCCGCGATCCTCGGAACGGGCACCGTCGTCAAGCGTCCCGGTCTGGTGAAGGTCGGAGGTGCAGACGCCATCGCCATCCGGTCCTACGTGTATCTCGCCCTGTCGTATGATCACCGGATCATCGACGGTGCGGACGCCGCCCGCTTCCTCGGCGCGGTCAAGTCTCGACTCGAGTCGGCGCAGTTCGCCTCTCAGCTCGGCGCCTGACAGAGAATCATCCTGGCTGGTCCGCGACGTCATACACGTCGCGGACCAGCCATTTCTCATGTGCGCGGATGAGCACGACCATGAGTTGCTCGGCTGTGTCCGCATCCGCCTTCCCCTCCGCTGTCGGGTCGACGAGGAGTCGCACCACGGCGACATCTCCGTACTCGTCAACCAACTCGATTCCCGGCGAGGCATCGGCGGCCGCGCCGAGTGCGGCGACCACGCCTTCTGCCCCGGCCGCCACTCCCTCGGCGCAGGTCGCATCCCCCGAGCGCGACAATCTGCGATCGTCTCGAGCACGGCAACGGCCGCAACCTCGGGGCTGGGGTCGGTCGGCGACGAGACCGGGGGTGTCGGCACGGCGCCGGACTCGTCAGATCCGCCTTCTCCGAGGTCGCTCTGATCCGCCCGCGTATCGCCCGGGCGACGTGGCGTACCGGGGGCGTCCGGTCGCGTGTCCGCAACCGCATGGCGAGACCTGTCCTCGGGTGCGCCCTCCGCACCTCCGACCGGCCAGAGCATTCCGCCCACGAGCACGGCCGCAGCAGCCGTCCCCGCGATGATCATCGCCCGCCGCCGTCTACCACGCCGCATGTCAGCCGGGCTGGTTCCCGCCTTCTGAGGCGCTCGTCGCGGCCGCCACACAGACCTGAAGAGTTCCTCGGCGCGGGCGACGACCGCGGTGACACCAGCCTGCAGGCCGAGAGCGACCCGACCGAGGCCGCTTGTCGCCGTGTCGGCCTCGGATCTGCGTCGCAGCTCCGCGCGCGGTGAGGTCTGTCCGCGTGGCCTGAGGGCGTGAAGGACGTCACTCGGGGCTTCTGGCGCGTGCAGGCTGAGATCGAGGGGCTGCGGTGCGGCCACGTTCAACAGCTCGACCTCCCCGCCTCGAGCAGCTTCCGCGGAACCCGGGGCTGACCTGCCGAGCTCGCGAGTGCGCGCTCCACCACTCCCAGAGCACGCACCATGACCTTGTCGAAGCTGTGCTCCGACAGGCGGGCGACGACCGCCTCCGCTCCCGCGCGAGCGTCGGTCCCTGCACCGAAGACGAACACCGGTCGTCCACCATCGGTCAACCACCACTCGCCCCCGCTGGCCCCCTCGACGCCGATCTCGTCCAGCCCTCGCAGCATGCTGATCACGAGGGTGGTCGACTCTCCCGGCGTCAGCGGTGCGTCCGCAGCCACGCGGCGGACCACGAACGCCGATATCCGTTCCGTGCACCACGGGAGCAGCACGTCGTGTCCTCCCCTGCGGCGGATCACGTCGATCGGTGCCGCGATGTGCTCGGCACCGGCATAGCGCCAGCCGACCCAGCCGTCGAGTTCCTCGGCATCCCGGCGCACGGCAACCGCGCTCCCACACGTCACCAGTGACCCGGGGAAAGGCCCCTCCGCCGGGTCGAGCGTCCGGACCACGCGATGCGCTCTCGGAACGAGCGCCGTCTCCCCCGACTCCTCGGTCCTGATGTCTGCCATTCCTCCATCACAGCTCACCTGCCGGCGCGCGTTCTTCGTTCCTGGGCGATGTGCGTCGATATCGCTCGAAGTCCCGATGTGCAGGAGCAGTCCGCCCGCCCGCTCCGCTTCACGCGAACGTCGACATCACGCGGCCCGCGGACTCGGTAGGCTGGTCTCCATGGCAAAGCGTGCTCCTGAACCCGAAAAGCGTCCTGGGTTCTTCTCCCAGATCAAGTCCCTCTTCCGGTTCACCCGCGAGGCCTACCCGTGGCTTCCCTGGGCGCAGCTCGCGATCCTCCTCGGCGGCGTCCTGATCGGTCTGCTTGCCGGATACCTCATTCCGCCGTTCCAGATCTGGACGCTCATCCTGTGGGGCGTCACCGGGCTCATGCTGGGCATCCTCGGTGCGCTCTTCCTCATGACGCGCATGTCGACGTCGGCGATGTACACGAAGATCGACGGCATGCCCGGCGCCACCGGCCACGTGCTCAGCACGAGCCTCGGCCGTAGCTGGCAGGCGTCGGAGACTCCCGTCGGCATCAACCCCAAGACGCAGGAAGCCGTCTACCGCACGATCGGCCGTGGCGGCATCGTGGTGGTCGGCGAAGGTGCGCGTGGTCGACTCACCCGGCTGGTGAACGAAGAGCGCAGCAAGGCTCAGCGCGTCGCGCACGGCGTTCCCGTCACGGTCCTCTACGTGGGGCACGGCGACGATGAAGTCGCGATCGCCGACCTCGCGAAGACCATCAAGAAGCTCCCCAAGGCGATCGACAAGGCGACGATGGCCGCTGTCATCCGCCGCGTCGACTCGGTGTCGCAGTCGCTGTCGTCGCTGCCGATCCCGAAGGGGATCGATCCGACCAAGGTGCGCTCCCAGCGTCCACGCTGAGTCTCCGTACCGCAGAAGCACGCAGAACGCGGCCGTCCTCCTCGGAGGGCGGCCGCGTTCTGTGTGCTCACTCGGAGAGCGGCTGCCGTGGCAGACGACGGACCTTCGCGCGGCGTCGACGACGCTCGGGAACCATCGAGCGCATCTCGTCGAGCTTGCCGAAGCAGAACAGCCGGTCGTCGGCCTCCAGAACGACGTGCTTGCGGGGGTTGGGGATCACGCTGACCCCGCGGTGGAGCGTGAGCACCGTGATGTCCCGCTCCCAGAGCCCCGCTTCGCCCAGGGTCTTCCCCACCAGATCGACAGCGCCGTGCACCATCAGCTCTGCGACGCCGTAGCCCGTCGAGACCGTGAGCCGCTGGCGCACATCGATCTCGGGGAACGCGACCTGTCCGGCGATGTAGTCGATGATGGCACCCGCCACGTCGAGCTTGGTCGCGGTCTCGATGCCCTGAAGGCCCGGCGAGGAGTTGACCTCCATCACGAGCGGTCCGTCGTCGCCCTCCAGCATGTCGACGCCCGCGACGCGCAGGCCCATGATCTGGGCCGAGCGCACGGCGGCGCGCTCGTACACGGGGTCGAGTTCGATGGCCTCGACCGAGCCGCCCCGATGCACGTTCGACCGGAACTCATCACCGGCGGCGGAACGCCGCATCGCGGCGACCACGCGGTCGCCGACGACCAGCGCGCGGATGTCGCGACCACGACTCTCGGAGATGAACTTCTGGATCAGCACGTTCTGCTTGGTGGAGTGCAGCGTCTCGATGATCGCCTCCGCGACCTTCACCTGGGGGGCGAGGATCACACCGATGCCCTGAGTACCCTCGAGCAGCTTGATGACGACGGGTGCCCCGCCGACGCGCTCGATCGCCGGACGCACGTCGGCACGGTTGCGGACGAACGCGGTCGGCGGCATCGCGATGTTGTGCCGGGAGAGGATCTGGTTGGCGCGGAGCTTGTCGCGGGCGCTCGAGATGCCGTTCGCGGTGTTCGGCGTGTAGACGTCCATCTGTTCGAACTGCCGCACGACCGCGGTGCCGAAGTAGGTGATCGAGTTGCCGATGCGCGGCAGGATCGCGTCGTAGTCGCTGAGCTGCCGACCTCGATAGTGGAGGTCGGGTTCATCCGAGGTCAGATCTATCGCGAAGCGCAGCGTGTTGAGCACCTTCACGTTGTGCCCGCGCTGGAGCGCTGCTGCACGCAGACGCTGGGTGGAGTACGCCTGCGGCGCGCGGGAGAGCACTGCGATCTTCACGGGGGATTTTTCCTGCCAGGATGTATCAGGTGAGTAGGACTACCCCCCATTCAAACACCCTTACGGGGTGGCGAGAATGGGTGAGCCTGCCCGATCTCGGGGTCGACTGGCTCAAAGCCAAGATCGACACGGGCGCGCGCACGTCTTCCCTGCACGCATTCGACGTCGTGGAGTTCGAGCAGGACGACCAGCCCTGGGTCCGCTTCAAGGTCAAACCCTGGCAGGACAGCCAGGAGGACGCGGTGGTCGTCGAGTGTCCTGTACACGATCGTCGCGCGGTGCGCAGCTCCTCAGGACATGCGCAGGAACGGTTCGTCGTCGAGCTGCTGATCCGACTCGTCGACCGGGAGGTCCTCGCCGAGGTGACGCTCAGCAACCGCGACGAGATGGGCTTCCGCATGCTCATCGGCCGGGAAGCTCTGCGACAGGGATTCTCCGTCGACCCGGCACGGTCGTTCCTCGGCGGCCGCGCACCACGGGAAGCGCGTCGCCGCAACCGCGGCAGGGCCTGATCACGGCTCAGGTGCGGATCAGGATCGTGCCGACCGCCTTGTCGTGGAGGCCTCGCTGATCCGCATCCCAGATGACCGCTGGCACCACGACCACGAGGAGCAGCGTGCGGACGATCGGACGCCACAGCCCGATCCACCCGCCGTCGCGTCGGACCAGACGCATCCCGAGGATCCGGTGGCCAGGGCTTCCGCCCGCCGTCGGTATGAAGACGATCTGCAGGACAGCGAACACGAGCATCGGGGCGAACTGCGTCAGTCCGGCCTCGGTGGGCAGCGCGAACTGGTCGTAACCGAGGAAACCCGTCGCGATGATCGTGGCAGCCGCGTAGTCGATCAGGAGTGCTCCGATGCGACGACCGGGACGTGCGATGCTCCCGGAACCGGATTCGGGGAGCCCGAGTCGCTCGCCGGGGTACGTGTTCACAGCATCCGTCACTCCCCCAGCCTATCGAGGGTCACAGACGGCCCCGTCCCGTCGGCTCCTGTAACACGCCCGAAACAAAGCGGATACCGTAGAGAAATCCCCCGTCCGTACTCTGCAGAATGGCCGTGAAGCCATCGATCCGCATTACAGGAGTCGTACATGTTCAAAGATTCGTCCGAGGTACTGGCCTACATCAAGGAGAACGACGTCAAGTTCCTTGACATCCGTTTCACCGATCTCCCGGGTGTACAGCAGCACTTCAACATTCCTGCATCGACTGTGGACGAGGCGTTCTTCACGGACGGCCAGCTGTTCGACGGCTCCTCGATCCGCGGCTTCGCGAGCATCCACGAGTCCGACATGCAGCTCATCCCGGATGTCACGACGGCCTACGTCGACCCGTTCCGCGAGGCCAGCACTCTCGTGATGCTGTTCGACATCTACAACCCCCGCACCGGCGAGATCTACTCCAAGGACCCGCGTCAGGTCGCCAAGAAGGCCGAGAAGTACCTGGCCTCGACCGGCATCGCCGACACCGCCTTCTTCGCCCCCGAGGCGGAGTTCTACATCTTCGACGACGTGCGCTACTCGGTCACCGCCGGCGAGAGCTTCTACAAGGTCGACTCCGAAGAGGCCGCCTGGAACACCGGCCGTGAGGAAGAGGGCGGGAACCTCGCCAACAAGACGCCGTACAAGGGCGGATACTTCCCGGTCAGCCCGGTCGACAAGACCGCCGACCTGCGCGACGACATCACCCTCAAGCTGATCGAGGCGGGATTCATCCTCGAGCGCTCGCATCACGAGGTCGGCACGGCAGGGCAGCAGGAGATCAACTACCGCTTCGACACCATGGTGCACGCGGCGGATGACATCCTGAAGTTCAAGTACATCGTCAAGAACACCGCCAACGAGTGGGGCAAGGTCGCGACCTTCATGCCGAAGCCGCTCTACGGCGACAACGGTTCGGGCATGCACACCCACCAGTCGCTGTGGAACGACGGCAAGCCGCTGTTCTACGACGAGGCAGGCTACGGCCAGCTGAGCGACATCGCGCGCTGGTACATCGGCGGAATCCTGGCACATGCGCCGGCGCTGCTCGCGTTCACGAACCCCACGCTGAACAGCTACCACCGCCTGGTCAAGGGCTTCGAGGCTCCGGTGAACCTGGTGTACTCGGCGGGCAACCGCTCCGCCGCGATCCGCATCCCGATCACGGGCTCCAACCCGAAGGCGAAGCGCATCGAGTTCCGTGCTCCCGACGCGTCGGGCAACCCGTACCTCGCCTTCGCCGCGCAGCTCATGGCGGGCCTCGACGGCATCAAGAACCGCATCGAGCCGCACGAGCCGGTCGACAAGGACCTCTACGAGCTCCCGCCCGAGGAGGCCAAGGACATCCCCCAGGTGCCGAACTCCCTGCTCGACTCGCTCGACGCGCTGGCGGCCGACCACCAGTTCCTCCTCGAGGGCGGCGTGTTCACCAAGGAGCTCATCGAGACCTGGATCTCGTACAAGTACGAGAACGAGATCCTGCCGATGGCCCAGCGCCCGCACCCCTTCGAGTACGAGCTGTACTTCGGCGTCTGATCCACCGGACTCCGCAGAGTCTCCCGAAGAGCCCGTCACGGTCCGCCGTGGCGGGCTCTTCTGCATCCCGCGCAACAGCATCCGCCGTGCTGATCTCGCGCTAGGCTCTGCGCATGTCCGAACCCGACGCTGAGCCGACCCCGTCGCTGATCCAGCAGCGCCTCGAACTGGGACGCTGGCGTCTGGGTGCGCTGATCATGATGATCGGCTGGGGCGTGATGACCGTACTTCGCGCGATCACGTTCGATGCGGGCTCGATCGTCGACGGGGTCATGCTGATCGTCACGTTCGCCCTCGCGCTCTACGGCGTGAAACTCTGGTTCGACTACCGTCGCAAGGTCCGTGCATTCGAAGACGAGCACGGGCCGGACGCGGGCAGACAATAGTAGCGGCGCGCGACGTCGCCCGTGGCGACGCTGATGCGGTGCGCGGTGTCCTGCGGAGCGAGGCGGGCACTCGTCGAACCGCCGCCGCGCCTCCGGCTTGCAGGTCGCGGTCTCGGCGTCAAGCCCGGTGCCCCGCGTGCGCGGCACCCGTAGTCTCTCCGGAGTCGCAGGGATGACCCGATCCGTGCGGCCAGGAGGCAGCGATGTGGACCGAGGATGCGGCGCCGACCGAGGCGCTGCTCGATGCACGCTATCGCCTCGCCGAGATGGTCGGCGAGGGCGGCATGGCGACCGTCTTCCGCGCCGAGGACGTTCTCCTGGGCCGAACAGTCGCGGTCAAGGTGATCCGACGCGAGCCTCGCTCCGTGATGGGCTCAGCAGATCGCGCCCACACCGAGAAGGCGCTGCTCGCCTCCCTCAATCATCCCTGCCTGGTGACACTGCTCGATGCCAAGCTGGATCCGGGGAGCGAACAGTATCTGGTGATGGAGTTCGTCGCCGGGCCCGCCCTCAGCACGAGGATGGCACGGTCACCCATCCCTCCCGCGGAGGTCGCCCACATCGGGGCCGACATCGCCGAGGCGCTGCACGCGGTGCACGCGGCCGGCATCGTGCACCGCGACGTGAAACCGTCGAACGTGCTTCTCGTGCCGCCCTCATCCGACGGCGACCGCTGGCGTGCGAAACTCGCGGACTTCGGCATCGCGTGCGCACTGGACGCGTCCCGGGTCACCTCCCCGGGTTCGTCCTCGGCACGGTGGCCTACATGGCACCCGAGCAGCTTCGGAACGCGGACATCCGTCCGTCGCTCGATATCTATGCGCTCGGACTCGTGCTGCTCGAGGCTCTGACCGGACAGCCGGGTTTCCCCTCCGGGCTCGGCGTGCAGTCGGCTCTGGCGCGACTGCACATCCCCCCGGACATCCCCGAGACGCTCGGACCCGAGTGGGTCGCCCTTCTCACCCGGATGACCGCTCTCGATCCCCACACCCGTCCGCATGCGCTCGAGGCGGCGCGCTCGATCAGAGACCTGGCCGCCGTCGCGCGACCGCGGATCGCCGCCGTCGCGCCGTCGTCTGGCGAACCAGCGCGTACGAGACCTCTGCCTGCCGTCGACGCGCAGACGCTCGAGCACTCGACACGCAGGCTCCGCCGTCGACCGGATGCACGTCGTCGGAGACGTCTCGGCCTCGTGGGCGCTGCGGTCGCCGCAGTGATCGTCGGATCGACGGCCTCGGTCGCGTGGATGACCAGCGGAAGCGCGGAGCCGGAGATCGCACGAACGGCTGCGACAGCTCCCCCACGGCAGGACCCTGCAGTGGTTCCTGCCGGGCAGTCGGAGCCCACGCCGCAGGAGCCGACCGCGGTGACGCCCGTATCGTCGAACGACGACAGCCAGACACCCGGAACCGACAAGGGGTCGGGCGACACGGACAAACCAGGCCAGCACAAACCAGGCCAGCACAAACCAGGCAAGGACAAGCCAGGCAAGGACAAGCCAGGCGAGGACAAACCAGGCAAGGGCAAGCCCGGCGCGGAGAACTCCGGCGCGGACAAGCCGGGCACGGACCCCGACAAGTGATCCGGCACCGCCCGTGAGGACGCAGGGTGTCGCTCAGTGCGCGCGTGGCCCGCGTGGAGGAAGATCGACTGAGTCCGGAAAGAGGGAGGGCCCATGCGCCGCAAGAGAGTGATCGCGCCCAACGAACCGCAGACGACGGCGGCCCAGCGCAGATCGACGACCACGGTCGTCGCCGCAGCACGCGCCAACCCGTTCATGTTCGGTCTGCTCGGCGCCCTCGGCGTGCTGGTGGCGCTGGCCATCGGCGGGATCGTCGACCAGCTCGCCACCGTGCTCGTCTACATCGGCGTCGCGCTCTTCCTCGCGCTGGGCCTGGATCCGATCGTCACGTTCATCGAGAAGAAGCTCCCCCGCCCAGCGGCCGTGACCATCGTGGTCGCCGTGGTCATCCTCGCCTTCGCCGGCATCATCCTCGCGATCGTCCCCGTGCTCGTCGAACAGATCGGCAACCTCATCAAGGACGGCCCGAAGATGGTCGAGGAGTTCATGGACAGCCAGTGGTTCAAGGATGTGAGCGGGCAGTTCGGCACGACCATCCAGGACGCGGCGCAGGGCGTGCTCGACTTCGTCCAGGATCCGGACAACTTCCTCGACATCGGCGGCGGCGTCTTCGCGGTCGGGGCGGGCATCGCCGGCGGTCTCACCGGGGTCACGATCGTCCTGATCCTGACGCTGTATTTCATGGCGTCACTGCGCGGCATGAAGCGCACAGCCGCGCGCTTCGTCCCCGCCTACCAGCGCGACACCTTCAGCGAGCTCCTCGAGGACGTCTCGGGCGCGGTCGGCCGCTACGTGATGGGGCAGGCGAGCCTGGCGCTCATCAACGGCGTGCTGAGCCTGATCGTCCTCTCGATCATCGGAGCCCCCGTCCCGGCGCTCCTCGCGCTCATCGCCTTCATCGGATCGATGATCCCCCTCGTCGGAACGCTCACGGCCTCGATCATCAACTCGTTGATCTGCCTGTTCGTCTCACCCGTGACGGCTCTCATCGCGTTCGGGTACTACCTCGTCTACATGCAGATCGAGGCATATGTCCTCTCGCCACGCATCATGAGCCGTGCGGTTGCGGTGCCGGGAGCCCTGGTGGTGATCGCTGCCGTCGCCGGCGGTGCCCTCGGCGGCATCCTCGGTGCGCTCGTCGCCATCCCCATCGCGGCGAGCATCATCATCATCGTCCAGAAGGTGATCTTCCCCTCCCAGGATCGGAAGAAGGCACCGCCGGTGATCACCACGTCCTGACGGCCAGGGCACCCGCGCTCCGGGGCGATGTCTCAGCGCACGAGCAGCGCGCCCGGCTCGACGCGCACGTCGAATGCCGAGACCTCGCCCATCTCCTCGCCGTCGATCTCGAACACGAGAGGCGTCTTCAGCTCGACCGACACGGTCTCGACAGGGAGGTGACGCGCGGAGTCCGTGCTGACGGCTTCATCCGTGGCTCCGAAGATCCGACGGATCCCGTTGTCCCACACGAAGGAGCGGAGGGTCTCCAGCCATTGGAGCGCGCCATCCGCGCTGATCATGAGCACGTCGAGCTTTCCGTCATCGAGGACCGCGTCCGGAAGCAGGCGGATTCCGCCCTGCACCATCCCACAGTTGCCGATGAGCATCGTGTGCCCGCGCACAGCGACCGCCTTGTCCCCATCGATGGCGATCGTGAGATCGGTCATCTCCGTGCCGGCGAGGGCACGCCCCATCGCCTCGACGTAGGCCAGCCATCCTGCTTTCGACTTGAGATCGTCATCGGTCTCCACCAGCATCTGCGCGTCGATGCCGAAACCCACCATCACCGCGAAAGCATGTTCCGTGCCGTCGTACGACACCCATCCGAGGTCGATACGACGAGGCTCTCCGTCGCGGATCCGCTCGAGAGCCGCTGTCACGTTGTTCAACGGGACCTCGAGGTTGCGCGCGAGGAGGTTTCCCGTGCCCTGCGGAACGATGCCGAGTGCGGTATCCGAGCCGGCGAGCGACTCCGCGACCGCGCGGACCGTGCCGTCGCCGCCCACGGCGATGACGATCTCCCTGCCGTCTTCGAGCGCCTCGCGGGCCATGCCCCTGCCCGGATCCTCCGGCGTGGTCTCCCACCAGCGGATGTCCTGCTGATCGCCGAACACCTCGTTCACGGCTGTCTGCAGAACCCCCTTCTCGACCTTCGAAGGGTTCCAGATGATGCCGATGCGCGAGTGGGTCATATCGTCAGCTTGCGACAGGACGTCCGATACCGCAAACTCATCGCCGCGGCCTACCCGTAGAACAACTGCTCGAACGTCCTCCTGGCGCGCCGCGTCACCCCGAGATAGTCCTCTTCGAGCTCGCTCGCCGAACGATCGGGGTACCCGAGCAGGCGTCCGATCGCATCGAGCTGCCGGCGATCCGCAGGGAGGACATCGCTGGTCTGGCCGGTGAGCAGGGTGATCGCCGACCGGAGCCGACTCGAGAGCAACCACGCCTCACGCAGACGCACGGCGTCCTCCTCGGGGACGAGGTCCGCGGCGACCGCCGCGTCCAGCGCTCCGAGCGTCGATGTCGTGCGCAGACCGGGTACGGCATACGCGTGCTGGAGTTGAAGCAGCTGCACCAGCCACTCGACGTCGCTGAGAGTTCCAGGGCCGAGTTTGAGATGCCGTCGAGGATCGGCTCCCTGAGGCAGGCGCTCCCCTTCGACCCGGGCTTTGATCCGCTTGATCTCGCGCGTGCCCTGCAGATCGACCGACTCCGGGTAGCGGATCGCGTCGGCCAGGGTCATGAAGCGCGCGATGAGCTTCGCGCTGCCTGCCACTCCCCTCGCCCGCAGCAGCGCCTGCGCCTCCCATGACAGCGACCAGCGGCGGTAGTACTCGGCGTAGGCGTCGAGCGACCGCACCAGAGGCCCGTTCCGGCCCTCTGGACGCAACCCGGCGTCCAGATCGAGGGGAAGGCGGTGATCCGTGAGCTGTTCCCGCAGGCCGGCAACGATCTGCGTCGCATGGCGTTGCGCACGCTGGGGTCGACGCCGTTCGCGTCGTAGACGTACAGGATGTCCGCGTCCGACCCGAAGCCGAGTTCGGCGCCGCCGAAGCGCCCCATCGCGATCACGGCGAAGTCCAGCGCCTCGTCCTGCGGCGGGACGACCTCACGCATCACCGCGCGCAGAGCAGCCTGGATCGTCGCCGCCGTGATCTCGGTGAGTGCCGTGGCGACCTCCTCGATCGTGAGCACATCGAGCACGGCTCCCATCGCCGTGCGCAGGAGCTCGCGCCGGCGCAGGGCTCTGACGGCTCGCAGCGCATCGCCGATCGTGTCGTGTCGGGTCTGGATCGCACGCGCTTCGTCGTCCAGTGCCGATGCCCCGCGCGGACGCAAGCGCTCCGAGTTGTCGAGCCATGCCACCGACTCCGGGATCCACTCCAACAGTTCCCCGACGTACCGCGAGGACGACAGCAGGCGCGTCAGACTCTCGGCAGCCCCGGACGAGTCGCGCAGCATCCGCAGGAACCAGGGGTGTCGCCCAGACGCTCGCTGATGCGGCGGAACGCGAGGAGCGCGTAGTCGGGATCGCTGCCGTCGGCGAACCACCGCACCATGACCGGCATCAGATGCCGCTGGATGGTCGCCTTGCGGCTGAGTCCGCTCGTGAGGGCGCCGATGTGACGCAGAGCCCCCGCTGGGTCCCGGAACCCGATCGCCGCCAGACGGTCGTGGGCCTGGGCGGCGGAGAGCGTGCGCTCTTCCTCCGGCAAACCGGCGACCGCGGAGAGCAGCGGCCGGTAGAACAGGCGCGTGTGGATCTCGCGCACCTCCCGACGCACCGCCTCCCACCGCGCCCACACACCCTCGCCGCTGTCGGCCAGCCCGGAACTGCGGGCGAGGATCCGCAGGCCCGCAGGCGTGCGCGGCATCAGGTGCGTGCGGCTGAGTTCCCGCAGCTGCAGCCGGTGCTCCATCAACCGCAGCAGACGGTAGTCGTCGGCGAAGGCTGCCGCATCCACGCGTCCGATGTACCCGCCTTCGACGAGGGCGTCGAGGCTCTCGAGGGTCCCGCGCGTGCGCAGCGACTCGTCGGTGAGCCCGTGCACGAGCTGCAGCAGCTGCACGGTGAACTCGATGTCGCGCAGTCCACCGGCGCCGAGCTTGAGCTGGTACGGCGCGTCCTCGGGATCGATGTGCTCCATCACGCGCTCACGCATCCGCTGCACGCTTTCGACGAAGTCCTCCCGAGCCGCACTCGACCAGATCTTCGGCTGCACGGCGGCGATGTACTCCGCACCGAGCTCGGGGTCGCCCGCGAGCGGCCGCGCCTTCAGGAGCGCCTGGAACTCCCAGCTCTTCGCCCAACGGTCGTAGTACGCCAGATGCGAGGCGAGAGAGCGGACCAACGCGCCCTGCTTCCCCTCGGGTCGCAGCGCGGCATCCACTTCCCACAGCGGGGGTTCCACCTCGATGGCGCTGAGATTGCGCATGGTCTCTCGTGCCAGGCGGGTGGCGATGTCGATGGCGCGAGCCTCGCTCACGGTCTCCTCGTCACGGCTGCCCCCCACGAAGATCACATCCACATCGCTGACGTAGTTCAGCTCCCGAGCCCCCGCCTTCCCCATGCCGATCACAGCGAGCCTGGTCGCGGCGAGGTCGGCGCGCGCGAACGCATCGCCGAGGCGCGTCCTGGCCACGGCGAGAGAGGCTTCGAGAGCCGCTCCGGCGAGATCGGCCAGTGCGGCGGATACAGCAGCCACCACGTTCTGCGGTACCGCATGCATGAGGTCGTAGCCGCGATGGCGGCCAGCTCGCGACGATAGGCGATTCGGATCGCCGCGATCGCGTCGTCATCCCCTGCTCGCGCGAACCCGTCACGGGCATCGACGGCTGCCAGCATCCGCTCCTGCAAGGCCTCCGCGGACGGGAGCACGTCGACCGCCTGCTCCAGCACCGTGAGCTCCTCCGGATGCCGCAGGAAGAACTCGGCCAAGCCCTCGGACGCACCGAAGACGCGCCAGACGCGCCGGCGTGTCGCCTCGTCGTCCAGGAGACGCCGCAACGGCGCCTCGTTCCGACGCGCGACCCGGAGGAGACCCCGCACGGCGGCGTCCGGATCCGCGGCGTCCGAGGCCTCCAGCAGCACCCCACGGGGTCGGTCGAGGATGGTCGCCAGCTCCGTCAGGGATGCGGCGGCCTCGCTCAGGTCGGCGAACCCGAGCCTGGCCAGGGCGGAGAGCGAGACGGAGTCGTCCGGGCGGGCCATGCCGGGCCTCAGAGAAGCTCGAGGTTGTTCTTCAGCTCCAAGGGAGTGACCTGCCCGCGGTAGGCCTCCCACTCCTTGCGCTTGTTGAGCAGCACGTAGTTGAACACCTGCTCCCCGAGGGTCTCGGCGACGAGCTCCGACGCCTCCATGTACTCGAGAGCGTGGTCGAGGCTCGCAGGTAGAGCGGAGTAGCCCAGCGCACGGCGCTCGGCGTCGCTGAGCGCCCACACGTTGTCCTCGGCCTCGGGCGGGAGCTCGTAGCCCTCCTCGATGCCCTTGAGCCCTGCGGCGAGCATGAGCGCGTACGCGAGGTACGGGTTCGCTGCAGAGTCCAGTGCGCGGTACTCGACGCGGGAGGACTGTCCCTTGTTGGGCTTGTACATCGGCACCCGCACGAGCGCTGATCGATTGTTGTGGCCCCAGGTGACGAAACTCGGAGCCTCATCCCCGCCCCAGAGCCGCTTGTACGAGTTCACGAACTGGTTCGTGACCGCGGAGATCTCGTTCGCGTGCTTGAGGAGTCCGGCGATGAAGTGGCGTCCGGTCTTGGAGAGCTGGTACTTCGCTCCCTCCTCGTAGAACGCGTTCTGGTCGCCCTCGAAGAGCGACATGTGCGTGTGCATCCCGCTGCCGGGCTGCCCGCTGAGCGGCTTCGGCATGAACGTGGCATAGACGCCCTGCTCGATCGCCACCTCCTTGATCACGGTGCGGAACGTCATGACGTTGTCGGCCGTCGTCAGCGCATCGGCGTACCGGAGGTCGATCTCGTTCTGTCCGGGTCCGCCCTCATGGTGGCTGAACTCGACCGAGATGCCGAGGTCTTCGAGCATGCGGACAGACCGACGGCGGAAGTCGTGGGCCGTGCCACCGGGCACGTTGTCGAAGTAGCCCGCCGAGTCGACGGGCACCGGGCCGTCGGGGCCGAACGACGAGGACTTCAGAAGGTAGAACTCGATCTCGGGATGCGTGTAGAACGTGAACCCGGCGTCTGCGGCTTTCGCCAGCGTGCGCTTGAGCACATGCCGCGGGTCGGCGACGGCCGGCTGGCCGTCCGGCGTCGTGAGGTCGCAGAACATGCGCGCTGTCGGGTCGATCTCGCCCCGCCACGGCAACGTCTGGAAGGTCGTCGGGTCCGGCTGCGCGAGGAGGTCGGACTCATACGTGCGCGTGAGCCCTTCGATCGCGGAGCCGTCGAACCCGATGCCCTCCGCGAACGCACCCTCCACCTCGGCAGGGGCGATCGCCACGGACTTGAGCGTTCCGATGACATCGGTGAACCACAGTCGCACGAACTTGACGCCGCGCTCCTCGATCGTGCGGAGGACGAAGTCCCTCTGCTTGTCCATGGCTACTCTGCGCCCCGGCCCTTTGCCTCGCCCTTGACGTCCCAGCCCTGTTCGACCGCCTCCTCCTCGGCCCAGGCGCGCGAGCGCTCCTTGAGCACCTCAGGAGCGCGGCGGGCCTCGGCCTCCGTGTCGAAGGGGCCGATCCGGTCGATGGAGGGCGAGATCATGCCGAACTCGACCTCGCCGGTCTCGGAGTTGTACCAGTACTTGTGGTCACCGTCAGACATGTCTGTCCCTTCTTCACGTGATGTCATCGATCCTACTGGCGTGCACCGTGGTCGCTAAGCTATCGGCCATGGCAAAAGCGATCGGCGTCGACATCGGCGGCACGGGTATCAAAGCAGGAATCGTCGACCTCGAACACGGCACCATGGCCTCTGATCGGGTACGTGTCCCGACGCCGGAGGGCGCCGCACCGGAAGACGTGCTCATCGCCGTGCAGACGGTGCTGAAGACCCTCGACGTGCACGAGTCGACGCTGCCGCTGGGTGTCGCCTTCCCCGCGATCGTCAAGCGTGGGAAGACCCTCTCCGCGGCGAACGTCTCGAAGGAGTGGATCGACTTCGACGCCGAGCGGTTCTTCCGCGACGGCCTCGGCCGCAACATCGTGTTCGTGAACGACGCCGATGCCGCCGGTGTCGCCGAGGCCCGCCATGGTGCCGCCCGCGACGTGCTCGGCTTCACCCTGCTGACCACGCTCGGCACGGGTATCGGCTCGGCATTCCTGTACGACGGCGTGCTGCTGCCGAACACCGAGCTCGGCCATCTCAACTTCCGCGAGTACGAGTCCGTCGAGACCTATGCCGCGACGTCCGCACGTGAGCGCGAGAACCTCAGCTGGGAGGCGTGGGCGGAACGCCTGCAGGCTTTCTACTCGCACATCGAGTTCCTCTTCAGCCCCGACCTCTTCGTGGTCGGCGGCGGTGTGTCGAAGAACGCGGGAGACTTCCTGCCGCTCCTCGACCTCAAGACCCCGATCGTCCCGGCCATCCACCGCAACAACTCGGGAATCATCGGCGCGGCCTCGCTCGCCGGGGACTGACCCTCGCCCACTCCGACGACGCGAAGGACCCGATGACTCGTCGTCATCGGGTCCTTCGTTTCGTGTGAGGCGAATGGGCCGACCTGTACGCCGGGTTCTGTTCCGGGGTTCTTCGCCCCTTCGACGGCCATCTCTCTCGGCGACACGTTGCCGTGGCACTCTAGCGGTCTACCCGAGGACTCGGCGAGCCGCGTCAACATCCTCTGTCTGACCTTGCTCCGGACGAGGTTTACCTGGCGGGCCATGTCACCATGGCCCCCGGTGGTCTCTTACACCACCCTTTCACCCTTACCCCTTGCGGGGCGGTCTGCTCTCTGTGGCACTTTCTCGCGGATTGCTCCGGGTGGGCGTTACCCACCGTCCTGCCCTGAGGAGCCCGGACGTTCCTCGGTGCGGTCTCCCGCAACGCGGCCGTCCAGTCGACCCATTCGCATGTCCATTCTACGTTCTCCGGCCCGACGGTCTGCGGCTACTTCTCCGCCGACTCCGCGATACGCAGATCGAGGGGCACATCGATCGGGAACGAGCCGAACAACCGCGTCGTCGCCGTGGCAGCGGCCTCTTTCACGGCCGTCGCCGCCGACTCCGCATGTTCGAGCGGGACGTGCAGGATGACCTCGTCGTGCAGGAAGAACGCCAGATGAGGCACCCGCGCGAACGGCCCCGATGCCGGTGCCTCCCCGAACACCTCCGGGAGCTGCTGCAGGCGGTGTCGGATCTCGGCGAGCCAGATCAGAGACCACTCCGCGGCAGTGCCCTGCACCACGAAGTTCCTGGTGAAGCGTCCCCAGTCTCGGGCTCGACGACGAGCAAGAGCCACCACCGCGGGGTCGGCGTCCGCTCCCGTCGCGTCGGACTGCAGTCGCATCCACTCCACAGACGGGCGCGGGGAGGATCTGCCGAGCCAGGTGGACACGATCCCGCCGTCCTCCCCCGTCCGCGCGGCGGCGTCGACCAGAGCCATCGCCCGCGGATACACCTTTCGCAGACGCGGGACGAGCCGCCCGCTGTCGCCGGTCGTCGCGCCGTACATCGCACCGAGAACGGCGTATTTCGCCTCCTCCCTGGAGGCGACCGCGCCGGAGGCCACCACTCCGGCGTATAGATCGCGGCCTCGCGCAGCCTGGGCCATCGCCTCGTCGGCAGCCATCGCGGCCAACATCCGTGGTTCAAGCTGAGCCACGTCGGCGACGACCAGCGTCCATCCGGGATCGGCACGCACGGCAGGGCGCAGACTGCGCGGCAGTTGAAGCGCGCCACCACCCGCAGACGCCCATCGCCCGGTCACAACGCCGCCGGGGATGTAGACGGGACGGAACCTTCCGTCGTGCACCCACTCGGCGAGCCAGGCCCAGCCGTTGGCGCTGAGCAGTCGGGAGAGCTTCTTGTAGGCGAGCAGAGGCTCGATGGCCGGATGATCATGTTCGGCCAGCTCCCACCGGCTCGTGGACTCGACATCGACCCCGACGCGATGCAGCGCCCTGAGCAGCTTCTGCTGACTGTCGAGATGGAGCGTGGCGTCGCCCAGCTGCTGCCGTACCTGGTCGCCGAGTGCGACCATCCGGCTCGGCAGCCCTCCTGCGATCGGCCGGATGCCGAGCGTCTCGGTCAAGATCGCATCGTGCACGCGCTCGTCCCACGGCAGCCCGGCCACGCGCATCTCCTCGGCGATGAGTCCCCCTGCCGATTCAGCGGCGCACAGCAGCGTGAGACGTCCGTCCGGCGCCGTGGCGATCACGCGGCGCTGAGCACGATACTGCTCGAGCGTCGCGGCGATCGTGTCTTCGCCGCTCTCCACCTCGAAGGCGTCGAACAGCGACGGCGCCGAGACCGTGGACTCGCGCCGTTCCCACGCCGCGGATCCGGGGAGTGGGGATGCCACCGCGGCGGTGTCGCGCAGGATGGCGTGGCACAGCACCAGATCATGGCTGCGACGGACGCGCACCCCTCAGCGAGCAAGGTGGCGTAGGTCTCGGAGGCCGTGCGGATGATCCACCGCGGGGCGTCGCTCACCTCGATCGACGCCACCCATTCGGCGAGGCCATCCGATCGCAGCAGGGTGCGCCCGGACTCTTCGTCTTCGCCGTCGAGCTCGATCGCGACGTAGTCCTGCGGACCGACCGAGAGGAGCACGATGCGCCGCTCGACAGGCGACGCCGGCGCCGTCATCTCCGGTGCGCGCGGATCGGGCTCACGCGAGACCGGACTCCTCGGTGCGCACGAGGATGCACCCACACTCGGGGCACGAGACGACGAGGTCGTCCGCGGCCCGTCGGATGTCGTTCAGGTCAGTGCTGGGAAGCACGATGCGGCAGCCTTCGCAGGTCCCCCGCGTGAGGAGCGCCGCGCCCGCGCTGTTCGCCGCACGGCGGGTGTACTCGGCCAGCAGCTGCGGCGACACGCCTTCGGCGACGGCAGCGCGGTCGCGCGCCAGTTGCGCACCCAGCTCGGTCGCCGCGGCGACGTCGGCCTTCGCCTGTGCGGTGAGGGCCGTCCCCTCCTCCGTGGTCGTCTGCAGCAGAGCCTGCTGAGCGGCGACGGCCGCTTCCGCTTCTTCCAGGCGACCCATGACATCGAGCTCGGCGTCTTCGAGGTCGCTCTGACGCTTGGCGAGGCTCGCGAGTTCGTGCTCGAGCGCCTGCGCATCCTTGGGGCTGGTGGCGGTGGCGAGGCGCTCGGCGTCGCGGTTGCGACGCTGCTCGACGAGAGCCACATCGGACTCGAGCCGCGTGAGTTCGGTGCGGACGTCGTCGCGGGTGCCCGTGAGCGCGGTGAGTTCGCGGAGCTGGTCCTGACGGATGGCGACGAGCTCGGTGATCCGCCCCGCCTGGCTCGGCTTCGTGCGGGCGCGCTCGGCCTGCGCGATGCGTCGATCGAGGTCGGCGATGTCGAGCAGGGTGCGCTGGTTCTCGGGGCTGGCGTTCACGCTCTCAAATCTAGTCGCTGCGACGACATCCGCCCATCAGCTCACGTCGCCGTCGACGTAGTACCACTGCCGATCCTCTCTGACGAAGCGACTGCGCTCATGCAACGCGCCTCGCTGCGTACCCTGCCGCCAGAACGCTTCGAACTCCACGATGCCGTCGCGGTCGAACGGACCGCCGGCATGCCGATCGAGGATCACGAGTCGACGCCACTCCATGTCGGGTTCGAAATCGACGGTGCGCGGCCGCGTCGAGCCGTGCCAGGTGCGAACGAGATGCGCCGCGTCGCGGAGGCCGAAGGCCGTGAAACGGGAACGCATGAGCCGCTCGGCCGTCGAGGCGGGCGCCCCCTGGAGCAACGGCCCGCAGCATCCGCCGAAGATGTCGCCCGACCCGCATGGGCACCGCGCCGAATCGTCGATCACGACGTCATCCGCCGCCATCTCCGCGTCCGCTGTCATCCCCTCAGCGTACGCTCGAGGAAACGCCCCGAAGGAGTCACGATGACCACTGTCCCCACCTTCACCGCCCACAACGGCTTCGCGCTGCCGGCGATCGGTCTCGGCACGTACGGCCTCAACGGCGATGCAGGAGCCGCCGCCGTGACCCGCGGGATCGCGGCGGGTTACCGGCTCGTCGACACCGCGTTCAACTACGAGAACGAGGGGTCCGTCGGACGCGGAGTCGCCGCCTCCGATGTGGATCGCGCGGAGATCATCGTCACGACGAAGCTCCCGGGCCGCCACCACCCGACGGCCAAGGCGCGCACCAGCATCGAGGAGAGCCGCTCGCGTCTCGGTCTGGACGCCACCGATCTGCACCTGATCCACTGGCCGAACCCGAGCCAGGACGAGTACGTGCAGGCATGGGCGGCGCTGGTCGACGCGCAGGCCCGCGGCGTCGTCCGGCAGATCGGAGTCTCCAATTTCCTGCCCGAGCACCTGGAGCGCATCGAGCAGGAGACGGGCGTGCGACCGGTGCTCAACCAGATCGAGGTGCATCCGTTCTTCCCCCAGGAGGAGCAGCTCGCGTACCACCGCGAGCACGGCATCCTCACGGAAGCGTGGAGCCCGCTCGGTCGGGCGAAGGAACTGCTCGACGAAGCGGTGATCCGCGAGATCGCGTCCGCGCACGACGCCACCCCTGCTCAGACGGTCCTCGCGTGGCATGTCGCGCGCGGCACGGTCTCGATCCCGAAGGCGTCCTCGCTCGAGCACCAGATGGCGAACCTCGCGGCGGCCGAGATCGCGCTGGACGATGCCGAGGTGACCGCGATCACCGCGCTCGGACGGCCGGACGGTCGCCTGTTCGGCGCCGACCCGCGCACCCACGAGGAGTCCTGAGGTCGGTCAGATCCGCTGCGTCCCCAGCACGCGCAGGAACTCGAGCTTGCCGGCGGCCTCGCTTCCCGGGGCCGCCGTGAGAACGACCAGCGCTTGGGACTCATCCTCGGTGAAGAGCGCCTGACAGTCGACCTCGATCTCGCCGAGCTCAGGATGCACCATCACCTTGTGCTGCTCGAACCGGCGGCTCACCTCGTGCGCCTCCCACAGCCCCACGAACTCAGGGCTGCGGGCGGAGAGTTCCGCGACGATCTCCCCTGCCCGCGACCGCGCTCCCATGATCCCGTGAGCCGCCCGAAGCGACCCCACCAAGGAACGGGACTGGCGGGCATGATCGACCTCCCGGTACCGTCGTCGTTCCTCCTCCGGGTGGGCGAACCACCGGTAGATCCCGCTGCGGTCGAAGCCGACGAGGCCACTCGCATCGCCGATGAGGG
This sequence comes from Microbacterium sp. Se5.02b, assembly GCF_019464375.1. Taxonomy (NCBI): domain Bacteria; kingdom Bacillati; phylum Actinomycetota; class Actinomycetes; order Micrococcales; family Microbacteriaceae; genus Microbacterium; species Microbacterium sp. Se5.02b. The sequence goes on from NZ_CP080491.1 coordinate 2,210,090, forward strand.
CTCGCGAGGCGTCGTTCTGCACCAGCACCTCGTCGAGGAGCGAGACGACGAACGCCGGAGTGTCATGCAATCGGTCGAGCACGCGCAGGATCCCAGGGCGCACGTACTCGGTGGCGTGCGCTCGGTCGGGGGCGCTGTGCCCGCAGAGTCGGAACAGGTAGTCGCGTTCGTCCTCGGTCAGCCGCAGCGCCCTGGCCAGAGCGGCGAGGATCTGCACGCTGGGCTGCGGTCCGCGTCGCTGTTCGAGGCGCGTGTAGTAGTCCGTCGACATCATCGCCAGCTGCGCGACCTCCTCGCGACGCAGTCCGGCGGTACGCCTCCTGGCCCCTGCCGCGAGCCCGACGTCCGCGGGCGTCAGGGCCTCACGCCGACGGAGGAGGAATTCGGCCAGAGCGTCACGATCCACCCCTGCAGTATGCCCCGATGCGGACGACCGAACCAGGGACGCTCGCTCCGTGGATGAGTGCTCTCTGGAGCTGTTCCGACTGCCCGGCGAGGCTGAACCCATGAACATCAGCGGAAACACCATCTTCATCCCCGGCGCGACCAGCGGTATCGGTCTCGCACTCGCGCTGCGGCTCCGCGACCGGGGCAACACCGTGATCGTCGGGGGCCGTCGGGAGGAGCGGCTCACGGCCATCGCCGCCGAGCATCCCGGTCTCCACACCGTGCGCATCGACACGACCGATCCCCGCAGCATCGACGAGGCGACCCGCACGGTGCTCACCGCGCACCCGGCTGTGAACGTGCTCATCACGATGGCGGGTGTGATGCGTGCCGAGGACTGGACCATCCGCGACGGATTCCTCACGACCGCGGAAGAGACCGTCACGACGAACATCCTCGGTCCGATCCGACTCATCGCCGCCTTCATCGAGCATCTGCGCGCGCAGCCCGACGCCACGATCATGACGGTCTCGTCCGGGCTCGCCTTCGCCCCGCTCCGGGTGACGCCGACGTACAACGCCAGCAAGGCGGCGATCCACATGCTCAGCGAGTCGTTGCGATTGCAGCTGTCGGAGACGAACGTCTCCGTGCTCGAACTGGAACCGCCCGCCGTGCGCACGCCGCTCATGCCGGGACACGAGGTGAACGAAGCGGCGATGCCGCTGGATGAGTTCATCGACGAGGTGATGGCCCTGATCGAGTCGCAGCCGGATGCCACCGAGATCCAGGTGGAGCGGGTGAAGTTCCTCCGCTACGGCGAGGCACGCGGCGACTACGAGCAGGTCGTCGCCACGCTCAACCGCACCGACCCCCACGGGCGCTGACTTCCATGACAGCGGATCCGCATCGGTGGTCGATCAACGCCGGAGCGATGCCGCCGCTGCCGTGAGCGCGTCCGCGGACTGCCGCAGCAGCGCCAGCTCCTGGTCGGAGAAGGACGTGTTCCGAATCGGCACCGCGCCCTGTGCGCTCACGATCGACGGCACGGAGAGCGCGACACCGTCGAGTCCGTGGAAGTCGCGCAGCACGGTGCTCACGGGCATCACGGCGTGCTCGTCGCCGAGGATCGCCTCCACGATGCGGGCGCTCGACAGGCCGATCGCATAGTTGGTCGCCCCCTTGCCGAGGATGACCTTGTAGGCGGCGTCACGCACGTCGACGGCGATGTCGTCCAACTCGTCGAGCGTGAAGCGCGGGTGCCCCGGTGTCTCCCACTCCAGGATCGGCACCGTGCCGATCGTCGCGCGCGACCACAGCGGGAACTCCGTGTCGCCGTGCTCCCCGACGATGTAGGCGTGGACACTCGCCGTCGACACGCCGGCACGCTCGCCCAGCTTCCACCGCAGCCGGGAGGTGTCGAGCACGGTACCGGAGGCGAAGATCCGCTCCGGGGGGAGACCGGTCTCCTCCTGCGCGATCACCGTGAGGACATCGCACGGGTTCGTGACGATCACGTACACCGCGTTCGGGGCAACCTCGAGCAGCTGCGGCATCATGCCGCGGATGATGCCCGCGTTGACCTCGGCGAGCTCGATGCGCGTCTGACCCGGCTTCTGCTTCGCGCCCGCGGTGATCACCACGACGTGCGAGCCTGCTGCCACCGCGATGTCACTGCCGCCGACGATGTCGCTCGAGCCGGTGAACTGGGTGCCGTGGGCGAGGTCGAGCACCTCGGCGTCGACCTTCTCGGTCGCGATGTCGTACAGCGCGACGTGGCGGGCGGAACCGCGGATCAGCGCGGCGTACGCGACGCTCGAACCGACGCTTCCCGCACCGACGACCGTGAGCTTCGAGTTCTCGATGATCTCCATGCGCTCAGTCTCGCAGCGGGGCGGATGATCCGGGAGGGGCGGAGACCGTGATTTTCAGAGCGCCGCCGAGACCGCATCCGTCGCCGTGGGATGCAGGAAGTGGAAGCCTGACCGCTCCAGCACCGCGGGGCGGACGTCGGCGTCGGGAAGGAGCAGCGATTCGGCAGCGTCGCCGAGCGCGAGCCGCAACGCCCACGCGGGCGCGGGGAGCCAGAACGGGCGATGCATCCGCGCGGCGAGGGCACGGCCGATGTCGTTCGCCGTCGCGGACGCGGGTCCCGACAGGTTGACCGGCCCCGAGATCTTCCGGTCCAGGACGTGGCGGACCGCGCGCACTTCATCGTCGAGAGATCCACGGCCACACCTGGGTTCCCCGCCCGAGCGGCCCGGAGACGCCGAATCGCGTGAGCTGGATCAACGGTTTCAGCACACCGCGACGGTGTATGACCGGGGCCGTTCGCAGCAGCGCGACCCTGGTGTGGTCTTCGGCCCGTCGCGCCTCTGCCTCCCAGCGCACCGTCAGGTCGGCGAGGAACGTCTCCCCGCAGCCGATTCCTCCGTGAGGACTTCGCCCGGAGCCGACCCGTAGTAACCGACCGCGGATGCGGACACGAGCGCCGGCGCATCGGTGCGCAACGCGCGCAGCGCGGTGGTGAGGGTGCGCGTCGCCTGCAATCGTGAGTCGATGAGCTCCCGGCGATAGCCCTTCGTCCACGGCAGTCGTCCCACGCTCGCCCCGCCGAGCGCGACGACGGCTTCAGCGCCGTCGAGCACCTCGGGGTCGAGGGCACTTTCCCCGGGGGCCCACTGCGTCTCGTGCTCGGACCGCGGCGGGCGACGGACCAGTGTCGTGGCCTCGACACCGTCGGCACGGAGGGAGGAGACGAGCGCCGACCCGATCAGGCCGGACGCTCCGCTGATGACGATCCGTCGCGCCATTGAGGTTCTCCGTCCCACGACCACGAGCTCGGTCGTGGACCCAGCGTACGCGTCGCGCGCGGACGGGACTCAGTCGACGCGTCGGTAGTGCGTGATGATGACACCGTTGCTCATGGACGCTGTCGACACCAGTTCGAGCCGCCTGGTTGCGAGCAGGCCGCTCTCGTACAGGGTCGGGCCGTGTCCGACGATCCGCGGATGCACGAGGAAGCGGTATTCGTCGATCAGGTCGAGCCGGTCGAGCGCGGTCGCGAGCTTCCCGCTGCCGAGGAGCACGCCGGCCGGGATCGCATCCTTGAGCGCCTGCACGCTGTCGCGCAGGTCTCCCGTGATCACGTGGGTGTCGTTCCAGGGGAAATCCTGCCGGGTGGATGACACCACGTACTTCGGCTTGGCTTCGAGCTTGACCGCCCAGTCACGGAGCGCCTGCGGTGCCTCCATGTCTCCGCGGGCGACGGCGGGCCACGCCGCCTCCATCATCTCGTAGGTCGTGCGGCCCCACAGCATCGCGCCGGATTCGTCCATGAGCCGGGTGAAGTAGGCATGGGTCTCGTCATCGGCGATCCCCACTTCGTGATCGATGCAGCCGTCGAGGGTGACGTTGATGCTGAAGGTCAAGAGTCCCATGCGGGGATCCTAGATCCGTGCGGAAGCACCCGCCAGGGCTGAGCGGCCGATACGCTCGCGACCATGGGGTTCTCCGTGCTCGGGCTGGCGCTGAGCCTCGCCGTCTTCGCGCCGAACCTTCTCCTCCTGTGGTTTCCGCCCCGGCCCGCGATCGACGACGATGACGCACCCCTCATCGTCGAGATCCTGGAGCGCGCAGGGCAGGCGCTCTGCGTCACCCTTCCGGCCATCACCGTCGGGGCCTTCGTGCTCTGGTGGGCGGTGGTCCCGGTGATCCTCTGCGTCGCCGGCTATTGGGCGCTGTGGGTGCGATTCCTGGCTTCGGGCAGACGGCGTGCCTCCCTGTTCGCTCCGGCTCTCGGCATTCCGGTGCCGATGGCGGTGTTGCCGGTCGCGGCGTTCCTCGCCGGTGCCGCGTGGCTCGGAAATCCCTGGATCGCGCTCGCCGCGGTCGTGCTCGCCGCAGGGCACGTCCCCCGCTCGCTGATCGCGGCCGGATCCCAGTAGTCATGACGATGGCTCGCGGGCGGCGGGGACAGAACGCCGGCCAGAGCCGAACTCGCGGAGTGCTTTCACGGTGGGCCCTGCCGGGATCGAACCGACGACATCCACGGTGTAAACGTGGCGCTCTACCAGCTGAGCTAAAGGCCCTGGTGCCGTCAGTCTATCGGTCGTCCGGTGCGCACCCGCGTCGGAGAAGAGGGATAGGCTGATGGCGGCGCGCGTTGTGCACAGCTGACAAGGCTGCCCGTGTCGCTTCCCGTTTCCTTGGCATGACCTGCCAGCTTGACGAAAGGTTCCCCCGTGACCGTGCACGACCAGGATCCGTACTCCCAGGGCCCACTCGACAGCGATCCGGAGGAGACCGGCGAGTGGCAGCAGTCCCTCGATGAGCTGGTGGATGCCAAGGGCCACGGCCGCGGCCGCGAGATCATGCTCAGCCTGCTCAAGCGCTCGAAGGAGCTGCACCTGGGCGTGCCGATGGTCCCCACGACGGACTACATCAACACGATCGCCCCGGAGAACGAGCCGGAGTTCCCCGGCGACGAAGAGGTCGAGCGCCGCTACCGCGCCTGGATCCGGTGGAACGCAGCGATCACGGTGCACCGCGCGCAGCGCCCGGGTATCGGCGTCGGCGGTCACATCTCGACGTACGCCTCCTCCGCTGCCCTGTACGAGGTGGGCTTCAACCACTTCTTCAAGGGTGCGAACAACCCCGGCGGCGCCGACCAGATCTTCATCCAGGGCCACGCCTCCCCCGGCACCTACGCCCGGTCGTTCCTCGAAGGACGCCTGAGCGAGGACCAGCTCGACGGCTTCCGCCAGGAGAAGTCCCACGCGCCGCACGGCATCCCGTCGTACCCGCATCCGCGTCTGATGCCGGAGTACTGGCAGTTCCCGACCGTGTCGATGGGCCTCGGCCCGATCAACGCGATCTATCAGGCGATGTCGAACAAGTATCTCGAGAACCGCGGCATCAAGGACACGTCCCAGTCGCACGTCTGGGCGTTCCTCGGCGACGGCGAGATGGACGAGGTCGAGAGCCGCGGACAGCTTCAGGTCGCCGCCAACGAGGGCCTCGACAACCTCACCTTCGTGGTGAACTGCAACCTGCAGCGTCTCGACGGCCCCGTGCGCGGAAACGGAAAGATCGTCCAGGAGCTGGAGTCGTTCTTCCGCGGCGCCGGCTGGAACGTGATCAAGGTCGTCTGGGGCCGCGAATGGGACGACCTTCTCGCCCGCGACACAGAGGGCGCCCTGCTCAACCTCATGAACGTCACGCCCGACGGCGACTACCAGACGTACAAGGCCGAATCCGGCGCGTACATCCGGGAGCACTTCTTCGGCCGCGACGAGCGCGCAGCCGCCCTCGTCAAGGACTACTCCGACGACGACATCTGGAACCTCAAGCGCGGTGGCCACGACTACCGCAAGGTCTACGCCGCGTTCAAGGCTGCGACCGAGCACAAGGGCAAGCCCACCGTCATCCTCGCGAAGACCGTCAAGGGCTACGGTCTCGGTCCGCACTTCGAGGGCCGCAACGCGACCCACCAGATGAAGAAGATGACGCTGGACAACCTCAAGACGTTCCGCGACGCCATGCACATCCCGATCACGGATGCGCAGCTCGAGGAGAACCCGTACCTGCCCCCGTACTACAACCCGGGACCCCAGGACGAGACGATCCAGTACATGCTCGAGCGTCGCCAGGCGCTCGGCGGCTTCCTCCCGGAGCGCCGGTCGACGCACGTCGGCCTCTCGCTGCCCGACGACACCGCGTACGCCCTCCCCAAGAAGGGCTCCGGCACGCAGGAGATCGCCACGACCATGGCGTTCGTCCGACTGCTCAAGGATCTGCTGCGCTCGAAGGACTTCGGTCACCGCATCGTGCCGATCATCCCCGACGAAGCTCGCACGTTCGGCATGGACGCCTACTTCCCGACGGCGAAGATCTACAACCCGAACGGCCAGCACTACACCTCGGTCGACCGTGAGCTCCTCCTCGCCTACAAGGAGAGCCCGCAGGGCCAGATCGTGCACGTCGGCATCAACGAGGCCGGGGCCGTCGCGGCTTTCACCGCGGCAGGCACCTCCTACGCAACGCACGGCGAACCGCTGATCCCGATCTACATCTTCTACTCGATGTTCGGCTTCCAGCGCACCGGTGACGCCCAGTGGGCCGCCGGAGACCAGATGGCCCGCGGGTTCATCATGGGTGCGACCGCCGGCCGCACCACGCTCACGGGTGAGGGTCTGCAGCACGCCGACGGTCACTCGCACCTGCTCGCGGCCACCAACCCCGCGACGCTGTCGTACGACCCTGCGTACGGCTACGAGATCGCGCACATCGTGCGCTCGGGCCTCGAGCGGATGTACGGCGGTGAGCACGAAGACCCGAACGTGATGTACTACATCACGCTCTACAACGAGCCTCTGGTGCAGCCTGCCGAGCCGGAGGGCGTGGATGTGGACGGCATCGTGCGCGGCATCCACCGTGTCTCCGTCGGCGAGGGCGAAGGCCACCGCGCACAGCTGTTCGCCTCCGGCGTCGGACTCCCCTGGGCCCTCGAGGCGCAGGAGCTGCTGAAGAACGACTGGGGCGTGATCGCCGACGTCTGGTCGGTCACCTCCTGGACCGAGCTGCGCCGTGACGGCCTCGCCGCCGACGAGCACAACTTCCTCCACCCCGAGGCCGAGCCGCGTACCGCGTACCTCACCCAGAAGCTCCAGGGTGCCGAGGGACCGGTCGTCGCCGTCAGCGACTTCATGCACGCCGTGCAGGACCAGATCCGTCCCTGGGTGCCGAACCGCTTCGCCACACTCGGCGCCGACGGCTTCGGCTTCTCCGACACGCGCGCAGCGGCCCGTCGCTTCTTCAAGATCGACGGACCGTCGATCGTCGTCCGCACGCTGCAGTCGCTGGCAGAGGACGGCAAGGTCGACCGCTCGCTCGCAGCGCAGGCCATCGAGAAGTACCGCCTGCACGACGTGAACGCCGGAACCAGCGGCAACGCGGGCGGCGAAAGCTGAGCCTTCGGTGACAGGATCCCCTTCCGGCATGGACAAGGCCGCGACGCTCACCTGGCTGCGCCGGATCTCCGGTGACATCGCCTCGGTGACGATCAAGCGCCTGGAGGACACCCTCCCGTGGTACGCCGACATGCCACCGGCCCGCCGCTCTGCGGTCGGGCTGGTGGCGCAGGCGGGCATCACGTCGTTCATCCAGTGGTACGAAGATCCCACCTCCACGCCGTGGATCGCCGCCGACATCTTCGCCGCGGCTCCCCGAGAACTGCTGCGGAGTGTCAGCCTCCAGCAGACGCTCCAGCTCATCCGCGTGACGGTCGAGGTCACCGAGGAGCGCGTCGCCGGGCGAGGAGACGATCTCCGCGAGGCGATCCTGCTCTATTCGCGCGATGTGGCCTTCGCTGCGGCAGATGTGTATGCGCGAGCCGCCGAGGCGCGTGGGCTCTGGGACGCCCGCCTCGAAGCCCTCGTCGTCGACTCGATCCTCACCGGAGAGGCGGACGAAGAGCTCCCGAGCCGGATCGCCGCCCTCGGATGGCACGGTCATGGCGAGGTCGCCGTGCTGGTCGGCACGACGCCCCCGCAGTTCGATGTGGATCTCGTCCGTCGAACTGCCAGGAAGCTCGCTGTCGACGTGCTCATCGGCGTGCAGGGTTCTCGGCTCGTCCTCGTGCTCGGACGCGCTCGCGCCGAGGGCCAGGAGGGTGAGGACGATGAACTCGGGTTCCAGGAGATCGCCACTCGCCTCGAGCCGTCGTTCGGACCGGGATACGTCGTGCTCGGACCGGCCGTGGCCGCACTCGTGGACGCGAGCCAGAGCGCTCGTGCCGCGCTCGCGGGGTTCGCTGTCGCCAGAGCATGGCGTGGCGCTCCCCGTCCGGTCGAGGCCGACGACCTTCTCCCCGAACGGGCCCTCGCCGGCGACCCGCTGGCGAAGCAGACTCTGATCGAGCGCATCTACCGTCCCCTTCAGGCGCACTCCACCGATCTGGTCACCACCCTGTGGAGCTACCTCGACAACGGCCGGTCCCTCGAGGCGACGGCGCGGGAGCTCTTCGTGCACCCCAACACCGTGCGCTACCGGCTCAAGCGCGTGAGCGAGGTCATCGGCTGGGACGCCACCGGCCCTCGCGAAGCGCTCATCCTGCAGACGGCCTTGATCCTCGGGTCGATCGGCGCCGCGGATCAGGTACGTCGACGCGCACCGCTCCGGCGCCCGCAGCGCTGAGCGCGTGTTTGTACGCCACACACAAGGGTTTTTCCGAATCTTGTGATGGATCATCCACCGCTCTGCCGCAAACGTTGGCAGACTGGGTGGGTGATTGTCGTCTTATGCCCAGGTCAGGGCTCGCAGACCCCCGGATTCCTCGCCCCTTGGCTCGAGCTCGACGGGGTGACCGAACGCCTCGCCGCATACTCGGACGCCGCCGGAGTCGATCTTCGCGAACACGGCACGGTGTCCGACGCCGACACGATCCGGGATACGCGCATCGCGCAGCCCCTCATCGTGGCCGCGTCGCTGATCGCCGGTGACGCCCTCACGCAGCGGGCGGGTCGACGCGCCGACGGCATCGCCGGACACTCGGTCGGCGAGATCGCCGCACTCGTCGGGAGCACGGTGATCGATGCCGACACCGGTATGCGTCTGGTGGGTATCCGTGGCCGCGCGATGGCCGATGCGGCTGCGCAGGAGCAGACCGGCATGAGCGCGGTTCTCGGCGGCGACGAGGAGACCCTCCTCGCCCGTCTCGCCGAGCTCGACCTCTCCCCCGCCAACTACAACGGAGGTGGCCAGATCGTGGTCGCCGGTGCGCTCCCTGCCCTGGCCGCCCTCGCGGAGGAGCCGGTGAAGGGCACGCGCGTCATCCCCTGCAGGTCGCCGGCGCATTCCACACCCGCTACATGGCCGCAGCGGTCTCCGCGCTCCGCGACGCGGTCGCGGACGTCGATCCCCAGGACCCCGACATCACGCTGTGGACCAATCGTGACGGCTCCGCTGTCGCCGACGGCGCGCAGGCGCTCGACTACCTCGTCGACCAGGTCTCGTCCCCCGTGCGGTGGGACCTGTGCATGCAGTCCTTCGCCGATGCCGGAGTCACCGGCGTGATCGAACTCGCCCCGGCCGGTGCCCTCGTGGGGCTCGCGAAGCGCGGTCTCCGCGGCGTACCGACCGTCGCCGTGAAGACCCCCGAAGACCTCGACGCAGCCGTCGCGCTGCTGAACGGAGCAGCCGCATGAGCGTCACCCTCGCCCAGGCCACAGGTCCCGCGTACACGCGCATCTACTCCTACGGTGCTGCCCGCGGTGAGAACGCGGTGCCGAACGAAGACCTGATCGGTCCGATCGACTCCAGCGACGAGTGGATCCGCCAGCGCACCGGTATCGTCACTCGCGCCCGCGCCGACAAGGGCACTGACGCGATCGACCTCGCGACCGCGGCAGCAGCCGAAGCCATCGAGAGGTCCGGCGTCGCCGCCGACCAGGTCGATCTGGTGATCGTCGCGACCATCAGCAATCCGAAGCAGACGCCGTCGGTCTCGGCGATCGTCGCGGACCGTGTCGGGGCGAATCCCGCAGCGGCGTACGACATCAACGCGGCGTGCGCGGGTTACGCCTACGCAATCGCACAGGCCGACGCGCTGATCAAGGCCGGCGCGGCACGGTATGCCCTCGTGATCGGCACCGAGAAGCTGTCCGACGTGGTGGACCCGACCGATCGCAGCATCTCGTTCCTCCTCGGCGACGGCGCGGGGGCCGCGCTGCTCGGTCCGAGCGACACGCCGGGCATCGCACCCGCGGTCTGGGGCTCCGACGGCTCCAAGGCCGACGCCGTGGGCATGAACGGCATTCTCACCGACTTCCGGGACGGCGTGGTGCCGTGGCCCACCCTCCGCCAGGAGGGCCAGACGGTCTTCCGCTGGGCGGTCTGGGAGATGGCCAAGGTCGCGCGCGAGGCGCTCGACAGAGCGGGCGTCGAACCGACCGACATCGCGGCGTTCATCCCGCACCAGGCGAACATGCGCATCATCGACGAGTTCGCCAAGCAGCTGAAGCTGCCGGAGACCACGGTGATCGCCCGTGACATCGAGACCACGGGCAACACCTCGGCCGCATCGATCCCCCTGGCGAGCCACCGGCTGATGGCCGAGCACCCCGAACTCTCCGGCGGCCTCGCGCTGCAGATCGGATTCGGCGCAGGACTCGTGTTCGCCGCACAGGTCGTCGTCCTTCCCTGAGAATGCGCTGACCTTCCCTAGACTGTTCCACGGTTCCGAAAACAACCCGCAAGAAAGAGGAAGACCACATGGCTTTCACCAACGATGAGGTCCTCGCCGGCCTCGCAGAACTGATCACCGACGAGACCGGCATCAACGCCTCCGAGGTCGCGCTGGAGAAGTCGTTCACCGACGACCTCGACATCGACTCGATCTCGATGATGACGATCGTCGTCAACGCCGAGGAGAAGTTCGGCGTCACCATCCCCGACGACGAGGTCAAGAACCTGAAGACCGTCGGCGACGCCGTCAACTTCATCGTCGCGGGTCAGGAGTAATCCCGGCAGGATGCCACCCCTGCGATCGCGGGGTGTGGCATCCTCCGCCCTGCCCTCCCACTCGTTCGACTTCGTTTCGACAAGGAACCACACCCCATGACCAAGCGCATCGTCGTCACCGGCATCGGCGCCACGTCCGCCATCGGCGGCACGGCCCCCGAGAACTGGACGAATCTGCTGGCCGGCATGTCCGGCACCCGCACCCTCGAACACGACTGGGTCCAGCAGTACGAGCTGCCCGTCACCTTCGCCGCAGAGGCGATCGTGCGTCCGGAAGAGGTTCTCCCCCGTCACGAGGCGAAGCGCCTCGACCCCTCCTCGCAGTTCGCGCTCATCGCCGCGCGCGAGGCCTGGGCGGACGCCGGTTCCCCCGCGGTCGACCCCGAACGCCTCGGCGTGGATTTCGCCACCGGGATCGGCGGCCTGTGGACGCTGCTCGACGCCTGGGACACGCTCCGTGAGAAGGGCCCGCGCCGGGTCATGCCGCTCACGGTGCCGATGCTGATGCCGAACGCTGCTGCGGGCAACCTCTCGCTGCAGTTCGAGGCCCGCGCCTACGCGCAGACCGTCGTCAGCGCGTGCGCGTCCAGCACCGAGTCCATCATCCACGCATACCACCACCTCCAGGACGGCCTGGCCGACGTCGTCATCGCCGGTGGGACCGAGTCCGCGATCCACCCGATCACGATGGCCTCCTTCGCCTCGGCGCAGGCGCTCTCACGTCGCAACGACGACCCTGCTCACGCCTCCCGCCCCGGCGCGATCGACCGAGACGGCTTCGTGATGGGTGAGGGAGCCGCCGCGCTGATCCTCGAGACCGAGGAGCATGCCACGGCGCGCGGCGCGAAGATCTACGGCTATGTGCTCGGCGGCGGCGTCACGGCCGACGCGTACCACATCACCGGTAACGACCCCGAGGGAAAGGGCGCAGCGCGCGCCGTCACCCAGGCGCTCGAGGAGGCCGGCATCACCGCCGACCAGGTCACGCACATCAACGCGCACGCGACCTCGACGCCGGTCGGCGACCCCAACGAGTACGTCGCGCTCAAGAAGGTGTTCGGCGATCGGATCGACGAGATCCCGGTATCTGCGACGAAGGCATCCACCGGGCATCTGCTCGGCGGCACCGGCGCGCTCGAGGCGATCTTCTCGCTCCTCGCCCTGCGCGATCGCGTCGCACCGCCGACGATCAACATGACAGAGCCCGACCCGGCTGTGCCGTTCCGGCTGTCCGGGGAGGCGACGCCGCTCGGTGACGGACCGCAGATCGCGATCAGCAACTCCTTCGGATTCGGTGGACACAACGCCGTTCTGGTGGTCGCCGGCACCGACTGACCTCCGCGGACACGAAGAGAGCCCCTCGGGATTCCGAGGGGCTCTCTTCGTCTTCGGTGCACGGCGTCCGCCGCAGCGCGTCAGGTGCGGGGTGCCGAGGCTAGCTGGCGAGAGCGCGACTCGCGCATGCGCGTGACGCGTGGCAGGAACCATCCGATGAGTGGTCCGATGCCGAACGCGAAGAGCACCGTGCCGACGCCCACGGGTCCACCCAGCAGGAATCCGACGAGCAGCACGCCGCCTTCGATCAGGGTGCGCACGAGCCACACCGCCCAGCCGGTGCGCCTCACCAGCCCGGTCATCAGACCGTCGCGCGGGCCAGGGCCGAAGTCCGCGGCGATGTACAGGCCTGTTGCGAAGGCGAGCAGCAGCATGCCGAACACGAACATGGGGGCGCCGATCCAGACCGAGTCAGGCGTGGGGATGACCGCGAGAGCGAGATCGGCGCTGGGACCCACCAGGAGCGCGTTCAACACTGTCCCGAGGCCCACGCGCTGCCGTAGCGGAATCCAGAGCAGCAGCACGGCGATCGAGATCAACACCGTCATGACGCCGTAGCCGACCCCCGTCTGTCCCGCCAGGCCCAGTGCCAGGACGTCCCACGGCGAGACGCCGATGCCGCCGCGCACCATGAAGCCGAGCGCCACCCCGTAGAGGAACAGTCCGACCACCAGCTGCACGAGGCGCTCGATGAGGTCTCGCGGTGATGTGGCAGTGACAGGCAGGAGGACAGCACAGAGGAACATGACTCCACTCTGACGTCTTCGTCCACTCCATCAGGGAGACCACTCTCGGGAAAGTGGTCTGCGTTTTCCAGGCCACTTTAGGCCATGCTGGAAACATGGGATCACGACTCGTGGAACAGCTCGGAGCGACCAACATCGCCGGAGCGGGCGCGGCCACCCTGGCCGATGGGATCCGTGCACTGATCCTGGACGGACGACTCACCGTGGGCGAGCGTCTGCCCAGCGAGCGCGCCCTCGCGCTCGAACTACGGCGCTCCCGCTCGACGATCACTCGCGCCTACGGGCTGCTGGACTCCGACGGCTACGTCTCGCGCCTGCACGGCGGCAGCACCCGCGTGACGCTCCCGCACGGCCACGCTGCGCCGGGTTCCGACGCCATCGACGATGCGATCGACCTGTCGATCGCATCGATGGACTCGACTCCGGGACTCTACGATGCGACGGTGCGATCACTTCCGCGTCTCGCCGCACTGCGCGGTACGAGCGGGTACTCGCTGCAAGGTCTTCCCGAGCTCCGCGACGCGGTCGCGCAGCGCTTCACCGAACGCGGTGCGCCGACCTCCGCCGAGGAGATCATCATCACCTCGGGCGCACTGAACGCCGTGAACCTGATCCTGACGGGGATCGGCCGGCGGGGCGAGCGGGCACTCGTCGAGCAGCCGACGTTCCCCACGCTCTGGAAGCCCTGCACCGCCACGGGTACCGGCTCGTGCCGACGCCCGTCGACGTGGACGGCTGGGACACGCGGCACCTGAACGACACACTCCTGAGCGTGCGACCCCATGTCGCCTACCTGATCCCCGACTTCCACAACCCGACCGGTGCGACACTCCCCGACGAGGAGCGCTCGCGCCTGGTGACGACGGCGCGCAACGTCGGTACGCATCTCATCGTCGATGAGACCACCACCGAGCTCGACATCGACCGGGGATGGTCACCCGCCCCGATGGGCGCGAACGGTCCCAACGTCATCACCGTCGGATCGATGTCGAAGATCGCCTGGGGCGGCATGCGCATCGGTTGGATCCGCGCCGAGCGCTCGATCATCGCTCGTCTACTGGCCGTGCGCCCGTCGTTCGAACTCGGGACCGCCCTGTTGGAACAGTGCATCGCGGTGGAGCTGCTGAGCGACATGCCCGCGCTCACGGCCCATGTGCGCCGCCGACTCCAGGAAGGCCGCGCTGCGGTCGAAGCCGGCGTCGCCCGGATCCCCGGCTTCTCGATGCCGCCCACTCCCGGTGGGCTCTCCGCCTGGATCGACATCGGCACCCCGCTGTCGACCGCCCTGTCTCTCGCCGCCCGCGAACGACGTCTGATCCTCCCACCCGGCCCTCGCTTCACGACCGGCGGGGTGCTCGAACGGCGGCTGCGGATACCCATCACCCTCCCGCCCGAGCGCGCGACGGATGCCATGCAGCGATTGGCGCTGGCCTGGGACGACGTTCGGGGAGGGGCGTCGTCGCGTCCCGACGAACTGGAGCACGCCGCCGTCATATGACCTCGACGGCCCCACACGACGAGGACCCCACCTCGGTTCGCGGGGCGGGGTCCTCGTCGTCGGAGCGGGGATACGTCTTCTCAGCGTCCGGGATGATTCACCGGCATCCGATACTCACGCCTCCCCCGCTCCCGGCCTGCGGTGCCGGACTAGCCGACCTTGTGGAGCCAGACGACCCGTGCGTCATCGCTGGCATGGCGGAACGGCTCGAGCTCCTCGTCCCAGGCGGAGCCGAGAGCGATGTCGAGCTCGCGCTGGAGCTCGACGGCACTCCCGGCCGCGATCTCCATCGCGTACCGGATGCGGTCCTCACCGATGACGATGTTGCCCGCCGCGTCGGTCTGCGCGTAGTGGATCCCGAGATCGGGAGTGTGCAACCAGCGCCCTCCGTCGCTTCGGGGCGTCGGGTCTTCGGTCACCTCGAAACGGAGGTGCTCCCATCCGCGGATCGATGTCGCGAGGGCAGCACCGGTACCGACCGGACCGTCCCAGTAGAACTCGGCGCGCCGCGCACCCTCGAGCACCGGCTGTTCGGTCCAGTCGAAGTTCACTGCACGCCCGATAGCGCGACCCACCGCCCATTCGAGGTGCGGGCAGAGCGCGCGAGGCGCAGAGTGGATGAACACCACTCCGCGTGCGTAAGCCGTCGCCATGATCTCTCCGTTTCATCAGGTGCGTCTTCCCCAACGACCTGAACCACGAAGTGGCGAGAATATGCGGTTATGCGCCCATTCTCGCCGAGTTCGTCGGAAATCACAAGCGTGTCATTCATCACGAAGGCCCCGGTCGCGCGGACCGGGGCCTTCGTGCGCTTCGACGAGCTCGGCGACCGAACGGGTCGGAGCTCAGCGAGAGAGGATCAGGCCTCGCTCATGGCCTGCTTGACCTGCTGGCCCTTCGCGGCGTAGTAGGCCGCGCGCGCAGCATCCTTGCGCGCCTGCTCGGCGTAACCGAACTCGAGCGTCTCCTGGTCGACCTCGTAGTTGGGCACATCGTCGGTGCCGTGGTACTTCTCGATGTAGGCGTCGAGCTCGGGGCCAGAGGTCCACGACGTGATCAGGCAATAGCGCGGCTCCGTGCCGTTGTGCGTGGCGGCGTGCCACAGACGCTGCGTGTCGACGATGAGCTGCGCGCCGGCCGGAAGGGCGATGCGGTACTCGATGCTCGGGTCGGTGCGGTTCTCGCGCAGGACGAAGTAGCTGTCCTTGTCGTCGGTCAGGTTGAAGAACCCGCGGACCACCCAGCCGGTGCCGTCGGGGTTCAGGCGGTTGTTGTCGTCCTGGTGCAGGTTGTAGAGGCAGTCGCCGTAGGGCGTCGGCTGCAGCTCGATCACGCGGCAGCGACCGACGTTGGCGCCCGGCTCCTGCGCACGGCGCGTCAGGTTCGGGGCCTTCTCGGTCTGCGAGTCGATCCAGACGCCGTCCTTGTCGGTGCGCGGTGGCTTGTGGTTCCAGAAGCCGTTGCACTCGATGTCACCGAAGGCACTGGCGAGCGGGGCGAAACGGGTGTCCCCCGACGACTTCCAGTCGTTGTACTCGATGTCGAGCCACTCCTTGGGGTCGAGCTCCTGGTTGTAGCTGTCGAGGACGACGAATCCCTTTTCCTCGAGCGCAGCAGACTTGATGTAACCCATGATCGAGTCATGTTCCTTTCATCGGGGGCCAGCACGTTTTAACAGGCCCTGATAAGGCAAGCCTAACAGCGAAGCCTGCGCGCCCTCCGGAGGTCGGCCGTGCATAACCGAATAGACTGATCGGGGCGCCCGGCGAGGCCTCGGCACCCGTCGCTACGGGAGGACGAGACACCAGCATGAGCACCGCGACCAACGTCGAGGCGACAGCAGTCAACACGATCGAGTGGCTCGCGACGGGAACCACCACGATCGTGGTCCCGGTCTATCAGCGCCAGTACCGCTGGGACATCGGCGGGTGCGAGCGGCTCCTCTCCGACATCCGCGCCGTCGCCCGGGAAGACCAGGCGCACCGTCACTTCATCGGTTCGATCCTCTCTGCGGAGGACGGCACATCCGCCGACGCGGCTCTGATCCTCATCGACGGGCAGCAGCGCATCACCACGCTCATGCTGCTCGTCGCCGCGTTGCATCATGCGGTCCGCGACTCCGATCCCCTGCTGGGCGCCGAGCTCGAACGCGTCCTGGTGCGCGCCGATGCGCCGACCCGCACCAAGCTGCGCCCCCACGACGCCTGGGCCGACCTCTATGAGTCTGTCGTGCTCGACCGCCGTGGGGACGCCGACCGGGAATCCCGCTTCGACGACAACTACGCGTTCTTCCGCAGCCAGATCCACGCGGATGAGGTGCCACTCATCTGGGAAGGCCTGCAGAAGCTCGAGCACGTGTCGATCACGCTGGGCGCAAAGGCGAATGCGCAGCAGATCTTCGAGAGTCTGAACTCCACGGGCGAGCCGTTGCGCGATCACGAGCTCATCCACAACTACATCCTGATGGGGCTCAGCCACGCGGAGCAGGTCGACGTCGAGAACCGGTTCTGGGCGCCCATCGAACAACATACGGGCGAAGCCATCGGCGCGTTCTGGCGGCACTACCTCGTGCTGGTGACCGGCAGGGAGGTCGCCGCGAACGGTGAACACGGCGTGTACAGTGCCTTCCGCCAGTCCTTCCCCCGGGTCGACATCGCCCACCTGCAGGCTGATGCCGCCAAGTGGCGTCACTACGCGGAGATCTACGGGATCCTCCTCGACCCCTCCCGCGAGCAGGACCCTGAGATCGCGCAGCAGCTGCGCCACGTGGCCACTTTCGGCCGCTCTTCGGCCCCGCTCGTGATGAGTGCGTACAGCGACCACGTCCGCGGCGTCATCGACAGGGCGGAGCTCATCGAGACCCTGGAATGGCTGCAGACGTTGTACCTGCGTCGAGCGCTGGTCAACCTTCCGGCCGAGCGCCTGATCGCCCGACTGTGCCGCGCGCGCGACGACGGACGCGATTCCCTGGCTCGTGCGTTCGCCCGCATCACCCCGTCGGACGAGCGCGTGAGCGCCGTGCTGAAGTACAGCGAGCTCCCTCACCCCGCCTACGTCCTGGGGCGACTGGAAGGCGTGGAGAACCTCGACGCCTTCGACGTGGAGCACATCGTGCCGATGGTTCCCGGCGACGCCTGGTCAGGTGATGGGGAACGCCCCTGGAGCGCGTACTCCGAGGACGAGCAGAACAGCCACCGCGCGCTGGCACCGACCCTGGGCAATCTGACGCTCCTGGAGCAGCCGCTCGCGGAGCGCGTGTTCGGCGCGGCCTTCCCGGTCAAGCGGGCCGAGGCCTATGCCCGCAGCTCGGTGCCCGCGACGCGGGACCTCGCCGAAGTCACGGCGTGGGGCACGTCCGCGATCACGCAGCGCACCGTCGCACTCACATCCGATCTGATCCGCGTCTGGGCGCGGCCTGCACTGCCGGAGATCGACGACGATGGCCTGACGCCGATCTTGGACGCCGTCCGCCGCCGGGGGTGGCCGACCGGATGGGAGCGCGAGTTCGACTACGTCGAATACCGCGGGGAGCGCTGGGAGGTTCCCGACGTCAAGTACCTGTTCAACCGGGTCTTCCGACGGGCCTGGACCGACACCCGTGACGCGGCACTCGCTTACTGTGCCGCCCATGGCGGCCCGATCTACCAGGACAAGGCCTGGAAGGGGCAGTGGGATGAACTCGACGAGGGGCACTTCCTCTACATGGGCTGGGACTCCAACTACATGATGACCGCCGTGCAGGGCGTGCTCGAGGAGTCGGGCATCGCCTCGGAGGTCTTCGTCAAGTACTCCTACATCGGGAATGTGATGTGACCATGAGCACAGTCGTCCGCACGCTGCTGGATCTCACCGTCGAAGAGCACACGCTCACCGTCCCGCTCGTCTGGGGCGACCCCGCCGACTCCCGTACCATCGACATCTTCGCGCGCGTGGTCTCCCGTGAAGGCGGTGAGACCCTCCCCTACCTCGTCTTCCTGCAGGGAGGTCCAGGACACGAGGCTCCCCGTCCATTCCACTCCTCCACGTCCCCGGCCTGGCTCGATGAGGCGCTCGCCCACTACCGCCTGGTGCTCCTCGACCAGCGCGGCACCGGGCAGTCGACTCCCGTCGGCGACCGCGGTCTCGCGCAGGGCGCCGAAGCCGTGGCCGAGCACCTCACTCATCTGCGCGCCGATGCGATCGTGCGCGACTGCGAGGCGATGCGCGAGCACCTGGGAGCGCCCACCTGGAGCGTGCTCGGGCAGTCCTTCGGCGGCTTCACGACCCTCGCCTACCTCTCGTCCGATGCCGCCTCCCTCGCGGACGTCTTCATCACCGGCGGCCTCAGCGCCGTGGGCCGTCACCCCGACGACGTCTACGCCCTCTGCTACGACAAGATGCGCGTCGCGTCCGAGCGCTACTACCGCCGCTTCCCCGAGCACCGAGACGCGATGCGACGTCTGATCGACCTGGCCGACGCCGGCGACATCGTGCTTCCCGACGGCGAGGTCGTCTCCCGCTCGCGGCTCCGCTCGATGGGCTCCGCACTCGGCACGGACGACGGTTGGCAGACCGTCTGGTCCCTGCTCGAGCGCGACCCCTCCTCGAACGCCTTCCGGTACGACCTCCTGCACGCGATGCCGTTCGACGGCAGGAACCCGCTGTATTTCGCCTTCCACGAGTCGAGTTACGCCGACGGTCACGCCACCCGGTGGTCGGCCGAGCGCACCGAACCCACGGACTTCCGCGATGACCCGACCCTGTTCACGGGCGAGCACATCCGCCGGGACTGGACCGAGACCGTTCCGGCGTTCCGGCCCTGGCGAGACGTCACGCTCGCCCTCGCGGAGTTCGAGTGGCCACGCATCTACGACGCCGAAGCCATCACCGCGTCGGGTGCGACCGGTGCGGCGGCCGTCTACGTCAACGACGTGTACGTGCCGTACGAGTTCTCGATCGAGACGGCGAGGCTCATTCCCGGGGTCCAGCTCTGGCAGACCAGCGAGCACGAGCACAACGGCCTCCGCTCGGGACCTGTGCTCTCGCGCCTCATCGACCTCGCGCAGGGGCGTCGCATCCGCTGACGTGTCCCCCGCGAGGAGGATGCCGCTGCCCGCCAGGCTGCCTATCCTGTTGTCATGAAGGACGTGATGGCGTGGGCGACGGTGATCGGCGTGCTCGCCATGGGTCCTGCCCTGCTGATCGTGGGTCTCACGCACACGTTCTCGCGCAAGCCGGTGGAGAAGAAGTACGAGCACGTCGCGAACGGCGGCCTGGTGGGGGTGTTCGACAGCGTGTGGTCGCCCACTGCGCATGAAGCGAGCCAGGAACGGGACCGCCAGACGCAGCGGACGGCGCCGGCGCCGGCGCCAGGCGATCCGCCGAACCGCATCGACGCCGGTCGCATCGTCATAGACGTCTGAGAACCGCGCCGGGGAGTCGACCACGAAGAAGGCCCCATGCTCCGAGGAGCATGGGGCCTTCTTCGTGGCAGTCGTTACTTGGACGAGCCGCCGAAGCCCTTGAAGCGCTGGTTGAACTTCTCGACGCGGCCGGCCGAGTCCATGATGCGCTGCTTGCCCGTGTAGAACGGGTGCGAGGCCGAGGAGATCTCGACGTCGATGACGGGGTACTCCACGCCGTCGAGTTCGATGGTCTTGTCGCTCGAGACGGTCGAACGGGTGAGGAACGTCTCGCCCGAGCCGAGGTCGCGGAACACGACAGCCTTGTACTCGGGGTGAATGTCAGTCTTCATGGGATTCCTTAGTTGCTGCCCTGGATTGTGCCAGGGACGAGGGAAGTCTGCGGTGCAGAGAGCACCAAGGGTCGATTCTATCAGACCCTGATCAGGACGCCGCGCGGGCGGCGTAGCGTCCGTCGTCGCTGCTGAGCACGATCGGCATGCCGAACGTGTCGGTGAGAGTCTCCGCTGTGAGCGTCTCGGCGATCGGCCCTGCCGCGACCACCGCGCCGTCGCGGATCAACATCACATGGGTGAACCCGACGGGGATCTCCTCCACATGGTGGGTCACCATCAGCATCGCCGGAGTGGTCGGAGATGACGCGTAGCCGCTGAGAAGCGCGAGGAGCTCCTCCCGGGAGCCGAGATCGAGCGAGGCGGTCGGCTCATCGAGGAGCAGCAGCTCGGGGTCGGTCATGACCGCGCGTGCGATCTGGACCCTCTTCTGCTCGCCGTCGCTGAGCGTGCCGAACGTGCGGTCGGCGAGGTGGTCGAGACGCCAGTCCCCGAGAACGCGGAGCGCACGACGCTCATCGATGTCCTCGTAGTTCTCGTTCCAGCGACCGAGAACGGAGTACGCGGCGGTGAGCACGGTGTTGAGGACGGTCTCGTCGCGGGGGACGCGCTTCGCCATCGCGGATGACGCGAACCCGATGCGCGGTCGCACCTCGAACACATCGGTGCGGCCGAGGGTCTCCCCCAGCACGGTCACCGTTCCCGACGTCGGATGCATGAGCGTGTCGGCCAGCTGCAGAAGCGTGGTCTTGCCCGCGCCGTTCGGGCCGAGGATCACCCATCGCTGGTCATCGTCGACCTCCCACGTCACGTGATCGATGATGTTGCGCCCCTCACGGCGCACGACGACGTCGGTGAATTCCAGAGCGCTCGGCATGCTCCCAGCCTATCGGCTCAGGCGGTCAGCTCCGCGTAGAGCGCGCGCGTCGTCTCCGCGATCGCCGCCCAGCTGAACTCGTCTCGTGCGCGCACCCGCCCGGCCTCGCCGTAGGCGCGTGCGCGTTCCGGATCCATGGCCACCTCGGTGAGGACCGCGGCCAGGTCGGCCACATAGCGCTCCGGATCGACCGGCGTGCCTGTGCCGTCCTGCAGCTGCTCGATCGGGACGAGCCGGCCGGTGACGCCGTCCGCCACGACCTCGGGAATCCCCGGTGGCGGTGCCGACGACGGCCGCGCCGCACGCCATCGCCTCGAGGTTGACGATCCCGAGAGGCTCGTAGATCGACGGGCACACGAAGGTCGTCGCCGCCGTGAGGATCGCCGACAGCTCGTCGCGCGGCAGCATGCGCTCGATCCAGATGACGCCGTCCCGGCTCTGCTGGAGCGCCCGCACGCCTTCCTGAACCTCCGCCATGATCTCCGGCGTGTCAGGAGCGCCTGCGCACAGGACGAGCTGCACCTCCGGAGGCAGCAGCCGCGCAGCCTGCAGCAGATACGGCAGACCCTTCTGCCTCGTGATGCGCCCGACGAACACGACCGACGGCCGCGCGGGGTCGAGTCCGACCGACTGCAGGAAAGCCGTGTCGCGCACCGGCCGCCACCGCTCGACGTCGATGCCGTTGTGGATCACGCGCACCTTCGCCGGGTCGACCTGCGGGTAGCTGCGCAGGATGTCGGCACGCATCCCTGCACTCACGGCGATCACGGCTGCGGCGTTCTCGTAGGCGAGTTTCTCGATGCCGCTGGAGATCGCGTAGCCGCCGCCGAGCTGCTCGGCCTTCCAGGGGCGGAGGGGCTCCAAGCTGTGCGCCGTGAGCACGTGCGGGATCCCGTGCAGTTGAGAGGCGAGGTGTCCTGCGAAGTTCGCGTACCAGGTGTGGCTGTGCACGAGGTCGGCATCGGCGACGGCGGCGGCGATCTCGAGATCCGTGCCCAGGGTCTGCAGCGCGGGGTTGGCGGCGGCGAGTTCCGACGGCGCCCGATAGGCGAAGGTATCCGGTTCGTCCCTGGGTCCCCCGAACGCACGGACCCGCACGTCGACGTGTTCGCGAAGCGCGGCGACGAGTTCCGCCACGTGCACCCCGGCACCGCCGTACACCTCGGGCGGGTACTCCTTCGTGATCATTTCGACTCGCATGTCTGAACGCTAGTACAGCGGCCGGGAACGCATCTATGGTGGAGCCATGTCCGCTCCAAAGAAGGTCTTCGGGATCATCCTCGCCGGCGGCGAGGGCAAGCGACTCATGCCGCTCACCGCGGATCGCGCGAAACCCGCAGTGCCCTTCGGCGGACAGTACCGGTTGATCGATTTCGCGATCTCGAACCTCATCAACTCCGGCCTGCGCCAGATCGTGGTGCTGACGCAGTACAAGTCCCACAGCCTCGACCGGCACATCTCACAGACCTGGCGCATGTCGGCGCTCCTCGACTCGTACGTGACCTCGGTCCCGGCGCAGCAGCGGCTCGGCAAGCGATGGTTCTCCGGCTCCGCCGACGCGATCCTGCAGAGCATGAACCTGATCAACGACGAGAAGCCCGACATCGTGGTGGTGATCGGCGCCGACCACGTGTATCGGATGGACTTCCGACAGATGCTCGAAGCCCACATCGAGTCCGGGGCGAAGGCGACCGTCGCCGGCATCCGCCAGCCGCTCGCCCTGGCCTCGCAGTTCGGCG
This sequence comes from Microbacterium sp. Se5.02b, assembly GCF_019464375.1. Taxonomy (NCBI): domain Bacteria; kingdom Bacillati; phylum Actinomycetota; class Actinomycetes; order Micrococcales; family Microbacteriaceae; genus Microbacterium; species Microbacterium sp. Se5.02b. The sequence continues at coordinate 2,232,924 of NZ_CP080491.1, forward strand.
TGATCGACGCGGACGCGGAGTCCGGCCGGATCAAGCAGTTCCTCGAGAAGCCGACCGACATCGCCGGCCTCGAGGACTCCCCCCACGAGGTCCTCGCCTCGATGGGCAACTACATCTTCGATGCCGATGCGCTCATCGCCGCGGTCGAGGCCGATGGCGAATCCCCCACCTCCGGCCATGACATGGGCGGCGACATCGTGCCGTACTTCGTCGATCGGGGCGAGGCCGGGTACTACGACATGAAGCAGAACGAGGTGCCGGGATCCTCACCGCGGGACCGCTCCTACTGGCGAGACGTCGGAACCATCGATTCGTTCTTCGACGCACACCGCGACCTGATCTCGACCCTGCCCGTTTTCAACCTCTACAACATGGAGTGGCCGATCCATTCGCAGGCCGTCAACTCGCCGCCCGCGAAGTTCGTCCGCGACTCGGTCGGCCGCATCGGCAACGCGATCGACTCGATCGTCTCGCTCGGCTCCGTGCTGTCCGGAACGCACCTGGAGCGCAGCGTCGTCGGGCCGTGGACCCTCGCCGGCGGCGGGTCGACGATCACCGACTCGGTCGTCTTCGATCACGTGCAGGTCGGCCAGGGAGCCCGCATCCACCGTGCGATCCTCGACAAGAACGTGGTCCTCGAGGACGGGGCCACCGTCGGCGTGGACCGCGAGCGTGATCTCGCGCGCGGCTTCACCGTCACCGAGTCCGGCATCACCGTGGTCGGCAAGGGCGTGTTCATCGAACGCTGACGACGTCATGCGGCACATCGCATGCTCGAGCGCTCGATAGGCTCGAACCCGTGACCGCCGCGCGTTTCCTCGTCGTCCTCGATGCCGATTCCACCCTCATCCGCAACGAGGTGATCGAGTTGCTCGCCGACGAGGCGGGGCGGCGTGCGGAGGTGCAGGCCGCCACGGAAGCGGCGATGCGGGGCGAGGTCGACTTCGCCACGAGCCTCCGCTCCCGGGTCGCGGCCCTCGAAGGTGTGCCCCTCTCGGCGTTCGAGCGTGTCAAGGCACGCGTCGAGCCGACCCCTGGTGTGCGTGCGCTCACGGCTGCCGTCCACGAACGCCGCGGCATCGTCGGCGTCGTCTCCGGAGGGTTCCACGAGATCCTCGACGACGTCGCGCCCGCACTCGGCGTCGACCGATGGCGCGCGAACCGCCTCGAGGTGGTCGCGGGGTCGCTCTCCGGACGCGTGGACGGCGACATCGTCGACGGTGTCGCGAAAGCCTCGTCCCTGCAGGAGTGGGCGGCAGAGCTCGGTGTGACTCCTCGGGCCACGATCGCGATCGGCGACGGGGCGAACGACCTGCAGATGATGGCGGTGGCAGGACTCGGGCTCGCCTTCAACGCCAAACCCGCCGTGCGGGAGGCCGCCAGCCTCGTGATCGGCCCGCAGGACCTGTCCGAGGTCATCGCACTGCTGCCGTAGGACCACCGTGGTGAATGTCCGCGCCCGCCACTAGCGTCGGCTCATGGACATCATCCTCATCCCTGGTCTCTGGCTCGACGCATCGAGCTGGGACGAGGTGACCCCCACACTCGAACGGGCCGGCCACCGCGTGCACGCCCTCACCATGCCCGGCTGGGGTGCACCGGCATCCGACTCCGGCGACATCGGCATCGCCGACTGGGTCACTGCGGCTGTGGCGGCCGTGGATTCGGTCGACGGCGACGTCGCGGTCGTCGGACACAGCGGTGGCGGGAACGTCGCCTGGGGCGTCGCGGATGCCCGGCCTGATCACGTGAGCCGGGTGATCTTCATCGACACCGTGCCGCCCCCGCCCGGGAACGGGATCAGCGAGTTCGACGTCGTCGACGGGGTCGTGCCCTTCCCCGGCTGGGACTTCTTCCCCGAGGAAGACATCGAGGATCTCGATGCGGAGACCAGGGCACACACGCTACCGCTCACGCGAGGCGTTCCCGCTCGCGTTCCGACCGATGGCATCGCCCTCACGGATCCCGGACGGTACCGAGTGCCGGTGACACTGCTGATGGGCGGCCTCGACTCGTCGACGTTCGACGGGATGATCGATCAGTGGCAGGAATACGCGGCAGAGTTCCACGCGATAGATGACGCCGAGGTCGTGCGGATCGGATCCGGCCATTGGCCGCAGTTCTCCGTGCCGCAGCGCCTCGGCGAACTGATCGACGCCGCGATCGCGCGCTGAGGATCGGGGACGGCGTCAGTGCCCCATCCCGAGGCCACCGTCGACCGGGATGACAGCGCCGGAGATGTATCCGGCGTCGTCACCCGCGAGCCACGTCACGACGCCAGCCACCTCGTCCGGAGTCGCGAAGCGCGCTGCGGGGATGTTCGCCTTGTACTGCTTCTGCGTCTCTTCGGGCAGCTCGGCGGTCATGTCGGTCTCGATGAACCCGGGAGCCACGACGTTCGCGGTGATCCCCCGTGCGCCGAGTTCCCGGGTGATCGATCGCGCGAATCCGACCAGCGCGCTCTTCGACGCGGAGTAGTTGACCTGGCCTGCCGAACCGTACAGGCCGACCACGCTCGAGATCAGGATGATGCGGCCGAAGCGCGCGCGGAGCATCCCCTTCGACGCACGCTTGACGACACGGAACGTGCCACCGAGATTGGTGGCGACCACGCTGTCGAAATCGTCTTCGCTCATGCGGAGAAGCAGAGTGTCCTTGGTGATGCCTGCGTTGGCGACGACGATCTCGACCGGTCCGAGCTGCTGCTCCACTTCGGTGAACGCGGCGTCGAGCGCGGCCGCGTCCGTCACATCGGCGCGGACCGTGAGCGTTCCTTCGGGGCCTTCGCCGCTGCGGGCGGTGACGGCCACCCGATAGCCGTCACGCACGAACCGCTCCGCGATCGCGCGACCGATCCCGCGATTTCCGCCGGTGACGAGGACGACGCGCTCAGCGCTCATGGACACACTCCTGACAGGGGCCGACGGCACGGGGATCCGGGCCACATCCGATCCTACCGACGATGCCGGCAGCGCCCATCGCAGACCGTTTGACAGACGCTGCGACGACTGGAACCCTGAATGAGACGAAAGGCTGCACCGTGAGCGAGAATCAGGCCCCCTCCCCCGCGATGAGTCATCGTTCACCCCACCCCCGCCGCCGCCACCTCCGGTCGAGCCGACGGCAGCGCCCGCCCTCCCGGCGCATCCGGTAGAGCCCGCGCCGCAGCCGATCCAGAGCTACCCGGGCGCCGCGCCCACCTATCCGGCGGCCACGCCGCCCTCCCCCGCAGCCGGCCCGTCCGCCTATGGCGCCCCGCCCGCGGCACCGCCGCAGGCCGGCTACGCCCCACCTCTCGCCCAGCCCGCGTACGCTGTCGCTCCGATGCAACCGGCACCGCAGCAGCCTGGGTACGCACCCTACGGCGCACAGGGGTACCCCGGAGTCGCGCAACGCCCCACAAGCGGACTGGCCATCACGTCCCTGGTCTGCGGCATCGCCGGAGTCGCGCTGTTCTGGGCGATCATCCCGCTGCTGGCCTCGATCGCGGCCGTCATCACCGGCCACATGGCGCTCGGACAGACCAAGCGCGATCCGTCGATCGGCGGCCGCGGACTGGCCATCACCGGCCTCATCCTCGGCTACGCGGTGGTCGGCATCGGAGCGTTCGTGCTCGTCAGCACCATCATCAGCTTCCTGTTCCTCGGAGCGTTCACACTTCCCTTCGTCTTCTCGAGCTGAGCCGAAGGCACACCGGCATGCCGGCGCGCCCGCACCGGCGTAGGCTTGAGTCATCGTGAAGAACACGCGTGAAGTCCCGGCTGTCACCTCACTGCCGCAGTCCCCGCGGGACGAGGCAGACCATCGCGTGCGCCGCTATGCCCTGACGATGACGATCCGCATCGTGTGCTTCGGCCTCATGGTGCTCGTGCAGCCGTATGGGTGGTACACGTGGGTCTTCGGCATCTCGGCGGCCGTTCTTCCGTATATCGCCGTGGTCTTCGCGAATGCCGGCAGCGACAGCACCGAGACGACGGCCGAGTCCCCCGTTCGCGAGCTCGATGCCCCGGAGCCGACTCCGATCGAGGGCGAAGCCCCCGCAACGCACGTGTTCACGATCCATGAAGGCCCGAAGGACCGATGACAGACCTCGAATGCGCGCGCGCCGGGTGCCGGAGCGCCGCCACCAGCCACGTCGTATGGCGCAACCCCCGCATCCATGCCGCCAACCGCGAGAAGATCTGGCCGGCCTGCGACGAGCACGTGGGGTTCCTCCGCGACTACCTCGCCGCCCGTGACTTCCCGGTGACGGTGCGCGACGGGGTTCCCGGATGAGTCGACGACTGACCCGGTGGGCCGTCTACGTACTGATCGCCATCGGATTCGCCATCGCGTGCGTCTTCCTCTCGAACTGGCAGTTCGAACGCAACGAGGACCGCGCGGCACAGATCGAGCTCGTGGAGCAGAACTACGACGCGGAGCCGGTGCCGCTCGCCGACCTGATCGGCCAGGACGGCGAACTCGACCCGTCGGACGAATGGCACCCCGTGACCCTGCGGGGCGAATACCTCGCCGAGCAGCAGCTCCTCGTGCGGAATCGTCCACACGGCGGGACAAGTGCATTCGAGGTGCTCGTGCCCTTCCGCGACGTGGACGGCCGCGTGTTCATCGTCGACCGCGGATGGGTGCCGCCCGGTGAGGGCGATGCGCCCGACGCCGTACCCGCACCGCCGGAGGGCGAGGTCGTGGTGACCGCACGTCTGCGACCGGGCGAGCAGCTGCCTGCGTCCGGGCGAGGCGCCCCCGACGGCCAGGTGCCTACCATCAACCTGCCGTCGATCGCTGAACAGGTCGACGGCGAGGTCATCACCGGCGCCTATGGACGCCTGATGAGCGAGGACCCTGCGGGGAGCGTCGCACTGGGCGGCTTCGACTCGCCAACGGACGACCCCGGCCCTCACCTGTCGTACGCGATCCAGTGGATCCTGTTCGCCCTGATGGGCTTCATCTTCATCGGATACATCATCCGCACCGAGATCGTGAAGCACCGCGAAGAGGTCGAGGGAATCCCCGCTCCGGTCAAGAAGTCGAAACGCAAGGACCACGATGCCGACGTGGAGGACGAGCTGCTCGACGTGCGTTGAGCACGCGGGCGCGTTCACCGCCTTCGGGTCTGCTTGTCAGACGAGAGTCGTGCCGGTCACCGTGCGCGACCATTCGCCACCCCGACGCTCGTAGACGATCCGCGTGTGGTTGCGGTCGGGCGCGCCCTGCCAGAACTCGACACGCTCCGCGAGGATCCGCCAGAGAACCCAGTCTCCGGGGGCGATGCCGTCACGCGCCGCGGCGGAACGTGCGGCGAGGTCGGCCTCGCTCTCGGCCGGCGACACCTCTTCGACCCGTCCGCGGATGCGGACCGCCCGCCTGTGCGGCTGCCACCAGAAGTTCAGCGCCGCCACGGGGTGCGCGCCGATGTGCGCAGCCTTACCCGACGATCGCGTCCCGGCGAACGCCCACCCGCGGGAATCGGCGTCTTTCAGGATCAAGGTGCGCGAATCCGGCACCCCCGCCCCGTCCACCGTCGCCAGCGTCGCCGTGTGGGGTTCGGGAACCCCGCCGGCGGCAGCGGTCCTGATCCATTCGAGGAACATCGGCACCGGATCGTCGGGGAGGTCGGTGAGGTCGAGACGCGGTGCGGTGCCGGTGAGAGCCGGTTGCGCGCGCAGCCATTCGCGGAACTCCGAGGAAGAAGGAGTCTGTCGTGCCGCCATGCATCCGACTATGCCATGGGAGGGCAGCCGACACCTCGGTTCAGTCGACCTCGACGGAACCGACGCGCACGCGGAGCGGAGCCAGCAGGTCGACCAACTCCCCAGCGCCTCGATGCGCGGGGTGTCGCCGGACCAGGCCTGATGACCGCCGTCGAAGTGGAGGAAGACGGCGCCGAGATCGTGAGCGATCTCCCGGTCGTGGTTGGTGTCGCCGATCACGAGGACCTCGTTCGCCGCCAGCCCCGACGCGGCGAGCCACGCGCCGATGACCTCGTGCTTCGAGGCGCGATACGGGTCGTCGATCGACAGCACCTGCTCGAACACAGCGCCGAGATCGTGTGGCTCCATCTGACGAGCGAGGGCCTGGGGAAGGGTCGCTGAGGCGAGAACCTGGCGGAGGCCGTACGCCTGGAGTGCACACAGCGTCGAACGCGCATCGGCATGCAGCTGCGCTTCTCCGACGCGCGCCGCGAGCAATTCCAGGTACGACGTCGCGGCAGGCACGAACAGGTCGTCGCCGAGTCCAACCGCGCCGTAGAAATCACGGATCGGGAACCGGAAGACCGACCGGTACGCGTGCCCGTCGGCCAGCACCGGGAGCGCGTGCTCCTCGAGCACGGAGTTCATCACCTGCCGGCAGATCTCCGTGTCGTCGAGCAGCGTGCCGTTCCAGTCCCAGCACACGGCACGGATGCGATCCAAGTCCATTCCGTCACGCTACAAGCCGATACCGACATTCAGGCGAGTTCGATGAGGTCCTGGTACTCCTGGCTCCAGATGTCTTCGACACCGTCGGGCAGGATCAGCACACGCTCGGGGTTGAGCGACTGCACGGCACCAGGGTCGTGCGACACGAGCACCACCGCACCCTCGTAGTGTGCGAGCGCACCGAGGATCTCCTCGCGCGAGGCGGGGTCGAGGTTGTTGGTCGGCTCGTCGAGCAGCAGCAGGTTCGCCGAGGACACGACGAGCGTGGCCAGCGAGAGACGCGTCTTCTCGCCGCCCGACAGCACACCCGCGGGTTTGAGGACGTCGTCTCCCGTGAAGAGGAACGAGCCCAGCACCTTGCGCGCCTCGGTCTCGGTGATGTGGGGTGCGGCCGAGACCATGTTCTCGAGCACCGAGCGATTCACGTCGAGGTTCTCGTGCTCCTGGGCGTAGTAGCCGACCTTGAGACCGTGCCCCGGCTCCAGCTGTCCCGTGTCGGGCTGATCGACGCCCGCGAGCATGCGCAGCAACGTGGTCTTGCCCGCGCCGTTGAGCCCGAGCACGACCACCTTGGAACCACGATCGATCGCGAGGTCGACATCGGTGAAGATCTCGAGCGAACCGTACGACTTCGACAGCCCGCTCGCCATCATCGGCGTCTTGCCGCAGGGCGCCGGCTTGGGGAAGCGCAGTTTCGCCACCCTGTCTTCCTGGCGGACCTCGTCGAGTCCGGCGAGCAGCTTCTCGGCGCGCGCGATCATCTGATGCGCGGCCGCGGCCTTCGAGGCCTTCGCCCCGAAGCGGGCGGCCTGCAGCTGCAGGGTCGTCGCCTTCTTCTCGGCGTTGGCGCGCTCCTTCTTGCGGCGCTCCTCGTCGGCCACCCGCTGGCGCAGGTAGTTCTTCCAGTTCATGTTGTAGGTGTCGATGACCTGACGGTTCGCATCGAGGTAGAAGACACGGTTCACGGTCTCGCCCACGAGTTCGACATCGTGGCTGATCACGATCAGCCCGCCCTTGTAGCCCTTGAGGAACTCACGCAGCCACACGACACTGTCGGCGTCGAGGTGGTTCGTCGGCTCGTCGAGGATCATCGTCTGCGCGTCGGAGAAGAGGATGCGGGCGAGCTCGATACGACGCCGCTGACCACCGGACAGGGTCGAGAGCGGCTGGTCGAGGATGCGATCAGGCAGCGACAGGTTGTTGGCGATCGACGCCGCCTCGGCCTCGGCCGCGTATCCACCCTGCGCTTCGAACTGCTCGGTGAGACGGGCGTAGCGCTTCATGGCCTTGTCGGCGACGGCGGGGTCGTCCGAGCCCATCGCGAGCGCCGCCTCGGTCATGCCGAGGTTGAGCTGGCCGAGGCCACGAGCATCCAGGATGCGCGTGCGCGCCAGGTCCTCCGGGTTGCCGGACCGCGGGTCCTGCGGCAGATAGCCGAGCTCGCCGGAGCGGGTCACACTGCCACCGGAGGGCAGGACATCACCGGCCAGCACCTTGGTGAGTGTGGTCTTGCCGGCCCCGTTGCGGCCGACGAGTCCGATCTTGTCTCCGTCGGCGACACGGAACGAGACGTTCTCCATCAGCAGGCGCGCGCCAACGCGGATCTCGAGGTCGTGCACGGCAAGCACAGCGGACGTCCGTTCTTCCAGGGAGGTGTGTTCGGCCGATCGGCCAGCCTCCCAGTATAAGCGGCGCGGCAGGGAGCGACGGTCAGGAAGATCACTCCGGAGAGTGACGGGAGCGATACTCGGGAGTGATGCCCGCCGACGCACCCGCTGCATAACGTGCTCGAGTGGACATCCTCAACGAGCTCATCATGCAGGCCATCGCCTCGCCCTGGCTGTATCTGGTCCTGTTCGCCGTCACCGTCATCGACGGCTTCTTCCCGCCCGTGCCGAGCGAGACCGTGCTCGTCGCCGCCGCAGCCGTGACCGCCTCCACCGGAGAAGGGAATCTACTGCTCCTGGGTGCTGTCGCCGCCGTGGGCGCGGCCATCGGCGACAACATCGCCTTCGTGATCGGCAGGGGACTCGGCACGACCCGGTTCGCCTGGATGAAGCGCCCTCGGATCGCCGCGGCATTCGAACACGCGCAGCGTGCGCTGGATCGACGCAGCGCGACCCTCATCCTCGGGGCCCGGTACATCCCGGTGGGGCGCGTGGCCGTCAACATGTCGGCCGGCGCTCTCGGCTTCCCCTGGCGCCGCTTCCTTCCGCTGAGTCTGATCGCCGGCGTCAGCTGGAGCATCTTCAGCCTCGTCATCGGCCTCCTCGCCGGGGCGTGGATCAAGGACCAGCCGCTGCTCAGCGCCGGCATCGGCATCGCGCTCGTGATCGGCTTCGCGATCGACCGGGTCGCCGCGGCCCGTCGCCGCCGCGCACCGTCTCCTCGACTGGCAGGATGAAAGTCATGGCACGCCGCCGAGAGCGCCCACCGCTGCGCCAACGGATCAACCGTCGCACCGCCGCGCTCGTCGCCCTGGGTGCGGCGGTCGTGGCGCTGTACGCGACCCTCGTGCCGCTGCAGACGGTCCTCTACGGAACACCGCTGCCGCTGTCCTTCGTCCTCGGGGCCGCGCTGTGCGGGTCACCTCTGCTCGCGATCGCCCGCCCGGTGTGGGCCATCGGCCTCTTCACCGCCGCTGCACTCGTCCTGCCGCTCATCGTCATCCCCGAGTCGGCGATCCAATCGCCCTGGCCGTGGTCCGTGCCCGCCCTCCTGGTCTTCGTCGTCTTCGTCGGGGTCGTCACCTTCCTCCACGGCGCACGACTCGGAGCGTTCGCACTGATCCTCGGCGCGATCGCTTCGCTCCTCGCGCCCGTGCTCCGTCCCGACATGGTCGCATTGCCCGAGTCCTCGGCGAGTGCCACGGCCGACCTCATCGTCACCACCGCTGTCGCGTCGGCCATGTTCCTCATCGCCGCCCTGGTCGCCGGACGTGTGCGGGTCGCCGCCGAGCTCTCGCGTGAGAAGGAGCACAGCGCTCTCGAAGAGGCCAGACGCGCCCTGGTGGAGGAACGCACCCGGATCGCCCGTGAGCTGCACGATGTGGTCGCTCACAGCATGTCGGTGATCCAGGTGCAGGCCTCCACGGCCCGCTACCGCATCCCGGACCTCACAGACGCGGCGACCGCCGAGTTCGACGACATCGCGGCGACGGCTCGCAGCTCCCTCACCGAGATGCGTCGCATGCTCGGAGTGCTGCGTACCGAGGACCAGACGGCCGAGCTGGCACCGCAACAGGGCATCGACGACATCCCCGCCCTCGTCGAGAGCATCCGTCGCGCCGGTGTCGAGGTCGGGCTGGTGCTCGAAGGAGGGGAGGCCGCCGCCGGAGCGCCCTCGGCCGTGCAGATCGCCGCCTTCCGAATCGTCCAGGAGGCCCTGAGCAACGCGGTACGCCACGCGCCCGGCGCCCGGATCGCCGTTCGCCTGCACGCCGAGGCCCACAGCATCCGCATCCGTGTCCACAACGCCGCACCTCCGCACCGCCCGGAGGGACACGTGGGCGGATACGGCCTCCGCGGCATGCGCGAGCGGGCCGAGATCCTCGGGGAAGCCTCTCCGCCGGACCTGCGGCGGACGGCGGATGGGATGTGGATGCCGTGCTCCCCTCGACCCCGGTGCCCCCATGCCCCCTCCCCTGCACTCGACAAGGAGACTCCGTGACGATCAGCGTGCTCATCGCCGACGACCAGGCCATGGTGCGAGCCGGTTTCGCCGCACTCCTCGGCGCTCACGAGGGCATCCGCGTGGCAGGCCAGGCCGCGAACGGCGCCGAGGCGGTCGCGCTGGCGGCTCGCCTGGACCCCGACGTGATCCTGATGGATGTGCGCATGCCGGAGCTCGACGGCATCGAGGCCACCCGGCGCATCCTCGGTCCGTCCTACCCGGCAGCGCACGTCCCGCGGATCCTCATGTTGACCACCTTCGACATCGACGACTACGTATACGACGCACTCGAGGCCGGTGCCAGCGGCTTCCTGCTGAAGGATGCTCTACCCGAGGAGCTCGTGCACGCGGTGCGGGTCGTGGCGGGCGGAGATGCCCTGCTCGCTCCGAGCGTCACTCGACGGATGATCGAGCAGTTCGCCGGTCGTCGCCCGCGCGCCCCGCGCTCGTCGACCGCGTTGGCAGAGCTGACCGACCGCGAGCGAGAGGTGCTGATCCTGATCGGCAAGGGGCGTTCGAACAGCGAGATCGCCGGCGACCTCTTCATCGCCGAGCAGACCGTGAAGACGCACGTTGGCAAGGTGCTGGCGAAGCTGACCCTGCGCGACCGCGTGCATGCGGTGATCCTCGCCTATGACACGGGACTCGTCGAGCCGTCCTCCTGACTCACCCCGCCGTAGGGGGCGCAACAGCACCCGAGGGTGATGTCCCCGCGGCCACCGCGTCCATAGTCTCCTGGGACACCGCTCCCGAGGAGGACCCATGGCCATCGTCCAGGCGCCGCATACCGTCGCTTCCGCACCATCGCGGCACGCATCCCGCGACACCGGGATCGACTTCGTCAGGGCGCTGTGCGTTGTCGGCGTCGTCGTGCTGCACTCGATCATGGTCGGTGTCACGGTCTCCGACGGCGGTCCCGTGTTCGACAACGCCAGCGACGGCACCGGGTGGATCGCCCCGCTCAGCTGGCTGCTCCAGGTGATGCCGCTGTTCTTCGTGATCGGGGGCTTCTCCGGGCTGCTCGCCCACCGTCGGATGCGCGAACGCGGCGGGACGGCGGTCGGGTTCGTCGCCGGCCGCGTTCACCGCCTGCTGCGACCGGCCGTCTTCACGATCGCGGTCGTCGGTGTCGGACTCGCGCTCCTGACGATCTCCGGTGTTCCGGCCGACCTGATCGCGACGGCCGGCTTCCGCTACGGGCAGCCGCTCTGGTTCCTCGGCGTCTTTTTGCTCTGCCAGGTGCTGCTTCCTCTGCTGGCCTCGGCCCACGAGCACGCCCCCTTCCGCACGATCGGTGCGCTGGCCGCGGCATCCGTCGCGGTCGACATGCTGCGTGCAGCGACGGGGCTCGACGGGCTCGGCTTCCTGAACCTCGCATTCGTGTGGATGGCGCTGCAGCAACTCGGCTTCTTCCTGGCCGACGGACGCATCGACGCCCTCAGCCGCCGCGTCAGGGCCGTCGCGGGCATCGGAGCCCTGTCCCTCCTCCTCCTCCTCACGTTCGTGACGGGGCTCTACTCCCCGACCTGATCGCGAACATCAACCCGCCGACCGCAGGACTCCTGCTCGTCGGCATCGCGCACACCAGTCTGCTGTCGCTGCACCGCGAACGCCTCGAGCGTTTCAGTCGCCGCCCGCGTGTCGCGGCCTTCACCGGATTCGTGACCGCACGCACGATGACGATCTACCTCTGGCACATGCCCGTCCTGCTCGTGATGGCCGGGGCGACCGCCGTCTACGCACTGACCACCGGCGCCGTTCTCCCGGCGCTCGACAGCCCGGACTGGTGGGCGGCCCGTCCGCTCTGGCTCGCGACCTCGCTGGCCCTCACCGGGCTCGTGGCCGTGGCCCTGGCCCGGTTCGAATCGGAGCCGGCACCGCGGGCCACCGCTTCGGCGACTCGCCTCGCGGTCGGTGCCGTGAGCGGTCTGGTCGGCGTCGTGCTGCTCCTGGCCCTCGGTACGTCGGTCGCCACGGCGCTGCTCGCGGTGGCGCTGATCGTCGGAGCCCTCAGACTCGCCGCCGCGGGCGGGTCGCTCCCCTCGTCCGGCGCGCCCACGCTCGTCCCTGCGTAGGGTCAGCCCATGCCCCGCGCTGCCAGCGCGTCGCCCACGTCGTCCGCATGCCGCAGCGCCATCACCAGCACGGGGACGACCGTGCGGACGCCGAGCCGCACATCTCGCGCCCGCTCCGCCTCTCGCACGCGGTGGGCGAACCCTGCGATCACCGGGACCGTCGTGATCGTCAGCGAGATCGTGAGCGCCACCGCATCCGGATCCCGTCCGAACCGACGGAGCGGACGCAGAAGCCGATGCAGGACGGCGAGGAGATCGGACATGCGTGTCGTGAGCGTCAGCAGGCTCGCAAGGAGCAGCACGGCGACGACGCGCCCCGTGTTGATCCACGCAGCGAGCGGCGAGACGAAGATCACGAGCGCGGCGGCGAGCACGAGGATGATCCACCGCAGACGCCAGATCTCCGCGACCGGGACCCGGAACGACAGGCCGGCGACGCCGTACAAACCGAGGACCACCAGGAGCGAGAGAGCGATGCTCACGGCGTCGTGCGGATACATCGACAGCACGAGCGCGCCGACGGCCAGCGCGGCGAGCTTGAGGCCAGCCGGAGCACGATGCAGGATGCCGGTGCCGTCACGGTACAGCGCGATCACGCGCACGCCCGCCGATACGCGTCGATCACGGCAGCGGGGTCGCCCGATGCGACGACCCGCCCTTCGTCGAACAGCACGACAGCCTCGCAGCGAGCTGCCAGGTCGAGGTCATGCGTCACCACCACGACCTGTGCCTCCTGTGCGAGCAGGAGATCGCCGATGCGCCGCGCATTGCGCAGGTCGAGGAGCGTCGTCGGCTCGTCGGCCACGATCAGCTTCGGCTCGGTGATCAGCACGGAGGCGAGGGCGAGCATCTGCTTCTGACCACCGGACAGGCTCGACGCGGGGACGTCGGCGTGCGCGCCCAGTCCGTGCGAAGAGAGCGTCGCACGCACCCGGTCGGCCACTTCCTGCTTCGGACGCCCGCGCAACGACAGGGCGAGGTCTTCGGCCGGCGTCGGCATCAGGATCTGCGCATCCGGGTTGGTGAACACGAACCCGACGCGCCGTCGGACGGCCACGCGGTCCTGAACGCTGTCGAGCCCGTGCACCGAGACCCTCCCGCTGGTGGGGGCCACCAGCCCGTTCAGCAGTCGCGCGAACGTCGACTTGCCCGATCCGTTCGCACCGATCACGGCGATCGTCGGAGCGGTCAGCTCCACCGAGATGTCGTGCAGGACCGGCCTTTCGTCGAGCCGCACCGAGACGCGGTCGAGCGAGATGGATGCCACCGTGACCTCCGCTGCGCCCGTCATGACGCCCCCTCCCCGCAATCGTCCCCGTATCTCGGATCAGTCCTGAACACCGTTCACCTGAACGTCGTTCACTATAATCGGAGCATGAGTCCGGAGACGAATCAGGCACGGCACGACCGCGACAGCGTCGCCCGCAGCGCACTCGCCCTCCTCGACGAGGTCGGACTCGCCGACCTCTCGATGCGACGCATCGCCGCCCGGCTCGACGTACAGCCCAGTGCGCTCTACTGGCACTTCGCGAACAAACAGGAGCTGCTCGCCGAACTGGCCGACCGCATCACAGCCTCGATCCCCGGGGACGGCCGCGGCGTGCTCGCGACCGCCCGTGGCATCCGTGACGCGCTGTTCGCCTACCGGGACGGTGCAGAGCTCGTGCTCAGCACCTATGCCCTCCAGCTCGGCTCCTCGCACGCGCAGGGCGTGCTCACGGAGGCCCTCCGCGCACAGGGCGCGAACGATGCCGACGACCGCGGAGCGGCGCTCCTGCATTTCGTGCTCGGACACGCCCACTCGTGCAGCAGCGCATGCATGCCGACAGTCACGGCGCATTGCCCGCCGCAGCCGAGCCCGATGTGACCGCAGGACTCGATCGCGTCTTCGACCTCGGGGTCGCGTCTCTCGCAGGAGACCTCAGCGAACGGGCGACTCCGCCGCGTGCCCGAGCCTGAGGCCGGGCACCACCCCAACCGCCAGCAGAGCGATGCAGAAGGCGAACACCACCCCGAACGCGCCGGCCTCGCCGCCCAGAGACGCGACACCCAGACCCGCGAGGGCGATCGCGACGGCGGAACCGGTGGCATCCGAGATCGACAGCGCCGAGGAGTTGAAGCCCTGGTTGGTCTCATCCGAGTAGGCCAGGGTCAGCACCGTGAGTCGCGGGTACAGCAGCCCCATGCCACCGCCGGCGAACGCCCAGCCGACCACGACCAGGAGGGGAGACACGTCGAAGACCGCGGCGACGAAGACGCAGGAGAGCGCGATCAGCAGCATACCGAGACTGATCAGGGTGATGCGACGGTTCCCCAGCCGCTCGCCGAAGCGTCCCTGCAGTGCGGATGCACCCGCCCACGCCAGCGCCGCGAGCATCAAGGCGATACCGGCCCAGGTCGCGCTGAAGCCGAACTTCTTCATCAGCAGGTACGGGATGTAGGCCTCGGCGGCGAAGAACGCTCCCGCCGCGATGCCGCGCATCAACACGACGCTCGGGAGCCCGCGCCCCGCCCGAAGCGTGCGTCGGGGCAGCAACGGCAGGACGGCGACTCCGATGGCGAGGACCGCAGCGAGCGCCACCGGCCACCCGACGGACGGCGTCATGTCGGCCGAGAAGCCGACCACGACGGCCAGCACCGCCACGACGACGGCGAGCAGGAGGCGGACGACGAGCGCACCACGATCCTGTGGCTCCCCGTGACCGAGGTCGACACCGCGGAGCCGCACGGCGATCATCAGGAAGGCCGCAGCGGTGAGGACCGCGACTCCCAGGAACGCCCAGCGCCAATCCAGGTACTCTGCCACGGCCCCGGCGAGGAACGGACCGACCATCGACGGCACCACCCAGGCCGCGGCGAAGGCCGCGAAGATCCTGCCGTGCAGGTGCGGCGGGTACAACCGGGCGACGACGACGTACAGCGCCACCGTCTGACCGCCCGTGCCGAGCCCCTGGACCAGACGGCCGAGCAGGAACTGGTGCATCGTC
This sequence comes from Microbacterium sp. Se5.02b, assembly GCF_019464375.1. NCBI lineage: Bacteria > Bacillati > Actinomycetota > Actinomycetes > Micrococcales > Microbacteriaceae > Microbacterium > Microbacterium sp. Se5.02b. Next base: position 2,248,077 of record NZ_CP080491.1, read on the forward strand.
ACCGCGAAGCCCGACAGCAGCAGCCCGATGATGAACAGCGTCACGGCGACGTAGAGCGCGCCGCGCGCCCCCGCGCATCCGACCACGCCCCCGTGGCGACCATGCCGATCACGCTCGTGGCGAGCGTGCCGGCGAAGGCCACCGCGAACAGGGCCTCCCCGTCGAGCGCCGCGCTGACGATGGGCATCACCGTCGTCACCGCGAGCGCCTCGATCGCTGCGAGGAAGATCAGCGCGACCGCGCCGAGGGTGACCCAGATGCGGTGGCGATCCCAGATCGTGGCGACGTCGGCGGGCGGCGTCATCGGCCCACGAGCGCGGCGATGCGCTCGATGGCCTCGGTGAGGATCTCCGGACTGGTACCGAAGTTCAGCCGCACGAACCCGGCTCCCTCCGCGCCGAACGCCGGACCGAAGTGCAGGGCCACCTTCGCGTCCCGGAGGATGCGTCGTGCGGGGTTCTCACCCCACTCGAGTGCGGCGAGGTCGATCCACGCGAGGTACCCGGCGTCGGGGAGCCGATAGCGCGCGGCGGGAAGGTGCGCGGCGAGGAGGTCTTCGAGGAGCACCCTGTTCTCATCCAGTGTGCGCAGCAACCCGTCGAGCCACGGGTCGCTCTCCTCCGAGAACGCGGCGACGGCGGCGAGCAGCCCGAACTGGCCCGTGCGCCATTCGACTTCCACCGGGAGTCCTCGAACGACCGCGCTGGTCTCGTCATCTGCCGTCACCATCAGAGCGCACTTGAGGCCCGCGAGATTGAAGGCCTTGCTGGCGCTGACGACCGCGTAGCCGACGCGCGCTGCGGCGTCGCTGACCGCGAGGAACGGGGTGAAGCCGGTACCGGGCTGTGCGAGCGGCGCGTGGATCTCGTCGGAGACCACCGCCACACCGAATTCCTCGGCGAGCTCCGCGAGCGCGGGAGACTCTCTCGATCGTGCACCGTGCCGGTCGGGTTGTGCGGGTTGCAGAGCAGGATCGCCGTGGCCCCGCCCTCGAATGCCTCGCGGATGCCGTCCAGGTCGAGCTCCCACCGCGTTCCGGTGTCGCGGAGCGGCACACGCTCGACCTCGGCGCCGGCTTCCTCCACGAGGTCGTAGAACGGCGGGTACACGGGCGGCGTGACGACCACGCGCTCCCCGGCTGAGTGACGCGCCGCAGAAGCTCCACGATCCCCATGCTCACGTCCGCCGTGCTGCGCATACGCGCAGGGTCGGGCTCCCACCCGTACCGTCGGCTAGCGAACGCCGCGAAGGAGGCGGCGAGCGGTGTCCTCGACGCGACGTAGCCCGTGTCTCCGAGCTCGACCGCACGCTGCAGGGCCGCGGTGATCGCGGGGGCGAGCGGGAAGTCGGTCTCGGCGACGAACAGCGGAAGGACGTCTGCGGGGTACTCCCGCCATTTCTCGCTGCTGCGCTCACGAAGCTCCGCCAGAGACAGGGCCTTCACCTGAAGCATGGGTCCTCCCGAGGTTCCGACACGCGCCGTCGCCGTGTCATCGGAGCCGACGCGCGCGCACAGACCGCCTCTCGACGGTGCTCTCGTGCGGGGTCAGATGGCGAAGCCGAGCGCGCGCATCATGTCGCGCCCGTCGTCGGTGATCCGCTCCGGACCCCACGGCGGCATCCAGACCCAGTTGATCCGGAACCGATCGACGACGTTGTCCAGCGCCTGAGCGGTCTGGTCTTCGAGGACGTCGGTGAGAGGGCAGCCCGCGCTGGTCAGCGTCATGTGGATGACGAGAGCATCGTTCTCGTCATCCCAGGCGAGGTCGTAGATGAGGCCGAGGTCGACGACATTGATCCCGAGCTCGGGGTCCATGACGTCTTTGAGAGCCTCGGTGACCGCGTCGTACTTCTCGTCCGTGAGGGTCGCTGTCATGCGATCAGCCTACGCCTCGATAGGGGCTGCAGGGTCGAGGAAACGGTCGTATCCCTCGTTCTCCAGCCGGTCGGCGAGCTCGGGTCCGCCCTCTTCGACGATCTTCCCGGCGACGACGACGTGGACGAAGTCGGGGCGGATGTAGCGGAGGATGCGGGTGTAGTGCGTGATCAGCAGCACGCCGAGTCCGGTGGACTCCTTCGCGCGGTTGACGCCCTCGGAGACGATCTTGAGCGCGTCGACGTCGAGGCCGGAATCGGTCTCGTCGAGGATCGCGAACTTCGGCTTCAGCACCTCGAGCTGCAGGATCTCATGACGCTTCTTCTCGCCACCGGAGAAGCCCTCGTTGACGTTGCGCTGCGCGAACTTCGGGTCCATGCGCAGGTTCGACATGGCGGCCTTGACGTCCTTGGTCCAGCCGCGGATCGCGGGGGCTTCGCCGTCGAGCGCCGTCTTCGCGGTGCGCAGGAAGTTCGTCACCGTGACGCCGGGGATCTCCACCGGGTACTGCATGGCGAGGAAGAGCCCGGCGCGAGCGCGCTCGTCGACGCTCATCGCCAGGACGTCCTGGCCGTCGAACGTGATCGAGCCGGAGGTCACCGTGTACTTCGGGTGACCGGCGATCGTGTAGGCCAAGGTGGACTTGCCGGAGCCGTTGGGGCCCATGATGGCGTGCGTCTCACCGGTGTTCATGGTGAGGTTGATTCCGTTGAGGATCGGGGTGGTCCCCGCCTCGGTCTCGACCGTCACGTGCAGGTCGCGGATCTCGAGAACAGACATTCTTCAGACTTCCTTAATCACAGTCGGATCGATGAGCACGTCGTCGCCGTCGATCTGGACGACGTAGACCGGAACGGGCTCATATGCGGGGAGATTCTGGGGCTTGCCGGTGAGCAGGGAGAATGCGGAGCCGTGAGCCCAGCACTCCACCGTGTCGCCTTCCACGAAGCCCTCGGACAGCGAGATGTCACCGTGGGTGCAGGTGTCGCCGATCGCGTGGATCACACCTTCCCCGTCCTTGATCACGGTGATCGGCACTCCACTCGGCTCGACACGCAGGGGGGTGTCCTGCTCGAGGTCGGCGACGCCGCAGACGCGCTCCGCGGTCATGCGCTCACCTCGGCGAGCTCCGTCTCGATGGCCGCCAGCAGCTCGGTCTCGAGGGCGGGGATGCCGAGGCGCTGCACGATGTCGGTGAGGAATCCGAGCACGACGAGCCGTCGGGCCTCTTCCTCGGTGATACCGCGGGCCTGCAGGTAGAAGAGCTGCTCGTCGTCGAAGCGACCGGTGGCACTCGCGTGACCGGCACCGAGGATGTCACCCGTCTCGATCTCGAGGTTCGGGATCGAGTCGGCGCGCGCGCCCTCGGTGAGCACCAGGTTGCGGTTGGCCTCGTAGGAGTCTGTTCCTGTCGCGTCGGCGCCGATCAGCACGTCGCCGATCCAGACGCTGTGGGCGCTCTGACCCTGCAGGGCGCCCTTGTACAGCACGTCGCCCTTGGTGTGCGGGCCCTTGTGGTGCAGGTACACCTGACTCTCGAGGTGCTGCCCGGCATCGGCGTAGGAAAGCCCGTAGAGGTAGCCTTCCGACCCGGAGCCCGCGAGTTCCACGCTGGGGTTCACGCGCACGACGCCGCCGCCGAAGCTGACCACGAAGTGCTTGAGGGTGGCATCGGCACCGACGCGGGCCTGGTGCGCCGCGGCATGCACGGCGTCGTCGTCCCACTGCTGGACCGACACGACGGTGAGCTTCGCGCCGTCGCGGACGATGATCTCGACGTTCTGCGCGTACTGGGCCGAGCCCTTGTGCTGCAGCACGACGGTCGCGACGCTGTGCTCCAGCGCCTCGATCACGATGTGCGCATCCGCACGACGATCGGCGCCCAGACCGTTGAGGGCGACGAGGATCGGCTCCGCGACCTCTTCCTCGCGCGGGATGCGCACGTGCAGGGCGTCGGTACTCCCCTGCCATGCCACGGCTGCGGTGACGTCCTCCGCGAGGAAGACCTCTCCGCGCGGGGCGTCACCGGCTTTCAGGCCGGAAGCGGCGTACTCTCCGCCGGAGACGAAAGTCACGTCCACGCCGTCGTTCGCCGTGGCCGTGGTGAACAGCGGCGCGAGCTGGGCGACCGGAGTGTGCTTCCAGTTGACCTCGCGGCCGGTGGGCGACCCGAAGTCGGCCGGCTCGAAGGAGTGCGGACGCTCGGAGCGGGTCTGCACCGGGACGAATCCGGCGTCGGCCACCTGGGCTGCCGGGTCGATGTGCGCGTTCGTGTGCTGCGCCTCGCTGGGCGCGGTCGTCGAGGCCGCCATTTAGCCGACCGATCCTTCCATGCCCATCTCGATGAGCTTGTTCAGTTCCATCGCGTACTCCATGGGCAGTTCCCGGGCGATCGGCTCGATGAAGCCGCGCACGATCATCGCCATCGCCTCGTCCTCCGGCATGCCGCGGGACTGCAGGTAGAACAGCTGCTCCTCGCTCACCTTCGAGACCGTGGCCTCGTGGCCGAGCTGCACGTCGTCGACGCGGATGTCGATCGCCGGGTACGTGTCGGAGCGGGACTTGGTGTCGACGAGGAGTGCGTCGCAGCGCACAGTGTTCGCGGAGTGGTGCGCATTGGCATCGACGCGGACCTCGCCACGGTAGCCCGCACGGCCTCCGCCGCGGGCGATCGACTTCGAGACGATCGACGACTGCGTGTACGGCGCCATATGGATCATCTTCGCTCCGGCGTCCTGGTGCTGCCCAGGACCGGCGAAGGCGACGGACAGCGTCTCGCCCTTGGCGTGCTCACCCATCAGGTAGATCGACGGGTACTTCATCGTCACCTTGGAGCCGATGTTGCCGTCGACCCACTCCATGGTCGCGCCCTCGTGTGCGACCGCACGCTTGGTGACCAGGTTGTACACGTTGTTCGACCAGTTCTGGATCGTCGTGTACCGCACGCGCGCGTTCTTCTTCACGATGATCTCGACCACGGCCGAGTGCAGGGAGTCCGACTTGTAGATCGGCGCCGTGCAGCCCTCGATGTAGTGGACGTAGCTGTCCTCGTCGGCGATGATCAGGGTCCGCTCGAACTGCCCCATGTTCTCGGTGTTGATGCGGAAGTAGGCCTGCAGCGGGATCTCGACGTGCACGCCCTTGGGGACGTAGACGAAGGAGCCGCCCGACCAGACGGCCGTGTTCAACGCCGCGAACTTGTTGTCACCGGCGGGGATGACCGTGCCGAAGTACTCCTCGAAGAACTCCGGGTGCTCGCGCAGCGCGGTGTCGGTGTCCATGAAGATGACGCCCTGCTCCTCCAGGTCCTCGCGGATCTGGTGGTAGACGACCTCGGACTCGTACTGCGCGGCGACGCCCGCGACGAGGCGCTGACGCTCGGCCTCGGGGATGCCGAGGCGCTCGTAGGTCTCGCGGATCTCGGCGGGGAGGTCTTCCCAGCTCTGCGCCTGCTTCTCGGTGGAGCGGACGAAGTATTTGATGTTGTCGAAGTCGATGTCGCTGAGGTCGGCACCCCAGGTCGGCATCGGCTTGCGGCCGAAGAGCTGGTAGCCCTTGAGACGGGTCTTCAGCATCCACTCGGGTTCGTTCTTGAGAGCCGAGATCCCGCGGACGACCTCCTCTGAGATCCCGCGCTTGGCGACGGCACCCGCAGCGTCCTCGTCGTGCCAGCCGAACTCGTACACCCCCAGCCCGTCAAGCTCCGGGCGGTCGATCAGCACATCCGACATCCAACACTCTCCTCACAGGTCCCAAACGGTGTCATCCGCCCCGACACACCTGATCCCCGTCGAGTCTGCGGGAGCGGGTGCCGTTGGTGGGCCCTCATCACTGGCGCTTCCATCGCGCCTAAACTGTTGACGATGCTTCAGCGCGGTCAGCGCTCATCGCAACAATCCGATTCTACAGGTTCCGCCTGCCAGACGGGCCATGCCCGCCCGTTCGCGCGCGGTCCGGAGGACACATGACCGATACGACGATGCCCGCCTCCTCGACGACGCGAGCGGTTCCGCCTCGCTCCGCGGTGTGGGGTCGCGCGTTGACGGTGTTCGCGTGGCTCTCGTTCGTCAGCGAGACCATCATCATCGGCACGGGCGGTGCTGTGCGCCTCACCGGCTCCGGACTCGGCTGCTCCGACTGGCCGCTGTGCACGCCGGAGTCGCTCGTGCCGATCCTCGAAGTGCAGGGCATCCACGGACTCATCGAGTTCGGGAATCGGCTCATGACGGGCGTGGTCGGCATCATCGCCCTCGTCGTCGTCCTGCTGGTTCTGCACACCATCAGCGGCGCGCGTGCGCTCAAGACGGCGCTCTGGTACGCGCTGGCCGGGATCATCGCCGCCGGTGCCGCCTTCGCGATCGCGACACCGTTCCACTTCCCTGCTTCGCCCATCGCGCTCGGCGTGCTGCTCATCGCGGTGATCGCAGCCGCGGTGCACTCCGTACGGACGACCCCGACTCGGCGCGATCTGGTGCTGCTCGCGTGGCTCGTGCTGATCGGCGTGGTCGCGCAGGCACTCGTCGGAGGCATCACCGTACTGACGGGTCTCAACCCCTTCATCGTGGGATTCCACTACACGTCGTCTCTTCTCCTCGTCTGCGTCACCGCGGCGTTCCTGGTCCGGCTGAAGGCCGCCCCGGGCCCGCGAGAGCGCGCCGTCCCGTCGTGGTTCGCCGCGGTCACCCATGTCACGGGCCTTGCTCTGGCGGTGACCATCGTGTTCGGCGTCCTGACGACGGGATCGGGCCCGCACTCGGGAGACGCCGATGTGCTGCGGCACGGATTCGACGCGACCGTGCTGGCTCACGTGCACTCCTGGCCCGGATACGTGCTCGCCGCACTCGTCCTGTTCCTGACGGTGTCCGCCTGGGTACTGCGCCTGGAGCCGAGGCGGTGGCTGCTGGTCCTGGTCATCGCGATCCTCGTGCAGGTCGGCGTCGGGGTCTGGCAGGCACGGGAAGGACTGCCGCCGCTGCTGGTCGGCATCCACATGGTGCTGGCATCGCTCTCGGCGGCGGCGTACACAGTGGTCGTGCTGCACCTGAAGCGCCCCGCACGCATCGAAGAGTGACGTCCACAGTCGATCCATAGCTCGCACATCGCAGACTCACCGGAGCCGCAGCGATAGTGGGGGCATGAACAAGTCACTCTCACGCAGCATCGGATTCTGGCTCCTCCTGGTCGTGTCCCTCGCCACGACGGCGGTCGGCGGATGGCTCATCTCCGGTCAGATCGCGACGATGACGACGACCCTTCTCGACGGCACGGCCACCGGCGTCGAGGTGTACGTCGGTCAGTCGCTGGTCGTCGTGGGCGCCGGAGTCCTCGCCGCCGGAATCGTCGGCATCCTGCTGACGCTCGGACTCGTCGCTGCTCGTTCACTCGTCCCGACGCCTGCCCCGGCGGTCGTCGAGGCGATCGACTGGACGACCGCGCCGACCGAGGACCAGACCGCCGTGGCGGCTCCGACATCGACCAGCGGCGCGCCCCTCGCGGACACCGGCGACACCGTGACGGACGCACCCCTCACGCCCGCGGACGACCACTCGTCGTCCGCTGACTCCTCCGCCGCCGACTCCTCTGAGGACGACTCGTCGTCGGAGCAGCCCCTCACGCGCTGACGTCAATCGCCAGCAAGAGACCGCAACTCCAGAACGAGACCGAGGCGGCGTCGAGAGATCGACGCCGCCTCGTTCGTCACACCGGAGGGGACGTCAGAACGGCAGCAGCGGGTCGATCGCGACGGCGACGAAGATCAGCGTCAGATAGGTGATCGACGCGTGGAACACGCGCATCGGGCGCGGTTCCGTCCCGTGCACGGCACGGTTGTACAGGCGGTGCGACTCGTAGATGAACCATCCGCCGAACACCGCCGCCGAGACGGTGTACATGAGGCCCATCCCGGCGATCGGGACGAGGAGCAACGAGCAGGCGACGGTGGCCCACGCATACAGGATCACCTGGAGACCGACCTGCGAGGCGTTTCGCGTGACGCCCAGCATCGGCACGTCGACGTCTTCGTAGTCGTCCTTGTACTTCATCGACAGCGGCCAGTAGTGCGGCGGCGTCCAGAGGAACACGAGCAGGAACAGGATGAATGCCGGCCAGTCGAGCGACCCGGTGACGGCGGACCAGCCGATGAGCACGGGGAAGCATCCTGCGATGCCGCCCCAGATGATGTTCTGCTCGGTCCGGCGCTTGAGGATCATCGTGTAGATGACGACGTAGAAGAAGATGGCCGTCGCGGAGAGCGTCGCCGTGAGCCAGTTGGTCGTGGCGAGCAGCCACACCGTCGATGCGATCGCGAGCGTCCACGAGAAGATCAGCGCGCCACGAGGGCTGACCTCGCCGGTCACGAGCGGCCTGTTCTCGGTGCGGTGCATGTGCGCATCGATGTCGCGGTCCAGGTACATGTTGAACGCCGCGGCGGACCCGGCGCTCAGCGACCCGCCGATCACGGTCGCCAGCACGAGCCACAGATTCGGGAGCCCACCCTGTGCGAGGAACATCACGGGAACAGTGGACACGAGCAGCAGCTCGAGGACACGGGGCTTGGTGAGCGTGACATACGCCTTCACCGTGCGACCGATGGACGACTCCTTCACGGTCTGATCAGACATCGTCGAGATCTCGATCGCCTCCTCCGCACGTGTGACCGGACAACCTCTCCAGTGTATGACACGGGATGACGGGATCCGGCTCGCGGGCCCGCGTAGCGCATCTCACGTCACCGCTATGCTGAAAACACTCGCGCCCGGCGAAGTGCACACCACTCCGTGATGATGCGGATGCGCCAGGGAATACGGGCGCCCTCGAAACTGTCGGAAAGGGCATGAACGTGTCGGAATTGCAGTGGGATGAGATCGATCGACGCGCGGTGGACACCGCTCGAATCCTGGCGGCTGACGCCGTGGAGAAGGTCGGAAACGGTCACCCCGGCACGGCCATGAGCCTCGCTCCTGCCGCGTACCTCCTCTACCAGCGCGTACTCCGGCATGATCCGGCGGATGTCGACTGGCTCGGTCGCGACCGCTTCATCCTCTCTGCTGGCCACTCCTCGCTGACGCAGTACGTCGAGCTCTACCTCGGCGGTTTCGGACTCGAGCTCGACGACCTGAAGTCGCTGCGTACCTGGGGCTCGAAGACTCCTGGCCACCCGGAGTACGGACACACCAAGGGTGTCGAGATCACCACGGGCCCGCTGGGTCAGGGACTCGCCTCCGCCGTGGGCTTCGCCTACGCCGCGCGCTACGAGCGCGGCCTGTTCGACCCGGACGCCGCAGCGGGCACCAGCCCGTTCGACCACTTCGTGTACGTGATCGCCGGCGACGGAGACCTCCAGGAGGGCGTGACGAGCGAGGCCTCCTCGCTCGCGGGCCACCAGCAGCTCGGCAACCTCATCGCGATCTACGACTCCAACCAGATCTCGATCGAGGACGACACGAACGTCGCCTTCACCGAAGACGTCGCGAAGCGCTACGAGTCGTACGGCTGGCAGGTGCAGGTCGTCGACTGGAAGAAGACCGGCGAGTACGTCGAAGACGTGGCCGAACTCCACGCCGCGATCGAAGCCGCCAAGAGCGAGACGTCGAAGCCGTCCCTGATCATCCTCAAGACCATCATCGGATGGCCGTCGCCTGGAAAGCAGAACTCCGGCAAGATCCATGGCTCCGCCCTCGGCGCTGACGAGCTCGCGGCCACGAAGAAGGTCCTCGGTTTCGACCCGGAGCAGACCTTCGTGGTCGCGGACGACGTGCTCGAGCGCACCCGCGGACTGGCCGCCCGCGCCGCCGAGACCCGCGCGGCGTGGCAGGAGTCGTTCGACGCGTGGGCCGCTGCGAACCCGGAGAAGAAGGAGCTGCTCGACCGCGTCGAGGCTCACGAGCTCCCGTCCGACATCGCGAGCGCGCTGCCCGTGTTCGAGGCAGGCAAGGAGGTCTCGACCCGCGCCGCATCCGGACAGGTCATCAACGCCCTCGCCGCAGAGCTGCCGGAGCTGTGGGGTGGCTCGGCCGACCTCGCCGAGTCGAACCTCACCACCATCAAGGACGCCCCGTCGTTCATCCCTGCCGAGTGGTCGACCCACGAGTGGTCGGGCAACCCGTACGGTCGTGTGCTGCACTTCGGCATCCGCGAGCACGCCATGGGCGCGATCATCAACGGCATCGTCCTGCATGGTCCGACACGCGCCTTCGGCGGCACCTTCCTCATCTTCAGCGACTACATGCGCCCCTCGGTGCGCCTCGCCGCGCTGATGAACGTGCCGAGCATCTTCGTCTGGACGCACGACTCGGTCGCGCTCGGTGAAGACGGCCCGACCCACCAGCCGGTCGAGCAGCTCGCGACGCTCCGCGCGATCCCGAACTTCACGGTCGTCCGTCCAGCCGATGCGAACGAGACCGCCGCGGCGTGGCTGGAGATCCTCCGCCGCCACGAGGGCCCCGCAGGCATCGCGCTGACCCGTCAGAACATCCCGGTGTTCGCGCGCGGCGAGGGCGCGGCCTCTGGCGACACCTTCGCCTCCGCCGACAACGCGGCCAAGGGCGCCTACGTCCTGGCCGAGGCGCCGAACGGCACGCCAGACGTCATCATCGTCGCCACCGGCTCCGAGGTGCAGCTCGCCGTCAATGCCCGCGAGGCGCTGGCGACCGAGGGCATCAACGTCCGTGTGGTCTCCCCCCCTCGCTGGAGTGGTTCGCGGAGCAGGACGAGGCCTACCGCGAGAGCGTGCTTCCGTCGTCCGTCACCGCGCGCGTCTCCGTCGAGGCCGGCTCCGTGCTCACGTGGCGCGGCATCGTGGGCGACCGCGGCCGATCGGTCGGCATCGACCACTTCGGCGCCTCCGCCGACTACAAGACCCTGTTCGAGAAGTTCGGCATCACCACCGAGGCCGTCATCGCGGCCGCACGCGAGACCATCGCCGCACACAGCACCAAGGAGAACGCATGAGCACCCCCACCGCACAGCTCGCCGCCGCAGGTGTCAGCATCTGGCTCGACGATCTCTCCCGCACCCGCATCTCCTCCGGCAACCTCGCCGAGCTGATCGCGTCGCGCAACGTCGTGGGTGTCACCACGAACCCGACGATCTTCGCCAACGCGATCACCGACAAGAACGACACGTCCTACGACGCCCAGGTATCCGAGCTCGCCGCCTCGGGAGCCTCTGCGGAAGAGGCCGTCTTCGCCGCCACGACGCAGGACGTCCGGGCCGCACTCGACGTGTTCCGTCCTGTGTGGGAGGCATCGAACCACGTCGACGGTCGCGTCTCGATCGAGGTCTCCCCCGACCTCGCACACGACACGGCAGGCACCGTCGCCCAGGCCAAGGAGCTGTGGGCGAAGATCGATCGTCCCAACCTGCTCGTCAAGATCCCGGCGACCAAGGCTGGCCTGCCCGCGATCACAGAGGCGATCGCGAACGGCATCAGCGTCAACGTCACGCTCATCTTCAGCCTGGAGCGCTACGCCGACGTGATCGACGCCTACCTGGCGGGGCTGGAGCGCGCGCACAGCGGCGACTTCGACCTGTCGAGCATCCACTCGGTCGCATCGTTCTTCGTCTCCCGGGTCGACACCGAGACCGACAAGCGCCTGTCGGCCGTCGGAACCGCTGAGGCCGAAGCACTCAAGAGCAAGGCCGGCCTCGCCAACGCGCGGCTCGCCTACGAGCTCTTCGAGCAGAAGTTCGCCGAGAAGCGCGCGCAGGACCTGATCGCGGTCGGCGCGAACCTCCAGCGCCCGCTGTGGGCATCGACCGGGGTCAAGGACCCGGCCCTCCCCGACACGCTGTACGTGACCGAGCTGGTCGCGCAGGGCGTGGTCAACACGATGCCGGAGAAGACACTCGAGGCCACCTTCGACCACGGTGTCGTGACGGGCGACACGATCACCGGCGGCTACGACGAGGCCCGCGAGGTGTTCGCCGGGCTCAAGGAACTCGGAATCGACTTCGACGACGTCACCCAGGTGCTCGAAGAGGAGGGCGTCGCCAAGTTCATCGATTCCTGGCACGACCTCCTCAGCCAGGTCTCCGAAGCGCTGGAGGCCCAGCGATGACTTTCGCGATCCACACCTCCGGCGCCGCGCGTGCCGCGATCGACGAGACCGTCCCTGCACTGGTGCACGACCTCGTGGCCTCGCGCATCACCAGCGGCGATTCCACGCTCTGGGGTCCCGACGCCGAAGCCGAAGCCGCCGTGCGCCTCGGCTGGGTGGAGGCCGTCTCGGTCTCGCGCCCCCTCGTGGACGAGATCGTCGCGCTGCGGGCCGACCTGAACGCGAAGGGCGTCACCCGCGTCGTGCTCGCCGGCATGGGGGATCGTCCCTGGCCCCCGAGGTCATCGCCCAGACCTCCGGTGTGCCGCTCACCATCCTCGACTCGACTGCCCCCGGACAGGTCCTCGCGGCTCTCGACGAGGGCCTCGACGACACGGTCCTCGTCGTGTCGTCGAAGTCGGGCTCGACCGTGGAGACCGACTCCCAGCGTCGCACCTTCGAGGCGGCCTTCCGCGACCTCGGCATCGATCCGGCCGAGCGCATCGTCGTCGTCACCGACCCCGGCTCGCCGCTCGATGCCTCGGCACGCGAGGCCGGATACCGGGTGTTCAACGCCGACCCCAACGTCGGCGGCCGGTACTCCGCACTCACGGCCTTCGGGCTCGTCCCCTCCGGCCTCGCCGGCGTCGACATCGACGAGCTGCTGAACGAGGCCGAGGCTTCCCTGCTCGAGGTCGCGGTCGACTCGGCCGAGAACCCGGCCCTGCGCCTCGGCGCCGCGATCGCTGCGACCACCCCGCGGCGCGACAAGCTGGGGCTCATCACCGACGGCACGCACATCAACGGTCTGCCCGACTGGATCGAGCAGCTGATCGCGGAGTCCACCGGCAAGGAGGGCACCGGGATCCTCCCCGTCGTCCTGCTCCCGGTCTCCCCCGAGCTCGACCCCGTGCCCGCCGACCTCCAGGTGGTCCGACTCGTCGACGACGCGAACGAGTTCCATCTGCACGAACGCCACGAAGGCGAGATCCTCGTCAGCGGCACCCTCGGCGCCCAGTTCATCGTGTGGGAGTACGCCACCGCGATCGCCGGGCACCTGCTGCGGATCAACCCCTTCGACCAGCCCGACGTCGAGTCCGCGAAGATCGCCGCGCGCGGTCTTCTCGACGCCCGCCCAGAGCCCACCGCCCCGGCCTTCGTCGAGAACGGTGTCGAGGTGCGCGTCTCGGACCCGGCCCTCGCGGCGTCCGGAACCGTGGAGGGTGTGCTCGACGCCCTCTGGGCGCAGCTCCCCGCCGACGGCTATGTGTCGATCCAGGCATACGTCAACCGTCTCGAAGTGCCGCAGCTCCAGGGCCTGCGCGAGCTGGTCGCTGCGGACTCCGGGCGCCCCACCACGTTCGGCTGGGGTCCGCGATTCCTGCACTCGACCGGTCAGTACCACAAGGGCGGACCGGCGCAGGGGGTGTTCCTGCAGATCCTCGAGCGCACCGAGGTCGACCTCGAGATCCCGGAGCGGCCCTTCACGTTCGGCCAGCTCATCCAGGCCCAGGCCGCAGGCGACGCGGCCGTGCTCGCCGAGCACGGCCGACCCGTCGTCTCGCTGACGATCACCGAGTCCTCGGACGACGTGCTCGCCCTCTTCGAAGCCGCACAGAAGTAACAGCAGGAGAATCCCCCACCGATGTCTGTTCCCATCTCGCGCGGGCACAACCCGCTGCGCGACCCCGACGATCGCCGCCTCAACCGGATCGCGGGGCCCAGTGCCCTCGTGATCTTCGGCGTCACCGGGGACCTGTCGCGCAAGAAGCTCATGCCGGCGGTCTACGACCTCGCCAACCGCGGCCTGCTGCCCCCGGGGTTCGCCCTGGTCGGCTTCGCCCGTCGCGACTGGGAGGACCAGGACTTCGCCGAGGTGGTCTACGACGCGGTCAAGCAGCACGCCCGCACCCCGTTCCGTGAAGAGACGTGGACGCAGCTGCTGCAGGGCATCCGGTTCGTGTCGGGTGAATTCGACAACCCCGACTCGTTCCGGAAGCTGCGTGACACGATCGAGAAGCTCGATGTCGAGCGCGGCACGATGGGAAACCACGCGTTCTACCTGTCCATCCCGCCGAAGGACTTCCCGCTCGTCGCCAAGCAGTTGAAGGACTCGGGTCTCGTCGGCGAGGACAGCGACGACGACGAGCGCTGGCGTCGCGTCGTCATCGAGAAGCCGTTCGGCCACGACCTCGAATCCGCGCGCGCTCTCAACGCCGCACTCGAGGTCGCCTTCCCCGCCGACTCGATCTTCCGCATCGATCACTACCTCGGCAAGGAGACGGTGCAGAACATCCTCGCGCTGCGCTTCGCGAACGAGCTGTACGAGCCGATCTGGAACCGCAACTACGTCGATCACGTGCAGATCACGATGGCCGAGGACATCGGTGTGGGCGGTCGCGCGGGCTACTACGACGGCATCGGCGCGGCGCGCGACGTGATCCAGAACCACCTGCTCCAACTGCTCGCCCTCACCGCCATGGAGGAGCCGATCAGCCTGTCTGCCGAGCACCTGCGCGCCGAGAAGGAGAAGGTCCTGGCCGCGGTTCATGTGCCCGACGACTTGTCGATCGCGACGGCTCGCGGTCAGTACGCTGGCGGGTGGCAGGGTGGCGAGAAGGTCACCGGCTTCCTCGACGAGGAGGGCATGAACCCCGAGTCGACCACCGAGACCTACGCCGCGATCAAGCTCGAGATCGACACCCGACGCTGGGCCGGGGTGCCGTTCTACCTGCGCACCGGCAAGCGCCTCGGCCGCCGCGTCACCGAGATCGCCGTGGTCTTCAAGCGCGCGCCGCAGCACCTCTTCGGGCGGGGAAACGCTTCAGAGCTCGGCCAGAACGCTCTCGTCATCCGGGTGCAGCCCGACGAGGGCGTCACGATCCGCTTCGGCTCGAAGGTGCCGGGCAGCGGGACGAACGTCCGCGATGTCACGATGGACTTCGGCTACGGCCACGCGTTCACCGAGGCGAGCCCCGAGGCGTACGAACGTCTGATCCTCGACGTCCTCCTCGGCGACCCGCCCCTGTTCCCGCGGCACGAGGAGGTCGAGCTCTCCTGGAAGATCCTCGACCCGGTCGAGAAGTACTGGGCGGCTGTGGGCGGCCCGGTGGAACAGTACGCTCCGGGCTCGTGGGGACCGGTTTCCGCCGACGACCTGCTGGCCCGCGACGGACGAGTCTGGAGACGCCCGTGATCATCGATCTTCCCGACACGACGGTCAGTCAGGTCGCCAAGCAGCTCGTCAAGGTGCGCGAAGAGGGCGGAGCGGTCGCTCTCGGGCGCGTGCTCACGCTCGTCATCGCGGCCCGCAACGGCGTGGCCGAGGCGGCGATCGACGCGGCGAACGACGCCTCCCGCGAGCACCCCATGCGCGTCATCGTGATCACCACGGGCGAAGGGGAATCCCGCCTCGACGCGCAGATCCGCGTGGGCGGAGACGCCGGCGCCAGCGAGGTCGTGGTCCTGCGCGCCTACGGAGACGCCGCGAGCAACGAGGAGAGCCTCATCACGGGACTCCTCCTCCCGGATGCACCGGTCGTCGCCTGGTGGCCGGAGGAGGCTCCGACCTCGCCGGCGACATCCCCTCGGACGGATCGCCCAGCGCCGGATCACCGACGCCGCGACGTCTCCCGATGTGCGTGATCGACTCGCGCTGCTCGGGCGCACCCACGCCCCCGGCGACACCGACCTCGCCTGGACCCGCCTGACGCACTGGCGCGAGCAGCTCGCCGCGGTGCTCGACCAGCCGCCGTTCGAACCCATCACGGGTGTGGAGGTACGCGGCGGCTCCGCGTCTCCGTCGACCGCGCTGCTCGCCGCGTGGCTGCAGATGGCCCTCGACGTCCGCGTGCACTGGTCGTACGAAGACCCTGAGCACTGGCAGGAGGGGATCAAGTCCGTGCGGCTCACTCGGGCGTCTGGCGACATCACGCTCGAGCGCCCCTCCCCCGGCATCGCGATCCTCACGCAGCCCGATCAGCCGAACCATGATCTGCACCTGCCGCGGCGCACGCTGCGCGAGTGCCTCGCGGAGGAGCTGCGCAGGCTCGACCCCGACGTCCTGTACGGTCGAGTGATCACCGAGGGCTGGGAGAAACTGGGTCCGCCCGAGACTGGAGAGTGACGTCGATGCCGGTATCGTCCGCAGAGAAGCGGGTCGTGGTGGAAGCCACCCCTACCGCTCTCGCCCATCGTGTCGCCGACCGATTCCTGTCGCGCGTGCGTGCGCGCACGCGCAACGGACGGCTGGCGCACATCGCCCTCACCGGTGGTTCCATGGGTGGCGCGGTGCTTCGCGCGACCGCAGAAGACCCGCGAGCGGCAGACATCGACTGGTCACTGGTGCACTTCTGGTGGGGTGACGAGCGGTTCGTCCCCCGCGACGACGACGACCGCAACTCCCTGCAATCCCGTCAGGCGCTGCTCGATCACATCGCCGTCCCTGCGGAGAACGTGCACGAGGTGTCGGGGCCGGAGACAGGGCTGACCCTCGACGAGTCGGCCGCGGCCTATGCCGAGGAACTCGCCGGGTTCGGCACCACCGAGCACCCGTGGCCGTCGTTCGCGGTCTGCTTCCTCGGTGTCGGCCCCGACGGCCACATCGCGTCGCTCTTCCCCGACCGCGACGAGGTCACCGTCACCGATGCCGCTGTGCTCGCCGTGCGCGACTCCCCGAAGCCGCCTCCGGAGCGCGTCACACTCACGCGTCCGGTGCTCAACTCGTCGAAGCGGGTCTGGCTCGTGCTCACCGGAGCGGACAAGGCGTCGGCACTCGGCCTCGCACTCGCCGGGGCGAGCTACACGAGTGTGCCCGCAGCGGGCGCGAAAGGCCGCAAGCGCACGGTGTTCTTCGTCGACGAGGCGGCGGCATCCGAGGTCTCACCCGATCTGATCGATCAGGCGTACTGAGCCGACGTCCCTGGCTGAAGCCCTGATCCGCTCAGGGCTGTTCCCCGGAGCCCGCTCGCCACGGCGGAGTGCCGGGCGCTTCGGGATCCTCCGAGCGCTCCGGTGCACCGGAATCGGTGGCCCGTGCGGCCGCGGAAGAGTCGGCTCCAGCGTCTCCCTGACCCGTCGGCGTGCTCCCTCGCTCGATACCGAGCTCCTGGCTCTCGCTGAGCACCTGCGGGTGGTAGCGGGCGAGGCCGACCACACCCCAGACCGCGATGGCGCCGGCGACCGCGAAGATCACCATGACCCACGGCGGAGCGGCAGCGGCTTCACCCAGGACGACCATGCCGATCAGGACGGCGACGAGCGGGTCGACGACCGTCAGTCCGGCGATCACGAGGTCGGGCGGGCCCGAGCTGTACGCGGTCTGCACGAAGTAGCCGCCCACGGCCGCCGCGGCGAGCAGCGCGAGCACGCAGATCGCGGTGATCCACTCGAACTGACCTGCCTCGATGCGCTTGATGACCACCTTCGCCAGTGTGGCGACGAAGCCGTAGAGCACGCCGGCGCCGATCACATAGAACAGCGCGCGCATGCGGTGCCGAAGGATCAGCCATCCGCCGCCGAGGATGATGATCACGACGAGCAGGAGCGCGAGGATCACGAAGAGCTCGCGATCCGTCACCTCCTGTTCGGTCGCATAGATCGCAGCGAAGAACACGAACAGGAAGATGCCGCCGACACAGCACACGATGGCGGTGAGAGACTGCCGCGTCGGTGCGTGCCCGGAGACTCTGGCGTTGAGGAGAGTCGTGATGACGAGGGCGATCGCCCCGAGCGGCTGGACGACGATCAGCGGAGCCTTCACGAGCGCGGCGAGCTGGCAGATCACGGCGAGTCCGAGCATGAGGGTGCCGAGGAGCCACGACGGACGTGTCAGCAGGCGCTTGATCTGATCGAAGGTCAGGCCCGATGCGCCGTCGGCACCGCTGAGACGTTCGACCTTCTCGACTCCTCGATGCTGGTACTGCGCTCCCAGCGACATGAAGACCGCACCCGCGAGGGCGAGGGGGATGCCCAGCAGCAGTCCGGGGTTCTGGAAGGCGCCGACGAGCTGGTCGCCGACATCCTCCACCGCGTTCATCCACACCCCAGCAGTCACGCTAAGAGCCTACCCGTCGACCGGCGCGGACTAGGGTTGTGACGTGGCTGTACTTCCGATTCGCATCATGGGCGACCCCGTCCTGCACTCCCCCGCTTCTCCCGTCGAAGAGGTCACGGACGAGATCCGCACCCTCGTCGCCGACATGTTCGAGACCATGGACACCGCACCGGGTGTCGGACTCGCCGCCCCGCAGGTCGGCGTCCCGCTGCGCATCTACACCTACGCGTACGTGGACGATGACGACCAGCCCTGGCGTGGCGTCCTCATCAACCCGGTGCTCTGGATGACACCCCTGGAGCCGGGCGACCCCGACCCCGATCTGGAGTCCGAAGGCTGCCTCTCGTTCCCGGGCGAGCGATTCCCCCTGCGCCGCTCGGAGCGGGTCCACGTGACGGCGACCGATCTCGACGGGCGACCGGTGACGATCGATGTCGACGGCTGGCGTGCGCGGATCATGCAGCACGAGTTCGACCACCTCGACGGCATCCTCTACGTGGATCGCCTGTCCGACGGAGACTGGAAGACGGTGCAGAAGATCGCGCGCAAGCGGGGGTGGGGCCGACCGGGAGCGAGTTGGATGCCCGGCGTCGACGACCTCGAAGGCTGACGCCGCTCTCAGCCGGTCCACAGCATCCTTCGAGTTGCGTCATAGACTCCCTGCCCGCTAGCGTGTTCGCGGCGGGGGCCGTTTCGCATGCCTCCGTGACACCTGGGAGGGAAACACACCATGATGAAGATGCGCACTCGACGTGCTCTGATGCTGGCGGGCTCCGCGGTCGCGCTCTCGGTCGCTCTGAGCGGCTGCAGCGCGATCAACGGGATCCTGGGCGGTGGCTCCGGCGACGCGAATCGCGATGAGGAGACCGGTCAGGTCACCGAGAGCGCGAACGTCGACGTCTTCTCGATCAAGCTCGGCGACTGCATGCTCGAGACCGGCTCAGGAATGCTGACCGACGCCGACATCCTCCCGTGCTCCGAGCCGCACGACCAGGAGGTCTACCACGAGATCACGATGGAGGACGGCGAGTTCTCCGACGCCGACATCGACGCGGCCTCCGAAGGCTGCATCGGCGACGCGTACACCGCGTTCGTCGGCGTGAGCTACCAGGACTCCGCCTTCGACGTGACCACGCTCACGCCCAGCCAGGAATCCTGGGAACAGAGCAACGACCGCGTGATCCAGTGCATCATCATGGACCCGGCCGGACAGACCACCGGTTCGCTGAAGGGCGTCGCGCGCTGATCGATGTCTTCCGAGGAAGGGCCCTGCCGATCGGCGGGGCCCTTCTCCGTCGGTCGGCCCGTTCAGCCGTCGGCCGCGCGCAGAGCGAGCCAGACCGCCACGCGATCGTCCGGGTCCGTGAGCGAAAGGCCCGTCAGGTCCTCGATCCGACGGATGCGCGCCGTCAGCGTCTGTCGATGGATGTGCAGCCGTGCCGCGCTGTCGCCCCATGCGCCGTTCGCGGCCAGGAACACTCGAAGCGTCTGGAGGAGCTCGTCCGGACGATCTGCTGCGCGCAGCGGGTCCAGGAGCCGAGCGATGCGCCGGGTCTGCTCCCGGTCGAGCTGACCGAGGACGAGGGACACGGTGGGGATCGCCTCGTAGCGGACGACCCGATCGCCGCCGGTGCGCGCGGCCTCGCAGGCGTGACGTGCCTCGTCGACCGTGCGGGCGAGTGCGTCGACATCGGCCGGCCTCCCGAGCCCGAGATAGAGCGTCGAGGCGTAGGTGCGCGCCCGATGCGCCACCTGCTGCGCGTGGTCCTCCCGCACCACCCCGAGGACCAGCCCGCGCTGCGAGGTGAAGACATGCTCGGCACCCAGCTCGTCGAGCCAGAGGGCCAGAAGGTGCTCGACGTCGACCCCACTCGTCCGCGACGCGAGGGCGAACCCCACCAGGGTGCGCTCGTGCACACCCCAGCGCCGGAGCAGACGTGTCGCCCCCTCCCCACCCTGGAGCACGGTCTCGAACATCATCGAACGTCCGAGACGCTCGAGATGACTGCTGTCGCGCGTACGCATCAGGAGGTCCAGCAACGCCGCCGCCTGTGAGCTGAGCTCCCTGCCCCTCCCCGAGCTGTCGTTGCGAGGAGCAGTGACCAGCTGCGCGGTGATGTCCTGCCCTGGACCGACGGGATGCACCTGCAGGGCGCGGTGGCGCACCCTGACCGGTCGGCCGACGGCGACGGCGATCGCGTCGTCGATGTGCAGGCTCCCTGCCCCGGCCGTGGTGATCACCTCGCCGTGCCGATCGAGGAGCACCGCCCATCCATCGATGCGGTGCGCGAGTTCGGCGATGACCCCCGTGATGCCGCTGCGCCGCGCAGCGAGGGTGAGGACCCGCATCGCCGACGTGATGGCCCGCGCCTCGGCCGCCTGGTCGACCGCGAGGAGCGTCGACAGCGTCGGCGTCAGCAACTCCTGGGCCACGGCCGCGCCGACGGCCGCCGTGATCTCGGCTTCGCGCAGAGCGTCGCGGACGGCGGAACCGTCTGCGCCGGTGACCACGACGGCATCGCGCAGCATGGCACGCCGATCAGGGTCGCCGCGGAGGGCGAGGATCTCTCGCTCGTCGGCTGCGACGAGCGTCGCGAAGAGGTGATCCGTCGGAGCACCGAAGGACTCGAGGTCGACGACCGCGTTCACCGCACGAGCTCCGGGGACCGCACCGGGCAGAAGCTCGCCGCGCAGATATCGGGCCACGGAGGCGACGTCACGAGCCATCTCTCGATCATACCGATTGTCGAAAGAGCGAGCCGGTATCCATCGTTTTGTCGAATGCCGATGCCTCGCCGTCTCTCCTAGCATCGTGCCCAGCCCCTCTCCATCCGAAGGAAGTCATGAAAGCTGTTGTGTTCCGCGACCCTCAGTCGCCCATCGAGTTCGTCGACGTCGATCTCGCACCTCCCCGGGCCGGTGAGGTACGGGTGCGGATCGCCGCGGCCGGCGTGTGCCACTCCGACCTGCACGTCAAGCGCGGCGAATGGGATGCCGCCGCTCCTCTGGTCATGGGACACGAAGGCTCCGGCGTCGTCACAGAATTGGGCGAAGGTGTCACGACACTCGCTGTCGGAGACCACGTCGTGCTGAGCTGGGTTCCGCCGTGCGGCGAGTGCCGGTACTGTCGCGCGGGACACGAGGCCAGGTGCCAGAAGGTCGCCACGGTGGTCGCACCCCTCGGAGTTCTCTTCGACGGGACCTCGCGCCTGAGCCGTGACGGTGAGCAGCTGCACCACTACCTCGGTGTCTCCTCCTTCGCCGAGGAGGTCGTCGTCCCCGCGTCCGGCGCGGTCAAGGTGCGTGACGACGCCCCGCTCGACGTCGTCGCCGTCGTCGGCTGCGCCGTGGCCACGGGCGTCGGCGCTGTGCTGAACACGGCTGCCGTCGAGCCGGGTTCCACCGTCGCCGTGATCGGCTGCGGCGGCGTGGGCCTCAACGTCGTCCAAGGGGCGCGCCTCGCGGGTGCCGAGCGCATCATCGCGATCGATGTCCGCCCGGAGAAGACGCAGATGGCTCTGCAGTTCGGTGCGACCGACCGCATCGACGCCTCCCAGGGCGATGCCGTTGCGCAGCTGCGCGAGCTCATCCCCGACGGCGTGGACTACGCCTTCGACGCGATCGGACGCACGACCACCACCGAGCAATCGATCCAGATGCTGGGGCTTGGCGGCGCGGCGGTCATCGTCGGGTTGCCGCCGACGGGCGCGCGCGCGTCGTTCGAGCCGCTCGTGCTCGCCGAGGCCGACCAGCGCATCCTCGGTTCGAACTACGGGTCGGTCCGTCCGTCGATCGACGTACCCGCCCTCGTCGACCGGTACATGGACGGACAGTTGAAGATCGACCCGCTCATCTCGGGACGTCGTCCTCTGTCGGAGGCGGCCGCTGCCCTCGATGACCTCGAAGCCGGCTCCGCCCTGCGCACCCTTCTCATCCCCTGACCGCCTCCGGCTGTCACCGTCCCTGAAACCCGAATCCAGGAGAACCATGTCAGACACCGTCGTCGCCCCACCTGGCGCCCCCAAGGACGCCGGTCTCCGCACCGGCGTCATGAGCGGTCCTGAGCTCGCCGCCCAGGCCATCGCCAATATCGCCCCCAGCGCCGTCATCGCCTTCACGGCCGCGGCCATCTTCCTCGGCGCCGGCAATGGCACCATCTACGCCTTCGCCCTCGCCACGATCGTGATCCTGTGCGTCGGATACTGCGTCGTGGTGTTCGCACGCAAGCACGCGTCGGCCGGCTCGCTGTACACCTACGTGTCCAAGGGTCTCGGTCCGTTCGGCGCCTTCCTCGCCGGTGTGACGCTGCTGATCGGCTGCTTCGGCATCGCGGCGGCATCGCTCAGCGGGTCCGTCAGCTACATGGCCCAGTTCCTCAGCATGCTCGGCCTTCCCGCGCAGGGTCTGGGCTGGGACATGGGCCTCGCCATCGTGCTCGGCGGGCTGGCGACGCTGTTCACCATCCGCGGCATCCGCCTCTCGGCGCGGGTGTCGCTCGTGCTCGAGCTCCTCTCGGTCGGCATCATCCTCATCCTGTTGATCGCCGCCCTCGCGTGGGCGGGCCCCGCCGCCTGGGATCCTGCCCAGGTGCTCGCGGCCGGATCCTCGTTCCAGGGCATCGCGTCCGGAATGGTGCTCGGCATCCTGGGCTTCGTCGGGTTCTCCTCCGCCGACGCCCTCGGTCGCGAGGCGAAGGAGCCATACAAGGCCATCCCCCGCGCGATCATGTGGAGCGCCCTCGGCGTCGGCGTGCTGTACGTGTTCGCCGCATACACGCAGATCGCGGTGCTCGGCGACGATCTGGCCACCTCGGCGAGCCCGCTGGAGAGCATGTCTGCGCTGATCGGGATGCCCGGCTGGTTCGCGGCCGTGCTCACATTCGGGGTCTCGGCGTCGTTCTTCGCCGTGGTGGTCGCGCCGCTCAACGTGATCGGACGCATCGTCTACGTGATGGGCAAGGAGGGCGTCGTCGCCGAGCGGTTCGGCCGCACGCACGAGCAGCACCTGACTCCGCATCGTGTGCTGATCATCGCCGGCGCCGCAGCCATCGCGGTCGACATCGTGCTCCTGCTCTCGGGCGCGGCCACCGGAGACATCCTGGTCTGGGTCAACACCTGGGGAACGTACGGCTACATGGTCGCCTACGCCCTCGTCGCGATCGCCTGCGTGGTGTACACGCAGCGGGCGAAGATGCGGAACGGTCTCGTCAAGGTGTGCGCGACCGTCGCCGTCGTCACCATGGCGTACGTCTTCTTCGCGAACGTCTGGCCGGTGCCGGCCTTCCCGTACAACGTGATCCCGTATGTGTTCCTTGCAACGGTCGCGCTCGCCCTGACACGGTATGCCTACCTCGCCCGCCGACGTCCCGACGTGATCGCCCGGATCGGCAACACGGAGACCAGCGCAATGGAGGGCGTCGGCTGACCCGCACACCTCCTGACAGCACGGCTTCGCACCGAGTGCACGGGTTCTCCTCGCGAGAACCCCGCCCGCTCGGTGCGAAGCCGTGCACTCGCATACACCGCACTCGCTACACCCCACCGTGCGCGGGACGAGAAAAGCCCCCTCCGAGGAGGGGGCTTTTCTCGTTGGCTCCCCGGCTTGGACTCGAACCAAGAACCTGCCGGTTAACAGCCGGCTGCTCTGCCAATTGAGCTACCGAGGAATGTGTCCGCTGAGCGGGCAACTCGACAAGCTTAGCAAACTCCGGACGGACTTCATGCCACCATGGCGCCCTTCGAGGATGCCGGGCGTGTCGAGATCAGTGACGCGAATCCGACTCCGCATTGGGCACCCAGAGCAGGTCTCGACCGACGCCCCTCGCTACGACATGGCCACCGCGGAGCATCAAGGTCTCGGCGTTGAGCTCCCGGATGAAGTCGGCGTCGTTCGTGACGAGCAGCGCCGCCATCGACTGCTCCCGGCGGCGGCGGGTGATCGCGTCGAACACCACGGGCCGGACTTCGAGGTCGAGGTTCGCGAGCACCTCGTCGGCGATGAGCACCTTCGGCTCCAAGACGAAGGAGCGGGCGATCGCCACGCGCTGCCGCATGCCCGCACTGAGTTCGTACGGGAATTTCGCCGCCGTCCCCAGGGGGAGGTGCAGCTCGTCCAGCAGAGTGGCCACGCGGATCGAGAGCGCCTTGGTGTTGACCCTCCGCTCCCTCATCAGGATCGGCTCGGCGATCACCTCGTTCACGGTCAGGCGCGGCGGCAGGTCCGCTCCCGCACCCTGAGGCACGAAACCCGTGCGGTACGTGAGGATGCGGTGCTTCCGGCCCGGCCGGCGGACGTCGACACCACACACCTGCGCGCTGCCGCCGACGACCTTGACGGAGGGATCCGTGGATCCCGCCAAGGCTGCGACCAAGGTCGACTTCCCCGACCCGGTCGGACCGGCGACGCAGATCAGTTCTCCCGGGGCGAGCGAGAACGTGACGCCGTCGACCGCGCGCGTCGGCATCCCGTGGCCGATCCGGTCGATCACCAGATCCGAGCAGTCGATCGCGTTCGGGGATTCGGGCCGGCGGGACATGTGTCCATCCTGCCCTCTGCGCGCCGCCCCTCGGCGTTACGACTCGGCTAAGCGCTGACGCTCGGCGTCGATGTCCCGCAACCGCATGCGCAGCGCCCGCCCTCCGTCGGAGTCAGCCGGCACCCGCTGCACGGCGCCCAGGAGTTCCTGCTTCTCGTTCTCGAGCTGGCGCAGCACGAGTCGTCGGGCGAGGTCGGCGACCGTCGCGACGGCGCGCTCCTCATCGCGCGCGGGGAACGGCGTCATCAACAGCTCACCGGCGAGCGAGCGATACGGCTCGCGGACGCTGTTGACCGCTTCGGTCACCCATCCTGCGCGCGTGCGATCGGGGGCACCCGCCACCGCTTCGCGCACCGCCTCCAGCCCTGTGGTGCGGAAGGGCGCGCCCAGAGCCCGATCGAGCAAGGCCTGGTCGACCTGATGCCCGTACTGCAGCGCCCCCATCAGAGCGTCTCTCTCGACGGCCATGTCGGGGCTGCGCGGCAGGCTCGCCAGGGTCACGGGGGCGATCCCCGACGCTCCCGTCGTCGGATCGACCTGCGGCACCTCGCGGCGCGTGTGCAGCGGCGTCGATCCACCCCTGGCCGCACGCTCGACCTCGCTGCGCACCTCGGTCGGGTCCATGCCGAGCCGACGCGCGAGCACGCGCTCATACCCCGGACGCAGCAACTGATCGCGGATCTCGGCCACGATGGGTGCTGCGGCCCTGAGCGCGCCGACCCGGCCTTCGACCGTCGAAAGGTCGAAGCCGCCCAGCTTGCGGTCGATCGCGAACTCGAACATCGGCTGCTTGGTGTCCATGAGCCGGCGCACGGCGGCATCCCCACGCTGGAGACGCAGGTCGCACGGGTCGAGGCCGTCGGGAGCGACGGCGACGAAGGTCTGCGCGTTGAACCGGTCGTCCTCTGTGAAAGCCCTCAGCGCGGCCTTCTGACCGGCCTCGTCCCCGTCGAAGGTGAAGACGACCTCGCCGGAGGCGTTGTCATCACCCATCACCCGGCGCAGCACCTTGATGTGCTCCGTCCCGAACGCGGTGCCGCAGGTCGCGATTGCGGTCGTGAGCCCCGCCAGGTGACAGGCCATCACATCGGTGTACCCCTCGACCACGACGACGCGACGAGGGTCGCCGCGGGCGATGTCGCGCTTGGCGAGGTCGAGGCCGTACAGCACCTGCGCCTTCTTGTAGATCGGCGTCTCGGGGGTGTTCAGATACTTGGGCCCGTTGTCGTCATCGAACAGCTTGCGTGCGCCGAAGCCGATCGTCTGGCCAGACACATCGCGGATCGGCCACACCAGTCGTCCGCGGAATCGGTCGTAGACACCCCGCTGCCCGGTCGACACCAGTCCTGCGGTGCTGAGCTCTTCGCGGGTGAACCCCTGCGCGGAGAGCGCCTTGAGCATGCCGTCCCAGCCCCGCGGCGCGAAACCGACGCCGAAGTGCGCGGCCGCGCCCGCGTCGAATCCGCGCTCCCCGAGGAACCGTCGTCCGGCCTCGGCATCCGCGGTGAGCAGCTGCGCGCGGAAGAACTCCGCCGCCGCCGTGTTCGCGGCGTAGAGGCGGCTCCGGCCGCTCGTCTCCGGCGCCGACCCGCCATCCTCGTAGTGGAGCGTGTACCCGATGCGCCCTGCGAGACGCTCGACCGCCTCGGTGAAGCTCACATGATCCATCTCCCGCAGGAACGAGTAGACATCGCCCGATTCACCGCAGCCGAAGCAGTGGTAGTACCCGACCTGCTGACGCACGTGGAAGCTCGGGCTCTTCTCGTCGTGGAACGGGCACAGGCCCTTCAGCGACCCCACGCCGGCCGACTTGAGCGCGACCCGCTCGCCGATGATGTCGGCGATGTTCGTGCGCGCCTTGACCTCGTCGACATCAGCCTGCAGGATCCGCGGCATCAGTGCGCCCCTTCGGCGACGGGCCGCCTCTCGGCGTGCGCGCGGGCGCCGGGACGAGCATGCCGAGGCGTCCAGATCCCGACCTCGGCCGGATCGATCTCCCCCACCAGTCTGTTGTGCCAGTCGATGGCGCTCTGATCGGTGAGACTCGCGATCTGGTCGACCACGACCCTGGCGCGTTGCGCATCGTCCTCTGCGTCGACGAAATCCGCGGCGAACGCCGGCTCGAGCACATCGGACCCCGCAGACCACAACGCGTCCGTGGACCAGAGCGCGTCGGCGAGGCGCTTCAAAACGCGGCGCTGCTCCTTGTACACGCCCTTACGGGCTTCGATCGTGACGATGGCCTGGCCCATGATGCCCTTGAGGACGGCGATCTCGACCTCGACCACCCGCGGAACGATGACGTGGGCGTTGTACCGCACGAGCGGCGCTGTGCCGTACGCATCCCTGGTGGCCGACACCGAGGCCCGCGCGAAACGCCCGATCAGGTCGCTCGTCAGGTTCTTGAGTCGCGCGAGGGACTGTCGCGAGCGGTCGAACGAGGCCAGCCACATCGGCTGCGACGCCAGTCGGTACATCGCGTCGGCGAGCTCGTCACGGGTGAAGTCGTACCCGACCCACTGCTGGATCCGTCCGACGAGCGCGTCGTGCGCGCGGGGATCCGCGAGCTGAGCGACATCCACGTAGCCGTTGACGATCGCGTCCTCGAAGTCGTGCACCGAGTATGCGATGTCGTCCGAGAGATCCATGATCTCCGCCTCGATGCAGCGGAGTCTTCCCGGCGCCCCTTCGCGCATCCAACGGAAGACCGCTTCGTCCTCCGGATAGACACCGAACTTGAGCCGACCGCCGGGGTCGGGCACGGGGCTGTCGACCGTCCAGGGGTACTTGCAGGTCGCGTCGAGGCTGGCGCGCGTGAGGTTCAGTCCCACCGACCGGTCGTGGTCGTCGAGCACCTTCGCCTCGAGGCGAGTGAGGATGCGCAGGGACTGCGCGTTGCCCTCGAACCCTCCGATGTGCTCCGCCCACTCGTTGAGCGCGCGCTCACCGTTGTGTCCGAACGGCGGATGCCCGAGGTCATGACTGAGGCAGGCGGTGTCGACGACGTCTGCCGAGACGCCGAGCGCCGTCGCGAGCTCTCGCCCCACCTGGGCGACCTCGAGCGAGTGGGTGAGCCGATTGCGGGCGAAGTCCGCGGTGCTGGCGGGGCTGAGCACCTGCGTCTTGGCCGCAAGTCGTCGGAGCGCGGCGGAGTGGAGGACGCGCGCACGATCGCGGGCGAAGTCATCGCGCTCGGATCGATGGGTCTCGGCGAAGAAGCGCTCTGCGTCTCGGGGGTGGTAGCCGTCGTCGCGCGCGGCGTTCGTCGTGTCAACCACCACTGTTCTCGATCTCTGCTCCACGCATCATCTCGGAGGCGGACGAGGCGAGCTCGCGCGACTCCAGCCACTTGTCCGGAAGCGCCGTCCGCTTGGGGTGTCCCGAGCGGCCCCGCTGCCCCTCGGCGTCGGCGCCGGGGTACGGCGCCGAGCGGTCGAGTCGCCCGAGGAAGTCATCGATCTCCGCAAGGCTGGACGCGGTCGCGAGTCCGGTGCGGATGTCGCCGCCGACCGGATAGCCCTTGAAGTACCAGGAGACGTGCTTGCGGATGTCGCGGCATCCGCGGTCCTCGTCCTCGAAGAACTCGACGAGGAGCTCGGCATGGCGACGGAAGGCGTCTGCGACGAATCCGAGCGTGGCGTCGACGGTCTTGCCCTC
The DNA here is from genome assembly GCF_019464375.1 of Microbacterium sp. Se5.02b. Classification (NCBI taxonomy): domain Bacteria; kingdom Bacillati; phylum Actinomycetota; class Actinomycetes; order Micrococcales; family Microbacteriaceae; genus Microbacterium; species Microbacterium sp. Se5.02b. The sequence goes on from NZ_CP080491.1 coordinate 2,276,237, forward strand.
GCCGCCGAACGCGGTGGCCAGCTCGCCGAACAGCCAGGGGCGACCGAGGCATCCGCGTCCGACCACCACACCGTCGCAGTCGGTCTGCTCCATCATGCGCACGGCGTCGTCGGCCGACCAGATGTCGCCGTTGCCCAGCACCGGGATGCTCGTGACGGCCTGCTTGAGTTCGCCGATCGCATTCCAGTCCGCGAACCCGGAGTAGAACTCCCCCGCCGTGCGCGCGTGCAGCGCGACCGCTGCCGCTCCCGCGTCTTCGGCGGCACGGCCTGCATCGAGGAACGTCAGGTGATCCTTGTCGATGCCTTTGCGCATCTTCACGGTGAGCGGGATGTCGCCCGCGGCCCTGACGGCCTGATCGACGATGTCGGCGAAGAGCTTCGACTTCCACGGGAGCGCGGCTCCGCCCCCCTTGCGCGTGACCTTCGGCACAGGGCAGCCGAAGTTGAGGTCGATGTGGTCGGCATGATCCTCGGCGACGATGATGCGCACGGCCTCGGCGATGGTCTTGGGGTCGACGCCGTACAGCTGGATCGACCTCGGCGTCTCGGACTCATGATGACGGATCAGGCGCATCGTGGTCTCGTTCCGCTCGACGAGAGCGCGCGAGGTGATCATCTCGCTCACGTAGAGCCCGGCGCCGTACTCGCGGCACAGACGCCGGAAGGCGGTGTTCGTGATGCCGGCCATGGGCGCGAGGACGACCGGCACGTCGAGGGCGATCGGGCCGATGCGAAGAGGGCGGGCGGGGGCGGTGGCGAGAGTCATGTCGCTTCCATTCTCCCAGACGCAGAGCAACGAGGCATTCGGCGACTTAGGCTGTGAGTATGACCGATTCCGCGCTCCGTACGATCCCCTTCACCGATGCGAAGGGCGAGGAGAAGACCCTCGACGATCTCGGCGCCGATGTCGTGCTGGTGGTGAACGTCGCCTCGAAGTGCGGGCTGACTCCGCAGTACGAGCAGCTCGAGGAATTGCAGCGGACCTACGGCGATCGCGGCTTCACGGTCGTCGGGTTCCCGTGCAACCAGTTCTTCGGTCAGGAGCCCGGATCGGTGGACGAGATCCTCGAGTTCTGCTCGACGACCTACGGCGTCACTTTTCCCGTGAACGACAAGGTGAAGGTCAACGGCAAGAACGCATCGGCGCTCTACAAGGCGCTCAAGGAGACCCCGGATGCCGGCGGGAAGGCCGGTCGCGTCGAGTGGAACTTCGAGAAGTTCCTCGTGCTGCCGGACGGGGACGTCCTTCGCTTCCGGCCGAAGCAGAAGCCGGACGCCCCCGAGATCGTCAGCGCGATCGAAGCGGCACTGACCCGCTAGACGGCCTCGGCCTCGGCCTCCGCCTCGACGTCTCCGCGCTTCGACCAGAGGTCGCGGAGCACGTTCTCGAACGCCTCGGGCGGCTGCGCGCCGCTGATGCCGTACTGACCGTCCACGACGAAGAACGGCACGCCCTGGATGCCGTACGCGCGGGCCTGAGCCTGGTCCTGACGCACCGCGGGGAGGTACTGCTCGCTCTCGAGTGCCGCGCGTGCACGGTCTGCGTCAAGCCCCACTTCGGTCGCCAGCTCGATGAGGTCCTCGATGCGTCCGACGTGCTTGCCCTCGGTGAAGTAGGCGGACATCAGCCGCTCCTCCATCTCGTGCTGCCGTCCCTCGGCCTTGGCGAAGTGCAGCAGTTCGTGCGCCTTCACCGTGTTGGTGTGCTTCAGGAGGTCGAAGCGGTACTGGAGTCCGGCGTTCGCGGCGATGCCCGTCACGTTCGACAGCATCTGCTCGACCTGCTCCCTCGGCATGCCCTTGTGGCCCGCGAGGAAGTCGATCTCGTCGCCGTCGAAGTCGACAGGTGTGTCGGGCGAGAGCTCGAAGGAGTGGAAGGTGATGTTGACCTGCGGTGCGTCCTCGTCGGCCGCGACCGCTTCGAGACCCTTCTCGAGGTTGCGCTTGCCGATGTAGCACCAGGGGCAGGCGATGTCGGACCAGATGTCGATGGAGATGGGTTCAGTCACACTTTCATCCAACCGCATGCGCCCACGAGCTATTCCGCCTCTCCCCCGCCCCGCGGCTAGGATGCTCGGATGCTCTCCGCCGACGACCCGCTGCCGTTCGTGCCGTCGCGGGTGCTGGTGGCCGGCGTCTCCGGCTCGGGCAAGACGACGCTCGCCCGTCGCCTCGGGCGGGTGTGGGGACTCCGTCATGTCGAGATCGACGGGCTGTTCCACGGGCCGGACTGGACGCCGAGGCCCGCGTTCCTCGACGACGTGCGCGCATTCGCCGCGGAGGAGCGCTGGGTCACCGAGTGGCAGTACACGAGCAAGGGAACCGACGAGATCCTCCCGCCTCGAGCGCAGCTCGCGATCTGGCTGGACTATCCCCACCGCGTGGTGCGCCGCCGTCTGATCGGACGCACCCTCGCCAGGGGCATCCTGCGACGCGAACTCTGGAACGGCAATCGTGAGAAGGGTCCGTGGAGTCTCTTCTACCGCGATCCCGAGCAGAACATCCTCGCGTGGCAGACCGCGACGCTGCACACGTGGGCAGGGCGCTTCCCTGACCTGATGGAGCGGTTTCCGCACCTCGTCATCGTGCGGCTCCGGCATCCGCGCGACGCGGAGAAGTGGCTGCGTGCTCAGGCAGACGCGTCGGGGGCGTCGATGGCCCCACCGAAGCGGCGGTCACGCGAAAGGTAGATGCCGATCGCACGCCACAGCTCCTCACGAGAGAAGTCGGGCCAGAGCGTGTCGAGGAAGACCATCTCGGCGTACGCGGACTCCCACAGCAGGAAGTTCGAGGTGCGCTGCTCCCCCGAACTGCGCAGGAACAGATCGACGTCGGGCATATCCGGCACGTACAGGTTCCGGCGGATCATCTTCTCGGTGATCGCCTTCGGCTTGACACGTCCGTCAGCGACCTCCGCGGCGATCGACCGCATCGCGTCGACCAGTTCGACGCGGCCACCGTAGTTGACGCACATCGTGAGCGTGAGCACGTCGTTCCCGCGCGTGAGCTGCTCGGCGTGCTGCAGCTCCTTGATGACACTGCCCCAGAGCCGCGGCTTGCGGCCCGCCCAGCGGATGCGCACGCCCCACTCGTTGAGCTGGTCGCGCCGCCGGTGCAGCACATCACGGTTGTAGCCCATGAGGAAGCGCACCTCCTCAGGGGACCGCGCCCAGTTCTCGGTGGAGAACGCATACACCGAAAGGTGCTTCACACCGGCCTGGATCGCGCCGGCGACCACGTCGAGGAGCACCTCTTCTCCAGCTTTGTGGCCTTCGATCCGACTCAACCCCCGACGATTCGCCCATCGACCGTTGCCGTCCATCACGATCGCGACATGCTCGGGCACGGCTCGGAACGTGGGAGGGTGCACCCCCGTCCAATCGAGCGGGCGATAGGCCACGGCGTCCTTGTGCGTGTACGGCTTCGGGGTCACCGTGATCCTTCCGACGAGGTGTCCGACACATGGGCGAGCGAGCGGATGCCGCGCTCCATGTGCCACTGGGCGTAGGCGGAGACGAGTCCGGAGGCCGCTGCGGTATCGGCGGCAGGCGACGCGTCGATCACGTCCCACTCCCCCGCGATCAGGGCGCGGAGCAGCCTCAGCGTCTTCTCCGAGACGCGCGGGCTTCCGGCGGGAGCGCAGTTCTCGCAGACCAGTCCGCCCAGCTGCGCGACGAATCGCGAATGCGGACCCGGCGTGCCGCAGCGCGCGCACTCGTCGAGCGACGGCGCCCACCCCGACAGCGACATGACCCGCAGCAGATAGGAGTCGAGGATGCTGCGCGCGACGTGCTCACCGCGCGACAGGGCGCGCAGTCCGCCGACGAGGAGCAGGTACTGATCCGGCGTCGCTTCCGCATCACTCAGGCGATCCGCCGTCTCGACCATGGCGTTCGCCGCGGTGAAACGGTCGTAGTGCGCCGCGATGTCGCTGCCGTACGAGCCGAGCGACTCGGCCTGCTGCACGATGTCGAGCGAGCGGCCCTGATAGAGCTGCACGTCGGCGACCATGAACGGCTCGAGCCTGGCCCCGAACTTCGACGAGGTGCGGCGCACCCCTTTGGCCACGGCTCGGACCTTGCCGTGACGCCGCGAGAGCATCGTGACGATGCGATCCGCCTCACCGAGCTTGTGAGTGCGCAGGATCACCGCTTCGTCTCGGTAGGTGGGCACCCCTCGATTATCCTCCGTACGCGAGAATGGGGGCGTGACCGAACCGCTCTTCACCATTCCGCTGTGGGCGGACCTCCTCGGCGTCGGCCTCGGCGGCGTCCAGGGCGCGATGTTCGCCTCGGGGTTCCAGGGGCAGCGGCGCCTCGACTGGCTGGGTGTCGCGATCATCGGCATCATGATCGGCATGGGCGGCGGCCTGATCCGCGACATCCTCCTCGGGCAGACGCCGGCGACGCTGCAGAATCAGTGGTACCTGGTGACGGCCGCCGGCGCGGCACTGCTCGGCATGTTGCTCGCCGGGCTCTTCACCCGTCTGAACACCGCGATCGTCGTGCTGGACGCCGTCGTGATCGGGATGTTCGGTGCGTTCGGGACGAGCAAGGCGCTGGCTTTCGGCATTCCCGAAGTGCCCGCCGTCTTCATCGGCGTCTGCGCCGCGGTCGGCGGCAGCGTGCTCCGCGACATGCTGATGGGTCTGCCGACCGCGATCATGCACGTCGGGTCGCTGTACGCGGTCGCCGCCGGAGCGGGGTGCACCTTCATCGTGATCGCCGTCGCCGTCGGTATGCCGATCACGATCGCCGCCGTCGTCGGCATCGCCGTCACCACCGTCATCCGCATTCTCGCGGTGACGTTCGACGTCTCCCTGCCGGAGCAGCGTCGTATCTACCGTCGCAAGGTCGCGGCGGAGACGGGCGCGATCGCGATCGTGAAGCCGCAGGACTGATCCGCTGATCAGACGACCGCGGCCGACATCCACACGATGCCGGCCGCGGTTCGCCTCCGGGGACGATCAGACCGCCGCGAGCTCCTGCTCGCGGGTGCGGATCGACCGGTTGACGCCCGAGACGATGGCCTTGAGGGATGCCGTCGAGATGTCGCCGTCGATGCCGACGCCCCACAGCCGCTGGTCGCCGACCTGCAACTCGACGTAGGCGGCAGCCTGCGCGTCGCCACCGGCGCTGAGAGCGTGCTCGACGTAGTCGTACACCGTGATGTCGAAGCCCTGACCACGCAGCACCTCGACGAAGGCGGCGACCGGACCGTTGCCGTTACCCGACACGGCGACCTGCTCCTCGCCGTCACGCAACACGACGTCGAGCACCACATCACCGGACATGTCGCTGCGCGTCTGCGTCGCCAGGAGTTCGAAACGTCCCCACTTGGCCGCCGAATCGTCGGACGGCAGGTATTCGTCGTTGAAGATCGACCAGATCTGGTCGGAGGTGACCTCGCCGCCTTCGGCATCCGTCTTGGCCTGCACGACCCCGGAGAACTCGATCTGCAGCTTGCGCGGCAGGTCGATCGCATGGTCCGACTTCAACAGATAGGCGACGCCTCCCTTGCCCGACTGCGAGTTCACACGGATGACCGCCTCGTAGGAGCGGCCGAGATCCTTCGGGTCGACGGGCAGATAAGGGACCGCCCACTCGATCTCGTCGACCGTGACGCCCTCTGCGGCGGCCCGGGCCTCCATGGCCTCGAACCCCTTCTTGATCGCATCCTGGTGCGAACCGCTGAACGCGGTGAAGACCAGGTCGCCCGCCCACGGGCTGCGCTCGGGCACCGGCAGCTGGTTGCAGTACTCGACCGTGCGCTTGACCTGGTCGATGTCGCTGAAGTCGATCTGCGGATCGATGCCCTGTGTGAAGAGGTTGATGCCCAGTGCCACGATGTCGACGTTGCCCGTACGCTCGCCGTTGCCGAACAGGCAGCCCTCGATGCGATCGGCCCCGGCCATGTAGCCGAGTTCCGCGGCCGCGATCGCGGTGCCGCGGTCGTTGTGCGGGTGCAGCGAGAGGATGATGTTCTCGCGGTGGTTCAGGTGGCGGCTCATCCACTCGATCGAGTCGGCGTACACGTTCGGCGAGGCCATCTCGACGGTCGCCGGGAGATTGATGATCACCTTGCGCTCAGGCGTGGGCTCGAAGACCTCGATCACCTGGTTGCAGATGTCGACGGCGAACTCCAGCTCGGTGCCGGTGTAGCTCTCGGGCGAGTACTCGTAGTAGACCTTCGTGTCGGGGATCGTCTTCTCGAACCGGCGGCACAGCCGTGCGCCCTCGAGCGCGATTTCGATGATGCCCTGCTTGTCGGTGCGGAAGACGACCTCGCGCTGCAGCACGCTGGTCGAGTTGTAGAGGTGCACGATGGCCTGCTTCGCCCCGGCGATGGACTCGTAGGTGCGTTCGATGAGGTGTTCGCGCGCCTGGGTCAGGACCTGGATCGTGACGTCGTCCGGGATCAGATCCTCTTCGATGAGCTGCCGCACGAAGTCGAAGTCGGTCTGGCTCGCCGACGGGAAGCCGACCTCGATCTCCTTATACCCCATGCTCACGAGCAGCTCGAACATGACCCGCTTGCGTTCGGGCGACATCGGGTCGATGAGGGCCTGGTTCCCGTCGCGGAGGTCGACCGCGCACCAGCGGGGAGCCTCGGTGATGCGGGCATCTGGCCAGGTGCGGTCAGGCAGGTGGACGGTGATCTGCTCGTGGAACGGCCGATACTTGTGGATCGGCATCGCGGACGGGCGCTGAGTGTTCTGCATGATGGGGCTTCTTCTCTTCGTCAAGATGAACGGGCCAACACAAGCGCCGCGACGAGGAAGGCCCTAGCTTTAGGACTCGTCGCGGCAGCTAAGAAGAAGCAGACCGCCGAAAGGCATGTGGTCATGCTAGCAGGGATGGTGCGGCACTTTCGACGGGTCTGAGACGATCGCGCGGCCGGTGACACTCCCCGATATGAGTACATCGCACCGTCGCCTCGCCCTCGCCGCAGCGACTGCCGCCGGAGTCTTGCTCCTGAGCGCCTGCGCCTCAGGACCCGGCAGCACCCCGGCCCCCACGAGCACGACGGTCCCCTCCGATCAGCGCCTCGAAGAGGCTCACCCCGGCCTGCCGGACGGGCGCGTGATCGGTGTCGGCACGGTGCTCGATGTCGCGGGTGACGTGCAGCTGTGCATGGGGGTCATCATGGAGTCGTACCCGCCGCAGTGCCAGGGAGTGCCCCTCGACGGGTGGACATGGGACGGCGTCGACGGCAGCGAGACCAGCGGCACGACCACCTGGGGTCAATACGCGGTGTACGCCTCGTACGACGGCGAACGACTCACGAACACCGACCAGCCGATCATGCTCGCCCTCTACGACACGGTCGCCCCGGAGGACCCGACCGGCGGCGTCGAGGGGACCACGGCGGAGGACGAGCTCGTGCGGGTCCAGGACGACATCGCCGCTCGTCTGGGATCAGAAGCGCTCACGGTGGCGACCGACCGCGGCTACGTCTGGCTGACCGTCGTGTGGGACGACGGGACGATGCAGGATGCCGCCGACGCCGAGTACGGCGACGGGGTGGTGATCGTCACCTCGGCGCTGCGCGAGACCGACTAGGCCTCAGGGATCAGCGCCAGTTTTCCGCCGGGATGTCCGGCCGAGAGCAGGCGCTGAGCCTCAGGCGCCTGAGCGAGCGGGAACGTCCGCGCGACCGGCACCACCAGGTCGCCGTTCTGAGCCAGGGCGATGAGTTCGCTGCGCACCTCGTCGCGAAAACGCGCGCTGTCCGGCATCGAGCCCGCGATGGCCACGATCCCTCGGACTCCGCTCGCGTGAACGCGGCGATGGTGACGATGCGTCGGCGGTCGGTGACCACCTCCAGAGAGACATCGACGGCCTCGTCCGTGCCCACGGCATCCAGGGCCGCCACGACGGGTCCGTCTGCGACCTCGAGCACACGCTGACGGAGGCCGTCGCCGTAGCGCACCGGGATGCCGCCGAACCGTCGCACCTCGTCGAAGCGCTCCGCGCTCGCCGTCCCGATCACGCGGACGCCGCGCAGGCGAGCCTGCTGCAGAACGCTCACGCCGACCGCCCCCGACGCCCCATGGAGCAGGATCGTCTCTCCCGGACCCGCACCGGCGATCGCGAGCATCTCCGCCGCCGTGGTTCCGACCAGCAACAGGTTCGCGGCCTCGGGGTGCGAAAGGGTCGAAGGTTTCGCGAACACCTTCTCGGCAGGAACGGTGAGTTCGGTGGCATAGCCGCCGCGCACTCGAAACGCGATGACCTCGTCGCCGACCGATGCCGCACCGGACCCGATCCGCGTGTCCGGACCGAGTGCGCTCAGTTCCCCGGACACCTCGTAGCCGATCGGTACGGGGAGATCGAGGTCCGACCGAGCGGCCGCGACGTGCTTCGCGTCCGCAGGATTGACGCCGGCCGCCCGCACGCGGATCGTGACCTCGCCTGCCTCCGGAGCCGCGACCTCATGCGCGACGAACTTCCAGGTGTCGGGGGAACCCCATCGCGTCGCCACCCAGTGGTGTGCCACTGTCACCGTCTCACCGAGCCGCTCAGAGGATGCAGCGCAGATTCGTGACGGTGCCGGTGACGTTCGCCCAGGTCCCGGCGTTCACGCTCTTGAGCACCGTGCTCCCGTTACGGACCTGGACGTACCCGCCGCTGCGCGCATTCGCCACGGACTTGGCGGTGAAGCTCGACGGGATCGTGTGGACGGCGCACGTGCCGAACGACAGCACGCCGCCCCCGAGAGAGGAGGCGTTGTAGGCGCAGATCCGTCCGGTCGCGCAGCTGCCGACGGACCGCGCCGCGAGGTCGGATGCGCTCGGCACGCTCAGCTCCATGTCCAGCTTCGGCCACACCGCATGCGTCGAATCGATGACGATGCCGCCTGGCACCTCTTCGAGGACGGCCGCGATCTGCGGATCCACATCGCGGGGAGCGTCAGCGGCGGCGTAGGCCGGAGCAGAGCCCAGGATCATGGCGATGCCCAGCAGCGCTGTGGCGAGAACGGTCGTTCGTTTCATCGAATGGTCTCCTCATCGAGATCCCACATCTGGTAGGAGATGATCGCCCCCGCGGGGAACAGCTCATCGGCGGTCAGCACGGTGCGTTCGACGCCGACGATCCGTCCCGTGTCGCGAGACACCAGGACCAGATCGCTCACGGCTCCGTCGGGCGACTGGACGCGGACCCCCGTGACCGTGCGTCCCAGACGGTCGGTCGACGTGCCCAGAGCATCGCCGCCGCCTGCTTCCTCGAGAAGAAGGAGGAGTTCGCGGTGCTGTGCGTCCGTCAAGGTCCACTGGTCGAGGACGGCCGCGAACGCCATCTCCACCTCGTATGCCGTCGGGTCCTCGGGCATTCCGAATGCACGGAGCATCGCGACCATGTCGTCGCGGGTCTCACCGGGAACGGCCGTCCAGGGGGTGTCGAAATCGCCGGGCGCCATGACGAGGTCGGTGACCACCTCTCCGCTGCTCGTGACCTCCGCAGCGTTGCTGGCGACCGCATCGGTGGGGTCGTAGGGGACGCCGGCGAGGATGATCATGCGTCCCGAACCGTCCGGCTCCCACGTCAGTGTGGAGAGCTGCGGAGCGACCGTCGAGGTCTTGGTGTCGACGTCGACCGAGAACGACCACGATGCCGTCTTGACGGTTCGCAGCGGCATCGTCGGGCCGGGGGTCTCGGCCAGAGCGGCATCCGCATCGTCGACGAGCTGCGCGATGGTGTTGGATCCGCTGAAGTCGAGGGGCGCCGGAGTCCCGGCGACCGCCGCGCCCTGCGGCGAGAAGATCGCGAACGCCAGCGCCGTCGAGGCGACGGCCGCGGTGACTCCGCCCGTCCAGCCGATCGTCCGGGTGCGGCGACGCCGTGGAGCCGAACCCGTGCGGAGGATGCGGTCACGCGTCGCACGGGCACGTGCGTCCGGCAGAGCGTCGCGTGGTGTCGTCGCGGGGTCGGCATCGCTCAATATCCGCTCGAGCACGGCGTTCTGCGTCATCACCCGTCACCAGCCCCCTCCAGGCCCAGCTCCGACCGCAGGCGATCCTGCGCTCGGCTCAGCGTCTTCTGCACCCGGGACTCAGAAGCGCGCAACAGCTCGGCGATCTCCCCCACCGCGAGTCCATCCCAGTACGTGAGCATGATGATACGCCGTTGGGGCTGTGTGAGGACACCCAAAGCGCGAACGACTTCGACGCGGCCGAATCGACCCAGCTGCTGCTCGTCCCCTGACACGCCCGTGTGCACGGCATCGAGAGCGCCGTGCGGCATGGATGATCGGGTGGTGCGCGAGCGCAGACGACGGTCCGCCTCACGCAGCAGCCAGACGCGTCCTGGTGGTCGCGCGGGTCGGAGGCGTGCCCAGGCGTGGAAGAAGACCTCCGAGACGATCTCGGTGACCTCCTCGTCGTCGCCGACCACACCTTCGACGTGGTGGCGCACTGCCGCCCAGTGCGCATCGAACACGCGGGTGAAGACCTCGTTTCGCAGCGGATTCGGGTCTTCGCTGCGAACGTTCATATCGTCGGGGTCGGCGGTCTTCCCGCCGCCTTCGACGCGTGACCTGGGCGCATCTCAGAAGCCGAGTCTGCCGAGCTGCTTCGGGTCGCGCTGCCACTCCTTGGCGACCTTGACGTGCAGGCCGAGGAACACACGCGTACCCAGCAGATCCTCGATCCCTGCGCGAGCGCGTGCACCCACGTCGCTGAGGCGCTTGCCCTTGTGCCCGATGATGATGGCTTTCTGACTGTCACGCTCCACGACGATCGAGGCATGCACGTCGGTCAGGTCGGTGCCCTCGCGCGGCGCGATGTCGTCGATCACCACGGCGATCGAGTGCGGAAGCTCATCGCGCACGCCCTCGAGGGCGGCTTCGCGGATCATCTCGGCGATGCGGTCTTCCTGCGACTCGTCGGTCGTGATCCACTCCGGGTACAGAGCGGGGCCTTTCGGCATCAGCTGGAGGATCTCGTCGGAGAGCACGTCGAGCTGGTCCCTGGTCAGCGCGGAGAGCGGGATGACAGCCGCCCAGTCGTCGCGCAGCGCATCGACCTCCACCAGCCTGCCGGTGATCTCGTCTCGACCAGCGGCATCCGTCTTCGTCACGATCGCGATCTTCTTGGCGCGCGGGTATCCATCGAGCGAAGCGGCGATGCGGCGGTCGCCGGGACCGACCTTCTCGTTAGCCGGAACGCAGAACCCGATGACGTCGACATCGCCCAGCACCTGCTCCACCAGGTCGTTCAACCGTTCGCCGAGCAGTGTGCGCGGTTTGTGGATGCCCGGGGTGTCGACGATCACGAGTTGACCCTCCGGCCGATTCACGATGCCGCGGATCGCCCGCCTCGTGGTCTGCGGCTTCTCGCTCGTGATCGCGATCTTCTCGCCGACGAGAGCATTCGTCAGGGTGGACTTGCCGACGTTGGGGCGGCCGACGAAGGTCACGAACCCGCTTCGAGTCTCATCAGCCATCGTGTCGATCTCCTTCATCCTGCGAAGCGTCAGGTTCTCCTGTCGCACGTTCCACGAACACCGTCGCGATCCCACGGCCGCGTCCGCGAGAGGCTCCTCCGGTGAGGACCAGGCCATCGACGGTCGCCGTCGCACCGGGTTGCGGCACCTGTCCGAGAGCCTTGCCGAGCAGTCCGCCGATCGAGTCGACGTCCTCGTCCTCGAGCTCGAGACCGAAGAGATCGCCCACGTCCTCCAGCGAGAGACGGGAACTCACTCGATAACGTCCGTGACCCAGGTCGACGAACTCCGCCGATACCTGATCGTACTCGTCGGAGATCTCGCCGACGAGTTCCTCGATCAGGTCCTCGAGCGTCACCAGACCCGAGATCCCGCCGTGCTCGTCGATCACGAGGCACACGTGCACGGCATCGCGCTTCATCTGCTGCAGCAGCGTCTCCGCACGCATCGACTCCGGCACGAAGGTCGCCGGACGGGAGATCGGCCGGATGGATGCCGCTCGCCAGGCGCTGTCATCCCGGTACGCGAACTGCACGAGGTCCTTGAGATAGAGCACCCCGACGACGTCGTCGGCATCGTCGTCGACCACGGGCATCCGCGAGACGCCCCGGTTCAGGAAGAGCGACATCGCCTGGTCGGTCGTCGCTGTCGCATCGACCGTCACCATCTCGGTGCGAGGCACCATCACGGCGCGCACGAACTGGTCGGTGAAGTCGAAGACGGAGTGGATGAGGTCGCGGTCGTCCTCCTCGATGAGATCGTTCGATGCCGCTTCATCCACCATGCTGAGCAACTGGTCTTCGCTTGTGAAGGAGCTGCGCCCGGTTCCCGGGGTCACCTTGTTTCCGAGCAGCACGAGGCCTTGTGCAAGGGGACCGAGGAAGATCCGGAGTCCACGGACGATCGAGGCGGTGCCGCGGATCATGCCCTCTGCATGCTGTCGCCCGAACGACCGCGGGCTCGCGCCGACGAGCACGAACGTGATGGCGGTCATCAGCAGGGCCGCGGCGAGCATCGCCCACCAGTTGTTCTCGATGAGGATCGTGAAAGCGACCGTCACGAGCACCGCCGCCGTCACCTCCGCGAGCACGCGGATGAACGCCACAGCATTGACGTGCGCGTCGAGGTCGGTCGCGATCCGGCCCAGCGCCTTGGCGCGGCGGCCCTCGGTCGCCATGTCCGCGAGCCCTGCGCGCGAGGTCACGCCGTACGCGGCGTCGATCGCAGCCATGAGACCGCCGAACGCCACCAGCAGGACGGCGGCGATGAGGAGGAGGACGGCCGTCATCGGCGACGTTCGGTGGCGGCGAAGCCCTGGATCAGTTCCTTCTGCAGTCCGAACATCTCACGCTCCTCATCGGGCTCCGCGTGATCGAAACCGAGGAGGTGCAGCAGACCATGGGTGGTGAGGAGGATCAGCTCGTCCATCAGCGTATGGTGCGCGGCCTGAGCCTGCGTCTCCGCCACCTGCGGGCACAGCACGATGTCGCCCAGCAGACCGGGAGCCGTCGGACGATCCTCGGTGCCGGGGCGCAGCTCATCCATCGGGAAGCTCAGCACGTCGGTCGGGCCCGGCTCGTCCATCCACTGCACGTGGAGTGCCTCCATGGCGCCCTCGTCGACCAGGACGATCGCCACTTCCGCGTCAGGGCTGACATGCAGCTGCGCGAGGTTGAAGTCCGTCAGGCGCTGCAGCACCGTCTCGTCGACGTCGATGGCCGACTCGTTGTTGATCTCGATCATGAGAGTCCTCGTTTCGGCATGCGGTCACGGGGGCCGGGCCGCTGCGCTCCCCTGCGCTCGGCACGGTTGGCGAATTCGGCGGCCTGTTCACGCTCGAACCGCTGCGCTGTGCGCTTCTCGTCGTACTCGCTGTAGGCGTCGACGATGCGCCCCACCAGGGAATGACGCACGACATCGTCGCTGGTGAGCCGGGAGAAGTGGATGTCGTCGATGCCGTCGAGCACGCGGGTGACCAGACGGAGCCCCGACGAGCCCTGCGGCAGATCGACCTGGGTGATGTCGCCTGTGACGACCATCCTCGTGCCGAAGCCGAGGCGCGTGAGGAACATCTTCATCTGCTCGGGAGTGGTGTTCTGCGCCTCATCGAGGACGACGAACGAGTCGTTCAGCGTGCGACCGCGCATGTAGGCGAGCGGTGCGACCTCGATGGTCCCCGTCGCCATCAGACGAGGGACGATCTCGGGGTCCATCATCTCGTTGAGCGCGTCGTACAGCGGCCGCAGGTAGGGATCGATCTTGTCGGTGAGAGTGCCGGGGAGGAACCCGAGACGCTCTCCGGCCTCGACGGCCGGACGCGTGAGGATGATCCGGGTGACCTCCTTGCGCTGCAGCGCCTGGACGGCCTTCGCCATCGCGAGGTAGGTCTTGCCCGTGCCCGCCGGCCCGATCCCGAACACGATCGTGTTCTCCTCGATCGCGTCGACGTACTCCTTCTGACCGAGCGTCTTCGGGCGGATGACCTTACCGCGCGTGGTGAGGATGGCCTCGCCGAGCACTTCACTCGGACGCGGACCGCCCTCCTGCCGCAGCATCCGCGCGGAGCTCGACACGTCGCTCGGAGCGAGGTCGTGTCCCGCCCTGGTCATGGCGAGCAGCTCCTCGACCAGTGCCTTCGCCTTCGCCACATCGTCCTGCGAGCCGCTCAGGGTGATCTCGTTGCCGCGGACCAGGACCTGGACGTCACGATGCTCCTTCTCGAGCATCCTCAGCAGACGGTCCTGCGGGCCGAGCAGCTGCACCATCGCGACGCCGTCCGCGTACATCTTCTCCACCGACTCCGGAGGCCGAGCGCCCAGGCTCCGCTCCTGCGGTTCGTGATTCTCAGGCACCGACGCTCTTCTCGGTCAAGCCACCGGCCAGCACATGTGCGTGGACGTGGAAAACGGTCTGTCCGGCGTTCGCGCCGGTGTTGAAGACGAGGCGGAAGTCGCCGTCGTCCGTGTGCTCCGCCGCCAGTTGACCGGCGAACGCGATCATCTCGGCGAGCAACGCAGGGTCTCCTGCGGCGAGCTCCGCGACGTCGCGGTACTCCGCGGTCTTGGGCACCACGAGCAGGTGGACGGGTGCCTGCGGAGCGATGTCGCGCAGAGCGAAGAGGCGATCCGTCTCGCCGAGGATCTCGGCGGGGATCTCCCCGTTGAGAATGCGCGTGAAGATCGAGGGTTCCGTCATGCGGTCAAGTCTACCGATGGCGACGACGGTGCAGCCCGGAGCATCGCGACGAGACGATGCCGGTCACCAACGACCGAGCGCCACCGCGAGCACGGCGATGGCAGCAGGTCCTGCGGTCGAGGTCCGCAGCACCGTGTCTCCGAGACGCACTCGCTCCGCACCCGCGGCCACCATCCGGTCGAGCTCTTCCCCTGAGATTCCCCCCTCGGGCCCCACGACCAGCACCAGGTCGCGGCCGTCGGACGTGATCTCCGACAGGCGCGCGGACGCCGTGGGATCGAGGAGCAGCACACGTTGCGAGGTCGCCCGCTCTGCGAGCTCACGCGTCGAGACGGGCGCCGTGACGTCGGGGACCCAGGCACGATGCGCCTGTTTCGCCGCCTCGCGCACGATGGTCGCCCAGCGGTCCCTCCCCTTCACGGCCTTCGGGCCCTCCCATCGCGAGACGCTCCGGCTCGCCTGCCACGGCACGATCTCGTCGACGCCGAGCTCGCACGCGGCCTGGACGGCCAGTTCATCCCTGTCCCCTTTCGCGAGCGCCTGGACCAGGATGATCCGCGGCTCGGGGGCCGGATGCTCCGTGCGCGCGGTGATGCGGACATCGACGCGTGTCGGCGCGACCTCCTCGGCGACGCCCGACAGCCAGATGCCTGCACCGTCGCCGACAGTGACGGCCTCGCCGAAACGCAGCCGCCGCACCACGGCCGCGTGCTTCGCCTCGGCACCGGTGAGCGTCACGACCTCGCCGACGCGAACATCCGTCGACGACTCGACCAGGAAGTGCAGCGCCATGATCAGTGGCTGCGGAAGCGGTCGCGGAGCTTCGAGAAGAGTCCCTGCTGGAACTGCGCGAGCTGCGGATCCGGCGCCTTGGTCTTCTTCGCGAAATCCTCGATGAGCGCCCGCTGCGCCGAGTCGAGCCTCGTGGGTGTGAGCACCTGGACGCCGACGCGCAGATCACCGCGCTGGGTGCCGCGCAGCGGCGTGATCCCTCGGCCCTTGATCGTGAGCACGTCGCCCGACTGCACGCCGGCGCGGATCTCCAGCTCGACCTCGCCGTCCAAGCCCTGGATGGTCGTCTCGGTCCCGAGGATGGCGTCCGTCATCGCCACCTCGAGGGTCGCGAGCAGATCGTCGCCCTCACGGCTGAACGCCGGGTGCGCGTTCACGGTCACCTCGACGTACAGATCGCCGTTCGGACCGCCCGCCTTGCCGACCTCTCCGGAGCCGGGCAGCTGGAGCCGGAGACCGGTCTCGACGCCGGCGGGGATGTCGAGCGACACCGTCCGGCGCGAGCGCACACGTCCCTGGCCGCCACACGTGCCGCAGGGGTAAGGGATCGTGGTGCCGTAGCCCTCGCAGGTACCGCACGGCTGAGAGGTGACGACGTTGCCGAGCAGGCTGCGCACCTGGCGCTGCACATGACCGGAGCCGCCGCAGATGTCGCACGTGACCGGGGACGTCCCCTCCTGACAGCACGATCCCTGGCAGGTCTCGCACAGCACCGCGGTGTCGACCTCGATGTCGCGGTGCGCGCCGAACACGACATCGCCGAGTTCGAGCGTCACACGGACGAGGGCATCCTGGCCACGCTCCCGACGAGACCGCGGGCGTGCCCCGCGCCCTCCGCCCTGCGCAGCCCCGAAGAACGTCTCGAAGATGTCTCCGAAGCCGCCGAAGCCGCCGAAGTTGCCCGCGGCGCCGTCACCGCCGCCCATGTCGTAGCGGCGACGCGAGTCGTCGTCGCTGAGAACGTCGTACGCATGCGTCACGAGCTTGAATCGCTCGGCCGCATCCTCTCCCGGGTTCACATCCGGATGCAGCTGTCGCGCGAGGCGACGGTATGCCTTCTTGATCTCGTCGGTGGAAGCGTCTCGGGACACCCCGAGAACCTCATAGTGGTCCGCCACGATCGCCTTTCTGCGTGTGTCTTCCGGTCGCGACCGCGTCAGCGGCCGGCCTCGTCTTCATCGAGCATCCGCGACAGATAGCGGGCGACTGCCCGCGCCGCCGCGAGATTGCTCGGATAGTCCATGCGCGTCGGCCCCATCACGCCGACGCGCGCCGTGCCGCTGGGGGCGGCGTAGTTGCTGGCGACGATCGATGCCTCGCCGAGCCCGAACGGCGCGTTCTCGGTTCCGATGCTCGCCGCGAGGCCGTGCTCGTCGGTCACCATCTCGCTCATCAGCCGCAGCAGTGTCACCTGCTCCTCGATCGCTTCGAGGAGGGGATGGATGCTGCCGCGGAAGTCCTGCTCGCGACGCGCCAACGTGGCAGCTCCCGCCATCACCAGGCGCTCCTGCCGGAACCCGCCGAGTTCGTCGAGCACGACACCGGCGATCGCGTGCAGCACCGGATCCTTCGGCGGTTCAGCCGCCGCCAGCAGGGTCTGGAGTCGGTCGGAGGCGTCTGCGATCGCCTGACCCGTGATCAGGGCCGAGACGCGAGCACGCAGCAGCGCCATCGCCGTCTCGTCGATCGCCTCAGGGAGAGGCGCGATCCTCTGCGACACTCCCCCGGCATCCGTGACCAGCACGATCAGGAGCCGGTTCGGCGCCAGCGCGACCAGTTCGATGTGCGTGACATGGGCGCGAGCGAAAGACGGGTACTGAGCGAGCGCGACCTGCCCGGTGAGCTGCGTCAGCACCCGTACCGTGCGCACCATCAGGTCGTCGAGGTCGGAAGGTTCGCCCAGGAACGACTCGATCGCCGATCGCTGTGCCGACGAGAGCGGCCGCAACTGGGCCAGGTGGTTCACGAAGACGCGGTAGCCCTTGTCGGTGGGCACACGACCAGACGAGGTGTGAGGCGCCGTGATGAGCTCTTCGTCTTCGAGCAGCGCCATGTCGTTGCGGATCGTCGCCGCCGACACGCCGAACGAATGCCGATCGACGATGGAACGGCTGCCGACCGGTTCGTGGGTCTCGACGTAGTCCTGCACGATCGCGCGGAGAACCTGGAGTCCTCGCTCTGTGACCATCGCCTTCCCTTCCGCTGGCACTCGGACGTTCAGAGTGCCAATCCTACCCCGAGCAGCTCGTGATTCTCCGTACGGCGGGGCCGCAACCCTAGGATGACGCTCATGACCACCTCACCCCGGGCCACCCTGTCGAGCGGCGTGGTCCGCGGCACCGAGAGCGAGGGCGTCGCCCGTTACCTCGGCGTCCCCTATGCGGCTGCCCCTTTCGGCGAGAACCGGTTCCCGAGCCCCGCAGCCGACGACCGCGTGGCACGGCGTGCGGGAGGCGACCCGGTTCGGCCCGACGCCACCCCAGCACCCCTACGCCGGCGAGATCGGCGAACTCCTGGGGTCCGTGCGCATCGACGGTGACGACATCCTCACGGCGAACGTGTGGGCTCCGACCGAGGCATCCGGCGCGCCGGTGCTGCTGTGGATCCACGGCGGTGCGCTCGAACGCGGCACGGCGGCCCTGCCGCTCTACGACGGAACCGTCTTCGCGAACGCGGGCGTCGTGTTCGTGTCGATCAACTACCGCTTGGGCTCCGAGGGTTTCTCGGTGCTCGACGGCGCACCTCGAAACCTCGGGCTGCGCGATGCGGCCGCTGCGCTGGAGTGGGTGCATCGCGAGATCGCGGCCTTCGGCGGAGACCCCGCGCGCATCACCGCGATGGGCGAGTCGGCCGGCGGTGCCGTCGTCGCCGGGCTTCGCACGTGACGACTCCCGCGCGCTGATCTCCCGCGCCATCATCGAATCCGGGCCGCTCACGGCCCAGACTCCGAAGAAGGCGGGGCGCGTGACGGCGCAGTTGGCGAAGCGACTCGGCGTCACCGCGGATCGGGATTCCTTCGCCGCGCTCTCCCCGGACAGCTGCTGGACGCGCGCGCGGCCCAGTCCGCCGGTTCGTCACCGCTCGGCGGGGCTCCCGGGTTCCAGTTCGCGATCGATCCCGACAGCCTGCCGCGGTCTCCGCACGAGGTTCTCGGCGAGATCGACACCCCGCTGCTGATCGGCAGCAACACCGACGAGTACCGGCTCTGGTTCCCGCCGGAGGCGCTCGCCGGCATCGGCGAGCTCAAGCTTCAGGCCGCCCGGCTGCTCTCCCGGATCCCCGTCGCGCCGTATCCGAGTACCGCTCGGCTTTCCCCGTGCCGGCACGGGTGAGGTGTTCGGGCAGCTCGTCACCGACATGATGCTGCGTGCGCCGCTGAGCCGTGTCGCGGCTGCCCGTCCCGCGACGACGCACGTCTACGAGTTCGCGTGGCCGAGCCCGGTGCGAGACCTTCGCGCGGCCCACGCGCTCGAACTCGGGTTCGTGTTCGATCGTCTCGACGACGAGGAGGCCAGGCGCCTGGCCGGACCGGATGCCCCGCGTGACCTCGCGACCGAGATGAACGCTGCCTGGGTCGGCTTCGTGACCGACGGCGAACCCGGCTGGCCGCCGTACGGTCCCGGCCGGCAGACGCGCCTGTTCGACACGGTCAGCTCGACGGTTCCGCAGCGCCGCACCACCGGGATGGACCTGCTCCCCGGGTGACGCCGGCCGATCAGTCCGTGAGCTCGCGCACCACGGCATCCGCGAGCAGGCGACCGCGCAACGTCAGCTGGACGCGCCCGTGCAGGGCAGCCACCGGATCGATCAGTCCATCGGCTATCAGACCGGCGACACGGCTCCGGTTCGCCGCAGGCACCTCGTCGACCGCGATGCCCTCGCGGATGCGGCTCAGCAGCAGGATGCGCTCCAATGTGCGCGACTCGGCATCGGGGCGCTCGGTTCCGGCTGCCGGCGACTCGGAGGCCGCGAGACGTTGCGCGTATGCGGCGGGGTGCTTGACGTTCCACCATCGCAGCCCCGCCATGTGGCTGTGGGCACCAGGACCGAAGCCCCACCAGTCGCTGCCGCGCCAATAGGCGAGGTTGTGCCGGGAACGTCGGTCCGGCGTGCGGGCCCAGTTGCTGACCTCGTACCAGTCGAAGCCGCCGTCCGCGAGGCGCGCATCGGCGAGCTCGTACATGTCCGCCTGAAGATCGTCGTCGGGCGTCGGCACTTCGCCGCGACGGATCTGGCGCGCGAGCTTCGTGCCGTCCTCGATGATGAGCGCGTAGGCGGAGATGTGGTCGGGCTCGAGCGCGAGCGCCGCATCGAGCGAGGACTCCCAATCGGCGAGGGACTCCCCGGGCGCGCCGTAGATCAGATCGACGCTCACGGCGAGGCCCGCATCCTTCGCGGCGGCGACGGCCGTGCGGACGTTCTCCGGCCGGTGGGTGCGGTCGAGGGCGGCGAGGACATGCGGCACCGCCGACTGCATGCCGACCGACATCCGCGTGACTCCGGCCTCAGCCAGGGTGCGCGCGACCGCAGGCGTCACGGTGTCGGGATTCGCCTCGACGGTCACCTCGGCACCCTCAGCCAGCCCGAAGGCCGAGGAGGCCGCATCGAGCATGCGGGCGAGGTCTCGGCGGGGAGGAGGGTGGGCGTGCCTCCGCCGAAGAAGACCGTGTCCATCGGGCGCAGCGCCCCGGCACCGTCGAGCACGCGTCGAGCGAGGTGGATCTCGGCGATCAGCGTCGATGCGTAGTCCTCCTGCTTCGCCCCGCGCAGCTCGGTCGACGTATAGGTGTTGAAGTCGCAGTACCCGCAGCGCACCGTGCAGAAAGGAATATGAAGGTACGCCGAGAACGGCGCACTCGTGTCGATCGGAAGATCGACGGGCAGTCGCCCGTCCGTCGGTGCCGGGTCTCCGAGAGGGAGGGGGCCCGCCATCACAGCGGGGTCGCGTAGAGCGGGGAGATCGCGCGGAGGTAGCGCGCGAAGAGCTCGCGACGGCGGCGCTTCACGAGTGCGGGCACCGTGCGGTACAGCAGTGCGTTGGGGGCGTCGAAGGCGCGGACGGTGAACCAGACCTCGTCGTTGTCCTCCCGCCAGTCGACGTCGAAGGACTCCTCGCCGCGAACCACGGAACCGCCGACCGTGCCGAGCACGAAGCCGATGCGCCGCGTCTCCTCGGTGACCGAGATCACACGGAGCTCGGCATCGGCGCGCATGCCTGCGACCCGGCCGCGCAGGTGCAGCGTCATCCCCGCACCGACGAACGGCATGCCCTCCGCGTCGTACCGGGGCTCCACATCGCGCTTGCTCGGCGCGATGGGGTTCCCCGCCGCATCGAAGCTCACTCCCGCGTAGGCGGGGCCCGGCGCCGGACGCACGTCTTCGACCGAGAGCCCGGCGGCGCGTTGAGCCGTCCAGGAGAGAAGCGCCTCGCCGGCGGTCTGGAACCTCTCGCTGCCGCTGCCGATGCGCCAGGATTCCTCCGCAGGGACGCTCCGCTCCGGCGGGTACTGCATCAGATCGGGCGCATGGGTCGCACCCACGGCCGCATAGTCCACCGTGTCGTCTCGGAAAGTCCCGCGCCGCATGAGTTCCAGCCTACTTCGCGTCACCTGAGCGAACACCCCCACGCGCCGCACGACGACACATCGCTTGATCCGATCCGCCGTGCTACTTCTTTTCCTTGCCCTCGACGTCGCCCGACAGCGCAGCGATGAACGCCTCCTGGGGGACCTCGACGCGTCCGACCATCTTCATGCGCTTCTTGCCCTCCTTCTGCTTCTCGAGGAGCTTGCGCTTGCGGGTGATGTCACCGCCGTAGCACTTGGCGAGCACATCCTTGCGGATGGCGCGGATCGTCTCGCGAGCGATGATGCGCGCGCCGATGGCCGCCTGGATCGGCACCTCGAACTGTTGACGAGGGATGAGCTTGCGCAGCCGCTCGGCCATCATCGTGCCGTAGGCGTAGGCCTTGTCTCGGTGGACGATGGAACTGAACGCGTCGACCTTCTCGCCCTGCAGGAGGATGTCGACCTTCACGAGGTCGGCCTCCTGCTGGCCCGAGGGTTCGTAATCGAGCGAGGCATACCCCTGCGTCTTGGACTTCAGCTGATCGAAGAAGTCGAACACGATCTCGCCGAGCGGCATGTTGTAGCGCAGCTCGACACGCTCCTCGGAGAAGTACTCCATGCCCAGCAGCGTGCCGCGTCTGGTCTGGCACAGTTCCATGACGGTGCCGACGTAGTCCTTGGGCAGCAGGATCGCGGCCTTCACCATCGGCTCCGAGACCGAGCCGATGCGTCCGTCCGGATACTCGCTCGGGTTCGTGACCGTCACGGTCTCGCCGGTGTCGCTGGTGAGCACTTCGTAGATCACGCTCGGCGCGGTCGTGATGAGGTCGAGGCCGAACTCCCTCGAGAGACGCTCGGTGATGATCTCCAGGTGCAGCAGGCCGAGGAAGCCGCAGCGGAATCCGAAGCCGAGGGCCACGGAGGTCTCCGGCTCGTACTGCAGCGAGGCGTCGGAGAGCTTGAGCTTGTCGAGCGCCTCGCGAAGCTCCGCGTAGTCGCTGCCGTCGATCGGGTAGATACCGGAGAAGACCATGGGCTTCGGGTCGGTGTAGCCGGGAAGCGCATCGGATGCGGGCTTCCTCGCCGTCGTGATCGTGTCGCCGACCTTCGACAGGCGCACGTCCTTCACACCGGTGATGAGGTAGCCGACCTCACCGACTCCGAGTCCCTTGGTGGGCGTCGGCTCGGGGCTGGACACCCCCACCTCGAGAGCGTCGTGGTTCGCGCCGGTCGACATCATCTGGATGCGCTCGCGAGGCGAGAGGCTCCCGTCCACCATGCGCACGTATGTCACGACGCCGCGGTACGCGTCGTAGACGGAGTCGAAGATCATCGCCCGTGCCGGGGCGTCCGCGTCGCCGACCGGCGCGGGGATCTCCTGCACGAGGCGGTCGAGCAGATCCTCGACGCCGACGCCCGTCTTGCCGGAGACCCGCAGCACGTCCTCGGGCTTGCCGCCGATGAGCGACGCCAGTTCCTTCGCGTACTTCTCGGGGTCCGCGGCGGGAAGGTCGATCTTGTTGAGGACCGGGATGATGTGGAGATCGTTCTCCAGCGCCAGGTAGAGGTTCGCCAGCGTCTGGGCTTCGATGCCCTGCGCCGCGTCCACGAGCAGGATCGCGCCCTCGCACGCCGCCAGCGAGCGCGAGACCTCGTAGGTGAAGTCGACGTGCCCCGGGGTGTCGATCATGTTGAGCGCGAAGGTCTGTCCGTCGAGCTCCCACGGCATGCGCACGGCTTGGCTCTTGATCGTGATGCCGCGCTCGCGTTCGATGTCCATGCGGTCGAGGTACTGCGCGCGCATGTCACGGTCGGAGACCACGCCCGTGATCTGCAGCATCCGGTCGGCGAGGGTCGACTTGCCGTGATCGATGTGGGCGATGATGCAGAAGTTGCGGATCTGCGCAGCCGGCGTCGAGGCAGGCTGAAGGGGTGTGAGAGCGCGTGGGGACATGTCCACTCGATTGTACGGTCAGGCGGCGCTAATCCCCGATTCCGGCATTCCGGTGATAGTCTCCCGAAGTTGCCCGGGAAAAATCCGTGACACCGGATCCCGTAAGCGATAAG
This sequence comes from Microbacterium sp. Se5.02b, assembly GCF_019464375.1. Classification (NCBI taxonomy): domain Bacteria; kingdom Bacillati; phylum Actinomycetota; class Actinomycetes; order Micrococcales; family Microbacteriaceae; genus Microbacterium; species Microbacterium sp. Se5.02b. The sequence continues at coordinate 2,299,304 of NZ_CP080491.1, forward strand.
ACTCCGTCACAGACCCCGTGACGGCCGTCGCGTCGCGGGAGACGGTGGAGAAAGAAGCTGTTCCCACCCGACTCAGCGTTGCGTCGGCAGATCCCGAGCGCGTCTGTAGAAGAGAAAGACTGCCCCTTGATCAAGTACCTCTTGCGCCGAGCACTCGGCTGGCTGCTGATGATCGTGGTCGCGACGAACCTCACGTACTTCCTGGCGTGGGGATTCCTCGATCCGCGCAGCAACTACGTGGGACGACGCCCGCCGCTCACCGAAGAGCAGATCGTCAACGTCCTCGAACCCCGCAACCTGAGCGACACCGTCCCGCTGATCGAGCGGTGGTGGAACTGGCTCACCGCGATCCTGCTGCGCTGGGACTGGGGCGTGAGTCCGACCGGCGGCTCCGTCAACGAGCAGGTCGCGTACCGCATGTGGGTCAGCGCGGAACTGGTGCTCGGAGCGACGATCCTCACCACGATCCTCGGCATCGCGCTCGGCGTGTACACCGCGTCACGCCAGTACAAGCTCGCGGACCGGATCGGCCAGGCCACGAGCATCATCACCATGAACATCCCGATCGTCGTCGCGGCTTTCGGAATCGTCCTGATGGCGATCGCGCTGAACGACGCGACGGGCGTGCGCATCTTCTACGTGACCGGAAACGCGAGCCGCGGAGTCGAGGGATTCTTCCCCGTGCTCATAGACGTGCTGCAACATCTGACGCTGCCGACGATAGCCCTGGTGCTCATCGGCTACGCGGGCATCCACTTCCTGCAGAGGTCGCTCCTGCTGGACAACATCAGCGCCGACTACGTGCGGACCGCCCGCGCGAAGGGGCTGACCAAGCAGCAGGCGATCCGCAAGCACGCACTGCGGACCTCGCTGATCCCGGTCGCCACGCAGGTGGCGTTCACGATCCCCGCCGTGTTCACCGGCGCCGTCCTCACCGAGACGATCTTCGCGTGGAACGGCATGGGCAAGTACTTCATCGACGCCATCACGAAGAACGACATCCATGGCACCGTCGCCATCGCGGCCTTCGGGGCAGTGCTCACGGCGATCGGCGCCATCCTGGCCGACATCGCCGTCGTGGTTCTCGATCCTCGAGTGAGAGTGAGCTGACATGACCTCCGAAATGATCGACCCCACCGTCGAGGCCTCCGAGGTCGCTCCCGGTCCTGAGACGACGCGCGTCGCCACCCGCCGTCTGTCGAAGTGGACGCTGTACTCGCGCCGCTACGCCCGCAACAAGGGCGCGGTCGCCGGTCTCATCATCTTCGTGGTGCTCGTGCTGTTCGCGATCTTCGGACCGCTCATCGCGCGCTACGACCACATCGAGCTCGACTTCCTGCACCTGAGCAGCCCCCCGAGCGCCGAGCACTGGTTCGGCACCAACAACGCCGGCAACGACCTGTTCGCTCAGGTCGCCGTCGGGCTGCAGCGGTCCCTGATGATCGCCGTCACCGTCTCCGTGGGCGTGACGATCGTGTCGGCACTGGTCGGAACGGCGGCCGCGTACTTCGGCGGCTGGACCGAGCGGGTCACGTTGCTGGTCATCCACTTCATGATGGTCATCCCGAGCTTCCTCATCCTGGCGATGATCTCGAACAAGTCCGGTGGCGACTGGCGGGTGATCGCGTTCATCATGATCTTCGTGATCGGCTGGTACTTCCCGGCCCGCGTCATCTGGACGATGGCGCTGTCGCTCCGCGAGCGCGAGTACGTCAGCGCCGCGCGGTACATGGGAGTCCGCGGCATGCGGATCGTCGTGCGCCACCTGCTGCCCAACATCGGCTCCCTGCTCGTGATCAACTTCACCCTCGGCGTCGTGAACGCCGTCGTGGCCGAGACCGGACTCTCGTTCCTCGGGTTCGGCGTGAAGATCCCCGATGTGTCGCTCGGTGCGCTGATCGGCGCCGGATCGAGCTCGCTCATCACCTCGCCGTGGCTGTTCTACTTCCCCGCCGCGGCTCTGACCCTGCTGACCGTCTCCATGGCGTTGATCGCCGATGGTCTGCGCGACGCCCTCGATCCCACCTCTGCGGCTGGAGGCCGAGCATGAGCAACGTACTCTCCGTCCGCGATCTCACCGTCAGCTTCGCGTCCGAGGCCGGCCGCGTCGATGCCGTGCGAGGCGTGTCGTTCGACCTGGAGGCGGGCAAGACTCTGGGCATCGTCGGCGAGTCCGGATCCGGCAAGTCGGTCACCTCGCTCGCGATCATGGGCCTGCTCGACGAGAACGCCAAGGTCACCGGCTCGATCATGTACGACGGCCAGGAGCTGCTCGGCATGACCGACAAGCAGCTCTCCGTGATCCGCGGCAACGGCATGTCGATGGTGTTCCAGGACCCGCTGACGTCGCTGACCCCGGTGTTCACGATCGGCGACCAGCTCATCGAAGCCCTCACCGTCCACCGCAGCCTCTCGAAGAAGGATGCGTGGAACCGCTCGATCGAACTTCTCACGCTCGTCGGGATCAGCGAGCCCGAACGCCGCATGAAGTCGTTCCCACATGAGTTCTCGGGAGGAATGCGTCAGCGCGTCGTCATCGCGATCGCGATGGCGAACAACCCCAAGCTGATCATCTGCGACGAGCCGACCACAGCCCTGGACGTCACGATCCAGGCCCAGATCCTCGACCTCATCGAGAAGGCGCAGCAGGAGACCGGCGCCGCCGTGATCATGATCACCCACGACATGGGCATCGTCGCCCGCACCGCGGACGACGTCATGGTCATGTACGCAGGAAAGCCCGTCGAGCAGGCGCCGGTGCACGAACTGTTCCACAAGACCCGGATGCCGTACTCGATCGGCCTCCTCGGGGCCATCCCCCGCGTCGACAAGGCGGAGAAGGAACCGCTCACCCCGATCAAGGGAAACCCTCCCCTGCTCATCAACCTCCCCGACGCCTGCCCCTTCGCCGACCGCTGCCCCATCGTCATGGACGCATGCCGCACGCGAGAGCCCGAGCTGCTGCCCGTGGCCACAGGCTCCGGCGATGCGCACCGCGCCGCCTGCATCCGGTCGCACGAGATCGAGGACGGGGGACTCCTCGGCGGCCTTCCCGTGTACCCGGTCCGCGAGATCCCGGAGAGCGACCTGGCCAAAGTTCCTCGCGAACAGCGTCCGATCACGCTCGAGGTCAAGAACCTCACCAAGACGTTCCCGCTGCTCAAGGGTGCCTTCCTCAAGCGCAAGGTCGGCGAGGTGCACGCGATCAAGGGCGTCAGCTTCGACGTGCGCGAGGGCGAGACGATGGCCATCGTCGGCGAGTCCGGCAGCGGCAAGACGACCACGCTCCTGCAGATCATGGACATGGTCAAGCAGACCGACGGCGACATCGTGATCGCCGGCACGAGCGTCAACGACATCCACAGCCACAAGGTCGAGCGGAAACTGCGACGCGACATCCAGATCGTGTTCCAGGACCCCATGGGAGCCCTCGACCCGCGCATGACCGTGGCGGACATCATCTCGGAGCCGCTCTTCGCGATCGGCACCCCGAAGGAGGAGGCTCATCGACGCGTCGACGAGCTGATGGACCTCGTCGGGCTGAACCCGGCGCACAGCGACCGCTTCCCGCAGGCGTTCTCCGGTGGTCAGCGGCAGCGCATCGGCATCGCACGCGCGCTCTCGACCAACCCCAAGATCGTCGTGCTCGACGAGCCGGTCTCGGCCCTGGACGTCTCCATCCAGGCCGGCGTGATCAACCTGTTGGACGAGCTCAAGGCCAAGCTGGGCCTGTCGTACCTGTTCGTCGCCCACGACCTCTCGGTCGTCCGCCACATCGCGGACCGCGTGGCCGTGATGTACCTCGGCGACTTCGTCGAGCACGGCGATGTGGACGACGTGTTCGAGAACCCGCAGCACCCCTACACGCAGGCTCTGCTCTCGGCGATCCCGGTCCCGGACCCCGACATCGAGCGCACCCGTCGACGGGTCGTGTTCGACGCCGAGACCATGAGCACCCGTCCCGTGAGTGTGTGAGGGCGGACCTGAAACCGGATGCCACCTGATGTGGGTCACCGTCCGATAACGGTTAGGCGGTATTCACTTTCGACCGCTGTGATACGTCCAGGGCCGAACTATTCTTCCCCTTATGAAACGCCGAAAGGCGAAAGGAGCACCATGAAGAACAAGAAGTTGTTGGGGGCGATCGCGATCAGCGGCGCCCTCGCACTCGCCCTCGCGGGTTGCGCGAGCGGTTCCGGGAACAACGGAGGCGGGGACGACGGCGGCGAGAAGGTCGAGACCAAGGCGGCCGACTACAACCCGCAGCCGCGCGAGAACCTGAAGGAGGGCGGCGAGGTCAACTTCGAGATCAACGAGGTTCCGGAGCAGCTGAACGCCTTCAACAGCGACGCGAGCGCCGACACCGCACGTCTGTGGTACTACTACATGCCGCAGCTGCTTCTGGTCACGCCCGAGGGCGAGGTGCAGAAGAACGACGCCTACCTCGACGAGTACGAGATCGGTGAGGCGGACGGCAACACGACCGTCACCTTCACGTTCACGGACGAGGCGCACTTCAACGACGGCACGGACATGGACTGGACCGCCATCGACGCCACCTGGAAGGCGAACCGCTCCTACGACGAGGGCTTCAACCCGAACGCGACCGACGGTTACAAGCAGATCACCTCGGTCGAGCAGGGCGACAGCGCCAAGACGGCCGTCGTCACCTTCGACGGCGTCTACGCCTGGCCCTCCATGGCGTTCCTGACCGGCGGAGTGCTGAACCCGAAGCACGCCGACGTCGAGACGTTCAACAACGCGTACATCGGCAACCTCAACGCCGAGTGGGGCGCTGGACCGTACACGGTTGACGAGTTCGACGCGAACGCGGGCTTCGTGTCCTTCAAGCCGAACCCCGAGTGGTGGGGCAACGCTCCCCTGCTCGACAAGGTCACCTTCACGGCTCTCGAGGACGACGCCGCGATCAACGCCTTCAAGAACGGTGAGATCGACCAGGTCGAGGCCGGCAGCGAAGAGCGTCTGAAGCAGGTCGAGGACGTCGACGGCGCTGTCGTCCGTCGCGCTCAGCAGACCGCCAAGACGGTTCTCATGGTCGACGGCGACAAGCCGCAGTTCGAGGACGTGAACGTGCGCAAGGCGTTCTTCATGGGCGTCAACATCGACCAGCAGAAGCAGATCGCGTGGAACGGCCTCGGATACGAGGAGGAGCCGGCAGGCTCGCTGAACATGTACTCGTTCCAGGACGGCTGGAAAGACGCGTTCGGCGAGGCCGGACTGAAGTACGACGTCGAAGCTGCCAAGAAGCTGCTTGACGACGCCGGCTGGGTGGAAGGCGATGACGGCATCCGTGAGAAGGACGGCGTCAAGTTCTCGGTCGTCTACCCGATCTTCAGCAACAGCCCCGTCCAGGAGGCGCTCGCGAAGTCGCTGCAGGCTCAGCAGAAGGAGCTCGGCATCGACCTCCAGGTCGAGGTTCGTGCATCCGCTGACTTCTCGGACGACTTCACGTCCAAGAACTGGGACATCTTCGGTCTCCGCTTCACCGACTCCGACCCGTTCGGACCGGCGTGGATGTGCCAGATCTACTGCTCCGACAGTGGCCTGAACCTCTCTGCGACCGGCACGGCCGACATCGACAAGCAGATCGCTGACGAGGTCGAGTCGCAGAAGGACTCGGAGAGCTGGACCAAGGCCGCCATGGACCTCGAGCCGAAGATCATCGAGGAGACCTGGGGCGTCATCCCGCTCTACAACGGTCCGTCGATCTACGTGGTCCAGGAGGGCCTGGCGAACCTCACGCCGGAGCCTTACGTGGGCCTGGACCTCTTCGGAGTCACTCCGGTCGAGAACCTCGGCTGGGAGAAGTAACACCCTCTGACACGAATCGTGTCGAAGCGGGGCCGGTGGTGATCCACCGGCCCCGCTTTCCTTATGCTGAACGCGTGAGCGCCCAGATCGTCCTCGTCCACGGCATCCGCACGTCCGCGACCATGTGGCGTGCGCAGCGCGCCTACCTCGATGCGCGCGGGTACGCCGTCACGGCCGTCGACCTGCCGGGCCACGGCACCCGGATGGAAGAGGACTTCACTCTCCACGAAGCCCTCCACACGATCGATGCGGCTGTGCGCGCGGCCGCAGCCAACGGGCCCGTCGTGCTCGTCGGGCACTCCATGGGCGGTCTGCTCTGCCTTGCATACACGGGCGGGGCGCAGCGCCCGCCGGTCGCGGGACTGGTCGCGGCCGCGTGCACCTCTCTCCCCCACGGTGCCGGGCTCCGGGCCTACCGTCTGTTCGCCAGGGCCGTCGACGCGCTTCCCGACCGCGGGATGTGGCTCACCGCACGGATGCTCGAAGCCACTATCCCCCTCGAGACGCGGTCCGACTTCGCTGCGGGCGGCTATGCACTCGACACACAGGACGCCGCGCTCCGCAGCCTCGCCGCACTCGACATCGCCGCGGCCCTCCCCGGATCACGGTCCCGCTCTGGTTCGTGAACGGTCAGTACGATCAGCTGCGGCTCAACGAGTCCCTGTTCCGCCGACTCGCGCCGCACGCCGAACTGATCATCGTGCCCCGCACGACCCATCTGGTCACGGCCATGCGGCCGAGGATATTCAACGCCGTGCTGCAGCTCGCGATCGCGACAGTCGAACAGGCACCCGCGGGCTCATGAGCGCGCGGGCTGCCGTGCGCACGCGGTGAGCACTCCTCCGACGATCGAGAGGACAGCCGCGGCGACGAAGACCAGCCAGAACCCGCCGACCAACGCGACCAGCCCGGCTCCGAGCACCGGGCCGATCAACTGCCCGAGAGCCGCAGTGACGTTGACGATCCCGAGATCGCGTGCATGGTCCTGCTCGTCGGGCAGCAGATCAGCGGCGAATGCCAGCCCGACCGTCGAGAACGCGCCGTAGCCGAGGCCCATCAGCGCCGCGGCGACCAGCGTCATCTCGAACGTCGGGACGAGCGCGATGGCCACGCCGGACGCCGCCTGCACGACGGTGGCCGCGACGGCGAGCGTTCGCCGGTTCCCTGTGCGATCCGAGACCATCCCGGTCACCACCGACGCGATCACCACGAACACGGTGTAGACGACGATCAGCAGCAGGAGATTGTCCTGCGCGGTGGCACTCGGCTGGCCGAGGCCGTGCAGCAGGAAGAACAGGAACAGGGCGGTCCCCAACGCGTTACCGATGTTCGTCACCAGACGGCCGGAGAGCATCCAGGCGAAATCGCGATCACGCAACGAGGCGAGCGGACGACGTCCGAGCGGCTTCGGGCGCAGCGCCTCGGTGGTCGGCGGGTCCGGCAGGAGCAGCGCTGCCGCGGATCCGACGACGGCGATGACGGCCGCGAGCAGCAGGTATCCTCGCTGATGCCGAGGCCGAGCAGAACGACGAGACCGACACCGAGCACGATCCCCACCGCTTGACTCGAACCGACGGCGGCAGAAGCGGCGCCCCGTTGCGACGAAGGGAGCTGATCGGCGATGAGTGCCGTGAACGCCGCGGACGAGACCGCGACGCCCACCGACACCCCCACCCATCCCGCGCCCACGGCCCACGGCCCCTCGGCGATACCCGTGAGGACGAGGCAGACGGCCGTGAGACCGACGCCACCCAGAGCCCAGGGACGACGGCGATGACGCCCGGCAGCCCCGCGATCGGAGAGTGCGCCGGCGGCCGGACCCGCGATGATGCCGGCGAGACCGCCGATGCCGAGCACGAGACCGGACGAGACCACCCCGCGGATCCAGTCGTCTTCCGGCGTGTCCAGCTGCAGCGGCAGGAGCAGCTGGACCGGCGTGAGCTGCACGGTCCAGATCGCCAGCCATGCCAGCGTGAACAGCGACATCCAGCGGGCTCCCGCCCGCACGGTGCGCGTCCCCGTGACCCCGCTCATCCGGCCACCTCCGCCGCGGATGCCGCCGAACGCGAACGCGCGATGAGATCGCGGTACCACTCGTATGACGCCTTGGGTGTGCGCTCGCCGGTCGCGAAGTCCACGTGGACGAGCCCGAAGCGCTGGGTGTAGCCGTCCGCCCACTCCCAGTTGTCCAGCAGGGACCACACCGTGTACTCCTCTACCGGAACCCCGGCCCGGATTGCCTCGCCCACGGCCTCGATATGCCCGGACAGGCACTCGATCCTGTCGGCGTCGTCGATGCGCGCCGCACGATCCGGCTCGGGGAACGACGCACCGTTCTCTCCGATGATGACCGGAGGATGGTCGGGATGCCGTGTGTGCAGGTCCACGAGGAGATCCCGCAGGGCCGAAGGCATGATCGGCCATTCCGGGCCGAATCCGGTGACGGGCGCGCCCGGAGTCGGCACGATGTCGAACGGGACGGGGCTCTGCGTCTCCGCCGCGGTGACCGTGGTCGGGTTGTAGAAGTTGATGCCGTAGAAATCGATCGAGTGGCCGATCTCCGCAAGATCTCCCTCACGCACCGGCATCGGCGGCAGACCGAGCTCTTCGAGGTCCGGATACCCTCCTTCCAGCAGGGGCTCACTGAAGAGACGGTTGTGGATCAGGTCGTAGGCCGCCGCCGCTCGCCGGTCTTCGGCCGTGTCGCGCAGGGGCAGGACCCAGGTGTGGTTGTTGACGAGTCCGACGGCTCTGGCTCCGCGGCCACGCAGCACGGTGGCAGCTCGAGCGTGCGCCAGAAGCTGGTGATGCGCCGTCGGCAGCGCGCCGAAGAGCAGCTGTCTCCCCGGCGCGAGCGCACCGACCGCGTAACCCTGGAGAGTCGTCATCGCGGGCTCGTTCAGCGTGTACCAGTGTTCGACTCTGTCCCCGAGCGCATCGGCCACGATCTCGGCATACTCGGCGAAGCGATCGGCCGTGTCCCGGTCGAGCCAGCCGCCCTCGGCCTCGACAGCGCTCGGCATCTCCCAGTGGAAGAGGGTGGGGAACGGGACCACGTCGGACTCGAGCAGAAGATCGACGAGGCGGGAGTAGTGGTCGAGCGCCGCGGTGTCACCTGCTCCTCTGCCGTCCGGTTGCACGCGTGCCCACGGGATCGAGAATCGATAGCGGTCGAGTCCCAATCCCGCGGCGAGGGCGACATCGCTCTCCGGATCCCGGTAGCTGTCGCAGGCGGGCTCGGCGGTCGACCCGTCGATGATCGCACCCGGCACCTCGAGGAAGTCGTCCCAGATCGAACGCCCTCTCGCCCCGGTCGGGCGAGAGCCCTCGATCTGGAAGGCGGAGGTCGCCGCGGACCAGCGGAATCGGCCAGGCAGGGACGGGCGGGGGGATTCGCGGATCATCTGGCTTCCTTGACATCGACGTCGGGATAGTCATGATTCTGCACCCAGTGCCAGCAGGTGCGCGACCGAGTTTCGCGCATCTCCGGTCGTTTCGCGTCGGCGGCCCGTCTGCTGGTAGACTCGACTCTTGGCTTGCGTGTGGGTTCTTCCCTCACGACCGCTGTGCAGCAGCCCTCTTCTGCTGCCGGCATTCCGAACAATCCTGTACAGAAAGCGTCCACACGTGGCAAACATCAAGTCGCAGATCAAGCGCAACAAGACCAACGAGAAGGCTCGCGAGCGCAACAAGGCGGTCAAGAGCGAGCTCAAGACCGTCATCCGCACGACCCGCACGGCTGTCACCGCCGGCGACAAGTCGGCAGCCGAGGCAGGTCTGAAGAAGGCCTCCGTCAAGCTCGACAAGGCCGTCAGCAAGGGTGTCCTGCACAAGAACCAGGCGTCGAACCGCAAGTCGGCCCTCGCCAAGCAGGTCGCGTCTCTCTGAGCCGAATCACCTGAGAAAGGCCCGTCCCGTCACCGGGGCGGGCCTTCTTCGTGCCTGCAGCGAACTCGGCGCGCAGTCGACTATTCGCCGAACGGCTGACGGGTCGCGATCACCGTGACCATCCGCTCCAAAGCGAAGATCGGGTCGCGTGCCGCACCCTTGACCTCGCCGTCTGCGCGCGCCGTGGCCTGGATGGCCATCGAGCGACCGCTCGTTCCAGCCTGCGAGGTCGCGGCGCGCACGATCGACCTGCCAGTCCTTCATGCCCAGGCGCTGAGCGAGCTGTCGGCTGGGCTCGCGGTTGCCCGCGACGCGTGCCATGGTGCGCAACTTCATCGCGAAGGCCGCCACCATCGGTACGGGATCAGCCCCGGACGAGAGAGCGTGCCGCAGCGCGACGAGGGCCTCGCCGTATCGCCCGGCGATCGCCGTGTCTGCGACCACAAACGCGGAGACCTCGACGCGACCGCCGTAGTACTTGGTGACGGTCTCTTCGGTGATGTCGCCCTCGACGTCTCCGATGAGCTGCTGACAGGCGGCCGCGAGTTCGGTCAGGTCGTCGGCGAAGGCGGAGACCAGCGCCCGGAGAGCCGGAGGGGCGATGCGCTTCTTCGCGGCGCGGAATTCGCCCGCGGCGAAGTCGACCCGATCGCCGTCTCTCTTGATCGCCGGACAGGCGATCTCGATGCCCCCGCCGTTGCCGGCCCGGAGGGCGTCGAGCAGCTTCTTTCCGCGCACGCTCGCACCGGTGTGGCGGAGGATGACGGTCGCACCCTCCTGGGGGTTGTCGAGGTACGACACCGCTTCCTGGATGAACGCATCGGAGCACTTCTCGACCCCGGAGACGCGCACGAGACGCGGTTCACCGAACAGCGACGGCGAGGTCAGCGACAGCAGCGTGCCCGGAGCGTAGTCGTCTGCACGCACATCGCTGACCTCGAGAGCCGGATCCTCGGCGCGGAGGTAGTCACGGACCCCGGCGATCGCACGTTCGGCACAGACCTCTTCGGGCCCGGAGACGAGCACGAGCGGCGCGGGACGGGGTTCTCGCCACGACACCTGAGGGATCTTGGTCGGCTTCGCTCCACCGCGGGAAGGGGGACGCGAAGCTGCCATGTCTCCAGCCTACCGGGGCCCACCGACAGCGCTTCCCTCGGCGTCATCGCGTCGTCTTCTCGGTCCACACTCGCAGCTCGTCGCCCTGCACGCCCAGGAGGATGCGGCCGTGCCGCTCCGTGCGCAGCACCTGCGAGCCGGAGGCTTCGAGCAGGTCGAGCGTCTCTGCGCGGGGGTGCCCGTAGTCGTTGTCCGCACCGACGCTGACCAGCGCCGCCCGCGCGTGCACAGCCTGGTACAGCCCAGGATCCTGATCCGCACTGCCGTGATGCGCGACCTTGACCACGTCGTATCGACCCAGTCGGGCTGTGCGGAGCAGCATGCGCTGCGGCGCGGCCGAGAGGTCGCCGAGGTAGAGGGAGCGGGGCACCCCTCCCCGTCGAACTCCATCACCACGCTCGAGTCGTTGCCGGGAGGGAAGGCCACGGAGTCCCGCTGCGGCCACAGGACCCGCCAGCTCGCTCCGCCGAGCATCCCGTGCTGGCCTGCCGATGCCGCGTCGACGCGCGCACCCGCGCGGGCGAGTCCGTCGAGGAGACGGCCGTCCGACTCCTCCGACACGGGCCCATGGAGCACCGCGTCGACCCGCCCCATGACCGCCGAGGTCCCGCCCACATGATCGAGGTCGTAGTGGGTGAGCACGAGTAGATCGATCCGCTCGACCCCCAGCGCGCGGAGACACGCGGCCAGGGGCTCAGGGGCCGGCCCGGTGTCGATGAGCGCCACCGTGCCCGCCGACCGGATCAGGATCGCGTCACCCTGCCCGACGTCGCACGCCGCGATCGACCAGCCACCGGGCGCCGTCGCCGTCGCCAGCGGCCCGTCGAGAAGGATGCGGGCCCCCGACAGTGAGAGCACCACGATCACGACCGCGGCACCAGCGCGCCGCACGAACGCGAACCCGCGTGCGGCGCGCGGACCTCGCCCTGTTGCGGGCAGCCGGATCACGACGACGGCGATCGCCCCGCTCACGAGTGCCACCAGCGCAGCGCTCCCGACCCCTGCCGGAAGCAGCAGCTGCGCGCCGGGAAGACGAGCGGTCGTCGTGGCCGTCGTGGCTATCCACGCCGCTGGCAGCCAGGCGGATGACACGAGCAGGTCGGCAAGCGGCGGCACCGGCGCGGCGAGGCAGCCGAGGAGGCCGACGACGGTCGCGATCGGAGCCGCGGGTTCGGCGATGAGGTTCGCTGCGATCCCGATCAACGACTGCTGCTCCGCGAACAGAGCGATGATCGGCCCGCAGACCAGCTGCGCCGACACCGGCACGGCGACCGCCATCGCCACCGGTCGAGGCATGACTCTGCCGAGTCCTCCGGCGAGCGGACGTGCGAGGAGGATGAGCGCTCCGGATGCCGCCACGGAAAGGGCGAACCCCGGTGTCGCCGCGAGCCAGGGATCGGCGAGCAGTATCCCCACCGTGCAGAGGGAGAGCAGACCTGCTCCGGCGCTCGGCCTGCCCAGCAGGACGCTCAGCATCCCGACCGCAGCCATCACCGCCGCACGGATCACGCTCGGTTCCGGCGTGACGAGGATGACGAATCCGCCCAGACCGACGAGTGCGAGAAGAGCTCGCATCGCGCGACCGCCCCCGCATAGAGCCACCAGCCAGAAGATCCCGCCGACGACGATGGCGCAGTTGGCACCGGACACGGCGGTGAGATGGCTCAGCCCGCTCGTACGCATGTCGTCGTTCAGTTCCATCGAGACCGCTCGGGTGTCGCCGACCGCGAGTCCCGGGAGGAGGCCGGCACCGGGCTCCGGGAGCCGCGACGATCGCTCGGTGAAGGCGCGCTTGAGCGCCGCCGCCGCTCCGAACACCCCGGACGCCGGCACGACGATCTCTGTCTCGCTCGCGAAGATCACCAGCGCCGACCGCTCACCCGGTTCCGTCACTGCCGCTTCACCGACCACGCGGAGCCGAGCCCCGAGATCGAGTCCGTCCATCGGGGGCGCCCCGATGCGCACGGCCGAAGACAGCGCCGTCGGGTGCCCGGGAGCACCCATCGCGGACGTGGACGCCTCGACCCACATCCGCCCGTCGCGTCCGACCGACGCCGACGAAGTGATGTCGGCGGTGACTTCTACGACGCGACCGTCCCATGACATCGCCTCCTCCCTGGCCGGTGAGGCGATGCCGACCGCGAGGGCGCTGCCGACACCACCTGCCAGCAGCAGCAGTGCGAGCCCGGCAGCCGCGACGGACGACCTGCCACGGCGAGAACGAACGAACAGCGCGAGCACCACGAGCCCCGCGAGCCCCGCCGCCACCACGCCCCACGCGACGGTCGGCACCAGCACGCACAGCAGGGCGACGCCCCAGACCACGACGACGAGCGGCACGAGCCGCAGATCGCGTGGCTTCACACCCTGACCGCATCGCGCAGACCGGCGAGAAGCTTCTCGCCGATGCCGGGGACGGCCAAGAGATCGTCGACGGACCGGAACCGACCGTTGTCCTCTCGCCAAGCGATGATCCGCTCGGCAAGCGCGGGGCCGATCCGCGGCAGGGTCTCCAGCGCCCCCTGGTCGGCGGTGTTGAGATCGACCCGGTCATCGCCGGGTGCGTCCGCGACGGGAGCATCGGTCGCGACGCCGACCGTCGGCACCACGATCTGTTCCCCGTCTTCGAGAGTGCGCGCGAGGTTCACCGCCGCGAGGTCGGCCTCATCGGTCGTCCCGCCCGCAGCCGCGACGGCATCGACGAGGCGGGCGTTCAGGTCGAGGACGTACAGCCCCGGCCGCGCGACTGCGCCCAGCACATGCACATAGAGCTCACCGGCGGGCGCGTCGGTCGTCGTGACGTCCGTCAACGACAGGGAGTCCGACGGGGGCGCCTGGCCACGCAGCAGACCGAACCCCACAGCCGCCGACAGCACGACCAGGGCGAGCACCACGGCGGCCCCGACGCTCAGACGCAGCCGACGCCGAGGAGGACGTGGAGGAGTCTGCGGGGACGTCATCCGGCCACGCTAAGCGCGTGCGCCGGCCCCTCTCACCCGAGAGACGGCCGGCGTGGACAAGCCGGCAGGATCGACCGCTGTGGAGGACGGCGGCGCCGCGCCGGCGATCACCCAGGATCGACCGGCATGAAAGTCCGCTCAGCCCTCGACGACGAAGCTGACGATCTTCGGCGCCCGCACCACGACCTTCACGATCTCCCGGTCGCCGATCGAGCGGATCACGCGCTCGTCGGCCCTGGCCAGTGCTTCGAGCTCCGCTTCGCCGATGCGCGCCGGAACCTCGAGCTGTGCACGGACCTTGCCCCCACCTGGACCACGGCGGTGACCGAATCCTCGACGAGCAGGGCCGGGTCGGCCGAGCGCCAGGTGACGAGGCCGACGGAAGGCTCGTGCCCGAGCATCTCCCACATCTCCTCGGCCGTGTGCGGGGCGATGAGGTCGAGCATGACGGCGATCGTCTCGGCTGCTTCGCGCACGGCGGGGTCTGTGGCACCCGCGGCGCCGTCGATCGTCTTGCGGGTGACGTTGACGAGCTCCATGAGACGCGCGACGAGCACGTTGAACTTGGTCTGCTCGACGAGGGCGGGCGCCTCGGCCAGCAGCTTGTGCGTCGCACGTCGCAGCGCGGCGTCTCCGCCGTCGAAGACCACGTCCACCGCGCTGGAGACCTCGCCGGCGATGCGCATGGCCCGCGCCAGGAACTTCTGCGCGCCGGTCGTGGAGACGTCGGCCCAGTCCTTGTCGTCTTCCACCGGGCCGGCGAACGCCAGACCGACGCGGAGCGCATCCGCGCCGTGCGCGTCGAGCTCTTCCTGGAACAGCACGAGGTTGCCCTTGCTCTTCGACATCTTGGTGCCGTTGAGGATGACCATGCCCTGGTTGATCAGGTTCGAGAACGGCTCCGTGAAGTCGATCAGCCCCATGTCGAACAGGACCTTCGTGATGAAGCGCGCGTAGAGCAGGTGCAGGATCGCGTGCTCGACCCCGCCGATGTACGAGTCGACGGGCGCCCAGCGGTCGGCCTGCGCCGGGTCGAAAGCCACGGTGTCGCTGTTCGGCGAGAGGAACCGCAGGAAGTACCAGGAGCTGTCCACGAAGGTGTCCATGGTGTCGGGGTCGCGCAGAACGGGGTCACCCGTCTCGGGGTCGGTCGTGCGCACCCAGCTCTCCGCGCCACCGAGCGGCGACGTGCCCTTCGGGGCGAGGTCGAGGCCTTCCACGCTCGGCAGCTTCACCGGCAGCTGGTTCTCCGGCACCGGGATGATCCGACCGTCCTCGGCGTGCAGCATCGGGATCGGCGTGCCCCAGAAACGCTGACGCGAGATGAGCCAGTCGCGCAGACGGTAGTTCTTCGCGGCACGTCCGGTGCCCGACGCCTCGAGCTGCTCGATCGCCCGCGCGATCGCGTTCCGCTTGGACAGGCCGTTCAGCGCACCCGAGTTGATCATGCGACCCTCGCCCGTCAGCGCCACTCCGGTGGATGCCGGGTTCTGCTCGTCGAGTGCGGCGCCCGTGTCGATCGGCACCCCGTCCTCGTCGACCTCGATCACCGGCATCGCCCCCGTGATCGGTGCCGTCGTGTCGACGACGACCTTCACGGGCAGGTCGAAGGCGCGGGCGAAGTCCAGGTCGCGCTGGTCGTGCGCGGGGACGGCCATCACGGCGCCGTGGCCGTAATCGGCGAGCACATAGTCGGCCGCCCACACCGGCAGCCTCTCGCCGTTGACGGGGTTGATCGCGTAGCGCTCCAGGAAGACACCGGTCTTCGGGCGGTCCGTGGACTGCCGATCGATGTCGGTCTCCTTCTGCACCTGCTCCAGATAGGTCTGGAAGCGCAGCCGCACCTCGTCCGGCGCACCGGCGGCGAGCTCGGCAGCCAGGTCGGAGTCGGGTGCCACGACGAAGAACGTCGCGCCGTGCAGGGTGTCCGGCCGCGTCGAGAAGACCGTGACAGGCTCGTCCCGGCCCTCGATCACGAAGTCGACGTCGGCGCCGACCGAGCGTCCGATCCAGTTGCGCTGCATCTGCAGCACCTTGTGCGGCCAGAAGCCCTCGAGCTGGTTCAGGTCGTCGAGCAGACGGTCGGCGTAGTCGGTGATGCGGAAGTACCACTGCGTGAGCTTCTTCTTGACGACCTCGGCGCCGCAGCGCTCGCAGCGCCCGTCGACGACCTGCTCGTTCGCCAGCACCGTCTGGTCGTTGGGGCACCAGTTGACCGGACTCTTCTTCCGATAGGCCAGGCCGCGCTCGTACAGCTTGAGGAACAGCCACTGGTTCCAGCGGTAGTACTCGGGGTCGGAGGTGTGCAGCACACGCGTCCAGTCGAACGAGACTCCATAGGCCTGGAATCCCTCCTTCTGCTGCGCGATGTTCTGATAGGTCCATTCGCGCGGATCGGCTCCGCGACGGATCGCCGCGTTCTCGGCGGGCAGCCCGAAGGAGTCCCAGCCGATCGGGTTAAGCACGTTGTGTCCGCGGTGGCGCCAGAATCGGGCGACGATGTCGGAGTACAGGTAGTTCTCCGCATGCCCCATGTGCAGGTCGCCCGAGGGATAGGGGAACATCGCGAGCACGTAGCGCCGCGGTCGTGTGTCGTCGTCGCCGCCGGTGAGGAACGTCCCGTTCTCCGCCCAGTACGTCTGCCACTTCTTCTGGATGGCGTGCGCCGACGGAGTCTCGTCGTCGGCAGGAGCGGTGGACAGGTTCTCAGACAACGAACGCACGACCAATCTGATGGAAAAAGCGGGATCAGTTCAGGATATCGGAACCCCAGAGGGCGGGCATTCCGGCGCCCAACGCCGCGAGCGGCGCCCTGGCCTTGGTCGCGACCTCAGCGACCTCCGTGGCGGCGACCGAGAGCCATGTGATGCCTCCGCCCGCGCCGACGACAGCCTGCTCCGGTTCGATCACGATGCTGCGGATGACCATCGCGAGGTCGAGCGCGCCGTCGACGCCGATGTAGCCGAAGCACCCGGCGTAGACACCCCGCGGTCCGCCCTCCAGCTCGTGGAGCCTGGTCATCGCCGAGAGTTTGGGGGCGCCCGTCATGCTCCCGGCGGGGAAGGTCGCGTCGAGCAGCGCGCCGACCGTGGTCCTCTCCGCTGCGACACCGCTCACCGTGCTCACGAGCTGGTGCACGGCGGGATAGCTCTCGACGACCCAGAGCCCGTCGACGCGGATGCTGCCAGGCACGCAGACCCGCGAGAGGTCGTTGCGCATGAGGTCGACGATCATCACGTTCTCCGCCCGCTCCTTGCGGTCGACCGCGAGCTCCGCGGCGAGCGCGGCATCCTGCACCGGGTCTGCACCGCGGGGACGGGTGCCCTTGATGGGGCGCGTGCGGAGGACTCCCCTTCGGCGCGGAGGAACTGCTCGGGGCTCGCGCTCAACAGGGTGCGGTCGCCGATGCGGACGAATCCCCGTGGTGCGCCGGGGTCGCGGATCGGAGTCTGGCGTACACGGCGACCGGATCGTGGACGCCGGCGACGGTGAAGCGGGTCGTGAGACACAGCTGGTAGGCGATGCCGGCGCGGATGAGGTCTCGACACCGTTCGATCAGCGCCTCGTACTCCTGGGGATCGTGTCGGGGCTCGGCGACCAGATGGAGGTCTCCGAGGTCTTCGCGTGGCGGAGCGATGCCCTCGGCGGGAGCCCCTGCACGGAGGGTGTCCGCCGCCCAGGTCTCGATCTCCCCGTCATCACAAAGCGCCCAGGTCTGCCGGCGAGCGTGGTCGAAGGCGACGACGTGGGTGGCCCTCACCCAGGCCCCGCCCGTGGTGTCGACGGGTCCGGCGATCGGAGCTCCGGCGGCGGTGGCTCCGCTCTCGTAGTCGAGCCAGCCCACCCAGCCGCCGCGGAACGGCGGCAGGGATGCGTCGTCATCGGCGGGAGTGACGTCGAGCCGCGTGTCGACGGGAACCGTCGAGCGCTCCCCTGTCCCGACGAAGCTCCACCCCTCCGTCGCCTCCGCGCCCGCGTCGAGCCAGAACACATCGGAGGCCCGCGCCTCGAGCATCGCGAACACCGCAGACGGCTCCGCCCAGACGGGAAGCGGTCGCGCACTCAGCTGTTCCGGCACCTTTCCAGCCTAGGTCCGGTCCGCTCCCGTATTCTCATCACGTGGACGACCTCCTGCTCTGGCTCCTCGACACCGTGCAGTCGATCGATCCGGTCACGCGCACTCTGGTCGCCGGTGTCGCCGTCATGCTGGAGACCAGCATCCTGATCGGGCTGATCGTCCCCGGCGACACCATCGTCATCATCGCCTCGATGGGCGTCGCCACGGTGTGGGAAGGCATCGCGATGGGTGTCGCGGTCGTGATCGGCGCGCTGATCGGCGAGAGCATCGGGTTCTGGCTCGGTCGCTGGCTCGGCCCCCACATCCGCGTGTCCTGGCTGGGGCGGAAGATCGGCGAGCACAACTGGGTGCGCGCCGAGAACTACCTCGCCCGCCGTGGGGGCATCGCGATCTTCCTCTCCCGCTTCCTGCCGGTGCTCCATTCCCTGGTCCCGCTCACCGTCGGCATGAGCGAGTACCCGTATCGCCGGTTCCTGGCATGGACGGCCCCCGCCTGCGCTCTCTGGGCGACCGCGTACGTGAGCGTCACGTCGCTCGCGGCCGGCAGCTTCCGCGAGCTCGTCGACCGGGTGCACTTCGCGGGGTACATCTTCGTCGGGGTCATCGCCCTCTTCCTGCTCCTCGCCTACCTCGGCAAGAAGCTGCTGCAACGCCTCGAGGCTCGTCACCTGGAGGCTCCGGAGGCGGAGGTCGACGCCGACGTGAAAGACTGAACCAATGGCATCCGCACCCCCGGCGCCCCGGATCCACTGGTTCGCCCGACTCGAACACCGCTTCCATGTGTGGCGAGAAGGTCGCGCGCGCCGTCGCGGCCGCGTCGCGACGATCCTGCCGTTCCCCGGCTACGGCGGGCCGGGCTGGGTCCGTGTGGTCGGCCGCGTGCTGATCGTCCCCCGCAGCGTCGCACCCGCGACGGCGAGCCGGCGAGCGTGCGCGGATGGCGGAGCTTCGTCGGGATCCCGGTCGGCTTCGCCTCGGTGAGCGTGCACTTCGGCGACACCACGCATCAGGTGGTCGCCGATCGCGGCGGCGTCGTGGACGCGATGATCCGCGTGGATCTCGAACCGGGGTGGCAGACGTTCACCTTCTCGGTCGAGGGTCAGGAGCCGATCGAGGCGCGCGCGTTCGTCGTGGCCGAGGGAACGCGGTTCGGCGTCGTGTCCGACGTCGACGACACGGTGATGGTGACCGCGCTGCCTCGTCCGTTCATCGCGTTCTGGAACTCCTTCGTTCTGGATGAGCACGCGCGTCTGCCTGTCCCCGGCATGGCCGTGCTTCTCGACCAGCTGCTGCGTCAGCACCCTGGCGCACCGATGGTGTACCTGTCGACAGGGGCGTGGAACGTCGCACCGACGCTGTGGCGCTTCCTCGGTCGTCATCTCTTCCCCGCCGGGTCGATGCTGCTCACGGACTGGGGGCCGACGCACGAGCGTTGGTTCCGCAGCGGCCGCGAGCACAAGCTCACCAACCTGCGCCGGCTCGCCACCGAGTTCCCCGACGTGAAGTGGCTCCTGATCGGCGACGACGGTCAGCATGACGAGGCCATCTACAGCCAGTTCATGGAGGAGCACCCCGAATCGGTCGCGGGTGTCGCCATCCGGCGTCTTCTGCCCGCCGAGGCTGTGCTCGCGGGCGGGCGTGCGGGGCGGGAACCGCACTCCGAGGATGTCGCGCCGTGGGTGAGCGCGGAGGACGGCGCCGGGCTGCGAGATCTGCTCGGTGAAGCCGGCATCCTGCGCTGACGAGCACCTGTCGACATGAACCTCGCTGACGGGGCGCTGACCCGCGAATCATGGCTCCTGCGGGAGCAGACGCATCAGGCGCGCGCGGATGCGCTGACCGCTGCGCATCGCCGGCGCGCGGCGCACGACGAGAAGCACCCCGTGTGGGACTTCCTCTTCACCTACTACTCCTTCAAGCCGGCGCAGCTGCGACGCTGGCATCCGGGTGCCGGGATCGAGCTGGAGGATGCCAGGGAGCGTCTCTCGTGGCGCTGGTACTCTCCCGGATCCGAGGAGGGGTCCGTCGTCCCCGATGCCGACTCCTTCGGCGCGGACAAGCCCGAGCTCGCCGCCCTCGTGGAGCGGATGCTGCGCCGCACGGCATCCCGTCCTGGACAGTTCGGATGCTTCGGGCTGCACGAGTGGGCGATGGTCTATCGCGCGGAGGAGCATCGGCATGCCGTGCCGCTTCGGCTCGGACAGGCAGGCACGGATGCGGTCGTCGAGAGCCACGACCTCCGCTGCACGCACTTCGACGCCTTCCGGTTCTTCACCCCGCAAGCGGTCCCGCGCAATCGCACCCCGTTGAGCCGTGACGACCAGCCGCTGTTCGAGCAGCCAGGGTGTCTCCACGCGGGCATGGATCTGTACAAGTGGGCCACCAAGCTCGGGCCGCTGATCCCGGGCGAGCTCCTTCTCGACACGTTCGAGCTCGCGCGCGATATCCGTCTCCTCGACATGCAGGCCGCGCCGTACGACCTCGCCGCGTGGGACGTCGTTCCCGTGCCGATCGAGACGCCCGAGGGGAAGGCGGAGTACGTGCGGCGACAGCGAGGTTTCGCGGAGCGCGGAGCCGCCCTGCGAACCGCGCTGCTGAACGCCTGGCTCGGCGAGGGCGCACCCGAGGCGGCGTGAGCCTCACCCCACGGGATCGCAGTCGGGACACACCGCCCAGTGCGCGGTGCTCGCCGCCACCCGCATCCGGAGGGTGACCACCCGGACAGCAGCCTCTTCGAGCCTCTGCGCCGGCAGCGTCCCGGCATCGACGGCCGCCGCGATCCCCGCCGCCATGTTCTGCGCCGTCCGGGTGTCGGAGCCGGCGATCATGAGCACCAGGTCATTGCCGGCGGCGATCGCGGCCACACCGTTCGCGACCGGGTCGGCGTAGGCCGGATTCCCCGACGACAGCAGCATCCCGAGATCGTCGGTCACCGCCACCCCCTCGAAGCCGAGATCGTCTCTGGCGATCTGGTGCCACCTCGGCGAGAGGGACGCGGGCAGCGGATCGACGGCGGTGTAGGCGAGATGTCCGTACATCAGCAGATCCGCCCCCGCATCGATACCCGCCCGGAAGGGGGCAGCCTCCGTCTCGCGCCACTGGTCGAGTCCCCTGTCCGTCGTGGGGATCGCGTGATGGGAGTCTCCCGGCGCGGCACCGTGTCCGGGGAAATGCTTCAGGGTGGACGCGACGAACTGCTCCTGCGCCGCCGTCGCAGCCGCGACCCTGTCTGCAGCGCCGACCGCGTCGGTGCCGAGCGCCCGACCATAGATGAAGCTGCCCGCATCCGGGGTGAAATCCGCCACGGTCCCGAAGTTCACCGTGATGCCCGCGCGTGCGACCAGGGCACCGCGCGCCGAGAACGCATCCGCCGTGTCGGAGACCGGACGATTCTTGAGCGACGTCGAGGCCGCGAAGTCGTCGCCGTGCAGGCGCGACACGATTCCCCCCTCCTGGTCGACGGCGATCAGTGGAGGAAGTCGGGGATCGAGGGTCAGCGCGCTCGTCAGGCCCTGCAGTGCGGCCTCGGATTCCGGGATGTTCGCCCCCATCAGGATGAAGCCGCCGAGCCCTGACTCCATATAGGCGCGGAGCGCCGCCGGATCGGTTCCCGCGACGTGCCCCATGACCACGGTCGACGCCTGCTCGGCCACCGTCATCCCCTGCACCAGCGAAGCAGCGCGCGCGGATGGCGTCGTGGCCGGAGTCGTGCTCGACGTCGCGGCCGGAACGGGAGCCGGGGTCGATGTCGCAGGAACGACGGATGCCGACGCCGTGGTCGTGGCGCACAGGCCGACCATCGCAGCGATGACCACCGCCCCCGCCGTCCGTCTGCGGTACCGGGACATGAGGACTCCTGCGCGCGGACGCCGCGTCAGCAACCGAGCGCCTCGGTGATGGGCACCGACGATTCCGGGTCGCCGTTGCCGAAGCGGATCGTGCGCCCGATCGTGCACGGCGCGTGGAGTGTTGCTGCGATGACCGCGGCGACATCCGCGCGCGACACCGCACCGCTTCCGTCCGGGTCGATCCGGATGCGCGAGGTGGGGGCGTCGAATGTGAGCGTGCCGGGGCCGAGGATCGTACCTTCGAGGCCGCTCGCGCGCAGGTGCTCGTCTGCAGCCCACTTGGCGTCGGCGTAGGGGTAGAACGAGTCGCCTTCGGGAACACCGTGATCGGCAGTGGAGCCGAGCCACGAGACCATGACGTAGCGGCGGACGCCGGCGCGCTCTGCCGCGTCCATCGACCGCTGAGCCGCGTCGCGGTCGACCGCGTAGGTGCGCTCGGGCGATCCGCCGCCGGCACCTGCCGACCAGACGACGGCATCGTGCCCGCGGATGATCTCGGCGAGCGCCTCGACGTCCATGTTCTCGACGTCGGCGACGAGCGCTCGTGCTCCACCCGCTTCGACCTCGGGCGCGTGCTCCGGGTTGCGGATCACTCCCGTGACCTCATCGCCCTGAGCGACGAGCAGCGGTGCGAGCAGGAGGGCGATGCGGCCGTGGCCGCCGAAGACGATGATGCGCGACATACCTTCACCCTACGCGCCCGTCCCGACGTCAGCGCGGGGTCTGCTCGCTGTCGATCACGAACGCCTGGGGGTGGCTCGGCAGGTAGCGCACGACGACCGGTTCACCGCTGGGAAGGTAGACATCCCGGTCGGGATACACGGCGGGCGTGAAGAAGTTGCTCTCGAGCGTGTACTCCACACCCTCCGCGGTCGTGAAGGTCACCCAGTCTCCGTCCATCGTCGCGGTCGTCGGACGGCCGTGGTCGTGGATGTAGGCACGCGTGACGGGGACACCGGTCAGGCTGAGGATGCCGATCGCGAGCGAGCCGACCATCAGGAAGGCCAGGAACCGGGCCGCGACACGGAAGACACGGCCCCCGATCTCTCCTCGGGGGCGGCCTGCCGAGCGCAGCAGGCCCTCGCGTTCGCGGACACGACGCAGCGCCTCACCGGGCACCGCGCCCCGCGCCGACAGCGCGAACAGACCGAGCGTGGAGAACCCCGCGATGAAGACGACGGCATAGCCGTGCGACGCCGGGAAATCGACCAGCCAGATGAGCGTGTCCATCGGATTCATCGCGTCGCCTCCTTCTCGATCGTCACCGCGACGGTCTGCGGGTCCTCCCGCCGGTAATACGCCCACACGGGAGCACCGACCTGGAGATGCGGGATCGCCTGCGGGTACACGAACACCGTGGTGTCGGCCTCCCAGGTCGCCGCGTCCTCGGGAGCCATCAACACGCGCAGCGCGAGTTCGCTCTGCCCCTCCCGTCGTCGACCGGTCGGGCGCACCTCCAGCACCGAGGCGGGCACCGGGATGCCGCTCGTTCGCGCCCGCACCTGGGTCGGATCGATCAGGCCGCGATCGATCCGCCACTGCAGCATCGCGTCGCGGACCTCGGGGTCGCTGAGGTCGGCGAGTTCGACCGTGTCCTGGTCGGTCAGGCTGTAGCGCACCGGAACGGGGAGTCCCACCTGGAGCGTGCCGATCTCGGACGCATCCACCAGCATCCGCAACTGCCCGATGAACTCCTCAGCCGTGCTCGGCGTCACGCGGATGAACATGTCGTACTGCGGGACGTCGTTCACCGTCACCCCGGTGCGGGAGACCTCGACGATCGTGCCGACCCCGATCTGCGCCTCACCTCGGACGCTCCTCCGACGCCCGAGTCCGGAGAGCATTCCGCCGAACGTCAGCAGCAGTCCCCACGCGACGCCGATGATGATCGGAGCGCCGAGCGTGTCCTCTCCGGCGAACGGCAGGATCGAGTGTCGCTGGTCGACCCCGAAGAGCCCCTCCCCGACCCAGATCGCGAGCCACGCCGACAGGAGGAGCCAGACGATGAGGAGGATGATGCGGAGCATGACGATCAGCGTACCGATGCATCACTCCGGCTCCGGCCCACGCCCTCGTCCTCTACACTCGGCTCAACGCCGACCCGACACGGCGCCCCCTCGACACCAGGACGATGATGCCCACACCGTTGATCGAGCGCGAGATCACCGCGCCCGTCGCCCTCACCACCGCCGACGGAAGTCTGAATCACGACGCGCTGGGCTGGTCGCGGACGCCGCTGCACGACACGTCGGGGATCCCCGGACGTGGGCACTGGGGCCGCAACAAGCGGTGGGAGTACTGGAACGTCATGACGGCGTCCCACATCATCGCGTTCACCGTCTCGTGCGTCGACTACATGGCGTTGCATGAGGTGTGGGTGCTGGACCGGGCGACCGGCGAGGAGATCGGCACGACGACGATCTCACCGGGAGGGCGCAGCGCCACGCTCCCGCCGTCGCTCGGAGACGGGCCCGCCCGCGCACGCACCCGCCGGATCACCCTGGACGTCGACGAGTCGTTCGACGGCACTCGGCTGCGCGGAACCGCTCCTCGCGTGTCGTTCGACATGCTCGCGACCCGCCCGCCGGGGCACGAGTCCCTCGGCGTCGTGGTGCCGTGGCGGCGCGGAGACGAGATCTCCCGCTTCCAGTACACCGTCAAGGATGTGGCGCGGCCGGTCACCGGAACCGTCACGATCGACGGCACCCCGCATGACGTGCCGCCGGGGAGCTGGGCGGTGCTCGACCACGGCCGCGGACGTTGGCCCTACCGCGTGCACTGGAACTGGGCGGCAGGGAGCGGACTCGTCGACGGTCGCGTGATCGGTCTGCAGCTCGGCGCGAAGTGGACGGATGGCTCCGGCGCCACCGAGAACGCGCTGCTCGTCGACGGCCACCTGTCGAAGATCAGCGAAGAGCTCGTCTGGGACTACGACCCGCAGGCCTTCATGAAGCCCTGGCATGTGCACGGGACGACCGCCGATCTCGCCTTCACCCCGTTCTACGACAAGCGCTCGCGCACCGACGCCGTGGTCATCGCGAGCAGGACAGATCAGCTGTTCGGCGTATGGTCGGGGTGGGTGACCGACGACACCGGGGCCCGCGTGCGCGTCGACGGCATCGAGGGATTCGCGGAGGAAGTCCTCAACCGCTGGTGACGGCCCCGGTGGTGACGGTCGCGTCTGCGGACCGCAGTGCCCGCTGCACGCCCTTCGCCGCCGAGCGCCCCGCACGGTTGGCGCCGATCGTGCTCGCCGAGGGTCCGTACCCCACGAGCTGAACCCGCGGGTCCACGACGGCGGTCGTGCCGCGGCCGTTCCTGTCGAGTTGGATGCCACCTGCCGCGGTCCGCAGGCGCAAGGGCGCGAGGTGACTGATCGCCGGCCGGAAACCCGTCGCCCACAGGATCACATCGACGCGCTCGAAGCTCCCGTCGGCCCACCGCACGCCATCGGGCTCGATGCGCTGGAACATCGGCCGTCGAGCGGCGTAGGCGCCGAGGCGCTCGGCTTCGCGCTCCTGCGGACGCAGCATGAGCCCGGTGACGCTGACCACGCTCTCGGGCGGGAGCCCTGCGGCGACACGCTTCTCGACGAGGGCCACGGCCGCCGCCCCGGCCTCGGGGGTGAAGTCGTCGTTCCGCCACACCGGCTCGCGGCGGGTGACCCAGAGCGTCTCGGTGAGCGGCGCGAGGGCGCCGAGGAACTGCACGGCCGACGCTCCGCCTCCGACGACGAGGACCCGCTTGCCGACGAAGTGCTCCGGCCCCGGGTAGTCCACGGTGTGCAGCTGCTCGCCCAGGAACGTCTCCATCCCGGGGAAGTGCGGCAGGAACGGATGCGACCACGTTCCGGTGGCGTTCACGAGCGTGCGTGTCGTCCACTCCCCCTCGTGCGCCCGTACGACGAGCATTCCGCCCTGGTCTTCGACCCGTTCGACGTGCACCGGACGCAGCACGGGGAGCGCATGCGCCCGCTCATAGGCGCCGAAGTACGCGGGGACGGCCGCGTTGGCGCGTGCGGTGTCTCGCGGCGGAGGACTGTCGCCCGGCAACTCTGCGACGCCGTGCACATCCTGCATCGTGAGCGCGTCCCACCGATGCTGCCAGGCGCCACCCGGACGCTCGTTCGCGTCCAGCACCACATGCGAGATGCCCAGCCGGGAGAGGTGGAACGACGCCGAGAGACCGGCCTGCCCTGCGCCGATCACCAGACTGTCGAGGATGCTCACGATGAACAGAACGCCCAGAAGGTCGGGGATGTTCCGGCGACGACGACACTCCCGGGCGCTCCGCACCGATTGGTGCTGGCGCTGACTCGTGTAGTACTCTTTTCAAGTTGCTCCGGCTACTTCGGAGCGGCGTTTGGGCCTGTGGCGCAGCTGGTAGCGCACCTGCATGGCATGCAGGGGGTCAGGGGTTCGAGTCCCCTCAGGTCCACCGAGAAGCCCCCGGATATCCGGGGGCTTTCTTCGTTTGCGGATCCTGTTTCGTCGCTCGCGGACCTCGCCAGGCACCTGAAGCCGTGAGACCGGGGCTGCTGCGTCTACCGCGCTCCTGGGTGCGCGTCAACCCGATCGCGTCCGCATGACGGGCGACGTACCGTGAGCGGCATCCGACGAAAGGAAGCGCTCATGTCGAATCCCCTCATCCCTCCCGTGCCCCCGGTGTCCACTGGTGGCAACGACGAAGTGCCCACCCGAGAAGTGGACGGGGAGCGCGTTCTCGATCAGGACGTCGACGATGCTCTGATCGACAGTGCCGAGGCCGACCGCGTCGCCGCCGGAGACGACGAGGACACGGGCGTCTGAGCGTCAGGTCCGAGCGTCTGAGCGTCAGGTCCGGGCGTCAGGAGAGCTCCCGCAGATCCGACGTCATGTCTCCGCCTGCGTCCCCCGTGTTGACCGTGCCCTTCGGCTCGAACAGGATCGCGTGGACCTCCTCTGTGGCCTTCGGGCAATGCTCGACACCGCGCGGGACCACGAACACGTCGTTCGGATCGAGGACGACATCGCGATCGCGGAGCTGGATGGTCAACTGCCCGCTCACCACGAGGAACAGCTCGTCGGTGTCGGGGTGCGTGTGCCAGACGAACTCGCCCTGAAGCTTGACGACCTTGACGTCGTAGTCGTTGATGCTCGTCAGCCGATGCGGCTGCCAGTGCTCGGTGATCGCGGAAAGGGCCTCGTGCACGTTGCGGACGTCGTCTGCCATGCACTCGAGCCTATCCGGGCGCCCGCACGACGCACGTAGACTTCCAGACATGGCTTCCGCGTTGGCGACACGACCCGGGAAGAGCTTTCGCGGCGTCTTCCAGGGCGTGCTGCTGGTCGGGCTGCTGGCCACCGGGATCATCGTCGGTCTCCTGGCGATGCACACCCTGAATCTGCACGGCACCGCAGCGGCGGACGCCCCTACGTCTCTCTCGGCGTCCGTCTCCGAGCCGGCTGCGGCACACCACGTCAGCGCGGCGGCGCACGACTCCGGTCACGGGTCAGGCGACCGCGACATGTCCTGTGCGGGGTGCGGAACCGACGATCACGCGGGCATGGCGATGGCGTGTGTGCTCGCTCTCCTGCTGCTCCTGCTCCTGGTCGCCCCGCCGCACCTCCTGCGGGCATGGACGCGACTGTTTCTCTGGTCGCCTCTCGACGGGGTGCCGGGGCGCGGGTCCTCCCCACGCGCCCTCTCTGCACGTTCTCTGCATCAGTCGTACCTGAGCCGACACGAGCCGACGTTCCCACGCCAGGCTCACCGCTCGCACCGGCGCGACGCCATCCGGCCGCGCTGACGACTATGCACATTTGGAGAACACATGAAGATTCGTGCTGCGGCCGTGTCCGCACTCACCCTGTCCGCCGTCCTGATCCTGTCCGGTTGCGCCGATGGCGCCGATGACGGCTCCACGCCCGGCATGGACCATGGCTCGAGCGCCGCATCCACCGAGGCGAACGACGCCGACGTGATGTTCGGCTCGATGATGATCGTGCACCACGAGCAGGCGATCGAGATGAGCGACATCGTGCTCGCCGCGGAGGACGTAGACCCGGCGGTGACCGCCCTCGCCGAGCGCATCAAGAATGCGCAAGGCCCCGAGATCGAGCAGCTCGAGGGCTGGCTGGACGAGTGGGGCGTCGAGGCCGAGGACCGCGACGCCGTCGGGATGGACCACGGCGACGGGATGATGAGCGACGACGACCTCGCCGCCCTCCAGGCCGCCGACGGCGCTGAGGCGTCGCGGTTGTTCCTGGAGCAGATGATCGTGCACCACGAGGGCGCGGTCGAGATGGCCCAGGCGCAGGTCGACGACGGGGAGAACCCCGAAGCGGTCGAGCTCGCCCAGGCGATCATCGACGCCCAGAACCAGGAGATCCAGGAGATGAAGGACCTCCTGGCCGCTCTCTGACGACGCTCGACGGGGCCGGTGCCGGAGCGTTCGGCCGGCATCGGCCCCACCCCGTACGAAGGACCACACCATGAACAACCCCGGGCCCACGTCTCCCGTATCCTCTCGCCGATGGAGGATGTCGGCAGTGCTCGCCGTGCTGGCGGTCGCCGGCCTCACCCTCGCGGGATGCGCCGCCCCCGCCCCGGAGGCCGCCGGACCCGCACCTGCGGACGAGATCCTCGCCCGCTATGACCTCGCAGGCCTCGACGTCGGAGAGGTCATCGAACGGCTCGACGCGATGCCGATCGAGGACCGCCCGACCGACCTGCTCGCGTCGGTGCAACCGGACTCCCTCGTGCTACGCGATGACACAGGACGAGAGACGCGCATGCCTCTCCCCGCGGACGAGGTGTACATCTCCGTCGCGCCGTTCCGCGAACAGACCCACGAGTGCCACTTCCACAGCCTCACCACCTGTGTCGGAGAACTCGCCGACACAGAGCTCCGCGTCATCCTGACCGGCGACGACGGAGAGGTGTTGATCGACGAGACACGGCGCACGTACGACAACGGCTTCGCGGGACTCTGGGTGCCCCGCGGCGTCTCGGCAACACTCACGATCGAGCACGCCGGACGCACAGGGAGCGCGCCGATCTCCACCACATCACCCGATGATCCGACCTGCATCACGAACCTGCAGCTGGTCTGAGAATCGCGGACGAAGAGGAAAGCGCGCCTCCTCGACGATCGAGGAGGCGCGCTTCTGCCACAGCTCTCGGCGCGGCGGCTACGTGGTCGCGAGCGGCGGACGATGGGCGATCGAGATCGGGCGTGTCGCCCTGCTCGACCCTCGCATCCTCTCGACGTCTTCGAGCACCTCGAAGACGGTCCCGTAACGGCTCGCGAGCGGAAGGTCGCGCAGCCAGGTCACCTCGACCTCGGTCTCGGCGAGCTCGTACACGCAGGCGACCACATGTCGCGGATCGTTGGGTGCGTAGCGAAGATCGTTGATCACCCATTCCGACGCGGTGATGCGGTTCAAGATGAACCGCGGATCCGGAAGTTCAGACATCTGGGGGCCCTCCAGGACTCTCTCTTCCTCAAGAGTGCGGCCCTGACCGTGGCTGGGGAAGCCCCTTGACACCGCGCGCCGAGGATGCGGTGGGCGGACGATCGCCGCTACGACACGGATTCGACCCCGCCGGCGGACGCGACCTGCGCACGCCACCACGGCGTCTCGATGAAGCCGCGCTTCATGAAGACCAGCTCCATCGCCGCGTTCCACCCGCGGACGCCCTTGAGATGCGCGATCGTCCCGGTGAGGAAGTCGTGCAGCGTCTCGGTGCTCGGCAGGATGATCTCGCAGTACAGCGAGTTCTCCTCCAGGGCGGCCGCGAGGAATCGGACCGATACGTGGTGGGCGAGCGTCTGCGCCACCGCCGCGATCCGCGAGGGCTCGACCCGCAGGATGAGCAGCGTCTCGGCGCTCATCCCCAGTGCGGATGCCGGCACCATCGTCACCGTGGTCAGGCAGCCCGCGTTGCGCATCCGCTCGTACCGGCGACGAACGCTGCTCTCGTTCATGTCGAGCGTGTCGCCGATGGACTGGAACGACGCCCTGCCGTTGTGACGCAGTTCTTCGACGATCGCCCGGTCGGCGTCGTCGAAGTGCGTCGGATCGCAGGTGTTGGGCGCCGGCATGTACGACTGCGGGTCGGTCGTGGCCTCGGCATGTGCGTCGTAGAGCTGCCGCCCCCAGTCGAAGCTCACCTTGTAGGTGTGCACGACGAGATCGCTGCGCCAGCGCTCGACTCCCGGTATGGCCTGCAGGTCGGTGAGCACGTGCGCGTACGTCGCGGAGTCACCCGGGATCACGACCTCGGCGAAGACGTCGAACTTCCCGGTGACCAGCGTCACGAATCGCACGTACGGCGACCCGATCAGCGCCTGCGCGACGCCCAGCTGAGAGCCCGGGGTGCAGTTGATCCGCACGAAGAACGTCTCCACGTGGCCTTCGCTGCCGAGCGTCGGCACGATCCCGACCCGCACCAGTCCCTCAGCGAGCAGCTGCTGACCGCGGCGCGTGACGGTGGACACCGGAGCACCGGCGAACTCGGCGATCGAGGTCCAGCTCGCCCGTCCGTCCTGCTGCAACGCGACGACGATCCGGCGGTCGAGGTCGCTCACTTCCCTCGTCAGGTGGATACCGCTCATCGGGTCGGCGGGTACACCCGGTGCAGGAACGTGCGCACCGTCTTCGTCCACGCCTCTGCCTCCTCGATCTGCGGGGAGTGCCCCGATTTCTCGAACACCACCATCTCGGAGTCCGGGATGAGATCGGCGATCGTCTGGCTACACGATACTGGCGTGATCCAGTCCGTCCGCCCCACCGTGATGAGTGTCGGCACACCGATCTCGGGCAGTCGCGGCTTGAGGTCGTAGTTCGGGAGGTTCACCGAGAAGGCGTAGTTGTGGGCGCGGTACCGGTACGGCGTCGCCTGCACCTTCCGCTCGACGGCCTCCGGGTCGTAGGTGAAGTCGTAGAGCGGCAGGATCTCCCGCCAGCAGTCCTTGAGGTCCTCGTCGTCGCGGACCTGACCGACGTCGATGCGATCGAACTTCTCCATGTCGATCGTCACGCGGTCGGAGGCCAGGGCGTTCTCGCGCGCAAGGTGAGCGTTGGAGTTGTCGGGAGATGTGTCCCGCAGCACCATCGCAGCCACCCGATCCGGGTACCGCAACGCGTACTCCATCGCCATGAAGCCGCCGTACGAGCCGCCGGCGATCGCGATCCTGTCGGCGCCGATCCACTCCCGCAGACCGTCGATGTCGGCGGCCCACTGCTCGTGACTGTAGGTGCCTTCGCCCTCGCTCTGGCCACTCCCGCGAGCATCGAACACCACGACACGGTATTCGTCGGCGAGGCGCCCGAAGCTGGCCCGAGGCTCCGCGCGGGAGCCGAGCCCCGGTGCGCCGTGGTGCGTGATGATGACGGGCGCGCCCTCCGGGCCGAGCACCTCGACGGCGAGATGGTTGCCGTTGATCTCGACCCACTCGTGGGCGCTGGTCGCTGCGGCGAACTCCGGGGATACGGGCGGGGTGGATGTCATGTCGTGGTCTCTCTCTCGGTTCCGGGGCGTCAGAGCGCGATGATGCAGTCGTCGAGGCTGCGGGGGAAGGTGGTCAGAGGCTCGGCACCTGTGGCGGTCACGAGCATGCTGTCGCTGATGCGGTACCCCGCATGGCCGGGGACGTAGATGCCCGGCTCGTTGGAGACGACCATGCCCTCCTGCAGCAGCGTGGCGTCGCCGTCTTCCAGCCACGGGGCCTCGTGCATGCCGAGTCCGATGCCATGCCCCTGGCGATGGCGGATGAACTCGCCGAGCCCGGCGTCGCGGATCACGTCGAGACAGAGCCGGTTCGCCTCGCGGCACTCGAGTCCGGCGCGGATCGTCTCGCGTCCGCGCAGCTGTGCCGCGTGGATCGTGTCGTGATAGCGCCGCTGCTCGGCGGTCGGCTCCCCGAGCACGAAGGTCCGCTCGCCCTCGATGAACCTGCCGCCGACCGCGCACCCGAGCGAGAGCATGAAGGTGTCTCCCGCCTTGAGGCGGTTCACCGACGGCAGGCCGTGCGGGAACGCGGAGTTCGCCCCCGAGTACACCAGGCCGCCCGCCAAGAGCGAAGCCACCACCACGTTGCGGTGCTCGGCGTACATGATGCCCGTGCCCGTCGCGGTGACATGGCGCTCGAGCTCGGCCTCGGTGGGGAGCTCGCCCCGGGCGGTAACAGCATCAACCACCAGCTGCACACCGGCGTCCAGCATCCGATCCGTGACCCGTGCCGCCTCGCGGTGCAGCGCCACCTCCTCGGGGAACTTGACGTACCGGATCCGTGTGAGAAGGTCCGAAGGGACGAGTGCCGCCTGCCCCATGGCGGCCTGCGCCGCGGACAGCCGCTGGTACGGCATCGTCGACGCGAAGCCGACCCGCCCGCGCGGCATCACCGCGGCGGCGAGCACCTCGAACGGCGCGACCACGCCCGGGTACTCGAAGAAGGCGACGAGCTCGGCCCTGGACGACTGCGAGTCCGCGTACTCCCGCTCCAGCTCCGGCAGCAGCATCACGATGCGGCCGGTGGCCTCGATCCATATCGCCACCGGACGCTCTGAGGGGTGGTGGAAGAAGCCGGTGAGGTACGCGATGTCCTCCGGATGATCGGTGAGGAAGGCGTCGAACCCCTCCTCCGCCATCTGCGCACGCACACGTGCCTGCACGCGGTCGAAGAACTCGGGTGCGAGCCGCTGATCGAATTCGGCCATCTCATGCTCCTATCGGGCGAGGTGACGCGGGTTGCGCGCGTCGTTATAGGCGATCGAGAGGAGGGTCGCGGAGAGCACCAGGATAAGGATCGCGATGGAGGGGAAGAGCGTCAGCCACCACGCGCTCACCATCGCGCCGGCCTGCTGAGCCTCGTACAGGATGCGACCCCACGACCAGGTCGTCGGGTCGCCGAGGCCGAGGAACGCGAGTCCTGCCGCCGAGAGCACGGCCCGCGACGCGGTCACGACCACGGACACCACCACCACGGGTGTCACCGCCGGAAGGACGTGCCTGGTGATGATCCACACGGGGGAGGTCGTCATCAACCGCGAGGCGTCGACGTAGGGAAGGCCGACCACGGTCAGGGCCTGCGATCGCACGAGGCGCGTGACCTCGGGCCAGGAGAACGCCGCGACCACGAAGATGATCGTCGATGTGCTCGGCCCGACCAGGGCGGCGATCAGGATCATGAGCGGCAGCACCGGCAGCGAGAGCGTCATGTCGACGATCACGCTGATGACGCTGTCGAGTCGGCGGAAGTAGGCGCCGAGCACGGCGATGATCGTGCCGAACACGATCGCGATCACGGATGCGGCGACCGCGACGAGCACGCTCTGCTGCGTCCCCCAGATCACCTCGGAGAACACGTCGCGGCCGAGCGCGTCGGTGCCGAACCAGTGATCACCGCTCGGCGGACGCAGCACGTCGGGGCCGTAGCTGGCCGGGTACGGTGCGATCAGAGGGGCGGCCAGGGCGACGATCACGAGCAGCACGAGCAGCCCGAGGGAGATCATGCCGAGCGGGTCGCGGCGGAACGCACGCCAGGTGTGGGCGCTCGCCCGCTCGCTCCCCGCGGCGGTCGGCTCGCTCGGGGCGAGGGTCTCTGAGGAGGGCATCGGAGCGGTCATGAGGTCTTCACTCTCGGGTCCAGGTAGCCGTAGATGATGTCGGTGATCGTGTTCGCCACGACCACGGTGACGGCGAGCATGAGGAACGCTCCCTGCAGGACGGGGAAGTCGAGCTGGGTGACGGCCTCGTAGATGCCGCGGCCGATCCCCGGATAGGCGAACACCGTCTCGGTGAGCACGGCACCGCCGACCAGGAATCCGAGTTGCAGACCGATCAGCGTCGTCGTCGGCAGCAGGGCGTTGCGCAGCGCGTGCTTCCAGAGGATGCGACCGCCGCGGATGCCGTTGGCCTTCGCCAGGAGGATGTAGTCCTCGCCGAGTGTCTCGATCAACGTCGAGCGCATCGTGAGCACGTACGAGCCGACCTGGATCAGCATGAGCGACACGGCGGGCAGCACGAGGTGCTGTGCGACGCTGAGGTACCACTCGAAGCCGTAGGTGTTGTTGGTGTACGCCCCGCCGATCGGGAACCAGCCGAGGTTCAGGCCGAAGACGAACAGGAGCAGGATCGCGACGCTGGGGACGAACAGCGACTGTCCCGTCACGCCGACGACCTGCACCGCCCTGTCGATGAAGCGTCCCTTGTGCGAGGCGGCCGCGACCCCGAGCGGGACGCCGATGACGATCGTGAGCACCAGCGCGGTGATCGTCAGCAGCAGGGTCCACGGCAGTCGCTGCAGCAGGACATCGGTGACCGGGATCGACTGGGTGAACGAGATCCCCATGTTCCCCTGCAGCAGCTGCCACATGTACAAGCCGTACTGCACGATCAGGGGCTGGTCCAGCCCGTACTGCTCGAGGATGGTCGCCCGGATGTCGTCCGTCATGTTCGGGCTCGCCAGCGCCAGGGCCGGATCGCCGGGGAGCAGGCGCAGGAGCAGGAACGTCACGGTCACGGCGAACCAGATCGTGAGCAGACCTCTCCCTGCGCGACGGAGTATGAACGATGCTCGGGACACCCGGGCGACCTTCCTCGAGAGTGCGGTGGTGGTTACTCGACCGGGTGTGCGCTCGCGAGCGAGAGCGGGTTCACGATCGAGAGCAGCTCGCTCGGCTTCGAGATGAAGCCGGCCCATTCGTCGCTGGCCGCGAAGAACAGATTCTGCGTGTACATGATGTTGTCGTAGACCTGCTCGTGGACGATCTTGTTCGCCTCGCGCATGATCGAGATCTTCTCGTCCTCGTCGAACGTGACCATGCCCTCTTCGATCAGGGCGTTCAGGTCGGCGTCGTCCACGTGCGTGTAGTTGATCGCGCCGCCTGGCAGGTACGAGAGGGCGAAGTTCGTCACCGGGTCGTCCATGATGGCGAAGTTGCCGGCGTAGATGTCGTAGTCGCCCTCGTTGGTCATCGAGAGGTACGTGTTCCGCTCCGTGCCCTGCAGCGCGATCGTGATGCCGGCCTCGGCCGCGCTGTCCTTGACCATCTGCGCCCACTGGCTCGTCACGCTGTCCTGCAGGGAGTAGATCAGCCGGAACGAGACCGGGAAGGTGCCATCGGAACCGGCGGTGTAACCGGCCTCCTCCATCAACGAGCGCGACTTCTCCGGATCGAACTCGTACTCGGTCACCGAGTCGTCGTAGTACTTGGCGAGCACGGGCATGAGCGCGCTGGACCCGGTCGACACGGCCTGGCCCTGCAGCACCACGGTACGGATCGCGTCATAGTCGACCGCATGGGCGAGCGCCTGACGCACCTCGGTCTTCGCGAGGTCGGGCTTGTCCATGTTGTAGACGAGGTGCGCGTAGCCGAGGCCGGGAGCCTCGATGACCTGGAGGCCGTCGGTGCTGCTGAGCTGCTCGACCTGTGCGGGCGGCAGGGCGTTGGCGATCACGTCGATCTCGCCGCTCTGCAGCGCCAGGATCTCGGTGTTCACATCCGGGTACACGCGGTAGACGACCTCGGCGGGGCCGGGAACGCCGCCGTCGACGAGGGGATAGTCCTCGACGCGCTCGAGCGTGTAGTGCTGGCCGACCTGGAAGTCGCTCATGATGAACGGCCCCATGCCCACCCAGCGGCCGTCGCTGCCGTCGTTCGCGAATTCGGCGATCGAGCCCTTCGGCTCGAACACGTGTTGAGGGACGACGACGCCCCAGAACCCGATCTCGTCGATGATGGACGAGTCCGGCTGCGTGAGCGTGAGCTCGACCCTGGTGTCGGAGACGGCCGTCGCGGTCTCGAGATTGCCGAGCTGTCCGTAGAACGTGCCGGGCGCCTGATCGCGCTTGACCGCGTTCAGGGTCCAGGCCACGTCCTCGGCGGTCAGCGGTTCGCCGTCGCTCCAGGTGAGGTCGTCGCGGATCTCGTAGAACCCCGTGGTGTCGTCGACGTAGCCCCAGTCGGTGGCCACGTGGGCTTCCTTGGTGCCGTCGTCGCTGATGCTCAGCAGGTGCGGATACATCAGGTTCGTGATCCACGAGTCCGTGCGGCTGTTGCCGAGCACCGGGTTGAAGTTGACGACATCGGTGGTGGTGCCGATGCTGAGCGTCTCATCGCTGGGACCGGTGGAGCCGGACGACTCCCCCGGTTCCGGCGCGGACGGGGCGCACGCGGCGAGACCGACGGCGAGAACCGTGGCCGCGCCGAGGGCGAGGAACTTGCTGTACTTCATCAGACCCAGACCTCCTCGAGTACGCGCATGGTGTTCCCTCCGACGACGGCGCGAATCTCGTCGTCGGAGTAGTCGTGCTTCACGAGCCAGCCGATGATGTTGTAGAAGGCCTCGGCCGGGTTCTCGATGCCGTCGACGTACGGCTGCTTCTCATAGTCGACGTTGGCGTGCGCCTGTCCGAGCGACAGGTTCGAGGAGAACGCGTCGTGCAGGCCGACATGGTCGCCGAACAGGGTGTCCGGACCGAAGCTGACGTGCTCCAGACCCACCAGGTCGACGCAGTACTGGAAGTGGTCCATGACCGACTCCAGCGAGTGCTTCGGGTGCTGGGGCGAGATGGTCGTGTGGGGAGCTGCCTCGATGCCGATCACCCCACCGCGCTTCGCGCACTCGATGATCGTCTCGTCGGTCTTCATCCGGTTCGTCGGCCACAGCCCGCGGGCGCCGGCGTGCGTGATGAACACCGGCTTCTTCGAATGCGCGATCACATCGAGACAGGTCTGATCGCCGGAGTGCGAGATGTCGATGGCGATGCCGAGCTTGTTCATCCGCTCGACCGCGCGCTCGCCGAAGTAGGTGAGTCCGCCGTCGCCGCGTTCCTTGAGCCCGCCGCCGAGCATGTTGGCCTCGGAGTAGGCGATGCCCATCTGCCGCACGCCGAAGCCGTAGAGCACGTCGAGGCGGTCGACCTCGTTCTCGATCATGGTCGAGGCTTCGAGCGCGAAGATGTGCGCGACACGACCGGTCTCGGCGGCGTGGCGGATGTCCTTGATCGACTCGGCCTTGATCACGAAGTCCTGATGCGCGAGGTCGGCCATGCGCACGCCCAGGTCGAACAGCACGTCCTGGTATTTCCATCCGGCGTCGCTGGAGATGCAGCAGGTGCCGTCCATACCGTTGTCGAACACGGCGGTCAGACCGGAGCGGGCGAGGCCCTGGTAGCCGGTGGGTTCGCGGCCCTGACGGATGTGGTCGCGGAGTTCGCCCATGTCCTCGGGGAACACCTGCACGTGCTCATGCAGCGAGATCACGGTCTCTTCACGGAGCAGGCGCTCGGTGCGTTCCTGCTGCGCGTCGCTCAGGCCGAGGTCGTACGCCGGCACGCGGCCGATCTGCTTGGCATAGCGGAACTCGCGGTAGTCCTTGCCAGCTTCGAGGTAGTCGTAGGCGGTGTAGCCGGTGTACCGGCCTGCTTCTTCGAGCACGGATGCGCTCCTTCGGTTCGATGATGCGGATGCCACTCCCGATCGACGAGCGGGAGATTCCTCGAATCTGGAGGAATTCGGCATAGAAGTCAACTCTTGTGATTATCTTCGGCTGAAATGTTTCCTGTTCGAAACAATTCAGAACTCGGAAGCTGGCATGATGGCATCCATGGAGAACACTTCCGACACCGCGAACGCCGTCGTCCTCGACGTCGAGGGACTCACCGTCACCCTGACCGGCGATGGCCGTCACAATCGCGTCGTCGACGGGATCGACATCGCCGTCCGCCGAGGCGAGGTGTTCGCACTGCTGGGCGAATCAGGGTCGGGCAAGTCGATGACCGCCCGGGCGATCATGGGCCTCATCGACAACGGAGACGTCGAGGCGACCACCATGGCACTCGGCGGAACGGACCTCCTCTCGCTCTCGCCGGAGCAGCATCGCCGCCTGCGGGGCGTGCAGGTGAGCCTGGTCATGCAGGACGCGCTCTCCGCGTTGAACCCGGTCCTCAGCATCGGCGACCAGATCATCGACCTCATCCGCGCTCACCGCGGCATCAGCCGGCGCGCCGCCGAAGAGCGCGCGGTGGAACTGCTCGGTCTCGTCGGCATCCCCACCCCCGACAAGCGCGTGCACGACTACCCGCACCAGTTCTCCGGCGGCCAGCGCCAGCGCATCCTGATCGCGATGGCGATCGCCCTGGATCCCGATCTCATCATCGCGGATGAGCCGACGACGGCACTCGATGTGACGGTGCAGGCGCAGATCCTCGATCTGCTGCTGTCGCTGCGGGAACGACTCGGCATGGGGATCCTGCTCATCACGCACGATCTGGGTGTCGTGATGGAGGTCGCAGACCAGGTCGCGGTCATGCGCACGGGTCGCATCGTCGAGTCCGGCACGGCCGATGACGTGCTCACGAAGCCGCAGCATCCCTATACGATCCAGCTCCTGGACTCGATGCCGCGCGAGGTGAGCGCGGCTGCCGACGACGACGGCACGGCGCCCATCCTGGAAGGTCGTGGCCTCGAGCGCACGTTCCGCTCGGGAAGCGGGCGACGCGCCCACCGCGTCGCCGCGGTCGCCGGGGTCGACCTCGAGCTCCGGCAGGGCGAGATCCTCGCGATCGTCGGCGAGTCGGGCAGCGGGAAGTCGACGCTGGCCCGGATGCTGGTGGGCCTCGATGCACCGGATGCGGGCACGCTGCGCTATCGGGACCAGGACGTGACACGCGGCCGTCTGCAGGACAGGAAGATCCTGCGACGAGGGGTGCAGATGGTGTTCCAGGACCCGTACATGTCTCTCAACCCGCGGATGACCGTGCAGCAGATCATCGCCGAACCCCTCGCGGCCACGCGCACCGGTTCCCCCGCGAGCCGGCGTGAGCGCGTCGCCGAGCTGCTCGCGCTCGTCGGGCTCACCCCGAGATGGGCTCGCGCTTTCCCCACCAGTTCTCCGGCGGCCAGCGCCAGCGCATCGGCATCGCCAGGGCGCTCGCGCTCGACCCGGACGTCCTGGTGTGCGACGAACCCGTGTCCGCGCTGGACGTGTCGATCCGCGCGCAGATCATCGACCTGCTGTGCGAGCTACGCGAGCGGCTGGGCATGTCGATCGTCTTCATCGCCCACGACCTGTCCCTCGTGCGGCACATCGCCGACCGGGTCGCCGTGATGTATCTCGGCGAGATGGTCGAGATCGGAGACACGGAAGAGGTCTACCGGCACCCGGAGCACCCGTACACGCGGTCGCTGCTGTCCGCCATCCGCCGCAGACGCGTGCCGATCGCGGCATGCTGCAGCGTCGGACACGCCTCACGGCCTGAGGGGCGATTCCCGCTCCTCAGCGGCTGCCGGGTCGGACCGTCAGATCGGTGATCTCCGCGTCGCGCGGAAGGTCGAGTGCGGTGAGGATCGTCGAGGCGACGGAATCCGGCGTCATGAAACGATCGGCGTCGTAGTCCGCGCCCTCCTGATGGTGGACGCGTTCCTGCATGGGAGTCGCCGTGCGCCCGGGGAAGATCGACGTCACCCGCACACCGTGCTCCGCCTCTTCTGCGCGCAGTGCGTCGGCGAGGGCTTTGAGACCGTGCTTGGACGCCGCGTACGCCGACCAGCCGGCGTTGGCGCGCAGCCCCGCACCCGAGTTCACGAACACCACCTGGCCTTGAGACACGCGCAGAACGGGAAGGAGGAGTCGAGTGAGCTCGGCGGGGGCGACGAGGTTCACTGCGAGCTGCTGCTCCCAGAGGGAGGCGGGGAGGTCCGCCACATCGCCGAGGTCGACGACCCCGGCCACGTGCACGAGCGAGTCGATGCGGTCGGGCAGGTGCTGCTTCGACAGCGCCCAGGAGAGGCGCCCCGGTTGGGACAGGTCACCCACGAGGGGCGTCGCCCCAGGAAGGTCGGCAGCGATCTGGGTGGCCCGACCCACGTCACGTGCCAGGACGACCACGTCGTCTCCGCGATCCAGCAGCCGCCTCGCGAGCACCGCGCCGATTCCGGAGCCCGCTCCGGTGATCAGGTGCGTCGCCATGTCAGCTGGGGTCTGCGGCCGGCTCGACGACGTCGATCGGGACGACCGGGCAGTCCTTCCACAGGCGCTCGAGCCCGTAGTAGACGCGCTCCTCCTGGTGGAAGACGTGCACGATCAGATCGCCGAAGTCGAGCAGCACCCAGCGGGCTTCCGCGCGCCCCTCGCGGCGCACGCGCTTGTGGCCCGACTCGATCAGCCGGTCTTCGATCTCGTCCGCGATCGCGGCGACGTTGCGCTCGCTGTTTCCGGTGACCAGCAGGAAGATGTCGACGAGCGGAAGGGGCTCCGAGACGTTGAGTGCGACGAGATCCTCACCGCCCTTGTCGATCGCGGCTTGTGCTGCAAGGCGCAGCATCTCTTCGGCGGTTTCAGGTGATTGCATCAGAGCACATTCGTTGTGAAGGCGAAAATGAGGGCGACGCCCAAGGCGAGGGCGAGCCCTCCGGCGACGATCGCCAGGGTCAGCATGAGACGGTTGCCCTTCTCAGGGGCCGGGGGCCGGATGACTTCACCGGCGGGCTTGATGGTGCTGACGGCCGAACTCGCGGCGATCGGCGTGGGCGAGGATGCCGGGGGCAGCTCACCGTCGATGAGGACCGCGTCGACGTCCTTGCCGTCGGTCGTGCCGAGAGCGTGCCCCTGGGAGCCCATGCCCTGCGGCAACTCGTAGGAGCCGGTGACCAGGATCTCACCGGTCGATGCGACCGGGCCGGACAACGACCCCTCGCCCGGAGACGGCGTGAAGATCAACGCGTTCGGGGCGGAGTGCTGCGAACCCGTGGAATCGCCCACCGTGAGGAGATCGTCGAACGAGGGACGGAACGGGGCGTGGGGATCGGGCGCGTCCGCGAGGATCCCCTCGCCGAATGCCGAATTGACCGTGGGGCGGACACCGGGGTCTCCGTGTCGTCGACGGCTTCGTCGACGTCCGCGAGCACGTCGTCGTCGGGCGCGGTCTCGGAGTCCTCCGCGTCGAGTCCGAGCACGGCCTCGACGTCGTGCGCGCTCTGGGCCTCGTCCGATGGCGCCTCTTCCGCCTCGAGCGGGACCGCACCCACGGAGTCGGCGGCGGCGGACGCGCTCACCGGAACGACCGCGATCTCGTCATCGACGACATCGTCATCATCGAGGTCGGTGCGGCTGAAGTCCGGGATCCCCGAGACGATGGCGGCAGGCGCGACGACGGGCGACGGTGCGGGGATGACGGGCTCGGACGCAGGTTCGTCCGCCGACTCAGCCGAGTCGTCCGCCTCTTCGGCGTCGGCTCCGACCACCGGGACGGAGGCCGTGCGGACTTTCTCCTGCTCACGCGCCTGCCGTCGGGTCAGCGGGGCATCGGCACGCTGGTCTGCGGCGACGGGCTCAGGTACCGGCGGCGCGGCGGTCGCGACGGGTTCGGCGGCGCGCGGCAATGGCGGCGCGGGGACCGCCGCCTCGGCCGCTGCCGCAGCCTCCTCGCTGGAGATGACAGGTGTGGAACCCGTCAACCGGATCTCCCGCAGCTGCTTGCGGGTCAGCGGACCCTGCTCCTGCTGATCCGATGTGCTCATGCCTTGCTCCGATACAGGTGATGCTTCGCGATGTACTGAACGACCCCGTCAGGGACCAGATACCAGACCGGCTGATCGTCGCGAACGCGTTCACGGCAGTCCGTCGACGAGATCGACAGCGCCGGCACTTCCAGTTGGCTGACGTTGTCGCTCGGGAGGCCGTCTGTGCTCAGGACATGTCCTGGACGCGAGACCGCGACGAAGTGGGCCAACTCCCACAACTCATCATGGTCCCTCCAACTGAGAATTTGCGCTACGGCGTCCGCGCCGGTGATGAAGAACAACTCCGCATCGGGGCGATCACGCTTCAGATCGCGCAAGGTGTCGATCGTGTAGGTGGGGCCTTCGCGGGCGATGTCGACGCGGCTCACGGTGAACTGCGGGTTCGACGCGGTCGCGATCACGGTCATCAGATAGCGGTGCTCGCTCGGGGAGACACCCGACTTCTGCCACGGATGCCCGGTCGGAACGAAGACCACCTCGTCGAGGTCGAACGAGTTCGCGACCTCACTGGCTGCGACCAGGTGGCCATGGTGGATGGGGTCGAACGTTCCGCCCATCACGCCGATGCGCGGGGTGCGCGTGGTCGCAGCGTCGTTCATGGGGGCCTAGTGGCCGTGTCCCGCCTCGTGACCGTCCTTGCCGTGCTTCGCGGCCCAGGCCTCGGCCTTCGCCGAGTGACGGTTCGCCACGTTCTTGTACGAGAACGTCACGAAGCCCAGCGCCGCGAACACGATCGCGGCGATGACCCCGAAGATCAGCGTCTCGAGCGCGACGTTGCCGTGGTGCTCGGTCTCGGCGGCGGCCATCGCGATCTGTGCGACGAGGTTCATCCTGGCTCCGTTTCGTGGCGTGCTGTTCGGGTCCTGCGGGGTACAGCGTCCCCCAGTCTAGCCCTCAGCCGCGGGTCTGCCCCGACCCACGCGCGAGCCATTTCGTGCTGGTCAGCTCTGCGAGCCCCATCGGTCCGCGAGCATGCAGCTTCTGCGTCGAGATGCCGACCTCCGCACCGAAGCCGAACTCGCCACCGTCGGTGAATCGCGTCGAGGCGTTGACCATCACGACGGCCGAGTCCACCTCTGCGAGGAACCGGTCGGCATTGCGGGAATCGGTGGTGATGATCGACTCGGTGTGGCCGGTGCTGTAGCGGCGGATGTGGGCGATCGCCTTGTCGAGCGACTCGACGACCTTGATCGCGATGTCGAGACTCAGGTACTCCGTCGCCCAGTCCTCCTCAGTGGCGGGGATCACGTTCGACATGAGGCCGAGGACCATGTCGTCGCCGTGGATGGCCACCCCTTCGCTCTGCAGCGCGCTGGCGACCAGCGGGATGAGCCGCGGGGCCGCCTGGCGGTGCACGAGAACGGTCTCGACCGCGTTGCAGACACTCGGACGCTGCACCTTGGCGTTCACCACGATATCGCGTGCCCAGTCGTCAGGTGCGGTCTCGTCGAGGAAGATGTGGACGTTGCCCGCCCCGGTCTCGATGACGGGCACGGTCGACTCCGTGACGACCGTCTCGATGAGGCCGGCACTCCCCCGCGGGATCAACACGTCGATGAAGCCGCGACCGTGCATGAGCGCCTTCGCCCCGTCACGGCCGAAATCGTCGACCGTCTGAACGGCCTCGGCGGTGAGACCGGCGTCGGCGATCGCTCGGCGCATGACATCGACGAGCACGGTGTTCGAGTCGCGGGCGGCGCTCCCTCCGCGCAGGACGACCGCGTTGCCGGAGCGCAGGGCCAGCGCAGCGATGTCGACTGTGACGTTGGGACGGGCCTCGTAGATCGCTCCGACGACGCCGAACGGCACCCGAACCTGTTCGAGTGCCACACCGTTGGGCATCCGGTGACCGCCGACCACGCGTCCCACCGGGTCGGGCAGGGCCGCGACCTCGCGCACTGCCGCGGCCAACGCCTCGACGCGCTTCTCATCGAGCCGCAGCCGATCGATCAGGGATTCCCCGATGCCGCCCTCGCGCCCGCGATCGATGTCACGACCGTTCGCCTCGATGATGCGCGGAGCAGCATCCAGGAGGGCGAGGGCGATCGCCTCGAGGACACGCGCCTTGTCGTCGCTGGTGAGAGCCGCGGTGGCTCGAGAGGCCTCTTTGGCGCGCTCGAGGCGCACCTGCGGGGTCTGGTCGGTCATCCGCCCAGTTTATGAGGTGGCCGGTTCGAACCAGGTGCCTATTTCGGCCCCCGAGAGAGCCTTGTCCACGAGATCGGCGCTCGTCACGAGCACACCGATGCCGGATGCCGCGGCCAGACGCGCCGCAGAGACCTTGGTCGCGGCTCCCCGGTGCCGACGCTGTTGACGACCGTCGCTCCGAACTCGAGTCCGGTGAGGTCGGCATCGGGTGCGACGATGTCGATCGGCTCCGCGCCGGGGTCGGTCGGCGGCTTCGTGTACAACGCCTCGATGTCGCTCAGGAGGATGAGGGCGTCGGCCTCGATCAGTTGAGCCACGAGCGCGCCGAGTCGATCGTTGTCGCCGAAGCGGATCTCCTGCGTCGCGACGGTGTCGTTCTCATTCACGATCGGGAGGGTACGCAGACCCAGCAACCGCTCCATCGCGCGACGGGCATTCGAACGCGACGTCGGATTCTCGAGGTCGCCGGTCGTGAGGAGCACCTGTCCTGCGACGATGTCGAACGGACGGAGCGCTTCCTGGTACCGGTAGACGAGGATGTTCTGCCCGACGGCGGCCGCCGCCTGCTGCGTCGCGAGGTCTGTGGGGCGCGCGTCCAGACGCAGGAACGGGATGCCCGACGCGATGGCGCCGGACGAGACCAGCACGACCTCCGCACCTCGGGCATGCGCCGCCGCCAGTGCCTCGACGATCACGGGGATACGCCAGGACGACTCTCCGCTGATCGACGACGAGCCGACCTTCACGACGATACGGGACGCGGTCGCGAGATCCGCGCGGGTGCGTGCGGTCACTCGCCGTCCTCGCGGTAGGCGGCCAGACGCTGGGTCTCCACCTCGGCCCGTGCCTCCGCCTTGGCATCCATGCGCTCGTAGTACTGCTCCCGACGCTCCGACGTCGTCCGTCGCGCGTTGGGCGCGAGACGGGGGTCGGTGCCACGAGGCGCCGTCATCAGCTCCGCCGCGGAGGTCATGGTGGGCTCCCAGTCGAAGACGATGCTGTCGCCCTCGCCGATCACCACGGTCGAGCCCTGCACGGCACCGAGGCGGAAGAGCTCGTCCTCGACTCCCAGCTTCTCGAGACGATCGGCGAGGTATCCGACGGCCTCCTCGTTCTGGAAGTCGGTCTGCTGCACCCAGCGCACCGGCTTCTCGCCGAGGATGCGGTACAGGTTTCCGTACGTTCCTCCTTCGACGCGGATCGAGAACTCCTTCTTCGAACCGCGCGGGCGGATGACGACACGCTCCGGCGGGGCCTCGACGGCGGCTTCGGCACGGTGCT
This sequence comes from Microbacterium sp. Se5.02b, assembly GCF_019464375.1. Classification (NCBI taxonomy): domain Bacteria; kingdom Bacillati; phylum Actinomycetota; class Actinomycetes; order Micrococcales; family Microbacteriaceae; genus Microbacterium; species Microbacterium sp. Se5.02b. Next base: position 2,343,969 of record NZ_CP080491.1, read on the forward strand.
TCTCGACCAGCTCGCCGAGGGCGAAGGTGAGTGGGCGGAGCCCCTCGTGCGAAACAGTGGAGATCTCGAACACGCGGAACCCGCGCGCCTCGAGCTCCGGCCGCACGAGCTCGGCGAGGTCGCGCGCCTCGGGGACGTCGACCTTGTTCAGGGCGATGAGCTGCGGGCGCTCCAGCAACGGCGTCTGACCTTCGGGAACCTCGTAGGCCCCGAGCTCGGCGAGGATCACGTCGAGGTCGGAGATCGGGTCTCGACCGGGCTCGAGCGTGGCGCAGTCGAGCACGTGCAACAGCGCGGTGCAGCGTTCGACGTGGCGCAGGAACTCGAGACCGAGCCCCCGCCCCTCGCTCGCGCCCTCGATGAGGCCGGGCACATCGGCGACCGTGTAGCGGAAGTCGCCCTGCTGCACGACGCCGAGGTTCGGGTGCAGCGTGGTGAACGGGTAGTCGGCGATCTTCGGACGGGCGGCGGAGATCGCGCCGATCAGGCTCGACTTGCCCGCTGACGGGTAGCCGACGAGGGCGATGTCGGCGACGGTCTTCAACTCGAGGACGACGTCGCCCTCATGCCCCGGTGTGCCGAGCAGCGCGAAACCGGGTGCCTTGCGCTTGGGCGTGGCGAGGGCGGCGTTGCCGAGTCCGCCCATGCCGCCCTTGGCGACGACGAACCGCTCCCCGGCACGATCATGTCGATCAGGACATCGCCTGCCGTGTTCTTCACCACGGTGCCGACGGGCACGGGAAGCTCGAGCGTCTCGCCGAGGAACCCCGAGCGGTGATCGCCCATCCCCGGTCCGCCGTTGCCGGACGAGCGGTGGGGCGAGTGGTGGTACGAGAGCAGGGTGCCGGTCTGCGTGTCGGCGACGAGCACGATATCGCCGCCGTCACCGCCGTTGCCACCATCAGGACCGCCGAGGGGCTTGAACTTCTCGCGGTGGACGGAGACGCAGCCGTTGCCGCCCTTACCCGCACGCAGGTGCAGTGTGACGGTGTCGACGAACGTGACCATGTGCGAGTTCCCCTGGATTCGTAGGTGGTGAAGGTGTGCAGATACACGGACGGGGCGAGCCGAAGCCCGCCCCGAACCGGATGACTAGTGTCGCGCTGAGATCACTCAGCTGCAGCGACGATGTTGACGACCTTGCGGCCGCCCTTCGCGCCGAACTCGACCGCGCCGGCGGCCAGTGCGAACAGCGTGTCGTCGCCGCCACGGCCGACGTTCACGCCGGGGTGGAAGTGCGTGCCGCGCTGGCGGACGATGATCTCGCCGGCGAGAACCTGCTGACCGCCGAAGCGCTTCACGCCGAGGCGCTGTGCGTTGGAGTCACGACCGTTGCGGGTGGAGCTTGCGCCCTTTTTGTGTGCCATGTCCTGGTCTCCTCGGTCTTACTTGATGCCGGTGATCTTGACGCGCGTGAGCTCCTGGCGGTGGCCCTGACGCTTCTTGTAGCCGGTCTTGTTCTTGTACTTCTGGATGATGATCTTCGGGCCGCGGAGGTTGCCGAGAACCTCTGCCGTGACCTTGACCTTCGCCAGCTTGTCAGCGTCGGTGGTCACCGTGGCGCCGTCGACGAGCAGCACAGCGGCAAGCTCGATCTTCTCGCCCTGGGCAGCCTGCACACGGTCGAGCTGAACGATCGTGCCGACCTCGACCTTCTCCTGCCGCCCACCGGCGCGCACTACTGCGTAAACCACTTCATACCTTGTTTCGTTGGGGAGCACAGCGGCTCCGAGAATGTCACGGGAAGACTGTTGCTTGCATGCGCCGCAGGGCGACGGGTGCGAACGCAAGGCTCTCCGCTCCGTCCGGCGAGGACGACGCGGCATACGCACCAAGGGACTACTTTACCGGATGCGGGACGGTGTCGCAAAGCGGGCCGATTCCGGCACGTTCGCACCCGTACGCACCCTCCCCGCCGACGCGCGCATAGGCTGACGAGGTGACCGTACTCGTCGACGACCCCATCTGGCCCGCCCACGGACGCCTGTGGGCGCACCTGGTCAGCGACGACAGCATCGACGAGCTCCACGCCTTCGCGAGAGCCAACGACGTGCCCGCACGGGCGTTCGACCTCGACCACTACGACGTGCCGGAGGAACTCATCCCCCGGCTCGTCGCCGCCGGCGCCCATCAGGTGAAAGGCAAGGAGCTGGTGCGGCGCCTTATCGCCTCAGGACTCCGAGTCCGAGGTCGCGATCGGCGCTGAGGGTTCGGAGTTCACCGACACCGGAGTGCCCGTGAGCGCAGCCGTGCTCACCCGGCGGCGCCCTCGTCCCTGACCCGGAGCCTTCGGCTCAGGAAGGGCGTCGAGAACCGAGTCGAGAAGCTGCTCGGCGGGAGACTTCGGTGCCTTCCGCTCGCCGCCGCGCTTCTTGCGGGCCTTCTTCGGCCGATCCGTCGCGACCGACGCGTCACTCGCCACGTCTGCCCGCTCGGCCTCTGCCGAACCTTCCGCCGCCGGAGCGATCGTGGACGCCGCGATCTGAGCCAACGCCGACTTCGCACCCTCGGTGATGCTGTGCGTGACGTTCGGCGCCGCAGGCGCGTTCTGACTCTGGCCGTTGCCGCCGTTGCCGCCACGCTGACGACGACCGCTCTGGCCATTGCCACTGCCGTTGTTGTTGCCGCCGTTGCTGTTGTTGCTCGAGCGGTGCTTCACGACCGGGTCATGGTGGACGATGACACCACGGCCGGCACACACCTCGCAGGCCTCGCTGAAGGTCTCCAGCAGCCCGAGACCGAGCTTCTTGCGGGTCATCTGCACGAGGCCGAGCGAAGTGACCTCGGCGACCTGGTGCTTCGTGCGGTCGCGGCTCAGGCACTCGATCAGACGGCGCAGCACGAGGTCGCGGTTGGACTCGAGCACCATGTCGATGAAGTCGACGACGATGATGCCGCCGATGTCGCGCAGACGCAGCTGGCGGACGATCTCCTCGGCCGCCTCGAGGTTGTTCTTGGTGACCGTCTCCTCGAGGTTTCCGCCGGAGCCGACGAACTTCCCGGTGTTGACGTCCACCACCGTCATGGCCTCGGTGCGGTCGATCACGAGGGATCCGCCCGACGGCAGCCATACCTTGCGGTCGAGGGCCTTCTCGATCTGCTCCGTGATGCGGAACGCATCGAACGGGTCGATCTCGTCCTCATACGCCTCGACACGCTCGAGCAGATCGGGGGCGACGCTCTCCAGGTAGGCACGGATGGTCTGCTGCGCATCCTCGCCCTGGATCAGCATCTTCGTGAAGTCCTCGTTGAAGACGTCGCGGACGATCTTGACGAGAAGGTCGGGCTCGGCGTGCAGGAGCGCAGGCGCCTGCTGGTTCTCGACCTGCTTCTGGATGTGCTCCCACTGCGAGGTGAGACGCTGCACGTCGCGCGTGAGCTGGTCTTCGGTCGCGCCCTCTGCCGCGGTGCGCACGATCACGCCGGACGACTCGGGGAGAACCTCCTTGAGGATGCGCTTGAGCCGCGCACGCTCGTTGTCGGGGAGCTTGCGGCTGATGCCGTTCATCGACCCACCAGGGACGTACACCAGGTAACGGCCGGGGAGCGAGATCTGGCTGGTCAGACGGGCACCCTTGTGGCCGACCGGGTCCTTCGTGACCTGCACGAGCACACGATCGCCCGCCTTGAGGGCGAGCTCGATGCGACGCGGCTGGTTGCCCGTCTCGACGCCATCCCAATCCACCTCGCCCGAGTACAGCACGGCGTTGCGTCCGCGGCCGATGTCGACGAACGCGGCCTCCATGCTCGGCAGCACGTTCTGCACGCGGCCGAGATACACGTTGCCGATCAGCGAGGCGTCTTGATTGCGAGCGACATAGTGCTCGACGAGAACGCCGTCTTCGAGGACGCCGATCTGCGTGCGGCCGTTCTTCGAGCGCACGACCATCTTGCGGTCGACCGACTCGCGACGAGCCAGGAACTCCGCCTCGGTGACGACCGGTCGACGGCGTCCCGCATCGCGCCCGTCGCGACGACGCTGCTTCTTCGCCTCGAGCCGCGTCGACCCCTTGATGGCCTTCGGCTCGGTGATGTACTCGACCACGCGCTGACGCTGGCGCGGCTCATCCCGCTGCTCATCGCCGTCGGATCCCCCGCGGCGACGACGTCCGCGACCGCGCGGCGCCGATTCCTCCTGCGGCTGCTCACGGTCGGCGATCCGATCGAAGATGCGCTCGCGTCCCGGACGTGCAGGAAGCGGCACGACCTCGGGCGCGTAGAAGTGCAGTTGCGTCGACACCTGCGAGACGAACACCTCGGGAAGCAGGCCCAGCGACACGGCGGTCACCGCGGCAGGAACCTCCGGCGCGGCAGGAGCCTCCTCGACAGGCGTCTCCTCGGCGGGAGCTTCCTGCGCGGGAGCTTCGTCGGCAGGAGCATCGTCGGCAGGAGCGTCGTCGGCAGGAGCGTCCTCGACGGAAGCGCCATCGGCAGCCGCAGCGGCATCCTCCTCGACGATCGCCTCGGAGACCACCTCGGCATCCGCGTCCGAGAGGTTCTCGGAGCCGGCGCTCTCGGAGGGAGTCTCGGCGGCCTCTCGTTCGATCGCCGCCTCTGCCGCGATCACCGCGGCGTCCTCGGCGGCGGCGTCGGCAGCTTCGTCGTCATCCGCTGCGGCAGCATCCGCTGCGGCCTCGGCGTCGTCGGCTGCGGCCGCGGCATCCTCGGCAGCGGCGTAACCGGCGGCGACATCGTCGGCCGCGGCATCGGCGGCGACATCTGCCGCATCCGACCCCGCGGCACTTTCGTCCGCCGATGTGTCGGGCTCGGGAGCGGTGGACTCCGTCAGCGGCTCCGCGGCGTCAGCCGGGAGGTCGAGGGCGGGTACGTTGTTGTCATTGTTCTCATCGGCCATCTCTGGCTTACTCCCTGCACGGAGCACTGGGTGCTCCATGAAATCTCATGCGGTACCCGCGGGTTCCGCGAACTCACTCGGTGTGCGACCGGCTCATGGCTCTGATCGCGTGGGGCATGGGGCCCCGAAGTCTGCGTCGACGCGTGTCGCGGCAAGGCCGTTCATCGCGTCACAGGCCATTATCGCACCAAGTCGTCGCGTTCATGGCATCCCGGCGCGACCAGCGCGTTTTCTCCGGCCTGTTCTCGCCACATCCATAGCAGTCGCTGGGATAATCCACGGTATGAGCGAGCAGCGCACCCGCCCCGTCTTCTACGCCGTCTGGCTGATCTTCGCGAGCGTGGTGGGCTGGTTCGCCGCCTTCCAACTCACGGTCGAGAAGTTCGTCCTGGCGGCCAATCCGGATGCGGCACTGAGCTGCAACGTCAGCGTGATGATCCAGTGCGGAAAGAACCTCGAGTCCTGGCAGGGCGCGGTCTTCGGCTTCCCCAACCCGATCATGGGGATCGCCGGATGGATGGCGCCCCTGTTCATGGGCGTCGCACTGCTGGCCGGGTCGCGGTTCCCTCGGTGGTTCTGGCTGACCTTCGGCGCTGGTGTGACCTTCGCGTTCGGCCTCGTCTGCTGGCTGATCTGGCAGAGCATCTACGCCCCCAATCTCGGCGTGCTGTGCCCCTGGTGCATGCTCACCTGGTCGGTCACCATCCCGACCTTCTTCGCCACCATGCTGCACCTGACACGCAATGGCAGCTTCACGAGCAACAAGAAGGTGCAGGAGCGCGCGAATCGGCTGATGGCCTGGGTTCCGCTGGCGACGATCCTCGCCTACGCCGTCGTCATCCTGCTCGCCCAGTTGCGCGGACTCGACCTCCTCGGCGAGGTCATCGGCATGATCTTCTGATCCCACTTCGACGCGAAGAAACCCGCCGCCGATCCGAGGATCGGCGGCGGGTTTCTTCGTGTGATCGCAGGTGTCAGTCGAACCAGATGCCCAGCTCGCGGGCCGCCGACTCGGGGCTGTCCGACCCGTGCACGAGATTCTGCTGGACCTTGAGTCCCCAGTCACGACCGAAGTCGCCCCGGATCGTGCCCGGCGCAGCGGTCGTCGGGTCGGTCGTGCCGGCGAGAGAACGGAAGCCCTCGATCACGCGGTTTCCCGCGAGGCGGATCGCGACGGACGGACCCGAGAGCATGAACTCGAGCAGCGGCTCGTAGAACGGCTTTCCTTCGTGCTCGGCGTAGTGCTCAGCGAGGAGGTCGCGGTCGGGCTCGACCAGGCGGATGTCGACGAGGGCGTACCCCTTCGCCTCGATGCGTGCGAGGATCGCGCCGGTGAGGCCGCGGGCGACGCCGTCGGGCTTGACGAGGACGAGGGTTTCTTCGGTGGCCATGTCATTCACTCTCTGTCTGAGTCTCGGTCGTGGGCTCGGCGGGGCGTCGTGCGTCCAATCGGGCCCCTCCGATGGTCGCATACGCCCACATCCCGCCGAAAATCAACACGACGAGCAGGATCGCCGGGACGAAGAACGCCGACAGGGCGACGATCGCCTGCACGACCCACCCCGCAGTGAGCGCCCAGGGCTTGGTGATCATCCCCGCGATCGCGATGCACGCGAGAGCGAGCACCGCTCCCCCGACGATGCCCCACCACTGTTCGATGCCGGCGGGAAGCTGACGCAGGCCGAAGATCGTGAGCCCGACGAGGAACACCACGATCGCCTCGAAACCGAGCACGATGGGGGCGAGCTTCTGCACGAGGGTGCGCGGCGGCCGAGGAGCGCGCGCCGGTCGCGCGGCATCCGCGCTCATGCGCGCCACCCCGACTTCCAGTCCTCGTCCTCGGCGAGCACGATCGCCTCGCCCGCGAGCACGACCGAGCCGGCGATCACGACGGCGCGGCGATCGGACGAGGCCGCCCACTCGCGCGCCGCATCAGCCGCGTCGGCCAGGGAGTGGTGCACGGTCGCCCGCTGACCGCTCTGCTCCACGAGGTCGGCGATCGCATCGGCGTCGCTCGCCCTGTCGGAGTCCGGAGCCGTCGCGAAGACGTGCGCGACCGCGGGAACGAGACGCTCCACGATGCCCGCGGCGTCTTTGTCGGCCAGCACGCCGAGCACCAGGCCCCACTCGTCGAAGTCGAAGCTGTCGTCCAGGGCCTGCGCGAGAGCGGCGGCTCCGTGCGGGTTGTGGGCGGCGTCGACGACCACGGTCGGCGCGATGCCGAGCAGCTGCAGTCGTCCCGGCGAGGTGGTGCCCTGCAGACCGTCGGAGATGATGTCCCCGGCGATGGCCTGCGATGCGCCGCCGATGAGCGACTCCACAGCTGCCACGGCGAGAGCGGCGTTGTGGCCCTGGTGCGCACCGTACAGCGGCAGGTACTCCTCGGCGTATTCGCCCGCGAGCCCGCGGATCGTGAGCAGCTGCCCGCCCACGGCGAGCTTCTGCTCGGTGAGCCCGAACTCCTCACCCTCGAACGAGATGGTCGCATGGTGCTCCGCCGCGACCCGACGGAGCACCGCGGCGGCCTCCGGAGGCTGCTGCGCCGAGACGACGGCCGCACCCTCCTTGATGATGCCCGCCTTGACCTGCGCGATCTCCTCGATGGTGTCGCCGAGTCGATCCGCGTGATCGATGTCGATCGGTGCGAAGACGGCGACGTCGCCGTCGGCTGTGTTCGTGGAGTCCCATTCCCCGCCCATGCCGACTTCGAGCACCAGCACATCGACGGGGGCATCCGCCACGGCGACGAACGCCAGCACCGTCAGCAGCTCGAAGAACGTCAGGGGCGCGTCGCCCGCGGCCTCGAACTCGGCGTCGACGATGTCGACGAACGGCTCGATCTCGTCCCAGGCATCGGCGATCGCCTCGTCGGCGATGGGCTCGCCGTCGATCATGATCCGCTCCGTGAAACGCTCGAGGTGCGGGCTGGTGAACAGTCCGGTGCGCAGGCCGTGCGCACGCAGGAGGCTCTCGATCATCCGCGCCGTCGACGTCTTGCCGTTCGTGCCTGTGATGTGCACGACGCGGTACGTGCGCTGCGGATCGTCGAGGAACGCGAGGATGCGCGCCGTGCGCTCCTTGCGCGGCTGTACCCACCGCTCCCCCGCTCGGCTCAGCAGCGCCTCGTACACGGCATCTGCGCGATCCCTGTCGCTCATGCTCCGACCTTTCCGCTCACGACCGCTGTCGCATCGATCGTCACGATCACCGGTGCCTTCGTCGACCCCAGCGCCCGCGCTCCCGAACGGAAGACGCCGTCGTCGGGGCTCGTGACCTCGTCGACCAGGGCCTCGATGTCGTCGGTCGGCTGCACGGCGAAGGCGACCGCGAGCGTCTCCGCGGCGATCAGCTCGGCATGAGCCTCCAGCGCGGCGGCATCATCCGGCGCGGCGTTGAGCGCCAGGACGATGCGATCGCTCACGTCGAGTCCGGCATTCTTGCGCGCCTCCTGGACGACACGGATCGCATCGCGGGCGAGGCCTTCCGCCTCGAGCTGCGGCGTCGTCTGCGTGTCGAGCAGCACGAAGCCGCCGGACGGCACGATCGCGAGCGCCTCTCCCTCCGGACGCCCTGTGGTCTCGAGCGCGAGCTCGTACTCGGAGGGCTCCAGCGTGATCCCGCCCGCGGTGACGACCCCGCCCTCCTCGGACCAGTCCCCCGCCTTGGCGGCCTTGATCACGGTCTGCACGTTCTTGCCGAGGCGCGGACCGGCCGCGCGCGCATTGACGCTCAACCGGTGCGTGATGCCGTACTCGCCCGCAGTCGTCTCCTGCAAGGGCACGAGTTCGACCGACTTGACGTTCAGCTCCTCCCGAAGGATGTCCTCGAACTGGCCCAGCGAGCCGGCCAGGGGGGACACGACCGTGAGCCTCGCCAGCGGCAGTCGCACGCGCAGCTTCTCCTTCTTGCGCAGCGCATTGCCGACGCTCGACAGCTCGCGCACGGCATCCATCGCGTCGCGGATGTCGTCAGCCGCAGGGAACTGCCTGTCATCCGGCCAGTCGGTCAGGTGCACGCTGCGCCCGCCCGTGAGTCCCTGCCACACGCGCTCGCTGACCAGCGGCACAAGGGGCGCCGCGACGCGGGTGAGCGTCTCGAGCACGGTGTAGAGGGTGTCGAAGGCTTCGCGGCTCTTCGGGTCGTCCGTCACGCCGACCCAGAAACGGTCACGCGAACGACGGATGTACCAGTTCGTGAGCACTTCGGCGAAGTCACGCAGGCGGGCTGACGCGGTGGTCGAGTCGAGGCCTTCCAGATCGGCGCGCACCTCGCGCACGAGATCTCCGAGCCGGGCCAGGATGTAGCGGTCGAGCACGTCGGTGGAGTCCGTGCGCCATTCGGCCTCGTATCCGTCGGCACCGGACGCGTTCGCATATGTCGCGAAGAAGTACCACGAGTTCCACAGCGGCAGCAGGAACTCGCGGACACCCGAGCGGATGCCCTCCTCCGTCACGGCGAGGTTGCCGCCGCGCAGCACGGAGCTCGACATCAGGAACCAGCGCATGGCGTCGGACCCGTCGCGGTCGAGCACCTCCGACACATCGGGGTAGTTGCGCAGCGACTTCGACATCTTGTAGCCGTCGCTGCCCAGCACGATGCCGTGGCAGCTGACACCGGTGAACGCCGGGCGGTCGAACAGCGCGGTCGACAGCACGTGCATGACGTAGAACCAGCCGCGGGTCTGACCGATGTACTCGACGATGAAGTCCGCCGGCGCGTGCGAGTCGAACCACTCCTGGTTCTCGAACGGATAGTGCACCTGCGCATACGGCATCGATCCGGAGTCGAACCACACGTCGAAGACGTCCTCGATCCGGCGCATCGTGCTCCTGCCGGTGGGGTCGTCCGGGTTCGGCCGCGTCAGGTCGTCGATGTACGGGCGGTGCAGATCGATCTCGCCCTCGGGGTTGCGCGGCAGCGTGCCGAAGTCGCGCTCCAGGTCTTCGAGCGAACCGTAGGCGTCGACGCGCGGGTACTCCGGGTCGTCGCTCTTCCAGATCGGGATGGGTGAGCCCCAGTAGCGGTTGCGGCTGATCGACCAGTCGCGCGCGCCCTCGAGCCACTTGCCGAACTGGCCATGCTTGACGTTCTCTGGCACCCAGGTGATCTGCTCGTTGTTCGCGAGCATGTCGTCCTTGATGTCGGTCACGCGGATGAACCAGCTCGACACGGCCTTGTAGATCAGGGGGTTCCGGCAGCGCCAGCAGTGCGGGTACGAGTGCTCGTAGCTCTGCAGCCGGATCAGGCGGCCGTTCTCGCGGATGAGGCGGACCAGCGGGGTGTTCGCCTCCATCCACAGCTGTCCAGCGACATCGGTCACGTTCGGGAGGAACTTCCCGCCGTCGTCGAGAGAGAGGATCGTGGGGATGCCGGCAGCGCCCGCGACCCGCTGGTCGTCTTCACCGTAGGCCGGGGCCTGGTGGACGATGCCGGTGCCGTCGCTGACCGTGACGTAGTCGTCCACGAGGATGCGCCAGGCATTCTCGGTGCCGTACGTCTCGGTGTCGGCGTAGTAGTCGAACAGGCGGTCGTAGGTGACGTCCTGCAGCTCCGACCCGCGGACGGTCGCGTCGACCGCAGCGAGGGCGTCATCCGTGCTCTCGTAGCCGAGGTCCTTGGCGTAGCCGCCCAGCAGTTCCTTCGCGAGCAGGTAGCGGTGCGCGGACGACTCGATAGCGGCATCCGTGGTTCCGGCAGCTTGGTGCACATCGGCGGCACCGGCCGGACCGGCGGGGACGACGACGTATTCGATGTCGGGCCCCACGGCGAGCGCCAGGTTGGTCGGGAGTGTCCACGGCGTGGTCGTCCAGGCGAGGGCACGGACGCCGGTGAGGCCGAGAGCCTCCGCCTTGGCGCCGGTCAGCGGGAACGTGACCGTGACGGAGGGGTCCTGACGCATCTGGTAGACGTCGTCGTCCATGCGCAGCTCGTGCGCGGACAGGGGGGTCTCGTCGCGCCAGCAATACGGGAGGACGCGGTAGCCCTCGTACGCGAGGCCTTTGTCGTAGAGGGTCTTGAACGCCCAGAGCACACTCTCCATGTACCCCAGGTCGAGGGTCTTGTACCCGCGGTCGAAGTCGACCCAGCGCGCCTGACGGGTGACGTAGTCCTGCCACTCGTGCGTGTACGCCAGCACCGAGCTCTTGGCCTTGGCGTTGAACACGTCGATGCCCATGTCCTCGATCTCGGCCTTCTCGGTGATCCCGAGCTGCTTCATCGCCTCGAGCTCGGCGGGCAGGCCGTGCGTGTCCCACCCGAACACACGGTCGACCTTGTGTCCGGTCATCGTCTGGAAGCGGGGGAACACGTCCTTCGCGTAGCCGGTGAGGAGGTGGCCGTAGTGCGGCAGACCGTTCGCGAACGGAGGGCCGTCGTAGAACACCCACTCGGGTGCGCCCTCGCGCTGAGCGATGGAGGCGCGGAACGTGTCGTCCTCCTCCCAGAAGGCGAGCACCTCCTCCTCGATCTGCGGGAAGCGAGGACTCGGGGCGACGGGGCTGGTCGAGGCGTCGGCGGCGGGGCCGAAGGAGGAACGGGGGTAGGTCATCGTGTCTCGCAGTGGTCGTCGTGGCGGATGCTCCTGCGAGGACGACCCTCGCGGACCGCGGTACCACCTCGCGTGCGCTGCTTCCCCCGGAGGGTCGGTTCGCGCCACTCTCACTGCGGCTGTGACGGGCCTGCCCCGCTCGGTTCTACTGGGCCCGTCGCCGAGCTGTTCTTCCGAGAGCTCCCCGGTGATGCCGGATCGATGCTCGTGCCTCCATTGTACGCAGGTGCGCACGCCCGCTCTCCCCCACTCCCGAATCTGCGACCTCACGCGCAGGCAGGCGCACGGCTCGGGCGTCGGGGGCAGGGCTTAGCCTCGTGGAATGCCCCGCACTGCCGACTCCCCCGCCGCGCCCCGTGTCTCCGCTCCCGACCTGCCGCCCGTGCTGGAGTCCGCAGCCCCGGGCCGCCGCGCGGACGTGATCGCCGCTCGGCTCGATCTCTCCGGCACGGTCGATCTCGCATACTCGACACTCGAGCAGTGCGTCGTGAGCGCGGACGCGGACGCGGTCGACCTCACGGGTGCGACGGTGGTCGACGTCGACCTGCCAGGTGTGCGCATCGCCTCGCTCCGCCTGCGGGATGCCGGCGTCCGACGAGTGCGGATCAGCGGCGGCCGGATCGGCACCCTCGACCTCAGCACCGCGAGCATCGCAGAACTCGAGCTGCGCGACGTGCGGATCGACTACCTGAACCTCGGTGCCGCGAAGGTGACCGACCTCGATGTCTGCGGCTGCGCCATCCGCACGATCGACATGCCGCAGGCCGAGCTCACCCGTGTGCGGTTCGACTCCACGTCGAGCGACGAGGTCGACACCCGCGGCATGCGGGCGAAGGACCTGGACCTGCGCGGCCTCGACGCCCTGGCCTATCTCGACGCCAACAGCCTCCGCGGTGCCACTCTCACCTCGTTCCAGGTGCAGCAGCTGGCGCCGATCCTCGCGGCCGGAATCGGCATCCAGGTCAAGGACTGACGGGACCGCTCGCCGCAAGCAACTCCCTCGTGAAGGGATGCTGCGGAGCGGCGAACACCTCCGCCGTGACGCCCTGCTCGACGACCCGGCCGTCCTGCATCACGAGCACGTCGTCGGCGACGGCACCGACCACGTCGAGGTCGTGCGACACGAGGATCATCGTGAGCCGGCGCTCCTCCTGCAGCCGGGCGAGCAGCCGGAGCACGCGCTCGCGCACCGAGGGATCGAGCGCGGACACGGGTTCGTCGAGCACCAGCACCTCGGGGTCGGCAGCGAGTGCCCGGGCGATCGCGGCCCGCTGTCGCTGTCCCCCGGAGAGCGCAGCCGGACGCCTGTCAGCGAGTTCCGGCCCGAGACCGACCTCGGCCAGGAGTTCCGCCACGCGCGCCCGCCGCTGTGCGCGGGGCACTCCTCCGGCTTCGAGCGCTTCGCGCAGCGAACGGCCGATGGTCCATCGGGGGTCGAATGCGCCGAGCGGGTTCTGGTGCACGAGCTGCACCCGCCGCTGCCGCACCCAGTTCAGGGTCCCGCTGTCCGGTGCGTCCACGCCCACGACCATGCGGGCGAGTGTGGTCTTGCCCGAGCCCGACTCTCCCACGATGCCCAGCGTCCGACCGTCTGCCACGGTGAAGGAGGCGTCGACGACGGCGGGAACCGCGTCGAAGCTGCGCGAGACGCCGGTGGCCACCAGCACCGGCTCCGAACTCGCCGGGGTCGTGGAGCGGGGTTCGTGGATGGTCGCCGCGATGAGCTGTTTCGTGTACTCGTGCCGAGGATCGTGCAGGACCTCGCCCACGGGGCCCGACTCCACGACGACCCCGCCGCGCATCACCAGCACGCGGTCGGCGACCCTGCGGACGGCAGCGAAGTCGTGACTGATGAAGACGAGGGCGGTTCCCGCATCCGTGATCTCCCGCAGCAGGCCGAGGATCCGGGCCTGCACGGTGGCGTCGAGGGCGGTCGTCGGCTCGTCGGCCACGAGTACCGCCGGGTCGCCGGCGAGCGCGGAGGCGATGAGCGCCCGCTGCCGCAGACCGCCGGAGAGCTGATGGGGATGCTGTCGCGCCCGGCGCGCAGGTTCCGGCATCCACACCCTGCCGAGGAGGTCCTGCACGCGCGCCGCCCTGGTCGCACGACCTCGGGCGATGCCGTGCAGCAGCAGCGGCTCGGCGACTTCGGCTCCGATCCGACGCAATGGATCGAGGGACACGAGGGCGTCCTGCGAGACGAGCGCGATGCCCGCTCCGCGGAGACGTCGCCACGCGCGCTCCGAGAGCGACGTCGCGTCCGTCCCGCCGATGGCCAGCCGGTCGACCGTGATGGCAGCGTTCGCGGGCGTGAGGCCGAGCAACGCTCTGGCCGTGAGCGACTTGCCCGCCCCGGACTCGCCGACGATCGCGACGCACTCTCCAGGGTCGACGACGAAGGACACGCCGTCGACCACCGGTGTCCCCTCGAAGGCGATCCGGAGTCCCCGCACCTCGAGCGCCGCGGTCACGTCGTGCTCCCGTCTGCGCGTGCCCGGAGGATCCGTCCGACGACCGTCGCAGACACGACGGTGAGGGTGATCGCGATGCCGGGGAACACCGAGATCCACCACGCCTGCCCGAGCACGTTGCGTCCGCCGGCGAGCATGAGTCCCCATTCCGGCGTCGGCTCTGACGGCCCGAGTCCGAGGAAGCTGAGTCCCGCCGCCGCGAGGATGCTCGATCCGATGCCGATCGTCGCGAGCACGCTCAGCGCGCCGAGGACACCGGGCACCACATGCCGTGTGAACGCGCGCACGCGAGGGACACCGAGTATCCGCGCGGCCTCGACGTGTTCCGCGACCCGGAGCGTCTGCGTCTGCACTCTCGAGTCGGATGTACACGGGGACGGCGGCGAGCGTCACCGCGATGGCGATGTTCACCGGCCCCGGCCCCAGCACCGCGACCACCACCAACGCGACGAGGAACTCCGGGAAGGCCATCAGCACGTCGTTGACGCGCATCACAGCGGTGTCGACGGCCCGTGGTGCCGTGCCGGCGACGGCGCCGATGACGAGGCCGACAGCGAGCGCGATCCCGGTGGCGAGGAGACCGATGCCGACGGACCTCCCTGCCCCGTGGACGACGCGCGAGTACACGTCGCGCCCGCTCTGGTCGGTGCCGAAGAGGTGCTCGGAACTCGGCGGGAGCAGGGCCGACCGCACGTCTGTCTGCAGCGGATCGGCTGTCGCGAGGAGACCGGGCCATACGGCGGCGACGGCGATCAGGGCGAGGACGGCGACGGCCGCTCCGAGCAGCACGCGTTGCGCGAGCCTCACCGGACGCCCCCTGCCCCGAGCACGCGCACCCTGGGGTCGATCAGCGGGTGCACGAGTTCGACGACGATGTTGACCGCCACGAACACGAGGGCGCTCAGCAGGATGATCCCGGTGAGTACAGGCAGGTCCCGGTCGCTGATCGCCGCGAGGGTCACCCTGCCGAGGCCGGGACGGGCGAAGACCGTCTCCACGAGCACGGCGCCTCCGAGCACGGAACCGGTCAGGTACGCGGCGAGAGTCACAGCCGACGCCGCACCGTGACGCAGGCCGTGCCGCAGCGTGAACCACGACGGGCTCGCTCCGCGCGCACGCACCGTCTCGGCGAACGGCATCCGCTCCGCCTGGGTGAGCCCGTCGCGCAGCACCTGGCTGAGCAATGCGGCGACCGGAAGCGCGAGGGTGATCGCCGGAAGCACGAGCGTCGCCGGGTTGCGCGCGCCTGATACGGGGAACCATCCGAGCCCGAACGCGAAGACGCTCAACAGCACGAGACCGATCCAGAACACCGGGGACGACAGCACGATGAGCTCCACCCCGGAGGCGACCGCGCGAGCGGTGCGACCGCGGACGAGTACCGCGACCGCCAGCGCGAGCACGACCGCGATCAGCAGCGCCAGGAGGGAGAGCTGCACCGTCGGGCCGAGCTGCCTTCCGATGACATCGGTCACCGGCATCCGCAGCTGGTACGACTCGCCGAGGTCGCCCCTGGCCAGCTGTCCGATGAAGACGACGTACTGCTCGAGCGGCGGTCGATCGAGACCCAGCTCCGCCCTGATCCCGTCTTTCACCGCATCGCTCACCTGGGCCAGCGGTCCCAGCATCACCGAGACGGGGTCGCCGGGGATGACCCGGAACGCGAGGAACGCGACCGTCGCCGCACCCCACAGGACGATGACGACGGACGCGGCGAGACCGGCGAGACGGACGAGAGCAGCCTTCACCACTCGTGCCCTCCGCTCAGCCGGCGGTTCAGCCGACGGTCACATCGTAGAACAGGGGCCGACCGTACAGGTCGTACTGCAGTCCCTCGACACGCTCGCCGACCGCGGTGATCGCCGACGGCGTGTACAACGGCACGATCGCCGTGTACTCGGCGTTCCACTGCTGCAGTTGGGTGTACAGCTCGTTGCGCTCGTCCTGGTCGCTGCTCGCGACCGCCTGCTCCAGGAGCGCATCGATCTTCGGGTCGCTGACCTGCGAGGCGTTCTGGAAGCCGTCGGTGTGCAGGTGAGCGCGCAGGAAGTCCGCGTCGACGCCCGAGAAGCCCCAGTCTGTGAGGTCGAAGGTCTTCGGCTCGTACTGCGCGTTGTACGCACCCGGCTCGAGCACCTCGCGCTTCACCTCGAAGCCGATCTCCTTGAGGTCGGACTGGATCGCGTTCGCGAGGGCGGCACGGTCGTCCGGGACCGGGGTCCAGGCGATCCAGCGCACCGACAGGCGCTCGCCGTCCTTCATCCGGATGCCGTCCGCATCGCGCTCGGTCCATCCCGCCTCGTCGAGCAGCGCGTTCGCGGTGTCCTGATCGAAGGGCCAGCTGTTCTCGAGCGAGGCGTCGTACCCGGGGGTGGTCGATCCGAGGACGCTCCACGCGCGGGGGAACTGCCCGAAGTAGATCTCCTCCACCGCGGCGTCGATGTCGATGCCCCTGGCGAACGCCTGCCGCACCTTCTCGTCGGCGAAGACGCCGTACTCCTCGTTCAGGTACAGCGAGTAGGGCAGTCCCGGGTACTCGATCGAGTCGACCGTGATGCCCTCGCCGAGGTCCTTGGCGAGGTTCGGCGGGATGTTGCTGGCGAGGTCTGCTTCTCCGCTCTCCACGACCCCGGTGCGCACCGACGCCTCGGGCTGGATCTCGACGCGGAGGGTCTCGATCGACGGCGCCTTCTCGTCATGCGGGCCCCAGGCGTAGTCGTCGTTGCGGGTGTACACGATCTCCTGGTCGGGGGTGTACTCCGTCAGCTCGAACGGTCCTGTGCCCACCGTGATACCGGGACTACCGGCCGCGAGCTGGTCGGCCGACTCCGCCAGCACGGCCGGGGAGTAGAAGCCGAGCTGCGGGGTGCTCGCGGCCTGCAGGAACGGCGCGTAGGGCTGGGTGAAGCTGACCTTCACGGTGTGGTCGTCGACCACCTCGGTGCCCTCGTAGTAGTCGGCGCCCATCATGCTCGCCGCCTGCTTCGAGGCGGTCGCGGGGTCGACGATACGGTCGAAGTTCGCCTTGACCGCCGCCGCGTCGAACGGCTCGCCGTCGGTGAACGTCACATCGTCACGGAGCGTGAACGTGTAGGCGGTGCCGTCATCGGAGACGTCCCAGTCCGTCGCGAGCCACGGGGTGAACGTGCCGTCCGCCTCCTGGAACACCAGCGAGTCGAGCACGGCCCTCTGCACGAGCCCCGAGACGTCGAGCTGGCTGACCTGCGGGTCCATGTGGCCGGCCGCGAGGTTGGCGCCCTCGATCGACCACACCAGTTCTCCCCGGCGTCGTCTTGCGAGCCGGGAGCAGCGCATGCGCTGAGCACGAGGGCACTGGCTGCGGCGAGCGCGGCGAAGGGCAGGAGACGACGCACGGGTTTTGCGGGCATGACGATTCCTCAGAAAGCGGTCGGGATGCCTCCAGTCTATGGGCATTTCTTGGACGGGGTCGAAAAGCGACGAGCCCCTGTCCCGCTCCACTCACCTGGTCGGCAGCACCACGCGATGGTGATCAGCGGCGGCCGGAAGCTCATCCGCTGTCAGGCGCTCGCCGGAACCGACGACCACGACGCTCACGCTCTGCACGAGGGGCGCGGCGATGCCCACCAGCCGCACCTCGACGCGGAGGTCCGCGCGCTCTCCGCGGATCCGCCAACGCAGTTCGGCCTCGTTCGCCGCGGTGACCACGCGCTCGGCGAAGGGCGGCTGGTGCGCCCGCACGCCACCGACCTCTGCCTGCTGTGCCGCCAGCCGCGCATCGCGCACCTTCGCCGGCACATCCTGCAGCACGTGCTCGGCGAGGAACGGATACTCCGCCGCAGACAGCCCGTCGAGCATCGCGGCATCGATGGCCTGTGCGGCTCGCACCGTCTCCGTCCAGGGGTGCACCACCGCTGACGGCGCCTCGGTGCGCTCGAGCACGGCCTGAAGCGCCGCACCCGCGACCCTTCGTGCCGCGAACTCGTCCGAGTTGCCGAAGGCCACGACCCCCGTACCGGTCGCCGCGTGCCACCGCATGTGCGCGGAGAACCCGGGAAGGCCTCCCGAGTGCTGCACCACGCGGCCGAAACGGCGGTCCTCCTCGACGAAGAGTCCGTAGCCGTAGCCCGCTCCCGCGAGGTCGCGCCCGTCGAACATCGCCGACGGCACAGGGATGGGCGTCCGCGGCTGCTGCATCTCCCGCCGCGACGCCGGCGCCAGCACCTCCGGGGCCAGGGGCCCGTCGGTGAAGGCCGAGCCGAGGAACCACATCCAGGTCGCGATGTCGTCGACCGTGCTGAACATGCTGCCGATGCAGCCCAGCGCACCGGAACCGACGAAGGGCTCGGGGAGGAAGGTCGCGCCGTCGTCGAAGGTGCGGAATCCGCCCGCGAGGTCCTCGGCACGGTATGGGTCAGGCGCATGCGCCGTGCGGTGCAGTCCGAGCGGCACGATCAGCGTGTCGCGTACGACGTCTTCCACGGCACGACCGGTGACGACTTCGACCGCCCTGCCGAGCAGCGACTGTCCGAGGTTGGAGTATTGATACGTCGTGCCGGGCGCGGCGGCGAGGAGCACGCCTTCGGCGAAGACCGCGGCGATGTCCTCGCGCGTCGCACCGAGGTGTCGATCGACCCAGGCGTTGTCCTCCCCCAGCCCCGAGCGGTTCGACAGCAGGAGTTCACCGGTCAGCACGGCGGAGTCTCCTCGATACCGTGCCCGCACATCCGGCACATACTCCGTGATCGGCGCCTGCAGGTCGAGCAGCCCGCGGTCGCGCAGCGCGAGCACGGTCGCAGCGAGGAAGCTCTTCGACATCGAGGCGATCCGGAACACGGTGTCGCGCGTGGTCGAGCCGTCGTCGCCGCGCGGGTGCCCGTACGTGTGCACACCGCGGACCTCTCCGCGTTCGCACACGGCCACGATCGACGCGGGCGCGACGCGCCGAGCCCGGGCGTCGAGGACGCTGTCGAGCACATCGTCCGCCACCGCCGTCACCGCAGAGGAGCCGCCGTCCGCGGTCATGCGCCGACCCCGGAGAGCACCTCGTCGGCGAAGGCATCGACGAGGCCACGACTCGCCGCCGTGTTGTGCGGGTCGACGCGCTCGGCGGCGGCGATGAGGTCGGGCAGCGATCGGCCTTCGCCGCGCAGAGCCGCGTCGTCCCAGCGGGCGAGGTCTGCGGCGGAGGCCTCGGGGTGGAACTGCACGCCCCTGACGTGCGCCCCGAGCCGGAACGCCTGGTTCTCGACGACATCGCTCGAAGCGAGAAGTACGGCATCCGGGGGAGGCGCGTGATCATGTCCTGGTGGTTCTCGATCATGGGGGCACCGTCGCCGAGCACCGAGAGGACCGCGTCCTCTCCTCCGGCCGTCGTGGGGTGGATGCGCGTCGCGCCCCGCTCGACCGGTCCGGTCTTCGCCTTCACCTCTCCCCCGCCACGTGGGCGAGGAGCTGTCCGCCGAGGCAGATGCCCAGCGTGGGGAGATCGCGATCGATCGCCTCCGCCGCGAGTGCGCGCTCCGCAGCGAGCCAGGGGGCGCGGTCGTCGTCGTCCGGCATGAGGCCGCCGCCGAGGAGCACCAGCCCGGCATATGCCTCGAGCGACGAGGGGAGCTCCTGCTGCGCACCGACGACCGCCTCGACCGTCACCCCCGATCGGCGAGCCAGGTCCCCAGTCGGCGCGGCCCCGAGGCTGCGGAGTTGACGACGACGAGAACACGCGCGCTCACAGCGCTCCCTCGCGAGCGGTCGTGTCGACGGCAGGAGTGAGCGCCGCGGGTGCGGGTTCCCCGGCCGTCCCTGCGAGGAACGCCTCGTGGTCCTGGTCGGACGCCGCGAGCACACGCAGCACGTTCTCGTTGGCGAGGCCGGCGAGGTCCGCCTCCGACCATCCGCGCGTGCGCAGCTCCGCGAACAGCGTCGGATACCCCGACACGTCTGCGAGTCCCTCCGGCATCGCGTCGGAGCCGTCGTAGTCCGCGCCGATCCCGACCGCGTGCGCCCCGGCCACCCTGCGGATGTGGTCGAGGTGATCGGCCACGTCGCGCACCCCGACACGCGGGGCGTCTCCCTCGCCCCCGGCCTCCCACCAGTCACGGCGGGCCTGGGAGAGGAAGGTCGGGACGAACGGGACCATGACGACCCCGCCCTGCGCGCCGATCGCGGCGAGGACGTCGTCGGGGACGTTGCGGGGGTGATCGCACAGCGCCAGCGCTCCCGAGTGGCTGACGATCACGGGGCGCGTCGTCTCTTCGAGTGCATGGCGCATCGTGGTCGGGGCCACATGCGAGAGGTCGACCAGCACCCCGATGCGGTTCATCTCGCGAACCACCTCACGCCCGAAGGCCGTGAGTCCCCGTGCCGCGGCTCGTCCGTCGCGGAGTCCGCCCAGGGGATCGTCCGCGACCAGGTGAGCGTCATGTACCGCGCCCCGAGTCGGGCGAACTGCCGCAGCACCGCCAGCGAACCGCCCAGTTGATCGCCGCCCTCGATGCCGATCAGAGAGGCGATCCGACCGTCCCTCATGGCTGCACGCGCGTCTGCGGCCGTCCGGGCGAACGCGAACCGCTCCGGATGCGCGTCGACCAGTCGGCGCACGAAGTCGATCTGCTCGAGCGTGGCCACGACCTGCTCCGCGCCCTCCAGCACGGGGTCGACCCAGACCGACCAGAACTGACCGGCCACTCCGCCGCGCGTGAGCCTCGGCAGATCGGTCTGCGTCGTCGGCACGTCGCCGCCGAGCTCCGCCACGCGATAGCCGAGGAGCGTCCTGCTCGCCCACGCCAGGTCGTTGTGTCCGTCGATCACGCCGTCGATCATCTGCTCCACACCTTCCGGTCAGTCCTCGCGTGCATCCAGCACCGCGTTCATCCGCGCCGTCAGCGCGAGGTCCCACGTCCACGCCACGCCGTCGAGCTCCCGCACGGGAACGGCACCGCGCGTGCTGGAGCACAACCACAGGGCATCCGCCCGATCCAGATCCTCCCGCACGAGCGCCGCCGTGCCGACGGAAAGATCGGCGATCCCCTCGAAGACGTCGGCCTGGGTCGTGCCGGGGAGCACGCCGAACTCCGGCGGCGGTGTCACGAGCCGCCCGTCGATACGCGCGATCAGTGTCGAGCGCGGACCCTCCAGCACGAACCCGTCGCTGCTGATGAAGACGACATCGTCGGCGCCGCGGCGTGCCGCCTCCCGCAGTGCAGCCTCGTTCACCGCGTACGCGAGCGACTTCGCACCCTGCAGCAGCCACGGCGAGGTCTGCATCACATCGTGCCGGTAGCCCCGATCGAGCACGACGGCACGGGTCCCCGTCGCCCTGACCGCCGAGGGGTCGTTGCCCGCGAAGCCGAGCACCCACCCGGTCGGAGCGGCGCGGTCGATCTCGTCGCCGCGCGTCATCACGAACTTGATCGATGCCCGCTCGCCCGCCTGCAGCACGTCGGGCTCCGAGACCGCGGCGGCGGCCCGCAGCACCGCCGTCCGCCACAGGTCGAGCCGCGGCGACGGCAGCTCCAGAAGAGCCGCGGAGCGCTCGAGTCTGGCGAGGTGCGCCTCGAGGGCCTGCGGTCTGCCGTGCCGCACGACGGCCGTCTCGAACACGCCATCACCGCGGTTCACCCGAGGTCCGTCGCCCGCACGATCGGCTCGCGAGGATCGACGGGGTGGATGCTGTCCGCGACGGACGCCGTGCCCGAAAGGTCGAGCCGGTACAGCAGCAGTGCGCGCATGGGATTCCGTTCCGGAGAGAAGAGGCGTCAGCCGCGCGCGAGGGCGGAGCCGTGGACGTGGGTCGCTGCGGTGTCGAAGGTGCGAGACGACTCGCGCTCGATGCGCTCGACGAGGACCTCGTGCCCGATGCCCGGCCCCTGGGGCACACTCACACGGCCCGACTCCGCGCGCACCGGCGGGTCGACGATGTCGGCGGCGTAGTACTTGTCGGACCCGGAGACATCGGACGGGAGCAGGAAGCCCGGCAGCGACGAGATCGCGACGTTCGCGGCCCTCCCGACCCCGAACTCGTGCATGCCCCCGCACCAGACCGGGATGCCGGCGTCGACCGCGATGTCATGCGCTGCACGGGCCACGCTCAGACCACCCATCCGCGAGACCTTGATGTTGAGGACGCGGCCGGCCCCCAGGCGGATCATCGAACGCAGATCGCCCAGCGCGACGACCGACTCGTCGAGGCACACATCCGTGCCGATGCGCGCCTGCAGCGCGGCGTGCGCGACCAACTCGCGCGGCCCGAACGGCTGCTCGATCATCGTCAGCCCCTCGCCGTCGAGGCGGGCGAACACCGCGGCCGAGTCCGCATCGTCCGGGTAGGCGCCGTTCGCGTCGACGTGCAGGTCGAGGTCGGGATGCGCTGCGCGCACGGCGCGTACCGGCTCGACGTCCCACCCCGGCGCGATCTTGAGCTTCACGCGCGGATACCCCGCCGCTCGCTGGACCTCCACCTGCGCGAGCAGGTCGTCGATCGACGGCTCGATCCCGAGCGACACACCCGCGACGACCTCGCTGCGCGTGCCGCCGAGGGCCGCGGCGAGCGCGAGCCCCTGGCGCGGGAGTACAGATCCCACACCGCGCCCGAGAAGCCTGCCTTGGCGAACTCATGACCGCGGATCCGATCCCACACGGCCTCCAGGTCGGCGGGTTCCTCTCCCTCGGCGCCGAGCAGGGCGGGGACGAGGTAGCGCGTGGCGATCTCCCATGCCGTGACCGTGGTCTCCGCGCCGAAGTACGGGTCGCTCGGTGCGGCGACCTCGCCCCAGCCTGTCCGTCCATCGGCATCCGTCAGCTCGACGAGGATGTGCTCGATGCCCGACTTGCGATGCGAGCTCGTCTCGAAGCTGTGGCGCAGGTCCTGGCGCAGCACGAACAACCGGATCCGTTCGATCCTCACGCGTCGACCTCCCCGTCGGCTCGCGGCCGCGGCTGCTCCGGCCCGTAGAGTCCCAGGCGGGCGACCAGACGGTCGCGCTCGGCCAACCTCCGACGTGCCCCCTTCGCACTCGCGGTCGTCAGGGCGCTCAGCAGGTGGCACACGGCGGCCACCGGGGTCGGCGAATCCGCGTACGAGGCCGATCCTGTGCGCACGCGGATCAGCGATGTCGCTATCGACGCGAGCGGCGCGTCCTCGCTGTCGGTGATGACGACGAGCTGTCCGCCTGCCTCGTGGAACAGACGCCCGAGGCGGACGGTCTCCTCGCGATAGCGGCGCAGGGAGAACGCGATGAGCACGTCGGAGGACCGCACGTCGGTCAAGACCGTGAGCGGCTGCAGAGCGTGGCCGTCGACCAGGAACACGTTCGACAACGTCGCCGACAGATCGGCGTTGAGCAGCTGGGCATAGGCGGCTGCCTTCCCCTCGCCCGCGATGTACCGGCGTCGAGCACCCAGCAGCAACGCAGCCGCCTGCGGCACCTGGGCCGAACGGCTCAGCTCCTCGAAGGTCTGCGCGAGCGAGCGCTGCTCGGTCTCGATGATGCGCGCCTGGATGCTCTCCGCCGAGAGGTTGGTGCGGATGCGCTCGCCGAAGCGGTCCCGCGGCGAGACGAGATCGCGGTCCTCGTGATTCTGATCGCTCATGTCGTGCTCTCCCCTGGTATCGCGCGGTAGGCGGCCGTGTCGTCATCGATGCGTGCTGCGGCGACCAGCACTCCGCCGCGGCGGAAGACATCGCTCATCGCCCGGTCGAGGTCGGATCGCAGCGCGTCTCGTTCCCCGGCACGGAGTTCTCGGGCCGCGCGGGGATGGCGATCCAGGTGGCATCGTCGATGTCGAGCGCGCGCCCCCAGTCGTCACGACCGAGCGCGGGCGGGACCACCGGGGCGGAGCGCACGGGAGGCTCGGCGGCGAGGTCCCAGGCGACCACGAGGCGGTCGGTGTCCGGGCGAGCGTAGTAGTCGCGCTCGAACGCGATGCCCACCGCCCCGAGGGAGTTCAGGTTGAAATGCGCGTTCCGGGCCAGCAGCGGATCGAAGGTCCAGCGCATGCTCCGCTGTCCCCAGCGCAAAGCCACCTCGCGCTGGGCCTGCTTGAGCGCCTGGCCGACCCCTCTCCCCTGGTGCCCCTCGTCGACCGCGGCGGCCTGGGAGTAATGGAACACGTCGCCGCGGCCGTCGCATCCGGCGAAGCCGTACGCGAACCCGATGAGGGCGCCGTCGTCCGTGAACGCGCCGACCGCCGACCCGCCGTTGCGCGCCAGTGCGGTGAGCAGATTGGCGTTGAGCGCGTATTCGCTCTCGGTGTAGGCGAACACCCGCGCATACAGCGCCGACGCCTCTCGGAACTCCGTGTACTGGGTGAGGTCGCGGCAGCCGAAGCCGACGCCTGCGTCGGCGGCCACCGAGGAATGAGGCACGATACGTTTCCTAAGATCGACGAGTTCTGTTGCTCTGAGCGATGTTATCGGCGGGTTGCGGTGCAATCAAGAGGCAGATACGGTTCGTAACCGTGACGACTTATCCGGCGGATCGTGCAATGGGCGACACTTCTGACGACATCATCGCACTCGTGCGGGAACTCGTGCTCCTCGAGACGCCGAGCCGAGACTCGGCCGCGAGCGCGCGTATCGCCGACCTCCTCGCGGGCTGGTTCGGCGAGGTGGGGGCGCCGTGCACCAGGCGCCCACCGCCGCCGGGGTCGATCTCGTGATCGACGTGCCGGGAACCGGCGCACCGGTGCTGCTCATCGGACACACCGACACCGTCTGGCCCCTCGGCACGCTCGAAGGCGACGTGCCCTGGTCGGTCGACGGCGATGTCGTGCGCGGACCGGGCGCCTACGACATGAAGGCCGGAATCGTCGTGATGCTCGAAGCACTGCGGGCGCTGCAGCCCCTGCCCCTCGATCGCCGACGAGCGGTCCGCGTCGTCCTCGTCGCGGACGAGGAGATCGGATCCCCGGAGTCGGGCCCGCTGCTCGCCGAGCGTGCACATGGGGCCGCCGCCGCCATCGGGTTCGAGTCGCCGCACCCCGACGGGGCGCTCAAGGTCGGCCGCCGCGGCAGCGCCCGCGTCAGACTCACCGTGACCGGACGTGCTGCGCACGCCGCGCTCGACCCCGAGCACGGCATCTCCGCGGTGGACGAGCTCGTCGACCAGCTGCTGCGGATTCGGGAGATCGTCTCCGACCCCGGCCTGCCCGGCCCCGTGCTGAGCAACGTCGGGACGATCGCGGGCGGAGCGCGCACCAACGTCGTGCCAGCGCACGCGGCGGCCGAGATCGGTCTCCGGTTCACCGACCCCGCCACCGAAGCGGCGGTGCTTCGCGCCCTCAGCGCGCTGACGCCCGTGCGCGACGGGGCGATCGTCGCCGTCGACGTGCTCAGCGCGCGGCCCGCCTGGCAGGCATCGCCGGACGACGCCGCTCTGCTCGATCGGATCGCCGCGGTCGGCGACGGCCTCGGACAACGGATCACGGGGCGTCCGGCAGCGGGAGCGGGAGACACCAACCTCCTGGGAGCCCTCGGCCTGCCGACGGTCGACGGGTTCGGCCCCCGCGGCGGCGGCGCCCATGCCGTGGACGAGCACTTCCTGGGATCCGCTCTGCGGGAACGCATCGATCTCCTGCGCGCCGTGCTCACGATCCCCGCGGTGTGACGATACGCTTCCCGTTCGCGCGCCCGGGCTCCGCTTCCAGGGATACGTTCCGGATGTCGGTCTCATCGTCTGCGCTTTCCTGCTCAGGTGTTCGTGTCGCGCATCCTTCCATCCGCGTGTTTCCGCTGTGTTACACCGCATGATCCATGCGCATCTCGTCGCCTTCTTTCGATTTTTCTTGGGCGATACGCATCAGATCCCTTGACCCAGAGGCCGTCTTCCGCTTGCATGGTCTGCACCGACCCGGCTTCACAGTGGATCCGGGCGGCGCCCGAAGGGACTTCTTCCATGCGTCTTGCCCCCCGCTCCAGAACTGCGCGAAGTCTGACCGCCGCCGCGATCGCCTCCGCGCTCCTCATCGCCGTTCCCGCCGGCGCCGCCCAGGCGCAGTCGGTGAGCGCGGCCACCGAATCCCCCGCGTCCGAGACCACACTGCGGATCGCGACGTCGGGGTTCGTCGACACGTTCAACCCGTTCATCTCGATCTACCTGACGCCGACGAACATCATCCGCTACGTCTACGAATCCCTCGTGCAGAACGACGCCGAGGACGGATCGCCGACGAAGGGCCTCGCCGACTCGTGGGAGCCCACGGACGGCGGACAGACGTGGACCTTCACGCTGCAGGACGACCTGGTGTGGTCGGACGGGGAACCGATCACCTCCGCCGACGTCAAGTACACGTACGAGCAGATGATGACCGTTCCGGCCCTCGGCACCGCGAACGGCAACCTGGTCTCCAACTTCGACACCGTCGAGACCCCCGACGACAAGACCGTCGTCATCACGCTGAAGACCCCGCAGGCGCCGAACCCCGGCTCGGAGATCCCCATCGTGCCGAAGCACATCTGGGAGGCCGTCGACGACCCCACGACGTTCGCGAACGACTCCGACGTGGTCGGCTCCGGCCCGTTCCTCCTCGACAGCTACTCCGCCAACCAGTCGATCGCCCTCAAGGCGAACGAGAACTTCTGGCGCGGCGCCCCCAAGATCGACGCCATCCAGTACGTGTACTACACGAACTCCGACGCGCAGGTGCAGGCGCTCAAGGCGGGAGACGTCGACCTCGTCACCGGCCTCACGCCGACCCAGTTCGAGGCGCTCGACGGCGTCGACGGCATCACGACGCACTCCGGCGAAGGCCGCCGCTACCACTCGATCAGCATCAACGTCGGCCAGCAGACCCGGGACAACGTGCCCTACGGCACGGGCAACGCGGCCCTGAAGGAGCTCGAGGTGCGTCAGGCCATCCGCCTCGGCACCGACACCAAGACGCTGCTCGACAAGGTCCTCACCGGCGAGGGCGTCCTGGCGACGAGCTTCATCCCCGCGTCGTTCCCGAAGTGGCACCTGTCCGACGATGACGACGTGATCGTCGGCTTCGACCCCGAGGCGGCCATGGCCACGCTCGAAGACGCGGGATGGACCGCCGGAGCGGACGGCATCCGCGAGAAGGACGGACAGCGCCTCGCACTGCGACTGCTGACGGACGCCGACGACTCCAACGAGCAGTCCATCGCCGACTTCTTCGTCCCGTGGATGAAGGACATCGGCATCGAGATCACGGTCGAATCGACCGACTCCGACACGATCAGCGCGAAGGCCACCTCCGGTGACTACGACCTGTACTTCAGCGGATGGTCTGTCAACCCCGACCCGGACTACCAGCTCGGCATCAACACCTGCATGAACCTCCCGACCGCGACCGATGGGACCGGCGGCACGACGCAGGACGGCTACTGCAACCCCGAGTTCGACGAGATGTACGCCCAGCAGCGCTCCGAGACCGACGAGGAGAAGCGCCAGGAGATCGTCCACGACATGCTCGCGCTGAACTACACCGACACGGCACAGGTCGCCACCTGGTACGCGAACTCGCTCGAGGCCTACCGCTCCGACCGCTTCACCGGGTTCACGCTCCAGCCCAAGGACGGCGGCATCATCGCCAACCAGGCCGGGTACTGGGGATACCTCACGGTCGAGCCCGTCGAGGGCGCGACCGCCGGCGGCACCGGCACCAACACCGGACTCATCATCGGAGGCATCGTGGTGGGAGTGGTCCTCATCGGAGGACTGGTCTTCTTCCTGATCCGACGCCGCAACATCGCCGACGTCGAATGAGCCCAGCGAGACGCCGCGGGTGGCGGGCAACCGCCCCCGCGGCGTCTCCCGGTCCGCTGTAAGGAGACCCCCATGTCCAACGCGGTTCCCCCATCCACCTCCGCCATAGCCACGAGCGCTGCGGCCGAGGAGCAGCCCAAGGGCGTCGGCGCCCTCCGCTACGTCCTGGTCAAGCTCGGCGGCGCAGCCATCAGCCTCGCTATGGTCATCCTGCTCGGATTCTTCGCCTTCAAGATCCTGCCGGGCGACCCGGTCGCGTCGATCGCTCGCGAACGCGGCATGAGCGCGGAGCAGGCCGCACAGCTCCGCGAGCAGCTCGGTCTGAACAAGCCCCTGTGGCAGCAGTTCTTCGACTACCTGGGCAACGTGTTCACCCTGAACTTCGGCACGAGCTACGTCTACCGCACGTCGGTGTCCGAGCTCATCGGCGACTACTTCTGGAACACGATCCTGCTCACGGGCACCGCGGCCGTCATCGCCATCGCCCTCGGCCTCTGGCTGGGCCAGAAGGCGGCGTGGAAGCACGGCTCCACGTTCGACCGCATCGTCTCGGGCACCTCGCTCGTGTTCTGGTCGGTCCCGACGTTCTGGCTCGCTCTGCTGCTGCTCATGATCTTCGGCGGGACGCTGCACTGGTTCCCCACGGGCGGCATGGTCTCCCCCAACCCGCCCACCGATCCGGTCGGCGCGGTGCTCGACGTCATCTCGCACATGGTCCTACCGGTGATCACGATGGTCGCGGTCGTGTACGCGCAGTACCTCATGGTCATGCGCAGCTCCCTGCTCGAGGAGATGGGCGCCGACTACCTCACCACCGCCCGCGCCAAGGGCCTCCGCGAAGACCTCGTGCGCCGACGCCACGCGGTGCCGAACGCCCTGCTGCCCACGGTCACCCTCGTGTTCATGCACATCGGCGGTCTGATCGCCGGCGCGGTCACGGTCGAGACCGTGTTCTCGTGGCCCGGTCTCGGCAAGCTCACGTTCGAAGCCATCTCAGGACCGGATCTCCCCCTCCTGCAGGGCACCTTCGTGGTGTTCTCGACCATCATCATCGCGATGAACCTCGTCGCGGACCTCATCTACCGTCAGCTCGACCCGAGGGTGAGGCGCGCATGACCACGGCATCCCCGACCATCCGTTCACCCAGAGCCCTGGCCTGGCACCGTCGCCGTGCGGCCTTCGCCGACTTCTGCCGCCAGTTCGCCCACCACAGAGCGGGCATGGTCGGGCTCGTCTTCCTGACCGTCGTCGCGCTGGTCGCGATCTTCGCCCCGGTGATCGCCCCCGCGAGCATGCTCGACGTGACGAAGCTCGTCGACGTGCAGCGATTCGCCCCGCCCTCGTGGGAGCACCCTCTCGGCACCGATCATCAGGGTCGCGAGATCTGGGTGCGCATGGTCTGGGGGGCGCGCGTGTCCCTGCTCGTCGGTCTCGCCGCCACCGCGATGTCGATGATCATCGGCACCCTGGTGGGCATCGCCGCGGGACACTTCACCGGGTTCTTCGGCGGCCTGATGATGCGCATCATCGATTTCTTCCTCGTGCTGCCGTCGCTGATCCTCGCCATCGTGCTGTCGTCGGTGCTGAGCCGCGGCGTCTGGACGATCATCATCGCCATCGGACTCACGTCGTGGGCCGGCACGGCCAGGGTGGTGCGCGCCCAGACGCTGTCCGTCGAGTCGCGCGACTACATCGAGCGCTCCCGGGCCCTCGGCGCCGGGCACTGGCACATCATCATGAAGCATCTGCTCCCGGGAGTGCTGCCGCTCGTGCTCGCCAACACCACGCTCACCGTGGGGTCGGCGATCATCTCCGAGTCGACTCTGGCGTTCCTCGGCCTCGGAGACACCACCCTGCAGTCCTGGGGCTCGATCCTGAAGAACGCGATGGACGTCTCCGCCGCGACGAGCGGGTACTGGTGGTACGTGCTCGTCCCTGGTGTCGCGATCGTCCTGGTGGTGCTGTCGTTCACCCTGATGGGCCGCGCCGTCGAGAACATCACCAACCCGACGCTGAGGAGCCGCTGAGATGCCCGATCTGACCTTCGACGACGTCTCCGTCACGTACCGCACCTCCGGCCGTTCGGGGCGTGACGAGGTCGCCGCCGTGCGCAACGTCTCCTTGACGCTCCCCGCCGGCCAGACCCTCGGCATCGCCGGCGAGTCCGGCTCTGGCAAGTCCACACTGGCCATGAGCGTGCTGCGGCTGCTGCCCCGCAACGCGACGCTGAGCGGCCGCGTGCTGCTCGGCGACCAGGATGTGGCGACGCTCTCGTTCGGACAGCTGCGGGCGGTGCGCTGGGCGAAGACCTCGATCGTGTTCCAGGGCGCAATGCACTCGCTCAACCCCGTGCGCACCGTCGGATGGCAGCTCCTCGAAGCGCTCGAGCTGCACGCCGGCGATCGGTGGAAGACCGAGAATGCGCGCAAGGAACGCGCCCTCGAGCTGCTCGACATCGTCGACCTCCAGGCGCAGAAGTCGGAGTCGTACCCGCACGAGCTCTCCGGAGGGCAGAAGCAGCGCGTGATGATCGCCATGGCGCTCGCGTGCGACCCCGAGGTCATCATCGCGGACGAGCCGACCACCGCGCTGGACGTGATCGTGCAGAAGCAGATCCTCGACATGATCTCCCGGCTCGTGTCGGAGCGCGGCATCTCCATGCTCATGATCAGTCACGACCTCTCCGTGCTCGCGACGGCCTGCGACCGCATCGCGATCATGCGCGACGGCGAGCTCGTGGAGGTCGGCGAGAGCTACGCGGTGTGCACGACTCCCGTGCAGGCGTACACCCGCCAGCTCGCCGACGCCTTCCCGACCATCGGTGACCCGGCATCACGGATGGCGCCGGTCACCCGGCACGGCCGCGGTGCCGAGGAGGTGCCCGAGATCGCCCACGAAGACGAGGTGCTCCTGGAGGCGAGGGGCGTCAACGTCACCTACCGGTCCGGCGGCAGGCCCGTGCACGCGGTGCGCGACGTCGACCTCTCGGTGCGCAAGGGCGAGATCGTGGCCCTCGTCGGGCAGTCCGGGTCGGGGAAGTCGACGCTCGCGCGCGCTCTCATGGGCCTGCAACCCGCAGACCCGGGATCGCAGATCCTGTTCGACGGTGCGCCCATCCCGACCAAGGGACGCGGACTCGCCCGGTTCCGCTCGCAGGTGCAGCTCGTGCTGCAGGACCCGTGGGCGGCTCTGAACCCCAAGCACAGCGTGTACGAGTCCGTCGCCGAAGGGCTTCGCGTGCAGCGGTTCGCCGGCGATGAGCGCGAGCGCGTGGCGCAGAGCCTGGCCGATGCCGAGCTCACTCCGCCGGAGCGCTACTTCGGGGCCATCCCGCAGGAGCTCAGCGGGGGTCAGCGGCAACGCGTCGTGATCGCCGGCGCGCTCGCCGTGCAGCCTCAGATGCTGATCGCCGACGAACCGGTCGCTTCTCTCGATGCCTCGGTGCGCGGTGAGATCCTCGGCCTCCTGCTCGACCTTCGTCGTCGCCTCGGCCTCTCCGCCCTGGTCATCACGCACGACCTCGGCCTCGCATGGAACATCGCGCACAGCGTGGCGGTGATGTACCACGGGGAGATCGTCGAGCACGGCAGCACCGAAGAGGTCCTCCTGAACCCGCAGCACGCCTATACCAAGCACCTGCTGTCGGCGGCGCCCCGTATCGAGGAGAAGTCGGCGTGAGCGGCACGGTCTCGCCCTACCTCGACTCGGCGCCCCTGCAGCCCGGCGACACGGTGGCCATCGTGTCGCCGTCCGGGCCGGGCAACGAGGAGAACACGCAGCGCGCCGTCGGGTACTACGAGTCCTGGGGCCTGAAGGTCCGCGTCGGAGAGCATGTCCTCACGCCCCATCCCCGCGCGTCGTACCTCGCCGGCCCCGACGACCTGCGTCGCGCCGACCTCGTCGCCGCGTGGACCGATCCGGATGTCGACGCGGTCATCGCGGCGCGCGGCGGATACGGTGCGCTGCGATTGCTCGACGGCATCGATTGGACCGACATGCGTCGCGGCGCTCTCCGTCGCGACGGGCGACCCAAGCTGTTGACGGGCTCATCCGACGTGACCGCGTTGCACGAGACGTGGCGCGCGCACCTCGACATCGCGACCCTGTTCTGCCCGATGGCGGGCAACAACGTGTTCCGCGACTCCGAGCAGGTGCGCGACGACGTGCAGCGGTGGCTGTTCGAGCCCTGGCGCGCACGCGAGCTCATCGGCCCGAAGACCGAGATCATGACCCAGGGCCGGGCCGAGGGCCGCTTCACCGGTGGCAACCTCAGCCTGCTCGCGGCCGGGCTCGGAGCACCGGAGGCGGGCGTTGCGGCACCCGGCATCCTGTTCCTGGAAGACATCACCGAGGAGCCATACCGGCTCGACGGCTTCGTGACCCAGCTGCGGCGGGCGGGGCGCCTGGCGCAGGCGACCGGCGTGGTGCTCGGTTCCTGGCACGAGTGCGGAGACCTGGAGCTCGTGCACGCGCTGATGCGCGAGGAGTTCGCGGATGCGGGTGTACCTGTGCTCTGGGAGCAGGGCTTCGGGCACGACCCGAA
Organism: Microbacterium sp. Se5.02b; assembly: GCF_019464375.1. Lineage (NCBI taxonomy): Bacteria > Bacillati > Actinomycetota > Actinomycetes > Micrococcales > Microbacteriaceae > Microbacterium > Microbacterium sp. Se5.02b. The sequence goes on from NZ_CP080491.1 coordinate 2,376,091, forward strand.
CGCGCTGACGATCCCGCTCGGCGTGGACGGGGTGCTGGATGCGACCGGCGATGCGCCGCGCTTGACCGTCGGGCTCACCGCATGATCACCCTGCCGCCCCTCGATCCGCGCGTCACATGGTCGGTGCGACTGCTGGATGCGGACACCGGAGACACCCTGGCCGAGCACGACCCTCACACGCAGTGCGAGACCGCGAGCATCGGCAAGATCTTCCTGCTCCTCGAGGTCGCCAGGCGGCTCGAGGACGGCATTTTCTCATCCGACGACCGGATCGAGATCCCCGACGAGCACCAAGTCGAGGACTCCGGGCTCCTGTACCGGATGCAGGACCAGCGCGTCACGGTGCACGACGCGGCCCTGCTGGTCGGCGCCGTGAGCGACAACCTCGCCACCAACGCACTGATCCACCTCTGCGGCCTCGATCAGGTGCGGGCCGTGGCCCCGGCACTCGGCTATCGCGCGACCTCGCTGCACGACTACATCCGCAACGAGCGCACACCCGACCTTCCCTGGACCCCGTCGTACGGCACTGCGGCCGAGCTCTCCGATGTCATGCGACGCCTCGGCACCGGTGACGCGTTCTCTCCCGCGGTGAGCGCGCGCGTGCTGGACTGGCTCGCCGCCGACACCGACACCTCGATGACCGCCGACGCGTTCCTCGTCGACCCCCTCGCCCACGTCGAGGCCGAGTACCAGGGCATGGTGCTGCGCCACAAGACCGGCAGCGTGGGCTTCGCGCGCGTCGACGTGGGACTCCTGCGCGGCCCGGAGGCCGCGATCGCCTACGCGGTGGCCGCGAACTGGAAGGGGTCGCCGGTCGACCTCCGCGCACCGGTGCTCGACGACATGCGGGCCATCGGCGAACGCATCCGCGCCCAGGTCACCGCGCGTGCCAGGGATGAGTCCGCCGGATGAGCGCGATCGAGGTGGAGCTGCCCGCCGAGAACGGCACCGTGTGGTCGGTGCTGGTGCAGGACGTCGACTCGGGCGAGGTGCTGCTGCGCCACGAGCCGGAACGCGTCCAGGACACGGCGAGTGTGGGCAAGATCTTCCTCCTGCACCGGCTCCTGAGCGAGGTCGACGCGGGAACACGCACGCTCGAAGACCGCGTGACCCGCCGCCCTGTCGAGGCGATCGAGGACTCCGGCCTCTGGTACCTGCTGCAGGCGGACGAGCTGTCCCTCTACGATGTGGCCGCGCTCATCGGGGCCGTGAGCGACAATGCGGCGACCAACACGCTGGGCCGCGTCATCGGCATCCCCCAGGTGCAGGAGCACACGCGCGCTCTCGGCTACACCGCCTCCGCACTCGACGACATCGTGCGCTGGCCGATCCCGCCCGGCGCCCCGCGCACCCTGTCGCACGCGAACGCCACGGAACTCGTGCGCTTCATGTCGCGTCTCGCCGACGGTGCCGATCTCTCGCCGGCGTCGGCCGATACGCTGCGACGCTGGCTCGGCGCCGGCATGGACCTGTCGATGGTCGCGTCGGCCTTCGAGTTGGACCCGCTGGCCCACTGGGGGTTCGACCGCGGCATCTGGCTGCTCAACAAGACCGGGACGATCTCCCGCGTCCGCGCCGACACCGGGATCGTGATGTCACCCACCCGCAGGATCGCCTACGCGGTGCTCGCCACGTGGGACAGCGGGGCAGACGGTCGCGGTCCGGCACTCGCCGCGATGCGTGCGATCGGCGACGGCATCCGCACGGCGCTCATCGGCTGAGCGCGGAACACGGCGCATCGCGCAGGACGCGGCGTCCCTCAGACGACTCCTGCTGCGGCCAGCCGCTCACGCACGAGGTCGAGAGGCACGGCGTGAGCGGTGCGCCCTTCCGGGCCGACCGTGGTCTCCGCGGCGAGGACCGAGTTGATCAGCGCCTCCTCCACGGCGTCCATCGTGGCGGCGAAGAGCGGCGACAGGGCGTCGTCCGGCAGGGGCCCCGCCTCGACGAGGTCGTGCACCGAGAACGCGATCGCATAGTCGCCGCTGCCCTGCGCATAATCCGCCCCGACCCCGCGCATGGCGAACACGGCGCGGTTGGCCACACGTCCGAGTTGACGTCCGTCGACCGGGGCGTCCGTCGCGACCACGATCATGCAGGAATTGCCCACCGGCACCGCGGGCGGCCGGGCGAGAAGCTCTTCGGCGGCGAGCGGCACCCCGGCGATGCGCAGCGTCCCGCTGAAGTTCGTCTGCACGAGAGCCCCGACCGTGCGCTCCACTCCGTCGAGCATCAGCACTCGTGACGCCGTGCCGATGCCGCCCTTGTACCCCAGCGCGACCGTGCCGGCACCCGCGCCGACGCCTCCCTCCGCGACGGCGCCGGTCGAGGCCGAGGCCAGCGCCTGTTCGACCTGCTCCTCCCCACGGCACGACGCCGGATGTCCGACAGGAAACCGTCGTTCGTCTCTCCGACGATCGGGTTCAGGGTCGTCGTGGCGCCGTGGGCGGGAGTCGCCAGCAGGTGGCCGAGGAACGCGTCGGCGACACGGAAGACCGAGAGCGTCGAGGTCAGCAGGATCGGGGTCTCGATCGCCCCCAGCTCCTGCAGCTGCGTGGCGCCGACGAGCTTGCCGTATCCGTTGCCGACCGCGAGGTTCGCCGGGAGGCTGCGACGCTCGGCGCTCAGCGCATCGGGCACGATGGCCGTGACGCCCGTGTGGAGGCCGTCGCCGTGCACGGTGGCGTGTCCGACACGGACTCCGACGACATCCGTGATGGCGTTCGCCGCACCGCGCGCGAAGGCTCCGGAGGGAACGCCGAGGTCGGCGAGGCGGGCACGGGAGGAAGGCGACGACGACGTCATGCACCGATCCTCCCAGTCGTGCGACGGCGTGCACCCGCGCCGCGCCGCATGGTCCTCGCCGGTCGAGCATGCCGTCCTGGCGATCGGTAGACTGGGCGGCACCACCCACACTCAGGCACGCTCACACAGTGCCGCATAAATCGCTCGAGGAGACCTCCATGCCTGCTTCCGAAACGGCGCAGAACCCGATTCCCGACAAGCCCGCACTCGAAGGCCTCGAAGCGAAGTGGGATGCGGCATGGGCGGAGCGGGGCACGTACCTGTTCGACCGTCTGCGCGCCGCCGAGCGCGGTCGTGAGGGCGTGTACTCGATCGACACCCCGCCGCCGACGGCCTCCGGCAGCCTCCACATCGGTCACGTGTTCTCCTACACGCACACCGACGTCAAGGCGCGGTATGAGCGCATGCGCGGCAAGACCGTGTTCTACCCGATGGGCTGGGACGACAACGGGCTGCCCACCGAGCGCCGCGTGCAGAACTACTACGGCGTGCGCTGCGACCCCTCGCTCCCCTACGACGCCGATTTCACGCCGCCGTTCGAGGGCGGCGACAACAAGTCGAGCCGCGCCGCCGACCAGCAGCCGATCAGCCGCCGCAACTTCATCGAGCTGTGCGAGCGCCTCACGATCGAGGACGAGAAGCAGTTCGAGGCGCTGTTCCGCCAGCTCGGACTCAGCGTCGACTGGACGCAGACGTACCGCACGATCTCCGACGACACGATCCGCCAGAGCCAGCTCGCGTTCCTGCGCAACATCGAGCGCGGCGAGGCGTACCAGGCTCTCGCGCCGACGCTGTGGGACATCGATTTCCGCTCCGCGATCGCGCAGGCCGAGCTCGAGGACCGCGACCAGCAGGCCGCGTACCACACCATCGAGTTCCCCTTCGCGGACGGCTCCGGCTCCATCGCGATCGACACCACGCGCCCCGAGCTCCTCCCCGCCTGCATCGCGATCGTGACCCACCCCGAGGGGCCGCACAAGCACCTCATCGGCACGAAGGTGCGCACTCCGTTCTTCGGCGCCGAGATCGAGATCCACGGTCACCACCTCGCACAGCCCGACAAGGGCACCGGCGCCGCGATGGTCTGCACCTTCGGTGACGTGACCGACATCATCTGGTGGCGCGAGCTGCGCACCGCTGCCGGCGAGTCCCTGCCGAACATGACGGCGATCGGCCTCGACGGCCGTTTCCTCCCCGAGGCCCCGTCGATCGTGACCGCCGCCGACGCGCGCGCCTGGTACGCCGAGAACGTGGCGGGCAAGACCGTGTTCAGCGCCCGCAGGGCGATCGTGGAGAAGCTGCAGGAGACCGGCGACATGACCGCCGTCGGCAAGCCCTTCAACCACGCCGTGAAGTTCTTCGAGAAGGGCGATCGGCCGCTGGAGATCGTCTCGACCCGCCAGTGGTACATCCGCAACGGGGCGCGTGACGGCGACCTGCGCGATCGGCTCCTCGCCCACGGGCAGGAGCTCGCGTGGCACCCCGACTTCATGCGGGTGCGCTACGAGAACTGGGTCGGCGGCCTGACCGGCGACTGGCTCGTGTCACGCCAGCGCTTCTTCGGCGTGCCGATCCCGCTCTGGTACGGCCTCGACGACAACGGCGACCGCGACTACGAGCGGGTGCTGACACCCGACGCGGCTGCGCTGCCGATCGACCCCACGACGGATGTCCCCGCGGGCTACACCGAAGACCAGCGCGGCGTGCCGGGAGGGTTCGACGCCGAGGCCGACATCCTCGACACGTGGGCGACCTCCTCGCTGACTCCGCAGCTCGCGGGCGGATGGCAGCGCGACGAGGAGCTGTGGCAGCTCACCGCACCGTTCGACCTGCGCCCGCAGGGGCAGGACATCATCCGCACGTGGCTGTTCTCCACGATGCTGCGCTCGACGCTCGAAGACGGCCGCGCTCCGTGGCGCAACGCCGCGATCTCCGGCTTCATCGTCGACCCCGACCGCAAGAAGATGTCGAAGTCGAAGGGAAATGTGGTCACTCCGGCCGACGTGCTCGACGCCCACGGCTCCGACGCGGTGCGCTACTGGGCGGCGTCGAGCCGCCTGGGCATGGACGCGGCCTTCGACCCGCAGAACCCGACGCAGGTGAAGATCGGCCGCCGCCTGGCGATCAAGGTGCTCAACGCGGCGAAGTTCGTGCTGTCCTTCCCCGTGCCCTCCGGTGCACAGGTGACCCACGCGCTCGACGCCTCGATGCTCGCGGCTCTCGACGCGGTGGTGGCCGAGGCGACGAAGGCCTTCGACCGCTACGACGCCGCGCGGGCGCTCGAGGTGACGGAGGCGTTCTTCTGGACGTTCTGCGACGACTACCTGGAGCTCGTGAAGGAGCGCGCCTACAACCAGACCGACGTGGGGCAGGCATCGGCCGCTCTCGCGCTGCGTCTGGCGCTGTCCACGCTGCTCCGACTGCTCGCGCCGGTGCTCTCCTTCGCCACGGAGGAGGCCTGGTCGTGGTTCGAGGAGGGTTCCGTGCACACCGCCGCCTGGCCGGAGGCGCTCGGCATCGAGGGCGATCCTGCCGTGCTGGCGGTGGCGAGCGAGGCGCTCATCGGCATCCGTCGCGCGAAGACCGAGGCGAAGGCTTCGCAGAAGACTCCGGTCTCCCGCGCAGCGATCGCGGCTCCGGCCGCGAAGGTCGAGGCTCTCCGTGCAGCCGCCGACGATCTTCGCGCGGTCGGCCGGATCGCGGAACTCGAGATCACCGAGGCCGAGGAGTTCGCGGTCACCGCGATCGAGCTCGCCCCGGTCGAGGCCTCCTGATGCAGCTCGGCACGAGGTGGGCGACGGGATCGGAGGCTCCGGCCTCGGTCCCCGCATCGCTGCGACCCGCGATCGCCGAAGTGGAGTCGAAGGGCCTCACCGGGCATTGGACCCTCACCTGGCTCGAGGGCCGCGCGATCGCCGAGCTCGATGCGGGCTGGGAGGTCTTCCAGACCGCCTCGGGCGACGTCGTGGCTCGTCCCTTCGAGGACTGATCTCCCGGCGTCGAGCCGACCCGTCAGCGCCGGTTCAGTCCCATCTGCGCGAGCAGATGGTCCACCGTCCGCGGGTCGTTTCGTCGCGCCTGCTGCTCGCGGAGAAGGTCGAGCGCGAGACTCCGCTTCGTGGCACGCCGGTCGATGCGGTGCTCGACGTACGCCGTGAGGCGTGCCGCCAATCGCAGCAGGCCGCGCTCGGCCTGGGTCGGGGCGGACAGGGGCAGCGTTGCGCTGGTCATGATGCCGTCCGCCCGTCGTCCGGCGTGTCGGAAGATGCTGACTGCGGCGTCGGCAGGTCGAAGAGTTCGGCGCGGAGGGAGACCCGCCGCACGTCGGCACCGGTCTGCCCACGGAAGCGCTCGATGGCGCGCTCGATGGTCGTCTCCAGCTCTCCCCTGAGCGCCAGGGCCTGAGCGGGCGTGAGGTCGAGATGGGTCGTCATCGTCATGCCGACGTCGCGCCATTCTTCGGGGACATCGGCGCTCGACCGGTTGAGATAAGCCATCAGCGTCTCGTGCCGCAGGCGGAAGAACTCCGAGGTCACGATCTGCGCCGCGGCGCGGTTCGCCGGCGATGTCATCTCATCGGGCCCCGGCACGTCGATGCGCCCCTTGGGACGCTCCCACCACCGCTCCCGCGCCGTGCCCCTCCCCTCGACTTCGCGGATGAGGTCGTGAGCGGCGAGGGCGCGGAGGTGGTAACTGGTCGATCCCGAGTTCTCGCCGACGAGCGCCGCAAGGGAACTGGCGGTCTGCGGTCCGCGTGCCGCGAGCAGGTCGAAGATCTTGACGCGGAGCGGATGCGCCAGCGCTTTCAGGGCTCCGGCATCGAGTGTCCGCACCTGGATGTCTTCGTTCATGAATGCAAAGATACCCTTGCAAACAGTTCTTTGCAAGTGTTCCTCTGCATCTTCTCAACCCCCTCGTTCCCTGTGCGCTTCGCTCCCGATCCTCAGACAGGCCGGTGGCTAGGCTCGGAGCATGACCGACGCCACGAACCCGCTCCTGCAGCCGTCGCAGCTCCCCTTCGGACTCCCGGACTACGGAGCCATCCGCCCCGAGCACTATCTCCCTGCTTTCCAGGCAGGGTTCGCGGAGCAGCTGCGCGAGGTCTCACGCATCACCATGGTGCGGTCGATGCCGACTTTCGAGAACACTCTGGAGGCGCTGGAACGATCGGGCGAGCTGCTCGACCGCGTCGCGCACACCTTCTACACCGTCAGCTCGGCGGACGCGACGTCCGAGATCCAGGAGATCGATGAGCATCTCGCTCCGCTCATGGCTGCACATCAGGACGCGATCACGCTCGACGGCGCGCTGTACTGGCGGGTGCAGCAGGTGTGGGAGCAGCGGGACGCCCTCGGCCTCGACGCGGAGCAAAGATATCTGGTGGAGCGCCGGCACCGCGAGATGACGCACGCCGGCGCTGCGCTCGGCGACGATGCCAAAGCGCAGCTGACCGCCTTGAACCAGAGACTCTCGACGCTGACCAACACGTTCGAGCGCAATCTTCTGAACGACACGAACGCTCTGGCCGTGGTCTTCGACTCTGCGGACGAGCTCGACGGGCTCAACGCCGGCGAGCTGTCGGCTGCGATACGCGCGGCCGCCGACCGCGGGCTCGACGACAGGCTCCTCCTCACGCTCCCTCTGTTCACCGGTCATCCCGCCCTTGCCCAACTGCGCGTGCGGGAGTCGAGGCGGCGCATCATGGCGGCCTCGCTGGCGCGGGCTTCGCGGGGCAACGCGAACGACAACCGTGCCGTGCTGCGCGAGATCGTGGGTCTGCGGGCCGAGCGCGCGAGCCTTCGGCTACGGTTCACACGCCGCTTACGTCACCGCCGACGAGACGGCGGGAACTCCTGAGGCCGTGGAGCAGATGCTGCGGCGACTGGCCGAACCGTCGGCCCGCAACGCCCGGTCCGAGCGGGAGGCTCTGCAGGCCGTCGTGGACGACACCGAGGCCGAACCCTTCGAGATCGAGGCCCATGACTGGGCGTTCTACACGGAGCGGATCCGCACCGCCAGATACGACATCGATGCGAGTGCGCTGCGTCCGTGGTTCGAAGCGGAGAGGGTGCTGCAGGACGGCGTCTTCTTCGCTGCGACCCAGCTGTACGGCATCACCTTCTCGGAGAGGGACGACCTGGTCGCGTATCATCCCGGCGCCCGCGTGTTCGAGGTGCGCGACGACGACGGCTCGCCGCTGGGCCTCTACGTGCTCGACCTGTACACCCGCGACTCCAAGCGCGGCGGAGCATGGATGAACGCGATGGTGAGCCAATCCCGGCTGCGCGGCACCTCCCCCGTGGTGGTGAACAACCTCAACGTGCCCCTGCCCGGCGAGGGCGAACCCACGCTGCTGACGCTCGACGAGGTCACCACGCTCTTCCATGAGTTCGGTCACGCGCTGCACGGTCTCTTCGCGACCGTGACGTACCCGCACTTCTCGGGACCAACGTGTTCCGTGACTTCGTGGAGTTCCCGAGCCAGGTGAACGAGATGTGGATCCTCTGGCCCGAGGTCCTGGACAACTACGCACGCCATTTCGAGACGGGTGCTCCGCTCGACCCGGCCATCGTCGAGCGGCTGCGTGCGACCGAGACGTTCGATCAAGGACACGCGACCAGCGAGTACCTCGCCGCAGCCTGGCTCGATCAGGCGTGGCACCGGCTGGCCGCCGACGAGGACGTCGACGATGTCGCCGCCTTCGAGGCTGCGGCGCTTGCCGACATCGGGTTGGACGATCCCGCCGTACCCACACGCTACTCGTCGACGTACTTTGCCCACGTGTTCTCCGGCGGCTACAGTGCGGGCTATTACTCGTACATCTGGAGCGAGGTGCTCGATGCCGACACGGTGGAGTGGTTCCGAGACAACGGTGGACTGACGAGGAAGAACGGCGACCGGTTCCGCGACCGTCTGCTCGGCGTCGGTGGTTCGAAGGATCCGCTCGAGGCGTATCGGGACTTCCGCGGTCGCGACGCCGCGATCGAGCCGCTGTTGAAACGCCGGGGACTCGACTCCTGAGAGAGCCCGTCAGCTCCGGGGCGACGCGCAGGTGACCGATCCTGACGCGGTGTCGAGGCTCTGCCTTGGCCGCGTCAGCGCGGCGGTGCGGTGTACAGCGCCGGCGAGCAACCGGTCTCCCCTGGCTCGAGCCAGATCCGATCGTAGGGCGGCGACACGACGTCTCCCGTCGTCCGCCGCACGCGGAGGACGCAATCGGTCCCCGGAGTCACACCGACCGCGACGACCCACTCGCCGCCGGCGGTCTGCTCGACCTGCACGATGACGTGGGCGTCGGGGAACTCGTCCCGCAGCGCCTGGGTCGGGTCGGTGCCGCCCGAGGCGGCGAGCACCCGATCCACGCGTTCCACCGTGTCCAGCGGCAGTTCGGGACGGGTCGACGCGGGAGGAGCGACCGGCTCCGCGATCCCCGAGCACGGGATCTCCTCGTGGGCGACCTTCCCCGACGCGGTCACCGCGTACCGGTAGCACCGCTCGGAGGATCCCGCCGACGTCGACGGCGCGAAGAGCGCCCCACTGCTGCTCTCCTCGACGACGGCGCTGATGCGGGCTTCGATCACGATGCCGCCGCCGTCGCTGAGCGTGCCACTCCAGGTCAGCGGCTCGACGGTCGCGCTTCGGGAGTGGAACATCTCGGCAGCGACGGTCGCGGCATCCGTGAGGTCTCGCGCGCCGCGCAGGTCATCGGCCAGGGCATCCGCCACGTGCTCGACTGTGCCGTCGGCCACATCATCGCCGTCCTTGTCCCGCGTGGAGACCAGGAAGACGGTGACGAGCACGATCCCCGCGAGCACGATCGCCGCCGCCGGTATCGCGAGCAGTGTCGCGACTCCCTGCCCCAGCGAGCGGCGAGAGGTCACGCGCTCTTGCGCTTGCGCTCCATCACGATGGTGGGCGGTGCGCCTTCGTCGACAGCCGCGCGGGTGACGATGACCTTCGCGACGTCTTCCGCCGAGGGGATCTCGAACATGATCGGGCCGAGGACGTCTTCGAGGATCGCCCGGAGTCCGCGTGCTCCGGTTTTGCGCTCGACCGCGAGGTCGGCGATGGAGCGGAGGGCTTCCTCTTCGAACTCGAGCTGCACACCGTCGATCTCGAACATGCGCTGATACTGCTTCACGAGCGCGTTCCGAGGGCCGGTGAGGATGTCGATCAGCGCCGTCTGGTCGAGGGGCGAGACGTTCGTGACGACGGGGAGACGGCCGATGAACTCGGGGATCAACCCGAACTTGTGCAGGTCTTCCGGAAGAACCTCGCTGAAGAGGTCGAGGTCCTTGCCCTTGTCGTGCAGCGGGGCTCCGAAGCCGATGCCGTGCTTGCCCACGCGGGCGGACACGATGTCTTCGAGACCCGCGAAAGCGCCGGCGACGATGAACAGCACGTTGGAGGTGTCGATCTGCAGGAACTCCTGGTGCGGGTGTTTGCGACCCCCCTGCGGCGGCACGGAGGCGACGGTGCCCTCGATGATCTTCAGGAGCGCCTGCTGCACACCCTCGCCCGACACGTCGCGGGTGATCGAGGGATTCTCGGCCTTGCGGGCGATCTTGTCGACCTCGTCGATGTAGATGATGCCCTGTTCGGCGCGCTTGACGTCGTAGTCGGCGGCCTGGATGAGCTTGAGGAGGATGTTCTCCACGTCTTCACCGACATAGCCGGCCTCGGTGAGCGCGGTGGCGTCGGCGACGGCGAAGGGCACGTTCAGGCGCTTGGCGAGCGTCTGCGCGAGGTACGTCTTGCCGCAACCGGTGGGACCGATGAGCAGGATGTTGCTCTTCGCGATCTCGACCTCTTCGGCGCGCTGTTCCGCCGTCTGCAGCGTGCCGTGAGCGCGCACGCGCTTGTAGTGGTTGTAGACGGCGACGGAGAGGGCGCGCTTCGCCGGCTCCTGGCCGACGACGTACTCCTCGAGGAAGGAGAAGATCTCTCGGGGCTTCGGCAGCTCGAACTCGGCGACGCCGTCGGCGGAGGACTCCGCCATCCGCTCCTCGATGATCTCGTTGCACAGCTCGACGCACTCATCGCAGATGTACACGCCGGGGCCGGCGATGAGCTGCTGCACCTGCTTCTGGCTCTTTCCGCAGAACGAGCATTTGAACAGGTCAGCGCTTTCACCGATACGGGCCATGCGCGTCCTCCTATGGGGGATCAGAGATCGTCCTTCGAGCCTAACCGCTGCATACGACACCGGGCCGCATTGGAGGCACTCGACATCGGGTCGTGACACGTGAAGGGTCAGGAACTGCCGCTATCTCCGGTTCCGGAGCGGCGATTCCCGACCCCTCACGAGATCGGCGGAGCGCGTCAGACCATGCTCTTCGTATGCCACACGGTCTTCACCTCGGTGAAGGCGCCGATACGCTCCGGCGAGGCGACGACATCACCCGGAGTGAGGACGCGCTTCAGGGTGTCGGCGGCCGCGATCTGCATGTCGACCCACTCGAGATCGCCCGCTCCCGCCAGGTCGAGGGCGTTCACGTCCTGGTGGGATGCCAGCCAGGGGGCGATCTCGGCGGGCGAACCGGTCAGCACGTTGACGACACCACCGGGGACGTCGCTCGTGGCGAGCACCTCCGCGAGGCTGATGGCCGAGAGTGGATGCTGCTCGCTCGCGATGACGACGACCGTGTTCCCGGCGACCAGCGCGGGGGCGACGACCGAGACCAGCCCGAGCAATGCGGAGTCCTGCGGCGCGACGATCGCCACGACACCGGTCGGCTCGGGGACCGAGATGTTGAAGTACGGGCCAGACACCGGATTCGCATTGCCCGCGACCTGTGCGTACTTGTCGCACCACCCGGCATACCAGACCCAGAGATCGATGGCCTCGTCGACCTGCGCTGCTGCGGCGGAGGAAGACAGCCCCTGCTGCGCGACGATCTCGTCGATGAACTGGGCACGGCGACCCTCGAGCACCTCGGCGACGCGGTAGAGCACCTGCCCGCGGTTGTAGGCGGTCGCACCCGACCAGCCCTTGACCGCGGCGCGAGCGGCGACCACCGCGTCGCGAGCATCCTTGCGGGAGCCCTTGGCGGCGTTCGCGAGGAATGCGCCCTTCGGGGAGAGCACCTCGTACGTGCGTCCGGACTCGCTGCGCGGGAAGGCGCCTCCGATCGCGAGCTTGTACGTCTTCGGCACGGTCAGACGCTTGCTCATGCTGCGGCTCCCTTGAGGTAGGCGGTGAGTCCCTGACGACCGCCTTCGCGACCGTATCCGGACTCCTTGTAGCCGCCGAACGGGCTCGACGGGTCGAAGCGGTTGAAGGTGTTGGCCCAGATCACGCCCGCGCGCAGGCGGTCGGCGACGGCGAGGATGCGGGATCCCTTATCCGACCAGATGCCCGCGGAGAGGCCGTACGGCGTATTGTTCGCCTTCGCGACCGCCTCCGCCGGTGTACGGAACGTGAGCACCGAGAGCACGGGGCCGAAGACCTCGTCACGGGCGATGCGGTGCGATGCCTCGACGCCGGTGAAGATCGTCGGGGCGAACCAGAAGCCCTGCTCCGGGATCGCGCAATCGGCGGTCCACCGCTCGGCGCCCTCGGCCTCCCCGATGTCGCTGAGTTCGCGGATGCGGGCGAGCTGGGCCGCGGAGTTGATCGCTCCGATGTCGGTGTTCTTGTCGAGCGGGTCGCCGAGACGCAGCGTCGACAGGCGCGTCTTGAGCCGGTCGACGACCTCGTCGTGGATCGACTCCTGCACCAGCAGGCGGCTGCCAGCGCAGCAGACGTGTCCCTGGTTGAAGAAGATGCCGTTCACGATGCCCTCGACGGCCTGGTCGATCGGCGCGTCGTCGAACACGATGTTGGCGGCCTTGCCGCCCAGCTCCAGCGTGACCTTCTTCTTCGTGCCGGCGACGGCGCGCGCGATGTCTCGTCCGACACCGGTCGATCCCGTGAAGGCGACCTTGTCGACGTCGGGGTGGCGCACCAGGGTCGCCCCCGTGGCGCCGGCTCCCGTGACGATATTGACGACTCCCGCGGGGAGGTCGGCCTGCTGCAGGATCTCCGCGAAGATCAGCGCCGTCAACGGCGTGGTCTCTGCGGGCTTCAGCACGACGGTGTTGCCCGCCGCGAGGGCGGGCGCGATCTTCCACGCCAGCATCAGCAGCGGGAAGTTCCACGGGATGATCTGCCCTGCGACGCCGAGCGCCTGCGGGTTCGCACCGAGTCCGGCGTGATCGAGCTTGTCGGCCCAGCCTGCGTAGTAGAAGAACCAGGAGGCGACGAGCGGCACGTCGACGTCGCGGCTCTCCTTGATCGGCTTGCCGTTGTCGAGGCTCTCGGCGACGGCGAGCTCGCGCGCACGCTCCTGCACGAGGCGCGCGATGCGGAAGAGGTACTTGCCCCTGTCGCGGCCGCTCATCCTCGACCAGGTCTTGTCATAGGCACGACGAGCAGCGGCGACCGCACGGTCGACGTCCGCGTCGCTCGCGGAGGCGATCTCGGCGATGTGCTTCTCGGTCGCCGGCGAGATCGTGGCGAACGGAGCGCCGGAGCCGTCGACGAACTCTCCATCGATGAACAGGCCGTAGCTGTCCTTGAGATTCAGGATCGCGGTGGACTCCGGTGCGGGAGCGTATTCCAGAAATGACATGTTCGTCTTCCCGTCAGTCGATCGTGACGTAGTCGGGGCCCGAGTAATGGCCGGAGGTGAGCTTCTGGCGCTGCAGGAGCACATCGTTCAGGAGGCTGGAGGCGCCGAAGCGGAACAGGTGCGGCTGGAGCCACTCCTCGCCGACGGTCTCGGCGACCGTGACGAGGTACTTCACGGCGTCCTTCGAGGAGCGGATGCCGCCGGCCGGCTTCACGCCGATCTTCTCCCCCGTGCCGCGGTACCAGTCGCGCACGGTCTCGAGCATGAGCAGCGTCGTCGGCAGGGTCGCCGCGGGCTGCACCTTGCCCGTCGAGGTCTTGATGAAGTCGCCGCCGGCGAGGATCCCGAGCCACGACGCGCGCTTGATGTTGTCGTAGGTGTTGAGCTCACCGGTCTCGAGGATCACCTTGAGCGAGGCGGACGAGCCATCCGCGCGGCGACAGGCCTCCTTGACCTGTGCGATCTGATCGAACACCATGCCGTAGCGGCCGGAGAGGAACGCGCCGCGATCGATCACCATGTCGATCTCGTCGGCGCCCGCGGCCACCGCCTCCGCGGTGTCTGCGAGCTTGATCGCCAGGGACGCGCGCCCACTCGGGAACGCCGTGGCCACGGCCGCCACCGAGATGAGGCCGTCGTCGGGATCCCCGTGCAGGCCGCCCAGGGCGGAGACAGCGTCGCCGACCATGTCTCCGTAGACGCAGACGGCCGCGACGCGAGGCGCGGACGGGTCGGCGGCATCCGGATTCTTCGCCTTCGCGACGAGCGAGCGCACCTTGCCGGGGTGTCGGCCCCCTCCAGTGTGGTCAGGTCGATCAGTCTGATGATCGTGTCGAGCGCCCACGCCTTCGAGGTGGTCTTGATCGATCGGGTCCCGAGTCCGGCGGCGCGCTGCTCCAGTCCGACGGCGTCCACGCCGGGGAGTCCGTGCAGAAAGCGCCGGAGGGTGGCGTCGTCCGGTTCTCCGCCGAGGACATCCACCGCCGTCCTGCGGCTGAGTGCTGTGGTGGTCACTGTTCCTCCAACAATGCTCGTGCTGTGGTCTCATCGGTCACCAGAACGCCGCACAGGCCGCTGGTCACCACTGTCCGTGCGATGTCGTGCTTGGCGGGGCCCGCCGTGACGAAGATCGCTCGCGGGGCTCCCCGCAACCGGTCGAGCGAGACGCCGACGGTGCGTGCGTCGAGCTGCGAGTCGACGATGTTGCCCTCGGCGTCGACGTACCGCCCCAGGACGTCTCCGACCGCGCCACGTCGCGCGAGCTCTTCGACCTCCTCCGTGGTGAGGTAACCGTTCTCGACATGCGCGGATGAGGCATCGCACGGGCCGGCGGTGAAGAGGAAGGCCTGCGCTTCGGCAGCTTCCTCCAGCACGGCGGCGACGGTGCGGTCGGATTCGATGGCCTGCTTCGTCTCGACCCGCTCGAGGATGGCGGGGCTCGGAAGAAGCGAGACCTGGCCGGAGGCGCGCTGCGCGATCGTGACGGCGAGCCCCGCCGCGCCACCCGATCGCCGGTTGAGGCTCACTCCCCGTTGAGCTGCACCACGGTGACGCCGTTGGCCCAGCCGTCGGGGAGCGCCTCCGCGACGGCGCGGAGCGTGCGACCCCAACTGACTCCGAGAGTCCGTGGGACGGGCCGCAACGCCGTCAGGAAGTCGGCCGCCGCCTGTGCGACCCGTTCCAGAGTTCCGTCGTCTCCGTCGGGAGCCGGGACGACGACGGCGTCCGTCAGGCCGAACCGCTCCACCAGGAGCCGTTCCAGGCCGAGTCGACGCGCCCGCGGGTGCACGATCTCGATGCGCACGATACCGCGGTCCTTGGCCTGCGTGAGAAGGCGGCCCACCTTCCACCGGGAGACCTTGAGGAGCCCGCCGATCTCATCCTGGGTCTTGTCCTCGTCGTAGTAGAGCTCGGCGACCCGAACCATGAGCAGATCATCTTCCACGGCAGCCTCCTTCCTCGTTCCAGACTAAGCCCGATCCTGCGTTCGCGCATCATGTTGCTCATATGCGCAGCGATACGGGTTGCCCTGCACATCCGCCGGGCACGACGAAGGGCGCCCGTCGAGATGACGGACGCCCTTCGGGATCGAACGGGCTCAGGCGCGCTTGCGCGAGGTGAGCACCTGGTCGACGATGCCGTACTCGTGCGCTTCCTTGGCCGAGAGGATCTTGTCGCGATCGATGTCGCGGTTCACCTGCTCCACCGGCTTGCCGGTGTGACGAGCCATCGTCTCCTCGAGCCACGTGCGCATGCGCAGGATCTCCGCGGCCTGGATCTCGATGTCGGAGGCCTGTCCGTGACCGGCCTCCCCCATCGCCGGCTGGTGCATCAGCACGCGGGCGTTCGGCAGAGCGAGACGCTTGCCGGGAGCACCGGCGGCGAGCAGCACCGAGGCCGCCGAGGCCGCCTGACCCAGCACGACCGTCTGAATCTGCGGCGCGACGTACTGCATCGTGTCGTAGATGGCCGTCATCGCGGTGAAGGAGCCACCGGGCGAGTTGATGTACATGGTGATGTCACGCTCGGAGTCCTGGCTCTCCAGAACGAGGAGCTGCGCCATCACGTCATCTGCCGAGGCGTCGTCGACCTGCACGCCGAGGAAGATCACGCGATCCTCGAACAGCTTGTTGTACGGGTCCTGACGCTTGAAGCCGTAGGCCGTGCGCTCCTCGAACTGCGGGAGCACGTAGCGGCTGGAGGGCAGGTCGCCGGCTGAGCGGAAGGTGGGTGTGTACATGAGTGTCCTTTCGCTTTCCGTTACTCGGTGTCCTGGTCGGTTCCGCCGCCGCCGATGACGTCGGAGGCCGATTCGCGGATGTGGTCGACGAAGCCGTATTCCAGCGCCTCTTCGGCCGTGAACCAGCGGTCGCGGTCTCCGTCGGCGTTGATCTGCTCGACCGACTTGCCGGTCTGGGCGGCGGTGATCTCTGCCAGGCGGTTCTTCATCGACATGATGAGCTGCGCCTGGGTCTGGATGTCGCTCGACGTGCCGCCGAAGCCACCGTGCGGCTGGTGCAGCAGCACTCGCGCGTTGGGCGTGATGTACCGCTTGCCCTTGGTGCCGGCCGTCAGCAACAGCTGCCCCATGGAGGCGGCCATCCCGATGCCGACCGTGACGATGTCGTTGGGCACGAACTGCATCGTGTCGTAGATCGCCATGCCCGCGGTGATCGAGCCGCCGGGCGAGTTCACGTAGAGGTAGATGTCTCGCTCGGAGTCCTCTGCGGCGAGAAGAAGGATCTTCGCGCAGATCTCGTTCGCGTTCTCGTCTCGCACCTCCGAGCCGAGCCAGATGATGCGGTCCTTCAGCAACCTGTCGAAGACGCTTGTCGCGACGAGGGGTTCAGCCATGTCAGCTCCTGGTTCCGTGTTTCAGTGATTTCGAATCTACCGGCGACAACGCAGCACCCAGGCCGTGTTCGCCGTCGGCATATCAGGTGTCGGCGTCCGCGATCTCGTGGGCGTATGCGGTCATCGACCGGTGGTAGCGCGGGAGATGCGGCACGAGCGCCAGCAGCGCCACCGACAGTCCCTGCGCAGGGCGCCCGGCACTGGCGAGGATCAGCGCATGGACCGTCGCGACCGCGTCACGGTACGGCCCCTCAGCCGACAGCTCCTCCTCCGCGCGGATCACGGCGAGAGCATCCTCGTACTCCCCCAGGTTGCGCAGCGAGCTCGCCAACTGGATCACGCACTGCGGACGGTGTTCGTCGTCGAGCCCGAGCTCGAGAGCCCTCCGATACAGCACGACGGCCTCTGCCGGCCGTCCTGCCGAGTCCCTCGCGCCGGCACGCTCGAATTCTGCGCGGGCGTCGTCCGCACCGCGCTCTGCCGCCAGCGCATCGATACGTGCGATCGTGTCGTCGCCGACCTCTTCGCCGGTCGCGTCGTCCCACACCTCGTCGATGCGCTCATCCCACGTCTTCATCGCCGCTCTCCCCTCGGATGGAAAAGAGGGCGGATGCCGCAGCACCCGCCCTCTTCACCGGATCGTGTCGATCACTCGGCCTTGTCGGCAGCCTTCTTGGCCGGAGCCTTCTTGGCAGCGGGCTTCTTCGCAGCCGGCTTCTCGGCGGGAGCCTCGTCGGCGTCAGCGTCGGCGGCCTTCTTCGCCGGAGCCTTCTTGGCAGCGGGCTTCTTGGCGGGGGTCTTCTTGGCGGGCTTCTCCTCGGTCTCAGCCTCGGCCTCGGCGTCAGCAGCCTCGTCGTCGGTGACGATGAAGTCGGACAGGTCGACAGCCTTGCCGTTGCTGTCGACGACCTTCACCTTGCCGAGGGCGATCGCGAGCGCCTTGTTGCGGGCGACCTCGCCGACGAGAGCGGGAAGCTGGTTCGAGGACTGCAGCGCCTCGACGAACTCCTGCGGCGCCATGCCGTACTGGGCAGCGGACTGGATGAGGTACTGGCTGAGCTCCTCCTGCGAGACCTGCACGTCGGCCTGCTCGGCGATCGTGTCGAGCAGCACCTGCGTGCGGAACTGCTTCTCGCTCGCCTCGGTGACCTCGGCGCGGTGCACGTCGTCCTCGAGACGACCCTCACCCTCGAGGTGGTTGTGCACCTCGTCCTCGATCAGCTGCGGCGGGACCGGGATCTCGATCTGCTCGAGGAGCACCTCGACGAGCTTGTCACGCGCGGCAGAGCCCTGCGTGAAGACGCCCTGCTGGGCGACCCGCTCGGCCAGGCTCTCGCGGAGCTCGGCGATCGTGTCGAACTCGCTCGCGATCTGCGCGAAGTCGTCGTCGGCGTCGGGGAGCTCGCGCTCCTTGACGGCCTTGACGGTCACGGAGACCTCGGCCTCGGAGCCGGCGTGGTCGCCGCCGACGAGAGCGGAGCGGAACGTGGTGTCCTCACCGGCGGTGAGCGACTCGATCGCGTCGTCGATGCCCTCGAGCAGCTCGCCGGAGCCGATCTCGTAGGAGACGCCCTCAGCGCGGTCGATCTCGGCGCCGTCGATCGTGGCGACGAGGTCGAGTTCGACGAAGTCGCCCTTCGCTGCGGGGCGGTCGACCGGGACCAGCGTGCCGAAGCGCGCACGCATGTTGTCGAGCTCGGCGTCGAGCGCTGCCTCGTCGGCCTCGACGGCGTCGACCGTCACGGTGATCCCGTCGTAGGAGGGAAGCTCGATGTCGGGACGGACATCGACCTCGATGTCGACGAGCAGGTCGCCCGAGAAGTCCTTCTCGTTCGGCCACTGGGTGATGTCTGCGGACGGACGACCGACCACGCGCAGCTTGTGCTCGGCGGTCGCGTCCCGGAAGAACTTGTCCAGGCCCTCGTTCACCGCGTGCTCGATGACGGCTCCACGCCCGATGCGCTGATCGATGATGGGCGCCGGGACCTTGCCCTTGCGGAAGCCGGGGATCTGGACGTCCTGGGCGATGTGCTCGTACGCGTGAGCGATGCTGGGCTTGAGGTCGTCAGGGGTGACCGTGATGCTGAGCTTGACCCGGGTCGGGGTCAGCTTCTCGACGGTGCTGTTCGCCATGCTGGTGTGTTCTCCTCGTGATTTCCGCGCGGTATCGCGGCCGTAAGGTCCGTGGGGGCCGTGTCGGGGCGACAGGAGTTGAACCTGCGACCTCCCGCTCCCAAAGCGGGCGCTCTACCAAACTGAGCTACGCCCCGGGGAATCCGCACGCGGATTCAGCCCCACCGAGTCTAACGGACGAGAACACCCTCGACAGTCCGCTATGATCGATGAGTCCGGAGATGAGATTCCGGCCCGTTCCCGGGATTTCCCGGAGACGCGGGGCTGTAGCTTAGTGGTAAAGCCTTAGTCTTCCAAACTAATGATGCGGGTTCGATTCCCGTCAGCCCCTCCGCTTGAGAAGGCCCCCACTACACGGTGGGGGCCTTCTCGCATTCCCGTGTCGGGTGGTCGCAAAGCCTGACAGCATTGACGTACGCAGTCTCCGACCGGAAGGCACTCCGAATGGGCACGACGTGACCGCCCCATCCCGGCCGCACCAGGGCGACGAGCCGCCGCGCACGGACGGTGGCGATCACGGGCTCCCGCAGCGGTTCGCCTCCCGCGAGCACTCCCCGCTCGACCGCGCACGCGGCGCCGGCCTGCCAAGAACCTCGTCATCGGGCTGCTCTGCGGCGTGGCGGTGATCGCCGCCATCGCGGTGGCACAACTGGCGGCGAACCTCGGGTACGACAGTGCGGCAGCGCGGTACGAAGACGCCGCGACGACGACGAACGGAACGAAGTCGCAGACCGAACGGGAAGCGGCCGATCTGCGCGTCACCACGCAAGCAGCGTCGCAGATCCTCAGCGCACAGACGCGCGCCATCCCTGTCGATCCGGAACTCGAAGCGACACTGAGCGAGGCCGTGGCCGACGCCGAGACCGCCGCGACGAGGGCGGATGCCGCCTCGGCAGGCGACGTGCCCACGATGGGAGACAAGCCCATCTGGTTCTGGGAGTTGTTCGGCGCCACCGAGCTCTGGGAGCGCCGTCTCACCCAGGTGGAGAAACTCGACGACGACCTGCGCGCGGCGATCACCGACATGACCTCGGCCGACGAGCGCGTCACGCAGGGCGGCCTGTCGCTCGTCTCCGCAGCGGGCGAGGCCGCCCCCGATTTCGAGGAAGCTCACCGCTCGGCACGCAACGAGGCCGTGATCGCCCTGCGGAGTGCGGCCTCCGATGCCGTGGAGACGACCGTCCTGGACGACACCGCGGCCTCCGCGTACCTCGCCCTGCAGACGGCTGCGGCGCAGGTCGTCTCCACCGAGGCGGAGGAGATGGCGGAGAAGTCGGGGCCGTTGAAGACCCAGCGCTTGGAGATCGAGGCGTTCGCCCGATCTCTCGCGCCCGGGGTGCTGCTGGAGTTCGACTGGTCTCCCGTCGTGAACGGCGCCGGCTACGACGGCAGCATGGGCGGGTACACGACATGGTGGTGGGATGATCCAGGGCGCGCCACGATCGAGCTCTCCGACTCCGTCGCCGAGCAATGGCCGGCAGAACGGAGCAGGGCTCTCGTCGCACATGAGGTCGGCCATGCGATCAGCGTGAAATGCGAGGGCATGTACGACTCGTCGACGCAGGACAGCATCGAGAAGTGGGCGACGGCCTGGGCCATCAGCATGGGATTCACGGACGACGCCAACGGGGTGTGGGCATACGGCTACCCGCCACAGAACTACATCGACGCGGCGGCCGGCTGCCGCTGAGGCCTCGACCCGGACCGGAGACGGAAGAAGCCGCCGCGATGACTCGCGGCGGCTTCTTCGATGTCAGGCGGAGGTCACTGCCCCCGGCGCTCGCGCAACTGCGTCAGCGCATCGTCCAGCAGCTGGACGGCTTCCTCGTCGGTGCGACGCTCCTTCACGTAGGCGAGGTGCGTCTTGTACGGCTCGGCCTTCGCGAGAGCAGGAGGGTTCTCCTTGTCGCGACCTGCCGGGAGACCGCTCTGCGGGTGATCGATGATCTCGGGGATCTCGTCTTCCGGAAGGCCGGCGGCGAAGTAGCGCACGGTCTCGTTGCCGAGCCCGTCCCAGTAGGAGACCGCGATGCGGTCGGCGTGGTAGCCGTGGTCCTGCTCGCCCATGGGACCGGAACCCACGCGGGTTCCACGGATCGCGTTTCCACCGGTAGCCATCAGATGACCTCGAATTTCGTGATGAGGCCCAGGGCGACGATGGAGATGAACCACGTCAGGGCCAGGATGACGGTGAAGCGGTTCAGGTTCCGCTCCGCGAGGCCGGACGACCCGACCGCGGAGGTCATGCCGCCGCCGAACATGTCGGACAGACCGCCGCCACGACCTTTGTGCAGAAGGATGAGGAGGGTCAGCAGAACGCTGGTGATGCCCAGCACGACCTGCAGGACGAACTCGAGAATTGCCACGAGAAAGAGCCTTTCGCTGGGGCCGGAGCGCCCCCGTAACGGTCAAGTATACGGTGCAGCGGGGCCGCAGCCCCGCTGCACTCACACGCCGACGTGCTTCTCGAAGCGGATGATGGCGGCGAACTCGTCCACGACGAGGCTCGCTCCGCCGACCAGAGCGCCGTCGACATCGGGCTCGCGCATGAAGCTGGCGATGTTCGCCGCCTTCACCGAACCGCCGTACAGGATGCGCGTGCGCGCGGCGGCCTCGTCGCCCAGGACCTTCGCGATGACGGCGCGCAGGGCTGCGCAGACGTCCTGCGCCTGCTGCGGCGTCGCCGCCTGACCGGAGCCGATCGCCCATACGGGCTCGTACGCCACGACGATGTCCGCCTTCGGCGAGACGCCCTGGAGCGCCGCCTCGAGCTGCGACACCGGAACCGCGCTGGCTCCGAACTTGTCCAGGTCGCCGGCGGTCTCTCCGACGCAGATCACCGGCACGAGGCCGTGCTTGAGCGACGCCTGCACCTTCGCCGCCACGACGTCGTCGCCCTCGGCGTGGTATTCACGACGCTCGGAGTGCCCGATGATGACGTACTTCGCGTCGAGCTTCGCCAGGAAAGCCCCCGAGATCTCGCCGGTGTACGCGCCGGCGTCGTGTGCCGACACATCCTGCGCACCCAGCGCGAACGGGATCTTGTCGGCGTCGATCAGCGTCTGCACGCTGCGGATGTCGGTGAACGGCGGGAAGACCGCCACCTCGACCGAACCGTCCTCGTGCTTCGCGTCCTTCAACGTCCAGTGCAGCTTCTGCACTAAGGCGACCGCCTGAAGGTGGTCGAGATTCATCTTCCAGTTTCCCGCGATCAGCGGGGTACGGGAGTTCACGCCCATCCGAGGACCTCCAGCCCAGGTAGTTTCTTGCCCTCGAGGAATTCGAGGCTCGCGCCGCCGCCGGTCGAGATGTGACCGAACTCGTCGTCGGAGAAGCCCAGTTGACGCACAGCAGCCGCGGAATCGCCGCCGCCGACGACGCTGAGGCCGTCGACCTCTGTGAGCGCCTGCGCCACGGTCTTGGTGCCCGCCGCGAACGCCGGGAACTCGAACACGCCCATCGGGCCGTTCCAGAACACGGTCTTCGACGCGCGGATGACCTCGGCGAAACGCGCAGCCGTCTCCGGGCCGATGTCGAGTCCGATGCCGGAGGCGCCGAACGGGGTCGACTCGATCGCGTCGGCTGCGGCGACTTCGTGAGCCGCATCAGCGCCGAACGACGCCGCGACGACGACATCGGTCGGGAGCACGAGCTCCACACCGCGCTCGGCCGCTTCTGCGATGTAGCCGCGAACGGTGTCGAGCTGGTCCTCTTCCAGCAGGCTCGAGGCCACGTCGTGACCCTGCGCCTTGAGGAAGGTGAACAGCATTCCGCCGCCGACGAGGATCCTGTCGACCCGCGGCAGCAGGTGCGAGATCACGCCGAGCTTGTCGCTCACCTTGGAGCCGCCGAGGACGACCGCGTACGGACGCTCGGGATTCTCGGTGAGCCGGTCGAGCACGTCGAGCTCGGTCGCGATCAGAAGACCGGCCGCCGATGGCAGCAGTTCGGCGAGCTCGTACACGCTCGCCTGCTTGCGGTGCACCACGCCGAACCCGTCGGAGACGAGCACGTCGCCGAGCTTCGCGAGCTCCGCCGCGAACGCGCCCCGCTCCGAAGCGTCCTTCGACGTCTCGCCGGGGTTGAATCGCAGGTTCTCGATGACGACGACCCCGCCGTCCTCGAGCGAGGCCACGGCCTCCTGTGCCGACTCGCCGACCGTGTCGCGTGCGAACGCGACAGGAGCACCGAGCAGCTCGGAGAGCCGCTGCGCGACGGGCTCGAGGCTGTACTGCGGATCGGGCGCGCCATCCGGTCGCCCGAGGTGAGAGCACACGACGACGCGGGCTCCCGCGTTGATGAGTGCGTTGAGGGTCGGCAGCGAGGCGCGAACGCGGCCATCGTCCGTGATGATCCCGTCCCGGAGCGGGACATTGAGATCACAACGGACGATGACGCGCTTGCCCTCGAGCGACCCCAGGGTGTCCAGGGTGCGCAGAGTCATGTTCCTGAGCTTAGAGGCGCTCGGCCACGTACTCGGTCAGGTCGACGAGACGGTTGGAGTAGCCCCACTCGTTGTCGTACCAGCTGGACACCTTGATCAGGTTGCCGCTGACGTTGGTCAGCGTCGAGTCGAAGATCGAGGAGTGCGGGTTGTGCACGATGTCGCTCGACACGATCGGGTCCTCGTTGTACTGCAGGTACCCGGCCAGTCGACCCTCGGCAGCGGCCTTCTTGTAGGCCTCGTTGACCTCGTCGACCGTCAGGTTCTCGCGGTCGGTGATGAGGGTGAGGTCGACGATCGATCCGGTGGGAACCGGCACGCGGTACGACGAGCCGCTCAGCTTGCCCTGGAGCTCCGGGAGCACCTCGCCGATGGCCTTGGCCGCACCGGTCGAAGCCGGGGTGATGTTGATCGCGGCCGCACGGGCACGGCGCAGGTCGCTGTGCGGGCCGTCCTGCAGGTTCTGGTCGGCCGTGTACGCGTGTGCCGTCATCATGAAGCCGCGGTCGATGCCGAAAGCGTCGTTGAAGACCTGAGCCAGCGGCGCGAGGCAGTTGGTGGTGCAGGACGCGTTGGAGATGATGTGGTCGGTCTCCGGGTTGTACGTGTCTTCGTTCACGCCCATGACGAACGTGCCGTCGACGCCCGTGCCGGGGGCCGAGATGAGGACCTTCTTGGCCCCGGCCTCGATGTGCTTCTTGGCCAGCTCCGCCTTCGTGAAGAAGCCGGTCGACTCGATGACGATGTCGACGCCCAGCTCGCCCCACGGGAGGTTGGCGGGGTCGCGCTCGGCGAAGGCCTTGATCGCCTTGCCGTTGACGGTGATGCTGTCGTCGTCGTAGCTGATCTCGGCGTCGAGGACGCCGCCGACCGAGTCGTACTTCAGCAGGTGCGCCAGGGTCTTGTTGTCGGTGAGGTCGTTGACCGCGACGATCTCAAGGTCTGCGCCCTGCGCGAGAGCCGCGCGGAAGTAGTTGCGTCCGATGCGGCCGAAGCCGTTGATACCGATCTTGACAGACACTCAGGTCTCCCTGTTTCTCGTGCGCTGTGCGCAGCTTGGCAGCATGCGTCATACGCGGATTTTTTGGCTGAGAGGGCGTCCCGACGAGCCGTGGCCCGTCGGGACGCGACCCGATTACGACAGTACCAGCAGGCCGTTCGTCTGCTTGCGGGCAACCTCGAGACGCTGCGCCACGTTCTCCCAGTTGGCGATGTTCCACGCGGCCTTCACGTAGTCGGCCTTCACGTTCAGGTAGTCGAGGTAGAAGGCGTGCTCCCACATGTCGAGCTGGAACAGCGGGATCGTGCCCTGCGCGGTGTTCGACTGCTGGTCGAACAACTGCTGGATGATGAGGCGCGATCCGATCGAGTCCCAGCTGAGCACTGCCCAGCCGGAGCCCTGGATCCCGGTCGCCGCAGCCGTGAAGTGCGCCTGGAACTTCTCGAACGAGCCGAAGTACTCGTCGATCGCGGACTTCAGCTCGCCCTCGGGCTGACCGCCGCCGTTCGGCGACAGGTTGGTCCAGAAGATCGAGTGGTTGACGTGACCGCCGAGGTTGAAGGCGAGATCCTTCTCGAGCTTGTTCACGTTCGCGAGGTTGCCGCTCTCACGGGCCTCGGCGAGCTGCTCGAGAGCGGTGTTCGCGCCGGCGACATAGGTCGCATGGTGCTTGTCATGGTGCAGCTCCATGATCTTGCCGCTGATGTGCGGCTCGAGGGCTGCGAAGTCGTAGGGAAGGTCGGGGAGCGTGTAGGTCGCCATGTCGCTTTCATCCAATCCGCGCCGCGCCGCGGCGCTTGCCGATCCTCCGCGCCGCCGATGTGCGACGAAGAGCGGACATCTCTCATCCTAGTGACGACAACACGGCGTCGGACGGGATCCTTCCGGGGGTTGACACATCGAGTCATCCTGGTCGGCGAGAGCAGCGATCCCGGACTCATCGACCGATGCCGAGCCCGCCGGACGCCGTACCCTCAGACGTCGAGACCGACCGGGACGGCCGCTTCGGTGCCGGGGATGCCCTCCTGCTGCGCACGCTTGTCGGCCATCGCCAGCAGGCGACGGATGCGTCCGGCCACGGCATCTTTCGTGAGGGGCGGGTCAGCGTGGTGCCCGAGTTCGTCGAGGCTGGCGTCGCGGTGTGCGAGACGGAGCTCTCCGGCCACCTTCAGATGATCCGGCACCTCGTCGGCGAGGATCTCGAGTGCGCGCTCCACGCGCGCGCAAGCGGCCACCGCGGCCTGCGCCGAGCGCCGCAGGTTCGCGTCGTCGAAGTTGACCAGTCGGTTGACGCCGGCACGCACCTCGCGTCGCTGGCGCAGCTCTTCCCACGCGACGGCCGTCTTCTGCGCGCCCATCTCGTTCAGGATCGTGCGGATCGCCTCACCCTCACGGACGACGACGCGGGGCATACCACGCACCTCCCGCGCCTTGGCCGCCACGCCGAGACGATGGGCGGCGCCCACCAGAGCCATCGCGGCCTCCGACGAGGGGCAGACGACTTCGAGCATGGCCGATCGGCCCGGCTCGCTGAGCGTTCCTGCGGCCAGGAAAGCACCACGCCACAGACCCGCGACTTCCGCCCGGGAGCCCGTGGTGAGTCGGTTCGGCAGTCCGCGCACGGGGCGACGACGCTGGTCGAGGAGTCCGGTCTGGCGGGCGAGCGTCTCCCCTGCGCGATCACGCGCACGGCCCAGCGTGCCCCCTCGTTCGCGGTGCTCGACTGCACCTGAGCGATCTCGGGGCGCACACCGTAGATCTCCGCGAGGTCTCTGGCCACCCGCCGCGCGAGCGTCTCCGCGTCCACCTCCGCCTCGACGGCCACGCGACCGGCGATCGAATGCAGCCCACCGGCGAACCGGAGGATCGCGGTCACTTCCGCGACACGCACCGTCGGGGGTGCGTTGCGGATGCTGACCAGCTCGGCCTTGACGTCGGTGGTTAGTGCCACGACACTCCTTCACGTTCACGCGCCGGATCGCGGCGCAAACGTCCAGCTTACTCGGCCGGGCGGCCCGCTACTCTCGGCCGAGGTCCCGGTGACGGACGGTCACGGCCACACCGGGGATGGCGGCGAGCCGCCGAGCGAGCTCCTCCGACATCGCCACGGAGCGGTGTTTGCCGCCCGTGCACCCGATCGCGATCGTGGAGTGGCTCTTGTTCTCGCGCTGGTAGCCCTCCAGCACAGGCACGAGGGCCGTGGAATAGGCGTCGAGGAACTCCATCGCACCGTCGCGCGAGAGGACGTAATCGCGGACGGTCTCATCCTGGCCGGTGAGTCCGCGCAGTTCCTCGTTCCAGAACGGGTTGGGGAGGAACCGCATGTCGGCGACGATGTCGACATCGGTCGGCAGCCCGTACTTGAACCCGAAGCTGAGTAGCGTGACCCGATGACGGGCCTCACCCTCTTCGGAGAAGATGTCGGACACCTTGGTGGCCAACTGGTGGATGTTCAGGCCCGAGGTGTCGATGACCAGATCCGCGGCCTCACGGATCGGCGCGAGCCTGGTCCGCTCGGTGCGGATGCCGTCGAGCAGCGTGCCACCAGCCTGGAGCGGGTGCGGTCGACGCACCGATTCGAACCTGCGCACCAGCACATCGTCGGACGCATCGAGGAACAGGACCCGGACGGACCCCCGCGAGCGCAGCGCCCGCGCCACGCCGGGGAAGTCGTCGAACAGGTTTCGTCCGCGGACATCGACGACGGCGGCGACCTTCGGAAGCGCGTCCCCGCCCATGTCGGTCAGGTCGAGCAGGGGGCGCAGGATCTGCGGGGGAAGGTTGTCGACGACGTACCAGCTGAGATCCTCGAGCGCGTTCGCCACGGTGGTCCGACCCGCGCCGGACATCCCCGTGACGATGAGGAACTCGCCCTTCTCCCCGTCAGCCATCTCTCTCAGCGCTCCCTCTCCCCCTCTGGCTCCAGCCTAGCGAGTGGAGAGGTGCGTATGGATGTTCTGGGCGAGTACCGGCCCGATTCCCTGGACCTGTTCGATCTCGCCCGGCTCCGCCGCGCGGAGCGCGGTCACCGAGCCGAAGTGCTTCAGCAGCACCTTGATGCGCGAAGCCCCCAGCCCTGGCACCTCAGACAGGATCGAGCCGATGTCGTTCCGCCGCTTCTTGCGCTGGTGGGTGATCGCGAACCGGTGCGCCTCGTCACGCAGGCGCTGGAGCAGGTAGAGCGCCTCGCTCGTGCGCGGCAGGATCACCGGGAAATCCTCGCCGGGCAGCCACACCTCTTCCAGGCGCTTGGCGATGCCGCACACGGCGATCTCGGTGTGTCCGGCGTCTCGGAGCGCTCTGGCCGCGGCCTCGACCTGGGGTTTGCCGCCGTCGACGAGGAGGAGCTGCGGCGGGTACGCGAAGCGGGGCTTGCGCCGCACGGTCGCCTCGCCGAGGTCTTCTCCGACGATCTCGTCCGTGGTGGGATCGATCACCTCGATCTCCTCCGGGCGGTCGAGGTGAGCGAGCCGACGCCGGAGCACCTGATACATCGAGTCGGTGTCGTCGGTCGTCTCGGCGATGTTGAACGAACGGTACTGGTCTTTGCGAGGAAGCCCGTCTTCGAAGACCACCATCGACGCGACGACGTTCGTGCCACCGAGGTGCGAGATGTCGAAGCACTCGATGCGCAGCGGCGCTTCGTTCATCCCCAGGGCTTCCTGCAGATCCGTCAATGCCTGGGTGCGTGCGACGTAGTCCGTCGTACGCCTCGTCTTGTATCTGATGAGCGCCTGCTGCGCGTTCAGGGTGGCGGTGCGCATCAGATCGGCACGCTGACCACGCTGCGCGACGGCGATCTCGACCTTCTTGCCGCGTCGTTCGCGCAGCCACATCTCCAGTTCGACGGCATCGTCCGGCAGTGTGGGGACCAGGATCCGTCGAGGGACATCCTGCGCTTCGCCGTACGCCTGCTGCAGAACCTGCTCGACGAGCTCACCGCTGGAGATGTCGATCTCCTTCTCGATCGTCAGGGCACGGACGCCGCGTACTCGCCCACCGCGGATCACGAAGTGCTGCACGGCGGCGGCCAGCTCGTCTTCCGCGATCCCGAAGAGGTCGGCATCCTCGTCGGCGGGGAGCACGAGGGCGCTCTTGCCGAGCACGGCCTCGATCGCGGACAGCTTGTCGCGGTACTTCGCCGCCGCCTCGTAGTCCATCGCTGCCGACGCGGCCAGCATCCGTTTCGTGAGGTCTCGCGTGAAACGTTCGTCGCCGCCGGCCATGAACGCGACGAAGTCGTCGACCATCGCGCGGTGCTCTTCGATCGTCACGGTCATCGAGCACGGTCCGCCGCACTTGCCGATCTGGCCGGGGAAGCACGGCCTCCCGGTCTGCATGGCGCGACGGTAGCTGGAGTCGCTGCACGTGCGGATCGGGAACACCTTGATCATCAGGTCGATGGTCTCGTGCACCGCCCACACCTTCGGGAAGGGACCGAAGTACCGCGCCCCGGGGATCCGGCGATTGCGGGTGACGATCACGCGAGGTGCCTCGTCGGCGAGCGTCACCGCCATGAACGGGTACGACTTGTCGTCTTTGTACCGGACGTTGAAGGGCGGATCGAACTCCTTGATCCACATGTACTCCAGCTGCAGGGAGTCGACGTCCGTCGGCACGACGGTCCACTCCACCGACGCCGCCGTGGTGACCATGCGGCGCGTGCGCTCGTGCAGCGTCCGCAGCGGTGCGAAGTAGTTCGACAGCCGCTGCCGGAGGTTCTTCGCCTTGCCGACATACAGCACCCGGCCGGAGGCGTCGCGGAAGCGATACACCCCCGGATCGGTGGGGATCTCCCCCGGCCGTGGCTTGTACGGCAGGACATCGGCCATCAGCTGGCCTTCCGCGCGGCGCGCCCCTCACCCAGGATCTCGCCGAGGAACAGCCCGGTGTGGCTCTCCTCGACACGCGCGATCTGCTCCGGGGTGCCCGTGGCGATGATCTGGCCTCCGCCGGAACCGCCCTCGGGGCCGAGGTCGATCACCCAGTCGGCCGACTTGATGACATCGAGGTTGTGCTCGATGACGATCACCGTGTTGCCCTTGTCGACCAGGCCGTTCAGCACCTCGAGGAGCTTGCGGACGTCTTCGAAGTGCAGACCGGTCGTCGGCTCGTCGAGCACGTAGATGCTGCGGCCGTTGCTGCGCCGCTGGAGCTCGGTCGCGAGCTTGACGCGCTGAGCCTCTCCCCCGGACAGTGTCGTCGCCGACTGTCCGAGTCGGACGTAGCCCAGACCGACGTCGACGAGCGTCTTCATGTAGCGGTGGATCGCCTGGATCGGCTCGAAGAACTCCGCGGCCTCCTCGATCGGCATCTCGAGCACCTCGGCGATGTTCTTGCCCTTGTAGTGCACGGCCAGCGTGTCGCGGTTGTAGCGCTTGCCGTGACAGACCTCGCAGTCGACGTACACGTCGGGGAGGAAGTTCATCTCGATCTTGATCGTGCCGTCGCCCGAGCACGCCTCGCAGCGACCGCCCTTGACGTTGAAGCTGAAGCGACCAGGCTGATAGCCACGGACCTTCGCCTCGGGCGTCTCGCTGAAGAGGGTGCGGATGCGGTCGAACACCCCGGTGTAGGTCGCCGGGTTCGACCGCGGAGTGCGGCCGATCGGAGCCTGGTCGACGTGGACGACCTTGTCGAGGTTGTCGAGTCCGGTCACGCGCGTGTGCTTGCCAGGGACCGTCCGCGCACCGTTCAGCCGCGAGGCGAGCACCTGGTACAGGATGTCGTTCACGAGCGAGGACTTGCCCGAGCCGCTCACGCCGGTGACCGCGGTCAGCACGCCCAGCGGGAAGTCGGCCGTCACATTGCGGAGGTTGTTCGCGCGCGCGCCCACGACGCTCAGCATGCGCTTCTTGTCGATCTTGCGACGCTTGGTCGGCATCGGGATCTCACGGCGGCCGGAGAGGTACTCGCCCGTCATCGACTCGCTGTCGCTGAGCAGTGCCGAGTAGGGCCCCGAGTGCACGACCTCACCGCCGTTGACGCCGGCTCCTGGTCCGATGTCGACCACCCAGTCGGCCGCCTCGATCGTCTCTTCGTCGTGCTCCACCACGATCAGCGTGTTCCCGAGGTCGCGGAGCGTGAGCAGCGTCTCGATGAGACGGCGGTTGTCCCGCTGGTGGAGTCCGATCGACGGCTCGTCGAGCACGTAGAGGACCCCGGTGAGGCCGGAGCCGATCTGCGTCGCCAGCCGGATGCGCTGCGCCTCCCCGCCCGAGAGAGAGCCCGCCGAACGGCTGAGGTTGAGGTAGGAGAGCCCGACCTGGAGCAGGAAGTCCAGGCGCAGTCGGATCTCGCGCAGCACCTGAGCGGCGATCTTCGCCTCGCGGTCGGTGAGGGTCAGCGTCTCCATGAACGCGCGGGCATCGGCGAGGCTCAGGTGCGACACCTCGGCGATCGAGTGGCCGTGGACCTGCACCGCGAGCACCTCGGGCTTGAGGCGGTTGCCGTCGCAGACCGGGCAGGGCACCTCGCGCAGGTACTCGCCCCACCGGCTGCGCTGGTTGTCGGACTCCGCCTGGAGGTACTGGCGCTCGATGTACGGCACGACGCCTTCGAACCCGGAGGCGTAGCGCATCTCGCGACCGTAACGGTTCTTCCACTTGACGGTGACCTTGTAGTTCTCGCCGCGCAGCACCGCGTCCTGCACATCGGAGTGCAGCTCACGCCATGGGGTGTCGAGCGAGAAGTCGAGGTCGCGC
This sequence comes from Microbacterium sp. Se5.02b, assembly GCF_019464375.1. NCBI lineage: Bacteria > Bacillati > Actinomycetota > Actinomycetes > Micrococcales > Microbacteriaceae > Microbacterium > Microbacterium sp. Se5.02b. Next base: position 2,407,147 of record NZ_CP080491.1, read on the forward strand.
GAGAGGCCCTCGAGCAGCCGTTCGTAGTACTGGAAGAGTCCCTTGCCCTGGGTGGTCCAGGGGATGATGACACCCTCGCGGATCGACAGGTCTTCATCGCCGAGCATCAGGTCGACGTCGACGGACATGCGCGTGCCGAGTCCGGAACATGCGGGGCAGGCGCCGAACGGTGCGTTGAACGAGAACGTGCGCGGCTCGATCTCGGTGAGCGTGAGGGCGTGACCGTTGGGGCAGGCCAGCTTCTCGGAGAAGGTCTGCCACGCGTCGTCGCCCTCGCCGTCGACGTAGTTGATCTGCACGACGCCGCCGGCGAGCCCGAGAGCCGTCTCGACGGAGTCGGTGACGCGGCCGAGGATGTCGTCGGAGGCGACCAGGCGGTCGACGACCACGGCGATGTCGTGCTTGTAGCTCTTCTTGAGCGTCGGGGGTTCTGCGAGCTGGATGAGCTCGCCGTCGACGATCGCCCGCGAGTAGCCCTTCGCGCCGAGTTCGCGGAACAGGTCGACGAACTCGCCCTTCTTCTGCGAGACGATCGGAGCGACGACCTGGTAGCGGGTGCGCTCCGGCAGCTCCATGAGCTGGTCGGCGATCTGCTGCACGGTCTGGCGCTGGATGCGCTCTCCGCACTCCGGACAGTGGGGCACGCCGATACGCGCCCAGAGGAGACGCATGTAGTCGTAGATCTCGGTGATCGTGCCGACCGTGGATCGCGGGTTGCGGTTCGTGGACTTCTGATCGATCGAGACCGCGGGGCTCAGGCCCTCGATGAAGTCGACGTCAGGACGGTCGACCTGCCCGAGGAACTGGCGCGCATAGGCGCTCAGCGATTCGACGTAGCGACGCTGCCCCTCGGCGAAGATCGTGTCGAACGCGAGACTCGACTTCCCCGATCCGGACAGGCCGGTGAACACGACGAGGGAGTCGCGGGGGATGTCGATGTCGACGTTCTTGAGATTGTGGACGCGGGCACCGCGGACACTGAGTTTTCCTGGGGAAGCAACGGGGACGATGGGCACCGAACAAGTCTACGAGGGGCCACGGACATCGGCTCCGGATGGGCTCCCAGACTCCGCCTCCACGCCCGCGTCCGCCCGCTTCGCTGCGCGCAGTCCGAGCAGCACGCCGCAGAGCAGCAGAGCCGCCGCGGCCGGCGCGAGCCAGGCGATGCCTCGGTCGACGCCGCTCGGTGCCAGGAGCCACGCGGCGAACACCAGCGGCTGCGAGAGCGCCTGGATGACAGCGAAACGCATGAGGGTAGGACGCAGCCCTTGCAGTGCGAGGCGTGATGCCATCGGCACCACCAGGCTCAGGGACGCGAGGATGTGCACGGCGTGCACCAGCAGCACCGCGATCGCCGTCCGCCCCGGTGCGGGCTCGGTGAGGATCACGCCGAACACGAGACACGTGGCCGCCGCCCAGGCGGCGAGCGACCGGGGATGATCACCGACACCACGGCTGCGAGAAGCGCGACGCCCTGCCACAGGGGGAATGGTACGAGGACCGCCGCCCCCACCCCCACGACGACGACGAGCAGCAGTCGGAGCGTGATGCCGCGCACCGCGCCAGGCACCCGGATGGAGCGGACGCGGCGATTCATCGGCGCACCGCTCGCATCCGCTGTTGACGGAGCGCCGCCACGCGCATCGCGGCGTCCGCATCGGGCTCAGCCCACGACAGCACCTCGATCCCGGTCCTGCGCAGTTCGATGAGGATGTCTGCGCGTTCCGCCAGGACTGTCCGAAAGGCGATCCGCTGTTCGCGCGTGAGGCGCGCCGTGTCGGGCGTCGGAAGCACATCGACGGCGACCACTGCATGGCCGGCGGCGCGCCATCGTGTCGCAAGCTGCGCGGCGACCCCGTCGAAGAACGTCGAGAGCACGAACACGATGGAACCTGCAGGCACGACCGGCGACCGGCGATAGCTCGTGCCGTCCGCGCTCTGACCGGTTGCGGCGATGACATCGTGTATCCGGGCGAGATGACGCGCTCCTCCGCCGGACGGTACGCTCCTCCCGCCGACCGCCAGGGCGTGATACGTGACCCGATCTCCCTCTTCGACCGCCGCTGTCGCGATGGCGAGCGCTGCTTCGCGTGCGAGGTCGAGAGATGTGACGCCCGACCGGTCAGGGTCGGCCGCATCCCAGCTCGCCACTGCCGTGCCCAGATCCTCGATCGTGTCGACGGCGATCGCGACCGAAGATTCGCTCAGCGTATTGGTCCTCCGCACCAGCAGCTCACCCGGTCGCCGGGCGGCCCGTGCCGTGGCGCGCCAGTCCACCCGGCGCAACTCGTCGCCGGGCGCGAACGGATGGATGTCGCGGAAATCGCCGCCCTGACCGGGACGCCCTCCCTCGTGGGAGCCGTGCAGACCCGCGAGGCGCGGCGCGACGGGAAGCCGGCTGATGCGTCGAAGCCGCGGGGGCGTGTTCCAGCGGATCCCCACACGCGGTGCGTCCTCCGTGATCCAGGCGCCGTCCAGCGTGACGCAGCGAGCCGTGACGGCCAGCAGCTCCAACGGACCGGAGTGCTGCAGACGTGTCGCCGACTCGAGCACGGCACGTCCGGGGCGGACGTCGGCGAGACCCGCCGGACCTTTGTCCTGATCGATCGCCAGCTGCACCCATTCCGCGTCGACGCGGATGTCGACGTCTGCCCGCGCCTCCGGCTGCCCCTCACCTCCACCCGGCCGCGCGCGCAGCTCCAGCTGCAGGTCGGCGCTCTCCGGTCGGCGCAGCAGCATCCACACGGTCGAGAGGGCGAGGGGCAGGGCGATGCCGATGACGTCGGGCCGGGAGAACGCAAGTCCCGCGCCCACGAGCAGGCCGACGCCGGCGAGTCCGACCGCCACCACAGGCGTCCGCTGCCAGTGGAGGGTGACGCGCCGTGTGGTGCGCATCGTGTCGGTCACCGGGCCGCCGACACGGTCGGAGGCACCGGGGTGGTCGCGACGGCCGTCGCGACCACCGAGCGTGGATCCACGCCCTGGGCCCAGGCCTGAGGTGTGAGGGTCAGCCGGTGCGCGAGCACCGGCTCAGCGATGCGCTTGATGTCATCCGGGCGAACGTAGGCGCGCCCGTCCAGGGCCGCGAGAGCGCGGCCGAGAAGCACCAACGACTGCGACCCACGGGGCGACGCGCCCACCGACACGTTGGCAGCGACCCGCGTCGCTCTGACCAGCTCCACGCAGTACCGTGCGACATCCTCGTCCACGTGGATGCGCTCCACGGCACGCTGGATCGCCCGAAGGCCCTCGGCATCGACGACCGGCTCGACGACGACATCCGCCGTCTCCCTCCGCACGCGATCGAGGATGATGCGTGTCTCGTCCTCGACGATGGGATAGCCGACGGAGAGTCGCACCATGAAGCGATCCAGCTGTGCCTCCGGGAGCGCATAGGTGCCCTCGTACTCGATGGGATTCGACGTGGCGATGACGTGGAACGGCTGCGGCAGCGGGAAACTGTTCCCTTCGACGGTGACCTGGTGCTCCGCCATGGCCTCGAGCATCGCGGACTGCGTCTTCGGCGTGGTCCGGTTCACCTCGTCCGCCAGCAGGAGACCGGTGAAGATGGGGCCGGGGCGGAACTGGAACTCTCCTGTCGCCGGCGCATAGACGTAGGAGCCCGTCACGTCGCCGGGGAGCATGTCGGGGGTGCACTGCAGCCGCCGGAAGTCGAGTCCGAGCGCCGTCGCCAGGCTCCGCGCCGCGAGGGTCTTGCCGAGTCCTGGGACGTCTTCGAACAGGACGTGACCGCCGGCGAGGATGGTCCCGAGGGCGAGCGTGAGCGGCTCCTCCATCCCGACGACCGCGGTTCCGACGCTTTCGCGGACACGCCGTCCGAGAGCGGCGATCTGCGTGATCTCATCAGTGTTCATCGGTGTTCCTCCGGTCGGTGGACGGCGTGTCGGGGGTCGGGGCCGTGTCTTGAAGCGGGTCGGCGGGCAGGCGCTCGATCGCGTCGAGCACGCGTTCGAGATCATCAGCCCGCACCTCGCGCATGTGGAGCGCGTCACGCACCCCCGCGCCGAGGAGGGCATCGATGTGATCACGCACCTCGGGGTCGTCGAGGTCGAGGCCGCGAAGAGCGAGCCGGCGTCGGAGGACGTTCTGAACTCGACGCACCACGACGTGTCCGGCCACGCCGGTTCGGGAGTTGATGGACCAGGCGAGGCGCGACACCTCGGAGCCGCGTTCGGGGTGCCGGGGGCGTTCGGGTGGCCAGAGCGAGCCCTCGTCGAAGAAGACCTGACGACTCACGAGAACGATCGTCAGGACGATCATCGCCCAGGACAGGGCGAACGCCACCGGTACACCCAGCGCTCCCAGGACGGCCACTCCGCCGACGGCGACGACCGTGCACAGGGCGACAAGGATGAATCGTCGCCTCATCGCCATCCCGCCTGGATGCCGCGCAGACACGACGCCGCTGCGGCACGGTCGCCCTCATCCGCGTCGAGGCCGCCGAAGCGCACCTGCTCGTACAGGCCCAGAAGGGTGACGACCTCGGCGCCGATGCCGGCTCGACGTCCGATGATGCGAGCGGTGAACTCCGAGGGCGTCTCGTTCACGCCGCGACCCGCCCCGGCATCCGCTGCCGACTCCTCGAGCCCGACCCAGGCTGCCACGATGCTGTCGCCCGGCGACGGGCGAGCGTCGATCGTGCGGATCGCCTCGTCGATCCCCCGCCGGATCGTCTCCGCATCGGGCTCGGGGTCCCGGCTCACGGCCATCCCCCGCGTCGCCTCGACCTCGGACGCTTCGCGCCGCGTCAGGGGGCGATCCCGCCAGAGTCCCCTCAGAAAGCGGACGAGCATGCGCGCGGCCATGATCAACAGTGCGAGCACCGCGACAGTCACGAGGACCGCCATCACGATGCCGATGATCCGGAGCAGCGGCGAATCGCCGGGTGGCACCATCGGCGGCGGTGTGGTCTCCGAGGGCAGGGGCTCGATGATCTCGCCATCGATGCGTTCGGGCTCGGCGTCCGGCAGGACACCGAACTGCGGACGCCCCTGCTGTGCGGCAGCGAACATCAGAATCGCGAACAGACCGACCACGGCGCTCAACGGAAGCAGGAAACGGATCACACCGAGACCCACGACGCGGCGGTCGCCGTCGACCGGGGCTTCAGTGCGCGACATGTCTCCCACCCTAGGCGCGGGGCGGCGCAACCCCGCTCTGTGGCGCGGATATCGGACAGCCGAGGATACTCATGCGAGGTCGGGGCGCCTCCCGGCGAAGGGCCCCAGGCCGTCTCGGAGCGCCGAGATCTGGTCGATGTCCATCCCCACCGCCGCCATGACCTGGCGCGGGACGTCGACAGCACGTTCGCGCAGCGCAGCGCCCGCCGGGGTGAGCGTGATCTCCAGGCGTCGCTCGTCCTCGCTGCTGCGCTGCCGGGCGACGAGACCCTCGGCTTCGAGGCGCTTCACCAGTGGCGAAGCTGTCGCGGGTTCCAATGCCAGATCGGCCGCGAGGTCGTTGAGGGTGCGCGGCGCCCTCTCCCAGAGCGCGAGCATGACCAGATACTGCGGATGGGTCAGGCCGAGAGGCTCGAGGATGGGGCGGTACAGGGCTACGACGTTGCGCGCCGCGGTCACCAGGGCGAAGCACAACTGGTTCTCCAGTTTGAGCAGGTCGTCGGTCGCGGTCACAAGGCGACTATACAACCGCGCTAATGATTAGTACACTAATGAACATGGCTCAGGACTCCGAACGCCCTCCCCTCCGCACGCGGATCCGCGAGGCCGGAGGCCTCTACTCCTGGGTGAACTCGAACCTGATCCGTTTCGCAGGTCCTGCGTCCGTCGGACCGTACGAGAAGACACCGCCTCCCAGTCCCGCTGAGCGCGCTGAGCGCGCCTGCCCCCTGTGCGGCGCACCGATGTCGCAGCACGAGATCGACCGCTCAGGCCCGAAGACGCTGGTGCACTGCCCGTAGCGTCAGTCTCGCTCCGACGCCTCGACAGCGGATCCTGACGACTCTCGCGCCGCGTCGAGCCAGAACATCAGGTCATCGTCTGTCGCGATGGCGCCGGGAACGACGTCGAGCCATCGAGCTCATCGTGCGCGCTCCCATCACCGCGCGCGTCGCCCCGGGCCTGGTGAGCAGCGCCGCGCCGCTCTCCTCGTCGAGGCGGACCAGGAGAACGCCGCCCGGCCTGGCGCCCAGGAGGATGTGCCCGTCATGGAGAAAGGCGCGTGTGCCGAACATGCGCCGCTCCTCGACCTCGGCGTCGGCGCTCAGCAGCGCCCTGATCCGATCGGCCAGCTCGTGCCCCGCAGCATCCATCTCTCGGTCTCCCGTCTAGGCGTGGCCCGCACGCTCCATCGCGCGGAGCTCCTTCTTGAGGTCTTGCACCTCGTCGCGCAGCCGACCGGCCAACTCGAACTTCAACTCCGAAGCCGCCGCGAGCATCTGGTCGGACAGATCCTGGATCGTGGCCTCGAGCTGCAGCGCGCCCTCGGCGGCGATCCCGGTACGACGCAGGTTCGGTGTCGGCGACTTGCCCTTGCCGGATGCGCGCCCCCGACCCGACATCATCTCCGCCGTGTCCGCACCCTCGCGCGCGAGCACCTCGGTGATGTCGGCGATCCGCTTGCGCAGAGGCTGCGGGTCGATGCCGTTCTCCTTGTTGTACGCCACCTGCTTCTCGCGACGGCGATCGGTCTCCTCGATCGCCTTCGCCATGGAGTCGGTCATCTTGTCCGCATACATGTGCACCTCGCCCGAGACGTTTCGCGCCGCGCGGCCGATGGTCTGGATGAGGGAGGTGCCCGACCTCAGGAACCCCTCCTTGTCGGCATCCAGGATCGCGACGAGTGACACCTCGGGGAGGTCGAGTCCCTCGCGGAGCAGGTTGATGCCGACGAGGACGTCGTACACTCCGGCCCGCAGTTCGCTGAGCAGTTCGACACGGCGCAGGGTGTCGACATCAGAGTGCAGATACCGCACGCGGACGCCGTGCTCGCCGAGGAAGTCGGTGAGCTCCTCGGCCATCTTCTTCGTCAGCGTCGTGACGAGAACCCGCTCGTCCCGCTCGACGCGCACACGGATCTCCTCGAGCAGATCGTCGATCTGTCCCTTCGACGGCTTGACGACGATGTGCGGGTCGACGAGGCCCGTGGGGCGGATGATCTGCTCCACGACGCCGTCGGCGATCCCCATCTCGTACTTGCCCGGCGTCGCCGAGAGGTAGACGGTCTGGCCGATGCGGTTCTTGAACTCGTCCCAGCGAAGCGGCCTGTTGTCCATCGCGCTCGGCAAGCGGAAACCGTGGTCGACGAGGGTGCGCTTGCGGGACGCGTCGCCCTCGTACATCGCGCCGATCTGCGGCACCGTGACGTGCGACTCGTCGATCACGAGGAGGAAGTCGTCGGGGAAGAAGTCGAGCAGCGTGTGCGGCGGCTCCCCCGGCGCGCGGCCGTCCATGTGACGCGAGTAGTTCTCGATCCCGGAGCAGAAGCCGAGTTGTTGCAGCATCTCGAGGTCGAAGGTCGTGCGCATGCGGAGTCGCTGCGCCTCGAGGAGCTTGCCCTGGCGCTCGAACTCGGCGAGGCGCTCTTCGAGCTCGGCCTCGATCGTGCCGATGGAACGCTGGATGACATCGGTGCCGGCGACATAGTGCGACGCCGGGAAGATCGGGACGGCATCGAGCTTCTCGATGACCTCGCCCGTGAGCGGGTGGAGCGAGTACAGCGCCTCGATCTCATCGCCGAACAGCTCGATGCGGATGGCGTGCTCTTCGTAGACCGGGATGATCTCGATCGTGTCGCCGCGCACCCGGAAGTTCCCGCGCGAGAAGTCGACGTCGTTGCGGTTGTACTGCATCGCGATGAACTGACGGATCAGTGCGTCGCGGTCGTACCGCTCCCCCACCTGCAGGGCGACCATCGCGCGCAGATACTCCTCGGGGGCGCCGAGTCCGTAGATGCACGACACCGTCGACACGACGACGACATCGCGTCGACTGAGGAGCGAGTTCGTCGTCGAGTGCCGCAGCCGCTCGACCTCTGAGTTGATGGAGGAGTCCTTCTCGATGAAGGTGTCCGTCTGCGGGACGTAGGCCTCCGGCTGGTAGTAGTCGTAGTACGAGACGAAGTACTCGACCGCGTTGTTCGGCATGAGTTCGCGGAACTCGTTCGCCAACTGCGCAGCGAGCGTCTTGTTGTGCGCGAGGACAAGCGTGGGGCGCTGCACCTGCTCGACGAGCCACGCCGTGGTGGCCGACTTTCCGGTACCGGTCGCACCGAGCAGCACGACGTCGGTCTCCCCGGCATTGATGCGCGCGGCGAGGTCGGCGATCGCCTGCGGCTGGTCGCCGGCGGGCGCGTACTCGCTGATGACCTCGAAGGGGCGGACGCTGCGCGTGGGTTGCATACTTCCAGCGTAGGCCGCCCCTCCGACATCGAGGCCGTCAGGCGACGATGGTCGCGGTCTGCGCCGAGGGCTCGGACGCCCAGGTGGTCGTGCCGCCGTTGACGAGCCGCATCGTCGCCGTCGAGGTCAGCGTGCCTGGCGCAGTGCCGACCACGTTGAAGGTCAGTCCGTCTCCGAAGTTCGGCGGTGTCTTCGTGAAGGTGAACACCGTGGCCGACGACCCTCCCGGCGGGACGGACGCCCACGAGCCGAGCGGGGAGGCGGGGTCCAGCGTCACGGGCGAGCTGAACACGACGACGACCTCCAGAGAGGCCCCGGCCGGCGGGTTCACCCACGGGTCGGCGCGATAGCTGATCTGGGTGCTGAAGGTGGCCTTGAGCCCACCCGTCGCCGGCACCAGGGTGGTGAACCCGCCTTGCGCCTCGGCATCCCAGTAGTAGTTCGCCGCGTCGTTGGTGATGACGTTGCCGCTCGCGGCGGCCATCGGCATCGCGACGGCTGCGGCGATCACCGGCACCGACCAGGCGGCTCCTCGGATCACTGTTCGGCGCGAGATGCCACGGTTGTCCTGTGTCACTTTTCCACTCCCCAGAGCGCGCGGAAAAGCTATCCCCCAGCAGACCATCCCCTGGTGCGTCCCCACGCCCACAACCAGAATACCAGTGGGGTCGAGGACTGCCGTCCAGTCGTCACGGTCGGCTGATGCGCTCCCAGAGTGCGTCCGCCTGCTCGTGCGTGTGGGCCAGAGTGCCCCCGGTATCGATCACGACGTCGGCGATGGCGAGGCGGCGTTCATCCGAGACCTGCGCATCGATCCGCGCCCTCGCCGCGCGCTCGTCCATACCCCGGAGAGCGACCAGTCGCCGCAGACGCTCCTCGGACGGGGCGTGCGCGACGACGATCTGGTCCCACGGATCGTCGACCCTCGCCTCGACGAGCAGCGGCACGTCGTACACCACCACGGCGTCGGGGTCGGCGGCGAACGCCTCGTCGAATCGCCGTTGCGACTCCGCCCGCACGGCGGGGTGCACGATCGCGTTCAGCTGCGCGAGGAGGTCGGCGTCTCCGAAGACCTTCGCGCCGAGAGCCGCCCGGTCGAGGGTGCCGTCCGCCGCGATCACCGCCGATCCGAAGAACTCGGCGATCCGGTCGAGGACCGGCGATCCCGGAGCCTGCACATCGCGCACGATCTGATCCGCGTCGACGATGACCGCCCCGTGTTCGGCGAGCCGTCTGGCAATGGTCGACTTCCCCGACGCGATACCGCCGGTGAGCGCGATGAGAGGCATGCCGCCAGTCTAGGGTTCGGCCCAGGCGGCTCAGCGCGAGAGGAGCTGACGTCGCGAGCTGATCACACCCGTGTCGAACCCGGCCAGGTGCAGCCCGCCATGGAACCGCGCGTGCTCGATCTTGATGCACCGGTCCATCACGACCGAGAGGCCGGCGGCCTCGGCGATCGCGGCGGCATCCTCGTTCCAGGAGCCGAGCTGCAGCCATAGTGTCTGCGCTCCCGCGTCGATCGCTTCCTGCGCCACCCCGGGAAGGTCGTCGTGGCGGCGGAACACGTCCACGATGTCGGGGATGACGGGAAGATCATGAAGCGATGCATACACCGGCTGACCGAGGATCTCGGTCTCGCGCGGGTTGACGAGGTACACGTCGTAGCCGGTGCTGGAGAGGAGGTACGTCGCCACGAAGTACGACGCACGCGCCGGATTGTTCGAGGCCCCCACGATCGCGATCGACTTCGCGCGACGAAGCAACGCGAATCGCGCCTGTTGATTCGGCCCCTCCCAGGTCCGCTCGGGGTGTGCTGCCGGAGCCCCGGCAGAGCGCACGCCGCAGCGTCCGTCGACGCCGGCACGCTGCAGGTGTCTCCCTCGGTGGTCGGCGTCGCGCTCATCGGTTCGCTCCCGTCGCGGTGGTGAGGGCCTGGTCGAGGTCCCAGATGATGTCCTCGGCGTCTTCCAGGCCGACGGAGATGCGGATCAGGTCGGGGCGCACTCCCGCGGCGACGAGCTGCTCTTCCGTGAGCTGGCGGTGCGTCGTGGAGGCGGGGTGGATGACGAGCGTGCGGGCATCGCCGATGTTCGCGAGATGCGAGGCGAGCTGGAGGTTCTCGATGAGAATCTCCCCCGCGGCACGACCGTCTTCGGCCGCGACGCCGAACGCGAACACGGAACCGGGTCCGAGCGGCAGGTACTTCGCCGCGCGCTCGCGATGCGGGTGCCCGTCGAGTCCAGCCCACGTGACGTAGGCGACCCGCGGGTCCGACTCGAGCCAATCGGCCACGATGCGGGCGTTCGCGAGGTGAGCGTCGATGCGCTGCGGGAGGGTTTCGATCCCCTGGAGGAGGTTGAACGCCGACTGCGGGCTCAGGGCGGGGCCGATGTCCCTGAGCTGCTCCGACCGGAGCTTGGTCAGGAACCCGTACTCGCCGAAGTTGTCCCACCACTTGATGCCGCCGTACGAGTCGACGGGTTCGGTCATCTGGGGGAACTTGCCGTTGCCCCAGTCGAACGTGCCCTTCTCGATGACGACGCCGCCGAGCGTGGTCCCGTGCCCGCCGAGGAACTTCGTGACCGAGTGGATGACGATGTCCGCACCGTGCTCGAGAGGTCGCGCGAGGTAGGGCGTCGCCAGCGTCGCGTCCACGACCAGCGGCACCCCGGCGTCGTGGGCCACCGCGGCGAGACCTTCGATGTCGGCGATCTCCCCGAGGGGTTGCCGATCATCTCCACGTACACGACCTTGGTCTCCGGGCGGATGGCGGCCGCGTAGTCCGCCGGGTCGGTGGAGGAGACGAACGTGGTCTCGACTCCGAAGCGCCGCAAGGTGACGTCCAGCTGGGTGACGGTGCCGCCGTAGAGCTGCGCGGCGGCGACGACGTGGTCCCCCGCGCCGACCAGTGCGGCGAAGGTGATGAACTCGGCGCTCATGCCCGAGGCAGTCGCCACGGCGCCGATGCCGCCTTCGAGCGACGCGAGGCGCTCCTCGAGTGCCGCGACGGTCGGGTTGCCGATGCGGGAGTAGATGTTGCCGTACTTCTGCAGGGCGAACAGGTTGCCCGCGTCGGCGGCGTCGTCGAACACGAAGGAGGTCGTCTGGTAGATCGGAACCGCCCTCGCGCCGGTCGACGCGTCGGGGTGCCTCCGGCGTGCAGAGCTCGGGTGCGGAATCCGAAGCGGTGTTCTTCCGTCATGCTGTCCTCAGTTCGGCGGCGGCGAGCACGTCGGCGATGTCGTCGACGGCCCAGGGGTTCTGCAGCGATGTGGTGTCTCCGAGCGGTCGGGGATCACGGCCGGCTCTCCGGTCCTGCTCGGCTTCCCACAACTCTGCCAGGAGTCGGCGCATGATCTTGCCCGAGCGGGTCTTCGGCAGGTCGGGGACCACCACGATGTGCTTGGGCTTGGCGACGGGGCCGATCGCCTCTGCGACCTGGCTGCGAAGGGCGGAGGGCGTCACGTCGGCGCGTCCGGACGGCGTGACGAAGGCCACGACGGCCTGCCCGGTGACGGGATCGGAGACGCCTGCGGAGCCCGCCTCCCCCACGGTCTCGTGGGCGACGAGGGCCGATTCGATCTCGATCGTCGAGAGGCGGTGTCCTGACACGTTCACGACGTCGTCGAGCCGTCCCAGAATCCAGATGTAGCCGTCTGCGTCCCGGGTCGCACCGTCACCGGCCACGTAGAATCCGCCGTGCTCGCCCCGACCGGCATACGTCGACCAGTACGAATCGCGGTAGCGGATCGGATCGCCCCACACGGTGCGCGCCATCCCCGGCCACGGACGCCGGACCACCAGGGTTCCGGATCGACCGGGGCGACTTCTTCTCCGCGCTCGTCGACGACGGCGACGTCGATGCCGGGAAGCGGCACCGAGGCCGATCCCGGCTTGAGCGTCGTGACGCCCGGCAGCGGGGCGATCATCGCCGCACCGGTCTCCGACTGCCACCACGTGTCGATCACCGGTAGTTCGTCGCGGCCGAAGTTGCGCCGGAACCACACCCAGGCCTCGGGGTTGATGGCCTCGCCGACCGTGCCGAGGAGTCGAAGGGTCGTCAGGTCGTGTCCTGCGGGCAGTTCCACCCCGAACCAGGTCATGAACGTGCGGATCAGCGTGGGCGCCGTGTAATAGACGGTCACCCCGTAGCGCTCGATGATCTCGAGGTGGCGCTCTCGGTGCGGCGTGTCGGGGGTGCCCTCGTAGATGACCTGCGTGAGTCCGTTGGAGAGCGGACCGTAGATCTCATACGTGTGCGCGGTCACCCAGGCGAGGTCCGCGGTGCACCAGTGCACGTCGTCGGCCTTGGCGTCGAAGTGGGCCCAATGCGCCCAGCTCGCCTGCGTGAGGTACCCCCCCGAGGTGTGCACCAGCCCCTTGGGCTTACCGGTCGTCCCTGAGGTGTAGATGATGAAGAGCGGATGCTCGGCATCGAACGACTCCGCCAAGTGCACGGGCGAGGCGGTGTCGACCACGTCATGCCACCACACATCTCGACCGTCGGTCCACGGCACGTCCTGCCCGGTGCGGCGCAGCACGAGCACGTGCTCGAGTGCCGGCAGGTCGGCCGCGGCGATGTCGGCCGTCGACTTGACCTCGGTGGCCGCTCCGCGGCGATACTGCCCGTCACTCGTGACGAGCAGCTTCGCACCGGTGTCCACGAGGCGGAATCGCACGGCCTCGGCGGAGAATCCGCCGAAGACGAGGGAGTGCACCGCGCCGATCCGTGCGCAGGCGAGGGTGATCACGATGGTCTCGACGAGCACGGGAAGGTAGATCACCACACGGTCGCCGGGCCCGATGCCGAGGGCCGTGAGCGCGTTGGCGGCGCGCGACACGCGCCGCAGCAGGTCCGCGTAGGTCACGGGGATCCGGTCACCCGGTTCCCCTTCGAAATGCAGAGCGATCTTGTCGCCGAGTCCCGCTTCGACGTGACGATCCACGCAGTTGACCGCGACGTTGAGCCGGCCGCCGACGAACCACCGCGCAGCGGGAACGGCATCGCCTGCCGGAGGGTCCCATTCGTGTGCCGTGTGCCACGGTTCGGACCAGTCGAGACGGCGCGCTGCCTCCTCCCAGAAGCCGACGGGGTCGGACTCCGCACGCGTGTACGCCTCCGCTGTGACGTTCGCGTCGACGAATCCCGCGGGCGCGGCGTACGCGCGCGACTCCTGCAGTCGAGCCTCGGTCACGCTCACACCCACCGACGGAGCAGGTACTTCTCCACCAGCACGAGAATGCCGTTGGTGATGGTGCCCAGGAGCGCCAGCAGCACGATGGAGAGCAGGATGCGGTCGACGCGACCACTGCTCTGCGACTCCGTCAACAGGAATCCGAGTCCCATGGACGCGGCGATGAGTTCGGCGGCGACCAGGAACAGCCACGCCTGCGCGAGCGCCAACCGCAGTCCGGAGATGACCGAGGGCACGACCGCCGGCAGCTGCACGATCCGGAACAACGACCAGCCGCTGAGGCTGAACGAGCGGCCGGCCTCCACGAGGTGCGGATCGACGTGCCGGAGTGCCGACGCGACGGTCGTGTAGACGGGGAAGAAGGCGCCGATCGCGATCAGTGTGACCTTCGACTCCTCGCCGATCTGCATCCACAGGATGAGGAGCGGCACCCAGGCGAGCGAGGGCACGGCGCGGACAGCGGCGAGAGTCGGGCTGAGGAGTACGTCGCCGATGCGCGAGAGTCCGACCACCCCGGCGACGGCGAGACCGATGACCGATCCGATGGCGAATCCGAGCAGCACGCGCTGCACGGATATGGCGATGTGCGTCCAGAGCTGTCCGGTCTCAGCCAACTCGACGCCGGCCTGGAACACCGAAGCCGGCGGGGGCAGGCGGTACGGCGGGACCATCCCGCTCGTGGTGGCCACCTGCCAGGTGATCAGGATGACCGCGGGAAGCAGGAGCCCGGCGAGGATCCGCACGGCCGGTCGATCCCACACGCGCCGCGCAGTCCTGTGCCGAGGCTGCGCGACACCCTTCGCGAAATCGAGCGCGTCGCGCGATTCCTCGGGAACGATCAGTCGGTCGGGAATGGTCACTCGCCGTCGACCGCCTTCTTCGCGAAGGTGTCGTTCACGATCGAGGAGAGCGCCTTGTCCACGGAGTCCTGGCCGCCCTGCACATCGCCGGATTCGACGAGGACGGGGGCGATCTTCTCGAGCACGGCGATCTGGTCGTCACCGGGGACGCCGCTGACGTCGAGGTTGGAGCGCTCCTGGATCACCGTGGCGGCGACGTCGGGGTCGATGCCGGCGACCTCGGCGAGCAGCGCCGCCGTGTCTTCCGGATTCTCCAGCGCCCATTCCCTGGCCTGCTCGTACGCGTCGACCACGGCCTGTGCGAGGTCGGGGTGGTTCGTGATGAAGTCCTCGGTGGCGTTCAGGAACCCGTAGGTGTTGAAGTCCACGTTGCGGTAGATGAGCTTGTCGCCCGACTCCACCTCGGCGGCGGCCATGATCGGGTCGAGGCCTGCCCAGGCATCCACCGAGCCACCGTCGAGCGCGGCGCGGCCGTCGGCGTGCTGCAGGTTCTGCACCTCGACATCGGAGAGGGACAGGCCGCCCTCTTCGAGCGCGCCTGCAGGAAGAAGTAGGGATCCGTGCCCTTGGTGGCCGCGATCGACGCACCCTTGAGGTCTTCGACCGAGGAGATGTCGCTGTCCGGCCCGACCACGATCGCCGACCACTCGGGCTGCGAGTAGATGTCGATGACCTGGATGGGCGAGCCGTTGGCACGGGCGAGGAGAGCAGCGGAGCCGGCCGTCGAACCGACGTCGACCGATCCGGAGCGCAGCAGTTCGTTCGCCTTGTTCGAGCCGGCGGACTGCACCCATTCCACGGCGACGTCGTCTCCGAGGATGTCTTCCAGGATGCCCTGGTCCTTGATCACGAGGCTCAGCGGGTTGTAGGTCGCGAAGTCGATCGACAGGGTGTCGGACGACCACTCGGTCGTGCCGGGCGTGCTCTCGGTGTCCGACGCGGTGGCGTTCTCTCCGGCGACGCAGCCGGTGGCGACGAGCATCATCGTGCCGGCGATCGCGATCGCAGGGACGATTCGGCGGGTGATGGTGCTCATCGGGACTCCTCGGTGATGCGGTGGTGGGTGTCGACGCCGAGGCCTTCGAGAAGGTCGGCGCGCAGGTCGGCGAGTCCGCGATCGGCGCGGTCGCGGGGGCGGTCGCCCGGTACGGAGACCGTCCGGGCTACGGATGATTCGTCGTCGCCGGATCCGCCCAGCGTGCGCAGCAGCAGGACACGGTCGGCGAGGTAGAGGGCCTCTTCGACGTCATGGGTGACGAGAAGGATGGTGGTCGGCTCCGCGGCGTGGATCTTCAGCAGCAGGTCGTGCATGCGAAGCCGGGTCAGGGCGTCGAGAGCTCCGAACGGCTCGTCGAGCAGCAGCACCCCGGGGTTGCGCGCGAGCGCTCTGGCAAGAGAGGCACGCTGTGCCATTCCTCCGGACACTTCGCGGGGGCGCTGATTCGCCGCATGATCGAGGCCGACCAGGTGCAGAAGTTCGGCGACGCGCTCACGGCCAGCCCGACGAGCGGTGCCGCGAGGCAGACCGAGCTCGACATTCTGGGCGATGGTGCGCCACGGGAGCAGGCGAGGCTCCTGGAATGCGACGGCGGTGCGCTCGTCCACGTCGGCCACGCCGATGCCGTCCAGCTGGATGCTGCCGCGTGTCGGGGCGTCGAGTCCGCCGATGAGCCGCAGCAGGGTCGACTTGCCGCAGCCGGAGGGACCGACGACGGCGACGATCTCGCCCGCAGCGATGTCGAGCTCGACGCCGCGGAGCACGTCACGACGTCCCTGCGGCAGGGGAACGACCGCTCCACGTCGTCCAGGCGCACGGACTGCGCTGCGCCTGCCGTCGTCGAGGCGTCAGCAGTGCGCGATGCGGGCAGCAGGGCGGTCATACCTTCATGCTGGCCGAGGGGATCGATTGTTACGAATGCGATCGTAATGTTGCGTCACGCAACCGGGTTCCGTGTCGGGGACATGCGAAAACGGGCCGCCACGCCCGCCCGAAGGCGAGGTGGCGACCCGTTTCAGAGTGCTGCTTAAGCGTTGCCGCCCGAGAGCTTCTCGCGCAGAGCGGCGAGAGCCTCGTCGTCCGCGAGGGTGCCGGCACCGGCTGCCTCGCTGGAGAAGGACTGGCCGCCGAAGTCTTCGCCGGCTGCCGCCTCGGCCTCGGCCGCCTTGACGACCTGAGCCTTGTGCGCCTCCCAGCGAGCCTGGGCCGCAGCGTACTCCTGCTCCCATGCCTCGCGCTGAGCGTCGAAGCCTTCCTTCCACGCACCGGTCTCGGCGTCGAAGCCCTCCGGGTACTTGTACTCGCCGTTCTCGTCGTACTCGGCGAGCATGCCGTACAGGGCCGGGTCGAACTCGGTGCCGTTGGGGTCGACCGACTCGTTGGCCTGCTTCAGCGACAGCGAGATGCGACGACGCTCGAGGTCGATGTCGATGACCTTGACGAAGACCTCTTCGCCGACCGACACGACCTGCTCAGCCAGCTCGACGTGCTTGCTGGAGAGCTCGGAGATGTGGACGAGGCCCTCGATGCCGTCTGCGACGCGCACGAAAGCACCGAACGGGACGAGCTTGGTGACCTTACCCGGCGTGACCTGACCGATCGCGTGGGTACGGGCGAAGACCTGCCACGGGTCCTCCTGCGTCGCCTTCAGCGACAGGGAGACGCGCTCGCGGTCGAGGTCGACCTCGAGGATCTCGACGGTGACCTCCTGGCCGACCTCGACGACCTCGGAAGCGTGCTCGATGTGCTTCCAGGACAGCTCGGAGACGTGCACGAGGCCGTCCACGCCACCCAGGTCGACGAACGCACCGAAGTTGACGATCGACGAGACGACACCCTTGCGGACCTGACCCTTGTGCAGGTTGTTCAGGAACGTGGTGCGCGACTCCGACTGCGTCTGCTCGAGCAGCGCGCGGCGGCTGAGGACGACGTTGTTGCGGTTCTTGTCGAGCTCGAGGATCTTCGCCTCGATCTCCTGGCCGAGGTACGGCGTGAGGTCGCGGACGCGACGCAGCTCGATGAGCGAAGCCGGGAGGAAGCCACGGAGGCCGATGTCGACGATGAGTCCACCCTTGACGACCTCGATGACCGTACCGGTGACGACGCCGTCGTTCTCCTTGATCTTCTCGACGTCTCCCCAGGCGCGCTCGTACTGTGCGCGCTTCTTGGAGAGGATCAGGCGGCCTTCCTTGTCCTCCTTCTGGAGGACGAGGGCCTCGACCAGGTCACCGACGGCGACGACCTCGTTGGGGTCGACGTCATGCTTGATCGAGAGCTCGCGCGAGGGGATGACACCCTCGGTCTTGTAGCCGACATCGAGGAGGACCTCATCGCGGTCGATCTTGACGATCGTGCCTTCGATGATGTCGCCGTCGTTGAAGAACTTCAGGGTCTTCTCGACCGCGGCCAGGAAGTCCTCAGCAGATCCGATGTCGTTGATGGCGACCTGCTTGGTGGCCGGGGCGGTCGTTGCGGTAGTCATGTAGTGGGTTGTCCTTGTTGAATGGAGACTCGGGCTGAGACCCAACGACCGCGCACGGCCGACTGCATGGTTCTCAGCGGTTGGATTTTGGCTTCTCGTCACGAGGGCACGCGTATACACGCCACGAGTGACGGTTAAGGCTATCAGAAGTTGGGATGCCGCAGGGAGCGCGATCTGGACCTTCCTCTGTGGATAACTCCTGACGGCGCTCCCCCATTCCTTCTACGGTGACCTGGTGCCGTCGCTCACCGCCCTCACCCGGCCTCGCCCGCTCCGCATCGCGGGGCTCGCCGCCGTTGTCTTGCTCCTCGCCGGATGCGCACCCGATCCCGCTCCGACCCCGACTCCCGCCTTCGCATCGGAGGAAGAGGCCTTCGCCGCCGCCGAAGCGACGTATCGCGCGTACACGGATGCGCTCAATGATGTCGATTACGCCGATCCTGAGACGTTTGAGCCGGTCTATCTATTGTTGTCGGACACCGCAGCCAAGTCGACGCGGCTGGCCTTTAGCGAGTTTCATGCGAAGGGGATCACTTCAACCGGCGACACGCGCTTCTATTTGTTCTCGGGAGTCTCTGCGGATTTAGCCCAGGGAGTCATCGACGCAAACGTCTGCGTTGACGTCAGTCGGGTTGCGGTAGTCGATGCGACGGGCGCATCAATCGTGTCGGCAGAGCGCCCTCCACAACAACCGATGGGTGTGACTTTCGTTGCACACTCTAAGGCGGACAATCTGACGATCTCCGCTCTTCATGCGTCAGAGGAGTTCACGTGCGCGCCGTGATGTTGCTTGGCTCGTTGCTGATTCCTCTGACCATCACATCCCTGCCCGCAAGCAACGACTGCAACGCAGCCATCTCCGTGACTATCGGATGCTCCAACGACGGGACGCATTTGACGCTCTCCGGGACGCAAACCGAACGCAACAACTCACCATCCCCGGACAGTCATCACAACCCATCCGACGGTCCACCTACTCCCCCTACCCCCTGTACATCGGATCCCGTGCGTGTGGCCTCGTGCGAGTTCTCCGCGGTGCACGTCACGAATGACGCCGGTGCCCCGCTGACGATCACCGATGTCGCGCAATTCGCACCGTCGCCTGTCACCACCGCCGCCGAACCGGGAGATGTCGGCGTCGCGGGGCTGCCGATGAACTTCGTGGCCGGCGCGACAGCGCAGAATCGCAGCGGCACGCTCCTCGGCAGACCGATCACGGTGCGGTTCACCCCCACGCACGTCGATTTCGTCTACGGCGATGGCGAGTCGCGGACATCGACCGCTGGCGGTGAATCCTGGGCCGCACTCGGCCAGGCATCGTTCACACCGACTCCGACGAGCCACACCTATCGGGCTCGCGGCACATATCTCACGCACGCGACAATGCACTACACGGCCGAGGTCGACATCGGAGGCGGGTGGTTTCCCGTCACGGGTGAGCTGGCGATCGACGGCTCTGTTCGACGGGTTCGCGTGTACGAGGCCGACACGGCGCTCGTCGCGCGGACCTGCACCGAGCAAATCGCCGCCCCCGGATGCTGATCACCGGGGTCGCACGCGGACCCGTGCACCACCTCGCCGCGATCGAGACTCGTGACGCCGCCGTGCCAGACTGTCGTTCGTGACCGATCGCCTCATGCTGCTCGACACCGCCAGCCTCTACTTCCGCGCGTTCTACGGAGTGCCCGACAAGGTCACGGCACCCGACGGCTCGCCGATCAACGCGGCCCGTGGTCTGCTCGACATCATCGCGAAGCTCGTCACCCTCTACGAGCCGACGCACGTCGTCGCCTGCTGGGACGACGACTGGCGTCCACAGTGGCGTGTCGACCTCATTCCCAGCTACAAGACGCACCGTGTCGTCGAGGTCGTGGTCAGCGGACCCGACGTCGAAGAGGTCCCCGATCCGCTGGAGGCGCAGATCCCCCTCATCCGCCAGACACTCGCCGCCATCGGCATCCCGATCGTCGGCGTTGCGGAGCACGAGGCGGACGATGTGATCGGCACGCTCGCGACCGACGCCACGATGCCCGTAGACATCGTCACCGGCGACCGCGATCTGTTCCAGCTCGTGGACGATGCGCGCGACGTCCGCGTCATCTACACGGCACGCGGAATGAGCAACCTCGAGATCGTGACCGACGCCACCGTCGTCGCGAAGTACGGTGTGCTCCCGTCGCAGTACGCCGACTTCGCGACGCTGCGCGGCGATGCGTCCGACGGTCTGCCCGGCGTGGCGGGTGTGGGTGAGAAGACAGCGGCCACTCTCCTCCAGACGCACGGCGACCTGGAAGGCATCCGTGCCGCAGCCGAAGCGGGCGAGGGTATGAGTGCGGGCGTCCGGGCGAAGGTCCTCGCGGCATCCGCGTACCTCGACGTCGCCCCGACCGTGGTCGCTGTGGCCACTTCCCTTCCGATCACGGCACCCGACGTCCCGCTGCGAGTACTCGACCCCGCCGAGGCCGACGCGGCTTCCGCCCTCGCGGAGAAGTGGAATCTCGGCAGTTCGATGACGCGCGCAGTCACCGCGATAGCGAAAGCTGCCCTCCCGACCGGCTGACTCTCGGACCGGCGGCGTCAACCCGCCCAGGCGAGCAGACGCTCGAGGCCCCAGGTCGTCACGATCCGCGAGACGGGGACGCCGGCCCGCTCGGCCCGCTCGGCGCCGTGATCGAGAAGCGAGAGCTGCCCAGGGGCATGCGCATCCGAGTCGATCGAGAACAGGCAGCCCGCTTCGAGGGCGATGGCGATCAGCTCATCCGGCGGGTCCTGCCGCTCCGGACGTGAGTTGATCTCGACGGCGACACCGTTCTCGGCGCACGCGGCGAACACCGCCGCCGCGTCGAACGCGGAGGGAGGACGTGTGCCACGATCGCCTTGCACCAGACGGCCTGTGCAGTGCCCGAGGACGTTCACCCGCGGGTGAGAGACAGCCGCGATCATCCGCGCCGTCATCGGCCGGGCGTCCATGCGCAACTTGGAATGGACCGAGGCCACGACGATGTCGAGTTCTGCCAGCAGGGCGTCTTCCTGGTCGAGGGCACCGTCTTCGAGGATGTCGACCTCGATCCCCGCGAGGAGTGTGAATCCTTCGCCGGACTCCGCCCGCACCAGCGGGATCTGCTCACGGAGACGCTCGGCCGAGAGTCCTCGTGCGACGCGCAGCCGGGGCGAATGGTCCGTGATCGCCTGGTACTCGTGTCCCTGGGCTCGCGCTGCGGCGGCCATCACCGAGATCGGCGTCGTGCCATCCGACCAGTCGGTGTGCGCATGCAGATCGCCGCGCAGCTTGGCGCGAAGCGCCGAGACCCGCTCGGGCTCGACGTCACCGCGCAATTCGACCAGGTAGTCGGGGACCTGTCCGGCCTGCGCCTGTCGGATCACGGCGAACGTGGATTCGCCGATCCCCTTTGCCGCGCGCAGCCTCGTGGGATCCGCCGTGATGTCGTCGGGCAGATCCTGGAAGGTGGCTGCCGCCTGCCGGAACGCCTTCGCGCGGTACCGCGACGCGCGCTCGCGCTCCAACAAGGAGGCGATCTCGAGCAACGCGTCGACGGGATCCATGACTCACCCCTGCGGTGTCGCCAGCTCGCGGCTCACATCGATCCACTGATCGAGCTTCGCGAGCGCACTGCCGTCATCGACCGCTGCCGTCGCCTTGTCGTACCCGTCGCGCAGACGCTCGAGGATAGGTCGCTGCACCTGCCCGGCGTCTTGGGACAGTTCGAAAGCGACGATGCCCGCTGCCGCGTTCAACAGCACGATGTCGCGCACAGGCCCGGTCTCGCCCGCGAGCGTGCGCCGGAGGATCTCCGCATTGTGCTGCGGCGACCCTCCGATGAGGTCGGCGAGGTCGGCGATCGGGATGCCCAGGTCGCGAGGGTCCAGGTCGTGCTCGTGGATGTCGCCTCGAGTGACCTCCCAGATACGGCTGTGCCCCGTCGTCGTGAGTTCGTCCAGGCCGTCGTCACCGCGGAACACGAGCGCGGTCGCGCCGCGTGTGCGGAAGACGCCCGTGATCAGCGGAACGCGCTCGATCTGCGCCACGCCGACGGCATTGGCCTCGGCACGCGCCGGGTTGCACAGCGGCCCGAGCATGTTGAAGACCGTCGGAACGCCGAGCTCGGCGCGCACGGGACCTGCGTGTTTGAAACCGGGGTGGAACGCACCCGCCCAGGCGAACGTGATCCCGGTGCGGTCGAGGATGGATGCCACCGCAGCAGGATCGAGCGAGAGCTCGAGACCGAGGGCCCCGAGGACATCGGAGGAACCTGAAGCGGAGCTCGCGGCACGGTTGCCGTGCTTGACGACCGGTACCCCGGTCGCGCCGATGATGATGGCGGCCGTGGTGGAGACGTTCACCGTGCCGACACGGTCGCCGCCGGTTCCGACGATGTCGAGCACGTCGGGGGAAACCGGAAGCGGCACGGCCGCCTCGAGGATGGCATCGCGGAACCCGACGATCTCGTCGATCGTCTCCCCCTTCCCGCGGAGGGCGACCAGGAAGCCTGCGAGTTGCGCCTCACTCACGCTGCCCTGCATGATCTGACGCATCGCCCACGTGGACTCCCACACGCTGAGATCGCGACGCTCCAGCAACGAGGTGAGCACATCGGACCAGGTCAGCGAATCAGCCATGTGTGCGATCCTATCGGCGCGGAGAAAACATGCAGATGCATCCGCAGGCATGCGCGCGCGGGCCTCACCCCCTGTTTCCCGCGGATTCACCGGGTATTCGCAGTGTTTTCTTAGGGTCCCCTAAGTCATCCGCAGCCAAAACAACGGCCTCCGGTGCAAGAATCACGCTCGAGGATCGGCCATAATGGAGGGGTGACGACCTCAGCGACGTATGCCCCGGCGGCGAGAACGATCAAGCGGCCCAACCCGGTAGCTGTCGGCACCATTGTGTGGCTCGGCAGTGAGGTGATGTTCTTCGCGGGACTCTTCGCGATCTACTTCACCCTCCGCAGCACCTCACCGGAGCTGTGGGCCGACCGGACCGAGCTGCTGAACGTCCCGTTCGCCGCAGTGAACACGGCGATCCTCGTCCTCTCCTCGTTCACGTGCCAGATGGGCGTGTTCGCGGCAGAAGACCTGCAGCCGTACAAGATCGGCAAGGGCCAGAAGAACGGCGCCGGCCGACGTCGCCTGTTCGGCTGGGGAATGGTCGAGTGGTTCTTCCTCACCTTCGCCCTCGGCGCGATCTTCGTCTCGGGCCAGGTCTGGGAGTACGCCCAGCTGGTCGCTGAAGGCATGCCCATCAACGCCGACTCCTACGCATCCGCGTTCTACCTGACGACCGGCTTCCACGCCCTGCACGTCACGGGCGGCCTGGTCGCGTTCCTGCTCGTCATCGGCCGCGCATACGCCGTCAAGAACTTCCGGCACAAGGAGGCGACCTCCTCGATCGTGGTGTCCTACTACTGGCACTTCGTCGACGTCGTCTGGATCGTGCTGTTCCTCGTTATCTACTTCCTGAAATAAGAGCGGAGCTGATCCCCGAGATGGCACGAGAGAAGAAGCGCCGTTCCCGCGGTCGTCGCAGCCCTTTGGCGGCGGCCGCCCTCATCGGCGCAGGCCTCATGATCACGGGCGCGGTGTATGCCGGCACGACCGCCGCGTTCGCTGCGTCCGACACGCAGACCGCATCGACCCAGTTGACGGTCGAAGACGGCGAGAAGCTGTTCCAGGCGAACTGTGCGACCTGTCACGGTCTCGACCTGCAGGGAACGGCCAACGGCCCCAGCCTCTACGGCGTGGGTGAGCTGGCCACCGAGTTCCAGCTGTCGACCGGCCGCATGCCGCTGCAGATGCAGGGGCCGCAGGCACCGCAGAAGGCACCGCAGTTCACGGAAGACCAGATCCTGGCGATCTCTTCGTTCGTGCAGTCGGAGGCACCCGGTCCGACGTTCCCGTCCGACCACCTCCTCGACGGCAAGGGCGATGTCGCGAACGGCGCGGAGTTGTTCCGTGTCAACTGCGCGATGTGCCACAACGTGGCTGCCGCCGGTGGAGCGCTCACCGAGGGCAAGTACGCTCCGGGACTCAGCGAGACCAGCGCACTGCACATGTACGCGGCCATGGTCACCGGCCCGCAGAACATGCCGGTCTTCGGCGACATGAACCTGTCCGACGAGGACAAGCGCGACATCATCTCGGCGCTGCTCTTCCAGCAGCAGTCCGTGCAGATCGGCGGATTCTCGCTCGGTTCGCTCGGCCCGGTCTCCGAGGGCCTGTTCGTCTGGATCTTCGGAATCGGCGCGCTCGTCGCCATCACCGTGTGGATCACGGCGAAGTCCAACTGACGCTTATTCATCGAAGAGGAACGTACGAGGAGCACCATGGCACACGACGACGACTCGCAGGCTCTTGACAGGGCCTACCAGCCCTCTCCGGGGCTGGGTGTCGCAGTCAGCGATCCCGTGCAGAACCCCGGTCTTCCGCCGCATCGCGAGCGGATGACCGACAAGGACCCGCGCGCTGAGAAGGCCGCTGTCCGCACCGTCTACACGCTGTTCTACCTCTCGCTCGCCGGCAGCATCTGGGCGGTCGCCGCCTACATGCTGTTCCCGATCGAGAGCGGCGCGCTCATCGACATCCGGCAGAACAACCTCTTCATCGGGCTCGGCATCGCTCTCGCGCTGCTCGCACTCGGCATCGGCGCGATCCACTGGTCGAAGGCGCTCATGTCCGACAAGGAGCACATCGAGCACCGCCACCCGACGCGGGGCAAGGACTCGACGCGCGAGGCCGCCATCAAGGCGTTCGCCGACGCGAACGAGGAGTCCGGCTTCGGACGCCGCACGGTGATCCGCAACTCCCTGTTCGCGGCGATCGTCGCATCGATCATCCCTGGCGTCACGCTGTTCCGCGGCCTGGCCCCGCACTCGACGCCCGACGACCCCACAGCAGGAGACCCGGTCGTGCTGCTCAAGCACACGATGTGGGAGAAGGGCGCGCGACTGGTCCGCGACCCGGACGGCACGCCCATCCGCGCCGCGGACGTGACCCTCGGGTCGGCGTTCCACGTGATCCCGGAAGATCTCGCCACCCTCAGCCACCACGACGGCTACCTCGAAGAAAAGGCGAAGGCCATCGTCCTGATGATGCGCCTGCGCCCCGAGCAGCTGATCGAGGCCGAGGACCGCAAGGACTGGTCCTACGACGGCATCGTCGCGTACTCCAAGGTCTGCACGCACGTCGGATGCCCCGTGGCTCTGTACGAGCAGCAGACCCACCACCTCCTGTGCCCGTGCCACCAGTCGCAGTTCGACGTCACGGACCACGCAAAGGTCATCTTCGGCCCCGCGGCTCGTCCGCTGCCGCAGCTGCCCATCACCGTCGATGACGAGGGCTACCTGGTCGCACGAAGCGACTTCACGGAACCCGTCGGCCCGAGCTTCTGGGAGCGCCATTGAGCACCGCAACGCTGTCCAAAGAGGACAAGGACACCAAGGCGCCCCTCGGCGGTCGCTTCGTCGGTGCCGCGTCGAACTACATCGATGAGCGCACCAGCCTCTCGGGCTTCGTCAAGGAGCTCGGGCGCAAGATCTTCCCGGACCACTGGTCCTTCATGCTGGGCGAGATCGCGCTGTGGAGCTTCGTCGTCGTGTTCCTCTCCGGAACCTTCCTGACGTTCTTCTTCCAGGCGTCGATGGTCGAGACCCACTACACCGGGGCCTATGCGCCCATGCGCGGCATCGAAATGTCCGCGGCGCTCGAGTCATCGCTGCACATCTCCTTCGACCTGCGCGGCGGGCTGCTCGTCCGTCAGATCCACCACTGGGCGGCGCTCGTCTTCATCGCGGGTATCGGCGTGCACATGCTCCGCGTGTTCTTCACCGGAGCGTTCCGCAAGCCGCGTGAGCTCAACTGGGTCATCGGCTTCATCCTGTTCATCCTCGCGATGGCAGAGGGCTTCACCGGCTACTCGCTCCCCGACGACCTGCTCTCGGGTAACGGCCTCCGCATCATCGACGGCATGATCAAGGGTCTCCCCCTGATCGGAACCTGGACCTCGTTCCTCCTCTTCGGCGGCGAGTTCCCCGGAACCGACATCGTGGGGCGTCTCTACACGCTGCACATCCTGCTGCTGCCGATGCTCGTCATCGCGCTGATCGTCGTGCACCTGATGCTCATGATCATCAACAAGCACACGCAGTTCGCCGGCCCCGGTCGCACGAACGACAACGTCGTCGGCTACCCGATGATGCCGGTGTACATGTCGAAGATGGGCGGGTACCTGTTCATCGTCTTCGGTGTGATCGTGCTGATCGCGACGTTCTTCCAGATCAACCCGATCTGGAACTACGGCCCGTACGACCCGTCCCCCGTCTCGGCCGGTACACAGCCTGACTGGTACATCGGTTTCGCCGATGGTGCGTTGCGTCTGGCCCCGTCGAACTGGGACATCGTGTTCCTCGACCGCACCTGGTCGTTCGGCATCATCGCGCCGGTCCTGGTCCTCGGCCTCTTCATCGTCGTCGTCGCGATCTACCCCTTCATCGAAGCGTGGGTCACCGGCGACAAGCGTGAGCACCACCTGGCCCAGCGTCCCCGCAACGCGGCGACGCGCACCGCGATCGGCGTCGCCGGCGTCATCTTCTACGCCGTCCTCTGGGCAGCAGCCTCGTCCGACCTCATCGCGACGCACTTCATGCTCACGATGGAGGGAGTGATCCACACCCTCCAGGCACTGCTCTTCCTCGGCCCGATCCTCGGCTACTTCGTCACGAAGCGCATCTGCATCGCGCTGCAGAAGAAGGACCGTGAGATCGTGCTGCACGGATACGAGTCGGGCCGCATCGTCCGCCTCCCCGGCGGCGAGTTCATCGAAGTGCACCAGCCGGTCGACAAGTACGACCGCTGGAAGCTCATCGACGTCGACGGTTACGAGCCCCTCGTGGTTCGCCCGAACGCCAAGGGACGCATTCCGTGGACGGAGAACCTCCGCTCCTCGATCTCCCGCTGGTTCTTCGAGGACCGTCTCGCGCCGCTCACGCAGGCAGAGGTCGAAGCCGCCGACGCGCACCAGCACCACGTCACCGCTCACAACGACGAGACCGAGGCCGCGGAGATCCAGGGCGCTCACGAGCGCGCGGGCTTCCCCGACGCTCCCCTCACGGTGGATGAGACGCACGTCGACGAGACGCCGAACACCCCCAGCACGGTGATCGCCACCGAGCCGGTGAAGAAGCCTCGTCGCAAGAACACGGAAGAGGATGGCGAGTAGCCACTCCTCCTCCTGAAGAAGGCCCCGTCCGCGCGGACGGGGCCTTCTTCGTCTCCGAGGGTGAAAGGATCGGACCATGCCTTCCGTCGTCCAACTGCTCCGCGCCGACACCCTCGCCGATGCCCCCTATGCATACGCTGCCACCGCACCGGCAGGATCTCGCCTGATCTTCCTCGCCGGCGCCTGCCCCCTGGAGGATGACGGGACGACGACGGCGCCGGGCGACTACGCCGCGCAGGCCGCCCGGTGCATCGTGACGCTCACGGCCGCTCTGCACGCCGCGGGTGCGACCCTCACCGACGTGATCAGCACGCGCGTCCTGGTGGCATCCTCCCGACAGTCCGACCTAGTCGCGGCGTGGGATGTGGTCCAAGAGGCGTTCGACTCCCACGACGTCCCCAGCACGCTGTTGGGCGTCACCGTACTCGGCTACGACGATCAGCTCGTCGAGATCGAAGCGATCGCGGCCGTGGCGGAGTGACGATGGTGTTCCGCGTGCGTCCCGCCTCCCCTTCCGACGAGGACGCAACCGGACGGATCGAGGTGGCCGCCGACACAGTGCTCATCGATCGATTCGGTGCGTTGGACTGGCCTCCCCCGACTCCGCCGCAGGAGCGCACCGCGGCGCCCGGCTTCGTGCTCGTCGCCGAGACCATCGAGACGACCGATGCGACCGATGCGGCCGGTGCGAAGGATGCGACGGTCGTGGGCTTCGTGCACGTGCTCGAGATCGACGGTCACGCGCACCTCGAACAGCTCTCCGTCTTGCCTTCTCATGGACGGCGTGGCATCGGCCGTCGACTCGTCGAGGCCGCGCTGGCGGAGGCTCGACGCCGCGGACACCCCCGTGTCTCGCTGCGGACCTATGCTGACGTGCCGTGGAACGCGCCGTTCTACGCCTCGTGCGGCTTCATCGTGACCGAACCTGACACCCCGCTGCTTCGCAGCCTGATCCGGATCGAGACCGATCTCGGCCTCTTCGAACACGGTCACCGTGTGCAGATGACCGCTGTGCTGTGAGTGCCTCGAACTGACCGGAATCGCACCCGCGACGGCAGTAAAGTGCTCGAGGCCTGCGGCCGCCCCGTCATAGGCTGAGGCCATGATCGACCGCACCGACTATTACTCCGCAAAGCTCTCGTACGAGACGGACCCGAGCGATGTACACGCCGCGCAGAAGGCGGGCGAGAACGTCGTCATCATCGACGTGCGCTCCGCCGAGGCATGGGCGCAGGGCCGTGTCGCGGGAGCCGTGCACATGCACTACAGCGAGATCGCGAACCGTGCCCCCGTCGAGATCCCGGCCGATGCCGACGTCGTCGTGTACTGCTGGAGCCCTGGGTGCAATGCCGGAGCGAAGGGCTCCCTCGAATTCGCGAAGCTCGGATACCGCGTCAGGGAGATGATCGGCGGCTTCGAGTACTGGGTTCGCGAGGGCTATCCCGTCGAGGATGCCGACGGGGTGCACCGTCGCCCGGTCGACCCCCTCACCGGCATCGCACGCGTCCGCACCCACGCCTGAACCACACCCGCAAAAGAGAAGGCCCCCGGACGGATCCGGGGGCCTTCTTCATGAGTGTGTCAGCGGGCGAAGTTCCCGCGGTAGTACTCGTACACCCATCCGACGATCGCGACGACGAAGATCGCGAGACCGATCGGGAGCAGGAAATGACCGACAGCGAGTCCGACGACGAAGACTCCGGCTGAAGCGGCGAGCACGATCGGCCACCACGACCACGGGCTGAACTCGCCGAGCTCGGGGTCTCCGTCATCGATGTCGGACGTCAGGATGTCTTCGGGCAGCTCGCCCCTCTGCGCCTTGTGCGTGCGGTCGAGGTAGAACGCGATCATGGCTGCCATGAACGCTGCGAAGAACAGGGCGACGGTGCCGACCCATTCGATCCGCTCCGCGAAGTTGTCGGAAGGCGTGGCGAGGATGTGCCAGCCGGTGTAGACGACGCCGACGAGAGCGAAGAACGCCGTCAGGATCCACCAGAGAATGACGTTGTCGCGCATGACTTAGTGGGCCTCTCGCTCGCCGGGCGCCGTGGTCGCGAACTCGGCTGCCTCCGGGTGGTTCAGGTCGAACGCAGGACGCTCGCTGCGAATGCGCGGGATCGACGTGAAGTTGTGTCGCGGCGGCGGGCACGACGTCGCCCACTCGAGCGAAGCGCCGTAACCCCACGGGTCGTTCACGGTGACCTTCGGTGCCTTGCGCGCCGTGATCCAGACGTTCAGGAAGAACGGCAGCATCGAGGCACCGAGGATGATCGCGCCGATCGTCGAGACCTGGTTCTGCCAGGTCCAACCGTCGGCTGCAGAGTAGTCGGCGTAGCGACGCACCATACCGTCGACACCAAGCCAGTGCTGGATGAGGAAGGTCATGTGGAAGCCGATGAACAGCATCCAGAAGTGCACGTAGCCGAGGCGCTCGTTCAGCATGCGCCCTGTCCACTTCGGCCACCAGAAGTAGAAACCGGCGAACATGGCGAACACGACGGTGCCGAAGACCACGTAGTGGAAGTGGGCGACGACGAAGTACGAGTCGGAGAGCGCGAAGTCCAGCGGCGGAGCGGCGAGGATCACACCGGTGAGGCCACCGAAGACGAACGACACGAGGAACCCGAGGGCGAAGACCATCGGAGTCTCGAAGGTCACCGACCCTCGCCAGAGCGTGCCGATCCAGTTGAAGATCTTCACACCCGTCGGCACCGCGATGAGCATCGTCATCAGGGCGAAGAAGGGAAGCAGGACGGAGCCGGTGACGTACATGTGGTGCGCCCACACGGCCACGGACAGCGCGGCGATCGCGATCGTGGCGTAAACGAGCGTCTTGTATCCGAAGATCGGCTTGCGGCTGAAGACAGGGAAGATCTCCGACACGATGCCGAAGAACGGCAGCGCGATGATGTAGACCTCGGGGTGGCCGAAGAACCAGAACAGGTGCTGCCACAACAGGACGCCGCCGTTCGCGGGGTCGTAGATGTGAGCGCCGAGGATACGGTCCGCAGCCGCGGCGAAGATGGCTGCAGCGAGCACCGGGAAGGCCATGAGGATCAGGAGGCTCGTGATGAGCGTGTTCCACGAGAAGATCGGCATGCGCCACATCGTCATACCCGGGGCGCGCATGGTGATGATCGTGGTGATGAAGTTCACGGCACCGAGGATGGTTCCGAATCCGGAGATACCGAGACCCACCATCCACAGGTTGCCACCGGCACCGGGCGAGAAGGACGCTCCGGCCAGCGGTTGATACGCGAACCAGCCGAACGACGCCGCACCCTGGGGTGTGAGGAAGCCGGCGACCGCGATGGTCGAGCCGAAGAGGAAGAGCCAGAAGGCGAACGCGTTCAGACGCGGGAACGCCACATCGGGAGCGCCGATCTGGAGCGGGAGGATCGCATTGGCGAAGCCGGCGAACAACGGTGTCGCGAACATCAGCAGCATGATCGTGCCGTGCATCGTGAACAGCTGGTTGTACTGCTCCTTCGTCGGGACGATCTGCATACCCGGCGCGAACAGCTCAGCGCGGATGACGAGGGCCATCACGCCGCCGAGGAGGAAGAACAGGACCGAGGCGATCAGGTACATGTACCCGATGGTCTTGTGGTCGGTGGAGGTGATCCACTTGACGACGATGTTGCCCTTCTGCTCCACACGCGAGGAGCTCATGAGAGCAGCCTGGCGTGCCGGCAGAGTGGTGGGACGGGAGCGAGGCGCTTCGTCCGTGCGAGGAGCTTCGGTGGTCGACATTGCTTACTCCTCTCCTTCCTCGGTTTCGGTCTGCCCGGACGTGCCAGGCAGATTGGAGAGTCGGTCGTAAGCGTCGGTGATGTCGCCCGTGTTGCCCTTCTCCTCAAGGGACTCGAGGTACGCGTCGTACTCGTCCTGCGAGACGACCTTGACGTTGAAGAGCATCATCGAGTGGTACTCGCCGCAGAGCTCGGCGCACTTGCCGGCGTACTCGCCCTCGCGGGTCGGGATGAAGGACCAGGAGTTGTCCTTCCCGATGAACATGTCCTTCTTGTAGAGGAAGTCGATGATCCAGAAGGAGTGGATGACGTCGCGCGACTGCAGGTCGATCGTGACCTTCTTGTCGACCGGGAGCACCAGAGTGGGCAGCTGCGACTGGTCGATGTTGCCTTCCGCATCAGGCTGGGCCTGGATCCCCATCGTCCACACGGCGTCGGAGTTGTCTTCCTCTTCGCCGTCGTACTGGAAGTCCCACGCCCACTGCTTCGCGATCGCGGTGATCTCGACGTCGGGGTCGTCCCACTTCGCCTCGATCTCCGTCTGGTCGCGCGCCGTGAAGAAGAACATGCCCAGCACGAGGATGAGCGGCACGATCGTGTAGAAGATCTCGATCGGCATGTTGTAGCGCATCTGGACCGGAAGGCCGGTCTGCCCCTTGCGGCGACGGTACGCGATCGCGGCCCAGGCCATCAGGCCCCAGGTGATGACGCCGACGGCGAGAAGCACGATCCAGGAGTTCACCCAGAGTGACGACACGCGCTCGGTCTGATTGGTGGCAGCGGGGCCGCCCTCCACGAAGCCCGGAAGAAAGCCGTTCAGCTCGGTGGGAGTACATCCCGCCAGGGCCAAGGCTGCCGCAACTCCCACAGGGAGGGCGGCCCAACGAAGGCTGCGTTTCGAGGGCACGATGCACCTTTCAGATCGCGAACAGAGCACACCCAAGTCTAGGGCAACCTCACACCTGATTCATGCCAACCACGCAGGTTGAGAACGTTCGCCAGGTGCCGTGCCGACTCAGTGGAAGCTGTCTCCACATGCGCAGCTGCCTGCAGCGTTGGGGTTGTCGATCGTGAACCCCTGCTCGGAGATCGTGTCCTTGAAGTCGATCGACGCGCCGTCGAGGTACGGGATGCTCATGTTGTCGACGATGACCTCGACGCCGTCGAAGTCGACCGTCTCGTCGCCCTCGAGGTAACGCTCGTCGAAGTAGAGCTGGTAGATGAGGCCAGAGCATCCGCCGGGCTGCACGGCGACGCGCAGACGCAGATCGTCGCGGCCTTCCTGCTCGAGCAGGTTCTTCACCTTGGTCGCGGCGGCGCCGGTCAGGCTGATCCCGTGGGCCTTGGTGATGTCTGAGGTCAGGGTGGTGTCGCTCATGTCGCTCCTTGTGACGGGCCGCTGGGGCACGGCTTCTCGCGCAATTCTACCGCCGGTGCGGCAGAACGGCTCAGAGTCGGACCGTGTTCATCCGGGCGAGGAGCAGTGCCTCGCTCGCGACGGCATGGCGGAAGGTGTCCAGGTGGAGGGACTCGTTCGGACTGTGTGCCCGGGAGTGAGGGTCCTCGACCCCCGTGACGAGGATCTGAGCCGTCGGGAACTCCCGCACGAGGTCGGCGATGAAGGGGATCGAGCCGCCGACGCCGAGATCGATCGACGGGACTCCGTATCCATCGCGCATGGCGTCGCGCGTCAACGCCACGGCCCATCCGCTGGTGTCGACCAGGAAGCCGTCGCCGAGGTCGACGTCGGAGAACGTGAGCTCCGCCCCGAACGGCGCGTGTGCACGCAGGTGTGCTTCGAGAGCCTGGTAGGCCTCCTGCCCGGTCTGCCCCGGCGCGACACGCGCGCTGATCACGACCGTGACCTCGGGAAGCAGGGTGTTGGACGCTGCACCCACGCTCGTGGCGTCGATCCCGATGACCGTGACCGACGGCTTGTTCCAGATCCTGCTGAGGATCGTTCCGCCGCCGATGGGCGTCGTGCCGGGCAGGAGACCCGCCTCGTCGCGCAGGGTCGCTTCCGAGTACTCCGGAGTCGGCGCGTCCCGTTCGGTCATGCCCGCGACCGCGACAGAGCCGTCGGCGTTCCAGAGTGTGGACAGCAGGGTGACGGTGGCCATCATCGCGTCGGGCACGGCCCCGCCGAACATCCCGGAGTGCGAGGCATGGTCCAGTGTGCGTACCCGCATCGTGAAGCGGGCGTTGCCACGCAGGGAGACGGTGAGTCCCGGTGTCACGGAGTCCCAGTTGCCGGAGTCGGCGACCACGATCGCATCGGCGCGCAGAGCCTCCTTGTTGTCGGAGAGGAACTGCGCGAAGGACCGCGAGCCGTACTCCTCCTCCCCCTCGATGAACATGGCGATGCCGAGGTCGAGGTCGTCACCCAGCACTTCGCTCACCGCGCGGACAGAGGCGATGTGCGCCATGATCCCGGCCTTGTCGTCGGCTGCGCCACGGCCGTAGAGGCGCCCGTCGCGCACCGTCGGCTCGAAGGGCGGCGTCTCCCAGAGGGAGTCGTCCCCGGAGGCTGCACGTCGTGGTGCGCGTACAACAGGATCGTCGGCCGGCCGTTGCGCGCGGCCCGTGTGGCGAGCACAGCAGGCTGCCCCAGCTCGTCCGTCCCGGGGATCCGTGCACGGAGCACACGCACGTCGTCGAACACACCGGAGTCGGACGCCAGCGCGGCGACCTGCTGCGCACTGCGTTCCAGCTGAGTCTGGTCGAACGCGGGCCACGCCATCCCGGGGATGCGCACCAGGTGGCCGAGGTCGGAGAGCGCGGACGGGATCCCGGTCGCCACAGCCTCGAGAACAGCGGCATCGGACTCACGGGGAGGAACAGGAGAGGTCATGCGAGTAATCTTAAGGTGATCCCCGTCAGCGAACCGAGGAACTCCGTGTCCACTACCCCTGCCTCCCTTCGACGAACGACGACGCCCCCGAGACGCCAGCCGTCGGAAAGGGCCGCGCGACGCCGACCCGAGCGGAGCAGGAGGCAGCTCGTCGCCGCCCCCTGGTCGCCAACACGAAGGAGGCCAAGGCAGCCGCCAAGGCCGACCTCAACGAGCGGCGCGCCCGTGCCCAGGCCGGAATGGCGGCGGGCGAGGAGAAGTACCTCCCGGTGCGCGACAAGGGTCCTCAGCGCCGCTGGGTGCGTGACTACGTCGACGCCGGCTGGCACCCCGCCGAGTTCGTGATGGCGGTCATGGTGCTGGTCATCCTCGCCTCTCTCCTGCCGTCGAACATGATGATCTCGTTCTATGCCTACCTCGTGATGATGGGGTATCTCGTCATCGCCATCGGCGGCATGGTCCTCCTCGCGATGCGGGTCAAGCGCAAGGCGGCCGCGAAGTTCGGCAAGGAACGTCTCGAGCGGGGTCTCGGCTGGTACGCCGCGATGCGCGCCCTGCAGATGCGCTTCATGCGCCTGCCGAAGCCGCAGGTCAAGCGCGGGCAGTACCCCGACTGACCAGCCCCCTGTTGATCTCGCGGCCCCAGAACGGGCCGCGGTAGAGGAACGCCGTGTAGCCCTGCACGAGGGTCGCACCGGCATCCAGACGCTCCTGGACGTCGGCCGGTGTCTCGACGCCGCCGACGGCGATCACGCAGAACTCTGCAGGGACGGCCTCGCGCACGACGCGCAGGACCTCGATCGAACGCTTCTTCAGCGGCGCGCCCGACAGTCCGCCGGCACCAGCGGCTTCGACCGTCGAGGCATCCGTCAGCAGGCCCTCTCTACTGATCGTGGTGTTGTGAGCGATGATTCCCGAGAGACCTTCGGCGACGGCCATCCGCGCGATCGCCGTGATCTCCTCGTCAGGAAGGTCCGGCGCGATCTTCACGAGCAGCGGCGTACGACCGGACGCCTCTTGACGGCCCGCAACAGCGGGGCGAGGGTCTCGACCGCCTGCAGCCCGCGCAGGCCCGGAGTGTTCGGGGAGGACACGTTCACCGCGAGGTAGTCGGCGAGCGGGGCAAGGCGCGTTGCCGAAGCGACGTAGTCCGCCGTCGCATCCTCGACCTCCACCACACGACTCTTGCCGATGTTGACGCCGATCACCGTGTCGGGAGCGCCTCGGCGGAGACGCGCGAGGCGACGCGCCGCAGCGTCGGCGCCTGCATTGTTGAAGCCCATCCGGTTGATGACCGCCCGGTCGGCGATCAGCCGGAACAGACGTGGCTTCGGATTCCCTCCTGGGGATCGCCGTCACCGTGCCGACTTCCACATGCCCGAACCCGAGCGCCGCCAGACCGCGCACACCGATGGCGTTCTTGTCGAAGCCCGCAGCGACGCCGAACGGCGACGGGAAGGTCAGCCCGAGCGTCTCGACGCGCAGCGAGGGATCCGGAGCCGTCAACGCACGCGTCGCCCAGGAGAAAGGCGGCGCACCGAGCACGCGGATCACCGCCATGCCGGCGTGGTGAGCGAACTCGGGGTCGAAGCGCGAGAGGACAGCGCGGAAGAGCAGCGGATACATCACTGCCAGATTACCGGTCGACGGGCTCCTGCTCGGTGTGGTCTGCGCGCAGGTCGGTGATCGCCGCTTCGAAGTCCTCGAGCGAATCGAACGCCTGATACACGCTGGCGAAGCGCAGGAAAGCGACCTCGTCCAGCTCACGCAACGGACCGAGGATGGCAAGACCGATCTCGTTCGCATCGAGCTGAGAGACGCCGGTCTGACGCACGGCCTCCTCCACCCGCTGCGCGAGGATCGCCAGGTCGGCCTCTGTCACCGGTCGCCCCTGACACGCCTTGCGCACACCGGAGATCACCTTCTCGCGACTGAACGGCTCCATCACGCCGGAACGCTTGATGACGTTGAGGCTCGCAGTCTCGGTGGTCGTGAAGCGCCCTCCGCATTCCGGGCACTGACGACGACGCCGGATCGAGAGACCGTCGTCGCTGGTGCGCGAATCGATGACGCGGGAGTCGGGATGACGGCAGAAGGGGCAGTGCATCTGACAGATCCTACGCGGTGAACCGCGCCTCGATCGCCTCGCCGTGCGCGGGGAGCACCTCGGCATTCGCGAGGGCGACCACCCCGTCGCGCACCTCGGAGAGCGCGGCGCGGTCGTAGGTGATGACCTGCTGCGGGCGCAGGAACGTATATGCACCGAGGCCCGATGCGTAGCGCGCCTGACCCCGGTCGGCAGCACGTGGTTGCTGCCTGCCATGTAGTCGCCGAGACTGACGGGCGTCTGATCCCCCACGAACACCGCTCCGGCGCTCGTGAAGGCGGAGGCGGCCTCCTCCGCGTCTGACAGGTGCAGCTCGAGGTGCTCCGGCGCATAGGCGTTACTGAACGCCGTGGCCATCTCCCTGTCATCCACGAGCACGATCGCCGACTGCGGTCCGCCCAGAGCTTCGCCCACGCGTGTGCTGTGACGGGTTGCTGCACCCTGCCGCTCGACTTCGACCGCGACACGAGACGCGAGTTCCGGAGAGTCGGTGACCAGCACGGCCGAGGCCTGCTCGTCGTGCTCGGCCTGGCTGATCAGGTCGGCTGCGACCAGCCGCGGGTCCGCGGTCGCGTCGGCGACGATCAGGATCTCGGTCGCTCCCGCCTCCGAGTCCGTGCCGACGACGCCCGCGACAGCGCGCTTGGCGGACGCGACGAAGTTGTTCCCCGGCCCTGAGACCACGTCGACCGGATCGAGACCGATCGACGCCACCCCCAGGCGAGAGCGCCGATCGCCCCGGCTCCTCCCATCGCGTACACCTCGGTCACGCCGAGCAGGCCGGCGGCCGCGAGGATCGTCGGGTGGATCCGGCCGTCGCAGTCCGCCTGCGGCGGAGAGGCCAGCGCGATGCTCTGCACTCCGGCGACTTGCGCGGGGACCACGTTCATCACGACGCTCGATGCGAGCGGTGCCTTCCCACCGGGGATGTAGACCCCCGCACGGGAGACCGGCTGCCACCGCTGCAGAATCCGTGCGCCGGGACCGATCCCGGTGGTCTGAGGAGCCGGCACCTGCGCCTCGGACCCGCGACGAACCCGCTGGATCGCCTCCTCGAGCGCGGCGCGCACGGCGGGGTCGACCGATGCCAGGGCCTCGGCGATGTGCGCGGCGGGCACGCGCACATCATGACCTCTGACGCGATCGAACTGCTCGGCCTGCTCACGGAGGGCGGCCTCCCGTGGACGCGCACGTCCTCGACGATGCGGGTCGCGGTGTCGAGCGCCGCGGCGCGCGCCTGCGCGGCGCGCGGAACGGCGGCGAGCATGTCGGCGGGCGAGAGCTCGCGCCCCCGCAGATCGATCGTGCGCATTTCAGCCTTTCGTGATGTCGGAGATGTCGTGGAGGTAGCCGATGCGCCCGTCATCATGTCGAACGACGTACGCCCCTCCACGATCCTCGATCACGAGAGCCCACGCGCTCGGCCCGATACGGAACAGCGGTTCACCGCGCTCGTCGTGCACGTCGCGCTCGGATGGTGCGAGGATCCAGAACGGCTGAGCGGCGACGGCGGCCTCGCGCGGATTCGTGGCATCGAGGTCGGGACCGGCGAGATCCTCCACCACGAGGGCTCCGAGTCGTCTGCGGCACCGGCGGCCTCGTACGTCGCCGCCGTCTCCAGCAATGACTCGATGCTGCCCGTGTCGGAGACGATCTCGGGTTCCTGCCCCGGGAACGCCGGGAATAGGCGGGCACATACTCCTCGTCGGCCGTCGACGGCTCCGTGCCGAGCCCGCCACCGGACGCGTGCGCCGTGAGGGGCACCTGGTCGGCGAGGTCGAGCCGGGCGATCTCGTCGGTGGCCTGTCGACCGGACGACTCGACGTCGAGGTCGGCGCCGGGGGCGCCGTACCCACCATCGACGATGACGTCGGTCCGTTCGTCTTCTGACTTCTCCGCTTCCTCGGACGAAGACGCGGGAACGGACTCGATGCGCGGGCGCGGAATAACGGGGCGGACCGGATTGGCGTTGCGGTGGGCGAGCGTGACGAGACGCCCGTGGAAGTCTTCTTTCACCCCGGGGATGATGGGCGCGAACACCGTCAGGACGACGAGCGCCACGGAGAGGACGAACATCGCCACGCCGTTCCAGGGCAGCGTCCAAAACCCTGTGGCGATGACGCCGGAGATCGCGAGCCACACGCTCCCCGCCCACACCACCGCCGCGACGGAGAAAGCGACCGAGGCGAACTGATCGATGCCGAGAGAGCCGACGCGACGGATGCCGTCCGGCGAGAACCGACGCAGCACGAGCAGGAACACCGCGACCGTCGGCACGGCGATCGGGAGTATCCACTGGATGCCGAGGCCCCAGAGCGAGACTCCCGCTGTCAGGGGGAAGAAGGAGAGGATGAACGAGACCAGCCACACGCCGACGATGAGGAGTTCACGCAGAGTGAATCCGAGTATCCCGAACTCCGGAGTCACCTCCTCGTCGTAGAGGACGCCGTCTTCGTCGCTGAAGATAGAATCTTCCAACTCCGTGGCGGGAGAATCCGTCTCGGGAAGGTCCGGCTCGGGGATGTCCGTGCTCATGGGAGGTCCTTTCGTCACCGTGCTCGACGGGGGGAGATCGTCGTGCTGCCGACGGCTCACGATCCTACCCGCTCACCCGAGACAGCTGGGGCCGAGCAGCGACTTGAGGTCACCGAAGAGGTCGGCGGAGACCTTGACCGGCATCGGCACCTCGAAGACCTTCGCGGTGCCACCACGATGCACCCGGAGCAGCACCTCGGTGTCACCGTTGTGACGGCGCAGCACCTCGGCGAGTTCCGTCATGACGCGCTCGGTGGCGCGCTGCTCGGGGAGCACCAAGGCAAGCGGACCGGCCGCGTCGAAGGAGCCGATGTCGGGCGCGAACGCGGATTGCGCATGCAGATTGAGTCCGTCGTCGCGCCGGGACACACGGCCGCGCACCGCGAGGATGGCATCCTGCTGCAGTGTGTGCTGGAACTCCGTGTAGGTCTTGCCCATGAACATCACGGTGACCTCGCCGTTGAAGTCCTCGACGGTGATCATGCCGTAAGGATTGCCGCTGGCCTTCGCGACGCGGTGCTGCACGCTCGTCACGAGCCCCGCGACGGTGACCTGGTCGCCGTCCTGCAGGTCCTCGGAGTTGTTGAGGTCATGGATCGAGATCGACGCGTGCTTCGCGAGCGGAACCTCGAGTCCGGCGAGCGGGTGATCGGACACATAGAGGCCGAGCATCTCGCGCTCGAACGCCAGCTTGTCCTTCTTGATCCATTCCGGACGAGCAGGCACCTTCGCCGGCGCCGCCTCCTCCATACCGTCGTAGAGGCTGTCGAAGTCGAACCCGATGGCACCCTGGGCCTCGTTGCGCTTGCGATCCACGGCCGCCTCGACCGCGTCCTCGTGCACCTCCATGAGTGCCCGACGGGTGTCTCCCATCGAGTCGAAGGCGCCGGCCTTGATCAGCGACTCGACGGTGCGCTTGTTCGAGACGTGCAGCGGCACCGTGTCGAGGAAGTGATGGAACGACGTGAAACGCTCATCCTTCCGCGCCTGCACGATGCCCTCGACCACGTTGCTGCCGACGTTGCGCACGGCGCCGAGGCCGAATCGGATGTCGTCGCCGACGGCGGCGAAGAAGTTGATCGAGTCCGAGACGTCGGGCGGAAGCACCTTGATACCCATGCGGCGGCACTCGTTGAGGTACAGCGCCATCTTGTCTTTGGAGTCGCCGACACTGGTCAACAGCGCAGCCATGTACTCGGCCGGGTAGTGCGCCTTGAGGTACGCGGTCCAATAGGACACGAGGCCGTACGCAGCCGAGTGGGCTTTGTTGAACGCGTAGTCGGAGAAGGGCAGCAGGATGTCCCACAGCGCCTTGATCGCCGCCTCGCCGAAGCCACGTTCCTTCATACCGCCCGCGAAGCCCTCGTATTGCTTGTCGAGCTCGGACTTCTTCTTCTTTCCCATCGCTCGACGGAGGATGTCTGCTTGACCGAGGCTGAACCCTGCGACCGCCTGAGCGATCGCCATGACCTGCTCCTGGTAGATGATGAGGCCGTAGGACTCCTGGAGGATCTCGGCCAGCGGTTCGGCGAGTTCGGGGTGGATCGGGGTGATCTCCTGAAGTCCGTTCTTACGGAGCGCATAGTTCGTGTGCGAGTTCGCCCCCATCGGACCCGGGCGGTACAGCGCGATCAGAGCCGAGATGTCACCGAAGTTGTCGGGCTTCATCAGTCGCATGAGCGAGCGCAGCGGCGGGCTGTCGAGCTGGAAGACGCCGAGGGTGTCGCCGCGCGCGAGCAGTTCATACACGCCGGGATCGTCGAGTCCGAGGTGCTCGAGATCGAGCTCTTCGCCACGGTTCGTCCGGATGTTGTCGAGCGCGTCGGAGATGATCGTGAGGTTGCGGAGCCCCAGGAAGTCCATCTTGATCAGCCCGAGCGACTCGCACGACGGATAGTCGAACTGCGTGACGATCTGGCCGTCCTGCTCCCGCTTCATGATGGGGATGATGTCGAGCAGCGGGTCGGACGACATGATCACGCCGGCGGCGTGCACGCCCCATTGACGCTTCAGGCCTTCGAGACCGAGCGCGCGGTCGAAGACCGTCTTGGCCTCGGGATCGGTCTCGATCAGCGCACGGAACTCGCTCGCCTCTTTGTACCGGGGGTGTGCCGAGTCGAACATGCCGTCGAGGGGCATGTCCTTTCCCATGACGGGCGGCGGCATCGCCTTGGTGAGCCGCTCCCCCATGCTGAACGGGAAGCCGAGGACGCGACCGGCGTCTTTGAGCGCCTGCTTCGACTTGATCGTGCCGTAGGTGACGATCTGGGCCACGCGCTCGGAGCCGTACTTCTCCGTGACGTAGTCGATGACCTCGCCGCGGCGCCGGTCGTCGAAGTCGACGTCGAAGTCGGGCATCGAGACGCGGTCGGGGTTCAGGAACCGCTCGAAGATCAGGCCGTGCTCGAGGGGGTCGAGGTCGGTGATCTTCATCGCATACGCGACCATGGATCCTGCTCCGGAACCACGGCCGGGACCGACGCGGATGCCGTTGTCCTTGGCCCAGTTGATGAAGTCGGCGACGACCAGGAAGTACCCGGGGAAGCCCATCTGCAGGATGATGCCGGTCTCGTACTCGGCCTGCTTGCGCACCTTGTCGGGGATGCCACCCGGGTACCGGTAGTGCAGCCCCGTCTCGACCTCTTTGATGAGCCAGCTGTCTTCGGTCTCGCCGTCCGGCACCGGGAACCGCGGCATGTAGTTCGCGGACGTGTCGAACTCGACTTCGCAGCGCTCGGCGATCAAAAGGGTGTTGTCGCAAGCCTCGGGGTGATCGCGGAACAGCTGCCGCATCTCGGCGGCGGTCTTGATGTAGTACCCGTCGCCGTCGAACTTGAAGCGGTTCGGGTCGTCCATGGTGGAGCCCGACTGCACACACAGCAGTGCCTCGTGCGCATCGGCCTCGTGCTGATGTGTGTAGTGCGAGTCGTTGGTCGCGACCAACGGGATGTTCAGGTCTTTCGCGAGCCGGAGCAGATCGGTCATCACCCGGCGCTCGATGGAGAGACCATGATCCATGATCTCCGCGAAGTAGTTCTCTTTGCCGAAGATGTCCTGGAACTCTGCGGCTGCCGCCCGTGCCGCGTCGTACTGCCCCAGTCGGAGCCGCGTCTGCACCTCGCCGGACGGACACCCCGTCGTGGCGATGATCCCCTTGCCGTAGGTCTGGAGCAGCTCGCGGTCCATGCGGGGCTTGAAGTAGTAGCCCTCCATGCTCGACCGGGAGCTGATGCGGAAGAGGTTGTGCATGCCTTCAGTGCTCTGGCTCCACATCGTCATGTGGGTGTAGGCGCCCGAACCCGAGACGTCGTCGCTCTTCTGATCGGGTGATCCCCACTGCACGCGCGTCTTGTCGCTGCGATGGGTGCCCGGGGTCATGTAGGCCTCGAGACCGATGATCGGCTTGACCCCGGCGTTACGCGCCGCGTTGTAGAACTCGAACGCGGCGAACGTGTTGCCGTGATCGGTCACGGCGATGGCAGGCATGCCGTATTCGGCAGCCGCCTGAGTCATCGCGTTGATCTTCGCCGCACCGTCGAGCATCGAATATTCGCTGTGCACGTGCAGGTGGACGAAGGAGTCGGATGCCATGTCTTCGAGTCTAAGGCGGGGCCCCGACACCGGAGGTCGGTGCCGGGAGCCTCGCAGACCTCACCCGCCCTGCGGCGCGGAGTCGACGACCGAGGTCAGCACGGTCGTCACAGAATCCACCGTGTCTCCGGCGGGCCCCCCGTCGCCGTAGTCCTCCGCGATGGAGGAGACGAGCCCCTGTGCGGTGTCCACGGCGATCGTGGTCGTCCGGTGACCGTCGACCACGTACCGCAGCGTCGCCGTCGAGCCGTCGTCTGCGAGCACCTCGAACCCCGGGATCAGAGCAATCGCGAGGAAGAAGGCCGATCGCAGATCCGCCGGCATCAGGTTGATCGCCGAGGGGTCGGAGAGCCCGGCCACGAGCCATCGGTCCGCTTCCTGGCCGGTCATCCCCGACTGCGCACGCAGCCAGTCGAGCAGCTCCTGCGGCTGCCTCGGCATCTCGGCGTAGTACGGACGATATCGGTCGGCCAGATAAGGCATCGGAGGCTCATCCCCTCCGACCGCAAGATACTCCCCACCGGGAAGGACCTCGATCCGGTCACGATCCACACCCTTCGCGCCCGGCCACGAGGACCACTCCTGCGCCGCCTCTTCGCCGCGGGCGCCGAACGAGTCGACGACCTCCGCATGTCCCCAGTCGTAGAACCAGTCGCCCGCCCGATCGGCCGGGACGTAGAGCACGCGGGTGTCGCGCACCCGCACAGCGGCATCGCTGTCGTCGCGAGAGGCGTTGAACGCGAAGGTGTTCTCGTCGTCGTCCTCGGCCCAGTCCGCCCTCCAGTACTGCACGTGTTCGCCGACGGTCTCGATGCGCAGATACTGTCCGGTGACCAGAGTCGTGTCCTGCGCGCCGAATGTGACGGCGGATGCCCGTTCCAGCACCTCGGCCGCCGCGGCATCGGGAACACGCGGAGGCGCCAGCACGGATCCCACCACGATCGCGGTCACCGCCGCTCCCGCGACCAGCCCGCCGAGACCAACCCCGGCCCAGGCCCGGCGTCGCGATCGAGCCGATCGCCGCGACCGCGCGCCCCGCGCCATCTCCCGCGTCAGCGCGTACCTGGCTGCGCGGACGTCGTCGTCATCCACGCGGGACTCGTGTGCCCCGAGCTCACGAACCTGTTCCATAAGCGGCATCGCTCTCCTCCTTCTTCATCCAGGTCAGGCGGGTGGCACCCCGCGAACCGGGCGGCGCGAGTTGTCGACGCACACGATTCAGCCGAGACCGCACCGTTCCCACGGGCACACCGAGGGCATCAGCGATCTGCTCATAGGTGAGGTCGCCCCAGGCGTGCAGCAGCAGCGTGTCTCTGTCCCTGGCGGCGAGTGCAGCGATCCGCGGTGCGAGCGCCCGCAAGGCGGCGTCGGCGTCCATTCGCGCCTCCGACGCGGTCTGCGGCGGTTCCGCCACGACATCGGCCGAGGACGAGGCCTCGAAAGCGCGCCATTGGCGGGCCTCAGCGGCTCGATGGTTCTTGACCACACGCGTCGCGATGCCGAGAAGCCACGGTCGAGCAGAGGCCCAGCTCCGATCGAATGCGGCCCTCCGCCGGAACGCGACGAGGAATGTCTCGCTGAGGACGTCGTCCACGGCGTCCGAGCCGATGCGTCGGCGGATGTATCCGCCGACGGGGCGGACGTGCCGCTCGAAGATCTCGGAGAATGTTCCGGGGTCGTCGATCGACCGCTCGATGATCTCGCTGTCGGTGCTCACACTGAGTATTGGGCGAGGTCGCGGAAACGGTTCACGCTTTTCTCGAAGACTTCTCGGATGCCCGGAGGTCGAGCCGCATCAGCACACGAGGGAATCCGTCGAGGACCGATCCGGTGTCGGCGACCTTCTCGAACCCGACTCCCTCGAACAGCGCCCTCGTGCCGAC
Source organism: Microbacterium sp. Se5.02b (assembly GCF_019464375.1). Taxonomy (NCBI): domain Bacteria; kingdom Bacillati; phylum Actinomycetota; class Actinomycetes; order Micrococcales; family Microbacteriaceae; genus Microbacterium; species Microbacterium sp. Se5.02b. Next base: position 2,451,012 of record NZ_CP080491.1, read on the forward strand.
GTACGCCATGGTCAGATCCACCTTCTTCCCCTCGTTGTCGACCGGATATCCTTCGATCGCCGGCGCCCCGCGCTTCTTCGCATATGACACGGCCCCCGCGATCAGCGCGTGCGAGATCCCCTGCTTCCGGTGCCCCGGCCGTACACGGAGACACCACAGCGACCAGACATCGAGATCGTCGACGTGCGGGATGAGCCGGTTCCGCGCGAAGCTCGTGTCGCGTCGCGGATGCACCGCCGCCCATCCGACCGGCTCATCACCCAGATACGCGATCACACCGGGAGGCGGGTCCTGGTGACACAACTCGCGCACGCGATCGGCACGAGCAGTCCCTCTCAGCGCCACATTCTCCTTGTTGCCGATGCGATAGCTCAGGCAGAAGCACACGTTCGACGTCGGCTTCTTGGGCCCGACGAGCGCCGCGACGTCGTCGAACTCGGTTGCGGGGCGAACCTCGATGTCCATGCGAACAGTGTCGCGCATGTCGCCGACACCGCACGCGGGTGTGCCGGGTCAGTCGCCGCGCAGCACGTCGAGCGCGTGTTGGAAGTCGTCGGGATACGGGGACTCGAACTGCACCAGGTCCCCCGTCGTCGGGTGAGTGAAGGCCAGCTGGTGCGCATGCAACCACTGGCGTGTGAGTCCGAGGCGCGCGGACATCGTGGGGTCGGCGCCGTACAGAGGATCCCCCACGCACGGGTGCCGGTGTGCGGCCATGTGCACCCGGATCTGATGCGTACGTCCGGTCTCGAGGTGGATCTCCAGCAGCGAAGCGCCGGGGAACGCTTCGAGGGTCTCGTAGTGCGTGACCGAGGGCTTCCCGTCGGGGACGACGGCGAACTTCCACGAGTGGTTCGGGTGCCGTCCGATCGGCGCATCGATCGTCCCGGCCAGCGGATCGGGATGCCCCTGCACGACGGCGTGGTAGATCTTCTCGACCGTGCGCTCCTTGAAGGCCTGCTTGAGGACCGTGTACGCGTGCTCGGACTTCGCCACGACCATGAGGCCGCTCGTGCCGACGTCGAGTCGGTGCACCACGCCCTGGCGCTCCGCAGCGCCGCTGGTCGACACGCGCGGAAGCCTGCCGCGGCGAGGGCGCCGACCACCGTCGGGCCCTCCCATCCGACCGAGGGGTGCGCCGCCACCCCGGTGGGTTTGTCCACCACGATGATGTCGTCGTCGTCATACACGATGCCGAGCTCCGGCACCGCGATCGGGACGATCCTGGGCGCCTCCTTCGGCTGCCATTCGACCTCGAGCCAGCCTCCGCCTCGGAGACGATCCGACTTGTCGAGGGTCACTCCGTCGAGCCGTACTCCCCCGGCGGCCGCCACGTCTGCCGCGAAGGTCCGGGAGAACCCCATGAGCTTCGCCAGCGCGGCATCCACCCGCGTGCCGTCCAAGCCGTCGGGAACCGGCAACGATCGGGACTCCACGTTCAACGGCCTCCTGCTGCGCGTCCCGCACCCTCCGGAGGCGAGTCATCTCCCCCGATGCGGTCGGTCGCGTCGGCCTGGGCATCCGCGAACTCCGCATCGGCCTCGGTGGCGACAACCGCGGCCTCCGCGGCGGCCTCCGCCTCCTCATCCGTCTCGACGACGGCGTGATCGCGTTCGCGCGTGCCGTCGAATCGCAGTCCGAAGACCACGAGCAGCGCCACCGAGATCATGCCGGTGACGATGAAGACGTCTGCCACATTGAAGATCGCCGGCATCATCCACGGCATCGAGATCATGTCGACGACATGGCCCACCGGGAATCCGGGCTCGCGGAGGAGACGATCGGTGAGGTTGCCGAGAACCCCGCCGAGCAGGCAGCCGAGCACGACCGCCCACAGTCGGGACTTCAGACCGAAGGCCTTCCAGATGATCACCGAGGCGACGACGGCCAGAGCGATCGTGAAGATCCAGGTCACCTCGGAGCCGAGCGAGAACGCCGCACCGGGGTTTCGCACGTAGTACAGCTGAAGAAACTCTCCGAGCACGGGAACCGGCACCTGAAGCGGGAGGTTCTCGATCGTGAGGTACTTCACAAACTGATCGGCGGCCAGCACGACCGCTGCGAGAATCGCAACGATCGCACCGGCCGCCGACCGACGAAGGGGACGGCGTCCTGACAAGAGGGCGCCTTACAGACCGATCGCGGAGACGGGTGTGGAGTCCGTGGACGCCGACTTCTCGTCGAGATCACGGAGCTGGCCCTCGATGTAGCCGCGCAGCTGCGAACGGTAGTCGCGCTCGAAGTTGCGAAGCTCGGTGATACGAGCCTCGAGCGTGTTGCGCTCCCGCTCCAGGCGTGCCGACTCCTCGCGCTGCTTGGCCTCGGCCTCGGTGCGGATACGTGCGACCTCGGTCTCGGCCTCGGCGATGAGGGCGTTGCGCTTGGCCTCACCTTCGGCCACGTGCTCGTCGTGAAGACGCTGCGCGAGCCCGATGATGCCGGCGGTCGCGGTGGCGGAGCCGGTCGGAGCGGGCTCGGCGGGCACCTCGGCGACGGGGGCCGGAGCCTCGGTCACGGCGGGTGCGGCCGCAGGTGCTGCAGCCTCGGGCGTCTCGCCGGACTCGTACGCGGCCAGCTTGGCCTTCAGCTCGACGTTCTCTTCGAGAGCCTTGCGCCACTCGATGACGATCTCGTCGAGGAAGTCGTCGACCTCGTCCGGGTCGAAGCCGTCCTTGAACCGGACGTGCTGGAACTGCTTGGTGACGACGTCATCCGGGGTAAGTGCCATGAGTGGCTCCTCTTTCGATGAGTACGAATGCCAGTATCGATGTATGGCGTGGTCGTGATGTGGCGCGAACCCGGGGCGCGCACCTGGGTGCCAGCATAGCCCCCGCGCCTCGGCGTCGCGATGTCACGACACCCAGACTGCGTGAACTCGACCGGTGGATTCCGGGCGTTTCGCCGGGACTTCAGCGGATGAAGAGTCTCGCGACGTTCATGAGGATCAAGACCACCAGCAGTGTGAGCGTGAAGCCGAAGTCGAGCGACAACGAGCCGATCCGCAGCGGAGGGATGATCCGCCGGAAGAACCGGATGGGCGGATCGGTGACCGTGTAGACGGCCTCAGCGGCGACCAGCCCGAATCCCTTCGGACGCCACTCCCGATTGAACATCGGGATGTAGTCGAGGATCAGGCGCGCGAAGAGCACGAAGATGTACAGAAGCAGCACCAGGTGGATGATGCTCGCGATGACCGAGACCAGCTGCACGGCTTACGACTGGTCGAAGCCCGCAGACTCAGCGTCTGCGTGTGCGATGCCCCCATGACCGGACACAGCGATGTTCTCGGGCGAGAGCAGGAAGACCTTCGAGGTCACGCGCTCGATGCGGCCGTACAGCCCGAGGGAGAGACCACTCGCGAAGTCGATGAGTCGGCGCGCGTCGGCGTCGCTCATCTGGGAGAGGTTGATGATGACGGGGACGCCCTCGCGGAAGCTCTCCGCGATCAGCTGCGCGTCGCGGTACTGCTTCGGGTGGACTGTGAGGATCTCGTTCACGGCTCCTGCAGAGGGCTGGCGGACGGCGACGGGGCGACGCAACGGCGTGACGGGGGCCGGTGCCGGCTCCTCACGTTCACGATCGCGCTCGCGGTGGGCGCGGGCCGGAGCCTGCGTCTCTTCTTCGTAGACCTCTTCCTCATCGGCGAGGCCGAGATACACCATGGTCTTCTTCAGCGGGTTACCCATCGTGTCCTCCGGTTCGAACGTTTCGGGCTGGTCTTTTCACAGGTTAACCCCGGTCGGGCCGAGGGCCTGTGATTGCGGAGCCGATCCGCAGGTGTGTCGCGCCGGCGGCGATGGCCTCGGCGAAGTCTCCGGTCATGCCGGCAGAGATCCAGTGTGCGGACGGGTCGATCTCCCTGACCACATCGGCCAGTTCCCGCAGACGCGCGAAGGCGGCGGCAGGTTCCTCATCCAGAGGCGCGACGGCCATCACACCGCGCAGACGCAACGAAGGCAGTGACAGGACGTGTTCGGCGAGGGTGCGCACCTCGGAGGGTTCGGCTCCTCCTCGACCATGATCCTGCGTGAGGTTGACCTGGACGAGCACGTCGAGCACATCGTCGCCGGTAGCCGCTCTGTGCAGCGCATCGGCGAACCGTGCGCGATCGACGGAGTGCACCACATCGGCGCTGCGTCGGATCGCCCCCGCCTTGTTCGTCTGCCCCTGGCCGATGAAGTGCCAGGTCATGTCGAGGGCGGCCAGCTCCGCCTGCTTCGCCGTGAGCTCCTGCTGGCGGTTCTCCCCCACCTCTCGGACCCCGAGCGCGCGCAGATCACGCACGAGCGATGCCGGGTGGAACTTCGTCACCACGATGCGGGTGATCTCCTCCGGTGCCCTGCCCGCGTCCCGCGCGGCGACGGCGATGCGCTCGTCGATCGCCGTCAGCCGCGCGGCGAGATCTATCGACCCCGACCCGCCGACCGTGGAGGTCACTTCAGGAATTCGGGGATGTCGATGTCGTCATCCGCGAAGGCCGGCTCGATGCTCGTGGTCGGCACGCGCTGCTGCACGGGCTCGGCCGGGGCGGTCTCGTTCTTCGCCTCGTCCTCCTCCGGCAGCGCCACCTCGGGAAGGGTCGTCGCGGAAGGGCGCGACACGACCATCGGGTCCAGACGCAGCGAGGGCTCCCCGCCGTCGAATCCTGCCGCGATCACGGTCACACGCACCTCGTCGCCGAGGGTGTCGTCGATGACCGTACCGAAGATGATGTTCGCCTCCGGGTGAGCCGCTTCCTTGACGAGGTCGGCGGCATCGTGGATCTCGAAGATGCCCAGGTTGGATCCACCCTGGATGGAGAGGAGGACTCCGTGCGCGCCCTCGATGGATGCTTCGAGGAGCGGCGACTCCACGGCGAGCTCGGCTGCCTTGATCGCGCGATCGGCACCGCGCGCCGATCCGATGCCCATGAGCGCGGAACCCGCTCCCTGCATGACCGACTTCACGTCGGCGAAGTCGAGGTTGATCAGACCGGGCGTCGTGATGAGATCGGTGATGCCCTGGACACCGGCGAGGAGGACCTGGTCGGCGGTCGCGAAGGCCTCGATCATGGAGATGCCGCGGTCGCTGATCTCGAGGAGACGGTCGTTCGGCACCACGATGAGCGTGTCGACCTCTTCCTTCAGCTTGGCGACGCCGGCTTCCGCCTGGCTCTGGCGACGACGACCTTCGAACGAGAACGGCTTGGTCACGACGCCGATGGTGAGGGCTCCGATGGACTTCGCGATTCGTGCCACGACAGGAGCGCCACCCGTTCCGGTGCCACCACCTTCGCCGGCGGTCACGAAGACCATGTCTGCCCCGGTGAGGGCCTGCTCGATCTCCTCGGCGTGGTCCTCCGCAGCGCGGCGACCCACCTCGGGATCAGCACCGGCTCCGAGGCCGCGAGTGAGCTCCCTGCCCACGTCGAGCTTCACGTCGGCGTCGCTCATGAGCAACGCCTGCGCGTCGGTGTTGACCGCGATGAACTCGACTCCGCGGAGACCGAGATCGATCATGCGGTTCACGGCGTTGACGCCGCCACCGCCGACGCCGACGACCTTGATCACGGCGAGGTAGTTCTGGTTCTGGCTCATGGCCGGCCTCCGATTATTCGAGCCTGAAACGGGTGAACCTTAAACCTCAACTAGAGGTGTAAAGTATTTCCCGGTATTGCGTTCTCTTTGATCGAAGGTAAGCGCCGCCTGCCTGCGCGCGCGCAACCACATGGGCGTGTCGCGCCATTCCCCGAGAAACCCGGCGGCGTCCGTCACCGAAAGGCGTCAGCCGACGACCGCGACGTCGGGTGAGGTCACGTCGATCGATGCCGCATCCGGGTTCTTGACCATCGCAGCAGAGAGCGTGAGCGCCTTGAGCGCCGACTCCTCCGCACTCCCCCAGACCACCGTCATCCCGGTGCTGAGGGTCAACGTGACGTCGTCCGGCGTCGTCGCCCTCACCCCGCTGAGCGTCGCGCGGATGTCATCGGGGAGCGAGCGCACCACGAGTCCGGCACTCTGGAACGCCTTCGAGTCGACACCGCCGTCGATGTCGATCAACGGTTGCCCCGCCGGCTGCTCCGCCGTGGTGGAGAGGGCTACCCCTGCCGCATCCACGAGGGTGTACCCGGCGCTCGAACGGATCACTCCGACCGGGGTGCGCTCGACGATCCGCACCGTCAGGTCGTGGGGCGGACGCGCTTCGAGCGCGTACGTCTCGATGAGCGGGAACGCGAGCAACGAGGCTTTCACCTCGCTGGTGTCGACGAGGGCCAGCGGCGTGCCGAGCTGATCGCTCAGAGCCGCTTCGACCGCGGCGGGATCGAGGCTCGCCGCTCCCACCACCGTGATCTTCTGCACGGCGAACAACGGGCTGTAGGCCGCGGCGACGCTTCCGCCGATCAGGACCACGACGGCCCCGATGCCGCCGAGCCAGACGATCCTCCGTCGGCGGGACCTCTGGGTGAAGCGGCGGATCTCCGAGCGAAGGGCCTTGCGTCTGGCCCGCGCCGCGCGCCAGACGTCCCTGGTCGACGTCGGTTGCGTGCCGTCCGGCGACGCCGCGTCCGTCGACGAGACGTCGGCGCTCGCGTCGTCCTGCAGGGCGCTCTGGAGCGTCGGGACCTCGTCCGCTGCGCCGGCGCCGCGTCGTGGCGGACGCGTCGCCTCCGGCGCGGCCTCCTTCTCCGGGTTGTTCGGAAGCGGTGCAGGCCGACGCATCGACTACGCCCCGTCGGTCCGGCGCAGCGACTCCAGAACCTGCGGGATGATCTGGTAGACGTTCCCGCACCCGAGCGTGACGACGTAGTCCCCTCGCGTGCGACGGTGGCCGTGTAGTCGGCCGCGTCCTGCCAGTCGGCGACGTAGTGCACGTGCGACGGGTCGCGGAAAGCACCGCTCACCAGTTCGCCCGTGACGCCGGGGACCGGGTCTTCGCGCGCACCGTAGACGTCGAGCATCACGGTGTGATCCGCGTACTGCTCCAGGACGTCGGCGAACTCCTGGTACATGTGCTGCGTTCGTGAGTACGTGTGCGGCTGCTGGATCGCGATGATCCGACCCGCACCCGCGATGCTGCGCATGGCTTCGAGCGCTGCCCGCACCTCGGTCGGATGATGGGAGTAGTCGTCGTACACCGTCACGCCGCGTTCGATGCCGTGCTGCTCGAGGCGGCGCACCGTCCCGGCGAATCCTTCGACCGCTCGGACGGAGTCGGCGAGCGGGTGACCCAGCGCGAGGAGCACCGCGACCGCTCCCGCGGCATTGATCGCGTTGTGCACCCCGGGCACGGCGAGCTGCATGCGCACCTGCTCCGCCCCATGGCTGATGGTCGCCGCGACAGGGCCGGCCGCGACGACGTCGGTCACCCGTACATCTGCGTCCTCCGCCTCGCCGAACGTCAGCACACGGGGTGGGAGAGCCCGGCGCCGACCCTGAGGGCTCCGGCGTCGTCGCTCGAGATGACGACGGCCTCGGAAGCGGCGTCGGCGAACCGAACGAACGCGTCGTGGAAGGCCTCATCCGAGCCGTAGTGATCGAGGTGGTCGGGGTCGACGTTCGTGATCAGCGCGACCGCGGTGTCGTACAGCAGGAACGTGCCGTCGGACTCGTCGGCCTCGACGACGAACAGGTCATCGGAACCTGTGGCGCTCGAGGTCCCGAGCTGTTCGATGACCCCACCGTTGACGAAGTGCGGGTCGGCACCGAGTTCACGCAGCGCGGTGACGATCATGCCCGTCGAGGTGGTCTTGCCGTGCGCTCCGGCGACCGACACGAGCCGACGTGTGCCGATCAGCCAATGCAGCGCCTGGGAGCGGTGGATCACGTGCAGGCCCTTGGCCTTCGCCGTCACGAATTCGGGGTTCTCGGGCCAGATGGCTCCGGTGTGCACGACCGTGTCGGCATCGCCGAGATACGCCGCGTCATGACCGACGTGCACGGTCGCGCCGGCCGCGGCCAGCGCGCGCAGGTTGTCGCTGTCGGCGCGGTCGCTGCCGGAGACGCGGATGCCCGCATCGAGGAACATCTTGGCGAGACCGCTCATGCCGGAGCCGCCGATGCCGATGAAGTGTGCGGAGGTGATCGTCTCGGGTATGGGGAGGGAGAGGTCGGGTCTGATCATGTCCGCTTCAGTCTACTTTTCGTTCCGTCGAGGCGATCGCACCGGCGGCACCCAACGCGCGGTCGATCAACGAGATCACATTCGCGGTGCCGTTGCGGGTCCCCGCGGTCTCGGCTGCCGCGGCCATCCGATCGATCCGTTCCCGGTCTCCCAGCAGAGGGATCACGATCCGCCGAACGGCATCCCCGTCGAAGGAAGCGTCATCGAGGAGCTGAGCGGCTCCCGCGGCCACCGCAGAGGCCGCGTTCAGACGCTGTTCGCCGTTGCCGACCGAGTACGGCACGTAGAGAGCGGGGATTCCCAGGGCGCTGACCTCACTCACCGTCGCCGACCCCGACCGCGAGACGATGAGGTCTGCGAGCGCGAAAGCGAGGTCCATGCGGTCGACGTAGCGCCGCAGCGCGTATCCCTCCACCCCGGATCGGGCAGGTCGCTGCGCTCGCCGGTCACGTGCAGCAACTGCCATCCGGCTTCCAGAACGTCCCGCCAGGACCCCGCGATGGCGTCGTTGAGTCGTTGCGCGCCGAGCGATCCTCCGAAGACCAGCAGGACGGGGCGATCCGCGTCGAGGCCGAAGTACGCCGCAGCTTCGGCCCGCGTCGCCGCGCGATCGAGCGCGATGACCTCCTGGCGCAACGGCATGCCGACGACCTCGCTGCCACGCAACGGCGTGCCCTCGAACGCGACGCCGACGCCGGCGGCACGGCGGGCGCCCAGGACGTTGGCGAGTCCGGGCTTGGCGTTGGCCTCGTGCACCACGAACGGCACGCCCTCACGACGGGCGGCCACATAAGCGGGCGCCGAGGCGTACCCACCGAAGCCCACCACCACATCGACATCGTGGGCGCGGATGTGCGCACGCACTTGCGATATGGCGCGGCGGAACTTCAGCGGGAAAGCGGCAGCCTGCCTGTTCGGACGGCGGGGGAAGGGGACCTTGTCGACGATGAGCAGTTCGTATCCGCGCGCGGGGACGAGTCGAGACTCCAGTCCCTCTGCCGTGCCGAGCACGAGCACAGCCGCATCGGCATCGCGTTCACGGAGGGCGTCGGCGACGGCGAGCAGGGGGTTCACATGGCCGGCGGTGCCACCGCCGGCGAGGAGATACGAAGTCACCTGGTGACCCTACCCCGGCCGGCTGACTGCTTCTCGGTCACGGGAATCGTGCGCGCGAAGGCGAGCAGGACACCGCACGCGATGAGCACGGCGAGCAGGGCCGTGCCTCCTTGGGACATGAAGGGAAGAGGCACACCCATCACCGGGAACACGCCGATGACGACGCCGATGTTCAAGACGGCCTGACCGACGATCCACACCGTGATACCACCAGCGGCGACGCGGATGAAGGCGTCCGGCGTCTTCCGGATGATGTGGAAGGCGCCGACCGTGAAGAACGTGAACAGCGCGAGCACGACGATGCACCCGATGAGTCCGAGTTCCTCGCCGACGATCGCGAAGATGAAGTCGTTGCCCGCGGCGGGCAGCCAACCGTACTTCTCCTGCGAATTGCCGAGGCCCAGTCCGAAGATGCCCCCGGACGCCATCCCCCAGATGCCGTGGATCGACTGGTAGCAGTCGGTGTCGTACAGGGCCATGTTGTCGCAGGTCGCCGTGATGCGGCGCATACGGTCCTGGCTCGACAGCGCGTAGGCGAGCACCGCGGCGACGCCGAGCACCACCGGGATGATGAACAGTCGGAGCTTGACCCCTGAGAAGAAGAGACACCCGAGCAGGATGAGCACCAGCACCATCGCGGTGCCGAGGTCCTTGCCCGCGAGCACGGTTCCGATCGCCAGAGCACCGACCGGGATCACGGGGATGAAGACGTGGTGCCACGTGCCCAACATCGCCTGCTTGCGCAGCAGCACGGCCGCGATCCACAGGGCGAGGGCGAGCTTGAGGAACTCGGAAGGCTGGAGCGTGAAGCCGGCGATCTGGATCCAGTTCCGGTTTCCGCCGTCCGCGATGCCCAGCGGCGTGAACACGAGCAGTTGCAGCGCGACGGCGCCGAACAGCGCCGGCCACGCCATCTTCTTGAGGAACGCGACCGGCGTGCGGCTGATCAGGAACATGAGCGGGACCCCGAGCAGGGCGAACACCCCCTGGCGGAGGACACCGCCCATCGGGTCGTTGCCGCTTGCCACGGCGGTCGCGCTGGTGGCGGACAGCACCATCACCAGGCCGAAGAGCGTCAACAGCAGGGCGGTGGACGCGATCAGGAGGAACTCGGTCGACACCGGCGTGAACCGGCGGCCGAGCGAGACCCTGGCGGCGAGTCCGCCGGACTCAGAACGCGGAGGGCGGGACACCTGCGTCATCGGCGCTCCCCCGGTCTATCCAATTCCGCACCGCTTCCGCGAAGCGATGCCCTCGATCCGCGTAACCGGTGAACTGGTCGAACGACGCCGCAGCCGGGGCCAGCAGGACTGTGCCCTCGCCTTCGACGATCCTCGACGCGATCTCCACGACCCGGATCATGACCTGATCAGTCTCGCCAGCATCGACCTCGAACACGGGGACCGTCGGCGCGTGTCGCCGGAATGCCGCGACCACTTCGGTGCGCTCGACGCCGATCACGACCGCGGCACGCGCCGTCCCGCCGACATCGGCGACCAGATCGGCGATGTCGACGCCCTTGAGATCTCCGCCCACGACCCACACCGCACCGGGGTAGGCCCGCAACGACGAGGCGGCGGCATGCGGGTTCGTGGCCTTCGAGTCGTCGACCCAGGTGATGCCGCCGAACCGTGCGATGACCTGGATGCGGTGGGCGTCCAGCTGGAACGACTGCAGCGCATCGTGGATCGCCTCCGGCTCCACACCCAGCGATCGTGCGAGAGCGCTCGCGGCGAGGATGTTCTGCACGATGTGCGGAGCCGCGAGCCCCGCCTCGTCCAGAGCAGCGACCGTGGTGAGTTCGAGAGCGCTGCGCGCGCGGTCGTCGAGGAACGCGCGGTCGACCACGAGCCCTTCGACGATGCCGAGGTCGCTCGGGCCGGGGATGCCGAGGTCGAAGCCGATCGCCCTGGCCCCCTCGACGACCTCCGCCTCCTCGACCATGAGCCGTGTGGCCTCATCCGCCTTGTTGTACACGCAGGCGATCCGGGTGTTGCGGTACACGACCGCCTTGGCGTCGCGATAGGCCTGTGCGCTGCCGTGCCAGACCAGATGATCGTCGGCGAGGTTGAGGCACACGGCCGCGTACGGGAACAGCTCCCCCTCGGGCCGCGACTGGCCGAGGTACCAGAGCTGATGGCTCGAGAGCTCGACCGCCAGGACGTCGAAGCCTCCAGGGTCGCGTACGGCGTCGAGCACCGGGACGCCGATGTTCCCGCATGGTGCGGCCCGGAGTCCCCCCTCCACGAGCAGTGCGGCGGTGAGCTGAGTCGTGGTCGTCTTGCCGTTCGTCCCGGTGATGAGCACCCAGTCGGCAGGCGTGCCGTCGGCGCGGAGGACCTTGTCGCGCACCCGCCACGCGAGCTCCACGTCACCCCAGATCGGGACCTCGGACTCCTGGGCCCAACGGATGATCGGATGCGACGGCGAGAAACCGGGAGAGGCGATCACCACCTCGGGGTCGAAGGCCGACAGCGCGGCGGGGACCGCGGCGAGGGGACCGAGTTCGAGCCGGGCACCGATCACGGGGACCAGACGCTCGTACTCCTCTTCGGCGGACTCGCTGAACACGAACACATCGGCCCCGAGCTCTGCGAGCGTGTCAGCCGCGGAGAAGCCGGTCATCGACAGCCCGAGCACCGCGACTCTGAGCCCGCGCCAGTCGGCGTGCCAGCTGGTCAGCCCGGCGATGCGCTCAATCGACACGGGTGAGCCATTCGACGTAGAAGAGACCGACGGCCGAGACCGCCAGCAGGCCGGCGATGATCCACATGCGCACGACGATCGTGACCTCCGACCAGCCGCGCATCTCGAGGTGGTGATGGAAAGGGCTCATGAGGAACAGGCGCTTGCCGCGCGTGATCTTGAAGTACGCCCGCTGCAGGATGACGGACCCGGAGGACAGGACGAACACACCGGCGATCACCAGCAGGAGAAGCTCGGTGCGGGTGAGGATCGCCATCGCCGTGATGACGCCGCCGATCGCCATCGAGCCCACGTCGCCCATGAAGACCTTCGCCTTGGGGGCGTTCCACCACAGGAACCCGATCAGGCTTGCCGCGAACGAGGCGGCGATGATCGCGAGGTTGAACGGGTCGCGCACTTCGTAGCATCCGCCGAGCGCGTCGGGATCGCCGCCGATGCAGGGCTGCTTGAACTGCCAGAAGGCGATCACGCTGTAGGCGCCGACGACGATGACTCCGGCTCCAGCAGCGAGCCCGTCGAGGCCGTCCGTCAGGTTGACGCTGTTCGACGTCGCGACACCGATGATCGAGATCCAGACGAGGTAGAGGATCCACCCGAGCACGATGCCGAAGGCGAACAGGTTGAGCCAGGTGATGTCGCGGAAGAGCGAGATCGACGCACTCGCCGGCAGCTGCCCCCACTTGTTCGGGAAGTTCAGGGCGACGATGCCGAAGGGGATGATGACCACCAACTGGCCGATCACCTTGCGCCAGCCCGACAAGCCGAGGCTGCGCTGGCTGCGGACCTTCATGTAGTCGTCGATGAATCCCACTGCGCCGAAGCCGACCATCAGCCAGATCACCAGGATCGCCGAGAGCGCTGGTACCTCGCCGCTGACGTAGACACCGGTGAAGTAGCCCACGATCGAGCCGACGATGAAGATCACGCCGCCCATCGTGGGGGTGCCGCGCTTCGCCTCGTGGCTCGGGTTGTGGACGGACTCCGGGGTGCGGATGACCTGCCCCCAGCCCCACTTCCGGAAGAGTCGGAGGAAGACGGGAGTCAGGAACAGGGTGAAGGCGAGCGAGATCGCCGCCGCCATGATGAGTGACCTCACGAGAACAATTCTCCCAGACGATCGCCGAGATGCCTGAGGCCCACGGAATTGGATGACTTCACGAGCACGCGGTCGCCGTCGCGGAGTTCGCCGCGGAGGTACTCGTACGCCGCATCCTGATCGGGCAGATGCACGGCCTCGCTGTCCCACGACCCTTCGCCCACCGCCGCAAGATACAGACGACGCGCCTCAGGACCCACGACGACGATGCGCCGGATGTTGAGCCGGACGGCGAGCAGACCGATCCGGTCATGTTCCTCGCCCGCACTCTCTCCGAGCTCGCTCATGGCGCCGAGGACCGCGACCGTGCGCTCCTCGGGGCCGGAGATCTGCGCGAGCGTGCGCAGTGCCGCCGCCATCGAATCGGGGCTCGCGTTGTAGGCGTCGTTGATGATCCGGACGCGGTCGTTGCCGAGGGGCTGCATCCGCCACCGTTCCGCGATCTCCACCGTCTCCAGGCGCGCGACCGCATCGGCGGGCGCGACCCCGAGCACGACCGCGGCGGCGATCGCTGCCAGGGCGTTGGTGACATGATGCGCGCCGAGCACCTGCAGCCGCAGGGGCAACCGCTTATCCGCGACCTCGATGGTGCATGACGTACCGGCCGCCGAGACCGTGACGTCGGAGGCCCGCACCGCGGCGGCGGGGCTCTGTCCGAAGCCGACCACGTTCAGCCCGCGGGCGGTCGCGAGTTCCTGCATCGCAGACACCCGGGGTCGTCGACGTTGAGCACGGCCGTGCCGGGCACGCGTGCAGCCGAGACGAGCTCGGACTTCGCCTTCGCGGTCGCCTCGATTCCTCCGAACCCTCCCGCATGCGCCAGGCCGACCATCAGCACGACGGCGATGTCCGGCTCGACGAGGCCGGCGAGGTGCGCGATGCTCCCCGGACCCGCCGCCCCGAACTCGCTCACGAGGTAGCGGGTGCTCTCGGTGACCCGGAGCATGGTGACGGGAGCGCCGACCTCGTTGTTGTACGACTTCACCGGGGCGACGGTCTCGCCCTCATCCTGCAGGATGCGCGCGAGGAAGTTCTTGGTGGTGGTCTTGCCGTTCGATCCGGTGATGCCGATGATGCGCAGGCCGCCACCGGCCCTGACCCGGGCGACGACTTCACGGGCGAGATCGGCGAGCGCCGCGACGGCATCCGGGACGACGATCTGGCTTACGGGCACGTCGACGACGTGCTCGACGATGGCCAGCACGGCTCCTGCCTCGACAGCGGCGCCGACGAAGCGATGCCCGTCCGTCTCTGCGCCCGGCTTCGCCACGAAGATCGATCCGGGGACCATCGAGCGCGAGTCGGTGTCGACGACACCGTCCACGACGGTCTCGGCCGAATCATCTCCGGCAACGCGCAGATCACCGCCGACAGCGGCGGTGATCTCAGCGAGCGTCAGGGCGATCATTTCATCTCCATGCGCGGCTCTCGCCGACTATCCGAACTTGGGAAGGAGCGCGTCCATCGGGACAGAGGACGGCATCACGCGATAGGTCTTCATCACCTGCGTCATCGCCTTCTGGAAGGCGGATGCGGTGGCCGCGGACGATACAACCTTAGTCGGCTCGTCGAGGGTGACCACGACGACGTACTGCGGGTCATCGACCGGAGCGAACCCCACCATGCTCGTGTAATACACCCCGGCCTTGTAGCCGCCGTTCCCGTCCGACACCTGCGCCGTACCGGTCTTGCTGGTCACGCGGTAGCCGGGAACCTGGATGCGATCGGCGTTGCCACCCTGGACCGCCACGTTCTCGAGCATCCGAGTGAGCTCGGCCGCCGTCTGCTCCTTGATGATCTGCTCGTGCTTCGGCTTCTCGGGCGTCGCGACCGTGCCGTCCTCGGCCGTGCAGGATTCCACGAGCGACAGGTCGATCTTCTCGCCGCCGTTCGCGATCGCCTGGTACGCGCCGGCGAGCTGTGCCGCCGTGACCGAGTAGTACTGGCCGAAGGTCGTGGTGTACAGCGACTGGCTGTCCCACTCGCTGACGGGGTGCAGCAGACCGCCGACCTCCGAGGGGAAGTCGATCGTCTTCTGTCCCACACCGAAGCGCTGCAGGTAGTCGTATCGCACCTCGGGGCTCACCATGGTGCCGAACTTCGACAGCGCGACGTTCGACGAGTCGATCAGTCCGCCGGCGAGGGTGTAGTTGTATGCCGGGTGGCTGAACGCGTCGTTGATGACAGCGCCGTTGGGGAAGGTCTCGCGCGATGCGGCGCTGACCGTGCTGAGCGGGGTCAGCCCGGCGCCTTCGATCGCGGCAGCGGCGGTGATCGCCTTGAAGGTCGATCCGGGTTCGAAATCCTTGTGGAAGATCTGGCTGTATCGCGTCTCGGGTGTGGACGAGTCGAGGTCGTTGGGGTCGAGGGAGGGCCACTCCGCTGCCGCCCTGATCTTGCCCGTCTTCACGTCGACGACCGTCACGGTGCCGCCCTTGGCCCCCTGCTTCTGGGCCTCTTCGCCGATCATCTGCTGCAGGTACCACTGCAGGTCGCTGTTGAGGGTCAGCTGCACCGAACCGCCGTTGACCGCCGGCACCGTGCGCTCGCTGCCCGGGATCACGACGCCGTTGGCACCGGTGCGATAGGACTCCTCGCCGTCGGTCGGTGCGAGGCAGCCCTCGCCCAACTGCTCGATCCCGGCCTGCGCTGCCCCCGAGCTGTCGAGGAATCCGAGGATGTTTCCGGCGACCGCACCGTTCGGGTATACCCGGGTCTCCCGGCCCTCCATGTGCAGGTAGGCGAGGTTGTTCTCTCGCTTCAGGTCGCGCAGCTCGATGTACTGCTCGGTGGTGAGGGACTTCTTGAGCGGGGCGTACTGACTCTGCGAATCCTTCGCGAGTGCGTCGCTGACGAGCGCGCGGACCTCGTCGCCCGTCTGTCCGGTGATGGCCGCGATCTTGTCGGCGGCTTCAGCCCAGGGCAGTCGAGGATCGTTCTCTTCGAGCTGCATGATCACCTTCGGACTGAGCTGCGCGTCGTAGACCATCACGCTCGATGCCAGAACGGTGCCGCCCGAGTCGACGATCGAGCCCCGCTGTCCCGAGATCGTCTCGCCGACGCCGATCTTGGTCAACGATTGCGAGACGTGCTCGTCGGCGCTCACGACCTGGATGTCGACCAGTCGCACCACGAAGGCCGCCAGCACGGAAAGGATGACCGCGAGGGCGACGACGGTGCGTCGCCGCGGACCGCGGGTGGCTCGTGTCGTCATGGGATCTCTCCGTCGATCGTGTTCGGCTCAGTGGGTGGAAGGGCTCGGAAGCCCGTCGGTGATCGCCGGCGGGAGTTCCTGGGTCGTCTGTTTGGTCGCTCCCTCGTCGGTCGTGGTCTCCGCGGGCGGAGGCTCGACGATCAAGGAGTTGCTCACGGCTCCCACGCCGACGGGGTTCACGGTCGACGTCCAGTCCGCACCCGCACCGGTGCCGAACACGGCACCGTCGCTGAGGCGCAGGTACGACGGCGACCCGGCCACCACCATCCCCGAGGCCTGCGGCGCTGCTCGCGAGCACCTGCGGCGAACTGAGCCCGGTGAGCTCCTCTTGGAGCGCGTGCGTGCGCAGGTCCAGTTCGCGCTGCTGGGAGGAGAGCCCGGCGAGGGTGAAGGAGTCCTGCGTGATCGCGAGCGACAGCCCGACCTGCGCGGCGCCGATCGCCAGCGCCCCGGCCAGAGCGACGAGGGCGTACGCGAGCTTGGGCTTGCGGCGGACGGCCGGTCGCGTGACGGGCTGCAGACGCCGCTGCGGCTCGCGTGTCGGCGCGATCGGCTGTGTCGGCTTCCGTACGACGGCATTCAGGCTCATGCGCTCTCCCGCAGTTTCTCGGCGGCGCGCAGGCGCACCGGGATCGCGCGCGGGTTGCGCGCGCGCTCGTCGTCATCGGCGAGTTCTGCGCCCTTGGTCAGGATGCGGAAACGCGGAGCGTGCTCGGGGAGCTCGACGGGGAGCCCGGCGGGTGCGGTCGAGGCGGCAGCCGCCGCGAACGCCTGCTTGACCAGACGATCCTCGAGCGACTGGTACGACATCACCACGATGCGCCCGCTCACCGCGAGGGCGTCCATCGCGGAGGGGATCGCGTCGGCGAGAACGTTGAGTTCGGCGTTGACCTCGATGCGGAGCGCCTGGAACACGCGCTTCGCCGGGTGACCGGCGCGCTGAGCGGCGGCGGGCGTCGCGGCGATGAGGATCTCGACCAGCTCGCCCGAGCGTGTGATCGGCTGCTTCTGGCGCGCGTCGATGATGAAGCGCGCGTACCGACCGGCGAGCTTCTCTTCGCCGTAGCGCTCGAAGATGCGTCGCAGATTGCCCTCGCTGTATGTCGCGATCACGTCGGCGGCGGTGACGCCCTTCGTCTGGTCCATCCGCATGTCGAGCGGAGCATCCTTCGAGTAGGCGAATCCCCGCTCGGCCTCGTCGAGCTGAAGGGAGGAGACGCCGAGGTCGAAGAGGACTCCTGCCGCGCCCTGCGCATGCAGCCCGATCTCGTCGTACACGGCGTGGACCAGGGTGATGCGGTCACGGAAGCGGGCGAGCCGCTCCCCCGCGATGCGCAGCGCGTCGGTGTCGCGATCGAGCCCGATCAACCGGATGTTCGGAAAGCGCTCCAGAAGGGCCTCCGAATGTCCGCCCATGCCGAGAGTGGCATCCACGAGCACCGCTCCGTCCGCATGGAGGGCGGGGGCGAGCAGCTCGACGCAGCGGTCGAGCAGGACGGGGGTATGGATGTCGCGGAGGTTCATGATCCTTCTCGGGGTGACCGTGGGCTCTGATCCCCCTCCGCTTCTCGACCCGGCACCGGGGAAGTGTGTCGGGGCGGGAGCGGCGGGGCATCACAGCCACGGTCAGAAGAGTCCCGGAATCACCTCCTGCTCGAGGTCGGAGTAGGTCTCCTCGCCGGCGGCGAGGTAGGCGTTCCAGCTCTCGGCATCCCAGATCTCGGCGTGGGCGCCGACTCCGGTGACGATGAGCTCCTTCTGCAGTCCCGCGTACTGGCGGAGGTGCGCGGGGATGGTGATGCGGTTCTGACTGTCGGGCATCTCCGCACTCGCACCGGAGAGGAACAGACGCATGAAGTCACGCGCTTGCTTGTTCGCGAGCGGCGCCTGACGGATCCGCTCGTGCATCGCCTCGAACTCGGCCGTGCTGAACACGTAGAGGCACCGCTCCTGGCCTCGGGTGACGACGATGCCGCCGCCGAGGTCTTCGCGGAACTTCGCGGGAAGGATGACCCGTCCCTTGTCGTCCAGCTTCGGAGAATGCGTACCCAGCAACATCGGCCATCACCCCCTCTGCGTCCGGCCAACTCGAGGTTGCGCCCCACTTTACTCCACTTTCCTCCACTTACCTACGACCAATCGGCCGCGGACATGTGGGTACGCCGAAGAACACTCCCAAGAACCGCAGAATTCCGCGGTGGAGCGTGGTGGAGGACCAGTGGAGGGAATCCGTGGTCAATGCGACGAAGGGTTAACGACAGAAGCCCGGATGCTCAGCATCCGGGCTTCTGTCGTTAAGTTCTGTGGGGATCAGTGTCCGTCTTGGCGTCGGTCCCATCGGTCGTTCATGCGATCCATGAACGAGGCGGATTCCTGTCGCTTGGTCGTGGAGCGCTCACGGGGCTCCGCCGGGCTCGATCGTCGCACGGGCGTGACGGCGACCATGACACCACCGAGCATCGCCGCGAATCCGATGACGCCGACCACGATGCCCCAGACGCCACCGAGGATCACGCCGGCCACGAGGCCGCCGACCCCGGCGAGCAGGAGCAGAGCACCGTAGACGAGATTTCGGTAGCTCAGTGCGCGATCACCTGACGGCGCGCTGACGACGTCGGCATCATTGTGGAGGAGATGGCGTTCCATCTCATCGAGCAGACGCTGCTCCTGTTCGGAGAGTGGCATTTCGTCCCCCTCGGGTATCGTGCCTTCCAGTGTACGCGCGCCGAGGCGTCCGGGGCTAGCCGTAGGCCCTCCCCATCCTTTACGTATGCTGGGAGTCGTGCCGTCTCCCTCCCCTGTCCCCGGCGCCGTCGCCGCTCGTCTCGACCACTTCCTCGCACGCATGCGAGAGGAATCCTCGGATCACGGACCCGACGCCGCCGCGTTCCTCGACGCCGCCGCCGCGACGCTCGAGGGAGGCAAACGCCTGCGCGCACGCTTCTGCCATGCCGGCTGGCGAGCCGTCTCACGTTTCGACGACCGCCGCGCGACCGAGAACGACGTCCTCTGGGACATCTGCACGTCGCTGGAGATCTTCCAGTCGGCCGCGCTCGTGCACGACGATCTGATCGACAACTCCGACACTCGCCGCGGCCGCCCGGCCGCACACCGTGCCCTCGAGGAGTCGCACCGCTCATCCGGGTGGTCAGGCGATGCCGAAGCCTTCGGCCGCGCCTCGGCTGTCCTGCTCGGCGACCTCCTCGTCGCCTGGAGCGACGACCTGCTGGAGTCGGCGCTGGACGGGCATCCGCACGCGCGAGCGGTGCGGTCCGAGTACGCGAAGATGCGACGGGACGTGACGACGGGGCAGTTCCTCGACATCGCCGAGGAATCCGCATGGAGCGTCAACGATCCGCGCAGCCACGCCGAGCGGGCGCTGCGAGTGGCGTCGCTGAAGTCCGCCAGGTACAGCATCGAGCAGCCGCTCGTGCTCGGAGGCGCACTCGCCGGCGCGGACGCGGATCAGCTCGATGCCCTGCGGCGCTTCGGGCACCCGGTCGGTATGGCGTTCCAACTGCGCGATGACGTCCTCGGCGTGTTCGGCGATGCCGCTCTCACGGGGAAGCCCACCGGCGATGATCTTCGCGAGGGCAAGCGCACCGTGCTCGTCGCCCTCACCCGCCAGGAGCTGGACCCGTCTGCGCGGAATCTCCTGGACGAGATGCTCGGAGATGCGGAGCTGACGCCCGCGCAGGTGTCGTCTCTGCAGGCGACGATCACCGACTCCGGCGCTCTCGACCGGGTGGAGACCATGATCGCGGACTACGCGCGAGAGGCTGACCGTGCCCTCACGGGCACCCGACTCGACAACGCGGCGGTAGGCGAACTGCGCGAGCTCGCCAGAGCAGCCACGGTCCGTTCCGCCTGAGGACCGCTCGCGTCAGGCGAGGGTGCGCGCGAGGCGGCGGACGGCGCTCTTGTGTCCGGCGAGCAGCGAATCGATCGGCGAGCGGCCGAGGCTCTCTTCCTCCGTGAGGAGCCAGTCGATCAGTTCATCGTCGGAGAAGCCCGCGTCCTGGAGCACGATGATGGTTCCCCGCAGCGAGCTGAGCGGATGCCCGTCGACGATGAACACCGCCGGCACCGCGAAGACGCCGCTACGACGGGATCCGACCAGGTAATGCTCATCGATCAGGCGGCGCACGCGACCGAGGGGCTCATCGAGCACCTCGACGAGGTCGGGCATCGTCAGCCACTCGACAGCAGCGGCGGAGGGGGTTCCGGCAACGTTCTCAGACACGATGCCACTATGTCACCTCCTTCCTGTCGTCGCATGTCGACGCTCCAGTCACATCCTTCACTCGCGTCACTTCTGTTGACTTCTGTTTACATCCGTGTCAGCGTGAAGTGCTCGAAAAGGGGGCCAGCCTTGACTACCAAGACCGCCGCACGTCGCACGCGAAGTGTGCAGATCGGCCTGCCAGCGGCCGTGCTCGGCGCCCTCGCGGCGTCTCTCACCGCTGTGCCGGCCACCGCGTCCACCACCGCCACCGACCTCCGTGCGGTCGAACGGGACCTCGCGCCCGTGCGCTTCGTGCCCACACAGACCGCACCATCGAACTATGTCGTGCAGCCCGGAGACACCATCTCGTCGATCGCAGCGAGGTTCGGGTTGCGCACTGCGGACGTCCTCGCCTGGAACGGCCTGTCCTGGCGCTCGGTCATCTATCCCGGCCAGGCCCTGACGCTGAAGACGACGTCGGCACCTGCGCCCGCACCGGCTCAGGCCCCCACAGCGAAGACACACACGGTCGTCGCGGGTGACACCGTCTTCGCGATCGCACAGAAGCACGGCACGACGGTCGACGCCGTGCTCGCGGCGAACGGGCTCACGCGCGCATCGGTGATCTACCCCGGCCAGACCCTCGCCGTATCCGGCTCATCGACCGCACAGGCGGCTGCCCCGGCGGCCCCTGCCGCCGCAGCGGCTCCCTCGCCTGCTGCAGCTCCCGCCGCCGCTGCTGCACACACCGTCGTCGCCGGCGACACGCTCTTCGCCATCGCACAAAAGCACGGCACTTCGACGAAGACGCTCTTCGCGCTGAACGGTCTCGGACCGTCGTCGATCATCTACCCGGGCCAGAAGCTCATCGTCAAGGCGGCGCCGACCCCCGCGGCGGCCTCGTCATCGACCGGGCAGCGTTCGGCCACTCTCTCTGCCGAGCAGGCATCGAACGCCGCTCTCATCATCCGGGTCGGACGCGAGCTCGGCGTCTCCGATCGCGCCATCGCCATCGCCCTCGCGACCGGCATGGTCGAGTCGGGGCTGCGCAACCTCGACTGGGGTGACCGCGATTCGCTGGGGATCTTCCAGCAGCGCCCCAGCACGGGATGGGGAACGCCCGCGCAGATCATGGACGCGGAGCGCAGCGCGCGAGTGTTCTACGGAGGGCAGGGCGACCCGAACGGACACCTCACTCGAGGACTCCTGGACATCCCCGGCTGGGAGAGCATGCCCTTCACCGCCGCAGCCCAGGCCGTGCAGATCTCGGCCTATCCCGACAAATACGGGCAGTGGGAGACGCAAGCATATGCCTGGCTCGCCGTCTACAGCTGACGACATTCTGAAAACCCGCCGGAGCGAGGGGTGAGCCGCTCCCCTGTCTTTCAGGCAGTTCTCCATAGAATTCTGACGTGACGACCAATCAGCAGGCCGACCCCCTCATCGGGCGGCTTGTCGACGGCCGCTACCGCGTGCGCGCACGTATCGCCCGCGGCGGAATGGCCACGGTCTACGTCGCCACCGACCTCCGCCTCGAACGACGCATCGCCCTCAAAGTGATGCACGCGCATCTCAGCGACGACTCCGCGTTCCAGAGCCGCTTCATCCAAGAGGCCCGCGCGGCAGCCCGCCTCGCCGATCCCCACGTCGTGAACGTGTTCGATCAGGGGCAGGACGGCGAACTCGCCTACCTCGTCATGGAGTACCTGCCCGGCATCACGCTGCGGGAACTGCTGCGCGAGCAGAAGCGACTGACCATCCCGCAGACCATCACGATCATGGACGCCATCCTCGCGGGGCTGTCCGCTGCCCACAGGGCCGGAATCGTGCATCGTGACGTCAAGCCCGAGAACGTGCTCCTCGCCGAAGACGGACGCATCAAGATCGGCGACTTCGGACTCGCGCGCGCCACCACAGCGAACACGGCGACCGGACAGCAGCTGCTGGGCACCATCGCCTATCTCGCCCCCGAGCTCGTGACCCGTGGCACGGCCGATGCCCGCAGCGACATCTACGCGCTCGGCATCATGCTCTACGAGATGCTCGTCGGCGAGCAGCCGTACAAGGGCGAGCAGCCGATGCAGATCGCCTTCCAGCACGCCACGGAGTCGGTGCCACGCCCGAGCGTGCGCAACCCCGCAGTCCCCGAACAACTCGACGAGCTCGTGCTGTGGGCCACCGAGAAGTCACCCGACGAACGTCCGGACGACGCGCAGCAGATGCTCGATCGGCTGCGCGAGATCGAACGCGACCTGGGGATCGCCCCTGTCGCTGCCAGGGCCACCGCCCCGCAGCACAGCTCGTCCGACTCCGGCGACCTCACCAAGGTCATGCCAGGCACCATGGTGATCGCCGACCCTGCTGCTCCGGCGCCTGCCGCGCTCGACAACGCCACGCTTCTCCGTCGACGCGCGGCGAAACGCCGCGCGCGGAGCGTTCCTCCTCACTCTCGTCCTGCTGCTGGCCATGCTCGCCGGCGGCGTCGGCTGGTGGTTCGGCTCCGGCCCCGGCTCCCTCGTCGCGGTGCCCGGCGTCTCCGGTTCCACGTACGACGAGGCCGCAGCCGTGCTCGTGGATGCCGGCTTCGTCCCGACACAGAAGGACGAGTCGTCGGTCGACGTCGAAGCCGGTTCGGTGATCGAGACCGACCCGGGAGAAGGCACCCGACTCGACAAGGGGACGACCGTGACGGTCATCGTGTCGTCCGGGCCCGCCGCACACGACATCAGTGCGGTCGCCGGTGTCGCCGTCGAAGACGTGCGAGCATCCCTCGAAGCCGCCAACCTCCAGATCACCGACGACGAGGAGTACTTCGGCGACCTCGACGCCGGCAAGGTCATCAACGTGCGGGTCACCCCGCGCGACGGCGGGGACGCGTTCGCGTGCGCCGAGGGGTGCACGGTGCACGAGCAGGACACCGCGACGATCCAGGTGTCCCTCGGGCCGGTGCCCGATGTCAGCGACCTCAGCGTCGCCCAGGCGACGGACGCCCTCACCGGCAAGCGACTCAAGGTCAATCCGGAGAACCTCTACCAGACCAGCGACAGCATCGGGAAAGATCGCGTCATCGGGATCGCCGACCGATCCGAGGCCGGGGCCTGGCGACCCGGCGAGACCGTCCAGCTCATCGTCTCGCAGGGACCGCCGTTGTTCGACGTGCCCGACGTCTCGGGCATGACCCGCGACGAGGCGACCGGCGCCCTGAACGATGCCGGATTCAAATGGGCGTATACCAGCGGCACAGGCCTCCCGGACTCGGTGTGGGACCTCTTCGCCAACGAGAACACGAAGGTCGAGTCCTACAGCCCGACCGATGCCCAGCGCAAGGGCACCACCATCACCCTGACGATGAGCTTCTCCGGCTGACGGCGGACACACGAAGAGGGGCCGGAACAGTTGTTCCGGCCCCTCTTCGTGTGTCTCTGGGTGTCTCAGCGCTTCTCGAGCTCCTCGGCGACGAGGAAGGCGAGTTCGAGCGACTGCATGTGGTTCAGACGCGGGTCGCACAGACTCTCGTACCGGGTCGCGAGGGCGGCCTCGTCGATCTGCTCGGAGCCGCCGAGGCACTCGGTGACGTCGTCACCGGTGAGTTCGACGTGGATGCCGCCGGGGAACGTGCCAACGGCGCGGTGCGCCTCGAAGAATCCGCGCACCTCGTCGACGACGTCGTCGAACCGCCGTGTCTTGTAACCGGTCGGCGTGGTGATGCCGTTGCCGTGCATCGGGTCCGTGACCCACAGCGGCTGCGCACCCGAGTCGCGGACGGCCTCGAGCAGCGGCGGCAGGGCGTCGCGGATCTTGCCGGCTCCCATGCGGGTGATGAACGTGAGACGGCCGGGTTCGCGCTCCGGATCGAGCTTGTCGATGAGCTCGAGCGCCGTCTCCGGAGTGGTCGTCGGTCCGAGCTTGACGCCGATCGGGTTGCGGATCTTGGAGAAGTAGTCGACGTGCGCGCCGTCGAGCTCACGGGTGCGCTCCCCGATCCACAGGAAGTGCGCCGAAGTGTTGTACGGCGTGTCCGTGCGCGAATCGATACGCGTCATCGGACGCTCGTAGTCCATGAGCAGGCCCTCGTGGCCCGTGAAGAACTCGACGCGCTTGAGTTCGTCGAAGTCGGCTCCCGCGGCCTCCATGAACTTGATGGCGCGGTCGATCTCGGCCGCCATGCGCTCGTAGCGCTGGTTGGCCGGGTTCTGTGCGAAGCCCTTGTTCCAGGAGTGCACCTCGCGGAGGTCGGCGAACCCACCCTGCGTGAACGCGCGGATCAGGTTCAGCGTCGACGCGGCCGTGTGGTACCCCTGGAGCAGCCGGCCGGGGTCCGCTGTGCGGGACCCTTCGGTGAAGTCGTAGCCGTTGACGATGTCGCCTCGGTAGGCCGGCAGCGTCACCTCGCCGCGGGTCTCGGTGTCGCTCGAACGCGGCTTGGCGAACTGCCCGGCCATGCGTCCCATCTTGACGATCGGCATCGAGGCGCCGTACGTCAGCACCACGGCCATCTGCAGCACCGTCTTGATGCGGTTGCGGATCTGCTCGGCGGTCGCACCGGCGAACGTCTCGGCGCAGTCGCCACCCTGGAGGAGGAAGGCCTGGCCTGAGGCGGCGCGCGCGAGGCGGTCGCGGAGGTTGTCGACCTCACCGGCGAACACGAGCGGCGGCAGGGCCGCGATCTGACGGGAGACGTCGGCGACGCGGTCCGCGTCTGGCCACTGCGGCTGCTGCTTGATGGGAAGCGAGCGCCATGCATCAAGGGCGTCGATGTGGTGCGGGAGCATGCGTTCCAGCCTAGTGGTCGCGAGAACCGCGCAGACGCGCGTGCGAGGCTATGTGACGCGGGCGGGGAGGCGGTCTTTCACAGTGGAGGCGTAGACGTCCTCGTAGGTCTGCTCGCCGAGACGCTGCAGAGCGACCATGATCTCATCGGTGACCGATCGCAGGATGTAGCGGTCGTTCTCCATCCCCGCGTACCGGGAGAAGTCGAGCGGCTCTCCGATCACGATGCCGACGCGGACGATGCGGGGCAGTCGCTGACCGATCGGCATCGCCGTGTCGGTGTCGACCATGATCACGGGGATGACCGGGACCTTCGCCTCGAGGGCCATCCGGGCGATGCCGGTGCGGCCGCGATAGAGCTTGCCGTCGGGGCTCCGGGTGCCCTCGGGGTAGATGCCCAGCAGGTCGCCGCCGCCGAGCACCTGGAGCCCGGTATTGAGAGAGGCTTCGGACGCCTTGCCGCCGGAGCGATCGATCGGGATCTGGCCCGTGGCCTTCATGAAGAACTTCGTCGCCCAGCCCTTGACACCTCGGCCGGTGAAGTAGTCGCTCTTCGCCAGGAACGACATGGAACGGTCGATCACCAGCGGCAGGAAGATCGAGTCGGCGAACGACAGGTGATTGCTCGCGAGGATCGCCGCGCCACTCGCGGGCACGTTCTTGCGCCCCACGATCCACGGGCGGAAGACCGCCTTGACCACGGGCCCGATCACCACGTACTTCATCAGCCAGTAGAACATCGAGGTGAAGTCTAGCGCCGCCGCCGTCGTGCGCCTCGGTGCATCCGTCGCCACTCGCATACGAGCGACCCAGTCTCACCCCCGGCGCGACCGGGTTCCATGCCCTAGACTCGAAATCGCACCCCCGCCCGACCGGTACCGAAGGAGCTGCCGTGGTCCAGTTTGAAGTCCCCGCGATCGTCCCCGCCGATCCCGACGCGAACGTCGCCGACCTTCTCGTCAAGCGCGTGGAAGCCACGCCGGATCGCGCGCTGTTCTCCGTGCCCGAAGGAGACGGCTGGCGCGACATCTCCGCCGCCGACTTCCAGACGGCCGTGATCGCGCTCGCGAAGGGCTTCGCCGCCGCAGGCATCCAGCCGGGAGAGAAGGTGGGCTTCCTCGCCCGCACGACCTACGAGTGGACGCTCGTCGACTTCGCCCTCTTCTACGCCGGCGCGGTGATGGTGCCGATCTACGAGACCAGCTCCCCGTCGCAGATCCAGTGGATCCTCGAAGACTCCGGGGCGATCGCGCTGATCGTGGAGTCTCCTGAGCACTTCGCCAGGGTCGACGAGGTGCGCGGAGACCTCCCCCTCATCCGCGAGGTGTGGCAATTGCACCTCGGCGCGATCGACACCCTCACCGCCCAGGGCGCGTCCGTGTCCGACGACGAGATCCAGCGGCGTCGCTCCCTCGCCGTCGGGTCCGACATCGCGACCCTCATCTACACCTCGGGCTCGACCGGCCGCCCGAAGGGCTGCGTACTGACCCACAGCAACTTCGTCGAGCTCTCCCGCAATTCCGCGAAGGCTCTCGACGCGGTCGTCCAGACGCCCGGCGCCTCCACGCTTCTCTTCATCACGACGGCGCACGTGTTCGCCCGGTTCATCTCCATCCTGGACATCCACGCCGGCGTGCGTACCGGGCACCAGCCGGACACCCGTCAGCTCCTGCCGGCACTCGGATCGTTCAAGCCGACCTTCCTGCTCGCGGTCCCCCGCGTGTTCGAGAAGGTCTACAACTCGGCGGAGCAGAAGGCCGAAGCAGGCGGTAAGGGCAAGATCTTCCGCGCCGCCGCAGACGTCGCCATCGAGCACTCCAAGCTCCTCGAGCAGGGCAAGAAGATCCCGTTCGGGACGAAGCTGAAGTTCGCCCTGTTCAACAAGCTCGTCTACAGCAAGCTCCGGGAGGCGATGGGCGGCAACGTCGTGTACGCCGTCTCGGGCTCCGCTCCCCTGGGCTCCCGTCTCGGTCACTTCTTCCACAGCCTCGGCGTGGTCATCCTCGAAGGCTACGGCCTCACCGAGACGACCGCGCCCGCCACCGTGAACCTGGCGGACAAGTCGAAGATCGGCACGGTCGGCCCCGCGCTCCCCGGCGTCGGCGTCCGTCTCGCCGATGACGGCGAGATCGAGGTCCGCGGGATCAACGTGTTCAAGGAGTACTGGAACAACCCCGAAGCCACAGCCGAAGCCTTCAGCGAGGGTGGCTGGTTCCACACCGGCGACATCGGAAGCTTCGACTCCGAGGGGTTCCTCACGATCACCGGCCGCAAGAAGGAGATCATCGTCACCGCCGGCGGCAAGAACGTCGCCCCGGCCGCGCTCGAGGACCCGATCCGCGCCAACCCGATCATCGGTCAGGTCGTCGTGGTCGGAGACCAGCGACCGTTCATCTCGGCCCTCGTCACGCTCGACCCGGAGATGCTGCCGACCTGGCTCGCGAACAACGGCCTCGACGCCAAGATGTCCCTCGTCGACGCCTCGAAGAACGCCGCGGTGCGCGCCGAGGTGCAGCGCGCGGTTGACACCGCGAATGCGCACGTCTCCCGTGCGGAGTCGATCCGCAAGTTCACGATCCTCGACTCCGAGTGGACCGAGGCCTCGGGGCACCTGACGCCGAAGCTGTCGATCAAGCGCAACATCATCATGAACGACTTCGCCGACGAGATCGCCGCGATCTACGACGAGCCCGTCGCCACGACGAACGTCGCCATCGGCGGCTGACCACTCCGAGCATGAGGAAGGGCCCCGCGCGAGCGGGGCCCTTCCTCCTGCGTCCTTCGTGCGCGGGCGTTCAGAACCAGGAGCTCTCCCGCACCTCGCGCATGGCGACCTTGCGGGTCTCCGGATCGAGCCGGGCCAGGAACAGCGTGCCGTCGAGGTGATCGGTCTCGTGCTGCAGAGCCTGAGCGAGCAGGCCCTCGCCTTCGAGCACCACGGCGTTGCCGTCGAGGTCGATGCCCTCGACTCGGGCCCAGGGGTGACGTTGCGCGTCATGCCAGAGCCCTGGAACGGACAGACACCCCTCGCCCGTCGGCTCTGGTTCTCCGCGCACCTCGGTCAGCACCGGGTTGAGCACGTAGCCGATGTCTCCGTCGATGTTGTAGCTGAACGCACGCAGCGCGACACCGATCTGCGGAGCCGCCACCCCGGCTCGACCCGGCAGCTCGACGGTGTCGACGAGGTCTGCCACCAGCGCACGCACGCCCTCGTCGATCTCTTCGATCGGCGCACACACCGTGCGCAGAACCGGGTCGCCGAAGATGCGGATCTCACGCACCGCCATCAGGCGGCCTTGGCCCGCAGGCCTTCGACCAGCAGCGCAGCGAGCTCACGCGCCGCGATACGGGTCTCGGGCAGCAGACTCGCGAACACGATCGTCCCACCGCCCGCGATCTGCGGATCGTAGGGAACACGGACGACGCTGCGCGCACGAGTGGCGAAGTGCGCCTGCAACTCGTTCAGACGCACGAGCGGCGCCCCCGGAGTCGACTGGTTCAGCACGACGATGGCCTCGCGCGCCTGCTCCGCATACCCGTTGGTCTCGAGCCACGTGAGCGTCTCGGATGCCAGCCGCGCCTCGTCGACGCTGAGGCCGGAGACGATGACGATCTGGTCTGCGAGATCGAGGGTGGCCGACATCACGGAATGCACGATGCCGGTGCCGGTGTCGGTCAGGACGAGCGAGTAGTAGTGCGCGGCGACGCCGGCGACGTCACGGTAGTCGCTGTCGCTGAAGGCTTCGGCGATGCGCGGGTCCGCGTCAGAGGCGAGCACATCGAGACGGGTCGCATCCCGCGCGACGATCGCGGAGATGTCGTGGTATCCCTTGACATCGTCGTGGATGCGCACGAGGTCGCGCACCGACTTGCTGTGGTGCGGGCGGACGATGCGCTCGGCGAGCGTGCCTCGATCGGGATTGGCGTCGACGGCGATCACTCGATCCTCACGCGCGTCGGCGAGCGCCATGCCGAGCAGAGCGGTGATCGTCGTCTTGCCGACGCCGCCCTTGCGGGACAGCACAGGGACGAAACGCGCCCCGCCGGCGAGTGGGGCGGCGATCCTCGCCGAGAGCGCCTTGCGCTCGCGCGCGCGCCGACCGTCTCCGATGTTGATCCGTCGACCGGACACCGCGTACAGGAAGTGGCTCCACGTACCCTCCGGTTCGGGCTTGGCGAGCCGATTCGGGGCGAGCAGACGATCGGCGGTGAGCAGATCGGCCGATTCCCTCGAGGACTCCCCGAGATCATCCAGGCGCTTGGAGGTGAGCGTCACGTCCGTACGCGCCGCGACGCGAGCGGAGGGGGACACGGCGGACGTCGTCTTGTCGGGAGTGGACACGGGCCGGTTCTCCTTCTCGAGGGGTGCGCGCGTGCGCGCGGGCGCGGCGGGCGTCGACTCGACATCGGCGTTCGCCCTGGCGAGGAAGCGTGCAGCAGCCTCCGCTTCTTCGGACTTCTCGATGTCGTCGCCGACAGTGGGCGGTTCCGGGTCGTCGACCACCTCGGCATCGACGACCTTCTCCGACGACGCGCCTACGATCGGCGTCTCGACGGATGCCGGCTCCTCGATCACCGTCGCATCGACGATCGTCTCGTCTGTCTCGGATTCGTCGCTCACGGATTCGTCGAGAGCGACATCATCGAGTGCGACATCGTCGATGACGGTCGCGTCGGGGTTCTCTCCCGCTGAGGACGGTGTCGTCTCCGGCTCCTCGACTGCGTGGGCCTCTCCCTCGACCGACTTCTGCCGGATCGGCGCGGCCGATGAGAGGACCGTCGCCGACGGCGCGGACTTCTTCGTCGGTTCGACGACGCCCGGGGGTCGATGACGAGATCGCCGACGACCTCGCCCTCGACGACGCCGTCGTCGGCGAGGTCATCGTCGTCGTCCATCGGCAGCGTCACGCTGACCTGGGCGGTCCCGCCGAGGATGCCTATTCCTGCCGTGTCGAGAGACGCGGCTTCGTCGAGCACCCCCAGCGGGTTGTCGTCGGGGTCGATGGTGTTCTTCGGTGTCACGATGTCGCTCCAAGCCTGTGCGAGCCTCGGGTGCGCACGTCGTGCGCAGGCCTCGCCCGCACAAGGTTAGTGCGCGGGACGGATCACGACCAAAAGATCTCCGGCATCCACCTGCTGGGTCTCGGCGATCGCATGACGTTCGACGACACCGTCGACGGGAGCCGTGATGGCGGCCTCCATCTTCATCGCCTCGATGGAGGCGACGGGTTCGCCTGCGCGGACAGCCGCTCCCACCTCGGCCTTGAGCGTGACCACGCCGGAGAACGGAGCCGCCACCTGACCGGGGACCGATGTGTCCGCCTTCTCGGCCTCGTGCGCATCGACGACGACCGACCTGTCCCGCACGAAGACGGGCCGCAGCTGCCCGTTGAGCGTGGTCATCACGGTGCGCATGCCCTTGTCGTCGGCATCGCCGATCGCCTCGAGTCCGACGTAGAGCTGAACGCCGCGATCGATCTCGATCAGGTGCTCCTGGCCTGCGACCAGACCGTAGAGGTAGTCGTTGGTGTCGAGCACGGAGAGGTCGCCGAACAGCTCACGCCGCTCCGCGAATTCGGCGCTCGGGCCCGGGAACAGGAGCGTGTTGAGCCGCGTCCGTCGTTCGGCGCTGGTGCCGGCGAGTGCCGCCTCGTCCTCGGCGGTGATCTCGGTGAGACCCACCCGGACGGAGCGCCCAGCGAGCACCTTGCTCCGGAAGGGCTCTGGCCACCCGCCCGGAAGGTCTCCGAGCTCACCCGCCATGAACCCGACGACCGAGTCCGGAACATCGTACTTCTCCGGGTTCGCCTCGAAGTCGGCCGGATCGGCCCGCACCGCCGCGAGGTGGAGAGCGAGGTCGCCGACGACCTTCGACGATGGCGTGACCTTCGGCACGCGCCCGAGGATCCGGTCGGCGGCTGCGTACATGTCTTCGATGAGCTCGAAGTCGTCCGCGAGTCCGAGCGCCTTCGCCTGCTGCCGCAGGTTCGACAGCTGACCGCCGGGGATCTCGTGGTGGTAGACGCGCCCTGTGGGTCCCGGAAGCCCGGACTCGAAGGGGGCGTACTGCCGTCGCACCGCCTCCCAGTAGGGCTCGAGGTCGGAGACGGCGTCGAGCGCGATGCCGCTGTCCCGGTCCGTGTGCGCGAGTGCTGCGACGAGGGACGACAGCGACGGCTGACTCGTGGTCCCCGAGAGCGGTGCGGAAGCGGCATCCACCGCGTCGACGCCGACCGCACTCGCCGCAAGGAGCGTCGCCAGCTGTCCGCCCGGCGTGTCATGGGTGTGCAGGTGCACCGGGAGGTCGAATCGCTCACGCAGGGCCGCGACCAGCGTCGCGGCGGCTGCGGGGCGGAGAAGGCCTGCCATGTCCTTGATCGCGATGATGTGCGCGCCGGCCTCGACGATCTGATCCGCGAGGTTCAGGTAGTAGTCGAGCGTGTAGAGGTCTTCCGCAGGATCGAGCAGATCTCCGGTGTAGCAGAGCGCGACCTCCGCGACCGCTGTCCCCGTGTCGCGGACAGCCTGGATCGCAGGGCGCATCTGCTCCACGTCGTTCAGCGCGTCGAAGATCCGGAAGATGTCGACGCCGCTCGCAGCCGCCTCGGCGACGAAAGCCTCGGTGACGGCGGTCGGGTAGGGGTGTAGCCGACCGTGTTGCGCCCGCGCAGCAGCATCTGGATCGCCACGTTCGGCAGTGCGGCGCGCAACTTGTCGAGACGCTCCCACGGGTCTTCGCCGAGGAAGCGCAGCGCGACGTCGTAGGTCGCCCCGCCCCACGCCTCGACCGAGAGGAGTCCGGGCGTCAGGCGCGCGAGGTACGGGGCCGCCGCGACGAGATCCTTCGTGCGCACCCGTGTCGCCAGGAGCGATTGGTGGGCGTCGCGGAACGTCGTGTCCGTGATGGCGAGGGCCGTCTGCTCCCTGAGGCTGCGAGCGAAGCCTTCGGGGCCCAATTCGAGGAGTCGCTGCCGTGAGCCGGGCAGCGGCACGGTGCCGAGATCGACCGACGGGAGCTTCGAGGCGGGATCCGCCAGGCCGGGGTGGGCCCCGTGCGGCTTGTTGACGGTGACGTCGACGAGCCAGTTCAGGAACTTCGTCCCCCGGTCTTTCGAGACCCGGCCGCGCAGGAGTTCGGGACGCTCATCGATGAAGGAGGTGCTCACGTCCCCGGCGATGAACGCGTCATCCTCGAGGAGAGCCTGCAGGAACGGGATGTTGGTGGACACTCCGCGGATGCGGAACTCGGCCAGCGCCCTGCGCGCGCGTGCGACGGCCGCCGGGAAATCGCGACCACGGCACGTCAGCTTCGCGAGCATGGAGTCGAAATGCGGACTGATCTGCGCACCCTGATGCACCGTCCCGCCGTCGAGGCGGATACCCGCACCTCCGGGGGAACGGTAGGTGGTGATCTTGCCGGTGTCCGGCCGGAACCCCTGCGTCGGATCCTCCGTGGTGATCCGGCACTGCAGCGCGGCTCCGCGCAGGTGCAGATCATCCTGCTGCAGCCCCAGATCGGCGAGGGTCTGGCCCGCTGCGATCCGCATCTGGCTCTGCACCAGATCGACGTCGGTGACCTCTTCGGTGACCGTGTGCTCGACCTGGATGCGCGGGTTCATCTCGATGAAGACGACTTCACCGGTGCGCTCCCCCGCCGTCTCGAGCAGGAACTCGACCGTGCCGGCGTTCTCGTACCCGATCGATCGAGCGAAGGCCACCGCGTAACCGTGCAGAGCGGTGCGGACGCTGTCGTCGAGATTCGGCGCGGGGGCGATCTCGACCACCTTCTGGTGACGCCGCTGCACCGAGCAGTCGCGCTCGAACAGGTGCACGGTCTCGCCGGTCTTGTCGGCGAGGATCTGCACCTCGATGTGCCGAGGGCGCACGACCGCCTGCTCGAGGAACATCCGCGGATCGCCGAAAGCGCTCTCCGCCTCCCTCATGGCCTCGGCCAAAGCGGGTGCGAGCTCACCGAAGGTCTCGACGCGCCGCATACCGCGACCGCCACCACCGGCGACGGCCTTGGCGAACAGAGGGAAGCCGATCTCCTTCGCCTGTGCGACGAGCGCATCGACGTCGCTCGACGCCTCGGTGGACCGGAGCACGGGGACGCCCGCCTCGACCGCATGCCGCTTCGCCTCGACCTTGTTCCCCGCCATCTCGAGAACATTCGATGGGGGGCCGATGAAGACGATTCCGTTGGCCGCCGCCTTCTCCGCCAGCTCGGGATTCTCCGAGAGGAACCCGTATCCGGGGTAGATCGCGTCGGCACCCGACTCGAGCGCGACGCGGATGATCTCGTCGACGTTCAGGTAGGCACGGACGGGATGACCGCGCTCGCCGATCTCGTAGGCCTCATCGGCCTTGAGCCGATGCACCGATCCGCGGTCTTCGTGCGGGAACACCGCGACGGTCCGCGCCCCCACTTCGACTGCGGCACGGAATGCGCGGATCGCGATCTCGCCGCGGTTCGCCACAAGGATCTTCTGGAACATGCACACCTCTGGGAGCTCGATGCGCAGCGTTTTCGATGCGCATGGGGCGGGGCTGAGTGTTCCCCCAGCCTAGGGGAAGGTAACGTGGTGTCCGTGCACGTACTCAGCGTCAGCTCTCTCAAGGGGGGCGTCGGCAAGACGACCGTGACACTCGGGCTGGCCTCAGCGGCTTTCGCCCGAGGCGTCCGGACTCTCGTCGTCGACCTCGACCCGCAGTCCGACGTCTCCACCGGGATGGATATCCAGGTGGCCGGACGACTCAACATCGCCGACGTCCTGGCGAACCCGAAGGAGAAGGTGGTCCGTCAGGCCATCACGTCCAGCGGCTGGGCCAAGGTGCACCCCGGAACGATCGACGTGCTCATCGGCAGCCCGTCGGCGATCAACTTCGACGGCCCGCATCCCAGCGTCCGCGACGTGTGGAAGCTCGAGGAAGCGCTCGCCTCGGTCGAGGCCGACTACGACCTGGTCCTCGTCGACTGCGCCCCTTCGCTGAATGCACTCACCCGCACTGCGTGGGCTGCGAGCGATCGCGTGATGGTCGTCACCGAACCCGGACTCTTCTCGGTCGCAGCCGCCGACCGTGCCCTCCGCGCCATCGAGGAGATCCGCCGCGGTCTCTCGCCCCGACTCCAGCCGCTCGGCATCGTGGTGAACCGCGTGCGGCCGCAATCCATCGAGCACCAGTTCCGCATCAAGGAACTCCGCGACATGTTCGGCCCGCTCGTCCTCTCGCCGCAGCTCCCCGAGCGCACCTCGCTGCAGCAGGCCCAGGGGGCCGCGAAGCCGCTGCACATCTGGCCCGGCGATTCCGCTCAGGAGCTCGCGGCCGACTTCGACTCGCTGCTCGACCGCATCATCCGCACCGGCCGGATCCCGGTTCCGGAGTCCGGTCCGCAGAGCTGACCGCCACGTCGCGCGAAAAGGAACGGCCATCCTCGATGAGGATGGCCGTTCTGCGTCTGTGGTCCCGGTCAGGCGGAGCGCTTGGCGCGACGAGCGGAGAGCTCGTCGACGGGGTCGGGAGCGGTCGCGTCGAAGGCGACGAGCGTCGACTCCACTTCGCGGAGGACCTTGCCGACGGCGATGCCGAAGACGCCCTGACCACGGCTGACCAGGTCGATCACCTCATCGTTCGAGGTGCAGAGGTACACGGATGCCCCGTCGCTCATCAGAGTCGTGCCGGCGAGGTCACGGATACCGGCGCGACGCAACTCTTCCACGGCGGTGCGGATCTGCTGCAGGGAGATACCGGTGTCGAGGAGGCTCTTCACGAGCTTCAGGACGAGGATGTCGCGGAAGCCGTAGAGACGCTGCGATCCGGAGCCGTTGGCGCCGCGGACGGTGGGCTCGACCAGTTCGGTGCGCGCCCAGTAGTCCAGTTGGCGGTAGGTGATGCCGGCGGCTCGCGCCGCGACAGCGCCGCGGTAGCCGACCTCGTCATCCATGGCCGGGAGACCATCCGTGAAGAGGAGTTCGGGCACGAACCGCGGGTCGCCTGCGAGCTCATCCGCATTCATCTGAAATCCTCCCTGGAACGGTTATCTTCCACGGTAGAGCAGTGCCGTGGCACCGGCAACGACATCCGCGCGACCGCGAAGGTGTGTCGCAATCAGTTCGTTACGAAAGCACTCGGGAGAGCGCGTCCTTGACGAAGAGAGCGCGCACCTCGTCGATGCGCGACGCCAGCTCGGGGCCGAGTTCGCTCGCCTTCGCCCGGGACGCGGCATCCGTGCGACGC
Organism: Microbacterium sp. Se5.02b; assembly: GCF_019464375.1. Taxonomy (NCBI): domain Bacteria; kingdom Bacillati; phylum Actinomycetota; class Actinomycetes; order Micrococcales; family Microbacteriaceae; genus Microbacterium; species Microbacterium sp. Se5.02b. The sequence goes on from NZ_CP080491.1 coordinate 2,486,475, forward strand.
AGCAACGCCGACATCGCTGACTCGATCAGCGCGACCTCCCGCTCCGCTCCCTGGCGCAGTGAACGGAGGTGCCGCGGCTCGATGCCGTGCCTGTCGAGCGCGACCAGGCCCCGCAGCAGCTTCACCGTCGCCTCCGGATATGTCTCCTGCGCGGTGATGACACCCGTACTGATGGCGTCGTTGAGCAGTTGCGGTCCGGCGCCGGCCGCGGCGAGCAGTTCGTCGCGGCGGTAACGGCGAACGGCAGGAGCGATCGACGGCGGCGGCGCGAGAGCGGCAGCCTCCCCGCCCGCGGCGGCCTCATCGAGTTGTTCACGGATGACGCTCAACGGCAGATAGTGATCCCGCTGCAGGGTCAGGCCGAGACGCAGCCGCTCGATGTCGGCCGCAGAGAACTTGCGATAGCCGGACTCCGTGCGAGACGGGCTGACGATGCCCTGCACCTCGAGGAAACGCAGCTTGCTGGAGGTCAGATCGGGGAACTCCGGGGTGAGCCGAGCAAGGACCTGGCCGATACTCAGCAAGCCCGCGGACGCGGAACGTTCGCGGGCGGGAGTAGCCGCCATCAGTCGTTCGCCGCCGCGCGATCGCGAGGAGAGGCGAAGAAGTTCAGACGGAACTTTCCGACACGCAGTTCCGAGCCGTCGACCAGCACGCTGCGGTCGACACGTTCGCCGTTGACGTACGTGCCGTTGAGCGAGCGCTGATCGATGATCTCGAAGGTCGACCCGGTGCGGGTGATCTCGGCGTGCCGACGCGAGACGGTCACGTCGTCGAAGAAGATGTCGGCCTCGGGGTGTCGTCCGACCGTGGTGACGTCGGTGTCGAGGAGGTAACGCGCACCGGCGAGGGCTCCTGAACGGACGAGCAGCAGCGCCGATCCCGCCGGCAGGGCGTTGATCGCCGACTGCTCGACATCGGTGAGTTCCACCCCGAACGGCACGAAAGACAGGTCCGAATCGTGTCCGAACGTCTGCGTCACGTCGTGTTTCTGCTCACCGGAACGGTGGATCGCGGCTTCTCCGGCCGGTCGGCTGTCGCTGTCTGTCACTGTGCCCTCCTGATTGTCCAGACTAACGGATGCCGAGCCGGTCGCGGGAGGCCGCTTTCACACTCAGCCGTCACATACCGGGTATTCATAGGCTGGAGTCGTGAAGACCAAAGCTCTGCGCCACCCGGCCGCCCCGATCGCTCTCGCCGCGACACTCCTCGCCGCGTTCTTCGTGCTCCTGTCGCCGCTGCCGGCGTCCGCGCACGACGCCCTGGTGTCGTCATCGCCCTCCGCCGACGAGGTGATCGAGACCGTGCCGACCGACCTGACGCTCACCTTCAGCGCGAAGCTCATCGAGGGCGAGGGAGCGACCGAGGTCGTGGTGACCGCCCCTGACGGCACCTCGGTCGCCGACGGCGCCGCGACCGTCGAGGGCGCGATCGTCACGCAACCGCTCACCGCGAAGGGACCGGCCGGGGAGTACCACGTGATCTGGAAGGTCGTCTCCAGCGACGGACACCCCACCTCCGGCGAGTACTCCTTCACCGTCACGGTCGGCGACAGCGGCACAGCCTCTCCGACCGCCGCGCCGACCAGCGCGGCACCGACGCCGGAGCAGTCCGCGACCACCGAGCCGAGCACCGCGCCGACCGCCACCACGGCGCCCGATCCCGAGGACGCGGACGGCGGCTCCGCGTGGATCTGGATCGTGTCGATCCTCGGTGTCCTGGTCGCGGCGGGAGCGGGGACCTGGCTCGCGCTGCGCGGTCGCGGCGGCCGATCCGCGACCGATTCCGACACCCCATCGGAGCGATAGGCTTAAGGCATGCCACACTACGACGTCGTCATCCTTGGTGCAGGTCCTGGCGGATACGTCGCTGCGGTTCGCAGCGCGCAGCTCGGCCTGTCCACCGCGATCATCGAGGAGAAGTACTGGGGTGGTGTGTGCCTCAACGTCGGCTGCATCCCCTCCAAGGCACTCCTGAAGAACGCGGAGCTCGCGCACACCCTGAACCACAAGGCGGACTTCTTCGGTATCTCCGGCGAGTTCACGATCGACTACGGCAAGGCGTTCGACCGCAGCCGCGTGGTCGCCGACGGCCGCGTCAAGGGCATCCACTTCCTCATGAAGAAGAACAAGGTGACCGAGTACGACGGCCGCGGCACCTTCACCGGCCCGAAGGCGATCTCGGTCGCCAAGGCCGACGGCACGACCGAAGAGGTCACGTTCGACAACGCCATCATCGCGACCGGTTCCAAGGTCCGTCTGCTTCCCGGCGTGCAGCTCAGCGACAACGTGGTGACGTACGAGGAGCAGATCCTTTCCCGCGAGCTCCCCAAGTCGATCGTCATCGTCGGCGCGGGCGCCATCGGCATGGAGTTCGCCTACGTGATGACGAACTACGGCGTGAAGGTCACCATCATCGAGTTCCTCGACCGCGCGCTCCCCAACGAGGACGCCGACGTGTCGAAGGAGATCACCAAGCAGTACAAGAACTACGGCGTCGACATCCTCACCTCGACCAAGGTCGAGTCGGTCGTCGACAACGGCTCCTCCGTCACCGTGTCCTACACCGGCAAGGACGGTCAGCAGTCGTCGATCGAGGCCGACAAGGTGCTCATGTCGGTCGGCTTCGCCCCGAACATCGAGGGCTTCGGACTCGAGAGCACCGGCGTCAAGCTCACCGAGCGCGGCGCGATCGACATCGACGACCACATGCGCACCAACGTCGAGGGCATCTACGCGATCGGCGACGTGACCGCCAAGCTGCAGCTCGCCCACGTGGCGGAGGCGCAGGGCGTCGTCGCAGCCGAGACGATCGGTGGCGCGGAGACCCAGACCCTCGGCGACTACCGGATGATGCCGCGTGCCACCTTCTGCTCGCCGCAGGTCGCCTCGTTCGGACTCACCGAGCAGCAGGCCAAGGACGAGGGGCGCGAGATCAAGGTTGCGACCTTCCCGTTCATGGCCAACGGCAAGGCGCACGGTCTGGGCGAGCCCGTCGGCTTCGTCAAGCTGATCGCCGACGCCGAGCACCTCGAGCTCATCGGCGCCCACATGATCGGCCCGGACGTGTCGGAGCTGCTCCCGGAGCTGACGCTCGCCCAGAAGTGGGATCTCACGGCACTCGAGCTGGCGCGCAACGTGCACACGCACCCGACGCTGTCGGAGGCACTGCAGGAGGGCTTCCACGGCCTCGCCGGCCACATGATCAACTTCTGAGCCGCCGTCTTCTCGAAGGCCCGGTCCCGCACCTCGCGGACCGGGCCTTCGCTCGTCAGAGACCGCGCATCGTGAGGAGCCCGGCGGTCCATCCACGCAGCGGCGCCGCCCCGAGCGTGCGCATGAGCAGCTCCCTTCCCCGCACGACCGGAGCCGATGCCGGGGCCCCCATCGACATGTAGAAAGCCGAGCGACGCTGGGCCTTCGCCGCCGACCTGCGCACCTGGCGATCGAACCCCGACAGGTCGGGAGCTCGTGACGACAGCGCGCGTGCGAGCTCCGCGGCGAGGCGCACGGCGTCCACCCACCCGAGGTTCATCCCCTGTCCGCCGATCGGGCTGACCTCGTGTGCCGCATCGCCCACGAGGACCACCCGCCCCCGGTGCACTCGCGTCGCGCGATGCTGCGCGGCGACGAAGGAGGCCGGCTCCGCTCCCTCGTCCACCTCGAGCACGGTCCCCGTGCGCTGCGCGATCGCCGCGCGGAGACCGGCGGCGGTCCGAAGATCTTCCGCTCCCTCGCGCACGACCCATCGGCGACGCCCGCCCGGAAGCGGGAAGGACTCGACGAGGCCTTCCGGCTCGCAGTGCAGGACGGCGCGGTCACCCGGCATCGCCTCGGCGACGTCGAGCATCGCGTACGAAGCATGCCCCGCACGACGACGCCACCCGATGCCGAGATCGCCACGCAGACGACTCCGCACCCCATCGGCGACCACGACGACGGAGCACGTCAGCTCGCGGAGCCCGTCGGGGTCTCCATCGCGACCCGCACCTCGTCGACGGACTCGTGGACCGAGGTCACGGAGCACCCGGTGACCAGCGCGGCAGCCGAAAGAACCCGCAGACGTGCGCGGAGCAGGGCATCCGTCCGAGGCTGGGGAAGGATCAGGACCTCGCGGTCCGGCGCGAAGGTCAAAGTCGCCAGCGTCCGACGTCGGCTGCGCACCTCGCCGCCGCGGAGAGGCAGAGCCTCCGCTCGAACGGCTGCCCCGACGCCCGCGGCATCCAGGGCGTCCAACCCCGGCCGATGGATCCCGATCGCCCTGGTACGGTCGTCCGCCTCCGCACGACGTTCGCAGACGGCCACCCGCAGCCCCTCCTGGAGCAGCAGGCACGCCAGCAGGAGACCGACCGGGCCCGCGCCCACGATCACCACGTCATGCTCCGGCACGACCTCCCTCCCATCGGAGCTCCAGTCGCGCCGGCACGCCTGCGCGCACTGTCCATCCGGCCGGCACGATCGATGCGAGCTCGGCGACGGTGTAGGAGCGTCGGATGCTGATGAGGCCGTCTTCGCGGATGAAGGAGTCGGCGAGGAGGGTGCGCGAGATCGGCCAGGTCACGGCGGCGAAGAGCGCTCGAGCCGTCACACTCCGGGCGATGTCGTTGTGCGAGACCAGCCCGTCGGGGGCCGTGAGTCGCAGGGAATCGCTGAGCACCGTGTGGAGCTCGGCGTCGTCGAGGTGGTGGAGCACGTGATTGGACACCACGATGTCGTAGGTGTCACCGGCCGCGACCAGATCGGTCGTGAGAGCACGGCGGTAGCGCACGCCGGCGCCGCGATCATGCGCCGACGCCCATCGGATCGCGCGCTCGTCCGCGTCGAGTGCGGTGATCTCGGCGTCGAGTCTGTCGCCACGCAACCGCCACGCCAGCATCCGGCAGAGGTCTCCCCCGCCCGCACCGACGTCCAGGATCCGCAGCCTCCCGGCTCGTGCGGCCCGCGGACGGATGTCGCGCCGATAGAGCGTGCCTGGACGGGACACCAGTGCGTTCACGAGTCCGAAGCGTCCGTACGTCCTCGCGAGCTTCCGGGCGTCGGCGTCGGGATCATCCATGAGTTCGCGGGCCCCGGCGTCCCGCGCCGTGAGGGCTGGACTCATGACCCGGTGGGCGCGACGACCGTCATCAGCGCGCTCTCCGCCGTCAGTCCAGGCCCGAACGCCATCGCGGAGACCCTCTCCCCTGCGCCGGCGCCTTCGACCTCGAGGATCCGCTTCAGCACGAACAGCACCGTCGCGCTCGACATGTTCCCGTTCTCGCGCAGGACCTCCCTCGCCGGGTGCAGCTGGGTGTCGGTCAGATGCATCCGCTCCTGCACCCTGTCGAGGATGCTGCGGCCGCCGGGGTGGATGGCCCAGTGCTGCACGGCGGCCCCCACGGTTCCGGCCTCGAAGGCCGCCGCGAGCCCGTCCTCGGCGGCGTACAGCGGCCGGAGTGCGCCGATGATCGTCTCGCCGATGATCTGCGGAACCGCGGTCGAGAGGATCATCTCGAATCCGCTGTCGCCGATCGTCCACGCCATGTCCTTCTCGCCCTCCGGCGCGATCGCCGTGTGGAATCGATCCAATCGGAGAGCGGGCGTCGAGGAGGGCAGGTCGCGTGCCGTGACGATTCCGGCGGCGGCCCCGTCGGCGAACAGCGAGGAGGCGACGATCGTGTCCGGGTCCTCGGAGGAGCGCAGATGCAGGGTGCACAGTTCGACGCTCACCACCAGGACCACGGCGTTCTCGTCGGCCAGGCAGAACTGACGGGCCGCTCGCAGCGCCGGCATGGAGGCGTAGCAGCCCATGAAGCCGAGATGGAAGCGCTGCACCGCGTCGGACAGACCGAGGGCACGCACGATCTCGTACTCCGGGCCCGGAGCATGGAACCCCGTGCACGAGACCGTGATGACGTGGGTCACATCCTCGGGACCGATCGCGGGATCGGCATCGATGGCACGCCGAGCGACGTCGACGAAGAGCCTGGTCGCCTCTCGGGTGTAGAGCTCGTTGCGCGCCTTGGTGCCCGGGGCCAGCAGCAGCCCCGACCCACGGTCGAAGAAGACGGGGTCTGGTACCTCGGAGTCCAGGGACAGCTCGTCGATCACGGTGTGCCGCGTATCGATGCCCGAGACGTTGAACGAGGTGGTGACGATGCGCTGCGCCAACCTCCCGAGGTCGGGCTGCTGCGCGAAGACGTCGCGCACCTGCTCCTGCACGAGGACGGTGTCGGGGACGATCGTCTGCAGCGATCGAAGCACAGGCGGTCGGCTCATGCAGTCACTCAAGCACTCCCCGCCATGCCGGGGAAGGGGTTGCGCGCGACCGGGTCTCCGGTTAGAAGCCGAGGGCGCGGGCGAGCTTCGACCCGGATGCCGATTCACGGCCGCCGGCAGCCAGCACGGCCTGCTCGACCGCGTCGAAGAAGGCCGCGCGCCCCGCGTCGTCGGCGGGCGCGGCAGGACCGAGCTCCATCTCCCATTCCCGCCACTCGCGGCGCACTCCCCGGCGGAGATCGGTGGCGCGGACCCGATCGTCGACGAACTCGGCCACCACGCCGTCACCGCTCGTGAGCAGGTAGGCGGTGCGGTCGTTCTCGATACGGGCGAGCGGAGTGAGGGGCGCGGTGGTCCAGGCGGACACCGTCTCGGCGACCGCGGGCGGAAGGGCGTCTCCCTCGCCGAGCGGCCAGCCGAGTTCGAGCCTGCCGTCGCCCTGACGAGGCCCCTTCACGTGCCAGCCCTCGTCCGGACCGCCCGTGCGCCGACGCAGAGCCACGCCGGCGCGCGCCAGGGATCCGTCGTCGGTGTCGAAGTACCGGGCGTCGAGAACGCGGATCTCTCCGGCGGTGACGGCATCGACCCCGGGGATCGCGTTCCAGATCGGCAGAGGCGTCTCGATGTCGACGTCGTACTTGCGCTCGACCTCGACAGTACGGGACGGCTCAGTCATCGTCGAGCGTGAGGTCCTCGAGAGACTCTTCGAACCAGTAGTCGACCTCGGTGGGGCCGTCGTCCGCGCCGGTGTTCTGCGGTTCGCCGCGGCGGTTGTACACCACCTGCGTCTCGCTGTAGGGGACGATCAGCTTGTCGTCCGCATCGCCGAGGGGGATGATCTGCCCGTCCAGCGGGCCGCCGTGAAGCCGTGCGAGTGCCATGTGCTTCAGGGTAGCGCCGTCGTCGCGGTATCGGTGCGAGACAGGCGGATTCAGCCGAGGACGACGCCGAGAAGCGCCCCGACGATCATCCACGGTCCGAAGGCGATGCGAGTGGTCCGCTCCGCTCGACGCAGCAGGAGGAGCACCAGCGCATAGAGCGCACCCAGCACGAAGGCCGAGGCCGCACCGATCGCGAGCGACGGCCACCCGTGCCAGGCCAGCACGAGACCGATGACGGCAGCGAGCTTCACGTCTCCGCCGCCCATCCCGGAACTGCGGATCCCCCGCAGCAGTGCGTAGAAGCCACCGAGGATCAGCATGCCGAGAAGCGCGCGGACGCACGACCCGCTCTGCCCTCCTGCGAGGGCATCGAGTCCGATGAGCGCGAGCAGCGAGGCGAGCGTCGGCAGCACGATCCGGTTCGGCAGACGATGCGTGCGGGCGTCGATCACGATCAGCCATGCCCCGATGCCGATCAACGCCATGTGGGCGAGCACGACGAGGACGGACCGGATCTCCATCCCCGCAGAGTAGGAGATCCGCGATGCGCCCTCCGACCCCCTGTGGACAACGTGGCGCGATGTCCGATGTACGAACTATCGTCGTTCACACGAGTTGGTATATTAGAATATATCTTCGAGAAAGGATGCAGGGTGATCGGGCTCGACGCACTCACCTCGCTCTCTCCGGCGGGCGACTCCCGCGCGGGAGAGGTGCTGCGACTGCGCCGAGAGATCAGCCGGATGCAGCGGCGGCGCAGCGATCAGACCCTCCTCCCCCTCGACCCCGCCTTCTCCGCCCTGCTCCCGGAAGAAGGACTGCAGACCGGTACCTCCTACACCGTCTCCCCCCTCTCCGAGTCTCGTGCTCGCCCTGCTCGGCGCGGCATCGCAGAAGGGCCTGTGGTGCGCCGTGATCGGCATGCCGACGCTCGGCGTCGAAGCGGCGGCCGCGTTCGGCATCGATCTGGCCCGCCTGATCCTGGTTCCCGACCCCGGAGAGCGCTGGCTCGCCGCGACCTCCGCGCTGGCCGAGGTCGTGCCGCTGATCGCCGTGCACCCTGCCACCAGGGCGCGGGACGCCGACGTCTCCCGGCTGAGCGCCCGGCTGCGCGACCGCGGATGCACCCTGCTGATCGCCGAATCCCCCGGCACCGGGCGCTGGCCGCAGAGCGAGGGGACCATCCGTCTGCACGATCCCCACTGGCACGGTCTCGGCGCCGGGTGGGGCCTGCTCTCCGAGTGCACGGTGACGGTGACCGCGCAGACACGGCACAGCCCTCACCCCTCGAGCGTGCGCGTCCAGCTGCCGGGGGCCACGGCGCCGTCGAAACCGTGGCGGCGGAGCTCACCGCCCTGCCCCCGCTCTCCCCGAGGCCGCCGTTCCCGGCGAGCCCGCACCACCAGAACTCCTGCGCTGGGCGGAAGCCGGATGAACAGTCCGATCCGCGTCCTCGTCCTGTGGTTCCCCGACTGGCCCCTGCGAGCCGCTCTCGGCAGCGCACCCCCGCATCCGCCCACCGCGCTCGTCCAGGCGAACACCATCGTCGCCTGCACCGCCTCCGCCAGAGAGCACGGTGTGCGCACGGGTCAACGTCGCCGGGTCGCGCAGGGACACCTCTCGTCGCTGCGGGTGCTCCCCACGACGCCGACCGCGATGAACGTGCCTTCCTGCCCGTGCTGCACCTCATCGAGAAGCACGCGCCAGGGGTCACGCTGCTGCGGCCGGGGCTCGCCATCCTCCGCGCCAGGGGCATCTCCCGCTATCACGGTGGAGAAGCGGAGGCCGCCGACGCTCTCGCTGCCGTCCTCGCCGAAGCCGGCTTCCCCGAAGTGCGCATCGGCGTCGCCGACGGCCCTTTCACGGCCGAGATCGCCGCACGCGGTTCCTCTCCCTGCACGGTCGTCCCCCGGGAGGGGCACGGGACTTCCTGGCGCCGTACCCCGTGCAGGTGCTGCGCGACGAGCAGATCGTCGGCCTCCTCATCCGGCTCGGTGTGCGCACCCTCGGCGACTTCACCGCGCTCGCCCCGATCGACGTTCGCGACCGCTTCGGCGAGCACGGTGCGCGTCTGCACGCACTGGCCGCCGGCGCCGACTCCCGTCCGCTGACACCGCGCGCCCCTGATCCCGAGCTGGTGCGGGCCATCGAGTTCGACTCCCCGCTGGGCGGCGCAGACCAGGTCGCCTTCGCGGTGCGGCAGACAGCGGACGCGGTCATGGTCGCCCTCGGTGACGCCTCGGTCGTCTGCACGGAGGTGCGGATCGATCTGACCGACGACAACGGCGTGGTGTTCTCACGCTCCTGGTTGCACCCCACCTGCTTCGACGCCTCCGACCTGGTCGACAGAGTGCGCTGGCAGCTGGAGGCTCTGGCTGCGCAATCCGCGAAGGACCCGATCGACGAGGCGAGGGCTTTCGGAGGCATCGTCGCGGTGCGCATCGTCCCCGCCGCGGTCGACGATGCCGCCCACCATCAGCCCGGCCTCTTCGGCTCCGGTACCGACGAGCGCCTGCATCATGCGGTCTCTCGCGTGCAGACCATGCTGGGGCATCAAGGCGTGGTCACCGCCGCGGTGTCCGGCGGCCGTTGGCTCGCCGATCGTCAGGTGCTCACCCCTGGGGCGAGCGCGCGGTGCCCCCGCGCGACCCGGAGTCCCCTTGGCCGGGGAGCCTTCCCGATCCGCTGCCCGCCGAGGTGTTCCTGCCTCCGCGCCCCATCGGCCTGCTCGCCGCGAACGAGACCACGGTCGGCGTCGACGACCGCGGGATGCTCTCGGACGACCCTGTCCGCATCGAGGGAGCGGTCGTGCAGGCGTGGGCCGGGCCCTGGCCCGTGCACGAGCGCCGCTGGGCACCGGGCGGGGGAAGCGCGGACACCGACTGCAGATCGTCGACGACCGCGACCGTGCCTGGCTGGTCTTCCACACCGGAGAACGCTGGTGGGCCGAGGGGAGGTATCGCTGATGGGCTGGCACAACCCGCCCCTGTCCTGGAACGACCTGGAGCGCACCCTCAGCGGCGAGGAGTCGCCTCCCGTACCGCCGGGAGCCGAACCGCGGGGTCAGCGGACGGATCCTGGACCCGTGAGCCGTCGTCGCTCACGCACTCCCCCGCCGTGGCACGGCCGGAGGAGGCGGTTCCCTATGCCGAGCTGCACGCCCATTCGTCGTACTCCTTCCTCGACGGCGCCTCCTCTCCCGAGGACCTCCTCGCCGAGGCCGACCGCCTCGGACTGACCGCGCTCGCCCTCACCGACCACGACGGCTTCTACGGCGCCGCACGCTTCGCGGAACTGGCCGACCTCATGGAGAGCCCCCTGCAGACGGTCTTCGGAGCCGAGCTGTCGCTGGAGCTGCCGGCGCCTCAGCGCGGGCACGCGGATCCTGCCGGCGAGCACCTGCTCGTCCTCGCCCGCGGGATGGAGGGTTACCACCGGCTCTCGGGCGCGATCACCGCGGCACAGCTGCGCGGTGGTGAGAAGGGGCGTCCCGTCTACGACCTCGATGACCTCGCCGCGCGCGCCGGCGGCCACTGGACGATACTCACCGGATGCCGCAAGGGCGCGGTGCGGCGCGGGCTCGAGGCCGGCGACGGTCTCACCCCGCTGCGGTCCCTGATCGACCTCTTCGGCAGCGCGCACGTCGCCGTCGAGCTCTTCGACCACGGAGACCCGCAGGACACCCGTCGCAACGACGCCCTCGCCGAACTCGCCCGCCGGGTGCGGCTGCCGGTGGTGGCGACCAACAACGTGCACTACGCGACCCCGGCGCAAGCCCCCTCGCCGAGGCGGTCGCCGCAGTCCGCGCGGTACGCAGCATGGACGAGCTCGACGGCTGGCTGCCCGCGCACGGAGGCGCGCACCTGCGCAGTGGAGCCGAGATGTCGAGGCGCTTCGCGCGGTACCCCGGCGCGATCTCCCACGGACTCGAGCTGGCGGAGGCATCCGCGTTCCCGTTGCGACTCGCCCGACCGGCACTCCCCCAGCAGAAGGTGCCGGAGGGACATACGCCGATGAGCTGGTTGCGGTACCTGGTCTGGGAGGCCGTGCCGTCGAAGTACCCGAGACTGGACGACGACGGTCACCGGAGGATCGAACGCGAGCTGGACGTGATCGAGGAGAAGGACTTCCCGGGATACTTCCTGATCGTGCACGGCATCGTGGCCGAGGCGCGCAGACGCGGCATCCTCTGCCAGGGCAGAGGCTCGGCCGCGGCGAGCGCGGTCTGCTATCTGCTGGGGATCACCGCGGTGGACCCGATCCTCTACCGTCTCCCGTTCGAGCGGTTCCTGGCGACGACCCGCACGGAGGAGCCGGACATCGACGTGGACTTCGACTCCGACCGCCGCGAGGAGATCATCCAGTGGGTCTACCGGGAGTACGGCAGGGAGCGGGCGGCCCAGGTGGCGAACGTCATCCAGTACCGCCCGAAGAACGCGGTGCGCGACATGGCGAGGGCGCTCGGGCACTCCCCAGGACAACAGGACGCCTGGTCGCGGCAGGTCGACGGCTGGGGAACGGGGCTGGAGCCCGTCGAGGGGCATGACATCCCGGAGAACGTGCTCGCCTATGCGGGCGAACTGCTGAAGGCACCCCGCCATCTCGGCATCCACTCCGGGGGCATGGTCCTCACCGCGCGCCCGGTCGGCGAAGTCGTGCCGGTGGAGCACGCCCGCATGGAGGACCGCACCGTCATCCAGTGGGACAAGGACGACTCCGCCTTCATGGGGCTGGTGAAGTTCGATCTGCTGGGCCTCGGGATGCTCGCCGCCCTCCAGCACTGCTTCGACCTGATTTGGGAGAACACGGGCGAGGAGTGGCGACTCGAGACCATCCCCAAAGAGGAGCCCGCGGTGTACGACATGCTCTGTCGTGCGGACTCGATCGGAGTCTTCCAGGTGGAGTCCCGTGCGCAGATCGGCCTGCTCCCCCGACTGCAACCACGGGCGTTCTACGACCTCGCCATCCAGATCGCCCTCATCCGTCCGGGGCCCATCCAGGGCGGAGCGGTGCACCCGTTCGTCCGACGCAAGATGGCCAAGGACCGTATCGATGAGGAGAACAGGGAGCGGGCGCGGCGCGGCGAGGAACCGGTGGAGTTCCCCATCCCCTATCCGCACAGCGATCTGGAACCGATCCTGAAGCGCACGCTGGGCATCCCGATCTTCCAGGAGCAGCTGATCCAGATGGCGACGGCCATCGGCGACTGCACGGCGGACGAGGCCGATCTGCTGCGGCGCGCCATGGGGTCCAAGCGCGGCCTGGAGAAGATCGAGAAGGTGAGGGACAAGCTGTACGCCGGGATGAAGCGACGCGGGCTCATCGGTGACGCCGCCGACCGCATCTACGCGCAGATCCAGGCGTTCTCGAACTTCGGATTCGCGGAGTCGCATTCGTTGTCGTTCGCCCTGCTCGTCTACGCCAGCTCCTGGGTGAAGCTGCACTATCCCGCGGCCTTCCTCGCCGGGCTGCTGCGCTCGCAGCCGATGGGCTTCTACTCCGCGTCGACGCTCACCGCCGATGCGCGTCGGCATGGCGTGGAGGTCAGACGACCTGACCTGCACGCCTCAGGGGCGATGGAGACCCTGGAGCCGCTCGACGACACGGCGACGAACGGACCGACGGGGCGGGAGGACTGCCTCGACGATCCTCAGCCCCCCACACTCCGCTTCGACAGAGGGGCCACGGACGAGTCGGCGACCCATCGGAGGGACGGTCGTTCTGCGGTGCGACTGGGACTCAGCGGCATCCGCGGGATCGGTGTGCCGATGGCGGAGAAGATCGTCGCCGAGCGCGACGCGAACGGCCCGTACCGGGACCTGAACGACCTGGTGCGCCGGACGGATGCCACCGCCGCGCAGCTGGAGGCCCTCGCCACGGCCGGAGCCTTCGACTGCCTGGGGTTGGAGCGGCGGGAGGCGATCTGGCTCGCCGGCGCGGCGGCGGATGACCGGTCGCGCTTCCTTCCGGGGACCACGGTCGCCGTGCAGCCTCCCCTGTTCGCCGATCAGACCAGCTACGAGCGCCTCTCCGCCGATCTCTGGGCGACCGGGGTGTCGACGGACGACCATCCGATGGCGCACTTCCGTGAGGCGCTGCGTGCACGCGGGGTGCTGACCGCCGCTGACCTGCAGCGTCATGAGGTGGGCCGTCGGATCGAGGTCGCCGGTCTCGTCACCCACCGTCAGCGGCCGGCGACGGCTGCCGGCATCACCTTCGTGAACCTCGAGGACGAGAGCGGGCTGGTGAACATCATCTGCTCGGCCGGGGTCTGGAACCGCTATCGCCGCGTCGCCCGGGAGTCACCGGCGCTCATCATCCGCGGCATCCTGGAGCGGTCGGCGGAGGGGGTGGTGAACATCCTCGCGGATGGTTTCGAGGATCTCCGCACCGGTCTCACGCATCGCTCGAGGGACTTCCGATAGGCGGCGACGGTCTCACCAGAAGCGCTCATGCTCCACCGGCGCGGGGCGATCCGCCCCTCCCCATCGGTCGGCCTCGGCCTTGGCCGCATCCGCTGCCGCATCGGCCCCGCGCAGGGCGACCTTGGCCCCGGTGGCTCCCGGCCCGATCGGATCGACGAGCAGCGCGGTACGGGCACCCGATCCGCCGAGCGTGATCGTGCACTCCAGGACACGTCCGATCCAGCGCGAGACCTCGCCTCCCGGCTCTTCCTTGCGGCGGTACCGGATGCCGGTGTCGAGGTCGACGAGGGTGAGCACCACCGGCTCTTCCGTGAGGGGATCGACCTGCTCCGTCACCTCGACCCGGTGGCCGTGAGCGATGGCGACCTGTGCGGTGAAGACGAGCAATCTGTCCATGAATACACCCTAGGCACCTGCTCCTGGAAGGCAACAGGGCCTGCGCGGGAGTGACATTCGCAAATTTCTTTGTCCCCCAAATGGCGGACAAGCCGATTAAGCGATATTCTGCTCTCCGTAGCGGGGGCTACGAGGCTGAGGACTGGGGCTCAGCCGTGAGAGCAGCGAGATCTTCGCCGCCTCCCCGACCGTCCGGGTAGGACGGTGAGCCCTCTCGACGGCACCGTCTGGGGCGGGCCATCGGGAGGGCGTACCTCCCGCGACGCTCAGCCGGCCGACTCCGCGGAGCGGGGCGATCTCAGGCGTGTCCGTGCGCAGCGGCGACGACGGAGGCGGCGCGGACGTCAGTCCTGATCGCCCACGTGACCGGGCGCGGTGAGAGACAGCACCCGCTCGACGAATGCGGCGTATTCGCTCATGTAGTGCCGGAGGAACTTCTCGGTGCCGTCATCCTTCACCTCGCCGTCGTCGCCGAACACGTCGGGATCGAACGTGATGTACGCCTCCGGCGCATTGAGCTGCGGGGCGTTGAGGAAACTCAGCACGCTGCGCATGGACGACTGCATCACGGCGGTGCCGATGGCGCCGGTCGAGGCCCCGATGATCCCGGTGGGCTTGCGGGCGAAGGAGTTGTGCCCCCACGGTCGGGATCCCCAGTCGATGGCGTTCTTCAACGCGCCGGGGATGGAACGGTTGTACTCGGGCGACACGAGGAGCAGACCCTCGGACTGCTCGATCGCGCGCTTGAAGTCCGTGACCGCCGCCACCGGCTCCAGCTCGTCGTCGCGGTTGTAGAGCGGGAGATCGCGGATCGGGATCTCGACGAGCTCCAGGCTCGAAGGCGCCAGCCGCACGAGTGCTGTCGCCAGGATGCGGTTGATCGAATCGTGCGCGAGACTTCCGATGAGATAGCCGATGCGATGCGTCATGGTCCGTTCCGCGGGGAGGGCCGGTTGCTCGAGTGCCGTCAGCGTGGTCCCCGCGTCCTTCCATTTCCAGGATATCGCCGCCATGGGGGCTTGCCGCAAGGCCCCCTTCCTGGGGCAGAATCGACCCTCGCTCGTGCCATCCGCGCACGCGTGCGAAGGAGAGCAATGCCCATCGACCCCTTCCGTCTGCCCGAGAACCTGAGCGCGAAAGCCGCACCCGAGCTCCTCGACCCCGACCGCACACATCTCGCGCAGATCGCCGATGCGCTGGCGGCGCAGCGCGCCGACGTCACCCGGAGCCTGGTCGAGGCGCGGCACCAGGAGGCGACGTTCGGAGACGCCGCCGTGGACCGCGACCTCCGGATCCGTCGCCTGAGCAGCCGCCTCCGGGTGCTGGAGCGTTTCGGGATCGACATCTGTCTCGGCAGGATGACGAGGGTGGACGGTGAGGCCGTCTACATCGGCCGCGTCGGGCTGGCCGCCGCCGACGGCACCCGGCTCCTCGTGGATTGGCGCGCACCCGCGGCCGAACCGTACTTCGCCGCCACGATGGAGGACCCGCGCGGAATCGTCTCGCGACGACGCTACCGCTGGACATCCGGGCGTATCAGCGACTACTGGGACGAGGCCCTCACGGCGGCGGGGTTCGACGGGGCCGCCTCCCTCGACGACCAGTCCGCGTTCATCGCGAGCCTCGGATCGCACCGCACCTCGAGGATGCGCGACGTGCTCGCGACGATCCAGGCCGACCAGGATGCGATCATCCGCACGCCCTCCCCCGGTGCGCTCGTGGTGGACGGAGGTCCGGGCACGGGGAAGACCGTCGTCGCTCTTCACCGTGCGGCCCACCTGCTGTACGCCGAGCCGCGCCTCACGCGGAGCGCCGGCGGGATGCTGCTGGTCGGGCCCAACGCGCACTACCTCTCGTACGTCGAGGACGTGTTGCCGAGCCTCGGCGAGGACACCGTGCGCCTGTGCACCCTCCGCGATCTCGTCCCCGAGGGCGCCACCGCCACAGCGGAGCCGGATCCTCGGGTCGCACGTCTGAAGGAGACTCTCGATCCCACCGCGGTGCTCGATGCGGTCGCGAAGCAGTTCGAGCGGCCTCCGCAGCACGCGATGCGCCTGGAATCGCCGTGGGCCGACCTCTGGATGAGCCGTGAGGAGTGGGCCGAGCTCTTCTCCCGCGCCGACCCCGCGGCGTCGCATGACGAGGCTCGCGACGAGGTCTGGGAGGAGATCCTGGAGCTGCTGGTCGATCAGGTGGACGACGAGGAGGTGCCGCCCCACGTCGTCCGGCGGTGGCTGCGCCAGGACGAGGAGCTCACCGGAACCTTCGTCCGGGCGTGGCCGCTGCTCTCCCCGACGTGGGCGGTGGCGCGGCTGTGGAGCTCGCCCGAGCTTCTGCAGCGGTGCGCGCCCGAATTGGGGCCGGACGACATCGCCCTCCTGCAGCGCGACGTCGCGGCGCCGTGGACCGACTCCGACCTGCCGCTGCTGGACGCTGCCTACCGCCGGATCGGCGATCCGGATTCCGTGCGCGCCCGGCATCGCCGCGAGGCCGTGATCGCTGCGGCGCAGGAGCAGATGGCGCACGTCGTGGATCATCTGATCGAAGACGACGACAGCGAGATGAAGGTGATGTCGATCCTCCGCGGTCAGGACGCCAGGAACGTGCTGCTCGGCGTCGACGCCCCGCCCGCCCTCACCCCCGATGAGCTCGCGGGGCCGTTCGGGCACATCGTCGTGGACGAGGCCCAGGAGCTCTCCGACGCGCAGTGGCGGATGCTCCTCGCCCGCTGCTCCTCCCGCAGCTTCACGATCGTGGGCGACCGCGCACAGGCCAGACACGGGTTCACCGAGAGCTGGGAGGCGAGGCTCGCACGGCTCGGCATCCGCGACATCCGGATCGCCCACCTCGGCGTGAACTATCGCACCCCGTCGGAGGTGATGGAGGTCGCCGCGCCTGCCGTGCTCGCGGCGATCCCCGACGCGAACGTGCCGACCTCGGTGCGCGAGAGCGGGGTTCCCGTGCGCCTCGGTGACGCGGCATCCCTCTCCACGGTCGTCGACGACTGGCTCGACGCGCACCCCGAAGGCGTGGCGTGTGTAATCGGCGACCCGGCCTACGTAGGGACGGCACGCGTGCGGTCGCTCACACCGGAAGGCGCCAAGGGGCTCGAGTTCGATCTGGTCGCGCTCGTGAGACCGGAGCAGTTCGGCGACGACGTGACCGGCGCGGTCGATCGGTACGTGGCGATGACGAGGACGACGCGCGAGCTCGTGATCCTCCGCTGAGCATCGGGCGACGACGCTGCTCGCCCCGCGGGACGCTGCAGGCCCCGCTCAATGTTAGTATCTGCGTATGGATGCAGGTAATAAGGTTTGCGGGATGGATCCGGCGTCGGAGTACGTGGACCTCGCGGCTGAGGTTCTCGGGATCCTCGCGGACCCCACGCGCATCAAGATCGTGCTCGCGCTTCGACAGGCCGACGAACTCCCTGTGAACACGCTCGCGGAGATCGTCGGGAAGAAGCCGTCCGGGGTGTCGCAGCACCTCGCGCGGATGCGCATGGTGCGCATGGTGACCACCCGGCACGAGGGCACGAGTGTGCTGTACCGTCTCACCGACGAGCACGCGGTCGCCCTCGTCGTCGAGGCGATCAAGCAGGCCCAACACGCCGTCGCGAACGGGCAGACGCCGCCTCACCACGCCGCGCCGCATCACTGACCTCCTCCTCTCCCCTTCCCCCACGAGCGAGGTGCTCGATGTTCGCCGTCCTCCGCAACCCGACCTACGCGAAGCTGTTCAGCGCGCAGATCGTCGCTCTCCTCGGTACGGGGCTGCTGACCGTCGCCCTCGGCCTCCTCGCCTTCGACATCGCGGGCGGTGATGCCGGCGTCGTGCTGGGAGTCGCCATGACGATCAAGATGGTCGCCTACGTCGCGGTCTCGCCTGTCACCACCGCCCTCGTCGCACGACTGCCGCGCAAGCCCGTGCTCATCGGCGCCGACCTCGTCCGCGCGGGCGTCGCCGTCTCGCTCCCGTTCGTCACCGATGCCTGGCAGATCTTCATCCTGATCTTCGTGCTCCAATCGGCCTCGGCGACGTTCACCCCCACGTTCCAGGCCGTGATCCCCTCCGTGCTGCCCGACGAACGCGAATACACCCGCGCCCTGTCGCTGTCCCGCCTCGCCTACGATCTCGAGTCGCTCCTGAGCCCGCTGCTCGCTGCCGCCTTGCTCACGGCGAGCAGCTTCCACACCCTGTTCGTCGGCACCGTGATCGGGTTCATCGCCTCGGCCGCCCTCGTGGTCTCCTCCCGGTTCCCGCACATCGAGGCTCCCCGGCGGCGCATTTCGTCGACCGCCTCACCCGCGGAGCGCTGGCCTACTGGTCGACGCCGGAGCTGCGCGGGCTCCTGGGCCTGAACCTCGTCGTCGCCACGACCACGGCGATGGTGATCGTGAACAGCGTCGTACTGGTTCAGGGCGACCTCGGCCGCCTGCAGACCGATGTCGCCCTGCTCCTCGGCGCGTACGGAGGCGGCTCGATGCTCGTCGCGCTCGGCGTCCCGCGGCTTCTCGACGCGGTGTCCGACCGTGTGCTCATGCTCGCCGGGGATCGCTCTCCCGATCCTCCTCGCGGCCGCCGCTGGGGTGATCGCCTGGATGCAGGGCACGGCGCAGTGGGCCGCACTGCTGGTGTCGTGGCTGCTGCTCGGGGCGGCGACCTCCACGATCCTCACACCGTCCGCCCGCCTGCTGCGTCGCAACAGCACGGAGCAGAACCGGTCAGCCGTGTTCGCCGCCCAGTTCTCGCTCTCGCACGCCTGTTTCCTGGTCGCCTATCCCCTCGCGGGGATACTCGGAGCCGCGATCGGACTCCCCGCCGTGGCGCTGCTCCTGGTCGGCATCGCGGTGCTCGGTGCGGCCTTGACGACCGTCGCCTGGAGGCGACCGGCGGTGCGGGTCGAGGGCGACCTCGACACCGTCCGCTAGCTACGGCCGCTCGATCCCCGGAACGTCTCGAGCACCTGCCGCGCGTGCACCGTGGGGTCGGCGGGCATGTCGCCGATGCCTCGCACCGTGGGGACCGCGGACACCGGCTCCCACAGCGCCGCCGAGTCTCCCGAGGCGAGAGCGAGGAGCGCGTCGCGGACGACCGTGTCGCGGGTCACCTGCTCGGCCGAGGCGCCGGAACGCTTCTGCCCGACGATGCCGTACATCTCCGTGCCGTGCACCGCGTGTGTGCGCCGTCGACGGAACCGACCGAGAGCAGGTGCGCCCGACCTCCCGCCGCGGCATGGGCGAGTGCGCCCCGCGTCTGCGGCAGCGTGAAGGAGTAGTCGGTGAGCAGAGCGCCGCGGACCTCGACGGGCGTGCGCCCCTCGATGTCGTATGCCGTGACGATCGCGCGCGCCCGACTTCGCGGAATGCGGTTCCTGGTCGCGAACTCCTCGACCAGGTTCTCGATCGTCCCCGGGTCGAAGTCCTCGGTCCGGTGCAGCACCCACCAGTCGGTCTCGTGCGTGGTGCTGCTGAACAGGATGTCGACGTCGCGGTGCCGTCCTGATTCGAGCACGCGCAGGGGATGGTCGTCGAGGATGCCGCCCGGCTGGTTCCGGTCGTCGACGATGGCGATGACGTCGTTGTCGACGCCGTGGGCGGCCCCGGGATCCGCCGACTGGGTCCTGCTCATCGTCTCCGCGAGCACGTGGGCGTCGATGGTCAGAAGCTGCTCGGGGCGTCCTGGATCCCGAGCGCCGTGAGGACCGCGATGGCGCGTTCCTCGGCACCCCACGCGGGCACCTGGCGGGACGGCATGCCGGAGAACGCCGCGATGCGGTGGTAGAGCCCGTCGGCAGAGGGCGCGGCCAGCAGGCTGAGAGCGGAGAACGCCCCGGCGCTGTGACCGGTCACGGTGACGCGGGCGGGGTCTCCTCCGAAGCGGGCGATGTTCGCCTGCACCCATCGAAGGGCAGCGATGACGTCCTGCAACCCGAGGTTCGTGGCCTCCGCGAGGGCGCCGCCGTACTGCGAGAGGGAAAGCGCGCCGAACGCGCCCAGACGATAGTTGACGGAGACGCCGATCGCGCGTCCGGTCGCGGCGAGCCCCGATGCGTTCGAGGTGGTCTGCGTGTTGGCGCCGAGCATCCATCCGCCGCCGAAGATGTAGACGACGACCGGAAGGGGTTCCGCTCCCGCATCCTCCGGTGCCCAGACATTGAGATTCAGGCAGTCCTCGCTGAATCCGGCATCGGCTTCGAGCCAGCTCGTGTCCCCCGCCTGCAACGGGGCGGGCCCTTTCCGGTCGTATGGCAGGTCAGGGTCGAAGGGCAGCAGGGAGGGGCTGCGGAAGCGTGCGGCGGTGGCGAACGGGATGCCCAGCCAGGAGCGCACCGGGTGTTCGTCGCTGAGAGTGGAGGGGATGTCGGTCATGAGTGAGTCCTCGTCGGGAAGGTCAGGGGTGGGTGGGCGCGGGGAGTCGTCCGTGCCGTCGGAGATCTCGGCGCGGAGGCGTGCCCAGTGGCGCAGGCGCTCGCCGATGGCGCGTTCGTAACCGGCGTCGGTCGGCTCGTAGAACGTCTCCCGGTCCATGTCGTCGGGAAAGTAGTCCGCACCGGAGAAGCCGGTTTCGGTGTCGGGGTCGTATCGGTAGCCCTTGCCGTAGCCGAGGTTCTTCATCAGCCGGGTGGGGGCGTTGAGGATATGCGCCGGCGGCGTCAGGGAACCGGTGCGTTTCGCTGCAGCCGAGGCCCTGCTGAAACCGCGATACACGCCGATCGACTTCGGCGCCGTGGAGAGGTAGAGCACGGCCTGGGCGATGGCGAGCTCACCTTCGGGGGATCCGAGCCGCTCATACACGTCCCACGCGGCGAGCGCCTGCTGGATCGCCTGCGGATCGGCCATGCCGATGTCTTCGTTCGCGAAGCGGGTGATGCGCCGCGCGATGAACAGCGGATCCTCGCCGCCGGCGAGCATCCTGGCCAACCAGTACAGGGCGGCGTCCGGATCGGAGCCGCGCATCGATTTGTGGAGCGCGGAGATGAGGTTGTAGTGGCCCTCCTGCGACTTGTCGTACAGCGGCGCGCGTCTCTGCACGGCCGCGGCGAGGGCCGTCGTGTCGACCGGCGCGGGGAGGTGCTGGATCTGCTCGATCATGTTGAGCAGGTATCGACCGTCGCCGTCGGCCATCGCGATGAGCGACCGTCTGGCGTCGTCGTCGTCGAGCGGGAGCGGGGCGCCGATGAGGTCTTCGGCGCGGCCGATGAGAGTCTCCAAGGCCGTCTCGTCGAGGCGTCTCAGCACGAAGACCTGGCACCGCGACAGGAGGGCGCCGTTGAGCTCGAAGCTGGGGTTCTCCGTCGTCGCACCCACGAGGACGATGGTGCCGTCTTCGACGTAGGGCAGGAACGAGTCCTGCTGCGCGCGGTTGAAACGGTGGATCTCGTCGACGAACAGCAGAGTCCCCTGGCCGATCTCCCGTCGCTGCTTCGCCGCCTGGAAGACCTTGCGGAGATCGGCCACCCCGGAGAACGTCGCGGACAGCGGTTCGAAGGCGAGCTCGGTCTGTGCGGCGAGGAGCCGCGCGATCGTCGTCTTCCCACACCCCGGCGGTCCCCACAGCACCATCGACACGAGCCGCTGCGCGTCGACCATCCGCCCGATCGGTGCATCGGCGGAGAGCAGATGCCCCTGACCGACGACGTCGCTCAAAGAGTGCGGGCGCAGCCGATCGGCCAGCGGGCGCGAGGCGTCGTCCGGCTCGAAGAGGGAGGGCTGTCGATCGTCCATCAGGGCTTCCCCTTCGCCGTCCGGTCGTCGGCGAGCGCGTAGGAGCCGTGCACGAGGTCTTCGATCAGGTCGAGATCGTGATGCGTCATCGGACACTCCTGCCGAAGACGGCGGGATCGACCGGACGCTGCGCCCGCGGCAGGTTCTCGACGACGAGCAGATACGAGTCGGTGACCAGGTCGTCGAGGAGGGGCTTCGGCAGGTCGCCGCCGGGGCGCACCGTGATCCAGTGCTTCTTGTTCATGTGGTAGCCGGGCGTGATGTCGTCGTACTGCTCCCGAAGAGCCTTGCTGTCTTCCGGGTCGGCCTTCAGGATCAGGATCGACTCGTCACCGAGGTCGGTGAGCATCAGGAAGACCTTGCCCCGGACCTTGTACACCTCCCAGTCGGGTCCGAACGGGTGCTCCAGCTCCGCGCCCGGCAGCTCCTGCACACGTGCCCTGGCCTGCTCCTGCAGTTCTTCGCCCTCCATGCGCTGTCCCTCCTCCTGGACTACCCTGAGATCAGGTACGTACCGGTGTACGCACTAAGTTGTGTACCAGTGTACGCACTGGGTCGGACAAAGGAGAAGGACATGCGTCGAGGGAGACCGAACGACCCCGGCCGCCGCGACCGGATCCTCGACGCCACGCTCGCCGTGATCAGAGACGACGGCATCGCGGCAGCCTCGTACCGAGGAATCGCCGCGCGCGCCGGAGTGCCGCTGGGGTCGATGACCTATTACTTCCCCACACTCGAGGGCCTCATCGTGAGCGCACTCGACACGACGCGCAGCGACCTCGAGCCTCGTTACGCGGAACCGCTCCGTCAGGCGCGCACACGCGCTGATGTCGTCGATGCGCTGGTCGATGCGACGATCGGAGCGACGAGCCCGTCCCTCGACGACATCCGTCTCTACGAGGAGATCCGTCACTACGGCGCACGGAACCCCAAGATCGCCGACGTCCTCCAAGCGGTCGAAGACGATGCCATCGTGATGCTCGACCGCGTCGTCCCGACCCGCACCGCGCTCGCGATCAACGCCCTGCTCTGGGGCTGGTGGAGTCACCGGCTGGCGCACGTGGACGGCACGCTCGACGAAGCCACGGTGCGCCCGTCCTACGCCGCGCTCCTGGCGCTGGCCGCCCCCGGTCACCCGTTCCACGAGAAGGAGAAGAACGATGCCTGAAACCATGCGCGCCATCCGGCTCACCGGTCCTGTCGACATCGACGGCCTCGTCGTCAGCGAGGTTCCCGTCCCCGACGTGCGCCCGGGATGGGTGCGCGTCGGCGTGCGGGCGTTCGGAGTGAACGAGTCCGAGGTCACGAGCCGTCGAGGCGAATCCGGTCCCGACTTCTCGTTCCCGCGGATCCTGGGCATCGAAGCGGTCGGTGTCGTCGATGCGGTCGGCGACGGCGTCGAACTCACCCCCGGCCAGAAGGTCGCCACCATGATGGGCGGCCTCGGCCGACGCATCGACGGAAGCTATGCGGAGTACACGGTGGTCGACGCGGCGAACGTGATCCCGTTCGACACCGAGCTGGACTGGGGTGTCGTCGGCGCTCTGCCCGAGATGCTGCAGACCGCACACGGCTCGCTCACCACCGGACTGGGGCTGAGAGCAGGCCAGACCGTCCTCATCCACGGCGGCACCTCGACGGTGGGTCTGACCGCCGTCGCGATCGCGCACGAACTCGGCGCCACGGTCATCGCGACCACGCGGAATCCCGACAGCACAGACCTTCTCGCGAAGGTGGGGGCAGACCACGCCCTCATCGACGACGACACACTGCAGAGCGCGCTCCGCGACATCGCGCCCGACGGTCTCGACGGGGCCCTCGAGTTCGTCGGTGCGACGGCCCTCCCCGCCACGTTGTCGTCGATCCGTCCTGGCGGCACGGTCTGCTTCGTCGGCGCGCTGAACGGCGCCTGGACCATCCCCGACTTCGACCCGTTCACGATCCCCACGGGTGTGCACCTCACCAGCTACGCCGGCGCGGCCGACGACCTCCCCGCCGAAGCGCTGGCCCGGTACCTGGGGGCCATCGAGGCAGGCACCCTGCACGTCGTGGTCGCCGGAGTCCATCGAGGTCTCGACGCCGTGGCCGAGGCGCACCGCGCCCTCGAGTCCCGCCGGCAGCCGGGAAAGCACGTCGTCGTGCTGGCCTGACCCGCGGACCTGCGCCACCGGGGAACCGCGGCACCGCGTCTCCGCGTCACCGGGGCACGGTACGGTGTTGCGCGTGACCGACCGTGAGACTCCCTTCGCCCCCGTCGATGCCGCGGCACCGGAGATCGCCGTGATCGGACCAGGCGCGATCGGCACGACGATCGCCGCCGCCCTGCATGAGGCCGGGCGCACGCCTCTCCTGTACGGACGCACGCCGCGCCCGGAGCTCGAGCTCCTCGCCGGCGACGACCGCATCACCGTGCCGGGGCCGGTGCGGACGGACCCGGATCAGGTGTCGCACCCCGCGGATGTCGTGTTCCTCGCGGTCAAGGCCACCCAGATCGACGGCGCAGCCCCTGGATGGCGGCGCTCTGCGGGCCGGACACCGTGGTGTGCGTCCTCCAGAACGGCGTCGAGCAGACCGCCATGGTCTCCCCATGTGCGGCGGGAGACGTCGATCCTCCCGTCCGTGGTCTGGTTCCCTGCACAGGCGCACGCCGACGGATCGGTGCGCCTGCGCGGGGAGGCGAGACTCACCCTGCCCGCGGGCCGTGACAGCGAGCGGATCATCGAGGTGCTGCGCGGTACACGGTGCGCCGTCGACCTCTCCTCCGACTTCCTCTCGGTCGCCTGGCGCAAGCTCCTCCAGAACGCCGCCGCCGGCCTGATGGCGCTCACCGGGCGACGCTCCGGCATGTTCGCCCGCGATGATGTCGCCGAGCTGACCCGCGCCTATCTGCGCGAGAGCGTGCTCGTCGCCCGCGCCGAGGGAGCGCAGCTCGGCGACGAGGTCCCCGAGGAGATCCTCGCGCGCTTCCGGTCCTTCCCGGCCGACCTGAGCACATCGATCCTCACCGACCGCGAGGCGGGGCGCCCGCTGGAGTGGGACGTGCGCAACGGCGTCATCTCCCGCCTCGGCCGCGCCCACGGCATCCCGACACCGATCGGCGACATCATCACGTCGCTCCTCGCGGCGACGAGCGACGGGCCGGGCTGAGCCGAGAGAGTGTGCTGCCTTGGCGATTCCAGGCGACGAGAAAGTCCCGGAAACTCGAGAGTTTCCGGGACTTTTTGGTCGGGCTGACAGGATTTGAACCTGCGACCCCTTGACCCCCAGGTAGACGGTTCAACCCGAATCCTTGATTTTCCGGACGTCCCTGCTCCTCAAACGGCGTCATTTCACGTCATGGATGGCATGGTTTGCATGCATCAGGTCCCGGCCAGGTCCCGGCTCTTGATAATCGTCGACGATTTGGTCAGAGGTTTATGGAAGCGCTCGAAGCACCTATGCCTTCTCTATAAGGTGCGCCCAACACACATATCGAAGCAACGTTGTGCGGTGCGTGCAACTGGACGTGGCCGCACCGGGCTGAGGGCTCAGAAACTGTAGTCAGCCAGGTAGTCCATCACGCGGCGCATCGCACGGATCGCCTGTATCGCGTCGGGCTGCTCGACTCGCGTGTCGCCCTCGTGAACGGCGACGTGGCGCTTCCCGTAAAGGGCATCACCAGCGGCCTTGACGTCCGCGGGAGCATCGGCGAGTCGGCGCTTCACATCGGCCCCCCGTCCACCACAAGCCGTCTCGACAGCGAGTCGCGCGGAGAGTATGGCCTCGCGGTACCGGCCCATATCGAAGTGCATCTGCGCAGTACGCCCGTGCGCCTTGGGCGCTGACTCCTCCGTCAGCGCCCGGAACGCGTCCCGGTATGCGGTATCAGGAGTTGGGCCAAGCAAGTAGGTGAGTTCGACGCCATCCGTATACAGCACCACGTCGTACGAATCTGTGGCTGTGCCTCCGGAGACAAGGACGTAGTCGTCGAAGCCATCCTTCTGGTAGAGGTTCGCCATGTGTGTTTGGGCACCAGTGAAGTGCGGGCTGCTAAGGAATGTGAGCAAATAGTCCTGGTTCTTGCCGTACATCTCGATTTTCCGGCCGGTGATCTTCTCCCGAAGACGCAGTCCGAGGCCACCTTCCTCGGCGGTGTACTCCTCGATGTAGGCCCACACGGACGTCGGAGGAGATGCGATGTTCGCGGTTACGATGTCGACATGCACCGATAAGCGCTCGAACGCCACAGCGATCTCCCGAGCATTTTGCGTCACGATCGGCGCGGAGATGGCGATGTGCTCCGCACGACTCCGCGACTCCACGAGGCCGCCTCCATGCTCGTAACAGTCTCGCAGCAGGTTTGACAATGGCGCGAATGACCTGAACATCTCGTTTCTCGTCAGAACCCTCACGAGCCGTTGGGTCGACTTCTCGCGAAGGCGGAGGTCGGGCGCGCCAGCGGCATTCTCGAACCGCTCGATGTAGCACTTGACGATGCCGGAGCTCTGGGCGCTACGAGCTGTCACCTTCGCTGACCGCGCAGCTCGTCGCGTCTTCGAGCTTGATGAGCTCATTGCCATTCCCCACTCTCGGTTTTAGCTGGTTTCAAGAGTGGGCTCGGGAGCAAGCCGCAGTAGTGCGTCCGAAATTGATGAAAAATACTCCGGCGCCGCACCACGGTTTTTTCTAGGGCGCACCAGCGTGTATCCGTCAGTGTCCGAAAGAGAGTGGAAGTCCGTGCTCACCCTGCCTCGGGTGAGCAGGGCGATTTTTGGCCGGTCAATCGTCAGCAGCTTTCCACGAACCTTCTCTTCGAGAATGTGCTTACCGGTCGGATCGATTGCGAAGCACTCACCGTCAACCCACCACAGGAAATCTGGGTAAAAGGTGTTGGAGCTTCCAACCTTGACGGGAAGTAGCACCCCGTATCCGTCGCCGCGTGTCGGGTTCCGCATCCACACACCCCGTCCGAGGGAGTCCAGAGCCTTCGCGAACTCAAGTTCCTCGGTGTTGAATTGGTTCTGGGCGTATCGCGAGTGGATTGCGTTCTCGAACGAGTGGTACTTGTCGACGCTGGGCGTGTGTGCCGCAGGCGTCCAGGTTTCTTCGCCATGGATCTGGTTGATTACGAGCTCCACTGCGTTCTCGAACGCCTCTGCGATCGCGTCCGCACGGTCAGATAGCAGAGACTGCGCTGCGGACCCGGAACAGGCCCACTGATCGAATGCGAGACCAGTGAAGAGCTCGGGCTCGAGCAGGTGAGCGCAGTGGCGAGCGCGAAGCTGAACTCGGCGCCGGAGGTACTCGCCGTTCTTGCGACGCATGCTCGCAGCGATCTGTTCATAGCGTGTGGAATCGTCCTCACCGCGCAAGGAGATCTTCTGAATGCTCTTTCGCCCTCTCGCGAGGAGATCTTCATCTGCGAACGGCTGGCGCGACATTGCTTGGATCTTCTTCTTTTCGTCCTCGAGCTCCGCTTCGCCCAGCACATACTGCGGCAACGAAAGGGCGACCGGCAGGTCCGTCTTCAGAGGCACATCAGGCAACGGTTGCTTGCGTGTCTTAATGCGGATGGACGGGTTTGCGCCTGGATTCGTCTCATCGATGGCATAGAGCGCAAGCTCGGCCTTCAACCCGTCAACAATGCCTTCGAAGGTACGGTTCGGCACGCGGACAAATAGTGTCGAGGTGTTGAGTCGGTCGTCCTCGTAATGACGCGCCCCAGGCTGGCGCAGTGCACGACCGATGACCTGCGCGATACGGATATAGGAGTTGGACTCGTCGTCGAAGTACTCGATGTACGCTTCCGGATCGTCCCAGCCTTCCTGCAGCGCGCGATTACAGATGATGTGCGTGTGGTGAGGCTGGAGCTCTGCCAAGGATGAGACGCGGACAGCATCGTCTGGGACGACCTTCGTCTGCGTATAGATTGCGATCTCTTCGGCCGGAACGCCTCTGGCGCGCAGGTGTTCCCAGATAGCAACCGGGCGGGAGATGATCTCGTCTTTGGTCGGGTTAGAGCGCTCGACTATGTATAGCGCCTTCGGCGTGATGCTTGCGCCTTCAGCTGTGGCGGCCTGAGTAAGTTCCTTGTGCAGCGCCACCGTGGAGTCGAGCAGCTGATCGGGGTCCGAATCGAAGTTCTCGACCATGATCGTGTGCTTGAGTAGCTCGTTCTCAACCACATCGCGTGTACTCACGTGGTAGCGCGCGCGGTCGGCGATTTCCCGAGCACGGTCGTCCCCGTCAACGACCTCGGCGAATCGATCGAACTGTCCGCCACTCGGAGGTGTTGCGGACGCAAGCAGAAAGCCCACAGGTCGCAGTCCGATCAGCTGCTCGAGCTGAGTCGAGGTTTGATTGTGGCTCTCATCGTAGACAATCCAGAGCGGCCGCTGCGGTTCGGTGCGCAGCTGATCCCATGGCGATCGATCACCGCCCCAGTCGGTGTGGGGGCGGTGCATGTTGAGTCGTGCAGTCTCGCTACCTTCGGAGGCTGCGTACTCGACCTCATTCCAAGAGCCCACCGTCGTAACCCAAATCGTCAGGCCCGTCGTCGCCTCGAGGAGTTCTTCCCATTCCGATTTGCTGGGTCGCTCGCGAACAATCCTAGTTCCGGCCGGAAGCAGATGAGCATATTTGCCGTTGAGGTTGCGGTAGGTCTGATCTGCGACGGCACTCGACTTTGAAGTCCAGAGCACGATGCTTGGGCCGAGATCAGCAACAATTTTGGCGAGGATCGGCGTCTTTCCCGCGCCGGTGACTGCTTTCAGATGCCCAATAAAGGGAATCGGGGTCTTACCAAAGTAGAGTGGTCCATCTTCGGCGTAGTACTGAACCCAGTCCGCCGCAGCCTCGACAATCTGATTCGCAGCGTTCTCCTGAAACTCAAACAGGCGCATCGTGTTACTCACGCGTTGCTCGCCTCCAGCTCGGCTTCGATGTCTTCAGGAATCGCGTCCTCGATCTGCAATGCGGCCAGAATCTCATCCGGAATCTGGCAAAAAACGAAGGACTTCGTCTCGCTGATGTTGCATGTCGTGCCGTAGATGCGGATCGGAGTCTTGAGCCCAAGCGCCTTCGTCTCCGAGAGCGCCTCGTTGATGACGTCAGCGTTGACCTGGCTGTTAGTGGCGCCGCGCCAAACAAGGGCGAGAGCCTCGCCCCGCTGATTCGCCCCGATGACCCATTTCCTACCGTCGATCTGGCGGATGCCGGAACGCGTACCAGATCTGTCGGTCTGACAGATCACGGCCGTTATCTTGTCTTTTTCAAGTGTCAGGATGGCTTCGCGATCGAGCTGAGCACCAGTTGTCAGGAATGTGAATCCTGCATCGAAGCCGTCCGTTTCGATGGCGGACCGAAGACGACGCGCTACAAGGGTTCTCGCGTACGGGTCTTCCTCGCTACCTTCCTCAATCATGACGAACCGGCGGCGACCGCCGTCTTTGTCGTTGAGACTCATGACGGCATCGCCGGTCGTACCGCTGCCAGCGAAGGCATCCAGGACCAGAGCATCCTTTGAACCGGCAGCACCTACGAGAAGCTCAATCAGTTCGACCGGTTTCGCGTATCGAAATCCATCGAAGTCCTCACCGAAGAGCTGCTTGAGTCGGTAGCTTCCTGCACGCGCATCAAGGTCGATGACGCTTCGGAGCGTGCCTCGGAAGTCTTTCAGGTAGTCCTTCATCTGGACGATTTGCTCAAGCCGGCGCGGGAAGACGATACGCCCCTCGTCTATGTAACGCTGCATGGTCTGCGCCGGGAAGCGGTAGCCATTTGCCGGCACACGATAGGTACCTCGTGCCTTCACACTGTCGACGACCCCCTTCTTGGTGACCCCGTACTGGTAGCCACCCTTTTTCGGGTTATGCACGCGATACGCAACCTGGTACGGGCCGGCTTCGTCGAGGTGCGTGTAGCGGGCGAGTCGCCCAAGAGAATCTCGCCCGTTGGCTCGAACGAGAGAACCCCACGCCTTCGCGCGTTTGGCAGTGTCAGGCTCGCTCTGGAGGAGCTCTTCGAACTGCTCAAGCAGCGTCTCTTTCATCTCGTCGGCCGGTGTGGTCCAGGCTTTGGCGACCTGAGTTACGTTCTTGGCATAGCAGATGACGTACTCATGCTCGATCTGGATTCGCGAAGGATTGTTGTCGGCCGAGCCGCGCCAGGTGATCACGCCGATACGGTTCTTCTCATCGAAGATTTCATCCATGAGCATGAGTAAGCGGCCGAGCTCGATGTCGTTGATCGACACGAAGATCACGCCGTTTTCCGCCATGAGTGACTTCATTGCGACCAGGCGGGGAGCCATGTAGTTCAGCCACTTGGTGTGTCGCCCGCCATCAACGTTCGAGACATACTCCGAATCGCTTCCGTCTGCGTCTGGGTCTTGGAATCGAGCGTCGCTGTACCGGAAGTCATTGCCGCCGCGGTTGTATGGCGGATCGATGTAGATCACGTCCACGGACTCCGCGTACTGCGTTCGCAGGGAGACCATCACTTGCAGGTTGTCCCCCTCGATCACGAGGTTGCTGCCGCGGTCCGACTGGAACGAGAGTTCATCGTCACGCTCAAGGACGCGAGGCACCGGGATGAGCGACTTGTACGATCGACGCCCCTGCCAATGCAGGTGTAGTCCGGCTTCTTCGCGCACGGACTCGGTCTCCGGCAGGGCGTGGTCAGTCATGCCTCGATTCTCTCAGTCACCACCGACTTTCACGAAGACGCGTGTCGGACAGGCGAGTCGAGCTCAGGTCTCCTGCTCCTCTGGAGGATGAGCCTGCAGCCTGGGGTTTTTCAGGAGCTGACAGCCGAGGCCAGCTTGCGGGTCACGGCGAAGCCCTATTGAAGTGCGTGAAACGGCGGCATCGCCCGAAGCACAGACTGAGAGTGTCCGCTCGATATCGACCGGGGGCGATCGAGGGGCACTTGAGCTCCTCGAGATCAATGACGGTGAGTTCCCCGCGGCATTCCCGGATCAAACGGGCTGGTGCGGGATGACAGCTCAGGATTCATCTGCGTACCCAAGGAGCTCCTCATGTGGCGGCGAATCCTCGCGCCAGTAGGCGTTCGCGCCGTCCGGCTTCGTTCGGTGGCGCGCTGTTGTCAGGACGAGCTCATCCTTCGCCCGCGAGATAGCCACGAAGAACTCGGCCTTTACGTCGGCGTCCTTTTTGCCCCAGAAGAACTGGGGCTCAACGCCGAAAACGATGACCTTCTCGAACTCCATGCCCTTGCATTTGTGCACCGTCAGGATCCGGACGGCATCTTCTTCCGACAGCCGGTCGAGCGCGGCGACCGGCTCACCGTCGACCGCCAGCTCGCGCTTGAACGCACCGGCGGCTTCCTTGATCACGTCATTGAGCCGCGAGCCCTGCTGATACGAAGGCGACAGCGCATTGAGCGCCGGACGCGTTACGAACTTGAGGAACGAGTTGATGAGCGGCTTCCACGAGGCGTAGTCCGACGCGCCAAACCCGGTAGCGCGCACGGTCTGCCGTGCTCCACGCAGGATCGTTCGGAGCTTGCTGTCCAGGACGCCGTCAGCTTCTTCGATTCCGCCGCGCGTCACCACGCGCACCAATTCCGAGTACGCCTCGGGACGGCCGTCATCCGTAACGACCCGAAGGAAGTTGAAGATGAGGGCGGCAGCGGGCTCGGCGGTCAGATCCTGGGACTGCTGCTCGTTGCGGTACGGGATGCCAGCAGCGGTGAGACGCTCCCCCAAGACGCTCGTGATGAGGTGCGGCTGTTGCCGAGCCAGCACCGTGATCTCCCGGGTCGGCACTCCTTCGTCGAGCCACTCGCCGATCATCTCAGTGACCGCAGCTGCTTCTTCCTCGTCGGTGTCGAAGCGGAGCACTTTCAGGATGCCTTCTTCGCCTTCGAGGTCTTCGTCCGGGCTCGCGGCGGACGGGTCCATCTCCAAGATCATGCGGTTCTGCATCCGGCGCAGCCGAGGCTTGGATCGGAAGTTCTGATAGAGCTGCAGATCAGTCGCATCGAAGTCTTCGGCGAAGGTCGCCATGACACCTTCGAGTGCATCCGCGAAGCCCATGATGCGCTGCTTGGTGTCACCGACACCGATGAGGTGCACGCCGGTGCCTGCGAAGGCCTCTTTCAAGAAGGCGTACTGCGCCGTCGTTGCATCCTGAAACTCATCCATGAAGACGTGGCTGTACGTCTGCCGCAACGCGCCGCGTGCGTAGTCGTTCTTCTCGAGGATCTCTAGCGCGAGGGGCACGAGGTCATCGAAGGTGATCTGTTGGTTCTGGATGCGTGTGCGGGCATCGATCCGGTAGTCCGGGTTCAGCGCGTTCTGGCCTGTGAGGGCCGGACGGTAGTTGTCGATGAGGCGTTTGGCAAATGCGTGGAAGGTGAAGCTGTCGAAGCGGGCGGCGTACTGAGACCCGGAGCGTAGGCGAACGCGGGACTGCAGGTTGCGGGCGGCGTCGACCTTGAATGAGATTGCCAGGATGCGCTTCGGGTACGGGCTCGCTCCCGTGCGAAAGAGGAAGTCGGCGCGCTGGGCGAGAAGCTCTGTCTTGCCTGCGCCAGGGCCAGCGGTCACGACGACGTTCGCGTTGGTGTCGCGAACTGCTTTCAGAGCGTTCGGCTCGAGCTCCAGCCCGCCGACCGGTGTCCAGTCCTCTGGCTGAATCACTCGGGAAGCGCCTCGAGTTTGGCCTGCACGTCCGCGACCAAGCGTTGCAAGACTTCGGGTAGTTCCGCCAGGAGTGCCTCGTTAGTCAGCGCCGCCATCGCCTTGAGGTGCGACGCGGGCTTGCTCTTGAGATCGAACAAGCGGTGGTAGTCATCGAAGAGCTCGAAGGCATCCTCGGGCAGGTGGTCCTCGTTCGCGTGAGACTTGCCGAGCACAGCGGCGACTGTCTTCTCGTCGGGCGTTCCAACCGACTCCGCCCCGTATGCGTCGGGGAAGGCCTCGAGCATCATCAGGTCGAGGTCTACCGGGTGCGAGAAGTAGGCGCCCTTCTGCTCCAGCGCATAGATCGGGCCGTGACCGTCCGTGAAGCTCACGTCGTTGTAGACGGGGAAATCGACGACGTCGTCCCACTTCGAAAGCCCGTCAATCTGGGCGTCCGTGAAGTTACCGGGGTTGAGTTTGTTGTACTGCTTAAGCGCGTTGCTCACGCGGCCCCAGCCTCCTTGGTACCGGCCGGAATCCAGATCAAGCAGGGTGACGTGCGGGATCTCCAGTTCGTTCAATAGGCGCCAGAAGTGATTGACGTGGCGCCCACCCAGCGGGACAACGGAGACTGACGCGTCATCTTCCGCAACGCCAGCCGCAGCGAGTACGCGCGGTAGCACGATTTGCTCGCTATCGCCCTCACCGAGAACGACCAAGCGCGAGAAGTAGAGCTCCGGGAACGCCAATACCGCCTCGCGAACGTACTTCGCCGTTTCGTCGTTCTTGGCCGGTAGGACGATCCGACGCACCTGAGACTGACGATCACCGTCAAGACGGAGGAAACAGATGGCCTCGGGATTGACGCGGCGCAGCAGGGCAGGTGAGTGGGTTGCAATCAGGGCCTGCGAGTCTCCATGCTCCGCAGCCTTGCGGAGCTGCCGGACGATGCGACCGAGGTATTGCGGAGCAAGGCTGTTCTCTGGTTCCTCCAGCGCGATGATGGTGTGCACCGGCGGTCGGAGTCGGTGCTGATCGAAGGCAGTCTCCGTGCCGTTCAGCACCTCCCGCGCGAGCGACTGCCAGGCGAGCACGAGCGAAATGTAGAGCAAGGACTTCTGGCCATCGCTGAGCCGATCGAACGGCAGCGACGAACCGGCCGGAGACGGCGCGAACGAGACCGTCAGCTGACGCAGCACACTCTCCAGGTCGCCACTGCCGAACGCGATTGAAGGGTCGGTGAAGAAGGCGCCGGAGTGAAGCCCAGACCATTCCCCCGCAAGCTGCACGCCGATGCTTTTGACCGCTGCGTTCCCTGCAAGCGAGTCGGTGAGATCCTTCGACAGCGTGTCGAGCGTGGTGCGCTCCGCTGCCCAGTCGGCAGCGCGCAGCGCCCGTCCGACGAGCGAAGCGGTGGTGTAGGCGATGTGCTCAGCGGGATCGCGGCGCGCAGGCAGGTAGTGCACTTCGATGTTGGCGCGATCAAATCGGGACATATCAGCGCGCTGCGAAGGCGCCCCATCGATGTCAGCTTCGAGGATGTACTGGAGCTTCTCCTCGATGACATTGTCCGGAGCGATCGTGGCGGTAAGTCGGACGCGGATCCGAGGTACTCCGTCTTCAGTTGCGATGCGCATGTGCGCGAAGTTCGGCGGGACAGTCGGATGGTCGCCGTCCTCGCCCGATTCCGGGACCTCGATGTCGACTTCGATCCAGAGCTCGGGCCCATCTGCGTGCACCTCAGCAGCGGTGCGACCGGCGGCGATGTGGAAGTCGGAGTGTCGGATCTTGCGCTGCGTAGGTAGCGGGCTAAACAGTCGCGACAGCGCCTCGAGCACCGCCGTCTTGCCGGCGCCGTTCGGGCCAAGCACGTAGGTGACATCTCGCAGTACGATCGTGGTCGGCGTCGGACCGAACGACTGGAAGCCGGAAATCCGGAGGTGAGTGAGCTGCATCAGACGTCCTCGTCTCTCTGCACGCGCGTGGAGGGTCCTAGAACCAAGCGGGCAGCGGGTTAGTGCGGAAGCGCTTCATCCGGATGATCACGTCGAGCGCATAAATGGCGTTTCGCTCATTCTCCTTTGTGCCCTCCATGGTGAGGCAACGAACACGCCGTTCTCGCTCCGAGATGAGTCGAAAGCGCACGACCCACCGGAGCAGCTATCTCAGCTCGCCTTCCCGAACGCCTGCTCCAGGAACTCGGCGGTAGCTGGGTTCACGGTTTCGTTGCGGCGGATGTAGTGCTCCCTGGTGATCGCGGGGTCGCTGTGGCCGAGGAGCTCGGAGGCGAGCTGGAGTCCACCGATGTCGTTGATCGCGGTGGCAGCGGTGCGACGGAACCGGTGCGGGGTGACGTCCTCGATACCGGCTTGCTCCATGACGTCACGGAGCTGGCGGCGCACGTTGTTCGTCGTATGTGGTGTCCCGACACGAGTGGCGAATAGCAAAGTCTCCGGGCCGACGAAACGCAGGCTGCGGACCCGAGCACGGACTGCGCGCAGCGCGAACCCCGGGAGCGCGACACGACGGACCGATCGTGCGGTCTTCGGGTGATCCTGTCGATGTGTAGGTTCGCCCTTGCGGCTGACGATCGTCCCCGCAATACGGACCATCGGTACGGGTGCGTCGAGGTCGAGGTCGGTGAGGCGAATCGCGAGGACTTCGCCAATGCGGGCGGATGTGCCAAGCATGGCCTCGACGATCTGGCCGAGCTGCCCGTCGGGGCGGGGTCCGGCGAGGATGGGCCGCTTCTCCCAGTCGCGGATCGCGGTACGGATCGACGTGATCTCGTCCCAGGTGAACACGTCGGGGCTGCGGGTGGGCCTGCGCAGGCGTGAGACGTGGTCCATCGGGTTGCGTGGCAGAATTTCGTGCCGGACGGCGAGTCCGAGGGCGAGGCGAAGAACGACGCGGGCTTGGCGGGCACGGTTGTAACTCTGCTTCGCGAGTTGCTTGAGGAAGTAGTCGCAACGGGCCACGCCAATTTCACGGAGTGTGACGTTCTGAAAGTACGGAAGGACGAGGGTGCGCATGTTCCGCTCGTACAGCAACCGGGTCGTTCGGGAGAGCCGGTCTTCGAGGTCCATGTCATCGAGCCAGTAGGAAACGAGCGAGGGAAAGGAACTGTCGGCACTCATCCCGGAAAACCCCGGATGGAAAAGATCTCGTTCAGCGAGCTTCTTCTTCAACGCCCGGACAGCAGCGGGGCGCGTGTCCGCGGTGGTCTGAACATGGCGGCTCTTGCGGTCCCAGTCCCGGTAGCGGGTCCGCGCGACGTAACGGCTTCCGTTCGTCTGGGCGGTGGTGATCGCGCCGAAAGTACCTATTGGAGTGCGCGGTCTAACCACCAGCCACCGCCGTCACTGTCGTCGTTCCCGAATGGTGCGGGGGATCGAGCTCGCTGGGAAGTTGTATTGCGTGCATCCGTCAAGTCTGGGCTGCTCCCCCGGGCCGTTGCGAAACTGGGATGCTGGCAGACGGACACGCGCATCGTTCTTGTAACCGCGATCGCGAGGAGTACGAGGCTCCACGGTCCGAAGCGGAGGAAGTTGACTACGTTCCACGGGGCGAGGCAGAGCCAATTGCTCTAGTCCGGCTCGAGGAGTCCTCGCGCTAAAGTCGTCCGTCGACGGCGCTAATCCCTCGATCGCCAGTGCACGGCGGACGGACGAGCTCATCGCGATGGAGGAGGGAAGGACGGCGGGAGCTACTGTCGAGAGCGAATCGAGACGGCCGCCCGCCCGCGTGACGAGCGGCCACAATGTCAGACCTATATGAGAACATCTCGCCATGACTGAACTTGCGTACATGGTCCGTGAAGACTGGGGCCAGCACGGAACCGCCATGGTGTCGCAGAGCGCCGTGATTCGTGAGTGGCTTGGTGAAGCGCCCTATCTCTTCGCTGTGACAGATGTGAAGAAGTTCAGCTATGACGACCGGAGCGCCGATGTTGAAGCGGCCGAGTTTATTGCCCCCGCAGCAGGTGATCGCAAGGTCTTCAGCATCAGCGAGCTTTCCCGGCTCGATCGCGAGGACAAGGTCATAGACCATACCGCCGTTGTGTTGCATCCGTTCGAGCAGCGTGAGCTTGAGACCGTGCGCCGCGCTGTGGAAGCGGACTTGGTGGGAAGGTTGTTCGTCTTAATCTGGTCTCGACACGACATGGTGCGGATCTGGCTCGACGGGCTCGGGGCGACGAACCTGCACGCGGGCGAGAGCGTCGCGCCTGCCGATTCCCTAATGCTGGCTGCCGCCGAGATGATGCGGAACGAGGATTACAACGGGCTCAGTTCCAGTCGCGGTAAGGATGCTGTCGTGCAGCTCATTCGTGCGTTCGCAGCCGAAGGGTATCCGGTGGAGCCCGCCCCCTGGCTGCGCGCCTATTTCGCGGTTGGTGGTAGCTTCCGCCACGCCGAGTCGATCGAAAAGCTTGTCAAGGAGATGAAGGCCGGCACGCGGCATCGGGTGAAGCCGCGCTACCGTGACAACATCGTCGAGATCATCCGCGAGCAGGTCACCGCGAAGCGATAGCTTCGCCATGAGTAGACCATCACCGCCAAATCTGACCGTATGGGCGGTCGACGTTGAGGAAGCAGGAGCGATTCACCAATGGCGCTAACTCTCGGACCGCTGCTGCTCGACGCGGGAATCGACCCAGCTCGGGCTCTCGTGATTCGCCATGCCTTTGCGCAGGAGTCTGAGGAGAGCGGCCTGACGGGACTTCACGCGGACTCGACGCATGCGGAGATTCTCGAATACACGCGCAACCAATCCGCGGACACGAAGCGATTCCCGGCCGTACCGCCGGGCATGTGGGTGGTCTTCATCAAGGAAGGCGGCGACCAGGCGCGACTTTGGTCGGTCGTCGAGAACCGCAGTGAAATCGCGAACAATGGGATCATCCGAACGTTCGACGTGGTTGAGTCCGAGTTAATGGCGGACCTGCGAAACCGGCTAGTGATCGGGTGGCGATCCCCCCGCACCTGGCGAATTAACGCGACCACCGCAGCGAGCTATCCCGTCGTAGGAATTGCAGATGCCGAGCCGATCCCCTTCCCAGGTTTCGACCGGCTCGTCCTGAGTCATGCGCGGCTGCAAGCGGTGATGCGTGAGCACCGCTACGCGTCGTGGCGTACGGCGTTGGCTTCGGTCGTCGGCATATACCTCATCACCGACACTGACGACGGGCGTCACTATGTCGGCAAGGCGGATGGTGCAGAGAGCATTCGTCAGCGCTGGAACGCGTACGCGACGAACGGTCACGGAGGGAACGTCGAACTACGCAGGCTGGACCCGTCCAGCTTCCGGTTCTCGCTGCTGCGCGTGTTCGACCCGTCGACGCCCACTCGGGACATCGATGCGGCTGAAAGTCACTTCAAGGACGCTCTCGACAGTCGCCGACACGGCTTGAACCGAAACTAGGCATCACGTCCAACCGAACCGGCCCAGCTAGCTATCGCCGCCGCGGGGCTCCTCGTCAGCGGCCAAATTATCCGGGATCAACTCCGAATATTCCTCACGGATGAATGCCAGGCCCTCGGCGAGCGAGGGGTCGAACTCGAGAGAGCTGGTCACGAAGTCCAAGCGTCTCTTGTTCTCATCGATGATGTCTCGCCAGCGGCGCACGTACGCTCGCACGGTCGGACGGCCGGGCTTTTTGTCGGGTTCGAAGACCAGTCCAAGTTCGCGGTCGGATCCGATGATCGAGTTGTCCATGACACTGTCGTAGTCGGTGACCACGAGGATGACTTCCCAAACCGAGCGGTCGCTCGCGAACGCGGCGTTGTCGGCGACGACGTTGATGTAGTCCTCGATCTGGTTCCGCTCGGTGCGTCCAGCAGTGATGCCCGGCGCCTTCAGTTCGATCACGAGATGACGGATTCGGTCGTGTTCCTTTGCCTTGACGGCGAGGTGGAGATCTATTCGTCCACTCTTGCCGTCCCATCGTTTGACGGGCTCGGCTTTGCCTGTCGGCAAGCCTTCGAGCTTGAGGTGCGTCCGCAGCATCTGTGTGAGCCCTCGCTCACTGTTCATGAAGTGGTATTCCTCGCCGAAGATCCAGAGCTCGTGCTCGAGAATCTTGTGGAGGTGGTCGCGTTCGCCAACCTTCTTCGAGTCGTCTGGGTCGAAGAGCAGGTGCTCGAGCCCGGCGAGAAATTTCGTGCGACTTGTCACGAGGTTGGCGGCTCGGATCACACCTGCGAGCGTTGTCTCGCTGAGCAGCTTGGTGAGTGCCTGTCGATCTTGCTCGGTGAGGGCGACGAACTCGCTGACCAGCAGGGCCAAGTTCTCCGGATCAGTCTTCAACGCATCGCGAAGAAGGTTCAGGGTCAGCTGTGCTCCGTCTTTCCGCTTCGGGATCTGCGGCACGAGGGCACTAGACACGATGTCGAAGACAGCTCGCTCGGCCTTGTCGGCTTCAGTCGTAGGCTCCGCCTCGTACGGGTAGATACCCTTCGACTTCCACTCGTCGATTTGATCCCGACGGCGCGAACGACGCCGAGACGCGAAGTGCTCGCGGACCGCAGTCTTGGTGGCACGCCAAACGGCGCCGGCCGGGTCTGGAGCCATCTCGCCGAGTCCGAGCTCCGACAGCGAGTCGACGTCGAAGCCGTTCCAAGTGACGTAGGCCGAGTAGGCCGTCTGGCTCTCGAGTTCGGCTCCCGACATTTCGACGACGAATCGCTCCGCGTCCTCACCGAAGTAGATCGCGCGATGCTTGCCCGTGCGCCATTCGATGATGCGGATTGAGAGCGCAGCGTCCTGGATGACGTCGAGGCCCACTTCGACAGTGGTGTCATCCAAGATCTCGTCGCTCGGGTTGAGCTTCGAGCCGTCGAAGATCACCGTCAGCGAGTCGTCGTTGAGAAGCACTGGGGCGAAGTGAGACGTGAGCGTCGCGAGGGTCGTGTCGCTGAGGAGGGAGTTGAGGCTGCGGTCCTGTTCGTTCAGAGCTGTCACGACCGTGCCGGTCGTCGCCTCGGTCGAAGGTGAAGCTTCCCAACTGAAGGGCTCTGCCCGCTCCTTGGCACCCTCGATGACGACACGTTCTCTCTCGCCGGTCGTGTTGACGCTCTCGCTCGCCCACGTCACCCGTGAGCCGAGCGCGAAGGCGCGCAGGCGACCCTCGCCCAGCTTCCCGTGCAGGCCGCGCTTGTCGTTCTTGGAGCGGCTGGCGAGCGCCTTCCATGACCCGCCAATACGCCCGAACGTGGCTTGCACCTCGTCCGACGTGATTCCGTGACCGTCGTCCTCGACGGTCACACGCTCGATGGCGTCCATATCGGTTCGCGCCAACTGCACTCGAATAGTGTCGGCCTCGGCGTCGATGGCGTTCCACACAAGCTCGACGACCGCGCGAACGGGATCGCGCTCGCGCGCGAGGCGCGTGACTAGATCGCCGCCTGCTGACAGTGGAAGGTCCCTCACCAGACTCACTGTAGGGCCAACGCTCATGCTGAGCCCGTCGACTCAGTCAGTGAAGGGCGGCTCATCGCCCCACATACCGGAGGCGCCGCGATTTCCTGCACCACTGCCTCCGCGGTTCGCCGATACCGACGGGCTCGCGATCCTCGAGGAGTGCGTGGAGCGATAGACAATGCGCTCCCCCACGATCGTGCCCGCGTAGCGTCCCGAAGGGTCGAATACGTAGTCGCCCTTGATTTTGCCCACGTATGTTCCCGAGCGCGCAAACAACTTGTCACCGCTACGTCGAAGCGGACGGCCATTCTTCGTGTATAGGTCTGCCACGGGATCATTGTGCCCGGGACCTCCGACATTGGCCGACGAAGTGGGGAGTCTCGGTGCCACTAACCGAGGAGCAGAAGGAAGCCCGGGCCGCAAAGCGTCGGATGACGGCTGCGCTGAAGGAGGAAGCGCGAGCGAACGCCTCATCCCCCGTCAGCTCGCTACGAACGGCGCTCTCCATGAGGGCGCGCGGCACCCGGCCGGTAACCTCCTCGCCAGCCAACGCGAGAGCTGCATCGAAGAACGCCAAGCGCTCGGGCGGAGTCGCGCGTGCCTGCGGTACGGCGTCGAGCGAACCAGCTTGCTCCGAAACGGTCGGTAGTGATTTTCGGAACGTGAGAGGTTTCGGCACGGCGTGTCGACGTCGCCGCGCTGTGGACTTGATCGGTAAGTGGCGGTGTTCTGTGATCGCTCATTGGCGTGGTCGGGCGCGAAACCGTCTCGCATCCCATGGCTTTCGAGACGGATAGGTTACGAGACATGTGACCGACACTGTGAATCGCAGCGCTAGATGGCCGCGTTTTCACAGCACTATTTGGCACGCCGACACCTTGGCGGATCGCACCCAGATTGGGTTTACCCGATTCGGATAAACCCGGCTAGACCTCATAAGGCTGATTGGAATCGTGCCCGTAGGCCGATCCTTCAACGGGCACTTGGTTCTGCCCAGCTCCGTTGATGCCCGTATGACCACCGTCTTACGGGCGGTCGGATCGACAAAAAGCATCGTGAAATACGGGACAACGGTCCTACGCCTTTGCTGCTCAGAAATATGGTCGGCCGTCATGCCGCCCTTTTCGTTCTCCGGTCAGATTCAGGTTTCGATCCGGGATGTCTGAAGGGACATAGTGTCGTCATCCGATAGCGGAGTGCAGCTATGCCGGTCCGAGCGGGAATATGCACGTTACGGATGCGCCGGTGCTCGGTTGTTCGATAGTGACTGTACCGCGGTGGCGCTGGACGATTTCCGCGACTATTGCCAATCCGAGTCCGTAGTGGCGTGTGGTGCTGTCGACGTTCCGGCTGCTGACGAAGCGGTCAAAGGCTGTCGACGCGACCTCTGATGAGAATCCCGGCCCGTCGTCCGTCACGCGTACGATTGCATTCCCGTTCGACGCCGAGACGGTGACCGTCACCGCGGTGCGGGCGTGGTCAAGCGCGTTGGTCGACAGGGCGATCACCAGGCGCAGCAGAGCGGCGCGCGACCCGGGGATGATGATGGGTTCCGGGTCGCCCGCGCGGGCGAGGGAGATGCCACGCCGTCCTGCGTCGTCGCGGAGAAGCCCGACCGCATTCTCGGCGACAGTCACGAGGTCAACCGGGGTCGGTTCGACC
This sequence comes from Microbacterium sp. Se5.02b, assembly GCF_019464375.1. Taxonomy (NCBI): domain Bacteria; kingdom Bacillati; phylum Actinomycetota; class Actinomycetes; order Micrococcales; family Microbacteriaceae; genus Microbacterium; species Microbacterium sp. Se5.02b. The sequence goes on from NZ_CP080491.1 coordinate 2,527,866, forward strand.
ACGGTTCGCGGGTCGGCGGCGATCAGGAGGTCTTCGAGAATCTCGGTGAGCGTCCGGGTATCGGTGACGATCTCGTCGACGGAGGCGGTGACGTCTGCGGGGAGCTCATCGCCGCCTCGGCGTTTCAATAATTGCGCCCGCGTGCTCAACAGGGTCAGTGGTGTGCGGAGTTCGTGGCTGGCGTCGGCGACGAAGCGGCGCTGCAGGGCGAGCGCCTCGGCCAGGGGCTGATGGCGCGGCGGGCCATCAGTAGGCGGTGGCGAAGGCGAGCATGGCCGCGACGAGCCCGCCAGCGATCAGCGCGGTCGCGAGCCGGCCCAGCTCTTCGGAGCTCTCGTGCAGGTCGAGCGCGACCTGGACGAACCGGTCGTGGCTGCGGTCCCCGGTGGCCGAGGTGGTGAGGAGGAGGTAGTCGCGCCCGTCGACAGAGCGCTGCTCCTGCACGTCTTCGCCGCCGGCCGCTACCGACTGGATGGCCGCGGTGTCGAGCAATCCCTCCGGTAGGTCATCGGAGGAGATGAGTTGGCCCCCGGTGCGCGTGTCGACCAGGGAGAGGTAGGTGCCGCTCGGCGCATCCTGGGGCGAGTCGAGCCGAGTGGCCGCGACAAGTGCCCGCTGGTTCGATTCGGTCACGCTCGTGCTGACGATCAGGTAGACGAGCGTGCCGACGATCGCCAGGATGATTAACAGGAGGGCGGTGAATTGTGCGGTGAGCCGCAGCGACGCGCCTCTCAGGTCGTCGCCCATGCGCAGCGCTCTCACGGCAGCGGCCCGAGCCGGTACCCGATACCGCGAACCGTCTTGACGCTGTCGCGGCCGAGCTTCTTTCGCAGGTAGTGCACGTAGGTATCGACCACGCCGGGGTCGTCGGCGTCGGGGAACACGCTCGCGAGCAGGCTGTTCCGTTCGAACACCTGGTTCGGCCGGCGGGCGAGCCGTTCGAGAAGCTGCGACTCGCGCTCTGAGAGGGTCACGTTCTCGCCCTCTCGCGTCGTCACGGTACGACTCGCCGTATCGAGCGACCCGCTCACTAGTGCCAGAACCGGCACTGTGCTGCTGTGTCGGCGGAGTAGGGCGCGGATGCGGGCGAGCAGCTCGTCGATGTCGAAGGGTTTGGCGAGGTAGTCCTCCGCGCCCCGGTCGAGGCCCTCTACGCGGTCGGCCGGGTTGCCGAGCGCCGAGAGCACGAGGGCTGGGGTCAGGATGCCGCGGCTCCGGAGACGGGTCAGCACGTCCAGCCCCTCCATCACCGGCAGCCCCCGGTCGAGCACGAGGGCATCGAACTCGTGCGTCAGGCCTTCGTGCAGGGCGCGCTGGCCGTCTCGGGCGAGCACGGTGTCGTAGCCCTCGGCTGCGAGCAGCTGCTCGAGCATCTGTGCCAGGCGCGCGTCGTCTTCGACGAGCAGAATACGTGCGCGCTCCGGCATGCTCGAAGTATAGGGAGAAGAGGGCGCGATGGTCATGCCGGCGTGAGCCCCTGGGCGCTATGCAGCCCTGGTGTCGCAGTGAGGTGCCCCGCGTAGTCGACGGTGATCGCCTCGATGTCGAAGCGGTTGAGCAGGTCCGGGCAGCGCTCGGGCCCGCCCGCGACGAGGGCGGTGGCGAGCACATCCGCGGTGACGATGTCGCCGGCGAGCACGGTCACCTGTCGGTAGCGCTGCAGCGCGCGGGGGTCGCCGGTGCGCCAGATGTGCTCGCCCCGCTCGGCGGTGCCCGAGGTGGCCAGGGCGATGCGCCTGCCGACGAGCTCGACGGCGCAGAGCAGCGCGCCCCGGTCATCGGGGTCGACGACGCCGGCGCGCCAGGGCAGGCCTTCGAGAGTGCCCCGGGTGAGGATGTCGCCGCCGGTCACGAGCATCCAGTCGGCTTCGCCGGACGAGTCGAGAACCCGTGCCGCCGCTTCCATAGCCTTCGCCTTGACGGTGCCAGAGAGGTCGATCACGCCGTCGGGGCGGTGGGGTGTGAATGCGCCGTCGGTGCTGCGCGACCAGTCAAGGGCCTCAGCGTACGCCTCGCGCAGCTCAGCACCGGTCCGGGTCAACGGCAGCTCCCCGCGGGCCACTCGGCTGATCTCGGAGTCGGGCCGATAGAGACTGAACCGCTCGTCGAAGGCGCGGAACGCCCCCTCGACCCCGTCGAGAACGGATACTGGGGCGGTCGCGCCGGCGAAGCGCAGACTCACCGTCGTGCCCATTGTGTCGAACACGTGCATGCCCACGGTTAGAGTCCGGCCTGGTCGAGGGCCGACTGGAGCGAGCTGAGGTAGGCGTCGCTGGTGTAGGTGGCGCCCGAGACGCCCTGCACATTCGCCGACTGCGCCGCCAGTACCTCTTGGCGCAGCACCGGCGCGGCCCGGTTGCTGATCGACACCGAGCGCTGATCTTTGTCGGTGAGCTGTAGCGCGGTGACATCGGTGATGCTGCCGTTCGCGACGGTGACTTGCACCTGCACGGCGCCGAAACGGGTCTGCACGGAGGTGCCGGTGAACGTGCCCGACGCGCCGTCCGATGCCGGGGCTGCGGCACACTCGCTGCCGTTGGTGGCGGTTGGGGTGGGCGCCGGGGTGGCTGCCGCGGATGGCGTTGATCCGCCGCGCGGAGTCGCGGTCGTGGTGGGATCCGACGTCACGGAGCTGGCCGTCGTGGGGGCCGCCGCATCGGGAGCCGTCGAGGTCTGGCCCTGGGTGCCGAGCTGCCACCCCACGGTTAGCACGGCCGCCGACGACAGGATGCTGAGGGCCAGTGCGCGCGCCCTCACCAGTCGAACCTCTCGACGTGGATCTGGTCCTCGGGCAGCCCGGCCGCCCGGGCGTCGCGGATTACCAGATCGGCCCACGATTGCGGCCCGCACACGTAAAGGTCGGAGTTCAGCAGCTCAGGGAAAACCGTACCGATCGTGACCCCGTGGGCGAGTGACTCGGCTGACATCCAGGTGGCGAGGCCATGGGGTCGCGGGCCCATCATCGAGAAGACCGTATTGCCGCGCATGCTGCGGAGGGCGCCGACCTCGTTCCACAGGAAGCTCTGCGAGGGTCGCTGCCGCGCAGCAGCACGGTGGCCTCGCCGGGGCGCAGCGTCGAGTGCTCGAGCATCGAGCGGATCGGCGTGATGCCGATACCCGCCGCGACCACGGACAGCTTCGGGGCCACCCGGTGCGCCTCGGTGAACACGCCGTAGGGGCCCTCGATCGACACCCGGGTGCCGGGGCGCACACGGGAGATCGCCGCGCTGCCGCTGCCGAGGTCGCGCACAGTGAGGCGCGCCGACGACGCCGTAGGAACCGCCGAGAAGGAGATCGGATGGGCGTGCCACCAGGTGGTGCTCGTCCAGAACCGCCAGATCGCGTACTGCCCGCCTGTCGTCTGCAGGCGGTCAAGGTCCCGCCCGGTGAGGTGGATCGAGACGACGCCGGGGGCGACCTGCTCGACACCGGTGACCCGGATTCCGTGGCGGGCACTGCGCAGCGCGGGCACCGCGAAGCGGAACATGGCGATGGCGCCAAACGCAAGGACGTATAGCGCGATCCAATAGACCCGCTGCACGGTGCCGTCGGCGAGCACGCCGCCGGCGCTCAGCTGATGCGGCAGCGCCACGAACACGGCCGCGTAGCTCAGCAGGTGGATGAGGTGCCAGACCTCGTATGAGAAGCGCCGCCGCACCGCGACGACCGAGGTGACCACGACGGTGATGAGCAGTCCCAGCCCGAGGTAGGCGAGCGCCATGTCTGGGCCCTGGAACAGGCTGATGGTCTCGGTGACGACGTTCGACCCGTCGGCCATCGCGGAGCCGACGGTGAGCAGCGCACCGTGGGCGAGGATCAGGTACAGCGCGGGCTTGCCGAGCTGCCGGTGGAACGCCATCGCGGTGTCCTGCCCGACCACCCGGTCGATCGCCGGGATCCGAGCGGCGAGCACGAGCATCACCAGGATGAGATCGGTGCCGACCAGGCCGGTCACGATGCCCGCGGCGGTCAGTGCGGTACCGAGGTCGCTGACGGTGTTCAGGCCGCCGTAGGCGAGCCACAAGGTCACGGCGGCGGCGACCGATGCCCAGACGAGGGCGATCATCGCGTCGGCCGTGCGCATCCGTCGCCGGCCGCGGATGCGCCGGGTGCGGTCGACCGGGTCGATTGTGCGGCGGGTGCGCACGGGGACGGTGGGTGCCGTTCTGAGAGTCATCGTGTTCTCGATTCGGGTGAGTGTCTTCTACCCTCCCTACAATCGTCCTGAATTCTTCCAGATTTCTTAGCCGAAATTCCCCGGGTCGCTTAGCCTCACCAACGTTGAAGTGCCGGGACATCGGTGCTTGAGTGAGCGCATGTCGACCGATGGATACACCGAACCCCCGCTACACGCCAACGAACCTCACCGGGGAGGCATCGCGCAGCGCCTCAACTGGCTGCGCGCCGGCGTACTGGGGGCCAACGACGGTATCGTCTCGGTGGCGGCGATCGTCGTGGGCGTCGCCGGAGCCACGAGCTCGACCGGTCCCATCCTCACCGCGGGCGTGGCGGGCTTGGTCGGCGGCGCAATCTCGATGGCGCTCGGGGAGTATGTGTCAGTCAGCAGCCAGAGCGACAGCGAGAAGGCCCTCATCGCGAAAGAGCGCGCCGAGCTGCGCGACATGCCCGCCGAGGAGCTCGACGAGCTCACAGCCCTGTACCGAGCCAAGGGCCTGAGCGAGAGCACTGCTAGCCAGGTGGCCATTGAGCTCACCGAGCACGACGCCCTAGCGGCGCACCTCTCGATCGAACTCAACATCGACCAAGACGATGTGGTGAGCCCCTGGCATGCGGCGGCGTCGTCGGCGGCGGCTTTCACCATCGGGGCAATCCTGCCAATGCTCGCCATCCTGCTTCCCCCGGCGGACTGGCGCATCCCCGTGACCTTCGTCGCCGTTCTCCTGGCTCTCGCGGTCACCGGCACGCTGTCGGCTACAATCGGCGGCAGCTCACGGCTGCGGGCCACGCTGCGAGTCGTCATCGGAGGAGCGCTGGCACTCGCGGCGACCTACGGGGTGGGGGTGCTCCTAGGAGCATCCGGAGTCGTCTGACTCCTCGGCCGTGAGGTATCGACGGGGCGTGACGGGTAAGCCCCGTCCGCGGCTCATGGCCGCTTCAAAGAATTCTGGAAGAATTCTTGCCCAGCCTTGAATCATGTTCGACACATTCTTTGGGCTTCCCCTGCATCCGTTCATCGTGCACGCGACAGAGGTGATCGTTCCGCTTGCTGCGGTCCTCGTCGTCTTGACGGCAGTCTGGCCCCGATGCCGTCGGTGGGCGGGATATCTGCCGCTCGGCGCCTCGCTGGTCGCGCTCGTTCTCGTTCCCCTCTCAACACAATCGGGCGAGCGACTCGAGGCTCGTGTTGGTGAGAACGATCTCATCGAAACTCACGCCAACCTGGCCGACGGACTCTTACCCTGGGTCATCGGTCTCGTCGTCGTAGCGGCCGCGCTGCTGTGGTGGAACATCCGGGAGAAGCGCGCGCGGCTCACAGCATCCGAGGAGGTTAAACCGTCGGTAGCTTCACGGCCTGGCCCCCGGTGGGCGCCAATCGTGCTGCTCGTTCTCGCCCTAGTGGTCTCGGGAGGAACGACCGTGCAAGCCATTCTCATCGGCCACAGCGGCGCCGCGGCTGTCTGGACCGAAGACATGAGCACGCCGACATCGGGAGGCGATGAATCAGACTGAGGTACCACGGCCTCGGACACAGAAAACCCGTCAGAATTGGTGCCCGATAGACGGTCGGTCACCGCGCGGCCCAAAGGCCAAATGGCGGCCACGCTGTGAATGCCGTCAAAAAGTGGCGGTGTTATCGCGCCGGTAAGTGTCAGCTCCGAGCTGGGGCGAGCTGACCGATGGGTACTGTCTCCTGACCCGAGGGAGGGCGGTTCCGTGGTGGGCTGCCGTAGGCTCCGAGCCATGCATTTGATCGCGTTGGGATGTCTGGCTATGGGCGTGGCGAGCGCGATTATTGGGGCAATGATCGGTGCCGACACCGTGTTCCTCTACATGTTTGTTGCGTTCTTCTGCGCGTCCGTCGCTGGTCAGTTGGCGCATCGGGTTCGCTCAGGACGGCTCTGGCCGGCTATCCCGTGGCGTGAGGTCGTCACCCTGAACTTGGCTACGCTCATGACGTTCGGGGCTTTCTATCTGGCGCTGGTTTGGATCCCTGCTTCCCTCGTTGCAGGGATCGAAGCGGCGTTTGCACCCTTAATCACACTGTTCATCGGCCTACGAGTTCGCAGGCGGGTTCCGGCGCTCACCTGGGTGCTTGCACTCGGTGTTCTCGCATGCTCGATTGCGTTCGGTGCGGCTCAGAATCAGGCCCTGGCCATCCCGGGACCTCAATACATCACGGGAGTAGCCCTGGCGCTGACAGCCGGGGCAGGGATGGCGGTCCTCGCCTTGGTTTCTCATCGGCTCGGGAAGCGTGGCGTGAGTGCGGCGAGCATCCTAGCCGTGCGCTATCACTTGGCCTACGTGGTCGCGCTTCTCCTGGCCCTTCGGGAGAACCCACTCAAAGTTGGTCTTCCAGACCTTCTGGGGTCGCTGGTTTGGATGGTCCCTCTCGGGATCGCGGCGGTTGTGCTGCCGCTCTTTCTCATCCAGTCGGGAATGATGCGCACGGACCCAACGTTGACGACGGTGATGATGGCCGGGCTGCCCGCTATCAGCTTCCTCACCGAGGCCATCCTCTTGGGCTCACGCACGACGGTCGCGTCATGGGCACTGTTGGTGTTGTTGGTCGCGCTCATCGGCACGTACGGGGTCATAGATGTGAGGCGCACTCAACCGCGCCTGTAGGAATTACGGTCGTCGTCGACAGAGCGCGCTGAGACTGGCGCCTAGGTTGCAGGGCCAGAGAGCGCACCGTAGACGAGGTCGATGACGATGTCCGGGTCGAGGGCCGCAGTGCATGGATGTTCACTCACTACTTCGGTTAGGAGTGCCGCTGCGGACGCGCGTCGATCTGCGATGAATCGGTCCCGGAGGGCGGTGGCAAGCTCGGGATCATGCTGGCTCGCCGCAACGAGGGCGACGAAGGGCCTGCGTGCGTTCGGCTCGTTCATCAATGCAGCGACTCGGTGCACCTGGGTGCGGAAGCGCTCTAACGCTGAACCGCTGGACGGGGCCCGGAGCTTCTGGCTGGTGTTCTTGCTCACTCCTGCTCGGATGGCGATCTGGTCGACGGTGAGCGCGGGAAGTCCCCCATCCGTCAGCAGTTCGCGGGCGGCACTCGCGTCAGCCTCGTGCAGTTCGACGTCACACAGTCCGACGAGGTGCAGGCCGGCGTCGACCACGCGGTGTCCTTATTCGGCGGGGTGGATGTGGTTGTCAACAGCGCGGAGCGCGGGTCCTTCGGTTCATCGGAGGAGACGCCGGATGCTGAGGTGAGAGAGCTGTTTGAGGTCAACTTCTTCGGCTCGCTTAACGTGATCCGCGCGGTCCTGCCAGTGTTGCGCCACCAGCGAGGCGGTCACGTGGCGCAGATCTCGTCGTTGGCTAGGGTTGCACCGCCTGCACCTGGCCTGGCGTCCTACTCCGCGTCGAAGTTCGCCGTTGAGGGGTTTGCGGAGGTGCTCGCGAAGGAGGTCGCGCATCTCGGTATCGGCGTGACGATCGTCGAGCCTGGCGACTTCCGTACGGGCTTCGGTGGTGCGCTGCGCGTGACCCCACCGGCGTTGCCGGACTATGCGGCGAGTGTCGGACGACCGGCGCAGGCGTTTGCGCAGATGGAACCGGCCGCCCTGGGCGATCCGGACAGGGCGGCGGTCGCGATCGTGGATGCGATCACCAGCGGTGACGCTCCGCTTCGCCTGCCGCTAGGAAAGGATGCGATCGACGGCATCGGATCCAAGCTCCGCGGCCAGCTTTCCGACCTGCAGGTTTGGGCCGCAGCATGTCGTCACATGTCGTCGTAGTGGGTCGACCGGCCATCGACCGCATGTCAGCGCAGGTCGTACCCCTCGTCCCGAGAGGCGAGAGGCGAGAACGGCCCGTCAGCCGCCATCCGGCGCGACGGCATGTCGGCGACGGTGCAACCGGACGCATCGTCCCTTAAGACTCGTGGACTCTGTCGGGCATGGCATACCGCATGACGAGGATTGCCGAAGACTTTTCGGCAATACCCCGGTACAAGTGAGGGCGATCGCCCTCGAAGCGATGGCTCTCGGTCGATCGGAGGTGCACGGTGTCGCCCTCGACGCCCACTTCGACGTGGCCGGTGATTACGGTCAGGACCTCGACGACGCCCGGAGCGTGGGAAAGCGAGTGACGTGTCTCCTGACTGATCGTCAATCGGTAGACCTCGACGAGCGCGGCGGCGTCGGCCCACCGATCAACGAGCAGCGCGTCGACGCTCTGGCCCGACGCGTGAATAGCGTCGGGTGCCCCCCGGCCAGGTGCATCGTCATCGACAAGCAGCTTGCTCAGGGGCAGGCCCAGACATGTTGCGATGGCGAACAAAGTGTCCAATGTGGGGTTCCTGAGCCCACGTTCGAGCTCTGACAGCGTGCCCTTGCCGAGACCCGTGGCGGACGCCAGCGAGCCGAGCGAGATTCGACGCGCGACGCGCGTGCTGCGGATGCGGGCGCCGACGGCCGCGGCCATCGTCTGACTCGCGCCACCGGGGCTGGGCTCTTGCGCTGAGGGCACGATCCGAGTGTACTGTTCCACAAACAGAACGAAGGAGTCACCGTGCCGGTAAGCCGACTACAGCACATCCCTGGGATCGGCGTGGATGTCATGGGGGACCGAGCGGATGCGTCGGCCGACGGCTCGTTGCTCCGACTAGAGAATCTCGACACCGACATCCGCCCCCCAGCCATCTCGCTGTCGCGCACGATCGAGGCCATTGGAGAGGACAGCGCCAATAGCTACTTGCCATTTCAAGGGGCGGTCGGCCTGCGGGTAGCGGCGGCTGCACACGTCGGACGCGCCGCGGGCCGCTCCTACGAGCCGACCACAGAGTGCGTCGTCACGGCAGGAGGCCTCAACGGCGTCCTCAACACGCTGCTCGCCGTCGTGGAACCGGGCGACGAGGTCGTGATCGTCGATCCCATCTACGCCGGCCTCATCAACCGCATCCGACTCGCTGGGGCGTCCCGCGCTTCGTGCCCCTTGAAGCGACAAGCATCGGCTGGCGGCTCGACCCCGAGCGCCTGGCAGCAGCAGTCACCGACCGGACGGCTGCAGTTCTCATGATGTCGCCCGCGATGCCGACCGGTTCGGTGCTCGGCCGCGCCCACTGGGTCGCGCTGGCTCGAGCACTCGACCGATCCCGAGCGTGGCTCATTTACGACGCCGCAATGGAGCGCATTCGCTTCGACGATGCAGAGCACGTGCACCCCGCACGAGTGCCGGGACTCGCGCACCGCACAATCACGGTCGGCGCGGCGTCGAAAGAGCTGCGGATGATCGGATGGCGCATCGGCTGGGTAGTTGGCCCTGCCGAGATCGTCCACGACGTTAACCTCGTCGGGCTTAGCAACGTCGTGTGCCCCGTGGGAATTGCCCAGGAGGCCGTCGCCGCAGCCCTCACCGCACCGACGGCCGATGCCGACATGGCCCGCGCAACCTCGATCTGGAAGCGCCGAAGAGATCTGATCCTGCAGGAGCTCGACGGCTACGCAGTCATCCCACCCGACGGCGGGTGGTCCATGCTCATCGACGTCACCGCCCTCGATCTCTCCGCGGACACGGCAGTCAACCGCCTCTTCACGCGCGGTCGCATCGCAGCCACGCCCATGACGGGCTGGGGGCCCGCGGGCGAACGCTACGTGCGATTCGTGTTCGCCAATGAACCCATCGAGCGCCTCGGAGATCTCCGCACCCGCGTCGACGCGGCATGGGTGCGATGACCGCGCTCGCTCGAGTGCCCGGCCAGCTGCCCGCGTTCCCCGGCGCCATCACCCGCGCGGGCGTGATCTACGCCTCCGGCTGCGTCGACCCGGATGCGCTCCGAGGCGAATCGCGCGACGCTGAGCAGCAAGCGACGTGCGCCCTTCGGGTGTTGCTAACGACGATCCAGCAGGCCGGCGGTGATGCCGGCACGGTCCTCAGGGTCCAGGCTTTTCTCTCATCCAGCGTGGGCCTTGCCGCATGGGCGCAGGCGTTCGAAGCATGCTGGCCAGGCGCAGCTCCCACCAGGACGACCCACATCACCAACCTCGCGCTTCCCAGCCTCATGATTGAAGTCCAAGCCATCGCCGCCATCCACGAACCCTCCGATGGTTCAGAGCGGCTGACTAGACGAGGGCGCTTCGTGCACAGGATCCCACCTGTCGGTCCGGACCAGATCATCAGCGGCGACCGCTTGCGTGGCGCTGCATGACCGAACGAGTGTTCCGTTACAGAACCTGGCGGTTGCCATGGAGCAGCACCTGTCGAGCAGCGCCCGCAGGGTGCGCGATGCTCTCACAGCTTCGGCGGGTCGGAAGGGACCAGCATGTGACAAGACGCTTGGTACCGCCGCGTTGTTGCGCCCGCTGGCGACGCACCAGATCGCACCGCTCTAGGCGAGGACTCTGGAGAATCCGAGCCCCGAGGCTTTGCCTAGTCAGAGCCCAATCGGCTCCCTGAGCGACTCCGCGCTGAAGTCGTTCGCGTCGGATGCGGCCTCCTGCAGCAGATCGAGAAACTGGTAAAGGACGGCTGGTTCGAAGGTGGGGCGCGTTGCGACGAAGATCTCTCGGTAGAGCTCTTGCGACCGGGGCACGTCGATGATGCTGATCCGCTCGCCGCGCTGCAGTCCTGCGCGCACTACGGTCGCCGGGAGCAAGCTGACCGCCAATCCACTCGACACCAAGGTCATCGAGCAGTTCGGATCGGAGGTCTCAAACGAGATCCGAGGGTCGAAGCCCTGACCTTCCGCCCATTGCAGCAGCAGCCGCCGGTCACCGAGCGTCCGGTCGCCGATCGACCAGTCGCTCGCCTGGCAGTCGACGAACGAACGCCGCTCGGCGCTGCACGCGACGACCAGCATCGACTCTCGGGCGACCACTCGCGTGGAGAGCGCCTCGGACGGACGGGGGTCGTCGGTCTTGAGGTAGCGGTATCCCAGCAGCATGTCGAGGGCGCCCGAGTGGATAAGCGGCAACGCATCCGGCGTCTCCATCTCGCGCATCGATAGCGTCGGCAGCAGCCCCTCGAGGCGAAGTGCGTCCAGCACCTGGGGCAGTAAGTATTGGATCGCGGTCGCGTACGTGCCTAAGATCAACGTCGGCGCGTCGAGCTGCCCGACGGCGCGGGTGACGTCGCCAAACTCCGCGTGGGCCTGCAGCAGCGGCTTCGCCGCAGCATGGACAGCACGCCCCGCAGCGGTGAGCGCGATCCGGCTGCCAGGCTTCCTGACGAGCAATTGCGTGCCCAGCTGTCCCTCCAGGCCTTTGATTTGCTGGGTCACCGCCGATGCGACATAGCCGAGCTCAGCGGCCGCGGCCGCCATCGAGCCGTGCTCGACGACGGCGACATACGTACGAATCACCTTCGGGTCCCAGGATGGGTTCATCACACGTGAACTCTACCTTCTCGAAAGATCGCGGTGCGGTTACGTGTGCACGACCCAGGATGGAGTGGCAGACCTCTCCCGGGGAGGTGCGAGCGCCAGACGACGCAGCGATGAGGAGCACTCCGATGACCACGGACTCACCCACCTACGACATCGAACGACTGCGAGCGCAGTTCCCATCGCTCGATGCCGGCACCGCCTACTTCGACAGCCCCGGGGGAACCCAGACCCCAGCCAGCGTCGGCGAAGCCCTTCGGGCCACCCTCTCCCGCCCCCTCTCGAACCGCGGACACGTCACGGGGGCAGAGCGCAACGCATCTGCGATCGTCGCGAGCGCACGAGCAGCTATGGGCGACTTTCTCAACGTCGCCGACGACGCGGTCATCTTCGGTCGGAGCGCGACGTCGCTGACGTTCGACCTCGCGCGAACGATCTCGCGATCGTGGGGGCCATCCGACGAGGTCATCGTCACTCGACTCGATCACAACGCGAACGTGGCGCCGTGGCTACTGGCAGCCCGCACATCCGGAGCCATGGTGCGTTGGGTGGACTTCGACCCGTCGTCGGCCGAGCTCGACACCGCCGCGGTGGAGGCGCAGCTCTCGAGCAGCACACGCCTCGTGGCGATCACCGCCGCCTCGAACGTCGTCGGCACGCAACCGGACATCCCGGCGATCGCGAGGGCAGCACACGCGGTCGGAGCACTGGTGTTCGTCGACGGCGTGCATTACGCAGCGCACGCCGTCGTCGACGTCCAGGCGCTCGGAGCCGACTTCTTCACGTGCTCGCCGTACAAGTTCCTCGGCCCCCACCTCGGCGTCGTCGCTGGCCGACCCGAGATCCTCGAGCAGCTGTCGCCCGACAAGCTGCTTGTCTCACCCGACACCATCCCTGAGCGCTTCGAGCTCGGCACGCTGCCCTACGAGCTGCTGAGCGGCTGCACGGCGGCCGTTGACTTCCTGGCGCAGATCGCCCCCAGGGGCGAGACCCGTCGCAAGCAGCTTGAGGCATCGATGAGCGCCATCCACCGCCACGAGTCTGCGCTTCGCGTCGCGCTCGAGGAAGGGCTGCACGCCATGCCGCAGCTGACGATCCACTCTCGCGCTGCGCGCCGCACGCCCACCCTCCTCGTCTCACTGGCCGACGGTCGGGCGCGAGCTATGGCCGAGTTCCTCGCCGCGCAGGACATCAACGCGCCGGCCGGTCACTTCTACGCCGTCGACGCCTCGCGTCGGCTGGGCCTCGGGGACGACGGGGGCCTGAGGATCGGCCTCGCGCCCTACAACCATCGCGGAGACGTCGACCGCCTGCTCAACGCCGCGGCCGACTTCCTCACTGCCGCCTGACCGATCCGAAGGGCTGTCATGACCGACGATCTTCCCGCTTACGCAGAGCAACCGAACGAGTGGGGACGGTGGGGCGCAGAGGACGAGATCGGCAGGGCGAACCTCCTCGACGCCCAGCGCGTGCTGGCCTCCGCTCAGTCGATCGTGACTGGCGAGCGGTTCAGCTTGGCGCTGCCCATCGGCTCCCCGGGTGGCGACCCGCGCCTGCCGGGGCGCGGCGGGGCGCGGCACACCATGACGCAGTCCGCACTCGACTACGTCGACGGTCGCGCGCACCCCCTAGCTGGCGGCATGCAGTATGCGGACGACCGGATCGACGTCGCGTGCCACGGCACCACCCACATGGACGCGCTTGACCACGCGTTCGCCGCTGACACAAGTTGGAACGGCCGCACTGCGGATTCCGATGCGGACGGAGTGCACGGTGCCGACATCGCGGCGCTCTCCAGGAAGGGGATCGTCGGACGTGCCGTGCTCGTCGATCTCGCACGGGCGCGCGGCGTCGACGTCGTGCCGATGCACACCTCGATCACCGTTGCCGACATTCAGCACGCGCTCGCGCTGCAGCGGGTGGCGCTGAAGCCCGGCGACACGCTACTACTCCGCACAGGGATCTTCACCATGTTCTATGACGAGGGTCCTGCGCGCTTCTACGACGACTTCGCAGAACCCGGCCTCGTCTACGAACCCCGAACCGTAGAGTTCTTCCGCGAGCATGACCTCGCTGGTCTCGGAAGCGACACCATCTGCAACGAGGAGGCGCACAGCAGCACGACGCCCGCCGCGTTCCCGCTGCACGTGCTCCTGCAGCGGAATCTGGGCGTCATCTTCCACGAGGCGCTGTGGCTCGAGGACCTTGCCGCCTATTGCGCCTCGGAGCAGCGGTACTCGTCGTTCTACATCGCGGCCCCGCTGCATATCGTCGGCGGCTCTGGCGCACCGATGAACCCCATCGCGATCATGTAAGCGCGTTCCTTGACAGTCAGAAAACGAGGGAGAACACCCATGCAAGGCTCCATTGATCTACGACATCAGGAAACTCCAGCCGATTTTGCAGCGTCCATACGACCAGCAAACAAGGTGGTTGTCATCCTGCTGGAGGAACTTGCCTCGTGGCAAGAGCTGAATGTGACCTCTTTCTTGATCAGTGGGATAGCGACGTGCGACTCGGGCCTCACGGGCCGACCGTACGAGGACCAAGATGGGAACAGATACCTGCCGATGCTGCGCCAACCAGTCATCGTGATGACGTCAAATGCCAACCACTTGGCGACCATCAGATCGAAGGGGCTGCAGAGGGATCTGTCGATCGCTATCTATACCCGCGAGCTCTTCGCGACGAGCACCGACGAAGCAAACCGCGCAGCGGTCGCAAATGAGTGGGCGGAGCAACTCGACTTGGTAGGTGTCGCAATCTACGGGCCCCGCAACGCTGTCGACCGACTAACTAAGGGAGCCGCCCTCCACGATTGACCGACTAGACGGGCCGCAACACGCCCGTACCCAGCTCTATCTGCCGTCGTGCCAGACCACTTGCACTCGGATACCTGACGGAACTACTGTTCTGTTTACAGAACACGGAGGTTGCAATGGATCAGCCACTGTCGAGCAGTGTCCGCAGAGTGCGCGATGCCCTCGCAGCCTTCGGAGCGTCGGGAGAGGTGCGCGAACTGCCCGGGTCGACCAGGACGGCCGCTGACGCCGCAGTCACGTTGGGCGTCGACGTGGGTGCGATCGCAAATAGCCTGATCTTCCTTGCGGACGGCGAATCGCTCTTGGTGATGACGAGTGGTGCGCATCGGGTTGATGTCGAGGCTCTGGCGGCTCGCCTTCGGGTTGCTCGTATCCGGCGCGCATCTGCCCAACAGGTCCACGCAGCTACAGGACAGGCGATCGGCGGTGTGGCACCGGTCGGTCACCCTGCACCGATCCGAACGGTGGTCGACGAGGGTCTGCGCGCGCATCCGCAGCTGTGGGCCGCGGCTGGTACGCCGCATGCTGTCTTCCCAACCACGTTTGATGAGCTCGTCTCGATGACGGCCGGCGCCGTGCATTCGGTAGAAGCATGAGCCCCAAGTGCGACGCTCCGCTAATCGGGCGCCGCGCTCGGCAGCTACCCCTCTTCTAGACTCACTCACCCAGAAAGGCCATCATGTCTGACTCTGCACACAACCTGCAGGACGCTCTCTCGACAATCAACACGCACTGGCAACCCCGCCGGCTAACGAGCATCAACGACTACGAGCTGAAAGTGGTCAAGATGCAGGGAGAGTTCGTCTGGCATACTCACCCCGCGACCGACGAACTCTTCATGGTGGTTTGTGGCGAGTTGATCATCCAGCTTCGAGATCGCGATGTAGTTCTGCGCCCAAACGACGTGTTCGTCGTACCGAAGGGCGTGGAGCACTGCCCGAAGGCAGTCGAAGAGGTGCACGCGATCCTCTTCGAGCCGACTGGAACGGTCAACACCGGCGACGCCGGTGGTGACCGGACGGCGGAGTTCCTAGATATTGAACCCTCCTGACCGCCTGATCCCGTTCTCACCGCCCCCGAGGATGCGATCGCATTGCTAGGGGAACGAAGACGACGTCCACAATCGACCGTTCATGAGTCATCCGGAATTTTGGTCGGCCAGTTCGGCGAGTCGTGTCTCACGACCCGTGTCAGCAATCTATGTAAAACAAGCGGCGTTCACGTTACACTGAGGCATGGCCACGATCGGTTACGCCCGAGTCTCAACCCGAGACCAGAATCCCGACGGCCAAACGGATGCGCTCAATGCGGCGGGCTGCGACAAGATTTTCGTCGAGCACGCATCCGGCACCCTGGCGAAACGGCCGGCACTGACGGAAGCCCTCGGATATCTGCGCGAGGGAGACTCGCTCGTCGTGACGAAACTTGACCGGCTCGGCCGGTCGGTGAGAAACCTCAAACAGGTCGCGGACGAATTGCAACAGCGCGGGGTCGGTTTGAAGGCACTCTCGCAGGGCATCGACACGACGACGCCGGGAGGTCGCCTGTTCTTCCACATGCTCGCTGCGATCGCGGAGTTCGAACACGACCTCATCGTCGAACGCACCCACGACGGCCTCGCGGCCGCCCGCGCCCGGGGCCGAAAGGGCGGCCCGAAGTTCAAGATGACGCCAACGAAGATCCGGCAGGCCCGGGCGATGTACGACGAGGGCGGCCACACCGTCCAAGAGATTGCCGACACGTTCGGAGTGTCCCGGCCCACGATCTACCGGCACCTGGCCGAGCACGTCGAGCGGGCCTAACGAGGAATCATGGCGCACCTCAGCG
Organism: Microbacterium sp. Se5.02b; assembly: GCF_019464375.1. NCBI lineage: Bacteria > Bacillati > Actinomycetota > Actinomycetes > Micrococcales > Microbacteriaceae > Microbacterium > Microbacterium sp. Se5.02b. The sequence continues at coordinate 2,544,024 of NZ_CP080491.1, forward strand.
ACCGGCAGAAAGCCGAGCTTGTGCGCCAACACCAGGACGGGGTGCCCTGGACGCTGCTCGCGGCGCACTCCGGTGTCGCGGTGCGGACCTTGCAACGATGGGCCGCTCGGATGGAAACGGGACAGCTCTCACGGGCACCTCGCAGCGATAAGGGTTCGAGGCGCATCGACGCCGAGCTGGTGAAGGCGATTGAGGCGCTTGCTGTGCGGCGACCCGCGCCGACGATCGCGTATATCCACCGCCGCATCGGTGATATCACCAGGGGCCGAGGACTATCCGTCCCGGGGTACACCACGGTCCGCGAAATCGTGCACGCGCTCGACCCGGGCCTGACTGCTCTCGCGGACGGCGGGGACGCGGCCTATCGAGACAAGTTCGAGCTGGTCTACCGCCGCACAACCTCTGCGCCGAATGAACAGTGGCAGATGGACCACACTCTGCTCGATGTGATGATTCTCGATGACCGGCAGCAGGCCGTCCGCCCCTGGCTCACGATCGTGCTCGACGACTACTCACGAGCGATCGCGGGCTACGCGGTCAGCGTCTCAGCACCCACGGCCGAGCATTCCGCATTGGCGTTCCACCAGGCCATTACTCGGAAACGAAACCCGAAGTGGGTGGTGTCGGGCCTCCCGGACATCCTCTACAGCGATCACGGGTCCGACTTCACCTCGACCAGGATCGAACACGTGTGCCTCGACGTGCACGTGCGCTTGATTCATTCACGGATCGGCGTCCCGCAGGGACGCGGCAAGATCGAACGGTTCTACCGAACGATCACGACCGAGCTGCTGCCGCACCTACCCGGCTTCATCCCGCACGGCACCGGTGGATCGCCCATCACCGAACCCAGGTTGACCTTGCACCAGCTCGACGACGTTCTCGAGCGATTCATCGTCGACGAATACAACGAACGCATCCACTCATCGACGGGCGCTGCCCCGCACGAGCGATGGCGCAGCGACAGTTTCATCCCTCGAACACCCGCCCGCCCGGAAGACATCAATCTGCTTCTACTCACCGCAGCGACAACCCGCCGTGTGCAACGCGACGGGATCCGTTTCGCATCCACCCGATACATCTCACCAGTCCTCGCCGCATACGTCGGCGAAGACGTCACGGTGCGATACGACCCCCGCGACCTCGGAGAGATACGAATCTTCCACGACAACGCATTCCTCTGCCGCGCAATTGCCCCCGAGCGCTCCTCGGAAACCGTCTCTTTTGCTGATCTGCAAACCGCGAGGAACGCGCGGCGTCGCGCCCTGAAGCAGCAACTCCGCGAGCTCACCGCTCATGCGGGTTCCCTTCCCGAAGACACGCGCCACCAACCCTTGATCGCAACGATGCTCGACAGCACACCTGACCATCTCGCGACACCTCCCACGCGACACGGATTAAGGACCTACGCCAGTGACTGATCCAGACGCTAAGCCCCAGTCTCTTCTCTTCACGCCTGACGATGACGGACGCCGATTCCTCAACGGTCATTTCGACGAGTTCACCGATGCACCCCCGCCCCGCGCAGATACCTTGCCCACATTCGTGACCACACGTGAGCACCGACGCTTCGCCGAGTTCGCAGACACCGTCCGATCCCACCGCTACATCGGACTCTGCTACGGACCACCCGGCGTCGGCAAGACACGCTCCGCACGCAACTACGCCGGCACCGACGAATGGGAGCAGTGGTACCCGCTCTCCCGCAGCAAAGGCGCACTGCCACCCGTGCCCGAAGCGGTACAACGAAGCCGCACGGCGTTCTTCACACCCACCGTCGCCGCGTCCATCAAACAGATTGATCAAGGCCTGCCCCGGGCATGCCAGCACATCTCCTGGGCCATCGACTACGCCCAGCACGGGCACGTTGATCCTTTCGTGCACGCCGAGTCCCAACACAGCGGGAACACCGAACTGCTCATCATCGACGAAGCCGACCGACTCAAAACCGCCGGCCTCGAACAAGTCCGCGACTTCTACGACCGCCACCGGATGGGCGTCATCCTCATCGGCATGCCCGGCATCGAAAAACGGCTCGCCCGCTACCCCCAGCTATACAGCCGCATCGGGTTCGCTCACGAGTACCGGGCGCTACGCAGTGACGAGCTCACGGCCGTCGTCGCGCAGCGCCTCCCGGACCCCGACCCAGACGACTCCGGTCTCGCACACACCGCAGCTCTCGCCGCAATAGTCCGGGCCACCAACGGAAACTTCCGCCTCGCCGACAGGCTCGTCACCCAGATCAACCGCATACTCGACATCAATAGGCAGACGCACCTCATCCCTGAGGCCGTCGACGCTGCCCAAGAAGCGCTCCTCATCGGACGATAAGCGACGCGGTAAACACGACATTTTCTGGCGCAAGTCACAGGCCACGCAGTTGCTGACACTGTAATGCACGTACAACCCGCCCGATTAAATGCCCGATGATGGGACCATAACTGCAACACTGGTTCCATGACAGGAATAAGGGTCGGCTACGCACGAGTCTCGACCAACGGGCAAGACCTCACCGCTCAGCGCGAAGGACTCATCACCCTCGGCGTCGACCCCGAACACATCCACGTCGACCACGGCCTCTCCGGTACTAACCGGAGTCGGCCAGGGCTCCGCGAGGCGTTAGTTGCAGTCCGCGCCGGCGACACACTCGTGGTCACCAAGCTCGACCGGCTCGCACGGTCACTGCCCGATGCGCGAGACATCGCCGACGAACTCACCCGAAAAGGCGTCGCGCTCAGCCTCGGCGGATCACTTTATGACCCTGCCGACCCGGTGGGCCGGCTCCTCTTCAACGTGCTCGGAATGGTCGCCGAGTTCGAAGCTGATCTGATCCGCGCTAGAACGCGTGAAGGAATGGCGATCGCGAAGGCGGCCGGGAAACTCCGTGGGAAGCAACCCAAGCTCACCGCGACAAAGCGCCGTCATCTTCTTGCTACGCATGCGGCCGGCACGCACACTCAAACAGAGCTGGCGGAGCTGTTCGACGTTTCCCGCGCCACGGTCTACCGCGAGCTCCAACGAGCTCAGCCACCGAAAGCCGCCATTTAGCGCTGTGAGAATGCGGCCATTTATCGCTGCGACTCACAGTCGCCGCGCTGAACCTGGTCGACGTGCCGTAATCGATCGTTTCCGGCACGCCCTACTCCGGCTCGCAGAATCGAAGCTCGTTCCCGAACGGATCAATGATGGTCATCGTCGGCCCACCCGGCGCATCTCGGTCAATGCCCGGCCGAAGCTTGCCCGCAGCGCCCCTCGTTACGTGCGATCGGTAGTCGTCGAGGTTGCGGGTCGGCACCCAAACAACGGACCCAGGTGTGCCGTCCCCGTGGTGCTCGCTGAGGCCCAACGAGGTATCACCGCGACTGACTCCGAGGAAGGTCGGCAGACCAGGTTCGAATTGGTACTCGAAGTCGATCGTGAACCCCAGAACATCGACGTAGAACGAGCGGGCAAGGTCCACGTCGAACACGCGCAGGACCGGCATCGCTGGACCGAATCCTGGTTGCTTGTACTGTGCTGCAAGCTCGTTCCAGTCAGCGAAACCGAGGGTCCGCGACAGGAGGTCGAGACTCTGACCGTGGGACAGGTCGACGCCGTTCGGCAGGGAGTCGCGTAGCGATCGCGCGAGAGTCTTAGCTTCGTCAATGGTGAGAGGGATCACGGTTGCTCCTTGTTATCGAGCGGCCGTCCTGGTGCTCGCATTGCCAGAGTCGCCGTGCTCGAACGAGGATGCACGCGGATCGAATCGAAGCGACGCGTTCACCATGCCGAAGCTGCGAGCGGCGGGTACGTCAACCCACACCAACCCTAGCAAGACCCCTCATCCGAAACGATCAGTTCTGGCCGGATGTGGAGTCCCCAAACGCGGAGACCTCAGCGGCCCGCACGGTAGGCGAGGTAGCTCGACCCGCGCGGTGCAATTTCGTAGCCCTCGGGCAGGCTCCGGGTGAGTCCGAGTTCTTTGAGCTTGCGGACGTTGCGTTTGAAGGTTTCCTTGTCCATGTCGCCGCGCAGCGATTCTGCGTGCTGGCCGGGCCGCTCCTGGATGAGTCGGAGTGTCCGTAGTGCCCATGCGCCGTGAAGGGGGCGCTGATCGAGTCGCCGGAGGCGTCGGTCGATCTCGGTGCAGTCGTCCTCGGTGAGGGCGGCGTCGTTGCCCAGTTCTGTGCGCGGGTCGGGGCCGGCCGCTGCCAGCTCGATCCTGAATACGGGGTCTCCCTCATCGCCGCGAAAGGTTCCGACAAGCGCCTCAACCGAGGCCGCTCCGGCGGCCTCGGCGTCCCGAACGGTTATGTCGTGAGCGGCGACGATCGAGACGTCACCGATGGTCACCACCCCGGCTGTGCTGCGAAAGGTGGAGCCGGGTCGAACGCGGGGCTTCATCCACCGTCGAAAGGCGAGCGTGATGCTGCCGGCGGCGACGCCGGCCGCCACGCGGTCGGTCAGGATCATGCGCCAGGGGCGGCCGCGTACTCAGCCAGCGTGCGTAGGGGCCGGCCGAGTAGGTCGGTGGCGTCGGGCGTGGTGTGTGCGTTCGCGCCGCTCGCGATGACGGAGTAGAGCCCACTGAGAGTGTCGACGTACTCCGGGTGCCATCCCAGCGCCGCGGCAGATCGTCGGAACTCCTCATCGGAAACCGGCTCGTAGGCGGTGACCGGGAGCCCTGCCTGTGCGGTGATCGCTGCCGCCTGGGTGAATGTCAGGGCTTCCTCACCGGTGACGTCGTACTCTCGGTTGCCGTGGGTGCCCCTAAGCGCGGTGACGCTCACGGCGGCAATGTCGTTCGCATCGATGAAGCTCACTGCCGCTTCCCCCGCGGGGATGCGCAAAACTCCGTGGTTCGCCACAGCGAGGTCGCGCAGCGGCCCTTCGGTGAAGTTCTGATGGAACCAATTCGGGCGGACGATCGACCACTCGAAATCGCTCTCCTGCAACCTCAGCTCGACCGCGCGCTGGTCAACCTCGCTCGGAGCGTAATTCATCCCAAGTGCCGTCATGAGCACTACCCGGCGCACCCCGGCCTGGCTCGCGGCCTCGAGAAATGCTTGCGCTTGGTCTCCGATGCGGGCAACGGATCGGTGCCCGTCATCACCACCCGGCAGGACGAAGAACAACGCTTCAACGCCGCTGAGTGCCGGCGTCCACGTGGCCGGGATCGACCAGTCGAGAGGAATGTCACTGCGCCGCGTTCCTGCGCGAGCTGCGCGACCATCCGCGAGGAGCTGAGCGAGGACGCGGCTCCCCACCTTGCCCGTTGCACCCGTCACCAGAACGGTCATGAGCGCACCCCCAGCACCCCACGAAGCTGCGCATGAACCACTCCACGGTGAGCATCCGTCGCCTGGGTGTGCAGGGCTAGAACCGTGGGAACCATGCGACCATCCAGAGTCGCGATCAGAACGTCCACGATCGCATCCACATCGGTCACAGGAACGAAATCACCGGCACGGCTTCCTGCGTTGATCGCGTCAGCGAAAGGTGCCCGGTAGCGTGCGGCCAGCGTCTCGCTGTGACGACGTAGCTCGTCGTCGTGAGCTGCTGCACCCCAGAACTCCATCAACATCCGCCAAGCCCTGACAGGCGTGTTCAACCCGTAGTCAACCAGCGCTGACAACCGCTCCCAGCTCCCATCGGCCACCTGGCTGGCTGATCGCTCCATCGCCTCAACTTCCGAGGCCGTGGATCGCAGAAGCGCCTCGACCAGCATGTCTTCCCGGCTGCCGAAGTAGACCTGCAACGTGCTCACCGCGATACCACTCACCGCCGCAACATCTTTGAATCGCGTGCCCTCATAACCCCGCTCGACCAGCACGGTCACCGCAGCATCAAGAGCTGTCTCCCGCCGACGTCCCGTGCCGGCTCTCCGCTGTCGCGTCTCTACAATCGTCATGCATATACGGTATCACCGTACCGATTTTCGGTAGCAACGAATTTTGGGCTCAATCCTTCCCGTGCCTAAATGAATGCGAGTCGCATACACTTTGAGGATGAGTGCAGTAGAGACAGAGGCCGCGATCGGCCGGTGGCATGACGCGGTGAACAGCAAAGACCTGACGGCCGCCCTCGGCACCGTCACTAACCCAATCGTCATCAATGGCCCGAAGGTGGCCGGGCCGATCACCGATGAGGGTTTCGTCAAGTGGATCACTCGGTCAGGAATCACCCTGCGGCCGCGCTCGTATCACCCGATCACCGATCGGGTGATCGTCGTCGAGCAAGACGCTCAATGGCCGGCGGACGCGGAGCCCACACGGTTAGCGACGTTGTTCCGAGCCACTGGCGATCAGGTGTCGGCCGCGCTGCACTTTCCCGCGCTGCGGGAGGCGTTGGAGTTCGCCTACCTGTACACTGAACTTGCGGCCACAGAATGAGCGAGCCCGGGGCCGGTCGAGCACTGTTCTCGTTCGTGCGGCACTGGTCGCGACGCTGGAACGGAACCGCTGACGGCGAGCGTGCAGCTCGCGGCCGCGACGTTCTCGCGGTCGAGGCCGTCAACGCACTCTCGCACGGCAGCGACCCGACAGTGAATGACGTTGCGGCCGAGCTGGGGCTCGATCAGTCGAACGCTTCGCGGCTGCTGACGCATGCAGCGGAGGCGGGCTACCTGGCTCTCAGTCGCTCAGCGGTCGATCGGCGGCAGCGGACGGTCACCCTCACCGCATCCGGGCACCAGCTCCTCGCCGCGGCGCACGTATGGCAAGACAGCGTGTTTGAAGCACTCACGGCGGAATGGACCGACGGCGAACGCGCAGCGTTCGAACAGGCCATGCGCCGCCTGGTCGAAAAGTCACCCGACCTCAGCAGCTCCTAGACGATCGTTGATGGGTCAGAGCTGTAGATGTGCCTCGCGCACGAACCGGCGTTGCCAGGGAGTTTCGACCGCGTTGTGCCGATAGGCAGCGCGCACCCATGCCACGGCCTCATCGGCCGGCACCCCGTCGTATCGCGCGAGGATGGCCAGAGCGGTTCCCGTTCGCCCCGTACCGCCACCGCAAGCAATTTCCACCCTCTCGGTGGCCGACCGGTCATAAGCCTCTCGTAGGGCGGATAGTGCGCTCGACGGCTCTCTGGGTAGACGAAAGTCCGGCCACGCAATCCACTGCGATTGCCAAGTCTCCTGGTGCAGGCGGGCCGTGAGATACACCCCGAAATCCGGCGCGTTAGCCGCGTCGACCGGGCCGCTTCTCAGCCCGCGCCCGCGCACCAGTCGACCACTCGGCAAGGACACCACACCGCTCAGCCCAGCCGCCCACGGTTCCATCTGTACATCGTCGCATCGTCGATCGTTTGCGGGACGCCGCGGCGGTCCCGTACGATCGAAGGGTGCATTTGTTGTTCCTCTGACGGCTGAGTGAGGCCCACCGCGCTCGTTGAGTAATCCGAGCATGCGGCGGCCACTCGTTCTCGACCCTCCGCGGGTCGCCGTCATCCGCGCACCCTGACCGCCCTCACGTGGGCTGGCTGGTGCGTCGTCTCGAAGGATTCGAATGCTCACCCCGACCAACCATCTACCGGCGCGCCAGCGCGCCCAACTCATCGCCTCCGACGTCTCCGTGATGCGCGGAGCGACCCGTGTCCTCAACCATGTCGACCTCACCGTGACGCCCGCCTCTCGGCTCGCGATCGTCGGGGAGAACGGGCGCGGGAAGTCCACGCTGCTCCATGTGCTCGACGGCACGCTGGCTCCTGATGCCGGCACGGTGCAGCGCACCGGAACGCTCGCGGTCGCGGAACAGGAAATGTCCGCGGACGATGACCGCACCGTGGGCCAGGCCATCGCGGAAGCGATAGCCGAACCTCTCGCGGCCCTGGCATCGCTCGACGAGGCCGCCCGTGCGCTCTCGGCCGGCAGGGCCGGCGCTGATGAGCGTTACGCGGCCGCGTTGGAGCATGCCGAAGTGCTCGATGCCTGGGACGCCGAGCGGCGGGTGCGAATAGCGCTCGACGCCCTGGACGCCGAAACCGATCCGGCCAGGCTGCTCGCTGACCTCTCTGTGGGGCAGCGGTATCGGGTGCGCCTGGCGTGCCTGCTCGGTGCGGATCATGATTTCCTGCTACTCGACGAGCCGACGAACCACCTCGACCGATCCGGCCTCGAGTTTTTGAGCTCGCAGCTCCGAGCTCGTGCCGGCGGGGTCGTCATCGTCACGCACGATCGCGCGCTGCTCTCAGACGTCGCGGAAACTATCCTCGACCTCGACCCCACTCCCGACGACCGAGTGCGTATCTACGGCAACGGGTACGCCGGGTATCGCGAGGGCCGGCAGGCCGAGCGGGAACGGTGGGAACAGGAATTCGACAGGCAACAAGCCGAGCACGCCCGACTGCAGGACAGTCTCAGTTCCGCACAGAACAGGCTCGTTTCCGGGTGGCGGCCGGAGAAGGGCACCAACAAGCACGGCCGAGCGACCCGTGCTGGCGGGCTCGTGCAGAGCGTTCACCGTCGGCAGGAACAGCTCGAAGCGCACGCCGTCACCGTGCCGGAACCGCCGCTGCATTTCCGGTTCCCCGATCTGCCGACCAGGACGGGCGCGGTGCTGCTAAGCGCGGAGCACGTCAGCGTCGCCGGCCGCCTGGCGCATCCGGTGTCGTTCTCGCTCTCGCACCGCGGCCGCCTCGTCGTGACCGGCCCGAACGGGGCCGGCAAATCGACCCTGCTCGCCGTGATCGCGGGCGAGCTGCACCCCGATACCGGCTCGGTGCGGATGCCGCAGAGCGTCCGTCTCGGATTCTTGCGACAGGAGACTGATCTGCCGCTGCAACGGCGAGCGAGCGAGGTTTACGCCGCCCACGTCGACGCTCTCGTGGCGGCGGGGACACTCACTGCCGCCGAAGCGGTCGGGCTCTCGCAGCTCGGCCTCCTGCGCGCTCGGGAGTCGAGCAAACGCATCGGTGAGCTGTCGATGGGACAGCAACGCCGACTCGACCTGGCATTGGTGCTCGCGACGAAACCACACGTCCTGCTGCTGGACGAGCCCACCAACCATCTGTCGATCGCGCTCGTCGACGAACTCACCGACGCCCTCGGAGCGACGCAAGCCGCCGTGGTGCTCTCCACCCATGACCGGCAGCTCCTCCGCGACGTCGACGACTGGCCCCCGCTGCGCCTCGGCGCGATGACTGAGAGTGAGCCACGGGCATGAGCCGGAAGAACCCTGGCGCCCTTCGTGCGCTGCGACCCCTCGCGACCCGCGACTACCGACTGTTGTTCGCCGCCGTCGGGATCGAGGTATTCGGCACCGGCATGTGGACGATCGTCATGGTGTTCCAGGTGCTCGCCCTCAACGACAGCCCGCTGGCGTTGTCCGCCGTCGCCACGGGGATGAGTCTCGGCCTGTTCGCGTCCTCGATCCTCGGCGGAGTCGTCGCTGACCGGTTCTCGAAACGGCGCATCATCATCACCGTGCAGGGATGCACCGCCGTAGTGATGGCCGCCGTCGCGGCCCTGTCCCTCACCGGAACGATCGAGCTGTGGCACGTCGGCGTCGCCTCGTTCGCGATGGGGGCCGGCAGTGCGTTCTTCTACCCCGCCTACAGCGCCTATCTCCCCCAGGTGCTTCCGCCCGAACAGCTCCTCGCCGCAAACGGGCTCGAAGGTGCGTTGCGCCCCTCGATGGGGCAAGGACTCGGACCTGCGCTCGGCGGGATCATCGTCGGCGCGTTCTTCCCCGCGATCGGCGCTGTGATCGTGGCCGCTTCCTACGCGGTCGCCTTCGTCATCGTGCTCTTCCTGAGCCGACGCGACGAGATAGCCGGCCCCGCGACGCCTGCCGAGAAAACGAACGTGTGGGGCGACCTGCGCGCGGGCGTCCGGTACGTCGCCAGCACCCGGTGGCTACTCTGGACGCTCATCTTCGGATCATCGCTCGCCCTCATCATCCAAGGGCCCATCGAAGTTCTCCTGCCGTTCCTCACCCGCGACCGATTCGAGGACGCCGAAGCGACGTTCGGGATTCTCCTGGCAGCATTCGGGATCGGCGGCGCGGTCGGCTCGCTCGTCGTCTCCTCACTGAGACTGCCGCGCCGCTACCTGACGTTCATGATCCTCTGCTGGGGCGGCGGAACCCTCCCCCTCGTCGTGCTGGGCGTGGCCGACAACCTCGGGATCATGCTGGCGGCGCTGTTCGTCGTTGGCGCAGCGACCGGCGCGGGAGTCGTGATCTGGGGCACGCTGCTGCAACGCCTCGTGCCCGTCGACATGATCGGTCGAGTCGCAAGCCTCGACTTCTTCGTCTCGATCGCATTCATGCCCGTCTCAATCGCGATCGCCGGGCCGCTGTCGCTGATCTTCCCCGTGGAAACGATCTTCATCGTCGTTGGCGTCGTGCCGCCAGCATTGGCCGTCATAGCTCTGGCCGCGGGCCGGATGCGCAGCACCGAGCTACAACGCCCGCTCGACGCCTAGATCTAGACGGATTGTCCTGCTGCTCTTGTCCGGTGTAGCGCCCGCTGCGGACTCGCCCCGTGCATTGCGGCGTGAGAAACGACCGCAACGATTGCGGTTTCAGCCAGTCAACGTTTGCAGGCGGATAGTGATGTCGTGATGACCGAGAACTATCCGACGATAAACATGCGTCGAAGCTGGTAGATCATCACCATCCGATCGGTGCGGATCGCGCAACCATGAAAGCACCCGCACAAGTAGCCGTCATTGTCGCGGCCGTTTTCGGCCTACGATCGGCAACTGGTTCTGCGGACGTTGGGGCGTGTTCCGACGAATTCGTTCCAGGCCGCTAACGCTGGACGATGACAGCTGAGCGGGCGCGTCGTTCTTGCGACCGGGATCGCGCAAGGAGCACAAGGCTCCACGGCCCGAAGAGGATGAGCTTCAGCGCGTTCCACAGGGCGAGGAAGAACACGAGGTACAGCCACTTGCTCCACCCTTGTTCGATGAGTCCGGTACAGGTCACAGCGATCAGCAGGTAGATGACGCCGAGGAGCATCGCGGGGATGCCCCATTTGAGGCCGCGACGGGAGCGGAGCACGTCGAGGAGGATGTTGGTAGGCATCCATCTGCGGAGGAAGACGCGGGTGTGGACGCTGGCGTTCCAGAGCCGGTTCAGGAGCATGACGTGGGCCTCACTTTCGCACGCAGGACAACGGTGGTGTGGCCGGTCCTGAGTGGTTGAGTGCCCGAGGTACTTCTCGAACGGTCTGCCGTTCCCTGGTTCTGAGGGGTTGGCGCGTGGTTGCTCCTGCCACCGCCAGGATACCCAAGTGCTCAGCGAGAAGGAAGGGCGAGCACTTTGAGGCGCTCCAGCGCCACAGTGCTTAGAGGGTCGGCCCGTCCCGTCGCTGCGGGGTCTCTTGGGGCTCGCTAGCGTCCTGTTGAAGGCGGGTGAGCGTGGCTCGGGTGCGTTCGTAGTCGATGCGTTGCGCATCGTCGGCGGGTACAGGCCCCAGTGGGCGAGTCGAGGTAATGCCCCATCGGTCACGGTACGCAGCAACCGCACGGACCGCGACGATGCGAGCCTCGGCGTCGAGAACGTCGAGTCCTGCCGTCCAGGGAACAGGCTGTTCGAGCGCTGCTGTGGTGAGAGTGTTAAGGCGTTGGACCATGAGGTGTTCGCGTTCTTCGAGCGCTCGCTGCATCTCGAGATCAGTGATGCCAGTAGCTCGCGGGACAACACCAGCGATGAGCCCTGCGACTCGGCGAGCGCTGGGAGGGTAGGTGCTGGTGAGCTTTTGGATCCGGTACCGCAGCATCGACCCGAGATCATCGACCTCGTCGAGGTTCCCTGCGTGCACGACCCGTGGCATGAGGTTTTCAATGTCGTGGCCGGCGGCTTCGAGACGCCGCAGCTCGGTGGTCAGGACCCCGAATGACTCGGTCTGGACGAGTTCATCGACCGCTTCGGTGGTGAGGCCACCTTGCTCAAGCAGGGCGATCCATCGGTGTTGCTGAGCTTCTTGGGCGATGGTGTCGTATTCGGCAGCCAACTGCGCAAGCGACCCCCACGCTTCGTGCTCAGTGGTGATGGTGTCGTGGGCGGATTGTTCGGCACCGACGTGTTGCAGGATGCCGTAGAGGATGCTCCTGGCGGTCATCTGCAGGTCGTCATGGTGTTGATGTTCTTCGAGGTGATGTTGGTCGGCGGCGATGTAGGCGTGGTTGGATTCCCGGCCGCGAGTCATCGCGACGTAGAAGGACTCGCGGGTCATTTCTGGTGACGAGACGATCGCGTGCGCGGTATCGACCGTGGAACCTTGTGCGCGGTGCGCGGTGATCGCGTACCCCAGCTCGACATGTTCGCTCACGTACGCGGCAGGAAGGGTGATGGTGATGCGCCATTTGGAGTGGGCGCGTCGGACCGTGAGAGATCCGTCATCGTTCGCGCGGGTCACGGTCCACCGGTCGCCGTTCTTCACCCACCCTCGCCCCATCGCGAGTCGTCGGTCGTTGTTTCGGGTGATGACCAGGTCACCGCGGGAGGCTTCGTTCCCGTCATGGAGTCGAACGCCGTCGAGGGCGACGTCGCCTGCAAGGACTCGGTCGGTGCGGGCGCGGGTGTTGAGTTCGGAGACGGTGTCGAGGGCCTCAGCGATCAACACCGACGCTTTCCCTTCGGCTTGGTCGGCACGCCACGCCTGATATGCCTGCTCGAGGATGTCCTCATATCGGCCTGGAGCGATGCGATCGTGGTCGAGGTAGGTGTCGATGACGTCGGTGTCGCCGATGCGCAGTCCGAGGGAGGCTTGTTTCTCCCACTCTTTACGGAACCGCCTCACGTCGGTGAGCTCAGGGGCATCGTCCCGGTGTCGGACGAGCATCCCGAACGCACCACCCGCATCGACCGCCGCGAGCTGCGCCCAGTCGCCGATGAGGAGCACCTTCGCACCAGCCTGCAGGGCGTGGGTGGTGATGGTGTCGAGGGCGAGGGTTCCTGCGAGTGAGGCTTCGTCGATGATGACGAGTTGGCCTGATGTGAGGTTCCAGTTGCCGTGGCGGTGTTCGTGGAGCCACTTCGCCGTGTTCTCCGTCGAGATCCCCAGATCCCCTGCCAGGACATCCGCTGCCGCCGCAGACGGCGCGAGACCGATCACAGAACCGCTGCCGTGGCGTTTCTCCCACGCTCGCCGCAACGCCGACATAGTCGTCGTCTTCCCGGTTCCTGCTGGACCGACCAACACGTCGAGGGTGCGGGCGGAGACGCCGATCTTCGTGATCGCCCGCTCCTGATCCGGTGACAACACATGCCCGTCTCGGTTCCTCTTCCGCGCCGCCTGCTCGACCCACGTAAGCGGCACCGTCGGTGCGCTCCTGTCGTTCGACGCGGTGAGGAGTCTGTCTTCGGCGGCGAGCACCTGTTCGGATGAGAACACAGTTGAGGCTTTCGGGCGGAACACGCTCGATGCGTCCGCGCGGCGGAAGGTCAGCGGGCTCGACGCGAGCTCCGGCGGAGTCAACCGCAGCGATACGCGTTCCGCGGCGTCGACGATCTGTTCGGTGACGTGATCGCGGTCAGTCGCGGACGCGAACCGGAGTCCCATCGTCTGCCGGACAGCCTCCGCGTGAAGGTTCCATCGTTTCCATGTCGCCCGCCGGTCCCCCACCCGCGCCACCACGCCTTCGGCAACCTGATCAAGGTCGCCGAGCGGAATGTCGTCCGCGCGCAGCAACGGCTCCCCCACGCTCTCGGCCACGAGCGTTGTGGCCCACGTCGGAGCATCCTCACCGAGAAGCTCGGTCGCACGATCTCGCCACCCAGCGGTGAGGCTGCTCAGCGAGTGATGCTGCTTCGGGGGTCGAGTCTCCAATGTGGCTTGTTGTCGGAGCTGCCACAACAACTTCGGCGACGGCTGCCGCCCATGCTTCGTCACGTAGTCGGCGACGAGGCCGTCCTTGACCTGCTCGATATCGCGAGTGCGGGAGGAGAAATCGTCCATCAGCTTCTGCGGCACGCCGGCGATCTCCCACGCTGTCGACCGCCCAGCGCCACGCTCCCGCGCTTCCCACCCCACCCCGAGAACCTGGGTGAGGTGGTCGGAGAGGACCGCGTTGTAGTGCTCTGACAGCCCCGTCACCGCAGCATGAATCGCCCGGGAGTCGAGGGTCCGCCATTTTCCGTCATGAACGGCCTGAACACGGTTCGCGACGACGACATGTGTGTGGAGCTGCGGATCCGATGCTCTGGAGTCGTAGTGGTCGTACGCTGTCGCGATCACACCCCGGACTTCGACCTGGGCGACTGCGCCCCGCGGCCCTTTCGCGCCGATCCGGGTCATCGCGGCATCGCGCTCGAACAGCGCGATCACATCTTGGATCGCGACGTGATGCGCCTGGGCAATCAGTGCCTGTATCCCAGCGTCAGCGACCGCCCAGAGCGTCGAGACGGACTTCGGGACTGAGAACGTCAGATCGAACCCCGCCACCGGTGCGCCCGTCGGCTTCGCCGCCTCCTCGGCCTCGATCAGCGCGGTCTGGATCGCGCGCTTCTCGTCGGTGAGAGTGCCGGAGAGTTTCTCGACGCGACGATCGACACGTTCTGCGGTGGTGGCGAATTTCCGGTATGGACGACCCAGTTGCTCGCCGCTGTTCGGGTCCTGCCCGAACCCCATCAGACGCCGCAACTGCTCCTCGCTCACTGCCGTGCCCGCGGCCACGCCCCCGGGGAGCCCGACGAGCCCGGATCCTGTCCATGTGCCCGGTGGTGTCCCCGACTCGAGGTAGTACCTCGTCAGCGCAGAAGCGGCGTCACGATCCCCGTCGCCGGTGACGGCGGAGTTGAGTAGATACCGGTATCCGTCACCGGCGGTCATCACCCTGATGGAGACCGTCATATCCAGCAGGTACGCAACGACCTTCCACCGGACTACGCCGAAGAAGCGGTGCCTTTCTGCGTTTTGCAGCACGTCAGAGTGCCGCCAGTGAGCGATTGCCATGATCCGAGCCAGGCGTCAATTGCCTATCGAACGGTGTTCGGACAATCACCTCCACCGTGAAGGTGTGACGGGCCATGGAGAGCGGTGTCCTGGAAGACTGGTGATGTGGGCGACTACTGGAATCACAACACCGCATACCACGGGTGGATTCTCCGCACCGGCCTACGCGACGACGTGCGTGACGTGCTGGACGTCGGGTGCGGCGACGGATTCCTGCTGCAGCGCCTTGCACCGCACGTCACCACAGCCGTCGGCATCGAACCAGACGCGGAGACCATTGCGCGCGCACGCACCCGACTGCGCGACACCGAGAACGTTTCGCTGCAGTGCACCAGCTTTGCGTCTTTCCATCCCGGTGCTGCACGGTTCGACCTCATCACCTTTGTAGCGACACTCCACCACATGGAGCTTCAGCCGACGCTCGAGAAAGCTGCATCGTTGCTTCGCCCCGGAGGGCACCTGATGGTTGTCGGGCTCGCGGCGAACCACACCCTGGTCGACTGGATCCTCTCGGCAGCGACCCTTCCGCTCGTGAGGATCGGATCCCTCATACACCGCGAGACGGCGGACATCGGAGTCCCCATCGCAGAACCGCAGGAGAACCTCGTGGCAATCCGACAGATGAGCCGGGATATCCTTCCTGGACGCACGGTTCGCAGCGGGCTCTACTACCGGTACCTCCTTGCCTGGAAGAAACCCATCAGCACGTCGCTCACCAGACACGAGTAGCGACGGTCCAGAGGCATTCACGGTCCCATTCGATCGTTGATTGCCGATCGTGTGTGGGAGAAATCTGGCAGTGGGAATCAGCGAGGCCCGGGCACCTCGTGGAACTCTGATCTGGCGCGCGGGCGCTGACTCTCGCGTGGCATCCACGCTGGGGCTGTGTGGGCTCGACTTCGTCGGTGTGGCACGTACCTGCCGGATGAGCTTGTTCGTCGCACACGAGCGCGGACAGGCCCCGAACAGCAGGGAGCCACCGTCATGCCCGACTCCACCCCGACGCCCGCCGCACGCCTGACCGAACTACCCAAGCCGGTGTTCGCCGATGAACGGGCGACGCTCTATCTCGGTGACGCGGTCGAGCTCCTCGCGCTCCTGCCCGAAGGGAGCATCGACGCCCTGGTCACGGACCCGCCCTACGGGTTGAGCTTCAACGGGCAGGCATGGGATGACGCATCCGGGTTCCGGGAATCCCTCCCGCACATCGACACAAGTGCGATGAGTGCACCGGAGGTGTTCGAGACGTGGTGCACCGCGTGGGCTGCAGGAGCATTGCATGCGCTCAAGCCGGGTGCGTATATTGCAGCGTTCGGTGGTGCACGCACCTGGCACCGGATGGTGCGCGGGATCGAGAATGCAGGGTTCGAGATCCGCGACCAGATTGCATGGCTACACACCACCGGAATGCCCAAGAGCATGGACCTCTCGCACGCCATCGACAAGCACCACGGCACGCAACGCACCGACCGGGTCGTGCAGACCACTGATCATGACGGGGTGCTCGGCGCGACCCGCACGGTCCTGTCCAAAGGCACTCCGGTGACCGAGGACGCGCAGCGGTGGGAGGGGTGGGGTACGGCGTTGCGGCCGGCATTCGAGCCGATCATCATCGCCCGCAAACCACCCGAAGGAAACCTCGTCCGCAACGTCCTCAAGCATGGCGTCGGCGGGATCAACATCGACGACGGCAGGTTCGCTGACGGCCGGTGGCCGACGAACGTCGCTTTCGACCCCGGGCAGGCGGATGCGTTGGATGTGTTGACGGGGACGTGGCAGGGCGAATCACTGTCGCGGAAGTTCCCGATCTTCCGCCTCGACAACAAGCCCAACGCCAATGAACGCCCTCGCGCATTCGGAGTCTCGCACGCGACGGTGAAACCGCTAGCCCTGATGCGCTGGCTGATCACGCTCGTCACGCCGAGCGGAGGTGTCGTGCTAGAGCCGTTTGCAGGTTCGGGTACGACGATTGAAGCTGCTGTGCAAGCCGGGCACCGGGTGGTCGGAGCGGAGAAGGACGCATCGTATGTACCGTTGATCAGTTCGCGGATGCAGTGGTGAGCGCATCGGACGAATCCCGCAGCGGGGCGCCTGACGCGGGAGCATCACGCTGAGCCAGACGTTCGTCACCTCGCAAGCGGCGTCGATCATATGCACTTGGTGCACCCAACCATGGTCGCTGCGTGTCAATTCTTGAGCCACTCCGCCGTCCACATATCAGTGGCAACCTCTTGGGCGGTGTAGCTCTCAAGATAGGCCCGCAGTGCAGTGAGTCCGGGGTGCGGGTTGGTGTTAAGCCAGATCAGGGAGTGCGGATACACCGGTGTGGGGTTACGAATCCGGATACGCCGTAGGTCATGCTGCGTTGGCCAGAGGTACCGGTCATGGTCGCCTACCAGCGTCGCAAGGTTCGAAGAAGTGGATAGCTGATCCATGAGTGCTTCGTCTCCGAAGTGCGGACCTAAAGCATCGATTGACAGGCCAAATGCCCTCGCGAGTTGCGCGTAGAAGACGGCCCACTCACTGCCGTCAGTGATTCCTGGAACCCAGATGCGATGCCCGCCAAGCTGGCTGAGTTCGACCTCTTTGAAATTTGCGAGTGGATGGGCCGGGCCGACAAGTAGCTCGAGTGCCGAGTTGAGCGTAGGGCCGACTTCAACACCGATCGGCAGTCGCTTGCTCATATCGCAGGCGCGGAATGTTGCGTCTATCAGGCCATCGCGGACAGCTGCTACGGCACCTTCCGCGGTGTGCGAACCGAGGGTGACGACGTCAAGCGGGATCTCTTTGTTGCTTCGATAGAAGTCCTGAAGAACTACTGCCGGAGCGATACGTCGATGGACGACATCAACCCGGAGCGCTCGCGTCCCCGGCTGCACCGATTCGACCGCCCGAACTGCGATGCGGAGCAGTTCTCGGGCATGAGGCAAGAAGGCTTGTCCGTCGACCGTGAGTTCTGACCCGCGAGCCGCACGGTTGAACAACGAAACACCCAGCTCGCGCTCCAGTGCAGCTATGCGCTTCGAGACCGCTTGCTGGGTCACGTGGAGGTCCACCGCTGCCTCCTGGAACTGTCCCGCGTCGGCAGCTGCTACGAAGGTTCGCACTACTTCAACATCCACCCCCAAAGCATATCAACACAACTATTGGCTGTGGCTCGCCGCCTCCAGCGTTGTTTGCTGAACTCCATTCTTACTTGGTTCCATCGACATGAACAACAAACTGTTGTGGACAGGAGCCAGACCCGATGGCATCACAGGACTCATTCGTCCATTTGCACGTGCATAGCGAGTATTCGATGCTCGACGGCGCAGCGCGGGTGAGTCCATTGATCTCCTCCGCCGCGGAGCAGGGCATGCCTGCGATCGCGATGACCGATCACGGCAACGTGTTCGGTGCGTTCGATTTCTGGCGTGCAGCGACGGCCGCCGGGGTGAAACCGATCATCGGCACTGAGGCTTACATCACGCCGGGGACCGCGAGGCAGGATCGAACGCGAGTTCGGTGGGGTGACGGCACCGATTCGAGGGACGATGTATCCGGCAGCGGTGCATACACGCACATGACGCTCCTCGCGGAGACGACGCCCGGGATGCGCAATCTGTTCCGACTCTCGTCACGGGCGTCGATCGAGGGTTACTACTTCAAACCACGCATGGATCGTGAGCTCCTCAGCGAGCACGGCGCGGGGCTGATCGCGACGACGGGGTGTCCGAGCGGTGAGGTTCAGACTCGGCTGAGGCTTGGCCAGTACGAGGAAGCACGCCAGGCTGCGTCGGACTTCCGTGACATCTTCGGTGCGGAGAACTACTTCTGCGAGATTATGGATCACGGCCTCGGTATCGAACGGCGGATCATGACCGACCTGCTGCGGCTGGCCGATGAGCTGTCGCTCCCGCTGGTCGCGACCAACGACCTTCACTACGTCCATGCCGATGATGCCAAGAGCCACGCCGCCTTGCTGTGTGTCCAGTCCGGAAGCACGGTGGATGATCCAAAGCGGTTCAAGTTCGATGCTGACGAGTTCTACCTGAAGTCGCCGGCGCAGATGCGCGACCTGTTCAAGGACTTCCCCAGCGCATGCGACAACACTCTGCTGATTGCGGAGCGCTGCAACGTCGAGTTCGACACCTCGGCAAACTACATGCCCCGCTTTCCCGTCCCTGTCGGCGAGACCGAGGAGACCTGGCTGGTCAAGGAGATCCAGCGCGGCCTCGCGGAACGCTATCCCGACGGGGCAAGCGCGCAGGTGCGAGAGCGCGCCGAGTACGAGACCGGGATCATCCTCCAGATGGGGTTCGCCGGGTACTTCCTCGTCGTCGCGGACTTCATCGGCTGGGCGAAGGACCACGGCATCCGAGTCGGCCCCGGTCGAGGCTCCGGCGCCGGCTCAATGGTCGCCTACGCACTGCAGATCACCGGGCTCGACCCGCTGGTGCACGACCTGATCTTCGAACGCTTCCTCAACCCCGACCGTGTATCGATGCCCGACTTCGATGTCGACTTTGACGACCGGCGTCGCGGTGAGGTGATTCGCTATGTCACTGAGAAGTACGGCGACGATCGGGTTGCGCAGATCGTCACCTACGGAACCATCAAGTCCAAGCAGGCCCTCAAAGACAGCTCCCGCGTGCTCGGCTACCCGTTCAGCACCGGTGACAAGCTCACCAAAGCGATGCCGCCGACCGTGTCGGGCAAGGACATCTCGCTAGCGGGGATCTTCAACTCCGAAGATCCCCGCTATGCCGAAGCCGCCGAGATCCGCACCCTGATCGAATCTGAGGTCGACGCGAAAGCGGTCTACGAGACCGCGGTCGGGCTGGAAGGCCTGAAACGGCAATGGGGCGTCCATGCGGCCGGAGTCATCATGTCCAGCACCCCGCTGACCGACGTCATCCCGCTCATGAAACGAGAGCAAGACGGGCAGATCGTCACGCAGTTCGACTACCCGGCTTGTGAGTCACTCGGGCTGATCAAGATGGACTTCCTCGGGCTACGCAACCTCACCATCCTCAGCGACGCGGTCGAGAACATCCGAACCAACCGTGCCGAACAAATTTCCCTGGAAGACCTACCCCTCGACGACCCTGCCGTGTTCGAGCTGATGCGCCGAGGTGACACCCTCGGCGTCATTCAATTCGACGGCGACGCAATGCGTTCACTCCTCCGCCTCGCCCAGCCCGACCACTTCGAAGACATCACCGCCGTCGGCGCGCTCTACCGACCGGGGCCGATGGGCGCAAACTCGCACATCAACTACGCACTCCGCAAGACAGGGCAGCAGGAGATCACCCCCATCCATCCCGAGCTCGCGGAACCGCTCGCCGATGTCCTTGGCAAGACCTACGGGCTGATCGTCTACCAAGAGCAAGTCATGACGATCGCGCAGGTACTTGCCGGTTTCACGCTCGGACAAGCCGACCTGCTCCGCCGCGCGATGGGCAAAAAGAAAAAGTCAGAACTCGACAAGCAGTTCGAGGCATTCTCCTCCGGGATGAAAGCCAACGGGTACAGTTTGGAGGCAGTGCGAACGCTCTGGGACATCTTGCTCCCGTTCTCCGACTATGCCTTCAACAAGGCTCACTCCGCCGCCTACGGACTCCTGAGCTACTGGACCGCGTACCTCAAAGCCCATTACCCGGCCGAGTACATGGCCGCCCTGCTCACCAGCGTCGGGGAATCCAAAGACAAGATGGCGCTCTACCTCAACGAGACCCGGCGGATGGGTATCAAGGTTCTCCCACCAGACGTGAACGAGTCCGGTCGCTACTTCGCTGCCATCGGCGAAGATATCCGGTTCGGACTCGAAGCAATCCGCAACGTAGGAGGCAACGTCGTCGCCCAGATCATCAACACTCGTGAAGCCAAAGGACGATACGCCGGCTTCCATGATTTCCTCCGCAAAGCACCCATCGATGTCGCCAACAAACGCACCGTCGAATCGCTGATCAAAGCAGGGGCGTTCGACTCGTTCGAGCATCCTCGGCGTGGACTGCTGAGCATCCACAAAGAAGCCGTCGATGCCGTCGCCGGAATCAAACGACAAGAAGCTCACGGACAGTTCGATCTCTTCGCCGCCCTCGGCGACGACGCGGAAGACTCCTTCGACACTGAGATTCCTGATCTCCCCGAGTGGAACAGGCGCGACAAACTCGCGTTCGAACGAGAAATGCTCGGACTCTACGTGTCTGACCATCCACTTCGTGGACTTGAACAGGTGCTCTCCAAACGCGCAAACACTCAGATCGCTGCGCTCCTGGGGGAAGGTTCCCCGAAGGACGGCAAGTCGGTGACCGTTGCCGGTCTTCTGACCAACGTTCAACATCGCGTCGCCAAAGCGTCCGGCAACCCTTACGCCCTCGTCCGAATCGAGGACCTCGGCGGAGAGGTCAGCACTATGTTCACCGGAAAGACCTATCAGGCCTACTCATCAGCACTTCAGGCTGACTCCGTCGTGCTCGTCAGCGGGCGAGTAAGTCTCCGCGACGACGGGGTGACAATCCACGCCGACGGCCTTGAAGAAATCGAGTCGGCCGACCACATGCAAAATCGCCCCTTTGTAATCGTCATGCCAGAGCGAGCCGCAACGGAGACTCGCATCACAGAACTCCGCGAGATCCTCATCCGACACCCCGGCCAGACTGAGTCACGCCTCAAGCTAGTCAAGACCGACACCGCGTCCCTCTTCTCCTTGACGCCCTACCCTGTCACCGTTACCGCCGACCTATACGCCGAAGTCAAGTCGCTCCTCGGAGCAAAGAGCATCGAGATGTAGTCGAGGCATCGTGAGGGAGCCGTTCACCAAAGTCCTGCTGCCGGACGCTCCAATTACTCGACCTGATCTTTTCCCGGTGGCGGTTCGCCGTGCCACACATTCCGGTCCCACGGGCCGCGTCCTTTTCGCTGCGACGAAAGTAATGATGGTCAACGCGGGTGCGACCACGCTCAGGCACCAGTCCGGCGAGCTCAAGGCCGTCGAAGGCGACGTCATCTTGCTGCGACCTGGTCACTGGTATTCGGGAGACCCCTCCGGGACGGTGGTGACGACGACGGCCTACATCGACACGACCTTCCTTCACGAGCAGGCACGGTGGATACCCAAGTCCGCCGCGCCCGCTCTTCTTGGTTCTCTGAACAAATGCGGGTCGGATCCTGTCACGTTCCGCCTCTCACCCAGGACGCTTCCGCAACTAGAGTCCGCATTCCGAGTGCTGCTCGATATTCAGCAGCACGAGGTTTCGCCGCTCCGAAGCCTCAGTCTTGTTACCGGGCTTCTCGACGTACTTACCCAGTCGGATGCTGCGATCGGGGTCGGCGACGAAGCGGTACGGCGAGCAGTGGCGATCCTCATCGAACGGTTCGACCAGCCGTGGACTCTTGACGCTCTCGCCGTTTCGGCGGCGATGTCTCGATCACAGATCTCACGACTGTTTCGCAAGCACCTCCAGATAAGCCCTGCGGAGTTCCTGCGCCACGAGCGAGCGCGTCGCATGGCCGATCTTCTGCTTTCCAGTGGCCTTAGTGTCGAGGAAGCCGCTCGCCAGGTCGGATGGTTGGACGCCAGTCATGCCTCGCGTGCGTTCCGCCGCGTGTACGGGCTCTCTCCGCAGCAGTACCGACGAGCACACGAGCAATCTTCCTAGGCCGTCTGAGCGCCCACTATCGGGGGCCCACCTGACAGGTACGCCCCCGACGCGACCGCGCGCGGGGAACCTTGAGGGAAGGAATCTCATGAGCAGCATTGACCCTGACGAGGCAGCAGTATCGACGCCTGCTGGCACCACAGCACGCAGAGGTGCGACGAGCCTGCCGGGTGCGCTGTTTCTGGGGGTGATTGTGTGGGCTGATGACCCGGAGATTGATCCGACGGTGGTCGCGGACCGCAATCCGGTCGCCGTGGCGCGGGCGGTTGCAGTCACAATTCACGAGATGCTCGAAGACTCCGAAGCGTATGCCGGGGCGACGGAGTTCCTTCAGTCAAATCCTCCGCCGCAGGATTGGGTACTGCCCGAAAACGTAGATGCATGGTTGGAGGCGCTGCGGCAAGCGACGCCGCACCCGGCGTACTCGTTCCACCGAGTGCCTATGACCGGTGGTGCGGACGGGACGAACCACACGGCCGTGAACCGGTACTTGCAGCATGCTCTGCAGGAACGCGAAGCCGCTCTCACCGCTGACCCGTCACCGAGCACTTACGTCGGCCGGTCGACTGGAGGATATCTCGCCCGCTGACCCGATCGCGGGAGTTTGACGTTTCCACGCGTCTTCTTGATGTTTCGACGCGTCATCTCCCGGACGCCTCGACCTTGACGTGCTCCTGTGCGTACCTCTGGAACAGCACCACCCGTGCCAGCTGAGCGTTCGCGCGCGGTGCGTGTTCTGTCGATCTGTCTGTGAATGGAGGCCTTCATCATGTCCGACACCACGATCCCACCGTTGGGGTATTCGCCTGAGCCGCCCCGCCCGCACCGGGTGGTGGTTGAGTTCGAGGTCCTCGCCCGCACCCAGGCCGAGGCTCAACACATGGTCGATGAGGTGCTGATCGAAGACCTCGCAGGCCCTCCCGGTCAGCCCCGCACAGACGGCGACCGGGTGTTCGGTGAGGACTTCGGCGACGATGTCCCGCACATCCGTTCCTGGATACCCGCACCCGTGGCCTCGCCCGCCGCGCGGGTGCTGCCGCCGGTGGGGTGGGAGGCGTTCGAGGAGTCGGGGATCCCGGAGATTGTGGCGGAGATGTTCCCACCCGAACCGAGCACCGGTGACTTCCGCCTCCCAGACGGCACGCCCGACCGGGAGGGGTTTGAGGACGCGCACGAGCGGTGGCGCGACGAGTGTCTTTCGCTCGCTGTACAGGCCTCCCGCCTCCCGGACACGTTGGAACGGTTGGAGCGGGCCGAACGGGTCCGTGACGGCCTGGCCGATCTTCTGGAGCGGGAGCATCTTCCCGTGGAGCCGGTGAAGGAGGACTATCTCGTCACGGTTTCCCCGTCGTTCGAGGGCGAGTTTGAGGATCTGCGGTTCAGATCCGACCACGCCCAGTGGCGGTCCGAGTTCACCGCAACCGCGCTCCGACGCGAACACGCATTGGAGGGACTGCTCGCTGAGGGCGGGCCGCGGACGATGTTCCTTCCGGAGCGGTTTCACCGTGAGTGGGTGCCGTCGGATCTGATCGCCCTGCAGACCCTCCGCGTCCTCGTGGAACGGGAGAAGGCCGGGGAAGGCAGGCCGTTGTTGGACCGGCGGGAACGGGAAGAACTGGAGGCGATGTTATTCGCCGCCGACCCCGACGTCAGCGTTCCTGATCCGGATGATCCGGTCGGTGTGCCGATCTATGAGGGGCTGGCGTCGGAGGCGCATGCGTGGATCGTCCCCGGCGTCTACGACGCGACCGGGATCGACGGAGAAGGCCAGTTCCGACTCGTCGTGGGCCGCGTATCCGTCGGCGATGGGGCGACGGCATCGTCGGCGTTCCCACCCGTTGAGCATGACAGTGCCGTGGTGAACGAGATCGCCCGCATCCTCGAGCAGGACACCGAACAGCTCAACCCGGCCGTGGTCCTTGATCGGATCAACGCCGCAGTCCTCGCTACCGGTCGCACTGGCACCGCTCCCGGGGACATTCGCCCTCCCGAGCAGGCGCTGACCAGGCTGGAACGCGGGGCACTGCTGAGCGAGTTACTCGCGGAACGAGAGCAGCACCTGAGCACCGATCCTGACGGCCCCGAGCCGCCCTCCCCGGATCGTGATTCTGGCCGAAGCCTGTAGCAGAGGGCCGCCGTTGGCCGGTGGAGGCGGGTGCCGGTGTGTTTGACGATTTGGCGCATGTTCTTGACGAAACGGCGCATCCTGCCCCGGAACGCTCGTGGCGACCATGCGAGTTCGGGTAGGGGTTGAGGTTCAGAAGGGATGCTCAGAGCGGAGATTCTGCGGGCAGCACGGCTGCTGCCCGCACCTTCCCAGTGACACCGCGCACGAGCCCCGGCCCGTGCCGTGTACTGAAGGAGGTGCGCATGGTCATCACCGACCCCGAAGTTTGGCCGATGCCCGCGGAGCTTCCTGGAGTGCTCGCGCACGCTGCCTCCGTCTACACTGCGGCGGGCATCCCGGTGTTCCCGTGCGCGCCCGGTCAGAAGCGCCCGCTCACCGTGCATGGGTTCCGGGACGCCACCACCGACCCCGCGCAAATCGCCGCCTGGTGGGGACGGCATCCGGAAGCGAATATCGGCATCCCCACCGGGACAGTGATCGGCGTGCTGGACGTGGATGTACACGCCACAGGCAGCGGATACCCGATCCTCCGCACCCTGCAACGAGAGGGGCTGATCGGCGGGTGGGGGCAGGCCGTGCGCTCCCCATCGGGTGGACTGCACTTGTACTACCCGACAGCCCCAGACGCTGCTCAACGATCGTGGTCGCGGGGGCGGGCGCATGTGGACTTCCGCGGCACCGGCGGCTACATCATCGCCCCACCCTCCACCATCACCACCGACGACGGAGCCCGCTACTACGAGATCATTGCCCGGGGCCGTCACCCGCGCCCAGTTGACGCGGACACGATCCGTGAGCTGCTGACGCCCCAGCCTGAGCACCCGCCCCGCCGGCTCGATCCGTTAGCGGTGCGGGAGGTGGAGCATCTCGCGGCCTGGGTCGCCGCGCTACCGGAGGGGAACCGGAACGCGGGCCTGTTCTGGGCGGCATGCCGTCTCGCCGAGGCCGGCCTGCCCGAGCCCGACACTCTCGGGGTACTTGAGTCTGCCGCGTCCGCCGCCGGTCTCGAGCCGCGGGAGATCGCGAAAACGATCCGCTCCGCCCACCGCACAGCGATCGTTGAGGTGCCCGACGATCCCGTCGCACAGACTGCTCGCTCTTTGTCGGGGATCGGGAGGTAGCGGTGACCGGCCCGGCAGTGACAGCTCGCGCCCCGCGCGATCTGGACCTGAGCCCGGACGGAGCCCCCGTTGCTGGTGTGTCGCGGTTCGTGATCGTGCTCGCAGTCACCGGGACGATCCTGCTCGCCCTGGGAGCGTTCTGGCTGTCCTTCACCACCCTCCGTGACCTCGCCGTTCTCTCCGGGATTCCCGAGGGGCAAGCGTGGATGTGGCCGCTGATCGTCGATGGCGTCATCCTTGAAGCCACGATCAGTGTCGTCGCCCTGCGGGATTCCGCCCGCACCGCGAGGCGGTTCGCGTGGCTCCTGCTGGGCGCAGGTGCCGGAGTGAGCGTGGCGGCGAACATCACCCACGCGGTCGTCGCCGCCGATACCCGCGTCCCCGCCCTGATCGCCGCGCTGGTCGCGTCGGTGCCACCGCTGGTGCTGCTCGCGATGACGCATCTCACCGTCGAACTCACTCGCAACACCGCACCGTCTCCGACCATTCAGAAGCCGAGCATTCGACCACTGGTCCCTACCGAGAGCACGGTCGCAATGACCGAAACCCTGGATCGCTCCGAGCAGGACGCGATACCCAAGCCGCAGGAGATAACGGTGGCGGCGCCGCCGGAACTGAGCGTCACCGAACAGCCGTCGAGATCCCGTGGAGGAAGTGGGCAGCAGGGAGACGCGCGTGCTCGGGCGCTCGCGCTGAGTGCGGAGGGTGTGTCGAAGCGGCAGATCGCCGCGCAGCTGGGCGTGCACCCGACCACGGTAGGCCGATGGATAAACGCACCTGACCGGCAACAGGACGGAGACCCCCATGACTGACCCCACCACCCCCGACCACCAGCACGTCGACCACCAGCGCCTCGCGGATCACGACCAGCGGACGGGTGCGAGCAAGCACACCGATGCGCCACCGACATCGACGCCAACAGGGGCAGCTGAGGATGCGCGGGCATCGGAGTTCGCTACCCACGGCGATCCCACGCTCGTCCGAGGAGGAGGCGCCAGTCCGGTCTCGCCTCGTCCGGGCGTGCAGTGGGTGCGCCCCACCGATGTCGCCGCCCGCGCCGGGGCCGTCGTTCTGGACCGCGGTGCGGAGCTGAACACGCGCCTGCGTGATGCGGTCCTTGACGGGGTTCGTGAAGGGCGTGCGCAGTTGCAGGAGCGTCTGGTCCGCCGCCAGGAGGCCCTGGACCCAGATTCGAGCAGTCCGACAAATGCGCGGGAGCGTGTGGTCGGGAGAACGGGGGTGAGCCGGTGATCGCTGCCTGTCCCGGCACCACCCGAGTGCCGCACGACACCCACACCCCCTGACCACTCATCCAGCCGCTCCGGCTGCTCACTGTCGCACCGGACAGCACCGCACAGACCCGCGCACACTGGGCGGGTCTGGTGGTCCCCTCATGCCTCCGCACGGCCGTGGTACCTGCGGTGGGCGGTGCTCGGTGACCCCAATGGCGGAGTTCGTCGGGATGGGTGTCGCACCTATCTGTTGACGGATCTCATCACGTTTCAGGAGTCGCTATGAACCACCACCCAACCACACCGGCATCATCGCTGTCGCCGGACTTCACCACGAGCGAGGGGCTGCGCGAGCTGCTCACGGAATTAAACGAGCACAACGCCTGGGCGAACAGCCCGGTCGCGGCCGAGCTCATGGTCTACGCGACACGGAAGTATGCGCCGATCGCGAAGGCCTGGCACCGCACCCCCGACGACGCCGCCTACGAGGCGTTCCTCGCGATGCGGCAACCCACCACCCTGCGCGCGGATGATCCGTGGGCGGTGATCACGCGTGCGGTCGCGCTCGGCATCGCCGCCGAAGTCCACGCCGACCGCAACATGACCTCGCAGGACAAGGCCCGCCGTCCGTCGAAGAGGCCGGCGGAGGAGCCGATGCGGGCCGGGCACTACGAGGAGTTCTTCTACGACGTCCACCCCCACGCCCACACCCTGTACGCCAGGGGCGACGGCGGCGAGGACAGGTCGGTGGATCGGGTGATCCGCGCGACCTGCGTGTTCCTCGTCCTCACCGACTGGCCCGCCCGCCCCGTCGAGCAGGCCGTGGACTACATCGCCCACCGCATCACCGGCCTCTCCTCCGGCACCTCCGCACTGGAAATTGTTGCCAAGGAGCTTCACATCGCGATCCGTCTCGGCTACACCCCCGACGAATGGGCAAGCCTCGTCCGCCTGGTCGTCGGCACCAAGACAGGGAAACGGAAGGCCGGGGACTACGGGCTGTTCGCCCGGGTGCTGCTCGGTGACGATGTCGCCGACCTCCTTCGCGACGAGACCCTCGTGACAACCTCCCGCCGGATGGCGTCCATACCTGCCGGGCAGGAAGGCAACGGAGGTGCGTCATGAGTCGGGGTCATTTGGTGTTGGAGCATGCGACGGATCAGATCATCGATGGTCACTCCTACCGGCGTGATCTCGGCGACTTGGAGGAGTTGACGGAGTCGATCCGCCGGTTCGGGTTGCTGTCGCCGATTGTGATCACTACCGGCAACGTCCTCATCTCCGGCAACCGCCGCCTCGCCGTCATGCGCGCCCTCGGACACCGCACCGTGCCCGTATGGGTTGTGCAGGGAGTCTCCGACAAGCTCTCCACCGTCCTCGCGATCCAGGACGAGAACACCCTCCACAAGATGCTCACCCCCATCGAACAAGCAGAGCTCTACGAGGAACTCAAGCATCTCTACGCCGAAGAAGCTGAACGGCGGGAGACTGCGACCCGGTTCGGTTCCGAGACCCGGGATGAACGGATCGCGCAGGCCCACGATGCCGCACCACAGGGTGGAATGCACGGGGGTGTTGATTCAACACCCCCGCAGCAGACGAGCACCACGGGCGGTGGGAAGACGAGAGTGCAAGCCGCGAAAGCCGTGACCGGGCGGGACTCTCACTCGATGCTCGATCAGGTCGTGGAGCTCAAGCAGATCGCCGCGTCCGACAACGAGCATCCCGAGGTGCGGCAGGGCGCCGCCGAAGCCCTGCTCGAGTTGAACACGGATGGGAAGGTCAACGGCCGCTACCTGCGAGTGAAGCTCCTCCAAGCCCTGAACGCCCTGCAGCGGTGGGCACTCGACCCGGACGAGCCCGACGCAGTCCGAGAGGCGGCCGCAGCGGAGCTCGAGCTGGTGAAGGCGCAGGAGCATCCCAAGGATGCGATGAAGGAAGCTACCCGGGCGATTTCTCGGGTGGGGCAGTTGCGGAGGGATGCCGCCGCTCTCGCGCCGCGAGAGGGGTGGAAGGACGCGGACCCGTTGCTGCGACAGAAACACGCCATCCGCAAGCTCGTCGATCTGCTGCGCCGGGAACACGGCTGGTGGGACCGCTACAACCCCGAAGACTTCGGACGATACGCCGACGCCAAGCAGTGGGAACTCGTCGAGAGCTACATCACCGAAGCGAGCCGGTTCCTCGAGCAGGCCCGCACCGCACGAATGACCACCAGTGAGGACAGCGCTGATGCCGACGTATGAGGACCCGTCCCTGGACGCGGATGAGCTGGCGGAGGCAGCGCGCGGGCTCGCGTATGCGACCCGGCAGATCAGGACCCCGGAGGACACGTATGAAGTGCTCGGGTCATTGCATCTGACGTTGTCGCGGCTCCAGCAGGGGCTGCAGCAGCTCGCGGCCTGGCACGACCGGCATGCCTCGTTCGCTGCTACCGACAACGGTGACCGGGCTGCGGGGCACGATCACGCGGTCAAGGCCGGTGGCTGGTTGACGATCGCCGCTGCCTCCGCGGAGCAGGTGGTCCAGCTCGTGATGAAAGCTCACAGCGAGAACGGGCGGATCGCCTGGCAGCCCGAGGCCGCACCGACACGAACTGTGGGGCTCGCTGAAGCACTCGTGGAACGGGAAGAGGCCCTCGACTCCGAACCCCCAGCAAGCGGACACACCAACCAGAGCAGGGGCCTCTCGCGCTGAGAGCGGAACGGACGGCGGGCGGGCGGCGCACCTATCGGGTGACCCCGCCCGCCCCTCTATTGGAAGGCCCCACTTCATGTCTTCTCCTCACACCGACGACCAGCAGCGTCGTCGTCGCCGTCTGATCATCACCCTCACCGCGACCGGTCTCGTCATCGCGGTGCTCGCCGGTGTCGGCATCTACGGCCTCGTCACCGGCCCCCACGGCAGTGAGGATCCCGGGGAGCGCACACCCACCTCGTCCACGGCACCGCTCGACCCCGTCGACCCGACTGGGCAGCCGGGCGAGGCCGATCTGCCGGCCTTGCCGCGCACGAATAACCCCGAGACCTACGTGCGCGCGGTCGCTGTGGCGTTGTTCGACTGGGATACCTTTACCCTCCTGACTCCTGCTGATCACCGGGGTGTGTTGATCGAGGACGCGGACCCGTCCGGCACGGAGACGCCGGGGCTGATCGCGGACATGGACGGGTACTTCCCGTCGGCGTCGACGTGGCGGGATCTTGCCGAGTACCGCACCCGCCAACACATTGAGATCGACCGGGTATTCGTCCCCGCACAGTGGGAGGAAGCGGTCGCCGCCTCCGGCGGGCACATCACCGACGGCACGGTCGCGTACACGGTCGAAGGCATCAGGCACCGGGACGGCGTCTGGTACGACGACCCCGTCCAGAGCGAGCATGCGGTGGCGTTCACGGTGTTCATGTCCTGCCAGCCGGTGTTCAACCGGTGCCATCTGCTGCGCCTATCCGAACTCGACAACCCCCTCCGATAGGCCGGGGCACGGGATGAAGAAGCTCCTTGCTGCCGCAGCCACGTTTATGCTGCTCGCCCCGATGCTGGGGCTGCTCAGCATTGGTCTGCTCGTGAACCCGGCCGTCCTCAACCAGGGGAACTGCATCGCCAGCGGTGTGACCCTCGGGCCGATCCCGGACTCGCTCCAGGTGACGATGAAAGACGGGTACACGTTCACTCTCAACAAGCAGCAGCTCACCCACGCCGGGACGATGATCACCGTCGGAGCGAATACTCCTGGGGTGGGGCGGGACGGGATTTTGATCGCGTTGATGGCGGCGCTGACGGAGTCGACGCTGCGGCAGCTCGCCAATACCGGCACCTACCCCGAATCCGGGAGCTACCCGAACGACGGGAACGGCTCCGATCACGACAGCTTGGGTCTGTTCCAGATGCGCCCGCAGTCCGGGTGGGGCACCGTTGCCGAGCTCATGGACACCACGTATCAGGCGCGGGCGTTCTATGGCGGACCCGACGGACCGAACCATCCCTCACCGCGGGGGCTGCTCGATATTCCGGGGTGGCAGCAGATGGACAAGGGCGAGGCCGCCCAAGCCGTCGAAGTGTCCGCCTACCCGGACCGGTACCAGAACTACGAGCCCGTCGCCCGCACCATCCTCGACACCCTCACCCGCAACAACAGCGGCGGGAGCGGTGTGCCCGGGGACACGAACATTCCCGAGACGAGCCGGCTGGTGTTCCCACTGCCGACAGGCAGCTATGTGCACACGTCGTCGTTCGGGCCGCGGATTGACCCCATCACTGGTGAGGCGCGCGTGCACGCCGGAACTGACTGGGCTGCCGCTGATGGGACGCCGATCTTTGCCCTCGCCGACGGCATGGTCACCTATGCGGGGATGGTCGATGGGTATTCGGGGCAGATCACTATCGAGCACACCATCGGCGGCGAAAAGGTCGCGACGAAGTACATCCACATGTGGGCACACGGCATCCACGTCACCACTGGCGACAGGGTCACCGCCGGCCAACACATCGGCGACGTCGGCAGCAGCGGCCACTCGACCGGCCCGCACCTGCACTTCCAAGTCCACCCCGGCGGCGCGAACGCCCCCGCCGTCGACGCAGAACCGTGGCTCGCAGAACGCGGTGTCGAGGGCATCGACGCCCCGGTCGGTGGCGGGCCAGGCTGCACCAGCTGAGCTGAGCGGGGCCTGGCGGGGTGGGTGGCGCACCTGACCGGTGCCCACCCACCCCCGTTGTCGTGAGGAGAACCGTATGCCTGCCATCACCTTGGCCCTGCTACAGGCTGAGAACGTCTACCCCGATCTCTCCAGTGTCGGAGGCCGCTCCACCCTCATCGAGATCGTCGGCGCGCTGCTCACGATCGTGTTGATCGTCTCGGTGCTCATGCTCGTCGTCTCCGGGATCGTGTGGGCGGTGTCCTCCTCCGCCGGGAACCCGCAGACCGCCGCGAAAGGGAAAGTCGGTGTGTTCGTCGCCCTCGGAGCCGCCGCCCTCGCAGGTGCCGGAGTGGCATGGATGAACTTCCTCCTGAACCTCGGAGACACCCTCTGAGCCTGGTCGCACGTTCCGGCATCGCACCTGTCCCAGTGACCCCGCACGACCGGGTACGGGGCGATCGCTTGTGAAGGAGCCCATTCATGCTTGCCGTTCTCGACACTCTCACCACTCTCGCCGCGGTGTTGCCCGCGAATGTGGACATCACCCCGAACGACTCCGGGCTGCCCGGCATCGCCGCTCTGCGCACGGTCGTGGGCGCGGTGATGACGATCGGGCTGATCCTGTCCGTCCTCGCCCTCATCGTCTCCGCCGTCGTGTGGGGCTTCGGCGCCAACAGCAGCAACCCGCATCTGGCGTCGCGGGGGAAGGTCGGGGTGCTGATCTCCTGCGGGGCGGCGATCATTACCGGCGCATCGGTGACGCTGATCAACTTCTTCTGGAACGTCGGCCAGGCCGTCTCCTAACCACCACCATCTCGACCCGTAGAAGGGAGGGGTGTTGTGGCTGGTATCTGTGACGTCCCCATCATCAGCAACGTCTGCGACGCCGTCGGCGAAGGTGCAGCCACCCTCGTCGCTGCACCATTCGACTGGCTCGCCCAAGCGATCGGAGCGGCCGCGTCCTGGATCTTCCAAGGCGTGTGGGCGCTGTTCGACTCGACCACCCTGGTCGACATCACCGGGGCCGGCTACATCGGCGTGTACAACGTGATCTTCGGGATTGCGATCTTCGTCATGCTGATCTTCTTCTGCCTGCAACTCATCACCGGCCTCATCAGACGCGATCCCACCGCCCTCTCCCGCGCCGCCCTCGGATTAGCGAAGTCGGTGCTCGGGTCGTTCCTGGTCATCACATTGACCGCGACACTGCTCGAGATCGTCGACCAACTCTCGATCGGGATCATCCAGGCGACCGGGACGACGTTGGAGGAGATGGGCGGGAAGATCGGGGTCCTCGTCGCAGGTCTCACCGCGATCACCCTCACCGCACCCGGAGCCGGCGCGATCATCACCATCTTCCTCAGCTTCCTCGCGATCTGCGCGGCAGCAATCGTCTGGTTCAGCCTCCTGATCCGGAAGGCGCTGATCCTGGTCGCCGTCGTGATGGCACCGATCGCGCTATCGGGAGCGTCGTGGGATGCGACGAAGGGGTGGTTCGGGAAGTGGGCGTCGTTTGTGCTTGCGCTGATCTTCTCCAAACTCGTGATCGTCGTGGTGTTCCTGGTGGCGATCAATCAGGTCAACGCGCCGATCGATATGGACCTCAGTTCGATTGCAGATCCGATCGCGGGGATTGTGCTGATGTTCATCGCCGCGTTCGCGCCCTACATGGTCTACAAGTTCATCTCCTTCGTCGGCTTCGACATGTACCACGTCATGAGTGCGGAGCAAGAGTCGAAGCAGGCCATGAACCGGCCCATGCCCCTCCCCGGCAAGCCCGACGGTGGCGGGCCACAGAAGATCCTCGACGGCGGGGGCGACAGCAAGAACGATGGTGGTGGAGGGAATCCGCCGCCCCCGCCAGGGGGTGGGCCCAAACCCTCGCCGGGCGGCGGAGGTGGTGCCGGAGCGGCGGGGAGCAGCGTAGGTGGTGGCGCTGCCGGAGGCGGTGCAGGAGCGGGAGCCGGGGCGGGTGCTGCAGCGGCAGGTCCGGTCGGGATCGCCGCAGTCGCCGGGGCGAAGATCGCCAAGGGCGCAGCGGAGGCCGGCCCGAAGCTCGGCGACGCGATCGGCCGCACCGCCGACAGCCACGCCGGAGCCGCCAGCGAGGGGCAGGCCACGCCACCACCACCTGACCGGTCAGTGCCGCCCGCGCACCCCACCACGCCGGCGCCGAGCGCGCCTGCATCGAAGCCGCAGACCCCGCCCGCGAACAACAGCGGTGGTGGGCAGGCTCCGCCGCCGCCGAAGCCCTGACCGGAGAGATCCGCCACTGAAAGGAGGTGACGTTCCGTCATCTGGGCGGTGGCCAGTGAACAGCACACCCCGTGTGGTCAGAAACGACCTGACCCCAGGGGTGGTTCACGGGTCACCGCCCGCTGTGCTGTCCGTACCTGACCGGCGACCCCAATCCGTTCGCCTATTCAGGAGCACCTTATGGCCAGCACTGCGTCCACCCGCACCGAGTTCGAGCTGTCAGCGGTGAAGTTCTCCCGCCTCACCAAACGCGGGATCATCCTCGGCCTCTCCCTCCCACAAGTCATCGCCCTCTCCGTCGCGGTCGCCGTGTTCATCGCCTCCCTCTACACCGGAGGCCCCGCCGCGCTCTACACGTCCCCGATCTGGGGCACCGGCGCTGCCCTCGCCTGGGTACCGGTCGGTGGGCGGAAGCTCGTCGAATGGGTACCGATCACCCTGCACTGGGTGCTCCGGCAAGCCCTCCAGCAGACGAGGTATCGACGTCGGATTGTGAAGCCACGCCCTGCGGGAACCCTCGCGCTGCCTGGAGATGCGGCGCCGTTGCGTCAGTACGAGGATCCCGAGAGCGGGGCGGTGATGGTGCATGACCCGCACGGGCAGACCCTGACGGCGCTGGTGGAGGTGACCCATCCCTCGTTCATTCTGTTGGATCCGGGTGAGCAGGAGCACCGCGTTCACGCCTGGGGTCGGGTGCTGTCCGTTGCGTGCCGGTCCACCCGGATCGCCCGCCTCCAAGTCCTCGAACGCACCGTCCCTGACTCCGGGTCGGGGCTCGCGCAGTGGTGGGCGGAGCACGGCAACGACGACGATTCCTGGGTCGCGCGCACTTACCGGGAGCTCATCGACCGGGCAGGCCCTGCCGGGGAACGCCACATCTCCACCATCTCCCTCAGCCTGGACATGCGGGCCGCATCCCGCACTATCCGCACCGCGGGCGGTGGCCTCAAGGGTGCCGCGGTGGTGCTCAAGCAAGAAATGGAGACCCTCACCACCGCGCTCCGCACCGCAGACCTGAAACCCTCCGACTGGTACACACCAGGACAGCTCGCAATCATGCTCCGCAGTGCGTACGACCCCGCGATCGCCGCAACCCTGGAGCGCTCCGGGGAGATCGGGCAGGACCTCGCCATGGCTGGCCCGGTCGCGGTCGAAGAGACCTGGGACCAGCTGCGCTCTGACAGCGCGCATCACGCGGTGTTGTGGATCAGTGAGTGGCCGCGCTCACTCGTCTACCCAGGCTTCCTCGCACCCGTACTCCTGACCAGCGGGATCCGTCGAGCGTTCACGCTGCTGTGCGACCCGATCCGCAGTGATCAGGCGGCGCGGGATATTCGGAAGAAGAAGACCGAGTACATCAGTGATGCGGCGCAGCGGCAGAAGGTCGGGCAGATCGAAGACGCGCAGCAATCCGCCGAATACCAAGACGTGCTGCAGCAGGAAGCCGACCTCACCAGCGGCCACGGCGTCCTGCGCTACACCGGACTCCTCGCCGTCTCCGCACCCACCGCCGATGAGCTGGAAGCTGCAGTGTCGGCGATAGAGCAGGCAGCGATCCAGGCGTCGTGCGAAACCCGTCGCCTGGTCGGGCAGCAGGCACAGGCGTTCGTCGCGGCAGCCCTGCCGCTCTGCCGAGGAATCTGAGACATGAGGCGTACCTGACGGGTGTCACTGCACACTCCGTCGGAAGGCCACCCCTCATGGGACAGCACACCAGCCCGAAGAAGCTCCACTCCACCGTCCTCGTCGAAGACGGTACCGGCCGGAAGAACCGCAAGACCCGGGAACGTGCCGCCCGGCAAGTCATCGCCCGCGAGCACGCCGAGCAACGCGCCGCAGAGAAGGCGAAGCTCGCCGCGGAACGGGCAGAAGCGCGCTCGACGAACTACCTCCCCAGGGGTGGCGAGCCAGGTCCCGCGGGATTGCGGTCGTATCGGGGGTTTCGGGTTCCCTCGCATCAGGACACCTCGGCCGCGCTGCAGGGCGCGTACCCGTTCCTCGCCGAAGGCGGCCTCGGCTCCCAGGGCGTATTCGTGGGGCAGGACATGTACTCCGGCGGATCGTTCGTGTACGACCCGTGGGTGCTGTACCAGCGCGGCATCATCACCGCCCCAAACCTCGTCCTCGCCGGCATCGTCGGCAGTGGGAAGTCGTCGCTGGCCAAGTCGCTCTACACCCGCAGCATCCCGTTCGGGCGTCGCGTGTACGTCCCCGGCGATCCAAAGGGTGAGCACACGGCGGTTGCGGAGGCAGTGGGTGGGAAAGCGATCGTCCTCGGGCATGGCCTCTCGAACCGTCTCAATCCGCTCGACGAGGGCTACCGGCCCGGCGGGCTCACCGACGCCGAATGGGCGTCCACGGTTGCGTCGCGTCGCCGTGACCTGATCGGCGCCCTCGCCGAGACCGTGCTCGAGCGGTCGTTGTCGCCGCTGGAACACACGGTCATCGATATCGCCCTCCAGGCCGTGGTCGCCAGTAACGATGTGCCGATCCTGCCGATGGTCGTTGACCGCATCCTCACTCCCGACCCCACAGATGACGACCGCCTTGCCGAGGACGGCCGCATGGTCGGGCACGCCCTGCGCCGTCTCGTCTCCGGCGACCTCCAAGGCCTGTTCGACGGACCCTCCACGGTGACCTTTGATCCGACGTTGCCGATGATCACCCTCGACCTATCCCGCGTCGTCGAAAACTCCACCCTCATCAGCGTGCTGATGACCTGCTCGTCGGCATGGATGGAATCCGCACTGCTGGACCCGAACGGTGGGCAACGTTGGGTTGTCTACGACGAAGCGTGGCGGCTCATATCCCACCCGGCGTTGTTGAAGCGGATGGACGCGCACTGGCGGCTCGCCCGCCATTACGGGATCGCGAACCTGCTCATCTTCCACAAGCTCACCGACCTCGACAACGTCGGCGACCACGGCTCCGCCATGCGATCCCTCGCCAACAGCCTGCTGGCCAATGCGGAGTCGCGGATCATCTACCGACAAGAATCCGACCAGATCGGCACCACCGGGAAGACCCTCGGCCTCACCGGCACCGAGCAGAAACTCCTGCCGTCCCTGGGGACCGGGCAGGGGTTGTGGCGGATCAAAGAGTCGTCATACGTCGTCCAGCATCAGTTGCACCCTGATGAGCTGCGGGCCTTCGACACCACCCAGCGGATGACTCAGAATCCCCGCGAGTTCACGAATCCTGAGCGCTCCGGAGAGCTGTCTTGAGCGTAGACGGCCCCGCCTCGGAGCACCAGGGCTCGGACGATACGAGCAGCGTGTCAGAGGAGGAGCTGGTGCGGAACATGATGGCCCTCGATGACGGGTTGCATCGGATCGAGCAGCAATCCCAGGATCAGTTGATCCTGTTGTATGAGGATCCGGAGACGTTCGGAGCTGGGCATTTCGTGCTATATCCCCTGCACGGGTCTTCGCCGCGGTTCGCGATCGAGGAGCAGTACCCGCCCGGGGTCGACTGGTCCGATGAAGACCGTGTCCCGGTGTCCTGGACGTGGGCATCCGAAGCGCGGCTTCCACAGCCGGATGGGAGCTGGCCGTGGGTGACGCTCTCCGAGGGTGAAGTCGCCTCCGCCGACTACGAGACGCTGCTGCACATCACCGGTGGGTGGGCGGATGCGCTGTGCGAGCTCATTGCCCGGGAGGAAGCCCTCACCACCGCCCCCGTCGCAGACGACGGGGTGGGGCGTTCGGGGCCGGGTCGCACCTTCCTGGCATGACCCTTCGACGCCGTCGCCAGAACAGCAACCAGACACACCCCGTGGCCCCGAAATCGAGGTTGGTGGTGCCTGCGGTGCTGCCGCAGATTCTCCTCGAAGCCGTGAACGCGGACACTCTCGTCGTGACCGTGAACGGTAACCGCCTTGCCGCTACCCCGATCCGCCGAGACGAGATCACAGCCACGGTGACGGAGCTCGTCGGGCGCTTCGGATCACCAACCCGGGTGGAGGTGCGAGAGATGGACGGCAGCGTCCACGCAGACATCCTCACGCCACCTGCGCCGGAGCCGCGGTCGCCGTTCGCTCCACCAGAAGACGCCGCACCCGCACTGGTAGCACTGCCGAGCCTTCTGGAGTTCACCGCGGACGGGTTCGTCCCCGGTGAAGACGTCGCCCTCGCCCTGATCCTCCGCCACAGCTCGGCCGACCCAACCGGTGCCGCCCGCGCCCTCGTCGACCGCGGCGAGATCCCTCGCGTGAGGGGTGAGGTGATCTTGCTGGGGCGAATCTCTGGCACCGCCTCGGTGCAGCGCATCGACTGACCGCCCGCTTATCCGCTCGTCGTCGTACCTGTTGTCCTGACCCCGCGCGTGTGCCTTCTGCGGGATCAGAAAGGTGCCGACATGTCTGGTCCTGTGCAGGCGAAACCCGCCAACGACCTCTTCATCAACCTCACCCTCGGAGCCCTCATCACCGCCGCCGTGTTCACCGGGATACTAAGGGTCGCGGGCTCCGTGACCGCATTCCTCACCGGCCTGCCCGAACCGTCCGGCAGTTTCACCTCTTGGATCAGTGTCCTTGCCACCCCAACGGACCCCGGGACGGCGCTTGGCGCGGAAGGCTTGAACCCGTTCGTCTACTGGGCAGTCGTCGCCGTGGTTCTTGGCGTGCTCGGAACATCAGGCCTCTTCGTGGTTCGGGCGGTTCACCGTTCCCGGTCGAAATCGGACCCACACCGGCTCGCCGGGACCGCCACCGCCGCCGAGGTCGCCCGGGCCGCCTCCCCGAAGACCCTGGTGAAGAAGGCTGCGACGTTGCGGCCCTCGCTCACCGGAACACCCGCCCCGGAAGACGTGGGGTATCTGCTCGGTACCGGGAAAGGCGGGCAGATCTGGGCGACCGTCGAAGACTCGATCCTACTGATCGGCCCGCCCCGCTCGGGGAAAGGGCTGCATGTAGTGATCAACGCGATCCTCGACGCCCCCGGAGCCGTCATCACCACCAGCACCCGTCCGGACAACCTCACCGCGACCTTGAAAGCGCGCGCGAAGAAGGGGAAGGTCGCGGTGTTCGACCCCCAGCAGCTCGCCCCAGGGCTCCCGGCGGGGATGCGGTGGTCACCCGTGCGCGGCTGCCAGGACCCGCTCACGGCGATGATCCGCGCGAAAGGCCTCGCCACCGCCACAGGGTTCGGTGGCGTCCAGGACGCGGGGTTTTGGGAAGGGAAGACGACCGCCGCGATCCAAGCCCTTCTCCATGCCGCCGCTCTCGACGGTAGGAACGCGAAGACCCTGTACCAGTGGGCGCTGAACCCGACCCTCGCCGCCGACGCCGTAAGGGTGCTGTCGTCCCATCCGGGAGCGGCGGAAGGGTGGGCGGACTCCTTGGATGCGATGGTGCAGGCAGACCCGCGGACGAGGGATTCGATCTGGCAGGGTGTCTCCCTCGCGTTCTCTGCTCTTGCCGATCCCCGCGTCCTGGACGCGGTTTCCCCGGGGCCGGGTGAGGAGTTCGACCCTGAGGAGTTTCTCCTCGGCAACGGGACCCTCTACCTCCTCGCCACCGGTGCCGGCGCCGGCGCGTCGTCGGCGCTGGTGGCGGCGTTCATTGAAGACCTCGTCGAGTCCGCCCGGAAGATCGCCGCACGGTCACCTGGCGCACGCATGGACCCGCCTTTGTTGCTGGCGTTGGATGAGATTGGGAACCTTGCCCCGCTGCCGTCGCTGCCGACGTTGATGGCGGAAGGTGGCGGCACCGGCATCACCCCACTCCCGGTGTTGCAGTCCCTTGCCCAGGCGCGGGAGAAGTGGGGTGAGAACCAGGCGAACGCGATCTGGGACGCATCCATCGTGAAAATCATCCTCGGCGGAGCCTCCAACAGCCGAGACCTCCAAGACCTCTCCACCCTCATCGGCGACCGCGACGAAACCACCGACAGCATGACGACGGATGCCTATGGGGCGCACTCATCGCAACGGTCGATCCGCCGCGTCCCGATCCTCCCACCCGACGTCCTCCGCACCCTCCCGTTCGGCACGGGCGTGGTGATGCTCCGCACCGCCCGCCCCATCATCACGAACCTGCGCCCGTGGCCAACCCGCGCGGATGCCAAACAGCTCCGCACGGACCGGGGCGAGGTCGAGCAGGCGCTCCAAGGCGGTGCCCGATAGTACCGCCGGGGTGTTGGTCGTACCTGTCTGGTGAGCCCGCGGCTGCGGGATTGACATGGACATGTTGGGAGACATCACGATGACTATTCGCACGAAGGAATCCCTGTCGGGGTTCGTCGCGTCCGACCCGGAGCTGACGTTCACCAGCAAGGGCGATGCCCGCCTCTACGCCCGGATCGGGCAGCCCCAGGCACGGGTCGAAGACGACGGGACGTTCACCCCGTTGGAGCCGACGTTCACGGACCTGGTGATGTTCCGGCGCTCCGCGGAGCTCGCGCATGAGCAGTTCCAGAAGGGTGACAACTTCCTCGCCGAGGGCGAGACCCGCACCTACACCGGCAGCGACGGCACCGAACGAGAGCAGTTCGTAGCGTCCCGGATCGGACACGACAACAACATCACCCGCTACACCGTCGACCGCACCCCACCCGAACGAGACACCCCACAACAGGAGACCCCGATACGCGGTCAGATGCAGCAGGCCCTCGCCGACCGCGAAGGACAGCTCGACCCGGAACCACCCACCGCGACCAGCGCTGCGTCCGCGCAGCGCGACGCGGTCGCCCGATAAGCCGCGGGTGCGGCGACCAGCCACCCCACCACCACCACCGTGTGGTCGCCGCACCCGCCTCCTTCCTGCGCCGCATCCTTCGCGGCTCTCCTTCTTCGCCTCGCCACGTTCCGGGAGTTTTCTGATGACCACCAACAACCCCGCCCCACCCGACACCGAACCGCAGAGCTCGAGGCCGGCCGTGCCGGGGCCTGACTTCGATGGGATTGACCTGTCCGAGCTCCCCGCAGACGTCGCTGAGAAAGCGAAGCAGTTCGCGAAGCAAACGTTCCAGGCGGACCTGGCGAAGTCACTCACCGCGGTGGCACGCCCGATCAACTGGCGCACCCTCCCACCCGCCGACCTCGAGCACGA
The DNA here is from genome assembly GCF_019464375.1 of Microbacterium sp. Se5.02b. Taxonomy (NCBI): domain Bacteria; kingdom Bacillati; phylum Actinomycetota; class Actinomycetes; order Micrococcales; family Microbacteriaceae; genus Microbacterium; species Microbacterium sp. Se5.02b. Next base: position 2,584,969 of record NZ_CP080491.1, read on the forward strand.
GCTTCTCGAGCTGAACGGATGGGTCGACTGGCTCCGCCACACCTACGGCCTCCCCGCACAAGTTGTCCCGCCGATGTGGCACCGCCACCCCGAACTCATCTGGGAACTGTCCGCCCTGCGCCAGCACTGGCTGTTCTGCTTCGACCCACAAGCCAAAGGCAACCAGGCCCTCGCCTGGCACCACGACTTCAGCGTCGCCCGCGAACGGCTACGGGACTGGGTCACGATCTCCGGCACCCGCCTTGACCGCGACCGCCCCACCCGCATCACAGTGTGGCCCGGCGGCGAAGCCGAAGACTGGACAGAACCCGACACCACCGAACGCCCCGTCGCGAAGCGCACGGACGATTTCCTCGCGTTCGTCGAGGAGCAGGTCAAGGCCCGGATTGCGGAGCAGGACGCGACGATCCGGGAAATCGTGAACATCGATTGGAGCGAGCAGTCATGACCGAACAGACCGGTGACGTCCTCGTTTCACCGTTGCGGGACAGCCGCGAAATCGCGGCGTTCCTGCGGGTGTCGGAATCGACGCTGTCGAGGTGGCGGGCCGAGAAGAAAGGGCCCCCGTTCATCCGGATCGGTGGGGTGACCAGGTACCGCATCGAACAGGTCGAGCACTGGCTCGCCTCCCTCGGCACCGATGAGCACGCCTGAACCGACCGCACCTCTGCCGGTGCCGCCGATCGGGGTGAAGGTCACCACCGACCTTGAACACCGCGCCTCGGGGATCCGTGCTCGCGCCCGCTGGATCGACCCCCACACCCGCAAACGGGTCACCCGCGCGCTCGTCGTCCCCGACGAGGACGCCGCCGAAGAGTTCTTTCAATACCTGCAGGCCTCCGCCGAACTCGGGATCGACAAACGCATCCTGTTCTCCGACTACGTCGAGATGATCGGCGACCGGTGGCAGCGGGGCCTGGACCCGACGTCCACCGTCGACGGCTACAAACTCGGACTCCGCCTCCGCGTCCTCCCCGCCCTCGGACATTTGCCACTGTCACAGATCACGGCCGGGATGATCGACCGCACCATCGACCAGTGGGAAACACTGCACTCCGCGTCGACCATCAAGAACACCATCGCGCCCCTCGTCCGCGTCCTCGACGAAGCCGTCCGCGACGACCTCCTGCCCAGCAACCCCGCCCGCAACCGGTCTAGACGCTCCCTCGGGAAATCAGCACTCAACCTGAAAGAGAACGAGCTGTCACCGCGCGTCCACGCGCTCAAAGACCTCGCGGAGCTCACGGCGCTGGCGGATCGGTGTGGGGAGGTGCATCAAAGCTATTCCGACTTCGTAATGCTCTGCGCTCTCCTCGCCGCCCGCGGCTCCGAGATCTCAGGCCTTCAAGTCGGCGACATCGACTGGGATCAACGGATCGTCACGGTCCGCCGCCAAACCTACCCAGGCGCAGGCGGGCTCGTCACCAAACAGACCAAGGGACGAGACATCCGACAAGTCCCCATCCTGCAAGCGCTCACCCCCGTACTTGAGCGCCTCACCGCCGACCGTGAACCCGAGGAACGACTACTGACCGGACCCCGCGGCGGCGTGCTCACTACCGCCTCCGTACGGGACGCAACGAAATGGGATCAGCTCGTCACCGACCTTGAACTGACGAGCCTCACCCGGCACGGCCTCCGTCACACCGGAGCCACCTGGCTCGCCGACGCCGGCATCCCCCTCCACGTCCTCCAAGGCATCCTCGGACACAAGTCCATCGAGACCACCCGCGGCTACCTGCACCCCGACACCAGACACCTCACCGACGCCGCTGCCCGCGCGAACGCGTTCCTCGACGGACAGGAAACCCCCACCCGCGAACCTCCTGCCAAGACCCATCGGACAGCCGCACCCGGGCGATGAAAACGGTCGCGGATCGACACGAAATCGGGCTCCAGGTCCCGGCCAGGTCCCGGCTCGTCACAACAGCCGCAGCTGGGGGTCTCGAAGGGCATCAGCCTTCACTGGTGTGATGCTTCCATAAACACCTCCGAAGAGGATTACGGAAACGACGAAGCCCAGGCGAGAAACATGCTCTCACCTGGGCTTTTCTGTCGGGATGACAGGATTTGAACCTGCGACCCCCTGACCCCCAGTCAGGTGCGCTACCAAGCTGCGCCACATCCCGTTGTTCACTTTTCAGGCTGAACCAGCCGCTACCGCACTTGACCCCCAGTCAAGTGCGCTACCAAGCTGCGCCACAGCCCGTTGTCCTTCGCTCTCGCGCAGGCAACTCCCCTATCTTAGCCGCATGTCGCACCCCTCCGCGAACCGAGCCGTTGCGGGTGTCGGACGCCGCGCGTACCGTCGCGTGCATGGTGACGATCACGACCGCGTTGGCGACGTCCGCTCGTTGGGATGACGTGCAGCATGCGCTCACGGGTGGCGGCGACGGCGCGAGCTGTCAGTGCATCTGGCCGGTGCTGAGCAACAAGGACTGGAATGCGACGACCACGGCGCAACGCACCGAGATGTTCCGCGAAGAGATCGCCGAGGGCCCGTCGCCCGGAGTCGTCGCCTATGTCGACGGCGAGGCAGCCGGATGGATCCGGATCGGCCCGCGCACCCGGCAGGCACGGGTCCCCCGCACGCGGATCATCGCCGCCGCATCGACCGAACCCTTCGACGACGACTCGGTCTGGGCGGTGACCTGCTTCGTCGTCCGCCGGGAGCACCGCGGAGCCGGGCTGAACCTCGACCTGCTCAAAGCCGCTGTCGAATATGCCAGAGGGTCGGGGGCGCGGCTCATCGAGGGGTACCCGGTCGACACGGCAGGCGAGAAACGGCGGACGAACGACCTCTTCCACGGGACGCTCGGCACGTTCCTCGCCGCCGGCTTCCTCGAGAAGACAGAGCTCAAGCCGGGGCGGAAGCTCGTGGCGCTCGACCTCTCCGCGTGAGCGGGTCGAGCACCCCACCCACTAGCGTGAGACCATGAGCGACACCCCTGCGACCATCGACGATCCCGAACTCGGAACCTTCTCCCGCGCCACCACCGAGCTCACCGACGGCACGGTGCTCACGCACGACTGGTTCGTCGGCACCTTCTCGGTCGAGGGGTCCGAACTGGAGCTCATGCTCGAGGGCGCGAATGCCGACGAGGTGGCGCCGCTGCTGCCCCGTCTGCGCGATGTCGTCTCTCGACTCGACATCCTCCGCCGGATCGCGACGGATGCCGTGGTCGCGAACTTCACGACGGGTGAGCCCGCGCCCCATGACCTCGACGACGGCGCGTCCGACCTCGCTGTCGAGACGATCGAGATCGCTCCGGACGGCACCGCGATCCTGCACCTGAACGACGAGTGCGGCGAGCACTTCCCTGAGGGATATTGGCCGGCGGCGCACCTGAACCTCGATGACACCGTCGACCAGGTCACCGTCGAGTCCTGAGCCCCTGACGACCGAGCCCGCATCCAGACCCGCCTCTCCCCCGACGCATGCCGAACCCGCCGACAGCCACCGCGAGCGACCGACCATACGATGAGGGGATGCCGCGCCGCACCACTCCCTCGCTGATCGCGTGGGCCTTCCTCCCGTATGTCGCGGCCTCCGTGCTGCACGTCGTCCTCCTCGCGGAGGGAAGCCCTCTCGCGGGTCCGACGAAGCTGCTGCTGATGCCTCTCCTGGCTCTTCCGATCGTGCTGTCGGCCCGACGCCTGGGCTCCCGCGCCGCGCTGGTGCTGCTCCTCGCGGCGGTGCTCTTCTCCTGGCTCGGCGACGGCGCTGGCGCCTTCTTCCCCTCCGCTCCCGAGCTTCCCCTGATGCTGTTGTTCTTCGGCGTCGCCCATGTGGCCTACATCCTGCTGTTCGCCCGCCATCTCGCACGACGACGGATGCCGTGGTGGGCTCTGGTCTACGCGGTCTGGTGGGTCGCGATGATCGCCATCCTCGGCCCGCACACGGGCGGCCTGCTCATCGCCGTTGCTCTGTACGGTGTGGTCCTGGGGGGAACGGCAGCGTTCTCCGCACGGTGCACACCGCTGATCGCCGTCGGCGGGGCGTTCTTCCTCGCCAGCGACACGTTGCTCGCCTTCCGACTATTCCTGCCAGGCGGACTCCCGGCATGGAGCAGCCCCGCCGTCATGCTCACCTACACCCTCGGTCAGGGGCTCATCGTCGCGGGAGCCCTGATCGCCCTGCGCAGGAAGGCCGCCTGATGGATGCCGCCCGCGTCGACAGCTGGCTCTGGGCCATCCGCATCTACAAGACGCGATCCGCCGCGACCACCGCATGCCGTGCGGGGCATGTTCGGGTGAACGGCGACAGAGTGAAGGCCGCGCAGCAGGTCCGCATCGGCGACGAGCTGCGCGTCCGCATCGCCGGCTTCGACCGGATCCTCATCGTTCGTCAGCTCCTGGTCAAGCGCGTCGGCGCGCCACTCGCCGCTCTCGCCTATGACGACCGCACACCCGAGCGAGAGCCGCAGGCCGCACTCGGGCTCCGCGACCGCGGCGCCGGTCGCCCCACCAAACGAGAACGGCGCGACATCGACAAGCTACGCGGCCGCGACGATCCTTCGTACTAATATACCTATATGATTGGCCATTTTCAGAGGTAGGTTCGTAATTACGTTCTATCCTCGAGATATGGCCACGCGCACCGATCTCGACCTCGAATCCGAGGAGCGGCGACGCGTGCTGGGCGAATGGGCCGAGACGAGGCGGCAGATCGCCGTGCTCGAGGCTGAAGCGGCGGAGCTCCTGATCCGTCAGATCGCGATCCACGATGCCGACGTCGCGGCGAGTCCCTCGCACCGCGACGCGATCTACCGCTCGATGGTCGCCGAGTACTCCGCAGCGGGGCGCCTCTCGACAGGGTCGATGGACTTCGCCTTCGCCGACGCACGCGCTCTCGACGCCTATCTCCCCGCCGTCAGGGCTGCGTATGCGCAGGGCGCGATCAGCGTGGCGCATGTCCGAGAGATCGCCAGAGCGAGTGCGATCGTCAGCGAGGCCGTCAGGAACAAGGCCGTAGACGCGGCGGCGCTCACGTTGTTCGAGACCGCTGTTCTCGTGGTCGCCGAACAGGAGAACCCTGCGCGCACACGGGCGCACGCGCGACAGGTCGCCGCAGCCCTGGTGGGCGACACCCTGGTGCAGCGGCACCGTCGTGCCGCCGGGGAGCGCAGCGTGACGGTGAAGTCCCTCGACGACGGACTCGCCCTGCTCACCGCGGTGCTTCCCGAATGGATCGCGACCGCGATCGCCGACCGGCTGAGCAGGATGACGCGCGAGGTCATCCGCGCCAGAGCCGACCGCGAGATCGTGCCCCTGCCCTGGTGGGCGGACCATGACCACGACACCCTCGACCTCGCAGATTTCGCGCTCGACGATCCGTCGTTCGACCCGTACTCCGAAGCGGTGATCGCGAGCGTGGACGGCGACACGTTCACGACCGACCCGCACGTGGAGAACTATCCTGCCGATCAGCGCACATGGGCACAGGTGCAGGCAGACCTCTTCAGCGATCTCCTGCTCACGGCAGACCCGAGCGCGGTGCACGGCACTGACCTCGAGCATGTGCAGGCCCGCGTTCAGGTCACCGTCGCCGCGACCACGCTCGCCGGCGTCGACGATCGACCCGCCCAGCTCGACGGACACGGCCCCCTGCACCCCGACGTCGCCCGCGACCTTGCAGGACGCAACACCGGCTGGACGCGGCTCTTCCTCGATCCGAACGGCATGCTGATCGAGACCGACACCTACACCCCCACCGAGGGGATGCGTCGGTTCCTCCGTGCTCGTGATCAGCACTGTCGCTTCCCCGGGTGTCGGATGCCGGTGCACCGCTGCGACGTCGACCACACCCACGACCATGCCAAAGGCGGACGAACCCGCGTCGACAACCTCGGCCACCTGTGCCGCGCCCACCACACACTCAAGCACCCCGACGTCCCGGATCCGTACCGGTGGACGGCTCAACAGGAGCGAGACGGCAGCATCACGTGGCACAGTCCGCTCGGCCGCGCCTACACCGACCCGCCACCGCGCCGCGTGATGTTCGTCTGACCGACGCCACCGACGCGTGAGCCGTGATGACTCAGCCGCGATGATGACTCGGCCGTGGAGATGACTCGGCCGTGGAGATGACTCAGCCGTGGAGATGACTCAGCCGTGATGATGACTCAGCCGTGATGCCTCAGTGGTGCTGCTCGAGCAGGTCCCGCAGCCACCCGGCGGAGCGCACCTGTGCCGCGCCCGCGTCCGCGAGTCGCGCCTGAAGCTCACGATCGCTCGTGACGGCCACCACCGTTCGTCCGACCTGACTCTGGCGCGAGACCTCGGCGACGATGGCATCGTCCCCTCCGGCGTCGGCTCGGATGATCGACACGGGACTCGACTCAGCATCGATGCGGCGTGCCTGCCCCTCGACCACCATCGACACCTCGGGGAACCAGACGTCGCCCGCGAGGTCGAGCGCGTCCGCGGGAACCGCGAGCCCCGCCAGCCGCTCCCGCAGGCGAGAGGCCGCACCCGCACGGTCCTTCCACCAGCCGTCCGGCACCGAGCCGACGACATTCGCGGCATCGACCACGATGAGCGGTCGCACCTCGAGCTGCGTGCGCAGTGCCGGCCAAGCCGCACCGAATCCGGGGTGCAGCGGCCGGGCGTCGACCTCATCCACAGGCACCCACTCCAGCGCGACGCTCTCCGGGTCGCTGATCACCGGGTCGAAGCCCCTCTGCACGTCCGCGATGACGGTCGTGTACGACCAGATGCCGAGGTCGAGCACGCTCGTGAACCGCGCGCGCACCGCGCCGTCCGGCACGCCTGCCTCCTCCTGCGCCTCGCGGATGGCTCCGGCGATCGCACTCTCGCCCTCATGCAGAGCACCGCCGGGCAGACCCCACGTGCCGCCGAAGTGGCTCCACGACACCCGGTGCTGCAGCAGGATGCCGCGTGCGGGGTCGACGGCGAGAAGTCCGGCGGCGCCGAAGCGTCCCCAGTACTTCTCCCCCGACGCGGCGACGACCCAGGCATCGCCCGGATTCCGCGGCCCGTCAGGGCGACGCGGCTCACCGGGGGCAGGAGGTACGACAGTCACCCCCACAGCCTTTCACAGCATCGGGGTCACGGCACCTCGGCGCGACATGTGCGGGAACAGGTCAGCGCTGGCGCTTCTCACGAACCCGCATGTTGATGACGATCGGCGTCCCCTCGAACGAGTACAGCTCGCGCAGGCGGCGCTGGATGAACCGGCGGTACCCGGGGTCGAGGAACCCGGTCGTGAACAGCACGAACGTCGGCGGGCGGGTCGACGCCTGGGTGCCGAACAGGATGCGCGGCTGCTTGCCACCGCGCAGCGGGTGCGGGTGCTCGGCGACGAGCTCGGCGAGGAACGCGTTGAACTTGCCCGTGGGAATGCGACGGTCCCAGTTCTCCAACGCGGTCTCCAGCGCCGGGACGAGCTTGTCGAGGTGACGGCCGGTCTTCGCCGAGATGTTCACGCGCGGCGCCCAGGCGACGTGCGCGAGGTCCTGCTCGATCTCGCGCTCGAGGTAGCGGCGACGGTCGGCGTTCTCGAGGTCGTCGTCGTTCAGACGGTCCCACTTGTTGAACGCGAGCACGAGCGCGCGGCCCGACTCCAGCACGAGGTCGATGATGCGCACGTCCTGCTCGCTGATCGTCTCCGACACGTCGAGCACGACCACGGCGACCTCTGCCTTCTCCAGCGCTGCGGAGGTACGCAGCGATGCATAGAAGTCCGCGCCCTGCGCCATGTGAACGCGCCGACGGATGCCGGCCGTGTCGACCAGACGCCACATCTTGCCGCCGAGCTCCACGACCTCGTCGACCGGGTCACGAGTGGTGCCGGCCAGATCGTTGACGACCACCCGCTCCTCGCCGGCTGCCTTGTTCAGCAGCGACGACTTGCCCACGTTCGGACGACCGAGGATCGCGACGCGCCGCGGTCCTCCGATCTCCTGCTTCGCGACGGCCGAGACCTCGGGGAGCTTCTTCAGCACCTCATCGAGCAGATCGGCGACACCGCGGCCGTGGATCGCCGACACAGGGTGCGGCTCGCCGAGTCCGAGGTTCCACAGAGCGGCTGCTTCGGGCTCCTGCCGGGCGTCGTCGATCTTGTTGGCGACGAGGAACACGGGCTTGCCGCTCTTGCGCAGCAGCTTGACGACGTGCTCGTCGGTCGATGTCGCACCGACCATCGCGTCCACCACGAAGAGCACCATGTCGGCGAGGTCGATCGCGACCTCCGCCTGGGCAGCGACCGAACGGTCGATGCCGCGCGCGTCGGGCTCCCATCCGCCGGTGTCGACGAGCGAGAAGCGCCGGTCGGCCCACTCCGCCTTGTACGTCACGCGGTCGCGGGTGACGCCGGGGGTGTCTTCCACGACGGCCTCGCGGCGGCCGAGGATGCGGTTCACGAGCGCGGACTTGCCCACGTTCGGTCGTCCGACGATCGCCACCACGGGCAGAGCAGGGCTGTACTGGATGCCGTCCTCGCCGAGGGTGATCCCGGCGAGGAGCGCCGCATCCTCATCGTCGAGCTCGTAGTCGGCGAGGCCGGCGCGCAGGGTCTCCGCGCGCTGCTCGGCGAGCTGCTCGTCGATGTTCTCCATCTTCTCGGCGAGCTGGTCGGGGCCGCCTTCGTATTCGTCGTCAGCCACGGTGTGCTCCTTGGAGTCGTTCGATCACCGTGAGCACGGCGTCGATGGTCTGGGGGAAATCGAGTTCCGTCGAGTCGACGACCTCCACGCCTTCCGCGGCGTTGAGGAAATCGACGACGGCGCTGTCGGAGGCATCGCGCTTGTGAAGCGCTGCGGCGACGGCATCCGCGTTCTCACCGGCGAGTTCGCCGGCACGGCGGGCAGCCCGCACCTCGGGCGCCGCGGTGAGCAGGATCCGTACGGGGGCATCAGGGGCGACGACGGTCGTGATGTCGCGGCCCTCGACGACCACAGCGGGATAGGTCGCCTCGGCCACGAGCGTGCGGAACAGCTCGTTCACCTGCGCCCGCACTTCGGGCACGCGTGCCACGCCGCTCACCGCGCCGGACACCCGCGGGTCGCGGATGTCCTCCGTGATGTCGGTGTCGCCCACCCGTACGGTGCGGTCGTCGGGATCGAGGCCGAGACGCACCGGGAAGTCGGATGCCGCGGCGAGAACCGCATCGGCGTCAGCGGTGTCGGCACCGCGGTCGAGGACGTGCCAGGCCAGGGCACGGTAGGCGGAGCCGGTGTCGAGGTATCCGAAGCCGAGCGTGCGGGCGACGGCCTTGGACACACTGGACTTTCCGGACCCGGCAGGGCCGTCGATGGCGATGAACTTCGCCGCATCGGTCCCGTGACTCGGTGCGCTGGACGAGGTGGAGGTATCAGTCATTCGTGTTCCCTGCGATTCGCCAGCCGCGTTCCTGGAGCCCGGTGATCGCACCGTGCAGCGCTGCGGGATCGACGCTGATCTCTGCGAGACCGAACTGGGCGCCGGGCGAGTGCTCCAGACGGAGATCTTCGACGTTGACGCCGAGCTCACCGAGTTCGCCGAACAGGCGCCCCAGCTGGCCCGCGGTGTCGTCGACCATGACCACGAGCGTCTCGAACCGCTGGTTCTGACCGTGCTTGCCGGGAAGGCGCTCGACACCGTCGTTGCCCTGACGGATCGTCTCGGCCACGATGCGGCGCGCACCCGGGGCACTCGGCTCCCGCAACGCGGCTGCGACGTCGCCGAGGTCGGACGCGAGGGCGTCGAGGATCTCGACGACGGGGCCGGCATTGGCGCCGAGGATCTGCACCCAGAGCTCCGGGGCGGAGGCGGCGATGCGCGTCGTGTCGCGCACCCCTGTCCGGCGAGCCGGAGCGCGCTCTCCTCGGCACCCGCGAGGCGGCCGGCGAGGAGGCTCGCGACCACCTGGGGCACGTGCGAGGTGAGGGCGACCGAACGGTCGTGCTCCTCGGGCGTCATCTCCAGCGGCATCGCGCCCACGTCGAGCGCGAGCGCCTCGACCAGAGCGAGGTCGGCGGCCTTCGTGTCTTCATCGCGGCAGACCACCCACGGCCGTCCGACGAACAGGTCTGCGCGGGCGGAGATCGCCCCTCCCCGTTCGCGACCGGCGAGGGGATGCGAGCCGATGTAGCGGGTCAGATCGACACCACGCGACTGCAGCGTGCGGAACGGCTCGAGCTTCACGCTGGCGACGTCGGTGACGACGGCCTCGGGGAAGCGTTCGAGCTCTGCCTGGATCACGTCGGCGGTGACATCCGGCGGCACGGCGACGACGATGAGCGAAGGCCGGTCGTCATCCGCGGCGATGCGCCCTGCCCCGTAGTCCACGGCGAGGCGCAGCTGCGCGGGTGAGGCATCCGTCAGCACGACGTCGATGCCCTTGGATCGGAGCGCGTGCCCGACACTCGCCCCGAGCAGACCGGCGCCGACGACGCGGACGGTGCCGGAGAGACGCGGCGCGACGGCGCCTGCTCTCCGCACCGTGGGCGCACTCGTCGTATCGGTCATTCGTTCTCCTGCTCGCCTGGCGCCTCGGCGACACCGGAATCACGGCGCGACAAGGTAAGAAGCGCGCCGAGTTCGATTTTACTCAGTTCCCGCGTCTTCCCCGCCGGGAGGGTTCCCAGGTGGAGCGGGCCGAACTGGCGGCGGACGAGTTCGGTGACAGGGTGGCCGACCGCGGCGAGCATCCGACGCACGATCCGGTTGCGCCCGGAGTGCAGCGTCACCTCGACCAGGCTCGACCCGCGCGAGGTGTCGAGCAGGCGCGCCTTGTCCGCGGCGATCGGTCCGTCCTCCAGGTCGATGCCCTTGGTGAGCTTCGAGATCGTCTGGGGCAGCACGGTCCCCTCGACCTTGGCGATGTACACCTTCGTGACCCCGAACGACGGGTGCGCGAGCACGTGGGCGAGCGCGCCGTCGTTGGTGAGGATCAGCAGACCGCTGGTCTCGGCGTCGAGGCGTCCGACGTTGTAGAGCCGTTCCTCGAACTGCTCCGTGAAGCGGCGAAGGTCGGGACGACCGTTCTCGTCCTTCATGCTGCTGACGACGCCGGTGGGCTTGTTGAGCATCACGTAGCGCTTGGAGACGTCCAGCTGCACGGCGGTGCCGTCGACGTCGACGAGGTCGTGCTCCGGATCGATCCGCCGCCCGAGCTCCGAGACCACGACGCCGTTGACACGGATACGCCCTTCGGTGATGTACTGCTCGACGACGCGGCGGGAGGCCACACCGGCAGCGGCGAGCACCTTCTGCAGGCGCACGCCCTCCGGTGCGTCGGCGGCGTCGTTCCCGTGCGGGGCGTTCATCGGATGGTCCCTTCGTCGAAGCCGTCTGCACCGTCGTCGAGCAGAGGCGAGATCGGGGGCAGCTCGTCGAGCGAGTTGATGCCCAGGTGCTGCAGGAGCGCGTCGGTCGTACCGTAGTTGATCGCGCCGGTCTCGGAGTCGGCGAACAGCTCGGTGATCAGACCACGCGCGAGGAGCGTGCGCACGACGGAGTCGACGTTCACCGCGCGGATGGACGCGACCTGGCTGCGTGTCACCGGTTGCTTGTAGGCGATCACGGCCAGTGTCTCGAGCGCGGCCTGCGACAGGCGCGCGGGGGCCTGCCCGCCGATGAACGCAGCGACGACGTCGTCGAGCTCTTCCCTGACGTACAGGCGCCATCCGCCGCCGACCTCGCGAAGCTCGAACCCTCGACGCGGGCCCTTGCCTCTACCGTCGTAGTCGTCGACGAGCATCTCGAGCGTCTGCCTGACGGCGGGCACCGGGGAGCCGACCGCAGCAGCCAGCGCCACCAGGCCGAGTGGTTCGTCGATGATGAGCAGGATGGCCTCGATGCGCTCGGCGAGAGGGATCTCGGTGGCCTCCTCGTCCGGGGTCGCCGCGTCCGGCGTCTCCTCGGCGGAAGTGCCCGTCATCTCATCGGTCATAGTCGGCCCCCAGGGTCGCGAGTGTCTCGTCCGACCAGGAGTCGGCTGCCCAGCGCAGCGTCAGCTCGCCGAGCGGTTCCAGTTGTTCGAAGGACAGCGCCGCGTGCCGATACAGCTCGAGCACCGAGATGAAGCGCGCCACGACGATGCCGGGCTCGGCGACGCCGGCGACCAACTCACGGAAGCTCAGCGACTCGGTGCCACGAAGCAGTGTGACGACGATCGCGGCCTGCTCGCGGATGCTGACCAGCGGCGCATGCAGATGATCGAGCCCGACGTGCGGGATCTCCTTGGGCGCGAAGGCCAGCAGCGCGAGCGCCGCGAAATCGTCTGCGGTCAGCGACCACACGAGCTCGGGCGTCTGACGGCGGTGCTTCTCGTCGAGCCGCACCGCTCGGACATGCCGCCGATCCTCACGCTGGAGGCAACGGGAGAACCACGCCGACACCTCTTTGAACGCACGGTACTGCAGGAGTCGGGCGAACAGCAGGTCGCGCGCCTCCAACAGCGCAACGGCCTCCGCATCGACCAGCTCGCCTTGCGGGAGCAGGCCTGCCACCTTCATGTCGAGGAGCGTCGCCGCGACCACGAGGAACTCGGATGCCTGATCCAGTTCTTCGTCGTCCTCGAGCTGTCCGAGGTAGGCGATGAACTCGTTGGTGACCGCGCTCAACGAGACCTCGGTGATGTCCATCTCGTGCTTCGAGATGAGGTTCAGCAGCAGATCGAACGGGCCGTCGAAGTTCGACAGGGAGACCCGGAAACCTGCGCTCTCCGCGGACGCAGCCTCGCCCGCGCTCTCCTCGAGCGTCGCGTCGACAGGACCCTCGCTAGGCGACGGCGCCACGGGCGACCAGCTCCCGCGCCAGCCGCAGGTATGCCTGAGCGGCCGCGTGCTCGGGGGCGAACTCGGTGATGGGTACACCCGACACCGAGGCGTCGGGGAACTTCACGGTACGACCGATCACCGTCTCGAGCACGTCGTCTCCGAAGGCTTCGACGACACGCTCGAGGACTTCGCGGGAGTGCAGCGTGCGCGGGTCGTACATCGTCGCCAGCAGACCGTCCATCGTGATGGAGGGGTTCAGCCGGTCGCGGACCTTGTCGATCGTCTCGATGAGCAGCGCCACGCCGCGGAGCGCGAAGAACTCGCACTCGAGCGGGATGATCACGCCGTGCGCCGCGGTCAGGGCGTTCACGGTGAGGATGCCGAGCGACGGCTGGCAGTCGATCAGGATGACGTCGTACTCCCCCGCGACCTGCCGCAGCACGCGGGCGAGGATGGTCTCGCGGGCGACCTCGTTGACCAGGTGCACCTCGGCGGCGGAGAGGTCGATGTTGGCCGGCATCACGTCGAGACCCTCGACGCTGGAGTGCACGATGGCGTCGTGTGCGTCGCGCTTCGTGTCGAGCAGCAGGTCGTAGATCGTCGGCACGTCGTGCGTGGGGATCCCGAGGCCGGCGGACAGGGCGCCCTGCGGGTCGAAGTCGACCGCGAGCACCTTGCGACCGTACTCCGCGAGCGCAGCGGCCAGGTTGATGGACGTCGTGGTCTTGCCCACACCGCCCTTCTGGTTGCACAGCGCGATGATGCGCGCAGGCCCGTGGGACTTCAGCGGTTCGGGGATCGGGAACCCGTGATACGGGCGGCCGGTGGGTCCCATGGGGGTCTCGTCGGCCTTCTGCGCCTTCGCCCTGGACTTCGCCACTTTCTTAGCCACCGGTTCTCCTGCTCCTTCGTGCTTGGTCGATTGTACCGGGCAGCCCGTTCGGCGGCCGCCTCGGCGCGCGGCAGCCGGTCGCTCGGAGATCCGGATTCAGCGTGCGCGGGGGTGCGAGGTGGCGTAGATGTCACGCAACGTGTCGACGGAGACATGCGTGTAGATCTGGGTGGTCGCGACCGAGGAGTGCCCGAGCAGCTCCTGGACGACCCGGACGTCTGCGCCGCCCTGCAGGAGGTGCGTCGCGAACGAATGCCGCAGCGTATGGGGTGACACCTCAGCGGTGATCTGCGCCTTCTCCGCGGCTGCCCGGATCACCAGCCAGGCGCTCTGCCGCGACAGGGGCGCACCGCGCGCGCCGAGGAACAGCCGCGCCGATGCCCGCCCCTTCGCCGCGAGTGCCGGACGCACCCGGGTGAGGTAGGCGTCGACCGCGGCCCTGGCGTACGACCCGATCGGTACGATCCGCTCCTTGGAGCCCTTGCCCCGCAGGCGCAGCACGTCTCCGTGGGCCACGTCGTCGACATCGAGTCCGATGGCCTCAGAGACGCGCGCGCCCGTGGCGTACAGGAGCTCGAGGAGTGCGCGGTCGCGGACGCCGAGCGGATCCTCCGGCGGGGGCTGCCAGGAGGCGCTCGACCTGGTCGATGGTCAGCGCCTTGGGGAGCCGACGCGGTGCCTTGGGTGGGCGCAGCCTCCCGCTGGGGTCGTCGTCCTCGATCCCCTCACGCGCCAGGAAGCGGTGCCACCCGCGGACGGACGACTGCAGTCGTGCCAGGCTCGTCGAGGCCGGAGCCGGGTCGGCCGAAGCGCGGTCGGCGACGAACCGGTCGATCACCGCCGGGGTCACGTCCGAAGTGTCGACGACGCCCTCGGCCGTCAGCCATTCGACATAACCGCCGAGGTCGCGTCGGTAGGCCGCGATCGTGTGCTCGCTCAGACCGCGCTCGATCGTCACATGACGCAGGTACGCGTCGAGAGCGCGGTCGAGCAGCATCCCTCAACCCCGATCGCGCAGCCTCTGCGACGCCGCCAGCACGCCGATCGTGAGGATGCCGTTGCGCATCCGCCCGGCGAGGACCGCATCGACCGCGTCAGCGAGCGGGACCCACTCCACACGGATGTCGGCTTCTTCGTCCTCGCGGTCGTGCGCGGTCTCGGCCGCCGCGATACCGGTCGCGAGGAAGATGTGGATCATCTCGTCGTTGCCGCCAGGGGTCGTCCACGACGAGACCAGGGGCTCCCAGTGCGCGGCTGTGAGATCCGCCTCCTCCGCGAGTTCGCGGCGTGCGGCGGCCAGCGGCTCCTCCCCTCCACGTCGAGCAGCCCTGCGGGCAGCTCCCAGTCGCGGTGGCGGATCGGATGCCGGTACTGCTGGATCAACAGGACGCGGCCCTCGTCATCGAGCGCGAGGATGGCCACGGCACCCGTATGGTCGACGTACTGCCTGACCATCTCGCCGTCCCGGTAACGCACACGATCCGAGCGCACGTCCCAGACCCTGCCCTCGTAGACGAGGTCGCTCTGCAGCACCTCAGGCTCGAACGGCTCGTCCCGGAGGCCGTCGGCCTGCTCAGGCATCGGCGACGACGTCTTCGCTCACGTCGAACAGCTCGCTGGCACGGTGCCGCTCGATCGCGGCGCCGACGAGCCCGCGGAACAACGGGTGCGGCGCGGTCGGACGTGAACGCAGCTCGGGGTGTGCCTGCGTGGCGATGTAGTACGGGTGCACGTCGCGCGGCAGCTCGACGTACTCGACCAGATCGAGCTCGGGGTTCAGACCGGAGAAGACCAGCCCCGCCTCGGTCAGGCGATCGCGGTAGGCGTTGTTGACCTCGTAGCGGTGTCGGTGACGCTCGGCAGCCTCCGGCGTACCGTACAGCTCGCGGGCGAGCGATCCTTCGGCGAGAGCGGCCTGGTACAGCCCCAGACGCATCGTGCCGCCGAGGTCGCCGCCGTCGAGGATCTCGATCTGCTCCGCCATGGTCGCGATGACCGGCTCCGATGTCTCCGGGTCGAACTCGCTCGACGACGCCCCGGCGATGCCTGCGACGTCGCGGGCGTACTCGATCACCATGCACTGCAGGCCGAGGCACAGGCCCAACGTCGGGATGCCCTGCTCGCGGGCGAACTTGAGCGCGCCGAGCTTGCCCTCGATGCCGCGGATGCCGAAGCCGCCGGGCACGCAGATGCCGTCGAGTTCCGCGAGCTGCTCCTGCGCACCTTCGGGCGTCTCGCACAGGTCGGAGGGGATCCAGCGGATGTTGACCTTGGTCTCCTGCGCGAAGCCGCCGGCCTTGAGAGCCTCGGTCACGGAGAGGTACGCGTCGGGCAGGTCGATGTACTTGCCGACCAGGCCGATCGTGACCTCGTGCTTCGGGTTGTGCACGGCGTGCAGCACCTTGTTCCAGCGTGTCCAGTCGACGTCGGCGGCCTTCTGGTCGAGACCGAGGCGGCGCACGATGTACGAATCGAGGCCCTGCTCGTTGAGCGTCGACGGGATGTCATAGATGCTCGGCAGGTCGACCGTGTTGATGACACCCTCGACGTCGACGTCGCACATGAGCGCGATCTTGTTGCGGTTGCTCTCGCTCACCGGGCGGTCGCTGCGGAGCACGAGCGCGTCGGGCTGGATGCCGACCTGGCGCAGGGCCGCGACCGAGTGCTGGGTCGGCTTGGTCTTCTGCTCCCCCGACGCGCCCATGAACGGCACGAGCGAGACGTGCACGAAGAACACGCTGTCGCGGCCGAGCTCGTGACGGAGCTGGCGTGCCGACTCGAGGAACGGCTGCGACTCGATGTCACCGACGGTGCCGCCCACCTCGGTGATGATCACGTCGGGACGCGGGTCCTCAGACGCCTGCAGACGCATGCGGCGCTTGATCTCGTCGGTGATGTGCGGGATGACCTGCACGGTGTCGCCGAGGTACTCGCCGCGGCGCTCGCGCGCGATGACCTGCGAATAGATCTGTCCGGTGGTGACGTTCGCGGCCTCGGACAGGTTGATGTCCAGGAAGCGCTCGTAGTGGCCGATGTCGAGGTCGGTCTCTGCACCGTCGTCGGTGACGAACACCTCGCCGTGCTGGAACGGGTTCATCGTGCCCGGATCGACGTTCAGGTACGGATCGAGCTTCTGCATCACGACGCGGAGTCCGCGGGCCGTGAGGAGGTTGCCGAGGCTGGCTGCGGTGAGGCCCTTACCCAAAGACGAAACGACACCACCGGTCACGAAGATGTGCTTGGTCGTGTCGTTCTTGGGTCCCGCGGAAGAAGAGTTCATCACGGGCTTCGATCCTATCAGGCGGCGGGGACGCGGAGGCTGAGAAGTTCGCGAGCGTGGGTCAGAGCGGCGTCGGAATCGGTGAGTCCGGAGAGGAGACGGGCCATCTCGGCTTCGCGTTCTCCCCCTTCCAGACGCCGTACGTCCGAGGCGGTGACCGCACCATCGTGGGCTTTCACGACGGAGAGGTGATTGTTCGCGAATGCGGCAACCTGCGCCAGATGGGTCACGGCGATGACTTGCGACTTCTCGGCGAGCCGGGCGAGTCGTCGTCCCACTTCGATGGCTGCCGCCCCTCCGATACCTGCGTCGACCTCATCGAAGACGAAGGTCGGCACCGGATCGGTCGCCGAGATGACGACCTCGATGGCCAGCATCACGCGAGACAGTTCGCCGCCCGACGCCCCCTTCGAGACCGAGCGGGGCTCCGCGCCGGGGTGCGGGGCGAGGAGGATGGCGACGTCGTCGCGACCGTGGGTGCTCTCCGTCCCCTCGGAGACGACGACCTCGAGTCGCGCATCCGGCATCGCGAGGGCATGCAACTCCTCTGTCACCGCCTCGCCGAGGCGCGCTGCAGCTTCCGTGCGTGCTGCGGTGAGGGCTGCGGCTCGCGCGTCGAGTTCGGCCCGTGCCGACTCACGCTCGGCGATCAGCCGTTCGATGCGGTCGCCGTCGTCGTCGAGCTCGGCGAGCCGCGTGGATCCGGTCTGCCAGAGGGACAGGGCCTCGTCGAGGGACCCGTGGGCCCTGATCAGCGTCCCCAACGCGGCTCGACGTTCTTCGACGGCTGCGAGTTCGTGCGGCCCCGTCTCGTCGAGGTCGGCCAGGTAGGCGGACAGCTGTCCGGCGACATCCGCGATCCGATAGCCGATGTCGGCGACGCTCTCGCCGATCTCGGTCAGTACGACGTCCCCTGCACGCTCGAGAACGCGACGCGCCTCGGCGACGAGCGCCGAGGCATCCGGCTCGCCCTCTTCGTTCGACAGTGCTCCGTGGGCGAGCGATGCCGCCAGCCGAAGCTCCTCCGCGTTCGCGAGGCGCTCAGCCCGACCGGCGAGCTCCTGGTCCTCCCCGGCTCCGGCGCCGTCGCCTCGATCAGCGCGAGCGCCTCCCTGAGACGCGAAGCCTCTTCCGCCCGGCGGTCACGGTTCTCGGTGATCTCGGTGATCTCGGCGTCGAGAGTCCGCCAGCGTGCGAAGGACTCCGCATACTGCGCGAGAGCGTCGGTGATCCGGCTGCCTCCGAAGCGGTCGAGCGCATCGCGTTGCGCCGCAGCGGATCGCAAGCGCAGCTGTTCGGACTGCCCGTGCACCACGACGAGCTCCTCAGCGAGGGCCGAGAGCACGCCGGCGGGTGCGGCGCGGCCGCCCACGCTCGCTCGGCTGCGTCCCTCCGCGCTCAGCGTGCGCGAGACGTACAGCTCGGCTGTTCCGGAGCCCGCAGGCTCGAGCTCGCCACCGGCATCCGCCACGATCTCGGCGATGTCCCCCTCTTCGGGGACGATCCACACCCCCGCGACCGACGCCTGGGCGGCGCCCGCGCGAACGGCGCCGGAGTCGGCGCGCTGGCCGAGGAGCAGGCCAAGCCCCGTCACCACCATCGTCTTGCCCGCACCGGTCTCGCCCGTGATCGCCGTGAAGCCGGGCCCCAGCGGCAGCACGGCATCGGCGATCACGCCGAGCCCCTGCATCCGCATCTCCTCGATCATGACGGCGTCCCCAGAGCCTGGCCGCGCCATCCTTCGACGGGCAGTTGGAACTTGCGGACGAGTCTGTCGGTGAACGCGGTGGGGTGCAGACGCGCGAGTCGCACGGGTCGCGACGAGCGGCGCACCACGACGCGTGCACCCGGCGGCAGATCATGAGATCGTCGCCCATCGCACCAGAGGATGCCCGAGCCGTCGGTGCGCTCGAGCATCTCGATCGCGACCGCCGCGTCGGGACTCACGACGAGTGGCTTGGCGAACAGCGCATGCGCTGAGAGGGGGACGACCGCGATCGCCTCCACGCTGGGCCAGATCACGGGTCCTCCCGCCGAGAAGTTGTAGGCGGTCGATCCTGTCGGGGTGGAGATGACCATGCCGTCGCATCCGAAGCTCGACAACGGACGACCGTCGATCTCGAGCACCACCTCGATCATCCGCTCGCGGCTGGCCTTCTCGACGGTCGCCTCGTTGAGCGCCCAGGTCTCGTACACGACGTCGCCCGCCGCATCCTTCACCCGCACCGACAGCGCGAGCCGTTCCTCGACCTCGTAGTCGCGATCGATCACGCGACGCACGGCCTTGTCCATGTCGTCGCGATCGATCTCGGCGAGGAACCCGACATGACCCATGTTGATGCCGAGCACAGGAGCACCGGCGTCGCGGACGAGTTCCGCCGCGCGCAGGATCGTCCCGTCGCCGCCGAGCACGATCGCGAGTTCGAGTTCGGCGGGATCGACTGAGGCGCCGAGCACGTCGGTCGCGGCGAAGAACCCGTCGACTGCCACGAGCGCTTCATGGTCGTCGGCGGCGAGCACGGGTCGTGCACCGGCTTCGCGCAGCGCATCGATCACGCGACGGGCCGCTTCGACGGTGTCCACACGGCCGGCATGCGCGACGACCAGGATGTTGCGCTCGTTCATCGTCCTCCTGCCAGTCGGTTGATGCTGTCCAACCATTCTGTCGGATTGCTCCCCCGCCCCGGCGCGAGGTGCACCAGATACTCGGCATTGCCATGCGTGCCGAGCAGTGGGGAGGGAAGGATGCCGAGCATTCCGAGTCCCACGTCCCACGCGCTCCAGACCGTGCGGGCGACCGCATCCGCGCGGGTTGCGGGATCGGTCACGAGTCCGCCCCGCACCGCGGTGCGGCCCACCTCGAACTGGGGCTTCACGAGCAGCAGCACATCGGAGTCCGGTCGCGCGATCCCTGCGACGGCCGGCAGCACGAGTTCGAGGGAGATGAAGGAGAGGTCGCCGACGACGAGGTCGGGGACATCCGTCTCACCCGTGGCCTCGGCGAGGTTCTCCGGGGTCATGTGCCGCACGTTGTACCCCTCGACGGAGGCGACGCCCGGATCCGCGGCGATCGACGCCGCCAGTTGGCCGTGCCCGACGTCGACGGCGAGCACTCTCCTGGCACCTCGTTCGCGCAGCACCTGGGTGAATCCACCGGTGGACGCGCCCATGTCGAGAGCGAGCCGGCCCTGGACGGGGATGCCGAAGCCGTCGAGACCGGCGATCAGCTTGTGCGCCGCACGCCCGACGTAGTGGTCCGAGCCTGCGATCGTGATCTCCGCGGTGTCGGCGACCGCGGTGGACGCCTTCACGACAGGCCGTCCATCCACGCTCACGAGCCCCTCGGAGATGAGTGTGGCTGCGTGGCTACGCGAACGGGCGAGTCCTCGGGCGGCGAGGGCGGCGTCGAGTCGCGTCATCGGGATCCCGGAGTCTCCCGCTGGTCGAGCTTCGCACCGCTATCCAGACGTCGCGAGAGCTCGTCGTGCAGCGCCGAGTAGGCGTCTGCACGCGAAGCGAGCGGTTGGCCCTCGATCAGCCGCAGGCGACTCCACAGACCATCGGTCGGCGCACTCGTCGTCTCTTCGCTCACCCTTCCACTGTACGCGGGACGTGCGACAGGCGACGGAGCCCACGCGAGATCGCTCAGGGGCGGTGGAAGGGATCCAGGTAGAGGCGTTCGGGGACCCGGAGCACGAACACGGGTGTGCCCGACGCCCAGATGGCGGCTGCCCCCGCGCGCAGCAAATCGATCTGCTGGTCCGACTCGGCCACGATCACGACATCGGCTCCCTCGACCCGCACAGCAGCGCCGTTGACGTGGAACACCCCGTCTCGTTCGGTGACCTCGGGGTACGGCAGGTGCAGTTCGCGAAGGTCACCGAGGATGTACGTGGGACGGGAGCCCTCCGGTGCCGCCAGCACGTGCTTGGGGCGGTCGATTCCGGTGAGCACGAGCACCGAGTCGATTCCGACACGGCTCGCACCCATGATGTCGGTGTCGAGCCGGTCGCCGATGAACAGAGCCTTCTGCGCCCCGAAGCGGGCCAGGGCCTCTTCGAAGATCGGTGCTTCAGGCTTGCCCGCGACGGTCGCCAATCGACCCACCGCCGTATGGACGGCGGACACGAGGGTGCCGTTTCCCGGCGCCACCCCGCGCTCGCGCGGAATCGTCCAGTCCGTGTTCGTGGCGATCCACGGGATGCCGCCCTCGTCCTCGGGGAGCTTGAGCGCGAACGCGGCTTCCGCGAGGTCGGTCCAGGCGACCTCGGGTGCGAAGCCCTGCACCACTGCGCTCGGCGAGTCTTCGGCGCTGCGTGTCACCGTGTAGCCGGCCTTGCGCACCTCGTCGACGAGCCCGTCGCCGCCCACGACGAGGATCGTCGCGGGCGCGGGCACGATCCGCGCCATCAGCCGCATCGCCGCCTGGGGGCTCGTGACGACGTCGGATGCGTCCACCCGGAGCCCGAGGCTGCTCAGATGCGCCGCGACGGAGGCATCGGTCCGGGCGGCATTGTTGGTGATGTATCCGAGCCGAACCGTCTTCGCGGCCTCGTTGAGGCTGTCCACGGCGAAGGGCAACGCCCCGGGGCCGGCGTAGACGACGCCGTCCAGGTCGGCCAAGACCGTGTCGACACCGTCGAGCGGCGTGCGCAGACCGCGCTTACGAGAGAACAGCGCCACTACGCCTCCGGATCCGCGTCATCGGCCTCGTCTTCACCGAGGAGCTCGCGCACCTCATCCTCGACGGTGGGCTCTGCAGGCTCAGCGTCGGACTCGACGCGCTCCGTCTCCGTACCCTGGCGCCGCGAAGCGGCATCCTCATCGTCAGAGACACCGTCACTGCCAGTGACAACATCACCGTCAGAGACAACATCACCGTCAGAGACAACATCACCGTCAGAGACAACATCACCGTCAGAGACAACATCACCGTCAGAGACAACATCACCGTCAGAGACAACATCACCGTCAGAGACAACATCACCGTCAGAGACAACATCACCGTCAGAGACAACATCACCGTCAGAGACAACATCACCGTCAGAGACAACATCACCGTCAGAGACAACATCACCGTCAGAGACAACATCAGAGACGAGCTCATCGTCGTCGAAGTCACCCTCGATCAGGCCGTCCTCGATGTAGATCTCCTCGTCGCCGGCCTCGTCGATACCGAGTGCTTGTGCGGCGACTTCTGCACGCTCGGCCCAGAATTCAGCCTCCTCGGTACGCCCGAGGTCCTCGAGCACCGCAGCGCGAGCGGCGAACAGCGCCGGGCTCCACTCGAAAGCACGATCCGGGTCGAGCTCAGGAATCTCGAGCTCGCCGAGCGCAAGCTCGAGATCGCCCTGGTCGAGTCGGGCGCCCGACATCGCTATCGCCAATGCGACGCGCACGGGAGTCTCGAGCGTCGAACGGTCGACGGCACGCCCCGTCTCCAGGGCACGATCTGAACGTCCGATGCCGCGCTCGCTGTCGACCATGAGGGCGATCTGATCGTCCTTGCCCGAGATACGGCGATAGGTGCGCAGCTCGCGGAGAGCGAGCGCGAAGTCCTCGGTGGCGTAAGCCGTGATGCCGAGGGTCTCTCGAACGATCGCGATACGGCCGGCGCGACGAGATGCAGCCAGCGCATGCTCGTGTGCGAGCGCCGGGTCTTCGTCGATCAGCCGGGACGCCATCGCCAGGTGGCGAGCGACGTGCTCGGCGTTCTCCTTGCTCAGGGTCTTGAGCTCGTTTCGAGCAGACGCATGCAGGTCGCGTGCGGTGACATCATCGGGGATCTGCGGCTCATCGAACCGGGGCCGCTCGTTCGCAGCCTGGGTCGGACGCTCCCGACCCGTCCCCCGCGCTGCGGGAAGGAACGCGAACGATCGCGGTCACCGCCCTCGCGACGCGGGGCACCACCATCACGGTTGTAGCCGCCTTCGCGACGAGGGGCACCACCATCACGGTTGTAGCCGCCTTCGCGACGCGGGGCACCACCATCACGGTTGTACCCACCTTCACGGCGGGGGGCGCTACCGGAGTCGCGGTTGTAGCCGCCTTCGCGACGCGGGGCACCACCATCACGGTTGTACCCACCTTCACGGCGGGGGGCGCTACCGGAGTCGCGGTTGTAGCCGCCTTCGCGACGAGGAGCACCACCATCACGGTTGTACCCGCCTTCACGACGCGGGGCACCACCATCGCGGTTATAGCCGCCTTCACGACGCGGGGCACCACCGGAGTCGCGGTTGTACCCACCCTCACGACGAGGGGCACCACCATCACGGCTATAGCCGCCTTCACGACGCGGGGCACCACCATCACGGTTGTACCCACCTTCGCGACGAGGGGCACCACCGTCACGGTTGTACCCACCCTCACGACGAGGGGCACCACCATCACGGTTGTACCCACCCTCACGACGAGGGGCACCACCATCACGGTTATAGCCGCCTTCACGACGAGGGGCACCACCATCACGGTTGTACCCACCTTCACGACGCGGGGCGCCACCGGAGTCGCGGTTGTAGCCACCCTCACGACGCGGGGCACCACCATCGCGGTTGTAGCCGCCTTCACGACGCGGGGCACCACCATCGCGGTTATAGCCGCCTTCACGACGAGGGGCACCACCGTCGCGGTTGTAGCCGCCTTCGCGACGCGGGGCGCCACCGGAGTCGCGGTTGTACCCACCCTCACGACGAGGAGCACCACCATCACGGTTATACCCACCCTCACGACGAGGGGCGTTGCCATCGCGACTGCGCTCGGGGCGACCGCCAGAAGGTCGGTTACCGCGCGATCCACTGTCGTCGTTGCGACGCGGACGGCGCTCTTCCTCTTCCGGCATGATGCTCCCTGTTCTTTTCGTAAAACGCAAAATGGCCACCCAGCGTTGGGTGGCCATTTTGTTTAAAAGGAGTCCGGCGGTGTCCTACTCTCCCACAGGGTCCCCCCTGCAGTACCATCGGCGCTGTGAGGCTTAGCTTCCGGGTTCGGAATGTAACCGGGCGTTTCCCTCACGCTATGGCCGCCGAAACACTATTGATGTTTCAATCAAACACATAACAAAGTCATTGTTGTTATGCGGTTCTCGACCGTACATCGAGAACCACTCAGTGGACGCGTAGCACCAACAAACGGTGTGTTATCAAGTCATCGGCTTATTAGTACCAGTCAGCTGCATGCATTACTGCACTTCCACATCTGGCCTATCAACCCAGTAGTCTGGCTGGGAGCCTCTCACCCGAAGGTATGGAAGTCTCATCTTGAGGCCGGCTTCCCGCTTAGATGCTTTCAGCGGTTATCCATCCCGAACGTAGCTAATCAGCGGTGCTCCTGGCGGAACAACTGACACACCAGAGGTTCGTCCAACCCGGTCCTCTCGTACTAGGGTCAGATCCTCTCAAACTTCCTACGCGCGCAGCGGATAGGGACCGAACTGTCTCACGACGTTCTAAACCCAGCTCGCGTACCGCTTTAATGGGCGAACAGCCCAACCCTTGGGACCTACTCCAGCCCCAGGATGCGACGAGCCGACATCGAGGTGCCAAACCATGCCGTCGATATGGACTCTTGGGCAAGATCAGCCTGTTATCCCCGAGGTACCTTTTATCCGTTGAGCGACAGCGCTTCCACAAGCCACTGCCGGATCACTAGTCCCGACTTTCGTCCCTGCTCGACCTGTCAGTCTCACAGTCAAGCTCCCTTGTGCACTTACACTCGACACCTGATTGCCAACCAGGTTGAGGGAACCTTTGGGCGCCTCCGTTACTTTTTGGGAGGCAACCGCCCCAGTTAAACTACCCACCAGGCACTGTCCCTGAACCGGATTACGGTTCGAAGTTAGATATCCAGAGTGACCAGAGTGGTATTTCAACAATGACTCCACACGAACTGGCGTCCATGCTTCAAAGTCTCCCACCTATCCTACACAAGCCACACCGAACACCAATACCAAGCTGTAGTAAAGGTCACGGGGTCTTTCCGTCCTGCTGCGCGTAACGAGCATCTTTACTCGTAATGCAATTTCGCCGAGTTCGCGGTTGAGACAGTTGGGAAGTCGTTACGCCATTCGTGCAGGTCGGAACTTACCCGACAAGGAATTTCGCTACCTTAGGATGGTTATAGTTACCACCGCCGTTTACTGGGGCTTAAATTCTCAGCTTCGCCTTGCGGCTAACCGGTCCTCTTAACCTTCCAGCACCGGGCAGGCGTCAGTCCGTATACATCGTCTTGCGACTTGGCACGGACCTGTGTTTTTAGTAAACAGTCGCTACCCACTAGTCTCTGCGGCCTCCAAACGCTTTCGGGAGTAAATCCCTATACGCCGAAGGCCCCCCTTCTCCCGAAGTTACGGGGGCATTTTGCCGAGTTCCTTAACCACGATTCTCTCGATCTCCTTGGTATTCTCTACCTGACCACCTGAGTCGGTTTGGGGTACGGGCGGCTAGAACCTCGCGTCGATGCTTTTCTTGGCAGCATAGGATCACCCACTTTTTATCCGCATCGTGTCTCAGCCTCAATGAATCGCGGATTTGCCTACGACTCGGCCTACGCACTTGCACCAGGACAACCATCGCCTGGCTTGGGCTACCTTCCTGCGTCACACCTGTTAATACGCTAACCGCACCAGAATGGGGTCGTGCGCTAGGCCCAGAGCGTCACCCCGAAGGGATCAGTCACTGGGATTCAGACACTTAGCACTACTGGATTAGCTTGGGCGGTTCTTCGCCGGTACGGGAATATCAACCCGTTGTCCATCGACTACGCCTGTCGGCCTCGCCTTAGGTCCCGACTTACCCAGGGAAGATTAGCTTGACCCTGGAACCCTTGGTCTTTCGGAGGACGTGTTTCTCACACGTCATTCGCTACTCATGCCTGCATTCTCACTCGTGTAGCCTCCACGGCTGGTTTACACCGCCGCTTCGCTGGCCACACGACGCTCTCCTACCCATCAACACGGCTGGACCACGAAGGCCTACCAATAATGTCAATGCCACAACTTCGGTGGCGTGCTTGAGCCCCGTTACATTGTCGGCGCGGAATCACTTGACCAGTGAGCTATTACGCACTCTTTCAAGGGTGGCTGCTTCTAAGCCAACCTCCTGGTTGTCACAGCAACTCCACATCCTTTCCCACTTAGCACGCGCTTTGGGACCTTAGTTGGTGGTCTGGGTTGTTTCCCTCTCGACTATGAAGCTTATCCCCCACAGTCTCACTGCTGCGCTCTCACTTACCGGCATTCGGAGTTTGGCTGACGTCAGTAACCTTGTAGGGCCCATCGGCCATCCAGTAGCTCTACCTCCGGCAAGAAACACGCAACGCTGCACCTAAATGCATTTCGGAGAGAACCAGCTATCACGAAGTTTGATTGGCCTTTCACCCCTATCCACAGCTCATCCCCTCAGTTTTCAACCTAAGTGGGTTCGGTCCTCCACGACGTCTTACCGTCGCTTCAACCTGGCCATGGATAGATCACTTCGCTTCGGGTCTAGGACATGCGACTGAATCGCCCTATTCAGACTCGCTTTCGCTACGGCTACCCCACACGGGTTAACCTCGCCACATATCGCTAACTCGCAGGCTCATTCTTCAAAAGGCACGCTGTCACCCCTACTAAGGAGGCTCCAACGGTTTGTAAGCAAACGGTTTCAGGTACTATTTCACTCCCCTCCCGGGGTACTTTTCACCTTTCCCTCACGGTACTTGTCCGCTATCGGTCATCTGGGAGTATTTAGGCTTATCAGGTGGTCCTGACAGATT
This sequence comes from Microbacterium sp. Se5.02b, assembly GCF_019464375.1. Taxonomy (NCBI): domain Bacteria; kingdom Bacillati; phylum Actinomycetota; class Actinomycetes; order Micrococcales; family Microbacteriaceae; genus Microbacterium; species Microbacterium sp. Se5.02b. The sequence goes on from NZ_CP080491.1 coordinate 2,611,622, forward strand.
CACACGGGATTTCACGGGCCCCGTGCTACTTGGGATACTCTTCGCGCCAAGAGAAGCATTTCGACTACGGGGTTGGCACCCTCTATGACCGGCCTTTCAAGACCGTTCGTCTATACCTTCTTGTAACGCCGCCACCTCGGCAGAGATGACTGAAAAGTCCCACAACCCCCAACGTGCAACGCCTGCCGGCTATCACACACGCTAGGTTTAGCCTGATCCGGTTTCGCTCGCCACTACTAACGGAATCGCGGTTGCTTTCTCTTCCTGTGGGTACTGAGATGTTTCACTTCCCCACGTTCCCTCTACCCGCCCTATATATTCAGGCGGGAGTCACTAGGTCGGCACGCCGCCCAGCGGGGTTTCCCCATTCGGACACCCTCGGATCAAAACTTGCTTATCAGTTCCCCGAGGCTTATCGCAGATTGCTACGTCCTTCTTCGGCTCCAGATGCCAAGGCATCCACCGTTTGCTCTTAAAGACTTGAAATCACATGAGTTTGAATCAGAATCGACTCCAGACTCGAAAGCCTGGAATGAAATTGACTAATGATCTTTAAGATCATCTTGTGCAACAACCCGAAGGCTGTTGCAAGATGCTCGCGTCCACTGTGTAGTTCTCAAAGTACGGGCGGTACCCCTCACCGCTTCCCCACCGGGGAAACAACGAAAGGCCCAGAGCAACCGACTGTGCACTCGACCCGAAGGCCAGTGCGCATCCGGTCCCTCAGGACCCAACAGCGTGCAAGTGCGACATCCGCCACCCTCCCCGTTCCAACCACCGAAGCGGCGTACTGGAGAAGAACAACATCCTTCACACCATGTCAAATGTTCCACCCATGAGCTCCCAGCGAAGAACATGTGCCTTCGATCTGGGTTCTGGACACCCGAAAGTGTCAGATGCTCCTTAGAAAGGAGGTGATCCAGCCGCACCTTCCGGTACGGCTACCTTGTTACGACTTAGTCCTAATTACCGATCCCACCTTCGACGGCTCCCTCCACAAGGGTTAGGCCACCGGCTTCAGGTGTTACCGACTTTCATGACTTGACGGGCGGTGTGTACAAGACCCGGGAACGTATTCACCGCAGCGTTGCTGATCTGCGATTACTAGCGACTCCGACTTCATGAGGTCGAGTTGCAGACCTCAATCCGAACTGGGACCGGCTTTTTGGGATTCGCTCCACCTCGCGGTATTGCAGCCCTTTGTACCGGCCATTGTAGCATGCGTGAAGCCCAAGACATAAGGGGCATGATGATTTGACGTCATCCCCACCTTCCTCCGAGTTGACCCCGGCAGTATCCCATGAGTTCCCACCATTACGTGCTGGCAACATAGAACGAGGGTTGCGCTCGTTGCGGGACTTAACCCAACATCTCACGACACGAGCTGACGACAACCATGCACCACCTGTTTACGAGTGTCCAAAGAGTTGACCATTTCTGGCCCGTTCTCGTATATGTCAAGCCTTGGTAAGGTTCTTCGCGTTGCATCGAATTAATCCGCATGCTCCGCCGCTTGTGCGGGTCCCCGTCAATTCCTTTGAGTTTTAGCCTTGCGGCCGTACTCCCCAGGCGGGGAACTTAATGCGTTAGCTGCGTCACGGAATCCGTGGAATGGACCCCACAACTAGTTCCCAACGTTTACGGGGTGGACTACCAGGGTATCTAAGCCTGTTTGCTCCCCACCCTTTCGCTCCTCAGCGTCAGTTACGGCCCAGAGATCTGCCTTCGCCATCGGTGTTCCTCCTGATATCTGCGCATTCCACCGCTACACCAGGAATTCCAATCTCCCCTACCGCACTCTAGTCTGCCCGTACCCACTGCAGGCCCGAGGTTGAGCCTCGGGATTTCACAGCAGACGCGACAAACCGCCTACGAGCTCTTTACGCCCAATAATTCCGGATAACGCTTGCGCCCTACGTATTACCGCGGCTGCTGGCACGTAGTTAGCCGGCGCTTTTTCTGCAGGTACCGTCACTTTCGCTTCTTCCCTGCTAAAAGAGGTTTACAACCCGAAGGCCGTCATCCCTCACGCGGCGTTGCTGCATCAGGCTTGCGCCCATTGTGCAATATTCCCCACTGCTGCCTCCCGTAGGAGTCTGGGCCGTGTCTCAGTCCCAGTGTGGCCGGTCACCCTCTCAGGCCGGCTACCCGTCGACGCCTTGGTGAGCCATTACCTCACCAACAAGCTGATAGGCCGCGAGCCCATCCCCAACCGAAATTCTTTCCAGACGCAGACCATGCGATCACGTCACATATCCAGTATTAGACGCCGTTTCCAGCGCTTATCCCAGAGTCAGGGGCAGGTTGCTCACGTGTTACTCACCCGTTCGCCACTGATCCCACAGAGCAAGCTCCGTGTTCACCGTTCGACTTGCATGTGTTAAGCACGCCGCCAGCGTTCATCCTGAGCCAGGATCAAACTCTCCGTAAAAAAGAAATGCATACCCCACCGGGAAAACGGTGACGCAGCGAGTTTGATGCTGACCAAAGAGACAAATTCATTGCTGACTTCATCCAATGCCAACCCCCCGAAAGGGATTGGTCTTTGATCCAAAGGAATTCTCACCCCCACCGAAGTGGAGACGAGGATAATTTGGCATTTGACAAGTGCACGCTGTTGAGTTCTCAAGGATCGGATGCTCCCACGACCCAGCCATCACAGCCAGGCCCGCAGGGCAACTTCTCTATCTTAGCCACCCTGTCTCGCTTGTCAAATCGACGCGCCCGGCGAATCAGTGATCCGCTGCGCAGCCTTTGACAGCCGCAGAAGGGGTGGATCTCCCATCCTAGACGCAAGCGTCTGATCTCTCAAGAGAGAAGGATGTGTGGGAGTGGTTCTCCGCTTGAGGGGGGTGAAGCTCTCGGCTCCTCCGCTTCCCTGTGGGGCGAACAAGTAATAAGTTACGTGGATTCCAGGGTTCTGGCAAATCGGGCCACACCCCCCGGGCGTGTCGCGCCCGACCTGCTTGCGGTTTCGGCCGGATCAGCGCAGGTTTCCGGCGGAGTCACGGCGCGGAGTACGATCGCGCCATGCCGTCGATCCCCCGCGCACCCTCCCCCGCTCGACGACCGGGCGCATCCGTGCTCGCTCGTGTCCTCGGCGAGATCGGACTCCCGGTCCAGGGGGCGACCGCGGACCGCGGGCACCGCGTCCCCCTCCCCTCACGCCTCGCCACCGGTGAGCTGGCCTGGGCCTGCGTCACGTCCGCACAGGTCGCCGCTGGCCGGACGCCCGACACGATCGACCCGCATCGCGTCGCCGTCGCCTACCGCAGCGACAGGTATCTCCAGATCGGTGGTGCCGCTCCCCGGTGTGGTCGCCCTACTCGGGGTTCTGGCGCACGGACGACGGTTGGATCCGCACCCACGGCAACTACCCTCACCACGCAGCGGCTCTGCTCCGTGGTCTGCAGCTCGCCCCCGACGCCGATGCCGACGCCGTACGCGCCGCGCTCGAGCAACGGACCGAGTCGGATGCCCTCTCCGCGATCACGACGGCCGGTGGACTCGCGGTCGCCGTTCGGGCCGAGCGTCCGGATGAGGACCGCGCGCTGAGGGACACTCCGGTCCTCGACATCGTCCGGTTCCCCGGCCGGGTTCGTCCGCCACGGCGCATTCCCGAGGACCAGCCCCACCTCCCCTGCGGGGCGTGCGTGTTCTCGATCTGACGAGGGTCATCGCCGGACCGGTCTGCACACACTCTCGCCCTCCTTGGCGCGGACGTGCTGCGCATCGACCCCCCGCGACTGCCGGAGCCGGAGTGGCAGCATCTCGACACAGGACAGGGAAAGCGCTCCGCGGTGCTCGATGCCCATGCTTCGCGGATCCACGAATTGCTCGGCGAGGCCGACGCTGTCGTGCTCGGGTATCGTCCCGCCGCACTCGCTCGGCTCGGACTGGATCCGGATGACCTCGCTCTCCGATACCCCGGCATGGTGATCGCACAGCTCAGCGCGTGGGGCGCGGAGCACCCCGATCGGGCGGGCTTCGACAGCCTCGTGCAGGCGGAGTCCGGCATCGCGCTCATCGAATTGCGGGACGCGGAGACACCCGGCGTCCTTCCCGCGCAGGCACTCGACCACAGTGCCGGGTATCTCCTCGCCGCGGCTGTCACGGCGCTCCTACAGCGCCGCGCCGTCGAGGGCGGAACGTGGCGTGTCCGCACCTCGCTGCGCCGGGTCGCGGCGGAGCTCCTGGGCATGCCTCGCATCCGGGAGCCCGAACCTGAGACCGCGTTCGATGCGCGCCCCCACCTCGTGCACTTCGTCGTCGACGGGCGCGAGGTCGTCACCGCGAAGCCGGCGCTGAGCGGCTTCGACTTCGCCGCGCCGCGTTCATGGGGCCGGGATCAGCCCGTCTGGTGACGTCCGCCGCGCACCGATACCACGACGCACAGCACGAGAGTCAACGCACCCCAGAGCGCGCACGCCGGGGAAGCACGCGGTAGGCGAGGTGTTGGACGGTGAACTGCGCATCCAGCGGTCCGAGCACCACGAGTCCCCAGACCCAGGCGCCGACGAGGATCACCGGCAGCGACACCCACCACGCCACGCGCACGACGCCGGGGAGCGATTGCTCGATGTCGGTCCGCGCGGGTCGGCCGCGCAGCCAGATCAGCGAGTACACGCCGATCACGGCGAGGCCGATGACGCTCGATCCGTGCTGGAGCCACTTGAATCCGGGCACCGGGCCCCACATCGCGTCGAGTCCGGGGAAAAGCTCCACCCCCCACCGGCCCTCATGCGTGAAGAGGTCCCAGACGATGTGCGAGAGCACTCCGAGCAGCAGCGATACCGCGAGGAGAACCGGGTACGAGCGCTTCGCCCCCACCCCGACAGCTTTTCCGGCCGCGATCATCCCCCGGTCGTCCCATTCCGTGGGCAGCAGGCGCGCGAGCCACGCCGGCGACAGGTCGGGGACGGCAGGGCGCAGCACGACGCGCCACAGCACGAACAGCACGAACGCCCCCAGCGCGGTCCAGACGACGTTGCCGAAGGTGTGGGTGAACGCGTAGTTCAGACCCACCCCGCGGAGGAACAGAGGCAGGTCCGGCGTCATGGCTCCGATCGCGATCGCCGCAGGCACCAGGGGTGTGCGGACGAACGGCAGCGCGACGACCGCGTGGCTCGGAGTGAAGGGCATGCCGCTGACGACTCAGGCGAGGAAGACGCCGGCGAGGGTCTTCTTGCCTCGACGGAGTACAGAGACTCCGCCCGGCAGGGTCCCTCGGATCGTGGCGGAATCGTCTTCGACGCGTTCTCCGTCGAGAGTGACGCCGCCCTGGCCGATCGCGCGTCGGGCTTCGGACAGGCTCGCCACGAGACCCGTGGCGACGAGCGCCTCGACCACCGGAGCATCGGCCGCGACCGTCGCGTTCGGCAACTCCTCCAGCGCCGTGCGGAGCGTGTCCGCATCGAGTGCCGTGAGGTCTCCCTGACCGAACAGCGCCTCGGACGCCGCGATCACGGCCGCCGTCGCCTCGATACCGTGCACCGTCGCGACGACCTCGAGCGCGAGGCGCTTCTGGGCTGCACGACGGAACGGCTCGGTCTCTACGAGCTGGGCGTACTCCTCGATCTCGGCGCGACTCAGGAAGGTGAAGACCTTCAAGCGCTCGATCACGTCGTTGTCTGCCGTGCTGAGCCAGAACTGGTACATCCGGTACGGGCTGCACATCTCGGCGTCGAGCCAGATCGCGTTGCCTTCGCTCTTGCCGAACTTCGTCCCATCGCTGTTGGTGATCAACGGCGTGCCGATCGCATGCACCGAGGCGCCCTCCGCACGTCGGATGAGGTCCGTGCCGCTGGTGAGGTTGCCCCACTGATCGGAGCCCCCGGTCTGCAGCACGCAGTCGTACTGGCGGTACAGCTCGAGGTAGTCCATGCCTTGCAGGATCTGGTAGCTGAACTCGGTGTAGCTGATGCCCTCGTCGGAGTTCAGCCGCGCCGCCACCGCGTCTTTCTTGAGCATCGTGCCGACCCGGAAGTACTTGCCGATGTCCCGCAGGAAGTCAATCGCGCTGAGGGGCGCCGTCCAGTCGAGGTTGTTGACGATGCGGGCCGCGTTCTCGCCCTCGAAGCTGAGGTAGCGCTCGACCTGGCCGCGTAGCCGGTCGACCCACTCCGCGACCGTCTCGCGGGTGTTCAGCGTGCGTTCCGCCGTGGGGCGAGGATCGCCGATGAGTCCCGTGGAGCCGCCGACCAGGCCGAGCGGCTTGTGCCCGGCCAGCTGGATGCGGCGCAACGTCAGCAGCTGCACCAGGTTCCCCAGATGCAGGCTCGGCGCCGTCGGGTCGAACCCGCAGTAATACGTGATGGGGTCTCCCGCGAGCAGGGCGCGCAGCGCCTCCTGGTCGGTGGACACGTGGACGAGGCCGCGCCATACGAGTTCGTCCCACACGTTCTCGAACGTGGGGTCGATCGCCGGGGTCGCGGTCGTCAGAGCGGGAGTTGACACGCGCTCCAGGCTATCAGCGCGCGAACGCCGCTCCCGCCTCACGCTGGTGCGTCGAGCTCGTCCCGTTCCTCGGCGGTGAGCTCGATATTCGCCGTGTCGAGGGCGAGGTCCAGCTGGGCGAGCGTGCTGCCGCCGAGGATAGGACGGATGCCTTGCGCGAGCAGCCATGCCAGAACGATCTGACCGCGCTGCACACCACGCCGATCGGCGACCCGAGTGAGTGCCGCGAGTCGCTGTTCCGTTCCCGGGTGCTCGTACACGTCGGGGACGGACTTGGCCGCGTTGTCGTACGCACCGGACAGCAGGGGCGTGTACGCCCAGGTCTCCATCCCGTTCGCGGCGGCGAAGTCGCGCTGCTCGTCGCTCAGCACCCCGAACGGGTGGATCACCCCGGGCGGCCGCGTGCCGGGGCGGACCCGCAGATACGTGCTGTTCAGCTGGAAGGCGTCGATCGGGATGCTGCGGATCGACGCGGCATGCGCGCGTGCCCGCTCGATCCGCCACGCCGGGTGGTTGGATGCGCCGACGCGTCGGACGGCCCCGCTCGAGGTCAGCGCCGCGAGGCCGTCGACCGTCTGCTCGATCGGCACGGCGCGGTTCTCCTGGTGGAGCCAGAGGAGATCGACGGCGTCGACGCCGAGACGTTCGAGGCTGCCCTCGACCGCCTGACGGATCGCGCGCGGCGAGAGTCCGGTGCGGTGCTCGGGCCACGAGCCGGGCCACAGCGGCTCCGCGCCGACCTTGGTGGAGAGGCGCACGTGGCTGCGGATGCCGGGACGCGCGGCGAGCCAGCGACCGATCACCGCCTCTGACGCCCCTCCGTGCCCGGTGTCACTCGCCCAGAAGCTGTAGCAATCCGCGGTGTCGATCCACACGCCGCCGCGTTCGACGAAACGATCCAGCAGGGCGAACGAGACGTCTTCGTCGACCAGCGTCCCGAAGGACATGGCGCCGAGGACGATGGGGGAAACAGAGGTGTTCTGAACGGTCATGGGTTCAGCCTGCAACCTGGAGCGCACTCCAGGTCAAGACCTAGGATCGACGCCATGACCACCTACACCCCCGCGGAGACGGCGGCACGCTCCGGATTCAGCATCGACACACTGCGCTACTACGAGCGCGAGGGAATCCTTCCGGCGGTTCCGCGCACGGCGGGCGGGCATCGCGCCTATACAGACGCCGAGCTCGGTCTGCTGGAGTTCCTCAAGTGCCTGCGGGAGACGGGCATGCCGGTGGAACGACTGCGCCGCTACGGTCAGCTCTGCCGGAGTGAAGACACGATCCCCGAGCGGATCGCCCTGTTGGAGGAGCACGCCGAGACCGTGGAGCGTCAGCTGGCCGAGGTGCTCGCGCAGCAGCGCCGGCTCGCGGAGAAGCTGACCTGGTACCGCGAGCAGCTCGACTGATTCAGCTGTGCGCGGCCCACCACACGAGGAAGGCGGCGCCGAGCGCGATCACCCAGCTCACGAGACTCCCGACGAGGAAGTACTCGGCTCTGGCACCCGTCTCGCCGTCTCGGGAGATCTCCGGGAACCGCACGATGCCCTTCGCCGCGAGCATCGCGGCCAGCACGGGATACGCGGCGGCGAGCGTGAGGATCATGACCAGTATGCGCTCCAACGGTCCGATGAGGCGGCCTCCCTTGAATCCGTTCCGAGGGTCGGCCCGCGGCGTGCTGGCGGCGTCCGTCGGTGCGGTGTCGAGCCCGGCAGCAGGCTCGGCAGGTGCGGGATCGGTGGACGGCTGCGCGGCGGGCTGCGCGGGATCGGCAGGACGCCAGGTGTGCTCGCCGTCGAGCGCGGCGCGCACGACGAGGTTCGACGACTCCAGGAGGAACACCGCTGCACCGAGCGCGAGTACGGCGAGGTCGAACTCCACCACGCCGAACGGTGAGCGCAGGCTCCACAGTTCGCCGATGAGCCCGGCTTCCGGCCGAGCTCCGGCCCACAGGACGGACCCGACGCTCACCGCCGCGAGGACGACCGCCGGCCAGAATCCGGCACGCGACGGTCCCTCGTCCGGCATGCTCCAGACCCAGAGGACACCGACCGCGAGCCCGAGGAGCGCCGCGAGCAACGCGTCGCCGCCGATGCCGAGGAGGATGACGACGGCCGCGGCTGCGACATACCCGATCCATCGTCGGGGGACGAACTGACGCACGAGGTCGGCGGCTCCGATGGCGAGCAGGATGAATCCGGCGACGATCATGCCTTCTGCCCCCTCAGCGCGTCGAGGCCCTCGAGGAGGGCGGCGGCTCCGGCGCTGCGCAGGGACTTCGAGACACTCGGCTGAGAGATCTGCTCCTGCGCAGCGAGCTCCTGCTGAGACCGACCGACCGCTCGACCGTAGGTGAGGCGCCGCTCGCGGGCGCTCATCGCGCCGACCAGCTCGTCTCGGACGAGCAGATAGGCGTTGGATGCGGCGACGGTGGTCTCCATGACCTCATCCTGCCCCGGAGCACCGACAATCCAGGTGCGGGTCCGCGGAACGGCGCGTTGCTCGCGGGAGTGGACGGTCTCGATCGCCGCCCGTGCGGCATACCAGCCGGGTCCGTCGGCGAGTTCGCCGTGCACCGACTCGACCGCGGTGACCTTCCCGATGCCGAGACCGAATCGGAAGGCGATCCCGTCCGGCAGCCGCAGCTGGATCATCAGGAGCGAGGTGAGTGCGTCAGGGAGGGCACGGTAGACGGCCTGCTGCTCGTCTCCTACCGTGGGCGTGAGCGGGTGCACCGCGAGGGGGAGGTCGTGCTCGACCTGCGCGATGGTCTCGTCGAGGATCCGTTGAGCTGCTCCGCGATCGCTCAGTTCGCGGGATCCGACGATGTCGGCGATGACGGCGATGACCATGCGATAACCTTATCACGAATATCGCTGAGTTATGCCGTATATGGTTATGGATAGGAAATATGCCTGAATCGCGCATGATCCCGTGGGCAGACGGGACCTGGACCCACGCCCCCGCAGCCGTCACCGTCGCCCAACACCTGGATGCGACCGCGGCCGAAGGAAGCGACGCCTGGCGACACACCGCCTACGGGTTCGTGCACGACTCCGCACACGCGCTCCTCGCGACGCTCCGGGTGGGCGAGGCGATGGAGGTGTCGTTCCGCGCCCCCTGGGACGGTCAGTTCGACCAGGCGGGCGTCTTCGTCCGCATCGACGACGAGCACTGGGTGAAGACCGGTCTGGAGTACGCCGACGACCACCTCGGACTCGGCGCCGTGGTGACCGCCGGAAACTCGGACTGGTCGGTCGGCCAGGTCGACGAGTGGCGTGACAGCGAGATCACCGTGCGGGTGAGCCGGTGGTCGGACGCCCTGATCGTGAGGGCGCGCGCGGACGACGGCGCCTGGAGGCTGGTCAGGGTCGCCCCGTTCGACGGCCAGGCAGCCGCCTCCGCCGGACCGTTCCTGGCCGCACCGACCCGAGCCGGATTGACCGTGCGCTTCACGCGGTGGGAGCGATCCACGGCGGACACCGACCTGCACTGATCCCCGGACCCGGTCGGACGACGATCCCCCGGTCGGACGACGATCCCCGGTCGGACGACGATCCCCGGTCGGACGACGATCCCCGGTCGGACGACGATCCCCCGGTCGGACGACGATCCCCCGGTCGGACGACGATCCCCCGGTCGGACGACGATCCCCCGGGCGGACGACGATCCCCCGAGGAATCTATGGAGATTGTTCGGCGGACCGTCAGGACCTCGGCCAATCGAGCGGGCGAGGACGATTCGCCGAGGGGACGACGACTCGCCGACGGGACGACAGTTCGCCGACGGGACGACAGTCCGCCGACGGGACGACAGTTCGCCGAGAGGACGACAGTTCGCCGAGGAATCCGTGGAGATTCCACGGCGAATCGTCGGGTGGTCCGGGAATCGGCGCCGACGGCTATTGCTGCACAGGGCCGAGCGATCGCCGGGCTGTGCACATGCCCCGGGTCAGAGGTCCGAAGCGGGGTCGGCCGGCTGGCACGGTGGACGGATGCTCTCGCCAACAGACACCATCAGGAGCCTCGGCGGACTCGCCCGAGGCACGCAACTGCGATCTCTCGGATTCACCCGGCAGGCTCTCGCTGGAATGGTGCGACGGGGAGAGATCGATCGCGTCCGGCACGGGGTCTTCGCGGCCGGCCCTCTCGACGAGCAGGTGCGTGCAGCGACGGCACACGGCGGCGCGCTCACGTGCGCGAGCGTATTGCGATCCGCAGGGATCTGGGTGCTCCCTGCAGACGACGGTCCGCATGTCTGGCTCGGACCCGACAACCACGCCCTCGCTCACCCCGGGTGCACCTACCGTTCGCACTATTACCGCGGCCGTCCGCCGCTCGGCTCCGCGACGATCGAGACGGCCCTGCTCCATCTCCGCCGGTGCTGCGGAGACGAAGCCTTCTTCGCCGCGTACGAATCGGCCTGGAGACTGCAGAAACTCTCCACAGCGGCGCGGGCGCGCATCAGGAAGGCTCTGCCCCGCAGCGCGCATTGGTTGGTGGAGCTGGCCAGAGCGGACGCAGACAGCGGCCTGGAGTCGCTTCTCCGCCTACGGCTCCATGTACTGGGCATCCGTCTGCGATGCCAGGTGAGGATCGACGGCGTCGGGAGGGTCGACTTCGTCCTCGGCGATCGCCTGATCCTCGAGGCGGACGGCGAAGAGAACCACGGTTCGACGACACGCAGGCACATCGACCGCATTCGCGACGCCGCGGCCTCACGTCTCGGCTACGAGACCCTCCGGTTCGACTACGCGCAGATCGTCCACGACTGGCCGACAGTGCAGGGTGCTGTGCTGGGCGCCCTGCACAGACTCTCGCGGCCGGCGGCATGACAATCCCCCGACCCGACGACAATCCGCTGACCCGACGACAATCCCCCGACCCGACGACATTCCCCCGACCCGACGACATTCCCCCGACCCGACGACAATCCCCCGACCCGACGACAATCCGCTGACCCGACGACAATCCCCCGAGGAATCCGTGGAGATTCCTCGGGGGATCGTCGGGGCGTCGGCGGATCGTCAGCGCGGAGGTTACAGTCCGAGCGCGTGGGCGGCGGCCTGCGCGCGCGCGACGAGTTCGGCGCGCTGCTCCGCGACGCGGACCGGAGCGGTCCCGCCGACCCCGGTCCGCGAAGCCACGGACCCCTCGATCGTGAGGACTTCGCGCACCTCGGGCACGAGATGCGGCGACACGGACAGCAACAGCTCATCGGAGGCGTCCTCCAGACCGATGCCCTGCTCTTCGCAGGCACGCACGAGCGCGCCCGAGATCTCGTGCGCATCGCGGAACGGCACCCGCCGCTTGACCAACCACTCGGCGACGTCCGTCGCGAGCGAGAAGCCCTGCGGGGCGAGCTCCGCCATCCGCGCCGTGTCGAAACGGAGCGTCGCGATCATCCCGGCGAACGCGGGAAGCACGACCTCGAGGGTCTGCACCGAGTCGAAGACCGGCTCCTTGTCCTCCTGCAGATCACGGTTGTACGCGAGCGGGAGCCCCTTGAGCGTGGCCAGCAGTCCTGAGAGGTTGCCGATCAGGCGCCCCGACTTGCCGCGGGCGAGCTCCGCGATGTCGGGGTTCTTCTTCTGGGGCATGATGCTGGACCCCGTGGAGTAGCCGTCGTCGAGCGTCACGAAGCCGAACTCCCGAGTGTTCCAGAGGATGATCTCCTCGGAGAGCCGCGAGATGTCGACACCGGTCATCGCCGTGATGAACGCGAACTCGGCGACGACATCACGGGCGGCTGTGCCGTCGAGCGAGTTCTCGGCCGGGCGATCGAGGCCCAGCTCGGTCGCGACGAGCGCGGGGTCGAGACCGAGAGTCGAGCCGGCGAGGGCTCCCCCACCGTACGGCGAGACACCGGCGCGGCGACGCCAGTCCACGAGACGTTCGAGCTCGCGCACCAGCGGCCAGCCGTGGGCCTGAAGATGGTGAGCGAGGAGCACGGGCTGCGCGTGCTGCAAGTGGGTGCGGCCGGGCAGGATCGCCTCGGGATGCGCCTCGGCCTGGGCGACCAGCGCATCGATCACGCGCAGGATGTCGCGCGCGATCACCCGAGCGTGGTCGATCAGGTACATCCGCACCAGCGTGGCGATCTGGTCGTTGCGGCTGCGCCCGGCGCGGAGGCGCCCTCCCAGTTCCGGCCCGAGCTCGGCGATCAGCGCCTGCTCCAACGCACCGTGCACATCCTCATCGGTCGGCACGGGGCGCAGGGTTCCGTCCGCCACCGCGCGGGCGACGGCGTCGAGTCCCTCGTGCATCCGCCGCGCCTCATCGGGTTCGAGGTACCCCGCGGCCTCGAGCGCCGTGGCGTGTGCGTGGGAGCCGGCGATGTCGTACGGCGCCAGGATCCAGTCGAAGTGCGTCGACCGGCTGAGCTCGACCAGCTCGGGTGCCGGACCGGTGGCGAAGCGGGCACCCCAGAGCGCGCCCTCGTTCGTGCCTTCGTGGGTCGAGTCGGCCATCACGCGTCCTTCTTGCCGAGGAGCCAGACCAGCAGGGCCTTCTGCGCGTGCAGGCGGTTCTCGGCCTCGTCCCATACGACGCTCTGCGGACCGTCGATGACGCTGGAGTCGACCTCGTAGCCGCGATCCGCGGGCAGGCAGTGGATGAAGATCGCCTCAGGATCGGCGAGAGTCATGGTCTCTGGCGTGACCTTGTAGCCGCCGAGATCGCGGATGCGCGCGATCTTCTCCTCCTCCTTGCCCATCGAGACCCAGGTGTCCGTGACGATCACATCCGCGCCGGCCGCTGCCTCGACCGCGTCGGTGAAGAGCGTGATCGAGCCTCCCGTCTCCGCCGCGCGACGGTCTGCCGCCTCGATCACGTCGGCGCGCGGTGCGTAGTCCTCCGGGGAGGCGATGCGCACATGCATGCCGGCGGTCACACCCGCGAGCGCGTACGAGTGCGCCATATTGCTCTGGCCGTCGCCGAAGAACGTGAGCGTGAGGCCCTTCAGCTCGCCCTTGTGCTCGCGGATCGTGAGCAGGTCGGCCAGCAGCTGACACGGGTGGAAGTCATCGGACAGCGCGTTGACGACCGGGACACGCGTGCCCCGGGCCATCTCCTCGAGCCCGGACTGCGCGTACGTGCGCCACACGATGGCGGCGACCTGGCGCTCCAGCACCCTCGCAGTGTCGGAGGGCGTCTCCTTGCCTCCGAGCTGACTGCTCGCGGTCGAGATGATGAGGGGCGATCCCCCGAGGTCGGCGATGCCCACCGCGAACGACACACGGGTGCGCGTGGAGGACTTGTCGAAGATCACCGCGACCGTCTGCGGACCGGCGAGGCTCTTGTCGGCCCAGCGGTCCTTCTTCAGCTCGAGGGCGAGATCGAGGATCTCCGCCTGTTCGGCGGGGGTGAGGTCGTCGTCACGCAGCAGGTGGCGGGTCATGCGGATACCTTTCCGGCGACAGAGGCCTGGACGTCGGCGAGTGCGGCGGTGAACAGCTCGCGGAACTCGGCGAGCTCGGCGTCGCCGATCGTGAGAGCCGGTGCGATGCGCACGGTCTCGGGGTTGGCGGCGTTGACGATGAGTCCGCGCTCCTGCGCGGCGGCGACGACCGCACCCGCGACGGGCTGCGCGAGCGCGACGCCGACGAGGAGTCCACGCCCGCGCACGCCCTCGATCAGCGGAGAGTCGATGCCGAGCAGGATCTCGCGCAGTTCTGCACCGCGGCGCGCGGCGTTCTCGACGAGTCCTGCGCTCTCGATCTCGGCGAGCACGGCGTCGGCGACGGCCGTGGCCAGCGGGTTGCCGCCGAAGGTCGAACCGTGCGAACCCGGGGTGAAGAGCGCACTGGCCGCTCCGTAGGTGACCAGCGCCCCGATCGGGAAGCCTCCGCCGATGCCCTTCGCGAGGGTGATGGCGTCGGGCGTGATGCCCTCGTGGCTGAAACCGAACCACTGACCCGTGCGCCCGGCTCCGGTCTGGATCTCGTCGACGATCAGCAGCGCCCCGTTCGCGAGGGTGAGCGACCGCGCGGCGGCGAGGTACCCCTCCGGCAGTTCGACGACGCCGGCCTCGCCCTGGATGGGCTCCACGATGACCGCCGCGACGCTGTCGTCGATCGCGGCCTCGAGCGCTTCGATGGTCGCGGGGATGTGCTCGACGCCGCCCGGCATCGGCGCGAACGGCGCGCGCATCGACTCCTTCGCGGTGAGGGCGAGCGAGCCCATGGTGCGTCCGTGGAAGCCGTTCTCCAGCGCGAGGATGCGCGGACGCTCGGAGCCGCCATGCAGACGGGCCAGCTTGAAGGCGGCCTCGTTCGCCTCGGCGCCCGAGTTCGAGAAGAACACACGTCCGTCGATGCCCGCTCCCGCCAGACGCTTGAGCCGCGCGGCGAGCGCGAGCTGAGGGGGCGTCGCGAAGTAGTTCGACACGTGCGCGAGCGTGGCCGCCTGCGTCGACACCGCGGCGACGAAGGCCGGGTGGGCGTGACCGAGCGAGGTGACGGCGATACCGGCGAGGAAGTCGAGGTGGCGTCGGCCGTCGGCATCCCACAGGTACGAGCCCTCACCGCGGACCAGCAGCGCGAGCCGCTCCCCCGCGTTGAGCACGAGATCACGTGCCGCGTCGTCCTGCCAGACGGTCATGCCGTCGCTCCCTTCGCTCCCAGGACCACTTCGGTCCCGATTCCCTTGCTGGTGAACAATTCGACGAGCACCGAGTGCGGCACCCGCCCGTCGATGATGGCGGCCGCGTCGACGCCGCCCTCGACCGCGTCGAGGCACGCGCGCATCTTCGGGATCATTCCCGACTCGAGCGTCGGCAGCATCTCGACGAGCGCCTCCGACGTGAGATGCGACACGAGCGAGTCGCGGTTGGGCCAGTCGGCGTAGAGCCCAGGCACGTCCGTGAGGATCACGAGCTTGCGGGCGTTCAGGGCGACGGCGAGTGCCGCAGCGGCAGCGTCGGCGTTGACGTTCAACGACTGGCCGGGATGGTCGAGGTCCGGCGCGATGCTCGACACCACGGGGATGCGGCCGGAGGCGAGGTGGTCGAGCACGGGTGTCGGATCGACCTCGACGACATCGCCGACCCGGCCGAGATCGACCTCCTCGCCATCGATCATGACTCCGCGACGGCGTCCGCCGAAGAGCCCGGCGTCCTCCCCGCTGAGCCCCGTGGCGATGGGCCCGTGCGAGTTGATCTTCGATACGAGCTGCGGGTTGACCTGTCCGGTGAGCACCATGCGCACGACGCTGATCGCCTCGGTGTTGGTGACGCGGTAGCCGCCCTTGAACTCGCTGGGGATCTCGAGGCGCTCGAGCATGTTCGAGATCTGCGGGCCGCCGCCGTGCACCACCACAGGCTGGACGCCGACGTAGCGGAGGTACGCGATGTCCTGAGCGAACGCCTCCTGCAGCTCGTCCGAGACCATGGCATTCCCGCCGTACTTGACGACGACGATCTGGTCGCGGAACTTCTTCAGCCACGGCAGAGACTCGATCAGCGTCGTCGCCTTCTGCGCGGCGATGTCCGGGGTGGTGTCCTGGATGTCGGTCATGAGGCGTAGGCGCTGTTCTCGTGCACGTAGTCGTGCGTGAGATCGTTCGTGAGGACGGTCGCGGTCGCGTCTCCCGCCCTCAGGTCGATCACCAGGTGCATGGCGCGGGGGGTCAGATCGACCTCTTCGCGCGGACGGTCGGGCCCGCCTCCCGTGCACACACGCACGCCGTTCATCCACACGTCGACGTCGTAGGGGTCGAACTGCGCGTTCGTGGTGCCGATCGCGGCGAGCACTCGCCCCCAGTTCGGGTCGTTGCCGAAGACGGCGGCCTTGAACAGGTTGTTGCGGGCGACCGAGCGTCCGACCTCGACGGCTTCCTGCTCCGACACCGCCTGCTGCACCTCGATCGTGATGTCGTGGCTCGCGCCCTCCGCATCACCCTGCAGTTTCACGGCCAGCTCCTGGCACACCTCGGTGAGGGCCGCGGCGAAGTCGTCCAGATCGGGCACGACCTCGGATGCGCCGTTCGCGAGCAGGGTCACCTGATCGTTCGTGGACATGCAGCCGTCGGAGTCGAGCCGGTCGAAGGTCTTCCCGGTCGCGCGGCGCAGCGCCTCGTCGGCCTGGAGGGGCTCGAGCACGGCGTCGGTCGTGATCACGACGAGCATGGTCGCGAGACCGGGCGCGAGCATCCCCGCGCCCTTGGCCATCCCGCCGATGGTCCAGCCGTCCCGCTGCACGACCGCGGTCTTGGCGACGGTGTCCGTGGTCATGATCGCGTGAGCTGCCGTGTCTCCGCCGTCCGGGCTGAGCTCGGCGATCGCCTGCGCCGTCCCGTCCAGAACCTTGGCGCGGAAGACCTCATCGCCGGTGCCGATGAGTCCCGTGGAGCAGACCAGGACATCGCCCGCGCTGACCCCGAGGAGCTCGGCCGCCTTCTCGGCGGTCTGATGCGTCGTCTGGAACCCGAAGCTCCCGGTGAAGCAGTTCGCACCCCCGGAGTTGAGGACGACGGCCTCGACCACGCGGTCGGCGACGGCCTGCTGCGACCAGATGATCGGGTTCGCCTTGGCGCGGTTGCTCGTGAACACGGCGGCACCGACCTTGCGCGGGCCGCGGTTGACGACGACGGCCACGTCGGGCTTGCCGGTGGACTTGAGTCCTGCGGCCACACCGGCCGCCTCGAATCCTGCGGGGGCGGTGACGCTCACGGGGCGACTCCGTTCACTGAGAGGGCGCGGGTCTCGGGAAGGCCCAGCGCGATGTTCATGGATTGGATGGCAGCGCCGGCGGTGCCCTTGACGAGGTTGTCGACGGCGGTGACGACCGTCACGCGGTTCGCGGCCCGATCGATCGCGAGGCCGATCAAGGCGGTGTTCGCCCCGAGCACGTCGGCCGTGCGGGGAAGCGCCCTTCGGGCAGAATCTGCACGAAGGTCTCGTCGCCGTACGCGGTCTGCCACGCGGCGCGGATCTGTTCATCCGTCGCACCGTCGACGATCGGCGCGCTCGAGGTGGCGAGGATACCCCGCGACATCGGGACCAGCACCGGGGTGAACGAGATGCGGATGCCGTCGGCGTCCGCACCGGATGCCGCGGCGAGCGCTTGGCGGATCTCGGGGATGTGCCGGTGCGTGCCGCCGACCGCGTAGGGGTTGGCCGAGCCGAGGATCTCGCTCGCGAGGAGGTTGGTCTTGAGGCTCTTGCCTGCACCGGAAGGTCCGACAGCCAGGACAGACACGATGTCGGAGGCGTCGATCACCCCGGCGGCGACGCCGGGAGCCAGGCTCAGGCTCACGGTGGACGCGTTGCAGCCCGGTGCTGCGATGCGGGTGGCCGTACGGAGATGCTCGCGCTGCTTCGTCCCTGCCACGAGGAGCTCGGGGACGCCGTAGGTCCACGGCTCATGGAACGCCCCGCCGTAGAACGCCTCCCAGGCGGCGGACGACGTGAGCCGGTGGTCGGCGCCAGCGTCGATCACCAGGGACGTGGCGCCGAGCGCGTCGGTGTACTGCCCGGACTGGCCGTGCGGGAGGGCGAGGAACACGATGTCGTGGCCGGAGAGGGTTTCCGGGGTGGTGTCCTGCAGGGTGAGGTGGGCGAGTGAGCGCAGATGCGGCTGGTGCTCGATGAGCGGCTGACCGGCGTTCGAGTGCGCCGTCACGGTGCGGATCTCGATGTCGGGGTGATCGGCCAGGAGACGGAGGATCTCGCCTCCCGCATAGCCGGATGCGCCGGAGACGGCGACGGAATACGTCATGCTTCTACCTTAACGGTCGGGTCCTTCCGCGAAGGGAGGACCGAGGGCGGGGCCGGAGGCGGCGACACCGGCACTCGACCGCCGCGCATGCGCAGGCAGAAGGGCGGGGTCGCCTAGAGTCGGCGGCCGCGGCGTCGGCGCACAGCGATGACGCTCGGAGCGAGCGTCGAAGGAGCAGTGGCGGCCGAAGGCATGTCGCGACAGTAGCGCGGGCTCGGCCGCCACCGCAAATCCAGAGCGTCATGCGAGGCGATGCGGCTCCATCGGCGCGGCGAAGAAGGCACGCTCGTGCGCGCTCGACGTCGTGAAGGCCCGACGCATGCGCTCCGCGGTGTCGGCACCGCTCGACGACGCGGCCGCTCCCGCATAGGCGATCGCGGTGCGGGTCGCGTCCTCGAAGGCGGGATCCGCGTAGGTCGCGAACCAGGACGCGAAGGGATGCTCCGGATCCCGGGCATACTCTCGAACTCCCCGGCGTGCAGGCGTCGCCCCAGGTCGGTGTAGACCCAGAAGCACGGGAGGACCGCGGCGACGATCTCCGCATAGTCGCCGCCGAACGCGACGGAGCGGAGATGATCGAGGTACGCCGTCGTCGTCGCATCCGGTTCCGCGGTGAAGGTCGCCGGACCCACGCCCTCCGCCGGCGTCAGCCAGGACGCGTGCAGTTCCAGCTCGCCCGCGATCGAGCCGCGCGCGGACTCGGCCCAGAAGGCCTGCTCCGCCGAGGAGGGCGCCAGGCGCGACGCCTCGGCGAGGACACGCGCGTACCCCCGCAGATAGAGCGCATCCTGCGCGAGGTACGACACGAACGGTCGGCGCTCCAGGGTACCGTCGGCGAGTGCGCGGATGAACGGCAGATCGTCGATGTCTGCGCGGATCTCCGCCGTGTCCTGCCACCAGGACGCGACGATGTCGACGGCATCCCCGGTGTCTCCGTGCCGCCGCGTCGCCACAGCCCCGCGAAATGGCTGATCGGTCCGTTGCCTTCGCCGACACGCAGCGACTCCCCTGCCTGGAGCGACTCACGCAGCCAGGACCTGGCGGCGCGGACGGCTTCTTCCGGGGCGTCTCCGCGAGCGAGCCGGGTCGCGACAGCGGACGACAGCGAGCAGCCGGTGCCGTGTGTGTTCCGACTCGGGATGCGGGAGCCCGTGAACTCCCGGCGCAGTCCCCTGCGGGCATCCAGCAGTGCGTCCGGGGCATGCTCCCCGCCGAGGTGGCCGCCCTTGACGAGGACCGCGACCCCGACCTCGTCCGACAGCTGCTCCGCGGCGGACACGGCCTCGGCCCAGTCATCGGTCGCGCGGCCCGACAGCATCGCGAGCTCGGCGAGGTTCGGGGTGATGAGGGTCGCCCGGCTCAACAGCGCTCGCAGTCCCCGCTCGGCATCCGGATCCAGGAGGCGGTCGCCCGAGGTCGCGACCATGACGGGGTCGAGCACGACGACGGGCGGGCGGACGGCATCGAGCCAGGCCGTGACCGTCCGGACCACCGAGGCGTCGGCGAGCATCCCGATCTTCACGGCATCGATCACGACGTCGTCCGACACCGCATCGAGCTGCGAGCGGAGGAAGTCCACCGGTGGCACATGCACCGCCCGCACACCACGGGTGTTCTGCGCGGTGAGCGCCGTCAGGACAGCCATCCCGTATCCGCCGTTCGCCGCGATCGACTTCAGGTCGGCCTGGATGCCCGCACCTCCGGAGGGGTCGCTACCGGCGATGCTCAGCACCCGCGGCACCGACGCGGCGAGCCACCGCTTCCGGAACTCGGCCGCTGCAGCTGCCGGATCCTCGGCGGTGCACAGCGCGGAGACCACGGCGAGCCCGGCGGCTCCGGCAGCGCGGAGAGGCTCCGTGTCGTCGATGTCGACGCCGCCGATGGCCACGCACGGCAGCGGCGAGCGGGCGGCGAACTCCCGGAATCCCTCGACGCCGAGCGGCGCTGGATGGTCCGGCTTGGTGGCTGTGGGGCGGATGACACCGACGCCGAGGTAGTCGATCGTGCCTGCCGGCAGCGCGCGGACCGCCTCGAGGTGGGCGGTGGTGTTCGCGGTGAGACCGATCAGCGCATCCGGCCCCAGAACCTCGCGCGCGGAGCGCAGACGCATCGCTCTGCCCGACGTGGACTCCGTCGACCCTGGCGCCGCGTGCGCGGGCGGCGACGGCGGCATCGAGACGGTCGTTCACCACGAGGAGCGCCCGATCGTCGATGACCTCGGAGAGCGAGAGCAGCTGCTCGACGGTCTCGGCATCCGTCGCGGTCTTGTCCCGCAACTGCACGATGCGCACGCCGCCGTCGACCGCGCGCCGGACGGTCTCGATCACCCCTCGCGCACCGCAGAGGGCGGGATCCGTGACGAGGTAGAGCGACAGGTCGGCGATCACAGCGCGACGACCTCGACGCGCGCGGCCGCCCTGATGTCGTCCGCGGTCACCGCGGCGAGCGCGTCCAACAGTGCGACAGCGAAGCTGCCAGGCCCGGAGGAGGTCGCGGCGGCCCGTTCGGCCGCGATCGTGTAGACGAGACCGGCGGCGGCGACGGCCGTGAGGTCGTCGTGCTCGGTGGCCCTGGCGGCCCCGAGGAAAGCGGCCATGACGGCGCCGAGAGCGCACCCTCCGCCCGTGACCCGCGTCAGGAGCTCATGCCCGTTCGCCACACGCAACGTCCGCGCTCCGTCGGTGATGAGGTCGATCGGCCCCGACACCGCGACCACGGCACCCGTGCGGCGCGCGAGGGCGGCAGCGGCATCGGCTGCGGCCTCCGTGCTGTCCGTGGAGTCCACCCCGCGACCACCGGTGCTGAGTCCCGCGAGGGCGAGGATCTCGGAGGCGTTGCCCCTGACCGCGGCCGGGCGCTGTTCCACGAGCTCGTGCGCGAGCGCCGTGCGCACCGGGAGGGCGCCGATGGCGACGGGGTCGAGCACCCACGGCGTGCCGGATGCCGTGGCACCGGCGACCGCCTCCCGACTCGCGGCGCGCTGTTCCGGGGTGGGCGTCCCCAGATTGATCAACAACCCGGAGGCGACACCCGCGAACGTGCCTGCCTCGTCGACGATGTCGACCATGGCGGGGGCGGCTCCCAGAGCCAGCAGCACGTTGGCGGTGAAGCCCGTGACGACCGTGTTCGTGATGCAGTGGGTCAACGGGGGCGCCGCGCGCAGCACCTCCAACAGTGCGGCAGCCCCGTCGGCGAGGTCGATGGTGGTTTCAGGACGCAGAAGATCGCTCATCGCGACATCCCTTCGCTAGTACGAACTAGATCAGGTTCGACGGGTCTGTTCTCAGCCGCAGGTCGCGGCACCCCGTGTCACTGCTGGCAGTCTAGCGATGAGCCAGGACCGACCGGTCGCGACGCTCAGCCGAAGGCGTCGAGCAGCGCGCGCTCCTCCGCCCTGGTGAGCCCCGCGCGCCGACCGCGGTCGACACCGCGCTCGCGCTCGTCCGCCACGACCCGCTCGACCGTGTCGGCGAGCGAGCGGAGGGTGCCACCGTTGTGTCGGTAGCGCGTGTTCGAGCGGGTCATGAACCCGGTCATCTCGGGCGGCAGCCACAGCGGCAGCGATCGCGGCCCTGACCAGTGGGCGACGCCCTCGGCGACGAGACGCTCCTCCACACCGACGACCATCGGACCCGTGTGGCCCGCGGCATCGCGCACGGTCCGGATCACGTCGGCCAGACCGTGCACGTCGCCGATCGCGTTCACGGCTCCGGTGACCTCGGCCGACACGATGAAGGCGGCGGCATCATCCACGTCGACGACCTGCGCCGTACGAGACTCGAGAGGCGGAACCAGCACGGGCTCATCTGGCGCTCTCAGGAACGCCGCCGCCCAGTAGCCGAAGCGATCGCTCGGGTCGCCGTCTCCGACGATGAGTCCCGGTCGCACGATCAGCGACCGGTCGCCGAGACCCGCCAGCACCGCGTCCTCCGCCGCGACCTTCTGGAGGCCGTAATCGTCGTCCTCCTGCTGTGCCGCGGGGAGCCGCGGAGCCGACTCATCCGCGCCGACGACCTCGTCGTCTCGGTACACCGACATCGACGAGACATAGGTCCATCGGGCCGCGCGGTCGCGGAGCGCGCGCACCGCCGCGGAGACGTGGTCGGCCCTGGACGAGACATCGACGACGTGATCCCAGTCCGTCCGCGACACGACGTCGTAGGCGTCTTCGTCCTCGCGGTCGGCGAGGACGAGGCTCGCCCCCGACGGCGCCGGCCGGTCGCCGCGGGCCAGGCACGTGACCGTCGCCCCTGCCCCGAGGGCGTGCGCAGCGACCCGCCCCGACAGCCATCCGGTCCCTCCGAGGATCAGCACATCCGTCATGACCTCATACCACCAGCGACGAGGCGTCAGGGGAAGGGGCTCCGCTCAGAGCGGAGCCCCCGCCACGCGAAAGTGCGCGGCACCCGTCTGGGGCGCCGCGCACTCTGTGCCGGGTTCAGTCGCGCAGGGCGGCCCCGAAGCGCTGCGCAGCAACCTCGACACCGGCGAGCTTGGCCGCTGTCGCTTCGGCCGCGGTGAGCGTGCGATCGTCGGCGCGGAAGCGCAGGGCGAAGGTCAGGCTCTTCGACCCCTCCGGCACGCCGTCGCCACGGTAGTCGTCGACGAGTCGCACGGCTTCCAGCAGCGCACCGGCGCCCTCGGCGAGCGCCGCCTGGACATCCGCGGCGGCCACGTCGGCCGGGAGCGTGAGAGAGACGTCCTGCGTCGCCGCAGGGAAGGTCGACAGCGAGGCGGCGACGACCCGACCGCTCGCGAGCGTGAGCACCCGATCCAGGTCGAGCTCGAAGACGGTCGCGCGTCCGGGGAGATCTGCGTCCTCTGCGACCGCGGGGTGGAGTTCGCCGACGTAGCCGACCTCTTCGCCGGCGACCAGGAGCGAGCCCGTCCGACCGGGGTGGAGGGCGGCACGCTCGGACTGCACCACGTCGATGTCGACACCCGCTGCGGCAGCGATCACCCGCACCGCGTCCAATGCCTCGACGATCCCCGCAGGCTCGGCGGGGCGGCCGGGCTGGCGCGGCGCGATGTGTCCGGTCAGGACCGCCGCGATGTGTCGATGTTGCGGCGGGATCGATGCGTTCAGCGCCGCGAGGGTCTCGTCCGACGGACGTGCCCCCAGCGGAGGAACGTCGTCGGTGCCGTACTCGACGCCGGGCTCGGGGAGGAACACCACGCCGGTCTCGAAGATCGCGAGGTCGATGAGTCCGCGCGAGATGTTGCGGTGCGCGGTCTGCAGCAGGCCGGGGATCAGCGAGCGACGCAGATACGGCGCCTGCCCGTCGAGCGGGTTCGCCAGACGGATGCTCGGCAGGTGCGCGCCCGTCGCGGAGCCGTGGAGGTCGTTCTGCGCCTCGGTCGTGAACGGGAACGCCGGGGTCTCCACGAGTCCCGCAGCGGCCAAGGCGTCGGCCACTCGGCGTCGGCCCTGCTGGTGCGCGGTGAGGCCACGTCCGGACGGCGGGGTCGGCAGCACCGACGGGATGCGGTCGAGGCCGTGGATGCGGGCGACCTCCTCGGCGAGCGTCCACTTGTCGGTCAGGTCGGGTCGCCAGGTCGGCGGGATCACGGTCCAGCCGCCGTCGGCGTCCGAGACCTCTGCTCCGATCGTCGTCAGCGCACGAACGATCTCCTCGTCGGTGTAGTCGACACCGATGAGCCCCGGCACGAAATCGGCCGGCAGTTCGATCTCGGGGACGAAGACCTCGGCGAACAGCGCGCCGCCCTCGTCCGTGAGCGTCCCGCCGGCGAGTTCGACCATGAGGTCGGCGGCACGGCGAGCGGCCACGAACGGGATGAGCGGGTCGACCCCGCGCTCGAACCGCTTGGAGGCCTCGCTGGGCAGTTTGTGTCGGCGCGCGGTGCGGGCGATGGTCGTCGGATCGAAGGTCGCCGCCTCGATGAGCACGTTCTTCGTCGTGTCGCTCATCTCCGTGGTGCCGCCGCCCATGACGCCGGCGAGACCGATCGGGCCGGACCCGTCGGTGATGAGCAGGTCTTCGACGTGCAAGGCGCGCTCCACCCCGTCGAGCGTGGTCATCTTCTCGCCCGGGGTGGCGCGGCGAACCGTGATGCCTCCCGCGAGCTTGTCGAGATCGTAGCCGTGCAGCGGCTGCCCCAGTTCGAGCATGACGTAGTTGGTGATGTCGATCAGCACGCCCAACGAGCGCATGCCCGCGAGGCTGAGCCGCGCGATCATCCACGGCGGAGTCGGGCGCGAGGGATCCACGTCCCGCACGACGCGCGTCACGAACTCGCTCGCGCCGACGCGGCCGCGCACGGGGGCGACGTCGTCGACGACGGTCGTGTGCCCGCTTCCGGGCTGCAGCTCGGCGAAGTCGCGCTCCGCGGGGTCGCGGAAGGCTGCCCCCGTGGCGTGCGCGTACTCACGGGCGACGCCGCGCAGCGAGAAGGCGTAGCCACGGTCGGGCGTGACGTTGATCTCGACCGCCACGTCGTCCAGGCCCAGCAGGGCGATCGCGTCGGTGCCGACGGGCGCGTCGATGCCGAGGTCCGACAGCACGACGATGCCGTTGTGCTCGTCGCCGAGGCCCAGCTCACGTGCCGAGGCGATCATGCCGTCGGACACGTGACCGTAGGTCTTGCGCGCGGCGATCGGGAACGGACCGGGCAGCACCGCACCGGGGAGGGTCACGACGACCTTGTCGCCGGCGACGAAGTTGTGGGCGCCGCAGACGATCCCGCGGACACCGCCGTGCGCCTCGCCCACATCGACCTGGCACCAGTTGATGGTCTTGCCGTTGGACTGCGGCTCGGCCTCGAGTGAGACGACCTGACCGACGACGACGGGACCGGTGATGTCGAAGCGGTGCACGTCCTCCTCTTCGAAGCCGACGGTCACCAGCGCCGCGAGGACATCCTCGGGGGTGGCGTCCGTCGCCACGTCGACGTACTCACGCAACCACGAAAGCGGGACGCGCATCACACCACCATCCCGTACTGCTCGCTGAACCGAACGTCACCCTCTGCCATGTCGCGCATGTCCTGCACGTCGCTGCGGAACATGAGCCCTCGCTCGATGCCCATGCCGAACGCGAAGCCGCTGTACTCCTCGGGGTCGATCCCCGCCGCACGCAGCACGTTCGGGTTGACCATGCCGCAGCCGCCCCACTCGATCCAGCGGGCGCCGCCCTTGAAGGTCGGGTGCCACAGGTCGAGTTCGGCGGACGGCTCGGTGAAGGGGAAGTAGTTCGTGCGGAAGCGCATCTTCGCCTCCGGTCCGAACAGTTGGCGCGCGAAGTGGTCGAGCGTGCCCTTGAGGTGCGCCATCGTGATGCCCTTGTCGATCACGAGGCCTTCGAACTGCGTGAACACCGGCAGGTGCGTCGCATCGAACTCGTCGGTGCGGTAGACACGTCCGGGGCACAGCACGTAGATGGGCACATCGCGGTCGAGCATCGAGCGCACCTGCACCGGGCTCGTGTGCGTGCGCATCACGAGGTGCCGCGAGGTGGGGTCGACGTAGAACGTGTCCTGCTCCTGACGCGCAGGGTGGTCGACGTCGAAGTTCAGGGCGTCGAAGTTGAACCACTCGTGCTCGAGCTCCGGTCCCTCTGCGATCTCCCAGCCCATCCCGACGAAGATGTCGCACACCTGGTCCTGGAGCAGCGTGAGCGGGTGACGGGCGCCGACGCGGGTGCGCGACGGGAGGGCGGTGATGTCGACGCGCTCCGCCTCGAGCCGCGCGGCGACCTCTCTGGCGGCGAGCTCGGCCTCTTTGGCGGCGAGCGCCTGGGTGACCTGTCCACGCCCCTGGCCGACGAGCTTGCCGAACGCGGCCTTGTTCTCGGGCGCGACCTGGCGCATCGAGGCGTTGAGGACCGCGAGCGGCGATCCCTCGGCCACGTGGGCGGCACGCGCCGCTTTCAGCTCGGCGGTGTCGGCTGCGGCGGCGATCGCCGCGAGGGCGTCGGCGACGGCGGCTTCGACCGCTTCCGGGGTGATTTCAGGAGACTCTGACACGAGAATCGAGTCTACCGGGGGCGCGCGGGTGCCTTTCGCGGATCAGCGCGGCGCCTCAGACCCGTCGCCCTGCAGCACGATGAGCGAGGTGTTGGTCTCGCCTCCGTGCTGACGGGGATCCGGCACCGCAGGTCCTGCCTTCGGCGAGCGCTTGGCTCGGCGCTGCAGACGGTACGCGATGTAGGAGAGCAGGAGACACACGGCCACGTACATCGATCCGCCGACGATCGCCGCCGGGATCAGCGGGGAGCCGTAGGGCGCCTGGTTGCCGATCTGGTTGATGACGTAGAGCAGCTCCTGGTACGTGATGATGAATCCGAGCGCGGTGTCCTTCAGCGCGACGACGAGCTGCGCGATGATCACGGGCATCATGGCCCGGACCGCCTGCGGGATCAGGATGAAGTACATCACTCCTGTCTTGCGCAGTCCGATCGCGTATCCGGCTTCCTTCTGTCCCCGTGGCAGCGACTCGATCCCCGCGCGCAGCACCTCGGCGAGCACGGAGCCGTTGTAGACGATCAGCGCGATGACGACCGCCCAGTACGGCGGCATCTTCACACCGATCACGGGAAGGCCGTAATACAGCAGCATCATGAGGATGAGGACGGGCACGGCCCGAAGCACCTCGATGATCCAGCGGACGGGTTCGCGCACCCAGGCGTGCTCGGAGAGGCGTCCGACGCCGAGGAGGAAGCCGAGGACGATGGATCCGACACCGGCGACGGCGAAAGCGGCCAGCGTGGCCAGGAGTCCTTCGCCGAACCGAACCCAGACGGCCGAGAAGGTGAAGATGTTCCACTTCTCCGCGGTGAACTGTCCGGTGGCGAACAGGCGCCACACGACCCAGCCGAGCACGGCCAGGACGACCAGCACCGTGAGCGCGCCGATGAGGCGGTTCCGGACGACGGCACGGGGACCCGGGACGTCGAAGAGGACGGAAGTCATCGTGCGATCCTCCACTTGTTCTCGAGTACGCGCTGCAGCCAGCCGAGCAGCAGCACCAGGACCACGAAGACGACCATGACCCACAGCAGGACAGCCAGCGCGTTCTCACCCCGCTCGCTCAGCGACGCCCGGATGGTGCCGAGGTTGACGACGGAGAAGCCCGCGGCCACCGTGGTGTTCTTCATCAGGGCGATGAGGACGCTCATCATCGGAGGAACCACCGAGCGTGTCGCCTGCGGTAGCACGACGTAGCGCATGACCTGACCGAAGTTCAGGCCGATCGCCCGTGCCGCCTCGGCCTGCCCCACCGGCACCGTGTTGATGCCGGCGCGCAGCGCCTCCGCGACGTAGGTCGCGGTGTAGATGCCGAGGGCGCTGACCGCCAACATCAGCGGGTTCACGCGCTCCCCCAAGAGGAGCGGCAGGCAGAACGCGAAGAAGAACATGACGAGTGTGAGCGGCGTGTTGCGGATCCAATTGACGTAGACGCCGCCGACCGCCCGGGCGATCGGCACGGGGGACACCCTGGCCGCGCCGACGATCAGTCCGAGTACCAGGGCGATGAGCCCGCCGCCCAGGAACAGCACGATCGTGCCCCACAGTGCTTCACCCCAGAGGTCGAGGTGGTCGCTGATGACTCCCACAGCTGCTCCTGTCGATTCGTGTTCTCGCGATGGCCCTGCCGATGAAGGGGCGGCCGATGGTGTCGGCCGCCCCCTTGAATCAACCGACCGGGTCGACCTCGGGCTGCTTCGCCTCGACGCCGGACGCGCCGAGGTTGTTGTCGAAGATCTGCTGCCAGATGTCTCCGCCGTCGGTCAGCTGCGTGTTGAAGTACTCGACAAGCGCGTCATCGCCCTTGGCCACGCCGATGCCGTAGCGCTCCTCGCTGAAGGGCTCTCCGACGACCTTGAGCTTGTCGGGGTCCTGGGCCGCGTAGCCGATGAGGATCGCCTCGTCGGTGGTGACGGCGTCGACCTGGCCGCTCTTGAGGTCCTCGACGCACTTCGAGTAGGTGTCGTACTCCTTGGTCTTCACCTCGGGGTAGTTCTCCTTGATGTTCTGGATCGGCGTGGAGCCGGTGGCCGAGCAGACGATGGTCGACGCGTCCAGGTCGTCCACGCTCTCGATGTCGCTGTCGGCGCCGACGAGGAGGCCCTGTCCGGTGACGAAGTAGGGGCCGGCGAAGGAGATCTGCTCCTTGCGCTTGTCCGTGATCGAGTAGGTCCCGACGTAGTAGTCGATGTCGCCGTTCACGATCGCCTGCTCGCGGTTCGCCGAGGCGATCGCCGTGAACTCGATCTTCTCCGGGTCGACCCCGAGCGAGGCCGCCATCCAGCGGGCGATGTCGACGTCGAAGCCGGTGCGGTCGCCGGTGACCGGGTCGAGGTAGCCCAGACCCGGCTGGTCCTCCTTGACGCCGACCTTGACCGTGCCCGACGACGAGATCCGGTCGAACGTCGGACTCCCGTCGATGCTGACGTCCGTCAACACCGTCCAGGGCGTGGCGCTGGACGCGTCGTCGTCGCCGCCGTCCTCCGGCGCTCCCGTGCTCGACGGGGTTCCGCTGTTGCAGGCCGTCAGGGCGAGCAGCGCCGCCGCTGCGATTCCGATGCCTGCCAGTGTCCGTGTGCGTCGCATGTGCGTCTCCTTCGTGTGCTGTGTGTGCAGGGTCTGTGGGGTACGAGGGGCTGAGGTCAGGCGCTCAGTGCGTGAGGAGCTTCGAGAGGAAGTCCTTGGCACGGTCGCTCTTCGGGTTCGTGAAGAACTCCTCGGGAGTCGCCTCCTCCACGATCCGACCATCGGCCATGAAGACGACGCGGTCGGCCGCCTTGCGTGCGAAGCCCATCTCATGGGTGACCACGATCATGGTCATGCCCTCATGGGCGAGCTCGACCATCACGTCGAGGACCTCGTTGATCATCTCGGGGTCGAGCGCGCTGGTCGGCTCGTCGAACAGCATCACCTTCGGCTGCATCGCGAGCGCACGGGCGATCGCGACGCGCTGCTGCTGCCCGCCGGACAGCTGTGCCGGCAGCTTCGAGGCCTGCTGGTCCACGCCGACGCGCTTGAGGAGCAGCATCGCCTCGGCCTCGGCATCCGCCTTCTTGAGGCCGCGGACCTTGATCGGACCGAGGGTCACGTTCTCGAGGATCGTGAGGTGGGCGAAGAGATTGAACGATTGGAAGACCATGCCGACGTCCGCACGGAGCGTGGCGAGGCCCTTGCCCTCGGCAGGCAGTTCCTTGCCGTCGATGAGGATGGATCCGCTCGTGATGGTCTCGAGCCGGTTGATGGTGCGGCACAGGGTCGATTTGCCGGAACCGGACGGGCCGATCACGACGACGACCTCGCCGGAGTTGACCGTCAGATCGATGTCGGCGAGCGCCTGGAAGTCGCCGTAGTGCTTCTGAACGTTCTCGACAACGACGAGGGGTGTACCAGAGGTCATCATTTCTCCAAACTAGCCACGTCGTACGCGTGGTTCCAGGCACTCCGGTGAGATTTACACGTTCGTAATCACCTGATCGCGGTGCCAATGCTGCCTTGCATGGGCACCCCACGGCCCGCCCCCTCGGGCCGCGGGATCATCCCGCTGCTGCACTCCCAGCGACAGTGAAGCGGCAGGCCTCCGATCGTGTGCGATCGCCCTCACACTGGCAGAAGGCGGCCCCCGTGTCAGACTTCTTGAGGATTTCTTGAGCCGTCAGCCGCGAAGATCCCGGTAGTAGTCGATCGCCCCCGGATGCAGGGGAACAGGGCCGGTGAAAATCGCCGAGCGGCGGTCCAGCAGTGCCGCGGTCGGCACCTGACCGGCCATCCGCAGCCGGGCGTCGAACAGGCCTGTCAGGATGTCGCGGACCACGCCGTCGGGGGTGGAGGACGCAGTGACGAGATAGTTCGGAACCGCCATCGTGGTCGCAGCGTCCGTCAGGCCGTAGGTGCCGGCCGGCACATCGGCGGGGCGATACGCATCGGAGTATCGCTCGTTGACACGGTCGACCCATTCCTGTTCGATCGGCAGCAGGCGCACCGCCGTCACCTGGGCGAGTTCCGAGACGCCGGGGGTGGGGAGCCCGCCGACCCAGAAGAATCCGTCGATCTCCCCCTGTTCCATCGCGCGGATCGACTCTCCGAGGTCGAACCTCGGGTTGCGGACCGACGCGAGGTCGACACCGGCCGCATCGAGGACGCGCGCAGCGATCACGTTCACCCCGGAGTTCTCGGCGCCGAGCGAGATCGTGCGCCCGGCGAGATGACCGATGTCCGCGATCTCCGAGTCGCCGCGCACCACGACCTGCACGTACTCGTCGTACAGACGAGCCACGGCCTGCACCTCCAGCGGATGCTCGAACGCCCCGGCCCCTGCCACGGCATCTGCGGCGGCGTCTCCCTGTGCGAAACCGACCAGCGCTTCTCCCGAACTCACGCGCAGCAGGTTGTCCACCGAACCGGCCGTCTCGAGGGCGGTCATCCGGACATCCAGCTCGCCGGAGAGCACGGCCGCGAGATGGCTTCCGTAGTCGTAGTAGACGCCCGTCGATCCGCCGCTGGCGATCGCGTACTCCGCGTCGGTCCATTCGCTCGCCCGCTGGGTGCACGCCGCCAAGGCCCCCAGCAGCGCGAGAGCCATGGCCCCGGCGATCACCCGCCGCACCCCGACGTTCACGGGGTGGTCCTGTCGTGCAGTTGCAGGGCGACGACGAGTCCACCGTCCGCAGCCGCCGCGACCGTCAGTTCGCCACCGACCGTCTCCAGCAGATCGCTCGCTATGGCGAGCCCGAGCCCCGTGCCGGGCGTGTCCTCGCTCTCGGCACTTCGCCAGAACCGGCCGGTCGCCGCCGCCGCCTGCTCTTCGCTGAGCCCAGGGCCGTGATCGCGGACCGTGATGCGGCAGACCCCGCCCTCCCGCTGCGCGCCGATCTCGATCGGCGCGCCATCCGGGGAGAACTTCACGGCGTTGTCGATCACCGCGTCGAGGGCGCTCTCGACGATCGTCCTGTCGGTCACGCTCATCACAGAGGCCTCCCCCGACCCCACCAGGGTGATGCCACGGTTCCCGGCGACATCGCGCCAGGCATCGCGGCGACGAGCCGCCAGGGTCGACAGATCGACCGCGGACATCGGCGAATCACCCCTGCTTCCTCTGGCGAGTCCGAGGAGCGTCTCGAGGATGCGCGTCATCCGTCGGCCTTCCTCCCTCGTCTCCTCCACATCCTCACGCCATTCCGTGCCCAGTCCCGTGGCCAGATGCTCGACCCGCAGGAGCAGGGCGTTGAGCGGATTGCGCAGTTCGTGTGACGCGTTCAGCGCGAACTCCTGCTGCCGCGTCATCACCCTCTCGATCTCGTCGGCCATGCCGTTGAAGACACGCGCCATCCGTCGCAGCTCTGGCGGACCGGCATCCTCCGCGACCCGCGCGTCCATCTCGCCGCGCTCGATCGCCACCATCGCCTCGTCGAGTCGTCCGACCGGCGACAGCACCCAGCGGGCGAGGCGGAACACCAGCAGCACCCCGAGCGCGATCAGGACGAGCGCGATCGCGGAGATCACCAGGATCTGCTGCAGGATGGCGGCACGGGGAGCATCGACATCGCCCGCGACCATCACCGCACCGATCACGTCGCCATCGTCGAACACCGGTTCGGCGAGAGCGGCGTCGGCGACCGACCAGGGGTACACCGCTGCAGGCTGCTCCGCTCGACGCCCGGAGAGAGCGAGCCTGACCCGCTCCGCGTCCTCGTCCGTGAGCGCCGCCGCGTCCTGATCGCCGGAGGCCCAGACGCCACCGCCCAGGTCGAACACGGTGACGTCGATGCCGTACACCTCTCGGAACCGCCTCACCTCGGCGTCTATCACCGTCGCGCTCCCCGACCGCAGCGCCTGGCGGGCGCTCGTGACGAAGTACCCGAGGTCACCGAGCTGCTGCGTGTAGAACGACTGCTGCACGCTCCCGGCCGCACTCCAGCCTGCCGCGCCGCCGAGGGCGACGAGGATCGCCACGAGGGGGACGAGGAACACGATGACCAGACGGCGACGCATGGCTCAGGATCCTGCGAGCCGGTAGCCGACGCCGCGGACCGTCTCGATTACGCCGCGGGCGCCGGTCTTCTTGCGGATCGCCCCGACGTGCACCTCGAGGGAGTGCCCGAATCCGCGCCAATCCGTGTTCCATACCTCGCGGATCAGGCGCTCCTTCGGAACCGCCACACCGGGATACCGTGCAAGGACGGCGACGATGTCGAATTCCTTGCGGGTGAGGTCGACCGGTACGCCGTCCGACAGCACCTGACGCGACACGAGGTCGATCTCGAGCGCGCCGTCGAGAAGCCGCACCCGCGCGTCGGACTCGGGACGCATCGGCCGCGAGCGTCGCGTCACCGCCTCGATCCTGGCGAGCAGCTCGTGCACGTCGTAGGGCTTCACCACGAAGTCGTCGGCACCGGCGCGCAGCCCCTTGATGCGCTCGGCGACCTGGTTGCGTGCCGTGACGATCACGATCGGAACCTCGGAACGTCCGCGGATCCGACGGCAGAGGTCGACGCCGTCGATGTCGGGCAGCCCGAGGTCGAGGAGGACGACCTCGGTGTCCGCGCCGAGGAGCTCCAACGCGGCTGCCCCGTCGGCGGCCCGCACCGTGGCATAGCCGGATCGCGCGAGGAAGGCCTCCAGCGCACCGGCGACCCGGTCGTCGTCCTCGACGATCAGAATCCTCATCGACCCCGCTTCCCGCTTCCTTCGTCGGTCGGAACGTCAGTCGAGCGACAGCGCCCGCTGCGCGAACGCGCTCTCGTACAGGCACACGCTCGCTGCCGTCGCCAGGTTGAGGGACTCGGCCTTGCCGAAGATGGGCAGACGCAGCACCTGGTCGGCGAGTGCGAGAGCGTCGTCCTCGAGCCCTCGTGCCTCGTTGCCGAAGAGCCAACCCGTGGGTTCCGCCAGCACGCCGTCGGCCCGCGCCTTCAACAGGTCGTCGCCCTTGACGTCGGCCGCGAGGATGCGCAGCCCCGCCGCGTGCGCACGATCGACGACGTCGGACAGGTCTCCCCGATCGAGACCGGGAGGTGGAACAGCGAACCTGTCGTGGCCCGCACCACCTTCGGGTTGTAGGGGTCGACGGTACGACCGGTCAGCACCACGGCGTCGGCGCCTGCGGCATCCGCGGCACGGATGATCGTGCCGAGGTTCCCTGGGTCCCGCACCTCCTCGCAGATCGCCACCAATCGCGGCGACGCATCGAAGATGTCACGCACCGACGTCGGCGTCTGCTGCACCACCGCCACGAGCCCCTGCGGAGTGACCGTGTCGGCCATCGCATTGAGCACGTACTCGGTCACGAACTCGACGTCGACGTCCGCCTCGGCCGCGCGCGCACGGATGTCGGGATGCTTCTCCCAGCCGTTCGGCGTCGCGAACAGCTCGACGATCGCCTCCGGACGATAGACGAGCGCCTCGCGGACCGACTGCGGGCCTTCCAGAAGGAACAGTCCGGTCTCGGTTCGCGCACTGCGCTTGGTCAGCTTCGCGACGGCACGGACTCGGGGTGAGCGGGGGTTCTCCAGCACGATCACAGTCTAGGGAACCGACGACGGGTTCCCGCACCATCGAGATAGCATGCCCCCATGAGAGCGGATGCCGTGACGCCGATCGCTCGACGGCGGATCGTCCTCCTCGTCCTCGCCGCCGTCACCGTCGCGGCCGGACTGATCGTGCATCGCACCGTGACCGGCGTCCCGGGCGATATTGCGGGAGATGCGCTCTACGCGGTGCTGATCTCGTTGCTCGTCGCGCTCGTCGCGCCACGGGCTCATCCCGCTGCGGTGGCGGTCATCGCGTTCGCCGTGTGCGCCGCCGTCGAGCTGTTGCAGCTCACGGGTCTCCCCGCGAGCTGGCGTCGGTCTTCCCTCCGACCACGCTCGTCCTCGGCTCCGGCTTCGATGCGCGCGACATCGTCGTGTACGCCGTGGCCGTCGCGGCGACGGCTCTCACCGACGGCGCCGTCAGCCGGGCGATGGCCGGCGCGGAGCCGAGAGACGCCACAGGGCGCCCTCCCGAAGGAGAGCGCCCTGTGTGAAGAGGTGCTTACGCAGCCGACTTCGGTGCGTTGACGTCGGAGGGCAGAGCCTTCTTCGCCGTCTCGACCAGGGTCGTGAACGTGGCAGCGTCGTTGACCGCGAGGTCGGCGAGCATACGACGGTCGACCGTGACACCCGCGAGGCCGAGGCCCTGGATGAAGCGGTTGTAGGTCATGCCGTTCTGGCGGGCAGCGGCGTTGATGCGCTGGATCCAGAGACGACGGAAGTCGCCCTTGCGCTTGCGACGGTCCCGGTACGAGTAGACCAGGGAGTGGATGACCTGCTCCTTGGCCTTCCGGTAGAGGCGCGAACGCTGTCCGCGGTATCCGGAGGCGCGCTCGAGGATGACGCGACGCTTCTTGTGGGCGTTTACCGCCCGCTTGACTCTTGCCATTTTCCTGTGTTCCTATTCGTGCGTCGGACGCGTCAGCGACCGAGAAGCTTCTTCGCGACCTTGGTGTCGGCCTTCGAGAGCACCTGGTCCTGGTTGAGGCGACGGGTGCGACGGCTCGACTTGTGCTCGAGGTTGTGGCGCATCCCGGCCTGCTGCTTCTTCAGCTTTCCGCTGCCGGTGATCTTGAAGCGCTTCTTAGCACCCGAGTGGGTCTTCTGCTTCGGCATCTTCTCTTCCTTCGTATGGCGCCTTCTCAGGCGACGGTGTCAACCCGCGGTGCGGGAGTTCTGGGGGCGGGGTTACTCCGCCGGTGCGGAAGCTGCGGACTCGCTCTTCGCCTCGCGCGCGGCCTGCTTCTTGTCGGCACGCTGCGCGTCACGGACGGCGTTCTGCTCCTGCTTGGCCTCGGACTTGCTCTTCAGCGGAGCGACGACCATGACCATGTTGCGACCGTCGATGGTCGGGTTCGACTCGACGGTGCCGAACTCGGCGACGTCCTCGGCGAACTTGCGCAGCAGACGCACACCCTGCTCGGGGCGCGACTGCTCGCGGCCGCGGAACAGGATCATGGCCTTGACCTTGTCGCCGGCCTTGAGGAAGCCTTCTGCACGCTTCAGCTTGGTCGTGTAGTCGTGAGCCTCGATCTTCAGACGGAAGCGGACTTCCTTGAGGATCGTGTTCGCCTGGTTGCGGCGCGCTTCCTTTTCCTTCTGGGCGGCCTCGTACTTGAACTTGCCGTAGTCCATGATCTTGACGACGGGCGGCTTCGAGTTGGGGGCGACCTCGACGAGGTCGAGATCGGCTTCCTGCGCGAGGCGCAGTGCAGCCTCGATGCGGACGACGCCGATCTGCTCACCCGCGGGGCCGACGAGGCGGACCTCGGGGACGCGGATGCGCTCATTGGTACGGGGATCGCTGATGCGGAGCTCCTTAGACGATGTGATCTCGGCCACCGCGATGCTGTCTGCATCACGGGCGAAATCGGAATCGTCCCCCACCCACCGGCATTCAGACGCCGGCTCCACACCCTGTCTGCCGGTTTCGTCGCAGGGACGGAACCGGTGGAGTGCAAGACCCGGTAGCCTTGAACGGCAAGCGCGGGTGGGAAATGAATCCTCTTTCGATTCGGAGCGTGACGCCCCGAAGCCCGCCAAAGTCTAACAGAAAGCAAGGCACGTGACGAACCAGGCACCGGACGAGGCTGCACGCGAGCGCGAAGAGCGCTGGGCACGTCAGGAGGAGGCCGCATCGTCGGCCACCCGAGACATCGCCGATGTCCCCGCGGTCGAGGTGATCACCACTGCCGCCGTGCACCTCATGAGCGCGGCCGCCGTCAAGCTCGGCCTCGCCGACGATCCGGATGCCGCGGCACAGCTCGACCTCGATGAGGCCCGCAAGCTCATCAACGCGCTGGCCGGCCTCATCACCGCCGGCGCACCGGAGATCAGCGACATGCATGCACGGTCGCTGCGAGACGGGCTCCGGTCGCTGCAGCTCGCGTTCCGCGAAGCATCCGCGATCCCCGACCCGATCGGCAAGGGCCCGGGCGAGAAGTGGACCGGCCCGGTCACATGAGACGGCGCGCGGGCGCCGGAGGTTGGCGAGAAGCTGCGGTCAGGCGCTGCGGCGGAGCTTGACGGTGAGGGAGTCCGCGAGCACGGCGATCCGGTCGTCGGATGCCCAGCGCTGAGCCAGACGAGACATCACCGCGTCGAGCACTTCGCGTTCGAGGCCGTCCACGAGCTCCAGGATCACGATCAGCTCGGGGCCGCGCAGGCGGGCATCGGGGTCACCGGATGCCACAGCGACGTCGATCACCGCCAACTCGTGCGCCACGCTCTCCTGGAGCGCGGTGTACACCTCGGTGGAGAGGAAGCTCGGCTCCCAGGGGTGCTCCTGGGCGATCGCCCCACCGCGGGCCGCCGGATCACGAACTCCGTGTCGGAGGTCGGGTCGAGCACGATCAGATCGGTGTCTTCGGCCGACGCGGCCAGCGCGGCACGCAGCGCCTCGACCGGGATGGGCCGCGCGGCGGGGTCCCACTTCTGCATCGCGTCGACCGAGGAGAACACCGGCTGCACGCGGCGCCCATCCGGAGCGGCCACCGTCACGATCGACAGCTCCTGCGTCTTGTCGACGGCGAGCCCGTTCGGCGCGACGCCCTCTTCGCCCTTCTCGGCGATCAGCGGGATCAGCACGCGAGCGGAACGGAAGGCGTCGACGACCTCGACCTGACTGCCCTCCCCCGCGCGGAAACGCAGGAGCGCGGAGAGCAGCGCGGGATCGGCGGAGCCGTCATCCGCCGCGTGCGGGTTCGACTCGAAGCTGCGTCCCTCCCACGGGACTCCGGCCGAGTCGCCGTGGTTGTGCGACTCCGGCCCGCAGGCGTGCCCGTCAGTCTCCGGCGACATCCAGTGCCTCAGCCAGGGTGAACGCGCCGGCATAGAGAGCCTTGCCGACGATCGCACCTTCCACACCGAGGGTACGAGATCGCGGAGGGCCGCGATGTCGTCGAGGTTCGAGATGCCGCCGGACGCGACGACCGGCTTCGGCGTGCGCGAGGTGACCTCCCTCAGCAGCTCGAGGTTGGGGCCGCGGAGCGTGCCGTCCTTGGTGACGTCGGTGACCACGTAGCGGCTGCAGCCGGCATCCTCCAGGCGCTCGAGCACCTCCCAGAGGTCGCCGCCCTCCTTGGTCCAGCCGCGGGCGGCGAGCGTCGTGCCCCGCACATCCAGGCCGACCGCGATCGCCTCGCCGAAACGGCCGATGACATCGGCCGCCCACTCGGGGTTCTCCAGCGCTGCCGTGCCCAGGTTGATCCGGGTGGCGCCGCTCTCGAGTGCCGCCTCCAGCGTCGCGTCGTCGCGGATGCCGCCGGAGAGCTCGATGTTCACGCCCTTGAACTGCTTGATCACCTTGCGCAGGATCGGTGCATTGCTGCCACGCCCGAATGCCGCGTCGAGGTCGACGAGATGGATCCACTTCGCGCCCTGCGCTGCCCACTCCCCTGCGGCGTCGAGCGGGTCGCCGTAGCTCGTCTCGGACCCGGCCTCACCCTGGGTGAGGCGGACGGCCTTTCCCCCGGCGACATCGACCGCGGGAAGGAGCGTGAGCGAGGGGGACTGCGCGAAGTCGTTCATGGGGTCCTTGCATCGGGAAGGTCAGCGGCCCGGACCGGGCACGAGAACCGAGGGTAGTCCGCCGACGGGCGGCTGACAAAACGGATGACGTCGACGGTCGGGGTCAGAGACTCCCGACCCAGTTGCGCAGCAGTTGGATGCCCGCTTCACCCGACTTCTCCGGGTGGAACTGCGTCGCCGACAACGGCCCGTTCTCGACGGCAGCGAGGAACGGATCGCCATACGTCGTCCAGGTGAGGACAGGCTCGGGGAACGGAGGGATGACATCGAGCTCCCACGACTGCGCCGCGTAGGAGTGCACGAAGTAGAAGCGCTCCTCCTCGAGTCCACGGAACAGGACGCTGTCGGCTCCGGGCTCGACCGTGTTCCAGCCCATGTGGGGAAGCACCGGCGCATTGAGCTCGGTGACGGCTCCCGGCCACTCGCCCAAGCCCTCGGTGTCGTGCCCTCGCTCGACGCCGTGCGCGAAGAGCACCTGCATGCCGACGCAGATGCCCATCACCGGGCGGCCTCCGGCCAATCGCCGATCGATGATCTCGTCGCCGCCGTGCGCGTGCAGCGCATCGCGGACGGCTTGGAACGCACCGACGCCCGGAACCAGGAGCCCATCGGCCTCGAGCGCCGCCGTGCGGTCGCGCGTCAGCACCGCATCCGCTCCGGCCGCGGCCAGCGCCTTGACCGCCGAGTGGACATTGCCCGACTCGTAGTCGAAGACCGCGACCCGGGGCGTCCTGCTCACAGTGCCCCCTTGGTGGAGGGGATGCCCTCGACCAGCGGATCCAGCGCCTTGGCCTGGCGGAACGCCCGGGCGAAGGCCTTGTACTCCGCCTCGGCGATGTGATGCGGGTCGCGTCCGCCCAGCACGCGCACGTGCACCGTCAACGCCGCGTTGAACGTGATGGCCTCGAACGAGTGACGCACCAGCGATCCCGTGAAGTGGCCCCCGATGAGGTGGTGCTCGAATCCCGCGGGCTCGCCGCTGTGCACGAGGTACGGCCGACCGGAGATGTCGACGACCGCCTGCGCGAGGGCCTCGTCGAGCGGCACGAGCGCGTCACCGTAGCGGGAGATCCCGGACTTGTCGCCGAGAGCTTCCAGGATCGCCTGGCCGAGCACGATGGAGACGTCTTCCACCGTGTGGTGCGCGTCGATGTCGGTGTCGCCCGAAGCGCGCACGGTGAGGTCGGTGAGCGAGTGCTTCGCGAAGGCCGTGAGCATGTGGTCGAAGAAGGGCACCGAGGTGTCGATGCGGCTCGCACCCGTGCCGTCGAGGTTCAGTTCGAGCTCGACGGTGGACTCCGACGTGCTGCGGACACGGCTCGCGGTGCGCGGCGTCGTTACGGGGTGCTCATGATGCCGATCCTATCGAGGCCAGCGCATCGAGGAACGCCGTGGTCTCGGCCTCGGTGCCCGCGCTCACCCTGAGGTGTCCGGGGATCCCGACATCGCGCACCAGCACGCCGCGGTCGTACAGCTGCTGCCATGTCGTGTGCGGGTCCGCCACCCCGCCGAAGAGGACGAAGTTCGACCACGATTCGTGCGGTGCATAGCCGAGCGCTTCGAGAGTCGCGGTGATCCGGTCGCGCTGCTCGACGATCTCCTCGACCATCCCGAGCATCACGTCGGCATTGCGCAGTGCCGCGACCGCGGCCGCCTGCGTGAGCGCACTCAGGTGATACGGCAGGCGCACCAGACGCAGCGCATCGATGAACGCGGGGTCGGCCGCCAGGTATCCGACCCGCGCCCCGGCGAAGGCGAACGCCTTGCTCATGGTGCGGGACACCGCGAGGCGAGGACGCCCGTCGAGGAGCGTCAGGGCCGAGGGGGCGTCGTGGGGCGCGAACTCCTGGTAGGCCTCATCGACGATCACGATCCCTCGAGCGGCCTCGTACACGGCCTCGACGACATCGAGTCCGAGCGGAGTGCCCGTGGGGTTGTTGGGCGTGCACAGGATGATCACGTCGGGGTCGGCGGCGCGCACCTGCTCCGCGGCTTCCTCGGGGTGATCGTGTAGTCGGGCTGCCGCGTGCCGGCGATCCAACGGGCCCCGGTCCCCTGCGTGATGAGCGGATACATCGAGTACGTGGGTGCGAAGCCGAACGCGGTGCGCCCCGGCCCTCCGAAGGCCTGCAGGATGTGCTGGAGCACCTCGTTCGATCCGTTGCCCGCCCAGATCTGGTCCGCGGAGAGGCCGTGCCCCAGATACTCGGCGAAGGCCTCCCGGAGTGCCGTGAACTCCCGGTCGGGGTACCGGTTGACCTCGTGGATCGCCACCGCGATGTCGTCGAGGATGTCGCTCGCGACGGCATCCGGGATCGGATGCGTGTTCTCGTTCACGTTCAACGCGATCGGGAGGGGCGCCTGCGGTGCACCGTAGGGCGTCAGACCGCGAAGATCATCACGAAGAGGAAGATCATTGAGGGAGAAGGTCACCCTCCCCATGTTAAGCGGCTGGTCGTGCGGATGACGAAACGTCGCGTCGCCTCCCGCGAGGCTTCAGTTCGTGTACTCCGCCGGGATCGCGAGCTCCTGGCCGACCTGGAGTCCACCGCTGCGCAGCAGGTTCATGCGGCTGATCTCGCCGATGACGTCTCGGGGGTCGGAGTTCGGAGCGACAGCGGTGGCGATCGACCAGAGGGTGTCTCCCGGCATGACCGTCACGGTCTCGACCGCGGCGACCGCCGTATCCGCCCCGGAGGCGGCGGCGCTGCCCCCGCTGAGTGCCGCGAACGCGATGCCGGCGGCCAGAGGAAGGGAGGCGAGAGCGAGCAGCACGCCACGTCCACGCGCCGTCAGTCGGAGTCGCGTGGCCGGTCGGGCCTGCGCCGGGATGACCGCTGCGGTGCTGAAGCTGATGCTGCTCATGTCGTGCTCCTTAGCCTGTCCCTCGGCCGGAGCCTCGGGGAAGTTGGCGTAGCGTTCGCATTCCCGACTCGGCCGGGAGCCGTGAATGCGAAGCTACGTACCGAAGATATCTTCGAGTTCGAACATCTGTCAAGTATTCTTCGAAACCACCTCCGCTTTTCGGGCGACACGCTCGAACAGATCTTCCAGATCGCGCCGATTCTCGGATACGGTTTCGACAAGAACACCCCACCACGGGCCTCCGACATTCGAAGAGCGACGTCGGATCACCGCACTTAAGGAGCACCATGAGCGAGAACTCGGCCCCCGAGTCGGAGGCACCGCGGACGCGCCGTCGCAAGAGCCTGAGCCCGAAGCAGATGGCGATCCTCGAGGTCATCCAGAACTCCATCGCGCACCACGGCTATCCGCCGAGCATGCGCGAGATCGGCGACGCCGTCGGCCTCAAGTCCCTCTCGAGCGTCACGCACCAGCTCGGGCAGCTCGAGTTGAGCGGCTACCTGCGCCGCGACCCCGGCAAGACGCGGGCCATGGAGGTCCTGATCGACCTCCCAGGGGCGAGCGGTGAGAACCCGGCCGATGTGGCGACTCCCGTCGGAGACGCCGCCCTCGTCCCCCTGGTCGGCCGGATCGCGGCCGGCGTGCCGATCACGGCGGACCAGCAGGTCGAGGAGATCTTCCCCCTCCCGCGCCAGCTCGTCGGCAAGGGAGACCTGTTCATGCTCAAGGTGTCGGGCGAGTCCATGATCGATGCCGCGATCTGCGACGGCGACTGGGTGGTCGTTCGGTCGCAGAACAATGCGGAGAACGGCGAGATCGTCGCCGCCATGCTCGACGGCGAGGCCACGGTCAAGGTGCTCCGCCGTCGCGACGGCCACACCTGGCTCCTCCCCCGCAACTCCTCCTTCGAACCGATCCTCGGCGACGAATCCGTGGTGCTGGGCAAGGTCGTGGCCGTGCTCCGCGCCGTCTGACGCTCCGCCGCTTCACGACGAAGGCCCTCCCGGAATCCGGGAGGGCCTTCGCGCGGTACGGGCGGATCAGGCCGTGACGTTCACGTCCTCACGCACGCGACGGGTCGCCTCAACGATGTTGCGCAGAGACGCGGTCGTCTCGTCGTATCCACGGGTCTTCAGGCCGCAGTCCGGGTTCACCCAGAGCTGACGGGTCGGGATCTCCTCGACCGCCCGGCGCAGGAGTGACTCGACCTCCTCGACAGTAGGCACCCGCGGCGAGTGGATGTCGTACACGCCGGGCCCGATGCCGTGGTCGAAGCCGACCTCCGCGATGTCGGCGACGACCTCCATCCGGCTGCGTGCCGCCTCGATCGAGGTCACGTCGGCATCCAGGGCGCGGATCGCATCGATCACGACGCCGAACTCGGAGTAACACAGGTGGGTGTGCACCTGTGTGCCGGCGGCAGCACCGCCCGTGGCGAGGCGGAACGATGCCACCGACCAGTCGAGGTACGCCGGCTGGTCTGCCTTCTTCAGGGGCAGGAGCTCGCGCAACGCGGGCTCGTCGACCTGGATGATCGCGATGCCGGCCCTCTCGAGATCGGTGATCTCGTCGCGCAGCGCCAAGGCCACCTGGTTCGCGGTCTCGCCCAGCGGCTGGTCATCGCGCACGAACGACCACGCGAGGATCGTCACGGGTCCCGTGAGCATGCCCTTCATGTGCTTCGTCGTCAACGACTGCGCATAGGTCGACCAGTCGACCGTGATCGGCGCCGGCCGCGAGACGTCGCCCCACAGGATGGAGGGACGCGTGGCACGGGAGCCGTAGGACTGCACCCAGCCGTTCTCCGTGACTGCGAAACCGTCGAGGTTCTCGGCGAAGTACTGCACCATGTCGTTGCGCTCGGGCTCGCCGTGCACCAGCACGTCGAGACCGAGGTCCTCCTGCAGCGAGACGACACTGGCGACCTCGCGGCGCAGGAAGTCGTCATAGTCCTCTGCCGGGATCTCCCCCGCGTGAAGCGCGCGCGGGCCCGACGGATGTCGCCGGTCTGCGGGAACGAGCCGATCGTCGTCAGGGGCAGCGCGGGAAGACCCAGCGCCTCCTGCGCGACCTCGCGCTCCTCGTACGAGACGCGGGAGAAGTCAGCTTCCCCCAGCGCGCGCTGACGCACGGCACCGTCACGGACGCCAGGGGCGGTGAGGCGGTCCGCGAGTGCTGCGGACGCCGCATCGAGCTCTGCGGCGATCGCGCCTCGTCCCGCCACGAGGCCACGGGCGAGAACACCGACCTGCTCGACCTTCTGATCGGCGAAGGCCAGCCAGGAGACCAATCGGGCGTCGAGCTGCGACTCGTCCGCGACATCGTGGGGCACGTGCAGCAGCGAGGTCGATGTGGCTGCCGCGACGGGCGCACCGAGCGCGCGGAGTTCTTCGAGCGCACCGAAGGCCTTCGCGAGGTCACCGCGCCAGATGTTGTGTCCGTCGACGACGCCGCCGACGAGGGTCTTGCCCTCGAGGCCGGCCGCCGCGGCGGGAACGCCCCCGCGCACGAGGTCGACGGCGATGGCTTCGACCGGCGCTGCCGCGAGCACCGGGAACACCGCGCCGAGCTCGGCGTACGGAGCGGCGACCAGGATCGACGGGCGATCGCTCGCACCGCCGAGCACAGCCAGCGCTCGCGCGGCCGCCTCCGACAGCTGCGCGACGTCCGCGGGAAGGGACTCGCTCACGAGCGCCGGCTCGTCCAGCTGCACCCACTCCGCGCCTGCGGCGCGGAGCTTCGCGAGCAGTTCGACGTACACGGGGAGCACATCCTCGAGACGCGAGAGCGGGTCGAAGCCCTCCGGGGCATCGTCGGACGCCTTCGCGAGCGCGAGCAGCGTCACCGGACCGACGACCACCGGGCGGGTCACGAAGCCGGCGGCGATGCCCTCGGCGACCTCCCCGACAAGCCGTTCGCTGGAGAGCGAGAACACGGTCTCCGGACCGATCTCGGGCACCAGGTAGTGGTAGTTCGAGTCGAACCACTTCGTCATCTCGAGCGGCGCGCGGTCCCCCTCGCCGCGGGCGATCGTGAAGTACGCGGCGAGACCGACGGTGCCGTCTGCAGCACGCAGGCTCTCGAAGCGCGCAGGGATCGCGCCGACGGTGACGGCGGCGTCGAGCACCTGGTCGTAGTACGAGAACGACTCCGGGATGGCCGAGTCGTCGCGTCCGAGCCCGAGGGCAGCGAGACGGTCGCGTGTCGCCGCACGCAGCTCGGCGGAGGTGCGCTCCAACTCCTGCTCGTCGATGCGACCCGCCCAGAACGCCTCGACGGCCTTCTTGAGCTCGCGGCGACGGCCGATACGGGGTAACCGAGGACGGTGCCCTCAGGGAATGCGGTCATGGTGTTTCCTTTCGGCGGGGCTCAGTGGCGCAGAGCCGGGAGGATGCCGGCTTCTGCGAGGACGGTGAGGACGGTCTCGTGCTGGTTGAACGCGTAGAGATGCACGCCCGGCGCGCCTCCGGCCACGACGTCGCGGGCGAGCCGGGCGGCCCATTCGATCCCGATCTCGCGACGGCCCTGCGCCGTCGGCTCGACGTCGAGCGCGATCGCGAGTTCGCTCGGGAGGTCTTCTCCGGTGAGTTCGAGCACGCGCTTCAGACGGGCGGGCGAGGTGATCGGCATGATGCCGGGCAGGATCGGGATCGACACCCCGGCGGCACGAGCGCGCTCGACGAATGCGAGGTAGTCGTCGGGGTGGAAGAACAGCTGCGTGATCGCGAAGGTCGCACCCGCGGCCTGCTTGGCGAGGAGGGCCTCGACATCCTGCGTCCGGTGCGTCGCGCGCGGGTGCCCCTTGGGGAACGCGGCGACCGCGATGTTCACCTTGCGCCGCGGATCGACGCGCGCCGCACGGG
Source organism: Microbacterium sp. Se5.02b (assembly GCF_019464375.1). Classification (NCBI taxonomy): domain Bacteria; kingdom Bacillati; phylum Actinomycetota; class Actinomycetes; order Micrococcales; family Microbacteriaceae; genus Microbacterium; species Microbacterium sp. Se5.02b. Next base: position 2,656,057 of record NZ_CP080491.1, read on the forward strand.
GGAAGCCCGGCACCGGGGACTCCTCGTAGGGAGCCCGCTCCGCCTGCACGCGGTCGATCAGCTGCACGAGTTGAGCCGCGCTCTCGAGGTCGCCGAGGTACCCCTCGGTCTGGCCGACCGGCGGATCGCCGCGCAGGGCGAGGAAGCTGAGGATGCCGGCGTCGAGGAACTCGCGGATGAGCGTCGCCGCGCCCGCATAGGTGTTGCCGACGCAGGTCAGGTGCGCGAGCGGTTCGACATCCGTGCGCTCCCTGATGAAGCGCAGCACGTCGAGCGAGCGGCCGCCCGTCGAACCGCCGGCGCCGTAGGTGACGGAGAGGAAGTCGGGTCCTGCTGCGGCGAGGCGCAGCACGGTCTCGTGCAGCGCCTCCTCGCTCGACTCCGAACGCGGAGGGTAGAGCTCGAAGGAGAAGGGCACTCGAGGGGTGCCTGAGGTCTCAGTCTCGGAAGACATCTTCTCTCCTGGGGACAAGGCGGGCCGGGGACCGCGCACGACACAGATGGCGTCGTTCGCGGGCGGGTGCCGGGCTCGGCTGTCGCTCCACGCTCCGGGGCGAACCGGTGCGTTTCCAGAAACCTAGAACACGGCGGAGGGTCCGTGCACGTGTGTGACGTCGTGTGTCATCGCCGCATAGGCTCGAGGCATGTCGTCCCCGTACGGTTCCTGGTCCTCGCCCTTCTCCGCCGCGTCCGTCGCCGCCTCCTCCCCTCGGATCGACGGCGCCCGCTTCGTCGGTTCCGAGATCTGGTGGGGCGAGTCCGTCCCGTCCGAGAAGGGTCGGGTCACGGTGCGGAGCTCGTCCGGTGCGGAGATCCTCCCCGCACCGTGGAGCGCGCGATCCCGGGTGCATGAGTACGGAGGCGGCGCCTGGACGAGCGATGCGGTCGGCGGCCTGTACTTCGTGGATGCGGGCGATCAGCGCGTGTGGCGGCTCACGCCGGGGCAGAGCCCGTTCCGCTCACATCTCCCGGCCCCTCGCACGGGGGCTGCGCCTTCAGGGCGGCCACCTCCTCGCCGTGCGCGAAGACCTGTCGACAGAGCCGCACACTCGCGCGATCGTCGAGATCCCGCTCGACGGCTCGGCCGCCGAAGACGCTTCGGCGATCCGTGTGGTCTCCGAGGGCGACGGGTTCTTCGCCCACCCCGCGCTCTCCCCCGACGGCGAGCGGGTCGCGTGGGTGGCCTGGGATCGCGGTCGCATGCCGTGGGAATCCGCCCAGGTGCGCGTCGCGGCACTCGCAGGCGGAGAAGCCCGCACGATCCCCTCGCACGCGGCACTGCAGCCCGAGTGGCGGACGGATGCGGAGCTTCTGTTCGCCGACGACCCGAGTGGCCGGTGGGCCCTGCACCGCGTCGCGATCGACGGGAACGGAGCGACGGCGGATCCTGAGCCGTTCGCGGCTGTCGACGCCGACACCGGCTACGGGCTCTGGGTCCTCGGGAACCGCTGGTACCAGCTGCTGGACGACGGACGGATCGTCGCCGTCCGCACGAACGGCCGCGACGCGGTGGTCGTGATCGATCCCGATGGTGCGGCCCGTCCTCTCGATGTCCCCGCCGACGGCCACGTGAGCGTGGACGACGTCGACGGCACGCGCGTCCTCCTCTCCGGCAACGGCTCCGTCGTCGCGCCAGGTCTCTGGTGCGTCGACGTCGACTCCGGGGAGGTCGTCGCAGTGCGCGGCGGTGAGCCCGTCGAGCCGGAGTGGATGCCCCGCGCCCTGCCGATCGAGGTCGAGGGCCCGCACGGCACCGTGCATGCCTTCGCCTATCCACCCGCGAACCCCGGGGCCCAAGCGCCGGATGACGAGCTGCCCCCGTACGTCGTGCTGGTGCACGGCGGACCGACCGCGCACGTCACCGGCGCATCCTCGACGACCATCGCCTTCTACACGAGCCGCGGCGTCGGGGTGCTCGACGTGAACTACGGCGGTTCGACCGGCTACGGCCGCGACTACCGAGAGCGGTTGGACGGGCAGTGGGGCGTCGTCGACGTCGACGACGTGATCGCCGCCGCCCGCGGGCTCGCGGATGCGGGGCTCGCCGACGCCGCACGCATCGCCATCCGCGGTGGCTCAGCCGGCGGATGGACCGTGCTGTCGGCCTTGGTGCGCGGCGGCGCATTCGCTGCCGGGATGAGCCGCTACGGCGTGGCAGACCTGCGGATGCTGGCGGCGGAGACCCACGACTTCGAAGCGTCGTACCTCGACGGCCTGGTCGGACCGCTGCCCTCGTACGAGCACGTGTACATCGAGAGATCGCCACTGACCCACGTCGACCGGATCGCCGTGCCGGTGCTCCTGCTGCAGGGCGGAGAAGACCGCGTGGTGCCGCCGACGCAGTCCGAGGCCATCCGCGACGCCCTCGTCGCCCGTGGCATCGATCACGAGTACGTCCTGTATCCGACCGAGGGTCACGGCTTCCGCAGCGCCGAGAACATCATCGATGCGCTCGAACGGGAACTGACCTTCCTCGGACGCGTGTTCGGCTTCGAACCGCGCCTGTGACGACCTCGCGCTACTCCCCCACGCGGTTGCGCAGGCGCATGGCGCGCTCGGCCTCGCGGGTGTCCTGACGCTCACGCAGGGTCTGGCGCTTGTCGTACTCGCGCTTGCCCTTGGCGAGGGCGATCTCGACCTTCGCGCGGCCGTCGGAGAAGTAGAGCTTCATCGGGATGAGCGTGTATCCGCCCGCCGAGACGGCGTGCGCGATCTTCGCGATCTCCTCGCGGTGCAGCAGGAGCTTGCGGATGCGCTTGGCCGAGTGGTTCGTCCAGTGTCCCTGGGAGTACTCCGGGATGTGCACGGCGTCGAGGAAGACCTCGTTGCCCTTGACGAACGCGTACCCGTCGCTGAGGTTCGCGCGGCCCTGGCGCAGCGACTTGACCTCGGTGCCGGTGAGTACCATCCCCGCCTCGTACGACTTCTCGATCGTGTAGTCGTGACGTGCGCGACGATTGGTCGCGACGACCTTCTCTCCGCGTTCCCTGGGCATGATGCTCTCCTGTTGCCGTGACGAGCTCGGCCGATCTTTCCGGTCGAGCAGCCTTTCAGGCTATCAGGTGCGGAGCCAGCGCCGGATCGCGAACCCGGCGGACAGCGCGGCGAGCACGACGCCGATGCCGATCAGCACGGGCACGACGAGCACCGCGTCCTGCATCGTCACCCAGGTCGTGATGAACGGGACCCGTCCCCTCAGGTAGCCGTCGACCCCGAAGTGCATGCCGGCCACGACCGCGGCACTGGCGAGAGCCGATCCGAGGAATGCGGCGAACACGCCCTCGAGGACGAACGGCGTCTGGATGAAGCGGTTCGATGCGCCGACCAGGCGCATGATGCCGATCTCCTTGCGTCTCGCATACGCCGACAATCGGATGGTCGTGCCGATGAGCAGTGTGGCGGCGATGAGCATGAGCACCGCGATTCCGACCGCGATATAGGTCGCCACGGTGAGCGCAGAGAACAGGGGCTCGAGATACTGCAGCTGGTCCTTGACCTGCTCGACGCCCGCCTGTCCGCTGAAGGCCTCCGCGAGCACCTGCGACTGACCGGGGTCCTTCATCGTGACGAAGAACACCTCGAACGCCTGATCCGGGGTGAGCACGCTCGCCTGGTCCTCGCCGAGCTGGGCGACGAGCTTGGCGTACGTCTCCTCCTTCGTGTCGAAGGTCATGGAGCTGATGAGGGGCGCGAGGGCATCGCCTTCGAGCTGTGCGCGGACGGCGGCGACCTGTTCCTCGCTGGCCGCGCCGTCGATGCAGGTGTCGGATTCGGACACCGACGAGCACATGTACACGGCGACCTGCGCGCGCTCCGCCCAGTACCCGCGCATCACGCCGATCTGCGCCTGCATCAGGATCGCCGCACCGACGAACGTCAGCGACACGAAGGTGACGAGGATGACGGAGATCACCATCGAGATGTTGCGCCGGAGCCCGCCGAGGGCCTCGGTCAGGATGAGACCGAATCTCATGAGGTCGGGCCCACTTCCTCGTCGTCTTCGTCGGAGAGGCCGAGACGGTCCGCGACCCCGAGCTCTGCGACGTCGATGGTCGGCAGCGTGATGGGGTGGGTGCGGGGGCGGACCACAGCCGGAGGTGTCGCCTCGGGCGGTTCCACGACGTTCGCGGGCGAGGCGCCGTCTGTCGCCGGCGACTGCTCGGGCGGTTCGACGGTCTGCGAAGGAGCGGGAGTCGGCGCGGTGCCCGGGTCGTCGGTCGCGCGCTCACCGGCCGCAGCAGCCTTGCGCTGCATGCTGAGTTCCTCGGCGAGGGCGGCGCGGACGACCGAGAGGTCGGCGGTCTGGCGCTGCACCTCCTGGACGGCGGTGAGAGCGGCGGCCGCGGCGGCCCCGCGCACCTCCTCCGGCACGAGCCGCGGGATGTTGGAGGTGTCTCCGTACCCGCCGTGCACCTCGTCGCGCACCATCTCGCCGTCGCGCAGCTCGATCACGCGACGCTGCATCTGGTCGACGAAGCCTGCCTCGTGGGTCGCCATCAACACCGTCGTCCCTCCCGCGTTGATGCGCGCGAGCAGCTGCATGATGTCGACGGAGGTCGCGGGGTCGAGGTTGCCGGTCGGCTCGTCGGCGAGGAGCACCTGCGGACGGTTCACCAGCGCGCGGGCGATCGCGACGCGCTGCTGCTCGCCGCCGGAGAGTTCGTGCGGCATGCGCTTCTGCTTGCCGTCGAGGCCCACGAGAGCGAGAGCCTCGGGCACCGCCTGCTGGATGAAGCCGCGGGAGGAGCCGGTGACCTGCAGCGTGAACGCGACGTTCTGGAAGACGGTCTTGGACGGGAGCAGCCGGAAGTCCTGGAACACCGAGCCGATGTGGCGCCGGAAGTACGGCACCTTGCGGTTCGCCAGCGCGCGCAGGTCCCGACCGAGGACGGCGACGCGACCCGATGTGGGCACGTCTTCGCGCAGGATGAGGCGCAGACAGGAGGATTTGCCGGAGCCGGACGCTCCGACGAGGAAGACGAACTCCCCGCGCTGCACCTCGAAGTCGACGCCGGAGAGGGCGGGCTTCGACGTCCCGCGGTAGCGCTTCGTGACGTTCTCGAACCGAATCATGGCGCTTCGAGCCTAAGCGCGGCCCTCCGGCTCACCGCGAGCGACACCCCGCACGGCTCGTCCGCGTCGAGGATTCCGCAGCGCGTGATCGTCGCCGCACGCCCCCTGTCTCGTCACATCCCACTGCTATACATGATGGTGCGGGCGCACCAGTGTGCGGCCGGACATCTTCGACGGGGGAATCATGACCACGACACCTGCAGGTTGGTACGACGACGGCTCCGGACGCCAGCGGTGGTGGGACGGCCAGCAGTGGACCGAGCACTTCGCACCGGACGCTGCAGCGCCCGCAGACCAGACCCCGGCGGCCGCCTCGGAGACGCACGCGATCGACGACACCGTGATCCGTCCTTCCGAGGAGTCCGCGACCGCAGCGACGACCCCGCTCGGAGACGACTTCGGCGCGTACGCGCCCCCGCGGCGTCGACCACGGACCCTGCCGCCCAGCCCCAGAGCGTCGCCCCCGGTTACCCCGGCGCCTACTCGGGTGCTGCGACCGGCTACCCGGGCGCTGCGCCGGTCGGACCGACCGGACCGGCCGGGCCTGACGCTCCCGTGAAGATCTCGGTCCTGGGACTCGTCGGGCTCGGGCTCGCCGCGCTCGGAACGATCCTGGTGTTCATCCCCGTGATCGGCGTCGTCGGGTTCTTCCTGCTCGCCGCGGGCTTCATCGTGTCCCTGATCTCGCTGTTCCTCAAGGGCAAGAAGTGGCCCGGGATCACCGGCCTCGTCCTCTCGGTCGTCGGCACGATCATCGGTGTCATCGTGTCGTTGGTGTTCCTCTTCGCGGTGGCGCAGGGAGTGAGCGACGAGATCGACGACCTGCCCAGCTCCTCGCCCTCCGTCGAGGCCACCGAGCCCAGCGACACGGGCGACGCCGACGGTACCGACCAGGGCGTGCGCCCGACCTCGGCCGAGGTGGCCGTCGGCCTGGCGGCGATCCTGGCCGCAGAAGACACCGACATCTACACCGAGGAGCAGATCACCTGCCTCGCCGACCTCCTCGTCGCATCCGAGCTCGACAACGATGCTCTGCGCGCGATCGCCGAGAGCGACGGAACCCTGACCGACGTCGATGCCGCGTACGGTTTCGCCGAGGTCCTCGGAGACACCGAGGCGCTCACGGCGTGCTTCGTCCCCTGATCCGACTCTCGAGCAGGACGACCGCATGACCACGCCAGCCGGATGGTACGACGACGGCTCGGGCAGTCTGCGCTGGTGGGACGGCGCCCGGTGGACCGCGCACGTGCGGGCCGCGGCGCCTCCCGCGGCCGCGCCGTCCGATCCCGCACCTGAGGCGGCGCCGTCCGTCTCGGCGGCTGTTCCCGGCGACCGCTCCCCGGGATCGAGGCGTTCACCCCGCCCTACGTGATGCCGTCGGTCGAGCCGGCGATCGGGGCCGGCGGCACGCGAGGATACCCTCCCGCCGCGGGCTACCCCGGCCTGTACGGCAGCACCCCGGCCGCGACACCGGAACCCGCCAGGAGCTCGCCCCTCGGCATCGTCGCCGTGATCGTCGTGGTCGTCGGCGTGGTGTGCGCGTGCGTCCCGGTGATCGCGATCGCCGGCTGGGCGATCCTGGCGATCGGACTCGTGCTCTCGACCGTGTCCCTGTTCCTGCGCGGACGGAAGTGGCCGGGGATCACGGGACTCGCAGTCGGTGCGGTCGGCTCACTCCTCGCGATCGCCGTCTCCCTGATCACGCTCGTGGCGACGTCACCGCCGGCCGCGACCGACGATCCACCGCCGCTCGCGGTGCCGACCGAGCAGCCCGAGACGGATGGGGGCGCCGGTCCCGGCGACATCGAGGGTGCGGAGATGGTGCCCTTCGCCGAGCTCGAGGTGGGTGACTGCCTCCCCTTCGTCGACGACGGGGACGCGGAGCAGATCTACGAGCTGCCGGTCGTCCCGTGCGATAGCCCGCACACCGACGAGGTCTTCTTCATCTTCGAGGTGGAGGACGGCGCGTTCCCAGGCGACGATGCTCTCGGCGAGACCGCGTGGGACGGCTGCCTCGCCCAGTTCGACGATTACGTCGGCATCCCCTATGACGATTCGACGATCGATTTCTACACGTATCAGCCCACGAAGGGTTCCTGGGCTCGCGCGGACGACCGCACCGTGCAGTGCATCCTCTTCAGCTACGACGACGTCACCGGCACTCTCCGGAACGCCGGCTACTGAGCGACGTCCGCAGACACGGAACGGGCCCCTGATCGATCAGGGGCCCGTCTCGTGCGATCAGTCGTCGTCGTCCCTGCGCTTGCGCCAGCGGATGCCGGCCGAGATGAAGTCGTCGAGGTCGCCGTCGAACACGGCCGCAGGGTTTCCCGACTCCTGGCCCGTGCGGAGATCCTTCACGAGCTGCTGGCCGTAGAGGAAGTACGAGCGCATCTGGTCGCCCCAGCTCGCGGTGATATTCCCCGCCAGCTCCTTCTTCTTCGCGGCCTCCTGCTCCTTCTGCAGCAGCAGCAGTCGGGTCTGCAGCACGCGCATCGCGGCGGCACGGTTCTGGATCTGCGACTTCTCGTTCTGCATCGACACGACGATCCCGGTCGGGAGGTGCGTGAGGCGTACGGCGGAGTCGGTCGTGTTGACGGACTGTCCACCAGGGCCGGAGGAGCGGAAGACGTCGACGCGGATGTCGCTCTCGGGGATGTCGACTTCGGTGGCCTCCTCCATCAGGGGGATCACCTCGACGGCGGCGAACGACGTCTGCCTCTTGTCGGCCGAGCCGAAGGGGCTGATGCGGGCGAGGCGGTGCGTGCCTGCCTCGACCGAGATGGTGCCGAACGCGTAAGGGGCGTCGATCTCGAAGGTCGCGGACTTGATCCCCGCTCCTTCCGCGTAGGACGTGTCCATGACCTTGACCGGATACTTGTGCCGCTCCGCCCAGCGCAGGTACATCCGCATCAGCATCTCGGCGAAGTCGGTGGCGTCGTCGCCCCCCGCGCCGGAGCGGATCGTGATGATCGCGCTCCGCTCGTCGTATTCGCCGTCGAGGAGGGTCTGCACCTCGAGCTGGTTGATCACGTCGGTCAGAGCGGCGAGCTCGGTGCGCGCCTCCTGAGCGGACTCCTCGTCACCCATCTCGTTGGCGAGACCGACGAGGACTTCGAGGTCGTCGAGACGCTGAGCGATACCGGTGATGCGGGCGAGCTCGGACTGACGGTGGCTGAGCGCGCTGGTCACCTTCTGCGCGTTCTCGGTGTCGTCCCAGAGGTCGGGAGCGCCGGCCTCCTCGCTGAGACGCGCGATGTCGTCGCGGAGACGGGAGACATCGACGACCTCGCTGATGTCGCCGAAGGTGTGCCTGAGCGCCTGGATTTCGGCGGAGAGATCTAGTTCGAGCATGACACCTCAGCCTAACGTGCCGCCCGCCCACGCGGGGACCCGTCGTCCGGGGCGCTGGATCAGCGGGAGTAGCGTGAAGGTGTGAGCAGTGCATCGACGGTCCTCCGGCAGTTCGGGCCCATGGTGTATCTGCCGACGATCCTCTTCGCACTCGGCGAGGGGGCCGTCATCCCCCTCATCCCCGTCATCGCCGCATCCATGGGCGCCGACGTGGCGTTCGCCGCGCTCGTGGCGTCAGCGCTCGTCATCGGCCAACTGTGCGGCAACCTGCCGGCCGGATGGGCGGTGGGCAGGATCGGCGAGCGCTTCACGATGGTGATCGCCGGGGTGATCGCTATCGTCGCCGGGGTCGGCATGGTGTTCGCGCCGTCGCTCGGGGTGCTGGCGGCCTCGGTCTTCCTCCTCGGAATCTGCGCGGCGGCTTTCGGACTCGCACGGCACGCGTTCATGACCACCCGAGTGCCGGTCGCGTTCCGGGCGCGCTCCCTCTCGCTGCTCGGCGGGAGCTTCCGGCTCGGCATCTTCATCGGGCCTTTCGTCGCCGCGGGACTTCTGCAGCTCTTCGGCAGTGAGAATGCGGCGATCTGGTTCTTCCTCGGCTGCCTCGTGGTCATGGTCGTGCTGGTCCTGTTCGGTCCCGATCCGGAGAAGACGATCCCCCCTGCCGCGTCGACCACCCACGAGCGCTTCCTGGAGGACTCCGGCGAGGCCGTCAGCGGGTCGATCCCCACGGTCGAGCGCGTGGGGATCTTCCAGACCATGTGGCGCCAGCGCGCGGTGCTCGGGCGCCTGGGGCTCGCCGCCGCGTCGCTGTCCGCCGTCCGCTCCGCCCGGCAGGTCGTGCTCCCGCTGTGGGGGCTGTCGCTGGGGTTGGACGCCTCGACGATCGCCCTGGTCGTCGGCGTCTCCGGTGCCATCGACTTCGCCCTGTTCTATGCGAGCGGCCAGGTGATGGACCGATTCGGCAGGCTCTGGGCGGCGATGCCCGCGATGGTGCTCATGGGTGCAGGATTCCTCGCCCTGTCTTTCACGCACGATCTCGACGCGGCGGTGTTGTGGTTCGGCATGTTCGCCGCGGTCCTCGGGGTGGGCAACGGGCTCTCGAGCGGGATCCTCCTGACACTCGGCGCGGACGTCGCCCCGAAGCGTGAACCCGCGGCGTTCCTCGGATCGTGGCGGACCCTGACGGATGCCGGCGGTGCGGTGGCCCCACTGCTCGTGTCGGCGATCACCGCGATCGCCGCACTCCCCTTCGCCGCTGCGGCGATGGGCGTGATCGGCCTCGTCGGTGCGGTGGGATTCCTGCGATGGATCCCGCAGTTCGTCCCCGGCAGCGGACCGACGACGGCCCGACCGCGGAGGACCCGCGATGACGCCACGCTCGCGACGGCTGCCCTCCATCTGACCGCGCATCATCGCAGCGCAGTGCGACTCGTCGCCGTGGACTCGAGGGGCACGCCGTCCGGGACGAACGGGGAGAGCAGGGGCGGATGCCATTCCACGGCGACCGTGACGCGTGCCGAGACCCCGTCCGGCGTGCCCGCCGTCACGAGGGCAGCCTCGCCCCGGAGCTCACCGACGAGGGCGGATGCCTGTTCCTCGACACCGTCGTCGGTGAGCTGCGCCCTCGCGTGGTCGGCGCCCTCCACCACGATCGTGAAGCCGTCGGCCCCGGCGAGCGCGGCGGCATCGGCGAGCGCATCCAACCGCTTCTGCGCGATGTAGAGGTCGGTCGCGCAGACGCACACGAAGATCACCGCCAGGGCGAGCACGACATACCCGAGCGTCAACAGCATCACGCTCCCGTCGTCCTGTGCGGCGTCTCGCGGAGTGCGCGTACGGTTTCCCCTCACCGCTCGCCCCACAGCCGCGACACCTTCTGCACCGCCTCGGCGTGAACCGGAACGGCAGCCGAATGCGCGAGCCCGAATACGTCGGGCACGAGAGGAAGTCGCACCCGCGTGTCGACATCCACGGTCAACACCGCTCCCGGTGACGGGCACGTGACGCCCGAAGGGGTGCACGAGAACGACAGGTCGACCGCATCGGCGTCGAGGCCGTACTCGTCGACGAGTCCGGCGAGCACCGCGTCGCCGTACGCGGCGGCCGCAGCCGCGTCCGGAGCCTGCGCTACCGCCCGCGCCACGTGTCTGGCAGCCGCCTCCACTCCCAGCGTCTGCTCCTGGATGCCCGCGAGCGCGATGACGAGATAGGTCAGAGGCACGAGGAGGATCACCCCGACCGCGATGAACTCGAGTGCAGCCGACCCGTCCTCATCCATCGCCGAACGCCTCCACGGGTGCATGCGCCTCCACCTCCATCGCGAACGGGACACCGATCAGGCCGATCAACGGAAACGTCGAGCGCACGCGCACGGCGACCGTCGCCTGCCGCCCAGTGCCGGAGGTGGCGATCCGGATATCCTCCGCGTAGTCCGCACCGACAGCGCGCGTGATCACCTCTCGCGTGCGCTCGGCCCCCTCTTCTTCGCTCGTGTCAGCGAGCGCCGCGTGATATGCCCCTTCCACCGCGGCGTCGTGCACGACATTGCGCACGTACACTGCGAGAGCGAGTTGCAGGACCGCGAGAGTCAACGCCGTGAGGAGCGTTCCGACCAGCAGGAACTCCACCGCGCTGGAACCGCGGTCGTCGACGAATCGGCGCTCCCTGCGCATGTCAGAGCCCTGAGACCCGCTGGATCGCCTGCTCGAAAAGCGAGGTCAGGGCAGGGCCGGCGACGGCCCAGATCAGCACCACCAGCCCAGCCGTCATGAGTGTGACGAGCACCCAGCCCGGAACATCCCCGTCCTCGTCGTGGAACAGGCCGAGAAGGCGTGCGCGCGCCGTGGCCCAAGGGATCTTCCAGGAGGCGAGCGATCGTGGTGTCATGGTCGTCCTTTCGTGGGGATCAGCCGATACCGAGGCGGAGGATGAACAGTCCCGGATACACGGCGAACAGCACCGACAACGGGAGGATGAGGAAGACGAGCGGGAGGAGCATCAGGATCTCTTTGCGGCCTGCCTGCTCGATGAGGGTGCGCTTCGCGCCTTCCCTCGCATCGCCCGCCTGTGCGTGCAGGACAGCGGCAAGAGGCGCCCCCTGCTCGAGCGCGGCGATGACCTGATCGATCGCGCGCGACAACCCGGGCAGTTCGAGACGCCGCGACACTTCGCCGAGCGCGTCGGCCACAGGCGATCCGGTGCCGACCGCGAGCACCACCTGTCGGAGTTCTGCGGTCAGCTCGCCGGAACCGACCCCAGCGACGCGGCGCAGCGATTCGAGGAACCCTTCGCCCGCGGACAGACACAGAGCGAGGAATTCCAGGGTCGTGGGAAGTTCATCAGTGAGTCTGGTGCGGCGGGACCTGGCGCGCGCGGAGAGCTGCATGTCGTAGGAGACGGCGGCGAGCGCACCGCACAGCAGCGGCAGGCCACTCGTCGGGAGGGTCAGCCGCCCGATCACGGCCAGCACGACCAGCACAGCGGCGCCCGCGCCGATGCCGGCGACCACCCATCCGAGCTGCCTGCCCCGGAATGCCGCGGGGTCCAGGGCCACGCCCGCCTGAGCGAGGCGTCGCCGCAACACCTCTCCCCGCCCATCATCCGCTCGAAGCCGTCTCGGATCACGGCCCAGACCGTCCGGCTGCTCGCGGGGAGCGCGCCCGCGGTGGGCAGCGCCCCGCGCGGAAGGTCCGCGTCCGACACCACGTCGCGGACATAGGGTCCGACGCGGACCAGCAGAGAGGCAGCTCGCCAGCGCGGCAGCACGCAGAGCAGGCTGATGACACCTCCCGCGAAGGCTCCGCCGATGAGGATCGCGGCGGCGAAAGAGGAGACCCCGGTCAACCGAACCACCTCCGCGGTTCGGGGAGCCGACCGATGCGGACCATGATCTGGAAAGCGACCAGCGAGATCGCGGCGCCGACGCAGATCACGAGCACCCCTCCGGCGTCCCGTACGCCGATGCCCCTTCCGGTCGCAGGACGAGCAGGGTCAGGATGACCCACGGCGCGACCGCGCCGAGCACAGCGGCACCGCGGATCCACGACTGTCGCGCCTCGACCTCGCCACGCAGCGCGGCATCCGCCCGTACCGAAGTCGAGAGCGCGCGGAGCACACCTATCAGCTCGGTTCCGCCCACCTGCCGGGCCATCCGCAGCGTCTCGATGATCCGGTCGGCGATGGGGTCGGCCAGAGACGTCTTCAGACGGTCGACGCTCGTCTCGAATCTGCCGCTCGCGCGAAGGTCTCTCGCGAACACGGCGAAAGCCGGTCGGAGCATCGTGGGTGCGGACTCCGCCAGAGTCGCGACCGCATCGGGGAGCGAGAGACCGACACGAATGGATGCGATGAGCAGATCGCACACGTCGGGCCAGAGCTGACGTCGCAGTCTCCGCAGGCGCATTCGTCGACCGCGGAGGAACATGACCGGCGCCGCCGCCCCCGCCGTTCCGGCGAGCAGCGCGAGTACGGCCAGGTCTGTGATGAGCCAGACCACGGATGCGGCGATGGCTCCCGCCCCGACGATCGCCGTGACGAGGGTGCGTGAGGACAGCGCTCCAAGCCCGGCCTCTTCGATCAGCCGGGTGAGGCGTCCTGTCCTCGAGGCGACGGTGTCGTCGGCACGGCGCGGCCACATCCACGGGGAGATGCACAGCAGCACGCCGGCGGCGAGCGCGGCCCCGAGCAGGAGCGTCACGAGGCGACCTCGGTCGTGCGTCGCCGCCGAGAGGCGAGATCATCGGCAGAGGAGGCGGAGCGGTACACACTGCTGGTCCGGATGGTGCCGCCGTCCACGGCGCCGGTGGGAGCGATGAGCTCCTGCACTCTGCGGTGTCCGTCGCGATCGCGATCGCAGTGGACGACCAGGTCGACCGACACGGCGATGGCCGGCGCGATGAACGCGCGGTCGATGTTCCGGCCGGCGAGGAGGGGCAGGAGGCTGAGCTTCTCGAGCGCCTCCTTCGCGGAGTTCGCGTGTACCGTGCAGGCGCCGGGGACACCGGTGTTGAGCGCCAGCACGAGATCGAGCGCCTCGGCGTCGCGCACCTCGCCGACGACCAGCCGATCCGGCCGCATGCGCAGCGCCTCCTTCACCAGCCGACGGAGGGTGATCTCGCCCGTGCCCTCCAGACTCGGCTGGCGCCCCTGGAGCGCGACCAGGTCTGGTCCGACGACCGCCAGCTCGAAGGTCTCCTCGACCGTGACGATGCGTTGCGTGGCCGCGCATGACGCAAGCAACGCACCCAGCAGGGTGGTCTTCCCGGCGTGTGTCGCCCCGGAGACGATCACGGTGCGGCCGTCGTCCATCGCATCGCGGAGCATCTCCGCCACGGAGGACGGCAGCATCCCCTGCTCCACGAGCGCCTTCAGCGACCGGTACTTCGGCAGGAACTTCCGGATGTTGACCGCCCAACCCCGCGCACGACATCCGCGATCGCCACGTGGAGCCGCGAGCCGTCGGGGAGAGAGGCGTCGACGAACGGCTGACTGATGTCGACGCGTCGGCCCGTCGACTGGAGCATCCGCTCGACGAGGTCGCGCACCGCGGTGTCGTCGAGGCGCACAGCGGTCCGCTCGCCCTTCCCGTCTCGCGCAACGTGCACGTGCCCCGCGCCGTTGAGCCAGATCTCCTCGATGTCGGGATCGTCGAGGAGCGGTTGCAGGGCGCCGAACCCGCTGAGAGAAGCCAGCACATCGCGGACGCACGCCTCTTCGTCGTCGATGAGTCCATCGCCTCGGGTGACGGCGAGGTCGTCGTGCCGGCGGACCTCCGCGCGCGCGATCCGCGTCGCGGCGGCCGGATCCACACCGGGGTCGATGCCCTCGGCCCGCAATCGCACCCGCACACGTTCGGCGACCAGCGCAGAGGGATGATGACTCACCCCGGCATCCTCGCAAGTTCCCGATGCGGAGACCCGAAGTTATCCACAGGCATCCGGACCGTGGACGACTGCGGGCCGATCCCCAGGCATGCGGTTTCGCCGGCAACTAGAATGAAGCCACCGCGCGGGAGTGGTGGAATTGGCAGACACGCAGGATTTAGGTTCCTGTGCCCCAGGGCGTGTGGGTTCAAGTCCCACCTTCCGCACGAGAGACGACGGTGCCGATCGACGGCCGCCGAACGCGTCGCTCAGCCGCACCGCCGACCATTCACGACCGACGGGACTCTCCCAGTGCTCGAAACCATGTTGCACGCGCCGACCGCCCTCATCCCCTGGCTCGACCCCGCCACGATCATCGGGTCCGCCGGGCCATGGGCGCTGCTCGTGGTGTGCTTCATCATCTTCGCCGAGACCGGTCTGCTCGTCGGATTCCTGCTTCCCGGTGACACTCTCCTCGTGATCGCGGGGCTTCTCTCGCACCCCATCGCCGGATCAGAACACGGTGTCTTCGGCATCAACGTCTGGTTCGTCGCGCTCCTGATCGGTCTCGCGGCCTTCGTCGGCGGCGAAGTGGGATACGTGATCGGCCACAAGGGCGGTCCCGCCGTGTTCGAGCGCAAGGAATCGGGTCTCTTCAGCAAGAAGAACGTCGAGCGCACGAACGCGTTCTTCGAGCGCTTCGGCGGCATCACGGTGATCCTCGCGCGCTTCGTGCCGATCGTGCGCACCTTCGCCCCCGTCGCGGCAGGAGTCGGCCACATGCCGTGGCGTCGATACACGCTCTACAACCTGATCGGTGCGGTTCTCTGGGGCTTCGGGCTCACGATGTTCGGGTACGTGATCGGGTTCATCCCCCCGGTCGCGAAGTTCGTCGAAGACTACATCGACCTCATCCTCCTCGCCGCGGTGGGCGGCACCGCCCTGGTCACGCTGTGGCACTACCTGTCGGAGCGACACAAAGCCAAGAAGGCTGCGGCCGCGGGCGAGGACGTGGTGACGGATGCGGAGGAGGCACAGGAACTCGTCCTCGACGCCGACGTGTTCGACCGCGCTCCGGACCTGGACGGCGACGGCAAGCACTGACTGCCCGCGAGAGGGGGGCAGGCGGCCGACGTCGCTCAGCCGGCGTTCTTCGCGCGTTCCTCCTTGGTACGGGCGACGCTGGCGCGCAGTGCCTCCATGAGGTCGATGACCTCACCACCCTCCGCTGCCTTCTCCGCCTCGCCGAAGGTCTCGGCGACGTCGAACGTGTCGCCCGCCTCGATCTTCGCGTCGATGAGGGTGCGAAGCTCCTTCTGGTATTCGTCGACGAACTCCTCCGGGTCGAAGTCGGCGGAGTAGCTGTCGACCAGCGATGCCGACAGCTCGAGCTCCTTCTTCGAGATCCGCACATCCTCGTCGAGCGCGGGGAACTCCGCCTCGCGCACCTCGTCGGCCCACAGCAGCGTCTGCAACACGAGGACCTTCCCCCGCACGCGGAGCGCGGCGAGCCGTGTCTTCTGTCGCAGGGTGAAGCGCACGATGGCGGTGCGGTCCGTCTGCTCCAGGGTCTTGCGCAGCAGTACGTACGCCTTCGGGGACTTCGAATCGGGCTCGAGGTAATACGGCTTGTCGAGCGTGAGCAGGTCGACCTGATCCGACGGCACGAACTCGACGACGTCGATCTCCCGGCTCTTCTCGGCGGGGAGCGCCGCGAGGTCGTCCTTCGTGAGCACGACGGTCTGCCCGTCTTCGACGTAGGCGCGATCGATGTCGGCGTACGCCACGGTCTCGCCGCAGACCTCGCAGGTGCGCTGGTAACGGATGCGTCCGCCGTCCTTCTCATGCACCTGATGCAGTGGGACGTCGTGGTCCTCGGTCGCCGAATACACCTTCACCGGCACGTTCACGAGCCCGAACGTCAGCGCGCCCTTCCAGATCGTCCTCATGACACCAGTGAACACCAGGCGGAGCCGTCGCGACCAGACCCTTGACTACGCTGGCTGCATGGTCGGACAAGGGCAGATCGTGCAGGTCGACGGCCGCCGACTGCGCGTGACCAACCTCGACAAGGTCGTCTACCCCGCCACCGGCACGACCAAGGGCGAGATCATCGCGTACTACACGCAGATCGCACCGCTCATCCTCCCGCTCCTCGACGGCCGACCCGTGACCCGGAAGCGCTGGGTCGAGGGCGTCGGCACCACGGATGCTCCGGCCGATGCCTTCTTCACGAAACAGCTCGAACCCGGGGCACCCGACTGGATCCTCCGCCAGGCGATCCAGCACTCCGACGGTCCGAAGGAGTACCCGCTGGTCGAGGATGTGCCGACCCTCGTCTGGCTCGCGCAGGTGGCGGCGATCGAGCTGCACGTTCCACAGTGGCGTTTCGCGCCCGACGGCCTGCCGGGGCGACCGGACAGGCTCGTGCTCGACCTCGACCCCGGCCCGGGGGTCGGTCTCGATCAGTGCGCCGAGGTCGCCCGCATCGCCCGAGGGATCCTGACCGACATGGGGCTCGATCCGTTCCCTGTGACGAGCGGGAGCAAGGGCATCCATCTCTACGCCGCACTTCCCGGCGAGCAGACGAGCGACGAGATCTCCGCCGTGGTGAAGGAGCTCGCCCGCCTCATCGAGAACGATCATCCCGATCTCGCGACCAGTGTCATGTCGAAAGCCGTCCGCGGCGGCAAGGTCTTCCTCGACTGGAGCCAGAACAACGGCAAGAAGACGACCATCTCGCCGTACTCGTTGCGTGGCCGGGCGCAGCCCTGGGTCGCGGCTCCCCGCACCTGGGACGAACTCGACGAACCGGAGCTCGCGCAGCTCGACCTCGACGAGGTGCTCGCCCGCGCCGCTGCCGGAGTCGATCCCCTCGCGGCGCTCCGACCTCTCGTCGCCGCCCCGGCGTCGGCTCCTCCGCGGCATCGCGCTTCCCGCCATCCGCGCAGCGCACCGGCACCGGCGACAGCGCGGACCGCAACAGCCACCGTCGCCGCGCTCCCCCGATGCTCGCCGAGAACGGTACGCCCGGTGTGGCGCGCACCCTGAGCACGCCCTCGTGGGTCGAGGTGAAGTGGGACGGCATCCGGGCGATGGGCACGTGGGCGGACGGCAGGATGCTGCTCCACGCGCGTCGCGGCACCGACATCACGGCTCGCTACCCGGAGCTCACCGCTGACGGCACTCCGTTCCTCCCGGTGTCGGACGCCATCGTCGACGGAGAGATCGTGGCCTTCGACGGTCATGGCCGACCGAGTTTCTCGCTGCTGCAGAACCGGATGCACCTGACCCGGCCCCGCGAGATCGAACGCGAGGTGGTGCGCACGCCGATCGTGTACATGGTGTTCGACCTCCTGCGCCTCGACGGACATGACCTCACCGGGATGCCGCTGCGCGAACGGCGCACCCTGCTCGAAGAGGTGATCTCCGAGCTCGAGGCACCCGTTCGACTCCCTCCCGTGTTCGACGATGTCGACGCGGCGCTCGCGGCCAGCGGGGAGTTCGGACTCGAAGGTGTCGTGGTCAAGGATCCGCAGTCGAGGTATCGCCCCGGTCAGCGGAGCCCCTCCTGGCTCAAGCTCAAGCACACGCGGATGCAGGAAGCGGTCATCGTCGGGATCCGTCCGGGAAAGGGAGACCGGGAGAGCACGCTCGGCTCGCTGCTGCTCGCTGTGCCGGAGCGGGCATCCTCCTCCGCGGGGGCGTCTCCCCGACTTCGCTACGTGGGACGCGTCGGCACGGGATTCACCGACCGCATCCTTCACGACCTCCTCGCGCGACTGGAACCGCTGCGGATCCCGGATGCGCCCCTCGACGGCGTCCCCGCCCTCGACGCCTCCGATGCGCTCTGGGTGCGTCCGGAACTGGTCGGCGAGGTCGAATTCGCGAACTGGACACCCGACGGAGTGCTGCGCCATGCGCGATGGCGCGGGCTGCGCCCAGACAAGGAACCGGGCGACATCGTCGTCGAGTCCTGACCGGCGGTCGACGCACCGGCTCCGCTCAGGCGTGGTGCGGTTCGCAGTCGGACTGCTCGGCTGGTTCGATCTGGAAGGTGGAGTGCTCGACGTCGAAGTGATCCGCGAGACACGCCTGCATATCGGCGAGCAACTGCGTGGAGCGGCCGTCCGCGAACAGCTGCGGGTCGACGCTCACATGCGCCGTGAACACGGGTGCGCCTCGCGTCAGCTGCCACACGTGCACGTCGTGCACGCCGACGACACCGCCGTAGCCGAGCAGGTGGGTTCGGATCTCGCTGACCGCGGTCCCCTTCGGCGCGGACTCCGCGAGCACCGAGAAGACTTCGCGGAGCAGCGCGACGGCCCGCGGGATGATCATCGCCGCGATGAACAGGGACGCGATGGCGTCGGCCGGCATCCATCCGGTCACGAGGATGACGATGGCGGCCACGATGACCGCCGCGGATCCGATCAGGTCGCCCATCACCTCGAGATACGCCCCGCGCACGTTGATGCTGGTGCGCTGGGCGCGGCTCAGCAGCCACATCGACACGGCGTTCGCCAGCAGACCCACCACGGCCACGATCAGCATCAGTCCGCCCGCGACCTCGACGTCGCCCGGATTCACCAGCCGTCCGATACCCTCGACCGCGACCCAGGTGGCGAGCGCGATCAGGATCACGGCGTTGATGAGGGCGCCGAACACCTCGGCGCGCTGATAGCCGAAGGTGCGTCGGTCGTCTGCCGGACGCGCGGCCACGGTGGCGGCGATCAAGGCGATCACGAGAGCGGAGGCATCCGTGAACATGTGCGCGGCGTCTGCCAGCAGCGCGAGCGAGCCCGTCAGGAGGGCACCGATGACCTGCACCACCATCACGGTCGCGGTGAGCGACAGCGAGATCGCCAGCAGGCGTCGGCTGCTGGCCGAACGGATGCCGCCGGCGGCGGGTGCGTGATCGTGCATGCCACCAGGCTAGACCGCGCGACCGGGTCGACAGGCCGATCCGGCCTAGTCGGGAAGGGTAACGATTCTCAGCGTCACCGGGGGTTCACGCGCGAGCGCGCCGGTAGGTGAGGACGACGCAGCCGTTGTCGAAGGGGCGCGCTTCCTCCAGCTCGAAAAGCACCGGGGCGAAGGCGAAGCGCGCCATCGGAATCCCCTCACCGACGATGACCGGGTACTTCTTGACGATGAGTCGGTCGATCTCGTCGATCAGCGCACCGGCCAGCTGTGCGCCACCCGCGAGGTAGATGCCCAGACCGGCTTCCGCTTTCAGCTCCCGCACCCTCTCGACGGGATCGGTGCGGACGATCTCCACGTTCCCGTCGCGCGAATCGGGGAGGCTGCTGCTGAACACGACCGTGCGCAGGTGCGCATACGGGTCGGTCACCCCCACCTGCAACGCCGGTTCGTACGTGCGACGTCCCATCACCACGGTGTCGAAGCGGGTGACCGGAGCATCCGCCCCACCCCGGCCTGCCCGGGCGAACGTCGGCTGCACGTCGGCGAGCTCGGTGCCGAGCGTCTCCGCGAAGGCAGGGGTCACGGGGTAGAAGTCGACCTCGTCCGCGGGGCCGGCGATGAAGCCGTCGAGAGAGACGCCGATGTAGTAAGTCAGTTCACGCATGCCGTCACACTAACCACTACGGGTGCAGTACGTCAACGGTAGTGGTTACAACAGCCGCGGATCAGAGCGCGGCGAGCAGGGGCACAAGTTCCGAGAACGCGCGAGCCCGATGGGACTGAGACTGCTTCTCCTCCGCGGTGAAATCGCCCACGGTGCGCTCGTTCCCCGTCGGCTGCCCATCCGGGATGAAGATCGGATCGTAGCCGAAGCCTCCCCCGCCCGAAGCGGCGTGCGCCAACCGTCCTGGCCATCGCCCCTCCACGACACGCTCCCGCCCGTCGGGGAGGACCAGCGCGATGGTCGAGGTGAAGTGCGCCGTGCGATGGGGATCGGCGATGTCGCGCAGCTGATCGAGCAGCAGTTCGAGATTCGCGGACGCGTCCTTCTTCTGACCCGCCCAGTACGCGGAGAACACGCCGGGAGACCCGCCGAGCACATCGACGCAGATCCCGGAGTCATCGGCCAACGCCGCGAGCCCCGTGTGCGCAGACGCCGCCCTGGCCTTGATGAGGGCGTTCTCGGCGAATGTCACGCCATCCTCCACCGGCTCCGGGCCGTCGTACCCGATGACCTCGAGGTCAGGACGCGTTCGCGCCACGATCTGCTGGAACTCCGCGACCTTGTGCGGGTTGTGCGTCGCGAGCACCACCTGCATCGTCACTCCCCCGCCAGCGCGGCGAGCTGCTTGCCCTTCAGGTCTTCGCAGCCGGCGAGGCCCAGCTCGAGCAGCGCATCCAGCTCGAGCTTGTCGAAGGGCGCACCCTCCGCCGTGCCCTGCACCTCGACGAACAGTCCGCGACCGGTGACGACCACGTTCATGTCGGTCTCCGCGCGCACGTCCTCCGTGTATGCCAGGTCGAGCATGGGCTCGCCGTCGATGATCCCCACCGAGACGGCGGCGACGGAATCGAGGAGCGGCGTCGAGTTCCTGCCGATGAACTTCTTGTCACGACCCCACTCGATGGCGTCGGCCAGGGCCACATAGGCCCCCGTGATGGCGGCAGTCCTGGTCCCGCCGTCCGCCTGCAGCACGTCGCAGTCGATGACGATCGTGTTCTCGCCCAACGCCTTCGTGTCGACGACGGCGCGCAGTGCCCGGCCGATGAGGCGGGAGATCTCATGCGTCCGACCGCCGATGCGTCCCTTGACGCTCTCACGGTCGTTCCGGCTGTTGGTCGCCCGAGGGAGCATCGCGTACTCGGCGGTGACCCAGCCCTTGCCCTTGCCCGTCAACCAGCGGGGCACCCCGTTCGTGAACGATGCGGTGCACAGCACCTTCGTGCCCCCGAAGCTGATCAGAGCCGATCCCTCGGCCTGTGCGCTCCAGCCGCGCTCGATGGTGATCTCGCGGAGCTGATCGGTGGAACGGCCGTCGACGCGGACGATTTCGGTCATGTGCTTCTCTCGGGTCGGGGTGAGCGAATCGGTCGGGACGATTCGAGGCGGGTCTTACTCGAAGGCGGTGCGGGGAACGGAGATCACACCGGTCTGCACGAGCTGCACATCGCGCACCTCGCGCCCCATCAGACGATTGGCCAATGCGGTGAAATCGTCGGTCGAGGCGCCGGTCGCCTCGTAGACATAGGTGGCAGTGGCATTCGGCGAGGCGAGCAGGTCACCCCGCACCAGTTGGCGATACACATCGCCTGCCGTCTCGTCGTCGCTGGAGACCAGCGTGACCCCTTCGCCCATGACGTAGCTGATGGCGCCCCGCAGGAACGGATAGTGCGTACAGCCGAGCACGAGCGTGTCGACCCCCGCATCGCGCAGCGGAGCGAGATACCCCTCGGCGACCGCAAGGACTTCGGGCGTACCCGTGATCCCCGCCTCGACGAACTCGACGAACCGGGGGCAGGCGGCGGTGAAGACCTGGAGACGTTCGTTCACCTCGAGCATGTCCTGGTAGGCCCTCGACCCGATGGTGCCGACCGTGCCGATCACGCCGACGCGTCCGTTGCGCGTCGTGGAGACGGCGCGGCGCACGGCGGGACCGATGACCTCGACGACGGGGATGTCGTACCGCTCTCTCGCGTCCCGGAGCATCGCTGCCGAGGCGGTGTTGCACGCGATCACGAGCATCTTCACACCCTGATCCACGAGGGTGTCGAGCACCTCGAGGGCATACCGGCGGACATCGGCGATGGGCTTGGGTCCGTACGGCGAGTGGGCGGTGTCGCCGATGTAGACGAAAGACTCACGGGGCAGCTGGGCGCGGATGGCCCGCGCCACCGTGAGCCCGCCGACACCGGAGTCGAAGATCCCGATCGGCGCGTCGTTCATGACTCCCCAGCCTACCCGCGTGCGGCCCCACCGCGCGTATCAAGACGCTCACTAAGCTGAGCGCATGACCACGTCGACGGCGCTGCTCACCGACCGCTACGAGCTGACGATGCTCGCTGCCTCCCTCCGCGACGGCACGGCGTTCCGGCCGAGCGTCTTCGAGCTGTTCTCCCGGCGATTGTCCGGGGGGCGCCGATTCGGCGTCGTGGCGGGGACCGGACGTCTGCTCGGACTCCTGCGGGAGTTCCGGTTCGGAGAGGACGAGCTGCGGTTCCTGCGCGACGAGGAGGTCGTCGATGCGGCGTCGCTCAAGTACCTCGAGGACTACCGGTTCACAGGGTCGATCCGCGGCTACCGCGAGGGAGAGCTGTACTTCCCCGGCTCGCCCATCCTCACGGTCGAGGGGTCTTTCGCCGACGCGGTGGTGCTCGAGACCCTCGCCCTGAGCGTGCTCAATCACGACTCCGCCGTGGCGACTGCGGCGTCACGGATGAGCATCGCGGCGGGTGAGCGCCCTCTGGCCGAGATGGGTTCACGGCGTGCTGCCGAGCGCTCGGCCGTCGCTGCGGCGCGCGCGGCCTACATCGCCGGGTTCGGGGCGACGAGCAACCTGGAAGCCGGGCGGAGTTGGGGTATCCCGACGATGGGGACGGCGGCGCACTCCTGGACTCTCCTGCACGACACCGAGGAGGAGGCCTTCCGTGCCCAGGTGGAGAGCATGGGTGTCGGCACCACGCTGCTCGTGGACACCTACGACATCCGCACCGGAGTCGAGACGGCCATCCGCGTCGCCGGCACGGGGCTCGGCGGGGTACGGATCGACTCCGGGGACCTGCCGATCGTCGCCGCCGATGTGCGCGCACAACTCGACGAACTCGGAGCGACGTCGACGCGGATCACGGTGACCAGCGACCTGGACGAATACGCGATCGCGGCCCTCGCCGCGTCACCCGTCGACGCGTACGGTGTCGGCACGTCGGTGGTGACCGGATCGGGCTATCCGACCGCGAGCATGGTCTACAAGCTGGTGGCACGGCAGGACTCCACCGGGTCGTGGATCGGCGTCGCGAAGGTCTCGGCGGACAAGGGATCGCACGGTGGGCGCAAGGCCGCTTTCCGCACGCTCGTCGATGGTGTCGCGACCGCCGAGACCGTCGCGGTCTCCGACGGGTTCGAAGAGATCGACACGGCGAGCGAGCATCCGGACGGGCGTGCGCTGCAGGTGACGTTCGTGGAAGCCGGCGAGATCGAGACCGCCTACGAGGGGATCGAGGGGACTGCGGCCGCACGGTCGCATCACCTGCGGGTACGCGAAGAGCTTCCCGTGCGCGCCCTCGCCCTCAGCAAGTCCGACCCGGCGATCCCCACCGTCTACGTCGACGCCGACTGACGTCAGCCGATCATCGACTCGTAGATCTCCTTGCACGTGGGGCAGATCGGGAACTTCTCCGGGTCGCGACCCGGCGTCCACTTCTTGCCGCACAGTGCGCGCACCGGCTTGCCGGTGATCGCCGACTCGAGGATCTTGTCCTTCTTCACATAGTGCGAGAAGCGCTCATGGTCGCCCGGCTCGAGGTTCTCCTCACGGAGGAGCTCTTCCAGTTCGCGATCAAGCGTTGCCACGCCGCCCTGATCGGGGCTGTCCAGCGGAGTACTCATCCCGTGAGTCTAGCGTCGTCGTGTGCCTCGCGGGCGGCCCTCACGCGGTCTCGACGAACTCCATGAGCCGCTCGCCGCTGCGCTCGAAGATGCGACCGCCGATGACCGCTCCCGCTGCGAGCACGCCCAGTCCGACGAGGAGTCCGACCCAGAACGTCGCGGGCGCGTATGCGGAGCCTTCGATGATCGACGCGGCGAACAGCCAGATGGTCGGCACGCTGAGCACGATCGCGCCGAGGAACGCCGCCGCCGGACCGTAGGCGCCGCGGGAGGTCGGCCGCTGCGGCTGCTGGAACGGACTGTCTCCGGGCCGTGACACCGCATACGGGGCCACGACCGAGACGATGCTCGAGAGTCCGAGCGCGCAGAAGAGCAGGCTCGCCGCGAGACCGCCGAGCGGCAGGAGCAGACTCCAGTCGCCTACGAGGAGGAGCGAGAGAGGCACGGCGATCGCGAGGACCGGAACGGCCACCAGCAGGACGGGGACCAGACGCCCCAGACGGTCAGGCAGCCCCCGGACGCCACTGGCCACGTGGGTCCACAGCGCGGTCGAGTCGTAGGCGACGTCGTTGTGCGGAAGCCAGCCGAAGAACAGCGCCATGACCGGGACCGGCACGAGAGCGGCCACTTCGAGCGGCACGCCCGCGACGATGAGCGGCAACACCGTGAGCACCCCGGCGACCGGGACCACGATGATGTTCATGATGTATCGGCGATCGCGAAGCCAGTACACGAGGCTCCGGGATGCGATCGCCCCGAACGCGTTCGACGGCAGAAGACCGAACCAGCCGAGTCCGGTGCGCTCTCGCGAGGCGACCGGACGTTCGGTGGTCGTGAGGAGGCGGCTGACCAGCCAGGACCACACCAGCCAGAGGACACCGATGGTGAGGATCGCGACGATACCGCTCGCCCATGCCGATCCGGTCTCCCCCGCAGCCGCCGAGAAGAGGAACCCCGGCGCAGCGGCGAACGGCGTGAACCCCAGCACCGTGGACAGTGTCGCCAGCGACTCCGGCACATGGCCGTCCCAGCGCAACGACCCCAGGAACACCGCCACGGGGAAAGCGATCACGAGCAGCGCGAGCGCGAAGAGCGCGGTGAGCTCACGGGAGCGCCGCTCCGGAAGCAGCAGGGCGTTGATCGCCATGCCGATCCGCGCGATGAGCACCGTCGTCACCACCCCGACGACGGTGAACAGCACCGCGAGGGGCCACGGGGTGCCGGCGGACACGGCGACGACGCAGACGCTCACGTAGACCGCGAGGAGGGCGAGGCTCGGCACGCTCACGAAGGCCGCCAGCACAAGCACCCACGGCATCTGCCGCTCGTCCACGCCGAACACCGCGAAGCGCCGCGGATCGAGCTGGTCGACGGCGCCGACGAGGATCGGGCCGACGAGGAACCCGAGAAGAAGTGCGCCGCCACCGAGGACGGTGACCGCCCGTGCGACGGGAACTGAGGCGTCGGCGAGGCTGAACACCGCGAGACAGACCACGACGGTGACGATGACGACGGCAGCGAACGCGAGAAGAGTGCGAACCCGACGATCGCCGCGCAACGACCCGAGCAGCAGCGCGAATCTCAGTCGGAGAACGTGTGCAGCCACTCGAGCCCCTCCACCTCTCCGCTGGAGCCGGCGAGTTCGACGAACCGTGCCTCGAGCGTCTGACCCGCGCGCACCTCGTCGATCGTGCCCTCTGCGAGCACTTCGCCGCCGACGATGATCGCGACCCGAGAGCAGACACGTTCGACCAAGTCCATGCCGTGGCTGGACAGGATCACGGTTCCTCCGTGCGAGACATAGGCACGCAGGATGTCGAGGATGACCGCGGAAGAGACCGGATCGACCGATTCAAACGGCTCATCCAGCACGAGGACGCGCGGCGAGTGGATCATCGCTCCGGCGAGCATGATCTTCTTCGTCATTCCGGCCGAGTAGTCGGAGACCACCCGGCTCAACGCGTCTCCGAGGTCGAACGCGCGCGCCAGATCCGTCGCGCGCTTCTCGATGACGTCCGAGGACAGCCCCCGCAGAAGTCCGTAGTAATAGAGCAGCTGACGACCGGTGAGACGATCGAAGGTGCGGAGCCGATCAGGGAGCACGCCCATCAGGCGCTTCGCCGCCTGCGGTTGCGCCGACTGGTCGATGCCGCAGATCACGACGCTTCCTTCGTCTGCGCGCAGGAGGCCGGCGACGATGGAGAGCGTGGTCGTCTTGCCCGCGCCGTTCGGACCGACGATGCCGTAGAAAGACCCGGCGGGAACCGTCAGATCGATGCCGTCGACGGCCCGATTGTCGCCGAACTGCTTCACGAGTCCGCGGATGCTGATCGCCTCGGTGTCCGGACCGCTTTCGACGGCGCCGGCCGCCGTGTCGTCGGACGCCGTGTCATCGACGACGGCGTCCGGTTCGGCGATCACGACGGCGTCCGGCTCCACCTCCGGCGCGGGATCGGGCTCGGCGACGAGGGTCGGTTCGCTGTCATCGTCGGATCTCGCCACGGGCGTCTCCCCCTCATCCGCCATCAAAGCAGAGGATGCACCCTCGACCGCCGGGTCCGAATCGACCACCGGGTTTGAATCGACCACCAGGTCCGACTCGACCACCAGGTCCGACTCGACCACCAGGTCCGACTCGACCACCAGGTCCGACTCGACCGCAGGGTTCGACTCGACCGCAGGGTTCGACTCGACCGCCGAGCTCGACTCGGCGGTGGGAGCCTGCTCCGCCGCAGGCGTCGCTTCAGGCTCGGCCTCGGCCGCCGTGGCCGCGGCCGCCTTCGCCGCCCTGGTGGCTGCCGCCTTTGCTGCCGCTGACCTCGCCGCCGTGGTCTTCGCCGTCGCAGAACGGGCAGTGGACTTCGCCGCCGCCGATTTCGCGGCAGCGGACTTCGCGGCAGCGGACTTCGCGGCAGCAGTCTTGGCCGCACCGGCCTTGGCCGCACCCGGCGTCGCCGCACCGGTCTTGGCCGCACCGGTCTTGGCCGCACCGGTCTTGGCCGCAGCGGTCTTGGCCGCAGCCGCCGTCGCGGGCTTCTTCGTCGCTCGCGCAGCCGTGTTCTTCGCCGCAGCTGTACGCGCGGCTGCCGCCGTCCGCGGTGCCGCGGACGGACGGTCCAAGGCTTTCGTCAGGGGCTCCACGACGACCTCGGCGGATGGTGCCGCCTTCTCGGCGGCTGCCTTCGCGGTGGCGGTCTTCACAGCGCTGTTCTTCGCAGTGTTGGTCTTCGCCGCGCTGGACCGAGGCTGCGCGGTGGAGCGTGCTCCAGTCGTGGTCTTCTTCGTCGCCGCAGGTGCCTTACGCGCGGCTGAGGCGCTCTTCGCCGTGGGGGTCTTCTTCGCCGTCGGAGTCGTCTTCGCCGCCGCGGGCGGAGTGCCGACCGTCTGCTTCGCGGCCGGAGCGCGCTTCACCGTTGCCTTTCGCGGCGCGGTCTCGGTATCGTCCACCTGGGCGGTGCGGTCGTCAGGGGAAGAAGTCACCGTCCTACGGTATCAATGGGCGGCCGCAAGCCAAGCCGCCGCGCAACATTCCGCTCCCGGATCCGAAGATCCGGGAAAGATCCGAATCCGACGAAGACCCTGTGCGTCCGGTGTGTACTCGGTCACGAAATGGCAACGGGGACGTCAGGACCCGGAGCTTCTCAGGCTGAATCGCTAGCATGAACGCGGCACGACGAAGTGTCTGGTCGGTGAATCGACCGTGAACACAACTTCCTTTAGGAGCACTCGTGACTCTTCAGACCGTCATCCTCGCCGCGGGCATGGGCTCGCGCCTCGGCCGTGCGCTGCCGAAGCCGCTCACCGAACTCAGCGACGGCCGCACGATCATGGGCCAGCAGCACGACAACATCCGCGCCGCCTTCGGCTCCGACGCACGCATCACGACGGTCGTCGGCTATCGCGCCGAGACCATCATCGACGCCTTCCCCTCGGTCAACTACGTCCACAACGAGCGCTACGACGAGACCAACACCTCGAAGAGCCTGCTCCGCGCCCTCGGGGCGACGGGACGGGGTGGCGTCCTGTGGATGAACGGCGACGTGGTCTTCGATCCGATGATCCTCGGTCGCGCAGCGGCGTACATCGAGCGCGACCAGTCGTTCGTCACCGTCAACACCTCCAAGGTCAGCGACGAAGAGGTGAAGTACACGGTCACGGCCGAAGGCTTCATCAACGAGCTGTCCAAGACCGTCAAGGGCGGGCTCGGCGAGGCCGTCGGCATCAACTACATCTCGTCCACGCACAAGAAGGCGTTCATGCGCCAGCTGCAGCGCGTCGAGGATCAGGACTACTTCGAGCGTGGGCTCGAGCTCGCGATCGCGGAAGATGGTCTGCTCCTCGAGCCGATGGATGTCTCCGACCTGTACGCGGTCGAGGTCGACTTCGCCGAAGACCTCGAGCGGGCGAACCTCTTCGTCTGATCCGCTCCCGAAAGCCCGGTTCCTCGAGGAGCCGGGCTTTCGGCGTTTTCGCGGTCGGGCTTCGTAGGATCGCTGCATGACCCCCAAGGTGCACAAGATCCACTCCCTCCCGGATGACGCCCCGTGGGACAAGGGCGTGCCGCCCCAGGGTTCTCCTGAGCATCCGATGATGGTGCGCGGACTCGACAGGGTGCTGTCCATCCAGCGTCCCCTCGTCCTCGCGCACATCCGCAGCATCCGTCTGCGCAACCCCCAGGCATCGCCGTCCGAAATCATCCGGATCCTCGAACGGCGCTACCTCGCCGCGGTGACGACCGGAGGGGCCGCCGTCGGCGCGACCGCGGTCGTCCCCGGCATCGGCACGGGCGTCACCCTCGCGCTCTCGGGCGTCGAGACCGTGGGCTTCGTCGAGTCGACGGCACTGTTCGCCCAGTCCGTCGCCGAGGTCCACGGCATCGCGGTCGCCAACCCCGACAGGGCCAGGGCGCTCGTGATGACACTCATGCTCGGCAAGGAGGGCGTCGACCTGGTCGGGCAGCTCGCGGGTCAGGTCGCAGGACGAGGGGGGAGCCGGTCGTCGTACTGGGGCGAGCTCGTCACGAAGTCGCTCCCCCGCGCAGCCGTCGGACCCCTCGTCGATCAGCTCAAGAGCATGTTCGTGAAGCAGTTCGCCGCGAAGGGCGGCGCCTCGGTCATCGGCAAGGCCCTCCCGTTCGGCATCGGCGCCGCGGTCGGAGGCGCGGGGAACCACATCCTCGGACGCCGCGTGCTCACCACCTCGCACAAGGCGTTCGGCGCTGCTCCGATCGACCTGCCGATCGAGCTGGAACCCGTGCCGGGGGCCGAGAAGCTGGAGTTGCGGATGCTCCGCGGCGCCCGCTATGCCGGGAACGCGGTCGCGGGTGCGGCAGGAACCGTGGCCCGCGGCGCGGGATGGGTGGGACACCGCGTGGGCGAACTGGCCACCAGCCGGCGCACGGCTGTCGAACAGCTCGAGCCGAACCCGCACGACACCGGCGACCACGACCTCACCTCCCTCTCGGGCTCGTCGCCCTCCGTGGAACGCGATCGGAACGAGCCGGCGGGCTGACGGACACTGCACGCTCGTCGCCAAAGGATCAGCCGCCTCGTTGTGCCGAGCATCCAACGGACCGAGGCGACCCGACGCTAGGGTGGAATCCGTGACGGACAAGCCCGACCTCTTTACCACCGCCGGCAAGATCGCGGACCTGCGCGCTCGCTACACCGAAGCCGTCGTCGACGCAGAAGCGAAGGCGAAGGAGAAGCAGCACGCCAAGGGCAAGATGACCGCCCGTGAGCGCATCGAGCTGCTCGTCGACCCCGGGAGCTTCGTCGAGTTCGACGAGTACGTGCGCCACCGCACCACCGCGTTCGGCATGGACCGCTCCCGCCCCTACGGCGACTCGGTCGTCACGGGCGTCGGCACCATCAACGGCCGTACCGTGGCCGTGTACTCGCAGGACTTCTCCACCTTCGGCGGATCGCTCGGCGAGGTCGCCGGCGAGAAGATCGTGAAGATCATGGAGTTCGCGCTCGCAGGCGGCATGCCGTGCATCGGCATCCTCGATTCGGGCGGCGCACGCATCCAGGAGGGCGTCGTCGCGCTCGGCAAGTACGGCGAGATCTTCCGCCTCAACACCCGCGCATCCGGCGTCATCCCGCAGATCTCGATCATCATGGGCCCCGCAGCCGGGGGTGCGGTGTACTCCCCCGCGCTCACGGACTTCGTGATCATGGTCGACAAGACCAGCCAGATGTTCGTCACGGGCCCCGACGTCATCAAGACGGTCACCGGCGAGGACGTGGGCATGGAGGAGCTCGGTGGCGCATACACGCACAACACCCGCTCCGGCGTCGCACATTACCTGGCGGAAGACGAGGACGACGCGCTCGACTATGCGCGCACGCTGCTGAGCTTCCTGCCGGACAACAACATGGCAGAGCTCCCGTCGTACGAGAGCGCGTTCGAGTTCGAGACCACCGATGCCGACCGTACGCTGAACACGATCGTGCCCGACTCGACGAATCAGCCCTATGACATCCACACGGTCATCGAGCGCGTCGTCGACGAGGGCGACTTCCTCGAGGTCCAGCCGCTGTTCGCACCGAACATCGTCATCGGCTTCGGCCGTGTGGAGGGCCGCTCGGTCGGCGTCATCGCCAACCAGCCGTCCCAGATGGCCGGAACGCTGAACATCGAGGCCGGCGAGAAGGCCAGTCGCTTCGTCCGCTTCTGCGATGCGTTCTCGATCCCGATCGTCACCCTGGTCGACGTGCCCGGCTACCTTCCCGGCACCGACCAGGAATGGACCGGCGTGATCCGTCGCGGGGCGAAGCTGCTGTACGCCTACGCCGAAGCCACGGTGCCCCTGGTCACCGTGATCCTGCGGAAGGCCTACGGCGGCGCGTACATCGTGATGGGTTCCAAGCAGCTCGGCGCCGACGTCAACCTCGCCTGGCCCACGGCCGAGATCGCCGTCATGGGCGGCCAGGGCGCCGTCAACATCCTCTACCGCGGAGAGATCAAGAAGGCCGAGGAAGCGGGCGAGGACGTCGCCGCCGTGCGCACCCGGCTCGCGAACGAGTACACCTACAACGTGGCGTCGCCGTTCCTCGCGGCGGAGCGCGGCGAGCTCGACGGCATCATCGAGCCGGCGAACACCCGCGTCTCGATCGCGAAGGCCCTCCGCGCTCTGCGCGGCAAGCGCGCGGAGCTGCCGCCCAAGAAGCACGGGAACATCCCCCTGTGACCGGGCAGGAAGCCCCCGGCGCGGCATCGGATCCGGCGGCGCCGATGCTGGAGATCACGCGCGGGACGGCGACCGAGGAAGAACTCGCCGCGCTCATCGCCGTGATCAGCGAGGCATACGCGACCGAGGCCGCCGACGCCGTCGCCGAAGAGCCGTCCGTCTCGGCCTGGACCCGCACGCAGCGCCCCCTTCGCCGACCGTTGCGTCGGGACATCCCCTGGGGACGCTTCTCCGGCTGAGACGACGCCGACCGGGGCTGCCGCTGTGGTCTCAGCCGTCCAGCAGCAGGACGGATGCGCGCGGGCTGAGCACGGAATCGAGCACGACGCATCCTGCACCCACCGCGCCGACGTCGTCGCCGACGACCGTCCCGTCGACGGGGAGTTCCCGCACCGCACGTGTCGCACTCGCGCGCGCCAGTCTCTCGGGGATCTCGCCGAGATACACCGCGGCGAGCCGCGACCAGAACGGGCCGCCGAAGACGACGCGATCGACGTCGAGCATGTTCGTCAACGCGGCGGTCAGCACCGACATGTGCACCGCCGCCTGACGCAGCACGCCGACGGCAGAAGCATCGCCCGCGGCGGCGCGCTCGCACAGCGCGGTGAAGCGCCCATCGACGGCCTCGACATCGCTCCCCTCGCGGTCGTCGCGGAACACCCCCGCACGCTCCGCCTGCTCCACGATCGCCTGCGGGGTGCACACGACCTCGACACACCCGCGCGAACCGCAGGTGCACGCGGGGCCATCCGGGTCGACGATGATGTGCCCGACCTCGCCGATGTTGCGCGTGCTCCCGGGTATCGCCCTGCCGTCTCGGGCCACGGCCGCCCCGATCCCGGTGCCGAGATAGACGAAGACGAAGGAGTCGTCAGCGGAGGCCCTTCGCCTCCAGAGCTCGCCGACGGCCGCCGCGGTCGTGTCCTTCTCCAACACCACGGGCATCCCGGTCGCCTCCGCGAGCACCGCTCTGAGTGGCACCCGGTGCCAGCCGAGGAGCTTGGGCGGATCGATCACCGTGCCCTTCTCGACGTCGAGGGGCCGGGCGCGGCCACTCCCACCCCGGCGATCCGGGTCCGATCCACCCCGGACGCCGTGATCAGCGCCTCGATCGTCGTGGCCATGGCGGCGACGATCTGTCGGGGCTCCTTCGCCGGAGTGCGCACGCTCATCCGCCGCACCACCGCCCCCGACAGGTCGAGCAGGACGAACGTCATGATTGCGGGATCGAGGTGCACTCCCACCGAGAAGCGGCTGTCCGGGACGAGGCGCAGAGTGACCCGGGGCTTGCCGGGGCCGTTGATCGTGCGCCCGGCCTCGCGGATGAACCCGTCGTCCAGGAGGCGCCTCGTGATGTTCGTGACCGTCTGCGCCGACAGCCCCGTCGCGGCAGCGAGCTCGATCCGGCTCAGCCCCTCGGCCGACTGGCGGACGGCCTCCAGCACGACGGACTGATTGAAGTCACCCATCCGCGGAAGATTGGTGCCTCGACGCATTCCCATCGTCCAATGATGGCCCATCGGCGTGGAAACCGTGTCCCCCAAAATACCTACAGACAACGCGTGCGCGACCGTTCAGACTAAGGGAGACGCTTCGCGTTCGGCTGGTCTCTCTGTCCCAGGGTAGACAGACGCTGATCGGCCACCAGCGGACGGTTTTCGGGTAACTGTCCGCACGGCGAGGGGCAGGCGGATTCGCCGCCCCTCGCCCACTCTCTCCGCATCCTCGACTCCGGTCACCTCCCCAGGGCCGGAGCCGAGGACGTGCGCGCGACTCGCGCCGTGATCAGCCTCCGGCGGGATCCCGCGGGATCTCGTGCCACAGGTCGACCGCGTCATCGTCGCCGGAGGAGCGGGTTCCGGCGCGGCCGACGACGGTCACCGCGACACGTGGATCACGCGCGGAACGGATGATGATGCGGGCAGCCTTGGCCTGGGTGAGTGTCGCCGCCAGCTCATCTCTGATCGCGCCGCGACGAGCCTCGTCGATGCCGTCGAACCCGCCCTCGTCGAACACGGTGACGACGGCGCCGCGTCTGCGCGCGACATCGATCGCATTGCGCACGGCATCGTTGAGGAGGTCCGCGCCGCGCAGTTCGTCGCGCAGTCGCCCCTCCGCAAGACGCGCCTCCCGTCGTTCGCCGTCGTCGAGGGCGCCCCGCGTGGCGACGACCCGACTCAGCACGGGGCCGGCGACGGCCAGAGCGAACTGGGTGCGCAGACGCCTCTCGCGCTGCCGCACCCGCTGCGTGGCATGCCATGCCGAGACCGCCTGCTGGATCTCGGCGAGGCGCTCGGTATCGCGCACCGCACGGTCCCAGAACATCACGAGCAGTCTGGCGACGGCGACCCACATGATCGAACCGACCAGACCGAGGGTGAGCGCCACGCCGACGCCGAGGTACGCGGAAGCGGCGACCACGAGCACCACGAGCACCAACCAGCCGATGAGGAAGCGACGGCGCACCACGCAGACGACGCCGAGCAGCCCAAGCGCACCGATGTACCAGGTGGCGAAGGGCGCCGTCCGGTCGCCGGGCTCCAGCGAGAAGGTGACCAGTGTCGGGATCAGAGCGCTGGCCAGCAGTGCCAGCACGGCCGACCACAGAGGCATGCGCACCGATGTCGCATCACCCAGGATCGCAATGTTCACCACCACCAGGTACACGCCGATCGCGAGGACCATCAGCAGCGGCGCCGTTGGCTGCTCGATCCACCACACTCCCCGAGCGACGAAGTACAGGGCGAACCCGACCGCGAGCGAGGTGGCGACACTGCGCACCGTGCGGTTCATGAGCGCTCCCACCCCAGAGTGACGACCGTGCCGTGCTCGTCCGACCGGATGTCTGCCGTCCCGGCGACACCGGCCATACGCGCGAAGATCGAGGCCCTGATCCCGAGACGATCCGCCCCGATGGCTTCGACGTCGAAACCCGGTCCGGTATCGGACACCGTGACCGCGACCCCCTCGTCGCCGTGCCCCTCGGCGACGATGTGCAGACCACGCCCGTGCGCATGCGCCACGGCGTT
Organism: Microbacterium sp. Se5.02b; assembly: GCF_019464375.1. Classification (NCBI taxonomy): domain Bacteria; kingdom Bacillati; phylum Actinomycetota; class Actinomycetes; order Micrococcales; family Microbacteriaceae; genus Microbacterium; species Microbacterium sp. Se5.02b. The sequence goes on from NZ_CP080491.1 coordinate 2,690,098, forward strand.
GCCGATCGCCTGCCGCGCGGCGAGCACGAGAGCCCTGGCCGCCCGACCGGGGATGAGCCCGATACCCCCGCGTTCCTCGACCACCGCGTCGGCACCGAGCTCCGAGAGCGAACGGCGCAGCTCGACCACGATCTGCGCCGTGCCGACCGGCTCATCGCTCCCCTCCTGCGCGACGGCCGCCTCCGTGTTCGCGAGGCGGGTGAGAGCCTCGCGCGCCATCGCCACCGCGAGCTCTTTCGCGCGGTCGCCCTCGGCCCGCTCGGCGGCGATGAGCGCGGCCAGCACACTGTCGTGCATCAACGCCGACATCGCCACACGCTCTTCCTCGGCGGCGGCGGGCAGCGGCGGCGGTCGAGTACGAGGACACGGCCTGCGCCCTGGCCTCATCGACCCCCGCGGCGACGGAACGGAACATCCAGCCGAGCGAGATCATGACGACGCCGAGGATCAACGTGAAAGACACATCGAACGCGGTCGTCACCCAGAACTCCCGGGAGAACTCCCCTTGCACGAGACGGACATAGCCGTAGACCAGCGGCATCCCGGCGGCCCAGGCGAACTGGAGCCACAGCGGGAAGGCGAGCATCGCCGCGACCACGCCCACGTTGACGAGGAAGAAGATCCATGGTTGGTCGCCCGCGCTCTTGTCCGCAGGGTCGACGACCGTCGGCCAGGCGGCGAGCGCGAGCACGTAGACCACGGCGAATGCGCCCGAGAAGGTGCGCACCCCGCGGCCGACCAGACAGGCCACCAGCATCGCGGCGAGCGGCACGAACACCACGACCAGCATCACGATGTGCACCACATCGGCCCGCGACAGCGAGTTCACCGCGCCGATCAGCGCCTGCGCACCGAGTACCGCGGAGCCGAGCGCGACGACGATCGCGAGGATGCGCTCCATGCGCTTCCCGGTGAAGCGCTCGAACTCCGTCTCGGTGCCGCCGGGAGAGGGGATCTTGCTCCAGGCATCTCGGATGCTGAGCGGGTCAGCGGGCACTCGATGCCCCGTCGGCCGCGACGATGCCGTCTTCCATCGCTCGACGGAGAAGATCGACCTTGGTGGGCGCTGGCCTGCCGACCTCGACGTACTTGACCCTGATGCGAGTGATGTTCTCCTTGGCCGTGGAGTAGGCGACGCCGAGCCGTTCGGCGACGGCCTTCAACGGCAGCCCCGCCGCGTACAACCGGAGCACCTCGCGTTCGCGGGTGGAGAGCTGCGCATCCGCGAAGTCCCGATCGCCGTCGACCGCGCTCGCCCACTCGACGTTGTTGAGCGCCTCGCCCTGCGCGACGGTCCGGATCGCGTCCAGGACGTCGTCGAGGGCCGAGGACTTGCTGACGACGCCTGCCGCTCCGGCCGACAGCGCTTCGCGGACGGCGGCCGGACGATCGGCGACGCTGTGGATGACGACGCTCGCCCCGTCGCTCACGAGCGATGTGACGTTCTCGGTCACGGTGGTGCCGTCGCCGAGCGTGAGGTCGAGGACGACCACGTCAGCCGGCGCGGACCCCGACGCGGCGCGCCACTCGAGGTAGGAGACGACGGTGCTTCCCGAGAACACGACAGTCTGCGAATCGCGCGCGCACGCGGCCTCGAGGCCGAGGCGTACGGACTCGTGATCGTCGATGAGTGCCACCCTGCTCATCCCCCCAGCCTAGTGAGTCCCCTCGGACCCCCACGGCGGCGGTCACCTGGTGAGCAGTGCGACGACCTCGAAGTGGTGCGAGTGGGGGAACAGGTCGAAACCACGGAGACGGTCGACGTTCCATCCGAGAGTCCGGAAGGTGCCGAGGTCACGCGCGAGCGCGACGGGGTCGCACGCGACATAGGCGATGGCCTCGGGCGACGAGGCATGCACCGCCTCGACCACCTGACGGCCGGCACCGGCGCGCGGCGGATCGAGGATCACGGCACCCGTGCGCCCGGCGCCGGTGCGCGACGCGAGGAACCTGTCGACGCGCGCGGTCACCGCGGTCACATCGACCGGGGCGAGGTTCGCGACGGCGTGCTGCGTGGCCCGAGCGCTCGACTCGACTGTCACGATGTCCGACCCTCCGAGGTCGGCGAGGGTCGCGGCGAAGAGCCCGACACCGCCGTAGAGGTCGTAGTGTGTGCGCTCGGGGTCCACATGCCCGTCCAGGATGCCGTACACCGCTGCATCCAGCACCGACGCGGCTCGCGGGTGCACCTGCCAGAATCCGGTGGCATCGACCTGGAAGCGACGATCGCCGACGACCTCCTGGATCACCTCGGGGGTCGGACGCCGCCGGAAGCCCCGCGCAACGCGGGCGGGCCGTTCCGTCTCTTCGCGTCGTATCACGCGCACCTCGCCGTCGGCGGGCTCGACGAGCTCGATGCGTCCCGGTGCCTCTCCGCCCAGCGCGAGCGCTGCTTCGGCGATGGCGGGCCGCGAGAGCGGGTAGGAGGTGACGGGGATCACACGGTGGCTCCGTGCGGCGAACGGACCGACGACGCCGGCCTCATCGACGTGCAGGGTGACCCGCGTGCGCCATCCCGTACCGTCTCCCGACGCGACGGCTTCGATCTCCGGCGCGACGAGACCCTGGCCGGCGAACCGGTCGAGCGCCTCCGCCAGCACCTGGCGCTTGAGCACCCGCTGGTGGTCGAGGTCGATATGACCGAGATCCGCTCCGCCTGGACGTTCCGCGGGGTCACGCGACAGGTCAGCCTCGGGCCAGATGTGCGGTCGTCGGTGTTCCGACGCGTCGAGCACCTCGATCGTCTCCGCACGCCAGAAGCTGCGGGTCGCGGCATCCGAGCCCTCCGGAGGGGTGATCAGTCGGGCACGGACGCGCTCCCCGGGATCGCGTCGGACACGAAGACCACGCGCCCCTCATGCCGGGCGACGAACGTGCCTCCGTGCGCGATGCCGGTGATGTCGAGTTCGAGCACGTCGGCTGCGGAGGAAGTCATCCTTCGAGGATACGGTGGTGCACATGCGCGTCTGCCTCGCCTCCACGTCCCCTGCCCGACTGATGCTGCTGCGCCAGGCCGGAATCGAGCCGCTCACGGCGTCGCCGGACGTCGACGAGGACGCGGTCGCTGCCGCGGCGGAGGCCGAGCGTGGCGCTTCCCTCGCCCCTGCGGAGCTGGTGCTGCTGCTCGCGCGCGCCAAGGCCGCTGCGGTCGCGCAGGATCTGGCCGCCGCCGGCGAGTTCGACGGCATCGTGATCGGCGGCGACTCCATGTTCGCGATCGGCGGGAAGGTCTACGGCAAGCCCTACACCCCGGACGAGGCGACCCGCCGCTGGCGGGAGATGCGCGGCGCCACCGGAGTGCTGCACTCCGGTCATTCGGTCTTCCGCGTCGCGCCGGGCGAAGCCCCCGGGAAGCGACCGCCGTCGCCGAGGCGGCGGTGACGTTCGCCGCGGATGTGAGCGACGCCGAGATCGACGCGTACGTCGCATCCGGCGAGCCGCTTCTCGTCGCGGGCGCCTTCACCGTCGACAGCCTCGGTGGGGCGTTCATCACCCGGGTGGACGGCGATCCGTCCACGGTCGTCGGGATGTCCCTGTCGACGGTGCGGCGCCTGGCCGCCGAGCTCGGGGTCCGGTGGACCGACCTGTGGTCGTAGACTCCCCTCCACGTTTTCGCGTCTTTCTTGTGGGGAGTCGTCAAAGGGATCGGGGTCCTTCTCGCTAGGCTGGCAACCATGCCTGCTATCGCCAAGGTGCTCGTCGCCAACCGCGGCGAGATCGCCGTACGCATCATCCGCGCCGCCCGTGACTCCGGGATCGCCTCCGTCGCCGTCTACGCGGACCAGGACCGGGACGCCCTGCACACCCGTCTCGCCGACGAGGCGTACGCGCTCGGAGGCTCCACCAGCGCCGAGACGTACCTGCAGATCGAGAAGATCCTCTCGATCGCCCGCCGCGCCGGCGCGGACGCCGTGCACCCCGGCTACGGATTCCTCGCCGAGAACGCCGAGTTCGCCCGCGCCATCATCGATGCGGGGATGACCTGGATCGGCCCGTCGCCCGAAGCGATCGAGGCCCTCGGCGACAAGGTCACGGCGCGTCACGTCGCCGAGAAGGTCGGCGCGCCCCTCGCCCCCGGCACGCCCGGTCCCGTCGAGGGCGCCGACGAGGTCATCGCCTTCGCGAAGGAGTTCGGCCTTCCGATCGCGATCAAGGCGGCATACGGCGGCGGTGGACGCGGCCTCAAGGTCGCGCGTGAGCTCGACGAGGTCGGCGAGCTGTTCGAATCGGCGACGCGGGAGGCCGTCGCGGCGTTCGGTCGCGGCGAGTGCTTCGTGGAGAAGTACCTCGACAAGCCCCGCCACGTCGAGACCCAGTGCCTGGCGGACGCCGAGGGCAACGTCGTCGTCATCTCGACGCGCGACTGCTCGCTGCAGCGCCGCCACCAGAAGCTCGTCGAGGAAGCCCCGGCCCCGTTCCTGACCGATGAGCAGAACGACCTCCTCTACTCCGCGTCCAAGGCGATCCTCAAGGAGGTCGGCTACGTCGGCGCCGGCACCTGCGAGTTCCTGATCGGCGCCGACGGCACCGTCTCGTTCCTCGAGGTGAACACCCGCCTCCAGGTCGAGCACCCGGTCTCGGAAGAGGTCACCGGCATCGACCTGGTGCGCGAGCAGTTCCGCATCGCCGCCGGCGGCACCATCGACTACGGAGACCCCGAGCCGCAGGGCCACTCGATCGAGTTCCGCATCAACGGCGAGGACCCGGGTCGCGGGTTCCTCCCCCAGCCCGGTCCGATCCACGTCTTCAAGACCTTCGGCGGTCCGGGTATCCGTCTCGATTCCGGAGTGACGGCCGGCGACGCGGTCTCCGGGGCGTTCGATTCGCTGCTCGCGAAGATCATCGTCACGGGCAAGGACAGGGCGGAGGCGCTGGAGCGCTCGCGCCGCGCACTGGACGAGTTCGAGGTCGCCGGACTCCCCACCGTCATCCCGTTCCACCGCAAGGTGGTGCGTGACCCCGCCTTCACCGCCGTGGACGGCGACTTCGGCATCTTCACCCGCTGGATCGAGACCGAGTTCGTCAACGACATCCCCGCGTGGGACGGCGAGCTGGAAGCACAGGCCCCGTCCGAGGCGCGGCACACCGTGGTCGTCGAGGTCTCTGGCAAGCGCCTGGAGGTCAGCCTCCCCGACCGTGTCGCCGTCGCTCCTGGCGCGGCAGGGCGCCCGGCGGCCGTGCCGCCGTCGCGCCGCAGCCACGCCACCACCGCCAATGCGGGGGCATCGGGAGACGCCGTGAAGTCGCCCATGCAGGCCACGGTCGTCAAGATCGCCGTCGAAGACGGTCAGCAGGTCGTCAAGGGCGACCTCGTCGTCGTGCTCGAGGCCATGAAGATGGAGCAGCCGCTGCAGGCACACAAGGACGGCGTCATCGGCAACATCAACGCGGATGCCGGCGCCACCGTCTCGGCCGGACACCAGCTCCTCACGATCAGCTGACCCGTAGACGCAACGACGAAGGCGCCCCACCGAGGTGGGGCGCCTTCGTCATGTCCGCAACGATCAGGAGATGTTGACGAGGTGCATCGCCCTGCTGGCGTCGGTGATGCTGCTCGACAGCGACGGGTACGCCGCGAAGACGCGCGACACCTGATCGACCGTCAGTCGTCGCTCGACGGCGACCGCGATCGGGTAGATCAGCTCGGAGGCCTTGGGCGCCACGATGACGCCGCCGATCACGGTTCCGGACCCCTTGCGGGCGATGAGCTTGACGAAGCCGTCCTTGATGCCCATCATCTTCGCCCGGGGGTTGGCCGCGAGCGGAAGCTTGTAGACCATGCCGTCGGCGATGCCGTCTTCGACGTCCTTGACCCCGTAGCCGACCGTCGCGATCTCGGGCGCGGTGAAGATGTTCGAGGTGATCTTGATCAGCTCGAGCGGGATCACGATGTCGCCCAGCGCGTGGAACACGGCGGTGCGCCCCTGCATGGAGGCGACAGAGGCCAGCGGGAAGAAGTTCGTGCAGTCTCCGACCGCGTACACGTTCGGGACGGAGGTGCGGGCGACCTTGTTCACCCGCACGTGACCCGAGTCGTCGAGCTCGACGCCCGCCTCCTCGAGACCGATGCCCGCGGTGTTCGGGATCGACCCGACCGCCATGAGACAGTGGCTGCCGTCGACCGTGCGCCCGTCCGACAGCGTCACGGTCACGCCGTCCTTCGTGACCTCGACCTTGTCGGCCCTGGACTTGGAGAGCACCTGCATGCCGCCGCGCTTGAACACCTTCTCCAGGACGCTCGCCGCATCCTTGTCTTCGCCCGGGAGCACCTGATCCCGGCTGGAGACGAGCGTGACCTTGGCGCCGAGGTTCATGTAGGCGGAAGCGAACTCCGCCCCCGTGACGCCGGATCCGACCACGATCAGGTGCTCGGGGAGCGACTTCATGTCGTACAGCTGCGTCCACGTGAGGATGCGCTTGCCGTCGGGCTTGGCCGAGTCCAGCTCGCGGGGCGATGCACCGACGGCCACCACGATCGTGTCGGCTTCGACCCGGTCGAAGTCGGTCCCGCCCTGACCGGTCGACACGACGATCGCCGTCGGTCCCTCGAGCCGGCCGTGACCGGAGAGGATGCGCACTCCGGCGTCGAGGAGCGTGGCGCGCATGTCCTCCGACTGCTGGCCGGCGAGGGCGATGAGCCGCTTGTTCACGGCAGCGAGGTTGATGGCGATCTCGGGCTTGAGCGGCTTGCCGTTCTCTCCCTTGGCGTAGAAGTTCACCCCGAGGTCGCTCGCCTCGGAGATCGCGACGGCCGCGTCGGCGGTCGCGATGAGGCTCTTCGAGGGCACCACATCGGTGAGCACGGCCGATCCGCCGACGCCCACCCGCTCGACCAGGGTGACCTCGGCCCCGAGCTGAGCGGCCGCGAGGGCCGCCTCGTAACCGCCGGGACCGCCGCCGAGGACGGCGACGCGCTGAGTGCGCTCGAAAGTGGTGGAAGACATGGAATCCATTCTTCCCCAATCCTGGCCCCCGAGCCTGCACCTTCCTAGAGTGGATCCATGCCTGAAACGCACAGCAACCCCCTCGACGACCCGACCGCGAACCCGTTCGAGGTCGCCGCCGAGGCCGCCGCAGACATCGCGCGTCTGACCGGCGTCGAGAAGCACGACATCGCCCTCACCCTCGGCAGCGGCTGGGGCAAGGCCGCCGACATCATCGGCGAGACCGTCGCGACCATCCCCGCCACCGAGGTCACCGGCTTCTCCAAGCCCGCCCTCGAGGGCCACGTCGGCACGCTCCGCAGCATCCGCACCCCGGCGGCAAGAACGTCCTCGTGATCGGCGCCCGCACGCACTACTACGAAGACCACGGCGTGCGCCGCGTCGTGCACAGCGTGCGGACCGCCGCCGCGACGGGCGCTGCGATCATGGTGCTCACGAACGGCGCGGGCGGCATCCGCGAGACCTGGAAGCCCGGTCAGCCCGTGCTGATCAGCGACCACATCAACCTCACCGCGGACTCCCCTCTCGAGGGCGCGACCTTCATCGACCTGACCGACCTGTACGCCAAGCGTCTGCGCGACATCGCCCGCAGCATCGACCCGAGCCTCGACGAAGGTGTGTACACGCAGTTCCGCGGACCGCACTACGAGACCCCGGCCGAGGTGCAGATGGCCAAGCACATCGGCGGTCACATCGTCGGGATGTCGACCGCCCTCGAGGCCATCGCCGCGCGCGAGGCCGGCATGGAGATCCTCGGCTTCTCGCTCATCACGAACCTCGCCGCGGGCATCCAGCAGACTCCGCTGAGCCACGCCGAGGTCATCGAGGCCGGACGCGAAGCCGAGCCGGTGATCTCCGCGTTGCTGGCCAGGGTGGTCGAGGCGCTGTGAGCGAGGATCGGCTCGTCCAGGCACGCGCCTGGTTGCGGCAGGACCCCGACCACGAGACCCGCGACGAGCTCGCCGGCCTCATCACACGTGCCTCCGCCGGCGAGGACGCCGCGCTCGCCGAGCTGGACGATCGGTTCAGCACCCGTCTCGCGTTCGGCACCGCAGGACTCCGCGGAGAACTCGGCGCCGGCAGCAACCGGATGAATCGCGTGCTCGTCGCGCAGGCCGCTGCGGGCTTCGCCGCGTATCTGCGCGCGAGGACGCCTGATGCGACCCCCACCGTGGTGATCGGCTACGACGGCCGCCGCAACTCGCGCGTGTTCGCGACCGACTCCGCCGAGCTCTTCGCCGGCGCCGGCCTGCGTGCGATCCTGCTGCCCCGCCTGCTCCCGACCCCGGTGCTCGCGTTCGCCGTGCGCCACTTCGGCGCCGATGCGGGAGTGATGGTGACAGCCAGCCACAATCCCCGAACGACAACGGGTACAAGGTGTACCTCGGCGGAGCCGACCAGGGTTCGCAGATCGTGGCTCCCGCGGATGCCGAGATCGCGGCGCAGATCCAGCGCGTCGCCGACAGCCGATCCGTGACGGAGCTGTCGCGCTCCACGGCGTACGAGACGGCCGGAGAAGAGGTCGTCGAGGCGTACATCGCCGCGACCGCCGCCGTGGCTCCCGCGCCGGCCGGCACCACGGGGATGCGCTGGGTGTACACCGCGATGCACGGCGTCGGATGGGAGACGCTCTCGCGCATCGTGAAGGACGCCGGATACCCGCAGCCCTTCGTCGTCGAGGAACAGCTCGCTCCCGATGCGACCTTCCGCACGGTGTCGTTCCCGAACCCCGAGGAACCGGGGGCGATGGACCTCGCCTTCGCCAGGGCCCGCCGAGTGAAGGCGGACTTCATCCTCGCCAACGACCCCGATGCGGATCGACTCGCCGTCGCCGTCCCGGACGAGAGCGCACCGGACGGCTGGCGCCGACTGACCGGCAACGAGGTCGGCCTCCTGCTCGGCGCGAGAGCCGCCCGTGCCGCGGAGGGCACGCCGGGTGCGTCGCTCGCGTGCTCGCTCGTCTCGTCTCCCGGCCTCGGTGCCGTCGCCGCGCACCACGGGTTGGACTTCCACGAGACGCTCACCGGCTTCAAATGGATCTCGCGTGCCCCCGGCATCGTGTTCGGCTACGAGGAGGCCCTCGGTTACCTCGTGAACCCCGAGACGGTCCGTGACAAGGACGGCGTGTCCGCGGCCGTCGCGGTGCTCGGCCTCGCCGCCGAAGCGCGCGATCGCGGCGCGACGCTGGTCGACCTCCTCGCCGAGCTGGGCGAGACGTACGGGCACTTCGCCAGCGGACAGGTCTCGGTGCGCGTCGACGATCTCTCGGTCATCGGCGCCGTCATGCTCGCCCTGCGCACGCTCCCCCGACCCATATCGCGGGCCGCTCGATCACGTCGGCCGAGGATCTGCTGCAGGCGGCCCCCGGGCGTCCCTCTGGCGATGTGCTGCGGTACCTCCTCGGCGACGGTTCGCGCGTCATCGTGCGCCCCAGCGGCACCGAGCCGAAGCTCAAGGTCTACATCGACGCGCGCGCCGACACGGCAGAGGGCGCACGCGCGGCCGTGGCGGAACTCGAGGCCGGCGTGCGGACGCTGCTCGACGAGCGCTCCTGACCATGCCGACGCGACACCTCATCGTCAGCGCGCACAACGGCGCGCACGCCCGACCGGTGGCCGAGCTCGTCCGTCTGGCGCAGTCGCACGGCACGACGGTGACCCTCCGCACGGCGGACGGCACGACGGTCGACCTGAGCAGCGTCCTGGCGGTGATGGACCTCGGTATCGCGTCCGGCGATGCGGTGGTGCTCGAGACCGCGCCGTCCGACACATCGGAGGCCGTCCTCGATCAACTCGCCGAGGTGCTCGCCCCCCGGGAGTGATCCGCGGGCTCAGCCGTCGATCACGGCCACGAGCTCGTCGAGGAACGCCTCGAACGTCGAACCTCTCCGCACGATCCTCTGCACGCTCTCGCGTTCGCTGAACACCTCGACCAGCTGCTCGAACACGGTCTGGAAGGCGGCACGATCGCCCTCGCTGAACGCGGCCAGGGCGACGACCTGCACGCGCCCACCGCCCCACGCCGCCGAGCCGTCGGCGACGCCGATGGCGATTGCCGTGCGCGTGGCCGTCATCTGCAAGGCGTGCGGGACGGCGAGCGCATCCGTGAACGTGGTCGATGACATCCGCTCGCGCACGATGGTGTTCTCGATGTAGTCCTCGCCGATGAGTCCGGCACGCATCAGGAGGCCACCGAGGCGGCGGATGATCGCCTCCTCCCCCTCGTCCGGCAGCGGGAAGACGAACGCGTCGGCCAGGAAGTAGCGGGCGAGCTCGCCGCGGAGCCGTGTGAGCCTCCTGCTCCGTCGTACGCGCGCGGCAGCCTGCTGGATGCGGTCCACATCGGCATCGGTCAGGAACGGCTGGATGCGAACGAACCGGTCTCCCGATCGCCCGGGTTCGATCGTGCTGAGCACGAGGTCGGTGTCGAAGGACGCCCAGTCGGGGTCCACGTTCGTGACCACGCTGGTGACCTCGATCGCCGATCCGAGCGAACGGTCGACGCTCGAGCGCAGCAGTTCGTGCAGCTCCTGGTATCCCGGGCACACGATCGTCGCCGTGAGGATCGACTCGGCCTTCCTGCTGCGTTCGAGACGGCCGCCGACGTGCATGGCGATGTAGGCGATCTCGTCGTCGTGGATGGGGGTGCCGACGCGGTCGTGCAGTCCACTCGCGATCGACACCGCGACCTCGAAGATCATCGGGTAGCTCGTCTTGAGCGAGCGGGTGAGCGGATTGCGCGTCAAGGCGCTCTCCTCCGCGCGGCGCAGGAGGTTCTGCACGTGCAGTGCGAGCCGGAGCACGAACGTCTCGTCGACGAGGTCGACCTGGAAGTCGTCGGCCGCCCTCGCGAGCTCGGCGCGCACCGCGTCCTCCACCGAAGCATCGACCCCGCTGCGCGCGACCTCGCGAGTGGCGTCCTCCCCGGCGCGACGATGCGGGTGAGCACGAGCGACGCGAGATGGCTGCTGTCCCCGTCCCCGAGAACGACGGAGAAGTGCTCGTCGGCGAGTCGGGCGATCACCGCTGCGACCCGGGGATCTCCTCGCGGGCTCCGACCGGAGGCGCCTCGAGAGCGTGGCCGGCGGCGACCCTGTCCGCCGCGATGGCGATATGGAGCAGCACGTCGGCGATCGCCAGCTCGTTCACGTAGTACCCCAGCTCGCCGAGCTCACCCACCAGGGCCGACTTGAACGGACCAACGGCGCTGGCGGCGACCGCGGAGCCGGAGAGCGCACGGCGGAACGTCTCGGGGTGGAACGAGGCATCGTCCATCTCGTCGTGCGCGAGTCGACTGAGCAGCCGCCGCTGAGCCGCCTCGTCGCCGCGCAGCCGCACGATCTCGCGGTCGCGCTCGAGCAGGAGGTCGGTTCCTTCGAGCAGCCCGCGCACACGCGCGAGGTCGGCCTCGAGCGTCGCCTCGCTGACGTGCAGCTCATCGGCCGTGTCGAACACGTCGATCCCCCTCGGCTCGTCCAGGAGCGAACGGACGAGTGCGTGCAGCCGGTCACGGGGTGCCGACTCTCCCGTCTGCCGCGTGCGCAGCGCACCGCGCGCCCCGGAGCCTGCGCGATACCCCGCCGGACCGGATTCGATCGCGGCAGCACCGGGAGTGCGCGCGTTCAGCGCGGCGACGTAGGAGCGGATGCTGCGTGGCGTGACGCCCAGCAGATCGGCCAGGCTTCCTGCCGTCGACCATCCCTCCTGGCGCAGGAGCGTCGCGAGGAGCTGGTCCTGGCGCTGGCGCGACATGGTCCTCTCCTTCCGCGTGCTGACCGCACTGTCTCGACGTGGTCTCCATGATGTCAGCATGCCGGTACTCGAGGGCGGAAGGCGCTGTTCCGCGGGGGCGGAAAGGAACGTGTTGGCGCGGCGCCCCTCCCTGTTCACAGACTGTTCTCAGGAAGGTGGGAATCGATGAGGATCCTCGTGGTGTGCGGCGCCGGGGCGTCGAGCACATTCGTCGCGCAGCGCCTGCGCAGCGCGGCAGCGGCCGCCGGTCTCGACTGGGAGGCAGCGGCCGGCATGGAGAGTTCGCTCATCGACGCGGACCCCGATCTCGTCCTCGTCGGCCCCCACCTCGGCGAGCGGGTGGAAGCCATCCGCGGCGCCGTGAGCGCCCCTGTCGCGGTGCTCCCGGCCGACGTCTTCGCCGACCGCGACGGATCACGCACGCTCGTCTTCGCCCGCTCGATCCTCGCCGCCGCCGGCGACACCCCGAAAGGAACACCATGACCGCCACCCGCACCGTTCGCATCGGCTCCTCCCACGGACTGCACGCCCGCCCCGCGAAGCTCTTCGCCCAGGCGGCGAAGGACTCCGGCGTCGCGGTGACCATCGCCAAGGACTCCGGCAAGCCCGTGAACGCGGCGAGCATCCTCGGCGTCATCGCCCTGGCCGTCGAGCACGGCGACTATGTGACCCTCACCGCGGAGGGCGACGGCGCGGAGGACGTGCTCGACACCCTCACCGAGCTGCTCACCACCGACCACGACCAGGACGCCGCCGGATGAGCGAGCTGCGCGGCGTCGGCATCGGCCTCGGGGTGGCCCAGGGGCCGGTCGTCCGCATGTCCGAAGCGATGCCGGCACCCGAGAACACGCCGAGCACCGCGGGCGCCGACGCCGAGCGCGCACGGGTCCGCGAGGCCGTATCGATCGTCGCGGAGGAGCTGAACGCGCGTGGTCAGGCTGCGGGCGGATCGGCGCAGGAGGTGCTCGAGGCGCAGGCGATGATCGCCGAGGACCCGACCCTCCAAGACGAGGTCGATGCCCGCATCGATGACGGCGCGACGGCGGAGTGGGCCGTGCATGACGCCTTCGCCGGATTCCGTGCCACGCTCGAGGCCGTCGGCGGCTACCTCGGCGAGCGCGCCGCCGACCTCGATGACATCGCGCAGCGCGTGCTCGCACGCCTTCGCGGGGTCGAGGCGCCCGGCGTCCCGGCCCCGGGCCATCCTTCGTGCTGGTGGCGCGCGATCTCGCCCCGGCCGACACCGCGCTGCTCGACCTCGATCAGGTGCTCGCCCTGATCACCACCGACGGCGGACCCACATCGCACACCGCGATCCTCGCTCGCGAGAAGGGCATCGTCGCGATCGTCGGCGCCGCAGACGGCGACATGCTCGAGACAGGCGAGACGGTGATCGTGGACGCGGCCGCCGGCGTCATCACGCGAGAGCCCACCGAAGACGAGAAGACTCGCGCGGCTCAGCGCGCTGCCGCTCGTCGCTCCGCGGACTCCGCCCCGCTGACTCCCGGCGCCCTCGCCGACGGCACGCGTGTCGCACTGCTCGCGAATCTGGGGAAGCCCGCAGACGCCGCGGATGCGGTCGCTCGGGGGCCGAGGGCGTCGGGCTGTTCCGCACCGAGTTCCTGTTCCTCTCCTCGGCCCAGGCGCCGACGATCGCCCAGCAGCGGGAGGCGTACCGCGAACTGCTGGCCGCGTTCCCCGGGCGCAAGGTCGTGGTGCGGATGCTGGATGCCGGAGCCGACAAGCCGCTCGCCTTCCTCAACGATGCGCACGAGGAGAACCCCGCGCTCGGGCTCCGTGGTCTTCGGGCGCTCCGGGCGAGCGAGGACATCCTCCGCGAACAGCTCACCGCCCTCGCCGAGGCCGACGCCGAGACCGAAGCCGAGCTCTGGGTGATGGCGCCGATGGTGGCCACGGTCGAGGAGACGAAGTACTTCACCGGGCTGGCCCGCGAGTACGAGCTGCGCACGGCCGGCGTCATGGTGGAGATCCCCGCGAGCGCCCTGCTCGCCGACCGGGTGCTCGCACACGCCGACTTCGCGTCGATCGGCACGAACGACCTCACGCAGTACACCATGGCGGCCGACCGCATGCTCGGGTCGGTCGCGGGCTTCCAGGACCCCTGGCATCCGGCCGTGCTGCGCCTTGTGCGTGAGGTGGGCGACGCCGGGGCGCGTCTCGGCAAGCCCGTCGGCATCTGCGGCGAGGCCGCGGCCGACCCGCTGCTCGCCGTCGTCCTGGTCGGCCTGGGCGCGACCAGCCTCTCGATGGCACCGTCGGCACTGGCCGATGTGCGGCACACCCTGTCCCAACACACCCTGTCCGAGGCACGGGGTCTCGCCGAGGCCGCTCTGGCCGCCGACGACGCCCCTTCCGCCCGAACCGCCGCAGCGACGCTCGCCGCGGCTCTCCCCCTCCACAAGAAAGAGACGACATCATGACGACGACGTCACCTGCCGCCACCCGACCGGGCGGCCTCCGCGTGGGCGTGCAACGCTTCGGCACGTTCCTCTCCGGCATGATCATGCCGAACATCGCGGCTTTCATCGCCTGGGGCTTCATCACGATGCTCTTCATCCCCAAGGGTTTCTTCGGGGCGGAGAGTCCGTTCGACTGGCACTGGGCGGGAGTCGCCGAGATCATCGGTGGCGGCGGGGATTCCGCCGTGATCGGCTGGCAGGGCGCGATGACGGCCGTCGCAGAGAGCGCCGACGGCAACATCCTCGCGTACGTCGGCCTGGTCGGACCGATGGTCACCTACCTGCTGCCGCTGCTGATCGCCAACACCGCGGGACGCATGGTCTACGGCGAGCGCGGGGGTGTCGTCGCGACGATCGCGACGGTCGGCGTGATCGTCGGCACGAACATCCCGATGTTCCTCGGCGCGATGATCATGGGCCCCATCGCGGCGTGGCTCATGAAGCAAGTGGACCGGCTGTGGGACGGCAAGATCCGCCCCGGCTTCGAGATGCTGGTGAACAACTTCTCCGCCGGCATCCTGGGCATGCTCCTGGCCATCGTGGGCTTCTTCGCCTTCGGGCCCGTCATGCTCGGTGTCAGCGCGGCGCTCGGCACCGCGGTCGACTGGCTCGTGTCACTGAACCTGCTGCCGCTCGTGTCGATCATCGTCGAGCCGGCGAAGGTGCTGTTCCTCAACAACGCCATCAACCACGGCGTGTTCACGCCCCTGGGCATCGAGCAGGCCACCGAGGCCGGCAAGTCCATCCTGTTCCTCATCGAGGCGAACCCCGGCCCCGGCCTCGGTCTGCTGCTCGCCTTCACCTTCTTCGGTGTCGGAGCGGCGAAGGCGTCGGCGCCGGGCGCGGCGATCATCCAGTTCTTCGGTGGCATCCACGAGATCTACTTCCCGTACGCGCTGAGCAAGCCGACCACGATCCTCGCCCTCATCGCGGGTGGCGCGGCCGGTGTCACGACGAACATGGTGCTCGGCGGCGGTCTGGCGTTCCCGGCCGCCCCGGGAGCATCATCGCGGTGACGGCAGCCGCCATCGGACCCGGCGCGGGGAACCTCCTCGTCGTGTACCTCTCGGTGATCATCGCTGCGACGGTCACCTTCCTGATCACCGGAGTGATCCTGCGCGCGTCGCGAAAGCGCGATCTCGAGGCGGAGGGCGACACCTTCGGCGCGGCGATCGCGCAGACCGAGGCGAACAAGGGCAAGTCGTCCGTCGCCATGGATGCCTTGCGCACGTCGACGGCGGCCTCCTCGTCCGAGACCGTCGCGGCGCCGAGCACGACCGCCGTCGCCGCGGCGCCGATCGAACGCATCGTGTTCGCGTGCGACGCGGGGATGGGATCGTCCGCCATGGGCGCCAGCGTCCTGCGCAACAAGCTCAAGAAGGCCGGGATCGAAGACGTGGTCGTCACCAACCAGGCGATCGCCAATCTCGACGGCACCGCCGACGTCGTGATCACGCAGCAGCAGCTCACGGAGCGCGCGACAGCCAAGTCACCGAACTCGGTACATGTCTCGGTGGACAACTTCATGAACTCGCCCAAGTACGAAGAGGTCGTCGAGATGGTGCGCGAGCAGCGAAAGGACACAGAATGAGCGTTCTGACCCCCGAACAGGTCCGCATCCACCCCGGAGGGGCCACGCGGGACGAGGCGCTCCAGGAGGCGACCGACATCCTGGTCGCTGCCGGAGCCGTCACCCCGGCGTATGTCGATGCGATGCGACAGCGCGAGGAGACCGTGTCGACCTTCATGGGCAACGGCCTCGCGATCCCGCACGGCACCAACGACGCGAAGGACGCGATCCTCGCCTCGGCCCTCTCGGTCGTCCGCTATGACGGCGGCGTCGACTGGTCGGGGGACCCCGCGACCTTCGTGATCGGCATCGCCGGGGTCGGCGACGAGCACCTCGAGATCCTGTCGCGCATCGCGATCCTGTTCTCCGAGGAGGACGACGTGGCACGCCTCGCGGCGGCGCAGACCTCGGAGGAGCTCTACGCCCTCCTCTCGGAGGTGAACGAGGGATGAAGGCGGTCCACTTCGGGGCGGGCAACATCGGGCGCGGGTTCGTCGGTCTGCTGCTGCGCCAGGGCGGTTACGAGGTCGTCTTCTCCGACGTCGCGGACGCCCTGGTCGACGCGATCAATGCGGCCGACTCCTACACCGTGCACGAGGCCGGCCCCGGGGGACCGATCACGTCGTGACCGGGTTCCGCGCCGTGAACAGCCGCACCGATCCCGCGGGCGTGGCCGAGGAGGTGTCGACAGCCGATGTCGTCACCACCGCCGTCGGCCCGACCGTGCTGCGGTTCGTGGCGCCGTCCATCGTCGCCGGGCTCGCGCTCCGCTCCCCCGACGCCGCCCCGTTGCAGGTCATGGCGTGCGAGAACGCGATCGGAGCCACGGACCTGCTGCGGCGCGAGGTCACCGCGGCCGCGGGTGCGGATGCCGAGGCGCTGCTGCGTCGTGCGGTGTTCGCGAACACCGCGGTGGACCGGATCGTCCCTGCACAGCCGCCAGGAGCCGGGGTCGACGTCACGGTCGAGCCCTACTTCGAGTGGGCGATCGAGTCCGGTCCGTTCGGCGATACGCCGCCGAGCATCCCCGGCGCGCACTTCGTCGACGACCTGGCGCCCTACATCGAGCGCAAGCTCTTCACCGTGAACACCGGGCACGCGGCGACCGCGTACTTCGGGGCGCGCGCCGGCATCGAACGCATCTCCGACGCGCTGGCGGACCCGGCGATCACGGTCGCAGTGTCGGCGGCCCTCGAAGAGACGTCCGCCGTCCTCGTGGCCGAGCACGGACTCGATCCTCTCGATCTCGCCGCCTACCGCGCTGCCATCCTCGATCGGTTCCGCAACCCGGAGCTCATCGACACTGTCCAGCGGGTGGGTCGCCAGCCGCTGCGCAAGATCTCCCGGCACGAGCGCTTCGTCGGCCCTGCCGCGATGGCCGCAGAGCGCTCGCTGCCGACCGCGGCGCTGGTCGCCGCCATCGGCGCGGCCCTCGCGTTCGACGATCCGGCCGACGAGCAGTCGGTAGAGCTGCAGGAGCTGTTGCGCACCGAGGAAGCCGCGGCGTTCACCGTGCGCACCACGGGTATCGATCCCGAGCATCCGCTGTTCCCGCGCGTGCGGGACGCCGTGGCCGCCCGTCAGCGAGACCTCGGCATCGGCTGACGCCGCTCCGGAATCGACGCCCCCGTCCACCCGATACGATCGGGAGGACGGGGGCGTTTTCAGAGCACAGCGACGTGCGGGGAGCAGCATGAACAGATACGCCGTGATCGGCGCGGGACCGTCCGGCCTGGCCGCAGCGCGCACTGCGCAGGCGCGGGATCGACGTCGACGGCTACGAGGCCTCGCACGGGGTCGGCGGGCTGTGGGACATCACCAATCCGCGCAGCACGATGTACGAGTCCGCGCATCTGATCTCGTCGCGCACCACGACCGAGTTCGCGGAGTTCCCGATGCGGTCGCGCGTCGACTATCCGGGGCACCGGGTGCTGAAGGAGTACTTCCAGGAGTATGCCGACCACTTCGACCTGACCGGACTCTTCCGGTTCTCGACCAGGGTCGCGCGCCTCGAGCCCCGCGACGGCGGATGGGATCTCACGAGCATCGGCCCCGACGGCGAGGAGACCCGCTGGTACGCCGGGGTCGTGCTCGCCAACGGTACGCTCGCCGAACCGAATGTGCCGACGTTCCGCGGCGAGTTCACGGGCGAACTGCTGCACACCAGCGCCTACACGTCGCCCGAGCAGCTCCGCGGCAAGCGCGTGCTGTTGATCGGAGCGGGCAACTCCGGTTGCGACATCGCGGTGGATGCCGTGCATCACGCCGTCTCCGTCGACATGAGCGTCCGCCGCGGGTACTACTTCGTCCCCCGGTACCTGTTCGGAAAGCCCAGCGACACCCTCAACCAGGGCCGTCCACTCCCGGCACGGATCAAACAGGCGCTCGACAGCCGGGTGCTGCGGGCGTTCACCGGCGATCCGGTGCGGTTCGGTTTCCCGAAGCCCGACTACCGCATCTACGAGTCGCACCCGATCGTGAACACCCTGATCCTGAACCACCTCGGCCAGGGCGACCTGCGCATCCGCGCCGACATCGACCGCTTCGACGGGACGACCGTGCATTTCCGCGACGGCAGCGCCGACGACTACGACCTCGTGCTGCTCGCCACGGGATACACCCTCGACTACCCCTTCGTCGACCGACAGCACCTGCACTGGCGCGGCGCCTCGCCGCGCCTGTTCCTGAACGTGTTCCCTTCGTCGTTCAACGGCCTGTACGTGATGGGCATGATCGAGGCGTCCGGCATCGGGTGGCAGGGTCGCTACGAGCAGGCGGACCTCCTGGGCGCATACCTGGAAGCCGTCGAGAACGACCCCGCGCGCGCCCACCGCTTCCGCGCACGTGTCACCGGCGCCGCCTGGCCCGACGTGACGGGCGGATACCACTACCTCGGCCTGGATCGGATGGCCTACTACGTCAACAAGGACGCCTACCGCCGAGCGGTGCGGCACGAGCAGGCAGCCCTGGGGGCAGCCGTATGAACGTCGACGACGTCGTCCTCTCCTTCACGCCGGGGACCCTCACGATCCTCAACGTGGTGCTCGGCCTGATCATGTTCGGGATCGCCCTCGACACCGCGCCGAGCGACTTCCGCGTCGTGGCGAAGCACCCCCGACCGTTCGCGATCGCGATCCTCGCTCAGCTCCTCCTGCTCCCGATCGCGACGTTCCTGCTGACCCTCGTGCTCCCGGTCCCGCCTTCCATGGCGCTCGGGATGCTGCTGGTCGCGTGCTGCCCTCCGGGGAACATCTCCCAGGTCCTGACGCATCGATCGGGCGGCAACGTCGCTCTGTCCGTCTCGCTCACCGCGGTCGGGAATCTGATCTACATCTTCGCGATGCCGCTCAGCATCACGTTCTGGGGTTCGCTGCACCCCACCGCGCGCACCCTGCTGCGCGACGTCGCGGTCGACCCGTGGCGGATGCTGCTCGAGATCCTGCTCATCGTGGGCCTCCCCTTCGCGCTCGGGCTCCTTCTCAGGGCGAAGGCCCCCGGGTTCAGCGCGCGGGTGCAGCCCTTCGTGAAGTGGTTCAGCCTGATCGCCCTCCTCGGATTCATCATCGCCGCTCTCGTCGGCAACTGGGCGGTGTTCGTTCAGGTGCTGGGCATCATCCTGCTCGTGGTCGCCGTCCATGACGCCGTCGCCCTCGCGCTCGGCTACGGCACAGCGGTCGTCGGCGGACTCGGCACCCGCGAGCGCAAGGCCATGACGTTCGAAGTCGGCATCCGCAATGCGGGCCTCGGGCTCGGGCTCGTGTTCCTGTTCTTCGACGGACTCGGGGGCATGGCCATCGTCGCGGGCTGGTGGGGCATCTGGGACATCGTCGCCGGTCTCGTGCTGGCCGGGCTCTGGGCCCGGCACACGAGGAAGCGCACGGGATCGGCCACCGGAGACGCCAGCGGTCGCACCGCCGTCGAGGCCGCCTGATGTCGCGCGTGCTCATCACGGGAGGCGGGGGCTTCCTCGGCTCGCACGTGGCTGCGGCCCTCGCCACGCGCGATGACGTGGACGTCGTCGTCTCCGCGGATCTGCGGACGGGCGCGCCGCGCGACGGCATCGTCGACGCGATCCTCGATGTGACGGACCCCGCAGCACTCCCTCCACTGCTGCAGGAGCACCGCATCGACACGGTCGTCCATCTGGCGGCCATCGTGAACCCGGGGCGCGACGTCGATGCGGAGTACCGCGTCGACGTGACGGGGTCTGCGAACGTCCTCGCCGCGTGCGTCCGGACGGGCGTGCGGCGGGTCGTCGTCTCGAGTTCCGGCGCCGCATACGGATATCACGCCGACAACCCGGAGTGGATCGACGAGGACCAGCCGCTGCGCGGCAACGACGCCTTCCCCTACGCGCGGCACAAACGACTCGTCGAGGAGATGCTCGCCGAGCACCGGGGGGCGCATCCCGAGCTCGAGCAGGTGATCTTCCGGATCGGGACGATCCTCGGTCCCTCCGTGCGGAACCAGATCACCGGCCTCTGGGACGGACGACGCCTCCTCCGCATCGCCGGCTCCGATTCGCCTTTCGTCTTCGTCTGGGTGGACGACGTGGCGGCGGTGATGGTGAAGGCCGCCACCGAAGGGCCGTCCGGGATCTTCAACGTCGCCGGCGACGGGCGGATGACGGTGCCCGAGATCGCCGCACGGCTGCGCAAGCGTCAGCTCGTGATCCCGGCGTGGGCGCTGAGCGTGAGCCTGCGGCTGGGACGGACGCTGCACCTCACCGCGCACGGCCCGGAGAAGGTCCCGTTCCTGCGCTACCGACCCGTGCTCGCGAACCGGCGCCTGAAAGAGGTGTTCGGCTACGAGCCGACGCGCACCTCTCGCGAGGCGTTCGAGGAGTACCTGCGCACGCACCCCGCAGTGGTCCGGAGCGACCCCGCCGCGCAGTAGCGTTGAGGGGTGCAGAAGAAGCGTGGTCGCCGGATCCTGAAGCGCGTGCTGTGGAGCCTCGCCATCGTGGTGGTGCTCGCTGTCGGGGGCGTGGTCGCGTGGAGCCAGATCGGCGTCATGGCCGCGGAACCGGGGCCGCTCGCCACTGTGCAGGAGAATCCCGAGATCACCGTGACCGACGCCGAGCAGGGCATCGTGCTCGCCCCGGCCGACGGCGATTCCGATCTCGGACTCGTCTTCATCCCCGGCGCCAAGGTCGATCCCTGGGCCTACGCCGCCATCCTGCAGGGTCTCGCCGAAGACGGCGTCACGGTGGTCATCACCCGCCCGTGGCTCAACCTGGCGTTCTTCGACCCGCGGGGGCTCGACGCCTTCACCTCCGCCGCCGCGGACGTCGACGTGTGGGGTGTGGGAGGGCACTCCCTCGGCGGTGTCCGCGCGTGCCAGCTCGCCGAGGATGCCGACGCTCTGGTGCTGTTCGGGTCGTACTGCGCGAACGATCTGTCGAACAGCGACCTCCCTGTGTTGAGCATCGCCGGCAGCGAGGACGGCCTGTCCACCCCGAGAAGATCGCCGATGCGCGCGGCCTTCTTCCGGCCGACGCCGAGATGGTGGAGATCGATGGCGCATCGCATGCGTCGTTCGGCGACTACGGCCCGCAGGACGGCGACGGCACCCCGTCGATCTCCACCGAGGACATGCACGCCGAGGTCACGCAGCTGGTCGACGACTTCCTCTCTCCCCTCGCCCCTGACCGTCACGACGCCCCTCTTCCGGCATCGAGCACCGCATCCAAGAGCGGATGCAGGTGCCGCGAGCGCAACACGGACGCGGCCGTCCGCGCCCCGGCCTCCAGCGCAGCGGGGACGTCGGCTCCGTCGAGTCGGGCATCGAGGACTCCCGCGAGGAAGGCATCCCCTGCGCCGTTCGTGTCGACGACCTCGACAGGCACCGCGGGCACCCGATGCACCGTCCCGTACCCGTCCACCGCGACCGCGCCGTCCGCCCCGAGGGTGCACACGGCGAGGCTCGCACCGGCGGCGACGCGTGAACGCAGGAAAGCCACCGGATCATCGAGCCGGTCGGCGTTGCAGAAGACCGCATCCGCCGCCTCCAGGAAAGGCCGGTGGTAGTCGGCCTCCCCGTCGTAGTCGTGCACATCGACCCACACGGGTGTACCGGTCGCGCGGGCGAGCGGAAGAAGACGCAGCGGTTCCGCCGCAAGGTCGAGCACGACCGCCCCTGCTGCCGTCATCCGGTCGCGAACCCACACATCCGCGTCACCGGCCGTCGCCACGGGAGTCGACACGTAGAGCGACACCCTGGCACCCGCGCGTCATGAGGTTCAGATGCCGCTCGGTGACGCCGTGGCCCCAGTGTGCGCGCACACCGCTCGCCTTCAA
Organism: Microbacterium sp. Se5.02b; assembly: GCF_019464375.1. NCBI lineage: Bacteria > Bacillati > Actinomycetota > Actinomycetes > Micrococcales > Microbacteriaceae > Microbacterium > Microbacterium sp. Se5.02b. Next base: position 2,712,142 of record NZ_CP080491.1, read on the forward strand.
CGCGGCCTGCACCCGCTCGCCGTCCTGGTCGGCGCCGGCCAGGGCGTACAGGTCCACCGCCCGCCCCAGCGCGGTCAGGCTCAGCGCCTTGCCGGCACTGGTACCGCCGACCGTCTCCCATGTCTCCTCCGCGAACTGCATGTGCGGGACCGGTTCCGGAAGCCGGTCGAGCACCACGATCGTGTTCCAGGACGCGGGGCCGGCGATGAAGACGGAGGCGGGCATGCGACCATCCTGCCGCCTCGAAGCAGGTCAGCCGATGCGCGACACCAGCTCGTCCAACCCCATCCCGTAGTCGATCCGCACGACGGGGAGCGCGAGCTTGTCCGTGCCGACCGTGACATAGCCGGGCTCGATCGTCCGTGCCATCTCGAAGCCGGCCGCGGCGACGCCCTGTTTCGCCGTGTCGTCGTAGTGCCCGAACGGATAGGCGATGACTTCGCGCACACCCAGAGTGTCGGCGGAGACGGTGAGGTCGGCGGCGATCTGCTCGGCGGTCCAGTTGACCATCCGGCCCTTGCCGTTGTCGCCCGCCTGGTGCATGTCATGCGTGTGCGACCGGCGCAGGACGTAGATCGACGGCGCCGGATCGGAGCGGTACGCGGTGATCATGAACGAGGTGGCCAGCAGTCGGTGCTCGTCGACGACCGGCACCGCGAGGTCGAACCAGGTCTGGTCGGCGTCGTCGTCGGTGATGATCACGCTCCGGGCGGGGAGCGAGAGGCGCCCGTCGATGAACGCACTGAGCTCGTCCCATGTCGGCAGGTAGAAGCCGGTCGTCGCGATGTGGGTCATCTGCGCGTCGAAGTCGCCGATGTAGGCGTAGTTCCCGCGCAACCAGCCCTTCTCGCCGTCGGGGTCGGCCGTGAACTGGTGATACATGAGGATGGGCACGCGCACGCCGTCCGCCGCGTTCTCCTCCGGGGTCTTCCATGCCGCGAAGAGTTCGATCTGCTGATCGTCGCACACGACGAGGTCGGCGCCGTTGACGCGCGCGGCGACCGTGAAGGCTCCGGCATCCGCCGCACTCGCGTACCATCCGGCGAACACGCGACCGTCCAGCTGCGGGATCGGCAGCCCCTGATACAGGGCCTCCTGCCATTGCAGGACGGGGGCGGTGGGTGCACCCTCGCCGACGAAGGACACCGCGCAGGCCCGCGGGTCGTCCGCATCCGCCGCGAGCTGCTGTGCCGGCGTCAACGGGTGCGCGAGCGCCGCGGTGCGCGCCTTCGGGATCGGATCCGGCTGCGCGCGGCTCACCCAGGCGAAGGTCGCAGCGCCGCCCCCAGCAGGACGACGGCCATGCAGACTCCGACGACGGTCGCTGTCCGCGAGCGCGGCTTCCCCCCGGGAGCCACGATCAGATGTCGAATCCCTCGGCGATCATCTCCACGAGCTCTTCCCGCTCCTCGACCGGCAGGAACGCCGCGGCTGCCGCGTTGAACTGGAAGGTCTCGAGGTCGTCGAGGTCGTACTCGAAGGTCTCGACCAGCAGCGCCAACTCCCGCGTGAGCGACGTGGCGCTCATCGTGCGGTTGTCGACGTTCACGGTCACCGCGAATCCGAGTTGGTAGAGCAGGTCGAAGGGGTGATCGACGAGGGTGTCGCCCCACGCGGCGATCGCACCGGTCTGCAGGTTCGACGACGGCGAGAGCTCGAGCGGGATCTCACGGTCGCGCACCCAGCGGGCCAGGTCGCCGAACTGCACCTGCACCTCATCGCCCTCCTGGGTGACGACCTGGAGGTCCTCGGCGATGCGGACGCCGTGGCCGAGGCGCAGCGCGCGCCCGTCCAGCAACGCCGAACGGATCGAGGCGAGACCGGCCGCCTCCCCCGCATGCACGGTCACCGGGAAGAAGTTCTCTGCGAGGTAGTCGAACGCGGCACGGTGGTTCGACGGCGGGAATCCGTCTTCCGGACCCGCGATGTCGAAGCCGACGGCGCCACGGCCGCGGAAGTCGACGGCGAGCTCGGCGATCTCCCTCGCCCGATCGGTGTGACGCATGGCCGTGATCAGCTGTCCGACGCGGATGCTGCGGCCGCCGCGGTCGGCCGCATCCTCCCCTCTTCGATGCCCTGCTGCACGGCCTCGACGGCCTGCTCCAGCGTGAGGCCGCTCGCCTGGTGCTGCTCGGGGGCCCAGCGCACCTCGCCGTAGACGACGCCGTCCGCTGCGAGATCCTGGACGAACTCGCGCGCGACCCTGGTGAGACCCTCCGCGGTCTGCATGACCGCCGTGGTGAGGTCGAAGGTCTTGAGGTATTCGACCAGGGAGCCCGAGTCGCTCTTCTTCGCGAACCACGCACCGAGGGCGGCAGGGTCGCTCGCCGGAACCTCGAGTCCGATGGCATCCGCGAGCTCGATGATGGTGCCGGGCCGCAGCGCGCCGTCGAGGTGGTCGTGCAGCGACACCTTGGGCAGGCTCCGCAGGGAGACGCCCTGGAGCGTGACGTCGCCGTTCGCATCGATCGACATGGTGATCCTCTCGGTCGCGGATGTGCTCAGTTCAGGCTAGCGGTCGGGAGGTCACGCCGTGATGCGCTCGCGGACCAGCGGACCGGCAGCCGGAGCTGCGTCGCCGATCTCCCACGCGCCGTCGAGGGCGTCGATCGCTCGGGGAATCTGGCCTCGTCGGCCGCGGAGAGCGTGAACAGCGGTTGGCCGGCCACGACACGGTCGCCGGGCTTCGCGTGCAGGTCGATCCCCGCCTCGAAGATCACCGGGTCCTGCGCCCTCGCACGCCCCGCGCCGAGGCGCCAGGCCGCGACGCCGAACGGCAGTGCATCCATCCGGGTGAGCACGCCGTCGGCCTGCGCGGTGACCACATGGGTCTCCCTCGCCGTGGGGAGCTCGGCATCAGGATCGCCGTCCTGCGCGCGGATCATCGCCCGCCACGTGTCCATCGCGCGACCGTCGTCGAGGGCGGCCTCCACGTCGGCGTCGGGCTGCCCCGCGAGCGCGAGCATCTCGGTGGCCAGGGCCAGCGTGAGCTCGCGGACGTCGGCGGGACCGCCTCCCGCGAGGATCTCGACCGATTCGCGCACCTCGTTGGCGTTGCCGATCGCGAGCCCGAGCGGCACGTTCATATCGGTGAGCAACGCCGTGGTCGCCACGCCCGAGTCGGTGCCGAGCGCGACCATGGTCCTCGCGAGCTCGCGAGCACGGTCGATGTCCTGCATGAAGGCGCCTGAACCGAACTTCACGTCCAGGACGAGCGCGTCCGTCCCCTCGGCGATCTTCTTCGACATGATGCTCGACGCGATCAGCGGGATGGCTTCGACCGTGCCGGTGACGTCGCGGAGGGCGTAGAGCTTCTTGTCTGCGGGAGCGAGACCGGATCCGGCCGCGCAGATGACCGCTCCGACCTCGCCCTGCATCTGCGCGAACATCTCTTCGTTGCTGAGAGCGGCACGCCATCCGGGGATCGACTCGAGCTTGTCGAGCGTCCCTCCGGTGTGGCCGAGCCCGCGGCCGCTCAGCTGGGGCACGGCGACGCCGAACGAGGCGACGAGCGGGGCGAGCGGAAGCGTGATCTTGTCGCCGACGCCGCCGGTGGAGTGCTTGTCGACGGTCTTCTTGCCCAGGGACGCGAAACTCATCCGCTCCCCGGAAGCGATCATCGCGTCGGTCAGTACGCGGATCTCGTCGCGCTCCATGCCGCGCTGGAAGATCGCCATCGCGAACGACGCCATCTGCGCGTCCGAGACGTACCCGCGCGTGTAGGCATCGACCATCCACCGCAGCGCCGCCTCGGGAACCGCACCTCCGTCGCGCTTCGCGCGGATCACGTCCACCGCGTCGAAAGGCTCCACCGTCGTCATCGTGCGTCCTCCAGGTCGCGCGGCCCGAACGCGTCGGGCAGCACCTCGTCGATCGTGCGGATGCCGGAGACCGTCTCCAGGAGCATCCCGGGCATCGCGTGCTCGTAGAGCAGCTGCCGGCATCGCCCGCACGGCATGATCGTCTGTCCGTCGTTGTTCACGCACACGAACGCGACGAGCTGCCCGCCGCCCGACATGTGCAGATCGCCCACGAGCGCGCACTCCGCGCACAGCGTGACGCCATACGACGCGTTCTCGACGTTGCAGCCGGCGACGATGCGCCCGTCGCCGACGAGTGCGGCCGCACCGACGCGGTAGCGCGAGTACGGCGCATACGCCTTCGTCATGGCTTCCGTGGCGACCTGACGCAGTTCATCCCAGTCGATGTCCGTCATTGCGATGCTTCCCTCTTCCCGGCAGACCTAGGACTTGATGTACGGCTTGCCGTCCGCGGCAGGAGCCTTGATCTGCCCCGCGAACCCGGCGACCGCCAGGAGCGTCACGACGTACGGGAGCATGAGCATGAACTCGCCGGGGATCGGCGTCTTCAGAATCGACAGCAGGTTCTGCAGGTTCGTCGCGAAGCCGAAGAGCAGGGCAGCGAGCGTCGCGCGGATCGGGTCCCAGCGCCCGAAGATCACGGCCGCGAGGGCGATGAAGCCGAGACCCGCCGTCATGTCCTTGCCGAACTGCGGCACCGAGACGAGCGTGAAGTACGCACCGCCCATGCCCGCGATCGCACCGGCGAGCAGCACGTTCCAGAATCGGGTCGGGTTCACCTTGATGCCCACGGTGTCGGCCGCCTGCGGGTGCTCGCCCACGGCACGCAGCCGCAGACCCCACCTGGTGCGGTAGAGCCCCCACGCGACCACGGCGACCGTGATGAACATCAGGTACCCGATGAACGTCTGGTTGAACAGCACGGGTCCGATGATCGGGATGTCGCTCAGCACAGGGATCTCGACACGCGGGAACCGCACCGGCGTGTTCAGGGTCGCCTCGTTCGGCGCGAGGAGCGCACCGTAGAGGAAGCCGGTGAGACCGGTGACGAGGACGTTGAGCACGACGCCGACGATGACCTGCTCGACGAGGTACTTGATCGCGAACGCCGCGAGCACGCTGGCCACGAGGACACCGCCGACCATCGCGCCGAACAGGCCGACGAACGGGTTGCCGGTGATGCTGGACAGCAGGGCGGCGGAGAATGCGCCGAGGAGCAGCTGGCCCTCGATCGCGACGTTGACGACACCGGCGCGCTCGCCGATCACGCCGCCGAGGGCGCCGAACACGAGCGGCACCGAGAGCGACACCGCGCCGAAGAGCAGGCTCGTGACCGGGACGAGTCCCCGGCGGCCGCCCATACGAGGAACGCGAAGACGGCGAGGACGCCGTACGCGATGACCAACCACAGCGAGGGCGTGCGGTAGGTCCAGGCGCGCAGGAATGCGCCGACCGTCAAGACCACGAGGATGCCGAACACGACCCAGAAGGTCGACGCCGTCGGCAGCGCCACGTCGGGCAGCGCGAGCGCCGAGGACTGGTCGGAGAGGCGGAAGGTGCTGATGCCGTCGCGAGGAACCGCGAGGAACAGCAGAGCCAGCAGCGCGGTGGCAGCAGCGAGCACGATGGGCGCCTTGAGGTGCCGTTCCTTCACCGTCGCGAGCTGCACGGTGCCGTCTGCGGCCTGGGTCTGCACGAGCGACATCATGCCGTCACCGCCTTCTTCGCGGCCTTGGCTCTCGCCTTGGCGGCCTTCTCGGCATCGGTCTTGGGGAGGAAGAACACCGAGCGCAGCAGCGGCGGCGCGGCGATGAACAGCACGACCAGCGACTGCACCACGAGCACGATGTCGACCGGGATGTCCTGGGCCTGCATCGAGAACGAGCCGGCCTTGAGCGCGCCGAACAGGATGCCGGCGGCGAAGGTGCCCCACGCCCGGCTGCGTCCGAGGAGAGCGACGGTGATCGCGTCGAAGCCGATGCCCGCGTCGATGGTCTCGGTGACACCCGTGGTGACGGCGCCCTGGATCTGGTTCATGCCGGCGAGACCGGCGAGGCCGCCCGCGAAGAGCATCGCGTACACGTAGATGCGCTGGACGCTGATGCCTGCGGCACGGGCGGCGTGCGGGTTCTCCCCACGGCGCGCATGCGCATGCCGAGCGACGAGCGCTCGATGAGCCACCAGACGAACAGGGTCGCCACGATGACGATCACGAATCCGAGGTCGAGGAGCGGGAACTGCGGCCCCAGCAACGTCGGGAACTGCGCACTCTCGGGAGTCGCCGAGCCGAGCGCCTGGTTCGTGCCCGGCTTCTGCAGCAGACCCGGAGTGCGGATCATCCACAGCAGCAGGTAGTACGCGATGTAGTTGAGCATGATCGTGAGGATCACCTCGTGCGCACCGGTGCGCGCCTTGATGAGTCCGGCGATGGCGCCCCACAGCGCGCCGCCGGCGATACCCGCGATGAGGGTGACCGGGATGTGCAGCCAGATGGGCAGGTCGAGCGAGAAGGTCAGCAGCGCCGCCACCGCGACGCCGATGAGCATCTGGCCGCGTGCACCGATGTTGAAGAGCCCGACGCGGAACGCCAGCGCGACGCCGAGACCCGCTGCGATCAGCGGTGCGGCGAAGCCGAGGGTGTTCGTCAGGGGACGGATCTGCGCCGCGAAGTCCGCGCCTCTGGCGTTGAAGATCGCGCCGCGGAAGAGCGCCTCGTAGCCGTTGTACACGGCGTTCCAGGCGGCGACGAACGTGTCACCGGGCTGCGCGAAGAAGTAGACGGATGCCGCCTGCACGTCTTCGTTCGTGAAGGCGATGAGGATTCCGCCGACGACGAGCGCCAGCACGATCGCGAGGATCGTGGTGACGGCGTTGCCGCGGAGGATCTCCTTGAGGATGACGTTGCCCCGCGGGGGTGGCGGCACATCCGCCGGATCACGCGGAACCGTGCCGGTGCTCGTGGCGAGCTCCTGCGGCGGGATCCCCTTCGTCGCATCGCCCGCGCCGGGCGTCGCTCCGCTCACGCGGCCACCTCTCCTTCGGCCGCACCGGCCATCATGAGTCCGAGCGTCTCCCGGGGCGTGTCGCCGGGGACGATGCCGACGATCGTGCCGCGGTACATCACCGCGATCCGATCGGCGAGAGCTGCGACCTCGTCGAGCTCGGTGGAGACGACGATCACGGGGACACCGGCGTCGCGCGTCTCGATGATCCGCTTGTGGATGAACTCGATCGATCCGACGTCGACGCCGCGGGTCGGCTGCGCCGCGACGAGCAACCGCAGGTCGCGGCTCATCTCCCTGGCGATGACGACCTTCTGCTGGTTGCCGCCCGAGAGCGTGCCCGCAGCTGTCTCTGGCCCCTGGGTGCGGATGTCGTACTCGGTGATGCGGGCGCGCGCGAACTCGTCGAGAGCCGAGCGGCGCAGCGTCCCCGCACGGCTGAACTCCGGGTCGTCCGAACGGTCGAGGATCAGGTTCTCCGCGACGGAGAAGCCGGCCACGAGCCCGTCCTCCGTGCGGTCCTCGGGGACGAAGCCGACACCGGCGTCGAGAATGGCCCGCACGCTCTTGCCGACGAGCTCGGTGCCGTCGAGCACGATGCTGCCTTCGACGCGGGCGGCGAGACCGACGATGGCCTCCACCAGCTCGGTCTGCCCGTTGCCCTGTACCCCGGCGATCGCGAGGACCTCACCGGGGCGGACCGCGAAGTCGATGCCGTCGACGACGATCGCACCCGTGGGGGTCAGGACGCGTAGACCCTTGACCTCGAATCCGCCCTCGCCGAGCCGCGGCGGGTCCTTGTGGACGGTCAGTTCCACCGCCCTGCCGACCATGAGCGAGGCCAGTTCGGCGTTCGTGGCCGTGGGCGAGGCCTCGCCGACGACGCGCCCGAGGCGGACGATGGTGATCTTGTCGGCCACTTCGCGCACCTCGCGCAGCTTGTGCGTGATGAACACGATCGCCGTGCCCTCGTCGCGCAGCTGGCGCATGATGTTCATCAGCTCGTCGGTCTCCTGTGGAGTGAGCACGGCGGTCGGCTCGTCGAACACGAGCACCTTGGCATCGCGCGACAGCGCCTTGATGATCTCGACGCGCTGCTGCACTCCGACGGGGAGGTCGCCCACGAGCGCATCCGGGTCGATGTCGAATCCGAAGCGCGCGGCGACCGACCGCACGTGCTCGCGTGCCTTCGCGATGTCGAGCGTGCCGAGCGCCTTGGTCTGCTCGTGTCCGAGCATCACGTTCTCGGCCACGGTGAAGACCGGGACGAGCATGAAGTGCTGGTGGACCATGCCGATGCCGGCCGCCATCGCGTCGCCGGGGCCACGGAAGCGCTGCACCTCGTCGTCGAGGAGGATCTCGCCCTCATCGGCCTGATACAGCCCGTAGAGCACGTTCATCAGCGTGGATTTGCCTGCGCCGTTCTCGCCGAGGAGCGCGTGGATCTCGCCGGGCTCCACCACCAGATCGATGTGGTCGTTGGCAACGAGGCTGCCGAATCGCTTGGTGATGCCGCGAAGTTCGAGCTTCATATCTGCACCTTATCCAGAAGAGTCATCCAGGAGAATCATCGTCCGTCCACGGCACGGGGCGAGTGGCCGCCTGCTCACCACTCGCCCCGTGCTGGACCTGCGACGACTTACGGGGAGTTCGGGGACTCCACCGTGATGTCGCCCGAGATGATCTGCTCCTGGAGAGCGGTCAGCTCGTCGAGCAGACCGTCGGGCAGCTGCGACTCGAAGTCGCCGAAGCCGGAGAGCTTGACGCCCTCGTTCTCGAGCGTGCCCACGTACGGGGCCGGGTCGAACTCACCCTTGGCTGCGGCGATGGTCGCGTCCTTCACAGCCACGTCGATCGCCTTCATGATCGAGACGAGCGTGATGCCGGCGACGCTAGGGTCGGCGACCGCCAGGTCGCTGTCGACGCCCAGCATCAGGGTGTCCTTGCCGCTGTCGGCGATCGCCGCGGCAGCGCTCTGGTAGACGGGACCGCCGACCGGGAGGATCACGTCGACGCCCTGGTCGAGCACGCCCTGTGCGGTCTGCTTCGCGGTGTCGTTCGCGTCGAAGCCGCCCGTGAACGAGCCCTTCTGCGTCTCCTGGTCCCAGCCGAAGACCTCGACCGCAGCGGACTTGTCCTCGTTGTACTTCTCGACGCCGAGCTGGAAGCCGTCCATGAACACCGCGACGGACGGGATCTGCATTCCGCCGAAGGTGCCGACCTTGTTGACGCCGCTCTGCGCGGACCATGCCGCCGAGGCGTAGCCGCCGAGGTACGCAGCCTGAGCCGTGTCGAAGACCAGCGGCTTGATGTTCGGGGCATCGACGTTGCCGTCGAAGTCGTTGTCGGCCCAGTCGTCGATGATCGCGTAGTCGATCTCCGGGTTGGCGAGAGCGGACTCGACCGTGGCTGCCGACAGCTTGAAGCCGACGGAGACGATCAGCGAGCAGCCTTCGGAGACGGCGGTCTCGAGGTTCGGCGCGTAGTCGTTGTCGTTCGCCGACTCGAACTCGAGGGGCTTGATGCCCAGCTCGTCGGCGGCCTTGTCCATGCCCTCCTTGGCGGACTGGTTGAACGACTTGTCGTTCCAGCCGCCGGCGTCGGAGATGAGGCACGGCACGAAGTCGGAGTCGACCGGCTTCTCGGAGCCCTCAGGCTTGTCGGCCGGCGCCTGGCCGCAACCGGCGAGTGCGAAGATGACGCCCGCGGCGACGGTCGCGCCGAGCAGCTTCTTGGTGGTGGAGATGGTCAACGGATGCCTCCCTCAACGAAACCGCGGCCATCGCGGATCGATCAAAGTTACCTACTGTTTCGACATTTGCGCACTCTCGCGCGGTTTGCGCTGGCCAAAGGTTACAAAGCTGAAATCAAGCCAGCCGATGAGCGTCGGAGCGTGCTCTTAAGCGCACCAGTCAGAGCACGTCTCCGCGACCGGTGAGCTTGAGCGACTCCACGACGCCCTTGACCCGTTGCGCGTGCTGGACCGTGGTGACCAGGAGCGCATCGGGGGTGTCGACGACGACGATGTCCTGCACGCCGACCAGGCTGATCACGCGCGTGGTCTGGCTGACCAGGATCCCGCTCGCGCCGTCGGTCAGCACCCGCGCGTTCGGCCCGAGCACGGCGAGGTCGTTCTTGCGCCCGTTGTTGATGAGCTTCGTCAAAGAGGCGAAGTCGCCGACGTCGTCCCAGTCGAAGTGGCCCGGGACGACGGCGAGGCGTCCTCGACGCGCGGCGGGCTCGGCGACCGCGTAGTCGATGGCGATCTTCTTCAGACGCGGCCAGATCCGGTCGACGGCGGGGCCGCGTCGATCACGGTCGTCCCACGCCTCGGCCAGTTCGAGGAGCCCGGCGTGCAGTTCCGGCTCGTTCGCCGCGATCTCGTCCAGCAGCACGCTCGCCTTCGCGATGAACATGCCCGCGTTCCAGAGGTAGCCCCGATCGGCGATGTACTCCTTCGCGGTCTCCAGGTCGGGCTTCTCGACGAAGCTCTCCACGAGGGCGGCCTCGCGCGCACCGTCGACCACGAGCTCCTCCCCCTTCTTGATGTAGCCGAAACCGATGGCGGGTTCCGTCGGCGTGATGCCGATCGTGCAGATGTACCCCTCGCGGGCGACCTCGACGGCGTCGCGTACCGCGAACTCGAACACCCGGGTGCTGCGGATCACGTGGTCGGCGCTGAACGATCCGATGATCACGTCGGGCTCGCGGCGATGCAGGATGGCCGCGGCCAACCCGATCGCGGCCGCCGACTCCCGAGGCTCCGACTCCAGGAAGACGTTGAGGTCGGCGATGCCGGGGAGCTCCGCCTCGACGGCAGCGCGGTGGGCACGACCGGTGACGACGGCGATCCGGTCCGATCCGGTGAGCGGTTCCAGACGGTCCCAGGTGTCGCGCAGGAGGGAGTGCCCCGATCCGGTGAGGTCGTGCAGGAACTTCGGCGCGTCCGCGCGAGAGAGCGGCCAGAGCCGACTGCCGATGCCGCCGGCGGGAATCACTGCGTAGAAATCCTTGATGGGTTCGCTCACCCTGACAGGGTAGCCGCAGAGAACATCTCGACATCGAGATACTTAGGCTCCCCTTCGTCGCTCCCAGTGTTCTGACAGGAATAGGATGGAGGACGATCGGGCGTGCCTGACTTCGACAGGCTCACACTTGAACGAGAGCAGTGCACGCGACCGACGCACATCGATCAGGGAGGACGACCGTGTCCACGAGCGCTCGCTTGACACCGTCGATTTCGGAAACCACGTCCAAGACCCCCCGCGGCACCCTCTACCGAGGCCGCGAAGGCATGTGGTCGTGGGTGCTTCACCGCATCACCGGAGTCGCCATCTTCTTCTTCCTGTTGGTGCACGTGCTCGACACGGCACTGATCAGGGTCTCGCCTGAGGCGTACAACGCCGTCATCGGCACGTACAAGAACCCCATCATGGCGCTCGGCGAGGTCGTCCTCGTCGCGGGAATCGTGTTCCACGCGATGAACGGACTGCGCATCATCGCGGTCGACTTCTGGTCCAAGGGCGCCAAGTATCAGCGGCAGCTCTTCTGGGGCGTGCTGCTGGTGTGGGGCATCATCATGGCCGGGTTCGTGCCGCGCCACCTGATGCTCGCGTTCGCCGGGTTCGGAGGGGGACACTGATGACCGCCCAGACCATCGCCGCACCGGCTCGCCGTCGCCGCGGAGTCAACCTCGAGAAGTGGGGCTGGATCTTCATGCGCGCGTCGGGCGTCGTGCTCGTCGTGCTGATCTTCGGCCACCTGTTCGTCAACCTGATGGTCGGCGAAGGCATCCACGCCCTCGACTTCGCATTCATCGCCGGCAAGTTCGCCACGCCGTTCTGGCAGTGGTGGGACGTGCTGATGCTGTGGCTCGCGCTCATCCACGGCGCCAACGGCATGCGCACGATCGTGAACGACTACGTCACGAACAACACCGCTCGCAAAGCGCTCACCTGGGCGCTCGGCCTCGCAGCCGGCCTGCTCATCATCCTCGGCACGCTCGTCGTCTTCACGTTCGACCCCTGCCTGGGTGTGACCGAGGACAGCGTCCTGTGGACCGAATGCGCCGCGCTGGTCGGGAACTGAGAAGAAGGCTAAGAAGAAGTGACTACCGAGACGCAGGATTCCGTCGTCCGTGACGGCGTGCACTACCACCAGTTCGACATCGTCATCGTGGGGGCGGGTGGCGCCGGCATGCGTGCGGCCATCGAAGCGGGCCCCGGCGCGAAGACCGCGGTGATCTCCAAGCTGTATCCGACGCGTTCGCACACCGGTGCGGCACAGGGCGGCATGGCGGCGGCTCTCGCCAACGTCGAAGAGGACTCGTGGGAGTGGCACACCTTCGACACGGTCAAGGGCGGCGACTACCTCGTCGACCAGGATGCGGCCGAGATCCTCGCGAAGGAGGCCATCGACGCGGTCATCGACCTCGAGAACATGGGCCTCCCCTTCAACCGCACGCCCGAGGGCAAGATCGACCAGCGCCGTTTCGGCGGCCACACCGCCGAGCACGGGAAGACCCCGGTCCGCCGTGCGTGCTACGCGGCCGACCGCACCGGCCACATGATCCTGCAGACGCTGTTCCAGAACTGCGTCAAGCTCGGCATCAACTTCTTCAACGAGTTCTACGTGCTCGACCTGCTGACGGTGAAGGATGCCGACGGCAAGACCCAGGTCTCCGGCGTCGTCGCGTACGACCTCTCGACCGGAGAGCTGCACGTCTTCCAGGCCAAGGCGGTCATCTTCGCGACCGGCGGCTTCGGCAAGATCTTCAAGACGACGTCGAACGCGCACACCCTCACGGGCGACGGCGTCGGCATCGTGTGGCGCAAGGGCCTTCCGCTGGAGGACCTCGAGTTCTTCCAGTTCCACCCGACCGGTCTCGCCGGCCTCGGCATCCTCCTCACGGAGGGAGCGCGAGGCGAGGGAGCGATCCTGCGCAACGCCTCGGGCGAGCGCTTCATGGAGCGCTACGCCCCGACCATCAAGGACCTCGCGCCGCGTGACATCGTCGCGCGCTGCATGGTGCAGGAGGTCGCAGAGGGCCGCGGCGCCGGCCCCCACAAGGACTACGTGCTGCTGGACTGCACGCACCTGGGCGCCGAGGTGCTCGAGACCAAGCTCCCCGACATCACGGAGTTCGCCCGCACGTACCTGGGCGTCGACCCGGTCGTCGAGCCGGTGCCCGTGATGCCGACCGCGCACTACGCGATGGGCGGCATCCCCACGAACAACAACGGCGAGGTGCTCGCCGACAACGACACCGTCGTGCCCGGCCTGTACGCCGCAGGTGAATGCGCGTGCGTCTCGGTGCACGGCGCGAACCGCCTCGGCACCAACTCGCTGCTGGACATCAACGTGTTCGGCAAGCGCTCGGGTCGCAACGCGGTGGAGTACGTCAAGACGGCCGAGTTCGTCCCGCTGCCGGAGAACCCTGCCGCTTTCGTCTCCGACATGCTCGAGGGCCTGCGCAACAACCAGGGCACCGAGCGCATCGCGGTCCTTCGCAAGACGCTGCAGGACGAGATGGACAAGGGCGCGCAGGTGTTCCGCACGCACGAGTCGCTCCAGCACGTGCTCGGCGTCATCGCCGAACTGCGTGAGCGCTACAAGAACGTGCACGTCGACGACAAGGGCCAGCGGTTCAACACCGACCTCCTCGAAGCCGTCGAGCTGGGCTTCCTGCTCGACATCGCCGAGGTCGTCGTCTACGCCGCGCAGAACCGCGAGGAGAGCCGCGGCGGCCACATGCGCGATGACTTCCCGAAGCGCGACGACGAGAACTACATGCAGCACACCATGGCCTACCTCACGGGCGACCCGCACTCGTCCGACCCCAGCGACCACATCAAGCTCGACTGGAAGCCCGTCGTCTTCACCAAGAACGACAAGGGCGAGTTCAACTACCCGCCGATGGAGAGGAAGTACTGAGCATGTCGAACGCCATCGCGGAAGCACCCGCGGACACGACGGAAGAGACGGGCATCCAGTCCTTCATCGTCACCTTCAACATCCGCCGCTTCGACCCCGAGGTCGACGCCGAGCCGCACTGGGTCGACTACGACGTGGAGCTCTTCTCCACCGACCGCGTGCTCGACGCGCTGCACAAGATCAAGTGGGAGGTCGACGGCTCGCTGACCTTCCGACGCTCCTGCGCTCACGGCATCTGCGGCTCGGATGCCATGCGCATCAACGGCCGCAACCGCCTCGCCTGCAAGACGCTGATCAAGGACCTCGACATCTCGAAGCCGATCTACGTCGAAGCCATCAAGGGCCTGCCTCTGGAGAAGGACCTCGTCGTCGACATGGAGCCTTTCTTCGCGTCGTACCGCGAGGTGCAGCCGTTCCTCGTCGCCAGCTCCGTGCCGGAGAAGGGCAAGGAGCGCACGCAGTCGATCGCCGACCGCGAGATCTTCGACGACACCACCAAGTGCATCCTCTGCGCCGCGTGCACCTCGTCCTGCCCCGTGTTCTGGACCGACGGGCAGTACTTCGGTCCGGCGGCGATCGTGAACGCGCACCGCTTCATCTTCGACTCGCGCGACGACAACGCCGCCGTGCGCCTCGACATCCTCAACGACAAGGAGGGCGTCTGGCGCTGCCGCACGACCTTCAACTGCTCCGAGGCGTGCCCGCGCGGCATCGAGGTCACGAAGGCCATCGCCGAGGTCAAGCAGGCGGTCCTTCGCGGTCGCCCCTGACGCGCCGATTCAGGCGATCACACGAGAACAGGCGGTTCCCTTACGGGACCGCCTGTTCTCGCGTTATCGCCTGTTCTCGCGCGGAGCACCACCGCCCTCGAGAGGCCGCACTCCCCACCATCGACGCTTGGATAGGGTAGGCAGGTGTCCGATCCCGATGGCGCCTCGAGTGAGGCTCGCCGCCTCGATGCCGCCGTCGAGCGCGCGACCGCGATCACCCGACGCACGCTCGGCCTGTTCCCAGTCCGCGTCTGGCGGCATTTCCTCCAGCACAACGGCTTCCTGCTGGCGGCCGGCGTCAGCTATCAGGCTCTCTTCGCGATCTTCGCGGCGATCTACCTCGCCTTCGCGATCGCAGGGCTCTGGCTCGGCGGCAGCGAGGACGCCGTCAACGGTCTGATCGACATCATCAACAGCTACATCCCCAACCTGATCGTCCCCGAGGGCGGTGTGGCCACCCCCGAGCAGGTGCAGGAGATCGCGGCCAACACCACCGGCGTCCTCAGCATCACCGGTGCGATCGCGCTCGGCACCGTGATCTGGACGGCCATCGGGTGGGTGACGTTCTCCCGTCGCGCGACCAGGGACATCTTCGGTCTCCCGCCCGACCGGCGCAGCTACATCATCCTGAAGGCCCGCGATCTGCTGGCCGCTCTGATCTTCGGCGTCTCCCTGATCGTCGGCTCGCTCCTCAGCTCGGCGAGCGCCACGGTGCTGCGCTGGCTCCTCAGCCTGCTCGACTGGGACTTCGGCTCCGACGGGGTCAACCTCGGCATCCGCATCGGAACGGTGGTGGTCTCGTTCGCGCTGCTGTCGTCGGCCCTGGCAGCGATGGTGCGATTCCTCACGGGAACCTCGTTGCGCTGGCGCACCATCTGGCCAGGTGCCCTTCTGGGCGGCGGCGCGATGACCGTGCTGCAGTACGGCGCGGGCTTCCTGCTGAGCTATACGCCCTCCAATCCCCTCCTGGCCACGTTCGCGATCTTCATCGGTCTGCTGCTGTGGTTCCGCGTCAACGGCGTCGTGATGCTCGTGGCATCGTCGTGGATCGCGGTCGCGGCGCAGGATCGCGACCTCCCGCTCATGCAGCAGACCGAGGCCGAGCGGCGGCGCGCGGAGTACGAGGCACTGCTGACGGCGGCACGCGTACGTGTTCGACAGGCGCAGTCCGCCCGCGAGGCTGCTCCGTGGTTCCGCTCTTGGGGCGCGAAGAGGGCTCTGCGGGCGGCGGAGAGCGAACTGGCCGATCTCGAGGCCTCCCGTCCTCCGCCGATCGAGGCCGCGTCACCGCTCGCGCAGCGCCTGCTCGCGGAGCTCAACCACAGGTCGTCTCGGGATGTCGGGGGCGCTCGTTAGGCTGGTGGACATGCCTCATCTGCGTATCGCCACGGTCAATGTCAACGGAATCCGAGCGGCGGCTCGCAACGGGATGAGCTCCTGGTTGGATGCTGCCGGCGTCGACATCCTCACCCTCCAGGAGGTCCGTGGGCAGGACGAGCACCTCGAGGCCGCCCTCCCCGGATGGTCGTTCGTCCATGACGAGGCGACTGCGAAAGGGCGCGCCGGCGTCGCGATCGCCAGCCGCACGCCTGCGCTCGCATCGCGCACCGACTTCGGCCCGGAGGACTTCGATTCCAAGGGGCGCTGGATCGAGGCCGACTACCTTCTCGGCGACCAGCCGCTGACCGTGGTGAGCGCGTACGTGCACTCCGGCGAGGCCGACACCCCGAAGCAGGACGAGAAGTGGAAGTTCCTCGACGCGTTCGGCACCCGCCTCGGCGAGCTCGGCTCCGACGGCGCTCTCGCGCTCGTGACCGGCGACCTCAACGTCGGGCACCGAGAGCTCGACATCAAGAACTGGCGAGGCAACCGCAAGAAAGCCGGCTTCCTCCCCCGAGAACGCGCATACTTCGACCGGTTCCTCGGTGAGTCCGGCGCGGAGGTCACCGCGGTCGACGGCACGATCGGCACCGGTCTGGGCTGGGTCGATGTCGGACGTCGGTTCCACGGCGAGATCGACGGCCCCTACACCTGGTGGTCGATGCGCGGGCAGGCGTTCGACAACGACTCCGGCTGGCGCATCGACTATCACCTCGCGACGCCCGCTCTCGCGGAGCGCGTCGAGACCTATCACGTCGCCCGCGCGGCGGCCTACGACCAACGCTGGAGCGACCACGCTCCGGTCGTCGTCGACTACCGCTACTGAGCGCTCGTCCGCGGCTCAGGCTCGGGCTCGGGCTCGGGATCGGGCTCGGGCTCGGGCTCAGGCTCGGGCTCGGGCTCGGGCTCGGGGTACCGATACCACCCGCGGTACTCCAGAACCGTGCCCAGCAAGGGACTCCTGGCCCTCATCGACACCGTGCGACGCCCGTGGGCCTCATCCCAGCCGTCGACGAGATCCACGTGCACGCCGAGGATGCCGCGGAGCGCGATCCGGCGCCTGCCCAGTCGCAGCGCGACCGCGAGCGTACGCATGCGCAGGGCTCCCTCCGGCGTGACCGAGCACTCTTCGAGCATCTCCACGCGTCCGCGGGCCCCGAGGGCGTTGTGGACCACGCCGGGCTTCGCGGTGGCTGTGAGCCGATCCACGACGTGCTGCGTCCCCTTCGCGAAGCGGAGTTCGCGCCTGGTGTGGAGGATGGATCGGCCCGAGTCGGAAAGCGACGTGGCGGTGCGGATCCGGAAGGGCACGTCGCGCGCGAAGCGCGTGACGCACAGCCCAGGGCCGACGACGGGTGCTGCCAGCGCCGTGAGTCCGCGGAAACGGCTGCCGGCGACGACGAAGATCCCCTCCGCCTGATCGTCGTCGACGGTCGTCCGCAGCTGCGCGAGGATCGCCGGATGGAGTCGGTCTGCCTGCGCCCCCAGCACCTCGAGGAAGACCGCACCCCGAGCGGTCATGCCCGGTTCCCTCGGGAGCGTGAGATCATGCGCCCATCGTAGAGCGCGCGCACGCACCCCATAGGATTGATGCTGTGACGAAACCCCGCCTCTACTCCGGAATGCAGCCCTCAGCCGACTCCCTTCAGATCGGCAACTACATCGGCGCGCTGCTCCAGTGGCGAGATCTGCAGAACTCCTACGACGCGTACTTCTCGGTCGTCGACCTGCACGCCCTCACCGTCGCGCAGGATCCGGCTGAGCTGCGGGAGAAGACGCGACGCACGGCCGCACAGTACATCGCCGCGGGCATCGAGCCCTCGCTGTCGACGCTGTACGTGCAGTCGCACGTCCGCGCCCACGCCGAGCTCGCGTGGATACTCAGCACGATCACCGGTTTCGGTGAGGCCGGCCGCATGACCCAGTTCAAGGACAAATCGAGCCGATACGGCGCCGATGCCACCAGCGTCGGACTGTTCACCTACCCGGTGCTCATGGCCGCCGACATCCTGCTCTACCAGACCGACGTCGTGCCGGTCGGCGACGATCAGAAGCAGCATGTGGAGCTGACGCGCGACCTCGCGGAGCGGTTCAACTCCCGCTTCGGCGAGACCTTCACCGTGCCGATGCCGGTCATCCAGAAGGAGACCGCCCGCATCTACGACCTGCAGAACCCGACGGCCAAGATGTCGAAGTCGGCCGAGAGCGACGCAGGTGTGCTGTGGATGCTCGACGACCCGGCGAAGTCGGCGAAGAAGATCATGCGGGCCGTCACCGACAACGAGGGGTCAGTGCGCTTCGACCGGGAGAACAAGCCGGGGGTCTCGAACCTGCTGACGATCTACGCCGCTCTCTCCGGGCGTCAGGTCGCGGCGATCGAGGACGAGTACGCGGGGCGCGGCTACGGCGACTTCAAGAAGGGCCTCGCCGAGGTCGTCGTGAACGAGTTCGAGCCGGTGCGCGCCCGCGCCCTCGAGCTGCTCGACGATCCCGCGGAACTCGACCGCATCCTCGCGGAGAACGCCGGCCGCGCGGACGCCGTCGCCGACGAGACCCTGTCCCATGTGTACGACCGCGTGGGGCTGCTCCGCCGCGTCTGAGCCGCGCCCTAGGATGGGGGCGTGACAGATCCGCAGCTGCCTCCCCCGTCCGGCGCCGAGAACCCCGGCTCGTTCGTGCCACCCACGGCATCGGGGGCCGCCCCCGCGGAGGCTCCATCCGGAGTGGTCCCGCCGCCCGCTGCAATACCCGCATATCCGGCGGCACCTCCCGCGTACCCCGCAGCTCCGCCCACCCCAGCGGCGGCTCCCCGTATCCGACGGCTGCTCCCGCGTATCCGCAGACGCCTCCGTACGCGCCCGCGCAGGGCGCGCCGGCCGCCCCTCCCGGTGCGTATCAGGTCCCCGTGGGCGGGTATGCCGCTCCGGCCGGCGCCTACTCCGTGCCGGAGACCGCCCCGCGCCCGTCGGCGTACCTCGGGATGCTCGCTCTGATCCTCGCCCTGGTCGCCGCCGTGGTCCCCGCGATCGTGGTCGGGATCAGCGCCTTCGAGATCGGACGCGTCCTGCCCCAGGGCGTCTCGACCACGACCACCGAAGACCTCAGCGTGCTCGCGCCCGCGCGGGATCAGGTGTTGTGGGCCGAGCTCTCGTTCTGGGCGGGGACGATCCTCGGTATCGCGGCCATCGTGGTCGGGATACTCGCAATCGCCAAGAAACGGGGTCGCGGCGCGGGGATCGCCGCACTCGTCATCGCCGTGGTCGGAGCCGTGATCTTCTTCATCGTCCTGGTGTCGGCCCTCGCCGCAGGCAGTGCGGTCGGCTTCTCCAGCTATCCCGCCTGATCGCGCCGGCCTGCCCAGCCGGGCGCGTCGGCCCACGCGACCGGGCGCGCCGGCATCACCGTGGAGCGTGGTGCTTCTGCTGGGCCGCGAGCAGCCCTTCGCCGACGAGCAGCTCGACCGCATCGGCCGCGTCGTCGATGAGGATCGACAGGTTGGGCCGCTCTTCCTTGCCGAAAGGCGAGAGGACCCAGTCCGCCGGGTCCTGACGGCCGACGGGCCGACCGATACCCACTCGCACACGGGGGAAATCTGCCGTACCGAGGGCACGCGCGACATCGCGCACGCCGTTGTGTCCGCCGTGCCCGCCCCCGGTCTTGAGCTTGATGGTGTCGAACGGGATGTCGAGCTCGTCGTGCACGACGACGACCTGCTCGACGGGGACCGAGTAGAACCGCGCCAGTGCGGCCACCGGGGTTCCGGAGACGTTCATGAAGGTGTTGGGCTTCGCGAGCACGAGCTTGTCGGCACCGGGTCGCAGCCACGTCTCGACGACGCGTGCCCCGCCCTTGTGCTCGCGGAACGCCTCGTTCCGGCGCGCAGCGATCTCGTCGACCACCATCTGACCGATGTTGTGACGGGTGTTCTCGTACCGCGGACCGGGGTTGCCGAGCCCGACCACGAGCCAGGTCGATGCCATGTCCTCGTCCTCTCCCTGCGCGGGCGAAACGCCTCGGTCAGGATACGACAGAGGGGACGCGATCGGATCGCGTCCCCTCTGTGATGATTCAGCCGGAGATCACTCCGCGGCGGCCTCGTCGGACGCCTCGGCGGTCTCACCCTCGGCCGCGGTCTCGTCCTCATCCTCGGTGGGAGCAGCAGGAACGGAGACGGCGACGACGAGCACCTCGGGGTCGGAGAGCAGCGTGGAGCCCTTGGGGAGCTTCACCTCGGCGGCCGTGATGTGCGCGCCCTCTTCGAGACCCTCGACCGAGACCTCGATGTTCTGCGGGATGTGGGTGGCCTCAGCCTCGATCGACAGCGTGGTCGCGTCGAGGTTCACGATGGTGCCGGAGGCGGACTCGCCGGTGACGACGATCGGGACGTCGATCGCGACCTTCTCGCCCTTCTTCACGACGAGCAGGTCGATGTGCTCGATGATCTGGTGCACGGGGTCCTTCTGGACGTCCTTCACCAGGGCGAGCTGGGACTTGCCCTCGATGTCGAGCTCGAGCAGCGCGTTGGCACGACGGATGATGAGCGAGACCTGGTGGCCGGGCAGCGCCACGTGCACGGGCTCGGTGCCGTGACCGTAGATGACGGCGGGGATCTTGCCGGCAGCGCGGAGGCGGCGGGCGAAGCCCTTGCCGAAGCTCTCGCGGAGCTCGGCGTGGACCTTGGTGTCTTCAGACATGGGGTTCTCCTTCGGGGCACGCAGCGAAGGCGCCGCGCGGTGGTCTTGGAATTGTGGGACTCGAACGCGGACGCGTGAGGAAAGCCACCGGGCTTGCTTCGCCGCGTCGATAACGGATGAACGCGCACGCGCAGAAGCATCCCTCGCCGAGGTACAGCCTCAATGGTACCGGATGACCCGGTAGGCTGAAGACACCGGTCCTTTTCTGCAGAACACGGAGAACCCCCATGCTCGACGGCGCCTTTTTCTCGCACGCACTGCTGTGGCTGATCGGCGCCATGAGCGTGTGCGCCGTCGTGGGCAGCCTCGGCGCCCTCTTCGCCATGGGCCGCTCGGGCTACCGCAAGGACTGATCTCGGCGTCAGGCCGCTGACGACCGCACGGCGTCCCGGATGACCCGCACTTCTTCGTCCAGGCCGAGCGACGCCTGAACCTGGACGCCCGTCTCCCCGGGCTGCAACGACTCGAGCGTCTCCAACTGGGAGTCCAGCAGCGATGCCGGCATGAAGTGTGCCTCGCGGGCATCCAACCGTTGCGCCAACGTCGCCCGATCGACCACCAGTTCTGCGAAGAACACGTCCGGCGCCTCCGCGCGGATCGCGTCACGATACCTCCGCCGCAGCGCCGAGCAGGCGACCACGATGAGATCCTCGCTGCGAAGCGTCACGCCGACGGTCCGCAGCCACGGCATCCTGTCGTCGTCATCGAGCGGGATGCCGGCGGCCATCTTGTCGACGTTGGTCAGCGGGTGCAGGTCGTCGCCGTCGACGAAGCGTGCGCCGACGGCTTCGGCCAGCGCGCTGCCGACCGTGGACTTGCCACTGCCGCTCGGCCCCATCACCACGATGCGCAGGCTCAATAGAACTCCACGGTGTCGACGACGGCACGCAGTTCTTGTCCGTCGAGCAGGCGCGTCGCGTTGTCGGCGAAGCGGCGGGCGATCCGCTCCTCCTCCTTCGAACTGAGCGCGGCGGTGTGCGGACTCACCAGCACGTTCGGGTGCGCCCACAGCGGAGACGTGTCATCGAGGGGTTCCTGCTCGAAGACGTCGAGTGCCGCGAAGGCCACGCGTCCGTCGTCCAGCGCCGGAAGCAGGGCCGCCTCGTCGATGACGCTGCCGCGGCCCACGTTCGTGAGGATGACGCCCGGACGCACTGCGGCGAGCACGTCCGCACCGATGAGGTGTCGCGTCTGGGCGGTCTCGGGCAGCGTCACGACGATCGCATCGACCTTCCGCACCGCATCGACCAGCTCATCGAGTGGCACGAGGCGGTCGACGCCGTCGACAGGTTGTCCGGACCGGGTCGTGCCCCAGACCTCGGCGCCGAGAGCGTGGAAGCGGCGTGCGCATTCGGAACCGATGCCGCCGAGGCCGACGATCAGGACCGTCATCTCGTCGACCTGACGCATCTCCCAGCGCTCCGGCCAGGTGCGCGCGCGCTGGTCGGCCAGAAGACGCGGCAGCCCCTTCGCTCCGGCGAGCACCGCGAACACGGCGAACTCGGCGAGGGTGCCGCCGTGCACGCCGGCGCTCGTGGTGAACACGATCCGGTCCAGCGCCTCACGGTCGAGACCTGCCGCCTTGATCGAGCTGCCTCCCCCGGCCGCCGTCGTCATGACCCACCGCAGACGGGGATTCGCGGCCACCGTGCGGGCGAGGGCGGCGGGATCGACGTCCGGGATGCCGAACAGGACGTCGGCGGAGTCGACCATCTCGTCGAACGCCGCCTGCTGTGAGGGGCTGCGGACGAACGCCGGATCCCCCGTCCAGTCGGCGGGGCCGCGCATGGGCGGCATCACGGAGTGGTCGCGGACGACCTCGAGACGCGGCTCACGCTCTTCGATGAGCCGGCACAGCTCTTCGGGAAGGGGAACGGCCACGACCGCTCGCACCTTGGTCTCGGGCTCTGTCATCGGGACTCCCTCCGCGCACGGCACTGATCCGACCAGCGTAGAGGGCACAGCCTGCCTCGCCGAACTCGCCGCCACCTCTGACGTCCGTCGCCTCGTGACACAGGTGAGCGCCGACCTCCCGTACAGCGATACGCTGAAACCACCCCTTCTTCACGATCGAGGAGCCTTCTGTGCCCGAAGCATCAGCGAACATCGGAGTCGTCGGACTCGCCGTCATGGGATCGAACCTCGCCCGCAACCTCGCCAGCCGCGAGGGCAACACGGTGGCGATCTTCAACCGCAGCTACGAGAAGACCCAGACGCTCCTCGACGAGCACCCCGCGGCCGGTTTCGTCCCGGCGCGCACCTACCAGGAGTTCGCCGACTCGCTGCAGAAGCCGCGCACCGCGATCATCATGGTCAAGGCCGGCGGCCCGACCGACGCCGTGATCGACGCGCTCGTCGAGGTGTTCGAGCCGGGCGACATCATCGTCGACGGCGGCAACGCGTATTTCCCCGACACGATCCGCCGCGAGAAGGCGGTCAGGGAGACCGGCATCAACTTCGTCGGCGCCGGCATCTCCGGCGGCGAGGAGGGTGCTCACCGGTCCGTCGATCATGCCCGGCGGCTCCGACGAGTCGTGGATCACGCTCGGCCCGATCCTCAAGTCGATCGCCGCGATCGCCGAGGGTGAGCCGTGCGTGACGCACGTCGGCCACGACGGCGCCGGCCACTTCGTCAAGATGGTGCACAACGGCATCGAGTACGCCGACATGCAGCTCATCGCCGAGGCCTACGACCTGATCCGCCGCGGCACGGGCAAGTCGCCCGCCGAGATCGCGGAGATCTTCGCCGAATGGAACAAGGGCGAGCTCGAGTCGTACCTGATCGAGATCACCGCCGAGGTGCTCCGCCAGGTGGATGCCTCGACCGGCAAGCCCCTCGTCGACGTGATCCTCGACCAGGCCGGAGCCAAGGGCACCGGCGCCTGGACCGTGCAGACCGCGCTCTCGCTCGGCGTCCCCGTGTCGGGCATCGCCGAGGCCACCTTCGCCCGCTCGCTGTCATCGCACCCCGAGCAGCGCGCCGTCGCCGGCGGCCTCCCCGGCCCCGACGAGGAGTTCACGGTCGCAGCCGACGACACCGAGCAGTTCATCGAGGATGTCCGCCTGGCGCTGTACGCCTCCAAGATCGTCGCGTACTCGCAGGGCTTCGACGAGATCCGCGCCGGTGCGGCCGAGTACGGCTGGAATATCGACCTCGGTGCGATCTCGAAGATCTGGCGCGGCGGCTGCATCATCCGTGCGCAGTTCCTCAACCGCATCGCCGACGCCTACGCCGCGACCCCCGATCTGCCGGTGCTGATGACGGCACCGTACTTCGCGGAGGCGTTCACGCGGGCACAGGCGTCGTGGCGTCGGGTTGTCGTGACCGCCGCCCAGGCCGGCATCCCGGCCCCTGCGTTCTCGTCGTCGCTGTCGTACTACGACGGCATCCGCGCCGACCGCCTGCCTGCCGCCCTCGTGCAGGGTCAGCGCGACTTCTTCGGCGCGCACACCTACAAGCGCATCGACAAGGAAGGCACCTTCCACACGCTGTGGTCGGGAGACCGCACCGAGATCGAGGCGGAAGACACGCACTGACCTCGTGCCATCGAAGGGCCGGACACCGCGAGGTGCCCGGCCCTTCGTGCGTCACACGAGGATGTTGTGATTGCGGCGGAAGAGGTTCTGCGGGTCCCACGCCGCCTTGGTCGCACGCAGCCGGGTGAGCGCTGCCGGCGAGAACATACCCGGCACCGCCTCCGGTCGTTCGGTGTCGGCGAAGTTGCCGTACTCGGCGAGGCGGCCGGCGCGGATCGCCTCCCCGTCTGCCTCGATCGCGGAGCGTGTGGCCTCGTCGAGCATCCCGGGGATGTCGAACGCGCCGGCCATCACGAACCAGTTCGCCGTGCGCGCGGGGAACGCGGTGTCTTCCTGCGCGACGTCGTGGAACGCCCCGCCCAGCGACCGCAGGAAGACGACGGAGGCCGGATACGCGCGGCGGAAGGCGACGAGCCGCTCGATGAGCTCGTCGTCGAGATCGGCGTAGAGGCCGTTGCCGCCGATGAACCCGGGAGGCGCGGGAGCATCGTCACCCTCCGGCTGCGGCATCTCCATCAGCACGTCTCGGTATGCCGGAGTGGTGATCTCGGTCTGCACCCCGTCGAGCGCGGTGATCGGAGCCAACACCGCGCGCAGCCGATCGGGCTCCGGAGCTGCCCAGACGGCGCTCAGTCGCGCACCAGCCGGAGCGCTCGGATCCATCGGCGGGACGTCCATGTACGTCACGGTGAGCTCGCGCGGCGCCGTACGCAGCAGCTCCCTCGTGGTGCGGAGGACCTCCGCGGCATCGCCGTCGACGACGCTCTCGGCGAAGGCGATGCCCGGCAACGGGTGCGCGGCGAAGTCGAAGCGGGTGACCACGCCGAAGTTGCCTCCGCCGCCGCGCAACGCCCAGAAGAGTTCAGGATGCGCCTCGGGCGAGACCTCGACGACGTCGCCCGATGCCGTGACCACCTGCGCGCCGACCAGTTGATCGACGGCGAGACCCCAGGCTCGCACCATCCATCCGATGCCGCCGCCGAGCGTGAGACCACCGACACCGACCGATGCGGTGTCGCCGGAGCTGAGTGCGAGACCGTGCGCCGCCAACGCGGTGGCGACGTCACCCCACACCGCGCCGCCGCCGATGTGCACGGTGGCACCGTCGACCTCGATGCCGGACAGTTCGGAGAGTTCGAGACGCATGCCGTCGGCGGGGACATGCGACCACGGGCCGTGTCCGCCGGCGACCACGGTCAAGGGGACGGCCTCACGGGCGGCTTCTCGCACGACGTCGGCGAGTTCTTCGACGGTGCGAGGGCGGTGGACGGAGGGGCGGGGAGGAACAGAAGCATCGATGCTGTCAGCCATGCCGACACTGTAGCCACGGGTACCGACATCGCGCACCGGTCCCGCCCCGGCCCGCCCTAGGTCGTGATGTCCTGCACCACGCCCCTCGCGAGACGCAGCCGTCGCGTCGCGCGTCGCGCGACCGCGGAGTCGTGCGTCACCACGATGATGGTGATCCCCTCGGCGGACAGCGACTCGAGCAGCATCAGGATCTCGTCACGCATGCTCTCATCGAGGTTGCCGGTCGGCTCGTCGGCGAGAAGAACGCGCGGTCGCTTCACGATGGCCCTGGCGATCGCGACACGTTGCTGCTGACCGCCGGACAACTCGGAGGGCAGGTGTGCGCCACGGTCCTCGAGGCCGACGTGGGCGAGTGCCTCGGCGACCCTCGTGCGGCGTTCCGTCTTCTCGAGGCGGAGAGGCTCGAGCGCCATATCGACGTTCTCCGCGGCGGTGAGCGTCGGCACCAGGTTGAACCCCTGGAAGACGAACCCGATCTCCGCCGCCCTGATCCGACCGAGCTCCTTCGCCGATGCCGACGCGAGCTCCCTGCCCTCGAGCAGGAGCGAGCCGGCGGAGGGCGTGTCGAGCGCGCCGAGGAGCTGCAGCAGGGTCGACTTCCCGCCGCCGGTCGGACCCTGGATCGTGACGAACTCCCCGGGCATGATGTCCAGATCGACGCCCGTCAGCGCCTTCACGATGCGATCCTTCTGGGCGTACGTCCTGGTGACGGCCGTGAGGCGATAGAGCGCCTGCTCTTCCGCGATGCGCGGCTCCGTCTGCTCGAGGTCTGCCATGATCATGTTCTTCTCCTTGTGGTGAGGATTCGTGTTCTGTCGGGCTTCAGCGGGCTGCGTGGCACTCACGCGATCGATCGCAGGGCTTCTGCGGGGCTGAGACGTGCGGCGCGCCAGCCGCCGAATGCCCCGGCGATGAGACCGCCCAGCACGGCGAGGCACACGGCCGACACCAGCACCCAGGGGTGAACGGCGCCTGGAGCACGATGTCGGCCGCCGGAGTCTGGAGCATCCCCCGCCACCGGTCGGCCCTGCGCCCATGCCGCCTGGCGCCAGTTCCTGACCCCCGACGCTCGCCGCGACCGTGGGTCGGAGGACGTTGATCAGCACGATGCCCGCGATGCCCAGCACGAGACCCGCGGCTCCGCCGATGAGTCCCTGCACCATCGACTCTCCGGCCACCTGACGCACGACCCGGCCGTTCGACCAGCCGATCGCCTTGAGCGTGCCGAACTCCCTGGTGCGGCGTCCGACGCCGGACAGCGTGAGCAGCACGGACAGCAGCACGGCGACGGCGAGCACGATGATCGACAGCCACGTTCCGAGGTTCGTGATCAGAGCACTCGCGCTCGAGAGGGAGCCCGAGACGGTCGACGCGAGGTCGGACTGCGAGGTGACGGTCGCGTCCGGCAGCTCCGCAGCGAGCGAGGCGCTCACCGCGTCGATCGTGGCGACGGAATCGGCCTGCACATAGACAGTGGAGATGACGTCACCGAGCCCGGCGAGCGTCTGCGCCGTGCGCAGCGGCACGTAGACGTTCGCCGCGGTGTCGGCGCTGTCCGAGGTGGATGCGAGGAGCCCGACGACTTCGACATCCGATCCGCCCACATCGACGACATCTCCCACGGCGATCTCGTTCGTCGCGGCGTAGGTGCTGTCGAGGAGGGCGACCAGGGCATCGCTGTCATCCGCGTCGAACCCGCGTCCCTCCGTCACCTCGGTCGAGGCGAGCGGCCCGATCGCGGTGGTCGTCGGGTCGATCCCCAGAACGGAGAACGAGTCCACTCCGAAGGAGCCTCCGCCGCCCTGTCCGCCGTCGGGCGGAGCCTGCCCGTCTTCCGGGGCTGCCGGCTGTCCGTCGCCCTGCTGCGCGAATCCGCCGCTGGGCATCTCTCCGGAGAACGTGGAGTTGGTGAGGCTCAAGGCTGCTGAGGCGGCGGCGACGCCGTCGGTGGCGGCGACTGTGTCGAGCACCGAGGAGTCGAGGGTGCTTCGGAGGAAGTCGGGCCGGAGCATCGACTGCGCGAGCGTGGTCGTCTCGCCGTCGGTCTCCCCGCATCGGCGTCGAACTCGAAGCGCGGCCCTTCACCCTGGCCAGGCTCGGTGGCCGCGCCCGTCACGGTGAGATCGGTGCCGACACCGTACACCGATTCCAGCGCCTGCGTCTGCGCGTCGCGCACGCCCGTCGTCAACGCGTTCACGACGATCACGAGCGCGATCGCCACCGCCAGTCCGATCGCGACGATCACCGTCTGCTTCTTGCGGCCGGCGAGTTCGCGCCGCAGGTATCTTCCGTACATCTCTCTCCTTCCGCCGCGGCCATCGCGGGGTGAGATCGACGTTAGGAACTGCGCATATGCGAGATCGAGGGCGCAGTGATGAGAAGCCTATGGGTTGCGGCGCAGCCGCCTCAGACCTTGCGCACAGCCTGCGCGAACAGCCGGGCGCGGACGGCGAGCGCGTCGAGATCGCCGCCGGGAGTGGCCGCGTCGCCGACGAGGGGTCCGCCCACACCGACGCCGAATGCGCCGGCAGCGAAGTACGCGCTCACGGTGTCGACGCTCACCCCTCCGACGGGGATGATCCGCGCGTCGGGGAAGGGATCGCGGATGGCGCGGACGAACCCGGGGCCGAGCGCGGACGCCGGGAACAGCTTGACCGCGGCGCTGCCGGCATCGTGCCCTCGCTGGACCTCGGTCGGGGTGTAGACGCCGGGGAGGACGCCGATCCCCTGCGCGACCGCGTACTCGACCGAGGGGCTGAGCGTGGGCGTCACCAGGAACTGCGCGCCGGCGGTGACCGCCCGCTCCACATCGGCCTCGTCCAGCACCGTGCCTGCACCGATCAGCGCCTCGGGAGGAGCATCCCGCGTCACCTGGGCGATCGCCTCTTCGGCATCACTCAGCGTGAGCGCGATCTCGAGCGTCAGGATGCCCTCGCCGATGAGCGTCAGCGCCGCCGCGACCGTGGCGTCGACATCGGTCCCCCGGAGAATGGCGACGATCCTGCCGGCGCTCAGCCGCTCCCTGAGCTGCGCGTTGTCCACGGTGCTCATCGCGCCACGCCCAGGGCCGAGTCGTCACGGGGCTCGGGGCCGCACCGCCCCACGGCCACGTCGGAGCGCGCCGCCGACGTCGACCCGGACCCCCAGCAGTGCCCCATCCGCTTCGCCGGCGTCTGCGAGCCCGATGCTCGCGGTCGTGATCACGAGCATCGTGTCGACGAGCGCGACCGCGGTCGGGCGCTTGGCGGGGAGCACGACGGTCTCGAGAAGCTCCCCCTCCGGCGAGTACCGGCGCACTTCGGCAGCGTCCCAGACCGCGACCCAGAGCATGCCGTCGAGGTCGACCGTCATGCCGTCGGGGTTGCCGCCGTCGACGCGGCACACCGTGCGTCGGTTCGAGAGCGAGCCGTCGCCGGCCACGTCGAACGCCTCGATGCTGCGGTTCGGGAGCGTGTCGATGTAGTACAGGGTCGACCCCGTGCGGTCGAAGGCGAGTCCGTTCGACACCGTCACCCCGCCCAGACGTGCGACCGCGGTGCCGTCGGGCTCGATGCTCCAGAGCGTGCAGTGCGGGTCTCGGGGCATCGACTGGCTGCCCACCCAGAACCGGCCGAAGGGATCGCCGCCGCCATCGTTCATGTAGTCGCCGGGAGCGGCGATGTCGCTCGTCAGCGGTGAGACGATGCCGTCGTCGCTCACGTGCACCACCCGACGGTCCACACCGACGACCCATCCCTCCCCGGGTTGCGCGAGCGGGATCGGGGCGCCGATCTGCGCGCCGACGGCGACCGCGGTGTCCGGCACGACCCGTCCGTCGACGAGTCGGCCGCGGTGGAGGGATCCTGTAGCCATGTCGATCCAGGCGAGGCTGCCGTCGCGGCCGTCCCATCGCGGCGACTCGGCCTGGACGTATCGGGCGTCGGAGAGGATCTCGACGGTTCGCGCGGTCGTCGGGTGCGACATCAGGGACTTCCTTAGCTGGTAGCTCGTAACCGTTATGTGGCAGACTATCTCACAATATGCATATCACTTGCGAGAAATGTGGGCACACGATGAAGAAGCAGGGACTCCGCTGATGGCTCCGACACTCCACGGCTTGATGCCGATCCTGGCCACTCCGTTCGACGAGTCGGGCCGCCTCGACCGCGAGAGCCTGCGCCGACTGGTCGAGTTCCAGCTCGCATCCGGCGTCGACGGCGTCGCGGTCTTCGGCATGGCCAGCGAGGGCTTCGCCCTGACCACGGAGGAACGTCGCGTGATCCTCGACGACGTCGTCGGCGTGGTCGACGGCCGGGTCCCGGTGATCGCGGGCGTCAACGGCACCTCGACGGCCACCTCGATCGAGCAGTCGCTCCTCGCCGAAGAGGGCGGCGCCGATGCGCTGATGGTCCTCCCGCCGTTCATGGTGAAACCACCCGCCGGGACCCTCGTCGACTTCTACGGCGAGGTGGCCGCCGCGACCTCGCTCTCGGTGATGGTCCAGGACGCCCCGGGCGTCACGGGCGTCGCCATGGCCCCCGGCCTCATCGCCGAGCTCGCCCGCCTCGACGGCGTCGACTCGGTCAAGGTCGAGGCGCCCCCGACTGCGCCCAAGGTCGGCGCCGTGGTCTCGGCGATCGACGATCCGGACTTCGCGGTCCTCGGCGGACAGAACGCCCAGTTCTGCCTCGAGGAGTACGCGAGGGGAGCCGTCGGCACGATGCCGGCGTGCGAGTTCCCCGATCTGCTCGGGCCGGTGCTCGCGCTGTTCCTGGACGGGCGGGTCGACGAGGCCAGGGCGGAGTTCCGTCGTATGCTCCCTCTCGTGCTGATCGGTCTGCAGGGCGGCATCGCATGGGCGGTGCACAAGGAGGTCCTCGTCGCGCGCGGCGTCATCGACCACGCGACCGTCCGATACCCCGCCTCGCGTCTCGACGCCGGCAGCCGAGCATCCGTCAAGCTCGTGATCGACGAGCTGTCGCTGCCGCCGATCCCCGCAACGGTGCGCGTGTGACCCGCCGCGGCGTGCTGCTGATCGGCGGCAGCTCCGACATCGGCCTCGCGATAGCCCGCGCCTTCGTCGACGGTGGAGACGCCGTGGTGGGTGTCGGACTCGAAGACCCGGACGATCCGGTCTTCGTGAACTACCTCATCGGCGACTGCAGCCGACCGGAGACCGCGGACCGCGTCGTCGCGGATGCCGCGGACGCACTCGGTCGGCTCGACGTCGTCGTGCTCGCGGCAGGGCGCATGCCGATCGCCCGCGCCGATGCGACGAGCGACGACGACTGGCGCGGAGCCTTGGGCGCGACGCTCGATTCGGCGTTCTTCGTGGCACGGGCGGCCCTCCCCCGGCTCTCTCGCGGGTCCTCGATCGTCGCGGTCACCTCGGTCAACTCATCGCTCGCCGCACCCGCCCTGCCCGCCTATGCCGCGGCCAAGGCGGGTGTGGACGGCCTCATCCGCCAACTCGCGCTCGACTACGGCCCGCAGGGCATCCGCGTCAACGCCGTGCAGCCGGGGAGCATCTCCGCCGCCGACACGGGCGAGAGCGAGGGCTACCCGCTCGGACGGATCGGCCGCCCGGAGGAGGTGGCATCCGTCGTCGCGTTCCTGGCGTCCGATGCCGCGTCGTTCGTGACCGGCACGTCGATCCCCGTCGACGGCGGACTGTCGATCTCCTCCCCCGCTGCCTGGCTGAAACCGACCCTTCGGGATCGCTGGCTCTGATCCGCCGCCTCCCACGAAGAAGGCCGCGTCTCCATCCGGGACGCGGCCTTCTTCGTGTCTTCCGCCGCTCAGGCGTTGGAATCGAGCAGCCCCTGAACTTCCTTCTTCAGCGCGTTGAGTCCGGACTGCGCGTCGACCTGACCGGCGAGGATCGTCGCGACCCCGGCGCCGATGGCGGCGTCGATCTGCGCGGTCACGGCCACACGATCCCACGCGGCGCCACGAGCGTGCTCCGACACCTCGGTGCGGAACGCCGCCTGGAAGGTGTCGGCCGCCAGGGCGGGGATCTTGTCGGCGACGGTCTTGGCGGCAGGAGCGACCGCCGAGTTCTCGTACAGAGCCGTCGCCGCTTCGACGTTCGTGGCCGCGTAGAGGATGAAGTCTCGGCTCGTGAGCTCGCCCTCGCCCGCGGTCGCGAAGACGCCGCTGCCCCATGCCCGGTTGAAGGAGTCCTTCCCGCCGGCGGTCGGGCGCGCGATCGCTCCGATGTTGTCGATGATGTTCTGGGCCGCGCCGTTGGTCTTGACGAAGGTCGAGGCGAGCGGAGCATCGTCGTACAGGGCGGCACGGCCGCTGGCGAACAGGATGCGGGCGTCGCTGCGCGCCACGTTCGTCTGCGTCAGGCCGGCGTCCTGCAACGACTTGTACCAGGTGACCGCCTCGACGCTCTCCGCGTCACCGAGCGTGCACTTCAGGTCGTCGGTGACCACATCGCTGCCGAAGCCCCACATCCACGGCACGGCGTCCTTCAGGTCGGGGTTCTTCGTGACCGCAGCGTACGGGATGAGCGAGGAGTCCTGCTTCTTGATCTTCTCGAGTGCGGTGGCGAACTGCTCCACGGTCATGCCCGAGGTGATGCCGACGCTCTTCGCGATCTCTCCGTTGGTGATGATGCCGATGCCGGCGGCCGTCAGCGGGAGGACCAGCAGCTTGCCGTCCATCGTGTACGAGTCGAGCACGCCCTGCGGGATGCCGAGGCCCTTCGCGAGGTCGCTGAGATCGGCGAGCACGTTCATCGGCGTGAGCACCTGCCATCCGCCCGACTGCCCGACGCCCATGAGGTTGCCCGAGCGGCCGGTCAGGGCGAGCTGGGTGGCAGCCTGATCGTAGGGGTAGATGACCGGGGCGACGGTGACGCCCTCCTTCTTCGAGAATCCGTCGAGGATTCCCTGCCAGGCCGACTTCAGGGCTTCCTCGCCCAGCGAGTTGCCGTAGAAGTTGATCGTCTCGGCCTTCGTCGCGGCGTTCGCGGCGGCACCGGCACCGGCGCCGGGTGCGGCGGGCGTCGCACACCCGGCGAGCGCGAGCGCGCCGAACGCGGCGAGCACGGTGCCGCCTCCGAGGAAGGCTCGGCGGCTCAGCTGTGAGTTCGAGATGGTCATGGAGACTGCTCCTTCGAGGTGATGGGGGTAGAGCTGTTCAGGCGACGCAGGGCTACCCCTTGACGGCACCGGCGGCGAGGCCGGAGACGAAGTAGCGCTGCAGGAGGATGAAGATGAGGACGAGCGGGAGCGAGGTGATCAGGGACGCGGCCATGAGGGCGGGCCAGTCGGCGGTCCCCTCGCGGATGAAGGCCTGGGTCAGTCCGGCCGGGAGCGTCTGCTTGTCCGGGCCGGCGAGCGTCAGAGCGAACAGGAGATCGCTCCACCCGCGCATGAAGGCGAACATGCCGGCGGTGATGAGCCCGGGGACCACGAGCGGGAACACGATGCGGAACATGGTGCCGGTGCGCGAGAGCCCGTCGACCTTCGCGGCCTCGATGATGTCGTCGGGAAGGGCGTCGATGATGCCCTTCAGCAGGAACACGGCGAGCGGCAGCGTGAACGTGGTGAACGAGATGATCAGCGCCGTGTAGGTGTACAGCAGTCCGGCCGAGCTCAGCATCAGGTACAGCGAGATGAGAAGCAGGGCGCCGGGGATCAGCTGACCGATGAGGAACATGAACATGACGGCGTTGCGGCCCCGGTACCGGAACTTCGACAGGGAGTACGCCATGAGACCGCCGACCAGGACCGCGAGCAGAGCGGTGCCGGTGGAGACGATGATGCTGTTCATCAGGTTCTTCAGCAGCAGATCGTTCTGGAAGAAGCCGACGAAGTTCTCGATCGTCGGATCGACCGGGAAGAACGGACGGTCCAGCGAGAAGACGTCCTCCTTCTTCGTGAATGCGGTGGCCGTGAGCCAGTACACCGGCAGCAGACCGAACAGAGCCAACAGCAGGAGCAGGACCCGCCCCGGAATGGACAGGTGGGGGCGGATGATCGACTCCCCCACATCGCGACTACGGCGCATCACTTCTCCAGCCGTCGGTTGAGGAACAGGTACCCGGTCGTGATGATCGCGAGCAGGACGAGCCAGAGCGTGCCCATGGCGGAGGCCTTGCCGAGCTCGTAGCTGCCGAAGGCGAGGTCGTAGAGGCTGACCGCGAGCGTCGTGGTGGAGTTGCCCGGCCCGCCGCCGGTCATCACGAAGATGGTGTCGAAGTTGCCGAAGTTGTAGATGAACTCGAGCACGGCGACGAGGGTGACCGGCCCGGCGATGTGCGGCAGCGAGATGTGGCGGAACCGCTGCGCACGCGTCGCACCGTCGATCGTGGCGGCCTCGATCTGCTCGCTCGGCAGCGTCTGGAGCACCGCGAGGGCGACGACCATGATCCACGGGAAGGAGTGCCAGGTCTTGGCGATGACCACGGCGGCCATCGCGCCGGTCGGCGTGCCCAGCATGCTGACCTCCGGGAGGCCGAAGACCGAGAGCACATGGTTCACGACGCCGTAGCTGTCGTTGAAGATCCATGCCCAGAGGAAGGAGACGACCACGCCGGGGAGAAGCCACGGCAGCATGAGCGCGCCGCGGAGGATGTTCCGTCCGCGCATGCGGGCGTTCAGCAGCAGGGCGAGCGCCACACCGAGCACGAGGGGGAAGACGGTGGAGAGCGAGGCGAACACGAGGGTCGTGCCGAGCCGGGCGAAGAACTCCTCCCAGACGGCCGCGTAGTTGTCGAGACCGACGAACGTGCGTTCGGGGCGCAGGAGCGATTGGTCGAAGAGGCTCGTGAAGATGCTCGACACGAGGGGGAAGATCGCGATCACGAGGAACAGGAGGACCGCGGGAAGTGCGATCATGAAACCGAAGGTGCGATCCTTCGCGCCCAGCGTGGAACGTCGCCCGGAGCGTGGCTCGACGGCCTTCTGCTCACTCTCCGCTGGCCGCTCGAGTATGGCTTGTTGCATTGCAGTCACTTTCCCGTAGAGACGACCCCGTGGGGCCCTGCGCGTCGTCGTCACAGTGGTCGACGTCGACGTGCGGCAAGTCAACCACAATGCGGATGAGAAATCCACAACATGCATAAGACACCCACATTTGTGTTGCTCGAAGTCATTTCTCTCCGTAGGATGACTGGCAGCGGCGGAGGCCGCCGGCGTCGCAGGTGCGACGCATGTGAGGAGGAGGAGTCACCATGGCGTCGGAATCGGTGGGCGGCACCCAGACCGTCGAACGGGCGATGTCCTTGCTCGCCTGCTTCACGGAGGAGTCCGGCGAGCTGCGGGTCTCGGAGCTCTGCACGCTCACCGGCCTCGGGCAGTCCACGGTCTCCCGCATGATGTCGGCCCTCGACCGCATGAAGTTCGTGGTGCAGGACAATCGCACCGGGCTCTACCGCCTCGGCCCCGCGGCCGTCTCCCTCGGCACCATCGCCCTCAACGGCTCCCCTCTCTTCCGCGCGTCCCGGCAGATCGCGCAGAACCTCGCGCGCCGGATCGAGATCGGCGTGAACGTGGCCGAGCTCAGCGGCTTCACCTTCATGTACCTGTGCAACTTCGAGGGCGCCCTCGCGCCGAAGTCGTTCGACATGGCAGGGCGCACGGGCCCCCTGCACGCGACGGGCCTGGGCAAGGCCCTTCTCTCCGGCATGACCGACGCGCAGGTGGACGAGTACTTCACGCAGACGCCTCAGCGCTTCACCCCGCACACCATCGTCGACCGCGAGGCCATGCAGACCGCCCTCGACGAGACCCGCAGCCGTGGCTACGCGACCGAGATCGAGGAGCTCGCCTTCGGCCGCGCCTGCATCGCCGCGCCGATCCGCAACCGTGCGGGCGAGATCGTGGCGGGCATCTCGGCGAGCGGCCCCCTGTCGGTGCTGGATCTGCACGCCCCGCACCAGGAGCTCGCCCTGCAGCTGATCGAAGCCGCCGACGAGATCTCGGTCGCCCTCGGCTACAGCCCTTCGCGCACCGCATCGGCGTTCGCGGCGCTCTGAGCTCTGCCGCTGCGTGCGGCTCCCGTTCCCCCGACCGCGGCGCCCCGCCGTCGGCCGCTCGACCATCCCTGTCTTCGGAGACCCCATGAGAATCACGCGCGTCCAGACCTTCCCGCTCTACCTCTCGAAGGAGGATGCGAACAACTCGTATGCGGGCGACACCGCCGTCGAGCACCGCGGCTACGTGATCCGCCCACCGTGGCGGAGCCTGTACTCCCCGGGCTACGAGACCCTGCTCGTGAAGATCGAGACCGATGAGGGACTGGTCGGCTGGGGCGAGGCACTGGCACCCGTCGCGCCGGTCGTCGCAGCGGCCATCGTCGACAATCTGCTGACTCCGCTGATCCTCGGCGAGGACCCGCGCTCGGTGCGCACGCTCTGGCACCGGATGTCGGAGTCGATGCGGGAACGCGGACACCTCACCGGACACCAGGCCGACGCGATGGCCGCGGTGGACATCGCCCTCTGGGATCTGTGGGGCCATGCGACCGGCCTGTCGGTCTCGGAGCTCGCCGGCGGCCGCTTTCACGAGGTCCTGCCAACCTATGTCTCCGGGATCCGCGGGGCCGACGACGTCGAGCGCGCGGAGAAGGCCGCAGAGCTCGTCGAGGGCGGCGTGCGGCGCATCAAGCTGCACCTCGGCATCGACATCCGCACCGATCTCGCGACCTATGACGCGATCCGCGCCGTGCATCCCGATCTCGAGGTCGCGCTCGACGCGCATTGGACCTACCGGCTCGGCGAGGCACGTGCCCTCGGCCGCGAGCTGGACGACCGGAGGGCGTGGTTCTTCGAGGCACCGCTGGCGCCGGAAGACGTCGAGGGTCACCGCGACCTCGCCGCCGCGCTCGCGACCCCGGTCGCGGTGGGCGAGGCCATGCGCAGTCGCTTCGAGTTCACGGACTGGCTCACCCGCCGCGCCGTCGGTCTGACGCAGCCCGACATCGGCCGCACGGGCATCACCGAGGGTCTCGCGATCTCCGCGGTCGCCGACGCGT
The DNA here is from genome assembly GCF_019464375.1 of Microbacterium sp. Se5.02b. NCBI lineage: Bacteria > Bacillati > Actinomycetota > Actinomycetes > Micrococcales > Microbacteriaceae > Microbacterium > Microbacterium sp. Se5.02b. The sequence goes on from NZ_CP080491.1 coordinate 2,748,558, forward strand.
TCCACGTCCCGGTCGCTCCGCACCACTCCGCCGCCTTCGGTATCGCGATGGCCGCCGGCGTGCACGTCGCCGCGAGCGCTGCATCGCTGCTCGCCTTCGAATACCAGCCGTTCACGCTGCCCGTCGCGAACCGCCTCCTCACCACACCGCTCGAGGTCCGTGCGGACGGCGGCTTCGTCGTGCCGACCGGTCCGGGGCTCGGCGTCACGGTCGACGAAGCGGCCATCGCGGAGTACGTGCGGCACTGACCCTGCGGGAGCGCCGCGAAAGGGTGGGCCGGCCGGAGCGATCCGGCCGGCCCACCCTTTCGTCGTTCAGTCCCCGATGCGCACGAACTGCGCAGCGCTGACACGGTGGATGCTGGTGTTGCGGACTTCGAGCCGCACGGTGCCGACGGCGTCGGCGTCGTACCGGAACGAGCCCAGCGAGCGCCACGCCGCGGCGCCCTGCGTCTGATCGACGATCACCTCGGAGCTGCCGTTCTTATGCTCGACGACGTACGCCGCCGAGGTGGTCGTGGTCGAGTTCGTCGGATACCAGACCGAGACCCGGTACAGCCCGGCCTGCGACAGGTCCACGTTCCACGTCACGGTGCTGCCGACCGAGTCGGAGTCGCTGTAGCGCGTCCGGGTGCCGTTCCATCCGGACAGTCCGCTGGGGTACCAGTTGCCGGATTCCAGGTAGCCGGGCCACGGAGACTGCGTGTGCGCGATCACGCCCTCGTCTGCCACCCGCACCAGCACGCCGCGGCGCAGCGTCTGATCGAGCCGTGCCTCGAACCGCGTCGACGAGCCTGGCGCGACCCCCGAGCCGGCCGTGACGGTCCAGGTGTGCGTCAGGTCCGACCTCGGCGGCACGGTGATGGTCGCGCTCTGCTGCCCGACACTCCATCCGGTGAGGCCGTACAGTGCGAGCGTGGCTTGCAACGGAGCGACGCCGGTGTTGATGACGAGCGCGGTCAGCTTCGCGACGGCGCCGGGTCCGCTGACGATCTCGACATCGGACGTGAGCGACACCAGCCGACGGCGGTCGATCACCTCGATCGTCGCCGGACGCAGGGTCACGGGGTCCTCTCCCGGCATCGACAGCTTCGCGGCGACCTCGACCTCGCCGACGGGCGCTGCCGCGGCGATGATGACCGCTGCCTCGACCCTGGCCGTGTCGTGTGCCGGCACCGCGATCGCCGGCACGGCGCCATCGAGCTGCCACCCGGTCGGCAGGGTCATCGCGATGTCGCCGGTGATCGGATCATCCGTCGCGTTGCGCACCTCGATGATCAGCGGGACGCGATCGCTCGCGGTTCCGGTCGCCTGGGCGACGACGTCTCCGGTCACGCCGGGGTTCTCCCCGCTGATCCGCGACGGCAGTCGCAGAGTGACCTCCGAGGTCGTCGTCCCCCCGGTGGTGATCGTGTACCGGAACTGCTTCGTGAGGTCGTCGACGGGGATCGTCCACTCGTACGGGTACACCTTCTGCGGCGCCTGCTTCAATGCGCCTCCGCCAATGCGGTACGACAGGGTGGCCTGCTGCTCGGTGTCGATCTGCACGTAGGCGTCGTACCCGTCGCCGCCCGGCCGCACGAGCAGCATCCCCCGCGCGACGCCGTACTCGGTGGCGGTGTCGGTGTCGATCTCGTGGAAGCTGTCGCGCCCGTGGTCGACGACGTCGTCGTGCGGGAGCCCCGGCCTCTGCACCGCCACGTTCCGCACCACGAGGGCGAGGAGTCCTCTGGCCGGCACGGAGACCGTGATCCGCCCGCTGACGGCTGCCGTGGTGGATCGCGAGCCGTTCGCGGCCACGATCTCCACCGCGGTCGAGGAGCTGCGTGGCAGGCCGGTCAGCTCGCTGGAGAGATCGACGGTCACCTGCTGCGCGGCTCCAGCCGAATTGGTGAGGCTGACGTAGAGGGCGTCGTTGCCGACACCGCCGATCCAGTTGACCAGCGGATTGTCCAGGGAGAGGAGCCCTTCGGGGAAGTAGGGCCACACACCGTCCTCGCCGAAGAACGTGCCGGGGGCGTGGCCGTAGGCGAAGAACTTGAAGTACGCGAAGTCGGCCTCGAACACATGGGGGAATTCGATGGCGCCGCCGCTGCGGTAGAAGCTCTCGCTGATCAGGTAGTCCATCGCGAGCCCGAGCTGGGCCGGTGCGTGATGGAAGTAGTACCCGGTGATGCCGACGGGGCCGCTGGTCGCGAAATCGGGCTTCATGTGCGCGACCTGGAACTGGCGACCGTAGTAGCCGGGGTAGGTGGTGAACCGGCCGATCACCATGTTGTGGGCGATGTCGGCCAGCAACCCGTCTCCCGTGTGATGCGCGAGCCGCAGCAGCGCTCCCGCCCAGCACGGGTTGAACACATAGCCGCCGCCGGGGTTCGTGAGTGTGCTGACACCGAGCTTGAACGACGACAGCGCCTCGAACGTCAACCCGGAGGGCGAGACGTACCAGGCGGGGACCGTCTCCGTGGGGACGCTCGTGTTCGGGTACGACGGCAGCGAGGAGCGTGTCTCCCAGTCGTACTGCTGTGTGATGACGTGCCCGACGGGGACCGTGACCGTGCCGCCGGGAACGGGGCGCACCGCCGTCTGCGTGATGAAGCGCTGGACCTCCCGGTAGGCGCCGTCGAGGAATTCGTCCTCCCCTGTCACCTCGAACATCTCCAGCAGGTCCACCCAGTAGCGGGAGAAGCTGTAGGCGAATCCGCCGGGAGGCTGGCCGTTGCTCCGGTACGGGGTCAGGATCTGCTCCTGCGAGTATCGACGCGCGATCAGCGTGGCCTCGGTCAGATAGGCGGGGTCGCCGGTGATGCGGTAGGTCGCCAGGGCGTTCGAGAACGGCGCCCTGCTCTGACCGACGACGCCCGCCTTGGTCGCCTGGACGGCGAGTCGCTGGATGCCGGCGTTGCGGCCGTGCGTGAGCTGGGAGAGCGCGGCGAGGTTCACCGCGTCGGTGGGTATCCGCCCGATGCGGTACTGCGTCGTGTCGTTGTAGACCGGGCTCCCGATCACCGGCGAGTGCCCGATGCCCTTCCGGGAGACCTGGTACTCGACGAGGGGCCGCGCTCGACGTTCGTACAACGTGCTGTCGGCGGTCCCGGTCAGGTAGTGCGCGGCGAGGACGACGCCGCTCGCCGCGGTACGGACGGCATCCTCGTTCTCCACGTCGACGAACCCCTTGGCGCGGCTCCACCATCCGGAGTGCGAGGGGATGTAGTCGACGGCGTCGTCGCCGTCCGGCTCGACGGCGATCAGCGCCGCCATCGCGTGCACGGCATCCGTCAACGATCGGTCGTACACGTTCTGCCGATACGCGGTCAGCCCGTACTCGTGCCGACACAGGTGCGTGTACGTGCCGTACAGGGTGTCTGCGCGCGCGGCGAGCCCGAACGCGAAGCCGCGCTGCTCGCCGACGGCCATGGCGGTGCGCAGGCCCGGCTGCGGCGAGTAGATGCTGGGCACGATGTCGAGGCTGTCGTTGCGCAGGCTCATGCCGTACGGCTGCCTGTCCGACATCAACTGCCGCTCGTGCACGAACTCCGCCACCTCTGCGGGGAGGTAGACGCCGGATGTGATGGCGACGCTGCCCACCGCGTACTGCGTGAGCGCCATCGGCGCGAAGAGCTCCCACGCCCCCAGCGGCGCCGAGCCGTCGAGCACGGAGAGGGCGTGCTGATACGACCCGCACAGCACTTCATCCAGGTCGTCGAGCGACCTGGTGTCCTGGCTCTGATAACCGACGATGTAGTCGCCGGCGATCTTGGCCGTCACCACGTGGTGGGCCTCGGGGTTGGGTCCGTCGAGCCGCCAGCGCACCACGAGGTCGAAGTCGTCCGTACTCGTCGTCAGTTCGATCACCTGCGGGCCGAGCACCTGGTACGACGTGAAGCCGAGCCAACTCGGGGACAGCGGTCCATAGAGTTCCGGCGCGCTGCCGGTGGGCAGCGTGCCCTCCAGAACGAGCCACTGCTCGTCGAAGCGATGCGAGGGGTCGGTGACGGGAAGCCATCCACCGGCGTGCGCGACCTCGAGGTCGCGCACGATGGTCGTCCCGCCGTCCCAGGTGGCGTGGAAGAACGTCATCCGATGGCTCTGGCCCACGAGCTGCGCGACCTGCGTGAAGACGAGGTTCGGCTTGTCCAGTCGGCGGAGCGCGTCGGCGTAGACGCCTCCCGTCGTGGTGAGCTGCGCGACGGCCGCTGACGCGTTACCTGTCTGCGACCCGAGCACCGGCGGGAGCACCCCGGCGATCACCAGCATCCGCAGCACGGAGCGCCGGCTCCACAGTGCGGGATTATCTTGGGCTTCATCGCCAGCAATTGAATCCATGATCCACATAATGCAATTGGTATGCGATCATGTCAATGGATGATGCCTCAGGCGGTGCACCTCGTGCTGCCCGCACGGGTAACGTCGAACGCGCTGAGCACCACGAGAGGACGCATGCGGTGACGGAGGATTCTCCCGAGGAGATGACGGAGTACTCGCTGAGCACGCTCATGGCGCCGCTCGAGCCGCCAGCGGAGCCCGACGACTTCGACGACTTCTGGCGCGAGACGTTCCTCGAATTCGGCGTCGGTCCGGTCGCATGGGAGTTCACGCAGGACCTCCCGCCGACGCCGACGCACCGTGTCGCCGAGATCCGATTCCATTCCTCCGCCGAGGAGCAGGCCGCCGCGTACGCCATGGTTCCACACCGGATCGCCGAGACGCGTCGAGGGCTCGTGGTCGGGCACGGATACGGCGGACGCACCGCCCCCGACCCCGACCGCGTGCCCGCGGACACCGCGGCGATCTTCCCCGTCGCACCCGGCACGCACGCGGTCGCCGACAGCCGCTTCCCCGCACTGCCGGACGAACACGTGCTGGCGGGCATCGCGCACCGCGACACCTACTCGCATCGTTTCAGCGCCGCCGATGTCTGGCGTGCCGCCACCGTCCTCCTCGACATGGCGCCCGCGGTGACCGGAGCGCTGGACTTCAGCGGCGGGAGCTTCGGTGGCGGGATCGGAGCGATGGCGCTGCCCTGGGATGATCGCTTCCGCAGAGCCGCGTTGGACGTGCCGAGCTTCGGGAATCACGATGTGCGGCTGTCGCGGCGCTGCACCGGGAGCGGGGAGGCCGTTCGCGAGCACCTGCGCGATCACCCCGAGGCGCGCCCCGTCCTCGACTACTTCGACGCAGCGACCGCGGCGCGTCGCCTGCGCATCCCGGTGCACGTGAGCGCCGCCCTGCTCGACCCCGCCGTCGACCCCGGGGGCAGTTCGCCGTCTACCACGCACTGCCCGGCCCCCGCCGACTCGGCGTGCGCGCCTGCGGACACCTCGCAGGACCGATCGGCGAATTGTCCGATCGCCTCGCGCTTCAGGCCGGCACCGACTTCCTCGCGCTCCCCGATGAACGGCTCTCAGACAACGCATAGCGATCTCCATAGAAATCACATAGGAGATTCCGCAGAATAGGCGCATGACCAGCGACCTGCCCGACCTGCGCCGTCCCGACGGCTCCCCCCTGCGCATCCTCGCCGTCGACGACGAGCAGATGCTCACCGACCTTCTCGCGATGGCCCTGCGCATGGAGGGGTGGGAGGTGCGCACCGCCTCCTCGGGGATGGAGGCGCTGCAGGTCGCTCGCGATTTCGAACCCGACGCGCTCGTGCTCGACATCATGATGCCCGACCTCGACGGGATGTCGGTGCTCAAGCGTCTCCGCGAATCGGGCAACCTGGTCCCGGTGCTGTTCCTCACCGCGAAGGACGCCGTGGGAGACCGCGTCGCCGGGCTCACGGCGGGCGGCGACGACTACGTCACCAAGCCCTTCAGCCTGGAGGAGGTCATCGCCCGCCTGCGAGCGATCATCCGCCGCACCGGCCACGCCACCGCGGACGACGGGCAGTCGATCCTCCGCGTCGCCGACCTGACCCTCAACGAAGACAGTCACGAGGTGATGCGAGACGGCACCGAGATCGAGCTCACCGCCACCGAGTTCGAGCTGTTGCGCTATCTCATGCGCAACGAGCGCCGGGTGCTGTCGAAGGCGCAGATCCTCGACCGCGTGTGGAGCTACGACTTCGGCGGCAAGTCCTCGGTCGTCGAGCTGTACATCTCGTACCTCCGCAAGAAGATCGACGCAGGGCGCGCCCCGCTGCTGCACACCGTGCGCGGCGTCGGCTACATGATCAAGGCCCCGCAGTGAGTTCAGCGACGATGATGAGACGGCCGATGAGCCTGCAGACACGGCTGATGACCGCCGTGATCGGGTTCGTCTCGCTGATCCTCATCATCGTCGCCATCATCACCAGTGCGACGCTCGGGAAGACGATGGAGGATCAGCTCGACCAGAAGCTGAACACCTACGCGCACCAGCTCGCCCGCCTGACCGAGGGCTTCGCGCCGTCGTCGGCCACCGCTCAGAACATCCTCACCGGCCCGTATTCACCTCCGGTGGGTCTGGTCTTCGTCGTCTCGAGTCCGGTCACCGGCTTCAGCGGGGCCGTCGTGACGAACACGTCGGAGGACGAGCTGAACGGTTCGCTCAAGAGCCTCGACGGCACGCAGATCGCCGAGATCGCGGTCGCGCTCAACGACGCATCCGTCGCCACGGTCTCCCTGTCCGACCTCGGCTCCTACCGGATGATGGCGGTTCCGGCGGCCAACGGAGTGACCGTCGTGACGGGGCTCCCCCGCGACGAGATCCAGAACCAGCTCGCGCAGCTGCTCACCGTGATCGCCCTCGCCACGATCGGCGGCCTGATCCTGCTGGCTCTGACCACGGCGATCACCATCAGGGTGAGCCTGCGTCCGCTCAGAGCAGTGGCGGTGACGGCCACCAGAGTCGCGAATCAGCAGCTCGACCGCGGAGAGGTCAGTATCACCGAGCGGGTACCGGCTTCTGAAGCCGACCCCCGCACCGAGACCGGCCTCGTGGGTGCGGCATTGAACAAGCTGCTCGATCACGTGAACACTTCGCTGGCCTCGCGGCAGAAGAACGAGGAGCGGATGCGCCGCTTCGTCGCCGACGCGAGCCACGAGCTCAGGACACCGCTCGCGTCGATCCGCGGTTACTCCGAGCTGTCGCTGCGCGCACTCCGGCAGCAGAGCACCGAGGAGCAGACCGAGGTCATCGAAGGCACCACGTCGTCGCTGGAGCGCATCCAGGCGCAGTCGCTGCGGATGACCCGCCTCGTCGAGGATCTTCTGCTGCTCGCCCGGCTCGACGAGGGGCAGGAGCTCGTCTACGGCACGGTCGACCTCACGCAGTTGGCCCTCGAGAGCGTCTCGGACGCCCGTCCGACCGCCCCCGACCATCACTGGAACATCGAGGTGCCCGACGAACCCGTCACGATCGTGGGCGACGCGGGCCGGATGCACCAGGTCGTGACGAATCTGCTCGCGAATGCCCGGACGCACACCCCGGCCGGCACGTCGATCACTCTGAGCGTCGCGCGGGAGGCCGGTGAGGCGGTGCTGCGCGTTCACGACGACGGCCCCGGCATCGACCCCGGCATCCGCGACGAGCTGTTCGCCCGCTTCGCGCGAGGCGACTCCTCTCGGGCCCGCCAGACCGGTGGCACCGGACTGGGACTCGCGATCGCGAAGGCCATCGTCGAGGGCCACCACGGGTTCATCTCCGTGACGAGCGAGCCCGGCGACACGACCTTCACCGTGCGCGTGCCGGTCACCCCGGCGGAGCGCGTGGATCCCGACGCCTGACGCCGCGACGCCGCGGCCTTCCCGACGGGCATCCGAACTCCCGACGTGTGCCCGAGGCCGGGGTGGGGCCGGGCGGGGCGGGGTCAGTAGCCGGCGAAGGCGTCGGTCGTGAGGGTGCGGGCCTTCTGCAGTGCGGGCGCGAGGTCGGCGATCAGTCGCGGAGGCCCGGAGATGAACGCATGACGCGTGGTGATGTCTGCCACGGCACGCTCGAGCGTCTCCGCGTCGAGGCGGGCGCCCTGCCCCCAGGTCCAGTGCGCGGGAAGGTCCGCCGGTTCGTCACGGGTGAACACCACCGTGCGCACACCGGTCGCGGCGAGCTCGTCGCGGAACGCCAGTTCGGAGGCGTCGGACGCGACGTACACGAGCACCACGTCGCGCTGCTGCCCCGTCGCCTGCAGCTGCCGCAGCTGCGACACGAAAGGCGTCACGCCGATGCCCGCTGCGACCATCAGCACCGGGTGATCGCCCCGCGGCAGGATGAAGTCGCCCCACGTTCCGGTGACGGCGAAGGTCGCGCCCGGCTCCGCGGCCGCGAGAGCGCGCTTGTAGCTGGACGGGTGCTTCTGGTCGCCGTTCTTGTACGCGATGCGCAGGGTCGGCAGATCGGCCGGAGCCGACACGATGCTGAACTCCCGGCGGGTGCCGCGCGCATCGGGCCGGTGATGCGGAACATCGAGCTCGAGGTACTGACCGGGCAGGAAGCGCACATGCCCCTTCGCCCGGAAGGTCAGCTCCTGTGCCGTCGGGGTCACGAACTCCCTGCGCTCGAGCACGAGACGCACCGACCCGCGCAGGGCGAAGGCGAACGCGACGAGGTTGCCGATCAGGAGCGCCCGTTCCTGGCCGAGGGTGAACAGGCCGGCGACGGCGATCGGCCATCCGGCGAGCACCCCCACCACGACGGCCACCACGAGCTGCTGGCGGCGACGCGGCGGGAGAGTGAGCGGCTCGGAGAGCATGAAGGCGCCGAGGAACAGGAACGGCGACTGCAACACGGCGAACTGCAGGGCCGTCAGCATGTCGAACCCGATGTCGAACTGGGCGGCCTGGACCGCCTGCCGCACCACGGAGGTCGCGACAGCGACCACGAGGAACACCAGCACGACGCGCACCTTCTCGGTGCGCCACAGCACCGCCAGCCCGAGGACGGCCACGGGGATCGTGAGCACAGGGGTACCGACCCACCACGACGAGGAGGTGCCGAGCCACTCGAAGGCGCCGAAGGCCCCGAGGATCGATACGACGGCGGCACCGAACGCCGCGGGGTTGAAGATGTGGCGGCCTCGCCAGGCGATCAGGTACTTCGACACGCTCGCCACGGCCCCCGCGAGCGCGAGACCGAGGAGGGCGCCGAGTTCGAGCCCCGGACGAAGGACGAACAGCAGGATGAGCGCGGTGACGAGCGACGATTCGATACGCCATGGAAGACGCAGGATCCGCTGTGCGCCGGCGTCCACAGCCGAGATGACGACCGCGAGCACCCCGAACGAGGCGACGAGTTCGAGCGGGGTGGGCGAGACGATGACGCCGAGCAGCGACAGCACCAAGGCGATCACGGCCAGAGCGATGAGCGCGAACAGCACGAGTCGGTACATCGACAGCGAGCCCAGTACCGCGAGGACCCGCTGGCGCGCGGCGGCGAAAGAGGTGATCACGTCGTCCAGTCTTTCCTAGTTCGGGGCCGAGGGGCCCGTCTTTCCGGAGAGGAACAGCTCGGCGGGGCCGCCTGGCGAGCGCTGCACCCGGCCGTCGGTGCTCATGCGCACCCAGTGCACGCCCCAGTCCGCAGCGATCTCGGGGCCTCCGGGGAAGAAGAGCGCCGTCGCGACGGCATCGGCGGTCATCGCGTCGGGCGCCAGCGCCCAGGTCGCGGCCCAGGTCTGCACCGGGACCCCTGTGCGCGCATCGAGCACATGGTGCAGCCCGCTCCCCCACGCACGACGGTTCACGGCCGATGCGCACAGCGCGCCGTCACGCACCCCGACCACCCCGATCGCCTTCTGCGGATCGTAGGGATGCTCGAGCCCGATGCGCACTCCCGCGCCGCGCACCCTGATGTCGCCGCCCGCGTCGACCACGAGATCTCCCGGCACGTGCGACAGAGTGCTCAGGACCAGGTCGACGAGGCGCCCCTTTCCGAGCGCCCCGACGTCGAGGAGCGCCGGTGCCGTGACCGCGACCTCGGAACGCGTCCACGCCACCCGCTGCTCCCAGTCCGAGGGGGCGCGCACGGGCTCCCCCGGCACGAGCGAGTACTCGGCGTCGTAGCCGATCGCTGCGAGGCTCACGGCCACGAGGGGATTGACCGCGCCGTCGGTCGCTGCGGAGAGCGCACGGTAGGCGTCGAGCATCGGTCCGGCATCGGTCGACGCGAAGGCGCCTCCTTCCGTGCCGAGACGTGTGACCTCGGAGTCGGGACGGAACCGGGACCACTCCCGGTCGAACCGCTCCACCTCGGCGCTCACGGCCGTGCGATCCGCCTCCGTCAACGCGACGGTCGACTCGATGTCCCAGTGCGTTCCGATCGCCTCGAAGCGCCAGCTCGCCATGGGCGTCAGGCGCCTATGCGGCCGCCTGCTCCTTGATCGACTCGACCGCGTCGTTGAACCCACCGCTCGTGAGAGACGATCCTGCGACACGACTGACGTTCAGATCGTCGAGCGCCACGCCCTCGACCTCGGCGGCGATGCCGTCGATGAACTGGCCCTGGTACTGCTCGGTCTCGGGGGCCTGCGGGTCACCCGTGACCTCGACGTCGGTGACCACACCGTCGGCGAGGGTCAGCGTGACGGAGATCTGCTCGACCGTCTCCGGGGTCTGGTACGAACCGTCGGCCGTGTAGGTGCCGTCGGCGTAGTCTCCTCCGGTCGCGCCGCTGGGGGCGGAGGCGGAACCGGTGCCCGCCGCCTCGTCCGTCCCATTCGACGAGTCTCCGGTATCGGCCGCGCCGGAGCAGCCGGCGAGCACGAGCATGCCGGCGATCCCGAGAAGAGCGGAACCCTTGCGGACAGAGGTCGGTACAGTCGTGCGGATCATGCTGGCCTCCCGGTGCGGTGTCTGTCGACGCGTTCGCCGATGCATTCGACCGTATGCACCGCGGCTATGCGCGGGCTGTGCCGAGACGATGAGTTACGCGTCGCCACCGAACATGCTCGTGACCGAACCGTCTTCGAACACCTCGTGGATCGCACGAGCGAGCAACGGGGCAATGGGGAGAATGGTGAGCTTGTCCCACCGGCGCGATTCGGTCAGTGGAATCGTGTCGGTGATGACGACCTCATCGATCGACGAGTCCTGAAGTCGATCGGACGCCGGGTCGCTGAAGATCGCGTGGGTCGCCGCGACGATCACCCGGTGGGCACCGTTCGCCTTGAGCGCCTGGGCCGCCTTGACGATCGTGCCGCCCGTGTCGATCATGTCGTCGACGAGAAGACAGGTGCGGCCGTCGACAGCACCCACGATCTCGTGCACCGAGACCTGGTTGGCGACCTTCGGGTCACGACGCTTGTGGATGATGGCGAGCGGCGCGCCGAGGCTGTCCGACCAGGTGTCGGCGACGCGCACGCGACCCATGTCGGGCGAGACGACGGTGAGGATCTCGCGATCCGCCGGCGAGAGGGTCCGCTCGAAGTAGTCCAGCAGGACCGGCTTCGCGAAGAGGTGGTCGACGGGGCCGTCGAAGAACCCCTGGATCTGCGCAGCGTGCAGGTCGACGCTCATGACGCGATCGGCGCCGGCGGTCTTGAGCAGGTCGGCGACCAGACGAGCGCTGATCGGCTCACGCCCGCGGCCCTTCTTGTCCTGACGCGAATACGGATAGTAGGGCGCGACCACGGTGATCCGCTTGGCCGATGCGCGCTTGGCGGCATCGATCATGATGAGCGTCTCCATGAGCCACTCGTTGACCGGCTCGCCGAAGGTCTGGATGAGGAAGAGATCGACGCCGCGGATCGACACCTCGAAGCGGGCGTAGATCTCGCCGGAGGCGAAGGTGCGGTGCTCGACCGGAGCGATCTCGGTGCCGAGCGCCTCGGCGACGGCCGCGGTCAGCGCGGGGTGCGAGCGTCCGCCCGCGACGACGAGCCGCTTCTTGGTCTTCGCGATGATGCCGGGGCGACCCCGTTGTCGCGATCCAGATCGACCGTCTTCTTCTTCCGGGCCATGCTCCGCCTATTCCGCCGAATTCTCCCGAGCAGCGGCGTCCGCCGCACCCGTTCCTGCTCTGTTCTTCTCGACCCAGCCCTCGACATTGCGCTGGGGTGCGACGGTCATGGCCAGGGCTCCGGCCGGGACATCCTTGCGGACGACCGCGCCGGCGCCGGTCTTCGCGCCTGCCCCAAGCCTAACGGGCGCCACGAGCACCGTGTGCGAGCCGGTGTGCACCTCGTCGCCGATCTCGGTGCGGTGCTTGTTCACGTCGTCGTAGTTGGCGGTGATGGTGCTCGCGCCGAGGTTCACGCCCCGGCCGATCGTCGCGTCGCCCACATACGAGAGATGCGGCACCTTGCTGCCTTCACCGATCTCGGCGTTCTTGGTCTCGACATAGGCGCCGATCTTGCCCTTCGCGCCGAGGACGGTGCCCGGCCGCAGGAACGAGAACGGACCGACCGTGGCCTCCGCGCCGATCACCGCGAGGGTCGCATCCGTGCGGCGGACGATCGCGTCTTCGCCGACCTCGCAGTCGACGAGCGTCGTGTCGGGGCCGACGACGGCGCCGGGGGCGATGACCGTGGCGCGCAGGATCTGCGTGTTCGGGAGGATCGTGACGTCGGGCGACAGCTTCGCATCGTCGTCGATCCAGGTGGTCGCCGGGTCGACGATCGTGACGCCCTCGAGCTGCCACCGACGCACGATGCGCTGGTTGAGCAGGCGCCCCACCTCGGCCAGCTGCGCTCGGTCGTTGACGCCGAAGGTGACCGAGACGTCGGAGACGACGGAGGCGGCGACGCGGTCGCCGTCGCGGCGCAGCAGCCCGGGGACGTCGGTGAGGTACATCTCCCCCTGCGCGTTGTCGACGCCGACACGAGGCAGATACGTGCGAAGGGTCGCGGCGCGGAACACGTACATCCCGGCGTTGATCTCGCGGACGGCGGCCTCTTCGGCACTCGCGTCCTTCTGCTCCACGATGCGGTCGACCCCGCCGTCGGCGTCACGCACGACGCGTCCATAGCCGGTCGGGTCGTCCACCAGGGCCGTCATCAGCGTGGCCGGCGCACCGGATGCGCGATGCTCGGCCAGGAATCCGGACAGGGTCTCGACGTCGGCCAGCGGGCAGTCTCCGGAGAGCACGAGCACATCGCCGTCGAAGTCGTCGGGGAGGGCGTCGATCGCGACCTGCACGGCACGACCGGTGCCCGGTACGTCGTCCTGGTCGATGAACACCGCATCCGGGTAGTCCTTCGAGAGCGCGGCGACGACCTGGTCGCGCTCATGACGCACGACCACCTCGATGTGCGCCGCCTGCAGGCGCGCGGCCGTGGTGAGCACATGCCCGACCAGCGGGCGTCCGCCGATCGGGTGCAGCACCTTGGGCAAGCGCGACTTCATGCGCGTTCCCTGACCTGCGGCGAGGACGACGATGGCGAGATTGTTCCCAGTCATGCTCCGCCGCCAGGACTCGAACCTAGACCTCACAGCTCCAAAGGCTGTCGTGCTGCCATTACACCACGGCGGACCGCGCCGCCCGTGAGAGCACCGCGGGGTCAAGTCTGCCATGTCCCGGCCCGTGTTCTGCTGACACCCGATCCGTCACCGGCCGGAAACACGGATCTGGGATGCTGGCCTCCATGAGCATCGTGATCGAGAAGGTGGAGAGCGCGTCCCCCGCCCTGACAGAGTTCCTGGTCGCCCATCATGCCGAACTGGAGCACACGGCGCCCGCCGAGAGTCGTCACGCACTGGTGTTCGAGCGTCTGCTCAGGCCGGGCGTGCGACTGTTCGCCGGCTTCGTCGACGGCCGCCCCGTCGCCACCGGAGCCCTCGCGACCGTCGCCGAAGGCCACGAGGAGATCAAGTCGATGCGCACCGACCCGGCGCTGCGCGGCCGAGGACTCGGGCGGTCGATGCTGGCCTTCCTCCTCGCCGACGCGGAGGCTCGTGGCATCGCGCGGGTCTCCCTCGAGACCGGCAGTGCCGAGTTCTTCGTGCCGGCCCGCGCGATGTACACGGCGGCCGGATTCCGGGAGTGCGGCCCGTTCGGCAGCTACCTCCCCGACCCGTACAGCACGTTCATGACGCTCGAGCTGGCGGCGGCATCCCGCGCACCGCACCCGCGCACGCGATAATGGGCGGATGAGCGAGGTGGATGAGGTCGACCGGATCGTCGGCGCGTGGAACACGCAGCGTCCTGACCTCGACTTCTCTCCCCTCGAGGTGCTGTCGCGGATGGACCGGCTCTCCCGGCACCTCGATCGCGCCCGTCGCGATGTGTTCCGCCGCAGCGACCTGGAGCATTGGGAGTGGGACGTGCTGTCGGCGCTGCGACGTGCGGGCGCTCCGTTCCAGCTCTCCCCAAGCAGCTGCTGCAGCAGACGCTCGTGTCGAGTGGCACGATGACGAACCGGATCGACCGGCTCGTCGGTCGACGCTTCGTGCGCCGCGAGGCCGACCCCGGCGACGGTCGCAGCGTGCTGGTGATCCTCACCGACGACGGGCGCATCCGTGTGGATGCGGCGATCACGCGCCTCGTCGATGTCGAAGCCGATCTGCTGCAGGCCCTCTCGCGCTCCGACAGAGACCGCCTGGCCGGGCTGCTGCGCAAGCTGAGCCTGAGCTTCGACTCCTGATCTCAGCCCGTCAGCGCTCCGGTCTCAGCGAGCCGACTCGGGAACCGGGGCATAGGACCGGGGCCGGCACGCCGGTCGCTTAGGGTGGAAGGATCCCGTTCGCGACCAGCGACGCCGTTCCCCCGGAGGCCGACCGATGGGCATGCCCTCTCCCCTCCCCGTGCGCGACGGCGTCGGAGCGACACGACTGCACGTGCCGTTGCGAGGCGTGTGGCCGACGGTGGCCGCGTACATGGTCGAGCGCTTCTTCCATCTCGACCCGGAGCGACTGCTCGAGCGCTTCGACCGCGGCGAGATCGTGACCGCCGACGGATCGGCCGTTCCCCGCGACGCCCCGCTGGGCAGCGTGGAGTTCGTCTGGTACTACCGCGAGCCCGCGGTCGAGACCCGCATCCCGTTCGAGCTCGAGATCCTGCACCAGGACGACCATCTCGTGGTGGTCGACAAGCCGCACTTCCTGCCGACGACGCCAGGGGGCAAGTTCCTGCAGAACTCGGCGCTGATCCGCCTGCGAAATCTCCTCGACAACCCCGACCTCGCGCCGATCCACCGCCTCGACAGGGCGACGGCCGGGCTGCTCATGTTCTCGTCGCGCCCGGCGACCCGGGGCGCATACCAGCTCCTGTTCGAGAACCGCCAGGTGCAGAAGGTGTACGAGGCGGTGTCGGCCCTCCCCGCCGGCCCGCTCCCCTCGTTCCCGGTCGTTTACCGGAACCACATCGAGAAGCCGCGCAGTCAGGTGCGCGTACAGGTCGACGACGCCAGGGAGCCGAACGCCGAGACGCTCATCGACCTGATCGGCTCCGACGACAACGTGGTGCACACCCTGCTGCGACCGCACAGCGGCAAGATGCATCAACTGCGCGTGCACCTCGCCGCCCTCGGCATCGGCATCCTGAACGACCGCTTCTACCCTGACCTGCTCGACGATCTGCCGGACGACTTCGACCGCCCGCTCCAGCTGCTCGCGAGAGAGCTGCGCTTCGTCGACCCGCTCACCGGCGCGGACCGGGTGTTCACCACGCGGCGCACCCTGCAGGAGGCACCGGGCGCCGGAGCGCCCCTCAGCGACGCATGACCTTGCGGGCGAGCCGCGTCCCGAGGATCTGCACGAGGTGCACGAAGACCACGATCAGCACGATCGCCGTCCACATGACGACCGGTTCGAACTGACGGAAGCCATAGATCTGCGCGAACGCACCGAGACCGCCGCCGCCGATCAGACCCGCCATCGCCGTCATGTCGATCAGCGCGACCACGATGAACGTGTAGCCGAGGATCAACGGTCCGAGCGACTCCGGGATCGCGACCGTGAACAGGATGCGCCAGGGGCCGGCGCCCATCGCGCGCGCCGCCTCGATCACCCCAGGAGACACCGAGACCAGGTGCTGCTCGACGATACGGCCGATCGCGAACGCGGCAGCCAGGGCGATGATGAAGGCGCCGGCCGTCGTGCCGATGCCCACGCCGACCACGGCCCGCGCGAACGGCTGGGCGACGGCCACGAACAGCACGAACGGGATCGGACGGAAGAAGTTCACCCCCAGGTTGGCGATGAGCGCGACAGTCTTGTTCTCGACGAGACCACCGGGTCGCGTGACATAGAGGATGACGCCGATCGCCAGCCCGAGCACGCCGCCGAGCAGGAGGGCGAACGTCGTCATGTACAGCGTTTCGAGGGCGGCCGCCCACAGCTCGGGCCACAGTTCGTTCAGGCGGTCCATCAGCGCGCCTCCTCTCCGGCGATCTCGGTGACTTCGACCCGCTCGCCGATACCCGCGAGTGCGCGGTCGATCGCGGCGGCGTCGCCGCGGATCGCCAACGTCAGGTGCCCGAAGGCCCGGCCGCGGATGTCGTTGATGCCACCGAACACGAGTTCGAAGTCGAGGCCGGCGGCGGCGAGGTCGAGGAACACCTGCGCCTGCGAGGAGTCGCCGTCGCGGAACGAGAACGTCACGAGGCGACCGCGATGCCGCTCCCGCAGCACCGCGAGCTCCGAAGGCGACGGCACACCCTTCACGACCGTGCCGACGAACCGCTGGGACGCGGGATTCTGCGGCGCGGAGAACACGTCGAACACCTCGCCGTTCTCGATCACTCGACCGTTCTCCATCACGGCCACTCTGGTGGCGATGGTCTGGATGACGTCCATCTCGTGCGTGATCACCACGATCGTGACGCCCTGCTCCCGGTTGACGCGCCCCAGCAGGTCGAGTACCTCGTGCGTCGTCTGCGGGTCGAGTGCGCTCGTGGCCTCATCGGCGAGGAGGATCGCGGGCTTGGTGGCGAGCGCGCGGGCGATGCCGACGCGCTGCTTCTGGCCACCGGAGAGCTGCTCCGGGTAGGCCTTCGCCTTGTCGGAGAGCCCGACGAACGACAACAGCTCCGTCACGCGCGCCTCGATATCGGGCTTCGACCACCCGGCGAGGGTGAGCGGGTACGCGATGTTCGCCTTGACCGTCCGCGACGAGAACAGGTTGAACTGCTGGAAGATCATGCCGATGCCCCCGCGGACCCGGCGCAGATCGCGCTCCTTGAGGGCGGTGATGTCGACCCCGTCGACGGTGATCGTGCCGCTCGTCGCGGGTTCGAGCGCGTTGATCAGCCGCACGAGCGTGGACTTGCCCGCACCGGAGTACCCGATGATGCCGAAGACGTCGCCCTTCTCGATCGAGAGGGTGACGTCATCCACGGCGACGATCTCGGACTCGCCACGGGTGCGGGAGGGATAGGTCTTGGAGACGTTCGTCAGGGTGACGATCGGCATGTGCTGCTCCGGTCTGCTTCGGGAACGAAGAATCGGGTGACGCGTGTCGCGCCACCCGATTCTCCCTCATCGGGCGGGGGGTGGAGTTCCCCTCGCCCGCTACTTGCTGGCTTCGGCGTCCGCCTGGACCTTCTCGAGCGATGCGACCAGATCCTCGACCGGCGTCTGCAGTGCGACGGCGGTGCCGCCCGACGACTCGAGCAGGCCCTTCTGGACGGCCTCGTTCGTCTGGAAGATCTCGACGAGCTTGAGGTACGTCTCGTTGTCGGCGTCTTCCGCGCGGGCGGCGAAGATGTTCACGTACGGCAGCGCGCTGGGGTCCTCGGGGTCGTCCTGCGCGATCGCGTCTTCGAACGTGAGTCCTGCGTCCTGCACGAAGTCGTTGTTGATGATCGCTGCGGCGACGTCGGGCAGCGACGTCGGGATGAGCGCGGCCTCGAGCGCCTTGACCTGGACCTTGGACTTGTCGGTGTCGACGTCGGCGAGGTCGGAGTACGGGGTGCCGCCGCTCTTGAGCTCGACGAGCCCTGCCTGCTGCAGCACGTTCAGTGCGCGAGCCTGGTTGGAGGCGTCATCCGGGACGGCGACGGTCTCGCCCTTCGGGATGCTGTCGACGTCGTCGTACTTCTTCGAGTACAGCCCGAGCGGGTAGATCGCGGTCGATCCGATCGGGGTGAGGTCGGAACCGGAGGCGTTGTTGTACTCGGCCAGGTACACGATGTGCTGGAACTGGTTGAGGTCGATCTCGCCCTCGGTGAGAGCCGGGTTCGGCTGCTCGTACGAGCCGAAGTCGACCAGTTCGACCGTGATGCCCTCGTCGGCGGCGGCCTCGACGAAGGCCGGCCACTGCTCGTCGCCCTTGCCGACGACGCCGACCTTGACGACCTCGTTCTCGGACGACCCCTCGCTCCCTGAGCCGGTGTCGGAGGTTCCCGTGGCGCAGCCTGCGAGCGCGACGAAGAGCGGGACCACGGCGAGCGCGGCGATGATGGAGGTGGTACGGCGTGACATGGAAGGAGTTCCTCTCTTGGGGGACTCGAATACGTTAGACAGGCCGTGCCGCGCACGCGGAATCGTGTGTCACACGGCGTCACAGCCAGGACGGGGCGCCACGACGAGGTTCAGTCGTACTCCTCGATCCCCTGCAGGCGTACCTGCTCGAGGTCGAGTCGGGCGGAGATGCGCCGGACGACGATGTCGTCGACCGTCCCGGCGCCGCGCAGTCCCAGCAGCACTTCGCGCTTGCGGTCGATGAGGGCGAGCTTGAGGCGCGTGTGCTCCTCGTGACGGATCAGCGGCGAGCGCTGGGCCAGATCGACGTCGGTCGATGTCGCGATGATCTGCAGCACCGTGCCGTCGGTGGCGTCCTCGTCCGTGGTCTGCGGGGCTCCTCCGCCGCCGATGCCGTACGGGTCGGGCTCGCCGAGCATGTCGTCCAAGGCCTCGGCCTCCGCGTCGACCAGAGCCTGCTCCCGCGCGAGTGTGCGCGCGTTCGCGAACTCCAGCATCTGATACCCCTCGGAACGCACGCGGTCGCGGACCTCCTGCCCGATCCCGTGCTCGGCGGCGAGGTCGTCGAGGGCGGCGAGGGCCGCTCCGGAGATCGCGCGCTCGGCGAGTTCGTACTCCTCGTCCTCCACGTGGTCGACGGGGAACCTCGCCCACCGCACGGCGGCCGGCAGCAGGGGGCCCTGCACCAGGAGGCTCAGCAGGATGACGCCGGCGGTGACGAACACGATCTCATCGCGTCCGTTGATGGCGCCACCCTCCGTGATGCTGACCGGCACGGACAGCGCGATCGCCAGCGACACCGCACCGCGCATCCCCGCGATCGTGGAGACCGCCCTCGCGCGGGCGCGGGATCCGGGTGCCGGCCGTGGACCGGACTGCCGCTGGAAGATCACGTTCAGCAGCTGGAACACGTATCGCACGACCAGCAGCGTCACCCACACGGCGAGCGTGATGAGCACGAGTCGTCCGATCGCCGCGGCCGAGATCTCGTGCGCGACGTACTGCACTTCGAGGCCGATCAGCACGAACAGCGCGCCGTTGAGCAGGAAGACCCCGAACGGCCACGCCGCATCGGCCTGTCGTCGGGACGAGGCCGTCGTGACCCGCGGCGACACGTACGCGACGATGAGCCCGGCGACCACGACGGCCAGAACACCTGAGGCGTGCACCATCTCGGCGGCGAGGAAGGCGGTGAACGGGATCAGCAGCAGAGCGACGTTGATCACGATGGTCGAGGACGTGCGGCGCAGCAGCAGGTAGCCGAGTCCCGCGATCACCACACCCGCCGCGATACCGCCGACGTACGAGATCAGCACATCGAGCGTGACCGACAGCGGGGTGATCTGACCGCCGAGCGCGAGCGACACCGCGATGGCATACAGCACCAGGGCCGTGCCGTCGTTGGTGAGGCTCTCGGCCTTGAGCTTCATGAACATACGCCGCGGCAGCAGTCGTCCGAGCGCCGCGACGGCGGTGGCATCCGGTGGCGCGACGGCTGCGCCGAGGATGAGGGCGATCTCCCACGGCATCCCGAAGAGCACGCCGATGCCGGCGACCGCGAACGCCGAGGCGACCACGAGCACCGTGCTCATCGGGAGGATGTAGCGGAAGTCGCGGCGGATCGATCGCAGCGACGTGGTCAGGCTCTCCCAGAAGAGCATCACGGGGAGGAACAGCAGCAGCACCGTCTCCGGCGGCAGCTGCACCTCGCGCAGCTGCGGGACGAAGCCGAGCAGCAGACCGAAGATGACCAGGACGAGGGGCAGCGCGAGACGCACGCGCGGGGCGATCAGGGTTCCGACGAGAATCGTGAGTCCGAGCAGGACTGTTACTTCGAGGCCTTCCATTCCTACCTCCCAACAGCGGTGAGAGAAGGATATTCCTCCGGCGGCGGATCTCCTCTGCGGCGTCGGCCCGGTTGCCGCTGGACACACTTTCCCATATGGGTATATGTTGCTCTCATGGCACGAGCAGCGACGACCTCGGATGTGTTCAATGCGATCGCCGAGCCTCGGCGTCGGCAGATCCTGACCCTGCTGCGCGACGGCGAACGAGCCGCGACAGCGCTGTCGGAGGACTTGGGCATGTCCCAGCCGGGCACGTCGAAGCACCTTCGCGTGCTCCGAGAAGTGGGCCTGGTCCGGGACCGCCGAGCGGGCAAGCAGCGCCTCTACGCCCTGGACGCCCGCGGCCTGCGAGCGGTGCACGAGTGGTCGGGCGGATTCGAGCGGTTCTGGAGCGAGAGCTTCGACCGACTGGACGCATATGTGCAGGAACTCAAGAACGAGAGGCAGGACTAGCGGATGCAGACGACAGGACGGATGGCCCCGACGGCCGAGCGGGAGATCGTGGTCTCGAGAGTGATCGACGCGCCACGGGAGCTGGTGTTCGAGGCCTTCACCGAAGTGCGGCACCTCTCGCATTGGTGGGGCCCCACCGGGTTCACCACCAGCACGCGATCGTTCGAGTTCCGCGTCGGCGGCGAATGGGTGTTCGTGATGCACGGGCCCGACGGCACCGACTACCCCGAGTGGATCGTGTGGACCGCGATCGAGCCGCCGTCGCGGATCGCCCTTCGGCACGGCGAGCATCGCGACGACCCCGATGCGTTCGAGTCGGTCCTCACCTTCACGGCAGACGGGGAGAGGACCCGGATCGAGATGCTCACCGTCTTCGCGACCCCGGCGCTGCGCGATGCGGCGGTCGAGAAGCACGGGGCGATCGAGGGCGGTCGACAGACGCTGGCGAGTCTGGCCGGGTACGTCGGCGAGCTCGTGCGGGATGGAGGACTCGACTGATGGCCGGCACCGTGTTCTTCAGCGTCTCGATGTCGCTGGACGGCTACATCGCCCCCGACTCCCCGGAAGAGCTGATGGGACAGCAGTGGATGGAGCTGCAGAAGTGGGTCTTCCGTCAGAGGCACTTCCGCGAGAACCTGAAGCTCGGCGACGGCGGCGAGGAGGGCCGCGACAACGACATCGTGCGCGAGACCTTCGAGCGCACCGGCGCGAGCGTGATGGGCAAGCGTATGTTCGACGCCGGCGAGCACGCGTGGCCGGACGATCCGCCGTTCCACACCCCGGTCTTCGTCGTGACGCACGAGGAGCGTGCGCCGTGGGAGCGCCGGGGAGGGACGACGTTCCATTTCGTGAACGACGGCATCGAGGCGGCACTCGAACGTGCGCGCGCAGCTGCCGGACCACGGGACGTGCGTATCGCGGGCGGCGCCGCGACGATCGTGCAGTGTCTCAACGCCGGCCTGGTGGATGAGTTCCACGTGGCGCTCTCGCCGGTGCTGTTCGGCCGCGGCATCCGCCTCTTCGACGGTGTGGACCCGAAGCGGGTGGTCCTCGAGCTGCGAGAAGCGGAGCCTTCGCCGAGCACCACGCACCTTCGCTACCGGGTCAGCCGATCTCCTCGGTGAGTTCGAACCAGCGCAGCTCCAGCTCTTCGATCTCGGCCTGCTGCTCGCCGATCTTCTTCATCCGCTCGCCCAGTCCTTCATAGTCCGACTGGTCGTGATCGGCGAGGGCGCTCTTGGCGGCGTTGACCTGCTGGGTGAGCTTCTGGATGCGTCGCTCGAGGGCCGACACCTCTTTCTGCGCCGCGCGCAGGGCGGCACCGTCCAGGCCCTTGGCGGCCGCGCTCGATGTCGCCGTCGCCGCAGCGGTCGCGGTCTGCTTCGGGGTCGCGGCGTCCTGCCGCTCCCGCAGGCGCAGGTACTCGTCCACCCCGCCGGGAAGGTGGCGCAGGTGGCCAGCGCCGTCCGGACCGGGAAGGATCGCGTACTGCTGGTCGGTGACCCGCTCCAGGAAGTAGCGGTCATGGCTGACCACCAGCAGCGTGCCCGACCAGGAGTCGAGCAGGTCCTCGATCGCGGCCAACATGTCGGTGTCCATGTCGTTCGTGGGCTCGTCGAGGATCAGCACGTTCGGCTGTTCCAGAAGGACGAGGAGCAGCTGCAGACGGCGCTGCTGCCCACCCGAGAGGTCTTTGACCGGCGTCGACAGCTGCGCCGACGAGAAGCCGAGGCGTTCGAGCAGCTGCCCTGGCGTGAGGTCCTGCGCCTTGGAGCCGGCGCCGAGGGTGTACGAGGTGCGCAGGCCGGAGATGACCACCCGCACCGGGTCCTTCCAGTACTGGTCGAGCTCGTCGAGACGCTGCGTCAGGGTCTTCACGTTCACGGTCGTGCCGCGCTTGACACGCCCCACTGTCGGTTCCACGGTGCCGGCGATGAGCCCGAGCAGCGTGGACTTGCCTGCGCCGTTCACCCCAAGGATGCCCGTGCGCTCCCCCGGCGCGATGCGCCATTCGACGTCCTTGAGGACGACCTTCTCGCCTCCGTCCGCGGTGGGGTAGGTCACTCCGACGTCGAGCAGATCCACCACGTCCTTGCCGAGGCGCGAGACGGCGAGGGACTGCAGCGACACCGTGTCGCGGATCTCCGGCACGTCGGCGATGAGCTCGTTCGCCGCGTCGATGCGGAACTTGGGCTTGGCCGTGCGCGCCGGCGCGCCGCGCCGGAGCCACGCGAGCTCCTTCTTGGCGAGGTTCTGACGCTTCGCCTCGGTGGCGGCGGCCATCCGATCGCGTTCGACGCGCTGCAGGATGTACGCCGCGTAGCCGCCCTCGAAGGGCTCGACGATGCGGTCGTGCACCTCCCACGTCTCAGTGCAGATCTCGTCGAGGAACCACCGGTCGTGGGTGACGACCATGAGGGCGCCCGAGTTCGGCGACCAGCGCTTCTTGAGGTGCGCGGCGAGCCACGTGATCGCCTCGACGTCGAGGTGGTTCGTCGGCTCGTCGAGGGCGATGACGTCCCAGTCGCCGGTGAGCAGCTTGGCGAGGGAGACGCGTCGCCGCTGGCCACCGCTGAGCGAGCCGATCTCGGCATCCCACGGCAGATCGGTGAGGAGTCCGTCGATCACGTCGCGGATGCGCGCGTCTCCCGCCCACTCGTACTCCGGGGTGTCGCCGACGACGGCGGCGCTGATCGTCAGGTCGTCGGGAAGGGTGTCTGCCTGGTCGAGGACTCCGATGCGCGTGCCGCCCCGCACCGTGACGCGGCCGGAGTTGGGCTCTTTGATGCCGGCGAGCATCCCGAGGAGGCTGGACTTGCCGTCGCCGTTGCGGCCGACGATGCCGATGCGGTCACCCTCCTCGATTCCCAGGGTCACGGAGTCGAAGACGACTCTGGTCGGATATTCGAGGTGCAGGGCTTCAGCCCCCAGAAGATGTGCCATGTTCCCTCAAGGGTAGTCGGGGATGACGGGCGCGACGGCCGGTTCCGCGGCAGGCGGACTCCGACCGGCACTGCCCGACCTAAGATCGACGGGTGCCAAGGAATCGCCGGATGTTCTCGCTCATGCTCGACGGCCGCGAGGCGAAGCTGGTGCAGTCGCGGAAGCGACCCGGTCGCTACGAACTCAGCGTCGACGGAATCCCGCAGTCGGTCGTCTCGATGACCGATCCCACCGCACTCGACTACGCCTACATCCGGCACATCGCCAGGGCGATCGATGCTGCGGCCGAGCCCGGCGCTCCGCTTTTCACGGTGCATCTGGGAGCCGGAGCGCTCACGCTGGCACGCTACGTCGAGGCCACGCGAACCGGATCGCCGCAGCTCGTGGTCGAGTTCGAGCCTGCTCTGTACGAAGCGGTGATCGCCGCGCTGCCCCTGCCTGCCACCGCCGATCTGCGAGTCATCTTCGGCGATGCGCGAGCGGTCGCCGATGCGGAGCTTCCAGACGGGTCCCTGTCGTCGATGCCGGCATCCCCGACCCCCACGCTCGGCGCCGCGGCGGTCGGGCGCACCGCGGTCGACACCGAGTGGGTGGATGCGCGCTTCACCGTCGTCGATCTCTGGGATGCCGCCGTCATCCGACACCGTGTGGCCAGCCAGGAGTTCTACCGCCGGGTCGCCGCACGCGCCGCCGCAGACGGAGTCGTGGCCGTGAATCTGCTCGACGGGCATCCGTTCGAGTACTCGCGGCGACAGGCGGCCACCCTGAACTCCGTCTTCACCCACGTCGCCGTCGTCCTCGACGCGGAACCGGACGATGACGAGGGTCCGCTCGGCAACGTCGTGATCTTCGCGAGCGATGACCCGCTGGACGTCGTGACGACCCCCGACCTTCTCGGCACACCGAGACCGCACATGCTCCACGCCGACGGTCTGACGTCATGGTTCGCCGGAGCACGCATCATGACCGACGCCGACGGCACGGACTCCCCCGACCCCGACGACCCGCTCTGGGACTAGAACTTCGCGGGGCGGCGGAGTCAGCGCCCGCCGAACATCTCGGGGAGCGACGCGGTGAACTCGTCGAAGTGGCTGTACCAGATCGTGTGTGCGGCGCCGGGGACGCTGCGCACCTCGACCCCGCCCTGCTCGAACCGACGCGCATCCTGATCGGTGACCCAGGCGCTCGGATCGGCGCGGATCACGATCGACCCCGGCACCGCCTCCCACGCCTGGTCTGGACCGCAGGAGACGGATGCCGAGGTCGCCGGGTCGAAGCGCGCGGCCGCACGTGCCTCCACCTCGGCATCCCTCTCCGAGGAGAACGGTCGGGTCGCTCTGAGTCCGTCCGGCGACATCCGCAGGAGCCGATCCTGCGCGTACGCGGCCGTGAGCGCGTGTCTGTCGGCGCCCCCGGCGAGGACGAGCGCGGCGTCGACATAGACCGCGAGGTCGGGGCGCAGCTGCTCCGCGGCCGCAGCCAGCACCGTGGCCCCGTACGAGTGGCCGATGGCGTCGACCGGCCCGCCGGGAGCCAGAACGCGCACCGTGTCCACGACGGCCGACGCCGCCCGCTCGATCGTGAGCTCCGGATCCCGGGGCGAGAGGCCATGACCGGGGAGGTCGAGCGCGATCACCCGACGACCGCGGTCCACGAGGCGCGGGACGACGCGCCACCAGCTCTCGCTCGAACCCATGAGGCCGTGGAGCAGGACGGCCGTGCGGGGGCCTTCGCCGATATCGAGTGCGTGGAGGAGCATCCGGTTCAGTCAATCACGGTCGTTACCGTTTCGTGACGATCTCGCAGCGGAGATCTCCTCGAAGCTTTCTTCGAATGTCGGTGGCCTGTGATGGACTGTCGTCATGACCGCACTGCTCGACGCGACCGACGCCCAGCTGGCGATGCTCGCCGATCTGGTCGCGTCGTTGGAGGCCGCGGAGGCGACGCTGAGCAGCATGCACGCGGCCCGCGACGGCATGCTCGCGATGGCGGGGCGCCTCGCCGTCGACATCGCGCGTGCGGCGGCGCATCCCGATCACGGCGACATGGCGATCCGCACGGTGGCGGCCGAGATCGGTGCGGCGCAGCATGTGAGCGACCGCACGATCGAGCGCCGGATGGCGGAGGCCTCCTGGCTGGTGGAGCGGTTCCCCACCGTGTGGCAGGCACAGGGCGAGGGGAGGATCACCGCCGCGCACGCGCGGGTGATCGTCGAGGCGGGAGCACATCTCGACGACGACACCGACCGTGCCGCCTACGCCGCCGAGGTGGTCGAGCTCGCCGTGCACGAGTCGCCCAACAGGCTGCGGCGGATGGCGCGGCGCATCGCGGAACGGTTCCAGGAGCGCAGCATCACCGAGCGCCATCGCGATGCCCGTGAGTTGCGGCGCGTGTGGGTGAAGGATCTCGACGACGGGATGGCCGAACTCGGGGCGCGAGGTCCCGCGGTGCTGCTGCACGGCATGTTCGACCGGTTGTCGCAGATGGCGCATGCGGTGCAGGAGGAGAGCACCCGAGCGTCGAGGGATGCCGCCACGGATGGTGTTTCCGGCACGGACGACGGTGGACCCGTCGATGGACGCACGGTGGATCAGCTCCGCGCAGATCTCCTGGTCGACCTCGCGCTCACCGGCGCGCCCGCGGGTCACGAGACCACGGAGAGCCTGCTGGGCGAGATCCGCGCCAGGGTCGAGGTCACGGTGCCGGTGCTGACGTTGATGGACGACGACACCTCGGCATCGGGTTCCTCGGCAGCGGGTTCCTCGGCAGCGGGTTCCTCGGCATCGACACCCCCGGCCGAGCTCGACGGCACGGTGCCGATCGACGCGCTGACCGCCCGCACACTCGCCGGTTCTGCTGTCGGGTGGGATCGGGTGCTGACGCATCCGATCTCCGGCGCGCTGCTCGCGGTCGACCGTTACCGTCCGAGCGAGCAGCTGCGGCGACATCTGCGCGCGCGGGATCAGCGCTGCCGGTTCCCGGGGTGCGGGATCGCGGCGCGGAAATGCGACCTCGATCACAATCACGCCGCCTCGACCGGTGGGGCGACGTCGGACACGAACCTCTCCGCCTTCTGCCGCCGACATCACATGCTCAAGCACCACTCCCCCTGGCACGTCGACCAGCGCCCCGGCGGAGTGCTGGAGTGGACGGGTCCGACCGGGCGCACCTACATCGACCGGCCGCCACCGCAGAACACGGTGACGTTCACCGCGGCCCCGGCGAGCGTGGAACCGGCGCTGACGCCGTTCTGAGACCAGGGCCGTTCCCCGGTGCGCGGTGCGCCGTCCGTGGGTCGCGACGAACCGCCCTGCCGAGAGACGACGAACCGCCCGGACCCGAAGGCCCGGACGGTTCGCATGTCCGTGAGGACGACTGCGGCGTGGCCGCTTACTCGTACGACTTCACGATCTCGAGGAGGCTCGGGACGTTGGCGTAGGCCTCGGCCGCGTTCTCCTTGGTGACGATGACCGGAGGCAGCAGGTAGGAGGGAACGACCTTGACGCCGTTGTCGTACTGCTCGGTGTCGTTGACGTCGACCTCTTCACCCTTCTGCAGCTGGCCGACCATCTTGATGGCCTGCTCCACGAGCAGCGTGGTGTCCTTGTTGATCGTGGAGTACTGGATGCCCTCCATGATCGACTTGACCGACTCGACCTCGGAGTCCTGACCCGTGACGACCGGGACATCCTTGCCCGCGCCCTGCACCGACGTGATGATCGCGCGAGCGAGCGTGTCGTTCGGGGAGAGGACGCCGTCGAGCGCCTCCGAGCCGTACGTCGACGTGAGGATCGAGTCCATGCGGCGCTGTGCGTTCTCGGGCTTCCACCCCTCGGTCGCGGTCTGCGAGATCTCGGTCTGACCGGAGACGACCTTGAGCGTGCCGTCGTCGATCTTCGGCTGCAACACCTCCATGGCGCCGTTGAAGAACACGGCCGAGTTCGCGTCGTCCGGCGAACCGGAGAACAGCTCGATGTTGTACGGAGCCTCATGTCCTGCACGCTCGGCGAGCCCGTCGAGCAGCGCCTGCCCCTGGAGCTTTCCGACCTCGAAGTTGTCGAACGCGACGTAGTAGTCCACCGCCTTCGTGTTCTCGATCAGACGGTCGTAGGCGATGACGGCGACACCGGCGTCATGGGCGGCTTCGACCTGGGTCGCGAGCTGCTTGCCGTCCTTCGCGCCGATGATGATGACCTTGGCTCCACCGGTGACCATCGCCTGGATCTGGTTCTGCTGCTCGGCGACCGTGTTGCTGGCCGGCGCGTACTGCACGTCGGCCTTGAAGCCGGCCTTCTCGAGACCATCCGTGAACAGCTGACCGGCGAGGACCCAGTTCTCCGAGGTCTTGTCGGGAAGGGCGACACCGATCGTGGCATCGGCGGCGAAGCCCTTGGCGGTCTCCTCCCCCGCTCCGGATCCGGTGTCACCGCCGCGCTCCGAAGAGCAGCCGGTGAGGGCGAAGGCGCCCGCGACGACAAGCGCTGTCGCCGACAGAAGAATCTTCTTCATGTGATCTCTTTCTCTGGTGTGTGAAGGTCTCGTCACGCGTGCGGCACGCGAGTCGACCCCTACTTTCCGCGCGTCTCTTCGACGG
Organism: Microbacterium sp. Se5.02b; assembly: GCF_019464375.1. Classification (NCBI taxonomy): domain Bacteria; kingdom Bacillati; phylum Actinomycetota; class Actinomycetes; order Micrococcales; family Microbacteriaceae; genus Microbacterium; species Microbacterium sp. Se5.02b. The sequence goes on from NZ_CP080491.1 coordinate 2,776,669, forward strand.
CGGGGGCTTCGTACTTCTGACTGGTGGGGTAGTTCGCCTTGGTCGGATCGAACGTGTCGGTCGCCGGATCCTGCTTGCTTCCGAACCGGCGCGTCAGGAAGCCGATGATCGACGGGCGCCCCTGCTGCTTGTTCCACACGTCGACGCCGACGGCGAACAGCAGCACGAGACCCTTGATCATCGAGACCACGTCGGCGCCCGCGCCCAGCAGCGCGAGGCCGTTGTTGAGGAACGCCATCACGAGACCACCGATGATCGACCCGATCACGGTTCCGATGCCGCCGGAGACGGCGGCGCCGCCGATGAACACCGAGGCGATCGCGTCGAGCTCCCACCCGTTGCCGTCCTGCGGCCCCGATGCCGTGGCCCTGGCGACGTAGATCATGCCGGCGAGCGAGGCGAGGACCGACATGTTCATCATCACGAAGAAGTCGACCCAGCGGTCCTTCACGCCCGACAGGCGCGCAGCCTGCCGGTTGCCGCCGACCGCGTAGATGTGGCGGCCGAACACGGTGTTGTTCGTGATGAAGGAGTACAGGATCACGAGGGCGAGCAGGATGACGCCCGAGATCGGGAAGCTGGTGCCCTCACGGCCCGTCGCGAAGAGCCATCCCGCGATGAGGATGACGGCGGAGATGAGCACGACCTTGGTGACGCTCACCCACAGCGGCGCCATGTCCGCGCCCATCTTGCGCTGGATGCGGCGGGTGCGGATCTCCCAGAACACGATCCACAGGGCTCCGACGAGCGCGAGGACCATGGTGAGCACGTTGAAGGGCACGGGGATGAACGACAGCTCAGGCAGATACCCCGCGCCGATCACCTTGAAGCCCTCGGGCACGGGGACCGACTGCGAGTCTCCGACCCACTGGTTCGCGCCGCGGAAGAACAGCATGCCTGCGAGTGTCACGATGAACGCGGGAACCCCGACATAGGCGACCCAGAACCCCTGCCAGGCTCCGACGAGAACACCGACCCCGAGGCCGAGGAGCACGCCGAGCGGCCAGGGGAGGTTCCAGTCGGCCATCGCCTTCGCCACCACGATGCCTGTGAACGCGGCGACCGAGCCGACCGAGAGGTCGATGTGACCCATGATGATGACCATCACCATGCCGATCGCGAGGATCAGGATGTACGAGTACTGGTTGACGACGTTGATCAGGTTGCCGGACGAGAGCGTCAGGCCGGTGCCCTTGACGATCCAGGTGAGGACCTGGAAGACGACCAGGATCACGACGAGGCTGCCGAGGATGCCGAACTGGCGGAGGGTCGACTGGCCGCCCCCGAACATCTTCGTGATGTCCTTGAAGTGGAAGCCGCGCTTCGTTGCGGTGGTGTCGGTGGTCATGCGGATGCTTTCTGGTTCGTGGAGGTCATGCTGCGCATGAGGTCCTCGGGCGTCGCCTGGTCGGCCGGGATGCAGTCGGTGACCCGACCTTCGAAGACGGTGTAGATGCGGTCGGAGATGCCCAGGAGCTCGGGGAGCTCGCTGGAGATGACGATGACGCCCTTGCCCTGCGCCGCGAGCTCGTTGATGATCGCGTAGATCTCGTACTTGGCGCCCACGTCGATGCCGCGCGTCGGCTCATCGAGGATCAGCAGGTCGGGGTCGGTGAACATCCACTTCGCCAGCACGACCTTCTGCTGGTTTCCGCCGGACAGCTTGCCGACGCCCTCCTCGACCGAGGGCGTCTTGATGCGCAGCGCCTTGCGATAGCGCTCGGCCACCGAGAACTCCTCGCGGGCGTCGACCACGCCGCGCCTCGCGATCTTCGAGAGCTTCGCGGCGACGATCGACCGCTTGATGGTGTCGAGCAGATTGAGCCCGAGCACCTTGCGGTCTTCGCTCACGTAGGCGAGCCCGTGCTTGATGGCCGCCGACACGTCGTGGAGAGCGATCTCCTGACCGTCCTTGATCATCGTGCCCGACAGGAACGTGCCGTACGACCGGCCGAAGATGCTCATCGCGAACTCGGTGCGCCCCGCGCCCATGAGCCCGGCGATGCCGACGACCTCGCCGCGACGGACGTCGATGCTCGAGCCCTTGACGACCATGCGCTCCGCGACGGTCGGATGCTGCACCCACCAGTCCTTGACCTCGAAGAACACGTCGCCGATCTCGGGCGTGCGGTCGGGGTACCGGCTCTCGAGCGAGCGACCGACCATGCCGCGGATGATGCGGTCTTCGTTGATCTCACCGCGCGAGATGTCGAGCGTCTCGACCGTGCGTCCGTCGCGGATGATCGTGATCTCGTCGGCGATCTGCTCGATCTCGTTGAGCTTGTGGCTGATCATGATCGATGCGATGCCCTTGGCCTTGAGGCCGAGGATCAGGTCGAGCAGGTGCTGCGAGTCGTTCTCGTTCAGCGCCGCGGTCGGCTCGTCGAGGATCAGCAGCTTGACGTCTTTGTTGAGCGCCTTGGCGATCTCGATCAACTGCTGCTTGCCGACCCCGAGGGTCTTGATCTGCGCGTCGGGGTCTTCGTTCAGCCCGACACGGGCCAGCAGCTCGATCGTGCGTTCCTTCTGGGCCTGCCAGTCGATGCGTCCGCCACGCTGGATCTCGTTGCCGAGGAAGATGTTCTCCGTCACGGAGAGCTCGGGGATCAGGGCGAGCTCCTGGTGGATGATCGCGATACCCGCCTGCTCGCTGGCGACGATGTCCTTGAAGCGCTGCTCCTCGCCGTAGAGCAGGATCTCCCCCTCGTAGGTCCCGTACGGGTACACCCCGGAGAGGACCTTCATGAGGGTCGACTTCCCGGCGCCGTTCTCGCCGCAGATCGCGTGGATCTCGCCGGCCCGGACGGTGATGGAGACGTCGGCGAGCGCCTTGACACCCGGGAACTCCTTGGTGATGCTGCGCATCTCCAGGATCGGGCCTGACACGGTCGGCAACGTTGCTGTAGTGCTCACGGATCTTTCCTCGCGACGTGCGGTCACCTTCGATGTGACCGTTCACATTGGTACATCGTCGTCTTCGAGGCGACCTCTGTCAAGTCGGCGCCGGCATTTCGAATCCCTACCGTGACACGGCCGGGATCCGCGTGATCCCGGGCCTCCAGGCAACAGCAAGGATCGAAAGGATTCGACACCCTCGACCGGTCGCCGAGGCGCGAGGACGCCTCAGCGCATCGCGGCGGATTCGCGCGCCCGCAGCAGGGTCTGAAGCGGGCCGAACTCCGGCGCATCCTCGCCGCGGATCTGGGCGAGCAGGATGCGCACCGCACGGCGCCCCAACTCGGGGAAGTCCTGATGCACGGTGCTGAGCGTCGGCGCCACGTGGGCCGCCACCGGGATGTCGTCGAAGCCGATCACGCTCACGTCATGCGGCACCCGCACTCCCGAATCACGGAAGCCGTGCATCAGGCCGATCGCCATGAGGTCGTTCGCCGCGAACACCGCGGTGAAGTCGCGTCGCAGCGAGAGCTCCTTGCCCGCGAAGTAGCCGAAGTCCGCCGTCCAGTCGCCGCGGATCGGCGGGAACGTCGGCAGATCGGCCTCCCGCAGACCGTCGAGGTACCCGCGCATGCGCGACTCCGCCTCGATCCAGTCCTGCGGGCCCGCCAGATGCAGGATGTCGGTGTGGCCGAGGGAGATCAGGTGCTCCGTCGCCGCCCTGGCCCCCGCCACCTGGTCGGCCGACAGGCTCACCCCGTCCGAGCCCGACGCGGTCTGCAGCGTCACGAACGGCATGTCGACGTTCATGCCCCGGAGGACATGGAACACCCGCACCTGCGGAGCGAGCACGACGATGCCGTCGACCTGCTCCCCGCGAGCTGCCGGACCGCGGTGCCGATCGCCTCGGGCGTCGTGTCGGCGAGGTTCAGCGTCGAGACCGAGTAGCCCTCCTCGCGGGCCGCATCCTCGATCCCGGCGATCGACGACGTGGGACCGAACTCCCCGATCGTGGCGGAGAGGATGCCGAGCATGTTGGACTTGCTGGTGACCAGGGCGCGCGCGGCGAGGTTCGGCCGATAGTCGAGGACCGAGATCGCGTCGAGGACCTTCGCCTTGGTCTCCGGGCGGATGCTCGGATGGTCGTTGAGCACGCGAGACACCGTCTGGTGCGAGACCCCCGCGAGTCGCGCGACATCGCGGATGCTCGGCATCCGCGCACGCTCGGAAGCAGTGGCCATCACGTGCCTCCTCGCTTGTGCACGGTCACATCGTCACTTCATTATGTCTCGCGGGCGCGCGCATGCACGTCTCGGGCGCGCGGAGGGCGCCGGAAGGGTTGTGCGCTCGCACCGGAATCACCCCGGCTTTCGTCGAGCGGCACCGGACCACCCGGCCCCTGCATGGCATCGTGGCGGCGTGGACACTCTGCTGCGCGGCGGGCGCGTCATCGACCCGAAGACCGCGACCGACCGGGTCGCCGACCTCCTGATCGCCGATGGACGGATCGCCGCGATCGGCGACGATCTCGATGCACCGGGAGGCGCCGACATCGTCGACGCCTCCGGTCTGATCGTCGGACCGGGGTTCATCGACCTCCACAGCCACGTGCACTCGATCGCGGGACAGCGGCTCCAGGCGATGGACGGCGTCACCACGGCACTCGACCTCGAAGCCGGGCTCATGCCCATCGCCGAGGCCATGGCGCGCGCGGCGGCCGACGGTCGGCCGGTGAACTACGGCTTCTCGGCATCCTGGTCGCAGGCCAGGGCCTACGCGCACCTGGACCGCGTTCCCGTCGCCGACTTCACCGCCTCGATGGACCTGCTCGCAAAGCCCGACTGGCAGCGGTCCTCCTCCCCTGCGGAGCGCCGCCACTGGCTCGGCCTGCTCGAGGACGAGCTCGGCGCCGGCGCCCTCGGGATCGGCGTGCTGATGGGGTACGCGCCGCGCTCCGATCCCGACGAGTACCTGGACCTCGCGCGGCTCGCCGCCGCCGCGCACGCCCCGACCTTCACGCATGTGCGCGAACTGATCGAGGCAGACCCCCGCACGCCCATCGACGGCTCGGAGGAGCTGGTCAGAGCCGCGGCCGAGACCGGCGCCGCGATGCACCACTGCCACGTCAACAGCACGTCGCTGCGGCACGTGGACCGCGTGCTGGCACTGCTCGACCGCAGCCGTGCCGCCGGGTCGAGGGTGACCGTCGAGGCCTATCCCTACGGCGCGGGCAGCACCGCGATCGGTGCGTTCTTCCTGGCCCCGGAGAAACTCGCAGGACTCGGCATCACGCCGCGCTCCCTCGTGCTGGTAGACACCGGAGAGCGCATCGCCGACGAGGCCCGTCTGCGCGAGGTGCGTGCGACCGACCCCGGCGCGACCTGCATCGTCACGTTCCTCGATGAGGCCGATCCCTTCGATCGCGCGCACCTGCACCGCGCGCTCGCCTACCCCGACGCGATCGTCGCGAGCGACGCGATGCCGATCTCCTGGGCGGGCGACGGACGGACGGTGTACGAGCAGCGCGACTGGCCGCTCCCCGCCGGGGGCCACACCCACCCCCGCACCGCAGGCACCTTCGCGAAGTCCCTGCGTCTGATGGTGCTCGAGAGCGGCACGTGGACCTGGCTCGAAGCGTTCCGTCGCTGCTCGCACCTGCCGGCGCGTGTTCTCGACGAGGTGTCTTCGGGGATGCGCGCCAAGGGCCACCTCGGGATCGGCGCCGACGCGGACGTCGTGGTCATCGACCCCGCCACGCTGACCGACCGTGCGACCTACGCCGACCCGACCAGGCCATCGCGAGGCATCCGCCAGCTGTACGTGCACGGCACAGCGGTCGTGCACGCGGGAGAGATCGTGACCGACGCCCTGCCGGGGCGCGCGGTGAGAGGAGACGCATGACGAACGACGAGCTGCAGGAGTTCCTGGACGCGACGGCCGCAGAGCTCGGTGTGCCCGGCGCCGTGGTCGGCGTGGTCGACGGCGACCACGACCTCGTCGCCGCGACCGGGGTCGGCGCCCTCGACACCGGTGCACGGGTGACCGAGCGGACGCTGTTCCAGATCGGATCCACGTCGAAGACCTTCACCGGGACCGTCGCGATGCACCTGATCGAGCAGGGCGAGCTCGACCTCGAGACCCGCGTCGTCGACGTGCTCCCTGACTTCCGCCTGGCCGATGCGGATGCCCTCGCCGCGCTGCGGGTGCGACACCTCCTCACCCATTCCGGCGGCTTCCTCGGCGACGCCGACGAACAGCCGGGCTGGGACGACGACGCGCTCGCCCGCAACATCGCGGGGTACTCGGACCTCCCGCAGTTCTTCGCTCCCGGCACGATCGCGTCGTACAGCAATGCCGGTATCCGGCTGCTCGGCCGCATCATCGAGGTGGTGACGGGTGCGCCGTTCGAGCGGGCGGTTCAGCGCGTGATCCTCGACCCGCTCGGGATGACGGAGACGTTCTTCTTCCCCTGGGACGTGATCGGCCGACCGCATGCGGTCGGGCATGTCCCCGGCGAGGACGGCGCGATGACGACGTTCTCCTCCTGGCCGTTGACCCGCGACATCGGACCGGAGGGCGGCATCGTGTCGTCGGTGCGCGACCAGCTGACGTACGCACGGTTCCAGATGCGCGGCGAGAGCGCGGGCGCCGCCCCGGTCACCACGGCCACACGACGGCTGATGCAGCAACCCCAGTTGACCGCGGGACCTCCCGTCGACGCGATCGGGTTCCCGTGGCTGCTCTCGCGCCACGGATCGGCCAGGGTCGTCATGCACGGCGGGAACATCGCCGACACGCAGCTGAGCGAGTTCGTGCTCGCGCCCGACGAGGACCTCGCGATCACGGTGCTGACGAACAGCGGCAGCGGCAAGGCACTCGGCGGGAAGGTGATCGACTGGTGCTTCGAACGTCTTCGCGGCATCTCTCGGTCCGCGGAGCAGGTCGACCTGCGCCCGCTGGAGAGGCTCGACGAGGTCGTCGGCCGCTACGACGCCGGCCAGTGGCACTACGACGTCACGCGCGTCGGCGACGCCCTGGAGTTCGACATGGTGCTGCGGGAGGACATCGCCGCACTCGGCATCCCGCCGCGTCCGCCCGTGCGTCTGCGCGTGCGGTCGGACGGTGCGCTCGTCACGGACACGGACCAGCCCGTCGGGCGCCTCCTCCTCGACACCGCGGAGGGCGGCCCCGAACTGCTCCACCTGGGTCTGCGTGCGGTCAGACGACGCTGAAGACCGCGCTTCGTCCGACACGACCAACGTCGAGCCAAGTCTCGTCCGGGCCGACCAACGCCCCCGCGAAACACCCGAATAGTCTCGGCCCATCGCCGTCACCCCGATCGACGGCAAGCGGGACGAACCATTTCGACGAAGAGGAGCGCACGTGTCCGACCTGAACGAAATCGGCAGCTGGGTGCAGGAGAACCTGCCCACGTTGCTCGCCGACGCGCACATCCCCGCGGCATCCGTCGCGATCCTGTCCGGTGGCGAGATCTTCACCGCCGCCACCGGCATCCTGAACCGCAACACCGGCGTCGAGGCCGATGAGGACTCGGTCTTCCAGATCGGCTCGATCACCAAGACCTGGACGGCGACGCTGATCATGCAGCTGGTCGACGAGGGGCGGCTCGACCTCGACGCCCCGGTGCGCGACACGCTCCCCGCCTTCGCGATCGGCGACGATGCCGCGGCGAGCGCGATCACGACCCGACAGCTCCTCAGCCACGTCGGCGGCTTCGAGGGCGACCTCTTCAACGACACGGGTGTGGGCGACGACGCGGTGGAGAAGTATCTGGCGACGATCGCCGACGCCCCGCAGCTCTTCGCCCCCGGAGAGCGCTTCTCCTACAACAACGCGGCGTTCGTCGTCCTGGGTCGCATCGTCGAGGTGCTGCGCGATCTGCCGTACGACCAGGCGCTGCGCACGCACCTGATCGCACCGCTCGGCCTCACCCACGTGGCGACCACCGCAGCGGAGGCGATCATGTTCCGCGCGGCGCTCGGGCACATCCCCGCGGACGGCAGCGACGAGCCGGTCGCGGCGCCGGTGTGGAGCCTGGTGCGCTCGAACGCACCCGCCGGATCGATGCTCGCCATGACCGCACGCGACCTCGTGACGTACGCACGCATGCACCTCGACGGCGGTACCGCCGCCGACGGCACCCGCGTGCTCTCCGCGGAGAGCGTCGCGGCGATGCAGGAGCGGCAGGTCGAGCTTCCCGAACTCGGGCTGATGGGCGACGCCTGGGGCCTCGGCTGGGAGATCTTCGACTGGGAGGGCGGGACGGTGATCGGGCACGACGGCGGCACGATCGGGCAGAACGCGTTCCTGCGGATGGTGCCGGGCGCCGGCGTCGCCGTCGCCGTGCTGACGAACGGCGGGCAGACCGTCGACGCTTATCACGCGATCGTGTCGAAGGTGCTCGCGGCGCTCGCCGGCATCACGGTGCCCGCGCTGCCGACTGTTCCGGAGGCGCCCGTCGCCATCGACCTCGAGCGGGTGCTCGGCACGTACTCGTCGTCCGTCTCGGACTCGACCGTACGCGTGGACGACGACGGACGGGTGTGGCTCGACCGCACCATGAAGGGCATCTTCGCCGAACTCGGCCCTGCCCCCGAGCCCGTCGAGCTCGTCGGCTGGTCCGGCGACACCCTGCTCCCCCGCAAGGCCGAGCACGGGATGCGCATGCCGCACGCCTTCGTCGGCGATGACGGCAGCGGACGCGCGCTCTACCTGCACACGGGCCGCGCGGATCGGCGGATCGACGCATGAGCGGAATCACCGCGGCTGCTCCGGCGACCGCGGAGATCGCCGACATCTTCACGGATGCGGGAGCCGCCGGATTCCTCCATGCGCGGAAGATCGGCGCCGCCGGCGCCACCGACGCCGCCGAGGTGACGCACGGCGCAGACGAACCGGTGGTCCTGGCCTCGGTGTTCAAGATCCTGGTGCTCACCGCCTACGTCCGGGCCGTCGCCGCCGGTGAGCTCGACCCGACCGGTCGCACGACCGTGACGGCGCGCTACCGCATCGGCGGCGTCGGAACGGCCGGATTCGCTGACGACGTCGAGGCCAGCTGGCGCGACCTGGCCCTGAACATGATGACGATGAGCGACAACGCCGCCACGGACGTGCTCTACCACCGGCTCGGCGCCGACGCCGTGAACCGCGTGATCGACGACCTGGGGCTCGACGGCACCCGCCTGATCGGATGCTGTGAAGACCTGTTCGCCTCCGTGGTCGCCGACCTCGGCGGCACGCCGGACAGCGACCTGGACGAGCTGCTCGGCAGTGCGACCCCGGAGCAGATCCTGGCGCTCGACGCGGTGCACCCCGTCCGCACCTCGCACTCCACCCCGCGCGACGTCACGACGCTGCTGAACGCCCTGTGGACCGACACCGCGGCTCCCGCCGACGCGTGCCGCCAGGCCAGGGACATCATGGCCCAGCAGATCTGGCCGCACCGGCTCACCTCGGGGTTCCCGAACGGAGTGCGCATCGCCGCCAAGACCGGCACGCTCCCGACCTGGCGCAACGAGGCGGGCGTCGTCACCTACCCCGACGGCCGCCAGTACGCGGTCGCCGTGTTCACGCGCGCGACCCTCTCGCCGACCGACAGCCCCTGGTCGACGCCTCGATCGGCCGGGCGGGGTTCGCCGCGGTCGAGCACCTGCGCGCACACTGACCCCCTTCCCCGTCGCTCGCACCCCATCGCTGTAGATCACTCATCCCAGACACTGCACCATCCCAGACACTGCACCATCACAGACACTGCTGGAGGCTTCTGATGCGTTCTCGTACCCCGCTGGTCGCCCTGCTCGCCGTCACGGCCCTCGCCCTGACATCCTGCGCCGCGAGCGCTCCCCCGGAGGCGGTGACAGCGCCGAGGGTGTCCTCGCGGACGGCAAGACCTTCACCTCGGTGATCTCGACCGACCCGGGCAGCCTCGACCCGTTCATCACCGTGATGTCGGTCGCCCGCTCCATCGACCGCTTCGTCTACGGGCGCCTGGTCGAGACGACGGAGGACGGCTCGATCGTCTCCGGCCTCGCCGAATCGTGGGAGGCCGACACCACCACGGCGACCTTCACCCTGCGCGACGGCATCACCTGCGACGACGGCACGCCGCTGACCGCCACCGACGTCGCCGCGAACATCACGCACATCGGGGACCCCGCCAACGGCTCGCCCCTGATCGGCCTGCAGGTGCAGCCGGGGACCACCGCCGTCGGCGACGACACCGCCGGCACCGTCACGGTCACGAGCGGACGCCCCGACTCGTTCCTGCTCGAGAACGTCGGCAGCGTGTCGATCGTGTGCGGCACCGTGATCGACGACCCGGACGCCCTCGCCAAGGGCGAAGGATCGACGGGCATGTTCACGATGACCGAGATCGTGCCGAACAGCCAGTACACCCTCACGCGCCGCGATGACTTCACCTGGGGTCCCGGCGACTGGGATGCGACGCAGAAGGGCCTGCCGGACACCGTCGTGTTCCGGGTGGTCCCCAACGAGACCACCGCCGCGAACCTGCTGCTCTCCGGCGAGGTCAACGCCGCGCTCGTGATCGGTCCGGACAGCGCGCGCATGGAGAGCGCCGGGCTGTACCACACCGACCTCCAGACGCCGGGCGGATCGTTCACGTTCAACCAGGCCGCAGGCCGGGCCACCGCCGACCAGGCCGTGCGCGACGCGCTCATGCAGGCCGTCGACCTCGAGCAGATGCGTCAGGTCATCGGCAGCGGCAAGGCCACGGTGCCGACCGGCCTGGTCACCGTGTCGCCGAACCCGTGCCGTGCCGACACCGTGTCGGGCCACCTGCCGGAGTTCGACGCCGACGCCGCGGCGGCCGCCCTCGACGACGCCGGCTGGTCGGCAGGCTCCGACGGGGTACGCAGCAAGGACGGCGAGACGCTCACCCTCCGGATGATCTACTCCTCGCAGCTCGGCGACGCGGGCAACGCCGCCGCCGAACTCGCACAGTCCGCATGGAAGGACCTCGGCGTCGACATCACGGTCACCGCCGTCGACTCCCCCACCTTGAGCGAGGTGCTCTTCTCCACCGGCGACTGGGACATCTCCGCCGCGCCCCTCACGGTCAACCTGCCGAGCATGCTCGTGCCGTTCTACTCGGGTCCCACCCCGCCGAACGGCACCAACTTCGCCTCGATCGACAACGCCGACTACACGGCAGCCGTCACCGCGGCGTCGCAGAAGCCGGGCACCGAGGGATGCGACGAGTGGTCGGCCGCCGAGGTGGCGCTGTTCGAGACCACGAGCGTCGTCCCGTACGCGAACATCGTGCGCTCGACCTTCGCGCAGAAGTCGACCTTCACCGAGAGCGACGGGATCGACCCGACGTCGATCCGGATGTTCGAGTAGCAGAGAGCCGGAGTCAGCCGATGGCCAGCACCACCGCCACACAGGCGATACTGATCAGATCCGCACGGTCGGACAACCCCTGGGTGTCCTTCCTGGTCCGTCGCGGAGGGCAGTTCGTGCTCTCGGTGTGGGTGCTGGTCACGGCTGCCTTCCTCATGATCCACCTGGTGCCGGGAGACCCGGTGCGAGCGGCTCTCGGGCTGAACGCCCCCGCCGAACTCGTCGAAGCCAAACGCGCGGCGCTGGGCCTGGACCAACCGCTCCTCGTGCAGTACTTCCACTACATCGGCGGCCTGTTCACGGGCGACATGGGGTCGTCGATGATCACCAGCCAACCCGTGTCCGAGATCATCTCCACCCGACTCCCGGCGACGTTGCAGCTCGCCCTCCTCGCGGTGCTGCTGGTGCTCCTGGTCTCCGTCCCCCTCGGCGTCACGATGGCGGTGGCCACCCGCGGCGGCCGGCGCCGAGGACTCGAGCTCGCGTTCGCCGCCGGCTCCGTGATCCTCGCTGCCATCCCCGAGTTCCTCCTCGCCGTCGGCCTCGTCTACGTGTTCGCGGTCTCGCTGGGCTGGTTCCCGGTCGCCGGCAACACGGCGCCGTTCGCGCTGGTGCTCCCCGTGGTCGCCCTCGCCGTCGGACCCATCGCGGTGTTCTCGCGCATCATCCGCGTCGAGGTGCTGTCCGTCCTCGGCCAGGACTTCATCCGCACCGCCAGGGCGAAGAGGCTCGCCCCGCACCGCATCTACTCGCGCCACGCCCTGCCGAACGCGATGACGGCGACGCTCACCCTCACCGGCCTCCTGCTGACGGGCATGGTCGCGGGCACGGTGCTGGTCGAGAACGTGTTCGCCTGGCCGGGCCTCGGCACGATGATCGTCCAGTCGATCCTCACCAAGGACTACTCGGTCGTGCAGGGCATCGTGCTCGTGTACGGCATCGGGGTCCTGCTGGTGAACCTCGTGATCGACGTGATCCTCGCGCTCCTCGACCCTCGATCCACCATCCGGGAGGCATGATGTCGGCACGCACCGCCTGGTCGGGCATCGTCCGATCGCCCCTGGGACTGACCGCGCTCAGTCTGTTCCTGCTGGTCGCCCTCGCCGCGATCTTCGCACCGCTCATCTGGGGCGCTCAGGCCGAGCAGGTGAACCCCGCCGAGATCACGCAGGGGCCCAGCGCCGCGCATCTGCTGGGCACCGACACGCTCGGGCGCGATGTGCTCGCGCGGGTCCTGGTGGCGACCCGGCTCTCGGTGGTGCTCGCGGTGCTCGCGGTGATCATCGGCGTCGTCGCAGGAACCCTGCTGGGCACGGCGCCCTCCGTGCTCCCGCGGTGGGCGGGCCGACCGATCGTGGGCTTCGTGAACATCGCGGTCGCCTTTCCCGGGCTCCTGCTCGCCCTGTTCTTCGCGGTGATCTTCGGGGTCGGCACGACCGGATCGGTGCTGGCGATCGGCTTCGCGATGGCGCCGCAGTTCGCCCGGCTGACCCAGACCCTCTCGGCCGCGATCGCAGGACGCGACTTCATCTCCGCCGCGCAGGTGGCCGGAGTGTCCCGCTTCCGCATCCTGATCCGGCACATCCTGCCGAACATCGGTGAACCGCTCATCGTCAACGCGACCGTCGCCGCCGGATCCGCTCTGCTCGCCTTCGCGGGCCTGTCGTTCCTCGGGCTCGGCGTGCAGGTGCCGGCATACGACTGGGGCCGCTTGCTCGGAGAAGGCCTGAACCGCATCTACCTCAACCCCGCGGCGGCCCTGGGCCCCGCGGTGGCCGTGGTGATCGCCGGACTCGCGTTCAACCTCCTCGGCGAGACCGCGGCGGCCGCCCTCGGCGGGCGTTCGGCTCGTCGCCGACACGCTCTCCCCGCTGTCGCGTCGTCGCCCACGCGCGTCGACGCCCCTCAGCCCGCGCAGGTCGACGGCGACGACGTGGTGCTCCTCGTCGACGACCTGCGCGTCTCCTTCCCCACGCCCGCCGGATGGGTCACGCCGGTGCGCGGGGTGTCGTTCACGATCTCGCGCGGCGAGGCGATCGGCGTGGTCGGCGAGTCGGGCTCCGGCAAGAGTCTGACCGCTCTCGCCGCCGCCCGACTGATCGAGCGCCCGGGGCACATCGACGCCGCTCGTCTGGACTTCTGCGGCACCTCGCTGCTGACCTCACCGGACCGCGCGATCCGCAGCCTTCTCGGCACCTCGCTCGCGATGGTCTTCCAGGATCCGATGACCTCGTTCAACCCGACCAGGAGGATCGGCTCGCAACTGGCGGAGGCCGCGTCGGAGCATCAGGGCATGAGCCGCCGCGACGCCATGACCCGCGCGGTCCAGCGGCTGCAGTCGGTGCGGGTGCCGGCCGCCGCCCGTCGCGCGCACCAGTACCCGCACGAGTTCTCCGGTGGCATGCGGCAGCGGGCGATGATCGCGATGGGGCTCATGAACCATCCGCGTCTGATCATCGCGGACGAGCCGACCACCGCACTCGACGTCACCGTGCAGCGCCAGGTGCTCCAGCTCCTCGCCGGTGTGCGCCGCGACACCGACGCCGCGATCCTCCTGATCAGCCACGACATCGCCGTCGTGGCGCAGACCTGCGAGCGCGTGCTGGTGATGTACGCCGGCCGCATCGTCGAGGATCTGCCCGCCGCCGACCTGCACACGGGGGCGCAGCATCCGTACACACGGGCGCTCCTCGAGGTGGTGCCCGAGATCGACGCGGATCGGAATGCGCCCCTCAAGATGATCCCCGGCCGCCCACCGGCGCCCGGGGCGTTCCCTCCCGGATGCGCGTTCGCCGATCGCTGCCCCCTCGCCTCGGCGGTCTGCCGCGAGCGCGACCCGGAACTCGCCGCCGCCGGACCCGGGCATCGCGTGGCGTGCTGGCATCCGATGGACCACCGCGTCGCCGCTTCCGCGGCGCAGACGCAGGTCGAGGAAGAGACGGTCCCCCGATGAGCGAGCTCCGCTTCGATCGTGTCAGCGTCCGCTACGGAACGCACCGCTCCGGTCTCACCGCCGTGGACGATGTGAGCCTCACCGTGCCCTCCGGGTCCGTCGTGGGGCTCGTCGGCGAATCCGGATCGGGCAAGTCCACCCTCGCCCGCGCGGCGATCGGCCTCGCACCGATCAGCGACGGAGCCATCACGCTCGACGGCGCCGACGTCCGCGGGTTCCGTCGCCGCCGCCCGATCCAGATGGTCTTCCAGGACCCGTTCTCCTCCCTCGATCCCCGGATGACGATCGGGGAATCGATCGCGGAGGCCCTCCCCCGCGACCTGCGGGGCACCAGAGCCCGTCGGGCCGAGGTGGCACGGCTGCTCAACCTGGTGAGCCTCGACGCCGATCGAGCACAGTCGCTGCCGGCGGCGCTCTCCGGTGGCCAGCGCCAGCGCATCGCCCTCGCGAGAGCCCTCGCCGCCCGGCCCGATGTCGTGATCGCCGACGAGATCACCTCGGCACTCGACGTCTCGGTACAGGGGTCCGTGCTCAACCTCGTGCGCGACCTCCGCGGCGAGCTCGACCTGACGATGCTGTTCATCTCGCACAATCTCTCGGTCGTGCGCTACCTGAGCGACCACATCGCCGTGATGTACCTGGGACGGATCGTCGAGGTCGGCCCGACCGAGCAGGTGCTCGCCGACCCGCAGCATCCGTACACCCGCGACCTGCTGCAGGCCGCACCGACCAGGCACGGGAACCTCCTCGCGGTCGACCCGCTCGCGCCCGTCGACGTCGAACCGGCCGACCCGCATGCCCCGCCGAGCGGATGCCGCTTCCACCCGCGATGCCCCATCGGCCCCGCCGCGCGGCCCGATCGACAGATCTGCGTCCTCACGGAGCCGCCGCGTCCCACGGGAACGGTCGGAGCCGCATGCCACTTCGCGGGCTCCGGTCCGCACGCCGCGCTGGGGACTGTGCCCTCGCCCCAAAGCACCCTCCTGGTTTCGGCCGCCGACACAACACGCTCCCCGCACTCTGCGGACACAGTGAACTGACCATCCGATTGGAGCCCTCATGAATCGCCTCACCGTCGACGACCTGCTCTCCCTCCGCTCACCCGAGCAACCCGCGCTGTCGCCCGACGGTTCCCGCGTCGCGTACGTGCTCCGCACGACCGACCGCGACGGCGATCGCGACACCCGCGCGCTGTGGCAGGTGCCGGCCTCCGGAGGCGACGCCGCCCCCTCACGCACGGGACGGCGGACACGACTCCGGTCTGGAGTCCGGACGGCGCCCAGCTCGCCTTCCTGCGCGCTCAGGATGGTCCGGCGCAGATCTGGCTGCTCCCGGCCACGGGAGGAGAGCCGCGCGGCCTGACGACTCTTCCGCTCGGCGCCGGCACTCCGGTGTGGAGCCCCGACGGCACGCGCATCGCCTTCGCCGCCCCCGTCGACACCGCGGCCCTCCCCGGGGAGAGCGCCGACACGATCCTCGCCCGGCGTTCCGCACCCGCGGCGACCGACCGTCTGGGGTACAAGGCCGACGGCGCGGGAAACCTCGGCACGCTCGTGCAGCAGCTGCACGTGCTCGACGTCGCGTCGGGGGCGGTCACCGTGCTGACCCGCGGTCGCGCGCACGCCACCGACCCGTTCTGGTCGCCCGACGGCACGCAGCTCGCCTTCTCGTCCAGCCCGGACGACGACGCGGACCTCACCATGCGCATCCCGGTCTTCGTCGTCTCGTCGACCGACCCGAACAGCGCCCCGGTGCGGATCAGCGCCCCCGACGTGCAGGCCGCAGCCGTCGGCTGGACTCCGGATGGGAGCCGGGTGATCGCCGCAGGGCGCACCGACACCGAGGTCGGCAACGCCGACCTGCTGCTGTTCCCGCTCGACGGCGGCGAGGTGCGGAACCTCACCGGATCGCTCGACCGCAACGTGATGCCCGGCGGCCCCGGATACCCGGGCGGCATGCCGCAGTTCGCCGACGACGACACCCTGGTCTTCTGCCTGCGCGACAACGGGTACTCCCACCTGTACCGCATCCGCCTCGACGGGTCGGACGCCGTCCCCCTGATCGGCGGCGGCGGCAACGTCTCGGGGCTGTCGGTGGCCGGGGCCTCGGCCGCGGTCGTCGTCGCCTCGTCCGACTCGTTCGGCGATGTCGCCCTGGTGGACCTGGCAGACGGCACGCACCGCACCCTCACGGCGTACGGGACGCCGGAGTTCGAGCTGGTGCCCGCCGAGGAGCGGCGCTTCACGATCTCCGACGGCACAGTCGTGACGGGGTGGCTGCGCCGCGATCCCGACGCCGCCGGCCCGCTCCCGCTGCTGCTGGACATCCACGGCGGACCCCACAACGCGTGGAACGGCGCGGCGGATCTGATCCACCCCTATCACCAGGTGCTGGCGCGCCGCGGGTGGGCGATCCTCACCCTCAACCCGCGCGGCAGCGACGGTTACGGCGACGCGTTCTTCTCCGCCGTGTCGGGCGGCTGGGGTGTGAACGACGCGAACGACTTCCTGGAGCCGATCGACGAACTCGTCGCGGAAGGCATCGCCGACCCGGCACGGCTGGCCGTGACCGGCTACAGCTACGGCGGGTTCATGACCTGCTTCCTCACCTCGCGCGACGACCGGTTCGCGGCGGCGGTCGCCGGCGGCGTGGTGACGGACCTCTTCTCGATGGGCGGCACCTCGGACTACGGACACTTCCTCGCCGAGAAGGAGAACGGCGGCCTGGCCTGGCGCGACGAACAGCGGATCTCGGCGCAGTCGCCCTTCACCCAGGTCGACCGGGTCACGACGCCGACTCTGATCCTGCACGGCGCCGCAGACGAGCGGTGCCCCGTCGGCCAGGCGGAGCAGTGGTTCACGGCCCTCCGCGAGCGCGACGTGCCCACGCGCCTGGTGCTGTATCCCGGGGCTCGCATCTGTTCGTGCTCTCCGGCAAGCCCTCGCACCGCGCGGACTTCTCGCAGCGCGTGATCGACTGGGTCGAGCAGTACGCACCCCCGCAGGCAGGCCCGTGCGCGCGCGCCTCGACGCCCGGCACTGGCAGCAGCGGCTGAGCGCCCTCGCCGCCGCGCACAAGGTGCCGGGAGCGACCCTCGGAATCCTCCGCCTGGGCGAAGAGCCGGTATATGCGCATCACGGCATCCTCAACGCCCGCACGGGGATCGAGACCACCGACGACTCCGTGTTCCAGATCGGCTCGATGAGCAAGGTGTGGACGACCTCCGTGGTGATGCGACTGGTCGACGAGGGCAAGCTCGACCTGGATGCGCCGATCGTGGAGTACGTCCCGGAGTTCTCGTCCTCCGACCCCGAGGTCACCCGCACCGTCACGATGCGCCACCTCCTCACGCACACCAGCGGGATCGACGGCGACGTCTTCACCGACACCGGCCGCGGCGACGACACCCTGGAGAAGTACGTCGCCCTGCTCGACGGTGTGGCGCAGAACCACCCGCTCGGTGCCACGATGTCGTACTGCAACTCGGGCTTCGTGCTCGCCGGGCGCGTGATCGAGAAGATCACCGGCACCAGCTGGGACCAGGCGATGCGCGAGCTGCTGATGACCCCGCTGGGGCTCACGCACTCGACCACCCTCCCCGAGGAGGCGATCATGTTCCGCGCGGCCAGCGGACACACGGGCGTGGACGACGACGGAGAGCCCCCTCGCGCCGGCATGGATGCTGCCGCGGGCGATGGGCCCTGCCGGACTCGTCAACTCCACGACGGCCGACGTGCTCGCCTTCGCGCGCATGCACCTGACCGGGGGCTCGCCGCCGACGGCACACGGGTGCTGTCCGAGGAGAGCGTGCGACGGATGCAGCAGCGCGAGGTCGACATGCCCGATCCGTACTCGCTCGGCGACGCGTGGGGCGTCGGCTGGATCCTCTTCGATTGGGACGGCCACCGGCTGTACGGCCACGACGGCAACACGATCGGACAGGCGGCGTTCCTGCGCATCCTCCCCGACGAGCAGGTCGCTGTCACGCTGCTCACCAACGGCGGGAACACGCATGACCTGTACATCGAGCTCTTCGACGAGATCTTCGCCGAGGTCGCCGATGTGCACCTCCCGGTCGGGCTCACCCCACCGCAGGAGCCCTTCGAGGACGACTTCTCCGACTACGTCGGCGTGTACGACCGTTCGGGCGTCCGCACCGAGATCTTCGCAGAGGACGGCGGTCTGCGCATGCGGACCACGTTGAACGGCCCGCTCGCCGCTCTCCTCCCCGACCCCGTGCAGGAGCATCCACTGGTGCCGGTGCGCACGGGCGAGTTCGTCATGCGGCCGGAGGGCGAGCAGAACTGGAACGCCGTCGTCTTCTACTCACTGCCCAGCGGCGAGCGCTACCTGCATCACGGTGTCCGCGCCGCGCCGAAGGTGTCGTGATGATCGTGCAGGCCGGCCAGGATCTCGACGTGGTCCTGGCCGACATCGAGACCCTCGTCTCGTGCGAGTCGCCATCGGACGATCTCGCAGCCGTCGCCCGCAGCGCCGACGTCGTGGCCGCTCTCGGCGAGCGTGTGCTGGGCGTCGGGCCGGAACGGATCGTCCTCGAGGGGCGGACGCACCTGCGCTGGCGGTTCGGCGACCCTGCCGTGCTGGTGCTCGGTCACCATGACACCGTGTGGCCGCTGGGCTCTCTCGATCGGCTGCCGTTCGGCGTCTCCGACGGGATCCTCCGCGGGCCCGGCTGCTTCGACATGAAGACGGGCGTCGTCATGGCCCTGCACGCGGTGGCCGCACTGCCGGATCGCACAGGCGTCAGCATCCTCATCACGGGCGACGAAGAACTCGGGTCGCCGAGTTCACGCGCGCTGATCGAGCAGGAGGCCCTCGGCTGCGCCGCGGTGCTGGTGCTCGAGGCCGCCGCCGACCATGGTGCTGTGAAGATCGCCCGCAAAGGGGTGTCGCTGTACCGGGTGCACGTCGAAGGCCGAGCGGCACACGCCGGCCTCGAACCAGAGCGCGGCGTGAATGCCGCCGTCGAAGCCGCCCATCTGCTGCTCGCGGTCGCCGCCCTGGGCGACGCCGCCGCGGGCACGAGCGTCACCCCGACGCTCCTGAAGGCCGGGAGCACCACCAACACGGTCCCCGCCGGGGCGGAGTTCGCCGTCGATGTGCGGGTGCGCACCATCGCGGAGCAGGACCGGGTCGACGCGGCGATCCGTGCCATCGCCCCCACGCTCCCCGGCGCCGTGATCCGGGTGGAGGGCGGTGCGAATCGTCGGCCGATGGAGCGGGAATCGTCCGCCGCACTTTTCGCCGAGGCGGTCGCGATCGCCGAGGCCGCCGGGCTCACGCCGTTCGAGGGCGTCGCGGTCGGCGGGGCTTCCGACGGCAACTTCACCGCGGGTCTCGGCGTGCCGACCCTCGACGGGTTGGGCGCCGTCGGCGGTGGAGCGCACGCCGACGACGAGCACGTGATCGTGGCGATGATCCCCGAGCGCATCGCGCTGCTGCACGGGCTGCTCTCCGCGGCTCTGCCGGGAGGGAGGGCATGAGCGTGACCGACGCCGCGGCATACAGCGCCTCACCGCAGGAGGCCGCGGACGCGGCGAGCGCTGCGGCGGCCACGGCCGGCGTGGAGATCCGCCTGCTCGGCGACGTGGACGAGTTCACGCGGGTCGCCGACCTGTTCCAGCGCATCTGGACCAAGCAGGGCGAGACCTCGCCCGTGAACGTCGAGACCCTGCGCGCCCTGTCCAAGGCGGGGAGCTACGTGGGGGGTGCGTTCGAGCACGACGAGCTCGTCGGCGCATGCTTCGGATTCTTCGCGGCCCCCGATCAGCGGGCGCTGCACAGTCATATCGCGGGTGTCTCGCAACGGATGCGGGGCCGCAGCGTCGGCTTCGCGTTGAAGGTGCATCAGCGCGCCTGGGCGCTGGCCGAGGGGCTCGACGAGATCTCCTGGACCTTCGATCCGCTGATCAGCAGGAACGCCCATTTCAATCTCGTGAAGCTCGCCGCGACGCCGACGTCGTATCACCGCAACTTCTACGGGCACATGGCCGATGCGCTCAACGGGGCGGACGACACCGACCGGATGCTGGTGACCTGGTACGTCCGCGACCCGCTGGTCGTGGCGGCATGTCACGGCGAGCCCGCCCTCCCCGACGCGCGTGTCACGGCGGAGCCCCTGCTGAGCGTGGGCGACGACCTCGGTCCGCTCCGGCATCGCACCGACGCCAGGATCGTGCGGGTGGCGCTGCCGCGCGACATCGAGGCCCTGCGTCTCACGGAGCCGGCGCGTGCGACGGCGTGGCGACTGGCGCTGCGCGACACGCTCGGAGCCCTGCTGGAGGGCGGAGGGCGCGTGCTCTCCTTCGACCGCTCCGGCGCGTACACCATCGACAGAGGAGAACAGGGATGAAGCTCACCGGATTCGAGCTGCGCGTGATCGAGATGCCGTTGGTGTCGCCGTTCCGGACGTCGTTCGGGGTGCAGACGGTGCGCGAGGCGCTGGTGGTCCGAGCGGTCACCGACGAGGCCGAGGGCTGGGGCGAGGGCGTGGCGATGAACGACCCGCTGTACTCGTCCGAGTACGTGGCGGCGAGCGTCGACGTGATCACACGGTTCCTGCTGCCTGCCCTCGCGCAGGTGCAGGACCTCGACGCCGCGGGAGTCGCGCCGGCCCTCGCGAAGTTCAAGGGACATCGCATGTCGAAGTCCGCCGTCGAGCTGGCGGTGCTCGACGCCGAGCTGCGGGCCTCCGGCGTTCCCCTCTCGCGGGAGCTGGGCGCCGTGCGCGACCGGGTCGACTGCGGGGTCTCCGTGGGGATCATGGACTCGATCCCCGAGCTGCTCGATGCGGTCGGCGGCTACCTCGACGAGGGGTACGTGCGCATCAAGCTGAAGATCGAGCCGGGGTGGGACATCGAGCCGGTGCGTGCGGTGCGCGAGCGCTTCGGCGACGACGTGCTGTTGCAGGTCGACGCGAACACCGCGTACCACCGCGGCGACGCCCGGCATCTCGCCAGGCTCGACCCGTTCGACCTGCTCCTGATCGAACAGCCGCTCGACGAGGAGGACCTGCTCGGCCACGCCCAGCTGGCGAAGGCCATCACCACCCCCGTGTGCCTCGACGAGTCGATCGTGTCGGCCCGCGCCGCCGCGGATGCGATCGCGCTCGGCGCCTGCTCGATCGTGAACATCAAGCCGGGTCGGGTCGGCGGGTACCTCGAGGCTCGTCGCATCCACGACGTGTGCGCGGCGAACGACATCCCCGTGTGGTGCGGCGGGATGCTCGAGACCGGGATCGGCCGCGCGGCGAACGTCGCGCTCGCGGCACTGCCCGGTTTCACGCTCCCCGGCGACACGTCAGGCTCTGGGCGCTACTACGCGAACGACATCACCGAGCCCTTCGTCGTGGAGGACGGCACGCTCCGGGTCCCGACGGGTGCGGGCATCGGGGTCGCCCCGGATCCCGATGCTCTGGACGCCGTCACCGTGCGCACCGAATGGGTCGCGCTCTGAGGGCGCACTGAGACCCGATCGAACCTGTCGGGCTCGACGAAGAGTCGCTACGATTTCGTCGTGCCCCACAGATCCGCGACGCCCCCACGCCGCCTAGCCTGGGCCTCGTGCTCATGCCAGTGACGACGAAGCCCCGGGCCAGCCTCGGCCGGGTGATCGAAGACCTCGGCAACACGCTGCTGGAGGTGGTAAGCGGCGCGGTCGACGACGACACCGAGATCGAGACGGTCGTCATCCACGACGTCCTCGACGATGCGATGCCGATGCGCGGCGCCCTGGTCCTCGGCGTGGGGCTGAGCGACCCGGAGGAGATCGCCGAGCTGCTGCGCACCCTCGCGGATCAGCACGCGACCGCCCTGGTGCTGCGGGCGCCGGTGCGCGCCGAGCAGCCTGTCCGCGAGGCCTCCGCGACCACCGGCATCCCCGTGCTGTCGCTCACACGCGGCGCATCCTGGGCGCAGTTGGCCGCGATGCTGCGTTCGCTGATCGCCGAGGGCGACGTCGGCGATCAGGGCGCGACGACGCTCGGCGGCATGCCGTCGGGCGACCTGTTCGCGCTGGCCAATGCGATCGCGACCCTGCTGAACGCCCCCGTCACCATCGAGGACCGCAACTCGAGGGTGGTCGCCTTCTCCGGCCGGCAGCATGAAGCCGACCCCGCGCGCATCGAGACCGTGCTCGGACGCCAGGTGCCGGAGCGCTTCGCACGGCAGCTCGAAGAGCGCGGCGTCTTCCAGGAGCTGTACCGCAGCGAGGATCCGATCGACGTCGTCCCGGTGCACAACGCTGAGGGGCTTCCGTCGTTCCCCCGCGTCGCCCTGGCGGTGCGGGCCGGCGACGAGATCCTCGGATCGATCTGGGCCGCGGTCCAGGAGCCGCTCTCACCCGATCGCGTGCAGGCCCTGAAGGACTCCGCAGGCCTGGTGGCCCTGCACATGCTGCGCCTGCGAGCGGGCGCCGATGTCGAACGCCGCCTGCGGGCCGACCTGCTCGCCACGATCCTCGAGGGAGGACCGGGGGCCGCCGACGCCACGGCCCGATTGCGTCTCAGCGACCATCGCTGCGTCGTGCTCGCCCTGTCGGCCGCCGAGGAGATCGGCGACGAGCCATCGGCAGGAGCACGCGGCGTGGCCGAACGGCAGCGGATCGCCGATGCCTTCGCCGTGCATCTCGGCGCCGTCTACCTCCGCTCGGCGGTCGCCGTGATCGGCAACGTCGCGTACGCGGTCGTCGGCATCCGTCCGGAACAGGGCGAAGGCGACGCGGGGGCGGAGCACAGCGATGCGGACAGCCGAGCCGCACGCGTGGCTCTCGACTTCCTCGGCCGGCTCGGCGCCTCAGGCGACATCCGGATCGGGGTCGGCACGGTGGCGGACGACGCCTCGAGCATCCCTGCGTCCCGCGCCAATGCCGACCGCGCCCTCCGCGTGGTCCGCCAGGCACCGGCACGCGAGCCGGTCGCCCGCTTCACGGCCGTGCAGATGGAGGCGCTGCTGGTCGAACTCGGCGACCTCGTCCGCGCGCGGGGCGATCAGCCGACGGGACCCGTCGCACAGCTTCTGGCGCAGGACCGGGAGCGTGGCACGCACCTCGTCGAGACGCTGCGGGCGTGGCTCGACGCGTTCGGCGACGTGGCGGTGGCCGCCGCACGCGTGTACACGCACCCGAACACGTTCCGCTACCGGCTGCGCCGACTGTCGGAGATCAGCGGACTCGATCTGACCGATCCCGAAGCCCGGTTCTCCGCCATGGTCCAGCTGCGCCTGCTCGTCCCCAGAGAGGGAGACGCGTAGACGAGAGACAGCGCCTGCCCCGTCCCTCCCGGGGGACGGGGCCGGCTGAGGCTCGTGGCCCGTCGCCGTCGACACCCGACGTGGGCTGCTCGTGGCCGTCCTGCCGAGTGCGCGTGATGCCCGCTCATGACCGGCATCCTGCGTATCTGACACACATCTCAACACACACCGGTCATTCAGACCATAGAGTGAGTTCCGACTGATCGATCCGATCAATCGCGACGTGGCGCAGAAGGTGATGGTGATCGATATGGCCAACCTCGACGAGACCGACCGGAGGATCCTCGGTGTGCTCGACACCGACCCGCGTCGCCCGGTCGCGCTGATCGCCCAGGACCTCGGCCTCGCCCGAGGCACCGTGCACTCCCGGCTCGACCGGCTCGAATCGGGCGGCTACCTGCGCGCGCACAGCTCCCGCATCCTCCCCAGGCGCTCGGCCGAGGCGTCGCGGCCTCGATCCTCGTCGAGCTCGACCAGCACCAGATCACCGCGGCGATCGACGCCCTGAGCCGCATCCCCGAGGTTCTGGAGTGCTTCGCACCCGCGGGAGACACCGACCTGCTGCTCCGCGTCGTCGCGAAAGACCCCGACGACCTCTACCGGGTGGCCGAGGTCGTGCGCCTGTGCCCCGGGATCCTCCGCACCTCCACGAGTCTCTTCCTCCGGGAGGTCATCCCCTATCGGGTCAGCGCCCTCCTGCAGGCGGAGTGATCCGCAGCGGCGGCGAACGGGTCTCAGCCGATGATGCGCGCCCCGGGAACGGGACCGTGCACGTGCAGCGGATCGAGCCCTGTTTCGCGGAGGGCGGACTGCACGTGCTGTGCGGTCTCCGGATCGGGGCAGAGCAGCGCCACCGTGGGCCCCGAGCCTGACACGATGCCCTGCAGAGCGCCGGCGAGGACGCCCTGCCGGATGGTCTCGGCGAGATCGGGCCGCTCGTACAGCGCGGCCGCCTGCAGGTCGTTGAAAAGCGTGTCGGCGAGCTGCACGGGGTCGCCCGACCTCAGCGCCTGGAGCACCGGGATCGGCACGTCGAGCGACAGCGGCGGGTCGTCGGCGAGCGCCCCTCCTCGTCGCGCAGCAGGTCCAGACGCTCGTACACCACGGGTGTCGACAGCCCCTGCTCGCTGGGCACCAGGATCCAGTCGAAGCGTCCCCGCGCCAAAGCCGGGTTGAGCTGATCGCCCCGCCCCGTGCCGACCGCGGTCCCGCCGTGCAGGGCGAAGGGCACATCCGCGCCGAGACGTGCGGCGAGGTCGTGCAGCCGTGCCGCCGACAGGCCGGTGCCCCACAGCGCGTCGCAGGCGACGAGCGCGGCCGCCGCATCCGCAGACCCCCGCCCATGCCCCCGGCGACCGGGACGCTCTTTCGGATCTCGAGCGCGACGCCCCCGGGGTGCTCCACCGCGGCGGCGAGCAGCTTGGCGGCCCGCATCGCCAGGTTGCGGTCGTCGAGCGGAACCTCGCCCATGTCCTCGTATCCGGAGACCGTGAGAGAGAAGTCGTCGGAGGGACGCGCGATCACGTCTTCGTAGAGCGAGACAGCCTGGAACACGGTCGCCAGCGCATGGTAGCCGTCCTCATGCCGCCCGCCGACCCCGAGGAAGACGTTGATCTTCCCCGGCGCGCGTACGTGCACGGATTCGGTGGACGCGGCCTGACTCATGATCCGGTCACAGCTCCGAGGACTTCGCCCACAGGTTCACGTCGATCGCTCCGGAGAGCTCGTCGATCCTGGCCAGTTCCTCGGCGGCGAACGCCGGACCGTTCACCGCGGCGATGTTCTCGTCGAGCTGCTCGGGTCGCGAGGCGCCGATCAGCGCGGAGGCGACGACCGGGCTGCGCAACGTCCACTGCAGCGCGAGCTGTGCCAGCGACTGGCCGCGCCCCTGTGCGACCTCGTTCAGCGCGCGCAGCGACTCGACGGCCTCATCTGTGAGCTTGCCGTCCGGCAGAGAGCCGCGCTTCTGCGCACGCTCCGCCGTGCCGTCACCGAGATACTTGTCGGTGAGGAGACCCTGCGCCAGCGGCGTGAAGGCGATGGCGCCGAGGCCCGACTGCTCGAGGGTGTCGGTCAGCCCGTCCTCGATCCAGCGGTTGAGGATCGAGTACGCCGGCTGGTGGATGACCAGCGGCGTGCCGAGCTCCTTAGCGACGGCGACGGCCTCGGCGGTGCGCTCGGCGCTGTACGAGGAGATGCCGACGTAGAGGGCCTTGCCCTGGCGGACGAGCGTGTCGAGCGCGCCCACCGTCTCGGCGATCGGGGTCACGGGGTCGACGCGGTGCGAGTAGAAGATGTCGACGTAGTCGAGGCCCATGCGGCTGAGCGACTGCTCGGCGCTCGCGAGGATGTACTTGCGGCTCGCGAAGTCGCCGTACGGCCCTGGCCACATGTCCCAGCCGGCCTTCGACGAGATGATCAACTCGTCGCGGTACGGACGCAGGTCCTCGGCGAAGATGCGTCCGAAGTTCTTCTCGGCAGACCCGTAGGGCGGGCCGTAGTTGTTCGCGAGGTCGAAGTGGGTGATGCCGCGGTCGAAGGCGTGCCGCAGCAGCGCGCGCTGGTTGTCGAGCGGGATGTTGTCGCCGAAGTTCCACCACAACCCGAGCGAGATCGGGGGCAGGTACAGACCGGAGGTGCCGACCTGGCGGTAGGCGAACTGCTGGTAGCGGCTCTCGTCCGCGGCATACGGACGGTGCAGCTCGGGGACATCGGGGCGGAAGCGCGAGGACTCGGTCACCGTGCCAGATTAGCCCCTGACGTCGACCTCATCGATCGCGGTTGCGTGCTGCGCGATGCGCTGGTAGTCGTCGACCGTGAGGTCTTCGCCGCGAGCGGTGGGAGCGACCCCCGCGGCGATCAACACCTCGGATGCCGCGGCGGAGCTGCCGAAGATCCCGGACAGCGCCTGGCGCAGCATCTTGCGGCGCTGGTTGAACGCGGCGTCGACGATCCGGAACGTGCGACGCCGCTCGTCCTCCGGGCCGCGCTCCCCCTCCGACCGGTCGAAGCCGACGAGAAGGCTGTCGACGTTCGGCACCGGCCAGAACACCTGGCGCGACACGGTGCCCGACAACTTCCACTCGCCGTACCAGGCGGCCTTCACGCTGGGCGAGCCGTAGATCTTCGAGCCCGGCTTCGCGGCCAGCCGTTCGGCGACCTCGGCCTGGACCATCACGACGCCGCGCTGCAGGTACGCGAAATTCTCGAGGAAGTGCAGCAGGACCGGCACCGAGACGTTGTACGGCAGGTTGGCGACGAGGACCGTGGGCTCACCCGGCAGCTCGGTGATGCGCAGGGCATCGGCGTCGACGACCGTGAGCCGGTCGGCCTCGACCCCGTGCTCTGCGGCGGTCTGCGCCAGGCGCGCGGCGAGGCGGTGGTCGATCTCGACCGCGGTGACGGAGGCGCCGGTCTCGAGGATCGCGAGCGTCAGGGAACCGAGCCCCGGGCCGACCTCGACCACGCGTTCGTGCGGGCGGACATCGGCTGCCTGGACGATCTTGCGGACCGTGTTCGCATCGGTCACGAAGTTCTGGCCGAGCTTCTTCGTCGGGGTGACGTCGAGCTCGGCGGCGAGGCGGCGGATCTCGGAGGCGCCGAGCAGGGTGACGGTCATCCGTCCATTCTCCCCTACTCTCCCGGTGTCCCCGTGACTCAGTGACTCAGTGACTCAGTAACTCAGTGACTCAGTAACTCAGTGACTCAGTGACTCAGTGACTCAGTGACCTTCTCTGGTGCCCTCCCTCGGTGAACTCGTCGCCCCCGCCGCATGGGCCGCAATTCAGCAACCTTCTCTGGTGCCCTCCCTCTGTGAACTCGTCGCCCCCGCCGCATGGGCCGCGATTCAGTAGCCTTCTCTGGTGCCCTCCCTCGGTGAACTGATCGCGCCCCGCCGCATGGGCCGCGATTTCCGCTGGCTCCTCGCGTCGTCGTGGACCAGCAACATCGGCGACGGCGTCGCCCTCGCAGCGGCTCCCCTGCTGATCGCATCGATGACGTCCTCGCCGATCCTGGTCGCGGCAGGCGCGATCCTGCAGTTCCTCCCGTGGCTGCTGTTCGGGCTGCACGCCGGCGCGATCGCCGACCGCTTCGACCGCCGACGCCTCGTCATGGCCGCGAACGCCGCGCGCGCCGTCGTGCTCGCCGCGCTGTGCGTGTTCCTCGTCACCGGCGTCGCGAACATCTGGATCGTCCTCGCCGTCGCCTTCCTCTACGGCACGGCCGAGGTGTTCGTCGACACGGCAGGGAGCACGCTGCTGCCGATGCTCGTGAAGCCCGCCGATCTCGGCACCGGCAACGCGCGCCTGCAAGCCGGATACCTGGTCGCGAACCAGTTCGCCGGCCCTCCGCTCGGCGCCTTCCTGTTCGCCGCTGGCACGGCATGGCCGTTCCTGCTCGAGGTCGTGTGCGTGAGCCTCGCCGTGGTGCTGATCTCACGCATGGCGAAGACTCCGGTGCCCCCGCGGGAGACCGACACCCACCCGCCCGTGCACACCGACATCGCCGAGGGCCTGCGGTGGCTGTGGCGCAACCCACCGGTGCGGATGCTGGTGCTCATCATCCTGGTCTTCAACGTCACGTGGGCGGCGCCGTGGGGCGTGCTCGTCCTCTACGCCACCGAGCATCTGCACATGGGCGCGGTCGGCTACGGCGCGCTGACGACGGCGTCCGCAGCCGGCGGCATCCTCGCCACGCTCAGCTTCGGCTGGCTCGAGCGGCACGTCTCCTTCGCGACGCTCATGCGCATCGTCCTGTCGCTCGAGGTGCTCATGCACCTGTCGTTCGCGCTCACCACGACGGGGTGGGTCGCCCTCATCATCATGTTCGTCTTCGGCGCATACGCGTTCGTGTGGGGCACGATCTCCACGACCGTCCGACAGCGCCTGGTCCCCGCCGAGCTGCAGGGCCGCGTCGCCTCGGTGAACATGGTCGGCGTGTTCGGCGGCATGGTGATCGGCCAGGCGCTGGGCGGAGTGATCGCTCAGCTGTGGGGACTCACGGCCCCGTGGTGGTTCGCGTTCGGCGGCGCCGCGATCACCCTGCTGCTGGTGTGGAAGCCCATCTCGCAGATCGTGAGCGCGAAGCCGGTCGCCGAGACCGGGCCCGAAGACGTGGATCCCGAGCGTCAGTCGGCGAACGAGCCGTAGACGCGCAGGGTGTTGTCGGCCAGCTGGGCGCAGAGCTCGTCGACGTCGATGCCGAGCTCTGCCGCCATGAAGCGCACGGTGATCGGCACGAGGTACGGCGCGTTCGGGCGGCCCCGCAGCGGTACCGGAGTGAGGAAGGGGGCGTCCGTCTCGACGAGGATGCGGTCGAGCGGGGTGACCTTCAGCGCGTCCCGCAGGTTCTGCGCGTTCTTGAACGTCACGTTGCCGGCGAACGACAGGTGGTAGCCCGCGTCCGCGCAGATCCGGGCCATCGCGTCATCGCCCGAGAAGCAGTGGAACACGGTGCGGTCGGGAGCGCCGACACGGGTCAGGGTCTCGAGCACCGCATCGTGCGCATCGCGATCATGGATCTGCATCGCGATGCCGTGCTTCTTCGCGAGCGCGATGTGGGCCTCGAACGATTCGAACTGCGGCGCCCGGCGCTCGGGCTCGGTGCGGAAGAAGTCGAGCCCGGTCTCGCCGATCGCCCGGGTGCGGGGGTGCGCCGCGAGCTCGTCGATCACGGCGATCGCCTCGTCCAGGCCCACCCCGCCGACCCGGCCCTGCTCCGCATAGGTCGGAGCGTCGTTGGGGTGGATCGCGACGGCGGCGAGCACGCGCGGATCGGATGCCGCGGCCTCGACCGCCCACCGCGACGACTCGATGTCTCCCGATGCCTGCACGACGCCGGCGATGCCGACGGCCGCCGCCCGGTCGAGCTGCTCCGTCAGCGACAACGGTTCATCGCCGTCGACGATCTCGAGGTGCGCGTGGTTGTCGTACACCGGAACCGTCAACGGCTCGGGGGCCGCCGGATACTTCAGATCCTTGCGCCCGTCGCCATCGCGGCGCTGTACGTACGTGCCCGACATCGTTCAGGCCGTGGACTCCACGCGGGGGAACAGCGGCGCGAGGCCGTTGACGCTGGTGCCGGGGCGCAGCACGCCCCAGGTTCCGGCCTCACGGATCGGCTGATCCTGCAGACGCCCGAGGGTCTCGGCGGCGCCGAGTGCGATCCACAGCATCTCGGTCGACTGCGGCATCACCGGCGAGAGCAGCACAGCGAGAGCGCGCAGCCCCTCGGCGCAGGTGTACAGCACGGTGCCGAGCCGTGCGCGCTGGTCCTCGTCGCGGGCCAGAGCCCACGGCTCGTTCTCGGTGATGTAGCCGTTGAGCGCGTCGACGATCGTCCAGATCGCCGAGATCGCCTCGTCGATGCGGAACTGCGCGACCGCAGCATCCGCGTTCGCCGCGGCATCCGCCACGATCTTCTGGATCGCGAGGTCGTTCTCGGCGTACTCCGCCGCAGGCGGCACGATGCCTTCGAAGTACTTCTCGATCATCGCCGTGGTGCGCGACGCCAGATTGCCGAAACCGTTCGCGAGCTCGGCCTGGTAGCGCGCCGACAGGTCTTCCCACGAGAACGAGCCGTCCTGCCCGAAGGCGATCGCGGAGAGGAAGTAGAAGCGGTACGCGTCGGAGCCGAAGACGTCGGTGATCTCGGTCGGCGCGATGCCGGTGAGCTTCGACTTCGACATCTTCTCGCCGCCGACCAGCAGCCAGCCGTGCGCGAAGACGCCCTTGGGCACCTCGAGGCCGGCAGCCATCAACAGCGCGGGCCAGATCACCGCGTGGAAGCGCAGGATGTCTTTGCCGACCACGTGGTACGCGGGCCACCGGCGCGCGAACGTCTCTTCGTCGGAGCCGTATCCGACCGCCGTGGCGTAGTTCAGCAGGGCATCGACCCACACGTAGATGACGTGCGACTCGTCCCACGGCAGCGGGATGCCCCAGTCGAAGGTCGAACGCGAGATCGACAGGTCCTTCAGGCCCTGACTCACGAACGACATGACCTCGTTACGCGCCGAGTCGGGGCGCACGAAGTCGGGCTGGGTCTTGTAGAGCTCGAGCAGAGGCTCCTGGAACTCGCTGAGCTTGAAGAAGTAGTTCTTCTCCTGCAGCAGCTCCAGCGGCTTCGAGTGGATGGCGCAGACCTTCAACCCCTCGAACGGACCGGTGCCGTCGACGATCTCCGACTCGGGCTTGAACTCCTCGCAGCCCACACAGTAGAGCGCCTCGTACTCGCCCGCATAGATGTAGCCGCGGTCGTACAGGCGCTGGAAGAACGTCTGCACGTTCGTCTCGTGGCGCTCCTGGGTGGTGCGGATGAAGTCGTCGTTCGCGACGTCGAGCGTCGTCAGCAGCGGGAACCAGCTCTCGCTGACCAGCTTGTCGACCCACTCCTGCGGGGTGACGCCGTTCGCCGCCGCCGCACGCAGCATCTTCTGACCGTGCTCGTCGGTGCCCGTGAGCATCCAGGTGTCATCCCCCGCCTGGCGGTGCCACCGTGCGAGCGTGTCGACGGCCACCGTCGTGTACCCGTGGCCGATGTGAGGCACGTCGGACGGGTAGTAGATGGGCGTGGTGATGTAGAAGGATTCGCCTGCGGGCATGGGGACAATTCTAGGTGCCCCCATGCCCGTGGTTACGCCGTCACAGCCCGTTGCGCCGGGCGACCTCCCCGAGCCAGGCGAGCGAGGGCTTGGGTGTCCGCGCGAACGTCTCGTGGTCGAAGCCGATCAGACCGAAGGTCGGCGCGAAGCCGCTGGCCCATTCGTAGTTGTCGAGCGCGCTCCAGTGCTGGTATGCCCGCACGTCGATGCCGTCCGCGATCGCACGGTGCAGGCCCTCGAGCGCCCCCTGGGTGTAGGCGATGCGCCGGGTGTCGTCGGCGGTGGCGATGCCGTTCTCGGTGACGAGCACCGGCACCCCGCCGCTGCGCTCCCACGCGCTGCGCACCCCGAGTTCGAGCGCTTCGGGGAAGAACTCCCAACCGGTCAGGGTGGTCTCGACGTCGGTCGACACCGGAAGCGGCCCCTCCGGACCGATGAAGGTGCGGGTGTACGCCTGCACCCCCACGAAGTCGTCTCCGGCCGACTGCTCCAGATACCAGTGGTCGCGCGGATCGCCGTACGCCGCGAGCATCTCGTCGGCCCCCGGCTCCCCCGTGGAGTGGAAGGCCTGGGTCGCGATCGTCCACCCCGCCTGGACGCCGGGGACGGTGTGCAGGATCTCCGTTGCCCGGTGGTGGGCCGCCAGCAGCGTGTCGGCGACGCCGAGGTCGGGGTTGGGCAGGCCGTAGGCCACGAGGTTGGCGGCGTCCTCCCCTCCTGCCAGCATGGCGGCGATGTTCGGCTCGTTGATCGTGCACACGTAGCGCACGCCATCGAGGATCGGCAGCACCGTCTCGACGTAACGCGAGAACAGATCCACCGCGTCGTCGGCACGCCAGAAACCGTCTCTCTGGAACCACTGCGGCACCGTGAAGTGCATGAGGGTGACCGTCGGGTCGAGGCCGTTCTCCCGCGCCGTGTCGATCATGCGACGGTAGTGGTCGAGCATCGCCAGCGACACGAAGCCGCGCTCCGGTTCGATCCGCGCCCACTCCACCGAGAACCGATAGGAGTTCAGTCCGGCCTCGGCGAGCAGCCGCATGTCCTCCGGGTACCGGTGGAAGTGATCGGCGGCGTCTCCCGAGGGCTCGACCATGGGCGAGTCCGGTGCGTGTTCCATCGCCCACCAGTTGCTCGTGGTGTTGTTGCCCTCCACCTGGTGGGCAGCGGTCGCGGCGCCCCAGAGGAAGCCGTCGGGGAATGCGAGCACGGATGCGCTCCTCTCTCTTACTTGCAGGTCTCTCGTCGCGGTCTAGCGCGCGCGTGCGGGGTTGGGCACGGCGTCGAGCAGCTCGACCGTGTACGGATCTTCGGGGTGCTGCAGGACCTGCGAGGTCTCGCCGCGCTCGACGACGCGGCCGCGGTTGAGCACGAGGATGTTCTCGGTCACGAGGCGCGCGCTCAGCAGGTCATGCGTGATGTAGAGCATGCTGATGCCCCACCTCTCGCGCAGGTCTTCGAGCAGGGCGAGCACGCCGGCGCGGAGCGAGACGTCGAGCATCGACACCGGCTCGTCGGCGATCAGCACCTGGGGGTCGCTGGCGAGCGCGCGGGCGATCACCACGCGCTGGCGCTGCCCGCCGGAGAGCTGATGCGGCAGCTTGGCCGCGAACTGCTCGACGGGAGTGAGACCCACGGTCTCCAGGAGTTCGAGCACTCGCGCTCTGGCCTCGGCGCCGCGGAGTCGCGTGTAGTTCACGACCGGACGTGTCAGCGCGTACTCCACGGTGTGCAGGGGGTTCAGCGCCGCATAGGGGTCCTGGAACACCATCTGCACGTCCTTGCGCAGATCGCGCAGCCCCCGCCGCTTGAGGGTGGCGACATCGGTGCCACCGAAGCGGATGCTGCCCGAGGTCGGCTTCTCGACGCCCGTGAGCATCTTCGCGATGGTCGACTTGCCCGACCCCGAGGCGCCGACCAGCGCGAGCGCCTCTCCCGGCTCGAGCCGGAACGACACGTCGTCGACCGCCGTCACGGCGTCCTGACCGCGTCGCGGTGCCGGGTAGCGCTTCGACACCCCGTCCACGACGATCGCGGCATCCGCCCGACGGGCATCGCGCGGCGACACGGTCGGCACGGTCTCGGTGACGTCCGCCCTCGAGCGCCCTTCGCGACGCCGCGTGCCCAGGTCGACGAACCCGGGGATGGAGAGCGTCTTCGCCCGCGGGTCCGCATAGTGGCTCAGCAGCATGCGCGTGTACTCGTCCTGCGGGCGTTCGAGGATGTCCCGGCTCGGGGCGTCCTCCACGATGCGACCTTCGTGCATGACCATCACACGGTCGGTGGCCTCGAGCACGATGCCGAGGTCGTGGCTGATGAGGATGGCCGTGAAGCGCTCCGACCTCTGCAGCTCCTTGATCGTGTCCATGACGGCGTGCTGCACCAGCACGTCGAGCGCCGTTGTCGGCTCGTCGAACACCATGAGCTGAGGTTCGAGTGAGAGCGCGAGCGCGATCGAGGCGCGCTGTCGCATGCCGCCGGAGAGCTCGCCGGGGAAGCGCGCGAGCACCTCGGGCGCGAGCCCCACCTTGCCGACGAGTTCGCGAGCACGAGCCTCGCGTTGCTCGCGCGGCACGTGGCCGTGCGCGGCGAAGATGTCGCGGAAATGGTTGCCCACCGTCCGGACGGGGTTGAGGGCGTTCATGCCCGACTGCAGCACCATGGCGAAGCCGCCCTGGCGTTGGCGGCGCAGCTCCTCGGCGTCGAGCTCCCGGATGTCGCGCCCGTCGAACAGGATGCGTCCTCCGCTGATGCGCGCCGGAGGCTTCTGCAGCCGCGTGAGCGCGAAGCCGAGCGTGGACTTGCCCGATCCCGACTCCCCGACGAGTCCGACGAACTCCCCGCGGCGCAGACGGAACGACACGTCGTGCACCGCCTGCACCGGATCCTGTCCCGGCGACGCGTATTCGATCGACAGTCCCTGGACGTCGAGCAGGATCTCGTCGTGCTCCATGGCGCTCATCGCCCCTTCCCTTCTCGCAGGCGCGGATTGGATATGCCGTCGACGCCGAAGTTGATCAGTGTCAGGCTCAGCGCCAGCAGGGCGATGCAGAGACCGGGGGCGAACAGCAGCAGCCACTGCCCGGTGAGCAGCGAGTTGGAGTTCTGCGCCCAGTAGAGCATCGTGCCCCAGCTGACGATGCTGGAGTCGCCGAGGCCGAGGAACTCGAGGCCCGCCTCCGCGAGGATGGCGGCCGTCGCCGCACCGAACAGCGTCCCGGCGATGATCGAGGTCATGTTCGGGAGGATCTCGCGGAACACGATGCGGGTGCGGCTGTCGCCCGAGAACTGGGCCGAGGTGACGAAGTCGTTGCCGCGCAGCGACTGCGTCTGACTGCGGAGCACGCGCGCTCCCCACGCCCATCCGGTCACGACGATCACCGCGATGATCATCAGGATGCCGCCGTTCTGCAGATAGGCGGCGATCACGATCATGAGCGGCAGCCCGGGGATCACGAGGAAGAGGTTGACGATGAATCCGATGACCTCGCCCGCGAAGCCGCGCATGTACCCCCAGCTGAGACCGATGAGCACCGCCACGATCGTGGAGAGGATGCCGGCGGCGAACCCGACGAGGAGGCTGACCTGCGCGCCGTAGATGAGCTGGCTGAGCACGTCCTCCCCCGCGGCCGTCGTCCCGAGCCAGTGCGCCCAGGAGGCGTCGGCGTTGCGCTCGAAGCCGTTCTCCTTCGGGTCGTACGGCGCCAGCAGCGGTGCGAACACGGCCACGAGCACGAAGAAGCCGAGGATGCACAGGCCGAGCCTGGCCTTGCCGTTCGACCAGAGGGTGCTCACCATCCGCCCGAAGGCGCGCCACGGACTGGGCGCCGCGATGCGGTCGGCGGGGATCTTGACGTTCATGGTGGAGGTCATCGGCGTGTCCTTGGGTCCAGCACCCCATACAGGATGTCCACGAGGAAGTTGGCGATGAGCACGCTCACGGTGATCATCAGGAAGAGCGCCTGCATGAGCGGGTAGTCCTGCCCGATCACGGCGTTGAAGAGGAGGTATCCGATGCCCGGGTATCCGAACACCTGCTCGACGAGGATGGACCCGCCGACGACACCGCCGAGGGTGAGCCCGAAGCCGGTGAGGTTCGGCAGGATCGCATTGCGCGCGGCGTAGCGGAGGGCGATCGTGCGGCCGTGCAGGCCGTTCGCCTCACCGAAGGTGATGTAGTCCTCGCCGAGGGTGTTGATCATGGCGTTGCGCATGCCGATGATCCACCCGCCGAGCGAGGTGAGCAGGATCGTCAGCGCCGGCAGGAACGCGTGGCTCAGGAGGTCTCCGAGGAAGTCCCACGTGAATCCGGGCGTCGTCGTGGCGGAGTAGGCGCCGGTGGTCGGGAACCAGTGCAGCACGTAGCCGAAGAAGAACAGCAGCAGCAGTGCCGTCCAGAAGTAGGGGAACGTGCTCAGGAACGAGCCGGTCAGCGTGGGGAGCGTGTCGAGCCAGGTGCCTCGGCGCCAGGCGGCCGCGACCCCGATCAGCGTCCCGATCACGAACGCGAGGACCGTGACGATGCCGACGAGCCCGATCGTGTACGGCAGCGCGGTGGAGACCATGCTCGACACGCTCTGCGGGTAGAAGGTGTACGAGACCCCGAAGTCGAGCCGCACGACCTGGCCGAGGTAGGCGATGTACTGGTCCCACAGCGACCCCGTCGGCACGCCCAGCTGCGCCTCGATGGCGGCGCGCGTGGCATCCGACACCGGACCGTTCTGGGAGAGCTTGGCGATCGCGGCGTCGGCCGGCGACCCCGGCATCATGCGCGGGAGGAAGAAGTTCAGGGTGACCGCCGCCCACAGGGTGAGCACGAACAGGCCGAACTTCTGGAGCACGTACTTCACTTGTCGTCCTCCTTCACTCGCTCGAGCCGCGTGAAGATGCCCAGCGGCGCGGAGTCGTAGTTCTGCGGGATCATGTACGGGTCGTCCTCACTCGGCCATCCGGTGAACTTGGCGTCGTTGAACAGCCCCCAGATGCCGCCGTAGTAGAGGCCGATCACGGGGAGTTCGTCGTAGACGATGCCCTGCAGCTCCTGCACGATCTCGGCCTGGCGAGCCGTGTCGACGGTCTCGCGGTATTCGGCGAGCAGCGCGTCGGCCTCGTCCGAGCGGTAGCGCTCGAAGTTGTTGGCTGTCGCCTCCCCCGACGGCACGTAGAACTCACTGGAGAGCAGGTTGTTGTACGCCTGGTAGACGTCGCCGTTGCCCATGCCGCCGATCGCCATCTCGAAGTCGCCGTTGCTGATCGCGCTCTGGTATCCGGCCGGCTGAGGGAGCTTGAGCGTGACCTTCACCCCGACCTCGGCGAGCTGACTGCGCACGGTCTGCGCCGCGCGCGTCCAGTCGGTGAAGCCGTTGGCGGTCGTGAGAGCGAACTCGAACTGCTCGCCCTGCGCGTCCACGAGACGGTCGCCGTCGAGCGTGTATCCCGCGTCGGCGAAGGCCGCGAGCGCGGCATCCTCATCCTGCGTGATCATGCCGCCGTCGGGGATGCTCGGGTCGAGGTACTGCTCCTGATTAGGGAGGATGAGTCCGGTCTGCCCTGCCGGCTTCATGTACCCCTCGGAGGCGGTCTCGGCGATCTCCTCGCGGTCGAGCGAGAGAGCGATGCCGCGTCGCACGTTCACGTCGTCGAACGGGGCCACCTCGAGGTTCGGCATCAGCGCGATCACGCCGCCCGGCGGGAACCACCACGAGTTGTGCGGACTCGCCGCGCCCCAGGTGCCCTCGACGTCGGAGATGAACGCATACGCCCAGTCGTAGCCGCGGCTCACGGTGTCGAGCTGCGAGTTCGTGGCGGGCAGGACGATGTGCTCGATCTCGATCGAATCGGCCTGCCAGTAGTCGGGGTTCTTGTCCATCGAATACTGCTGGTCGTTGTAGTTTCCGAGCACGAAGGGTCCGGTGCCGACCGGGTTCTCGTTGCGGAAGGTGCCGGGGTCCTTGACATCGGACCAGAGGTGCTCCGGCACGATCATGGTCTGGCCGAGGATCGACAGCGAAGGGGCGTCCTCCGTCTTGAGGTGCAGGATGACGTCGTCGCCGTCGGTCTCGACGCTGTCGAGGTGCTGCCACGCGCCCTTGATGTCGAGCGAGGGGTTGTCCTTGAGCAGCTGGAACGTGAAGGCCACGTCGTCCGGGGTGAGGTCTTCGCCGTCGCTCCACTGCACGCCGTCTCGAATCGTCATCTCGATCGTGCGGGCGTCGGGCTGCGACCATTCCGACGCGAGCCACGGGTTCTGCGCACCGTCGAGCGGGTTGATCAGGATCAACGGCTCGTAGATCCACCGCGACGCGGTGCGGGTGTTGGTCAGGTACGGGTTGAAGTTCTTCGTGAAGAACGGGTTGCCGTGGTCCGCGTTGATCAGCATCGTGTCGTCGCCGATCGAGGGATCGGGTTGCGACGTGATCTGGATGCTGCAGCCGGTCAGCGCGATCGCCGCAGCCGTGAGACCCACGACCGCTGCCCGGCGCCACCGTCGGAACGTACGCCCTCTCGGCGCTCTGCCACCTGACATCTGCCACCTCATGTCGTCTCTGTCATGAACGACGGTCTACGCCGCCTCCGCGAGTGTAAGCGCATACATTTTGCGAAGGCAACCCCTTGACAGCCGAGCGACGGCATGCCTCCCGCGCCTCAGGAGGGGCGTCGGGAGCTCTCGCGGAGGAGGATCTGCAGCGGCAGCCGCGCCACCACCGGATCGGCATCGGTGTGCTCGAGCCGACGCGCGAGCACCTGCACCGCCGCCCGCCCGAGATCGATCATCGGCTGGCGGACGGTGGTGAGCGGCGGGTGCGCGAGCGCCGCAGCGTCGATGCCGTCGAAGCCTGTGACGAGCACTTCGTCCGGCACGCCGATGCCGGCATCACGGAACACGTCCAGCACGCCGAGCGCCATCTGGTCGTTCGCCGCCACCACGGCCGTCGGCACCCCGGAGTCGACGAGCTGCCGCGCCGCCGCGCGCCCGGACCCGCGCGTGAAGTCGCCGCGGAGGACGGCGACGTCGGCGACGGACCGGCCGGCCGCCGTCACCGCGGCCGCGAACCCCTCCCAGCGCTGGAGTCCGTCGGGCGAATCCGCTGGACCAGCGAGGAACGCGAGCCGCCCCTTCCCCACCTGGCTCAGGACGTGGCGCGTGAGCTCCGCCATGGCCTCGGCATTGCTCACCGTCACGTGGTCGTAGTGATCCCCGCGCGGGGGCCAGAGAGGACCACGACGGGGATCCGCCGCGCCAGCCGCGCCAGCACGTCATCCGGAACGCTGGTCGCGAGGACCATGAGGCCGTCGACACGACCGGCCATGTCGCGCACGGTGGAACGGTCGGGGTCGTCGCGCCCGACACCGACCATGAGCACGAACCCCTGCTTCCACGCCTCCAGCTCCGCACCGCGCAGCACCTCGTCGAGGAAGAGCATCGAGGAGCGCTCCGTCTCGGCCTGCGTCTCCTCCCGCACCACGGCGAACGGCGGAGCGTCGGCCCGAGCGGCGGACAGCGCGTCGAGCGGCGGAGCGTCCTCCGCGGCGTCGAACCCGGGAAAGTACAGCCCGAGCACCCCGGTGCGGCGTTCCGCGAGACCGCGGGCGCTGCCGCTGGGCACATAGCCGAGGGCGGTCACGGCGTCGAGCACACGCTCCCGTGTGACCGGACGCACCGCATCCGGCGAGCGCAGCACGCGCGAGACCGTGGCGATCGAGACCCCGGCGCGGTCCGCCACGTCGTAGACGGTCGCCGCTCTGCTCACGGTCGCGCTCCTCCCCGGAGCGGGCGGCGAGGGCCGCCTGATACAGGTCGCGGGAAGAGAGCCCGGTGAGGGACGCGACCTCGGACGCGGCATCCTTCAGCCTGATGCCGTCGGCGACGAGCTGCTGCACCTGGGCGAGGGCGTCTTCCGGAGAGGCGTCACGGCGCGCGGCACCTTCGACGACGACCACGATCTCGCCCTTCACGCCGCCCTCGGCCCAGGCCACGAGCTCGGAGGCCGTGCCCCGCCGTACCTCCTCGTACAGCTTCGTCAGCTCACGGCACACGGCGATCCGCCGCTCGTCGCCGAAGGCCGTCCCCATGTCGGCGAGCGCGCTCGCGAGGCGGGCCGGCGACTCGAAGAAGACCATGGTGCGAGGTTCCGCCGCGAGCGCCCGGAGCGTCGAACGCCGCTCCCCGGCTTGCGCGGCAGGAACCCCTCGAACGTGAAGCGGTCGGTCGGCAGGCCCGAGATCGCGAGCGCCATCAGCACCGCGCTCGGACCGGGTATCGCGGTCACGGTGACGCCCTGCGCGACGGCCTCGGCGACCAGACCATAGCCGGGGTCGCTCACCGTCGGCATCCCGGCGTCGCTCATCACGACGATGTCGGTCTCCGCGGCGAGCGCCGCCAGCTCCGCCGCCTTCTGTTTCTCGTTGTGGTCGTGCAACGCGATCAGGCGGGGCCGGTTCTCGATGTGCAGCGCTTTCAATAGGCGCTGCGTCGTGCGGGTGTCCTCCGCGACGACGACTTCGGCGTTCTCGAGCACCTCCACCAGGCGACGCGACGCGTCGCCGAGATTTCCGATCGGAGTGGCGGCGAGGATGATCACCCGCCCAGCTTAGGCGCGGTGGATGCAGCCGACCGGGAGGGCCGGTTGTCTAGGCTGGAGCGGTGACCGCGCCCGAGCCCCTGCTGCCCGCTCCTCAGGAGCGGTCGACGCGCTACGGGCAGCTCCGCGATCGCGTGCTGCGCGATCCGGACTGGGGCCGCGCCGTCCGCTGGCTCGCCCCGCTCGTCATCACCGCGCTGGCCGCGGTGCTGCGCCTGGTGAACGTGGGGCATCCGCATCAACTCGCGTTCGACGAGACCTACTACGTCAAGGACGCCTGGTCGTTGTGGACGCTCGGCTACGAGGGCACGTGGGGCGAGAACGCCAACGAGGCGTTCGTGACCCTGCAGGCGCTGCCCCTGTCCGAGCAGGGCGCCTTCATCGTCCACCCCCGCTGGGCAAGTGGCTCATCGCGCTCGGCATGGCGCTCGGCGGGCCCGACAACAGTGCAGGCTGGCGCCTGGCCACCGCGGTGCTCGGTACCGGATCGGTCCTCCTGGTGTACCTGATCGCGCGTCGCCTGAGCGGTTCCATCGTGGTCGCGACCGTGGCGGGCACGCTGCTGGCGATCGACGGCCTGAGCATCGTGATGAGCCGGATCGCTCTGCTCGACGGCATCCTGACGTTCTTCCTCCTGCTGGGCGTGCTGTTCGTGCTCATCGATCGGGAGCGGACCATCCCGGTGCTCGAGAGACGCGATCCTGACGCCCCCGATCCGTTCTGGGGACCCGTGCTCTGGCGTCGGCCGTGGCTGATCGCCGCGGGGACGGCGTTCGGCGCCGCCTCGGCCGTGAAGTGGTCCGGCCTCTACGCGCTGGCGGGTTTCGGGCTGTACGTCGTGGTCACCGATGCCCTCGCCCGACGCCGCGCGGGGGTGGTGCTGTGGCCGACCGCTGCGGCATTCCGCCAGGGGCCGGTCTCCTTCGTCCTGTTCGTCTTCCCGGCCCTCGCCGTGTATCTGATCAGCTGGACCGGCTGGCTGGTGACGTCCGGGGGCTACGACCGGCAGAGCGACCCGAACCCGCTGGTCGCGCTGTGGAAGTACCACGAGTCCATGCTCGGCTTCCACGTCGGGCTGACACGCGGCCACCCCTACGCGAGCCCCGCCTGGGAGTGGCCCCTCCTGCTCCGGCCGACCGCGGTCTGGGTCGACTCCGACCCGACGAACTGCGGCACCGACCACTGCATCGCGGTGATCTCGGCCGTACCCAACCCGCTCATCTGGTACGCCGGCGTCGCGGCGGCCGTCTACCTGCTGTACCGGCTGATCCGCGGCTGGATCGCCCGACGGCCGATCGGCCCGGAGCTGACGCTCCCGCTCGTCGGGCTGGCGGTCACGTACCTGCCCTGGCTGATGTTCCCCGAGCGCACGATCTTCCAGTTCTACACGGTCGTGATGATGCCGTTCCTCGTGCTCGGGCTGAGCATGACGCTGCGCATCATCGCCGGGCGACGCGAGGATCCGCTGTACCGTCGGCAGTCGGGCGAGCGCACCGTGACGATCTTCCTCGTCTTCGTCGTGCTGGTGTCGGCGTTCTTCCTGCCGCTGTGGACGGGGATGAGCGTGCCGTACGACTTCTGGCTGCTGCACAACTGGATGCCCGGCTGGGTGTGAGGCCGGGCCGGTCGGCCCCTACGGCACGTCGTCGGCAGCGACGTGATCGACCAGCGGAAGGACGCGTCCTGAGAGGTGCGTGCGCATCGCGATCGACGATGCGGTGCGCGCGACACCGGGGACGAGTGCCACCCGGTCGAGCACTTCCTGCAGCTGCGTGGCGTCGCGGGCGACGAGTCGCAGCTGCATGTCGCTGGCTCCGGTGACCGTGTGCATGTCGACGATCTCGGGTACGGCATCGGCGAGCGCGGTGGCCACGTCGTCGTGGCCGACCTTCTGGTCGATCTCGACCAGGCAGAACGCGACGACACCGTAGCCGAAGCCCGCAGGATCGATGCGGGGCACGATCGCCTCGATCACCCCGCCCTCGTGCAGACGCGCGAGACGGCTGGTCGCCGTGCCGCGCGCGATGCCCAGCCGCCGCGCGCACTCCAGGATCGGCAGCTGCGGCGACTCCGTGAGCAGCCGGATGAGCTGCGCGTCGAGGCGATCGATCCGCATCCGCTACTCCCTGGTCACGCCGGGGCGGGCGACACCCCTCGTCGCGCGGGCGACGACCAGGAGCACGGCCGTGAGACCGAGCGTGAGCAGCAGCTGGATCCGGGCGGCCGGGTCGATCATCGCGAGCGCGATCACGGCGGCCAGCAGCACCAGGCACAGCCACGACAGCCACGGGAAGCCCCACATCCGCATCGGCATCTGCTCCCCCGTGCGGTCGGCGCGACGGCGCAGGATGATCTGCGACACGGCGGTCGCGGTCCAGATCACCAGCAGTGTCGAGCCGACCACGTTGAGCAGCGCGGGGAGCACGACGTCGGGGAACGCCCAGTTGAGCCCCACCGTGACGAAGCCGAAGGCGACCGAGGCCAGCACGGCGACGAACGGCACGCCCTTGAGGCTCGTGCGCGTCGCGGCCAGCGGCGCCAGACCGCGCTCGCCCAGGGAGTAGGCCATGCGCGAGGCGCCGTAGATGTTGGCGTTCATGGCCGACAGCAGCGCGATGATCACGATCAGGTCCATCACGAGTCCGACACCGGGCACGTTCAGGGTGTCGAGCACGGCCGAGAACGGACCCGCCTTGACCGCCGGGTCGTTCCACGGCAGCACGGCCACGATCACGAAGATCGATCCGACGTAGAACACCAGGATGCGCACGAGCACCTCGCGCACGATACGGCGGATGTTGTGCGCGGGGTCATTCGACTCGGCGGCGGCGATCGCGACCACCTCGGTGCCCCCGAAGGCGAACACGACGATGAGAAGGGCGCCCGCGATGCCGGCGATGCCGTTGGGCGCGAAGCCACCGTCGTCGACCAGGTTCGCGATGCCGGTCGCCGGCACACCGGGGATGAGCCCGACGATCGCGCACACCCCGACCACGAGGAACGCGATGATCGCCGCGACCTTGATCGCCGCGAACCAGAACTCGAAGCGGCCGTAGTTGCGCACCCCGAACAGGTTCACGGCCGTGAGGGCCACCACGAAGATCAGCACCCACACCCAGGCGGGGATCCCCGGCGTCCAGTTCGCCACGATCGCACCGGCACCCGTCGCCTCGGCCGCGATCACCACGACCAGCTGGATCCAGTACAGCCAGCCGACCGCGCTGCCCGCGCTGCGTCCCATCGCCTTCTGGGCATAGGAGCTGAAGGCACCGGAGCTGGGCCGAGCCGCGACCATCTCGGCGAGCATCGCCATCACGAGCACGACGATGCCGCCCGCGACCAGGTACGACACCAGGACCGCGGGACCCGCGATGCTGATCGCCTGCCCCGAGCCGACGAACAGGCCGGCGCCGATGGCCCCGCCGAGACCCATCATCGAGATCTGACGACGGGTCAGGCCGGGGTGCAGGCCCTTGGTGGTGGTCGTGGTGGGCGGGACCTCGGTCCGACGATCGCCGGTCATGCGTCCACCTCGACGCGCAGGGTCGCGAGTGCGGCCGCGACCCGATCGATGTCCACCGTCGAGCCCGACGAGATGCGGATGCCCTCGCCGGCGAAGGCGCGGGCGATCACACCTCCCGCCTGCAGGACGCTCTCGAGCTCGGCGGTGCGCTCGCCCGCGGGGACCCAGACGAAGTTCGCCTGCGAGCGGACGGCGGGCCACCCTGCCGCGGTGAGCACCGTGTACAGACGGTCGCGCTGGACGACCACCTCGTCGATGCGCGTCGCGAGCTCATCCTCCGCATCCAGCGAGGCCAGGGCCGCGGCCTGGGCGAGGTCGG
This sequence comes from Microbacterium sp. Se5.02b, assembly GCF_019464375.1. NCBI lineage: Bacteria > Bacillati > Actinomycetota > Actinomycetes > Micrococcales > Microbacteriaceae > Microbacterium > Microbacterium sp. Se5.02b. The sequence goes on from NZ_CP080491.1 coordinate 2,820,195, forward strand.
TCACCCCGAACGGCACGGCGACCTTGCGCTGATTCTCGGCGACCTCGACGGGCGCGATCGCGTAGCCGATGCGAAGACCGGCGAGCCCGTAGGCCTTCGAGAACGTGTGCAGCACAGCCACATGCGGGTGACGTCGGAACAGCTCGATCCCGGCACCGTGGCTCTCGGTGCGGTCGAAGTGCACGTAGGCCTCGTCGACCACGACGAGGACGTCGTGCGGCACGGCGGCGACGAACCGCTCCAGCTCATCGGCACCGACCACGGTCCCGGTCGGGTTGTTCGGGTTGCATACGAAGATCAGGCGCGTGTGCGGGGTGATCGCCGCGAGCATGGCCTCGAGGTCGTGGCCGTGATCGGCGTCGAGCGGCACCGGCACCGGCGTGGCCCCGGCGATGCGGACGAGCGAGGGATACGCCTCGAAGGACCGCCATGCGAAGACCACCTCATCGCCTTCTCCGGCGACCGCGTGGATGAGCTGGGACGCGATCTCGACCGAGCCGGCGCCGACGGTGACCTCGGCGGCGTCGACGCCGTAGCGCGCGGCCAGCCGCTCACGCAGAGCAGCCGCGCTCATGTCGGGGTACCGATGGATGCCGTCCAGGCGATCCCGCACGGCCTGGGCGACCGAGGGCAGCGGGGGATGCGGAGACTCGTTCGACGAGAGCTTCGAGGCACCGACGGGGGCGGAGCGCCCCTGCCGGTATGCGGGGACGGCATCGAGTCCGGCACGGGTGGGGAGGGGCATCGTCAGAGCATCCTTGCTGCGATCGGAGTGGGGTGTCGCGCAACCCTAGAACGGATGCCGGGCACTGGGCAATCGGTGCACCTGATACTGCGCAACCCGCGCAACAGACCCGCGACTTCGCCCGAAACTGTGGGCAGACTGCCCAGACCGGACACGCACGTCCACCCCGGGCAGCCGTCACCGGGCGACGCTGACCTCCGCGGGGTCGCGCACCGGGAGGCGGCACACGAACGCGCGGCAGTCGTACGCCCGCTCCGCCGTCGCCTCCTTGCCCGCGAACAGCTCGAAGCCGGCCTCGGCGAGCGCACGCGCCTGTGCGGGGGCGACCACGGAGACGACCTCGGCATCCGCACCCCTGGCGGCGGCGGCGAGCGCGCCGTGCCGGTCGGCGGTGACCACGACGAGCTGGCGGGGCGGAACGGCGAGACCCGCAGCCACCCGCAGCAGGGTGCCGTGGGCGAAGGGCTGCTCCAGCGACCTCTCGGCGAGCGCACTCACGGCCGCGACCGCGGCCTCCCGGTATCTCTCCCCGCGCCCAGCCACCACGCGGTCAGCGCGGCACCGGCGACCGCAGCGGCATCCGATGGCAGGTCGCCGTCGGTCTCATCGGGTGAGGTCGCGATGCCCTGGGCCGACAGCAGCGGGTCGTCGCCGCCGGGACCATCGAGCACCTCGTCGAGGGTGCGCCGCGCCTCGGTCGCCCACATCGCGTCGCCGGTCGCGAGCGCGAGGGCGAACAGACCGTCGGCGAACAGCCCTCGGTCGGCCGCGGTCGCCACGGCGGATGACGCCCGGCCGTCGAGCGATGTGCGCACCAGCGCGCCGGCGGAGTTCCGGTTGACCCGCACCACGTGGTCGGCGGCAGCAGCCGCGGCATCGATCCAGCGCTGCTCCCCGAATGCCAGCCCCGCCCGGGACAGGGCGCCGATCGCCAGCCCGTTCCAGCCGGTGATCACCTTGCCATCGACGGCGGGCGACTCCAGGTCCGCGCGGTCGGCGAGGGTGCGGAGGTAGTACCCGCCCTCGTTGCGCACACCGTCGATCATCGACTCCGAGTCCTGTGCCGCGCCGAACCCTCCGCCGTCGCGACGGAGCACGTCGATCAGGAAGGCGGCGATCCCGCGCACGGTTCGCTCGTCCTGCGCGTCGCGTGCGACATCCAGCAGCTGCGCGTTGTCGGTCAGCATCCGCTCGTAGTGCGGCACCGTCCAGTCGCGCTGCGTCGCATACCGGAAGAAGCCCCCGTCGGCGTCGCGCAGGGCGGACCCCGCCATCGCGGCGAGCGCGCGCTCGACCGACGCCGCCGCATCCGGAGCGCCCTCTCGCACGACCGGATGCTGCAGGAACCGCAGCGTGGTCGCGACGGGGAACTTCGGTGCGCCGCCGTACCCTCCGAACTGCCGGTCCTCGCGCTGCGCGATCGCCTCCGCCGCTGTCGCGATCGCGACGACGTCCGGCAGGTCGGACGGCGCCGACTCCGCAGCCCTCGCGAGCGCATCCGTCACCGCATCCGCCGACTCCTCGGCTTGGGCGCGTCGCACCGTCCACGCCTCGCGCACCGCGGCGAGCACCTCGCGGAACGCGGGCATCGGAGCACGCGCCTCTGGGGGCCAGTACGTGCCGGCGTAGAACGTGCGCCCTCGCGGAGTGGCGAAGACCGTGAGCGGCCAGCCGAGGTTCTGCGTGAAGGCGGAGGCGGCGGCCATGTAGGCGCCGTCGACCTGCGGATGCTCCTCCCGGTCGACCTTCACCGCCACGAAACCGTCGTTGATCAGCGCCGCCGTCGCGGGGTCGGCGAACGACTCGCGTGCCATCACATGGCACCAGTGGCACGTCGAGTAGCCGATCGAGATCAGCAGCGGCACGTCGCGCCGCTGCGCTTCGGCGAACGCCTCCTCGCCCCAGGGGAACCAGTCGACGGGGTTGTCGGCGTGCGCCCGCAGGTACGGGCTGAGCGTGTCGGCGAGCCGGTTGGTCATACCCTCACGCTACGCCGCGCGGGAACGCCACGCCGCGGGAGGACGCGAGTCAGCCGACCAGCAGGTCGATCGGGCGCGATGCCGCGTAGCCGACGAGCGGCAGAGCGCGGTCCGCGGCCAGCGCGATGCGGGCGCGCAGCACGTCGGAGGCGATCTCGTAGCCGTCGAAGTCGGTGTCGCTCGCGTACACCCCGAGCGGAAGGGTGAGCGCCTGGAAGAACGCGAACAGCGGACGCAGCTGATGCTCGATGATCAGCGCGTGCTTCTCGCCGCCGCCGGTCGCCGCGAGCAGCACCGGCTTGCCGACCAGCTCGTACTGTCCGACGAAATCGAAGAGGTGCTTGAACAGGCCCGTGAACGACGCCCGGTAGACCGGGCTGCCGACGATCAGGAGGTCGGCGGACTCGATCGCCTGCAGCTGGGCCTCCACCTCCGGCGCGAGCTGGTCGCGTCGAAGCGCGCCGGCCAGTCCGGGGCCGATCTCCGTGAGCTCGATGAGCTGCGACTCGACCGCGGCGCGTTCGCCGATCGCGGCCGTGATCGCCCGGACGAGGGCCGTCGTCTTGCTCGGCTCGTGCAGGGAACCCGACACGGCCACGACGCGGAACGGAGCTGTCATGCCTCGACGGTACTCACGACGACGCCCCGTGTCGCGCGATGCGACACGGGGCGTCATGTGCGGGGAGAACCGGGTCTCAGTTCACATCGTCAGGATGCGAACCGACACGTCCGGAGCCGTCCAGCGGGTCGAGCGCGTCGATCGCCGCGATCTCGGCGTCCGTGAGCTCGAAGCCGAACACGTCGAGGTTCTCGCGCAGCCGCTCGGCGCGCACCGACTTCGGGAACACGATGATGCCCTTCTGGAGGTGCCAGCGCAGTACGGCCTGCGCGGGGGTGACTCCGTGCGCCGCGGCGGCCTCGGCCACCGCGGGAGTGCCGAACAGGTCGTACTTGCCCTGCCCGAGCGGACCCCACGCCTCGATCCGGATGCCGTGCTCGTCGGCCCACGCGACCACGTCGCGCTGCTGGTAGGCGGGGTGCAGTTCGATCTGGTTCACCGCCGGCACGACACCGGTCTCCTTCACGGTGCGCTCGAGGTGCGGCACCAGGAAGTTCGACACGCCGATGCTGCGGGTGAGCCCGGCCTCGCGCAGCTCGACGAGCTTCGCGAACGCGTGCACGTAGTCGTCTTTGGCGGGGGTGGGCCAGTGCACCAGGTAGAGGTCGACCTTCTCCAGCCCGAGCTTCTCCAGGCTCTCGCCGATCGCTGCGCGCGGCTCCTCGCCGTGGTGGCGGTCGTTCCAGAGCTTGGTCGTGATGAACAGGTCGTCGCGCGCGATGCCGGAGGCGGCGATGGCCGCACCGACGCCCTCTTCGTTGCCGTAGATCGCGGCCGTGTCGATGTGGCGGTAGCCGATCTCGAGCGCCTCGCTCACCGCGCGCTCGGTCTCTGCCGGCGGCACCTTGAAGACGCCGTAGCCGAGCTGCGGGATGGAGTTGCCGTCGTTCAGTTCGAGTGCAGGAATGCTCATTCCTCCAGCCTATGACCGGTGTCGGACGCCGAGGCCGGGGATGTGGAAGAAGTCCCTCGGTTCAGCGCCGCGGAACCGCCGCCATCGCCGCCGCGCCGCGACCGACGAGCCGTTCCAAGGGTCCGCGTCCGAAGAACATCGACCACAGGGTCGTCACAACCAGCAGGCCCACCGCCGTCGCCGCCCAGACCGCGTTGCTCGAGAAGAACGCGCCCGGCCCGCCGACCAGGACGATGGACAGCACGTGCGCGCTGTATGCCGTCAGCGGCATGGATCCGAGCGCGCCGAGGGGCAGCAGCACCCACCGCAGGGGCCCTGCCAGCAGCAGGCACAGCGCGATCACCGCGAGCGCGAACCCGCCGGAGCCGAGCACCTCGGCCGTCCCCCGCTGTGAGGTTCGACCGCGAACACCGCGGCGACCAAGGCGCCCAGCGGGTCGGCCGCCGCGAGCGCCTGCGGATACCCCTCCCACCCGCTCGGAGCGGACAGGACCCCGCCGTCGCTCTCGATGAACGAGCCGTCCGCGAAGGACGAGCTGCCGTCCGGAGCCCCCGTGAGCCCCGCGGACTGCCCGATGCCACCGAGTCCGTAGCCTGCGACCGCGAGCACGAGGCCGAGGCCGAGCGCGATCACGGCGGTGCGGATCCGCTCCACGTGCATCCGCCCCAGAGCCATGCCGCCCAGCACGAGCGCCATCCACACCGTGATCGGGTACGTCCCGTACAGCACGAACCCGATGCCGGCGCCGAACGGGTGCAGCATCACCGCGCCGAGGAAGGCGAGCAGTGCGGGTCCGAGCAGCGCGAGCACGGCAGCCCCGAGCAGCAACTGCCACGGACGCCACCGCAGGAACGGGATCACGGCGATGTAGAGGATGCCGTAGAGCGTGAGGATCACCGCGATCGGGGTGTTCAGCATCTCGAGGGCGAGCCCGATCAGGAAGATCACCGCTCCGCGTCCGACGAGGTTCAGCCGGATGCCGGGGAGACGCCCCGGGTCGGGCAGCGCGCTGCGGCCGGTCATCAGGGCGATCGACACTCCCGCGAGCAGGGCGAAGAGGATCGAGGACCGCCCGTGCACGAGGTCGGTCCACGTCGAAGGATCGACGAGGTCGAAGGCCTCCGTCTCGCCGATGTGCGCTCCGGCCATGCCGAGGATCGCCAACCCCCTCGCGACATCGAGGCCGAGGATGCGCGGAGGGCGCCCGAACTCACGGAACCATCGGACGGGAGCCAGGGCGGTGATCACCAGATGATCGTAGGGGGCGATTCCCGTCATACGATGGAGGGCTATGTCCTCCCCCGTGATCTCCTATCCCCCGGAGCTGCCCGTCAGCGCCGCCAGGGGCGAGATCGCCGATGCCATCCGCGACCACCAGGTCGTGATCGTCGCGGGGCGACCGGCTCCGGCAAGACCACCCAGCTGCCGAAGATCGCCCTCGAACTGGGGCGCGAGCGCATCGCGCACACGCAGCCCCGCCGACTGGCCGCCCGGACCATCGCGGAACGTGTCGCGGAAGAACTGCACGTCGAGCTCGGCACCCTCGTCGGCTACAAGGTGCGCTTCACCGACAAGGTCTCGGACGCCACTCGCATCGCCCTGATGACCGACGGCATCCTCCTCAACGAGATCCACCGCGACCGGCTGCTCACCCGCTACGACACGATCATCATCGACGAGGCGCACGAACGCTCCCTCAACGTCGACTTCCTGCTGGGGTATCTGGCCCGCATCCTGCCGGAACGTCCCGACCTCAAGATGATCATCACCTCGGCGACGATCGACCCGGAGAGCTTCGCGAAGCACTTCGCCGCAGCGGACGGCACGCCGGCACCGATCATCGAGGTGTCGGGGCGCACGTATCCCGTCGAGATCCGCTACCGCGGCCCGGTCGAAGACGCGGACGACGAGAGCGCACCGGCCGAGCCGGAGGACGAGGTCTCGGCGATCGTCGCCGCACTGCGCGAACTCGACCGGGAGGCCCCGGGTGATGTGCTCGTCTTCCTGCCCGGCGAGGCCGAGATCCGCGACGCCGCGGATGCCGTGCGCGGCGCCTACGCGAACGACCGCTCCCCCACCGAGGTGCTGCCGCTGTTCGGTCGCCTCTCCGCCGCCGACCAGCACCGGGTCTTCGAACGCAGCAGGGTCGCGGGCGTCCGTCGTCGGGTCATCCTCGCGACGAACGTCGCCGAGACGAGCCTCACGGTCCCCGGCATCAAGTACGTGATCGACACCGGGACCGCGCGCATCTCCCGCTACAGCAACCGCTCCAAAGTGCAGCGACTGCCGATCGAGGCCATCTCGCAGGCCTCGGCGAACCAGCGCTCCGGTCGCGCGGGGCGCACCAGCGACGGCATCGCGATCCGCCTGTACTCGGAAGAGGACTTCGACCGTCGCCCGGAGTTCACCGAGCCCGAGATCCTGCGCACCTCGCTGGCGTCGGTCATCCTGCAGATGCTGTCGCTCGGGTTCGGCGACATCAGCGCGTTCCCCTTCCTCACGCCGCCGGACTCCCGGGGCGTCAAAGCGGCCTTCGACCTGCTCACCGAGCTCGGAGCCGTCGAGCCCTCCCGTCGTGACGGCTCCCCGCACCTCACCCGCACCGGCCGCGACATCTCGCGCATGCCGATCGATCCGCGGTTCGCCCGCATGCTGATCGAGGCCGGGCGGTCCGGATCCGCCGGCACCGTGACCCGAGACGTGCTCGCGATCGTGTCGGGCATGACGATCCAGGACGTGCGGGAGCGGCCGGAGGAGCGCCGCGAGGAGGCCGACCGCCTGCACGCCCGCTTCGTCGATCCGACCAGCGACTTCCTGACCCTGCTGAACCTCTGGAACCACCTGCGCGAGCAGCAGCGTGAGCTCGGGTCCAGCGCGTTCCGTCGGCTGTGCCGCGCCGAGCATCTGAACTACGTGCGGGTGCGGGAGTGGTTCGATGTGCACCGCCAGCTGCGCACGCTCGTGAAGACGCCCGATCGCTCCCACGACGACACCGGGACGAGCGACCCCGACGCCATCCACCGCTCGCTGCTCGCCGGACTCCTGTCGCAGATCGGCATCCTCGACGAACGCACCGCTCCCGCGGGGAAGGCGCACTCCCCGCCAAGGAGCAGAAGGGCCGGCGCATCGCGGAGTACCGGGGTGCCCGCGGCATCCGGTTCTCGATCTTCCCCGGATCCGGTCTGCGCAAGAAGAGTCCTCGCGCCGTGATCGCCGCCGAGATCGTGGAGACCTCGCGCACCTTCGCCCGAACCGTCGCCGCGATCGACCCGGCGTGGGCGGAACCGCTGGCCGGTGACCTCGCCAAGCGGCAGGTGACCGAGCCGCACTGGTCGAAGGATGCCGGCGCCGCCGTCGCGTTCGAGAAGGTGACGCTGTTCGGACTCGAGATCATCCCGCGGCGCCGCGTGCAGTTCGCCCGCATCGACCGGCCAGCCTCGCGCGAGCTGTTCGTGCGGCACGCGCTCGTCGAAGGCGAGTGGGATCCGACGCGCATCGACAAGAGGGTGAGCGCGTTCTGGCGCAGCAACGCCGAGCTGCGCCGACGCCTCGAGAAGCTCGAAGAACGCGAGCGCCGCCGCGACATCCTCGCCGGCGATGAGGCCGTGTTCCGCTTCTACGATGAACGCATCCCCGCCGACGTGTTCGACGTGCGCTCGTTCGAGAGCTGGTGGCGCGAGGCCATGGCGACGACGCCGAAGCTGCTCGTCATGCGTGAGAGCGACCTGATCGACGATGAGGAGCGCGCGGATCAGCGCGAGTTCCCGACACGGTGGACGCAGGGCGATCAGGTCCTCGGACTCGCGTACCGGTTCGAGCCGGGCGCCGACGACGACGGTGTCAGCGTGGTGGTGCCCCTGCCCCTGCTGGCACAGCTCGAGGACCGCGGCTTCGACTGGCAGGTCCCCGGCCTGCGCGCCGAACTCGTGACCGGACTGCTGCGAGCGCTGCCGAAGGCCATCCGCCGCCACGTGGTGCCCGCAGCCGACTGGGCCGAGAAGTTCGGGGCAGAGCTCGCCGAAGAGGGTCCGGAGTCGCACGGCGGCCTGCCTCCACGCACGCTCAAGGACGCTCTCGCCCGGCTCATCCAGCCGCTCGCGAACCAGCTCGTCTCCGCCGTTGACTTCGAGGACGAGCGGGTGCCCGCGCACCTGCGCATGAACTTCCGCGCGGTGGACGAACGCGGCAGGGTCGTCGGCTCCGGACGTGATCTGCGAGCCCTGCAGGCGCAGCTCTCCGACCGCGCGCGCAGCAACGTCGCGCGCTCGATCACCGCACCTCCCCGCTCCGGCGCCCCGGGCCCGAACCGCGGCGCCGAGCGCGTCGCCGCGGCACCGGTCGAACAGACCGGGCTGACGGGGTGGACGTTCGGGGAGCTGCCCGAGGTGCTCGACACGCGGGTCGCCGGCGGAGTCGTGCGCGGCTATCCGGCCATCGTCGACCAGGGCAAGAGCGTGGCGGTGCGCGTCGAGTCCACTCCTGAGGCCGCAGCTGCTGCGACCCGCGACGGCGTGCTGCGACTGGTGCTGCTGGGCGTCCCCTCGCCGTCGTCGTATGTTCAGGAGCACCTGACGAGCCAGGAGAAGCTGGCGCTCGCGGCTTCGTCGTACCCGTCAGCCGCTGCGCTGATCGAGGACTGTCGCGCCGCTGTGTCCCGGCGGGTCGTCCAGAGCATCGTGCCGGACGGGATCGTGCGCAGCGAGGCCGAATTCGTGCGGGTGCGCGACGCCGTGTCGGCGGTGCTCGTGGACGAGCTCTTCGCCTGCGTCTCGCTGGTCGCCCGCATCCTGACGAAGTCCCGCGACGTCGAGCGCGGGATCAAGTCGCAGAACTCTCTGGCGCTCCTCGGACCTCTCAACGACATCCGCACGCAGTTGAGCGGTCTGCTGCATCCCGGATTCGTCTCGGCCGCCGGCGCCGATCGGCTCGCGCACTTCCCGCGGTACCTCGAGGGCATGCTCGACCGGCTGAAGACGCTCGCGAGCGAGCCTGGCAAGGACCGCGCGCGCATGACCGAGTACGAGCGCATGGCGAAGGCGTTCGAAGACGCCGGCGGCACGATCCCGCTCGCCCGCGACGCCGCGCCCGCGCTCGTCGAGGTGCGCTGGCTGCTGGAGGAGTACCGGGTCAGCGTGTTCGCGCAGCGTCTCGGCACCGCACAGCCCGTGTCGCCGCAGCGGATCATGAAGGCGCTGTCAGGTCGCTGAGCCCTCGCTTCGGCCCTCGGCACGGGTAGCCTGAACGCATGGCTCGCGCGATCGTCTACACCGAAATCGGCTCCCCCGCTGTCCTGCACCTGATGGAGATCCCCGACCCCGTGGCGGCACGCGGCGAGGTCGTCGTCCGCATCGAGGCCGCCGGCGTGAACCCCATCGACGCGAAGCTGCGCAGCGGCAAGCGCCCGTCGCCGCCGATCACGGAACCGCGCCCTGTCGGATTCGACGGCGCCGGTGTCGTCGAGGTGCTCGGCGAGGGCGTCGATCGGTTCGCGGTCGGCGATCGGGTGGCGATCCGCGACGCGCACGGCACCTACGCCTCGGCGCTCGCGATCGCGACCGAGAACCTCGAGAAGCTCCCCGACGCCGTCACGATGGCCGAGGGCGCGGCGATCGGCATCCCCTCCGGCACGGCCTATCAGGCGCTGCGCTCCCTCGGAGTGACCGAGGGCGACGTCCTGCTCGTGCACGCCGGCTCGGGGGCGGTCGGCCAGGCGGCGGTGCAGTTCGCCGTCGCGTGGGGTGCGACCGTGATCGCCACCGCCAGCACGGCCCGCCACGACCAGCTGCGCGAGCTCGGCGCGATCCCCGTGGCCTACGGCGACGGGCTGCTCGAGCGGGTCCGCGAGGCCGCTCCATCTCCCGTCACGGTCGTGCTCGACGGCGCGGGCACCGACGAGGCGATCGAGACCTCGCTCGCCCTGGTCGCCGACCGCGACCGGATCGCGACGATCGTGCGTGGACCGGACGCCGCATCGTTCGGCATCCGCGCGTTCTCGGGCGGATCGCCGGTGCCGCTGAGCGCGGAGGAGCTCGCATGGCGCGCCGAGGCGCTGCCGAAGACCATCGAGCTGCTCGCCGCCGGCGACTTCACGATCGAGCTGGGCCCGGAACTCCCCCCTCGCCGAAGCGGCGCAGGCCCATGAGCTCATGGAGTCCGGCGCCACCTCGGGCAAGATCATCCTCGTGCCGTAGCCGAGGGTCACGTCGGGGTTCAGGCTGGAGCCACCGGGCGTCCGATCGACAGCATGAGCCGGTTCGCCCAGTTGAAGAACGCGGCGCCGTGGATGAAGTCGGCGATCTCCAGGTCGTCGAGTCCGGCCGCGCGCAGCCGCACGATCTCGTCCTCCCCGAACGCGTTCGGCGTGTCGGTGAGGGCGACGGATGCCGCGACGACGGCGTTCCAGCGCTCGCCGAGGTCGGCGTCCACCCCCTCGTCGAGCAGGAGGTCGACGTCGTCCGTGCGCTTGCTGTGGTGCGCGGCGAAGCGCGAGTGCACCGAGGCGCAGAACACGCAGCCGTTGCGACGGGATGCCGCGGTCGCGGCCAACTCGCGGTCGGCGCGGGGCAGCCCCTCCGCGGCGTTGTAGAAGATGTCCTTGTCGACGAGGGTGCGCGCTTTCAACACCTCGGGGTCGCGGGCCAGCAGACGGAAGTAGTCGTTCTTCGCGCGAGCCGCGTCGACGAGACCGTCGAAGTGACGCTCGGTCAGGTCCTCCTCGGCGAGCGGTGCGAGGTGCGGGACCCACCCGACCTCCCCGCGGGTGAACGCGTGCGGATGCGGGGCGTCGTCGTGACGGAGCACGGTGGTCTCGGCGGTCATGCGGCTTCCTCCTCGGAGATCTCGGGCGTGGCGGTCGTGGTCAGCCCTGCGGCGGCGAGCACGCGGAGCCCGGTGACGACACGCTGCTGGAAGGCGAGGAAAGACACCAGCTGCGACAACGTCACGATGCCGTCGGTCGACCAGCCCGCGTCGACCAGGCGCCCGAGGTCGGTGCCCGAGGCCTCGCGCGGGCGGAACACCAGCAGGTGCGTGTGCGTGAGGGCGGCGGCCACGCGCTCGCCCACGGCGGCGACGACGGCCTCGGACGGGACGTAGCGCGGGCCGTCGGCGTTCTCGGCCTGCAACCCCAGCTCGGTGTAGGTGCCGAACGGCCCCCTGGTCGCCGCCACAGCCGCCTCGGCGACCACGACGGCCGCGCGCTGCGGATCGCCCTCCTGCGCGCGGGCGGCGTAGAACTCCGCGGTCGGGTCTTCGGCGCCGGCGAGACCGGTGGCGAAAGCGGCGACGAGTTCGCGTTCGGCCTGCGACACGTGCTCCACGCTCGCCGGACGGAAGAGGGCGTCGAAGCTCGCCTGCAACTGCTCTCTGGTGACGGGACGGCGACGGCGCAGGACGTCCAGCTCCGGCGTCACCTCCGCGATCCGGTCCACGATGTCGTCGGTCATGCGTTCTCCTTGAGGGTGAGGTTCTGGTCGGTACTGATGCGGTGCGGGGTGGGGGTGAGCGCGTAGCCGAGGGCCGGGGCGACCTCGTCGGCGAAGAGTGCGATCGAGCGCAGCACGTGCTCGTGCGGGGCGTCGACGGAGTGCACCTGGAAGGCGACCTCGGTCGCGCGGGCGAGGGTGGTGTCGGCGGCGAGGGAATCCGCCACCTCCTCCGGAGTGCCCAGGTGCGTGTCGAGTGCGGCGATCAGCTCGTCGATGCTGTCGCCCGGGATCGTCTGGCCCTGACGGCGGAAGCCCTCGGCCGCGCGGCGCAGACCGACCTCGGCGAAGCGCAGCGCCTCGGCACGGTCGTCCGCGACGAACACGGTGCGCGAGGCGGTGATCCGCGGCGCCACTCCCTCCGGCAGCGCCTCGAGGTAGGCGTCGATGATCGGATCCTGCAGGGCGGAGAGCGGCGCCTGCAGCCGGTCGGCACTGCGCGGCTGTGTGCGGGACAGCAGCAGACCGTGCCCGTGGATGCCGGCGCGATGCCCACCCGGTACCGAGAACGTCGCCTGCCAGACGCGGTCCGCGAGGTCCCCGGCATCCGGATACAGGGAGTTGCCCGCACCGACGTCCCGCCCGGCGAGACCGTCCAGCAGGGTCCGCAGCTTGCGGTCGTAGGTCGGTCCCTTGTCGCGCACATCCTCCCCGAACGGCGCGAACGACGAAGGCGTGCCGCCGCTGCCGAGTCCCAGATCGACGCGACCCCGGAGAGCAGATCGGCGACCACGGCATCTTCGGCCACCCGCACCGGGTCTTCCAGCGGCAATGTGATCACCCCGGTGCCGAGACGGATGGCGGAGGTCACGGCAGCGACGTTCGCGAGGAACACCAGAGGTGACGGCAGTCCTCCCTCGGCAGCGTGGAAGTGGTGCTGGGCGACCCACGCCCGACCGATGCCGTGCCGCTCGGCCTGCTGGATCTGCGCGGTCGCGAACGCGTACCGCTCGGCAGGGGCGGCGTCGTCGAGCAGTCGGGTGAAGAACGCGACGGTGGGTGCGGTCATGCGGGTACCTCTCTGGTGCCGGAGACTTCTCTGGTTCCGGGCACTGCGGCCAGCAGCTCCCGGGTGTAGTCGTGCTGCGGGTCGCGGAAGAGGTCTTCCGTCTGCCCCTCCTCGACGATCTGGCCGCGGCGCATGACCGAGACCGTGTGGCTGATCCGCCGCACCACGGCCAGGTCGTGCGAGATGAACAGGTAGGTGAGTCCGAGCTCGGCCTGCAGCGAGGTGAGCAGCTCGAGGATGCGCGCCTGAACGGTCACATCCAGTGCCGACACCGCCTCGTCGAGGACCACGACCTCCGGGTCGATCGCGAGCGCTCTCGCGATCGCGACCCGCTGCCGCTGACCGCCCGAGAGCTCACCGGGGTGCGACGTGCGACGTCGATCGGCAGCGAGACCCGCTCGAGCAGTGCGTGCGCGCGCTCCCGCCGCTCGATGCGCGTCCCGACCCGGAAGTTCCGCAGCGGCTCCGCGACGATGTCGACGATCTGCTGGCGCGGGTCCAGTGACGCGAAGGGGTTCTGGTAGACGAGCTGCACGCGCCGACGCAGTGCCCGCAGCTGGTCGCGCTTCGCCTGGGTCACGTCCTCGCCGTCGAGTTCGATGGTGCCGGCGTCGGGCTGATGGAACCGCGTGACGAGTCGGGCCGTGGTGGTCTTGCCGGAGCCCGACTCCCCACGAGCGCGTGCGTGGTGCCACGGCGGACCTTGAACGACACGTCATCCACCGCACGGAAACGCTCGCGCCCCGCCACACGGAACTCCTTCACGAGGCCCTCGGCGACGATGGCGAACGGGTTCTCGGCGGCGACGGCCGCGGCATCCCGGAGGAACGGCGGCGCATCCGGACGCCGGAAACCGGTGGCGAATGCCGGAGCGTCCGAGAGCAGCTGCCGTGTGTACGCGTCGGCGGGCGCCGCGAGCACCGCATCGCTGCGCCCCTCCTCCACGATCCGTCCGTCCTTGAGCACGACGAGCCGCTCGGCGCGGTCGGCGGCGACCCCGAGGTCGTGGGTCACGAGCAGGATGCTGGTGCCTTCGTCGCGCTGCAACTCGTCGAGCAGATCCAGCACCTTCCGCTGCACCGTGGCGTCGAGGGCGCTGGTGGGCTCATCCGCGATCAGCAGTCGGGGCCGCAGGGCGATGGCGGTGGCGATCAGCACGCGCTGCCGCATCCCCCGGAGAGCTCGTGCGGATACTGGCGTGCCCGCAGGTCGGGATCGTCGATGCCGACGCGGTCGAGCAGCTCGATGGCTCGTGCGTGCCGCGACCGACGGTCCCGGTGCCCGTGCAGGCGAAGGATCTCCTCGACCTGCGCGCCGATCGTGCGCACGGGGTCGAGCGAGGTGGTCGGATCCTGCGGCACGAGGCCGATCTCGGGCCCGCGGATGCCCCGCAGCGCGCGGTCGGACCACCCCGAGATGTCGAGATCGCCCAGCACGACCGTCCCACCGTCGACCCTTCCTCCCGGCGGGAGGAGACCGAGCAGTGCATGGGCGGTCGTGGACTTGCCCGACCCCGACTCGCCCACCAGCGCGAGGGTCTCGCCCTCGTGGATCTCGAACGAGACGCCGTGCACGACTTCCCGACGCGCGTCCCGGTCGCCGTAGGAGATCCGCAGGTCGGTCGCGGAGATGACAGGTGTGCTGCTCATTTCCCGCTGCTTCCGATTCGATGACCGAGCAGTGCTGATGACCTCACGACACTCACTTCCCGCTCCTTCCGATTCGATGACTGATGCGGTTCGCGCTGAGCACGACCACCACGACGACCAGGCCGGGCAACGCCGTGAGCCACCACGCGGTGCCGACGTAGTTCCGACCGTCGGCGATCAGCAGCCCCCATTCCGGGGTGGGCGGTGGCGCACCGTAGCCGAGGAACCCCAGAGTGGAGATCGCGAGGATCGCACTGCCGAACTGCAACGCAGCGAGCGCGAGGATCGGCGTCAGGGAGTTCGGCAGCACGTGCCGACGGAGGACCGCGGCGAAGGTGGCACCGCTGCCGAAGGCCGCTTCGACATACTCGGTGCGGCGCACGCGCGCGACCTCGGCACGCATGAGCCTGGCGAACGCGGCGACGCTGCCGAGACCGACGGCGATCGCCGCGTTCACGGTGCCGAAACCCAACAGGATGATCACCGAGAGCGCCAGCAGCAGCCCCGGGATCGCGAGGAGCACGTCGACGATGCGCATCAGCACGTCGTCGACCACACCGCCGACGGCGCCGGCGATCGCGCCGATGAGAGTGCCGAGCGCCAGCCCGACCGTCACCGCGATGAGCGCACCCGACAGCGAGTGCACGGCGCCGTGCACGACCCGTCCGAACAGATCACGACCGAGCGTGTCGATCCCGAACCAGTGCGCGGCGCTCGGCGGCAGCAGCTTGTCGGCCGGAACCCCGGTGAGCGGGTCGCCCGGCGCGAAGACCCCAGGAACGATCGCCCACAGGACGGCCACGCCGACGACGACGAACGCCAGATACAGCCCCACGACCGACCACGCAAGCGACGACGCCGGCGGGGCGAAGGCACGCTCCCGGCGGCGGTCGAGGCCGGTGTGCCGTCGGCCTCGACGGCCGTCTCGGCGATCACGGATGTGGTCATGCGGACACCTCCTGAGGTGCGAGCCGCCCGCCGACGGCGGCGGGGGTACGAGCGACGCTGCGCTGGCGAGGGTCGATGAGAGGGGTCACGAGGTCGACCGCGAAGCTGATGACCACGAAACCGAGCGCCGACAGCAGGACGACGCCCTGCAGCACAGGGATGTCCTGGTTCGCCACGGCCTGCTCCGTGAGGCGGCCGATGCCCGTCCGCCCGAACACGGTCTCGGTCACGACCGCCCCGCCGACCAGTTCGCCGAACAGCACCCCCGCGATCGTGAGGGTGGGCACGGCGGCGTTGCGGGCGACCGAACGCGTCAGCACCCACAGCGGCGGAGCGCCCTTGGCACGGACCACCGTGACGAAGGGCTGCGCCTGCACCTGATCGATCGCGCGGACCAGCACCTGTGCCAGTGGGGCGGAGATCGGCACCGCGAGCGTGAGCACGGGGAGCACGAGCCCGCTCACCGGGTCCGCTCCGACGATCGGCACCCAGCCGAGCCCGAACGAGAACACCTGGATCAGGAGGATGCCGAGCCAGAAGACCGGGACCGCGACGAAGAGACCTGGCACCTGACGCAGGCCGTCGCGCAGCCATGCGAACGGTGCGAGCGAGGAGAGCCCGGCGATCAGGACCGCGAGCAGCAGCGCGACCACGAGTCCGAGCGATGCCAGCAGCAGCGTCGCCGGCAGGGCTTCGGCGAGCATGGTCAGCACCGGCGTGCCGAACTGCGTCGAGAACCCGAAGTCTCCGGCGAGGAACCCGAGACCCGCGTGCACGTACTGCTCCCACCAGGGCAGGTCGGCCCCGTAGGTCGCGCGGATGCTGTCGAGCTGATCCGGGGACAACCCGAGGCTGGGGTCCGAGAACTTGATCAGGATCGCATCGCCCGGCAGCAGCTGCAGCAGGAAGAAGGTGGCCGTGAAGGCCGCGATCAGCACGATCGCGGCCTGCCCGGCTCGTCGGAGGACGAAGCTCATCGAAGCACCATGCCGATCAGTGCTCGGCGAGCCAGACGCCGGAGAATGTGGGGCGCCCCACCGACTCGAAGGCGACACCGTGCACGTAGGTCGCGGTGCCGTACACCTGCGGCTCCTCGAACAGCGGGATCACGTACGCCTGCTCCGCGATGTAGTCCTGCACGGCCTGGGATGCCGCGATCCGCTTGTCGGCATCGGGCTCTGAGGCCACCGCGAGGAGCAGCTCGTCGAGCTTCGCGTCCTTCGAGATCAGCACGTCGCGGTTCTTCGTGAAGTACTGGCTCTTGATGACGTCGAGATCAGCACGACCGACCATCGAGTGGTAGAAGCCGGTCTTCAACGGATCGCGGGTGTCTTCGGCCGCACTGCCCGCATCGCCCGGCTTGACGGTGAGCTCGACACCGACCTTCGCCAACTGCTGCGCGACGAGCTCGAGCGACTGCTTCGACAGGGGCTGCGGCTTGGCCTCGTACACCGTGATGGCGAGCCGTTCCCCGTCCTTCTCGCGGATGCCGTCGGAGCCCGGCTCCCAGCCGGCCTCGTCGAGCAGTTCCGCGGCCTTGTCCGGGTCGTAGACATAGTGCTCCGACTCGTCCTTGTACCCGACGGCCTGCGACGACAGCACCGAGGTCGCCACCGGATAGTTCTCGGTGAAGAGCGTGTCGACGACCTCCTGGGCGTTCACGGCGGCGATGATCGCCTGGCGCACCCGGATGTCGGAGAGCAGCGGGTTCTCGGGGCGCAGGGCGATCGAGTTGTTCACCCCGCGGGTCTGCGGCGCGTAGAGGGTGAAGCCAGCGCCCTCGACGCGATCCTCGTCGAACGCCTGCACATAGCGCACGTAATCCGCCTGCCCCGCGAGCAGCGAACCGATGCGCACCGAGTCCTCCGGGGTGATCAGGACGTGCACCGCGTCGAGGTACGGACGGCCGTCGTTGTCGACCGTGCCGGGACCCCAGTCGTAGTCGTCGCGGGCGGTGAGCGTGTACTCGGTGCCGAGCTTCTCGTCCGTCACGGTGAACGGGCCCGATCCGATGATCTCCGCCGCGTTGCCCGCGCCGAAGTCCTCGATGGTGCCGTCGAGGGTCTCCGGCGACAGCAGGCCGGAGTTGATCGTCGAGGTCGCCTGCAGGAATCCGGGTGAGGGTGCGCTGAAGTGGAACGTCACCGTGTCCTCGTCGACGACCTCGCTGCCGGCGTAGTTGTTGATCGCCTCGGAGACCGTGAGTCCGCGGTCGGCGTCGCCAAGTCCGTAGGTGTCGAAGTTCTTCGCGACCGCAGCGGCGTCGAGCACGGTGCCGTCCGAGAAGGTGATGTCGGGGTTCAGGTCGAACGTGTACTCGGTCGCATCGTCGTTGACCGTCCACTCCGAGGCGACCCACGGCTCGATCTCGAGCGTGTCGGGGTTCTGCCACGTCAGGCGAGCCGCGATGTTGTTCACGATGCCCCCGTTCGGGTAGAACCCTGCCTGCGGCGGATACAGGTTCGTGTAGGCCTGGTGCTCGAGATAGGTGAGGGTGCCGCCCGTGACGGGGTCCCCGCCTTCCGCGGGGGCGTTCGCCGGGGCGGGCGATGAGGCGCACGCGGCGAGGCCGCCGGCGAGGACGAGCGGGAGCGCGAGTGCGGCGGCGCGGGTGAGACGGCGATTCATGCGAGGACTCCTCGGAGGGATGCTGTGGTTCGGGTGGACGGGATGGTGATCACGGTAGGAAGCGGGGATGCGACGGCGCGAGGCCGACGACTCCGCGGGTCGCAAGACGAAACCTCTCGTCACGCGTCGACATAGGAGGACACGCGCAGCCGGTCACGCAGGGTCGCTGGCGGCTTCTCCGCCGCGTCCCCCTCATCGCGCAGGAGTCCGCGACGACGCAGCTCCGGAGCGGCCGTGCGCGTGAACGCCTCGAACTGCGAGGGCTGGAACGCCGACAGCACATTGAAGCCGTCGGCGGCCTCGTCGTCGCGCCAGCGTTCGAAGTGGTCGGCGATCGTGCCGGCATCGCCGACCACGAACGCGGCGGGCACGGCGTGCGCCGCCACGAGGTGTCGCCACGTGAGCGCCTCGCCGGCCGAGCCCGCACCCACGATGCCCGCACCCGCGATGGCTCCCTCGGTGATGCGCAGTCCCGCGATGCGGGCGACACGCTCGATCAGCGCGGCGCCGCGCTCCCCCAGCCGGGCCTCCTCCGCACGCGTCACCGGCCGGTCGAAAGCGGCGGTGCGCAACGGGTCGTCGGCCGGCACCTCGAGGGCGTCGGCGAGCGCGTCCACCGTGCGGTTCTGAGGGAAGGCCGTCCGTGCACTCTGATGGCCCTCCGCGAGCGGGACGAGCGCCAGAAGACGCTCCACGATGCGATGTGCGGCGGTATCCGTGTCGGCGACCACGGGCAGGACCGGTGCGATCACCTTGAGCGCATCCGGTGACCGGCCGGCCTCCACGGCGATGTCACGCAACGTGCGACGCGTCGCGATCGCCTCGGCGATGGTCGGCGCGGCGATGAGTGCCAGGTCGGCCGCGGTCGCCGCGAGCGCGCGCGACCGCGGCGACGTCCCCGCGTGCACGATCGGGATGCGACCCTGCGGTGGTCGGGCGACGTTGAGGGGCCCGGACACCCGCAGGTGCTCTCCGCGAAGGTCGGCGGAGCGGAGTCCTTCCGGATCGATCAGCACCCCTCGATCGGCATCGGCGACCCAGGCGTCCTCGGCCCACGAGTCCCACAGCCGTCGCAACGCCTCCACGAACTCCTCGGCGCGACCGTAACGCGCCTCGTTATCGGCATGCGCGTCCCTGCCATGGTTGCCCGCGGCGCGCGGCTCGGCTCCCGTGACGAGGTTGACGCCAGCGCGGCCCTGCGTCAGCACGTCGAGCGAGGCCAGCGAACGAGCCGTCGTGTAGGGGTCGGCGTAGGTCGTGTTCACGGTCGCGATCAGCCCGATCCGCGAGGTGACGCCCGCGAGGAAGAGCACGGCGCTGACCGGGTCGATGCGGGCGAGGAGATAAGGGTCGCGGAACTCCAGGTCGGGCCCCGTCGCCAGCCAGTCGCCGAAGAAGAGATAGTCGAGCCCCGCACCCTCCCCTCTCGCGCGATGTGCCGGAGGATGGCGGCGTCGGCGGCAGGGTCGCGATGCGCACCGGGGTGCCGCCAGCCGGAGGGGTACGCGCCGAGGGTGCGCACCATCGCACCGATGATGAGGGGATCGGTCATGCCCGACACGGTAGGAGCGCGCGCGACGACGCTGCCATGCCGCCGAAGCCGGGCGTCATGGGATGTAACAGACCGACACACCCGGCACACCCCCTACGCTGAGAGCATGACTGGTCTTCGGTGGGGAATCCTTGCGACCGGCGGTATCGCCGGTGCGTTCGCGTCCGATCTGCGCACGGCGGGGCTCGACCTCGTCGCCGTCGGGTCACGCTCCCAGGAGTCGGCGGACGCCTTCGCCGCACGCTTCGACATCGCGCACGCGCACCCCTCGTACGAAGCGCTCGTGTCCGATCCCGATGTCGACATCATCTACGTCTCCACCCCGCACCCGATGCATCACGAGAACGCACGGCTCGCACTCGAACACGGCAAGCACGTGCTCGTCGAGAAGGCCTTCACGCTGAACCGTGCAGAGGCCGCCGACCTGCAGGCGCTCGCCGCAGAGCGCGGTCTGCTCGTCATGGAGGCGATGTGGACGCGGTACCTGCCGCACATGGTCCGCATCCGCGAGCTCATCGCCGCCGGTGCTCTCGGCGAGATCCGCGCGGTCAGCGCCGATCACACGCAGCTGCTCCCCACCGACCCGACGCACCGGCTCAACGCCCTGGAGCTGGGAGGCGGCGCGCTGCTCGACCTCGGCATCTACCCGCTCTCGTTCATCTGGGACATCCTCGGCGCCCCGACCGAGATCCGCGCCGTCGGCCGACTCATCGAGACAGGCGCCGACTCCGAGGTCGCCACGGTCATGGTCCACGAGGGCGGCGCGATCTCGACGAGCCTCTCGTCGTCACGGGCGTCCGGACCCAACGCCGCCGGCATCATGGGCACGACCGCGCGCATCGACATCGACCGCGTCTGGTACGCCCCGACCACATTCCGCGTGGTGCTCCCCGACGGCACGGTCCAGGAGGAATACGTGTCAGACGTCGAGGGCCGAGGTATGCAGTATCAGGCGCTCGCGGCGGAGCGTCTGGTCCGCGACGGCATCCTCGAGGGCGACATCCTGCCCATCGCCGAGAGCGTGGCGATCATGGGCACGCTCGATGAGATCAGGGCGCAGATCGGCGTCCGCTATCCCCGAGAGGAGGCCTGATCATGGCGGAGACCACCGACGCCCGCGTGGCCGTCTACCTCGACTTCGACAACATCGTCATCTCCTGGTACGACCGCGTGCACGGCCGCAACGCCTACGGCAAGGACCGTCAGCGGATCACCGAGAACCCGAACGACCCCGAGGTCACGGACCGGTTGAGCCGCGCGATGATCGAGGTCGGCGCGATCATCGACTACGCCGCATCCTTCGGCACGCTGGTGCTGACCCGCGCCTACGCCGACTGGTCGTCGCCCGTGAACGCCGAATACCGGTCGCAGCTCGTGGCGCGCGCGGTGGACCTCGTCCAGCTCTTCCCCGCCGCCGCGTATGCGAAGAACGGCGCCGACATCCGACTCGCCGTCGACGCGGTGGAAGACATGTTCCGCCTTCCCGATCTCACCCACGTCGTGATCGTGGCGGGCGACAGCGACTACGTCCCCCTCGCCCAGCGGTGCAAACGGCTCGGTCGGTACGTGATCGGCGTCGGCGTGTCCGGCTCGACCGCCAAGTCCCTCGCCGCCGCGTGCGATGAGTTCGAGTCCTACGACTCGCTGCCGGGCGTCGTCCGCCCCACCAAGGTGGTCGCCGCCCCCGTCGCCGCACCCCCGGTCGAACCCGCAGCACCGATCGCCGAGGCCGCGACGAAGCCCAAGACCGCCCCGAAGCGTGCGAAGTCCAGGCCTGCCGCGAAGACGGAGGAGCCCAGGGTCGAGGACAAGGTCGACGACCAGGAGGTCGCGACGCAGCTGCTGGAGCGTGCGCTGCGTCTCGGCCACGACAAGGCCGATGCCGACGAGTGGCTGCACAGTTCGGCCGTGAAGACGCACATGCGCCGCATGGATCCGTCGTTCAGCGAGAAGGCGCTCGGCTATCGCTCGTTCTCCGACTTCCTCAAGTCGCGTGACGACATCGCCGAGCTCGAGGAGACGGGGCACGAGCGGCTCGTCCGCCTGCGCGAGCCCGCAGCCTGACGACCGATCCCGTACCGCGGCGCGGTCTCACTCGACGAAGTCGTACTCCTGGAACGCGATGACCTCGGGCACCCACCGTTCGGAGACGAACGCCCGGTGCGCGGGGTGCGCGTCGTACGCATCGTAGGCCTCCTGGTCGGCGAAGCGCATGGAGAACTGGTGGGTCAGGTCGCTCTTCGCGCTCACCTGGCGTCGGATCGTGAACTCCTCGACCCCCGGAATCGCGGTGAGGACTGCGTGCCCGGTCGCCAGGAACTCCGCCTCCTCGGCAGACCCCGCGGGGTGGCGCAGGCGGAAGACGACGGTGTGCTGGATCATGCGGGCTCCTGGTCCGGTGGTCACTGATTGCTGAAAGCGGCATCGAAGGATGCCTCGGGTTTCGCCCACAGCAGCGAGCGCACGTGCTGCAGCGCTTCCGGGGCGCCGTGCAGCCGGTCCATCCCGGCGTCCTCCCACTCGATCGAGATCGGGCCGTCGTAGCCGATCGCGTCGAGCGCGCGGAACGCGTCCTCCCACGGGACGTCGCCGTGGCCGGTCGAGACGAAGTCCCAGCCGCGGCGAGGGTCGCCCCACGGCAGATGCGAGCCGAGCACGCCCGCCCGTCCGTTGTGCGGCCGCATCCGGGTGTCCTTGCAGTCCACGTGGTAGATCCGGTCCGCGAAGTCGACGATGAAGCCGACGGGGTCGATGTTCTGCCACATCATGTGCGAGGGATCCCAGTTGAACCCGAACGCCTCACGGTGATCGATCGCATCGAGGGCGCGCACGCTCGACCAGTAGTCGTAGGCGATCTCGCCCGGATGCACCTCGTGCGCGAACCGCACCCCCTCGGCATCGAAGACATCGAGGATCGGGTTCCACCGGTGCGCGAAGTCCTCGAACCCGCCCTCGATCACCGACGAGGGGACGGGCGGGAACATCGCCAGGTACGGCCAGATCGAGGAGCCGGTGAACCCGACGACGGTGTCGATATCGAGCTTGCGGGCGACGCGCGCCGCACGCTTCATGTCCTCCGCTGCCCGCTGCCGCACGCCCTCCGCCTCGCCGTCGCCCCACACGTACTCGCGCAGGATGGCCCGGTGGCGGAAGTCGATCGGCGCATCGCACACGGCCTGACCGGCGAGATGGTTCGAGATCGCGAAGATCTTCAGACCGTGCCGATCGAGGATCTCCTTCCTCGAGGCGAGGTACCTCTCGTCTTCGTCGGCACGCCGCAGATCGAGGTGATCACCGGATGCGGCGACCTCCAGCCCGTCGTAGCCCCACGCGGCGGCGAGGCGAGCGACCTCCTCGAAGGGCAGATCCGCCCATTGACCGGTGAACAGCGTGACCGGATGGCTCGTCATGGGGACTCCTTCGTCTCGGACTCGTGCGGGGTGGTGCGGTGGTCAGGCCCCGAGGGCTCGGAGGGCCGCGATGCTCCGGGCCGCGAGCTCGTCCTGACTCGCCGCGAGCGGGCGCCAGACCGAGGCCGCGACCGCGATCGTGGCGTTGTCTCCCGTGAAGCTCTCCAGGCCGAGCGGGCCGTGATAGTCGGCGTCGTCCAGCGCGCGGAGCATCTCGGGCCAGTCGGTGTGGTCGTCGCCGACGGCCCCGCGATCGCTGCCGCACACCTGCACGTGGGCGATCGCCGACCCCGCGGCGCGGATCGCATCGGCCGGCCTCTTCTCCTCGATGTTGAGGTGGTAGGTGTCGAGGGCGAGTCCGACACCGGCGCCCAGCAACGGCTCGAGGGCGTCGAGGCTCTGCGCGACCGTGTTGAGCACACTCGTCTCGTAGCGGTTCAGGGGCTCCACGGCCAGGGTCACCCCCACGGCCGCCGCGTCATCGGCGAGCGCTGCCAGGTTCTCGCGCAGCTCTCCGACGACCGCGGCCCGTTCCTCCCGGTCCATCCGCCAGGTGACGCCGGTGGGGCTGTAGAAGGGACCGGCGACCGTCGTGGCACCCAGCACCTCGGCCGTGCGGAGACAGGCACGCAGATACTCCTGCGTCGCCGTGACATCGCCCACGCGTCCGATAAGCGAGCGCCCGGGCCCCATGGCGCCGACCACGATCGCGCCGAGGCCCAGTCGGTCGAGCACGTCACGGGCACGCGCGGCGTCCCAGTCGCCGATGCTCTCCAGTGGCAGCTCCAGCGCGTCGTAGCCGAGATCCCTGGCCGTGCGGGCGAGCGGCTCGAGCGTCGCATCCGTGAGCGGAGACGTCCACACCCAGGTGTTGACGGCGATCGTGCGGGGCATCATCGTCCTTTGATCGTGAAGACGCTCCCACCCTCCCACTCCGCGCGTGCGGAACGGAAGGGCGGGAGCATCGGGGTTACGGGATCTGCCGTTCCTGCCACACGGTCGGGTAGCCGGGGAGGTTCTCCCCGCCGAACTTCGCGTAGTGGCCGTCCGGCATGCCCTCGTTCGCGGCCAGGTAGTCGTCGAGCTCCGGTTCCGTGATCGGCTTCTGCGGCAGCACCCACTCCTTGGGCACCTCGGTGCCGGCGAAGACCATCTGCGCTGCGAGAAGCGGCGTGCGCCACTGGAAGTTCGAGTACACGGGGGCGAGTCCGGTGAGCCCCGTGTCCTTCCACTTGCGGAGGAAGCTCATCTCGTCCTCACCGGTCATCACGGGGTAGTCCGCTCCCGCGTCCTCGAACGCCTCGATGGCGGCCACCGCGCCATCGCCCGCGTCCATCCAGATGCCGTCGACGTCGCCCTTGGCGAGCTCGTCGCTGATGATGCTCTTGATCTCGGCAGGGTCGGCGCCCGTGAAGTGATCCACGGCGTCGATGCCGGCTTCGTCGAACAGCTTCTTCGCGCCGGCCCAGCGGTGCTCGAGCACGTCCACACCCGGGAGGATGCGGAGCGCCACGACCTTGTCGCCCTCTTCGAGGTTGTCGATCAGGAACTCGGCGGTGTCGATGCCCCAGGCGAATCCGCCGATCGGGTGGATGAACGTGACAGGGCAGTCGGTGTTGACGCCGCGGTCGAACACGATGACGGGCTTGCCGGTCTCGCACGCCCTGTCGACGGCCGGGGTCATGGCCGCCGTGCTGTTCGGCGAGATGAGGAAGACATCGCAGTCGCCATCGGAGATGAAGTAGTCGATGTCGGCGATCTGCGTGTCGTCGGAGTCCTGCGCGTCGCGCGTCTCCATCTCGCTGATCGCCCCGGCCTCCTGCAGCGCCTTCAACTGCTCGTTCATCGTGATCCAGCCCGTCTGACGCCACGGGTTGGAGATCGAGGCGTTCGCGAAGCAGGCTTTCTTCGCCCCCTCGCTGGCGAACTCCGAGGTGTCGACCATCTCGGCGTTGATGTGCTGCAGGTAGGGCTCATCAGCCGGTCCCTGCGGGTCGACGCCGCGTTCCTCGTCCTGCTTGTCGAAGAGCTCCTGGTCGAACCACTCGGTCGTCTCCGCCGTCTCGTCGGGGTTCTCGGACTCGGCCGGCGCCACGGACGGGTCGGTCGTGCACCCGGCGAGCGCGATGAGGCCGAAGAGAGCCACCCCCGCGGTGGCGATCTTCATTGATCGTCGCATTGCTAATCTCCTCTGGTTTCTGTGTGGATGGTGCTGGTGGATCTGTCGGATCTGTTGGTGCTGTCGGATCTGTTGGTGCTGTCGGATCTGTCAGTGCTGTCGGTGCTGTCGGTTTCTGCGGCAATGGGCTCTGGGGTCTGCGGGCCGCGCTTCCGCCGTGCCCGGAAGGCGACGGCGGAGTACGCGACGGCGGCGATGATGATGACGCCCTGCACCGCATCGCGGAGCGTGGACGGGACACCGGCGATGTTCAGCAGCATGAAGACGGCTTCGAGGGCGAAGGCGCCGGCGACCGCGCCGACGATCCAGCCCCGGCCCCCGCCGAGCACGACGCCGCCGAGGACCACCGCGGTGATCGCCGTGAACTCGTAGCCGCGACCGACCGAGGGGTGCACGCCGGCGTAGCCGACCAGGAGCACGGCCGACAGTGAGGCCGACAGCGACGAGATGATGAACGCGCGGGTGGTGACCCAGGCGCGACGTGCACCGGCGTAGTCGACGGCGCTCGCGTTGTCGCCCACCGCCATGAGGGTCTTGCCCAGGGGGCGCTTGGTGATCCAGATCCCGAGCGCGAGCCACGCGATCAGGATCAGGACGGCCCAGGGGATGAAGTCGAGCAGCGGCACCTCACGGATACCCCCTCGCCCGATCTCGCGGAAGCTGTCTGCCGGGTTTCCGGTGGCCGCACCGCCGGTCCACCACATGACGCCGCCGAGGAGGGCGAGCATCATGCCGAGCGTGACAATGAACGACGGCACCTTGAGCAGTGTCGTGATGATGCCGTTCACGAGGCCGACGGCGACGCCGAACACGACCATCAGGAGCAGCACGGGAATCGTGCGGGCGTCGTCCTGGCCCACCAGGTTGCCGGCGACGATGACCTGCGCCGTGATGAGCGATCCCTGCGAGAGATCGAACTCGCCGGCGATGATCACGAAGTACTGCCCGATGGCGACGATCGCGATGGGCGCGACGCGCTGGATGAAGCGCATGAACTGGCCGGGCTCCGCGAAGCTCGGGTTGAGGATCGTGACGGCGACGAGCAGGATCACCAGGAGCAGGAAGACCGCCCCACGGGGGCTCACGAGTGTGCGCAGCGCGTTCATGAGCGCCCTCCTTCCGCCGCGGGAGCGGTATCAGGCGCGACGCCGTCGACCGCGCCGACGCTGGTCCCTGGGTCGGCGAGTTGCGACGCGGCGTCCGCCATGTCGGCATCGGCGGCCTTCGCCGCATCGTCGCCACCGGTGCGCGTGCCACCGGCGCCGAAGCGCGGTCGACGCCGGGCGATCGAGCGACGGCTGTACACGGCGACGGCCGCCACGATCACCACGCCGCGAACGACGTCCTTGAGGAACGGGTTGACCTGCATGACGCTCATCACGTTGTCGACGACGGCGAGGATCGCGACGCCGCCGATCGTGCCCCAGATGGAGCCGCGGCCGCCCAGCAGGAGCGTGCCGCCGAGCACGACCGCCGCGATCGAGAGCAGCGCGTAGCCGCCCTGCTGTCCGACGGTCGGGCTGCCGACCCCGAGCCGGCTGGCGAGGAGGAGTCCGGCGAGTCCCGCGAACACCGAGCACAGCACGTGCGCCCAGATCAGCGGCATGCGCGTGCGGACGCCCGACAGCCGCGCGATCTCGGGGTCGCCGCCCACCGCGTACAGGTGAGCACCGGTGCGCGTGCGGTTCAGCAGGAGCCAGACGACGACGGCGAGCACGATCATGATGAGCGTCGACACGGGTACCGGACCCACGCCGGTGGCCCCGATGAGCTGGAACGCCCAGGGGACGTCGCCCGCCGATCCCTCGAAGTTCGTGTTGAGGATCCCCTGCAGGATGAGTCCGACGCCCAGAGTGGCGATGAAGCCGTTCACCTTGAGCACCGTGACGATGAGGCCGTTCAACAGGCCGACTCCGGCGCAGACGAGCAGCGTGACGACGACGGCGACAGGGATGTTGTCCGCGTTGCCGTTCATGATGGTCGCCGCGAGCAGGCTCGACAGACTGATCACGTAGGTCACCGAGAGATCGAGCGATGCGCCGAGGACCACGAGCGTCTGCCCGATCGCCACGAGTCCGAGCACGCTCATGCCGGTGAGGATGTCGCGGATGTTGCCTGGACTCAGGAAGTTGCGTCCCACCGTCGCGACGAGGATCGCGCCGACGATGGTCACGAGGAGGAGGATGCCGAGGACGATGACCGTCGAGTCGATCTTCAGCCGCTTCATCGTGCACCTCCGTCCGCTGCCGTGCCGGTGTCCGCGGCGCCCGTCGCGGCGCCCAGGATCTCGTGCTCAGCCGACCCCGCGGGGAGCTCGGCGACGAGTTCGCCGTCGTGCATCACGAGGATGCGGTCGCTCATGCCGATGACCTCCGGCAGCTCGCTCGACACCATCAGCACGGCCTTGCCCTGCGCGGCCAGGTCACGCATGAGCTGGTAGACCGCGTACTTCGCACCGACGTCGATGCCGCGCGTCGGCTCGTCGAAGAGCACGATCTGCGGCTGGGTGAGGAGCCATTTGGCGAGCACGACCTTCTGTTGATTGCCACCGGAGAGGAACCGCACCTCCTGGTCGACTCCGCGGGAGCTGACCTCGAGGGAGCTCAGGACGCCTGGCACCTCGCGACGCGATGCGGCGGTCCGGCGCGCGAACACGCTGCGGACGACCAGGAGGGCGTTGTCCATCACGGATTGCCCGAGTGCGAGTCCCTGGGCCTTGCGGTCTTCCGAGACCAGGGCGAGTCCTGCCCGCACGGCCGCGCGGGCGCTCGTGATGCGCGCGGGTGCCCCGTCGATCCGCATCGTCCCGCGGGTGAAAGCCTGGATGCCGAAGATCCCCTCGACCAGTTCGGTGCGACCGGAGCCCTGCAACCCCGCGATGCCGACGATCTCCCCGGCACGCAGCGCGAGGGTCACGTCGTCCACGTAGGCGTTGCCGCAGCCTTCGAGCTCGAGCCGCGGCGCTCCGACCGTCGTCCCCCGACCGCATCGGGGAAGTACGACTGGATCGACCGGCCGACCATGCGCCGGACCAGCTCGTCCGTGGTGAGGGCCCTGGTGTCGTCGGTCGACACGAGCGCGCCGTCCTTGAGGATCGTGATGCGGTCGCACAGGTCGAAGATCTCCTTCAACCGGTGCGACACGTAGATCACGGCAACGCCGCGAGACGTCAGCCGCCGGATGATCGCGTACAGCAGCTCGACCTCGCGGTCGCTGAGCGCGGCGGTCGGCTCGTCCATCGAGATGACCCGCGCGTCGAACGAGAGCGCCTTGACGATCTCGACGATCTGCTGCTCTGCCACCGTGAGCGAACCCACGCGCGCCTGCGGCTCGATGAACGAGACGCCGAGGTCGTCCAGCAGTTCCGCGGTCCTGGTGTTCATCGCACGCTGGTCGACGAAGCCGCGGCGGCGCGGTTCACGGCCGAGATAGACGTTCTGGGCGACCGTGCGCTCCGGCAGGAGGGTGAACTCCTGGAAGACCGTGACGATGCCGGCGTCCATCGCCTGCCGCGGGTGCGCGTGATGGACCTCTTCCCCGCGATACGAGATCACTCCCTCGTCCGCGGGCTGCACGCCGGCGATGATCTTCATGAGGGTCGACTTGCCCGCGCCGTTCTCCCCGACCAGTCCGTGCACCTCGCCGGGGTGCACGTCGAAGTCGACGCCGTGGAGCACCTCGACGCCGAAGAACGACTTGCGGATGCCGGCGACGGCGAGCACCGGCTGCGTCGTCGTGGTCGCCGTCATGACGTCACCTCCACCCATCGTCCGCCGTCCGCCGCCGAAGCGAGCACGGCCTCCGTCAGCACCGCGGAACGGTAGCCGTCCGCGAAGGTCGGCAGGCCATCGGGGTGCGCCCCGGAGATGGCCGCGTACACGTCGCCGACGAACCCGTTGAAGGCGTCCTGGTAGCCCATCGCATGTCCGGAGGGCACACGCTGGAGTCGGGCGGAGTCGGGATCGGCGGTCGCGGGGTCGCGCAGCAGTAGCCGGGATTCCTCGCGCATGCCGATCCAGAGCTCCTCCGGTCGTTCCTGCTCGAACCGCAGACTCTGCCGCGAGCCGTGCAGCTCGAGCGTGAGCGCATTCTTGCGTCCTGCGGCCATCTGCGAGATGAGCAGCGTACCCAGGGCGCCCGACACGGTCTCCACCAGCACGGCCACGATGTCCTCGGTGTCCACGGCACGTCCGGAACGCTCGGAGTAGACCCGGCGGGTGCGCGCGCTCAGCGCCTGGATCCGCTCGCCGATCACGAACTCGATGAGGTCGCACAGGTGCGATCCGATGTCGGCGAACGCCCGTGAGGCGCCGGCTGCGTCGGACCGCACCCGCCAGTCGTCGTCGCTCTCGAGGAGCATCCAGTCCTGCAGGTACGCGCAGTCGAGGGTGAGGAGCTCGCCGATCTCGCCGCGGGCGATGCGTGCGCGGGCCTCACGCACCATCGGGTGATAGCGGTAGATGAACGGCACGGCTGCGACACGCCCCTGGGCCACGGCCGCGTCCGCGAGGATCCTGGCGTCGGGGGCCGTCGTCGCGAGCGGCTTCTCGCAGATCACATGCTTGCCCGCCGACAGCGCGCGCAGGGCGAGGTCGGCGTGCGTGATGTTCGGGGTGCAGATGTGCACGACGTCGATGTCCGCGGCTTCGAGCAGCGCGGCCGCGTCGTTCTCCGCACGGTCGGCGCCGAGCGCTTCGGCGGCCTCGCGTCCTCCCGATGCGGAACGGGTGGCGACCGCGCGCAGCTCGCCGCCGGCGTCGCGGGCCGCGGTGCGATGCACCCGCGCCATGAATCCTCCGCCGAGGATGCCGGCTCGGATCGTCCCGAGACCGGTGTCAGTGACATCCGTTGTCATGCCGCCGATTCTGACACAGACCTTTCGACTTTTGCTAGCCCCTCGTCAAAAGTTGTCGGCTCCGAATCCGAAGTCAATCGACGAGACGCCGAAGTGCTGTGGTTTACTGACGCAATGGTTGACGTTCCGAGGCCGGCGCCGGCGATCTCCTCCGGCAGCGGAGAGATCTTCCAGATCCTTCGCGACGGCCGCGCACGCACCAAGGCCGAGCTCGCGGCTCTCACCGGTCTCGCACGCTCCACGGTCGCGCTCCGCGTCGACGCGCTTCTCGCGGTCGGCCTCCTCCGCCCCGCCGGCGAGGCGGTGTCCACGGGAGGTCGCCCGCCCGCCAGGGTCGCCTTCAATCCGCGCGCCGGCCTCGTGCTCGCCGTCGACCTCGGCGCGACCCATGCCACGGTCGCGGTCGCCGACCTCGCCGGGGTGATCCTCGACGCCCGCACCCGCACGATCGACATCGGCGACGGACCGGAGAGCCTTCTCGACACACTCCTCGCCGACGCCGCCGAGCTCCTCCACATCGCGGCGGACGAGCTCCCGCTGTTCGGTGTGGGCATCGGCGTCCCCGGCCCCGTCGAGCACTCGACCGGCCGACCGACCAACCCGCCGATCATGCCGGGGTGGGACCGGTTCGACGTTCCGGCGTACGTGCAGAAGGTGTTCGACGTGCCCGTGCTCGTCGACAACGACGTCAACATCCTCGCTCTCGGAGAGCAGGCCACAACGTGGCCCGATGTCGATGACCTGATCTTCGTCAAGGTGTCCACCGGCATCGGCGCCGGGATCATCGCCGGTGGTCAGCTGCAGCGCGGCGCACAGGGCTCTGCGGGAGACATGGGCCACGTGCAGGTGCCGACGGGGCCGGATCGGCCCGCGAACCGGGCGACGAGCGCGACCTCGAAGCGCTCGCGAGCGGCTCGGC
The DNA here is from genome assembly GCF_019464375.1 of Microbacterium sp. Se5.02b. NCBI lineage: Bacteria > Bacillati > Actinomycetota > Actinomycetes > Micrococcales > Microbacteriaceae > Microbacterium > Microbacterium sp. Se5.02b. Next base: position 2,851,084 of record NZ_CP080491.1, read on the forward strand.
GCTCGCGGTCGCGCTGCGTGCACAGGGACTCGAAGCCCACAGCGCATCGGACGTGGTCGACCTCGTGCGCGCAGGCAACGCCGCGGCGATCGAGGCGACCCGGCAGGCGGGGCGAGACGTGGGCGAGGTGCTCGCCACGGTCGTCAACCTGCTGAACCCGTCGATCATCGTGCTGGGCGGCAGCATCGCGCGGGCGGGAGAGCACCTGTTGGCCGGTGTCCGCGAGGTCGTGTATCGCCGCTCGATCCCGCTCGCGACACAGCATCTCGCCATCGTGCAGTCCCAGGCCGGCGACCGCGCCGCGGTCCTCGGAGCGGCGATCATGGTCGCGCGCGAGGTGCTGTCACCGGCGAACGTCGACCGTCAGGTGGCAGCGAAGGCACGGTGATCCGCGCCTCCGCCGTCACGAGCGGCCGCGGTCAGAGGGTGGCCGCGAACGGGTCGAAGTCCGCGTCGATCGATCCGACCTGATCCAGGCTGCTCTGCACGTCGACGAAGCTGCGCGACTCGGCGGCCTCCTCGATCGACAGAAGCGTGTCGAGCACGTGGTACCCGAACTCCCCCGTGGCCACGTGCGGGCGGTCTGCGGCGATCGAACGGACCATGTCGAGCAGTCCCACCCCACGCCCGGAGAGCACACCCTCCTGCGCCACGTCGAGGATCTCCTGCTGGATCGGCTCCGGCGGGACGAACAGACGCGTGAGCGGCCGGGTGATCGAGATCGCGCCGCCGAAGGTGTTCGGATCGGGGATCACGATCGTGCCCTCGGTGCCGGTGATCTCCACGACGCCCTGCCGCAGCATGGGGGAATCCGTGCTGTAGAGGCTCTGCGCCTGACCGCCCTCTTCGAAGGCCGTCAGCACGCTGAGCGTGGAGGGGATCTCGACAGGGAACTCCTGGCCGGCGAGCTCGCCGACCTGCACACGGCGGGTGGGCGTGCCCTGGAGGCCCAGAGCGGCGACCGAGGCGACGGGACCGAACACATGAACGAGCGCCGAGACGTAGTACGGCCCCATGTCCAGCAGCGGCCCCGCACCCTTCGCGTACAGGAACGAGGGATTCGGGTGGAAGATCTCCGGACCCTGCCACTGGAAGGTGGTCTGGGCGAAGAGGGGACGACCGATGTCACCCCTCGCGATAGCCCGCTTCGCCGTCTGCACGCCCGGTCCGAGCACCGTGTCCGGCGCCACGCCGACGCGGAGACCGGCGGCATCGGCCTTCTCCAGCAGTCGGCGCGACTCCTCGCGGCTCACCCCGATCGGCTTCTCGGTCCACACGTGCTTGCCTGCCGCGATGATCGCCTCCGAGACCTCGACATGCACGGCCGGGATCGTGAGATTCACGACCACGTCGATCTCCGGGTCCTCGAGGACGACGTCAACGCCGCCGGAACGCGGGACGCCGTACTTCTCGGCCTGCGTCCTGGCACGCTCCTCGATCAGGTCGGCGACCGCGATGACGCGGACGTCGGGGAACGTGGTGAGGTTCGACAGATACTGGTCGCTGATGTTGCCCGCGCCGATGATGCCGACGCCGACGGGACCCGCACCGATCGCCATCAGCCGGCCACCTTCTCGTCGAGGTAGACGCGGCTGCGCTCGATCGCGTCGAACAGGTCGCCCTCGTAGTGGTCGAACTCCACGATCGCGAGCTCCAGAGCCGGTGCCGCGGCGATCGCCTCGACCAGCGGGACGGATCCTTCTCCCGCGGCCACTTGATCGGCGGGCGGGTACGCGCCGGCGAGCGCGGGGTCGAGAGTGCCGTCCTTGGCATGCACCGCGATCACACGACTGCCGAGGCGCTCCAGCAGGGCGACGGGATCGACGCCGCCACGGGCCACCCAGTACAGGTCGACCTCGAGCACGACGCGCTCGTCGAGGAGGCCCGCGAGGACCTCGAGGCCGGTCACACCGTCGAAGACGGCCTCCAGCTCATGCGCGTGATTGTGGTATCCCACCCGGACGCCCTGAGCTGCCCCGATCTCGGCTGCCGCGTTCAGCAGTCGGGCGGTCTCCTCGATCTGCGCGACCGACTCCCACCGGGCCGGCGCGGTGTACGGGTCGATGACGGTTCCCATGCCGAGCACCTTCGCCGCCGCGAAGACCTCCGCGGGCGAGGGCACCGGCACCGTGGTGCCGCTGCCGTCGGGGTTCACGAACGAGGTCGACGCCAGGAAGGCATGCCCGGACGGTGCGCGCAGTCCCGCAGCCGACAACGCGGCGGCGAGAGGTTCGGCCCGGCGCACGAAGTCGTAGGGCTCGACGGCCGTGAACCCGCGGGCGGCCACCGCCGCAAGCGATCCTTCGAGGTCGGACTCCAGCTCCTCCTTGATGGTGAACAGCTGCAGGGAGGTCTGAATCGTCATCGGTCGTGCTCCTTCGGTCATCGGCGACGTGGCGGGAATCCTGTCCCGTGGAGGCACGCTACCACCAAATACCTCCACGCGGAAGTTTTTGTTCGCTAGACTCTCCCCATGCCCGAAGAGACGCCAGAGCAGCTCGAGCATCCCCGCCAGCGGGGCGCCTACGCCAAGGGCATCGCACGGCGACAGGAGATCCTCGATCGCGCGATCGAGGTCTTCGCCGAGCGGGGTTCCGATCGCACGAGTCTCCGTTCCATCGCGCGGGAGGTCGGGGTCACCCATGCCGCCCTCACCCACTACTTCGGCTCCCTCGAAGAGCTCCTCGTCGCGGTGTACGAAGAGAGCAACGCGCCAGGACGACAGCCGGAGGCCCCCTCCGAGGAGGTGACTCCCGTGGAGATGATGATCGAGTCGGCCCGCATCAACCGTTCCGTCCCCGGTCTCGTGCAGCTGTACTCCACGCTCGTCGCGTCCGCCCTCGAAGAGGGCCACCCGGCGGCTCGCACCTTCGCCACCGGTCGGTTCGCACGCCTTCGCGACCGGCTCGCCGACACCGTGCGGCAGCAGCAGGACGACGGTCGCATCCGGACCGATGTCGATCCGGACGCCGTCGCCGCGTTGGTGGTCGCCGCCTCCGACGGCCTGCAGACCCAATGGCTGCTCGATGAGACGGCACCGCAGCACGAGGCGCTCGCGCTCCTCGACCGCCTGCTGCGCCCTGTGCCGGAGCATCCGGAGCACCGGGCCGAGCGCCCATGACCCCGAGCTAGGCTCGAATGGTGACGTCCGTGCCGCAGTCCCCGTATGCCAGGGCGCTCGGCGCGCGCATCAGCGACCTGCACCCGCGGCTCCGCGCGTACTTCGAGGCGATCCCGGAGGGCGCCGTCGGCGTCGGTGAGGGCGTCTTCCAGCGGGTGGGCACGCCGCGCCGCTGGCTGTGGCCGCTGCTGCGCCTGCTCGAACGCCGCGGTGTGCTCGCCGCTCGGTGGGAGCGCGACGTGCCGTTCCGCGTCGAGAACCGCACAATCGCGTCGCGCGCCATCAGCGAGCGCACCTTCTACTTCGCGGGAGGGCCCTGGGTCATGCGCGATGCGGTCGCGCTCACACGTCACGGGCGCGTCGTGGACGAGCTCGGCGAGCCCGGTTTCCTCGCCGCCTGCTTCGACGTCGAGGTGCATGAGGGCGCGCTCCGTCTCACCAGCCGGGCGGTCGGCGTGCGTCTCGGACGACTCCGCCTGCGCATCCCGCCTGCGCTCGCACCGGTCGTCCGCCTGATCGAGCGCTTCGACGACACCGAAGAGCGGCAGCGCGTGGCCCTCACGGTCGATGCCCCTGTGCTCGGACGCCTGTACGAGTACCGCGGCGACTTCCGCTACCGCATCGAGCACACCGGAGGGAAGGAGCGGAGCACATGAGCGCCGGCAGGGTCGTCATCGGCGGGGCCACCGGGTTCATGGGGCGCTTCCTGGTTCCCCGGTTCCGGGCGGAGGGCCGCGAGGTCGTCACGATCTCGCGCTCCGGCGCCGACGTCCGCTGGGGCGACCAGGTCGAGATCGACCGCGCGGTCGACGGAGCGGCACTGGTCATCGGACTCGCCGGCAAGAGCGTCAACTGCCGCTACACGCCCGAGAACCGGGCGGAGATCTTCCGATCACGCACCGACACCACCGCATCGCTGAGCACCGCGATCGCGCGCGCGAGCGCACCGCCCGCGCTGTGGGTGAACTCCTCGACGGCGACGATCTACCGACATGCCGAGGATCGCCCGATGACCGAGTCGACCGGCGAGATCGGCACGGGGTTCTCGGTCGAGGTCGCGAAGGCGTGGGAGAGGGCGCTGTTCGCCGACGACCTGCCCGCGACACGTCGCGTCGCACTCCGCACGGCGATCGTCCTCGGTCACGGTGGCGTGCTGGAGCCGCTGAAGACCCTGGCCAGACTCGGACTCGGCGGGCCGCAGTACGACGGGCGCTGGCCGGTGGGCGCAGCCCGTCGTCTGGCAGGTACCGCCCATCATTTCCGTGCACGTCACGGGCATCAACGGTTCAGCTGGGTGCACATCGACGACGTCCCCCGCATCATCGACTTCCTCGAGCAGACGCCCGCTCTCGAGGGCCCTGTGAACGCCGCGTCGCCGCACCCCGTCGACAACGTCGAATTCATGGCGACGGTACGACGCGCCCTCGGGGTTCCGTTCGGTCCGCCGTTGCCGCGGTGGATGCTGGAGCTCGGCGCGATCGGCATCCGCACCGAGACCGAACTGGTCCTGAAGAGCCGGTGGGTGCTGCCGGAGAAGCTTACCGCCGCCGGGTTCACCTTCCATCACCCGGAACTGGAAGGCGCGATCCGCGAGTCCTTCGATCGCCGCGACGCGGCCTAGGAGGCTGCGCCTGCAGGGCCCGTCGAGGCGTCGCCGTCGCGTCGGCGGCGTTCGATCTCCTCGCGCAGGCGCCACTCCTCGATCTCCCGGTCGAGGTCTGCGATCTGCTGCTCGGTCGTGCGCGTGTCGGTCGGCGGCGCAGGGCGCACGTCGGTCCGGGGCATCGGACGTTCGGCTCGACGCATCCGCGGGATCGGGACGCCGCTCTCTCCGTACTCCCGGCCGATCGCGAACCACAACAGGCTGCCGATCAGCGGGAGCAGGATCACGATGATGATCCACACCATCTTCGGCAGGTGCTTCACCAGCGCACTGTCGCGCGTGATGATGTCGATCAGCGCGCCGATCATCAGAGCGATGACGAGGATCGAGAACAGGAACGGCATGAGATCAGGGTAGACGACGCGGCGCGCGGCGTCGCCTACGGGAGAAGATGTCCGGCGGCGCGGAAGAGTTCATACCATTCCGGACGCGTGAGTTCGATGTCTGCGCCGGCTGCCGCATCCTGCACCCGCTGCGGAGTGGTGGTCCCGAGCACCACCTGCATGCCGGCCGGGTGACGCGTGATCCAGGCGGTCGCGATCGCGATCGGCGTCACCGCGTAGGAGGCGGCGAGCCGGTCGATCACGGCGTTCAGCTCTGCATACTCGGGGTTGCCCAGGAAGACCCCGTGCGAGAAGCCGTCCTGGAACGGCGACCAGGCCTGGATCGTGATCCCGTTGATGCGGCAGTAATCCACCAGGCCGCCGCCGTCGCGGACCACGCTCTGCTCCTGAGCCGCCATGTTCGCCGCGACCGGCTGCGCGAGGAGCGGCGCGTGGGTCATCGACAGCTGCAGCTGGTTGGCGACCAGAGGCTGTTCGACGGCGGTGCGGAGCAGATCGATCTGTCGAGGCGTGTGGTTGGAGACGCCGAACGCCCTCACCTTGCCCGCAGCTTCCAGGTCGTCGAAAGCCCTGGCGACCTCTTCGGGTTCGACGAGGATGTCGGGGCGGTGCAGCAGCAGTACGTCGAGACGGTCGGTGCGCAGCGCCGCGAGGGACCCGTCGACCTGAGCCACGATGTGGTCGTACGAGAAGTCGAACATCCCGTGCGCCGGAACGATGCCGCACTTGGTCTGCAGCACGATCTCGTCGCGTTCCGCGGTGCTCAGCCGGAGCGCATCGGCGAAGCGGGCCTCGCAGTGGTGCATGCTGCCGCCGTAGATGTCGGCGTGGTCGAAGAAGTCGATGCCGGCGTCGCGTGCGGCGGCATACAGGGTCCGGATGTGCGCATCGTCCTTGTCGTCGATGCGCATCATGCCGGCGATGACGGCGGGGGCGGTGGCTGATCCGAACGGCACGGTCTTCATGCCGACCACGCTACCCCCGCGGGACCGAGTCAGCCGCCGTCCGGCATCGCGGCGGGGAGCAGCGCGGTCACCGGGAGGTCGAGGGCAGCGGCGATGCCCGCGAGGTCGACGAGCGTGAAATCCGCTCGACCGTCCAGCAGGTCGGCGAGCTGCCCGGGGGCGATGCCGGTCAGCTCTGACAGGCAGGGGAAGGACACACCGGCGTGGATCCGGGCCCCCTCCACCGTCGATGCCACCAAATGACGCAGTTCCGTCCCCATACGCACACATTACCGCCCCACATGGACACGCAACGAGGTCGAATGGATTATAATGGCAGCATTCTGGAGTCGGGGCGCTGCTATCGTGATCCGGATGAAGACACCTGCCGAGGAGTTCAACGATGCGGTCGGACGACAGCTGCGAGCCGAGATCGCCGCGTCCCGCAGCAGCATCGCAGCGATGGCGCGGACGATCGGGATCGCCCGCAGCGCGCTCGACAACTACGTCACCGGCAAGCGCGCGATTCCCGTGCCGGTCGTGTACTCGGTATGCGCTGCCCTCGACGTCGAACCGCACGTGCTGTTCGCCCGCGCCGAGGAGCGGCTCAGTGCCGACGGCGTGAGCACCGCACGTGTCACTCCGATCCGACGCACCCCCGATGTCGCCGGCCCACGCGAAGATAACCGCGAGGTCGCCTTCGACTCCTCCGTCCGTCACGACGCCGACTCGGACGACCTCTACGACTGATCGAGAGTCCGCGGTGACCCGCGGAGACGACCGCGAGGAGGAGCCGTGCAGCACCTCCTGCGTCTTGCCGACGAACAGCACGTCCGCGTGATCGAGCGCCCCGGCCGCACACGCGGCGGCTTCGACCCCGCGACGGCGACGATCCGACTGAGCCCCGGCATGAGTGTGCGCACGACACGAAGCGTCCTCGCTCATGAGCTCGGCCACGCACACCTCGGTCACGTGCCGACGCCGGTCGCGGCTGTCCGCTCTCACCAGGAGCGCCAAGCCGACGAGTGGGCCGCGCGCCAGCTCATCTCGGCGCGCGCCTACGCCGAGGCCGAAGAGCTCCGCGGCCCCCACCTGGCGAGTCTGGCCTTCGAGTTGGGTGTCACGATAGAGCTGGTCACCGCCTATCAGCGGCTGTTGCGCCAGGGCGCGGTCACGATGGCGGTCGCCTAGTCCGCAGCGAAGAACGGGTCCCCACGCTGGTTGAATATGGTCATGGCCTTCCTCGTCGATCCCGTGCCCGTCACCCTCACCGGAGAGCTCGTCGAGCTCCGCCCCCTCGAACGCTCCCACGTCGACGGACTGATCGATGCCGTGCAGGAGGGCGATCTGTGGAAGACCGCGTGGTACACCTCGGTCCCCGCTCCTGACGGAGTGGCGGCCGAGGTCGATCGGCGCATCGCCCTGATCGACAAGGGCGAGATGGTGCCCTTCACCGCGTTCGACGCGAGCGGGCGCGTCCTCGGCCTCACGTCGTTCTACGACCTCGTGGCGGATGTCCCCCGCCTGCACATCGGGTTCACCTGGAACCGGCCGTCCGCCCACGGCTCCGGCACGAACGCCGAGTCGAAGCTGCTCCTGCTGCGGCACGCGTTCGAGACTCTCGGCGTGTTCCGCGTCGGCCTCACGACGCAGTGGGTGAACTTCCAGTCGCGCACGGCGATCGAACGCCTCGGGGCCAAGCAGGACGGCGTCATGCGCGCCATGAGCCGCTACCGCAACGGCGCACTGCGCGACAGCGTCGAGTACTCGATCATCGAGCCGGAGTGGCCCGCGGTCAGAGCGAACCTCGAAGCACGGCTCGCCCGACGACGGTGACCCGTCCGCAGCGGATCACTCGGTGGGGTTGCCCGACCAGTTCTTCGACCGGCGGGTGGCCGAACCGCGCTCACGCAGGATGAACGCCAGCGCGAGGGTCACCAGCAGGAGGCCGCCGCAGAAGGCGAAGGCGTTGTAGTCCGGCAGCTCGAATGAGGTGCCCATCAGCCAGAATCCTCCGAGGAAGAGGATCATGAAGAAGAGGAAGCTGAGGATCACGGGATCTCCTGTCGTCGGTGCCGTCTACCAGGATAGCCCGGACGCGGAAACCCCCTGTGCCGCCGACTCCTCCTCTGCTGTGCTCGGACGATGAAGACACCACTGACCGCGGTCGCCATCTCGTGCACGCTCAAGCCGTCACCCGCATCGTCCAGCTCCGACCTCCTCGCGACCCAGTTGCTCGATGCCCTCTCCGGGCACGGCGTCACGGGAGAGCTGGTGCGCGCGGTGGACCTCACGGTGAGCCCCGGAGTCGACAAGGACATGGGCGGCGACGACCAGTGGCCGAGCGTCCGACGACGCGTCCTCGATGCGGACATCCTCGTGTTCGTCACGCCGACCTGGATGGGCCAGCATTCGAGCGTCGCTCAACGGGTCCTCGAGCGGCTCGACGCAGAGCTGAGCGAGACCGACGCCCGAGGACGCCCGACGCTCTTCGACAAGGTCGCCGTCGCGGGGATCGTCGGGAACGAGGACGGTGCGCATCACATCGCGGCGATCCTGTTCCAGTCGTTGAACGATGTCGGCTTCACCATCCCCGCCCAGGGCTCGGTGTACTGGAACGGCGAGGCGATGCACACGACCGACTACAAGGATCTCGACCAGACCCCCGAGAAGGTCGCGTCGGCGATGAGCACGGCCGCGAAGAACGCGGCCCACCTCGCGCGTGCGCTCAAAGCGCAGGAGTACCCGGTCGGGTAGCGGCCCCCACCGCACGGCGGAAGGTGACGACCTCGTCACGACGCTTCTTCTCGGCGGCGAGTCCCACCAGCTCGAAGCGGCGGAACACGCGGCGAGGCAGCGCCGGAAGCTCTGCGGTGAGTCCGCGCGGGGGCTTCGCGAGACCCGCGATCAGGGAGAGATCGGCCCCCGCTCCCCGCACCTCGATCCGCGCGTAGTCGCTGCGGGTGCGCCAGCGCAGGTACTCCATCTCGCGATACGGGATCGTATGCAGCACGGCATCGACCCTCACCCGCAGTTCGTCGTCGCCGAACGCCACGGAGCACGACGCCGTGCGACGTCGAAGGATGGCCGCGAAGAGCAGGTACGCCGGAAGACCGAGCACGACGCCCATCAGAATGATCGCGATCCGCGCTCCCATCCGCATCACGATGTCATCGAACGCGATCAGCAGCACGACGGCGAAGGCGCCGACGACCACGACGATCGCGACGATCGCCTGGGTGAGCACGCGCATACGCAGTTCGAGGCCGGGAAAATGCACGATCGAACCGTCGCCGCTCTCGTCGCGCTCCCACGCAGGTGTGACGGGTGCCGGGCGCTTCTTCGCGTCTCTGCGAGAGAACAGGTCCGTGATGCGGCCGATCACACCGAGCCAGATCCATCCGACCGCCGGGATCGCCGCCATCTGCAGGACCACGGCGACTCCGCGCACGGATTCCGGAAGCGGTTCGAGAAGGTCACCGCCGAACTCGACGACGAAGGCGACCAGAGCCCCGAGGACGACCGCCACGGCCACGTGCAGGATCGCGCCGTTGCGTGCCGGAACCATCCCGAGGGTCGCATTCACGAAAGCGAAACCGAAGCACAACCCGCTCACCAGCATGAACAGGAAGGGGAAGAAGCCGAGGTCATCGCCCGCGAGCGTGACGGCGATGGCCGCGAGCAGCAGCACAGCCCCGCCCAGCAGCGGATACACGACGAGTGTTCGGGTCACGGACCGTCGCACGCGGGCGTCGGCGGCGGTCTCTTCGGTCATCGGCATGAGTCTAGAACGGACCGACCTGCATCGACCCGGCGGCGGGCTCGACGCGCGGTCCCGAGGCCATCCGGATCCACGCCACCGGGGACCGGCGGCCACCTGGTAGGGGTGACCGGTGGCCGCCGGCAGCCGAGACGGGAACTGGGGACCCCCGCTCGGAGCACCGATGCTACGCCGCGCTGGACGAGCCGCACGGGGGCTTGATCGACGGGACCGGATGAGCTAGACCACGCGTTATACCTTCTCCCCTCCGCATGCCACAACCCCCGCGCGTCCGATCGCCGTGGCGCCTACTGTCGGAGGACGGGGAGGGATCCCTGCTGGGCCGCAGCCGGAAGGGCAGCGCGGCTCGGGGTCCGCCGCCCCGGGGCCGGGGGCGCCGAGGCGGCGGATCACACCTCCGCGCACGCACGAGGCCGGGGAGTTCGACCACCTGCCGTGCCGCGCGGTCGTCGCTCGCGGGGTGCTGAGGCAGCCGGAGGTGCGGGCCGCTTCACTCGGCGTGCACTCGGCACTCGTCCGCTCAGATCCGTGTCCTGCTCATATGAGCGGGGGTCGTTGCATTCTGCAAACAGCTGACTATCGTCTGGTGTCGCCTCCCCGGAGCGACATCTCACTGGCGGACCCATGCAGCATGCCTCGACGACGAAGGAACACACATGAAGCGCACACTCAGGACCACGATCGCCGGCACGGTGGCCATCGCGGCGACATTGACCGCCCTGACCGGGTGCGGCAGCGGCGACCCCGATGCGGGAGGCGACACCATCACCGTCGGCGTCACCGTCTACGACATGTCGTCGTTCATCACCCAGGGCAAGGAGGGGATGGAGGCCTACGCCGACGCCAACCACATCCATCTGGAGTGGAATTCCGCCGGAGGCGACGTCTCCACCCAGGCCGACCAGGTGGATCAGTACGTGACCGCAGGCGTCGACGCCATCATCATCGTTCCGGTGCAGGCCGACTCGCTGTCCCCGCAGGTCAAGGCCGCCAAAGCCGCGCACATCCCCGTCATCGCCGTCAACACCTCGCTCGCCGGTGTCGATGTCGACGCCAGCGTCCAGCCCGACGACGTGGCCGCAGGGAAGCAGGAGGCTCAGCAGATGGTCGAGGCCCTCGGCGGCAAGGGCAACGTCGTCGTCTTCGAGGGCCCGCTCGGATCCTCGCCGCAACTCGACCGGGGCGAAGGCATCCACGCGATTCTCGATGAGAACACCGGACTCCACGTCCTCGCGGAGGACACCGCGAACTGGAAGCGAGACGAAGCCGTCAACAAGATGAAGAACTGGATCTCCGCGTTCGGCGACGACATCGACGGCGTCATCTCGCAGAACGACGACATGGCGCTCGGAGCCATTCAAGCGCTCCGAGAAGCGGGCCTCTCCGGCGTGAAGGTCGTCGGCATCGACGGCATCGAAGACGGGCTCGACGCCGTCGCGGCCGGCGACATGATCGGCACCTCGTTGCAGCACGGAACCGTGGAACTCGCGTCCGGCCTCGCTGTCGCCGCCAAGACCGTCCGCGGCGAAGAAGTCGATCAGAACCCGATCTACGTCATGCCGGCGATCGACTCCGGCAACGTCGACGCCGCGAAGAAGAACGTGGTGACCGGACGCACGAAATTCCTCAAGGCGCTTCCCGCGCTCGTCGACGAGAACGTCGCCGCCGGCGACATCGCGTACGAGGGCCTACCGGGACAGAGCCGCGAGGACGCGTCATGACAACGCTCTGCAACGCCCCCGGGGTCATCGTGGTCGTCGATGTGGGCGTCGCAGCCGACGGGCGCGCGGCGTATCCGCACATCGTCATCGAAGAACTCGAGGAGAAGTGATCATGGAATCGACATTCGCGGGCAGGATCGCCGTCGTCACCGGGGCCGCGAGCGGCATCGGTTACACCGTCGCGCATCACCTCGCCGAGCGCGGCGCACGAATCGTCGGAGTCGACATCGACCAAAGAATCGCCGTCTTGGTCGATGCACTCCCCGGCGCAGAACACCTCGGCATCGTGACGGACCTCACCGATCCGGCGGCCGCGACCGCGGCGATCGCGCAGACGGTCGAGACCGTGGGAGTTCCGCACATCCTGGTGAACTCAGCGGGCCTCGCGCTCCTCGACCCGGCCGTCGACGTCACTCCCGACAGGTGGCGGCTCACGGTGGACGTCAACCTCGGCGGCACCTTCTACATGGCTCAGGCCGCCGGCCGCGTCATGCTCGAAGCCGGTTACGGGCGCATCATCAACCTCGCCTCGCAAGCCGCGGTGATCGGCCTCGACCAGCACGCGGCCTACTGCGCCAGCAAGGCCGCGGTGCTGGGACTCACCCGAGTGCTCTCCCTGGAGTGGGCACGCCACGGCATCACCGTGAACGCCGTCTCCCCCACCGTCGTGGAGACGCCTCTCGGAAAAGCGGCGTGGGCCGGCGAGAAGGGCGAGAAGGCCAAGCGGGACATTCCCGTCGGCCGGTTCGCGCAGCCCGAGGAGGTCGCCGCGCTCATCGCCTTCCTCGCCAGCGACGACGCCGCCATGATCACGGGAAGCAACCACCTCATCGATGGTGGCTTCACCGCGATCTGACCGACTCTGCGTGACCGTGCGCCCCGCGGATCTACAGCGACTGTGCCGCGTCGACAATCCTGGCGTAGATATGTAGCACCTGGCTCAAGGGAACGCTGAAGACAGTGCGGGCCGCCAACTCCAAGATGCGTCGCAGAAGTTGGCACAGTCTTGGAGCCGCGATACTCAAGGCGTTTCAACTACATCGAATCCACGCGGCTCGTGCCCACTGATGCGTCGCAATTGTCGGAGGGATTCAACTCCAGCAGGTAGTTAGAGGCGTTTCCCCAAGCCCCCGGTCGGCCGTCGAGCGAGATATCAGAGCGCGCGGGCGCGCCCGGCGGAGCGCACCTGCACTTCAAACTCGCCTCTCCGACGAGCTGGTGTGCCAATATAAAGCCACAAACGGCTGGGGGATGTGGCATGCAGTTGTCGAAGATCGAGTTCAACGGGTTCAAGCGGCTCGACCAGACATCCTGCAATGTGGACGGCCAGACCATCGCGTTCATCGGACCAAACGAAGCAGGAAAGACCAGCGTTCTGCGAGGACTTGCCTGGCTCACTGACGAGTCTGAGGATCCTGCACTGCCAATCCGGGATCAGAATCGACGCCAGCGTCCGGCGGACGACGCACTGGTCGTCCGCGCCTACTACCGTGTTGAAGCCGATGACATCGAAGCGTTGAGACAGCTAGATCTGGACACTGACCGCCCTGTCTCTCTCAAGACAGTCACTCAGTTCCGACTCAATCGTCAGAAGAACGGCCAGCAGACCACCGGCATCGAATCGACCGTGAAGCGGAATCCTCGCCCATTCGAGCTCGCCTCGAAGCTGCTCGCCAAAGCGGCCAGTCGGATGGAGGCCGCGTATGACGTTCTCGAGGACCTCGAGATCGATGACCCGAACGACGCTATCGAAGCGGCAGAGCATTCCCTCGACCCATCGGACTCGGTCTGGACCGCGCAACGCGTCGCACCATTACGTGTCGCGGCCGATGTTCTCACCACTCTTGCGAACGAGATCGACCAGCAGGACTCCAAACCGCGAGGTCTTACCGCGCTGCGCACAGCCAGCGAGAACGCAGCAACCGCACTCCGGGCCGCTGCAGTGTCAGGCGAGCGTGCGCACCCGAAGGACACGATCCGCGCAGCCCTCAAACAACGCGTGCCGAAGTTCCTCCTGTTCGGAGACAATGACCGAGAGCTATCTGAGTCTTACCATCTTGAAGACACATCGCTGCGAGAGAATCCTCCGTCTCCCTTAGTGAACCTCGTCAGCGTCGCGGGGACCAGCGTGGAAGACATCTGGTCTGCCACGACTGGCGGCGACCCGGCCACCATGCGGACGCTGGAGCATCGTATGAACGAAACACTCCGCGCGCGACTCCAGCCGATGTGGACGCAGTCCGAACTCACCGTCCAGTTGAGACTCAACCAGGGCGGCGTGTTGGAGGTCAACATTCTGGAGCTGGATAGCCCCGACTATGTGGTCACACCGATTGCTGAGCGCAGCGATGGCCTAAGAACCTTCCTCGGACTCGTCTGCTTCCTTCTCGCCGCCAACCTCGATGTCCCACCGGTACTCCTCGTCGACGAGGCAGAGCGAAACCTCCACTACGACGCTCAAGCAGACCTCGTGCGCGTGCTTACCCACGAGCTCAGAGTTCACAAAGTGCTCTACACGACGCACTCGCCCGGATGTCTACCCCTCGATCTGGGGACCGGGATCCGGGTGGTCTCACGCAATCCCGATGACCCCGGGACGAGCATCCTCTCGAACAACTTCTGGACGAATGAACATCCGGGCTTCTCGCACCTGTTGTTCGCGATGGGCGCTGAGGCAGCCGCCTTCTCGGCCTTCCGCCGCGCGGTGCTCGCGGAGGGAGTCAGCGAAATGATCTTGCTTCCCACCCTCTTGCGCAACGCGACCGACGGGTCTCAGCTCGACTTCCAGGTTGCCTTCGGGCTCTCCAATCTTTCGGCACCGAGAGCCATCAGTTCCGTCGCGCTCATCACGACATTCTTGGTCGACGGAGATGGATCAGGCGACATCAAGAAGAGGCAGCTTGAAGCTGAAGGTGTTCCGCGAAGTCACATCTTTCAACTGCCCAAGGGTAAGGCCATAGAAGACCTCATCGACCGCGCGACTTACGTCGAGACCGTGAACGAGGTGCTGGCCGAGCAAGGAAAGTCGATCCCTTTGAAAGACCTCGCGACGAAGGTGACCGTTGCGAGGGCCGTCGACGACTACGCCAAGAGCCACCTTGGACTCCCGAACGGCGTGGGGCACAAGATCGTGGCCTCTCGTCTCGCGAGCCAAGGCAGCGCGCTTCCGTTGAGCGCGGTTGGGAAGCGGTACCTGTCGAGTTTGCGGCCACAGCTCGAAGCCGCTTTCAGGACCCACTACACCCTGTTTCCCAGCGCACCCAACTAGCGCGCGACCAAATAGCTACTCCTCTCGATACCACACGAGGTTCTCGGTCTGCGTTCCCACGCGAACCGTCTTTCGTCGATACCAGCGAATGAATGGCAGCGCACGCCACCGCACCACCGCCTTTAACGAGCGTGGGTCGACTTTGCCGTCTGCCCAGATACCGCTACCTTCCCCTAGGTCGACGAAAGGGGTGACCATGAACTCTTGGTCGTGCGACTCATCGGGCTTCAGCGTCCCAATCGTCCATACTTCGTCCAAGCCATCACCTGGCAAGACTCGGATCCGAACGTCCCAGGCCTCGCCGTTGCCTCGATTGGATACACGGATGCGCCACCGTGGTTGCGATGTCTCGCTGTTGTCCTTCAGATCGCTGAACTCCACGCGAATGAACGGGCGCTGTCGCCATGCCAGTGTAATGAAGATGGCGACCGCGGAAAGGGCTAACGCAGTCGTAGAAATCAGTTCGCTGAGGGACATGATTGACACTGTCCCAGATTCACGGACCGAACGTAGCGTTACCCAAGTCGCGGATCACGGGCGACGCAATCAGTGCTTGGTGTCTCTCGCGGAAGACTGGTTCCCCGGGTACACCGTGTCGGCGTCCCGGATCGTCCCGTCGCGACGATGGATGTAGACCTGACCTCCGCCCGCACCGGACACTTGGGCCTTCGCACGCGCCTCCGCTTCCTTCTGCGTCGATACCGTGTCGGTCACCTTGCCTTGGCTCGTGACCTTGAAGCCGTCGCGTCTATAGCTCCCCTGCGTCCGGCGCGAGAGACCTGGGGGCGGCATGGCCAAGTTATCCAAGGCCGGTCCGACGCCTGTCGCCCGGATCGTCGCATGCCACGTCAAGCCGCTGACGCTGTGAAGGCTGTCAGAGCAGCGCCATTACCTGCGGAATCTGGGTCGCCAGGTGTCCGCCGAGCGCTCCCGCGGCGGTGTCGTTCAGGAACCCTGCGATGCTACTTAGCGCTCGCTTCACCCGTGACTTCTCCTCAGCGGCGACGCCTTCACGAGCATCCTCCACCAGCGGTGCGATGGCGTCACCGACCTTGTCGGGAAGCGCCGCCATCGACTGCCCCACTATCTCTAGCAGTCGCGTCACCTCATCAGCCCAGGACGCCTGGATCGTCGCCGTTTGAGTGACGTTCGAACTGCCGACGGAGACATTGGTGCTGTCTGTGATGTGGGTGGTGACATGGCTTACGGTGGCCACGCGGTCGAGGTCGCGCACCGAGCGCTTGTGCTCTACTGTCTTCCGCCCCGTCTCCGTCATGTCGAGACTTCCCGGCTCGAGGAGGTCTTTCGCGTGCAGGCGCGAGGTCGCCTTCTCTACTTCGCCCTCGGTGTACGCGATTCCGAGATACCCGAACTTTGCATCGAGGAAGTCGCGGGCGACGGGGACAACACCTTCGATCTCGACACGCGTGTACAGCCACCGCAGATAGTCGTCTTCGAGCGCTAGCAGCCGGTCGACAGGGTCTCGCCTGTCACGCTCGAACTGCGCGGCCAGATCTTTCCCCCTAGGGCGCACGAAGACCGCCGCCAGACCACCCATCGTGAAGATCCCTTTCACGAGATCTTGTTGCTCCATGAGCTTCACATGGTCGTCGAGCGCGCCGGCCGTCACGCCGAGCGACCCGGGGAGCGCGTCAAGGAGCGCACGACCGCCGACATCACCGTTGGAGGTGCGGGCCGCCATCTCGGCTGCGATGGAGAGAATGCTCAGTCGAGTGACCATCTCCGGCTGAAGGACTGTCATGCTCACAGGCTAACGGCAGGTGCGGACATCCGGGACGGAAGGCGACGGCCACGACCGTGGGTGTCACCACTGGCACATAGGGCCTCGTCTGGAGCCCCCATGAAGCAGCCGGCACTCCTACTCCGCCTCCCCGGGAGCGCCCGACATGGCCTATGCCCACGGTCTACTCTCCGGGGAGCTTCTATCGGCTCGACGTCGGCCCGCACCGTTTCGCAGGGTCGTTAGCCTTCCCGGCGGCCACTACCTTGGCACCTTGCACGACATGGTGAAAGGCGACAGTTCCGGTGAAGGTTGCGAAGTCCACCTGGGACGCGCCGATAGGCATTGCCGGCTACCCCGTTTCTCGGTCGATGGTACGGTCGCCGGAGCTCGTGCGGGACACCTCAAACTCCAAAACTGAGATGCTCCGGATTGCTTCGCCTAGGTGGAACCCAGGCGATCCGCAACCTGTGTCCTAGACAGTGCAACGGGAGGGTCAGCCGACTCACGCAAGGCAGGTTCGCACCGTGCCTCTGACCTTCAGCCGCACTCCGCCTACGCCTACGCCTACGCCGCAAACGCTATTCATCTTATTTCATTTTCGGGAAATGTGTTTGCTGCGACGGGAACCACGCAGGTCGGAACCATCCCCGCGCTGAGCGTGTGCGACGGGCGGGAGGATCTCGTGGGCTCCAGCGGACGGCGATGACGAGACGACGCTCGGCGTTTCAATATCACTACGCGCGGTGCGATGCCGCATCGACGAACGTCGTCGACTTGAGTGATGTCTGTGGCTCCCTCTAGACTGAAATCACCAGTCCCCCCGCCGCCTCTCAACGATGCGCACTGCGGGGGTCCTTTTTTTGCGAGGCGGCATGATGAGCACTGACCGACGCTTTCTCACGCTCGACGAACGCGCGGCGTATCTCGTCGACCGTGGTTATGTAAACGAACACTCGCTGAGCGACCATGCTCGCGAGTTCATCGCTCGGACCAACTTCCACTACTTCCTCGGCTACGCCCGCAACTTCCGGAAACTCCGCCGAGAGGGACTCGTTCAGGGCGATGATCGTATCGACCGCGTCATCCGCATGGTGGAAATCGACCACAGCGTCTCCACTCGCCTGTTCGCAGCGATCCGCGACGTGGAATGGCGTCTTCGCGCAGCCCTCGTTGAGGCACACTGCTCACTATTCCCCGACCGCGCATGCTTCCTGGAGGCGTCTCACTTCCAGGTAATGAACGCGTCAGCGACCCCTGTGCATGTCATCCTGCGTGACCAGATCAGCCGGTCGCGGGAACCCTTCGTCCTCGGGGCCTTCGAAAAGCACGCTCATAACATCGGACGTAAGTGGACGGAGAACCCCACATGCCTAACCGACGATGAGCGATTGTCCGCGATGCAGACCTTGCCGATCTGGTCGACTGTCGATGGCTGGACGCTAGGGCTCTTGGAGCGAGTGATCACGGAGACCGCTCCTGTGGTCGACGACGGCGCCCGGTGGCTTTGGAAGGACGTTGCACGCGGATTCGAAGTCAGCAATCAGGTCTTCCAGACGCAACTCACTAGCCTTATTGTGCTCCGAAATCTCGTGGCTCATCACTCGCGCCTGTGGATGCGTCCCTCCGCAGCATCCCCAAAGCGACCGAAACCGTTCGAGAAACTCCTGCGCGACTCCGACTCGAAGTCGATGTACGTCGCGTGGCTGACGCTTGCCCAGTTCTTGCGCGCAGGCGGCGGCGACCAGGCCCTTATTTCTGACCTCGACGCACTCATCAGCTTGGATGAACTATATGAGATCGGGGTGAAGCGTCCCCTTCGTTCAGCTGCTCTCGGTTGAGGACGGCTTTCGCGCCCACATGCTTCGGGAATGACAACGACCTCAGAAGTCCCAGTCGTCGTCTTCCGTGGCCTCGGCCTTGCCGATGACGTACGACGAACCCGACCCCGAGAAGAAGTCGTGGTTCTCGTCGGCGTTGGGCGACAGCGCCGACAGGATCGCCGGGTTCACGTTCGTGACGCTGGAGGGGAACATCGCCTCGTAGCCGAGGTTCATCAGGGCCTTGTTGGCGTTGTAGTGCAGGAACTTCTTGACGTCTTCGGTCAGCCCGACACCGTCGTAGAGGTCTTGCGTGTACTGCACCTCGTTGTCGTAGAGCTCGTACATGAGCGAGAACGTGTAGTCCTTGAGCTCGTCGCGACGCTCCTGGGTCTCGTTCTCGAGGCCCTTCTGGAACTTGTAGCCGATGTAGTAGCCGTGCACGGCCTCGTCACGGATGATGAGGCGGATGAGGTCGGCGGTGTTCGTCAGCTTCGCCTTCGACGACCAGTAGATCGGCAGGTAGAAGCCCGAGTAGAACAGGAAGGACTCCAGCAGGGTGGAGGCCACCTTGCGCTTGAGGGGGTCGTCTCCCTGGTAGTAGTCCATGATGATCTGCGCCTTCTTCTGAAGGTTCGGATTCTCGGTGGACCACCGGAACGCCTCGTCGATCTCCTTCGTCGACGCGAGCGTCGAGAAGATCGAGGAATAGCTCTTCGCGTGCACCGACTCCATGAACGCGATGTTCGTGTACACGGCCTCTTCGTGAGGGGTGATCGCGTCGGGGATCAGCGACACCGCACCGACGGTGCCCTGGATCGTGTCGAGCAGCGTCAGGCCGGTGAAGACACGCATGGTGAGCAGCTGCTCGTCGGGGGTGAGCGTGTTCCACGACTGCACGTCGTTCGACAGCGGCACCTTCTCCGGCAGCCAGAAGTTGTTCACCAGACGGTTCCAGACCTCGAGGTCCTTGTCGTCCTGGATGCGGTTCCAGTTGATCGCCTGCACGCTGGAGACCAGCTTGAGTCTTTCGGGAGTCATTTCTTCGTCGTTTCTCGAGATCAGGGGCGGGTCAGAGCATGCACGAGACGCACTCGGCCATGTCGGTGCCCTCGAGCGCCAGCTGACGCAGACGGATGTAGTAGATCGTCTTGATGCCCTTGCGCCATGCGTAGATCTGCGCCTTGTTGATGTCACGCGTGGTGGCGGTGTCCTTGAAGAACAGCGTCAGCGACAGGCCCTGGTCGACGTGCTGCGTGGCCGCAGCGTACGTGTCGATGACCTTCTCGTAGCCGATCTCGTATGCGTCCTGGTAGTACTCCAGGTTGTCGTTCGTCATGAACGCCGCCGGGTAGTAGACGCGGCCGAGCTTGCCTTCCTTGCGGATCTCGATCTTCGACGCGATCGGGTGGATCGACGACGTCGAGTTGTTGATGTACGAGATCGAGCCGGTCGGAGGAACCGCCTGCAGGTTCTGGTTGTAGATGCCGTGCTTCTGGATCGACGCCTTCAGCTCAGCCCAGTCGTCCTGCGTGGGGATGTGCTTGCCGGTGAAGAGCTCCTTGACCTTCTCGGTCGCGGGCACCCAGGCCTGGTCGATGTACTTGTCGAAGAACTCGCCGGACGCGTACTTCGAGTCCTCGAACCCGTCGAACGTCGTGCCGCGCTCGATGGCGAGGTTGTTCGACGCCCGCAGCGCGTGGAACAACACCGTGTAGAAGTAGATGTTCGTGAAGTCGATGCCCTCTTCCGAACCGTAGTACACGTGCTCGCGGGCGAGGTAACCATGCAGGTTCATCTGGCCGAGGCCGATCGCGTGCGAGCGGTCGTTGCCGTCTTCGATCGAGCGCACCGAACCGATGTGGCTCTGGTCGCTGACCGCGGTGAGGGCACGGATCGCCGTCTCGACGGTCTGGCCGAGGTCGTCGGCGTCCATCGACAGCGCGATGTTCATCGAGCCGAGGTTGCAGGAGATGTCCTTGCCGATGTTGTCGTACGACAGGTCGTCGTTGTACGTGGTCGGCGTGTTCACCTGCAGGATCTCGCTGCAGAGATTGGACATGTTGATCCGGCCCTTGATCGGGTTGGCCTTGTTCACCGTGTCTTCGAACATGACGTACGGGTAGCCGGACTCGAACTGGATCTCGGCGACGGTCTGGAAGAACTCTCGCGCGTTGATCTTCGTCTTCTTGATGCGCGGGTCGTCGACCATCTCGCGGTACTTCTCGGTGACCGAGATGTCGCCGAACGGCACGCCGTACACCTTCTCGACGTCGTACGGCGAGAACAGGTACATGTCCTCATCGTTCTTGGCGAGCTCGAACGTGATGTCGGGCACCACGACGCCCAGCGAGAGCGTCTTGATACGGATCTTCTCGTCGGCGTTCTCACGCTTGGTGTCGAGGAAGCGCATGATGTCGGGGTGGTGCGCGTTGAGGTACACCGCGCCGGCGCCCTGGCGCGCACCGAGCTGGTTGGCGTAGCTGAAGCTGTCTTCGAGGAGCTTCATCACGGGGATGATGCCCGAGGACTGGTTCTCGATCTGCTTGATCGGTGCACCCGACTCGCGGATGTTCGACAGCAGCAGGGCCACGCCGCCACCGCGCTTGGAGAGCTGCAGGGCGGAGTTGATGCCACGGGCGATCGACTCCATGTTGTCTTCGATGCGCAGCAGGAAGCAGCTGACGAGTTCGCCACGCTGCGCCTTGCCCGCATTGAGGAAGGTCGGGGTCGCCGGCTGGAAACGGCCGGAAATGATCTCTTCGACGAGGGCGACGGCGAGCTTCTCGTCACCGTCGGCGAGGCCGAGCGCGGTCATCACGACGCGGTCCTCGAAGCGCTCCAGGTAGCGCTTGCCGTCGAAGGTCTTCAGCGTGTAGCTCGTGTAGTACTTGAACGCCCCGAGGAAGGTCTCGAAGCGGAACTTCTTCGAGTACGCCAGGTCGTTGAGCTTCTGGATGAAGTCGAACGAGTACTTCTCGATGACGGCACCCTCGTAGTACTCCTTCTCCACGAGGTAGTCCAGGCGCTCCTTGAGCGAGTGGAAGAACACCGTGTTCTGGTTCACGTGCTGCAGGAAGTACTCCCGCGCGGCGCGCTTGTCGGCGTCGAACTGGATCTTCCCGTTCGCGTCGTACAGGTTCAGCATCGCGTTGAGCGCGTGATAATCGAGGCCCTCGTATGCGGGGTTCGCCTTGAATGCCACTGTCTCGGTCACTGAAGTTCCCACCGTCGTTCCAATCCGTCGCTCACGCGATCCACATCGTCTTGTGTGCCGAAGATCTCGAGCCGATACAAGTGAGGCACGTGGCACTTGCGGCTGATGATGTCACCGGCGAGGCAGAAGGCATCGCCGAAGTTGGTGTTGCCCGCGGAGATCACTCCGCGGATGTGGCGCCGGTTGCGCTCGTCGTTGAGGAACCGGATCACCTGTTTGGGAACGGCGCCCTTCTCGACGCCGCGCCCCGCACCCCCGCCATAGGTGGGGGTGACCAGCACGAAGGGCTCGTCGATGACGAGGTCGTCTTCATTTCGGTGGAGGGGGATGCGTCGGGCCGGAAACCCGAGCTTCTCGACGAATCGTGCGGTGTTACCCGAGACGCTCGAGAAGTAGACCAGGAGCGGCGCTGCGGTCGCGACGGCGCTCATGGGGTGTCACGCCAGACGGGAGGCGAGCTCGTCGATCTTGTCGGGACGGAAGCCCGACCAGTGGCCCTCGTCGGTCACGACGACGGGTGCCTGCAGGTAGCCGAGCGCCTTGACCTGCTCGAGCGCCGTCGCGTCTTCCGAAAGGTCGAGGACCTCGTACTCGATGCCCTTGGCATCCAGGGCACGGTAGGTCGCGTTGCACTGAACGCAGGAAGGCTTGGTGTAGACCGTGATCGACATCTTTTCGTAACCCCTCAAATCTCTGGCCTGCTTCTCATCAGGCTGTTTCCCGGTAGACCCCCTGCCGGGACTTCAATACTACATATGGGGACCGACATTGGGGGCGACCACAAGGGGTAGTAGTTACATCCGTGTAGTTATCCACCGTTCTCTACAGATACAACACAGGTTCTCCACCGTTTCTTCCACAGGCTGAGGCCCCTTCGCTAGGCACTCGAACCGCGGGAAATCGCGGCTGGGAAGCCCCTGTGAGCGATCCATCCACAGGGGGCACGTTACGTCGGCCCACCGACATTCGGATTCCTGTGGAAATCGTCCCTCGGCGTGTCGCGGGCGTGTCGCGGATCGGCCCCTTCGACGACCGGCACCCGCGCCCGGTACCGTTGTCTGGTGGCGGGATATCGGGATCTTCTTCGCACGCCGGGTGTGGCGCGCATGATCGCGGCTCAGCTGACCGCGCGATTCCCCAACGGCATGATGTCCCTGGCGATCCTGCTGCATGTCGAGCAGCAGACCGGCTCCTACGGGTCAGCGGGCCTGGTCCTCGCGGCGACCAGTGTCGGCCAGGCGGTCGCCGGTCCCATCACCAGCCGGTGGATGGGCGCCTGGGGCATGCGGCGCGTGCTCACGCTCACTCTCTCGGTCTGCGTCGTCGCCGTGCTGTGCCTCGCCGTGCTCCCCCTCTCCGTGCCGGGCTTCATGGCACTCGGCATGATCGCGGGGCTGTCGACGCCTCCGATCCAGGCGGCGGTCCGTACGATCTACCCGAAGCTCGTGAACTCCTCGAACCTCACTCCCCTGTTCTCACTCGACGCCTCGCTGCAGGAGATCATCTGGGTGCTGGCCCCGGTCGTGATCACACTGGTCTCCACGCAGATCGGCACCATGGAGGGGCTGCTGCTGGTGGCCGTGGTCCTCGTCGGCGGCGGCGCGTGGTTCATCCTCTCCCCCGAGGTCGGCCGGGTGCGCATCCCGCGCAGCCGCAACGCGCTGGGCACGGTGGTGCTCAAGCCACCCGTGATGCTGGCGACAGTGATCGGCTTCCTGTTGATCGGAGCGTGCTCGGCGGTCGAGGTCGGCGTCGTCGCGACCTTCGAGCACGGCAGTCTCGCGGCCGGCCTCGTGCTCGCGGTGTTCTCGGCGGGCAGCCTCGCCGGCGGGTTGGCGTTCGGGCACATCCCGATCGGCCCGTGGGCGATGGCGCGCCGCCTGCTCATCGTCACGATCGGCCTCGGATTGACGATGGTCATGCTGAACGTCTTCTGGCTGGGCGGGACGCTGATCCTCGCCGGGATCGGCATCGCCCCCGCACTCGCCGTGCTGTTCGCGATCACCTCCGCCAGCGTGAAGTTCAGCGAGACAGCCGAGGCCTTCGGATGGGCGGGCACCGGCCAGCTGATCGGCGCGGCCGCGGGCTCCGCCGTCGCCGGGTTCCTCGTCGACGTCAGCGACTGGCGTGGCGCCTACCTCGCCGCCACGATCTTCGCTGCGGCCGGACTCCTCGTCTCGATCGTCTTCGTCCGTTCGTTCCCCGACCTGCGTCACCGCGACGCGAGCCCGCATCCCGACACCGAACCCCTGGCGGTCACCCCTTCATGAACTCTTCCTCCTCTCTGCGCACTGCCCCCGAGATCGTCTGCATCGGCGAGACCATGGCTCTGATCACCCCGACGGATGCCAGACTCGCGTCAGCCGCCCAGGCATCGATCGGACTGGCGGGTGCGGAATCCAACGTGTCGGCCGGCGTCGCCTCCACCGGGCACCGGGTCGCCTGGGCTTCACGCCTCGGAGGCGACCCGCTCGGAGACCGCGTCGCCTCCGAGCTGGAACGTCGGGGAGTCGAACTGTGGGTCGAGCGCGACGACGCCGCCCCGACCGGCGTGATGTTCAGGACCCCGGGGTCGAGTCCTCCTCCGTCTACTACTACCGTCGGGGATCGGCGGCCTCCCGCATGGAGCCGGGATTCCTGAGCACCGCGCAGCTCGAGGGCGTCCGCATCGTGCACACCACCGGGATCACTCCCGCCCTCTCCGCGTCGTGCCGAGACATGGTCGACCGACTGTTCGCCGATGCGCGCACCGCCGGCGCCCTCGTGTCGTTCGACGTGAACGATCGCCGTCCGTTGTGGAGCCGGGAAGACGCGGCGGAGACGCTCGCGCGCCTGGCGGACGCCGCCGACATCACGTTCGTGGGTCGCGACGAGGCGGAGCGCATCTGGGGCACGGCGACGCCGTCCGCCATCCGTGCCTTCCTCCCGAACTGCGCGCTGCTGGTCGTCAGGACGGCGACGTCGGCGCGACGGCCTTCGACGGCGACGCCGAGCCGGTGTTCGTCCCGGCACCCGTCGTCGACGTCGTCGAGCCGGTCGGCGCCGGGGACGCCTTCGCGTCCGGCTTCCTCGCCGCGACCCTCGACGGAGCCGGCCTCGCCGAGCGACTCTCCGCCGGGCATGCCGCGGCGGAGCGCGTGCTGACGATCGCGGCCGACCTGCCCCCGTTGGCGGCGATCGGCTCCGACTGACGGGGACAGCGTCAGGGGCCAGGGCCGCCACCCGGTCGTAGGCTGGTGCCATGCCTGCACCGCTCACCCTGCCCCGCCTCTCGTGGGGTGCTCCGTCTGCCGCCAGGCGGGCACTCCTGGTCCACGGTCTCGGGTCCTCTGGCGCACTGATGTGGCGCATGGGCGACGCCCTCGCCGGCGCGGGCTGGCACGCGACCGCGGTCGACCTGCGTGGCCATGGCGATGCGCCGCGTTCTCTCGATTACACGGTCGCGGCATACGGTGACGACCTCGCCGCCACCCGCCCTGACGGCGCGGGCCCCTGGGACGCCGTGGTCGGCCACTCCCTCGGCGGCGCGGCGAGCACCGTCGCCGCGGCGTCCGCACCGGACTGGGCCCGTCGGCTCGTGCTCATCGATCCGGCGATCCACGTCGACGGTCGCGACGCGGCCATCGTCCGCAGAAGCCAGGAGCGGGCCTTCGCCGACACGAGACTCGAGGTCGTGCAGCAGGAGCATCCGCACTGGCACCCGCAGGACCATGAGTTGAAGATCGATGCGGTGCGGCGGGCGAGCGCCTGGGCGGTGGAGCAGACCAGTGCACAGAACCAGCCGTGGGATGTGCGCGACGCGGCCGCCCGCCTGACGGTCCCCACGCATGTGATCGGCGCCGACCCCGCCGTCTACAGCATCTTCACGGGAGACCTCGCGAGCGAGGTACTCGCCGCGAACCCGCTGATCACCCTGTCCATCGTCGAAGGAGCAGGTCACTCCCTGCACCGCGACCGCCCTGACGAATCGATCCGACAGCTTCTGGAGGCTCTGGCATGAGCGACTTCGACCCGACCGCATACCTTCCCGACGATCTCCTCGCGCGGATCCGCGAACGCGCACCGATCCACGACCGCGAGAACACCTTTCCGCAGCCGGACCTCGACGAGTTGCGCGCGGCCGGGTACCTGTCGATCCTCGTGCCGACCGAACGCGGCGGTGCAGGCCTCGGGCTCGCCGAGGCCGCCATCCTGCAGCAGCGTCTCGCGGGGGCGGCGCCCGCGACGGCTCTGGCCATCAACATGCACCTGGTGTGGACGGGCGTCGCGAAGGTGTTCTCCGACCGCGGCGTACCCGGCCTGGAGTTCGTCCAGGACGGCGCGGTCGCCGGCGAGGTCTTCGCGTTCGGCATCAGCGAAGGCGGCAACGACCTGGTCCTCTTCGGCAGCGACACGGCGGCCGTGCCGGACGGCGACGGGGGCTATTCGTTCACCGGCACCAAGATCTTCACCTCGCTCGCCCCGGTGTGGACGAAACTCGGCCTGCACGGCCTCGACACCACGAGTGCCGACGCGCCGAAGCTGGTGTTCGCGTTCATCGACCGCACGGATGCCGTGACCACCTCGGACGACTGGGACACGCTGGGCATGCGGGCCACCCAGAGCAGGACCACCCGGTTGAACGGCGCCACGGCGGATGCCGCACACGTGGTGCGACGCATCGACCCCGGACCGAGCCCCGACCCGATCGTCTTCGGCATCTTCTCGGTGTTCGAGATCCTGCTCGCCTCCGTGTACACGGGCATCGCGCGGCGAGCACTGGAACTCGCCGTGGCGACCGCGCAGAAGCGACACTCGAAGAGGACGGGCCTCGCGTACAGTCAAGACCCCGACATCCGCTGGCGCATCGCCGACATGTCGATCGCCTACGACGCACTGCCACCGCAGATCGCCCAGCTCGCCCGAGACGTCGACGACCGGGTCGACAACGGCGCCCGCTGGTTCCCGCTGCTGTCGGGCGTCAAACACCGCGCGATCACCATGGCCAAGCAGGTCGTCGACGACGCCATGCTCGTCGCGGGCGGCGGTTCCTACTTCTCGGCCAACGAGTTGTCGCGGCTCTACCGAGACGTCCTCGCCGGCGCGTTCCACCCCTCCGACCCCGAGTCCGCGCACTCCACGGCGGCCGGGGCGTTGCTGGGTCCCCTCCAGACGTGACCCGTCTTCACCGCTGATTCCGCCGAGGATCGCGGTTTTCACGGCGGAATCGGTTGCCGTACCACGGGCCCGGGTGCGAGGATCGCATCATGGGTCCGAAGAAGCATCCCTCGCTCGACGCGATCTCCAAGACCATCATCGAGCTGCTCCAGGAGGACGGTCGTCGATCGTACTCCGACATCGGACGCGTCGTCGGCCTGAGTGAGGCCGCCGTGCGGCAGCGCGTGCAGCGCCTGACCGAGTCCGGGGTGATGCAGATCGTCGCCGTGACGGATCCGATGCAACTCGGGTTCCCTCGACAGGCGATGATCGGCATCCGCGTGTCCGGCGACACGCGGCGCGTCGCGGAGGCCGTCGCGGCGATCGACGCGGTCGACTACGTGGTCATCACCGTCGGGTCCTTCGACGTGCTCGCCGAGGTGGTCTGCGAAGACGACGACGACCTGCTCGCCCTGATCAACGACGTCATCCGACCGATCGACGGCGTCCTCTCCACCGAGACCTTCATCTACGCCAAGCTGCAGAAGCAGCTCTACAACTGGGGGACCAGATGAGCACCGCCCGCACGATCCCGTCCGAGTCCGCACTGCAGACGATGGCGAAGGACCATCTCTGGATGCACTTCACGCGACAGTCGACCATGGCCGAGTCGGGTGTGCCCATCATCGTCAAAGGCGAGGGACACCGGATCTGGGACGCGAAGGGCAAAGGGTACTTCGACGGCCTCGCGGGCCTCTTCGTGGTGAATGCGGGCCATGGCCGGCGGCGTCTCGCCGAGGCTGCGGCAGCGCAGGCGTCGGAGCTGTCGTTCTTCCCGCTCTGGTCGTATGCGCACCCGGCTGCGATCGAGCTCGCCGATCGTCTCGCCGATGAGGCCCCCGGCGACCTCAACCGCGTCTTCTTCTCCACGGGCGGCGGCGAGGCGGTCGAGACCGCGTTCAAGCTGGCCAAGCACTACTGGAAGCTGCAGGGGAAGCCCGCCAAGCACAAGGTCATCTCGCGAGCGGTCGCGTACCACGGCACCCCGCAGGGAGCATTGGCGATCACCGGGATCCCGGCGATGAAGTCGATGTTCGAGCCGGTCACGCCTGGCGGCTTCCGGGTGCCGAACACGAACTTCTACCGTGCGGCCGAGATGGGCGGCCCGGCTGACGACCTCGAAGCCTTCGGTCGATGGGCCGCCGACCGCATCGAAGAGATGATCCTGTTCGAGGGGGCGGACACCGTGGCCGCGGTCTTCCTCGAACCCGTGCAGAACTCCGGCGGGTGCTTCCCGCCTCCTCCCGGCTACTTCGCGCGCGTGCGCGAGATCTGCGACCGCCACGACGTCCTGCTCGTCTCGGACGAGGTGATCTGCGCGTTCGGGCGGCTCGGACACACGTTCGCGTGCACCGGTCTCGGCTACGTCCCCGACATGATCACGTGCGCCAAGGGCATGACGAGCGGGTACTCCCCCATCGGCGCCACGATCGTCAGCGACCGCGTGTACGAGCCGTTCTCCAAGGGCGACGTCTCGTTCCCGCACGGCTACACCTTCGGCGGGCACCCCGTGTCGGCTGCGGTGGCCCTGGAGAACCTGGCGATCTTCGACGAGGAAGGGCTCAACGCCCACGTGCGCGAGAACTCCCCGCTGTTCCGCACCGAGCTCGAGAAGCTGCTCGACCTGCCGCTCGTCGGCGATGTGCGCGGCGACGGGTACTTCTTCGGCATCGAGCTCGTCAAGGACAAGTCCACGAAGGAGACCTTCGACGACGCCGAGTCGGAGCGGCTGCTGCGCGGCTTCCTCTCACCCGCCCTGTTCGAGGCGGGTCTGTACTGCCGCGCCGACGACCGTGGAGATCCCGTCATCCAGCTCGCGCCTCCACTCACCGTGGGTCCGACGGAGTTCCGCGAGATCGAGCAGATCCTCCGCGATGTGCTGACGCGCGCGCAGTCGGTGCTCTGACGGGCAGGGCACCGCAGCGGGCGCAGGCGGGGCTCGGGTCAGGTGACGGGAACCGCGCTCCGTCTCGCCAGCAGCGCCAGGTGCAGCGCCGCGAGGGTCTCCCCGTCGTCGAGGTCGACCTCGAGCATCTCGCCGATCACCGCGAGGCGCTGGTAGAAGACCGAACGCGAGAGGTGACTCGCGGCCGCCGCCGCGGAACGATTGCCCGGATGGGCGACGAGCGCGGACAGCACATCGAGCAGGTCGCCGCGACGCTCGTCGTCATAGGCCACGACCGGGGCCAGCATCCGCGCACTGTGCGCGAGCAGACGTTGGTCGTCGCGCAGTGACGCGACGAAGCGCTCCAACGGCCGGTCATCCACGCGTCGCACCCGCGGTCCGGACTCGGAGCGATCGCTCACCGCGAGGTCTCTCGCCGCTCGCAGCGAGGCGAGCAGTCCCCGCACGTCTTCGGCGGCGGGACCGACGAAGACCGTGCGGGCGGGACCGACGATGCGCGCGGCCAGAGCATCGCTGAGCAGCAGGGATGACGGGAGTGACAGGAGGGCGACATCGTCGTCGCCCACGCGCGCGGCGACCACCGCTGCTCCGGCGCGCTGCGCCCGGGCCGCGAGCTCCGCTGCCGACTCCGCACCGCGGGCGACGATGCCGTGACAGTGCCGGCCCCGCAGCGCGAAACCACCGGCCCCGAGGCGCGCGGCGATGTCCTCCGGACTCGCGAAGCGCGCGCCGAGCAGATCGTCGATGATGCCCCGCTGGGCGAGCAGCGACCATTCCGCGTCGCCGCCATCCGCGAGGCACCCGAAGGCGAGCGCCGTCGCTCCCCTGCTCGAGCACGGTGAGCCGACCAGCCGGATGTGCCGGCCCCGAGAGGGCGACGAGAGTCCCCCAGCGCACGCCGCGCGCCTGCACCGGGACGCGGTCGGCGTCGGCGAGCTGCCCGAGCGCCTGCGCCACCGGTGTCCGCAGAGTCTCATAGGCGATCACCTCGTGCGCGAGGTTCTGCAGGATCACGGGCGCGCCGAGTGCACGCGCTGTCTCCGCGACGATGACATCGGCAGGCGCACCCTGCAGGCTCAACGCGGTGAAGAGTTCGTGCAGGCGCTGTCGCTCGCCCAGTGCATCGGTCTGGGCGGCGATCAGCGACCTGTGCACCGACTCGGTCACGGCGACGAACTTGATCTCCCTGTAGAGGGCGATGAGTGCGAGCCCGACCTCTCTGCACGTCTCGGCGAGGGCTTCCGGAACCCGCGTCTGACCGGAGCCGAGCTCGACGACGATGCCCGCGACGCCCGTGCGATGAAGCGTCATGGCGAACTCGCGCAGAGCGTCGGCCGCCGTCGGCCACCCTGCTCCGGTGCTGAGCAGCAGCTCGCCGCCATCGAGCAGACGAGCGACGCCCGCGTTGTCCGAGACGTGCACCCAGCGCACATCGACGTCGAGAGCGGCGCCTCCGACGATCACCTCCGGCGCGCCGCCCTGCAGCACCGGATCGGCGAGCACGTCGGCCACGGTGAGCAATCCGTCGGTCCGGGCCGGACGATCTGTCCGGATTCCAGTCAAGTCCTGACGTTCTGACACCCTCGGACACCTTCACGCTCTGTGATCATGGAGAAACATCAGCGTACTCGACACTCAGTCAGAGTGTATGAACACCGCATTCTTCACGAGCCGGAGGAACAATCGTGGACATCGTCCGTCACGTCATCAACGGAGTGGAAGCCGCCGAGGCGGCCCGCACCGGCCAGGTCTTCGACCCCGCAACCGGCCGGGTGTCGAAGCAGGTCGCCTTCGCCTCGGCCGCCGAGGTGGAGTCCGCGATCGCCGCCGCAGAAGCAGCGCTTCCCGCATGGCGCGAGACGAGCCTGATCAAGCGCGCCGACGTCTTCTTCCGCTTGCGTCAGCTGCTCAAGGAGCGCACCCCGGAACTCGCGGCGATCGTCACCTCCGAGCACGGCAAGGTGCTCTCCGACGCTGCGGGCGAGGTGTCGCGCGGCATCGAGAACGTCGAGTTCGCCGCCGGCCTCGTGCACCTGCTCAGGGAGAGCGCAGCGAGCAGGTCGCGCGCGGTGTCGACGTGCATTCGGTCAAGCAGCCGGTCGGCGTGGTCGCGGCGATCACGCCCTTCAACTTCCCCGTCATGGTGCCGCT
This sequence comes from Microbacterium sp. Se5.02b, assembly GCF_019464375.1. NCBI lineage: Bacteria > Bacillati > Actinomycetota > Actinomycetes > Micrococcales > Microbacteriaceae > Microbacterium > Microbacterium sp. Se5.02b. The sequence continues at coordinate 2,881,957 of NZ_CP080491.1, forward strand.
GTGGATGGTGGCCTCGGCCATCGCCTGCGGCAACACGGTCGTGCTCAAGCCGAGCGAGAAGGACCCGTCGGCGGCGGTGTGGATCGCGAAGCTCTTCGCCGGCGGGCCTGCCCGACGGAGTGCTCAACGTCGTCAACGGCGACAAGGAGGCCGTCGATGCCCTCCTCGAGTCCCCTGAGGTGTCCGCGATCAGCTTCGTCGGGTCGACCCCGATCGCCCGCTCGATCTACCAGCGCGCGTCCGCCGCCGGCAAGCGCGTGCAGGCGCTCGGGGGCGCGAAGAATCACATGGTCGTCATGCCGGATGCCGACATCGACGCCGCGGCCGACGCCGCGGTCTCCGCCGCCTACGGCTCGGCCGGCGAGCGCTGCATGGCCGTCTCGGTGCTGGTCGCCGTGGGCGAGGTGGCCGACGACCTCGTCGCCGCGATCGCCGACCGCATCGACGGCCTCACGATCGGCGCGGGCACGGATGCCGCGAGCGAGATGGGTCCGCTCATCACGCGCGAGCACCGCGACAAGGTCGCCTCGTACGTGACAGGAGCCGAAGCGGAGGGCGCGACCGTCGTCGTGGACGGCACCACGAAGGAGTTCGATTCCGAGGGTTTCTTCCTCGGCGTCAGCCTCATCGACCAGGTCGCCCCCGGCATGAAGGTGTACGACGACGAGATCTTCGGCCCAGTGCTGTCGGTCGTCCGCGTTGACACCTACGCCGACGCGGTCGCCCTCGTGAACGCCAACGCCTACGGCAACGGCACGGCGATCTTCACGCGCGACGGCGGCACCGCCCGCCAGTACGAGTTCGACATCGAGGTCGGCATGGTCGGCGTCAACGTGCCGATCCCGGTGCCCGTCGGCGCCTACTCGTTCGGCGGCTGGAAGGACTCGCTGTTCGGCGACTCGCACATCTACGGCCCGGAGTCGGTGCACTTCTACACGCGCTCCAAGGTCGTCACCACCCGCTGGCCGGACCACACCCCTCGCAGATCGACCTCGGCTTCCCGAGCAACCACTGAGCGGAGACGACATGACGACCTACACCGACCGACACGGGTTCGCGCACCCGCTGCCCGCCCCCGACGCCGAGGCGCAGGTGCGCGCGGACGACCGCGGGCACGTCTTCCACTCCTGGAGCGCGCAGGCCCTGATCGATCCGCTGCCTGTCGCCGCTGGCGAGGGTTCGACGTTCTGGGACTATCAAGGCAACGCGTACCTCGACTTCTCCAGCCAGCTCGTGAACCTCAACCTCGGCCACCAGCATCCCGACCTCGTCGCGGCGATCCAGCAGCAGGCGGGGCGTCTCGCGACGATCCAGCCGTCCATCGCGAACGATGTGCGCGGCGAGCTGGCCCGCCTGATCGCCGAGGTCGCGCCGGACGGACTGGAGAAGGTGTTCTTCACCAACGGCGGCGCCGAGGCCAACGAGTACGCGGTGCGCATGGCCCGCCAGTTCACCGGCCGCCGCAAGGTGCTCTCGATGTACCGCAGCTACCACGGCTCCACCTCGACCGCGATCTCGCTGACCGGCGACCCGCGCCGCTGGGCGAACGACACCGTCGACTCCGGAGCGGTGCGCTTCTTCGGCCCTTACCTGTATCGCTCCCCCTTCCACGCGGAGACTCCGGAGCAGGAGTCGGAGCGGGCACTGGCGCACCTGGAGCAGACGATCCAGCTCGAGGGTCCGCAGACCATCGCGGCGATCATCATCGAGACGGTCGTGGGGACGAACGGCGTGCTCGTGCCGCCGCCCGGCTACCTGCAGGGCGTGCGCGAGCTGTGCGACCGTCACGGCATCGTGTACATCGCCGACGAGGTGATGGTCGGCTTCGGTCGGCTCGGCGAATGGTTCGGCATCGACGCGTTCGACGGCCGCCCCGACCTGATCACCTTCGCGAAGGGCGTGAACTCGGGCTACGTGCCGCTCGGCGGTGTGGTGATCTCCGACCGCATCGCGAGCGCCTTCGACACGATGCCCTTCGCGGGCGGACTCACCTACTCCGGACACCCTCTCGCGTGCGCGGCCGGCGTCGCCACGTTCGAGGTGTTCCGCCGCGACGGCATCCTCGAACGTGTGCGGGATCTCGGCGCGCGTATCGTCGAGCCGACCGTGCGCTCCTGGGCCGAGAGGCACCCGAGCGTCGGCGATGTGCGGGGCCTCGGTCTGTTCTGGGCGGTCGAGCTGGTCCGCGACGCCGAGACGCGCGAGCCGCTCGTGCCGTTCAACGCCGCAGGGGCGGACGCCGCGCCGATGGGAGCATTCGCGGCCGCCGCGAAGAAGGCGGGGGTCTGGCCCTTCACGCACTTCAACCGCGTGCACGTCGCTCCACCCCTGGTGATCGACGAGGACGAGCTCGTGCGCGGACTCGCCGCGATCGACGAGGCGCTGACCGTGACGGACGAGGCCGCCGCGCGCTGACCCGAGGGGCGTGCCGACCCCGACCAGGTCAGATCAGGAAGCCCCGCAGCAGCGCCTCCGACCCGGCCAGATGGTCGCGCATCGCCGCCTCGGCGGCGTCGGGGCGTCCGGCCAGGATGGCCGACACGATGCTCTCGTGCTGCTCTCCTGAGTGCTGGATGTTCCGCGGCATGAGCGGGAACGTGTCGAGCCAGGCGTTGACGTCGGCCCTGTTCTCGGCCACGAGTGCGACGAGCGAGGGGATGCCGGCGGCCTCCGCGATCGCCAGATGCAGCAGCGTGTCGAGGCGCCGGTACTCCTCGGGTCCCGCCGGCAGCGCGGCCTCGTGCCGTGCCCAGAGGTCGGCGCGGGTGGCGGCGTCGAGCGTCCGACTCGCGGCGGCTCTGGCAGACCCGGCTTCGAGCACGCGGCGGAGTCCGAGGACATCGTCGAGGTGTTCGGGGGCGACGGCCGAGGACACCGACGGATGCGGGAGCGGATCAGCCACGAACGTCCCGCCGTACCGACCTCGGCGGGGCAGGAGGTAGCCGGTGTCGGCGAGTTCGCGGATCGCCTCCCGCACGGTGTCTCGGCTGACCCCGAACGAGGCGGCGAGCTCGCGCTCCGGCGGCAGCGACTCCCCGGCGCGACCACGCCGAGCCGGATCGTCTGCACGAGCCGGGCCACCGCGTCCTCGAGGGCGTTGCCACGCCGCAGCGGCCGGTAGACCGCCTTCCGCACCTCGACGAGGTCGCCGTCGGAGGAGTGCTCGCTCATGCCTTCACCCTGTCACAGCGAGGTGGGGGTCGCTCACAGCGGCGTGACGTAGGCGTTGGTGATGCCGCCGTCGACCACGAACGCGCTGGCGGTGATGAACGAGGAGTCGTCGGAGGCGAGGAAGGCGACCGCGGCCGCGAGCTCCTCCGGCTCGGCGAATCGTCCCATCGGCACGTGCACGAGACGTCGTCGTGCGCGCTCCGGGTCCTTGGCGAACAGCTCCTGCAGCAGCGGCGTGTTCACCGGTCCGGGGCACAGGGCGTTCACTCGCACACCCTGGCGGGCGAACTGCACACCCAGCTCGCGCGACATCGCGAGGACCCCGCCCTTGGACGCGGTGTAGCTGATCTGCGAAGTCGCCGACCCCAGCAGCGCCACGAACGACGCGGTGTTGATGATCGACCCGCGTCCGGCGGGGACCATGTGCCGCAGCGCCGCGCGGCTGCACAGGTACACGCTCTTGAGATTGACGTCCTGCACCCGGTCCCATGCGGGGAGCTCCGTGGTCTCGATCGAGTCATCATCGGCAGGAGAGATGCCCGCGTTGTTGAACGCGATGTCGATGCGCCCGAACTCCTCCGCGACGCCGTCGAACAACGCGTTCACCTTCGCTTCATCGGCGACGTCGACCGGACGGAACGCCCCGCCCACCTCGGCCGCCGCCGCCTCACCGGTCGTCGGGTCGACATCGGCGATCACGACGAAGGCTCCCTCGGCGGCGAAGCGCTTGGCGGTGGCGAACCCGATGCCGCTCGCACCGCCGGTGATGATGGCGACGCGATCGCGGAGTCGTTGGGTCAGGTCGATGCTCATGAGGGTTCTCCGTTCCGGATGGGGTGGGTTGCGCGGCGATCAGAGGTCGTCGGTCGCGAAGAAGACGTTCTTGGTCTCGGTGAAGTGCTCGGCCGCGTCCGGGCCGAGCTCCCGCCCGAGGCCCGACGCCTTCATGCCGCCGAAGGGGTGGCGTAGCGCACCGAGGAGTGGGAGTTCACCGAGAGCACCCCGCTGCGCACACCCCGCGCGACGCGCACGCCGCGGCTCAGGTTCTGCGTCCATACCGACCCGGCGAGGCCGTAGATCGTGTCGTTCGCCAGGCGGATCGCGTCGGCTTCGTCCTCGAAGGGCATCACTGCGACGACGGGCCCGAACACCTCCTGCTGCGCGATCCGATCGGCGGGATCGGCGAGCACCACGGCCGGGGCGAACCAGAACCCGTCCCCCTCGGGCGCCGTGCCACGGAAGGCGATGTCGGCGCCGTCGAGGAACGAGGCGACGGTGTCGCGGTGCCCCGCCGAGATGAGGGGTCCCATGTCGGTGTCGTCTCGTCCAGGATCCCCGACGCGCCACGCGGCCACGGCGGGCTCGAGGAGTTCGAGGAAGCGGTCGTAGACCGAGCGCTGCACGAGCAGTCGGCTGCGGGCGCAGCAGTCCTGGCCGGCGTTGTCGAACACGGAGCCGGGGACACCTGCCGCCGCCTGTTCGAGGTCGGCGTCGGCGAAGACGATGTTCGCGCTCTTACCGCCGAGTTCGAGCGTGACCGGCTTGAGCGCCCGCGCGCACCCGGCCGCGACCTCGATGCCCACCTCGGTCGAGCCGGTGAAGACGACTTTGCGCACGTCGGGGTGCTCGACCAGGCGCTGGCCGACGACCGATCCGGAGCCCGTGACGACTTCGAACAGTCCCTCGGGCAGACCGGCCTCACGTGCGAGCTCGCCCAGACGGATCGCCGTGAGCGGGGTCAACTCCGCCGGCTTCAGCACCACGGCGTTGCCCGCGGCGAGCGCGGGCGCGAACGCCCACGACGCGATCGTCATCGGGAAGTTCCATGGCACGATGACACCGACCACGCCATACGGGTCGTGGAAGGTGACGTCGAGTCCGCCGGCCACCGGGATCTGCCGCCCGGACAGGCGTTCGGGGTCGGCGGAGTAGTAGTTCAGCACCTGGGCGACGTGCGCTGCCTCCCATCGCGCGGAGCCGATCGGATGCCCGGAGTTGCGCACCTCCAGCTGCGCCAGCTCCTCGGCCGCGCCCTCGACGGCACGGGCGAAGGCCCTGAGCGCATCGGCGCGGGCGACCGGAGCGAGGGCCGCCCACCGGCGCTGTGCGGCGACGGCACGCGCGATGGCGGCATCGGTCTCGGCGACATCGGCGCGTGCCACCTCGCGGATCGCCGTGCCGGTCGACGGGTTGATGACGGTGAACGCGCTCATCGGGCGCCCTCCTTCCGACCCGCGGCGAACACGCGAGCCTGTGAGACGAGATCTTCGAAGAGGCGCCGGTCCTCGGCGTTCTCCTCCGGGTGCCACTGGATGCCGACCACGTGTCCGCCCGACGTGTCGACGAACGCCTGGACGAGCCCGTCGTCGGAACGCGCCGCGGCGATCAGCCCCTCACCGAGGCGGTCGATGCCCTGATGGTGGTAGCTGTGGACGCGCGCGTCGCCGGCGCCGAGGACCCCGCCAACGCCGTGTCGTCCGTCACCTCGATGTCGTTCTCGGCGAAGACACCCCCTCCGAGGCGGTAGCGCTCGGTGCCGAGCGACTCGGGCAGGTGCTGCTGCAGCGTCCCGCCGCGGGCCACGTTCACGAGCTGCAGACCACGGCAGATCGCGAGCACCGGCATCCGGCGCCGCTCCGCCGCCCGGAACAGGGCGAGCTCCCACGCATCGCGATCGACGCGGGCGGGGTCGGTGAGCGGATGCCGCTCCGCGCCGTAGAGCTCGGGCGCGACGTCGGCACCCCCGGAGAGGATCAGCCCGTCCATCCCCGCGATGGCCGCATCCGCCGCGTCTGGGTCCTGCGGGGGCAGCAGCAGGGCGATGCCGCCCGACGCGGTCACCCCGGTCAGGTACTGCTCGGGAAGGAACGCGGCGCGCACATCCCACACCCCCTGCTGCGCCCGTTCGAGGTAGGTCGTGACGCCGATCAGCGGGGCGGGGTCAGAGCCGTTCGAAACCACGGATGCGCTCCCAATCGGTGACGGCGGCGTCGTAGGCCTCGACCTCGATGCGTGCCTGGTTCAGGTAGTGGTCCACGACATCGTCGCCGAACGCCTCGCGCGCGATGGTCGAGGCGCTGAACAGCTGCGCAGCCTCGCGGAGGGTGGTGGGCAGGTGCTCGACCCCGGCCTCGTACGCGTTGCCGGTGAAGCGCTCGGGCAGCGGAAGCTCGTTCTCGATGCCGTACAGGCCACCGGCGATGATGGCAGAGATGCCGAGGTACGGATTGACGTCGCCGCCCGGCACCCGGTTCTCGACCCGTAGTCCCGACCCCGAGCCGATCACCCGCAGGGCGCACGTGCGGTTGTCGATGCCCCAGGCCACCCCGGTCGGGGCGAAGCTGCCCTTGGCGAAGCGCTTGTAGGAGTTGATGTTGGGCGCGTAGAGCAGGGTGAACTCGCGCAAGGTGGCGAGGATGCCGGCGATCCAGTGCTCCATGACGGGGCTGAATCCGTGCTCGCCGTCGCCGGCCATGACCGGTGTGCCGTCCTCAGCGCGCAGCGAGAGGTGGATGTGGCAGCTGTTGCCCTCCCGCTCGTTGAACTTGGCCATGAAGGTGAGTGCCTGCCCGTGCTGCTCCGCGATCTCCTTCGCGCCGTTCTTGTAGAGCGCGTGCTGGTCGGCGGTCTCGCGCACTTCGGCGTAGCGGAACGCGATCTCCTGCTGGCCGAGGTTGCACTCCCCCTTCACGCCTTCGCAGTACAAGCCCGCCCCGTCCATACTGTTGCGGATGTCGCGCAGCAGCGGCTCGAGCCTGGTCGAGGCGAGCAGGTTGTAGTCGACGTTGTAGTCGGTCGACGGGGTCAGCCCCTCGTACTTGCGGGCCCAGGCGTCGCGATAGGTGTTGTCGAAAACGATGAACTCGAGCTCTGTGCCCGAGAACGCAATCCAGCCCCGCTCGGCGAGACGGTCGCGCTGACGATCCAGGATGGCCCGCGGGGAGGGCCCGACCGGCTCCCCGTTCCCCCACACGAGGTCGGCGATCACGAGCGCGGTGCCGGCGAGCCACGGGATCCGTCGCAGCGTCGCCACGTCCGGCCGCAGCACCATGTCGCCGTACCCGCGGTCCCACCCCGACATCGCGTAGCCGTCGACCGTGTTCATGTCGACGTCGACCGACAGCAGGTAGTCGCAGGCCTCGGCGCCGTGATGCAGGATGTCCTCCTGGAAGAGCCGGGCGGAGACCCGTTTGCCGACCAGCCGTCCCTGCGCATCGGCGAAGGCCACGATCACCGTGTCGATCTCGCCGGCGGCGATGCCGGCATCCAGCTGCTCGATGCTCAGGTTTCCCGACATCTTCTCGCTCCCGTCGTCGTGGTGAAGCGATCGTCCGACCGGCTTCGCCCTCAGAGTAGATCACCTCGCGGTTTAAAGGTAGACGAAACCACCATTGACTGCCACAATCATGCCCAAGGTGCACCCGGCGCCTGTGTGTGCATGCGAACGGAGAGCGGATGTCTGAGCAGAGCAATGAATCTCGCAAGGTCGCTGGGGCGACCTATACACGGGCCGGGAGCGAGTACTTCGAGAAACGGACCCTGAAGCGCTCGGCCGGCGTCTGGGGCCTGTGGGGTCTCGCGGTGGCCGCGGTCATCTCCGGCGACTTCTCCGGATGGAACTTCGGCATCGACTTCGCCGGCTTCGGCGGCATGCTCATCGCATTCGTGATCCTCGTGCTGATGTACTACGGGATGATCTTCGCGATCGGCGAGATGGCGGCCATGATGCCGCACACCGGCGGCGCGTACTCGTTCGCCCGCTCCGCGATGGGGCCGTGGGGCGGCTTGGTGACGGGAGCAGCGGAGACGATCGAGTATGTGGCGACCACGGCGGTGATCGTCTACTTCTCGGCGTCGTATGCGAACGGCATCACCAGCGAGCTGCTGGGACTCGAGCTGCCGGGGTGGGTCTGGTACCTCATCCTCTACATCGTCTTCATCGCCTTGAATTCGGCGGGAGCGGCGATCTCGTTCCGCTTCGCGATCGTCGTCTCGATCATCTCGATCGGCATCATCGTGGTGTTCTCGCTGATGGCGATCTTCTCCGGCGCCTTCAGCTGGGATGCACTGTGGGACATCGCCCCCGACCCCGGCCAGACCGAGTTCCTGCCGCACGGCGTGCTGCCGATCCTGTTCGCCCTGCCCTTCGCGATGTGGTTCTTCCTGGGGATCGAAGAACTGCCCCTCGCCGCGGAGGAATCGCACAACCCGACGCGCGACATCCCGAAGGCCGGGTTCTGGGCCCGTGGCACCCTCATCGTCACCGGTCTCCTGGTGCTGTTCCTCAACACCGGCGTGATCGGTGCAGAGGCGACCGGCACGGCCGGGGAGCCGCTGCTCGACGGCTTCCGCGCGATCGTCGGCGACCAGCTCGCCGCGGTGCTGGCGCTCTTCGCCCTGATCGGCCTGCTCGCCTCGCTGCAGGGCATCATGTTCGCCTACGGCCGCAACATGTACTCCCTCTCGCGCGCCGGCTACTACCCGCGATTCCTCTCCCTCACCGGCACGCGGCAGACGCCATGGGTGGCCCTGGTCATCGGCGCGGCCATCGGCTTCGTCGCCCTCATCGTCCTCGACGTCCTCGCGGCGGTCGACGCCGAGGGCGCAGGAACCGTCGCCGGTGCGATCGTGTTGAACATCGCCGTCTGGGGCGCGGTGCTCGCCTACGGGCTCCAGCTGGTGTCGTTCATGATCCTGCGGAAGAAGTACCCGGACGTCGAGCGCCCGTACCGCAGCCCGTGGGGCATCCCCGGTGCGGCACTCGCACTGGTGATCGCCGCGCTCATCTTCGTCGGCTTCCTGCTGAACCCGACGTTCGGCCCGGCGATCATCGCCATCGCGATCGTGTACGTGGTGATCCTGCTCGGCTTCGGACTCTTCTTCCGCCACCGCCTGGTGCTCTCGCCCGAGGAGGAGTACGCCATCTCGGGCGGATCGCACGGCGACCCGCAGGCCGAGGGATACGACGCCATGGAGGACGAAGTGTTCGACGGCGGCAGGTGAGCCCGCCCGCAGCGCCTCGACGTCCACGTCGGGGCGCTGCGTCGTGTCTACTTGCGGTCGAAGTCGAACGCCTTGAGGAGCTCGAGCACCGCCTTGTCGCGTTCCTCGCCGCCCTCGTCGAACATGTGGGTGACGTGCGTGCGCAGGTGGTTCTCCAGCAGCAGCCGATTCAACGACTCGAGGGATCGCTGGATCGCGCGGGACTGCGTGATGATGTCCATGCAGTACTCCTCGTTCTCGATCATCCGCGCGACCCCGCGCATCTGCCCCTCGAGGATGCTGGTGCGGTGCAGGGCACGCTTCTTGATGTCTTCGATCACGTCTCGAGGGTACTCGCCTCGTGAAAGGATGACGTCATGCCGCGAACACCGATGACGCAGCTCTCCCCCGCCGACCAGGAACGGCTTCGTGCCCTGCGCCGCATGAAAGCCGTCGCCCTCGGGGCGCTCGTGTTCATGGCCGTCGTCTTCGTGTTCGCCTTCGCGTTCCAGCAGCGTGTCGACTGGTTGGCGTACGTCCGCGCCGCCGCAGAGGGCGGCATGGTCGGTGCGCTGGCGGACTGGTTCGCGGTGACCGCGCTCTTCCGTCGGCCGCTCGGACTGCCCATCCCGCACACCGCGATCATCCCGAGCCGCAAGGACGAGATCGGCCGCACGCTCGGCGAGTTCGTCGAGACCAACTTCCTGGCGGGCGACGTCGTCCGCACCAAGCTGTCGAGCACGCACATCGCCCTCCGCGCCGGCGAGTGGTTGCGCGAGGCTCCGCACGCCGAGCGGGTCGGGGCGGAGGGAGCCACGATCGCGACGGCGGTGCTCAACGCCTTGAGCGACGACGACGTGCGCGACCTGATCACCGACCTCGCGCGCGAGCACCTGGTGACCCCGGAGTGGGGACCGCCGGCCGGTGCCTGGCTCGAGAAGATCGTCGAGGCGGACGCCCACCACGGGGCGGTCGACCTCGCCGCCGACAGCATCGCACGCTGGCTCGACGCGAACGCCGAGTCGTTCACGGGGCTCGTCTCGCGACGGCTCCCCGGCTGGGTGCCGAAACTGGCGCATCGCTTCGTCGACGACACGGTCTACCACGAGGCGGTCAAGTTCGTGCATGCCGTGCAGGCCGACCCCGCGTCATCCCGCCCGCCTCGCCGTCGACGGCTACCTCGCACGGTTGGCGGACAACCTGCAGAACGACCCGGTGACGCGAGCGAAGCTCGAGAACGCGAAGGCATCGCTGTTCGACAGTCCCCGCGTCGGGGCGTTGGCAGCCGAGGCGTGGAACACCGCGAAGAACGGACTGCTCACCGCTCTCGCCGACCCCGAGAGCGGACTCCGCCGTCGCGCCGTCCAGGCCCTCCAGGAGGTGGGCGAGCGCCTCACGACAGACACGGCCCTGCAGCACCGCGTCGACACCTGGGTGTCTGATGCGGCCGTGTTCCTGGTCGACCGCTACCGCCACGACATCGCGTCGATCATCACGGACACCGTCGAACGCTGGGACCCGGCCGAGACCACGGAGAAGATCGAGCTCATGGTGGGACGCGACCTGCAGTACATCCGCTTGAACGGCACGTTCGTCGGCGCTCTCGCCGGTCTCGCCATCTTCGCCGTCGCCCACGCCCTGATCCCCGGAGTCTGATATGACCCCCGCATCCCGTCCGCTGAGCCACGATCCGCTCTGGCCCCGCGCCGGCTCCTGGCCCGCCTTCGCGGGTGCCGCCGATGCCGTGCTGCTCGGAGTGCCGACCTGGCGCACCTCGCTCTCGCCCACCGGCGCACACGCCACACCGGCGGCGATCCGTGACGCCCTACCCCGCTACGGAACCGCCCTGATGGGACCGCCCGCGGTCGAGCTCGGCGACGTTCTGCACATCGCGGATGCGGGCGACGTAGCAGACCCCGACGGCGCCGCAGGCGAAGCGCGCGTGATCGCGCGGGTGCGCGACCTCACCGCTGCGTCACGACTCGTGGTCGCACTCGGCGGCGACAACTCGCTCACGTACCCGGTGGCGCTCGGAGCCGAAGCGACCGGCCTGATCACGTTCGATGCGCACTTCGACCTGCGCGACGGCATCTCGAACGGCACGCCGGTGCGCCGCCTCGTCGAAGACGACCCCGCCGCGTCGGCGCTGTCGACCGCACGGATCGACACGACGAGGATCGTGCAGATCGGCATCGCCGACTTCGCGAACTCGGTGGCCTACGCCCGCCGCGCGGCCGAGTGGGGCATCAGGGTCATCACGCTCGACGAGCTCCGCCGCCGCGGGATCGACGACGTGGTCGCCGAGGCCGTCGAGATCGCCGGCGCCGGACAGGATCCCCGCGTCCACCTCGACATCGACGTCGACGTCTGCGACCGATCCGTCGCCCCGGGTGCCCCGCGAGCGTGCCGGGCGGTCTGCAGGCGTGGGAGCTGCGCGCGCTCACCCGCGCCGTCGCCGCCGACAGCCGCGTCGTGAGCGCCGACCTCGCCGAGGTCGATGCGACCGCCGACGCCGACGACGCCCGCACGGTCCGGCTGGCCGCGCTGTGCGTGCTGGAGCTGCTCGCCGGTCTCTCCGCACGCTCATGAGGATCGTCGTCTCCGGAACGCACGCGAGCGGCAAGAGCACCCTGATCTCGGACTTCCACGCCGCGCACCCCGAGTACCTCGTGCTGGGCGACCCCTTCGACGACCTCGAGAGCGAGACTGACGACGCGACCGGCGAGTCGAGCTTCGCCGGTCAGCTGCGCATCTCCGCGACCCGCCTTCACGAGCACGCGGATCAGGCGCATCTCCTCGCCGAACGGAGTCCCCTCGACTTCGCCGCCTACCTCATCGCGCTGGAGGCGTTGGGCCGCAGTTCCGGCGCCCTCATCCCCCGCGCGGTGCAGATCGCCGCAGACGCCCTCTCGTCCATCGACCTCGCCGTGCTGGTACCGCTCGACGCCCGGCATCCCATCCACGTGCCGTCGGACGAAGACCCGGAGCTCCGCGAGGCGATGGACCTGGCACTGCTCGAACTCGCGGACGACATCGAGCACGACGTGGCGTCGCGGTTCCTGATCGTCGCGGGAGAACGTGCGACGAGGTTGCGCTCCGTGCAGGAGGCCGTCCGGCGGTGAACGGCCGCTCCCGTGTCGGAGCCGAGCTCAGCCGATCGCCCGACCGTCCTTCCACACCCGACGCACGAGCGGCACGCCGGGGCGGTACGCGAGATGGATGCGGGTCGGCGCATCGAGCAGCACGAGGTCGGCCCTCGCGCCCGGAGCGATCACACCGATGTCGTCGCGGCGTAGTGCCCTCGCCCCACCGGCGGTCGCCGCCCACACCGCCTCCGCCGGGGTCATGCCCATGTCCCGTACGGCGACGGCGATGCAGAACGACATCGACGAGGTGAAGCTCGACCCGGGGTTCGTGTCGCACGCGAGAGCCACGGTCACCCCCGCATCGATCAGACGCCGTGCGTCGGGATAGGGCTGCCGTGTCGAGAACTCGACACCGGGCAGCAGCGTGAGCACGGTGGCCGAGCCGGCGAGCGCTTCGACGTCGGCATCCGTCAGGTACGTGCCGTGATCGATGGATGCCGCGCCCAGCTCGACGGCGAGCCGCACGCCCTCGCCCGGTCCGAGCTGGCTGGCGTGCACGCGTGGCACGAGCCCGCGGGCGACGCCGGCCTCCAGCACACGCCGCGACTGCGCAACCGTGAACGCCCCGGTCTCGCAGAACACGTCGATCCACTTCGCGTGCGGCGCGCAGACGTCGAGCATGGGCCCGGTCACCAGGTCGACATAGGCGTCGGGGGCGTCGACGTACTCGGCGGGCACGACATGCGCCCCGAGGAACGTCACCTCGGGAGTGACCTCGGCGGCGAGCCGGACGAGACGCCCCTCGTCGGCGACGCTCAGTCCGTATCCGCTCTTGATCTCGACGGTGGTCGTCCCCTGCGCGAGCATCTCGTCGACGAAACCCCGCAGTCGGGTCCGCAGCTCCTCGTCGCTCGCCGCGCGGGTGGCGGCGACGGTCGAGCGGATGCCGCCGGCCGCATACTTCTGCCCGGCCATCCGCGCCTCGAACTCCGCCGCTCTGTCGCCGGCGAAGACCAGGTGGCTGTGGCTGTCGACGAATCCGGGGATCACGGCGCGACCGCTGCCGTCGACGATCTCGTCCGCCGTCGGTGCGTCTGCGGAGGCCCCGACCCAGGCGATGCGGCCGTCGTCGATCAGGACGGCCGCATCGCCCTTCGTGCCGCAGGGATCGCCGGCCGAGGCGACGTTGGTGGTCAACTCCGCGATGTCGGTGATCAGCGTGCGCATCGCCGCTCCTCTCGTCCGAGATCCTTCGAGTGTGTCAGAGCATGGGGATGTGCAGGCCGCGCTCACGGGCGACCTCGCGGGCGTGCTCGTACCCGGCGTCCACGTGACGCATCACCCCGGTGCCCGGGTCGTTCGTGAGCACGCGCTCGAGCTTCTCGGCGGCCAGGGCCGACCCGTCCGCGACGGTGACCTGTCCCGCGTGGATCGAACGTCCGATGCCGACTCCGCCGCCGTGGTGCAGCGACACCCACGAGGCGCCGGATGCCGTGTTGAGCAGGGCGTTCAGGAGCGGCCAGTCCGCGATCGCGTCGGAACCGTCCTTCATCGCCTCGGTCTCCCGGTACGGCGACGCGACGGATCCAGAGTCCAGGTGGTCGCGTCCGATCACGATCGGCGCCGACAGCTCACCCGACGCGACCATCTCGTTGAACCTGAGGCCCGCGAGGTGGCGCTCCTTGTAGCCGAGCCAGCAGATGCGGGCGGGCAGTCCCTCGAAGTGCACCTTCTCGCCGGCCTTCTCGAGCCAACGGTGCAGAGCCGCATCCTCCGGGAAGAGCTCCGCGATCGCGCGGTCGGTCTTGAAGATGTCCTCGGGGTCTCCCGAGAGCGCCGCCCACCGGAACGGCCCCCGTCCCTCTTCGAACTGCGGGCGGATGTACGCCGGCACGAAGCCGGGGAACGCGAACGCCCGGTCGTAGCCGCCGAGCTGCGCCTCGGCCCTGATCGAGTTCCCGTAGTCGAACACCGCGGCACCGGCATCCTGGAAGGCCACCATCGCCTCGACGTGAGCGGCCATCGACTCCCGGGAGCGTCGCGTGAATTCCTCGGCGTCGCGCTCGGCCTCGGCCTTCCAGTCCTCGACCGCGATGCCGAGCGGGAGATAGGCGAGGGGGTCGTGGGCGCTGGTCTGGTCGGTCACGATGTCGATCGGCACCCCCGACGCCGCAGCTCGGGGAAGACCTCCGCCGCGTTGCCGACGACGCCGACGGAGAGGGCCGTACCGGCGCGCTTGGCCTCGATGACCCTGGCGACGGCCGCATCGAGGTCGGTCGTGTACTCGTCGAGGTAGCCGTGCTCGACGCGACGAGACAGGCGTGATTCATCGACGTCGACGATGAGCACCGCCCCGTCGTTCATGGTCACCGCGAGCGGCTGGGCTCCCCCATCCCACCCGCACCACCGGTGAGGGTGAGGGTGCCGCGCAGCGAGTCCCGTCCGAGCGAGCGAGCGACGGCGGCGAACGTCTCGTAGGTGCCCTGCAGGATCCCCTGTGTGCCGATGTAGATCCACGACCCCGCGGTCATCTGCCCGTACATGATGAGTCCGAGCTCTTCCAGCCGACGGAACTCCGGCCAGGTCGCCCAGTCCCCGACCAGGTTCGAGTTGGCGATCAGCACGCGCGGCGCCCACTCGTGCGTGCGGAACACTCCGACCGGTTTGCCGGACTGCACGAGCAGCGTCTCGTCGGGCTCGAGCTCGTCGAGGGTGCGCACGATCGCGTCGTACGCCTCCCAGCTGCGGGCGGCCTTGCCCGTGCCGCCGTAGACCACCAGGTCTTCCGGGTGCTCCGCGACCTCGGGGTCGAGGTTGTTCATCAGCATGCGCTTGGCGGCTTCCGCGCCCCAGCTCTTCGCCGTGCGCTCGTTGCCACGGGCGGCGCGGACGACGCGGGGACCCGCTGTGGTGTTCTCAACCATCGATGTGCTCCTTCGCGATACGGGCGACGTCGCCCGACTGGACGAGTGCGGTGACCGCTTCCATCTCCGGCGAGAGGAAACGGTCGGGACCGGGGCCTGCCGCCACGGTGCGGACCAGGTCGCGCACGGCGCCGGTCACGGGCCCCGCCTCCAGCGGTGCACGGAGATCGAGGGCGCGGGCCGCGGTCAGGATCTCGATCGCGAGCACGCGCCCGAGGCCGTCGATCGCCCGGCGCAGCTTCCGCGCGGCCGCCCAGCCCATCGAGACATGATCCTCTTGCATTGCCGAAGACGGGATCGAGTCGACGGATGCGGGGACCGCGAGCCGCTTGAGCTCGGACACGATCCCCGCCGCGGCATATTGCGCGATCATCAAGCCGGAGTCGACGCCGACCTCATCGGCGAGGAAGGGCGGGAGGCCGTGGCTGCGCGCCGGGTCCAGCGCCCGGTCCGTGCGACGCCCGAGACCGAGGCCACATCGGCGATCGAGATCGCGAGGAAGTCGAGGACGGCGGCCACGGGCGCGCCGTGGAAGTTCCCATTCGATTCGATGCGTCCGTCCAGGGTGATCACCGGGTTGTCGATCACGCTGGCGAGTTCGCGCCCGGCGATCATCGCGGCGTGGCCGGCGGTGTCACGTGCGGCGCCATGCACCTGGGGCGAGCACCGCAGCGAGTACGCATCCTGCACCCTGCCGTCGTCCGGCCCCTTGTGGCTGGCCACCATCGGGGAGTCCGCGAGGAACGCGCGGAGGTTCGCGGCGGACTCGGCCTGCCCCGTCTGCGCACGCAGCGCCATCAGATCGGCGGCGAACACGGCGTCGGTTCCGAGCTGCGACTCGACCGACATCGCGGCGGCGAGGTCGGCGGTGAGCAGAAGGGTCTCGAGGTCGTGAAGCGCGAGCACCAGCATGCCGAGCATGCCATCGGTGCCGTTGATGAGCGCGAGCCCCTCCTTCTCGACGAGGGTGAGCGGCTCGATGCCCGCGGCGGCGAGGGCCTCGGCCGCGGGGAGCAGGGTTCCGGAGCCGTCGCGCACGTCGCCCTCTCCCATCGCAGCGAGGGCGATGTGCGCGAGGGGCGCGAGGTCGCCCGAGCAGCCGAGCGATCCGTACTCGCGGACGACAGGAGTGATGCCCTCGTTGAGCAGGGCGGCGTAGGTCTCGACGACGACCGGGCGCACGCCGGTGCGTCCGGACGCGAGTGTCTGCAGCCGCAGCAGCTGGAGGCCGCGAACGACCTCGCGCTCGACCTCGGCGCCGGTACCCGCGGCGTGCGAGCGGATCAGGCTGGCCTGGAGCTGCAGGCGGCGCTCGGGGGCGATGAAGGTGGTCGCGAGGGCGCCGAACCCGGTGGACACGCCGTAGTGCGGGCGAGGGTCGGCGGCGAGGCCGTCGACCACACGGCGAGTCTGGGCCACACGGGCGAGAGCTTCCGCGACGACCAGGACGGGGGCATCGTGGCGGGCGACGGCGACGACATCGGCAGGCGACAACGGAGCCGCTCCGACCAGCACGGGGGCGAGTTCGGTCATGGTTCGATTCCACACCCGACATGTCGCCCGCGGCACCCGATCATGCGATGCTGTGTCTGTGATCCCAGACAACCCCGAACCGACGAAGGAGCCCGAGACAGCTGCGGCTCAGGTGCCGGCCGCGGAGAACACGCTTCGCATCCTGAGCTACCTCGCCGCCCGGCCTGCTCCGGTGGCGGCGTCGGCGATCGCGCGCGAACTCGAGCTGCCGCGATCGACGGTGTACCACCTGCTCACGACACTCGCCGCTCACGGATTCGTGCTGCATCTGCGGGAAGAGCGACGCTGGGGGCTGGGAACCTCGGCCTTCGAGCTCGCGGGCGGGTACACGCGCCAGCAGCCACTGGCACGACGAGGCCGGCCGCTGGTGGCCGCGCTGTCGGATCGCTTGGGCGAGAGCGCGCACCTCGCGGTGATGAGCGGAGGGGACGTGCTGTACATCGTCGAGGAGCGTGCACCTCGACGCCCGGCGCTGGTGACCGATGTGGGTGTGCGGCTTCCCGCACACCTCACAGCCTCGGGCAGGGCGATGCTGGCGGCGCTCCCCCGTGAACAGGTGCGGGCACTTTACCCGGATGTCTCGGCGTTCCCCGACCGGACCGGAGTGGGACCCCGGACACCACGAGAGCTGCGGGAGCTGCTGCTAGACGTGCGAGCTCGGGGGTATGCGACGGAGAACAGTGAGATCGCCGAGGGGCTGCGCAGCGTGGGGGCCGCGGTGCTCGATGCTGCGGGTTGGCCCGTCGCGGCGGTGGCGGTGACGTGGGGGCGCACTGATCTGGACGAGGAGCTTCTTGCCGCTGCGGTGCAGGAGTGCGCGGCCATGCTCGAGGTACGTCTGAAACGCTGACGATGCGATGTCGGGACCGTCGTCGACGAAGAAGAGCCACCCCTAGTGGGATGGCTCTTGTTCTGTTCGCCGCGAAGCAGCGCGTTAACGCAAAATGGCCACCCAGCGTTGGGTGGCCATTTTGTTTAAAAGGAGTCCGGCGGTGTCCTACTCTCCCACAGGGTCCCCCCTGCAGTACCATCGGCGCTGTGAGGCTTAGCTTCCGGGTTCGGAATGTAACCGGGCGTTTCCCTCACGCTATGGCCGCCGAAACACTATTGATGTTTCAATCAAACACATAACAAAGTCATTGTTGTTATGCGGTTCTCGACCGTACATCGAGAACCACTCAGTGGACGCGTAGCACCAACAAACGGTGTGTTATCAAGTCATCGGCTTATTAGTACCAGTCAGCTGCATGCATTACTGCACTTCCACATCTGGCCTATCAACCCAGTAGTCTGGCTGGGAGCCTCTCACCCGAAGGTATGGAAGTCTCATCTTGAGGCCGGCTTCCCGCTTAGATGCTTTCAGCGGTTATCCATCCCGAACGTAGCTAATCAGCGGTGCTCCTGGCGGAACAACTGACACACCAGAGGTTCGTCCAACCCGGTCCTCTCGTACTAGGGTCAGATCCTCTCAAACTTCCTACGCGCGCAGCGGATAGGGACCGAACTGTCTCACGACGTTCTAAACCCAGCTCGCGTACCGCTTTAATGGGCGAACAGCCCAACCCTTGGGACCTACTCCAGCCCCAGGATGCGACGAGCCGACATCGAGGTGCCAAACCATGCCGTCGATATGGACTCTTGGGCAAGATCAGCCTGTTATCCCCGAGGTACCTTTTATCCGTTGAGCGACAGCGCTTCCACAAGCCACTGCCGGATCACTAGTCCCGACTTTCGTCCCTGCTTGACCTGTCAGTCTCACAGTCAAGCTCCCTTGTGCACTTACACTCGACACCTGATTGCCAACCAGGTTGAGGGAACCTTTGGGCGCCTCCGTTACTTTTTGGGAGGCAACCGCCCCAGTTAAACTACCCACCAGGCACTGTCCCTGAACCGGATTACGGTTCGAAGTTAGATATCCAGAGTGACCAGAGTGGTATTTCAACAATGACTCCACACGAACTGGCGTCCATGCTTCAAAGTCTCCCACCTATCCTACACAAGCCACACCGAACACCAATACCAAGCTGTAGTAAAGGTCACGGGGTCTTTCCGTCCTGCTGCGCGTAACGAGCATCTTTACTCGTAATGCAATTTCGCCGAGTTCGCGGTTGAGACAGTTGGGAAGTCGTTACGCCATTCGTGCAGGTCGGAACTTACCCGACAAGGAATTTCGCTACCTTAGGATGGTTATAGTTACCACCGCCGTTTACTGGGGCTTAAATTCTCAGCTTCGCCTTGCGGCTAACCGGTCCTCTTAACCTTCCAGCACCGGGCAGGCGTCAGTCCGTATACATCGTCTTGCGACTTGGCACGGACCTGTGTTTTTAGTAAACAGTCGCTACCCACTAGTCTCTGCGGCCTCCAAACGCTTTCGGGAGTAAATCCCTATACGCCGAAGGCCCCCTTCTCCCGAAGTTACGGGGGCATTTTGCCGAGTTCCTTAACCACGATTCTCTCGATCTCCTTGGTATTCTCTACCTGACCACCTGAGTCGGTTTGGGGTACGGGCGGCTAGAACCTCGCGTCGATGCTTTTCTTGGCAGCATAGGATCACCCACTTTTTATCCGCATCGTGTCTCAGCCTCAATGAATCGCGGATTTGCCTACGACTCGGCCTACGCACTTGCACCAGGACAACCATCGCCTGGCTTGGGCTACCTTCCTGCGTCACACCTGTTAATACGCTAACCGCACCAGAATGGGGTCGTGCGCTAGGCCCAGAGCGTCACCCCGAAGGGATCAGTCACTGGGATTCAGACACTTAGCACTACTGGATTAGCTTGGGCGGTTCTTCGCCGGTACGGGAATATCAACCCGTTGTCCATCGACTACGCCTGTCGGCCTCGCCTTAGGTCCCGACTTACCCAGGGAAGATTAGCTTGACCCTGGAACCCTTGGTCTTTCGGAGGACGTGTTTCTCACACGTCATTCGCTACTCATGCCTGCATTCTCACTCGTGTAGCCTCCACGGCTGGTTTACACCGCCGCTTCGCTGGCCACACGACGCTCTCCTACCCATCAACACGGCTGGACCACGAAGGCCTACCAATAATGTCAATGCCACAACTTCGGTGGCGTGCTTGAGCCCCGTTACATTGTCGGCGCGGAATCACTTGACCAGTGAGCTATTACGCACTCTTTCAAGGGTGGCTGCTTCTAAGCCAACCTCCTGGTTGTCACAGCAACTCCACATCCTTTCCCACTTAGCACGCGCTTTGGGACCTTAGTTGGTGGTCTGGGTTGTTTCCCTCTCGACTATGAAGCTTATCCCCCACAGTCTCACTGCTGCGCTCTCACTTACCGGCATTCGGAGTTTGGCTGACGTCAGTAACCTTGTAGGGCCCATCGGCCATCCAGTAGCTCTACCTCCGGCAAGAAACACGCAACGCTGCACCTAAATGCATTTCGGAGAGAACCAGCTATCACGAAGTTTGATTGGCCTTTCACCCCTATCCACAGCTCATCCCCTCAGTTTTCAACCTAAGTGGGTTCGGTCCTCCACGACGTCTTACCGTCGCTTCAACCTGGCCATGGATAGATCACTTCGCTTCGGGTCTAGGACATGCGACTGAATCGCCCTATTCAGACTCGCTTTCGCTACGGCTACCCCACACGGGTTAACCTCGCCACATATCGCTAACTCGCAGGCTCATTCTTCAAAAGGCACGCTGTCACCCCTACTAAGGAGGCTCCAACGGTTTGTAAGCAAACGGTTTCAGGTACTATTTCACTCCCCTCCCGGGGTACTTTTCACCTTTCCCTCACGGTACTTGTCCGCTATCGGTCATCTGGGAGTATTTAGGCTTATCAGGTGGTCCTGACAGATTCACACGGGATTTCACGGGCCCCGTGCTACTTGGGATACTCTTCGCGCCAAGAGAAGCATTTCGACTACGGGGTTGGCACCCTCTATGACCGGCCTTTCAAGACCGTTCGTCTATACCTTCTTGTAACGCCGCCACCTCGGCAGAGATGACTGAAAAGTCCCACAACCCCCAACGTGCAACGCCTGCCGGCTATCACACACGCTAGGTTTAGCCTGATCCGGTTTCGCTCGCCACTACTAACGGAATCGCGGTTGCTTTCTCTTCCTGTGGGTACTGAGATGTTTCACTTCCCCACGTTCCCTCTACCCGCCCTATATATTCAGGCGGGAGTCACTAGGTCGGCACGCCGCCCAGCGGGGTTTCCCCATTCGGACACCCTCGGATCAAAACTTGCTTATCAGTTCCCCGAGGCTTATCGCAGATTGCTACGTCCTTCTTCGGCTCCAGATGCCAAGGCATCCACCGTTTGCTCTTAAAGACTTGAAATCACATGAGTTTGAATCAGAATCGACTCCAGACTCGAAAGCCTGGAATGAAATTGACTAATGATCTTTAAGATCATCTTGTGCAACAACCCGAAGGCTGTTGCAAGATGCTCGCGTCCACTGTGTAGTTCTCAAAGTACGGGCGGTACCCCTCACCGCTTCCCCACCGGGGAAACAACGAAAGGCCCAGAGCAACCGACTGTGCACTCGACCCGAAGGCCAGTGCGCATCCGGTCCCTCAGGACCCAACAGCGTGCAAGTGCGACATCCGCCACCCTCCCCGTTCCAACCACCGAAGCGGCGTACTGGAGAAGAACAACATCCTTCACACCATGTCAAATGTTCCACCCATGAGCTCCCAGCGAAGAACATGTGCCTTCGATCTGGGTTCTGGACACCCGAAAGTGTCAGATGCTCCTTAGAAAGGAGGTGATCCAGCCGCACCTTCCGGTACGGCTACCTTGTTACGACTTAGTCCTAATTACCGATCCCACCTTCGACGGCTCCCTCCACAAGGGTTAGGCCACCGGCTTCAGGTGTTACCGACTTTCATGACTTGACGGGCGGTGTGTACAAGACCCGGGAACGTATTCACCGCAGCGTTGCTGATCTGCGATTACTAGCGACTCCGACTTCATGAGGTCGAGTTGCAGACCTCAATCCGAACTGGGACCGGCTTTTTGGGATTCGCTCCACCTCGCGGTATTGCAGCCCTTTGTACCGGCCATTGTAGCATGCGTGAAGCCCAAGACATAAGGGGCATGATGATTTGACGTCATCCCCACCTTCCTCCGAGTTGACCCCGGCAGTATCCCATGAGTTCCCACCATTACGTGCTGGCAACATAGAACGAGGGTTGCGCTCGTTGCGGGACTTAACCCAACATCTCACGACACGAGCTGACGACAACCATGCACCACCTGTTTACGAGTGTCCAAAGAGTTGACCATTTCTGGCCCGTTCTCGTATATGTCAAGCCTTGGTAAGGTTCTTCGCGTTGCATCGAATTAATCCGCATGCTCCGCCGCTTGTGCGGGTCCCCGTCAATTCCTTTGAGTTTTAGCCTTGCGGCCGTACTCCCCAGGCGGGGAACTTAATGCGTTAGCTGCGTCACGGAATCCGTGGAATGGACCCCACAACTAGTTCCCAACGTTTACGGGGTGGACTACCAGGGTATCTAAGCCTGTTTGCTCCCCACCCTTTCGCTCCTCAGCGTCAGTTACGGCCCAGAGATCTGCCTTCGCCATCGGTGTTCCTCCTGATATCTGCGCATTCCACCGCTACACCAGGAATTCCAATCTCCCCTACCGCACTCTAGTCTGCCCGTACCCACTGCAGGCCCGAGGTTGAGCCTCGGGATTTCACAGCAGACGCGACAAACCGCCTACGAGCTCTTTACGCCCAATAATTCCGGATAACGCTTGCGCCCTACGTATTACCGCGGCTGCTGGCACGTAGTTAGCCGGCGCTTTTTCTGCAGGTACCGTCACTTTCGCTTCTTCCCTGCTAAAAGAGGTTTACAACCCGAAGGCCGTCATCCCTCACGCGGCGTTGCTGCATCAGGCTTGCGCCCATTGTGCAATATTCCCCACTGCTGCCTCCCGTAGGAGTCTGGGCCGTGTCTCAGTCCCAGTGTGGCCGGTCACCCTCTCAGGCCGGCTACCCGTCGACGCCTTGGTGAGCCATTACCTCACCAACAAGCTGATAGGCCGCGAGCCCATCCCCAACCGAAATTCTTTCCAGACGCAGACCATGCGATCACGTCACATATCCAGTATTAGACGCCGTTTCCAGCGCTTATCCCAGAGTCAGGGGCAGGTTGCTCACGTGTTACTCACCCGTTCGCCACTGATCCCACAGAGCAAGCTCCGTGTTCACCGTTCGACTTGCATGTGTTAAGCACGCCGCCAGCGTTCATCCTGAGCCAGGATCAAACTCTCCGTAAAAAAGAAATGCATACCCCACCGGGAAAACGGTGACGCAGCGAGTTTGATGCTGACCAAAGAGACAAATTCATTGCTGACTTCATCCAATGCCAACCCCCCGAAAGGGATTGGTCTTTGATCCAAAGGAATTCTCACCCCCACCGAAGTGGAGACGAGGATAATTTGGCATTTGACAAGTGCACGCTGTTGAGTTCTCAAGGATCGGATGCTCCCACGACCCAGCCATCACAGCCAGGCCCGCAGGGCAACTTCTCTATCTTACTGATCTCATTTCCTTTGTCAAATCGCCTTCCGGCGACCTGCTCGTGGAAACGAGGCAGTTCCTTCACCCTCTTCGCTCCGAGGAGCGGTTCTGGATTCGGGAGGTGTTCGATGCTTGACGGGAGCCGGTCCGAGGACCTCCGCTCAACCGTTTGGGGCGAACAGGTAATAACTTACGTGGGTTCCGGGGTTCGGGCAAATCACGGGCGTCGCCCGGGCGTGTCGAGCGTTCGGAGGGTGCTCCGGCGCGTTCGAGAGGGCCGAAGCACCCTCCTCTCAGCCCGCTCCGACCAGCCGCTCGACGAACCAGAACAACCCGACCGCGGCGACGACACCGGCGATCCAGAACCCGAGCGACGGTACGCGGCGGCGCGCCACCACGAACAGCGGGAAGACCAGAGCGATCACCAGGAGCTGCGCGAGCTCGATCCCCGCGTTGAACACCAGCAGCGCACCCAGCAGGTCCCAGGAGAACGGCTCGTCGATCCCCAAGGCGCCGGCGAATCCCACGCCGTGCATGAGTCCGAACGCGAACACCACGGCAATGCGCACGAGATCTCCCCGGGAGAACGACGCGCTCGCTCGAGGGGACGCCACGGCGGTGCGCGTCTGCGCCCGTTCCCGGACGGCGGTCGCGGTCCCGCCGACGAGAGGCGTTCCCGGATCGTCGACATCCGCCGCGTCGCTTCCCCTGCCCCCGTCGGCGCGTATCGTCTGAGCATCAGCTCGCCTGGCGCTACGGAAGCGCCGCATCTCCCACAGCGCGACAACGGCGATCGACAGCGCGATGGCCGGTTCGACCACCCCCGCCGGAATGCTCACGAACCCCAGCGCTGCGAGGATGAAGGTCAGGGAATGGGCGACGGTGAATGCCGTGGCCGCCAGCACGATGTCCCTGAGGCGTCGGGAGCCGACGATCAGGGCCAGCAGGAACAGCAGATGGTCCGGTCCGAGCAGGAGGTGCTCCGCACCGAGGACGAGGAACTCCCCCATCCGCGATCCCCAGTCGGTCGTCGTGACCATCGTGGGGTTCGTGTCCGTGTCGAGGCTGGCGACGCCTGCGCCCGAGCGCACGTCGTAGTCGACGATGGTCGTCGTCATCCCGCCAGGAGCCGTCCCGGGGAACAGCGCCGTGCTGATCTCGTACGGCACGGGCATCGGATCGACCATCGACGAGCAGTCGGCCTCGATCACCAGGCGCGCGTGCGGCACTCCGTCGCGGAGGACGATCTCGAAGGGAGCGACGATCTCGTTCGGGCAGGGCTCACCCGCCTTCCCGTCGTCCACGACTGCCACGGAGAACCGCGGCAGCACGTACCCCTCCACGGTGTCGGAGTGATCTTCGAGCACCGCAGGGGTCAGCTTCGCCGGATCGCGCCCCTCGGCCTGCACATCCGCGTACGCCTCCTGTTCGAATGCGGCGTCGCCCATCGCGCGCGCGCCGTCGGTCGCCAGCAGGACGTACTCGATGTCGAGCACCGACCGCACCACACCGCGTTCCGGCTCCGAGACATCCGCATAGACCGTCGCGGAATAGCTGTGGGCCGCGGCCGGGGCCGCCGACAGCATCACGCTGACGACGGCCCCGGCGAGGGCGAGGGCTCCGGCGAGCGCGGTCCGCGCCGCCGGTCGACGGCTCGTGGCGGTGCGCCCTCGACCGCGCGGTCTCACGCCACGTCCTCCGAGCGACGCGGCAGACGACGCCGGAGCAGGACGCCGCCGCCGGCGAGCAGCAGCAGTCCGGCGAAGACCGCGAGCGTTGGCAGCATTCCACCCGTCGTGGCCAGCGGATCCGTGGAGGCGCCGCCCGAACCCGAGTCCGGACCTGCGATCCCGCCACCACCCGGGTTCTCCCCACCGGGGTTCCCCCCACCGGGGTTCTCCCCACCGGGGTTCTCCCCACCGGGGAAGTCGCCGCCGTCACGGTGAACGACACCTGGTTCTGCCGAGCCGCCGCGTCTGTCGCGACGTAGGTGAGCGTGTAGGTCCCCGCGACGGTCGGGGTGAACGTGTAGCCCTCACCCGTGGCGGCGGCCGCGAAGGCGCGCGACCCGGCGAAGCCCTCACCGAGCGCGACGGGGCGCCGGACGGATCGGTGACCTCGAGTGCCGCGGTCACACGACCGGAGTTGTCGACGGCTTCGGCCGCCGGAGCGGTGTACGCGGTGCCGACCACAGCGTCGCCCGCGGGCTCGGGGTCGACACGCAGGAGCGGGGGCATCGTGTCGAGCGAGGTCAGCTCCCGCATCGCCACGCGGTACACGTCCTTGTCGAACAGCGGGTCGCTGTAGATCTCGACGCCGGCGACACGACCATCCATCGTCGAGTCGTCGAGCGAGCCCGAGGGGTTCGCGTCTCCGCCGATCACCATGTAGCGGGCGTCGGCCGACGACGGCTTCACCGAGAAGGACACGCCCTCCGACTCCGTCTTGCGGATGCCGTCCACATACAGCCGGGCGTCGGTGCCGTCGTACCAGGCGGTCACGTGGTACCACTGCCCGTACTCCAGGCTCACGACGGGGCGGGGCGAGGCGTACCAGAACTGCAGGTCGTACGTCGTGGCGCTGGTTCCGACGGCTTCGAGACCGATGCCGCCGCTCTGCATGCCTCCGAACACATCGACGTAGCTGCCGGAGATCGAGTCGAGACGGAAGGTCGCATCGAGCGTGAACCCGTCCTGGAGGGCGGCGTACTCGTCGTCGGTCCACTTCGGCGTGCGGATGCCGGTGGCTGCGCCCTCCGCCCCGACAGCCACCTGTGCCTGCACATCGGCGTCATCCTCGAAGCGGGTATCGGCTCCTGGCGTCAATGGGCGAGCAGCCGGAGACGCATCCGTCGCGACACCGTCAGCGAAGCCGACGTCCAGGAGATCGGCGCTCGGCACCTCGGCACGCAGGTCGTCGAAGGTCAGAGCACTCGGGTCGAAGGGCGCCTCGCCCTCCCCGGAGTCTCCGCTCGTGAACCGCGCCGTGAGCGCAGTCCCCTCCTTGCCCCACGCGTTGATCGGGGTCACTCGCACCTCGTACTCGCGACCGGGAAGGAGATTCCACACCTCGTGCCTGCGGTCGGTCGGCATGGGCAGGTTGTAGAACCCGGACCACTGCAGGAAGGAGTTCACCTCGGCACCGGTCGCGAGGTCGACCGTCTGGTAGCGGTACTTGTGCACGATGTCACCGACCGTGTTCGGGGCGGGGGTGGCCTGCGGGAAAGACACCATGGCCTTCGAGCCGGAGATCTCATCGACGGTCACCGCGGCGTCGCTCCCCCAGACGGGACCGGCGGACTCGCTCGCGCGGAGGGTGTTGTTGAACGGGAAGCGTTCGTCGTAGGTCTTGGTCTCGTCCACCGAGGCGGCGACGTCCCAGGTCCAGGTCTGGTCGATCCACTGATCCGCGAGCAGGTCGTAGTTCTTGATCGTCACGACGGTGCCGGTGATCTCCACGATGGCGGTCTGCCGGTTGTCGCCGGCGTCGTCGGGTGTGGTGTCGTTGCCGCGGCTGGTCGGACTCGAGTTGACGACACCCGACTCGAACTCGTAGTACGCGAGCGGCGGTGCGTTCACCGTGGTGAAGCCCTGCGTCGACCGCTCGCCCGAGCGGTTCTCCTGTCCCTGCCAGATCGAGGTCGGGATGTTCTGCGGCGTATGGATGTGTCCGCCCCAGACGACCGCCTGGGGGAAGTCGTCGAACACGGACTGGAACCCGTCGCCGCAGCCGCTGGACAGCCCGGTGCCGTACCACTCGTTCGAGACGTAGTGCGTGCACTGGAGGGGGTGATGCACCAGCACCATCACGGGCTTGGTCGGGTCTTCCGCGGTCGCTGCCGTCAGCCGCTGCTGCAGCCAGGCCGCGGCATACGCGTAGTTGCCGCTGCTCGCCCCGGAGGGCTTGCCGGTGTCCGGATCGATCGTGCCGCTGCCGGGCGAGACCGTGATGACGTGGTAGCCGTTGACCGTGTAGTCGGCGTTCGGCTTCTGTCCGCCCGTCGCCTGCGTGAACAGGTCGTATGACGAGATGCCCGCGACGTCGTGGTTGCCGAGGGAGGCGATCGCCGGGATGCCGAGGCCTGCCTTCGCATCCATCGTCTGCTTCAGGCCGTCGAATTCCTCGGGGGTCGCGCTGTTGGTCAGGTCGCCGACGAAGAGGGCGGTCTGCACGTTCTCCTGCTTCCAGAAGTCGTACGCCTCTGCGAGCTCGCCCCAGTTGTCGTGGATGTCGCCGATCGCCGAGAATCGCACGTCCGGGCCATCGGCCTCGACGGCCGGTGCTGCACTGACGAGGGGTGCGGCGGCGGTCTGCTCCACCGGCGCGCCTGTGACCGATACCGTGCGGGTCTCCTCGCTCACTCCCCCCGTGGCGTCGCTCACGGAGTACGCGACGAGGTAGTCGCCCGCCGCACTCGGGGTGAACCGGTACTCACCGGCATCATCGGCGGAGAGCATCGTGACGACGCCCTCCGGGTCGGTCACGGCGACCACGAGCTCGTCCGCAGAACCGTCGACATCGCTGGCGGAAGCGCCCGGCATGACGACGACGCGTCCCACCTCGCCGCCCTCCGGAGCTTCGCCGTCGACGCGGATGATGACGCCGCCGGTCTCAGCGGGCGTCGCGTCGTCGTCCGGCGCGACGATCGCGCTCGGCGACGGTGACGGGTCGGCCGTCTCCGCGGCCGCGGCCGCGGGGATCGCGGGGACGAGCACGCAGGCAGCGATGACAGCGATCGAAGCGGGACGCAGGAGCCGCGCGAGGGCGCGACGGGAGACGAGTGAATCCGGGGTGGGCGGTTTGCGACGAGACACGGAGCATCCTCTGTGAGACGAGAAGAATTCGGACGCTCCCAATCGACCGCCGGAACATGACATCGGGGTGAACGACGGCTGACGCCCGGATGTCGAGGATCGTCGACCGCAGGAACCGGGCGACCCGGTGCGCACAGTGGGCGCGGCGACCTCTGACGGGTCAGTCGTCGCCGGGGATCGCCGCGGCGCCGAAGGCCTGCGCCTCGAACGAGATGGTGTGCGGGACGTACCGGTCCTCGGCGCATTCGACGGGACGCCCGTTCGTCGCGAACGTCTCACGTCGCACCTGCAGGAGCGGGCTGGATCGTCGGACGCCGAGCAGACGGGCGTCCTCCGTCCCGGCCGGCACGGCCTCGATCCGGTGGTTGCCCGACGACACCACGATCCCGGCATCCGCGAGCACTCGGGTCGTCGAGACGATATCGTCGGCGACGTCCGCGATGTGCGGGAGCACCCACGGCGCCCAGGTCGAGCGCTCGACCATGACGGGTCGGCCGTCGAGCGTGCGTACCCGGGTGAAGGTCATCACCTGAGCATCCGTGCGGACCGCCAGCAGCCGGGCTTCGCGCATCGTCGCCGTCCTCGTGCCGCGCGCGACGACGAGTCCGCCGGGAGCCCGCCCGCGGCTGCGCGCCCATTGCGTGAAAGACCGCATCCGGTCGAAGCCCTGGGGCTGGCTGGGCTGGACGAACCAGCCCGAGCCCCGATGCGACTCCACGAGGCCCTGCCTGCCGAGTGCGGCGAGCGCGGTGCGGATCGTGCGACGCGACACCCCATGCAGGGCTGCCAGCTCACCACCTCGCTGGGAAGGCCGGATCCGACGGGATACGTCCCGTCGAGGATCTGCTCCCGCAGACGCCCGAGCACCTCGCTCATCGCGCCGCGCGAGGCCGGCCCGTGGCGATGTCGATCTCGAGCGACACGCTCTCCGTCTGCGACAGCACAGCTCACTCTAACGCCGGCGCTCAGCGGTTCGAGGCGGAGACGACGGAAGCCCCCGGCGCTGGCCGGGGGCTTCCGTGTTCTGTGGACCTAAGGGGATTCGAACCCCTGACCTCCTCGATGCGAACGAGGCGCGCTACCAACTGCGCCATAGGCCCGTGAACGAGTTCTACGCTATCACGATCGACGAGCTGCTCGCGTCGCCACGGGTCAGCCCGCAGCGCGACGGGAGAGGAGTTCGCGGACGTGCGCCTCGATCTCGGCGTCGTCGACGAATCCCATCCGCGCGTACGGCGACGGCGCGGCGGGGAGCTGTGCGGGAGCGGGAGGCGCCATCTGCTCCGCACGCTCGCGGAGAGCAGCGACTCGCGCCGCCTTGCGGCGCTCATCCTGTGCATCGATCTGAGCCTGTGCGGCCTGGGCCCGGGAACCGGCCACCGACACCAGCGGCTCCGGAAGTCGACGCGGAGTCCACGTCGCAGGGCCCTGGTCGTGCAGCTCGGGGGCGACGCGCGGTGCCGCGGGTGCGGTCACGGCGTGCGTGGCACGCGCGACCCGCTGCGAGACCGAGGCCATGCGCTGCAGGGTGACCCCCGCCAGCACGACGAGTGCCCCGCCGATCCACAGCAGTACGGTCGAGGACGCGGCGAGAAGCTGCCAGACGCCGAGGCCCGTGAGGGCGACGCCGACGAGGAGCGTCGTGGTGGCCGTGGCGCGGACCCGTCGACGAGCGCGAGCACGACGGATCACCGGATCGGCCCTGGTCGCCGCGAGCTCTTCTCGCAGGGCCTCGAGTTCCGCGGCCTCGCGCTCCGACTGCACGCGCTTCGCCAGCTTCTGCTGGGCGAGGGCGCTGCGCGCGTTGAGCTCGATGCGTACCTCATCGGGAGTCTCGCTCGTCTCGGCGAGGACGCGGAGGGCCTGATTCAGACGCACTGCGTTGCGTTCGGCGGCGTTGTACTGGAATCGTCCACGCCACGACGGCAGCAGATAGAGCATCCACAGGAGCACGGCGACGAGCACGATCACTCCCCCGCTCAGCACCGGCCCGTCCATATCGACAACGCTAAGGGCAGGGAGGGGGCTGGGCCGTGCAGAGGGGCGCGTGTCGCGGCGAGTCCGTCCCGATCGGTGCGAGAAAGCCGCGTCAGAGGGCGATGTGGTCGGCGGGCGGCACCGTCGCGGCGTCGGGAGGCACCTGACCGCTGAGCCACCGCGCGAGCACTCCCTGCGGCACGTCTTCTCTCGTCAGCGCGAACGCATAATGGTCGCGCCAGTCACCGTCGATGTGGATGTACCGGCGACGCAGCCCCTCGTAGCGGAACCCCAGCTTCTGCACGATGCGCAGACTCGCGGCGTTCTCGGGCCGGATGCAGATCTCCATCCGGTGCAGCCCGTACTCCGTGAAGCAGGCGTCCGTGGCGAGCGCGACCGCCGTCGGGGTGATCCCCCGTCCGGCGAACCGCTCGCTCACCCAATACCCGATGGTCGCAGAGCACAGGGAACCGCGCGCGACGCCCCAGACGTTGAGCTGTCCGGCGACCTCGCCGTCGTACTCCATCACGAACGGGTACCCGGAACCGTCGCGGTACTGCTGCAGGAGGCGACGGATGCTGAGCCTCATGTCGAACGACACGGACCCGTACGGGACCGTCGCCTCCCATGGCTGGAGCCACGATCGGTTGGCGAGCAGCTCATGCTGCAGCGGCCGAGCGTCCTTGGCGCGGACGAGGCGCAGTTCAATCGGTCCGTGTCGCATTCCCGCCGCCAGATCCATGCCGCACCGACGTTCGACGTTCGCAGGGTCGCCTAGAGGCGTTCCGCGAATTCCTTCAGCCAGGGCCGCAGCTCGGGGCCGAGGTCGTCGCGGTCCGACGCCAGCTGCACGATCGCCTTGATGTAGTCGACGCGGTCACCCGTGTCGTAGCGGCGTCCGCCGAAGATGACGCCGACGACGCCGGGGCCGTCGGGGGCGGTCGCGAGCTCCTGCAGCGCATCGGTGAGCTGGATCTCTCCACCCTTGCCCGGCTCGGTGCGCTCGAGGATCTCGAACACGGACGCCGGGAGCACGTAGCGACCGATGATCGCGAGGTTGGAGGGAGCGTCCTCCTTGGCGGGCTTCTCGACCAGACCCGTCACCCTGACCGCGTCCGATCCCTCGAGGGGTTCGACGGCAGCGGCGCCGTACATGTGGATGCTGTCGGGGTCGACCTCCATCAGCGCGATCACCGCGGCTCCCGTGCGCTCGTGCTCGGCGATCATGTCGGTCAGCAGCGGGTCGCGCTCGTCGATGAGGTCATCGCCGAGGAGGACGGCGAAGGAGCTGTCGCCGACGTGGGTGCGTGCACGCAGCACCGCGTGTCCGAGTCCCTTCGGCTCGCCCTGACGCACGAAGTGGATGTCGGCGAGGTCGCTGGACTTCATGACGCGCTCGAGACGGCCGGTGTCGCCCTTCTCCATCAGCTTCACCTCGAGCTCCGGCACGGAGTCGAAGTGGTTGGAGATCGCGTTCTTGTTGCGGCCGATGATGACGAGGATGTCTTCGATGCCCGCATCGGCCGCCTCTTCGACGACGTACTGGATCGCCGGCTTGTCGACGACGGGAAGCATCTCTTTCGGCATCGCCTTCGTCGCGGGGAGGAATCGCGTCCCCAGTCCTGCCGCGGGAATGACGGCTTTGATCTTGTGGTCAGCCATCCTCCCAGCCTAGCGGTGAGCGTCGCCCTAGACTCGGAGCCATGTCGAATGACGTCGAACACGCCAAGCGTGCGCTCCGCGCCGAGCTGCGCGAACGACGCCAGCTGCTCTCCGATCCCCAGCGCGAAGCCGCGGCCGCCGCGATCGGCGAGCGCCTCGACGCGCTGATCGACGAACTCGGGGCACGGTCCATCTCGTGCTTCCTCTCCACGACCACGGAGCCGGGCACCCGCGACTTCGTGACGAGGGCGGTGCGCCGCGGCATCCGCGTGCTCCTCCCCGTCACACGAGCGGACGGACTGCTCGACTGGGCCGTCGCCACCGACGACGACGAGGTGTCGGAGGGCCTGTTCGGGCTGCCGGAGCCCACGGGCGAGGTGCTCGGCCCGATCGCGGTGAACGACGTGGACCTGATGATCGTCCCGGCCGCAGCCGTCGACCGCACGGGCATGCGCATGGGCTGGGGACGCGGCTACTTCGACAAGACGATCGGCTCGATGGAGAAATGCCCTCCGGTGTACGCGGTCATCTATGATTCCGAGGTACTCGACGAACTTCCGCGAGAGGTGCACGACCAGCCGGTGAACGGCGTCGTCACCCCGTCGCAGACCCTCACCCTGTCGCCTCGGCGACGCTGAACCGCAAGGACGCCCATGCCCACCTACGCCTATGCCTGCACGTCGTGCGGGCACCAGTTCGACGCCGTGCAGAGCTTCGCCGAGGACGCGCTGACCGTGTGCCCCGAGTGCGGGGGCACACTGCGCAAGCAGTACGGGTCGATCGGCGTGACCTTCAACGGATCCGGCTTCTATCGCACGGACTCGCGCGCCAAATCCGGTGGTTCCTCCGATGCTTCGGCATCATCGAAGGCGGAATCGACGACAAGCGCCAAGCCGGCTGCTGCGTCGACTCCGGCCTCTTCCTGAGGCCCAGATCCGTTGGGGGTTCCCATGCTCAAAGGTTTCAAGGACTTCCTGCTGCGCGGCAATGTCATCGACCTGGCTGTCGCCGTGGTCATCGGCACGGCGTTCACCGCGATCGTCACGGCCGTCGTGAACAGCATCATCAACCCGCTCATCTCGTTGTTCCTCAAGGCGGATGCCGCAGGCGAATTCGGCATCCAGGTTCCGAACATCTACGGCGAGACCGTCACGTTCCCGATCGGCGACCTGATCACGGCGATCATCAGCTTCCTCGCCGTGGCCGCCGTCGTGTACTTCGTCTTCGTCCTGCCGATGAACACGTTCAAGGCGCACGTCGAGGCCCGCAAGGGCACCCCGGCCGAAGAGCCGGAAGAAGAGCCGGCTGCAGCAACCGAGGCCGAGTTGCTCGTCGAGATCCGCGACCTGCTCAAGGCACAGCGCGGAGCCTGACGCTCTCGCTCCGTCGCACCGGAAGACGCACGGTCCTCTCGCGAGGGTCCGTGCGTCTTCCGCTGCGCGGAGGTGCGCATCGACGCCTCAGTAATGCGGCGGGACGTCCTGGAGCAGCTGGTCGTCGTTCGGCCCCTTCGGGCCCTTCGGCCGGTGCGGAGGAACCGTCAGTGTCGACTCGTCGCCGCTGCTCGCCTCCGGCTCCGGATCGCTGCCGGGAACCGGGGTCAGGCGGGCGCGACGCGAACCGGGAACCCGCACCACACGCTGACGCGGTGAGGGGGACTCGGAGTCGTCAGTCATTCTGCGAGTCGACGATGTCGATCGGCTGGGTGTCGTTCTCCGCGCGCGGAGCGGTGTCGGAGATCCCGAGCACGGCGGCGATGCGGGTGGCCACCGTGGCCGGGTCGCTGTAGAGATCGAAGGCGTGCACGCGCACGTAGTGCCAACCGAGGCGACGGAGCACATGCGGGCGCAGCCGCAGGGTCTCCCGCAGCGACTCGCCGCGAGACTCCGGGTCGGACTCGATCACGACCGCCTTGCCCGCATGCTGGGCGACCAGCGGCAGCAACCCGCGGTAGTCGACATCCACGGAGGCGCCGAGACGTCGCAACTCTCGCGCCAAGGCCAGCGTGAGGGGATCCGCGAGGTCTTCCAGTCGGGCGTCCCTGCTGCGCGCAGCCAGGCCGCCGAGGATCGACATGAGGGTGGCTGCACCGTGCTCGAGGCGCCCGTCGTCGAAGGAGGACGGGCGGATCGACGACACCAGGACCATGGAACGTCGCGCACGCGTCATGCCGACCGTGAGCAGTCGTTCGCCGTCAGGCGTCGAGAGATCGCCGAAGTCGCTCAGGACCCGGCCGTGCTTGGTGAGTCCGAAGCCCAGCGAGAAGATCACGCGGTCACGACTCTCGGCCACCGACTCCTCGAGGGTGAGCACCGCGAAGGGCTCCGCCGTGTCGCGGCCGACGAAGTCGGCCACATCGGACCGACCGGCGAACGCCGAGGTGACGGCGGCACGCACACGCTCCGCATGCCGGGCGCTGGCCGTGACGACCATGAGCGACTCGGCGGGGCGGTGCACGGCGTGCTCGACGACGAGGGTGACGACGCGGGCGACCTCCGCATCCGGGCTCTCGACGGCGCCGGAGACAGGGTCGGGCGTTCCCGTCCCGCCCTCCACGTAGTCGACGGAGAGGCTGCCGCGACCCAGGTACGAGCCCGCCCAGGGCAGCGAGACGATCTCGCCTCCGTAGAAGGCGTCGTTGATCAGCTCCGCGAGGTCTTCCCCGCCTGCCCGGTAGCTGCGGGTCAATGTCATCACGGGCAAGAGCTCGGACAGCCGTTCGAAGACGGACACGTCGTCGAACGGCACCTCGGCCTCCCAGGACTCCTCCGGGTCAACGGCGATGTCGAACGGCGTCGGGCGCTGCGTCACCGGGTCCCCGAACGCGACCACCTGACGTGCTCGACGGATGGCCGGCGCGGCCTCGGCGAGGTTGATCGCTGCGGCATCCACCAGGAGCACGGTGTCGAACTCCACGGATTCCGGGATCTCAGGCACGAGATACGGCGAAGAGATCCACACGGGGGCGAGCACGTCGACGAGTGTGGGGGCTGCGCTGACGATCTGCGCCGTGGTCGCGCCCGGCTGCGTCAGCGCACGACGGAGATGCTGCGACTGCTGCGGCTCGTCGACGATCGCGATCCGCCACTGATTCGCGAGCTGCCAGGCGAGGAGCGGACCCGCCATCGCCGCGTGCGCTTCATCGACCAGCCGGAAGTCGCGTTCGAGCCGGTCGACGACCGCGGTGTTCGCGCCGAGAAGGGCGCGGTTGTCCTGGAGCGCCCGCTCGAGGAGCGACTGCCACCAGGCGAACTCGAGTTCTTCTCCGACCTGCGACTCCGCGACGTGACGCACCGACAGCTCGGCGAGAAGCGGCTCAAGGCCGAGGAGGGCCAGCCGATCGCGCAGCTGCGCGCGTTCCACGAGGTTCTCGAACACGTCGGACTTGGCAGCGAGTCCTGCCAGGGTGCGGACGAGGCGCGCGACCGGGAGAGAGGCGAGGGGCTCACGACGTCCGAGGGCGACATCGAGTTCGGCGAGCTCGGCCTGGACACGCTGCCAGGCCACGTATACATCGGCGAGGCCGAGCGGGATCTCCGGTGCGACCCCGGCCTCGACACAGCGCTGCCACTGCGTGCGCTGCGCCTGGATCCGGAGCAGGGACTCGTGCATCTCGGTCACGTGGACGCCCGGACGGACGTACTCCTTCGCAAGACGACGCAGCCTCCGCCGGTTGGCTCCCGAGAGTCCAGGGGCATCACGGCGCGAACCGTGCGCCTGGATGAGTTCGCCGAGGGGCCGCTCGAAGACGGTGGGGCTGAACCGATCGAGCGAGTCACGGATACCCTGCAGCAGGCGCAGGTACTCCCCCAGCTCGTCGATCGTCGCGAACGGTCGCATGTGCGTCTGCGCGATGAGCTCGTAGCCTCGTTCGAGGAGGGCGGGAACGCTGCTCGAATGCAGTCGACCGGCGAGCTCATGCGCGGCCCGTGCCGCCTCGGTGCTGGAGAATGTGACGCCGTACCACGGCGAGTCATCGGGGCCGAAACGGAACTCACCGAGTCGGGCGGCATGGGCGAGCGCCTGGGCAGCCTCGCTGCGATCTGCCGCGAGGCGACGCAGCGCGTCGGTGCCGAGGCGCGCGGTGGTCGACGGCGGGATCGGGAGCGAGGCGAGCCTCGTGAGGTGGCGGGTCGCGTCGAGGACCGAGGCATCCATTCCGGCGACAGGAGCCGTGAGCGCCTGTCGATAGTCACGGAGCACGGTGCGTAGACGCACG
The DNA here is from genome assembly GCF_019464375.1 of Microbacterium sp. Se5.02b. Taxonomy (NCBI): domain Bacteria; kingdom Bacillati; phylum Actinomycetota; class Actinomycetes; order Micrococcales; family Microbacteriaceae; genus Microbacterium; species Microbacterium sp. Se5.02b. The sequence goes on from NZ_CP080491.1 coordinate 2,917,827, forward strand.
AGGGCGTCGTCGACATCGCCGACCTTCGGCGCGACGGCCTTCTCGTTCCGGCCGATCGCCCTCACCAGGTCGCGCCGCACGCTCGCGGGAGAGATGGCGAGACTGTCGAGTCCGATGCCGGCGAGCCGGTGGCGGACACCGTCGAGAGTCGACCGACGTGCCGAGACCACCAGGACCCGCTTCCCGCCGCGCACCAGCTCCCCGAGCGCATTGATGACAGTCTGCGTCCCCCGGTGCCGGGGAGCGTCGCGACCGTGAGAGAGTGCCCTGCGGCGACGCGGGCGAGCACGGCTTCCTGCTCGGCGTCGGCATCGAGGAGAAGATTGTCCGACGCCGGCGAGCGATCGTCCGGGCCGGTGTGGTGCGGGGTCGCACGCGGTGCGGTCACGCGTTCCCGGTCGCCCACGTGGCCGCCGAGCGCGTTCAGGAGGACGTGGTCCAGGCTCCCGCCGTCCCGTGACATCGCGCCCGACACGTCCGCGAAGGTCGAGACCACGAGACGCGGCTCCACCGAGAACGTGTCGATCGAGCGCGTCATCGCACGCAGGCTGTCGATGACCGGCTGCGGCTTGAAGATGCCGCCGTCATACGCGAGGGCGGCGAGCGCGGCGGCATCGATCGAGAGACCGAAGTGCTCACGGGCGATGCGGACGAGTTCGGGGTTCACCTCGAAGGCGCCCTGGAGCTTGAGCTCGAAGTCGGAGTGGTGGCGGCGGATCGCCAGGGGCGCAACAGCACCGGCGCGGCGAAGCCCGCTCCGCCGATGCGCCAGCGAGCGACGCCGACGGCGAGGTGCACAGCCTCGATCCCCCGCACGGTGCGCAACTCGGTGTTCTTCGCGGTGATCCGCTCCGCGGCCAGCCGTGCCGTGCGCAGTCCGACCTCGTCACGGAAGAGGTTCGACAGGAGAGTCGACTTCCCGGTGATGAACTGCGGCAGGCTGCCCGGATGCGCCTTCGAGATGTCGATGCCCGACTCGGGCCCGTCGCGGAAGCTGACCAGGGGCGACGGCCCGCCGAAGTCCGCCGCCTCCGCCCTGAGCCTGGTGCGCTCGGCCTCTGCGGCATGTGCGATCTCGACACCGGTCGCGGTCTCGTGCAGATCGCTGATCGACACAGCAGCGTCGGCCGCTGTGCCATCCGCAGACTTCTCTTCACGTCGCCACACATTGACACCCTAGGCGCGCGACCCGGCGAGGGAGCGTATCCCGGGCGGGTTTCCGCCGAATTTCCGCTCCGGACGGGCTCTCGCCACTCCTCCTGCCCGACCGTCGGTCCGCTCACGTTCTCCACCCGGCCCGGGATCAGCGTGCCGGGCCGTCGGCGCCTCCGGTCAGGATGGTGACATGACCTTCCGCTACGACTTCGCTCCGACTCCTTTCGGCGATGCCCTCGCGGTGTTCTCCGACGAGGGCATCGTGCGCTTCGATCTCTCCGAATCCGAAGACCCGCAGGTACCGTGGCTTCTCGAGGGAGTCTCTCGACAGCTTCACGCCGTTCCCGAACCCGACCCCGGCGCCGCCGACGACCTCGCGCGTCTTCTCGACGAATACTTCGACGGCGAGCCGGTCCGCTTCGAGGAGCATCTCCGCCTGGACTGGCGCCTGGCCGAGGGCTTCGCCCTGACCGCTCTGCAGACGATATGCAGCATTCCGTGGGGCGAGACGATGAGCTACGGCGAGGTCGCCGTGCTCGCGGGTCACCGGGGGCAGCACGCGCCGTCGGCACCGCCTGTCGACTGACACCGTTCTCGATCGTCGTGCCCGTGCACCGGGTGGTGCGTTCGGACGGATCGGTCGGGCACTACGGCGCACATCCCGAACGCAAGCGGTTCCTCCTCGACCTCGAGGCCGCCTGATCCGCGCCGACGGAAGACGTGGACCCGGCGAGTAGGCCGCCGGGTCCACGTTCCACCCCATGGTCAGGGCCGATCCCCGATGTCAGTGATCGACGGCTTTCTCGGCACCGAAGCCGGTCAGTGAGCGCACCTCCATCTCGGCGGCCAGTTCCGGGGACTCCTTGCGTGTGCTCGTGATCGTTCCGAGCCACCCGAGGAGGAATCCGAGGGGGATCGAGACGATCCCCGGGTTGTTCAACGGCCAGACGGCGATGTCGATCCCGGGGATCATCGAGGTCGGGGTGCCGGAGAACACCGGCGACAGGATGATCAGCAGGATGGCGGACCCCAGCCCGCCGTACATGCTCCACACGGCACCACGGGTCGTGAACCGTCGCCAGAACAGCGAGTACAGGATCGTCGGCAGGTTCGCGGAGGCGGCCACGGCGAACGCGAGCGCGACGAGGAACGCGATGTTCTGTCCCTGCGCACCGATCCCGCCGATGATCGCGAGGATTCCGATCACGATGACGGTGCGCCGCGCCACACGGACCTCGCCGTTCGGGTCCGCCTCGACCGGCTCGCCTGCCGCATCCTTCTTGCCCTTCTGGATCACGTTCGCGTAGATGTCGTGCGCGAACGAGGCCGCGGCCGTGATGGTCAGGCCGGCGACCACGGCCAGGATCGTCGCGAAGGCGACGGCCGAGATGAAGCCGAGGAGGACCGGACCACCCAGCTCGAGCGCCAGGAGCGGCGCCGCGGAGTTGACCCCGCCGGGAGCGGCAGCGATGACGTCGGCGCCCACGAGCGCACCCGCGCCGTAGCCGAGCACGAGCGTCAGGAGGTAGAACCCGCCGATGAGCCAGATGGCCCACACCACAGAGCGCCGGGCCTCCTTCGCCGTCGGCACGGTGTAGAAGCGCATCAAGACATGCGGCAGTCCGGCGGTGCCGAGCACGAGCGCCATCCCCAGTGACAGGAAGTCCCACGGGTTCGCACCGTACTGCAGACCGGGCTTCAGCACCGCGTCGCCTTTATCGGAGTTCGCGACCGCCGCTTCGAGAAGGGTGTTCAGGCTGAAGCCGTTGATCGCGAGGACCCAGATCGTCATCGCGAGCGCGCCGCCGATGAGGAGGAAAGCCTTGACGATCTGCACCCATGTCGTGCCCTTCATCCCGCCGATGAGGACGTACACGATCATCAGCACGCCGACCACTGCGATCACGATCGACTGGCCGAGGCGGCCGTCGATGCCGAGCAGCAGCGATACGAGTCCGCCGGCGCCCGCCATCTGCGCGAGCAGGTAGAAGAAGCACACCGCGAGGGTCGTGATCGCCGCCGCCATCCGCACCGGCCGCTGCTTGAGCCGGAACGACAGCACGTCGGCCATCGTGAACTTCCCCGTGTTGCGCATGAGCTCGGCCACCAGCAGCAGCGCCACGAGCCAGGCGACGAGGAATCCGATGGAGTAGAGGAATCCGTCGTATCCGTTGATCGCGATGGCACCGCAGATACCCAGGAAAGAGGCCGCGGACAGGTAGTCTCCTGCGATCGCGAATCCGTTCTGCGGTCCGGTGAAGGACCGCCCGGCCGCATAGTAATCGGCGGCGGTCTTGTTGTTGCGGCTCGCACGGATCACGATGAACAGCGTCACCGCGACGAATGCCAGGAAGATGGAGATGTTGAGGACCGGGTTGATCTCGAGTTCGACGGTCTCGGTCGCGGTGCGGATGCCGTTCATGCCTGCGCCTGCGCTTTCTCGAGGTCTTCACGGATCTCCGCCGAGAGCGGATCGAGTTTCCGATTCGCGAACGACACATACGCCATGGTGATCGCGAACGTGGTGACGAACTGTCCGAGTCCGAACAGCAGTCCGACGGTGATATCGCCCCAGACGCGTTGTCCCATGAATTCCGTCGCGAATGCCGCGAGCAGCACATAAACGAAATACCAGATGAGGAAGAACGCGGCGAGAGGGAAGATGAAGGATCTCTGAGTGCGTTTCAATGCGAGGAATCTCGGGGACTGCTCGACGGCGATGTAGTCGATCGCGCCGTCCGATTCTGCGTGCGTCTGGTCGCTCATGGGGCCTCCTTGCCACATGTCAGGGTCCTCGCACGAGCCCGTCGCGCGAGTGGTAGGGTCGACGCTACGAAACGGGGAACGGCGTCGTCACCCCCGGAAGTAGGTAGTCGTCTTGAGCGCAACGGTCACCCTCGAATCCGAGGCCGAGCTCGTCGCCAACGCGGTGCGCGAGCTCGCCAGGCGTACACGTTTTCCCGTCGCCTTCGGCGGCCTCATCGAAGAGGGCGTCGTGAGCGTCACGAGCATCGTGGGCGCACGGACCCGGTCGCTTGACGGCCTGCGCGTCCGCCCGGAGCGCGGTCTCGGGGGACGCGCGATGATCGAACTGCGCCCGCGTATGACCAGCGACTACGGGTCGTCGCAGCAGATCACCCACGATTACGACGTGTTCGTCCTGGGCGAGGGCCTTCGCACGCTGCTCGCGCTGCCCATCGTGGTGCAGGGTCGCTCCCGCGGCGTCCTCTATGCGGGAGCATGGGACGAGGAGCAGATCGGCGGCGTCACGACCGCACCGGCGATGCAGGTGGCGCAGTCGGTCGCCGACGAGCTCCGCATCCGCGACGAGGTGCAGCGCCGCCTGCAGACGACACTTCTCGCGGGCGACACCGTCGCGCCTCCGCAGCGCGAGGAGTTGCGCGAGAGCTTCGCCGAGCTGCGCAGCATCGCGGCGTCCGTCGACGACGCCGACATCCGCGCGCGGATCTCCCAGGTGGAGCGCCGCCTGTTGACGTTGGCCGGCGACGCGGTGCCTGCGACGACGGGCGCGGTATCGACCGTCCACCTCTCCCCCGCGAGACCGACGTGCTCGCCTGCGCCGCGTTGGGCTCCACCAACGCGGAGATCGCCTCCCAACTGGGTCTTCGCGAGGGCACCGTGAAGGCCTATCTGGGCACCGCGATGTCGAAGCTCGACGCCTCCACGCGCCATGCGGCGGTCACGCGCGCCCGCCGTGCCGGTCTCCTCCCCTGAGACATCGCCGGTGTCGAATTACGACGGGTCGAGCATTTCGCGGTTGTCGCAATTCCGATCGGGGGAGTAAAGTCCTTTTCATGGCGAGACGAATTGTGCATCAGCTGGTCGACGATATCGATGGCAGCGTCCTGGAGGTCGGCGAAGGCGAAACCGTGCATTTCTCGCTCAACGGGGCATCATACGAGATCGACCTCAATACCGAGCACGCGGAAGAATTGCGAAACGCGCTCGAACCTTATATCTCCGCGGGCCGACGTGCCGGCTCGGCGGGAACCGCACGTTCGTCGAACAGTGCACGCTCGGCGTCGCCTCGGAAACGACCGGCACGCAATCCCGAAGTCGCCGCGATCCGTGCGTGGGCGAACGAGAACGGTTACAGCCTCTCGGAACGCGGCCGCATTCCTGCACCGGTGCTCGAGGCGTACCGCGCCGCGCACTGACAGAGACGCCGGAGCGGAGGAGGGCCGCTACCCTTCGTCTTTCGGCAACCAGGCCTCGTCGCGCAGGGTGATCTCCTCGGTCATGTCGGCGAGGAATCGGATCACGACGTCCCGCTCCTCCGGCGTCAGTCTCGCTGCGGCGTAGAACCGTTTCGCCTGCTGCCGCCCCACCGTCTCCATGGCCGCATGCCGGGTCTCCGGGGTGATCGTGATCGCGAGCGCCCGTCGGTCCGTGGGGTGGGGTGCGCGCTGGATGTGTCCGCCGCGCTCCAACCGGTCGAGGAGTTTCGTCGTGGCCGCCGTCGAGACACCGAGGTGGCCGGCGATGCCGCTCGGCGTGGCGACCAGCTCGCGATTGGCGCACACGATCAGGTAGTGCAATGCGCGCATGTCCGTCTCGTTCAGCTGCATGTATCGACGCGAGGCCTGGGACAGCCGCTGCTCGGCGTCTCTGAGATTGCCGAGCGCCTCCATCAGCCGCGCGATCTGCCGCAGGTCTTCGGGAGGCACCCCGTGCGATCGATGAGCGTACTGCGCGGGTCGCTGGATTCGACGTCGTAGATGGCCGCGTGGCTCAGCCCGTCCGACGTCGCGTGCGCGCCGGAGGGCGGGGTGGTGCCGCGCGCGCTGTCCATGCGATCATGTTACACACGAACAGTTTCATGCTAAGTTGATTACTCACTTGGTTAGCTAAACGACGAGAGGACGCCATGGACGACGTGACGCTCCTCGCCGAAGACGGGACCGCCGTCGGCGTCCTGGCGAAGAGCGAGGTCCACACCACCGACACTCCCCTCCACCTCGCGTTCTCCTGCTATGTGCTCGATCGGGACGGACGACTGCTCGTCACCCGTCGCGCCCTGTCGAAGCTCACCTGGCCGGGCGTCTGGACGAACAGCTTCTGCGGACATCCGCGCCCTGGCGAGGAGATGCTGGACGCGGTTCGACGACGTGCCGTCGACGAACTGGGTCTGCGGCTGGACGACGTGCGCCTCGCGCTCCCCGACTACCGCTACCGGGCCGTCGATGCGAGCGGCATCGTGGAGAACGAGATCTGTCCTGTGCACGTCGCCGTCGTCGAGACGGAACCGACCGCCGATCCGGACGAGGTTTCCGAGTGGGCGTGGGTCGAGATCCCGCCCTTCATCGAAGCCGTCGCCGCCGCACCCTTCGCTTTCAGCCCGTGGCTGGTGGAGCAGCTTCCCCTGCTGCGCCGTCTCGGCGAGGTCTGACCCATGTCCGGCACGGTGACGGTCGAAGACCTCGGAACACGGATCGAGGAGGTCCTGCGCGACCGGTTCGCCGAGCGTGCCACGGCGGCCGAGCGGTACGGAGCGGAGTTCGTCGCACTGTGGCAGACCGCCGCAGAGCACGCGACCGGCGGCAAGCTCCTCCGCCCGCGGCTGTTCATCGACCTCCTCCGCGCCCTGACGCCGGCGGGACTCACAGAGGTCGAGACGCACCGTGCCATCGGCATCGCGGTCGATGTCGAGCTCCTCCACTTCGCCTTCCTGCTGCACGACGACGTCATCGACGGAGATCTCTTCCGCCGCCGTCGCCCGAACCTCATCGGTGCACTCGCGCAACGGCACGCCACCGACCCCGCCGAGTCGGTCCTGCACTGGGCCCGCTCCAGCGCGATCCTGCTCGGAGATCTGCTGCTGGCATCCGCCACGCTCGGGTTCGCCCGCGCCGAAGCGAGCCCCGACACGCGTCGGCGGCTGCTGGCCCTGCTGGAGCAGACCATCTTCGAGACCGTCGCCGGCGAGCACACCGATGTCGCTCTGAGCGACGGGGTGGTCACTCCCGACCTGCGGACCATCCTCGCCACGAGCGCCTACAAGACGGCGACCTATTCCTTCGTGCTCCCCCTGCGTGCGGCCGCCGTGCTCGCGGAGGCCACACCGGCCGCGGAAGAGCACCTGACCGAGATCGGGCGCCATCTCGGACTCGCGTACCAGTTGCAGGACGACCTGCTCTCGGTGTTCGGCGACGCGGAGGCGCATGGCAAGGACCCCTTCTCGGACCTCCGTGAAGGCAAGGAGACCGCGATCATCGCCTACGCCAGGATGACGGGGCACTGGCCCAGCATCGAACTCCGCTTCGGCACACCGGAGCTCAGTGAGCCGGACGCCGCCGACATGCGCGATCGGCTGCGTGAGTGCGGCGCCGAGGACTTCGTCCGCGGCCTCGTGCAGGAACAGCTGACCGCCGCATCGACCGTGCTCGCCGAGGCCGAGACCGAGGGAACCCTGTCGACCGCCGCCGCACGAACCATCCTCCAGCTCGCCTCTCGCATCGAGGGCCGCAGCGAATGACCGCCACTCCCTCAGGCGGCCCCGACAGGGCCGCCCTGCAGCGCTTCAGCCGGACGGCGGAGATCGCGACGACCGACGTGATCCGCACCTACTCGACGTCCTTCGGCCTGGCCACCCGCCTTCTCGGCGGCCGCCACCGCCAGCACGTCCGCAACATCTACGCGATGGTGCGCATCGCCGACGAGATCGTCGACGGGGTCGCGGCAGAAGCCGGTCTCGATGCCTCGGCCCAATCGGCAGCGCTCGACTCGTACATCGCGGAGACGCACCGCTCGATGCGCACCGGTTACAGCAGCGACCTCATCCTCCACGCGTTCGCCCGGACGGCTCGCGAATGCGCGATCGGAGAGGATCTGACAGATCCGTTCTTCGCGTCCATGCGTGCCGACATCGCCGCGGACTCCGACTTCGCCGCCTACGACTCCGCCGCGCACGCGATGTACGTGCACGGCTCGGCGGAGGTCGTCGGACTCATGTGTCTCCAGGTGTTCCTGCGCGGTGCCGAGCGCACGCCGGATGAGCTCGTGACCCTCCGGCACGGCGCCCGACAGCTCGGAGCCGCGTTCCAGAACGTGAACTTCCTGCGTGATCTGGCCGACGACACCGACCGTCTGCACCGCGGATACCTGGGAGGAGCCGAGCGGCTGACCGACGCCGAGCGTGACGCCTGGGTCGAGACGATCACGCGGCAGCTTGCCGACGCCCGCGCAGCGATCCCGCTGCTGCCGAAGGACGCCCGTGCGGCCGTCCGCAGCGCACTGGCCCTGTTCGCGGCTCTGACCCGTCGCGTCGCGCGCACCCCTGTCGAGGTGCTCTACCGCCGGCGCGTGCGCGTTCCCGACCCCCTCAAGGCCGCGCTCGCCTCCCGCGCGCTCATCATCACGGCCCTGGAGCGCGACCGATGAGCCGCGTCGTGGTGATCGGAGCCGGCGTCGCCGGCCTCGCGACGGCCGGACTCCTCGCCAAGGACGGCCACGAGGTCGTCGTGCTGGAGAAGAACGACAGGGTCGGCGGACGAGCCGGCACGATCGAGCGCGACGGGTTCCGGTTCGACTCCGGCCCGTCGTGGTACCTGATGCCCGAGGTCTTCGACCACTTCTTCGCGATGATGGGCACCTCGACCGCCGCGCAGCTCGACCTCGTGCAGCTCGATCCGGGGTATCGGGTCTTCCGCTCCCCCGAGTCCGGGGACGACCCGGTGACCGTGCCCGCAGGTCGCGAGGCGGTCACCAGACTCTTCGAGAACCTCGAGCCGGGTTCGACGAGCGCGCTCGATGCGTATCTCGACTCCGCGCAGGATGCCGGAACGATGGCGCAGAAGTACTTCCTCTACAACCCTTTCACCCGCATGCGGTCTCTCGCCGTTCCTGACGTTCTGCGCGCATTGCCCCGTCTCTCGGCGCTGCTGGGCACGCGGCTTCAGGCGTTCGCGGCCCGCCGCTTCCGGCACCCGGTCGTCCGTCAGATCCTCGGGTATCCCGCCGTCTTCCTCGGCACCGACCCGCGCACCGCTCCGGCGATGTACCACTTGATGAGCGCGCTCGATCTCGATCAGGGCGTCAGCTACCCGCAGGGCGGCTTCTGGCACGTGGTGGAGCGGATCGAGGCGCTCGCGCGCGACGCGGGCACACGGATCGTGACCGGGGCCGACGTCGTCGGTATCCGCACCGAGGATGTCGACGGCGCCCCGACGGCGACGGGTGTGGAGTGGCGCGACGGATCGGGCGACCGGCATCTCGAGAGCGCCGACATCGTCGTCTCGGCCGCCGACCTGCATCACACCGAGACCGCCCTTCTGCCCCCCGCCCTGCAGTCGTACCCCGAATCATGGTGGGCACGGCGGACGAGTGGACCCGGTGGAGTGCTGGTGATGCTGGGGGTTCGCGGCCCCTTGCCGCAGCTCCCGCACCATTCGCTGTTCTTCACCGACGATTGGGATGCGAACTTCGACGCCATTTTCGGCGCGTCCCCGTCCGTCCCCTCCCCGGCGTCGATCTACGTCTGTCGGCCGAGCGCCACCGATCCGGAGGCGGCCCCGGCCGATCACGAGAACCTCTTCGTGCTGATCCCGGTCCCCGCGGACGTCGAGCTCGGCGGGGGCGGCACCGACGGCTCCGGTTCTCCGGCGATCGAGAGGACCGCCGATGCCGCTATCGCGCAGATCGCCGAGTGGGCGGGAATCCCCGACCTCCGCGAGCGGATCGTGGTGCGAGAGACCCGGGGCCCCGCGGACTTCCGCGACGACTACCGCTCGTGGCGCGGCGGGATGCTCGGCCCCGCGCACATCCTGTCGCAGAGCGCGATGTTCCGCGCGCAGAACGCCTCTCGCCGCGTTCGCGGCCTGTTCTACGCCGGCAGCACGACCGCACCGGGTGTGGGTGTGCCGATGTGCCTGATCAGCGCCGAGATCGTGCTGAAGAGGGTGCGCGGCGATCACTCCCCGGTCCCCTCGAGGAACCCGCGAAGGTCGGCGCGGCGGCGGAGCGCTGATGGGTGCGATCTACCTCACGGCCCTGCTGCTCTCGCTCGGCTGCATGCTCCTGCTCGACTGGCGGTTCCGCCTGTTCTTCTGGCGCGACGCGGTGACGGCGGCGATCGTGACCGCCGTGGGCGTCGTCTTCTTCCTCATGTGGGACGTCGCGGGCATCGCGAGCGGGATCTTCTTCCGCGGCGAGGGCCCGATCGCCTCCGGCATCGTGCTCGCACCGGAACTCCCCTCGAGGAACCGGTGTTCCTGGCGTTCCTCGTGGTGTGCACGATGGTCCTCTACACCGGTGCCGCCCGCCTCCTCGGGCACCGTCGCGCTCGGTCGGTCGAGACAGGAGGGGGACGATGACCTATCTCGCCCTGTCGACCGCGTTCCTGGCCGTCGCCGCGCTCGGCGGCACCCTCGCAGCCATCGTCACGCGGCGGCGCCCGGATGCCGCGGCGCTGGGCCTCACCGCCCTCGCTCTGCTGCTGCTCACAGCCGTGTTCGACACCGTCATGATCGCGTCGGGGCTGTTCCACTACTCGCCCGATCACCTCGCCGGCGTGCACATCGGCCTGGCGCCGATCGAGGACTTCGCCTATCCGGTCGCCGCCGTGCTTCTGCTCCCGGCGCTGTGGACGGCTCTGCGTTCCCGCCGCACGCGCCGCGACGAAACGCTCCGCACCGAGGAGGGTTCCGCATGAGCGCGCCGACGTCCGGGCGCCAGGGACTCGGCGGCGACCTCGCGCAGATCCTGCTCTCCTCGCGCCCGATCAGCTGGATCAACACCGCCTTCCCCTTCGCGGCCGCCTACCTCCTCAGCACGCGCGAGGTCGACCTCACGCTCGTCATCGGCGCCGTGTACTTCCTCATCCCCTACAACCTCGCGATGTACGGGATCAACGACGTGTTCGACTACGCCTCCGATCTGGCCAACCCGCGCAAGGGCGGCATCGAGGGCGCGCTCCTGTCGCCGCGCATCCATCGCGCGACGCTCTGGGCGGCAGCGCTGACGAACATCCCCTTCCTCGTCTACCTCGCGGTCGTGGGCAACCCGGCCTCGTGGATCTGGCTGGCCGTGAGCGTCTTCGCCGTGATCGCCTACTCCGCACCGGTACTGCGGTTCAAGGAACGGCCGTTCCTGGACTCGCTCACCTCGAGCACGCACTTCGTCAGCCCCGCGGTCGTCGGTCTCGCGCTGGCCGGAGCCCCGGTCACCCCCGCGACGGTGCTGACGCTCGGCGCCTTCTTCCTCTGGGGCATGGCCGCGCACGCGTTCGGGGCTGTGCAGGACATCGGGCCGGACCGCGAGGGGGATCTCCTCGATCGCGACGGTCATCGGGGCTCGCACCACCGTGCGCCTCTCGCTGGGCCTGTGGACCGTCGCCGGAGCGGCCATGCTGCTGACGCCCTGGCCCGGGCCGCTCGCCGCGATCCTCGCCGTGCCCTACCTCGTCAACGCCGCCCCGTGGTGGAACGTCACGGATGAGACGTCCGCGTCGACCAACCGCGCGTGGCGGCGCTTCATCGCTCTGAACTACGTCGCCGGCTTTCTCGCGACGATGATCCTCATCCTCGCGTGGGTCTCATGACCGCGCACACCCGACCCCCGGAAGGAACCCCGATGTCCCGCCCCGATCTCCCGCCGACCCCGCCGACCAGGGACCGCTCGCGACGCCACTCCTGGGTGCGCGTGCTGATCCCCGTGGCGCTGATCCTCGTGTGGCTGGTCGGAGCGTCGCTCGGCGGGCCGCTGTTCGGCAAGGTCGACGAGGTCTCCTCGAACGATCAGACCACCTATCTCCCCGAGTCCGCCGATGCGACCAAGGTGCAGGCGCTGCTGGGCGAGTTCAACGACAGCGACGCGATCCCCGCGATCGCCGTGTTCACGTCCGACGAGGAGCTCACTGCGTCCGAGCTCGACGCGATCTCGGATGCCGTCGCCGGCGCCCCCGACGTCGAGGGGGTGGCAGATGACGTCTCGCCGGCGCTGCCTTCGGAAGACGGACGCGCTGTCCAGGCCTTCATCCCGATCGACGGCGATGCCGAGCTCGCGGATGCGATCGCGGCCCTCGGCGACGAACTGCGCGGTGCCGTGCCCGACGGCGTGACCGTGTACATCACCGGCCCGGCGGGATTCAGCGCCGATCTGGTCGCGGGCTTCGCCGGCATCGACGGACTCCTCCTCGGCGTCGCACTCCTGGCGGTCCTCGTCATCCTCGTGCTCGTGTACCGCTCGTTCCTCCTTCCCCTCGTGGTGCTCTCGACGAGCCTGTTCGCGCTCTGCGTCGCGCTCCTCGTGGTCTGGTGGCTCGCGAAGTTCGAGGTGCTGCTGCTCAGCGGCCAGACCCAGGGCATCCTGTTCATCCTCGTGATCGGTGCGGCGACGGACTATGCGCTGCTCCTCGTCGCCCGGTTCCGAGAGGAGCTGCGCATCGCACAGGACAAGGGCACGGCGCTCATGGCTGCCTGGAAGGGTTCGGTCGAACCCATCGTCGCCTCCGGGGGGACGGTGATCGCCGGGCTGCTGTGCCTGCTGCTCAGCGACCTCAAGTCGAACAGCACCCTGGGGCCGGTCGCGGCCATCGGGATCGTGTTCGCGATGCTCTCTGCACTCACCCTGCTGCCGTCGCTGCTGCTGCTGTTCGGTCGCGCGGTGTTCTGGCCGCGCCGCCCGCACTTCGAGCCCGAGGTCGTCGCCGCCGAGCACGGCATGCGTTCGACGGGCCTCTGGGCACGACTGGCCGGACTCATCAAGCGTCGCCCCCGGGTGATCTGGATCCTCACGACCATCGTGCTGCTGGTGGGCGCAGCAGGCATCACCCAGCTCCGCGCCGACGGCGTGCCGCAGTCCGACCTGGTGCTCGGAGCTTCCGAAGCCCGTGACGGCCAGGTGGCGCTCGGCGAGCACTTCCCCGGCGGCTCCGGCAGCCCTGTGTACGTGATCGTCGACGAGGATCGGCTGCAGGATGCCGCCGACGTGCTGCTCGCGAACGACGGCGTCGATGGCGTCGCGGTCACGGCCGCCGACTCCCCAGTGGAACGGCACCGGTGACGGAGGACGGGATCGGTGCGGTCGGCGCACCGGGCACACCGGCACCCGCGCCGACGACGGTCGACGGCGAGGTGCTCCTGCAGGGAACCCTGACCGATGCCGCGGATTCGGAGGAGGCAGCGTCGACCGTCCGCGAACTCCGTGGCGAGCTCGACGGCATCGACGCGCTCGTCGGCGGGGTGACCGCGACTTCGGTGGACACGAACGACGCTTCGATCCACGATCGCAACCTCATCATCCCCGTGATCCTCGTGGTCATCATGCTGATCCTGATGCTGTTGCTGCGCTCGATCCTGGCGCCCGTGCTGCTCATCCTGACGACGGTGCTCTCGTTCGGGACCGCGATGGGTGTCGCGGCCCTCGTCTTCAACGGCATCTTCGCGTTCCCCGGCGCCGATCCCGCCGTCCCGCTCTTCGGGTTCGTGTTCCTCGTCGCGCTCGGCATCGACTACAACATCTTCCTGATGACGCGCGTGCGGGAGGAGTCGAAGGCGCACGGAACGCGCGAGGGAATCCTTCGCGGACTGTCGATCACGGGCGGCGTGATCACGTCGGCAGGTCTGGTCCTCGCGGCGACCTTCGCCGCGCTGTCGGTGATCCCGATCCTGTTCCTCGTGCAGCTCGCGTTCATCGTCGCGTTCGGAGTGCTGCTCGACACGTTCGTCGTCCGCTCGCTGCTGGTGCCCGCCCTGACGTACGACATCGGAAAGGCGATCTGGTGGCCGTCGAAGCTGTGGCGGCGCGGAGAGGATTGACGTCGGCGGCCGGCGCCACGCGGAGTTGACCGCACGGGAGTGCCCTCGACAGGATTCGAACCTGCGACCTGCCCTTTAGGAGAGGGCTGCTCTATCCTGCTGAGCTACGAGGGCGCGCGCCCCAGTCTACGGGACCGGGACGTGCGCCCTCGGCAACACGGACTACGCCGCGAGGGCCAGGTAGGGCTCCCACCGCGGGTCGCTGCGCTCGGTGCCCCGCACGGTCCACGCGGTGCCGTGCGGCGGTCTCGGCGTGAACCGCAGCTGCCAGCGCATCTCCTGCGGAGTGCGGTTGCTCTTGACGTTGTTGCAGCGGAGGCAGCACGCGACGAGGTTCTCCCACGAGTCCGCCCCGCCCCGTGAGCGCGGCAGGACGTGATCGATCGTGGATGCCGCCTTGCCGCAGTAACCGCAGCGGTGATTGTCGCGCCGAAGAACTCCCCGCCGCGTCACGGGGACCCGTCTGCTGCTCGGCACCCGGACATATCGGGCGAGGATGATGACGGCCGGACGATCGTACACGCCGTGGGTCCCCCAGACGGGGTCTTCTTCCACGCGTTCGATCACGGTCGCCTTGTCGTTCATCACGAGCACCAGGGCTCTCTTGAACGACACGATCGCGAGCGGCTCGTATCCGGCATTCAGGACCAGTGTGCGCATTCGTCATCCTCTCGATCCGCCGGGACGGCTTCCCGGCACTCTCGACTCACACGAGGCCGTGCACGAGGGAGAACGATCGCGAGGGACGAAAAAAGGCGCCGTCTAGAGACAGCGCCTTTCGCGCACGGCAACGCCGTGGCTTCCCTGCGGGCTATGCAGAAGGACGTGACGACCGAGGGCATCCATGGTTCGGATGGTCGGTATTCGCTCCATCAGCCTCTCCCACCTGTACGACAACGGGATCAGGCTAACCCATCCAGCTGCATGCGGGACGAAACGGCGGGTGAATGGAGGAAGGCGTGTCCGGTGCTCAGCCGGCGTTGACCGACAGCCAGGACATCGGTTCGACGAGTCCGCCGTTGATCCAGACCTCGAAGTGGAGGTGGTTCGCGGTCGAACGACCGGTGCTGCCGACGTAGCCGATGAGCTGTCCTGCCGCGACGGTCTGGCCGACCTGCACCTGGCGGGAGCCGTAGAGCATGTGTCCGTAGGTCGTCTGGACACGCTGTCCGCCGATGACGCTGTCGAGCATCACGCAGACGCCGTACCCGCCGATGCTCTCCGCGGAGGCGCGGACGACGCCGGCAGCAGCGGCATAGATCGGAGTGCCGGCAGGAGCGAGCATGTCGGCACCGTTGTGGCCGCCGCCGATGGTGCGGCTGACGTTCCAGGAGCCCATGGGAAGCGGATAGCGCACCTCTCCGGAACCGGGAGAGGTGAGCGCGTAGCCGGCGGAGTTGAACTGCTGCGTCGACGCCGTGGAGGCAGCGGCCGCACGAGCAGCCGCAGCTTCTTCCGCCTTCTTCTTCGCGATCTCCTCCGGCGTCGTGGCGCTGAATGTTCCGCGGCTCAGCGGCGCCGCCGTGGCCTGCGAAGCGACGACGAGCGACTGCGCGTCGACCGCCGCGAGCTGCTGCAGTGTCGTGGTCGCGGCCTCGGTCGGCTTGGGCGAAGCGAACGCGGGGAGCGCGATTCCGGCGACGAGTGCACCGACGGCCCCGAAGATGGCGATCGAGCGGAGCGGCTTGACAGCCTTGCGAGCGTTCACCCGCGCGCCCGTTCGACGGGCTGGTACTCGGTCTTCAGATGTCTTCTTCGCGGGCGGTTCGATGTCTGCGGCCAAAACGTGGTCCTCCTGGGCCTTCGCGCGTTCGGGTTGCGCTGGCTCGTCGGCACTCTGCTCTCGTGGCACGAATGTATCTCGGGTACTTTGTGCATTCCTGCCGTGAAGACGACGAGCCTGGAAGGCGGATCTTCGCGGTGTGTCGCCCGCGGGCTTCTTCGCTGACGACTCGACCGAGGTTACCGGAAGATAACGATCATGTCACCCCAGGAACCTGACAATCCTCGGAGAGGCGTCTCGGGAGCGTGGACGACGCATCGCCCTGCTCCGGGAACGAGGGAGCTGATCAGGCGGGTTCGCCCACCAGGAAGATGTGCGACGCGAGCTCGACCGGGAGCTCGAGGCCGTCTTCCTTCCCGTCCATCTGGATCAGGACGTACCCCTCGCTGAAGCGGAAATCGCCGTGCGCGCCGGGCACCACGCCCGCATCGCGCAGCTGTTCGAGCAGCTCGGGATCGACCTGAGCCGGCTCGGCGAGCCGACGCACTGTCCCCTCGACCGGCTCGCCCGCCGCGTTCAACCGCTGCACGAGACCGATGACCCCCTCGTCGAAGGTGCGCGCGGGCAGATCGCCGAGCTGGTCGAGGCCGGGGATCGGATTGCCGTACGGCGACTCCGTCGGGTGCCCGAGCAGTTCCACGAGGCGACGCTCGACCTGCTCGCTCATCACGTGCTCCCACCGGCAGGCCTCTTCGTGCACGAAGGCCCAGTCGAGGCCGATCACGTCGGAGAGCAGGCGCTCGGCGAGGCGGTGCTTGCGCATCACGTCGACGGCCTTGCGGCGACCGGCATCGGTGAGCTCGAGTGCGATCCTCGGAGACCACGACGAGACCGTCGCGCTCCATCCGCCCCACGGTCTGCGAGACCGTCGGGCCGGAGTGTCCGAGGCGCTCGGAGATGCGCGCGCGCAGCGGCACGATGTTCTCCTCCTCGAGTTCGAGGATGGTGCGGAGGTACATCTCCGTGGTGTCGATCAGATCGGTCATGTGCAGGCCCTCCGAGGTTCTTAGGCAAGCCTACATTCCCGGGCGGACATCGGCCCCGCCGCGCGTCGGGCGACATGCCGGGAGCACCCTAGAATCAACCCATGGCGATCGAGATTCCCCGAGACCTCCTGCCCGCTGACGGCCGCTTCGGCTGCGGTCCCTCGAAGGTGCGCCCCGCGCAGCTCGACGCGCTGCTCGCCTCGGGGGCGTCCATCCTCGGCACCTCCCACCGGCAGGCGCCGTGAAGAACCTCGTCGGAAGCGTGCGGGAGCAGCTCGCGACGCTGTTCCGGATCCCCGAGGGCTATGAGGTCATCGTGGGCAACGGCGGTTCGACCGCGTTCTGGGACGCTGCTGCATTCGGCCTCATCGAGCGTCGCAGCCAGAACCTCGTGTTCGGGGAGTTCGGCGGGAAGTTCGCCGCCGCGGCCGGCGCGCCGTGGCTCGAGGCACCCGACGTGCGCAAGGCGGAGCCGGGTTCGCTGACCTCCGCAGAGGTCGGCGCCGACATCGACGTGTACGCGTGGCCCCACAACGAGACCTCGACGGGTGTCGCCGCCCCCGTCCAGCGCATCGCCGCGGACGGCGCGCTCACCGTCATCGACGCGACCAGCGCGGCGGGCGGGATCGACTTCGACGCCGCACAGGCCGACGTCTACTACTTCGCCCCGCAGAAGAACCTCGGTTCGGACGGCGGGCTCTGGTTCGCCGTCGTCTCTCCCGCCGCACTCGACCGCATCGA
The DNA here is from genome assembly GCF_019464375.1 of Microbacterium sp. Se5.02b. Classification (NCBI taxonomy): domain Bacteria; kingdom Bacillati; phylum Actinomycetota; class Actinomycetes; order Micrococcales; family Microbacteriaceae; genus Microbacterium; species Microbacterium sp. Se5.02b. The sequence continues at coordinate 2,935,268 of NZ_CP080491.1, forward strand.
ACGGATCGCCGCGTCCGGCCGCTACATCCCCGAGTTCCTCAGCCTGAAGAACGCTGTCGACAACTCGCGGCTCAACCAGACGCTCAACACCCCCGCGCTCACGACGCTGCACCTCCTGGACAGCCAGCTCCGCTGGATCCTCGACAACGGCGGCCTCGCCTGGGCGGCGGCACGGACGTCGGAGTCCTCCTCCGTGCTGTACGACTGGGCTGCGGCGTCGTCGGTCGCGACTCCGTTCGTCGCGGATCCCGCGCACCGCTCGCCTGTCGTCGCGACGATCGACTTCGACGACAGCGTCGATGCGGCGGCGATCGCCAAGACGCTCCGGGCGAACGGGATCGTCGACACCGAGCCGTACCGCAAGCTCGGCCGCAATCAGCTGCGCGTCGCGACTTTCGTCTCGATCGAGCCCGACGACGTGCGTCAGCTGACCCGGGCGATCGACTACGTGCTGGAGAACCTGGGCGCCTGAGCGCCCGGGGTCACTCCTCGTCGTCGGGATCGGCCTCGTCGGCGTCGTCGTCGGACTCGTCGTCGTCGGACTCGTCGTCGTCGGACTCGTCATCGTCGGACTCGTCATCGTCGGACTCGTCGTCCGGCTCCGAGTCGTCGAGCTCGTCGATGTCGACACCGTCGAGATCGCCCGCGTGCAGGATGTCGGGCTCGCCGTCATCGTCCAGGTCGTCGTCGTCGAGGTCGTCATCGTCGTCGACAACGAGTTCATCGACCGCGTCGTCGTCGGCGGCCGTGTCGTCGTCGGCAGCCGCGGCCGCCTCGGCGAGTTCGGCCTGATGCGCCCTGTACTCGGCCAGACGCTCGGCCCACGGGACCCACTCCGGTGCGAGAAGCGCACCATCGCCCGGCAGGAGTTCGACTTCGAGAACGGTGGGGTCTTCGTCATCCACCCGCGCGACCGTCACCGTCCAATACCATCCGGGGTAACCGGCGAGACGATTCTCGAACCGCAATGAGACCGAACCGTCCTCCTCGGGGAGGTATCCGGCGGCGGGGCCGATGCTGGAGGCAGGAGTGATCTCCCGCAGTGCTGCCAGCGCGAGGTCGTGGGCGCCGATGAGACGGGCGTCGGCGTCAGGCTTCGAGGTCATCGGCGACCTTGCGCAGGACGGCAGCGATCTTGCGGCCGTGTCCGGATGAGGGGTAGCGCCCGCGGCGAAGGTCTCCGCCGATGCCGTCGAGGAGCTTCACCAGATCCTCGACGATGATGGCCATGTCATCGGCAGGCTTGCGCTTCGCCTTGGACAGGCTGGGCGGCGCCTCGAGCACACGCACCGACAGCGCCTGCAGACCGCGCTTTCCATCGGCCACGCCGAACTCCACGCGCGCACCCGCCTTCACCGCGGTGCCCGCAGGCATCGCAGAGGCGTGCAGGAAGACGTCCTGGCCGTCATCGCTGGCGATGAAGCCGAAACCCTTGTCTTCGTCGTAGAACCTGACCTTGCCGGTGGGCATGGGAGAACCTCGCTGAGATCGTCGTGTGCAGAACAATGCCGCGCTCGTGCGCGCTCCTCCAGCCTACCGGTCGCGCGGCCCGCCGAGCCGAAGCCCCCGGTGCGAGTAGGCTGAGACGGATGAGCACGCAGAATTCCGAACCGGAGGTTCCCGTCCGCCGGCTGGATCGTATCCTGGCGTTCACCGCGCTCGGAATCGCCGCGGCATCGGTGGTGTGCTTCTTCGCCATCATCATCGGCACGGCGGTCGGCATGGACCAGGCCGCTTTCGGCGAGGGAGCGTGGCCGTTCATCGCGGCCATCCCCTACTGGGGCCTCCCCCTCGCCTTCCTGATGATCATCGTGCTTCTCACGATGAGCTTCATCCGAAAGGGACGAGCGTCTTCGCGTTCGTGAGGCACCGCGCATGAGCACGCACGCACGACCGCTGGCCGACTGGCTGGCCGAGGCGAGCGATGACGAGCTCCGTCGCCTGTTCCACGCGCGTCGCGTGAGACCGGATGCCGCATGGCAGGACTTCTTCGATGCCGCGGAGTCGCTGCTCGACCCCGCGTCGCTGGCGAAGGCGCTGCCGACGCTCACCGGCGCAGAGGCCGCGTCTCTGCTCGACGCCGCGCAGGGTGGCGGAGCAGGCGCTCAGCGCGAGCGGCTGACGGCGCTCGCCCTGCTCCGCCCCGACGGCACCCCGTACCCGCCCGTCGTCACCGCCGTCGCGGGGCGCTCGGCGGACGCCCTCACCACGACTTCGTCGACGGTGTCGCGCTCCTCCGAGACCGCGGCGGCCCACGCGGCGGAGCGTGCGTTCACCACGGTGTCGGTACTCGCAGATCTGCTCCTCATCGCGCGGGAGAGCCCGTTCGCGCTGCTGACCGGAGGCGGGGTGAACGCCGGGGAGAAACGGCAGCTCGCCGAGGCGGGGGTTCCGACGGAGATCGTCGACACTCTCGTGTCGATCGCGGTGGAAGCCGGACTCGCCGTGATGGCGGACCGCCGGCTGCGGACGAGTCAGTCCGCCGAGGAGTGGCTGCGTTCCCCCGCCGTCGCCCGATGGAGCGTGCTGGCGACCGCGTATCGGGACGCCCTGCCACGCGGCGTCCGATCGCCGAGTGGCGGATGGATCCCGCCGGAGACGTGGAGCGGTGCGCACCCCTGGGATCCGGCGTGGTCGGAGCACTCCCGCATGCTGCACGATGCCGCCCGCTTGCTCGGACTCATCGCTGAGGACGGCACCGAGCCCGAATGGGCGGTCGGCCTGCGCGAGGGCGGCGCGACGGACACGAGCGCCCTGGCGCGCCTTCTTCCTGCCGAGGTCGACCGGATCTTCCTGCAGAACGATCTCACTGCGATCGCGCCGGGTCCCCTCGCGCCTGCGCTCGACGTGCGGCTGCGCACGATCGCCGCACGGGAGTCGGCGGCCCAGGCCTCGTCGTATCGCTTCACGGCCGAATCGGTCGCGCACGCCTTCGTCGCCGGCGAGACCGAAGCGTCGATCCTGGAGTTCCTCGGTGGGCTGTCGCTGACCGGCATCCCGCAGCCTCTCGCCTACCTGCTCTCACAGACGGCGCAGCGGCACGGTCTCGTCCGCGTGTCGACGGATGAGGAGACGGGACGAACCCGGATCGAGAGCGTCGACTCGCACCTGATCGACGCGATGGCCGTCGATCAGTCCCTCCGCCCACTCGCTCTCACCGCGCACGTGGGCTCGCTCACCACACGCGTCAGCCGCGAGACGGTGTACTGGGCCCTCACCGACGCCCGGTACCCCGCGACGCTGGTCGGCGCCGACGGAGCCCTGCTCGTGCGGGAGAGGCACCCCGCGCCGCCGGCGGCTCCACCCCACGACGACGCCTCGGATCTGACCCCCTGATCGAGCGCCTGAGGTCTCACCAGGGGCCGGATGCCGACGCCGCATGGCTCGACCGCGAGCTCGAGGCTGCCGTGCGCGCGAAGTCCGTGCTCCAGGTCACGGTCGGCATGCCGGACGGCTCGACACGCGAACTCCTCCTCGAGGCCACGGGGATGGGCGGCGGTCGTCTCCGCGGACGCGACCGTGCGGCCGATGTGGAGCGCACTCTCCCGGTCTCGAGCATCCTCGCGGCCACGATCGTCGCACCATAGGCCCCGTACCTCGCACGACCGGTAAACTGATCAGCTATGTCTGATGGCCCCCTGATCGTCCAGAGCGATCGCACCGTGCTGCTCGAAGTCGCCCATGCCGACGCGGAGAGCGCCCGCCACGAGTTGGCGATCTTCGCCGAGCTGGAACGTGCCCCCGAGCACATCCACACGTACCGGATCACCCGGCTCGGACTCTGGAACGCCCGCGCCGCGGGGCATACCGCGGAAGACATGCTCGAGACGCTCGACCGCTGGTCGCGCTTCCCTGTTCCTCCTTCGGTCGCCGTCGATCTGCGCGAGACCGTGAACCGCTACGGCCGCCTCGTGATCGAACGAGACGACGAGGGGACGCTGCTCCTGCGCTCCTCCGACCCGGCCGTGCTCGCGCAGGTCGCGAACAACAAGCGGATCCAACCGCTTCTGATCGGGCATCCGACGCCGGAGACGTTCGTCGTCGACGCCTGGGCACGAGGACAGATCAAGCAGGAGCTGCTGAAGATCGGCTGGCCCGCCGAAGACCTCGCGGGGTACACCCCGGGGACCCCGCACGAGATCGAGCTCGCCGAAGACGGCTGGCAGATACGTCCGTACCAGCAGGATGCGGTCGATGCCTTCTCGAAGGACGGCTCGGGCGTCGTGGTGCTCCCGTGCGGCGCGGGGAAGACGATCGTGGGCGCCGGGGCGATGGCGGCCACGAAGACCACCACGCTGATCCTCGTGACGAACACCGTCTCGGCTCGGCAGTGGCGCGACGAGCTGCTCAAGCGCACGAGCCTGACACCCGAGGAGATCGGCGAGTACTCCGGCCAGTCCAAGGAGGTCAAGCCGGTCACGATCGCGACGTACCAGATCCTCACGGCGAAGCGGAAGGGCGAGTACGCCCACCTGGCGCTGCTGGACGCGCTCGACTGGGGCCTGATCGTGTACGACGAGGTGCACCTGCTGCCGGCACCGGTCTTCAAACTCACCGCCGACCTGCAGGCCCGCCGCCGTATCGGACTCACCGCGACGCTGGTGCGCGAAGACGGCCGCGAGGGCGATGTGTTCAGCCTGATCGGGCCGAAGCGCTTCGACGCACCGTGGAAGCAGATCGAGGCGCAGGGCTTCATCTCGCCCGCCGCGTGCTACGAGGTGCGCGTCGACCTGCCGCCGAGCGACCGGCTCGAGTACGCCGCCGCGACCGACGACGAACGCTACCGCCTCGCCGCCTCCGCTCCGGCCAAGGTGCAGGCGGTGCGCGAGCTCATCGCGAAGCACGAGGGCGAGCGCATCCTCGTCATCGGCCAGTACCTCGACCAGCTCGAGTCGCTCTCGGCCGCGCTCGACGCCCCCCAGATCACCGGCGCGACCCCGGTCGATGAGCGCGAAGAGCTGTACCGCGCGTTCCGCGAGGGTGACATCTCCCTCCTCGTCGTGTCGAAGGTGGCGAACTTCTCGATCGACCTGCCTGAGGCGTCGGTCGCGATCCAGGTCTCCGGCTCCTTCGGCTCGCGTCAGGAAGAGGCTCAGCGACTCGGGCGTCTCCTGCGCCCGAAGCAGTCGGGCCACACCGCGAGCTTCTACACCCTCGTCGCCCGCGACACGATCGACCAGGACTACGCCCAGAACCGTCAGCGCTTCCTCGCCGAGCAGGGCTACAGCTACACGATCATGGACTCGGACGCGATCGCCGCCTGACCGACACCGGGCCCCCCGCGACTCAGCCGTGCAGGGTCCGCGCCAGCGCGTGGGACCCGCCAGACGTCGGACCGACGGCGACGGGCGCACGCACCGGAGTCGCGGTGCGTGCGATCCCGAGCCTCCGGGCCCAGCGGTCGGCGAGAAGCGCGTAGACGATCATCGCGAGGGTCGAGGCCAGCAGGTCGACCGGGGTGCCCGAAGTGGCGTTCGCGTCGACGAGCTGGACCGACCCCAGCACGAAGATGAGCACGTTGTTCACGATGTGCAACGAGATCGCGGCTTCCAACCCCCCGGTGCGCCACGACAGCCATGCCGCGACGATCGCGAACACGCCGACGCTCGCTGCGCCCCAGACGTCGTATCCGTGGCCCAGCACGAAGATCGGCACGGGAAGCAGGATGGCGAAGGCCGGATGCCGCAGCCAACTGCCCACCAGCTGCATCAGGTAGCCGCGGAAGACGTATTCCTCGGCGGCGGCTTGGAGCGGGATCAACAGCAGCACCAGCGCCAGCATGACCCACAGACCCCGGTGGGAGAAGTCGACCACGAGCCCGTCGCCGGTCGCGGCCGACCACCCGAGCACGACGGCGAAATACACGACGAACACCCCGAACGCCAGCAGCAGGCTCTTGCCGAGCCACCGCATCCGCAGACGTCCCGAGACCGACGACAACAGGCCGATCCCGCGTCCCTCGACGATGCGCGACGCCAGCAGCAGGGCGGGGATCATCAGGATCAGCGGCAGCACCATGGCGACCAGGAGCCACGGCCGGTCGAGGTCGAAGTACTGCGTCGTGGTGAGGAGCACCTGCATCTCGACGCCCCACGACGGCACGACCACCGAGACCACGACGAGCGGCACGACGAGAAGCAGCAGGAGCACCACATACAGGGCGACGCCGACCACTCCGGTGAGGAGGGGCTTCCACCACCGGTGGCGCGGTCGCACGTGAGCCAGTCGGTGGAACGCGTACCGTTCGACCTGCTCCGAAGGGGGCGCGACGGCGGCGGATGCGGGGGCGGCGGAGTCGTCCTCGATGGTGCTCATACCTCGATCCTTCCCGGTCTGCCTGTGCATCACATCCGACCTCGGGTGGATCGCCGACTCGACGCCGTTCCGCACAATAGTCAGCATCCGCATGGCCGGAGTCACCATAATGGGGACATGACTGCTCCGCGCATCCTGGTCGTCGACGACGAACCCAACATCCGCGACCTGCTCTCCACGGGTCTCAGCTTCGCCGGATTCCAGGTGAAGACGGTGGCCAACGGCGCCGCCACGATCTCGGCCGTCCTCGAGGAGGAGCCGGACCTGATCATCCTCGACGTCATGCTCCCCGACATGAACGGATTCAGCGTGACCAAGCGCCTCCGTGGCGCCGGGTTCACCGCACCCATCCTCTTCCTGACCGCCAAGGATGGGACAGAGGACAAGATCGAGGGGCTCAACGCGGGCGGCGACGACTACGTGACCAAGCCGTTCAGCCTCGATGAGATCGTCGCCAGGGCCCAGGCGATCCTGCGCCGCACCATGCAGGCCGACGAGGAGTCGATCATCCGTGCCGGCGAGCTGTCGATGGATCAGGACACCCACGACGTGCATGTCGGCAAGGAGCCGATCGAACTCAGCCCGACCGAGTTCAAGCTGCTGCGCTATCTCATGCTCAACCCGAACCGAGTGCTGTCGAAGGCGCAGATCCTCGACCACGTGTGGGAGTACGACTTCAACGGCGACGCCGGCATCGTCGAGAGCTACATCTCGTACCTGCGACGCAAGATCGATCCGCACACCGAGGAGTCGCTGATCCAGACCAAGCGCGGGTTCGGCTACATGCTCAAGGTGGGCAAGTCGGGCTGATCCCCGGCATACCACCGCAGACGCCGCCCACGCGGCGCCGTTCGACGCACCGAGAAGAGGACCGCATGGCGCACAAGCCCGATGCGGTCACCAGCTGGTGGCGACGCATCAGCCTCCGGGCGAAGGTCACCGGCGTCACGGTGGCGGTGCTCGCACTCGGACTTCTCGTCGCGGGCATCGGCACGGTTCCGATCCTCCGCACCGCCCTGGTCGCGAACATCGACGCGCAGCTTCCCGCACTCGTCTCGAGCGATCTCGCGGAACGCTACTTCGACATCACGGTCGTGGACGGCGTCGCGACATACACGCCTCGCGACGAGCAGCCGCGGGACTTCTCGTTCGCCATCTACGACGCCTCGGGGGTGCTGCAAGCCACGGCCCGCGGAACCTCCGGCCAGGCGCCGCTGTTCCCCGCGGAGTACTCGCTCGCGAAGGCGACCGCAGACACCGACCAGATCCCGCTCGAGATTCCGGGGCGGACGGCGAGATCTTCCACGGCGCGGTCGCCGTCGTCGGCTCCGAGGGCGGCGCCCTGCGGATCCAGTTGGTGGCGCTGCCGCTCGCGCCCGCCGACCGCATCATCAGTCAGTACTTCGGCATCTACATCTCCATCGCGCTGATCACGATCCTCATCGCCGCGCTCCTGACCCGCGGACTCGTCACGCTCACGTTCCGCCGACTGGGTCAAGTCGAGGCGACAGCCATGTCGATCGCCGCCGGCGACTTCCGGCAGCGCCTGACCGACCTCGAGCCCACGACCGAGGTCGGACGCCTCAATGCGGCGATCAACACGATGCTCGACCGCGTCGACCGGTCCCTCGCACAGCGTGACCGCACCGTGCAGCACATGCGACGGTTCATCGGTGATGCGAGCCACGAGTTGCGGACGCCGCTGGTGAGTGTGCGCGGCTATGCGGAGTTGTACCGGATGGGCGCGATCAAGGGCGAGGAGGACACCGCGAGAGCCATGGAGCGCATCGAGAAGGAAGCCATCCGGATGGGTGTCCTCGTCGAGGATCTGCTCGCGCTGGCGCGCCTCGACGAGGAGCGCGAGCCGGAGATCGAGCCACTCGACCTCCGTCCGATCGCCCGTGACGCGGCGCTCGACCTCCGGGCCGCTGCGCCGGGCCGCACCGTCACGGTGATCGATCGCACGATCGAGGCCATGACCCCCTCCCCTCCGTGAGTCGCCTCCGCCACGACCGGAGCAGACGAGCACGCCTCCGCGCGGACTCTCCCGCACCGCCCTCTCCCGCTTGCGTCGGCGCCCACGGCACCAGGAGCCGTCTCCCACGATCGACTTCAGCGAGGTACCGGACATCCCGGTGCGCACTCCTCCGATCGTCCTCGGCGAGGAGAACAAGGTGCGACAGGTCGTGACGAACCTCCTGGGCAACGCCCGCAGATTCTCCCCCGAAGACGGCCCGATAGAGATCGTGGTCGACTCCGACCGGGTTCGGGGCACGGGGAGCATCGCGATCGTCGATCACGGCGAGGGCATCCCGCCGCAGATCCGCGAGCAGATCTTCGAGCGGTTCTGGCGGGCCGACACCTCGCGCGCGCGGGAGACCGGAGGCTCCGGTCTCGGTCTCGCGATCGTGGCGTCGATCATGAAGGCCCTGCACGGCGGCGTCGACGTGTCGGAGACGCCCGGCGGCGGCGCGACCTTCACCGTCACCCTCCCCTCGCCCCGGCTCGTGCGACTCCCGAGCACCTTCTCGAAGACACGCAGCCCCTGGAACGACTCGACCTGCCCTGATGGCGCCGTGACGCCGGTTGTGCACAGCCTGTGGCCCGGCCGACCCCGTGCGCGGCTGCGAGCCTCCGCGCCCTCCTAACGTCGGTACTCCACAGGAAAAGGAGTTCCCATGTCTGTCTTCACCGTCGACACCGAGGCCGTCCACGCGGCACACGGCGCCACCCGAGCGACCATCGAGCGCCTGCAGAGCGAGTCCGCCACGCTCATGGCCCAACTACGCCAGCTGCAGACCTCCTGGGTCGGCACCGCGTCGAATGCGTTCCAGGGCTGCGCCGAGCAGTGGCAGGGGGCGCAACTGCATGTGGAGCACGTGCTCGATGCCATCGGCACATCGCTCGGATCAGCGGCGTCCCAGTACTCCGACGCCGACCACTACTCGGCCAGTCTGTTCCGTTGAGCCCGCGCACCCCGTGAACGCAGAACGCCCCCGGCCGAAGCCGGGGGCGTTCTGTCATGTGTGCTGGATCAGAAGTCCATGCCACCCGTGGGGTCGCCAGCCGGAGCTGCGGCCTTCTCGGGCTTGTCGGCGACGACGGCCTCGGTGGTGAGGAACAGCGCGGCGATCGACGCGGCGTTCTGCAGCGCCGAGCGGGTCACCTTGGCCGGGTCGATGATGCCGGCGCCGAACATGTCGACGTACTCGCCCGTTGCGGCGTTGAGGCCCTGGCCCGCGGGGAGCTCGGAGACCTTGTTCGCCACGACACCCGGCTCGAGACCGGCGTTCAGCGCGATCTGCTTGAGCGGAGCCTCGATCGCCACGCGGACGATGTTCGCACCGGTCGCCTCGTCGCCCGTGAGCGACAGTCCGTCGAGCGCCTTCGTGCCCGACTGGATGAGCGCGACGCCACCACCGGGGACGATGCCCTCCTCGACCGCTGCCTTCGCGTTGCGGACGGCGTCCTCGATGCGGTGCTTGCGCTCCTTGAGCTCGACCTCGGTCGCGGCACCCGCCTTGATGACGGCGACGCCACCGGCGAGCTTGGCCAGACGCTCCTGGAGCTTCTCACGGTCGTAGTCGCTGTCGGTGTTCTCGATCTCGCGACGGATCTGCGTGACGCGACCCTCGATCTGCTCGGCCTCGCCGGCACCCTCGACGATCGTGGTCTCGTCCTTGGTGACGATGACCTTGCGCGCACGGCCCAGGAGGTCGAGCGTGGCGTTCTCCAGCTTGAGGCCGACCTCTTCGGTGATGACCTGACCACCGGTGAGGATCGCGATGTCCTGCAGCTGCGCCTTGCGGCGGTCACCGAAGCCCGGAGCCTTGACGGCGACGGACTTGAAGATGCCCTTGAGCTTGTTCAGCACGAGCGTCGCGAGAGCCTCGCCCTCGACGTCCTCGGCGATGATGACGAGCTCCTTGCCGTCCTGGATCACCTTGTCGACGATGGGCAGGAGGTCCTTGATGTTGGAGACCTTCTGGTTCGCGATGAGGATGTACGGGTCTTCGAAGACAGCCTCCTGGCGCTCCGGGTCCGTCACGAAGTAGGGGTTCAGGTAGCCCTTGTCGAAGCGCATGCCCTCGGTGAGCTCGAGCTCGGTGCCGAACGTCTGCGACTCCTCGACGGTGACGACGCCTTCCTTGCCGACCTTGTCGATCGCCTCGGCGATGAGCTCGCCGATCGCGGTGTCTGCTGCCGAGATGGACGCGGTCGCGGCGATCTGCTCCTTCGAGTCGATCTCCTTGGCGCTCGAGAGGAGCTCCTCGGTGATCGCGGCGACAGCCTTCTCGATCCCGCGCTTGAGGGAGATGGGGTCGGCGCCGGCTGCGACGTTGCGCAGTCCTTCGCGGACCAGCGCCTGAGCGAGGACCGTGGCGGTCGTGGTGCCGTCACCGGCGACGTCGTCGGTCTTCTTTGCGACCTCCTTGACGAGCTCCGCGCCGATCTTCTCGTACGGGTCGTCCAGCTCGATCTCCTTGGCGATGGAGACACCGTCGTTCGTGATCGTGGGAGCGCCCCACTTCTTCTCGAGGACGACGTTGCGACCGCGCGGGCCGAGGGTCACCTTGACCGCGTCGGCGAGGATGTTGAGGCCGCGCTCGAGGCCGCGGCGGGCCTCCTCATCGAAAGCAATGATCTTTGCCATGAGTTTTTTCGTCCCTCCTGGACGTAGACGTTGGGTTTAGCACTCAGAGTGAGAGAGTGCTAACGCCATTCTGGCACTCGACACCTTCGAGTGCAAGCCGCCCGATGCGTGCGGCATCCGGAGGTCAGGACGCGGGTTCCCCGGTGGGCGTCTCGGGCGCCGACGTCGATCGATCGAGCCCGATCACGACCGTGAACTGCTTCTCCCCGTCCTCCGTCTGACCGGAGTAGTAATCGCTCTGCTGCACGGCGGCGCCGCCGAGGAGATTCGCCAGCCCGATCGCCGCGAGCTCGTCCGCCTCGTCCACGAAGAACACGGTCGTGGCGGCGAAGTCCTGACTCGAGCTGTCGCCGGCGAAGACGTCGTCAGCGGCCCAGCCGTTGTTGATGAGGGTGTCGCGCATCCGGGTGTCGAGGCCCTCGTCCGGTGTCCCGTTCAGGATCATCACGGAGATGCTCGGGTCGACGATCCCGGTCTCGACGGGCGTCGGGGCCGAGGTCGGACCAGCCTCGGGGAAGAGCGAGATGCGGCCCATCACGACGAGGGAACCGAAGATGCCCGCGATGATGAGCACGAGCGCGGCGACGAAGGACCACAGCAGCACCACCCAGCCGTTCATCCCCGGAGCTTCGGCTCGGTGCGCTCCTACTCGTCCGGAGGAACGGGGAACGTCATCGAAGCGATCTCGGGTGGGCTTTGACACCCCTCGATGCTAGCGGCACGTTCCTGTCAACCCGTTCCACGGCGCCGGGGGCGGCCCCTCCCGGCCACCGGAGAGGGTCTCAGCCCACGAAACCGGGCATCCGGGCGGCACGCCGGGACGCCCGGGAGTCGCGGAGCCGACGGAGCCTGCGCACCAGCATCGGGTCGAACTCCAGGGCGACGTCGGACTCGATGAGCCGTCCGAGCAGTTGGTAGTAGCGGGCAGGGCTCATGCCCAACTGCGTGCGGATGGCCTCTTCCTTGGCCCCGCCGTGGCGCGGCCACGCCGCCTCCAGGGCGAGGATCGCGCGATCGCGCTCCGTGAGGTCTCCCAGCATGGCTCCAGATTAGGACGCGACCGTCGGGATCGCGGTTCGCCACTCCCACCATCGTCCGAGCGGATCCGCGGCTGCGCGGACCTGTCCGTCGATCGCGACGACGAAGCCCGGCCACTTCTCCGCGTCCACCGGAGGGGACCAGACATCCGTCACGCCCGGCGGGTCGATCGTGATCCACCGCGCGTCCAGTCGCGAGATGTCGGCGAGCAGCGCGCTGCGCTCCGCTCTCGGGATGTGCACGAGCACCCCGGGGGTGGTGACGACGAGGGTCGCGCCCTGCGGTGCCGCGTCGACGAGGGCGCCGATGCGCTCGCGCGCATCCCCGCGCACGAGAAACGGAGGGTCCGATGCCACGATGTCGAGCGCGGCATCGACGCGCTCCGCACGCCCGGACTCCCTGGCCAGACGAGACCGCGGAGCCAGCGGCGATCTCGTTCGTCGGCGGCATCGAGCGGCTGCAGATCGATGCCGGCTCTCCAGACGATCTCCGGCATCCGGATCTGCGGCAGTGGTCCGGTGACCCGAGACTCCAGCACGACGGTCGACGGCCCGTCCGCGGGATCCACGCCGAGGCGCAGCCGCCCTTCGGCGTCGGTGAACCGATACGAGTAGCGATCGGGGTAGAGGCACAGTCCGGCAGACGCTCCGAGCTCGAGCAGCGCGATCGGCCCTTCGACCTCCGACAGCAGCGGCAGCAGCGGGGCCAGACGGAGGGGCTCGTTCGTCTGCAGCGAGCGCCGCGTGCACTCCGCGACGACCTCGTCGGCGTTCTGCAGCAGGAAGCCGCGCCAGTCGTCGTACTCCTGCAGCGTTGCGCCGAGCAGGCGCGTCACCGCGAACACGAGCGGCGGCTGCCGTCTCGTCTCCGGGATCCGGGCGAGCACACGCTGCACCTCCTCGTCCGCAGCGACACCCGCAGCCCATCGGGCATACACCGCGCTCCGGCCCGGCGCCTCGTCCCGCGCGAATCGCGCGTAGCGCTCCCGCACTGCTTCCGTCATCCGTCCATTCTGACGCGAAGGACCCGAGACCTCGTCGGACAAGGGAGAATGGAGGCGACTGAGGAGGACACATGTCGTACAGCGTGGACAAGACCGAGGACGAATGGCGCGACGAGCTCGGTGACGAGCAGTACGCCGTGCTGCGGCAGGCCGCGACGGAGCGCGCCTGGACGGGCGAGCTGCTCGACGAGGAGCGGGCGGGTCTCTACACCTGCGGAGCGTGCAACGCCGAACTCTTCAAGAGCGGCACGAAGTTCGACTCCGGATGCGGCTGGCCGAGCTTCTACGAGTCGATCCGCCCCGACGCGGTCGAACTCATCGAGGACGACAGCCTCGGGATGGTGCGCACCGAGGTCCGTTGTGCCAACTGCGGGTCGCACCTCGGCCATGTCTTCCCCGACGGGTTCGGCACTCCGACAGGCGATCGCTACTGCATGAACTCGATCGCACTGAACTTCACGCCTGACGCCTCGTGAGCGCCCTCGACGCCGTCCGCGCGCGTCAATCCTGGTCGAAGGTCGACGAGACGGCGCCGGGCCGCGAAGAGCTGCTGACGTTGGTCACCGCTGCGGGGCGCGTCGCCGATCACTCGTCTCTGCGCCCGTGGCGCCTCATCGAGCTGCGCGGTGCAGACCGCGAGGTGCTCGGCGCGGCGATCGCCACAGCGCAGGGCGACGCCTCGCCGTCGTCGAAGCCGCTGCGTGCGCCGCTGCTGATCGCGGTCGTCGCGAGCTATCGCAAGAGCGAGAAGGTGCCGCGGTGGGAGCAGGAGGCCGTAGCCTCCGGCGTCGCCCACACCCTGAGCCTGCTCCTCGACGAGGCCGGCTGGGGCGTCATCTGGCGCACAGGGCATTACACCCGCGCGAAGGCAGTGGCCAAGGCCCATGGTCTGGGCAAGAACGAAGAACTCCTCGGGTGGCTGTACGTCGGGGGAAAGCCCGACGGGAAGCGACCGGGCCGCCGCAAAGCCGTCGACGCCCGGAAGCTGGTCACGCGGATGCCGAAGCCCGGATCCGTGAAGGCGGGCAAGGGTTCCAAGAAATCGGGCAAGAAGGCTACGAAGACGCCGTAGCCGTCAGCGCCGCCGCGTGCGGGGGACGGCGACGATCACGGACGCGACGGCCACCGCGACCATCGCGATGACCTGCCAGAGCGCCGGGCCCGAGGCCGGAGGCCAGATCAGGTCGATCACGACCGAGGTGACGAGCTGCCCGAGCACCGAACCCAGACCCATCAACAGCACACCGGTGTGGGCGACGATGAACGCCCCGAGCAGGATGTACGCCGCGCCGAGGAAGCCGCCGAGGTACAGCCACGGCTCCGCGGGGAGGGCCTCGGGCATCCCGCGGAAGGCCACGCTCGTCCCCGCCGCCAGCACGAGCACGACGGTTCCGGCGACGAAGCTCATCAGCGTGGCTGCGAGCGGCGACTGGACGCGCTGCGCGAGTCGACCGTTGGTGGCCGCCTGCCACGCGATGCCCACTCCTGCGGCGAACGGCAGCAGGAGCATCCACAGCGGAGCGGATGCGAGCACGTCGCCGGACAGGGAGATGCCGACGGCGGCGAGCGCGAGCACGCCACCGGCCACCCGCCCCGGCGTGACGGCTACGACGCCGGCCGGACCGAACCCGATGCGATCGAGGACGAGTCCGTGCAGGGTCTGTCCCGCGACGACACCGACGCTGAACAGGGAGACGCCGAGGACACCCGCGGTGAGCCCCTGCGTGGAGACGGTGAGGGCGCCGCAGGCACCGCCGAGCAGCATCCAGAACGGGATCGAGCCCTGCCGGATCCCGCTCCACAGGCGGCCGACTCCGCGCCGCGCCGAAGGCAGGCACGCGATCACGGCGACCAGCGCGAGAAGCCCGACGGAGAAGGAGAGGAGCCCGGCCACGATGCCGTCGTCGACGCGGACCCCGAGCACTCCGTTGATGCGCGCCTGAATGGCCGTCATGACCCCGATCGCGACCGCCCCGCCGAGTGCGACCGGAGCGGGGAGTCGACGGGAATCGGGCACCAGTCGACCCTACCCGAGCGCCCCTCTCCTCCCGGACCGGCGGATGTCGGTGCGCACGGCTACGCTGACGGCATGTGCGCGAGCTACGGTCTTGATCCTCGGTTCACCGATGCGGAAGTCCTCGCCGCCGCCGACGATGCGGTGCTCGAAGGGTTGCGCACGTGGGCAGAGGAGAACGCCGGCGAGACCATCCGTCCGACCGGCAGGAACCTCCGCAATCTCAACCCGCTGATCGTCCAGCCCGATGGCGCGCCCACGCTCGAACCTGCGTGGTGGGGTTTCCTGGTGAACGGCGAGCCTGCGAAGTTCCCGTCGATCAACACGCGGTCGGAGCGTCTGCAGGAGCGGCCGGGCGGCGCGAAGTCGCGCGCCATCGTCCCGGCGACGAGCTGGTACGAGATGCAGAAGCCCTCCCGCCGCTGGAACGAGTTCATCATCGATGACGGCACGCTCTTCGGCATGGCGGCGGTGACCCAACGCGGCCGCACGGCAGACGGCGAGTGGTACACGTGCTACTCGATCGTCATGCGGCCGGCCCCGGAGCGCCTCGCAGAGCTGCACGATCGGATGCCGTTGCTGATCCCGACGTCGTTGAGCCACGACTGGCTCACCGCCCCGCCGACCAGAGAGATCATCGACGAGGCCGTGCTCGCCTCCGACGAGATGGCCGCGCGGGTCACCGCCCGCCCCCGCGACTGACCGCGACCTCCGCCGCCGGGAGGATGTTCGGCTCGAGAGACGGTACCTGGGGCGGATGCGCAGCACCGATGCGGTCCGTAGCGTGGACGACATGATCACAGCAGAAGGCCTCACGAAGAGGTTCGGAGACAAGACGGCCGTCGATGACGTGTCCTTCACCGTCCACCCGGGCAGCGTCACGGGTTTCCTCGGTCCGAACGGCGCCGGCAAGTCGACCACGATGCGGATGATCGTCGGCCTGGATCGGCCGACATCGGGACGCGCCGCGGTCGCCGGTCGCGAGTACCGCAAGCTCCGCGCACCTCTGACCGAGGTCGGCGTGCTCCTCGACGCGAAGGCCGTCCACACGGGGCGGACCGCGCGCAATCACCTGCGGGCGATGGCGGCGACGCACGGGATCCCCGCCTCTCGCGTCGATGAGGTCATCGACATCGCTGGGATCGGGTCGGTCGCTCGCAAGCGCGCCGGCAAGTTCTCCCTCGGCATGGGACAGCGCCTCGGGATCGCGTCGGCACTCCTCGGAGACCCTCACACGCTGATCCTCGACGAACCGGTCAACGGCCTCGACCCCGAAGGTGTCCGCTGGGTGCGCCAATTCGCACGGCACGCGGCGTCCGAAGGGCGCACGGTCCTCCTCTCCAGCCACTTGATGAGCGAGATGGCGCAGACCGCGGATCACGTCATCGTGATGGGACGCGGCCGGGTGCTCGCGGACGCCCCGTTGTCGGAGCTCGTGCGCTCCTGGACACGGAACACCGTCCGGGTGCGCACTCCGCGTCCGGCAGATCTCGCGGCGGCCGTCGGCGGTCCGGATGTCGAGATCGTGAGCTCCGCGCCGGACCTCCTCGACATCGTGGGCCTGCCTGCCTCCCGCATCGGCGACCTCGCTGCCGACCGCGGCATCCCCCTGCACGAGCTCACCCCGACCACCGGCTCCCTCGAAGACGCCTATCTCGCTCTCACCGGCGATTCCGTCGAGTACCGCACCAAGGAGATCTCATGACCGCGACACAGGCCGTCGCTCCCTCACGGCCCCGCATCGACACCGGCCGACGACTGACGTTCGTGCGTGCACTCCGCGGGGAGTGGATCAAGCTGGCCACGCTGCGCTCGACGTGGTGGTCGATCGGGATCGCGGCGGCGCTCACCATCGGGATCGCCGTCCTCATCGCCCAGGCGATCGACATGCCGGGATTCGAGCCGATCCAGGCCGTCATCATGCCGATCCAGTTCACCATGCTCCTCGCCGGGATCATCGGCGCGATCTCGGTCACCGGCGAGTACTCCACGGGGATGATCCGTTCGACCCTCACGGCGAACCCGATTCGCGGATCGGTGCTCGCCGCGAAGTCGATCGTGCTCGCGGTGTTCCTGTTCCTGTCGTCGCTGGTGATCTTCGCCGTCGCCGCGGTCGCGGTCTCGCTCGTCTTCGCTCCGCGCGACCAGAGCATCGACTGGTCCGACCCCTCGGCGTCGTTCCTGCCGATCGTCGTGGCTTCGCTCGCCATGGCCGTCTTCGCGCTGATCGGAGTGTCGTTCGGGTTCATCCTCCGCTCCGGTGCTGGCGCGATCGCCGCGACCGTCGGCGTCCTGTTCGTGCTGCCGATCGTGGCGAACTTCTTCACGTTCGCGGGTGAGACATGGGCGTGGATCGTCGATGCGGCGAACTACCTTCCCGTGGCGGCTGCACAGAGCGCGATCCTGCCCGGCGACGATGCAGCGCTGGACGCTCCGTCCGCGTTCCTCACACTCGCGTGCTGGGTGGTCGGCGGAGCCGTCGCGGCCTGGGCCGTGCTGCGCACACGCGACGCGTAAAGTCGGCGCGTGAGCAGAAAGCGAAGCCGCAGCGACTCGATCCGTGAGGACGAGGAGCTGCGGCTTCCGCGTGCGCCTGGACTCTTCCGACGGTTCTGGGCGCGACATCCCCTGCTGGCCGATGTGCTGCTCGCTCTGCTGTGCCTCCTGCTCTCCCTCGCTCCGGCAGGACGCCTCACCGATTCGTCGATGCCGGAGGCGACGTACATCGCCATCAACATCGCCACCCTGTCGATGGTCGCGATCGCGTGCAGCACGCTGCTGTGGCGTCGAAGGGCACCGCTCGCCCCGTTCATCGCCGCGGTGATCCTCGGTACCGTCGGACTGTTCACCGGGCTCTCCGGGGGCATCATCCTCCTGCTCGTCGCCTGCTACGGTCTTGCGGTCTACCGGTCCTCCCGCACAGCGTGGACGTGCTTCGGCACCGGCGCCGTCTGGTTCCTCGGTCTTGCCGCGCTGCTCATGGCGACGGGCGCCATCACTCTGCAGGATGGGCTCGACACCGCGCTCGGATACGTCGTGCTGGGCCTGATCGGCACGCTCGTCGGCGTCAACGTCGGCGGGCGCAAACGCTATCTGTCGGCCGTGATCGACCGCTCACGCCAGTTGCTGGTCGAGCGCGATCAGCAGGCGCAGCTCGCTGCCGCATCCGAACGCGCGCGCATCGCCCGCGAGATGCACGACATCGTGTCGCATTCGCTCACCGTGATCGTCGCGCTCTCCGAAGGCGGAGCCGCGACCCCGAACCGCGAGCAGGCACGCAGAGCCGCGCTCTCGGCAGCGGAGACGGCCAGGTCTGCGCTCACCGAGATGCGGTCCATGCTCGGCGTGCTCCGCGACGAAGACTCCCCCTGCCGATGGCGCCCGTGCAACCCGTCCTCCCTCGCGACACCATCGAGGCCGCGCAGCGGGCGGGATACCCGGCCACGCTGGCGATCATCGGCCAAGCGGAGGTCTCCCCGCCGTCGAACACGCGATCGGACGGATCGTCCAGGAAGGCGTGACCAACGCCATGCGCCACGCGCCGACGGCGTCGGCTGCCACTGTGCGTGGAGTATGCCGTCGACGTGGTGACGATCGAGATCGTCAACGACGGGGTCTCCGGCGCAGTAGGCTCCGACGGTTTCGGCGTGCGCGGGCTCTCCGAGCGGGCCGCACATGTCCGGGGCACGGTGCGCTCCGCGCCCGCGGATGGCGGACGATGGGTTCTGCGTGCCGAACTGCCCATCGCGGGGAACGCTCACCAGGCACGAGCGACGGAGGACGAACGATGACCGAGACGATCAGGGTGCTCCTGGTGGACGACCAGGAGCTGATCCGTGTCGGCTTCCGCATGGTGCTCGAAGCCGAGGCCGACATCGTGGTCGTCGGCGAGGCCGGAGACGGGAAGGCCGCGATCGCCCAGAGCAGAGCGCTGGCTCCCGATCTGGTGCTCATGGACATCCGGATGCCGGAGCTCGACGGCATCGCCGCCACAGAGGCGATCGTGCGAGAGCACCCGCACACCAGGGTGCTGGTTCTGACGACTTTCGACCTCGACGAGTATGCGTTCGGTGCGATCCGTGCCGGTGCGAGCGGCTTCCTCCTGAAGGATGCGCAGCGGCACGAGATGATCTCCGCCGTGCGCGCGGTGCACCGCGGGGATGCCGCGCTCTCGCCGCGGATCACCAGGATGCTGCTGGATCACGTGACCCCGCAGCTCGATACCTCTTCCGCGAGCGCCGACACGGAGGAGAGCGCGGCGCTCGCATCGCTCACGGAGCGTGAGCGTGACGTCTTCCTCGCGATCGGACGCGGCCTGACGAATGCCGAGATCGCGCAGACGCTCTACGTGGGAGAGTCGACGGTGAAGACGCACGTCGGTCGTGTGCTGGCGAAGCTCGGGGCCCGCGACCGCATCCACGCGGTGATCCTGGCGCACCGGCTCGGTCTCGCGGGATAGCGACCCTTACGCGTCAGGCGCGGGTGGGAGTCCACTCCGAGACGCGGTCGAGGAGCTGCACCTCGTCGGCGGAGAGTTCGAGGCGGGCTCCGGCGAGCAGGTCGGGCACCTGCTCGACCGTACGCGCACTCGCGATGGGGGCGACGACGGTCGGCTGCGCGCGCAGCCATGCGAGCGACGTCGCGGCGATCGACGCGCCGTGCGCATCACCGATCTCCTCGAGCGCGTCGATGATCCGCAATCCGGCGGGCGTCGCATACTTCGCGGCGCCCTGCGCACGAGGCGAATCCTGACCCGCAGCGTCCGTCGAACGGTACTTCCCGGTCAGGAAGCCGCTCGCCAGCGAGTAGTACGGGATGAGCCCGAGGTCGAATTCCTCGGCGACGGGGATGATCGCGTCCTCGACCTCGTTGCGGTGCACGAGGTTGTAGTGCGGCTGCACGGCGACCGGCACGGCGGCTCCCGTGCGACGCGCGATCTCGACCCACTCCCTGATGCGGTCAGCCGAGTAGTTCGACACGCCGATGTGGCGGACCAGGCCGTCGGCGACCAGCGCGCCGAACGCCGCCACCGTCTCCTCGAGGGGAACGGTCTCGTCGTCGAAGTGGGCGTAGTACAGGTCGATCTCATCGACGCCCAAGCGGAGCAAGGACGCCTCAGCCGCCTTCCGCACCGTTGCTGCGGAGAGTCCGCGGAACTCCGGGTGCTGGCTCACCTTCGTCGCGACGACGACCCCGGACGGCTTGCGCGAGGCGAGCCAGGCGCCGATGATGCGCTCGCTCTCGCCGCCTTCGTTTCCCGGAACCCAGGCGCTGTAGGAGTCCGCCGTGTCGATGAAGTCGCCGCCGCCGTCGATGAAAGCGTCGAGCACCTCGAAAGACGCGTCGCGGTCGGCGGTCCAGCCGAACACGTTGCCGCCGAGGGAAAGAGGGAGAACGTCGAGATCACTGCTGCCGATGCGAGTCATGTCGTTCACAACCGCCGACCCCGGTGTCCGCATTCCCGGATGACGCCCCGTTGCGACGGCCCGCCGCTCGCGTCAGCCCGGTGTCTCACCGTCGTCATACATCTGCGATGGACGGCCGACCAGGCGCGCGTCGGGAGCGTGCGCCACCATCGGGTCCTTCCCCGGATAGTCGAAGCGGGAGAGGACGAACCTCATCGCCTCGAGCCGTGCGCGCTTCTTGTCGTTCGACTTGATGACGATCCACGGGTCGGCCGGAGTGTCGGTGTGGAAGAACATCTCCTCCTTCGCCTTCGTGTAGTCCGCCCATCGGTCGACGCTCGCGAGGTCGGTGGGGCTCAGCTTCCACTGCTTGACGGGGTCTTCACTGCGTCGCGCGAACCGCCGCCGTTGTTCTGCCTCTCCGACCGAGAACCACAGTTTGATGAGACGGATGCCCGACCCGACCAGCATCCGCTCGAACTCTGGAACGGTGTGCATGAACTCGTGATAGTCGTCGGAGGAGCAGTACCCCATGACGCGTTCGACACCTGCGCGGTTGTACCAGGATCGATCCATCAACACCATCTCCCCGCCCGACGGCAGGTGTGCGACATAGCGCTGGAAGTACCACTGCGTCCGCTCGGCGTCGGTCGGCTTGTCGAGCGCGACGACCCGCGCGCCACGCGGGTTCAGGTGCTCCATGAAACGCTTGATCGCGCCCCCCTTGCCCGCGGCGTCGCGCCCTTCGAACAGGATGAGCACGCGTTCGGACGAGTGCTTGACGTGAGCCTGGAGCTTGAGGAGCTCGATCTGCAGCAGCCGCTTCTCGCGCTCATAGGCCGAGCGCGAGAGCTTCTTCGAGTACGGGTATCCGTGCTGCCATTCGGGTCTCGCGGTCGCCGGCGCGCTGCTCATGATGGGCCCTCCCCAGGGTGCTCCGGAACCTCGCACACAGGGGGTGGGCGCAGGTGGCCGGGCGGGGTGGCGGCCACCTGCGCCGTCTCCGACCTGGCGAATCCATCGACCACCAGGAAAACCGACACGTGAGTAACATATCACCTTATAAGGCGATACACAAAAAGGCCGCGGAGATCGGCCTCCTCGACCTGCGGCGCGATGGGATGCCTCAGCTACTGGCGGCCGGCGTCCGTGCCGTGGCGCGCTTCGAAGGCCCGCACGTCTCGCAGGACATGTCGGAGCGTGAACACCTGCGCGATGGCCAACATCACGCTCACCGCACCGATGATCACCCGCATCACATCGAGGTCACGCATTTCCGTCAGCAGCCCGGAACTCAGCCACCAGGCGGCACTCACGGTCCAGAAAACGGCGAGCACGATCGCCCATGTCTTCCGTCGCTGCAGAGCGAGGCGCTGCTGGATCAACGACGGTGTGCGCTCGGCATCGGGCTCACTCATGGCATGGCCCATGCGTCGTCACGAGTCAGCGGCATATCCGAGGTCGCGTGACAGCCGTCGCCGATCTCAGACGAGAGCTGACGCTCTTCGGCCCCGGACTCCCCCACCGATTCGCTCATGCGCAGAGCATAGCTGTGCCCACTCGTGCGAGGACTCAGAGAGCCGACTACGGGACTCGAACCCGTAACCCCCGTTTCCCGGGCAGCATTTCTGGAGACTTACCGTTATCTACGCTGACCTGGGAGTCAGCAGTGTCGTTCTTACGCGCTGATCCTCGTCCTTACCCCGCTCTACTTCTCAATTCGCTGGGTAAGTGCTGGATCGGTCGCGAACTGTTCCAGGATCTCGCGGACGTCCGGTCCCAGGTGTAGCCGCTTGATGTAGTTCTTCCGAGTGACAGTCGAACCCTTCACGTGACCCAGCTGGTCGCCGGCCACATCGTCGCCAGCCACGGTGGCCACCAGGGTCGCTACGGCCTTCCGGAATGTCTTCGGCACGACCCAGTCCTCGTACCCGCTCGCCGCGCGGAAGGTCCTCCACTGGGTGCGGAAATTGTTGGGGCTGCGCAAGGTTCCAGCGGTCGAGTCGAACACGTACTCGCTGGTCGACTCGACGCGGCGGCGCAGCAGCATCTCGACGACGAACTGCGGGAGCCGAAGCGATCGGTTCGACTCCTCGGTCTTCGGATAGGGCTGGCGAACGAGTCCCACCTTCGGCTTGTGCACGGCCGTTCCGGTAACGTGCACCAGCGGAACGTCGAGGTCCAGCTCGAGGTCTTCCCATCGGACAGCGAACAACTCACCGGTGCGGATACCGGTGCCGACGATCATGTCGACGGGATCCGCGAGATCGGTGACACGAGCGCGGCCGCGGGCGTCCCGACCAGCGTCCCACGCGCGCAGCTGCGATCGGACGATGCCGACCGCCTCGACGTCGAGCGTCTCCACGACCGGCTTCTTCCGCGGGATAGTGTCGGCGTCGCGCACAGGGTTCGTAGCCATCGCGCCCTTCCTCACGGCGCGCTGGCAGACACCCGACAACACCACTCGGGTGATTCGCGCGGTCTCCGGCCCCGACGACGCCTGCAGCGCCGTGAGGAAGCGATCCACCGCCTGCACGGTCACCTCGCGGAGTTGCAGGGAACCCATGGCTTTCCTGACGTGCCTCAACTGGCGCCGGTACGTAACACGGCTTCCGTCGGAGAGGTCGCGGTCGTCAAGGTGCTTGTCCCAGTCATCGATGACTCGGTTCAGTCGTGTCTCGGGTGTGAGGTCTTCGTTCGGGAGGCGTGCACGGTCGCGGAGCGCGGCGAGGAGCGCGCGTTCCGCCGCCGCGCCGGTGTGTCCGCCTCGCTCAACTTGCCGCGTGACGCCGTCGTAGTCGCGGAACCGAGCGTAGGCGATCCATGACCCGCCGCGCTGCGCGCGCTTGATTTTCCCCCACGTGCCGAGCACGAGAGGTGGGCGGGCCATCTCAGACCTCGACCTTGTGCACCCACTGGCCCACACCCATCCGAGGCGCGACGTAGGAGGTATCGCCGATCCGGTGGAGGATGCGCTGGAACGCCTTCACCAGCCCCACCGTGACGGCGAGGTCATAGGCCATAGCGGCAATGTGACCGTCCCAGCGCTGCTCAGACTCGCGATAGCCGTCGAGAGTGATTAGGCGCAACGCCGCCCACTCGTCAGCTCGGCGTTCCTGACGCGCGTTGACGGGCCCGAAGCGCGAGGGGACGTCTTCCCAGATCGCGTGCGCCAGCTCGTGCGCGAGCACTGAGCGTTCTTTGCGAAACGTCATTTCGTCGCGCAAACGGATCCGCTTGAGATCGTGCCTGTACTCCCCATCACGGCTCTCCAGCTTGGCGTACTCAACGGTCACTCCGATGGCATCCGCCATCTCCAGAAGTTCTTCCACTACCCCTCGTACCCTTCGTCGGTCTCGTCCTCTCCGGTCCGCTCCGACGCGACGGCGAGCATGTCGTCCTGCGCTCGATCCTGCCGACGAGCTCGGACATTGAGCGCGGTCACGTTCGACGGCGCGGACACACCGGCAATGAACGACCCTGCGTTCAATCCGAGGGCGCTGCAGATTGCGTCGACGTCGGTCAACGTGAACGCCGCTTCATGCCGGAAGCGCATCGCCACGTAGTTGTTCGAGCGGTTGATCCGCCGCGCGAGTTCACGCTTGGAGATGTTCTGCTCCTCGATGACGGCTGCCAGCGCATCCGCAATCTTGCGGGCGAAGGATGACACCTCGGGCTCGGAATCTCTGGGGCTCATGTCGATCACTGTACCGATATAAGTGCAATTTTGTCTATGCGGAAGCGGAATTACCACCTTCCTGAACCTTGATGGGTGCAGATGACTTGACAGTGAACCGAGATAGGTTCACCATGGGAGCCATGACACCCGAACTCCCCCTCCCCCAAAGAGTCGCCGCCGAAGTGCGCGCCGAAATGGGGTGGCAGAAGAAGCCCGTCCGCGAGCTCGCCGAAGTGCTCGACGTGGTCTATCGGGGCGCGAAACAGCGCTACGACGGTGACCGCGAGTATCAACTCGACGAACTCCCCAAGATCGCCGAGTGGCTTGGCGTCTCCGTAAGTCAGCTGACTACCGGCCGCCGCGACCGAGAGCGCCAGGACGCAGCATGAGTGCCGCGGTTCTCGACATCAAGCAGGTGGCAGAGAAGACCGGACTCGCAGTGCAGACGCTATACAACCTGCGTAGCACCGGCGGTGACGGGCCGAAATCGTTCACTCTGCGCGGTCGCGTCCGGTACTACGAGGCCGACGTTGACGCCTGGATCGCTGCCGCCGCGGAGCGCAGCGCTGCCTGACCAAAAAGATTCACCCCCGCGGCAACGGGGGCGAATCACGAAATGAAAGGAGCACCACAGATGCTCACGAAGATCCTACCGGGCGACGTCAAGCCCGTGTCAGCACGCGCCGTGTCGCGCGTCCACCCTCTTCCGGATCTGGGGTCCGGGAAGCCGGCTGGGGCTCCCGGCAAGACCGATCTGGGCACGGCAGGGACCGCTGCCCCGGTCGAGTCGACCGCGGACCCTCGCCCCTACCTCAATCCGAACAACGGAGAGCGCACGGCGTTCCCCCACGCGGTCAGTGAGTACCGACCTCGGTCCCGCAGGCAGATTGCCAGGGACGACGCACGGCATGCGGCCGCTCAGGAGACGTACGACGGCGGTGACGCAGCGTGAGCACCGCGGCTCAGGTCAACATCCTGCCCGACTACCTCAGCGAGGCGAAGCGGATCCGCGAGGACCGGACGCCACTCGATGTCGACCCATTCAAGGGCGCGTTCCTCGCGACCACCTGCCCTGGCTGCGATCACGACGTGAGCGCGTTCGTGGTGGACGGTCCGGATCCCGTGTTCGTGGACCTGGTGTGCCCCCGCCCCTCATGCAGCCACGAGTTCACGGAGGCGATCACTTGATCCTCCTCCGCTGGGTCGCGATCCTCTGGGCGGTCATCTGCCTGGGCGGTCTGTTCTTCGCCCCGCACGGCTGGCCCTCGACCATCCTCGCCGGCATCTTCGCCCCCCTCTTCCTCTTCATCTGCTGGACCTTCGGCGCGTTCGCCAGGTCCGACCCCAACTCTCGAAAGGCAGACCCCGATGTCCGCTCTTGATGCCGCCCGTGAACGACTTTCCGCCGCCCGCTCCGCTGTGATCCGCGCCGAGGCTGCGCTCGACAACGCGACCCGTCGCCGCGATGAGGCCGAAGAGGCCCTGTACCGCGCCGAAGAGGAAGACCTCGGAGGCGTCGCATGAGCTTCACGATCATCGACGTCCAGCCCGACACCGACGAGTGGCTGCGGGAGCGTCGCGGCTCCATCGGCGCGTCGGAGGCCCCCGCAGTCATGAACATGTCGGCGTACGGCAACACCCCGCTCGACGTGTACAAGGCGAAGCAGGGTCTCGACCGGGAGTTCGACCCCGTGCTCGGTTTCATCGGGCACGCGTCCGAACCGATCATGCACGAGTGGGTCGAACGATTCTCCGGCCTCGGCCTTCGCCTTCTCACGGGATTCATGGCACGCAGCGTCGAGCACCCTTTCCTGCACGCGACGTTCGACCGGGTCACTGAGGACGGTGTGAAGGTCCAGATGAAGACGGCGCACCAGTACGCCGGCCACCACTGGGACGAGGGCGTGCCGACCGACATCCGCGTGCAGGTACAGGCCGAGCTCGCAGTGTCTGGTGACCCGCGCGCACTGGTCGTCGTGTGGATCGGTGGGCGTGAGTTCCGCCACTACTGGGAGCCGCGCGATGACCGGTTCATCCGCGACCACCTTCTCCCGACGCTCGGTGCGTTCTGGCACGACAACGTCCTCGCTGGAGTGACGCCGGACCCGTCGACCACCGCCGAGCTGAACGAGATGGACGTCGAGGAGAGGAAGACCATCGAGGTCACGGACACCGCGCTGGAGGCGATCGAACGCCGTGCGGTGCTCCTCTCCGACGCCGAATCGATGGTCGCGGAAGCCGACGCGCTCAAGGTCGCGATCGGCGCGTGGATGGGCGACGCGGACACCGTCACGAAGGACGGCCGCAACGTCCTCACCTTCCGTTACCAGAAGGGCCGCGCCGGGTTCGACCAGAAGTCGTTCCGGGAGGCGTACCCGCAATTGCACAACCAGTTCGTGACCCAGGGGTCCCCGTTCCGCGTGATGCGGACGGTCAAGCAGAAGGAGCAGGCGAAGTGACGAAGGACCTGTCCACGGCCGCTGCGGGGGCAAAGTCCCAGCCGACGATGAAGGACCTCGTCGAGGCGCAGCTTCCCGCGATCGAGCGTCAGCTCGGCGGGGCCATGAACTCGGCCGCGTTCGTCCGGGCCGTCCTCTCCG
Source organism: Microbacterium sp. Se5.02b (assembly GCF_019464375.1). Lineage (NCBI taxonomy): Bacteria > Bacillati > Actinomycetota > Actinomycetes > Micrococcales > Microbacteriaceae > Microbacterium > Microbacterium sp. Se5.02b. The sequence goes on from NZ_CP080491.1 coordinate 2,961,976, forward strand.
AGATCGGGAAGTCGCCCGACCTCATGCAGGCCGACCCGAAGACGCTCCTCGGTGGTGTCATGCTCGCCGCGCAGCTCCGGCTCGAGATCGGTTCAGGGCTCGGCGAGTTCTACCTCACCCCGCGGAAGGACCGCGGACGTCAGATCTGCCTCCCGATCATCGGGTACCAGGGCCTCATCAAGCTCGCGCTGCGCTCCGAGTTCGTGATGAACGTGCAGTCGTTCCTCGTCCGCCAGGGTGACCAGTTCTCCTACGGTGCAAACGCGGAGCGCGGCATGTTCTACGACTGGGTGCCGCAGGACTTCGAAGAGACCCGCCCGTGGATCGGTGTCGTCGCAACGGCACGCATGACATCGGGTGGGACGACGTGGGTGTACCTGACCCGCACACAGGTCATGGACCGGCGCCCTTCCTACTGGAACTCCACCCCGTGGAAGACCAACGAGGACGAGATGGTCAAGAAGACCGCCGTCCGCGCGCTCGCGAAGTACCTCCCCAAGTCGACCGACCTGGGCCATGCGCTCGAGGCCGACGAGGCGAAGGTGCAGACCCTCAAGGGACTCGACGAGGTCGAGGTGACCCGCCTCGACGATGAACCGGAGACGGTCGTCGTCCAGGAGCAGAGCCCGCGCGCTCGCACCCCTGAGGAGCAGGCCGAAGACCGGGAGGCACAGCGATGAACGCTCTCGAGGTCTTCAACTACGACGGTGCCGACGTCCGCACGATCCTCATCGACGGCGACCCCTGGTTCTCCGCGGTCGACGTGTGCGCGGCACTGGAAATCGGCAACACGACTCAGGCGATGACCCGTCTCGACGCCGATGAGCGCACCCTCATTTCAAATGAGGGTCGCGATATCAACGTCGTCAGCGAGGCGGGGTTGTTCTCTCTCATCCTCGGGAGCCGGAAGCCCGAGGCGCGCGCGTTCAAGCGCTGGGTGACGCACGAAGTGCTCCCGTCGATCCGCCGCACCGGCTCGTACGTCGTGGAGACGCCCGAGCAGCTGATGTCGCGTGCGCTCGTCACCGCCCAGGGGATCATCGCGTCGAAGGATCAGCAGATCACCGCGCTCGCGCCTCGCGCTGAGGCGTGGGATGAGCTCGCGTCTGCTGAGGGCGACTACTCGGTGGCTGATGCCGCGAAGATACTCGCCCGGGCGGGTGTGAAGACCGGCCCTCAGCGCCTGTTCGACCAGCTCGCCGGCATCCGCTGGATCCACCGTGCTCACGACGGGAAGTGGCGCGCGTACGCGTCCGCCGTCGACAACGGCTACCTGACGGAGAAGCCGCAGTCGCACTACCACCCGCGCACGAGCGAACTCATCCTCGATGCCCCTCAGGTGCGCGTCACGGTCCGCGGCCTCGAGCGGCTACGCCAGCGCCTCGGCGCGATCGAGACAGGTGCCGCAGCGTGATGTCAGAAGTGCTCGTGGAAGAACGCCCAGGAGTCCCATCCGCCGCCGACTGCCGCTACACCCGGGTCGGGGCTCAAGAAGAACGAGTCCCTGCCGTCTTGCTTCAGCGTCGCACGGTACGACGGATTCAGGTCGTAGAGAACCTCGAAAGTGTCGTCGGAGATCCGCGTGATGGTCACGGGGTGACCCGAGGAACCTCCGCTGAAATTCACCGAGTCGCCGATGGTTCGAGGAAGCTCGGGCAGCACGTTTTCGGTCATGCCCGCACTCTATCGCTGCGGCGTCGAGCTGCTCTTATCCGAAGGTCTACGCCGGCGCCGGCGGGGCTTTTGCTTGGGCATTTGATCTATGCAGTCGGTGTCGTCGGCGATCAGATTACGGCGCCGTTTGAGCTTCCCGCTAAATGTCGGCCCGGATATAGACCCGTCTCGCCACTTCCGAATTTCTGCCATCAGGAACTTGCACCTGCGCGCGGTCTTCCAAAACGAAGAGCTCTTGAGTGTGTCCCGGACGAGGCCGTCGATCTGGGCCAGATAAAGCCGGTCCTCTTCGTGGGCCACGAGCATTGCGGCTTGAAGGGACGACTCGAGTACGGCCGTCGAAGGGCGATCGGGGTACGGCGCCTCGTCGGGATGCCCGCTCCAGCGCATGTCGACAGCGTCGACAGCGCTCACCCATTGATCGGCTGCCTCGCCGTAGAGCCCGAGAGCCTCGATCAGGTAAATCAGACGTTCGTCGAGTCGCTTCTGATAGTCGCGCTCGACCTCCCGCTCGGCGTGAGCACGCTCATGATCGCCGCGCGCCGTCTCAGCTTCGACGCCCTGCTTCGCGATCTCGGTCGCCTTGTTCGCGGATCGGTTAGCCGAGATTGCAACCGCGAAGGAAGCCACCGCAGCGAGAAGAGGAACGAGCAACTGAGCAAAGGTCTCGAAAGTTGTTGGACTCGCGTCCTGGATTTCTCCCAGGATGCAGAGAAGCACCCCACTGATCCGGCCCGAATCGTCGGCGATGTCGCAGTTCACAGCCGAATCGTATCGGCAGTGACCCCATGAGCATCATCGGTGATGCGTTCAACGCGTGGCGCGAGTGCCGCGCCGAGTACGACGACACTCTCTACGCGCAGTACGAGGCTGCCGAGGAGGCGACGAACGGCGCGATGCTGAACGCTCGTGGCCGGGAGAAGGGTGTCGACCCGTTCTCGCTGTTCATGGGGAACGAGACGCGCGCTCTCGCGTACGCGTCGGAGGAGCTCGTCGAGCACTGGGCGGCGCACCCGCGGATCACGTTCGCGAAGTTCGAGAAGCAGTGGCAGGCGCAGCGTGAGGCTGAGCTGATCGAGGATGCGGCATGATCGCCACGCTCGAGGCAAACATCGCCCACGCGCTGATCTCAGTCGAGGAGAAGGTGTGGGAGCCGAACCGTGAGGTGACGCTCGAGCGTCTTCGCATCGTTGAGATGATGCACGAGGGCTGGCCGCAGTGTCGCCTGTGCGGTCAGACGGTCAACCGCCTCGACTCCGCCGGCCTCTGCTCGAAGACGTCCCCCGCGCACCAGGAGCGCCGCGGCATCCCTGTCCCGAAGAAGAAGGCGGGGAGCCGATCGTGAAGAACCTGCCACCGGGTGCCGCCCCGGATACCCAGCCCCACGAGCCCCGGATGCCGTGTCGTCCGTCGTGCTGCAAGACCCCGTACATGTGCGCCCGGAACAGGGCGTGTGACTGCCATCGAGAGGAGAAGCGATGACCACCACAGCGATGTTCGAGCAGATCCGCGAGCGCGACGGCGGCTTCTGCCTTCTCGTGCTCCCCGGATGTCTCGGCGAGGGGAACGTGCCACACCACCGCGCGAACCGCGGCTCGGGCGGATCCAAAGTCCTCGACGACCCGCGTGTGCTCGCCCTGGCGTGCTCGATCTGCAACGGGCGCGCGGAGGACGCGAGCGGCATCGTCCGTGCGGATCTCATTCGCCGTGGCCTCCGGGTCGAGAAGGCGGCCACAAACGCGCAGACGCTGCAGCGGTGCATCGATACGCCGGTGGAGTACCTCGACGGCGAGCTGTTCTATCTCGTCTCCGCGACCGAGCGGCGACACATCAGTGAAGGGAGGCCCGACCGTGACGTGGTTCAAGGTCGATGACGGGTTCTGGTCTCACCCGAAGACGGCGACGCTGTCGGATGCGGCGGTGACGCTATGGGTGCGAGCGGGCGCGTATTCGTGTCAGCACCTCACCGACGGCGTGATCAAGCGGCCCGTGCTGCGGCTCGTCGGTACGGCCGAGGCTGCGTCCGAGCTCGTCGAGGTGGGGCTGTGGCTTTCCGAGGCGGACGGGTGGCGTTTCCATGACTGGGCGGAGTATCAGGAGACTTCGGAGGCGGTGAAGAAGCGCCGCGAGGATGCTCGCGATCGGCAGCGGAAGGCGCGGGAGTCACGGGAGCAGAAGCGTTCACGGTCACAGGGTGAGTCACGCGTGACAGACGCCGTGACAGACGGTGTGAGTTCGCAACCCCCGACCCGACCCGACCCGACCCGACCCGACCTCCCCTCTACTGACGTAGAGGGGGCGCGCGAGGCGCCCTCCCCCTTCTGCTCGAAGCATCAGCCCAACGGCCCCGATGGGAAGTCGTGCCGGGCGTGCGGCGACGCCCGCATGGCCTACACGCTCGCCCCGCCGGTGGTGAAGTCCGCGCCGATCCCGTTCACGGTCGTCCCTGGGTCAATCTGCCCAGACGGGAAGCACAGGCTTCTCGGCGACGGCACGTGCATCCGCTGCGAGTACCGGGCGGAGGTGGCGTGATGGATGGCTACCTGCCCGTGAGGGTGAACGTCCCGCTCGACGAGTACCGACGCCTGAATGCGGAGGCGGAGGCACGCGGCATCAGCATCGCAGAGCGGATCGCACAGGTGCTCAGCCCGCCGAAGCATGGCGGGCGCCGCCGGGGCTCGGGTCTGCGGAGCGGCTACACGACCAGCGCCGGTGAGGAGATCGCCGCGGGCCGCCGCTTCAACATGTCGTGGGCCGAGATCGCCCGCCAACTCGGAGTCTCCGACTTCACAGCGAAAGCGTGGGCGGCGAAGTACGAGAACGAAGTCAGAGAACAGAACATGCGCGAACGCGCAGAAAGGAGAGCATCATGAATGCTCAAAAGCTCCGCACCAAGACGAACCGTCTCCGGTACAAGACACGCGACGGCAGTCTCGCCCACCGAGTGCTGACCATGATCGGCGACCGTCACCGCTGGTATGACTGGGGTCACCGGCTGATGATCCTCGTCGGCGACTACCGCACCGGTAGCTACGACGCCCCTCGCGGCCGGGACCTCTGGTACCGCTTCGCAGACGAGAACGAGGCGCACGGCCGCATTATCACCACGCACCACTACGCCGACGTCCGTGCGACCGAAGGTCAGGACGTGTCCTGGCGGATCTTCGACGTGCAGGATGAGGGTGGCACGGTCAAGCTCGGCTTCTGGGGTGAGCGCATCGCTCACTACGGGCTGAGCCGCCGCGAGCTCGCGCTGTTCCGTCGCTGGGACTTCTGGGAGTGCCGCGCCCGGGGCGAGTGGTTCGGCCTTCGGCGGTGGCTGTACTTCAAGGGCCTGCACGCAGCGGTCTACCTCAAGAGGCCCTTCGCCTGCAACGAGGTCCCGCCGAATGGAACGGGCGGCTACTCGCACTGGCACTGCGAGCTCCGCGGCAAGCACGACACGCACCGATTCCGGAACTACACCTGGGCAGACGACGCCAAGCGCGTGCAGTACGAGGGGGTGCGCTGATGGCTGGCGAAACCGTGATCACCGTCGTCGGCAACCTCACTGCCGACCCCGAGCTGCGATATACGCAGAACGGCCTCCCCGTCGCGAACTTCACGATCGCGAGCACCCCGCGGAACTTCGACCGTGCGAAGAACGAGTACGTCGATGGCGAAGCGCTGTTCCTCCGTGCATCCGTGTGGCGCGAGTTCGCCGAGCACGTGGCGGGCTCGCTGACGAAGGGCATGCGCGTCATCGCGCAGGGCCGTCTGCGTCAGCGCTCCTACCAGGACCGCGAGGGCAACCAGCGCACCGCGATCGAGCTGGAGGTCGACGAGATCGGCCCCTCGCTCCGCTACGCGACCGCGCAGGTCACCCGCGCGGTCACTGCTGGCGGGCAAGGCGGGCGCATTAGCCCGACCGCCTCCGAAGAGCAGAGGCAGACGCCCACCGCTCAGATGGACGCGTGGTCAACGGCGGGAGGGTTCGGCGATGACACGCCGTTCTAAGACTCGTAGCTTTCTTCCCCTCTACGACGCTGAGGCCGTGTCTTCAATGTCCGTATCGATGTCCGGGACACCCCGAGCAGGCATTCCTCGCACGATTGCGTCATGGTCCCCGAGGTCCATGAAGTCGATCCATGCCGACGGGCCGGACGGCATGTTGTCGATGAAATCTTTCGTTCGAAGAGCGCCTCGCAACCAGAGCTCAATCGCTGTTGCGAGCCACAGCATCGTGCGATATGTGAAGGAATCCGGCTGGTCTTCTGATCTGTGGACCACTGCATTGATGTACTTCACCACCGGAACATCACGACTCCGCAGGTGGGCGCCGAACGCGTTGACCTCCTGTTCGTACCGTGCATTTGCGCGGTCCATCTCGGCGGTGTCCCGCACTGCGTACGCCCGCCCAATCGCGTTCAATGCCTTGATCAGCTCGGCAGCCTGGGCGCGAAGCGCGGCTTCCTCCGCTCGAACTCGCTCACGGCTGACTGCCCAAAGCGCGATTCCAGCGCTGACCAAGACAGATAGGGACGGCACGAGCACCGCTCCGACAAAGTCGAACGGCATCTCGACGGTCACATTGATTGGCATGCCCCGAACTCTACTGGCAGGTGAACCATGAGCTTCCGGGCGAAGTACAACGGGGTGTGCGGGAACGAATGCAGCGACCGGATCCATGAGGGCGACGAGGTCGAGTACGTCGAGCAGGTTCTCGTCCACGTCGACTGTGCGCCAGCGTCCGAACCGGAGCCCCGTCCCGTCTGCCCCACCTGCTTTATGGAAATCGCACTGAACGGAGCCTGCTCATGCTGAACCAGATCCTCTGCGTCGCCGCCTGGCCCGGTGTCCCGTCGGTGGCACCGTGCAAGGCCTCCGACGTGCACCTGGAGACGTGCGCGAACGACGACTGCCGCGGTTGCTTCCCTCGACAAGCCGAGCGCGGGTTCCTGTGTGCGTCGCATTTCGACCGCGTCGAGCACGCCCTCGCCCGCTGGTCGGAGTTCGCGATCCGTGCCGGCCGCCTCGGCCTGACGAAAGCCGTCCAGCGCGACAACGCCGGTGTCCGCACGACCGCCGAAGGGCACGTGAACCTCACGGGCGTGTATCTCGCATTCGACGAGTGCCGCCGTTTCCTCCGCTCGAGCCCCGACACCGCCGAGATGTGGGTGCAGACCGAGGCGGGCGCCGCCGACGCGATCCAGTTCGCCGCCGCCGCAGAACGCGCCTACCGGTCCCACGAAGTCGAGGAGCGCCCCCACCGCATCCGCCGGGTCCGCTGTCCCGAATGCCAGCAGCAGATGATCTGGCACCCGCCCGCCTGGTACGAGGGCCACGTGACCGTGAAGTGCACGAACGACGAATGCAGGCACGTCCTCAACCAGGACGAATACGAAGAACTGGAGCAGAGCGCGTGATAAGTACGAGCGACGCCCACCCCTCGCTACGGAAAGGCGCATCTGTTACCAGCCGGTCAGGGCTCTTCGACCGACGCGGCTTATTTCGCCAACGGGTGTTCCCAAGGGCCGACCACGTGGTCATCCGTGAGCTTCTTTCGCCAGACGCGCCGAGTTGGCCGGAGAAGCCAATTCCGGGTCAGATAGATCACCTTCGTTTCGTGCCCAGCCTCGATCTCGTCGTCCATCCAAAGTTGAACCGAATGGCCCGGCTCAACGACGAGAGGAAAGCCCGGGTTCGTGGTCCCCGTCAGGGATTCCTTGCCAATAGCCAGCAGCCGGACGTCTTCGCCGCGCGGCTCACCGACACCCACACGAGGCACGGCAAGGGCCTGGCGACCCACGTTAAACAGGGTGAGCATCACGCCTCGGTTATGCCACCCGTCCGACTCGTATTGTTTGACCACATGGAAGTCCACGAGCAGCCGTGGCCCACCCGAGTAGAAGGAGTGAAGCAAGGCAGCCACGGAGACCGCGAGCGCCACGAGACTCAACGCCGACGCGAAGTCGAAAGCCGCAGGCTCGTTCACGAGCTCGACGGGGAAGGGCGTCTGAGTAGTAGCGATTGTCGGCATACCCAGATATTAGGGCCGTCGGGCTGTCTCGCGACGCGAGCAGGGATCGCGAATGACTGAACTGAAGGAGTGGGTCACGGTCAAGGAGGCCGCGTTCCTCGCCGGCCGCGACGTCCGCCAGATCTACCGCTGGATCGACGCAGGGCGCCTCGCCTCCCGCACGAACACCAGCGGCGTCACTATCGTCCTGTCGAAGGCCGTGCAGCGCATCGAGACGGAGGTCAAGCGCGGGCGGCCGAAGGGATCACCTAACAAGCGCTAGACGGCGACCGAGAGTGATCGCGGTAGCGATCGTAAGACTTCGTGCGCAATCTGGCGAATGGCGGCCGGGACAGGACTCGTCTTGGGGGGCTGTCCCGGCACTTGGTCAGTACCCCCCGTCAACCAACCTAGAGAGTTACCACGAGACAACCGGTGATAGGCCTCGTCTACGGATGGGTCAACGTGGGCACCGCCGTCCTGGTTCGCGACCACGAGAACGAGATCCTTGCGGCTGAAGTCCACCCGCAAACCGTCCCGGAAGACCGGCATACTCCACCACTCATCGAACACAAGGAATCGACCGGCGGCCGGCGCCCGGCCCACTCCGAAATTCGTTCGTTGTCTCAGGTTGGTGCGGTGCTTGAAGTCATCCAGGATGGGCACCCAGACCAGCTCCGTGTTCCCCTGGTCGTCAAGAACTGTGACCTGCGCAGCCACGAGGTTGCTCGTCGCTGCGAGATTCGTCTCGATCACCTGTCCGGCAGTATCAAGCCACCGCGTTCGGTCGAGTCGGTCGATCTGATCGAGCAAGGCGTGGCTTTGACCCCTGTTATGCAATAGCACCCGAAGACTCGTCGCCATTGGGCGGGCGTACGACAGCGAGCCTGAGTCGTACCGCCCGGCGTAGTCGCTAAGCAATTGAAGATGCTCTGCGACATGATTCTTCAGGTCGTCGGGAGTCTGCGTAATTCGGGCCACGATCTAATTCTGGGGGAATTGCACCCAGACATGCGGATATTCGTCAAAGCCGTCATGATGGAAACAGCAGGACGACTCTGTCCACAGCACGAAGCCCCGGCCCTCACACGAGGATCATCGGGGCTTCGCCAGTCTCATCCACCCCGGCCTCCGGCGGCAGCGTGCCCACGATGATCAAGCCGGCCGTCACCTCGCGCGCGTTCCACAGGCGAATCGCGCGGCGGACGAAGTACAGGTAGTCCATCGCGTGGAGGCGATCGTCTACGGTAACCCCGGGGTATGCGACAGCATGCAACGCGCTCTCGATCCACGGCCGCAGCTCAGCATCCTCCTTCGTCGTCGAGTACAGCTCCACGTGCGCCAGAGCCTCTGCCCGCGTACGATGCATCTCCTGCTCAACCTCAGCCACAGTCTCCTGCCATACAGCCACGGAATTTCCCGGGTCTTGGAGGTTCGCGAACTGCTCCGCCGCCGATACCGAGCGCATCATCGCCAGTGCAACCTGGGCGCGCTCCTCACGCTCACGCTGATCGACCTCTCGCTGTCGATGCGCCTCGTCCCGCAACGATGCTTCCTCAGCGATCAGCGTCGCCTTGCGGCCATTCGCGTATGCCAGCCAGGCCAGGAAACCGGTGACAACCACGGACCCGAGCGTGATCCACACCATCCACCAATCAGCAGTCATCCCCACAGCATCCCAGACCGCGCTGGTTCCCGCCCAGACCGAAGCCCCGGCCTCACGGGGGACACTGGGGCTTCGATCGTCACAGCGAGATGTGGAAGATGCGCTGGTCGTCTTCAGGGTCAGATTCGCGGCGATACCGGATGGTGAGCTTCTCTGGGGATGGTCCCCAGATCTGCGCCACGTAGAACGTGAAGGTGTCGCCGTACTCGTACCGGCCGTCCTGATGGCTCGACTCAATCGTCAGCAGGTTCGCCGTGGCGTCCGGGGTGACGTCAAACTCACTCACAAGAAGCGCCTCGCCCGACGAGTTCGAGACCCGATACTTCGACTCGCCCACCTCGCCGGCTGACCAATCCTTTGGAGTCATCTCCTCACGCTTGATCCGATTCGCTTCCTCCTGTGCCTCCGCCTGACGGATAAACGCGGTATTCGCCTCACCCGCGAGACGCGCGGACTCATCCCTCGCCTCGCGAGCCTCATCACGCGCGTCGCGAGCATCGCGCAGAGTGTCTGTAGCCGCCCTCGCCTGCACATACGTGAACACCGCACCCGCGAGGGTTGCGCATGCGGCAACGAGCGCGATCCACAATCCAGCTGCTTCCATCCCCACAGCATCTCAGAGCGAAGCCCCGGCACCTCGAGAGGGGACGCCGGGGCTTCGCACATTCGGTCACTTCCCGTCTACGAAGATCCCGCCAGGCTGCTGACCACCGATCACGGCGCGATAGGCATATGCCGCATCCCGAAGCATTGTGGTTCCTGCAACACCACCCCGCTCTGCGGCCTCGTCGGCCAGCTTCTTCACCGAGTCAAGGATCGCGTTCTGCGCCTCCTGCGAACTTGCCATGTGCTCCCGCCCTTCTATTCCCCGAGCCCTGCGCACGGGTAGCGGTCAGCATAGAAGCTGCCGCCGACACTCTGCACTTGCGTCAGAACGCCCCGAGCGGCGGCTCTTCAGAGCGCACCGTCGCCGGACCCACGTACGGTATCGGCCGAGAGATCGCCGCAGCGTCCCGCACAGCCCGCCAGCGCTCTACCGCCCGCTGAGCCGCATCTAACTGCTCGACCACGTCATCGAACGTGCTCGAGTCCTGCGCACCGCGCCCGATCATCTCCGCCAGATACGACGCACACCGCGACGCCTCATGCGACGCGGCATCGAGCCGCTCCTGCGCGAACCGCACCGCAGTCATGTCCGACATGTGATCCTCTCCGTCAGGCGCCCGCGCACGAGACACCCACAGCATCCCAGAACCACAGCGGCCAGGCCAGGCGCCAACCGCGAACGCGTACAGGCTGCGCACGATGAGGTAGCCAGTAAAGGCTCGCGCGTCGAGGACGAACCTGCGCGATGAGCTTGACCGCCCTATTCGTCAGCGCCGCTCTGGTGCTTCGCGACCCCCATCCAAATCTCGAGTGCGAGCCACACGGCCAGCCCCACCGGAACCAGGACCGCTGAATCCCCCAGCGCCCCCGCGACCTCGGCGACAAAGTCCTGCCCGGATATGACCGCAGCGATGAACGCACAAGCCCCCAGAATGACGACACTTCGGAGCCAGACCACTGGAATGTGCAGACGGTCGTACACCGCGAGCGCCCGCCTCTGCTTCCGCGCGGCACTCTCGAGCTCTCGCCGCCACTCCGCGTTCGTCATGCCTGAATCGTAGTGCCGTCCCAACCAGACCGCGTCCGATCGACGCATCCCGCACAGGGCAAGAGGCCCGAGTCGAGGTGAACCACCATGGCGATCTCCGACGACCAGAAGGCCCAAGTCCTCGCACTCCACGCCCAAGGACTCGCACGCAACGAAATCGCCCGCCGCGTCGGCATCAGCGCCGGCTCCGTCACAAACATCTGCCGCGCCGCCGATCGCGACTTTGACCGGTCAGAGACGAAACGGGCGACCGAGGCACGCCAGGTCGATCTCGCTGCTGGTCGTATCCGTCTGGCGAAAAAGATGCTCGCGGCGTCCGAGGCGATGCTGGACGACATCGACGGCGAGTACCTGGTGTACAACTTCGGCGGCAAGGACAACGACTACAACGAGCATCTGCTCGCAGCGGCGCCTGTCGAGGTGAAGCGGAACATCATCACGACTGCCGGCATCACGTTCGACAAGCTCACCCGCATCGTGGAGAAGTCGGACACTGGCCTTGAGCAGGCTGTCGGGGTCCTCGACACTCTCGCCGAGGGATTCCGGACGGCAGCGGACATATACCGAGGCGAGACGCCGAATGAGGCTTGACGAGATCGAGCGGTCGGCATCCCGCGCGCAGATCTTGTCCCTCGTCGATGCGACGAAGTTCAAGCTCGCGCTGTGGTTCGGTGCTGTGTCCTCCGGGAAGACCGTGATCAGCCTGTGGGCGTTCCTGCTCGCTGTTCGCATGGCCCCCCGTACGGGGATCATTGTGATCGTCGGGCGGACGATGACGACCGTTTACCAGAACGTGTTCGTCCTGTTCCAGAACACCGCGATCTTCGGCACGGTCATCGCCTCTCAGATCCACTACACGCCCGGCGCGTCGTCGGCGCGGATCCTGGGCCGCGAGGTCATGGTCATCGGGGCACACAACACCGAGGCCGTGGGCCGCATCCAGGGCTCGACGATTGCTCTCGCGTACGTCGACGAGGCCGCGCTGCTGCCCGAAGCGTTCTGGAACATGCTCGTCTCCCGACTCCGCGTCGAGGGCGCACGTCTCCTCGCGACGATGAACCCCGCATCCCGCAACCATTGGATCCGCAAGAACTGGATCGTCCCCGGCGCCGCGAAGAACCTCGTCAGCTTCCATTTCACCATGAAGGACAACCCGAACCTGCCTGCCGAGTACATCGCCGACATGGAACGGTCCTTCTCCGGAGTGTTCTACGACCGGATGATCAAGGGCGAGTGGACGAACGCCGAGGGCGCCGTCTACCCAATGTGGGATCCCGCCCGTCACGTCATCCGCTTCGACGACATGCCCCGCCTGCGCGATGTCATGGGTATCGGGATGGACTACGGCACGACGAACACGACCGCGGCTCTGATGCTCGGCGTGACCGATGAGACGAAGGTCGACCGGTACGGGCACACAGTCCCCCACTCACGCCTCGTGCTGATGGACGAGTGGCGGTACAACCCGAAGGATCACGGCGACGTCCGCCTCACGGATGCCGCCCTGTCGCAGCGGTTCCGCGAATGGCTCCCGAAGGATCACACACCGTACCCGTTGACCATCGCACCACGGTTCCTCATGCTCGACCCCGCCGCTGCATCCATGCACATGCAGATGCAACAGGACCTCCGAGGTACCGGGCTCTCCCCCTGGCCTGCCGTTAACGATGTCCTCCCGGGCATCAAGACGATCGCGAACCTCCTCGACAACGACGACATGATCGTCACCGATCGCTGCGAGGGCTGGAACGCCGAGGTCACCGAGTACCGGTGGGACGCGAAAGCGACCGACGCCGGCGAGGACGTCGTCGTGAAGGAAGACGACCACTCGCTCGACGGTGGCCGGTACATCACCCACTCGACCGAGAACTACTGGCGGCCCCAGCTCGCCGCCTGATGCAACCGGAAGGGGAGCCATGCCGATCCCCGAACCGAACACCCCCTGGCTTCCCGCTCCGTGGGACTTCGCATACAAGTCGTTCGCGGAGAACGACGCGTGGTACACGGGCGACACCGCCGCCCTCGCGAAGATGTACGGACGTGAGGGCGCGACCCGTTCAACGCATGTCCGCCACGGGCAGCAGATGCATGGTGGTCTCGTCGGTGCCGCGTCCCGCATGTTCTGGGGTCGCCCGGTGCCAGCGAACGAGAACCGTGCACGCCTCCACGTCCCCGCCCCGGCGGACCTCGCCGCGCTCGCATCGAATCTCGTGTTCGCTGAGCCGCCCGAGGTGCGCCTCGAGTCGCCCGGGGAGACGAAGCTCCGCCGCGACGGGAAGGCGCAGACGCGCCTCGACCTGATCGCAAACGGTGACGAAGCGCACGCGACGTTCAACCAGATGGGCGAGCTCAAGTCCGCTCTCGGCGCTGTCGCGCTCGTCACCCGCTGGGACACGGAAGTCGCCGATCACGTCTGGCTGGAGCCGTCCGCGGCCGACGTCATCATTCCCACGTTCCGCATGGGGCGTCTCGTCGAGTGCACGATGTGGTCCGAGTACGTGAAGGGCTCGGTCTACTACCGTCACCTCGAGCACCACGTCGTCGGTGCGATCGAACACGCGCTCTTCGCTGGCTCCGAGAACAACCTCGGCCGCCGCGTGCCGCTGGCCGAGATCCCCGAGACAGAGACGTACGCCGCTCTCGTCGACGCGGACTCCCGCATCCTTACGGGCATTGACCGCCTCACCGCTGTCTACAACAAGAACATGCCGACCGCGGCCTGGCGTAAGAAGGGCGTTCTCGCTTCGACGGGACGCTCCGACTTCGCGCAGCTGCACTCGCTGTTCGACTGGCTCGACGAGACATTCTCCTCGTGGATGCGCGACCTGCGTCTCGGCGCCGGCAAGATCCTCGTCCCCGAGGCAGCCCTCGATGTCGGGCTCATCGGGCAGGGTGCATCGTTCGACTCTGGCCGAGAAGTCTTCGCTGGCCTGAACATGCCTGGCAAGCCGGGCGAGATGGCGTTCGACAAGGTGCAGTTCGATATCCGCGTCGAGGAGCACGAGAAGACGGCGTTCGGCATCTACCGGGAGATCCTCCGCAAGGCCGGGTTCTCCCAGTCGGCGTGGGGCGACTACGCCGGTGAGCGCCAGCAGACCGCGACGGAGGTCGACGCGAAGGACAAGGCGTCTGAGCGCACGCGGGACAAGAAGATCCTGCAGGAGCGGGTCGCGATCTCTCGTGCCGCATCCGTGGCGCTCGAGATCGACGGGCTCGTGTTCCCCGGAAAGGGCGGCGGCCGGTACGACCAGCCATCCGTGATCTTCCCCGACGTGTCACAGGAAGACCCGGAGAAGCTCGCCCGCACCCTGACGCTCCTTGAGACAGCTTCGGCGATCTCGCTCGAGCAGAAGGTGCGACGTGCCAATCCCGATTGGGATGACGACAAGATCGACCCTGAGGTGAAGGCGATCCGCGCCGAGCGTGGGCTGTCCCCCGACCCGGCCACCTTCGACGGCACCGACCCGGCAGCCGAATCAGGGGAGATCGAACTCGACGTCAGTCGTTAGCGCTCGTGCCTTCGCGAAGACTGCATCGGCCTCGCCGTTGACAATGTGCGCTTGCACAGTGCGCGCGCCGACTACCTCGATGGCGTGGACCAGCAATCGAGTCGCGAAGCCCTGACCACGCAGAGCGGGCTGCGTGCTGATGGACCCGACGTAGAGCGTGCGGTCGCGGAACAGATCGCCCTCCAACTCGGATACCTGCTGATCGAGGTTCTCGCCGTCATCGACATACAGAGTCGCGGTGACGTATGCGAGCTCTTCGGCACCCGAGGTGGTCGTGTGTATCTCGATTCGCTCCATACGGAGAGCGTAAGGGGGCATCGTGGCCGCATATGTGCCCGACGTCGACGGAATCCCCGCTGATGAGTTGCTCGAGCTCCTCGGCTGGGAGCTCGCGGAACGGTTCACGGACGCCGAGAACGTGATGCTCGCCGAGATCGCTCGCCGTGCACGCCGCATCATCATGCTGGAGGCTGACGCCCAGGCTGCGGACGTGGTCGCACGGATGCGGATCTCGCAGGAGCTGTCAATTGAGCGGGCGCGCGCGTACCGCGACCTGCAGGGCCTCGCACGCCAGGTGGTCCGCGACCTCCGCGAGCAGGATCTCGCGGAGTGGCTGATCGACATCGCCGCGAAGGAAGGCGAGGCTGCAGCCGCGGCCCGTCTGCAGCTCGCACGCCGCATCCCCGGTCGCGTGTTCCCCGGCTCGTCAGTGCAGGCTGTCGGCGCGCTCACCCTCGACCTATCGTCCCGACTCGAAGCGCTCGAGCAGCGCATCCTCCGCTTCCCGCAAGACGTCTACCAGCGGGTGATCTCCGAGACCGCACCCCGCGTGCTGCTCGGCGCCGAGAACTACGTCCTCAACCAGCGGCAGGCCGTGCAGCGTTTCCTCGACCGCGGCATCACCGGGTTCGTCGACAAGTCCGACCGCCGCTGGACGATCGGCGCGTACGCCGAAATGGCAGGCCGCACCGCAACCGCCCGCGCATGGAACGACGCCGGTGTGTGGCGGATGCAGCAGGCGGGCCAAAACCTTGTCACCGTGCAGGGCGGGTACGACGCGTGCCGGGCGTGCGCGCCGTGGATCGGGAAGATCCTCTCCACCGACGGCAGCACCGGCACGATCGTCCTCCCCCACGCGACGCAGGACCGCGAGGTCACGATCACGATCCACGGCACCGTCGAGGAAGCACGCGCCGCCGGGTGGGGTCACCCCAACTGTCGCGACCGTCTCACCGTCTACCTCCCCGGGCTGTCCGTCCCTCAGGCCGACTTCGAGTACAACGAGGCGGCCGAGAAGGAACGAGCACGGCACCGGGAGCTCGAGCGCGAGGTGCGCGCTGCGAAGCGCCGCGAAGCGACAGCGATGGACGACATCGAGCGCCGGAAGGCCGCCCGCGATGTCACCGACGCTCAGGCCGAGCTACGCGAGTTCGCACGTAGGACCGGCCGGAAGCGCCAGTCCTACCGCGAACAGCTGCACTTCGCCGACGGGCGCTCATAGACCATCCCGGCAGGGGTCAACGCGGCATCGGTTCCATGTGCTGCTCCCCGCGAAGGCTGCTCATCACTGCGTCCACCTTTCGGCGCTAGGCAGACCTGCCCCCGCCGGGATCATCTCGAGAAGAACAGCGTCAGGAACACCGACGCAATGTTGGAAGCCACGATCGACACGATTGCCCAGATGATCGTCGTCTTCTTGCTGTCTCGCTGTCGGCCCTCTGCGCCCTCATCGAGGATCGCCGCGACCGCTTTCGCTTGTCCTTCTGTCAAGCTCGCGAGCTCTTGGTTTTTCGCGGCAGTCGCGGCCGCCGTCTCGGCGATGACTGTCTGAGCCTCCGCCTCAGCAGTTACGTCGGCGGCCATATCGCGCAGGTCTGCTGCCGCGCGCCGAAGTTGATCCAGCTTCTGATCGAGAGTGACCGGCTGCACCGTCGACGGATGCGTCCCGCCGCGCGCTCCGCTGACGAACGCAAACACCGCTACTGCCGCCGAAACCGCGCCCGCGGCTAGCGCGGCCCACCCCGAATAATCCACGAGTTCAACCTAGTGGAGCGCTCGCCCTCATGCCCCGTGCCGTCGTTGGCCCTGCACAGCGACGGCACGGTCTTTCTCCTCACGCGCAGGGCGTCGAGGTCACCGATGAGCAGGAGGCTCACCATGGCAACACCCACGAAGTACCGCCACCCGGTCGCGATCAACCGCGACGGCATGGCGCAGATCGGCCCGACGCAGTTCGAGCTGCGCGGCATCCGCTTCGCCGACGACCCCGCTGGCGCACCGCCCGCCGCAGCGCCCGCGTCCCCGGTCGCACCGGCACCCGCAGCACCCGCCCCCGCCCCCGCGGCCCCCGCCGCCCCCGCCGTGTCTGCACCTGCCCCGGCGGCTCCCGCAGCGCCAGCGCCCGCTCCCGCACCTGTGGCCCCGGTTCAGTACCGCGGAGATCCCGACGAGTACGTGCGCGAGCTGCGAGGCGAGGCGCGCACGCACCGCGAGGCGAAGGAAGCGGCAGAGACACTGGCCGCCGAGCGCGCGCAGGAGAACACCACCCTCGCCGCGGAGCGCGATCAGCTTCGCCGTGAGAACACGGTCATCCTCCGCGCCGGCGAGCTCGGAGCGAAGGCCGCCGCTCTCCTGGACTCGAAGGAGTTCACCACAGCTTTCGCCGCTGTCGACCTCGCGGACCCCGCGGCCGTCGACAAGGCGATCACCGACGCGCTCGAGAGGAACTCGGCGTTCAAGGCAGGACCGTCCCTCCCCGGCACAAGCGGTGGCGGGCATCAAGGCGGCGCTGCACCCACCACCACCCCGACCATCGAAGGCGCCGTGAAAGCGCGCCTCGGTGGCTAGCTCCCCGGAAGGGAGATGAATCATGCCCGTCACCCTCAATGAGGCGAAGAGCAACGCTGTCGAAGACCTCGACGTCGCGGTGATCGACGAGTTCCGCAAGGAGTCCGCGATCCTCGACGAACTGATCTTCGACGACGCGGTGAACCCCGTCGGCGGAGGCGCAACGCTGGACTACGGCTACCGCCGTCTGGCCACGCAGCGCTCCGCAGCGTTCCGCGCCTACAACACCGAGTACACGCCCGAGCACGTCACCACCACGAAGGTCAGCGTCACGCTCGCCCCGCTCGGTGGATCGTTCGAGGTCGACCGTGTCCTCGCCAAGATCGGCCCCGCCGCCAGCGGTTCCGTCGCCCTGAACCTTCGGCAGACCGTGAAGAGCACGGTCACGAAGTTCCAGGACGCCGTGATCAACGGTGACACCGCGGTCGAGGCGAACGGCTTCGACGGTCTCGACAAGGCCCTCACCGGCTCGACGACCGAGATCAACGCCGGAGTCGTCACCGACTGGCGCAGCTTCGCC
Source organism: Microbacterium sp. Se5.02b (assembly GCF_019464375.1). NCBI lineage: Bacteria > Bacillati > Actinomycetota > Actinomycetes > Micrococcales > Microbacteriaceae > Microbacterium > Microbacterium sp. Se5.02b. The sequence goes on from NZ_CP080491.1 coordinate 2,979,844, forward strand.
ACGGCGGACTCCCAGCACGCCGCGCTCGACGTCATCGACGAGTTCCTGTCATCCCTCGACGGCGCGCCGACCGTGATCTTCGGCAACGCGAAGGCACTCGCCAAGATCCGCGCGGCCGCCCGCCGCGCAGACATGTACGTCCGTTCCCCGCTCGAGAACCTCGCCGGCCCCAACGGCCGCCCGATCGTTCGCGAGCAGTACGGCGACATCGTCTTCATGGACCCGGGCGCGAAGGCCGGATCCAACGACCCGATCATCCCGATCGAGACCCGCACCGTCGCGACCGTGTCCACCACGGGCCTGACGGACCTCTACGCGGTCCGCATCGGCATGGACGGGTTCCACGGCGTCTCGACCGCGGGCGGCCAGCTCGTGCAGACGTGGCTCCCCGATTTCACCACCGCTGGTGCCGTGAAAAAGGGCGAGGTGGAGCTCGGCCCCGTCGCCGTCGCCCTCAAGTCCACCAAGGCCGCTGCGGTCCTCCGCAACGTCCGAGTCCAGTAAGGAGATCTGGATCATGGCGAAGAAGACCATCAAGACGCCCGTCGAGGGCTTCGACGGGATCGTCGTGGGTGTCGCGTTCAGCAACGGCGTCGGTCACACCGACGACGAGAGCGCGATCTCCTACTTCGAGCGTCACGGCTACGAGGTCGCCGGCCACGTCGACGAGGACGCAGATCGGGAGTACCCGCTCGGCGACCCGTCCGACAAGTGGACGGTGAAGCAGCTCCTCGCATACGCGAAGGACCGCGGCATCACCATCGAGTCCGACGTGAAGACGAAGGACCAGATCTGGGCTGCGATCCAGCCCGGCGGCACCCCCTACAAGGGAGTCACCACCCCCGAGGGAGAGGCGCTCGTCAACGACAGCACCGACCCCAAGGACAAGACCGTCAAGGACCAGGCAGACCTGCCGGTCAAGTGACGTCACCGCTCCCCGCACGGCTCCGGTCGTGCGGGGAGCACCACCGACACGTAGCTCAGCAGGCAGAGCCACGGCGCAGGTTCGAATCCTGCCGTGTCGACCAGCACGAACACACCACCGGCTGAGGAGGCCATCATGCGCATCAACCACCCCCGCCCCCAGCTCGGCCGTCAGCGCGACCTGGGCGTCGAGTTCATCGACGGCGTCGCGATCGTCGAGTCGTTGCACCCCGAGCGTGAGCGTGCGCTGCTGCAGCACGGCTACACGATCACCGCGGACCCCGAGATCGAGGCACCCTTCCAGGAGTCGATCGGCGAGCCCATCGTCGACCTCGAGAAGCTCACCCGCGCCGAGCTACGCGGGATGCTCCCGGAAGATGCGGACGTGCCGGCGAAGGCATCGCACAGCGAGCTCGTCGATCTCGTTGCCGCGCTGCCCGCGGATCCGATTCCGGGCAGCGTCGACAACGGCGACGGCAGCTTCACCATGCCGGCACTCGAGGGCTGACATGCCCCAGCGCGTATACGCCACCCCCACGGACTACACGAAGTATGCCGAGGAGGACTGGGACGGCGACCCCGACGTGCTCGAGAAGCGACTCCGATCGGCTTCCATCGAGGTCGAGAAGCTGACCCGCCTCGCCCGCTACGACGTGGACGACGACGGGTACCCCACCGACGCCGACGGGACCGAGGCTTTCGCTGAGGCGACGTGCGCGATCGTCGAGTACTGGTCGCCCGCCGGCACCGACGACCCGCTCGGCGTCGATGCGTCCGCCGGCGCGGTGAAGATACTCTCGGTCTCCCTCGGCACCACCTCATCGAACAACGACGCCCGCACCGGGCACGACAAGCTCGTCAGCCGCATCGGCGAACGGGCGATCGACATCCTCGCGAACGCGGGCCTCCTCAGGGCGGCCGTCTACCACTCGTAGGAGGACTGATGCCTCGGCTGAGGAAGAAGCACCTCCCGCAGCGGGTGACGGTCACCCCGTTCGTGGGTGATGGCCCCGAGGGCGACATTTGGGGCGACCCGATCCCGAACGTCCCGGCGTACGCGGAGCAGAAGACGTCACTCAAGGTCGACCGCCGTGCGACGTCACCGTCTGCCGGTCAGGAGATCGTGTCCCGCACGACGGTCGTGCTGCTCCCCGAGCACGACTACCCGCCGCGGACCCGCGTCACCGTCTTCGCGGGCACGCCCCGCGAGCGCACGTCTGAGGTCATCGACTCCGCCCTTGGCATGTACAACGCCCGCACCCCGAACCACGTCGAGCTGTACCTCGAGTAGGAGGCCGCCATGGGTGTTCGCGCAGACGTTTCGATGACGAACAACTTCGGCACCGTCACGGAGCAGATCCTGCAGCGGCTCGTCGCCGGTGAGAACAAGGCCGCCGAGCGCGGCGTCGCCCTCGCCGTGGACCTATCCCCCATGGATCAGGGCAACCTGCGCGCCGCGCACCACGTCGAGCCGGCCACGAACCCCACCGAGGGCGCGCAGGTCGTCGTGGACGCCCCCCAGGCGGCCCGTCTGCACGAGCACCCCGAGTATGACTTCTCGACGGACGCGAACCCGAACGCCCAAGGCAAGTGGGTCGAGACGGCGATGGTCGAGAACAAGAGCGAGCTCGGCGCGATCATCGCCAAGGAGGTCCGCGGTGGCTGACAGCGGCGTCCCGATGTGGGACCCAGCCGACGACATCGAGTGCTTCATTCCCATCGACCCCGACCGTATGGGCTCCCCAGAGTGGTTCAACCGCGTGTCCCCTCCCTCGGCGCGCTCTGAGGCGATCTGGGCCGAGACTGCACGCCGCATGGGGGTGTCCGATGGCTGACGCACCGGAGATCATCCTGAATCGCGCGCTCGCGCAGCTCCTCAACGATCGCGGCCTCGCTGTCTACGCGACCACTGGTGTGATTCCGCCTCGCGGCATCCGTCTCGACGGCGTTATGCCGCTCATCGACGAGTTCACCCTCCTCACGCCGCTCCGTCCCATCCCCGACGGCCGAGCCGACATGACCTACCGGACGCAGATCTACACGCGACGGAAGGGCTCAGTCCTCGTCGCTCGCAACTGGGCCGCGGACCTCCGGGCCGTCCTCGACCAGAAGGAATACACGCCCGCGGTTCTTGGCATCTCGTGGGCGTGGGAGTTCTCCGGCGACGACCACGAACCCGACTCGCAAGGCCGCTCCGCCGCGGTCTCGACCTACTACTTCCGCGGGCGCCGCCCGTAGAGCCGCCGGAGCTCCCGGCACCCACCCACCGAAGGAGACGACCCATGGTCGATCACACCCTCTACGACACGACGGTCCCCTCGGCGGGGTCCCTCGCGCTCGCTCACCAGAAGATCCTCCGCATGAAGGTCGCCGGCGTGTTCATCAACGTCGCCGGCGACATCAACAACCTGGCCGGCAACCCGACACCGATCACCGTGCAGCGCGAGGTGTACGGCACGAAGGGCCGCCAGTCGCAGGACATCATCGGCTACAACTTCGCGCCGTCGTTCTCCGTCGAGGGCGTCCGCGACCCGCAGACGAAGCAGCTCGTCGCCGCGCAGGCGTGGCTCGTCGACCTGCTCAACGCGGCCTACGCCGAGGGCGAGGACAACAAGCGCGAGTTCCAGTGGTTCGACGCGCTCGACCCCCGCCTGCCCGCCTTCGAGGGCAAGTTCTCCGTCGCTGTCGCGGACCTCAACACCGGGTACGCCGACAAGGGCGGCTGGACATTCACCCTCACGAACGACGGCGTCGTGGAGCGCATCATCTCCCCGATCACCGGCGACGGCGCAGCGATCCTCGAGTCCGCGTCCCCCGCGGGTCAGGCCCCCGGTGACCTGATCGTCGTCCGCGGCTACAACCTCCTCGGCACCATCTCCGCGACGATCGACGGCATCGAGGTCGACGAGATCCGCCCGGTCGACGACAACGCCGTGGTCATCGCGATCCCGGCCGCGGTCGCCGGTTCCGCGCCGATCATCCTCACGACTGCTGCCGGGGCATCCGAGCCGCTGCCGTACGCCGCGGCCTGACCACAGGAAGCAGGGTTCCTATGGTCACCGCATCAGAGGTCGGCCGCGACCTGCATCTGACCGTGGAGGGTGTCGCACCGTACATCGTGCGGCCCCTCCCCGGTCGGGTCGGCGAGCAGATCACCTCCACCTACCTCCTCGCCGCCGTCGGCCGCGCCACTGCCGAGGAGATGACGGACGCGTTCCGTATGGCCCTCGACGGGGCGGTGAAGGATGGCGACCGGTTTGTGCCTCTCCCCGACGGGGAGCAGCACAACTACAACCGCCTGCAGGACGAGCTCCGCACCGCGGAAGCTGAATCGATCCTCATGCCGGCGTTCCTCTGGCAGACCGTGCTCGGCCTGTCCGGCGTCACCGCGTTCATCGAGGGCGGTGAAGGCGTCGCCGGTGGGGTAAAAGCCCTGTGGGCGCTGACCGCACGTTTGGGAGCCTCTCCCTCGCGGACATCGCCCAGTTCGGCATTGGACGAGCTGACCCGGCTACAGGCCGTTTCCCCGAGTACGTCTTCCCCCCAGGGTGGCGTGAAGCCCGGGAGGCAGCCGCGCGACAGGCAGCCGAAGCAGAGCAACGACTGACGGGTGCCACTGCCCGCGACATCTGGACGCACGCGTTTCCGCAGCTGTACGGCGAAGTCGAACTCGACCTCGCGCAGAACCACCTGATCTCCGACCTGGACCGCGCTCTCGACACGAGGACATGGCATTTCGTTCGCTCTGCCGTGCACCGGCTGATGGACGCCGACGCCTCATGGCTGCGAAGGACGGTGGTTGCGGATGTTCGACGCCGGAGCGATCGTATTCAGCATCAGGGCAGCGGGAGCCCGAGTCTTCGACCAGGATCTCGCGAGTAACGACCGCTCGGTCACGAAGCTCGGACAGTCGTCGAGGACAGCGGCGGACAAGACCGAGGACCTCGGCAAGAAGCAGGACAAGACCAGCGAGTCGACCCGCCGCCAGGCGAAGGCTCAGCAGGATGCCGCGGCGAAGGCGCGCGACCTTGCCGACGCGCAGGACCACGTCGGCAAGGTGCTCGTCACCGCGGGCGCCGCGATCGTCGCCACCACTGCGCTCACCGTGCGCTCCGCGATCCGGTGGGAGTCCGCATGGGCGGGCGTCACGAAGACCGTCGAGGGCACCCCTGAGGTGCTCGCCGAGGTCGAGACGGGCCTCCGTGGGCTCGGCGAAGTGCTGCCCGCATCGCACGACGAGATCGCGGCGGTCGCTGAGGCTGCCGGTCAGCTCGGCGTGAAGACGAAGGACGTCGTCGGCTTCACGCGCACGATGATCGACCTGGGCGAGACGACGAACCTCTCGTCCGACCAGGCCGCGACGTCGCTCGCCCAGTTCATGAACATCATGGGCACCGCGGGCGAGGATGTGGACCGGCTCGGCTCCACGATCGTCGCGCTCGGCAACGACGGTGCCTCTACGGAGGCGGAGATCGTCTCCATGGCGCAACGCATCGCGGGATCCGGCAAGCTCGTCGGTGCCACTGAAGGCGAAGTGCTGGCCCTGTCGAACGCGCTCGCGTCGATGGGTGTCACCGCTGAGCTTGGTGGCGGGGTCGCGTCCCGCATCCTTCAGGATCTGTACTCTGCGGTCGAGACCGGTGGCGACAAGCTCGAGGGTTTCGCCGACGTTGCAGGGATGTCCGCGCAGGAGTTCGCCACCGCGTTCGAGAACGACCCGATCCGCGCCATGGGGGCGTTCGCGACCGGCCTGAACGGTGTGGAAGCGTCCGGCGGCAACGTCGTCCAGACGCTCACCGACCTCGGTTTCAAGTCGACTGAGGAGCAGCGGGTGCTCCTGCAGTTGAAGTCCGCCGGGGACCTGCTCACGGATTCCCTCGACCTGCAGAACACAGCGTGGGACGAGAACTCTGCCCTCACTGACGAAGCCGCGAAGCGGTACGACACGGTCGAGTCGAAGCTCGGCATCATGCGGAACCGCATCAATGACGCCGCGATCGATCTCGGCTCCGTGTTCCTCCCCGCACTCGCTGACGGAGCGGAGGTCGTCGGCGATCTCGCGAGTGGGTTCGCTGCGCTCCCGGCACCGATCCAGCAGGCGATCACGGTGGGCGGGCTCATGGTGGGCGTCATCGCTCTCACCGCGGGTGCAGCCTTCATCGCTGTCCCGAAGGTTGTCGCGTTCCGTGCCGCGCTCGCTCAGCTAAACGTCACCGGTGCGACGGTGCGTTCCACGTTCGGGCGAGCTGCATCGTTCCTCGGGGGCCCGTGGGGCATCGCGATCGTCGCAGCGACCGCTCTGATGACGTCGTACAACCGCGTCATGGAGGAAGGCGTCCCGGCACAAGAAGAGATCACGAACAAGATCATCGGGACCGCCTCCGCGGCGGACAAGCTCGGATCAGCGATCGCGAAGAACAAGTTCTTCCCGCAGGTCGATGAATCAACGATGGGCGTGCTGCGTGACCTGCCGGCACTGTTGGACCAGGGCGCGGAGGCATCCGACAACTGGTTCGTGGGCCTGATGAAGTCCTCCACCGCTTCGGACAACGCGTTCGACGCGCTGGGCCGGTATGGAGAGGCGCTCGCTGGGATCGCTGGCACCGATCTTCCGGCCGCTGCGGACGGATTCCGTCAGCTCGTCGACGAGCAGGACCTCACTGACGAGCAGGCGCAGGAGCTCCTCAACCGGATGCCCGCTCTCCGTGAGGAGTTGCTCCGGCTGGCGAACCAGAACGGGGAGACCGCCGACGAGACCGATCTCCTCAACATGCTGCTCAGCGAGAGCAGCGAGGACTCGCAGTCCGCCGCGGAGGGGTACATCGAGGCCGCCGAGGGTGCCGCGCAGCTCGGCCAGGATCTGGACAAGCTGCTCGACCTCCTCAACGAGGCGAACGGTGTCGGGCAGGACGCGATCACCGCGAACCTGGACTACCGCGACACCCTCGCCGAGGTCGACGAGGCGATCAAGAACGCTCGCGACGGCGTCGAGGGGTACGCGATCGGCCTCGAGGAGACCACGCAGACAGGGCGCGACAACCGGCGCATGCTGGTCGACCTGGCGCAGGACGCATGGGATGCCGCCGAGGCGCAGTTCGCTCTCGATGGGAACACGGAGGCGTACCGGGCGAACCTTGAGAACTCCCGCCAGACGCTCCTCGACCGCATCAACGATCTCGGATTGTCCGGTCAAGCGGCCGAGGACCTCGCAGATCAGATCATGGACATCCCGGACGAGACTGAGTGGAAGGTCATCGCTCAGACCGCCCAGGCGCAGATCGACATCGACAATTTCGTGAACCGGAATGGTCAGAAGACCATCAACGTCTGGCTGAACCCGCAGGTGCAGGCGATGAACGACGCGTTCGCCGGATATCTGAACACGAACGGGTTCAAGAACGCCGACGGAAACGTCGTCCAGTATGCGAACGGTGGCGTGGAGCACCACGTCGCGCAGATCGCGAAGGGCGGCGACGTCCGCATCTGGGCCGAGGACGAGACCGAGGGCGAGTCGTACATCCCTCACGCGATGTCGAAGCGTGCACGATCCGACCAGATCATGCACGAAACCGCGCGGATCCTCGGCGGGACCTACATCCCGGCAGGAGCGCGCGGTTACGCGGCCGGTGCGGTCGTCAGCACAGCGCCGGCACCCGTCCAGGTCATCCTCTCCCCCAAGGGCGGGATCGACATCCTCAAGTACATCGACGTTCAGGTGCAGCAGGCCGGACAGAACGCCGACCAGCGGGTCGCGAACGCATTCGGAGGTGGCCGCTGATGGAAGCCGGAGCGATCGCCCACTTCGAGGGCTTCACAGCCTGGGGTGATGAGTTCCGGGGCGAGGGCTGGCATCTCGTCGACATGAGCGGGTGGACCGAGTCCCCCGATGTCGACCTCGAGATGCTGGCCCGCCCCGGAACCCACGGTGTGTTCTCCCTCCCGGGATACATGCGGGAGCGGAAGGTCGGCCTCGCCGGGTTCCACGTCGCGCAGAATCACATCCTCATGGAGCATGCTTCTGCCGAGTTCCGGGGTCTTCAGTCTCGCGACATCAAGCTCACGATCCAGGACTCGCACGGCACCTGGTCGGTGAACGGGAAGGTGACTCGCGCCATCTACCGTCCTCACGGTTTCGCGCCAGAGGGCACGTGGGAGTTGGAAGTCACGTGCCCGCTCCCGTGGAAGTACGGTGACCCGCACGACTTCCCCGCTGGCGCCCCCGCGGTCACGTGGGGCACCCAGGAGTCCTCACCGGTCCTGATCGTGTCGGGCGCTTCCGCCACCGGGTACACGATCACGGGTCCCGGCGGGCGTCGCATCGTCACTTCGAAAGCTGTGACAGGCGGCGCACCACACACGATCGACCTCGGCAAGGGCGGCCTCTACATCGGCGGCGTCCGGCAACTGCGCGCCCTGACCGTATTCGAACCGTGGCTGGTCCCCACGCGCCCCCCCGGCGTGACCGCCACCGTGAACAACAGCCTCACGCTGATCACCCGCGTCACCGACATCGACCTGTAGGGGGCCCTGTGTTCCGTGCGGTCTCCCTTGACGCCTTCACCGGCGCGCCGATCGACGAACTGCCGGTCTCCTCGTACACGTATGATCGCCTGCTTTCCGCTCGCGGTGACGGCTCGGCAACGTTCCCCCTCGACGGCACGCACACGAAGGCGCAGCTGCGCGACCTTCTGCTGCACATGGCACGCATCATCCGCCTCGAGCGGGACGGTGCCATCGAGTACATGGGGTACGTCAACGGGCGCCCGTACCGGAGCAGCCGCACCGAGATTGGCGTCGAGCTCGTCGACCTGTGGACGCTCGCGAACCGCCGTGGAGCGTGGGACCACAACGCACCGAACATGGAGCGTTGGAGCACGACGATCACGGGCAGTCGAGCGGAGCACGCAGGACTCGCGCTACTGCGCGGGCGTACCGGTCCCGCGCTGCCGGATATGCGCATCCCGGTCACGATTCCCGGGTTCCCCACCGGGACGCAGGTCACCCGGCCGTACTACGGCTACCACCAGGAGAAGGTGGCCGACGTCTGGGACAAGCTCATGGCCGAAGGCCTGGACATCTACCTGCAGCCCCGCATCCTTCCGAACGGCGACGGGGACTGGCTCATGCGAGCCGGTGACGGGTGGGGCTCGGGGGTCCAGCACGAGTTTTTCGTGAACGCACGGGAGTCCGATGTCGCTGACTTCGAGGAGTCGTCGGACGCCTCGAGGGTCACGAACAACGCCCGCAACAACGGTGAGGGCTCTGAGGTCGACATGCTGATCCGGTCGGAGCGGAACACCGCCTCCCCGTACCCGCTCTTGGATCGGATCACCGACCGGCGAACGATCACCGAAGCCTCACAGCTTTCCGCGATTTCCGCCCAGGACCTCGTCACGTACGGGCAACCCACCTTCCAGTGGGACTTGACGGTCCCCGCGTCACACCCGATCGACGTCGGCGACACGGCGTGGATGCACTTCTACGGTGAGCCGTGGATCGCCGACGGCTGGCACGAACGCCGCGCCGTGAAGGTCGCGGGAGGGACCGCATCCAACCGCAAGCGGGTGTCTCTTCAGCCGACGGGAGGAGCCTGATGGGAGTCGTGCACATCGGGCTGAAGATGAGCGGCGACGAGCTCTGGCGCAAGGTCGAGAGCATCGCGCGTGCCACGCTCGCGCGAGCGGCGTTCGGGCGCAGCGGTGCCCGGTTCTACGAGGGCGGCTCAGCTGTCTTCGAAGACGGCGGCGGCATCATCATCCGCAATTCCGGCTACATCATCATCGACGGCGACATCACCGGTGCCGGCGAGTTCGACTGGACCGGCCCCTGGAAGCTGTCCGGACCGGGGCAGGTGACCGCGCCGACGACGGAATGGTCAGGCGACATCGAACTCACTGGCGATTTGAACGTTGTCGACGCGGGCAGGATCAAGGTCGGCTCGTCTCTGGTGCTCAACCCGTCTGGCAACAACGGCCGTGTGGAGTTCGCCAACGGCGCCCAAGTTTTCACGGACGGCTCATCCATCCAGGTGTACCTAGGTAACGGGGTGTGCCAGGTCTCCAACGCGGAGGCGAAACTGCAGGTTGGCGGGACGTCGTTCCGGGTCCAGTCCGGGCAAATCTATGCGAGCGGGATGGACACGATGAATGCGACGGAGGTACCTGGAGGGTTTGTCGGCGCGATCGTGAATTTTAGCGGTCAGATCTTTCGCTTGGTCTAGCCCGCATCGGTGCAGTAAGTCTTCTGAGCCGCGCCTCGAATCGCAACGCTGTCGTAGTACACGCCGGTGGTCGGATGAGGGTCCTCACCTTCAACCACCCTCACGTCCTCCATGGCGACACCAGACTCGAGCTGCTCGCAGGCTTCGTGACCGGCGGCGATGAGCTGTTCGTCTGTGGCGTCAGGGATTTGCGTCTCGGCAAGAAGTTCCTCACGTACGTACGCGAGGAACTTCTCGTCGGCCTCGCTGGCAGTCGAGCTTTCCGACGGAGCCTGCGTCGGAGTCTCTGCGGCGAGCGGCGCGTCACTCTGCGAGGGCTCCGGCGCCGCATCCGATGAGCCACCCGGGGCTCCTGCGCATCCCGTAAGGGAGAGCAGGAGAACGGCGCTTACGAGCGCGATGCGGGTCTTCATCGGTTCCTCCGGATGTAGGTCTCGAGAGCGCGTCGGATGACGTCGCTGATCGTTTCGTCATTCTGCTCGGCGGCAGCCTTCGCAGTATTCCAGAGCTTCTCGGGCACTCGCACCTGTCGCGGAACCATCGGTTGCTTGACCATGCGACAACCGTACACACAAACGTAAATACATACAAGTGCGCGGGAGGTTTCATGGGTAGCTATACGAACGGCCGGTTCCCGCTCACCATGATGGTGAAGCTCGGCGACAAGCACTACCTGCCCGCGGGCACCGCCGCCCGGTGGCGGTGGCTCCAGCGTCAAGCGTGGGAGAAATACCGGGTCTGGCTGATCATCACGCCCGGGTGGAACGCATACCGGCCCTACAACATCCAGGTCGAGTACCGCGAGGACCTCGGGATCTGGGCCGCCGTCCCCGGGTGGTCGTCGCACGGGCTCATCTACCAGGGCCGCTCCTGCGCTGCGATCGACGTCGCCAACTGGGGTGACCTCGGCTGGGCCCGCTTCAAGGCCCTCTGCCGTCTCGCCGGGTTCACCGTCGACTTCGTCAGCCCGCAGGAGCTCTGGCACATCGGCGACTTCAACGACATCTGGGCCGTGCCGGCCTTCGCCGCGACCCCGATCAAGCCCGTACCCGCTCCGGCACCGGAGCCTGAACTGCCGCCCGAGGAGGACGACATGCCCACCGTGATCAAGAACCCGACCTCGAAGGAATGGTCCCTCCTGGACCCGAGCATCGGCCTCGACCTGCCGCAGTTCGTTGCGGGCCAGCAGAACCGCTTCCGCAGCGAGAAGACATCCAAGGGGGTCGTGAACACGTACCGCGGGTTCATGGCCACCACGGACCCGAACATCGGTGACGCGTGGTCGCGGACTCACTGCCGTTTCTACGGGAATGTGCCGCAGGAGCGGCAGCCCACCGACTACCGAATCGCGCAGAACGAGGCCTCCCGCCTCTCCGTCGAGACGCACCGCGCCTGATGCCGGACCTGACCGCGATCGGCGGATGGGTCGTCGCGGTCATCGTCGGGGCTATCGCGGCAGTCGCGTCGCTGTTCCCGAAGAAGGGGTCGCTCGAGCACCAGATGATCGACCAACAGCAGGAGCGCATCGAGACCCTCGAAAAGCGCGTCGACAGCCTAGAACCCGCCCTACTGCGCTACCAGCGCAAAGACCTCGCATGGGAACGCCGAGAAGCCCAGCTCATGAGCGGCGTCGAACGAGGCGAGTACCCACCTTGGCCGGAGAAGACCGGAATCCTCGCGGAGGAGAAGCATGACTGACACCGATGCGCTGCTGAAGGCGTCCGTGCGTGAACGGCGCCGCCTATCGGCGATGTTCACCATCCTCCTCGTCGTCGTCGCTGGCGTCCTCGGCGCGGCGTGGATGCTTGAGCGCTCCCGTGGAGACTCGTGGCGAGATCAGGCGCTGCACTGGCAGGACGAGTACGTGAGCCTCTATGACGAGTTCACCGCCTCGACGGGCGAGGAGCCCGAAGCGCCGGAGCCATCCGCCGTCGCACAGGGCGCGCCCGAAGCAGTGACGGGGGAGCCAGGACCGGCGGGAGTCGCCGGCATCCCCGGCCCCGTCGGAGCGCGCGGCCCTGGCCCCTCTTCCGAGCAGGTCCTCGATGGCATCTCACGGTGCTTCTCCGCGGGCACCTGCACCGCGCCGGTAGGTGAGCCCGGCCCTGCGGGAACACCCGGTGCGGACTCATCGGTCCCGGGTCCGACGGGCCCTGCAGGACCGGCGGGTGCCGCGGGCCCGCCTGGCGCGGCGGGACCACAGGGTGCCACCGGAGCGCCCGGCCCCACCTGTCCAGACGGGTTCACCGCCACCCTCGCGTGGATTTCTGTATCCGCGACCGAGACCGACACCCCCCAGCAGCAGCAGGCGATCGTCTGCATGCCTGCGCAGAAGACACCCGAAGGAGAACCCGCATCATGAACACACTCGCCCGATTCCTCACCCCCGAACGGCGACAGTTGATCCAGGCATTCCTGGTCGCTCTCGCCCCGTTGTTCATCATGTTCGGCTACGGCACGGACGGCACCTGGGAACAGGTGCTGATCATCTCCGGTGCGGTGCTCGGCGCTGTCGCCTCGTTCCTGAGCCTGCTCAACGTTCGCGTCGCCGACTGGGCGACACAGGGCTGGGCGATCGTCCGCGCCACCATCTACGGCCTCGGCACTGTCGTGTCCCCGTCCCTGGTACTCCTCGGCTTCTACGATGACGCGACGAACACGCAGATCCTCACCGGCCTGTCGCTCGCCCTCACTGCTCTCTCGGCGGCGATCGCGATCTTCGCCAACGGCCGTCAGCAACTCGTCGTCGCGGAAGCCATGACGCCCGGGACACTGCGCCGCGACCTCAAGGAGGAGTGAATGTCCACGATCACCGGACTGCTGACGGACGCGGGTCTGTCTCCATTTCAGGGACGGTTCCCGCGTCTGAAGTTCCGCCCCGTGAACGCGACGACCGCTGACGCTCACGTCGTCACACGGGAGCCCGTCGACGCGGTGATCAACGACGGCACAGGCGAATTCAGCGTCACGGTCGTCTCATCGGATGAGACGACGCCCCCTACCCGGTACACGGTCACCGCGGACTGGGACAGCGGGCGCGAACTCGACGTCATCCAGGGACTGTATGTCCCGGCGGGCAACTGGAACCTCAGTGACCTGATCCTCGCCACCGCACCTCCGAGCGTGGGGATGGTCATGTACGGGTTCGGTCCTCCCCCGCCCGGCCTGACGAACGTCCTCTACGTCGACATCTCTGGATCAAAGCCGGTGCTCTACGCACCGGAGAACGGTGGGATCGGATGACTGGCATGCTGCCGATCGGCGAGTTCGAGGCTGCGGGAGACCTGACGACCGCGGCGAACATCAACCAGCCGGGCGCCGCATCTCAGGCGGCCGTCGACGCGCGTGTGCAGGGCGTCGCTGCGGACATCATCGCAGGCGACGGCACCGTGAAGGCAGCAGCGGCGGCCGCCGTCACCGCGGATATCGCGACCCGCAGCATCATCGAGTCGAAGCAACTCGGCTTGGAAGACCTGAACGCGGTGACCGCACCAGGTCTGTACGGGCAGGCGACTGCCGCGAACGCGACCCTTGCCCGGAACTACCCGATGGCTGGTGGAACGTGGACGATCGAAGTCGTCAAGGTCAACACCACGGCGACGGCGGTCGTGCAGCGCGCGGCGCGTGTTCTCTCCGGTGAGACGCGAGTCGTTGTGTGGGAGCGTCGTCTCGCTGCGGGCGTTGGTGCATGGGTGCGGGTTGGTTTCTCGCATCTCAGCCTTGCCACCGAGGATCTGAACACAATCACGTCGCCCGGACTGTACGGACAGTCGACCACGGGATCCGCGACCCTCGCTCGGAACTACCCGGTCGCGGGCGGAACAGGCATCCTCACCGTCGAAGCAGTCAACCCGACGGCAACGTTCCTCGTGCAGCGGTATGCCGTTGTGAACACGACGGACGGTGTGAAGTCGATCTGGATGCGCACGGTCCTCACTACCGGTGCGGTCACCTCGTGGGTGCGCATCGACGGTGGCGGCGGCGGCGGGTCCGACGGCGGCGAGTACGTCTCCCGCGTGATCGTTCTCGTCGGCTGCGGCCAGTCGAACATGGAAGGCCGCGGCCGCCCGTTCAGCGCGTTCCTCGACCCGGTCGACAACAGGATCCGCATGTGGGAGTGGGGCTCGTCTTCGCTGACCACAGCGACGGTGCCGCTGTCTTCGCGACAGCAGCAGACCGGCCTCTCCGTGCTCACGGTCATGGCTCGCGAGATCCTCCGCGCAGACCCGCGCGCTCGCGTCGTCATCGTCAACGCGGGTGTCGGCGGCACCGGCCTCGTCACCAAGCCGACCGCCGGCACATGGAACATCAGCGACCCGGAGTCCCTGTACCCGGCAGCGAAGGCCGCCGCGGTCGCAGCGAAGGCCGCCGCGGAGACCCTCTTCGGTGTCCCCGCCGCACAGGTGGTCTGGGCCTGGCATCAGGGCGAAGGCGACGCCGGCACCTCCCGTGCCGCGTACGAGGCCGCACTCGACGCGCTGGTCGCCGACTTCCGGGCGACGATCCCGGATGCGATCGGCCCGATCGTGGGTGGGATGATCCCGGAGTACGTGACGGCGAATGCCACCCTGGCACCCGTCGCGCTCGCGCACCTGGACACGCCCCGGCGTCTCGTGGGATCGGCATACGCGCCGGCCCCGCTCGGCGGCGGCGGATCAGCAGATGTCGGCGACACCGTGCACTTCCACCGCACAGGTGTCGAGCAGCTCGGCAAGCGGATGTACACCGCGATCGAACGGGCAGCGTCGAACCTGGCCGACTCGACACCGCACCAGCCGCTGAACGTCGCCGCGGCGTTCAACTCCGCCGGGAACGTGGACGTCACCTGGACGCCGCCGCTCACCCGAGCGATCGGCTACCTCGTCGAGTACCGACCCAACGGCACCGGCTCCTGGCTCGTCGCCACCCGCGGTGAACCACTCGAACCGGGGCAGACCATCACCGGCCTGTCCGCACCGTTCGTCGACGTGCGCGTCTCCACCGTCGGTGAGAGTGCCACATCAGCACCGGCCGCAACGGTTCGGGTGATCGCATGATGACCGTCGGCGAGATCATCAGCGCCCTCATGGCCTACCCACGCGACGCGCGGGTGAGGCTTGAGGGTGCTGAACTCGACGACGCCGCCATGCTGGTCGAGATTGTGGGGGTAGAGGAGGTCGTTATCCAGATGGATGAGGTGGTTGCGTTGCTCCCGGACGTTTGAGCGCCTCCATCGCCGTAGCCCACCACTCCTCAACTTCGGGTCTCTGTGCTCCCGCGCCCAATAGGTAGTGAGCAACGACGTTGAGGTACGTGGGCACCAGGACAATCAAACAGCGCGCATAAGCATCGCCGGACAGGCCGAATTGGACCAGGTTGAGGCCGTATGCCCCTCCTCCGCGCACTAGGACTTCCGACATCTGGTGGTGCCCCGAGTCTTCGCCGTGGGCGAGCGACGAGAGGAACGAGTACTCGGTGCTGCCGCTGTGCCCTTCGAGTGACCTCATGCGGGCAAAAGCCATATCCACGACATCGATGAATAGACGGCCGAAGCTGATCGCGCGGTCCTTCTTCGATATCCCGAAGGGCGCTGCGGCGGCGAGGAGTTGGTCGTGTGTGGCCTTGGCGCGCGCGAAGTCGTCGGGGTTTTTGATTCTCTCCTTCAGGGCGTTTTCTGAGTTCGCCAGACGGAGCCGCATCCATCGGCTCAGCAGTTCCTCTGCATCATTCGGCTCAATGAGGTACCACGCACGTCCGAGCGATTCGATCGCAGAGCGCACTAGAGAGCCGGCCGCAAACCCGTACACCGGGTCGCCGGCAACCATTGACGCGCCGAGCGCACGAAGGCAGTCAAGTGCAGCGATGATCGAAGCCCCGGCGGAGGCGATCGCATCAGTGATCGCGTTCGGCGCTATCGTGTCCGTAGCGAACCGCTCCTGCCCAGCTGCTATCTGCTGGAATGGTGACCCTGCCGCGAACGGCATCGCGAGGTGCACGCGAAGGTTGGTGTCGTTGGCTTGAGTCAAAAGCCTTTGGCCCGCGTCGCTCCAGTCCATGGTTCAGAAACCTACGCCCTCAGCGCCATCGAATCACGATGACCCCCACCTAGCCTTCGGGCCGGGTGGGGGTCTTTCGCGTTGCCGGGGCGATCGACTCCCTCACCCGGCGCGACTCGCTCCACGCGCCATCTGCGAGCTCGGGTCGATCTGCCACCATTGCATCCACGAGCGGACGAGCCGCATCCACAGTGACGGTGGCGATAGCGATGAGAGCCCTCATCCACATCCGTCCGACATCGTTTCCCATGTGACCGATAACAGAGTGTGCGAGGACTTCAAACGGGAGCTTCGGGACCCCGAGGTGCACCCCGCCCTGCACCTGAGCGAAGAACTTGATGACCTCGAGGACCGACACCGGCCCATCGTCATAGGTGGCCGCCGGTGCACGTAAGAACTCTTTGAGGGATCCCTCGACAGTGGGAACGGCGAAGCTCGATACGTGCGCGAAACCGAGCATGGTACGGCTGTTGGGCGCGACCTCGGGCGCATACGGGGTGAAAAGGAAGCGCGGAGGCGGTAGCTCCAGCCTTCGTCTCGCAACATTGATAATCGCTGACCCATCAACGAGCATTGCGCGAAGGATCCCCGAAATCCCGAGTACTTCGTAGCGGCTGGCCCCAGTTCGGCTTCTTGCCTCAAGGTCAGCGACATGCTGGACCAAGAGCCATTCGCCGACCTCCGTCGAGATATCCCATGGAGCAGACTGCCCAACGTAGAAAGCGTCCTCATGGCCCATACTGGCCAACCTACCCGCGCTTGGAGCCGATGAAGATAGGCAGACCCTATTCTGCGCGTGCGATCAGCGACGCGTCGCTGGCGTCGGCGGTTCGCGAGTTGTTGACCTTCCGGTCGACAATGTGCTCGGTGACCGTGG
This sequence comes from Microbacterium sp. Se5.02b, assembly GCF_019464375.1. NCBI lineage: Bacteria > Bacillati > Actinomycetota > Actinomycetes > Micrococcales > Microbacteriaceae > Microbacterium > Microbacterium sp. Se5.02b. Next base: position 2,996,900 of record NZ_CP080491.1, read on the forward strand.
CGGCGACGTCGGCGGATGTGTGCTCGAGCATGGCGAGGGTCTCGGTCTTGCGATCTCCGGTCAGCTTCTCGGGAGTCAACCATGCGTCCCACGTGTCGGGGGTGAGGAACGCGGGCATCCGGTCGTGGACCTCCCCGCTGGCGTCCCGCGCCTCACGCGTGATGACCACGAAGCACCGGGACTTCTCACCGTTCGCCAGCTCCATCGACCAGGTGAGGCCGGCCGCGGAGAGTAGCCCGTCGCCGTGGAGGAAGTGCGGTGTCTTGTTGCCCTTCTCGCCGGTCCACTCGAAGTAGCCGCGCATCGGGATGATGCAGCGTGCGGCGGAGAACGCCGGAGCCCAGAACCCGGTCGCGAGCTTCTCCATCCGGGCGTTGATGATGGGTGCGCCCTTGGGGCGGTTGGCGGGCTTCTGCCAGTCCCAGCGCACGAGCTCGAGGATGCGGCCCTCGCCGCGGTCGCGCACGATCGGCGCGTCCATGGTCGGCGCGATCGAGTACGCACCGGACCACGACTTCCACCAGTCCTCCGGCTTGCCCCCATCAGCGACGTACTCCCGGATCAGCTCGTCCGTCTTGGCATCGTTCGCGAATCGACCGCACATGGCAGCGACCCTACGCCGGCCCGTCGACATCGGCGAGGGTTACGGCGTTGCCCCAGACCCAGCAGCGGAACGTCTGGTCCTCGGCACGGAACTCGATGCCGGCCGCGAGCGGTGTCGAGCGCACGAGCTTCGCATCGACCCGCACAGCCTCGGGGCCAAACCTGACCCATGCCTTCACGCGGCGCTGGAGAGGGTGCGGGTAGATCGTCAGCGGCTGTCCGCGGATGTCCATCTCACGGTCGGTGAGCGACTGCAGCGGCCCGTGCTTCGCGGCCTCGAGGATCGATCGCGCCTGCGACTGCATGTCGCGGTACGCGGAGAGCGTCGCCCCAGGGTTCCCCATAGCCGGTCATGTCCTTCCTCCGGCCGAGAGGTTCGATTCTATGCGCCGTCCCCGACGTGGATTTCCATAGCCGCCGCGACTGCGATCTCGGCGAGGTAGTCGGCGAGGTCCTCAAGACACTGCTCACGCGTGACCATGGGTCACTCGAAGCTATCGATTCGGACCTTCACGGTTTCCTTCTCGCTGTCGATGACCACGCTGCACTGATAGGTGGAACGGAGCTTGGCGCCGAAGCTGTTTTCGGCGTCCACGGTCCCGGACACCGTCCATGTGCCGCTTCCTGTAGCAGCCGAAACGAACTCAGCGGTTGCGGGAGCCTTGAGCCGCTCCTTGATCGCGTCCTCGCAGTGCCTGATCGCCACAGATGAGTTGTTCACGTCGTAGTCGTCATCATCGCCACTCGCGATTGAGATCCCGATCACCACGGCAAGCAAGACGAGGCACACCGACATCACAACCCAGGCGATCGGGTGAGGCTTCTTCGCACCCGAAGACTGAATGCCCGGCAGATACTCGGTTCCCATGCCCGCGAGCATAGCGCCAGCGGAACCCAGGCGTTTTCGCTGGGTTTCCGCTGGAACCCTTTTGGCGAACTCCGCGTCGGAACACGCGGTCCCTTACTCTCGTAAGGACTCAGAGAGCCGACTACGGGACTCGAACCCGTAACCCCCGTATTACAAGTACGGTGCGCTACCAATTGCGCCAAGTCGGCGGACGCCCCCAGCTTAGCTGGCAGCATCGACGGCGTTCGACCTACGGGGCGGGTGTGGAAGACGCAGAAGGTGTCGGGGTCGGCGTCTCGCGCGAGGCATCACTGGCGACACTGAGCACGAACTGCGAGAACTCCGCCGGGTCGTCCAGCGCCCCGACGTACGCCTCGCCGTTCGCCACGATCATCGGCGCAGCCGAGAGCACGAGGTCGTCCGAACCGGCCAGCGGTCCTTCCAGCGCCCTGGTGGTCGCCTCCTTGGCCCAGCCGACGAAGTCGCCGTCTTCGATGCACGAACGGACGGCCTTGGAATTGTCGACGCCGACGGCGAGGGCGAGATTCGCGAGATCCTCGTCCGAGAGTCCCTCGCTGCCCACTTCGGGCTGGTCGTCGAGCAGGTCATGGTTGAACGCGTAGAACTGCTCGGGCGAGTGCGTCGCCACGCACGCCGCAGCCGCGGCGGAACGGAGGGAGAACTTGGTGCCGTTGGAGCTGGCGGTGAGCAGCGCCACCGGGTGGTAGCTGACCGTGACCGCACCCTCGGTGATCCAGCCCGCGAGCTGGCGGGCGTTGGCGCGCTCGAACTTCCCCGCGTCCGGCGACAGATAGTCCACGTAGACGTGGATGTCGACCTTCTCGGACGTCGTCGGCGTCGGCGCCGGCGTTGCGGTCGCACCGGCATCCGTCGCGTCGGGATCAGGCGTCGAAGGAACCTCCTGCGACGATGCGAAGGCCTCGATGTCGGTGACGACCACGCCGTCCGACTGCATCCCCGTGGGAGTGAGACGAGGCTTGGAGACCTGCGCCGACACCGCAAGCGTCACAGCGGTGCCGATCGCCCCCACCGCCGCGATCGCCACCGCACCGATGATGATCCGTCGCATGAGGCGCGCCCGCGACTGCTGGGCGTGCACTCTCTGGGCCTTCTCCCGCACGGCCTCGCGCGAATTGCGAGGTGTGGGGACGTTCGGCGTTTCGTCGCTCGACATCGTTCCTCTTGTGAGTCTTCAGGGGGTCCGGGTTGGCCCCGACCGCCGCTCGGCGACGATCGCCGCAGCGCGCGGCCGAGTTCGATGCTAGCCAGTCAGGCTGAGAAATACCCAGGTACCGTCGTTCATGCCATACTGATCCCGACCCAATGACGGGTCACGGCGGTTCACTCCGCCGCTTCATCACTACGGATCGTCCGGCACGTACCTGCCGGTGAAGGAGAAACCACAATGGCATCTGTGACTTTCGACGAGGCCACCCGCCTGTACCCCGGCGGCACCCGTCCGGCCGTCGACAAGCTGAACCTCGAGGTCGGAGACGGCGAGTTCCTCGTCCTCGTCGGCCCCTCCGGTTGCGGTAAGTCCACGTCGCTCCGCATGCTCGCCGGCCTCGAAGAGGTCAACGCGGGCCGCATCCTGATCGGCGACCGTGACGTGACCGACGTCCCGCCGAAGGACCGCGACATCGCGATGGTCTTCCAGAACTACGCGCTGTACCCGCACATGACCGTCGCCGAGAACATGGGCTTCGCGCTCAAGATCGCCGGCGTCGGCAAGGAGGAGCGAGCCGCTCGCGTCCTCGAGGCCGCCAAGCTCCTCGACCTCGAGCCCTACCTGACCCGCAAGCCCAAGGCACTCTCGGGCGGCCAGCGTCAGCGCGTCGCCATGGGCCGCGCCATCGTGCGTCAGCCCCAGGTGTTCCTCATGGACGAGCCGCTGTCGAACCTCGACGCCAAGCTCCGCGTGCAGACCCGTACGCAGATCGCTTCGCTGCAGCGTCGACTCGGCGTCACGACCGTCTACGTCACGCACGACCAGACCGAGGCCCTCACCATGGGCGACCGCATCGCGGTCCTCAAGGACGGTCTGCTCCAGCAGGTCGGCTCGCCGCGCGACCTGTACGAGAAGCCGAACAACGTCTTCGTGGCCGGGTTCATCGGCTCGCCCGCGATGAACCTGTTCGCGGCCGACCTTGCCGACGGCGGCATCCGCTTCGGCTCCGAGGTCGTCCCGCTCGACCGCGACACCGTCGGCCGCGCGAACGGCAGCCAGGTCACGGTCGGCGTGCGTCCCGAGGACATCACCGTCGGCCCGGCCGACGGCAAGGGCCTTCCGGTGGTCGTCGACCTGGTCGAGGAGCTCGGCGCCGACGGGTACCTGTACGGCCACACCGAGATCAATGGCAAGCGCAGCGACATCGTCGCCCGCGTCGACGGCCGCAACCACCCGAACGCCGGTGAGACGGTCACGCTCGCGGCGAACCCGGGCCACGTGCACGCGTTCGACATCGAGTCGGGCGACCGCCTGAACGACAAGCCGGTCGTCTCCGCCTGATCGGACACCAGACGCGGCGCAGGCTGACTTCGGTCACCTGCGCCGCGTCTGTTTTCCTTCCCTCCACGACCCGGGAGCGCCATGCAGGATTCGCTGCGGATCACCGCCAGCAAGATCGATCCGGGGCTGCTGTCCCTGCCCTGGTCGACCTCGCTCGCCAAGTGGCCCTCGGAGCACATCGTGTCGCTCCCGAAGGGCCTCTCGCGCCACCTCGTGCGCTTCGCCGATCTGTCCGGCCGCGTGATCGCGGTCAAGGAGACCACGGCGGAGATGGCGCAGCGGGAATACGACATGCTCGGCAACCTCGCTCGCCTCGATGTGCCCTGCGTCGACCGCGTCGCGGTGATCGCCGGACGCACTGACGCCGACGGCGAGCCTCTCCCGGCAGCCCTCGTCACCTCGCACCTGCGCTTCTCGATGCCATACCGGGCTCTGTTCACCCGCGTGCTGCGTCCTGACACCGCGACCAGGCTCGTCGATGCCCTCGCGCTGCTCCTGGTGCGCCTGCACAACGTCGGCTTCTACTGGGGTGATGTCTCCCTCTCGAACACGCTGTTCCGCCGCGATGCGGGCGCGTTCGCCGCCTACCTGGTCGATGCCGAGACCGGCGAGCTGCATGAAGAAGGCCTCACAGACGGGCAGCGCGCCTACGACCTCGACCTGGCACGCACGAACATCGCCGGAGAGATCATGGACCTCGCCGCAGGCGGCCGCCTCGAGCACGGCGTCGACGCCGTCGCGATCGCCGACGGCATCGTCTCCTCGTACCGGTCCCTGTGGGCGGAGCTCACCGCCCAGGAATCGTTCTCGGCCGCCGAGACCTGGCGCATCACGGAACGGGTCGAGCGCCTCAACGCGCTCGGCTTCGACATCGACGAGATGTCGCTGTCGACGACGGCAGACGGTCGAGTCGTGGAGATCCAACCGAAGGTGGTGGACGCAGGTCACCACCAGCGCCGCCTCATCCGGCTGACCGGCCTCGACGTGGAGGAGAACCAGGCGCGGCGGCTGCTCAACGACCTCGACGAGTTCCGCGCCCGATCGACGAAGCAGTGGGCCGACGAGGAGATGTACGCGCACGAATGGCTCACCCGCGTGTTCGAGCCCGTCGTGCGCGCGATCCCGTACGAGCTGCGGGCCAAGCTCGAGCCCGCCGAGGTCTTCCATCAGGTGCTCGAGCACCGGTGGTACCTGTCGCAGGCTCAGGGACGCTCCGTCCCGCTGGCCGAGGTGCTGACGAGCTACATCAACGAGGTGCTGCGCCATCGCCGCGACGAGGCCACCATCATGGGCCCACCGACCGAGACCATGAGCCTGCCCGTCGTCACCGGCGTGACGCCCGTGTCCGACGAGGACGAGGACGTCGACTGGCGCGACCTGGTCTGACCCACGCGGCACGAGGCCGCGCGCTCGACGTCAGCGGGGGCGCCGTCAGACCCTGCGGGGTCAGTAGCCGACGGTGAAACGCTCGCGGTGGTGGTTGCCCTGCTCGATCTCGTCGACCACAGCGACCGCGAAGTCGGCACCGGAGATGAAGGACTTCCCGTCGGCATCACGGACGAGCACGTCGCCGCCGTCCCGGTACTGCCCGGTGCGCTCGCCCTCCGCCCACGGGCCGAACACCTCGGCGGGGTGGATGAAGAACCAGTCGAGTCCGGCATCCGTCGTCTCCAGGAGGGCGAGGGAATCGATACCGACCTGTGCCTCGTGCTTGTACTCCTCGGGGAAGTCCTGGTCGAACAGCCGCGGCCCACCCGGGGCGACGAGGCTGCCACCGGCACCGCCGACCACGCCGAGACGCGTCTCGGTCCCGACGAGCCGGTCGACAACGTTCGACAGAGCTTCGAGCGCACGATCCTCCATGTCACCACGCGGCGAAAGCGCGGAGACCACCGCATCCGCGCCCACGAAGGCATCAGCCAACGGCGCCAGGTCGAGCGCGGACCCCTGCACGTAGGCCGCTCCCGCCACCGGATCGGCCGCCGTCGAACGCGAGATCGCGATCACCGCATGGCCGCGACTCACCGCCTCCGCGACGATGTGACGACCGGCGTAGCCGGTACCTCCGAGTACGACGATGCGAGCCATGGTCTGCCTTTCCTCGAGCCGTTACTTCTTGAGGGCGCGTACCGTCGCCACCTGGTACAGGGCGACGGAGGTGGCGATCCCCGCGTTCAGGGACTCGGTCGCAGCCGAGATCGGGATCGAGACGATCTGGTCACACGTCTCGGTGACGAGCCGCGACAGCCCCTTGCCCTCCGAGCCCACGACGATCACGACAGGGCGGTCGGCGAGCTGCAGGTCGGGGAGCGAGACGTCGCCGTCGCCGTCGAGCCCCAGCACGAAGACACCCTGCTTCTTGAACTCCTTGAGCTGCGTGGTGAGGTTCGTCGCGAGCGCCACCGGGATCCGGGCCGCGGCTCCGGCACTCGTCTTCCACGCGGCGGAGTTCACGCCGGCGGAACGCCGCTGCGGCAGGATGATGCCGTGTCCGCCGAATGCCGCGGTCGACCGGATGATCGCGCCGAGGTTCCGCGGGTCGGTGACCCCGTCGAGCGCCACGAACAACGGCACCTCTCCGTTGTCGATGACCTGCTCCAGGAGGTCCTGCGGATGCGCGTACTCGTACGGCGGCACCTTGACGGCCACTCCCTGGTGCACGCCGTCGAAGCCGGCCATCCGGTCGAGTTCCTGGCGCGTCACCTCGAGCACCGGGATGCCGCGGTGCGTGGCGATCGACAGCATCTCCTTGACGCGGTCGTCCATCTCGACCCGCTGCGCGATGTAGAACGCCGTGGCAGGGATCTTCGCCCGCAGCGCCTCGAGCACCGAGTTGCGCCCGGTCACCGTCTCGGTGTCGGTGGTGTTGTCCTTCGCGCGGGCGGAGCGGTTCGGGTTTCCGCCGGATGTCTGCCTCGTCCCCGGCTTGCCCTTGCCTCCGGACGCGGCATAGCGCTCGGCGGCGGCCTTGCGCTTGCCTGCCGGGTGCCAGGCGCGGTCCTCGGCCTTCGGGGTCGGTCCGCGCCCTTCGAGCGCCTTGCGCCCGAGTCCACCGGTGCCCTTGGTGGGGCCCTTCTTCTTGCCGTTGCTCGCGCCGGGGCGCTGTGGCTTAGCCATCGATACTCCAATGAGTTCCGGCCGGAGTGTCCTCCAGCGTGATTCCTGCGGCGGCGATCGCGTCTCGGATGCGATCCGCCGCCGCCCAGTCCTTGTCAGCGCGTGCCTGCGCGCGCTGGGTGATCATCGTCTGGACGAGGGCGTCCAGAGTGCGGTGTTCAGCGAGGTCTCCCCCGCTGGACATGAGTTCGTCGAAGCCGAGGAGCCGGACCATCGCGTCCACCTGGACGAAGGCGGCCCAGGCCGCGTCGTTCGCGCCGGCGTCGATCGCCGTGTTGCCGCGTCGCACCGTCTCATGCAGCACGGCGAGTGCCTGAGGAACGCCGAGATCATCATCCATCGCGACCGCGAACGCCTCGGGGATCTCGCCGATCCGCGTCTCGTCCGGCGCACCGGGCAGCGCACGGCGGACACGGGCGATGAACGTTCCGATGCGCGCGAGAGCCGCCTCTGCCTCGGTCCACGACGATTCGCTGAGGTCGAGGCTCGAACGGTAGTGCGCGGCGGCGAGCGCGTAACGCACCACCAGTGCATCCTGCAGAGCAAGCACGTCGGCGGCCAGCGTGAAGTTGCCGAGCGATTTGGACATCTTCTGTCCGTCGACGGTCACGAGTCCGTTGTGCACCCAGTATCGGGCGAAACCGTCGCCGGCCGCCGTCGACTGCGCGAGCTCGTTCTCGTGGTGCGGAAAGCGCAGGTCGAGTCCGCCGCCGTGGATGTCGAACTCCGCGCCGAGATACCGCTTCGACATGGCGGAGCACTCGATGTGCCACCCGGGACGCCCGGCGCCCCAGGGGGACTGCCAGGTCGCATCCGCCGGCTCATCGGCCTTGGCGCCCTTCCACAGCGCGAAGTCCTGCGGGTTCCGCTTTCCCCGAGGATCCGCGTCCTCCGCCGCCTCCATGTCGTCGAGCGACTGGTGCGTGAGCGCACCGTACTCGGACCAGGAGCGCACATCGAAGTACACATCGCCGGAGCCGTCCGGCGCCGGGTACGCATGACCGCGGTCGATCAGCACTGCGATCAACTCCTGCATCTGCGGGACCGAAGCCGTGGCTCGGGGCTCGTACGTCGGCGGAAGGATGCCGACGGTCGCATAGGCCGCGGTGAACTCCTGCTCCATCCGGTAGGCGAGCGCCCACCACGGCTCGGCGTCCGTCGCATTGGCGAGCACCTTGTCGTCGATGTCGGTGACATTGCGCACGAACGTGACGCGACCGTAGCGGTGCTCGAGCCAGCGCCGCAGCAGATCGAAGCTGAGTGCCGCCCTGACGTGACCGATGTGGGGCCCGGACTGCACCGTGGGTCCGCACACGTACATCGTGATGTTCTCGGGATCGAGAGGCACGAAGTCACGCAACACCGCGGCGCGGGTGTCGTAGAGGCGGAGAGTCACCGCTCAAGCCTACCGGGCGCGGTCTCCGCGAGTCTGGGCGCGCCGAGCGGCCTCATGTCGGCGCGCCGGCTCAGTCGACCGGCAGCACCTCGCCGGTCTGCACCCCGAGGACGCTCTTGGCGTAGGCCATCCCGACCCGGTACGACGAGACCGGCACGAAGCCGGGGAAGGAGGAGTGATACGAGGGTGCGTCCTCGAGCACCGAGGGGCTGACGGCGTTGATGCGGATGCCGCGGGGCAGCTCTGGTGCCGCCCCGAGCACGAACGCCTCGAGAGCGCCGTTGGCGAGGGACGCCGCCGCTCCGGTGGCGATCGGCTCGCGGGCGAGGATGCCGGAGGTGAGCGTGAAGGAGCCGCCATCGCGGACGAAGCGCGTTCCGATGCGGACGACGTCGAGTTGCGAGAGCACCTTGCCCCGGAGCGCGGCCTCGTAGTCGTCGCGGCCGAGTTCGGAGAGCGGTGCGAACGGCACGCTCCCGACGGCGGCGACGACGGCGTCGACGTCCCCGACCTGCTCGAACAGGCGCTCGATGGAGCGGGGGTCGGTCACGTCCACCGAGGGTTGCCCGTTCCGCGAGGCGGCGACGATCTCGTGCCCGTCGAGCGCCGATGCGGCCGCGCGACCGACGTGCCCGCTCGCACCGATGATGAGGATCTTCACTCCGGCTCCTTCCGTCCTGCCCGCGTGATCACGCAACCCATTCGGGTCGTCTTCACGCTATCGCGTCAGACCGGGAAGACGATCGCGACAGCGGTGACGGCGATGCCCTCCGAGCGGCCGGGGAAGCCGAGGCCGTCGGTGGTCGTGGCAGTGATGGACACCGGCGCCCCGAGTATCTCTGCGAGGCGGGACTGCGCCTCCGCCCGTCGCGGGCTGAACTTCGGCCGGTTGCCCTGGAACTGGACCGAGACGTTGCCGATCGCGAAGCCCGCTTCGACGAGCCGTTCGCGCGTCCGCGCCAGGAAGACCTCGGCGTGCGCGCCTGCGTATTCGGGGTGAGAGGTGCCGAAATGCTCTCCGATGTCACCGAGTCCCGCGGCGCCCAGCAACGCATCCACGATCGCGTGCGCGACCGCATCGCCGTCGGAGTGCCCCGAGAGCGGCTGCTCCCCGGCCATTCGAGTCCGGCGAGCCAGAGGTTCCCCTCGCCGCCGAAGGCGTGCACATCGGTGCCGACGCCGACGCGCGGTGCCCCGTGGCGCGGCCGCTCCGGGGCGAGCAGGTGCCTGGCGCGCTCGAGGTCGTCCGGCGTGGTGATCTTGAAGGCGCGCTCCGAGCCGGGGATATGACGCACCGCGTGGCCTGCTGCGGCGAACAGGGCGGCGTCGTCGGTGTACTCGATCCCGGACGCGAGCGCCTCGGCGTAGGCGGCTTCGAGCAGCCGGCGCGGGAATCCCTGAGGCGTCTGCGCCGCGGCGAGCTCGGAGCGGTCGACGGCCGCCACGACGACGCCGTCTGCCACCTTCTTGAGGGTGTCGACGACCGGGAGCACGGGGAGCACGCCGTCGTCGGCGGTGACTGATCGGGCGACCTTGTCGATCTGCGACGGCGGTGTGAGGGCGCGAGCGGCGTCGTGCACGAGCACCGTCTTCACGTCACCCCAGAGTGTTGCGAGTCCCGCCGCGACGGACTGCTGGCGGGTGGCGCCCCCGTGACGACACGACCGAGGTCGCGCCGATCCCCCGCCGCGGCCTCGAGTTCAGCGAGGGCGTCCCCCTCATAGCCGGACGGGGCCACGACGATCACCTGGGCCGGAGCGGCCGCGAAGACGCCGTCGAGCGCATGGCGCAGGATCGTGTGCGCATCGATCCCGACCAGGGCCTTCGGCGCGCCAGCCTCCAGGCGCGTGCCGGAACCGGCGGCGACGACGATGATCGCGATGTCGGGTACGGGAAGCAGAGTCACCGTCTCACGCTACCGCGTGGCGGGAACGCCGAAGGGGCGGATGCCGAAGCATCCGCCCCTTCGCAGAGGACTCAGGAGGCGAGGACCTCGTCGAGCAGTGCGCCCGCCTTGTCCTCGTCGGTCTTCTCGGCCAGCGCGAGCTCGGAGATGAGGATCTGACGAGCCTTCGCCAGCATCCGCTTCTCGCCCGCGGACAGGCCGCGATCCTGATCGCGGCGCCACAGGTCGCGCACGACCTCGCTCACCTTGATGACGTCTCCGGAGGCGAGCTTCTCGAGGTTCGCCTTGTACCGACGAGACCAGTTGGTGGGCTCTTCGGTGAAGGGTGCACGCAGCACCTCGAAGACATGATCGAGACCTTCTTTTCCGATCACGTCGCGAACGCCGACCAGGTCGACATTCTCAGCAGGAACCTCGATGATGAGATCGCCCTGGGTGACGTTGAGCTTCAGATATTTCTTCGCCTCACCCTTGATGATGCGCTCCTTGACCTCGATGATGGTCGCAGCGCCATGGTGGGGATAGACGACGGTTTCGCCAACCTCAAAAAGCATAAAAACGTGTCCTTTCGGCAACCTCAAGGATACCACAGGGGAGATGCGCTAAGGTTCGCGCTCCCCAGGCCGGGAGCGGTCGCGTCTTACCCATAGAATGGATGCGGATATCCCGCCGGACCTCAGGAGGACCCGTGAAATCGCGCCTTGTTGCGTCTGCAGCCCTCAGCGCCATCGTTCTGCTCGGCGCGACGGGGTGCACGTTCATCACCCCGCAGTCGACGAAGACCGAGTACGCGGCGTCCGACGGCGTGAACATCTCGGATGCCGACGGACCCATCGACGTGCGAAACGCTCTCATCATCGCGAACGACGACGGCACGATCGGCAACTTCATCGCCGGGATCGTCAACCCCACCGAGGAGAGCGCCACGCTCACGATCGCGCTCGCGGGCAGCGAGCCGTTCAGCATCACCGTCCCGGGCGGCGGCACCGTGAGCCTCGGCGCCGACGAGGAGCCGTTGCGGATCCTCGACCTCGACACGAAGCCCGGCGCGACCGTCGAGATGCACTTCCAGTCGGGTGACTCCACGGGCGTCAAGGCCGAGGTCCCGGTCCTCGACGGCTCGCTCCCCTACTACTCCGACCTCGTGCCCTCGGAATCGGTGCGCACGTCGACGCCGACGCCGACTCCGACCGACACGGCAGCTCCGGCGCCCGCCGAGTGATCGCTCGCTGACGCAGGCAAGAGGCCGGCACCCCTCGGGGCGCCGGCCTCTTGCGTATTCAGCCCTCGAACCGGTATCCCAGACCGCGCACGGTGACGAGCATCACCGGCTCACCGGGGTTCTCCTCGATGCGTGACCGGATGCGCTTGATGTGCACGTCGAGCGTCTTCGTATCGCCGAAGTAGTCGCTTCCCCACACCCGATCGATGAGCTGACCGCGGGTGAGCACTCGCCCCGAGTTGCGCATCAGGACCTCGAGCAGCTCGAACTCCTTGAGCGGCATGTTGATCTGCGCGCCCGCGACCGAGACCGTGTGCCGGTCGATGTCGAGCGAGACCCGCCCGCCCTCGAGCACGCGCTCGTCGAGCTCGCTGTCGGCCTGCACCACCCTGCGGAGCACCGCACGCATCCGGGCGAGCAGCTCCCGAGAAGAGTACGGCTTCGTGATGTAGTCGTCGGCCCCGAGCTCGAGGCCCACGACGATGTCGACCTCCGAGTCCTTGGCCGTGAGCATGATGATGGGCACGGCGGACGTCGACCGGATCTGCCGACAGACCTCGGTGCCCGGCATCCCCGGCAGCATCAGATCGAGCAGCACGATGTCGGCGCCGCGCTCCCGGAACGCCGTGAGCGCACCGGGGCCGTCCTCTGCGATCTCCACCTCGTACCCTTCGCGTCGCAGCAGATACGCGAGCGGGTCGGCGAGGTCGGGCTCGTCTTCGACGAGAAGGATTCGGGTCATGCTCTCTCTCCGTTTCGAACGCGCGCCGAGGCCTTGGCGGCCTTGCGCGCGCGCTTCTTCTTGCTCTTCTTGCCCGCATCGCCGTACTCGGGGGCGTCGATGCGAGGAAGCCGGACCGTGAAGGTGGACCCGCGCCCCGGCCGGGACCACAGTCGCACCTCACCACCGTGACGCTGTGTGGCGTGCTTGACGATGGACAGTCCCAGCCCCGTGCCGCCGGTACGCCTCGAACGGGCTTCGTCCGCCCGGTAGAAGCGTTCGAAGATCCGCTCGCGATCAGCCTCGGCGATGCCGATGCCCTGGTCGGACACCGCGATCTCGACCACGCCGTCTTCCGCGCGCACCCCCACGCCGACGCGGGATCCGCGCGGCGAGTAGACGATGGCGTTGGCTATCAGGTTGCCGACCGCTTCGATCAGGATCTGCGCATCGCCGCGCACCCAGACACCGCGGTCTCCGCCCCTGGCGAGGTCGACGCCCGCGGAATCGGCCTGCACGACGTGCGCCTCGATGGAGGCGGCGATGACCTCGTCGATCGCGACAGGCCCGACCTTCGTCAGGCCGTCCTCCGCCTGGAGGCGGGACAGGCTCATGATGCGTCCCGTCAGCTGGCCGAGACGCCCCGCCTCAGCCGAGATCCGTGCCGCGAAGATCCGCACCTGGGCCGGGTCGTCCGCGGCGGACTCGATGGCCTCGGCGAGCAGACTCACCGCCCCCACCGGCGTCTTCAGCTCGTGGCTCGTGTTGGCCACGAAGTCACGACGCATCTGGTCGAGCCGCTCCTGCTCGGTCACGTCGCGGATGATCAGCAGCACGAAGCGGGAGCCGATGGCGCTGGCGCGGGCGGAGACGAGCCGAGGGTCCAGGCTCAGACCGCCCCGGGTGATCCGCATCGACTCCGTTGCGGTACCGCCGTCGGCCCTGACCCCGCGGACGAGCTGTCGGAGCTCCGGGTTGTCGAGCGTGGACCCGACGTCGATGCCGAAGCGGCTCGCGGCCTGCGACGCGGCGAGCACGAGTCCGGAGGAGTCGACCACCCCGCCGCATCGTCCATGCTGTGCAGCACCTCGGTCATGCCGGCCGGAATCGCCAGCGAAGTCTCCTCCTGCACCCGTGCCCGAGCGCGATAGGCCCACGCCACGAGCAGCGAGAGGCCGACGCCGATGATCAGCCCGATGGCGAGCGAAGACAGCGCGAGCTGCGGCAAGGTCATGTCATAAGCGTAGAGTGCGTTCACCGTCCGTCCGGCGGGTTTCCGCGCCCTGGCGGGAACCGGAGAAGTACTATTCACGTGCTGGGCACCGTTCGTTAACCTTCGAAGCAGACAATCGCTTCGGGCCTGTGCGGGTGCACAGACCTGCTCTCGTGCGGACGACCCGCCGTCTCGTGCTGACGACACAGCCGAGATCCGAATGAAAGGTTGCGCCCCAACATGCGCGAAGTCTTCCACCAGTCCCTCGAGGACCTCCAGTCCCGTCTCGTCGAGATCGCCGACCTCGTCACGGTCTCGATCGACAAGGCGACCAGAGCTTTCGCGACCAGCGACGTCGCCCTCGCCGAGGAGGTCATCGCCGACGACGCGAAGATCGACGAACTGGCCGTCGCTCTCGACGAGCAGGCGATCGAGATCCTCGCCCGCCAGCAGCCGGTCGCCCGCGATCTGCGCATCGTCGTGACGGCGCTCCGGGTGAGCGCCTCGCTCGAGCGCATGGGCGACATGTCGGAGCACATCGCTCAGCTCGCCCGCCTCCGCTTCCCAGAGCGCGCCATCCCCAAGGGCCTCAAGGGCACGTTCGTGAAGATGGGCGAACTCGACGTCGAGGTGGCTCGCACGCTCTCCGAGCTGCTGCGCACGCAGGACCTGCGCTTCGCGGATGCGATCCGCAACGCGGACGACGACGTCGACGAACTGCACGCCACGGTGTTCGAGAAGGTCCTCAGCGACAACTGGAAGGGCGAGGCGACGGCGACCGTCGATGCCACGCTCGCCAGTCGTTACCACGAGCGATTCGCCGACCACGCGGTCGCGGTCGCGAAGAAGGTCGTCTACCTCGCGACCGGCGACTGGGCGGTCGAGGAGGAGGACATCCCCCTCGCCGTGGAGCAGCAGGGACTCGAGCAGCAGGAATTCGGACACGCCTGACGCACACGGCGCGAACGAGGAAGCCCCCGATGCCTTCGCATCGGGGGCTTCCGGCGTTTCCGGAGACGACCTACTTCTTGCCCTGAGCGGCCACGGCGGCGGCACCGGCGGCGGCGGCTTCGGGATCGAGGTAGCGACCGGGACCGGTGGGGATGTTGTTCTCATCCAGTTCGTAGACCAGCGGGATGCCGGTGGGGATGTTGAGCTCGGCGATGGCGTCGTCGCTGATCCCCTCGAGGTGCTTCACGAGACCGCGCAGCGAGTTACCGTGCGCCGTGACGAGGACGGTCTTGCCTGCCTCGAGATCGGGGACGATCGCGCTCTCCCAGTACGGAAGCAGACGATCGATGACGAGCTTGAGCGACTCGGTGCGGGGAACCTCGCCGTCGATGTCCGCGTAACGGACGTCGTTCACCTGGCTGAACTCGCTCTCGTCGTCGAGCACAGGCGGCGGCACGTCGAACGAGCGGCGCCACAGCTGGAACTGCTCCGGGCCGAACTCCTCGAGCGTCTGCGCCTTGTCCTTGCCCTGCAGCGCCCCGTAGTGCCGCTCGTTCAAACGCCAGGAGCGGGTGACGGGGATCCACAGGCGGTCCGCAGCATCCAGGGCGATGTTCGCGGTCTGGATCGCACGACTCAGCAGCGAGGTGTGCAGCACATCGGGGAGGATGCCGGACTCGGCCAGCAGCTCTCCGCCGCGACGTGCCTCCTTCTCACCCTGCTCGTTGAGGCGGACATCCACCCAGCCGGTGAAGAGGTTGAGCTCGTTCCACTCGCTTCGGCCGTGGCGGAGCAGGATGAGGGTACGCGTCGCAGTCATGCCGCCAGTTTATCCGCGCACGGCCCGGTGACCGAGCCGGATGCTGGGAGGATGGAGACATGGCGTCATCTCCCCTCGGTCGGCCGACCCGCGGCACGACGGGGACGAACCGACTGCGGCGCAACGATCGCTGGATCGCGGCGAGCGACGCCCTGCGACGCGCGTCCGACCCGCTGGTCGTCGACCTCGGCTACGGCGCGAGCGGCGTCACCGTTTTCGAGCTCGCGACTCGACTCGTGCGAGTGCGGGACGACGTCGAGGTGCATGGCCTCGAGATCGACACCGCACGAGTGGCCACCGCCGACGCGCAGTTGGCCGAGGTGCGGGCTGGACGCACGCCGTTCGCGTCAGACCTCCCGGTGTCGTTCGCCCGCGGCGGGTTCGAGGTGCCGCTTCCCGCAGGACGCGAAGCCGCCGTCATCCGCGCCATGAACGTGCTGCGGCAGTACGACGAGCAGGATGTGCCCGATGCCTGGTCCCGCATGGCGGGCAGGCTCGCCCCGGCGGTCTCCTGTTCGAGGGCACCTGCGACGAGATCGGCCGCGTCTCGAGCTGGATCGACGTCGACGCGCACGCCGTCCCCCTGCGCTTCACGATCTCCCTGCGGCTCGCCGATCTCGAACGGCCGAGCATCGTCGCGGAACGCCTGCCGAAGGCGCTGATCCACCGCAACGTGACCGGAGAGCGGATACACGCCCTGCTCGTCGATCTCGATCGCGAATGGGATCGCGCGGCGCCGCTGTCGACGTTCGGGGCCACTCAGCGGTTCCTCGCAGCGGTGACCGCCCTGCGCGATCAGGGGTGGCCGGTGCGCGGCGGGCGGAGTCGCTGGCGCCTGGGCGAACTCACGCTGCCCTGGGAAGCGGTCGCTCCCCGCTCCGTCTGACCTCAGCTGACGCCGGAGCTGCGAGGGTCCGGTGCGGAGGGACGCCGGGAGAGCCGGGTCAGGCGCGGGATGTCCGCTGTGGCTCCCGCATCCGCGGGGACGATGACCTGCTGGGACGCCGCGATGTCGACGCCCTCGGACCGCACTACCAGATCGCCGACCGGTGCGCGCCGCGACAGGATCGCCAGAGCGATGGGGCCGTCCTCGTGGTGACGGGCCACGGAGGTGAGGCGACCCACCTCGTCGTCCCCCGCGAACACCGGGTCACCCGGCTGCGGGAGCACGGCATCGCTCCCGTCGAGATGGAGGGCGGCGAGGCGACGCGGCGGATGCCCGAGGTTGTGCACCTTGGCGACGGTCTCCTGCCCGCGGTAGCACCCCTTGTTCAGATGAACCGCGCTGCGGATCCAGTCCGACTCGTGAGGGAGCGAGCGATCGTCGACCTCGGCGGCCCAGCGCGGACGCCACGCGGCGATCCGCAGCGCCTCCGCGGCGAGGATCCCGGCGAGGGCATCGCGATCGACTGCCGCCGCCAGAGCATCCGCCGACGCAGCGGTCAGCACCGCGACGCGCCAGGCGTAGTCGGCGCCGGGGTGCTCGGCGACCTCGGAGTACTGGTGTCCTCCGACGCTGATCCGCTGCCACGGATCCGCCCACACGAGAGGGACGCCGTTCGGGGCGAACGCGGCTGCGGAGGCCGTCGCTGCGATCGAGCCGGCGTCCAGGAAGCCGACCAGCTCGAGATCGGCGCGGACATCGACCGTCGCCTGCGTACGGAACTTCATGCGGGTCAGCCACGCGGCGAGCGCCTCGGCGTCTCCTGCATCGGCGATGAGCCAGGTCGAGGCCCCATCGTCGAGCACTCCGGCGGCGTGCTCGACGCGTCCCTGCGGATCGAGCACCAACAGCTCGGTGCTCTCACCCGGCGCGAGGCGCCCGACGGCCTGCGAGGTGATCGAGTCGAGCCAGATCAACCGCTCGGGGCCGGCGACCTCGATCACCGTGCGGTCGCCCAGGGGCGCGAGCGCGGCACCCTCGGCGAGACGGCGCTGCTCGCGGAAGGCGTCGCCGAAATGCGCGATCACCTCGCCGTCGGAGATCGCACCGTGCAGGGCGCCGAAACCGCCCACGTCACACCTTCGCCAGTCGCGCCGACGCGTGCGAGCGCAACGGGGTGCCGAGCGCGGCGATGTCCCACGCCCACAGCAGATGCCCGTCGACGAGTCCGTACATCCGCGACGACGCGGTGTGCACCTTCGCCCCCGCACTGCGGACGACGGCATCGGAGCCGATGTCGATGCGGGGGCCGTTGATCTCGCCGATGTACAGCTCCAGAGCGCCGTCGGCGTGCGCGAGGGACACCTCGATCGGGAAGCCGCCGCTCGGCGCGCGCAGTGTCTCGACGTCATCGACCGTGCGTCGCACAGCCGGCGCCGTCGGCGGGAGCAGCGCCGGGCCGGGATCCGCGGCCGTCGCAGGGCGGGCGAGTCGCCAGAAGCCCGTCTCTGCGAGCAGTGCCGTCGCCGGGGCGCCATCCTCGGAGAGGAACGTGGCCGTGCCCGAATAGTTCAGGAAGGGCCCGCCGTCGTGGCTGAAGCTGACGCGGTGCGTGAACTCGCCCTGCAGACGTTCGTCGCCGACGGGGTAGTCGATGACTCCGGTCCCCTCCCACACGCCGATCAACCACGCGAACGGCGCGAGGTCGGCGGGGAGGTCGGTGGGAAGTTCGATCACGATCGCGTCAGCGCTGGCCGCGGAAGAGGTTGCGGAGCACCACTGCCGAGACGAAAACGATAGCGAGGCTCGCGAGGCCCAGCAGGCCGATGAAGAAGATTTCGAGCGCCATGAGGTCCATGCGATCCACCTTACCGCGCCGCGCCGAGGTCAGGTCGGGATCAGCGCGGCGACGCCGAAGCCCACGGAGATGACGCCCATCAGCAGCAGAGCGCCGACGACGCTGCTCGCCACGCGGAAGATGAAGCCCTGCGTTCGCCCGTACCAGAGCTGCACGGCGAAGGACAGCAGCACGACACCGCCGAAGCCGACCAGCATCCACGGGACGCGCCACTCCTCCGGCACGAAGATCCCGATCGCCACGGTCGCGACGAACGCCGCCGCCCACACGACGATCACACCGACGAACGCGTTGCGCGGTGCGAGTGCTGGTTCCGTCATGACACCATTGTTGCGCATCCGCTCCCGGTATCATGGCGGCACGGCGTCGATCCCACGTCGGTGAGGAGTGCGCGTGGCCCTGGTCCTGGTTCTGACCAATGCTCCGCTCTCGGAGCAGGTCCTGCCCGCTCTGGAGCTGCTGAGCCATAAGGCGCGCCAGATTCCGGCTGAGCCTGCGCAACTGGTCAACGCCCCCGACTACGACGTCGTCATGGTCGACGGGCGCCACGACCTGGTCGCGGCGAAGTCGCTCTGCCGTCTTCTGCGCGCGACAGGTCAGGATGCGCCGCTGCTGCTCGTCGTCACAGAGGGAGGCATGAGCGCCCTCTCCGGCGACTGGGGGATCGACGACGTGCTGCTCGTGACCGCGGGGCCCGCCGAGATCGACGCGCGTCTCCGGTTGGCGCTGGCTCGACGCGACGAGGTCGCCGAGCCCGCACGCGTGCAGGCATCCGGCGTCACGATCGACGAGCAGTCCTACTCCGCGAAGCTGCGCGGCAGGCCGTTGGACCTCACGTACAAGGAGTTCCAGCTGCTGCACTTCCTCGCCACCCACCCTTCACGCGTGTTCACGCGGGAGCAGCTGCTGAGCGAGGTCTGGGGCTACGACTACTTCGGCGGCACCCGCACGGTCGACGTGCACGTACGACGGCTCAGGGCGAAGCTCGGCGACCAGGAGCAGATCATCGGCACCGTGCGCAATGTCGGCTACCGCTTCAACGTCAACGAGGACGACAGCGTCGTCGCGGCCCGGTGAGAGGGAGCGCTCGTTCACACGGGCGTCACCTGGCGGTGCTTAGATGTACCCCATGATCGATCCCGCACTCGCCGACGCCGGCCTCGGTGACGCCGAAGACGACGACTTCGACGCCATCGAGTCGCCCGACTCCCAGCTTCCCGACCATCGCTACCTGGATCGCGAGCTGAGCTGGCTCGCGTTCAACCAGCGCGTGCTGGAACTCGCCGAGGATCCGTCGCTGCCCGAGCTCGAGCGGGCGAACTTCCTGGCGATCTTCGCCAGCAACCTCGACGAGTTCTTCATGGTGCGCGTCGCCGGACTCAAGCGACGCATCATGACGGGTCTCGCCGTGCCGACGAACATCGGCCGCTCCCCTGTCGACGCGCTCGCCGACATCTCGCGCGAGGCGCACGCGCTCCAGCTTCGCCACGCCGACGCGTGGAACACCCTCGTGCGCCCCGCCCTCGCCGATTCCGGCATCGAGATCACCGACTGGTCCGAACTCACCGACGAGGAGCGATCCGGGCTGTCCGACTATTTCCAGGCCCAGGTGTTCCCGGTCCTCATGCCACTCGCCGTCGATCCTGCGCACCCGTTCCCGTACATCTCCGGCCTGTCGCTGAACCTCGCGATCCGCATCCGCAACGCCCGCACCGGCCGGCAGGAGTTCGCACGTCTCAAGGTTCCGCCGATGCTCCCCCGCTTCGTGGAGGTTCCCGGTGGCGGCGAGATCAAGCGCTTCCTGCGCCTCGAGGAACTCATCGCGAACCACCTCGGCGACCTGTTCCCGGGCATGGAGGTGCTCGACCACCACGCGTTCCGCCTCACCCGGAACGAAGACGTCGAGATCGAGGAAGACGAGAGCGAGAACCTGATCCAGGCGCTCGAGGCCGAACTGCTGCGTCGCCGCTTCGGTCCGCCGATCCGCCTCGAGATCACCGACGACATGGACGATGTCACGATGGATCTCCTGGTCCGCGAACTCGACATCACCGACCTCGAGGTCTACCGCCTCCCTGGTCCGCTCGACCTCCGAGGCCTGTTCGACCTCTCGCGCATCGACCGCCCCGACCTGCGCTACCCGCCCCATCTGCCCACCACCGCCGTGGCGTTCCAGCCCGCCGGTTCGAGCACGCGCGCCGACATCTTCAAGGCGATCCGCAAGTCGGACGTGCTCGTGCACCACCCGTACGAGTCGTTCACGACCAGCGTGCAGGCGTTCCTCGAGCAGGCTGCACGCGACCCGCACGTGCTCGCGATCAAGCAGACGCTGTACCGCACCTCGGGTGACAGCCCCATCGTGCAGGCTCTGATCGACGCTGCCGAAGCCGGAAAGCAGGTGCTCGCCCTCGTCGAGGTGAAGGCCCGGTTCGACGAGGCCAACAACATCGTGTGGGCGCGCAAGCTCGAGAAGGCCGGCGTGCACGTGGTCTACGGTCTCGTCGGGCTCAAGACGCACTGCAAGCTCGCCCTCGTGATCCGCGAGGAAGACGGGATGCTGCGCCACTACTCACACGTCGGCACCGGCAACTACAACCCCAAGACCAGCCGCATCTACGAAGACTTCGGGCTGTTCACCGCCGACGCACAGGTCGGGAAGGACCTGACGCGACTGTTCAACGAGCTCAGCGGCTACGCGATCGAGAAGAAATTCAAGCGGCTTCTCGTCGCCCCGCTCCACCTCCGCAAGGGACTCATCCGGCAGATCGACGCCGAACGCAAGAACGCGGAGGCCGGGACCCCCGCGCACATCCGCATCAAGGTGAACTCGATGGTCGACGAGGAGATCATCGACGCGCTCTACCGCGCCAGCGCGGCCGGAGTGAAGGTCGACGTCTGGGTCCGCGGCATCTGCAGTCTGCGCACCGACCTGGAGGGCATCAGCGACAACATCACCGTGCGCAGCATCCTCGGCCGGTACCTCGAGCATTCGCGCATCTTCGCCTTCGAGAACGGCGGCGACCCGCAGGTGTACATCGGCAGCGCCGACATGATGCACCGCAACCTCGACCGCCGCGTCGAGGCGCTCGTGCGGGTCACCGACCCCGCTCACCTCAAGGAGCTGCAGACGTTCTTCGACCTGGCCATGGACGCAGGGACCACGTCGTGGCACCTCGGCGCCGGCGGCGTCTGGGAACGCCACGCCGTCGACGCGGAGGGGAAGCCCCTGATCGACCTGCAGGATAAGACCATGGGGTTGATCCAGCGGCGTCGTCGCGCGCGGGCGGTGCGATGACCGGGCGGCAGCTGCAGCTCCCGCCAGACGCCGTCACGACGGCGAAGTGGGCGGAGAAGGCCGTGTACGCCGCGGGTGCCGTGGTCTGGCGCATCGTCGACGGCAAGCTCCGGATCCTCCTCATCCACCGCACGAAGTACCGCGACGTCACGCTGCCCAAGGGCAAGGTCGATCCCGGCGAGATGCTCGCCGAGACGGCCGTGCGCGAGGTGCACGAGGAGACCGGCATCCGGGTCTCGCTCGGCGTTCCGGTCGGTGTGAGTCGGTATCACCTGGCGTCGCAGAAGCAGAAGATCGTGCATTACTGGGCAGCCGAGGCGACGGAAGAGGCGATCCGCGCGTCGACGTTCGTGCCGAACCGCGAGATCGCAGCGGTCGAATGGGTCAGCGTCAAGAAGGCCCGTTCGCGTCTGAGCTACCCCGTGGATCTCGAGATCCTGGACTTCTTCTCGAACCTCGTGGACGACGGCGTGCTCCGCACCTTCCCCGTGATCGCGCTCCGGCATGCGAAGGCGCTCTCGCGATCGAGTTGGGACCGTGCGGATGCGGCGCGACCACTGACCGAGCGCGGACGTACGCAGGCCAAGTCCATCGTCGGACCGCTGCGCGCCTTCGGCGTGCGCAAGATCGTCACCAGCGATGCCGTCCGCTGCGTGGAGACCATCACCCCGCTGGCCAAGGCACTCGCGCGCAAGCCCGTGAAGACCGAGAAGATCAGTCAGGATGCGTGGGAGGACGGCACCGCCGATCTCCGCGCGGTCGTGGGTCGACGCGTACGCTCCGGGAAGCCGGCGGTGCTGTGCAGCCACGGCCCCGTGCTCCCCGGCCTGCTGTCGGAGATCGCTCTGGCCACCGGCACCCTCCACGGGTCCTACCTCGGAAGCGCGGCGGACCTCGAACCCGCCGCCTTCTCTGTCGTGCACCTCTCGGCCACGAATCCCGGCTCCGGCATCATCGCGATCGAGACGCACATCCCCAAGGTCTGACGACCCCCGGATTCTCGCGGGAGCACCCCAGAGAGTCGCTCGTCGTTCACCTGCCGTTCACCTGCTCGGGAGAGTCTCGTTAACCGTCGCCCATAGCGTCACTGTGTGCCCTGCACCGGGCCCCACCCATCCAAGATCGAAGGATCCACAGTGAAGATCTCCCGAATCGCACGAATCGGCGCCATCGGCGCCGTCGCCGCTCTCGCTCTCGCCGGCTGCGCCGCGAACGAAGGCGGCACCGGTTCCACCGAAGCTCCCACCTCCGATGTCGCCGCCGTCAGCGGCTCCCTGGTCGGCGCTGGTGCGTCGTCGCAGCAGGTCGCCATCCAGGCATGGACCGCCGAGTTCCAGAAGACCAACCCCGACGCCCAGGTCGAGTACGACCCGCAGGGTTCGGGCGGCGGCCGTGAGTCGTTCCAGCAGGGCGCGGTCAACTTCGCCGGTTCCGACCGTGCGTTCAAGACCGACGAGATCGCCGCGGGCGGCTTCGGCGCGTGCGTCGACGGCTCCGACCTGATCGAGGTCCCCGCCTACGTGTCCCCGATCGCCATCGTCTTCTCGCTCGACGGCGTGGACGAACTGAACCTCGACGCCGCGACCATCGCGTCGATCTTCGCCGGCAAGATCACCAACTGGAACGACCCGGCGATCGCGAAGGACAACCCCGACGCCACGCTCCCCGACCTCGCCATCACGCCCGTGCACCGCTCGGACAAGTCGGGCACCACCGGCAACTTCACCGACTACCTCGCGCAGACCGCGGGTGACGTGTGGACGGCAGGCAGCGTCGAGGAGTGGCCGGCCGACCTCGGCGGCGAGTCCGCGGAGAAGACGTCCGGCGTCGCCAACGCCGTCAAGGGCGGACAGGGCCTCATCGGCTACATCGACTCCTCGCAGGCCGCGGACTTCTCGGCCGTCAACGTCAAGGTCGGCGACAACTTCGTGCCGCACTCGGCCGAGGGCGCCGCTGCCGCGCTCGACGCCTCGAAGATCGAGGACGGCCGCACCGACGGCGACCTCGCCTTCGCGATCGACCGCACCACGACCGCCGACGGCGCGTACCCGGTGCTGCTCGTCAGCTACCTCATCGGCTGCGCCGAGTACGAGGACGAGAACATCGCCGCGCTGACCAAGGCGTTCTTCACCACGGCGATCAGCGCCGAGGGCCAGGACGTCGCCGCGACCAACGCGGGCAGCGCCCCGATCTCGGACGACCTGCGCACGCAGGCCCAGGCTGCGATCGACCTCATCAAGTGAGTCAGTGACGGTCTCCGGGATGCCATGCGGCATCCCGGAGACCGTCTGCTCGCGTCAGACACCCGATCTCCACTGAGCAGGAAGCAGCTCCCATGACAGCCACGACCTCGCCGGCGTCGACGCGCATCGTCGCGAAGAAGCGCGCCGGCGACCTCTGGTTCTCCGGCACGGCGGTCGCCGCCGGATCCATGATCATGATCACGCTGGCCGCGGTCGCGATCTTCCTCATCGTGCAGTCCATACCGGCATTCACCGCAACGTCGGAAGATGCCTCCCTGCTCAAGACCAACTTCTGGGACTACGTCGGCCCGCTGCTTTTCGGCACCGTCTGGGCCGCGTTCCTCGCGCTGCTTCTCGCGGTGCCGCTGTCGCTCGGGGTCGCGCTCTTCATCACCCACTACGCCCCCCGCCGCCTCGCGCAGGGCCTGGGTTACATCGTCGACCTGCTGGCCGCCGTCCCCTCGGTCGTGTTCGGCCTCTGGGGCATCCTGGTCCTGGCGCCGGCCGTCCAGCCGATCTACGTCTGGCTGAACACGAACGCCTCATGGATCCCGCTCTTCGGCGGTGTCGTCTCACCCACCGGGCGCACGATCCTCACCGCCGCCATGGTGCTCGCGGTCATGGTCGTCCCGATCATCACGGCCATCTGCCGCGAGATCTTCCTGCAGACCCCTCGCCTCCACGAAGAGGCGGCCCTCGCGCTCGGCGCCACCCGCTGGGAGATGGTGCGCATGGCCGTGCTGCCCTTCGGCCGCTCCGGCATCGTCTCCGCCTCCATGCTGGGCCTCGGCCGAGCACTCGGAGAGACCATGGCCGTCGCGATGGTCCTCTCGGTGAGCAAGGCCGTGACCTTCGAACTGCTCACCTCGACGAACCCCTCCACGATCGCAGCGAACATCGCGCTGACGTTCCCCGAGGCCTATCAGGTCAACATCAACATCCTCATCGCGACCGGTCTGATCCTGTTCGTCGTGACGTTCGCGGTGAACGCTCTCGCACGCTGGTTCGTGAACCGCCGCAAGGAATTCTCGGGAGCGAACTGACATGACCGTTACCGCCCCCGAATCGGCCCGCACGGCCAGCGCCGCACCTTCGAGCCTGTCGCTCAGCTCGGGGCACCTCCCCCGCTGGGCACCCTGGGCGCTCCTCGCGGTCTCGCTGCTGATCGGCTTCACGCCGTTCGCCCTGGAATCCCTGGCCAGCGGCACCGACCTCAACATCGCGGGCTCCGTGGTCCTCGGCGCCGTCATCTACCTCGTGCTCATCTACGTGATGTCGCGCATCATCGAGGGCTCCCGGAAGGCGCTCGACCGCCTGGTCACGGGTATCGTCACCTCGGCGTTCGCGATCGCGATGGTGCCCCTCGTCTCGGTCGCCATCACGGTGGTCGCCAACGGCGTCGCCCGCTTCGACGGACTGTTCTTCTCGTCCTCGATGCGCGGCGTCCTCGGCGAGGGCGGAGGCGCCCTGCACGCCATCATCGGCACGCTGCTGGTGACGCTCGCCGCGGCGATCATCTCGATCCCGATCGGCCTGATGACGGCGGTCTACCTGGTCGAGTACGGCAAGGGCGGGCGCATGGCCCGCACCATCACGTTCCTCGTCGACGTGATGACGGGCATCCCGTCGATCGTCGCCGGTCTGTTCGCCTACGCGGTGTTCGCCCTCATCTTCGGCCCTGGCGTCCGCATGGGCATCGCGGGGTCCGTGGCCCTCGCCGTGCTCATGATCCCGGTCGTCGTGCGGTCGACCGAGGAGATGCTGCGCCTCGTCCCGAACGAGCTGCGTGAGGCCTCATACGCCCTCGGTGTGCCGAAGTGGCTCACGATCGTCAAGGTGGTCCTTCCGACCTCGATCGCCGGCATCACGACGGGTGTGATGCTCGCCATCTCCCGCGTGATCGGCGAGACCGCCCCGCTGCTCCTCACGGCCGGCTTCACCGACGCCATGAACTACAACCTCTTCAGCGGCCGCATGCAGACCCTCCCCGTGTTCACGTACTCGCAGTACGCGTACCAGGGCATCCCCGCGGAGGCATACGTGGAGCGGGCATGGGCAGCCGCCCTGACGCTCATCATCATCGTCATGCTGCTCAACCTGATCGCGCGCCTCGTCGCGAAGATCTTCGCCCCCAAGACCGGCCGCTGAGCCCTCACCCGACAAGCAAGGAACAGCAGTGTCCAAGAGCATCGAAGTCAACGACCTGAACGTCTACTACAGCGACTTCCTCGCTGTGGAGGGCGTCTCCCTCGACATCCAGCCGCGCAGCGTCACGGCCTTCATCGGCCCTTCCGGCTGCGGCAAGTCCACGTTCCTGCGCACGCTCAACCGCATGCACGAGGTCATCCCCGGGGCCCGCGTCGAGGGCGAGGTGCTTCTCGACGGCAAGGACCTCTACGGCCCCGGGATCGACCCTGTGCTCGTGCGCCGTCAGGTGGGCATGGTGTTCCAGCGCCCGAACCCGTTCCCGACGATGTCGATCAAGGAGAACGTGCTCGCGGGTGTGAAGCTCAACAACAGCCGCATGTCGAAGAGCGATCAGGACGCCCTGGTCGAGAAGTCGCTCACCGGCGCGAACCTGTGGAACGAGGTCAAGGACCGCCTCGACAAGCCGGGCTCCGGCCTCTCCGGCGGCCAGCAGCAGCGTCTGTGCATCGCTCGCGCCATCGCCGTGTCGCCGCAGGTGCTGCTGATGGACGAGCCCTGCTCTGCCCTCGACCCCATCTCGACCTATGCGATCGAGGAGCTGATCGGCGAGCTCAAGAACGAGTTCACGATCGTGATCGTCACGCACAACATGCAGCAGGCGAGCCGTGTCTCCGACAAGACCGCGTTCTTCAACATCGCCGGCACCGGAAAGCCCGGCAAGCTCATCGAGTACGACGACACGACCAGCATCTTCACGACGCCGAGCGTCCAGGCCACGGAGGACTACGTCTCCGGACGCTTCGGGTGACCACTGTGCCGGAAGCGGCGCCCTTTTCGGCAGCACACGCGGCCGCTGCCCGGCCGGTGCGGATGGCTAGGCTGGATGGAACGCACATGCCGGATCCCTGTCCCTCGCAGCGAGGCGTCGGCCCGGCGCTCTGAGAAGGAGTCACCATGAAGGCTGTCCGGTTCACTGCTTGGAAGACGTTCCCCTCGATCGAGGAGGTGCCGCGACCTGTCCCCGGTCCCGGCGAGGTGCTGCTCAAGATCGCCGGTGCGGGTGCGTGCCACTCCGATGTGGCCGTGTTCGAGCAGTTCGACGAGAGCATGGGCGAGCAGCTCGCTCCGGCCTACACGCTCGGGCACGAGAACTCGGGGTGGATCGAAGAGGTCGGCCCCGGGGTGACCGGCGTGAAGGTGGGGGACGCCTTCCTGTCGTACGGTCCGATCGGCTGCCAGCACTGTCCGGCCTGCTCCCGCGGACAGGACACGTACTGCTACAACGCCGCGACCCAGCCCTACCTCGCCACCGGCCTCGGCCGCGACGGCGGATGGCCGAGTACATGACGGTTCCGGCGCGCAACCTCGTTCCGCTCGGAGACGCGGACCCCATCACGGCGGCACCGCTCTCCGATGCCGGGCTCACGCCGTACCACGCGATCAAGCTCGCCCTCCCGAAACTGGCCGGTGGCGGGAAGTCCGCCCTGGTGATCGGACTCGGCGGACTCGGGCAGATCGCCGTCCAGATCCTCGCAGCCCTGACGGGCGCCGACATCTACGCCACCGACATGAAGCCCGAGGCGATGGCCGAGGCGCAGAAGTCGGGCGCCATCCCGATCGAGGGCGGCGAGGGACAGGCGGAGCGGATCCGGGAGGCGACGGGGGTCAGGGCGTCGACGCGGTGTTCGACTTCGTCGGCGTGACGCCGACGATCAAACTCGCACAGCAGGTCGTGGCTCGCCGCGGTCGCATCACGGTCGTCGGCGTCGCCGGAGGCCCCACCGACTGGAGCTTCTACACCAACCCGTACGAGGCGGAGCTGACGAACACCTACTGGGGGACGATCGAGGAGCTCTACGAGGTCGTCGACCTGTACCGCAGCGGGAAGATCACGCCGCAGATCAAGACCTACCCGATGAGCCAGGCGCTGGACGCGTACCGCGATCTGCACGACGGAAAGCTCAGCGGACGCGCTGTCGTCACCCCGCACGCGTGAACGCCGCGGGCCGGAGCCGGAAGAGCTCCGGCCCGCTCGGCGAGGTCGCAGAGCGTACGGGCTTCAGTCGCGGGGCGAGAGCAGGTAGGCGTTGAGCTCGTCCGTCAGCGACACGTCCACGGAGAGGGAGGCGCCGTCGATCGCCGTGATCGCCGCGGCGAGGCGCACACTGGATACCAGCCAGGCGGCATCCGCGCGAGGCAGGTCGGACGCGGGGATGCGTTCGTAGTCCGTCTCGAAGCCCTGGGCCGCGAGGTGCTCGTAGACGCTCAGCTGGGTGGTGCCGTGCAGGATGCCGCCGTTCGGCGCCGGGGTCACGAAGCGGTCGCCGAAGCGGAGGATGAGCGATGCGGTCGGCGCCTCGAGCACGAAGCCGTCGCTCGAGAGGAAGATCGCATCGTCGGCGCCGCGGCGGTGGGCCTCCCGCAGAGCGGCCATGTTCACCGCGTAGGACAGCGTCTTGGCGCCCAGCAGCAGCCACGGCGCCCGCTCGGCCGCCCCGAGGTCGTATCCGCGGTCGAGCGTGACCACGCGCACCCCGTTCGCGCGTACCGCCGAGAAGTCGGCGGCGGGCGCAGCCGTCACCCATGCGGTCGGCGTGGGACCGTGCTCGACACCGCGACTAAGGATCAGCTTGATCACGGACTCCCCCGCCCCGAGCTGTGCGGCCGCACGCTCGACAGCCTGCCGCCACTGCATGAGGTTCGGAACGGGCAGATCGCACAGACGGGCGGAGTGCGCGAGGCGCTCCAGGTGCGGAACGACCTCCTGCGCGTGCCCGTCGATGACGCCGATCGACTCGAACACGCCGTCTCCGCGCTGTGTGCTCAGCTCTCCCACGCTCAGCGCGGGCGCTGCCGCATCCACCTGCGTGAAGGTGTCGCCGTAGTCGGAGCGCTGCTCGTCGGCAGCGACGGGATCGATCATGAGTGCGAAGCGCCCGGTCATGGTCCGAGCCTAGAGGGCGGGAATACCTCGGGCCTCATCGCGTTACAATGGAACGGCCGGGCCGCATAACCCCGGGCTCCATTTTTTGCCGCTTCGAGCGGCCTTCCGCCGAGAGGCGTTCTTGCGGCCCGGTCTTTCTCTGTCCGGGCCGCCTCCGCGCCGCGGCGCGACGCCTCAGGCGAGGGCGCCCATGCGCCACAGCACCGCAGCCGCCGTCAGGTCCTGGGCATAGCTGCTCAGTCGAAGAGCGCGTCTGGTCAGCTCGCTGGCACGCGCCGGTTCGGTCTGCTCGTAGTCGTCTGCCGTGTGCGTGGCCCCCGAGGCCTGCACCCGACAGAACGCCCCGGCGCGGTCCAGCGCGACCGCGAAGTCGCCGCGGAACGCCCCGCGCAGAATCGTGTCGATGAGTGCGACGAGTTCGTCCGGGCTCGCCGGTACCGGGGCACCCGCGATCACGACGTCGGCCGAGGGCAGTTCGACCCGCCCGCGGTCGTAGAGCAGTGCTGCGGTGCGAGGGTCGGCGTGGATCGCCAGCTGCAGCACGTACAGACGCCACAGCGCGCCGGGCAGCGTGCGCGACGGCGCCTTCGACCACAACTCGGCGATCTCGTCTATGCCGTGCTCGGCGGTGAAGGCGACGAGACGTTCTGCGCTCGCCCCGCTCTCGTCTGCGCGCACGCGGGTCAGCAGAGCCGATGCGGTGGCGTGCGCGACCCGCGTCTCCTCGGCGGGATCGTGCGCGCCGACGATGTTCTCGAACGCGGCGGTCGGTCGACGCACAGGGCGGTGGTGCTGCTCGGGCATCCCTCCAGGGTACGCGCGATCGGCGACACTCAGGCCGTGGGGATCACGATCACCGGGTCTGTGGTGGGCTGCCCGGTCGGCGATCCCCCGGCCTGCTCGACGGTCACAGCGATGGCGTCGCCCGCCTGCATATCACCCGCGAGAAGCGCCGTGGCGTCTCCGCCGTCGACGTCGAACACCCCGGCCGAGACGGGAGCGTCTCCGCGCACGAACCAGAGCTCGTAGGTCTCGCCCTCCGCCGGTGTCGGGATGCCGTCTGCGACGAGCACCGCCTTGCCGACCGAGGCCGACCAGTGCGCCGTCGCGGTTCCTCCGTCGTCGAGGGCGACCGTGGCCTGCTCGGCATCTCCCGCCGCCTCGATCTCCTGCAGCGCCACGACGCTCGCTGGACGGTTGAGCTGATCGTTCAGGGGCGACCGCGCCGACTCCCACCCCGACCAGGACGGCGAGGCATGCGGCGAGCGCGAACACCGCGCGCACCCACCGCCGCGGTTTCGCCGGCGTCGGGTCGTGCGCGACCTCTGCGGACCCGGCGGACGGCACGTCTTCGGCGGACGGCGCGTCCGGCGAAGTGCGCACCGGGGCGGCGGCATCGCTCCGTCCGGCGTCATCCGGTCCCGCGACCTCGTTCTGCGGCGTCAGGGCGATCTGCGCGAGCAGCGCCGACCGGATGCTCGCGGGAGGATCGACGGTCGCCGTGGTCTCGGCGAGCATGCCTGCCGATGCGGCGTCCGCGTCGACGATCGTCTGCCACTCCGGGTGCTCGAGGAGGGCAGCGCGGAAACGTCGCTCGTCTTCTGCGGTGAGCGTGTGCAGGGCGGCGCCTGCCGCGAGCTCTGCGAAGTCCTTCTCGTTCATGCCGTCACCCCCATCGCCGTGCGCAGTCGGGTGAGCCCGTCTCGCATCCGTGTCTTTATGGTCCCCAGCGGCGCACCCACGAGGGCCGCGATCTCGTTCTGACTGTAACCGCCGTAATACGCCAGGACGAGCGCTTCGCGCTGCACCTCAGGAAGCTCCGAGAGTGCGCCGACGACCTTCTCGCCTTCGATCCCCAATTCCACCTGCTCTGCGACGCTGTCGTGAGCCACGCCGATGTCCTTGAACCCGGCGCGCACATCACGGTCGGCGCTCGACTGCGAAGCCCGCACCCGGTCGACGGCCCGACGATGCGCGATCGTCATGACCCATGCTCGTCCCTGACCTCTGTTCGGAGCGAAGCGGGAAGCGGATTGCCAGATCTCCAGAAAGACCTCCTGAAGCACCTCTTCGCTCTGTGCGCGGTTCACCAGGACGCGGAGGATGAGGCCGAACGCGCGGGGAGAGAGGGCATCGTAGAGATCCGCGAAGGCAGCCTGGTCACCGCCGGCGACGCGCACGAGGAGGTCGCCGACAGCATCCTGCGTCGCGCCGTCCTCCGGGACGTCCATTCCGTCGATGACCATCTCCACAAGCATGCCGTATCTCCTCTCCGTTCCCGCGCAGACGTCACCCGAACGTGAAGGAATAGACCTCGACACCGGGAGGCACATCGAGTGTGAGCGTGCCTTCGGCGATGTCGTCCTGCTTCACGAGTTCGTACGACCGCGGAGTCCCGTCGACCGCCACGGTCTCGGACGAGCCGTCGTCGCGGCGGACCACGATGTCGCCCGACCCGGCCACCACGATCCGCACTTCGGCGGCGTGGTACTCGAGGCTGATCTCTCCCGCGTCCCCCTCCGGCGTCGCATACTGCGTCTCGATGGTCCAGTCGCCGTCCAGCGCGAAGCTGTCCGCCGGCTGATCCTTCGGGAATTCGTACGTGTTCGTGCCCCGGCGGTACTCGCCGTCTCCGCCGTAGTTCACGTCCTTCGAGGAGCCGAGGAACGTCTCCCTGGTGGTCGATCCCACATCCGGGGTGTCATCCTCGACATCGGTGGCCGCCGGCAGCTGCACCCCGGGATCGGCGTCTTTCAGCAACTCCCGGATCATGGACTCGGTTGCGGCGTAGTTGCCCTCACCGAAGGAGATGTGCCGGACGGTGCCCTCCGCGTCGATCAGGTAGTGCGCAGGCCAGTACCGGTTGCGGTAGTTCGTCCACGTCGACAGGTTGTTGTCGAGGGCGACGGGATACTCGATGCCGAAATCGCGTGCCCCGGCCGCCACGTTCCCCGGGTTCTTCTCGAAGGCGTACTCCGGAGAGTGGATGCCGATCACCTGGAGACCCGCATCGCGATAGGTCTCATCCCAGGCGACGACGTGCGGGATCGACCGCTGGCAGTTGATGCACGAGTACGCCCAGAAGTCGATCAGCACCACCTGGCCGCGCAGGTCCTTCAGGTCGAGGGCCTCCCCGTCGGGGGTGTTGAGCCATTCCTGGATGCCCTTGATCGAGGGGGCGGTCCCGCAGGACTCGAGTTCCTCGGCGCCGTTGGTGCACTTGTCGAGGTCCTTGTTCTCCTCGTTCACGAGTCCGCCCAGATCGAGGGCGTCCTGCACCTGTTCGGAATCGGCGATCTGCTCCTGCAGCGGAGCCGTGTAGTCGGGCAGCAGCCGCTGCAGTGCCTGCGGCACGTTGAACACCAGACCGACGGCGAGCGCGATCATGGCGATGCCCGCGGCGATGCGCAGCCCGCGCTCCTTCGACCGGAACGAGCGGATGCGCTCCACGACGCTGCGGCCCGCGAGCGCGAAGATCAGCAGGGGAACGGCGACCCCGATCGCGAACGACACCGTCAGCAGCACGGTTCCGATGCCGATCTGCCCGGTGGACCCTGCGACGATGATGGCGGCCAGCACCGGGCCGGCGCACGGCACGAAGACCGCTCCGAGGGCGAGTCCGACCCCGAAGCCGCTCCCCCGGTTCTTCACCTCGCGCTGGCCGAACCGCTGGAACGGGCGCTCGAGGATGTGCTGGAACCTCGGCACGATGAGACCGACTCCGATGATGACGAGCACCGCGATGCCGACCCATCGGATGATGTCCTGCGGCAGATTCAGCAGCCCGAGGAGCAGGGAGCCACCCAGGGTCACGAGCGTGAAGCTCAGCACGAGGCCCGCGATCACGAAGTACGGTCTGCTCCGCCGTGCCGGCACCACTTCGTCGTCGTACTTCGCGGACTGTGCGCCTCCGGTGAGGAAGATCACGGGAAGCACGGGCAGGATGCACGGCGAGATGCCGGTGATGAGCCCGCCGAGCAGGCCGATGATGATCAGGTCCATGAGGTCCCCACTTCTGTCAGGACCTGTTCGCTCCGGGGGCGTGAACGGATTGGATCCGGGCGCTCCGGAACTTTTCTGAGATTTCTCCCATCCGATCCGGAGGGGGTTCCGAACAGCACTCGACGCCACGGAGAGGCCGTGGCTCAGTTCTGAAGGAGCTCGACATGTTCAGCACCAAGAAGAAGGTCACCGCAGCAGTCACTCTCGGACTGGCGAGCGCGTTCCTGCTCTCCGCCTGTTCGATGGGCAGCGGCAGCACCACGGAGGAGTCCACCGAGCCCAAGGCACCGGAGACGTCGGAGTCGACGCCGATGGAGATGGACCCGGCGGCGAACCTCGTCGGTCCCGGATGCGCCGCGTACGCGGACGCCGTGCCGGACGGCGCAGGATCGATCCAGGGCATGTCCCAGGATCCCGTCGCCGTCGCCGCGTCCAACAACCCGCTGCTGACGACGCTGGTCGCCGCGGTGAGCGGACAGCTCAACCCGGATGTCAACCTCGTCGACACGCTCAACGGCGACGAGTTCACGGTGTTCGCACCCGTGGATGACGCCTTCGCGAAGATCGACCCGGCGACCATCGAGGCGCTCAAGACCGACAGCGCGACGCTCAGCTCGATCCTGACGTACCACGTGGTTCCCGGCCAGATCGAGCCCGCCGACATCGAGGGCATGCACACGACCGTTCAGGGTGCAGACCTCGAGGTCACCGGCAGCGGTGACGAGTGGATGGTCAACGACGCCAACATCGTCTGCGGTGGAGTCCAGACCGCGAACGCGACCGTGTACCTGATCGACACGGTCCTCATGCCCCCGGCTGAGTAAGCACGGGATGGCCGGGAGGAGGACCCGGTAGGCACCCTTCGCGGGGAGCAGGGGGAGGATCCCCCGTGAAGGAGTGGGGCCGTCGGCGGACATGGATCGCTGACGGCCCCTCGTCGTGCGCACTAGACTGGACGCAGGGGCCTCTAGCTCAGTCGGCAGAGCATCGGACTTTTAATCCGCGGGTCGTGGGTTCGAGCCCCACGGGGCCCACCGCACACGCCGCCTCGCGGCGTCCGTCTCAGGATTCGCCGTCGTGCGTGCCCGCGAGGAGCTCATCGCGGATCTCCGCCACACCGCTCGGCAGCGACTCGCCCTCGAGCTCGAACACCGGCGCGTCCGGCGTCCCGCCGATCGCGCACACCGCGACCGTGTCCTGATCGTCCAGCGTCTTCGGGATCACGACGAACCAGAGCGACTTCTCTCCCAGGTACTCGGTCGTCGCCATGTCGCTGAAGTACGTCGCATCCGGTGCGAGCGGCCTGGTCTTGTCCGTGCAGAGCGTGACGAGCTCGGCGCCGGTGAATTCTGCGCCCGTCTCGACAGGGTCGGGCGTCGCGGAAGACGACGACGACGGCGAAGGGGACGGCGACGGCGAGTTCGACGTCTCGACCGGCGTGGGGCTCGGTGCGGGCTCGGGAGCACAGCCCGCGAGCAGGATGAGCGCCGGCAGAAGGACGAGAGCAGGACGAAGACGCATGTCTGGATGCTATCGACCCGGTACCGGTTTCGCGGTCGCGCACTCCGACGCATCGCGGTTCTCCTGTATCACCGCCGTGGCGCAGCGACCACCCCCTTCCGCACCGCGTTCCCCCGCGAGAGAGTCGAAGCGTCCCCGAACGGCGGACGACTCTCGACGAAAGGACGATCCATGACTCTCACCGGCAGCCGCGTGGCATTCCTGGCGACGGACGGATTCGAGGACAGCGAGCTCACCAGCCCGTGGGATGCGGTCACCGCCGAAGGCGCGAGTGCGACGCTGATCGCTCCCGCAGGAGCCGCGATCACCGGCAAGAACGGCCATGAGCAGGCCGTCGATCTGCTCTCCGCCGACACGACGGCCGACCAGTTCGACGCGCTCGTGCTCCCCGGCGGTGTCGTCAACGCCGACCACCTGCGCCTCGACGAGCCGTCGATCGCACTGGCCCGTTCGTTCTTCGAGCAGCACAAGCCCGTCGGCGTCATCTGTCACGGCGCCTGGATCCTGATCGAGGCCGGCGTCGTCGACGGCCGCACCCTCACGAGCTACCCCAGCCTGACCACCGATCTCCGCAATGCGGGCGCGACCTGGGTCGATGAAGAGGTCGTCGTCGATGAGGGCCTGGTCTCGAGCCGCACTCCCGACGATCTGCCCGCCTTCAACGCGAAGCTCGTGGAGGAGATCGGCGAGGGGAAGCACTCCGGCCAGACGGCCTGAGGAGATCGTCCTCTCGGGCGCTCAGCCTCGGGCGCGGTGGCGACGCACGGCAGCACGGTTGGCGCAGCGCACGGAGCAGAAGCGCTGCCGGCCGTTCCGTGTCACGTCGGCGACGACGTTGGTGCACGGAGCGGCCTGGCAGCGCCCGAGCCTGCCCATCCCCCGCGTGACGAGGTGCAGCGAAGTACCGAGGCTGATGATGGCGCGGAGCACGTACGGCAGCGAGGGCACGTCGTCGCGGTAGTGCAGGTGCCAGCCCTCGCCGTCGTGGTTGGTCAGTCGCGGGTATGCGGCGGCGATCGCCAATTGCGCGTTCAACAGCACGGCCCGCGCGTCGGGGTCGGGTTCGTCGACGATGGCGAGCCAGTCGTCGACGACCGCCCTGACCTTCGCGTGATCGTCTGCGGCGGGCGGGAAGGTCTGCGTCATGCCCAGTTCGAGCGTGCGTTGCTCGATCCCCGCGCGGTCGGTCGGCCAGTCGTTGGCCAGAGACGCCGCCAGCAGTACCGCATATTCGCCGTAAGGGTTGAGATGCATAAGACCATTACATCACGCTGGATGCATGAGCTCCCTCGACACGCTCCCGATCCCCCGCGTCCCGCTGACCCCGGAGACGCATGAACACGCGTGGTACACCGAGTCACGGCATCCCACGAGTGACGGCACCGTCCTCTACGTGCGCTGCGGGGAATGCGGCTCCCGCCGCGTCGACCTGCAGGCGCATCCGCACACGCCGCCGGTCGCCGTGAGCGGGGACCTCGGACGCCCGCGCAGCTGACCTCTCGCCTCCACGATCTCGCCGTTGCGCGGCACCCACGATTCGCCGCCGCGCCGCGAGGGTTCACCCGGTCAGGTCGATGAGTCGGCGGGTCGTGCGGAGATTGCGGGCGGTCCCCGCGACGGCGAGAGCGCGATCGAGCACGGTCTTCGTGAGTCTCGTGGAGTGCACGCCACCCTGTCCGTAGTCGATCCACAGGTCGTTCCCGATCAGAGCGAGGCGCTCCGCTGGCCGACGTCGCTGCTCCAGGGCCTCCACCGCGCCCGGCGTCGGAGGCCCCTCGAGGAACATCGCGTGCACGAACTTCACATCGCCTTCCGGGAACGGCTGCTCGCCCTCGGATGCGACGAGCTGCGCGTTGGTCCGATGGATGACCGGGGTGTCGACGCCGAACTCGCTGTGGATCGCGGCGCGCACGGCTGCGCACGCGGCATCCGGGTGGGCGGGCGTCGCGCAGATGATGTTGCCGCTCGCGATGTAGGTCGAGAGGTCTTCGAGGTCGGTCTCCGCCGCCAGGACCTCCCGGAGGCGCGCCATGGGGACGCTGTTGCGTCCGCTGACGTTCACGGCTCGCAGCAGCAGGACGCTGCGGGTCACGCGTCGGCGCTCTCGACCAGCTCCGCACCGGCATGGACGAGTTCGGCGAGTGCCGCTTCGCTGGGTTCCGGAGCGACGCCCGCGACCAGGTCGGTGAGCACCCGGACGCGCACGCCGTGCGCGATGGCATCGAGTGCCGATGCCCGGACGCAGTGGTCGGTCGCGAGGCCGACGACGTCGGCGCTGAGCACCCCTGCCGCACTCAGGATCGCCCCGACGGTCTCCCCCTCGGGCGTCTCCCCCTCGAACATCGAATACGCCGGCTTGCCCTGGCCCTTGCGGACGTGGTGCGTCACGGCCTCGGTCACCAGCAGCGGATCGTACTCGGCGCCCTCCGTGCCTGCGACACAGTGCACAGGCCAGGTGTCGACGAAGTCAGGCGCCTCCGCGAAGTGGCCTCCGTTGTCACCCTCGGCGTCATGCCAGTCACGAGACGCGATGATCACCTGATACTCCCCGGAATGCGAGGCGAGAAAGGTCGTGATCGCGGCAGCCACGACATCGCCTCCCGCGACGGCGAGGGCGCCGCCCTCGGTGAAGTCGTTCTGCACGTCGACGATGAGAAGCGCTCTGCTCATACGTCGAGGGTACGCCGCACGAGACGGGAAAGGCCCCGTGATGTTCTTCGCATCACGGGGCCTTCGGAGCCGCTTGTCAGAATCGAACTGACGACCTTTTCATTACGAGTGAAATGCTCTGCCGACTGAGCTAAAGCGGCGTGCGACGCGTGAGCGGCGCGATCACCGATATTACCCTGTCTCGCGCCCGCTCGCGAATCGAGCCCGACTCACTCGCAGCGGAGGCCGTCCTCGGGCACCACGTCGTCGAGCAGGAACGCCTCCACGGCGTCGTCCACGCAGGTGTTGCCCTTGTTGTAACCGGTGTGCCCTTCGCCGACGCGAGTGATGAGGACACCCTCCTCCAACTGGTCGGCAAGCGACTCGGACCACTCGTACGGCGTCGCGGGGTCGTTCGTCGTGCCGATCACCAGGATGGGACCAGCGCCCTCAGCGGTGATCTCGCCGCGCGTGCCGGTCGGCGGGTACGGCCACACCTCGCACGAGTCCGGACCGCTCCAGTAGGGGGCGATGGTGGGAGCCCCCTCGGCGATCTTGTCGTCGATAGCGGCTTCGGCTGCCGGGTCGTCTTCCACCGGGTAGTCCATGCAGTTGTACGCGCGGAACGCCTCGGTGGAGTTGTCGATGTAGACGCCGTCCTCACGACCGTTGTAGAAGTCGGCGAGGAAGAAGGCAGAACCCGGGTCGCCCTGGAGCGCCTCGTCGAGCGCCTGCGTGAGGTATCCCCAGTTGTCCTGCGAGTACAGGGCGGCGATGATGCCCGTCATCAACGAGTCGGCTCCCATCAGGCGGCCGTCACCGTTCTTCAGCGGGGTGCGGTCGACGCTCGCCAGCAGAGCCCCGAGGTCGGTCATCGCTTCGTCGACGCTGCCGTTGAACGGGCACTCCCCGGAATCGAGGCAGTCCTGCATGTAGGCCCGCAGTGCGGATTCGAAGCCGAGAGCCTGCGTGGCACCCACCTCGAGCCCGGGGACGGCGGGATCGATCGCACCGTCGAGCACCAGACGACCGGCCTTCTCGGGGTAGAGCTTCGCGTAGGTCGCGCCGAGGAACGTGCCGTACGAGTAGCCGAGGTAGTTCAGCTGCGTGTCGCCGAGGACGGCACGGATCAGATCCATGTCGCGAGCGGCGTTGACCGTCGTGATGTACGGCAGGATGCCGCCGCTGTTCGCATCGCACGCCTCGGCGAAGCCCTTGTGCGCCTCGAGGAGTTCGGCCTCCCACTCCGCCGTGCCACGGGCCGCGGCAGGGATTCCGTAGAGGTACTCGTCCATCTCGGGGGCGTCGTAACAGGTCACGGCGGTGGAGGCGCCGACGCCGCGCGGGTCGAACCCGATCACGTCGTAGTTCTCGATGAGGTCGGCGCCGACCGCGAACGTGAGGTTGTTCTGCACGAGGTCGACGCCACTCGCACCCGGACCGCCCGGGTTGGTCAGCAGCGAACCGACGGGGGTCCCCTGGGCGCGATGCCGGACCACCGACAGGGTGATGTCGCCGGCGCTCGGGTTCTCCCAGTCGAGCGGCGCCGTGACATCCGTGCAGTCGAAACCGGGGCCGCAGTCCGTCCATTCGAGTTCCTGCGAGTAGAAGGGCAGCAGGTCTTCGGACACACCCTCGGTGTCGGGCGCGCTCGTCGTCGACGGACGAGACGTCTGCTCGGGGATCATCGCGTACAGGCACCCGGAGAGCGCGACGGAGGCTGCGGCGATACCGGCGATCACCGCAGCGGCGCGACGGAAGCGGGAAGTCGATCGGTTCGTCACGGTTTCCTCCCGCTCGTGATCGTCACGAGCAAGCTCTCCAGGGCGAGCAGCGGAGCGACGTTGCGCTCCAACGACTGCCGCGTCTCGGCAAGGTGGTCAAGTACGACAAGCGTACGGGTCTCCGACCAGGCGTCTGCGAGACCCTCCAGTTCGGAACGCAGCTCGCTGTTGATCAGATCGTCCCCGCGTCCGAACTGGAGCATGACGACATCACGGAACAGGGACTGCAGGTCGGTGAGCACGCGATCGATGCCGTCTCGCAGGCTACGGGTCGCGCGCTTCTTCTGATCGTCTTCCAGAGCGGACAGTTGCGTGCGCAATGCCGGGGGCACCGCCTGTCCCTCGGCGATCCCGATCGTGCGCAGGAGCGAGGCCCTCTCGTTCGCGTCACGTTCGGCCGTGAGAGACTTCGCATCCTCGGTCGCCGCCTGGATGATCCGCCCGGCGACCTCGACCGCATCGCCGACCCCGCGCACCGCGATGACCGATCTCAGGGTCTCGTCGCGCCGCCGACGAGCGGAGTCGTCGGTCGCGAGTCGCTGCGCCATGCCGATGTGACGTTGAGCGTGGCGAGCGGCCTGTTCGGCGACGTTCTCGTCGACTCCGGTGCGCAGACTGATCAGTCGGGCGACGTCGGTCACGTCGGGCTCGCTCAGACGCAGCGAACGCACCCGCGAGCGGATCGTGGGCAGCAGATCGGCCTCGCTGGGCGCGCACAAGATCCACACTGTCTGCTCGGGCGGCTCTTCCAGCGCCTTCAGCAGCACGTTCGAGGTGCGTTCGACCATGCGGTCGGCATCTTCGACCACGATGACCCGGTAGCGACCAGCCGACGGCGCGAAGTAGGAGCGCTCGACCAGGCTGCGCGCCTCGGCGATCGTGATGATGACCTTGTCGGTGCGCAGAGCCGTGACATCGGGGTGGGTGCCCGCGAGCACCTGACGCATCACGGTTTCATCGTCGGGGTGATCGGCGACGAGGGCTGCGGCGAAAGCATATGCGAGGGTCGAACGACCCGAGCCGGGAGGACCGGTGATCAACCACGCGTGCGAGAGCGCTGCAGGATCGGATGCCGCGGTTCGGAGCGTGTCGACGGCCGCGTCCTGGCCCCACACATCCGCCCACGGGAACGGAGCGGGAACAGTCTGGGGCATGCACTCAGCCTAATCGTGACCACCGACGCGCATGCACGAGCGCCCACGGACCGCAGCCCGCCTCGTATGTCAGCCGAGCAGCGCGGCCACTCGTCCGCGGATCTGCGTGGCGATCTCCTCCGCCGGCGCAGCGGCATCGAGCACGAGGAACCGGTCGGGTTCCGCTGCGGCGAGCGCGAGGTAGGCGTCTCGGACGCGGCCGTGGAACTCCGCCTGCTCGGCCTCCAGCCGGTCGAACGGCTTGTCGGCCGAGTCGAGCCGCGCACGAGCAGCGCCGGGGTCCAGGTCGAGCAGGAGGGTCAGATCCGGGAGTGCGCCTTCGGCCGCCCACAGCGACAGCTCGCGGATCTCGGTCGCATCGAGGATGCGCCCCGCACCCTGATATGCCACGGAGGAGTCGAGGTAGCGATCCTGCAGGACGATCTCGCCCCGGTCGAGCGCCGGCCGCACGACCGTCGCGACATGGTGCGCCCGGTCTGCCGCGTACAGCAACGCCTCCGCGCGCGGCGCGATGTCACCGCGATGGTGCAGCACGATGTCGCGGATCAGGTGCCCGACCTCGGAACCGCCGGGCTCGCGCGTGCGCACCACGGTGCGACCGGTGCCCTCGAGCCATTCGGCGAGCAGATTCGACTGCGTCGTCTTGCCCGACCCGTCTCCGCCCTCGAGCGTGATCCACACCCCGTGACCCGAGGTCACGAGTCCGCCTTCTCTGCGGCCTTCGCCGCAGCGTTCGCGGCCCGAGTCGCCGCCGCCTTCTTCGCCGCCGCCGACCGAGCAGCGGATGTCGCCGCGGTCGTCTTCTTCGCCGCAGGCTTCTTGGCCGCGGGCTTCTTCGCGGTCGTCGTGGTCGCAGCCTTCTTCGCCGGGGCCTTCTTCGCCGGGGCCTTCTTCGCTGCGCCCCGTTTCGGAGCCGGACCCTTCGCCCGCTTGTCCGCGAGCATCTGCACCGCGATCTCGAACGTGATGTCCTCGACCTTCTGCCCGCGCGGGATCGTCACGTTGGTCTCCCCGTCGGTGACGTACGCGCCGAAGCGCCCGTCGCGGATGCGGATCGGCTTGCCGCTGACGGGGTCGGCGTCGAACTCGGCGAGCGCGCTGGACGCGCGTCGCCCTGCCCCGTACTTCGGCTGAGCGTAGATCTCCAGCGCCTGCTCGAGCGTGACGTCGAAGATCTGCGACTCGTTCTCGAGCGAGCGGGAGTCGGTGCCCTTCTTGAGGTACGGTCCGAACCGACCGTTCTGCGCCGTGATCTCGTCGCCGGTCTCCGGGTCGACGCCCACCACGCGCGGCAGACTGAGCAGCTTGAGCGCGGTGTCGAGTTCGATCGTGTCGACCGACATCGAGCGGAACAGCGACGCCGTGCGCGGCTTGGGAGCGGCGTCCTTCTTCTTCGCGCCGCGCTTCGCCTTCGGCGCCTCGACCACCTCACCGGTCGCCTCGTCGACGGCGGCGTCTTCGGACACCGGGTCGTTCTCCTGGACGTACGGTCCGAACCGACCGTCCTTGACCACGACGATCTTCCCGTTCTCGGGGTTCTCGCCCAGCACCCGGTCGCCGGCCACCGGAGCGTCGATGAGCTCCTGCGCCTTCTCGGCGGTCAGCTCGTCGGGGGCGAGATCTTCCGGCACGTTGACGATGCGCGGCTTGGCCTCGGGGTTCTCCGGGTCGGCGACCTCGAGGTAGGGGCCGTACTTGCCGAAGCGAAGCGTGGCCGTGTCGGTGATCGGCGTGGAATTCAGAGCACGTGCGTCGATCTCGCCGAGGTTGTCGACGACCTGACGGAGTCCGACGTGGGAGTCGGAGCCGAAGTAGAACGACTTGAGCCATTCGACGCGGTTCTGCTCGCCGCGAGCGATCGTGTCGAGGTCGTCTTCGAGCGCTGCGGTGAAGTCGTAGTCCACGAGCTCGGCGAAATGCTCCTCGAGCAGTCGGACCACGCTGAACGCGAGCCACGTCGGCACGAGGGCCTGACCGCGCTTGACGGCGTATCCGCGGTCGAGGATGGTCTCGGGGATCGAGGCGAAGGTCGACGGACGCCCGATGCCCTTCTCCTCGAGCACCTTCACGAGGGACGCCTCGGTGTATCGCGGCTTCGGCGTGGTGCGGTGCCCCTTGGCCTCGGCATCCGACACCACGAGCTCGTCGCCGACCGCCACGGCGGGGAGCGACTGGTTCTCCGCAGCATCGGCATCGCTGCGCTTCTCGTCGCGACCTTCTTCGTACGCCTCGAGGAAGCCCTTGAAGGTGTACACGGTTCCCGACGCGGTGAACTCCGCCTTCTTACCCGCGGCATCGACGGCGATCGTCACCGTGGTGGTCTCGTACTTCGCGTCGGACATCTGGCTGGCGACCGTCCGCTTCCAGATGAGGTCGTAGAGGCGCTGCTCGTCACGGTCGAGCTCGGACGACAGCGAGGCCGGTGTGCGGAAGGTGTCACCGGAGGGGCGGATCGCCTCGTGTGCCTCCTGGGCGTTCTTGCTCTTCGACTTGTAGACGCGCGGCTTCAGCGGCACTGCCGCATCGCCGTAGAGGGCCACCGCCTGGCTCCGCGCCGCCTGCACCGCCTGGGTGCTCAGCGACGTGGAGTCGGTACGCATATAGGTGATGTACCCCTTCTCATACAGCCGCTGGGCGACACCCATCGCCTGCTTCGCTCCCATGGAGAGCTTGCGGCCGGCCTCCTGCTGCATCGTGGATGTCGTGAACGGCGCGTACGGGCTGCGGGTGCCCGGCTTGGCCTCGACCTTGGTGACGGTGCCGGCACCGACGGCGTCGATGGCCTCGGCGAGCGCGGTGGCCGCTGCCTCGTCGAGGATGACGACGGCCTTCTTGAGCTTCCCGTCGTCGTCGAAGTCGGTTCCACGGGCGAGCTGACCACCGTCGACGCGGACGAGTCGGATCTTGAACGAGGTGCCCGTCGCCGCCGCTGCGGCGTCGACGTCCCAGTACTCCGCGGACGTGAACGCCATGCGCTCGCGCTCGCGGTCGACGATGAGCCGGGTCGCCGCGGACTGCACACGGCCGGCGGAGATCCCGGTCTTGACCTTGTACCAGAGCACGGGCGACACGTCCCAGCCGTAGAGCCGGTCGAGGATGCGTCGGGTCTCCTGGGCATCGACCAGGTCGTGGTCGAGCTCGCGGGTGTTCCCCACAGCAGCCTGGATCGCGTCCTTCGTGATCTCATGGAAGACCATGCGCTTGACGGGGACCTTGGGCTTGAGCGTCTCGAGCAGATGCCAGGCGATCGCCT
The DNA here is from genome assembly GCF_019464375.1 of Microbacterium sp. Se5.02b. NCBI lineage: Bacteria > Bacillati > Actinomycetota > Actinomycetes > Micrococcales > Microbacteriaceae > Microbacterium > Microbacterium sp. Se5.02b. Next base: position 3,039,960 of record NZ_CP080491.1, read on the forward strand.
CCCCCTCGCGGTCCTCATCAGTGGCGAGCAGGAGTTCGTCCGCACTCTTGAGCGCGCGCTTGAGCTCGGCCACGGTCTTGGTCTTGCGGTCGGAGACGACGTAGTAGGGGTCGAAGCCGTTCTCGATGTCGATCGAGTACTTCCCGTACGCCTGCTTGTCGTCGGCGGGGATGTCCTTCTTGTCGGCGAGATCGCGGATGTGGCCGACGGAGCTGAGCACCTCGTAGCCGTCGCCGAGGTATCCCTGAATAGACCGCATCTTCGTCGGGGACTCGACGATGACGAGCTTCTTGCCTTCAGCCAAGGGGCGTCCTTTCTTCGAAGCACACCATACACACCACTGTGTGGGGTTGTTCACAGTGAGCGAGGTCGCACGGCCGTCATCATCCCTCGGGTGGCCCGGCACGGGCTCGGGAGACGGCTGCGAGACCAGCGTACGCCGCCTGGACCTCCACGGTCGCCACGAAGCCTTCGAGGGTGCAGCCGGTGAGTGCGGCTCCTGCTGCCGTCGCCACCCGCCCCGCGACCGTGCACGGCGCGTCCGTGCCCGGCACGGCGCCGCTCGCGGTATCGGCTGCCGCGAGCGCCGCGGCATCGGCGGCGCCTGCCACCCGCTGCGCGGTGACGCACGCTCCCCCGACAGCCGCCAGCCCGAGGGACAGCGCAGCGGCGACCGTGAGGACGCCGGCGGCAAGCGCCGTGCCCGCCATCAGAGGCCGCCGTCGAGCGCACAGCTCGACGCTCGCTGCGGCACCCGGACGAGGCTGCCGATCATCGCCTCTGTGGTCGCGGTGACGCAGACCAGGTCGCCCGAACGGGAGGAGGAGACATGCGCCGCGGGGACCGCCACGTTCACCACCCGTGCGGCAGCCGCGGCCCCTTCACCGCGCCCGAGGAGACGAGCAGCGTCGGCTGATGCGTCTTGAAGGGCGACCTGGCGCGCTGCCGCACTGAGCGCGCCCGCTCCGAGCAGGAGCGCGAGCACCACCGCGGGTAGCGCGAGCGCGAGTTCGGCAGCGACCGATCCGCGCTCGCGGTCGTCGGGCTCGATGCGCGACAGCGCGCGGCATCGGCGTCCACCGCTGGACCTTCCCCTCGCGCGCATCACGACACCGTCAGAGCTCGCCGCACGAGGTTGGTCAGGATGCCGCGGACCTCGTCGGATCTCATGATCGCGACAAGGAGACCGGCGAAGGCCACAGCAGCCATCGTGGTGATCGCGTACTCGGCGGTCGCTGCGCCGGTGTCGTCGCCGAAGAGTCCTGCCGCACGGCGTCGGTCCAATCGGGGAATGCTCTTCATGATGTTCTTCTTTCTCTGGGATGCCTGCGCATCGGGTGATCTGATGCCGGTCACACCGGCAAGGGTGTCGAGGACAGGACGCTGAGCAGAAGAGGCGCAACGCCGAGCAGCAGGAACGCCGGCAACGTGCACACGCCCAGAGGGATCAACAGCCGCGTCGAGAGTTTCGCCGCACGCAGACGCCCCTGCACTCTGGCGGAGTGGCGGTCTTGTGCGGCGGATGCCCTGAGGAGTTCGGCAGCGGGTACGCCCGCGGCGCGCGACAGATCGAGCACGGTGTCGATCCGATGATCGGCTCCGACGGATGCGGAACTCTCGGCGACCAGCCGTCGCGCACGGTCGATGGATACCCCGCCCGCGAGCGCCACGGCCATCAGCTCCGCCTGCATGCCCGGGATTCCCGGTGCCGGTCGCGCGCGACGCAGAAGCCGGCCCGTCCACACACGTGCTGCGAGCACGAGGAGGAGCCCGGCGATCACGCAGAGGGCGCCGAGCGGATTCCCGATCACGACCCCGAGGGTGTCGAACCCGAGAGCGAAGCCGAGGACGAGTCCGGCGAAGGGCATCCAGAGCAGCAGTCGTGCGGTCCCCGCGGGCTCGGCGAGGGCGATGCGCACGTCGTCGTCGGCGGCGGAGGCGTCTCGCAACGACTCGGCGATGATCCGGAGAACTTCCGCGAGCGGAGCACCGACCGTCGTCGCGATCTCCCATGCCGCTGCCAGGTCGACCCACGCGCCACCCTCGGCCTCGATCGCCGGCAGAAGGGGGACGCCACGGTCGACCCGATCGACCACGGCAGCGGCGTGCCGGTCTCCGGTTCCGGCGACGTGACGCCAGGCGATCAGCGGCACGGCTCCCGCCTGCAGAAGCACCGCCAACGTCTGCACGGACGCAGCCACGTCAGCACCCCCGCTCGAGCGTTCCCCGCCTCCGCGCAGGCGGATCACCATGGACTCACCTCCTGGATGTCGAGCCGGTCGCCGGTGATCACGAGGCGTCCTGCGTTTCGGATCCGTCGAACTCCGCCCGGAGCGCGGTCGAGGTGGAGCACCACGGTGAAGGCACTGACGCACTGACGCGCGAGTGCGACGGCGTCCATGCCCGCCAGGGCGCCGAGTGCTTCGAGACGAGCGGGAACATCCCGGAGTCCACTGGCGTGCAGCGTGCCCGCCCCTCCGTCATGCCCGGTGTTCAACGCTGTGAGCAGTTCTCGGACCTCTTCGCCTCGGCATTCGCCGACCACCAGCCGATCCGGCCGCATCCGGAGGGATTCCCGCACGAGGCGGGAAAGGGAGATCCCTCCTGCGCCTTCCAAATTGGCCTGACGCGCCTCGAGTGCGACGTGATGCGGATGGCGAGGGCGCAGCTCGGCCACGTCTTCGATGGTGACGATGCGCTCGGTCGGGGGCACCGCCGACAGCAGTGCGGAGAGCAGCGTGGTCTTGCCGGTTCCGGTCCCGCCCGTGATGAGGATGTTCGCCCGCTTCGCGACAAGGTCGAGCAACCACGCCTGCTGGCGCGCTCCGAACGCGCCGAGGGCCGCGAGAGCGTCGAGATCCGCGGCGCGCACCCTGGGGATGCGGATCGACAGAGCGGTTCCCGCGGTCGCGACGGGTGCGAGGACGGCGTGCACGCGGATTCCGGAGTTCAGGCGAACGTCGACGCACGGCGCCTGATCGTCGAGATGGCGGCCGCCGAGGCCGACGAGGGCGACGGCGAGCTCACGGACCTCCCGCTCCGATGCGCGCCAGCCGGCTACGGCTTCGGCCCCATGCCCCCGATCGACGAACAGACCGCATGTTCCGTTGACGAACACGTCGGTGACGGTCTCGTCGATGTGAGCGCGAAGGGGACCGAAGGCGTGATCGAGGCGCAGCGGCTCGCAGGCGGCGTCCGTCGAGAGGGCGACACGCGAGTCTTCCCTGGGCTGGATGACGAAGGAATCTGTCATACCGCGACGCTAGGCGGCGGCGATGAGCCCTGTCTCCAGGCGCTCATCGATGGCTCGAGGACTGTGCACAAGCCGCATCTCCCCACAGCCGGTGCAGGAATTCGGGGCGAGCGGGCGGGCACAGGCGGGAGCGCTCCCAACGGAATGGGCGGCATCTCACGGGGGGAATGAGATGCCGCCCACGGCGGACCACGATTGGGGGAATCGGGCACGCCAAGGCCGGAATGAGATTTCGGCTGTCGTCGAGTGTACGCAAGGCAACCGTCCTGACAAAACCGACGCGACTACCGACTTTCGGCAGTATGCGCTCCCGAGTCACGAGGATAGATTCGCCGTGACCTGGTCGACCACCCCCGCGACCACGCTCGAACGACCCGAATGCCGCAAAGGAGCGCCTGCCGATGAGCAGCCAGATCGACCACCTTCTCGACGAGACCCGGCGGTTCGCGCCATCGGAGGAGTTCGTCGCCCAGACCATCTCGTCGCCCGCACTGTATGAGCGCGCTGCCACTGATCGCGAGACCTTCTGGGGCGAGCAGTCCCGTGAGCTCGTGCACTGGCACAAGCCGTTCACACAGGTCCTCGACTGGACGAACCCGCCGTTCGCCAAGTGGTTCGACGATGGCGAGATCAACGTCGCCTACAACTGCCTCGACCGCCATGTCGAAGCCGGCAACGGCGATCGCGTCGCCCTGCACTGGGAGGGCGAGCCCGGCGACTCCCGCCGTATCACCTACGCGGAGCTCACCGACGAGGTCAAGCGCGTCGCGAACGTGTTGTCCGGACTCGGCATCGGACAGGGCGACCGCGTGGCGATCTATCTGCCGATGATCCCCGAGGCGATCGCCTCGATGCTCGCGGTCGCGCGCCTCGGCGCCATCCACTCGGTCGTCTTCGGCGGGTTCAGCGCCGACAGTCTGCGCTCGCGCATCGACGACGCGGGAGCGAAGCTCGTGATCACCGCCGACGGCGGCTACCGCAAGGGTCGCGTCTCGGCGCTCAAGCCCGCGGTCGACCAGGCGCTGGCCGACCGCGGTGAGGGCGAGCAGCAGACCGTCGAGCACGTCCTGGTCGTCAAGCGCGGCGAGAACGACGTCGACTGGATCGAAGGCCGCGACCTGTGGTGGCACGATGTGGTGCCCGAGGCATCGGCCGAGCACACCGCGCAGGCCTTCCCCGCGGAGAACCCGCTCTTCATCCTCTACACCTCGGGGACCACGGGGAAGCCCAAGGGCATCCTGCACACCTCCGGCGGCTATCTCACCCAGGCCGCGTACTCCCACAAGTACGTGTTCGACCTGCACCCGGAGACCGATGTGTTCTGGTGCACAGCCGACATCGGGTGGATCACCGGCCACAGCTACGTCACGTACGGCCCCCTGGCGAACGGCGCGACCCAGGTCCTCTACGAAGGCACACCGGACACGCCGCACCCCGGACGCTGGTGGGAGATCATCGAGAAGTACAAGGTCTCGATCTTCTACACCGCCCCGACCGCCATCCGCTCGTTCATGAAGATCGGCCGCAGCGTCCCGAAGAAGTTCGACCTGTCATCCTTGCGTCTGCTGGGATCGGTGGGCGAGCCCATCAACCCCGAGGCATGGATGTGGTACCGCGAGGTGATCGGCGCCGGCAAGACCCCGATCGTCGACACCTGGTGGCAGACCGAGACCGGCGCGATCATGGTGTCGGCACTTCCCGGCGTCACCGAGACCAAGCCCGGATCCGCACAGGTCCCCCTCCCCGGCATCTCGATCGACGTCGTCGACGAGCAGGGCGTCGAGGTGGGCAACGGCAACGGCGGACTGCTGGTGATCACCGAGCCGTGGCCGAGCATGCTGCGTGGCATCTGGGGCGATCCGGAGCGCTACCGCGAGACCTATTGGGAGAAGTTCGAGGACCAGGGCTACTACTTCGCCGGCGACGGAGCACGCCTCGACGAGGACGGCGACCTGTGGCTGCTCGGCCGCGTCGACGACGTCATGAACGTCTCAGGGCACCGTCTCTCCACCGCCGAGATCGAGTCGTCGCTGGTAGCGCACGAGGCGACGGCCGAGGCCGCGGTGGTCGGCGCATCCGACGAGACGACCGGCCAGGCCGTCGTCGCCTTCGTCATCATCAAGGAGAGCTACCTCGCAGAACACGAGCCCGCAGGTCTCGCCCAGCAGCTGCGCCTGTGGGTCGGCGAGCAGATCGGCGCCATCGCCCGTCCCCGCGACGTGTACATCGTCGGCGAGCTGCCCAAGACCCGCTCGGGGAAGATCATGCGACGTCTGCTGCGCGATGTCGCCGAGGGGCGCGAGGTCGGCGACACCACGACGCTCGCGGACACCGCGGTGATGAGCATCATCTCGGCGCAGGTGAAGTAGGTCCGTCGCCGCAGACGACGAACGCGCCTCCCCGACACGGGGAGGCGCGTTCGTCGTTCCGCGATCGACACGGATGCCGTCACGGCGCGTCAGGCGAGGATGAAGGTCACCTCGACCTCGACGGGGCTTCCGAGGGGAAGCTCGGCGACTCCGACGGCCGCGCGAGCGTGGCGTCCGGCGTCGCCGAAGATCTCGCCGAGCACCTCGCTCGCACCGTTGACGACGCCGGGCTGACCGATGAATGCGGCAGCGGAGGCGACGAATCCACCGACGCGGAGCACACCGGCGATGCGATCGACGCCACCCGCCGCGTCGGCGGCCGCGGCGAGCGCGTTCAGCGCACAGGTGCGCGCATAGGCCTTGGCGTCTTCCGCCGAGACCTGCGTGCCCACCTTGCCCACAGCAGGCAGCGTGCCGTCGACGAAGGGCAGTTGACCCGAGGTGTAGACCAGCCCGCCGTGGACGACGGCCGGGACGTAGGCCGCGACAGGTGCCGCGACGGCGGGAAGCTCGATGCCGAGCTCGGCGAGCCGGGCGGCGACGCTCACGCCTGCCCTCCCTCGAACTGGCGGGCAGCCTGCTCCGCGGCGGCGAGTCCCGCGTTCGCCGAGGCGTCGGTGGTCACGGGGCGCTTCAGGTAGGCGACGAGCCCTCCCTCGGGGCCCTGCACGACCTGCACCAGCTCCCAGCCCTGCTTGCCCCAGTTGTTGAGGATCGCAGCGGTGTTGTGGATCAGCAGCGGCGTGGTGAGGTACTCCCACGTGGTCATGGCACTCCTGTCGATCGGGGCGCGACACCCTGATCCGGGGCCGGGCTCGTCAAAGGTGGTATTCAGGGAACTCCCCTACGATCAAGCGTATGCCCCAAAAGAATCGCACGGTGAGAGGCGTCCTCGGCGGTCTCGTCGGGCTCGTCGGTCTGAGCGCCGTCGCCGGACTCCTGGTCGCCGCCAGCGTCACCCCCGTCTTGACGATGTCCGGACTCGCCGGCGCCCAGGCGCTCACGCTCTTCGACGAGCTCCCCGAGGTCCTGCAGGTGGACAACCCCATGGAGCAGTCCACGATCTACGCGACCGATCAGGACGGCAAGGACATCGCCCTCGCCTCGTTCTACGAGCAGAACCGCGTCCCCGTCAAGTACGACCAGGTCTCCCCTGTGCTGTACGACGCGATCCTCTCCAGTGAGGACAAGAGCTTCTACAGCCACGGCGGCGTCAACGTGGGCGCCACCATGAAGGCGCTGATCGACAACGTCCGCGGAACCTCCAGTCGCGGCGCGTCGACGATCAGCCAGCAGTTCGTCAAGAACGTCCGCATCCAGGAGTGCGAGCAGAACGTCGACACCACCTCCGACACGTATTCCGAAGAGCTGCAGCAGTGCTGGCGGGATGCGACCGAGGCGACGGGCGCCGACGGCATCGAGCGCAAGCTGCAGGAGATGCGCTACGCCATCCAGATCGAGAAGGACTACTCGAAGAACGACATCCTTCTCGGTTACCTCAACATCGCGAACTTCGGCGGCACCGTCTACGGCATCGAGGCCGCGTCGCGCTACTACTTCTCGACGACGGCGGCGAACCTGACCGTGGCACAGGCCGCGACCCTCGCCGGCATCGTGCAGAACCCGAACACGTACCGGATCGACAAGAAGGAAGGCACCTGGACCAACAAGGAAGGTGTCGCGCAGAACAGCGAGGCCGACGGGTACGCAGGGACGAAGGATCGCCGCGACTACGTGCTCGGCCGGATGCTCGCCGACGGCAAGATCACTCAGGCGCAGTACGACGAGGCCAAGGCCGCTCCGATCACGCCCGCGATCAAGGTTCCGACGCAGGGCTGCGGCGGCGCGGGCCCGAACGCGTACTTCTGCCAGTACGTGAAGTCCATCGTCGAGAACGACGAGGCCTTCGGGGCGACGGAGCAGGATCGACGCGATCTGCTGCGCCGCGGCGGGCTCAAGATCTACACGTCGCTCGACTTCCGCATCCAGAACGACGCCGCCCGCACGATGGGCGAGATCGTCCCCGCGAACTACGACAACAACTACTTCGGCGCCGCCGGGGTCTCGATCGAGGTCGGCACCGGCCGCATCCTCTCGATGACGCAGAACACGCAGTTCGTGGAGACCCCGACCGACGACCTCGCCAAGACGTCCCTCGTCTTCGCGGGTGACCAGTTGCACGGCAATTCCGGCGGCTTCCAAGTCGGATCGGTGTACAAGCTCTTCACCCTGATCGACTGGCTCGAGAAGGGCCATTCCGTCAACGAGGTGCTCAACGGCCGCGTGCAGACCAACCTGAAGATCCCCGTCTGCACCGTTCCGCAGTCGACGAACACCAAGGAGATCGGCAACTTCGGTGGGGGCGGCGGCTCCACGGGGTCGGTCATGAACTTCACGCGCAACTCGCTCAACAGCGGGTACTTCGCCATGGCGTCGAAGCTCGACATCTGCGACATCAACAAGGTCGCCGACCGCATGGGCGTCACACTCGCCAACGGCAAGAAGGTCACCGACGAGAACGTGCCGTACGACGTGCTCGGCCCGAAGAACATCTCGCCGATCGCCATGGCCGGCGCCTACGCCACGGTGGCGAGCGGTGGCACGTACTGCACGCCGCGAGCGATCGACCGCGTCGTCGGCCCCGACGGCAAGGAGCGAGAGCTGCCGGCGGCGGCGTGCACCGAGGGCGTCATCTCCAAGGAGGTCGCGGCGACCGCGGCGTACGCCCTGCAAAGTGTGATGAACGGCGGCACCGGCAACCAGGCGAACCCCTACGACGGCACGCCCCTCATCGGCAAGACCGGAACACACGACCGCTGGTCCACGATGATGATCGAGTCGAGCACGAAGGTCACCACCGCCGTGTGGGCGGGCCGTTGGAAGGGCCAGGCCGACATCTATCAGAAGTGGGCGGGCAACTACCAGCTCAACGCCATGCGGTATCCGCTGGCCAGGGCTGCACAGGCGGCCGCCAACGCCGCGTACGGGGGCGACAGGTTCCCCGACGCGGACCGCAACCTGACGCGTCGCGTGGTCACCGAGGTACCGGACGTCGTCGGCATGACGATGGATGAGGCGAGATCGACGCTGGAGAGCCGCGGCTTCTCGGTCACCAACGGCGCGCCCGTCGAGAGCGACAAGCCGACCAACATCGTCGCTGCTCAGGATCCGTCCGGGCAGGCGGCGGGTGGCGCGACCATCACCATCTCGCCGAGCAACGGTCAGGGCACGACCGTGCCGGCGGACCTGGTCGGGAAATCGCCCACCGAGGCGACGGCGGCCCTCCGAAGCGCGGGGTTCACGTCGATCGACATCGACAACTCCTGCAACCCTCCGAGCGCGGTCGTGGCGTCCACGAATCCCCCACCGGGCACGGCGACGAGTAAGACCACCGGCATCACCGTGACGTGTCAGTAGGCACCGGCCGGACGGCGCACCCGGCCCTCATCGCGCTCGGCGCGGTGGGGGCCGTCGGTGCGGCCGCGGCGGTCTGGGGCATCGGCATCGAGCGTTACCTCTTCACGGTGCGCGACGTCACCGCGCCCGCGCTTCCCGCGGGGTCGAGGCCGCTGCGGATCCTGCACCTCTCCGACGCGCACATGGCACCGTGGCAGCACCGCAAGCAGGACTGGCTGGGCTCGCTCGCCGCGCTGAAGCCCGATCTCGTCGTCAACACCGGCGACAACCTCGGGCACGTGAACGGTCTCGACGGCATCCGCCGCGCGTTCGACCCGCTCGCCGGCATCCCCGGCGTGTTCGTGCACGGATCGAACGATGTCACGGCTCCCTCCCCCAGGAACCCTCTGCGGTACTTCCTCGGACCGTCGAAGAAGCATCACGAGCCCGCGCACCTCGACACCGAGGCGATGGACCGCTACTTCGCGGACGAGCTCGGGTGGACCGATCTGAACAACGCTGCAGCGCGGCTCACGATCGCCGGAGCCGCACTCGACCTCTTCGGCGTGAACGACGCGCATCGGGACTGGGACCGCCTCGACGTGCTCCCCGCCGCGATCGCAGCCCTCGGGCAGCGGGAGGCCACGACTCCGATGCTGGGGGTCACGCATGCGCCCTACCAGCGGGTGCTCAACGGATTCACGGACCTCGGCGCGGACGCGATCCTGGGCGGGCACACCCACGGCGGGCAGGTCTGCCTCCCCGGCTACGGCGCCCTCGTGGCGAACTGCGACATCCCGTTGAAGCAGGCGAAGGGGCTCAGCACCTGGACGCACGACGGCCGCTCCGTGCCGCTCAACGTCAGCGCCGGGTGCGGGCACTCCATCTACGCACCTGTCCGTTTCGCCTGCCGCCCCGAGGCGACGCTGCTCACCCTGACCGCACGGAACTGATCGCCCGCCTCGATTCGGCGTGCAGAGCATTTCCCTGTAGACTCGGAGGGTTGCAAACGGGGTGTGGCGCAGCTTGGTAGCGCGCTTCGTTCGGGACGAAGAGGTCGCAGGTTCAAATCCTGTCACCCCGACCAGTGACACCGGAAGGCCGCCCCCAGGGGCGGCCTTCTCTGTATCGGGTTCGCGCACGAAGGGAACGCATGGGCTCTCTGCTCCCCCCGCCGCGCCGTTTCACGCGAGTCTGGGCACTCGTGCTGGCCGTCCCGTTCCTCGCCGGTCTCGCCGCCCTCACGCTCACCCCGTCGCGGATCGAGCAGACGATGCCGAACCTGCTCGACGTGGTCCTTGGCGTGGCCCACCGCCTCGGCTGGTCCTCGCTCGACTTCACACGTCTCGAGATCATCGCGAACATCCTGGTGTTCGTCCCGGTCGGCATCCTGGCGTTCGTGCTGCTCCCCCGGCGCGTCTGGCTGCTCGCCCTGCTGGCGGGCCCCGTGTTGTCCGTCGCGATCGAGACCGCGCAGCGCGTCGCATTGCCGCACCGCGCGGCGACCGTGACGGACGTCCTGGCCAACTCCGCAGGAGCGGTCGCGGGCGTCGCGCTGGCGGTGCTCTGCACAGTCCTGATCGCCCGACGCGACTCACAGGATTCACCTTCTAGGCTGGAGGCATCATGAACGCGCCCGCACTCGTCGCCTTCGACCTCGATGACACGCTCGCCCCCTCGAAGGGTGTGATCGACCCGCGGATCGCCGACCTTCTCCGCGCCCTCCTCCGCACGGTCGACGTCGCCATCATCTCGGGCGGCAACGAGGCGCAGTTCCGTTCGCAGGTCGTCGCACGTCTCGGCGGTGCGGACGCCACAGCTCTCGCACGCCTGCACCTGCTGCCCACCTGCGGCACGCGCTATCTCCGCCACGACGGCACCGACTTCACGTCGGTCTACGCGCACGACCTCAGCGATGACGAGAAGCAGGTCGCGCTGACGGCGCTCCGCGAAGAGGCCGAGCGTCTCGGGCTGTGGGAGGCGGAGCCCTGGGGCGAGATCCTCGAGGACCGCGGCTCGCAAATCACCTTCTCGGCCCTGGGGCAGCGCGCCCCGCGCGAGGCCAAGCACGAGTGGGACCCCACGGGGAGCAAGCGCGGCGCTCTGCGCGACGCCGTCGCCGCCCGCCTTCCTGGACTCGAAGTGCGCTCGGGGGATCCACGTCGATCGACATCACCCAGGCCGGCATCGACAAGGCGTTCGGCATGCGGCAGCTCGCCGCGCACACGGGGATCGCCCTGACCGACATGCTGTTCTACGGCGACCGCCTCGACGAGGGCGGCAACGACTACCCGGTGCTGGCCATCGGGGTGCCGTCTGTGGCGGTGGACGGCTGGGAGGATACGGCCGACAAGCTCGAGGTGCTGCTCCGCACGCTCTGACCTCGCGCCATGTCGCGCCGCGCGCATCGCGGGGCCCTAGCATGGCGTCATGGATGCGCTGCTGATCGTCATCGTCGTCGCCGCGGCCGCGAGCGCCGTGTGCTGGGTCCTGTCCCTGATCACGCGAGACACGTCCTGGGTCGACCGCGCCTGGTCGATCGTGCCCGTCGTCTACGTCTGGATCTTCGTGGTGGGCGCCTTCGCCGACGGCGAGGGTTCCGCCCGCGTGGTGATCATGGGCGTGCTCGCCACGGCCTGGGGGGCGCGCCTGACATTCAACTTCGCGCGCAAGGGCGGCTACACGGGCATGGAGGACTACCGCTGGGCGATCCTGCGCGGCCGCATGCGACCGTGGCAGTTCCAGGTCTTCAACGTGCTGTTCATCATCGTCTATCAGATGACGCTGCTCGTGCTGATCACCCTCCCCGCGATGGTCGCGGCGGAGAACCCCTCCGCCCTCACGGTATGGGACGCGGTGTTCGTGGCCGCGTTCCTGGCGTTCCTGGTCGGTGAGACCGTCGCCGACCAGCAGCAGTGGCGATTCCATCAGCGCAAGAAGCAGGCCGGTGGCACCCTCGAACCCGGGTTCGCGACCACCGGGCTGTTCCGCTACAGCCGACACCCCAACTTCTTCTTCGAACAGGCACAGTGGTGGGCGTTCTACGCGATCGGAGCGACGGCTGCCGTCGCAGGCGGTGCAGGCGTGATCGGCGGTGCGGTGAATCCCACGATCATCGGTCCGGCGCTGCTGACCCTGCTGTTCATCGGTTCGACGATCTTCACCGAATCGATCACGGCGTCGAAGTACCCGGCCTACGCCGAGTATCGCCGGACGACGTCCATGCTGGTGCCGCTGCCACCCCGCACCCCAGCGGTGGCCCCGCAGTCCTGACCACGAGGCCACCGCCGGGTCTCACGCTCAGTGGACGTGAGCCTCGGAGGCCGCGCGTGAGACGGGGACCAGGCGCGTCAGCTGAGTGACGTGACCGGGTTCGAGCTCGGCGAGGGAAGACACGCCCAGCAGGCGCATCGTCCGCTCGATCTCGCTGCGCAGGATCGCGATCGTCCGGTCGACGCCCTGACGACCGCCGGCCATCAGGCCGTAGAGGTAGGCGCGCCCGATCAGCGTGAAGTCCGCCCCGAGCGCGACCGCCGCGACGACGTCTGCGCCGTTCATGATGCCGGTGTCGATCATGACCGTGAAGTCGTCGCCCACCGCCTTGCGGACCTCGGGCAGCAGGTGGAACGGGATGGGGGCGCGGTCGAGCTGGCGGCCGCCGTGGTTCGACAGCACGATGCCGTCGACCCCCTCGTCGCGCAAGCGGACGGAGTCCTCCACGTTCTGCACGCCCTTGATGATGATCTTGCCTGGCCAGATGTCGCGGATGACCGCGAGGTCGTCATAGCTGATCGTCGGGTCCATCGCCGCGTCCAGAAGCTCGCCGACCGTGCCGCCCGTCGTGCTGAGCGAGGCGAACTCCAGCTTCGGCGTCGTGAGGAAGTCGAACCACCACCAGGGGCGCGGGATCGCGTTGATGATCGTGCCGAGCGTGAGCTGCGGCGGGATGCTGAATCCGTTGCGCTTGTCGCGCAGTCGGGCTCCGGCGACGGGCGTGTCGACGGTGAACTGGAGCGTGTCGAAGCCGGCAGCCGCGGCACGACGCGTGAGCTCGTACGAGATCTCACGATCACGCATGACGTAGAGCTGGAACCAGTTGCGTCCGTGCGGGTTGGCGGCCTTCACGCCCTCGATCGACGTGGTGCCGAGGGTGGAGAGGGTGAACGGGATGCCGGCGGCCGCCGCCGCACCGGCTCCGGCGACCTCGCCCTCGGTCTGCATCAGGCGGGTGAAACCCGTCGGCGCGATGCCGAACGGCAACGCCGATGGACCGCCGAGGATCTCCACGCTCGTGTCGACGTCGGGCGCAGGGCGCAGGATCCCCGGGTGGAACTCCACATCCTGGAACGCCTGACGTGCCCGCGTGAGGGAGAGCTCCCCTTCGGCCGCACCGTCGGTGTAGTCGAACGCCGCCTTCGGGGTGCGGCGCTTGGCGATCGTCCGCAGATCGCCGATCGTGAGCGCGGCGTCGAGGCGGCGCTTCCGGCCATCGAGTTCGGGCTTCTTGAACTTCATGAGCTCCAGGAGCTCAGCGGGGTTGGGGAGCTGGCGCTGCACCATGGTCTGCCTCTCGGTTCGGGGATGGGATGTCGCGGGTGAGGCCCGCAGCTGTGTAGTAGCCGGTGATGTGCGTGCGCACGAGGGCCCGAGCGACGTCGACATCGCCGTCATCGATCGCGGACACCAGTGCGCGATGCTCCGCACGCAGGCTCGCTGCCATCGCCTCCCACTCGGGGATCGCGGAGACGCCCGCCTGCACGTACGACTCGATAGAGGACCGCAGCCCGGCCATCATCGCGGCGATGACCGTGTTGCCGCTCGCCTCGGCGAGGGAGAGATGCAGCTGGGCGTCGAGCGCGAGGAACTCCGCCGGCGCGAGTTCCGGGGCGTCCATCGCCTGGAGCAGCTGGTGAGCATGCGCGGTGTCGCGCTGCGGGGCCGCGGCCATCTCGGCGACGACGGCGTCTTCGAGCACAAGACGCGTGCGCACGACATGGTCGAGGGGGAAGCCCTTCGCGGCGACCTGCAATCGGAGCAGGGCCGACATGCCCCCGGTCGGCGTGGCGATGACGATCGCGCCGGACTGTGGGCCCGACCCGGTCGCGGTGCGGATGAGACCCATGACCTCGAGCACGCGGAATGCCTCACGCACGCTCGATCGGCCGACGCCGAGAGCGGTGGCGAGATCGCGCTCCGAGGGGAGACGGTCACCCGGCCCGAGGCGACCGTCGTGGAGGTCGCGCTCGATGTGCTCGAGCACGAGCTGCCATGCGCGCGTCGGCTGGTCGGCCATGCGTCCTCCTGTGGTCTGACCACAGGGTACCGCGTGTGGTCAGACCACGCAAACGAGCGCACCCCGCAGACGGGATGCGCTCGGACGACGTCGAAGGGGTCAGCCCAGGCGGCCGCCGGACTCCTCGAGGTAACAGGTGCCGCACAGCGACTCGTAGGTGGTCAGCTCCGGCGACGCGGTGCCGACCGCACCCTCGTCGATCGCGACCTGATCGCCGTCGAACACGAACCGTCCGCCGACGACTCGGCCGTTGAACACGGCCTTCCGCCCGCAACGGCAGATCGTCTTGAGCTCCTCCAGCGAGTGCGCGATCGCCAGCAGACGCGCGGACCCGGGGAACGCATGCGTGAGGAAGTCGTTGCGGATGCCGTACGCCATGACCGGGATACCGTCTTCCACGGCGATACGGAAGAGGTCGTCGACCTGGCTCGGCGTGAGGAACTGCGCCTCGTCGATGAGCAGACAGGCCACATCGCTCGGCCTCCCGGGGAGCAGCGCGTCGTCCGACGCATGCTGCAACCGCTGCCGGTGCTCCGCGAACAGCACGCGCGCGTCGTCGCCGGGAGCGATCAGGAAGTCGACAGGGCGGGTGACGCCGAGCCTGCTCTCGATCTCCGACGCGCCCTTGGTGTCGATCGCCGGCTTCGCCAGCAGCACGTGCTGCCCGCGCTCCTCATAGTTGTACGCCGCCTGGAGCAGGGCGGTCGATTTGCCCGAGTTCATCGCGCCGTAGCGGAAGTAAAGCTTCGCCACGGTGCGACCTCAGACGTTGATGCCGAGGGCCGCGGCGGTCGCTTCGGTCGACTCCTCCGCCAGCGCCGCATCATCGTTCAGCTTCTTGCCGAAGGTGGGGATGAGCGCACGAAGCTCGGGCTCCCACCCGGGATACTCCGCCGGGAAGCACTTCTTGAGCAGATCGAGCATGATCGGCACGGCCGTCGATGCACCGGGCGAGGCTCCGAGAAGACCGGCGATCGACCCGTCGGAGGCCGCGACGACCTCGGTGCCGAACTGGAGGATGCCACCCTTCTTCGGGTCCTTCTTCATGACCTGGGCACGTTGTCCCGCGTCGATGAGCGTCCAGTCCTCATCCTTCGCCGTGGGCATGAACGTGCGCAGGCTGTCGACCTTCTTGGCGTGATTCTTCAGCAGCTCGCCGACCAGGTAGGTGATGAGGTCGGGGTTCTTGACGGCGACCTGCAGCATCGGCAGCAGGTTGTGCGCGCGCACCTGCGACACGATGTCGAGCATCGAGCCGTTCTTCAGGAACTTGGGGCTGAACGTCGCGAACGGCCCGAACATGAGCGAGGACTCACCGTCGACGACACGCGTGTCGAGGTGCGGCACCGACATCGGCGGCGCGCCGACCGACGCCTGGGAGTAGACCTTCGCCTTGTGCTGCGCGACGATCTTCGGGTTGCTCGTCTTGAGGAACTGGCCGCCGATAGGGAAGACGCCGTAGCCCTTGATCTCGGGGATGCCGGAGTTCTGCAGCAGCTTGAGGGCCCAGCCACCGGCGCCGACGAACACGAAGCGCGCCCTGACCTCGTTCGGGGTGTGCCCGATGCTGTTGCGGTACTTGACCAGCCAGGTGCCGTCCTTCTGCTTCTTCAGGCTGCGCACCTCGTGGTTCGTGCGCAGCGTGACGCCGGAGTCGGTGAGGTGGTCGAAGAGCTGGTGGGTGAGCGCGCCGAAGTCGACGTCGGTTCCGGCCGGCACCCGGGTCGCGGCGAACGGCTCACCCTTGCGCCGATGCTGCATCAGCAGAGGCGCCCAGGTGTTGATGACGCGGGAGTCCTCGCTGTACTCGATGCCCGCGAACAACGGCTGCTCCTTGAGCACCTCGTAGCGTGCCTTGAGGTAGGCCACGTCTTTCTCGCCGCGCACGAACGTCATGTGCGGGGTGGCGTTGATGAACGTGGACGGCGCGTCGAGCACACCCTTCTCCACCAGCGACGACCAGAACTGACGGCTCTGCTGGAACTGCTCGTTGATCGACACCGCCTTGGCGGGATCGAGCGGGGCATCGCCCTGCTGCGGCATGTAGTTCAGTTCGCACAGGGCGGCGTGACCCGTGCCGGCGTTGTTCCACGGGTTCGAGCTCTCCTGGGCCACATCCGAGAGTCGCTCGAACGCGACGATCTTCCACTCCGGCTGCAGCTCGTGCAGCAGAGTACCCAGGGTGGCGCTCATGATGCCACCGCCGATCAGGACGACATCGACGTTTTCAGTCACCGAACCAGTCTAGTTCGCGGGCGCGCCGCCGCAGACCATGCGACGGCATCGGAACGCGGGACTCAGCTCACCGGCGCGAGACGCTCCGCGAGCACCTCGGCGATCTGCACGGCATTCAGCGCTGCACCCTTGCGGAGGTTGTCGTTGCTGACGAAGAGCACGAGCCCCTTGCCCTCGGGCGCGGACTGATCGGCGCGGATGCGGCCGACGAAGCTCGGGTCCTTGCCTGCGGCCTGCAGCGGCGTCGGCACCTCGTCGAGCATGACGCCGGGCGCCGCGCTCAAGACCTCGCGAGCGCGCTCTGGCGTGATGTCGCGCGCGAACTCGACGTGGATCGAGAGCGAATGGCCGGTGAAGACCGGGACGCGCACGCATGTACCCGCGACACGAAGATCAGGGAGTTCGAGGATCTTGCGGCTCTCGTTGCGGAGCTTCTTCTCCTCGTCGGTCTCGTTGTCGCCGTCGTCGACGAGGTTGCCGGCGAGCGGGATCACGTCGAACGCGATCGGGGCCACGTACTTCTCGGGCTCCGGGAAATCGATCGCGGAGCCGTCGTGCACCAGGCGCAGGGTGTCGCCCTGCGCGAGGACGCCCTCGACCTGACCGAGCAGCTCCTGGGCGCCGGCGAGACCGGAGCCGGACACGGCCTGGTAGGTGGACACGATCAGACGTTCGAGGCCGGCCTCCGCATCGAGCACCTTGAGCACCGGCATCGCGGCCATCGTGGTGCAGTTCGGGTTGGCGATGATGCCCTTGGGTCGATCGTCGATCGCGTGCGGGTTGACCTCGCTGACCACGAGCGGCACCTCGGGGTCCATCCGCCACGCGCTGGAGTTGTCGACGACCACGGCGCCGGCGGCGGCGAAGCGCGGTGCGTAGGCCCGGCTCGCGGTGGCACCGGCGGAGAACAGGGCGATGTCGATGCCCGTGGCATCGGCCGTCTCGACGTCTTCGACGATCACGGTCGCGCCGCCGAACTCGATCGCGGTGCCTGCGGAGCGCGCCGAGGAGAACAGGCGCAGATCGCGGATCGGGAACGACCGCTCGGCGAGAATCTCGCGCATCACGGTGCCCACCTGGCCGGTGGCGCCGACGATGGCGACGGAGAGTCCTGATTCGGAGATGCGGGTCATGATGTTCCTTGGCGTCGTGCGGTACTGCGTACGAGGCTTCGGGCGCGGCGTCGGGATGCGGAAGCTGCGCCTGGCGCCGGTGTCAGGGTTTCGGTGAGTCTATCGCGGTCGGATGCCGGGGAGACGATTCCCGGACTCGAAGTCGATTCGCCGAGCGGAAGACGATCCGCCGAGGGTTTCACAGAATCCCTCGGCGAAACGTCTCTTCCTCGGCGAAGCGTCGGGATCCGACGGGTCGGATCAGCGACCGGTACCGGCGTGGACGGTCGCTTCCGCCTCGCCGTCGAGGCCGTAGGCGGTGTGCACGGTGCGCGCAGCTTCGGTCAGGTCGGTGTCGCGGAGCACCACCGAGATGCGGATCTCCGACGTGGAGATCATCTCGATGTTGATGCCGCCGGCCGACAGCGCCTCGAACAGGGTCGCCGAGACGCCGGAGTGCGTGCGCATCCCCGCACCGACCACCGAGAGCTTGCCGATCTGGTCGTCGTGGATGAGGTTCTGGAAGCCGACCTCGGACTGGTCGCCCGCGAGGGCCTTGAGCGCTGCCGCGGCATCCGCCTTCGGCACGGTGAAGGAGATGTCGGTGCGTCCGGTGGCCGACACGTTCTGCACGATCATGTCGACGTTGGCGCCGGACTTGGCGACGATCTTGAAGATCTCGGCGGCCTTGCCCGGAACGTCCGGCACGCCGGCGACCGTGATCTTGGCCTGGCTGAAATCGGTGGCGACGCCGGCGACGATCGGTTCTTCCATGACTGCTCCCTCGGCTTCGCGAGGGTTCTTCATGCCCTCGCCCAGAACGTACGTGCCCTCGGCCGACGAGAACGTCGACCGAGCGTGAATCAGGACGCCGTGACGGCGTGCGTACTCGACGGCGCGGATGTACAGCACCTTGGCGCCGTTGGCCGCGAGCTCGAGCATCTCCTCGCTCGAGACGTGATCGAGCTTCTGCGCCTTCGGGATGACGCGCGGGTCAGCGGTGAAGATGCCGTCTACATCGCTGTAGATCTCGCACACGTCGGCGTCGAGCGCAGCCGCGAGGGCGACGGCGGTCGTGTCGGAGCCGCCGCGACCGAGCGTGGTGATGTCGCGGGTGTCGCGGTTGAAACCCTGGAATCCGGCGACGATCACGATCGCGCCCTCATCGAGCGCTTCGCGCAGACGGATGGGAGTGACATCGACGATGCGGGCCGCGCCGTGCTGCGAGTCGGTGATCATGCCCGCCTGGCTGCCGGTGAACGACCGCGCCTCGAATCCCATCGAGTGGATCGCCATGGCCAGCAACGCCATCGAGATGCGCTCCCCGCTGGAGAGGAGCATGTCGAGCTCGCGCGGCGCGGGGATGGGCGCGACCTCATTGGCGAGTTCGAGCAGCTCGTCGGTCGTGTCGCCCATGGCGCTGACCGCGACGACGACGTCGTGTCCGGCGCGGCGCGTGTCGACGATGCGCTTGGCGACGCGCTTGATGCTCTCTGCGTCGGCGACCGACGAGCCGCCGTACTTCTGCACGATGAGGGCCACGTTCACTCCCTGGGATGTCGGGCGGATCCGCCCACGCTCATTCTACGGAGCAGGCGTATGCCCCGTTGTGCATGTGACGCATGCGGCCGGTGCCGAGCGGGAGCGCGCGGCGATCAGGGGGTGGGAGGGAGAGCCTGGGGGGCGACAGGGCGGAGACGCCCGCCGGTGGCCGCGAACCAGCATCCGATGATGATCAGCGGGAACCCGATGAGCAGCCCCGGAGTCAGGGGTTCGGCGAGCACGATCGCGCCGAGAACGATCGCGACCACCGGGTTGACGTAGGTGAACAGCGGGGCGCGGACCGGCCCCACCTCGCGGATGAGAGCGAAGAACGCCAGGAACGCCACCGCCGTGCAGATCACCGCGAGAGCGAGGAGCGCGACGATGGACGGGAGCGTGGGGAGCTGGTGTTGGGTCAGCGCACCGAACGGCAGGTAGAACACCCCGATCATCAGCAGCGACAGGGTGATGGTGCCCAGCGAGGGAACGTCGTTCAGCTTGCGCGCCACGATGAAAGGGGCGATCGCGTAGAGCACGGCGACCAGCAGAACCTCACCAGCGGCGAGCAGACTGACCTCTCCACCGAAGAGCCCAGGACCCGCCACCACGATCGCGACGCCGATGAACCCGACGAGCAGGCCGATCCCTCGAGCGGGACGGAGGACCCCGCGGTCGCCCCCACCGAGAGCGATCAACGCCGCGAACAGCGGAACGGTCGCCACGAGCAGACCCGTCATCCCGGACGGGAGCGTCATCTCGGCATGGCCGAGCAACAGGAACGGTCCGGCCATCTCCACCGCACCGAAGGCCAGAACCCACGGCCAGTGCTTCAGCGCCGCACGCAGCGCCCCGCTCCGGATCGCGAAGGGCAGCAGCAGGAGTGCCGCGATGAGCGTGCGCCCCGCGACGATCGCCGGTGGCGAGAACGACTCCACAGCGACGCTGATGAACAGATACGGCACGCCCCAGAGCAGGGCCATGGCCCCGAACAGCAGCCAGCCGCGACGCGAGAAGCCCGCGTTCGGGGTCACAGGATGCGCCGGCCCTCGAACGCCCGCCCGAGTGTGACCTCGTCGGCGTACTCGAGGTCGCCGCCGACAGGCAGCCCGGACGCGAGCCGTGACACCGTGATCTGCATCGTGGTCAGCAGACGGCTCAGGTAGCTCGCGGTCGCCTCACCCTCGAGGTTGGGGTTCGTGGCGAGGATCACCTCTTGCACGGTGCCGTCGGCCAGCCGCGTCATGAGCTGGGCGATGCGAAGGTCGTCGGGCCCGATACCCGCGATCGGGCTGATGGCGCCGCCGAGCACGTGATAGAGCCCGCGGAACTCGCGCGTCCGTTCGATGGCCGCGACGTCTTTCGCGTCTTCGACGACACAGATCAGCGCCTGGCTGCGTCGAGGGTCTCGGCAGATCGCGCAGCGCTCCTGTTCGGCGACGTTTCCGCAGATCTCGCAGAACCGCACCCTGGTGCGGATCTCGCTGAGCAGCTCCGCGAGACGCGCGACGTCGAACGTCGGCGTCTGGAGGATGTGGAACGCGATCCGCTGCGCGGACTTGGGACCGATGCCGGGGAGCCGACCGAACTCGTCGATCAGCTCTTGAACGATGCCGTCGTACATCAGGAGAACCTCGTGGGGGGCTCGTAGGGCTCTTCGCGAAGGAACGTCGCGCCGAGCACCTGGCGGATCACGGCCTCCCCGTAGCGCTGGACTCCCCCGACCGAGGGAGCACGATCGACGACGACCGGTGCGGAGGCCGACGCGCGCTGCGCCTGCGGAGCCGCACGCTCGGGAGCCGGCCGAGATGTCAGCGGCGGCTCATACGAGGGGTCGTACGGCGGCTCGTCGTCGAACACCGGCGCCTCGTCGTCTCCGGGGAGCGGGGGCTCGTCGCTGTCGACCGCGCCGTCGGAGGGCGGGACCGGAGCCGACGCCGCCGCCTCGACCTCTTCCGGCTCCTCGTCGACCGGAAGCGGCGACGAGGGAACGGGCGGGCTGCTCGATGCTTCGGCGGGAGCCGTGGGAATGGGTGCCACCGCCCATTCCGTCACCGGGGATGCCGACGCGCCGCGGACTCGCGGGAGGGAGGACCCCGCTGACGCAGGCTCCGATGCAGGAGCGGAATCGGCGGGCGCTGAGGGTCCGGAGGCGGCGGACTGCCGCGGTGCACCTCCGGTCGGCATCGGCGCGGGGAGGTACTTGACCCGCACACCGAGCTCATGTTCGATCGCGGAGCGGAGGTGGTCGGACGGCCCTGATCCCGGTGTCGTGCCCTTGAACTTCGCGACGTCGTGCTGGCTCGTGAACCCGAGGGTCAGCACCTCGGTCTCGGTGACGTAGGCCAGCGGCTGCACAGCGGTCGCCAGCAGCCACGACGTGCGGCTGATGCCCTCGAGGCGCGTGAGCACCGCAGGCCACGACGCGGTGATGCGCTCGAACGTCACCGGCCCCTGGGGGACGCTCGGCTCCGCGACGGGGTCGGGGGTCGGCGTCTCGGAGCGCTCAGCGGGCTGCCCCTGATCCGCAGCAGGGGAGGCCGCAGGAGCGGCAGAAGGTGCCGGAGCGGCGACAGGTGCCGGGCCAGGAGCAGGTGTCGGCGCAGCAGCAGGTGCCGCGTCCGTCGCAGCAGGTGCCGGGACCGCAGCGGGCGCCGGAGCCGGAGCAGCGCCGGCAGCGGATGCCGGAGCAGCCGCTGTCGCAGCAGCGGCGGCAGCACGCGCCGGGGCGGCACCACCGTCGAGCACCGGGGTCGCAACAGCCGGGGTCGCAGCAGCCGGGGCCGCAGCGTCCGATGCCCCGGCGAGCACTCGAGCCACCATGAGCTCGAGGTGCAGGCGCGGGGATGTGGCACCCGACATGTCGTCGAGGGCGGCGCTGACGACATCGGCCGTGCGCGAGAGCCGCGCGGAGCCGAAGGCCTGAGCCTGGCCGCGCATACGCTCGAGGTCGTCTTCGGCGATGCCGCGCAGGACGGCCGAGGCCCCCGCGCCGACGGCGGCGATGACGATGAGGTCGCGCAGGCGCTCGAGCAGGTCGTCGACGAAGCGGCGAGGGTCCTGACCGGTCTGCACGACGCGGTCGATGGCCGGGAAAGCGGAGGCCGCATCTCCCGCGGCGAGCGCGTCGACGATCTCGTCGAGCAGGGCGGCGTGCGTGTACCCGAGGAGGGGAGACGGCGCGGGCGTAGCCGACCGTGACGGTCTCGGAACCGGCCGGCGCATCGGAACCGGCGATCAGCTGGTCGAGCAGCGAGAGCGTGTCTCGGGGGATCCTCCCCGGCGCGGACCACGAGCGGCAGCACACCCTGCTCGACGATCACGCCCTCTTCGGCGCACAGCTTGGCGACGTACTCGAGCATCGCGGCAGGCGGCACGAGTCGGAACGGGTAGTGGTGAGTGCGGGAGCGGATCGTGCCGAGAACCTTCTCGGGCTCGGTCGTCGCGAAGATGAACTTGACGTGCTCCGGCGGCTCTTCGACGAGCTTGAGCAGCGCGTTGAACCCCTGCGGGGTGACCATGTGCGCCTCGTCGAGGATGAAGATCTTGAAGCGGTCGCGGCTGGGTGCGAAGGTCGCCCGCTCGCGCAGGTCACGCGCGTCGTCGACGCCGTTGTGGCTGGCCGCATCGATCTCGACAACGTCGAGGGAGCCGCCGCCCGCACGGGAGAGCTCGACACAGCTCGGGCAGGTGCCGCACGGGACGTCGGTCGGGCCCTCGGCGCAGTTCAGGCAGCGCGCGAGGATGCGCGCCGACGTCGTCTTGCCGCAGCCACGGGGGCCGGAGAACAGATAGGCGTGGCCGACCCGGTCGCCGCGCAGCGCCGTCATGAGCGGATCGGTCACCTGCGACTGCCCGATCATCTCGCCGAACGTCTCGGGTCGGTAGCGGCGGTAGAGGGCTGTGGTCACTACAACAGCCTAAGGCGTGCCACCGACCTTCGGCGGGCCGAGCGGTCAGTCGATCGGCTCGATCACCGGGATCGCCGTCGTGATCACGGGGACGGATGCGGACATGCGCGTCCCGTCCTCGCGGCGGGCGTCGGCGAACTGCCGCAGCGTCGGGCGTCCGGGGATGCGCGGGCCCTGGTCGGCGAGCGGCACGACCACCTCATCCTCCTCCGTCGCGAAGTAGGCGGTGTCGCGCACGCTGAACGGCACAGGGGGCCGCTGCGCACCTGCACGCGCAGCTCGTCCTTGGTGACGGTCACCTGGAGCGTCGATCCCTGCCACTGCAGCGGGAACGACAACGACGGCCAGTCCGCAGGAAGCCGAGGGTCGAAGCTCAGGTCGCCCGCGTAGTCGCGCATGCCGCCGAAGCCGCACACCAGCGCGGTCCACACCCCGCCCGCAGAAGCCACGTGCACGCCGTCCGCCGCGTTGTGGTGCAGGTCGTGCAGGTCGACGAACAGCGACTGCTCGAAGTACTTCTGCGCGAGGTCCTGGTAGCCGACCTCGGCGGCGAGGATCGACTGGACGACCGCCGACAGGGTCGAGTCGCCCGTGGTCAGCGGATCGTAGTAGTCGAAGTCCGCCTTCTTCTCCTCGGGCGTGAAGTGGTTGCCCTGCAGGAACAGCGCGAGCACGACATCCGCCTGCTTGAGCACCTGGAAGCGGTAGATGACCAGCGGGTGGAAGTGCAGCAGCAGAGGCCGCTGCTCGGCAGGCGTGTTGGCGAGGTCCCACACCTCCCGTTCGAGGAACAGCGAGTCCTGCGGATGGATGCCCAGACCCTCGCTGTAGGGGATGTACATGGCCTCGGCCGCGCGCTCCCACGCCTCGGCCTCGCCGACGCCGAGTCCGGTGCGGTCGACCAGCTTCACGTAGTCGTCGGGGTAGCTCTCCCGGATCTCGCGCACGACCTTGGCCGCGTAGCGGAGGTTGTAGCGCGCCATGACGTTCGTGTAGAGGTTGTCGTTCACGACGGTCGTGTACTCGTCGGGCCCTGTGACGCCGTGGATGTGGAACGTCTCGATGCCGTCACCGGCATCCGTCTCCTCCACCAGGCGTGTCGCACGCCAGAAGCCGAGCGTCGCCCACAGCCGCGCCGTCTCGATCGCGATGTCGGCACCCTCGCGGCGGAGGAACTCCTCGTCGCCCGTTGCGCGCACGTACTTGCCCAGTGCGAAGCTAATGTCGGCGTTGATGTGGTACTGCGCGGTGCCTGCGGCATAGTACGCCGAGGCCTCCTCGCCGTTGATCGTGCGCCATGGGAAGAGCGCCCCGGCCTCGTTGAGCTGCGCGGCACGACGACGAGCGGCCGGCAGCATCTTCACCCGCGCGCGCAGCGCGTTGTACGCCCACCGGGGCGAGGTGTAGGTGAGGAAGGGGAGCACGTAGATCTCGGTGTCCCAGAAGTAGTGGCCGCTGTAGCCCGAGCCGGACACGCCCTTGGCCGGCACGCCGGCGCCATCGGCACGGGCGGATGCCTGCGCGAGCTGGAACAGGCACCACCGTGTGGCCTGCTGCAGGTCGTCGCGCCCGCCGATCTGCACATCGCTGCGCTCCCAGAACGCGTCGAGCCACTCCCGCTGCCGCGTGAAGACCGTCTCGACGCCCTCGTCGGCAGCCCGGTCGAGCGAACGACGGCAGCGGTCGACGAGCTCCCGCGGAGGCACGCCGCGCGAGGTGTGATAGCTCACGAGCTTGGTGACCGTGATCGGCACGCCCGCCTTCGCCTGCACGCGGAACACGTTCTTCGCGATGTCGGGCTCGACGAGCGTGCGGGCGTTGTACGCGTTCTCGGTCTCGACGATGTGGTCGGCGACGACGGCGACCGTCATCCCGGAATCCGCGACGCGATACGACAGCGCGGAGCGCAATCCGTCCTGCCAGTGCTCGGCCGGTTCCAGCACGCGGTCGGCGATCTTCTCGGCCTTGCGAGGGTCGAACGCCGCCGCCTTCGTGCCGATCGGCGTGCCCGCGTACACCCCGGCGCCGTCCTGCCGGTTCAGCAGCTGACAGCTGATCGTGACCGGTGCGTCGGAGTTCTCCACGACGACCTCGAGCCGGAGGACGGCGAGGTGGCGCTCCTCGAAGCTCACGATGCGCTCGTCGCGCATCCGCACCCGCTTGCCCGACGGCGTCTCCCACACCACATGGCGCTCCAGGACGCCGGTGCGCAGATCGAGGGTGCGCCGGTACTCCCGCACGTCGGCGTCGTCGAGCGAGATCGGTTCGTCGTCGACGTACACGCGCATGACCTTGGCATCGGGGGCGTTGACGATCGTCTGGCCGACCTCCGCGAAGCCGTAGGCCTGCTCGGCGTGCCGAATCGGCCAGGTCTCATGCAACCCGTTGATGAACGTGCCGTGCTCCTGGGCGCCGCGACCCTCGATGTGATTGCCCCGAAGGCCGAGGTAGCCGTTGCCGACGGAGAACAGCGTCTCGCCGACGCCCTCCTCCGAGTAGTGCGTGTCGATCAGGCGCCACGGGTCGACGGGGAAGCGGTCGCGATCGATCATGCGGTCTCCGGGATGTCGGTGCGGGAAGCGGGGAGGAGGACGGCGAGGTCGTCGACGACCACGGTGGCGCCTGCCGAGTGGAGGGCGTCGGCACCGGCGCCGCGGTCGACGCCGACGACATCAGCGAAGCCGGCTGCCGCGGCGGATGCGGCGCCCGAGGTGGCGTCTTCCACGGCGACGGAGCGCGAGGGGTCGACGCCGAGGGCGACGGCTCCGGCGGCGAACATGTCGGCGGCGGGCTTGGATGCGAGACCGTCGCGCTCGGCGACGACCCCGTCCACGACGATCCGGAAGAAGGAGCGGATGCCCGCGGCGCCCAGAACCTCTTCGGCGTTCTTGGAGCTCGACACGACGCCCAGCGGGATGCCGGCGGCGTGCAGGCTCTCGACGAGCGCGAGCGAGCCGGGGTACGGGGCGATGCCCTGACCGCGCAGCGACGCCGCGAACGCAGCGTTCTTGCGGTTGCCGATGCCGCACACCGTCTCGGCCGACGGCTCATCGTCGACCTGACCCCACGGCACTTCGACGTTGCGGCTGCGCAGCAGACTCGCGACGCCGTCGTAGCGCTTCTTGCCGTCGACGTAGTCGTAGTAGTCGGCATCGGTGTACGGCGGGGTGATGCCCCATCGCGCGAACACGTCGTCGAACACGGCCTGCCACGCCCGCATGTGGACCTCGGCCGTCGGGGTGAGGACGCCGTCGAGATCGAAGAGCACGCCGTCGGCGTGGAACAGGTCGGGCAGTGCTTCTGGCACAGAGCCTCCAGGGAGAAGGGCGATCAGCGGGCCGGCACCTCTCCGTGCCACTGTGCCAGCGTAATGCGGTCGCACGCCATGGGGTAACCCCGCGGGAGGGTCAGAGCATCGCAGCGGTCTGGCGTGCGATCTGCAGCTCCTCATCGGTCGGCACGACGAGGACCGTCACGGCCGACGCGTCGGAGGAGATCCGGCGGATGCCGCGCTCACGGGCTTCGTTCCTCGCCTGGTCGATCTCGATGCCGGCGAACCCGAGCGTCGCCATGGCGGCCGCCCGCACGGGGGCCGCATTCTCGCCGACACCGGCCGTGAAGGAGATGACGTCCACTCCCCCGAGCTGCGCGATGTACGCGCCCGCATAGGCGCGCAGTCGATGCACATACACATCGAACGCGAGTGTCGCGGCGTCGTCTTCCGCCTCGATGCCCGCGAGGATGTCGCGCATGTCGCTGCGACCGGCGAGGCCCGCCAGACCGCTGCGCGTGTTCAGGAGCGCGTCGAGGTCGTCGATCGAGAGGCCGGCACGGCGCGAGAGGTGCACGAGCGCTGCGGGGTCGATGTCGCCCGACCTGGTCCCCATCACGAGTCCCTCCAGCGGGGTGAGTCCCATCGAGGTCTCCACCG
Organism: Microbacterium sp. Se5.02b; assembly: GCF_019464375.1. Classification (NCBI taxonomy): domain Bacteria; kingdom Bacillati; phylum Actinomycetota; class Actinomycetes; order Micrococcales; family Microbacteriaceae; genus Microbacterium; species Microbacterium sp. Se5.02b. Next base: position 3,066,999 of record NZ_CP080491.1, read on the forward strand.
ACCGACCGCCGTCGATGGCGGTCACGGACGCGCCGTTGCCGAGGTGGAACACGATCTGCTTGAGCCCGGCGAGGTCGCGGCCGAGGAACCCTGCGGCCGCCTCGCTCACGTACTGGTGGCTGGTGCCGTGGAAGCCGTAGCGTCGCACCCGGTGCTCTGCGGCGAGCGCTGCGTCGATCGCGTACGTGTATGCCGCGGGCGGGAGCGTCTGGTGGAACGCCGTGTCGAACACCGCGACATGCGGCACCCGGTCGAACACGGCGCGCGCCGCGCGGATCCCGGCCAGGTTCGCGGGGTTGTGCAGCGGCGCGAGCACCGCCAGCTCGTCGATCTGCCGCTCCACATCGGCGTCGATCGGCGTCGGCGCGTAGAAGCGGGCCCCGCCGTGGACCACGCGATGCCCGACCGCGACCGGAGGATGTTCGTCGAGCGAGGGTCCGCGCTCGGCGAACTGCTCCCGCATGACCTCGAACGCCGTGGCGTGATCGGGGACCGGACGCTCGCTCCGATAGGTCGCGTCGAGCATGGTCGGCGCGGCCTCCGCCCCGCCCGCCGGCCGCACGGTGTGGGCGACCGGGCTCGCTTCCTGACCGATGCGCTCGATCAGTCCGCTCGCGAGGAGATCCTCCTGCTCGATGTCGATCAGGCTGTACTTCAGCGAGGAGGACCCGCTGTTGATGACGAGGATCGCACTCACGCCGCATCTCCCTGCGCCTGGATCGCCGTGATCGCGACCGTGTTGACGATGTCGTCGACGAGAGCGCCGCGGGACAGGTCGTTGATGGGCTTGTTGAGTCCCTGCAGCACGGGTCCGATCGCGACCGCTCCCGCGGAGCGCTGCACGGCCTTGTAGGTGTTGTTGCCGGTGTTCAGGTCCGGGAAGACGAAGACGGTCGCCCTCCCCGCCACGGCGGAGTCGGGGAGCTTGGCCTTGGCGACCGCGGCATCCGCCGCCGCGTCGTACTGGATCGGGCCTTCGACAGGCAGTTCGGGCGCGCGCTCGCGGACGAGGGCGGTCGCGGCGCGGACCTTGTCGACGTCGGCGCCTGACCCGGATTCCCTGTCGAGTACGACAGCATCGCCACGCGCGGATCGATGCCGAACTGGCGGGCGGTCGTCGCCGACGAGATCGCGATGTCAGCCAGCTGCTCGCTCGTGGGGTCGGGGATCACCGCGCAGTCGCCGTACACGAGGACCCGGTCGGCGAGCGCCATCAGGAAGACGCTGGAGACCACGTTCACGCCCGGCTTGGTCTTGATGATCTCGAACGACGGCCGGATCGTGTGCGCGGTCGTGTGCACGGCGCCCGACACCATGCCGTCGGCCAACCCGAGGTGCACCATCATCGTGCCGAAGTACGACACGTCGGTCACGGTGTCCGCGGCCTGGGCGAGAGTGATGCCCTTGTGTGCGCGCAGCCGCGCATACTCGGCGGCGAAGCGCTCGACCAGCTCAGGGTCGGTCGGGCTGAGCACCTGCGCCGCGCCGATGTCGAGGCCGAGCTCCGCGGCACGCGCGCGGACGGATGCCTCGTCGCCGAGGATCGTCAGGTCGGCCACCTCGCGCGCGAGCACCGTGGCAGCGGCGCGCAGGATGCGATCGTCCTCTCCCTCCGGCAGCACGATGCGACGACGGTCGGCTCTGGCCCGCTCGATGAGCCCGTACTGGAACATCAGCGGCGTGACGACGTGCGCCTCGGCGAGCCCGAGCTGTTCCGTGAACTCGGCGATGTCGACGTGCGCCTGGAAAAGGCCCAGCGCCCGGTCGTAGCGACTGCGCGAGTCGGCCGAGATGCGCCCACGGGTGCTCATGACGCGCACGGCCGTGTCGTAGGTGCCGAGGTCGGTCGTGATGATCGGCACCGAGGATGCGAACCCGTCGAGCAGCTTCACGATCGGCTCCGGCAAGGGGAAGGGGCCGTTGAGGATGATGCCGGCGATGCGCGGGAACGTCCCCGACGAATCGGCCAGGAGTGCGGCGAGAAGGACCTCGGTGCGATCCGCCGGAATCACGACGACCGCTTCTTCCGTGAGCCGCGGCAGCACGTTCACCATCGACATCCCCGCGACGACGATCGTCAGCGCCTCTCGCGTCAGCCGGTCATCGTCGCCCTTGAGCAGCGTTCCGTCGACGGCGGCCAGGATGCCGCGGATCGAGGGGGCGACCAGCGCGCGGTCCTCCGGGATGGCCCACACCGGGGTGCGCTCGTGCGGGAGGGCGGCCCCGACGGTCTCGATGATGGCGTCGAGGGCGTCGGGGTCTGCGCGGTTCACGGCCACGGCGAACAGCTCCGCACGTTCCTGCGTGAGCTCGGGCAGGGCGAGCGCGGCGATCTGCGCGACGGCAGCGGCGGAGCGAGCCGTCGTGGTGCCGAGCTGCTCGGCCTGGCGCTGCTGGTCGCGGCCGCTGAGCACGAGGAGCACGGGCGAGCCGAGGTTCGCGGCGATCCTCGCGTTGAACCCGAGCTCGGCGGGACTCGCGACATCCGTGTAGTCGCTCCCGATGATGACGACCGAGTCGCACTGCGCTTCGACCGCCTTGTACCTCGCCACGATGGTCGCCAGCGCGGCCTCCGGGTCGGTTCGCACGTCGTCGTAGGTCACGCCGATGCAGTCCTCGTAGTCGAGGTGAACGCCGTCGTGGGCGAGCATGAGCTCGAGGATCTCGTCGCGATCGGTGACGGATCTCGCGATCGGGCGGAACACCCCGACCCGCGGCGATACGCGCATCAGGGCGTCGAGCGCCCCGAGGGCGATCGTGGACTTGCCGGTATGGCCTTCGGCCGAGGTGATGTAGATGCTCTGCGCCACGGCTTCAGCTTAGGCGCGGCAGCCTCGGCCCCAACCCGACGTCACCGGGACTATTGCTCGACCGTCACTCGCACGGCCCCGAGAGCGCGGCGACGACCGCCGTCGCATCCGCCTGGAATCGCGCGTAGTAGTCGCGATCGGTGTTGACCTGCACCCGGTGGATCGCGTGCGAGGGTTCCATCGACTGCCAGGCCGGCACCCGCCCCAGCCGTTCGAAGAACAGGGTCGTCGCCGTCGCGGGATCCATCCGCTGCTCGACGCTCCCCCACCAGTCCTGCTGTTGGAACAGCCCGATGCTGGACGTACGCGATCCGTCGGGGTTCGTGAACCCGCGCGTCTCCCAGTCGCCGTAGTCGATGTTGCGGAGGCTGCTCTCGCCCATCGCCGTCATCACCCCGAGGACCTGCCCCTCCCGGGAGTACCCGAGCGCCGCCGCCGTGCGGACGATGGTCGCCGCGTTGTCGAGCTGTGCGCCGCTCCAGCCCTCGATGCCCGCCTCAGGGAGCGTCTGCGGCTCATCGACGCACACGGGTGCCGGATCGTGCGCGAGCCCCCGCGGGATGAGCACCAGCAGGCCGCCGAGCACGGCGACGGCGCCGATCGACAAGAGCACGCGCTGCAGGGTCTTCCTGCGGCGCGCGCGGATCGCGGCCCGCTGCCGTGCGCTCGGACTCCTCCGTCGTGCGGTGCTCCGGCGGCGCGCTGCCGGCTTCTTCGCTGCGCCCTTCTTCGCCCCGGTGGCGCGCGTCGCCCGTGGAGCAGCGCGTCCCGTCGTCATGGTGCCGGCGCTCCACGATCGACGCGGGGGCGGCGGCCGATCAGCGCGGCGAGCCCCCGCCGACCGCTCCGAACAGGTGCCCCTGCCAGGAGATCCCCTCCGCGACGCCGAACACCCCGGCGATCATCGAGCCGCCGTAGAGGGCGACGACGACCACGGCGATCACGGCGTACAGGATGCGGTGTGCCACACGCCCCGGCGCGAACACGCGCATCACGACGTAGCCGAAGTACCCGAACACCAGCCCCGACGCGCCGACCGTCAGCGTGCCCGGCGCATTGACGATCCAGGTGCCGAGGCCGCCGACGACCGCGACGATCGCGGTGACGGCCCAGAATCGGCGGGCGCCCTCGACCGCGACCAGGCACCCGAGCACCAGGAACGGCACCGAGTTGGCGATCAGGTGCTGCCAGTTCGCGTGCAGGAGCGGACCGAGCACGATGCCCCCGAGACCGGACACATCCCACGACCGCAGTCCGAAACCGGTGAAAGAGCCCGGCAGGATCGCATCGGCGAACTGCACGCCCCACATCGCGACGAGCAGGAGCACCGGCGAGGCGAATCGGCCGAGAGGATGCGCCGGTCTCGGAGTGGGGGTGGCGGTCACCGGACGATTGTCGCAGGTGCGCCCCGGAGGAAGCTGCGTGTCGCGCGCCCTCGTCCGGGCAAAGAAAATGACTCTCCGCGCACCCAGCAGAGCCCGGTTACCCTTGCTGCGTTTCCGCCCTGGGGGAATTGGCCTGGATGCCGCCACGCGGAGAGCCGTCTCCTATCCTAACCCGATGCGTCCGGTGCTTTCGCACAGCACCCGGTCCGGCCCCGGAACCTCAAAGGAACCTGCCAGAGCGGCGGCCGCCGCACCGGGTTACGATCGAGTAACGCGCATCGCAGCGCCGACGCGAGAGGGAACGCATGCCAGAGAACGCCCCCCTGAACCCGGTGATGATCGACGCCGACACCTTCGCCGCGCAGACGTCTGCGATCCTCGGCTCCATCGGTCAGGTGATCGACGGGAAGCCCGATGCCGTGCGCAGCGCCCTCGTGTGCCTTCTCGCCGAGGGGCACCTGCTGATCGAAGACGTCCCCGGTGTGGGCAAGACGATGCTCGCCAGGGCCCTCGCCGCCAGCGTGGACGCGACGGTGCGCCGCATCCAGTTCACCCCCGACCTGCTCCCCGGTGACGTGACCGGCGTCTCGGTGTACAACCCGGTCGACCGGGAGTTCGAGTTCAAGCGCGGCGCGGTGTTCGCCCACATCGTGATCGCCGACGAGATCAACCGCTCCTCGCCCAAGACGCAGTCCGCGCTGCTCGAGGCGATGGAAGAGGGACAGGTCACGGTCGACGGCGCGACCCATATGCTCCCGACGCCCTTCCTCGTGGTGGCGACCCAGAACCCGCTCGAGATGGAGGGCACGTACGCTCTTCCCGAAGCGCAGCGCGACAGGTTCATGATGCGCATCTCCATGGGGTACCCGGATGCCGCTGCCGAGGCGCTCATGCTCCGGCAGCGCGATGTCGTGAATCCGCTCGCAGCCGTGTCGCCCGTCGCCGATGCGGCGTCCATCTCGCAGCTCATCGCGTGGGCGCGCTCGGTCCACGTCGCCCCCGCGCTCGAGGACTACACGGTCGCTCTCGCACAGGCCACACGCTCCGACCCGAACCTGCACCTCGGCGCGAGCCCGCGGGCGACGTTGCAGCTGATCAGAGCAGCGAAGGTCTGGGCCGCCCTGGACGGGCGCGACTTCGTCATCCCCGACGACATCACCGCCCTGCTCATCCCCGTGCTCGCGCATCGCCTACTGCCGGCGCGCGGGGCCCACCGCGCCGGGGCGCAGCCGGTCGAGGCCGCGCTGACCCAGATCGTCGAACGGGTGCGGGTGCCCGTCGCCACGCGCTCCTGACCGAGGACCCCATGCGACGACGCCGATCCCTCACCCTCCGCGGAACCGGTGCGCTCATCGCCGCCCTCGGCTGCCTGATCGCGGCCAACATCCTCGGCACCCGCATCCTGCTGTACATCGGCGTGCTGCTGGCCGCCCTGACGCTGTTCTCGCTCCTCGCCGTCCGTCTCCCCCGGCGCTCCGGAAAAGTCACCCGCCAGATATCCACCGATCTGCTCACGGTGTCGGAGACCTCACGGGTGACCGTGCGGCTCACTGCGGGCCCTGCGGGTGCCGCGGGGACTGTGGCACGACGTGCTGCCCCCGGCCGTCTCGGGAGACTCCGGCGGAGAGTACCCCTCCGAGACCGGGCAGCTCAGCTATCCGATCACCGGCGTCCGCCGTGGGGTCTGGCCCCTGGGTCCGCTGCTGCTGCGCACCGTCGATCCGTTCGGGCTCGCGCAGCGCGAGCAGGCGTTCGGCGACACGCGGAGCATCACGGTCGTACCGGAGGTCTTCGCCCTGGCGCCCCTGGCCGTGCGGGTCGGTGCGGCGGGCGGGACGGCGCACACCTCGTCGACACGGCTCGGGCAGGGCAGCGACAACCTGTCGCCGCGCGGCTACATCCCCGGCGACTCGATGCGTCGCATCCACTGGCGGGCCACCGCACACCGCGGCCAGCTCATGGTGCGCCAGGAGGAAGAGGAGTCCAGCCCCGACGCCGTCGTCGTGCTCGACCGCAGCAGCCGCCACTGGGACGCGCCGGGCGCCGACGCCGACCCCGCGTTCGAAGCAGCCGTATCGCTGTGCGCCTCCGCGGCCGTGCATCTCGCAGCGGAGGGCTACAGCGTCGATGTGATCGACAGCGCCGGGATGCTGCTGGGGGCGCTGCGCGGGCATGAGGACGACCGCGACGGTCTGCTCGTGGCCCTCGCGATGGTCGCTCCCCGCGGCGAGAGCCGCGACCTGGCGACGCTGATCGGAGGTTCCCCGCCCGGGCCGCTCGTCTTCATCACGGGCCGACTCGACGAAGAGGATGCCGCTCTGCTGCGTCCGGCCGGCGCCGCTGCCCCGATGCTGTTCAGCACCGAGCTGCTCCCCGGAGCGGCCGAGGCGTCGTCTCCGCACGGCTGGACGGTGGTGCCGCTCGGGCCCGACGTCGCCGAGGCCTGGGAAGAGGCCGTCTCGGCACGGATCGGGGTGGGCGATGTTCCGCGCTGAGCAGTCCGCACCGGCAGCGGCAGCGCCCGCCGTGGGGTCGCCGCGATGGCACCGCGACCGCGAGGAACGGTACGGTGTCGTCGCCCCGGCCGCGCTGGCCGCCGTGGCCACCATGGTGGCGATGTGGCCCTACACCTCGGTGATCTCTCCTGGCGCATGGTCGTTCGACGTCCTGCTCGTCGTGATCGCCGTCGCCGGTACCGGAATGCTGCTGCGCCGCCTGCTGCGCCGACGCGCCCCCTGGCTCCGCGACGTCGGCACGTTCGCCGGACAGATCGTGGTCGCGGTCGCCGTCGTGACGCTGCTCATCGCCGGTGACACCGCCTTCCTGGGGATCATCCCGACCTCGACGACGATCGCCCTGTTCGGAGCGCTCGGCGCGGCGGCGGTCGAAGCGGTCGTCTTCGGCTCCGCCCCCTGGACGCCTCGCCCGCACTCGCGGCCGCCATGAGCGTCGGCTTCGCCGTCGTCGCGATCCTGATGGATCACCTGGTGGCGCATCGCTCTGCGGTGCTGGCCGCCCTGCTCACCGGCAGCATCGGCGCCGTGCCGATGATCGTCACGCTGGGCGAGACCAACGTCGTCTGGTTCGTGCTCTTCGGCGTCACCGTCCTCCTCCTCTTCCACTTCACGGCACGCCGCCATCCGGAATCCCCCGACGCTCATCCACCCCGGTCGCCGTCGCGGTCGGCGCCGCCGCGCTGGTCACGACCGTCGCGATCGCCCCAGCCCTGCCCCTCGCGACCAGCGTGGCCGGCACGGGGGTCGGTGTGACGGTCGACGCGTCGCTGCGTCTGGGCGACGACCTGCGCCAGCCCAATCCGGTGGAGGTGCTGACCGTCGCGGCGGAGACCGACACCGCTCCGTACCTGCGGCTCACGACGCTCTCGCGTTTCGACGGACGCGTGTGGCAGCCCGATCAGGGGGATCTGCAGTCGCAGGACGACGGGTTCGGCGCACCGGAATGGACCGAGGACGTCGCGACGGAGGAGGAGAACACCTCCATCCGGGTGCTGCGCATGTCGAGCTCCTGGCTCCCGGTGCCGTATCCCGCCACGGATGTGCAGGGGCTCAGCGGCTCCTGGCGGGTCTCGCCCGACAACCGCACCCTCTTCTCCCGCAGTGCGGATGCCGTCGGCAACGACTACACGGTCACCTCATCGCGGCTCGCCCCCACCCTGGAGCAGATCCGTGCCGTCGATGCCGCAGCTCCGGTGAGCGACCCCGACACGGAATCGGTCGAGCTGCCCGGAATCGTCGATGAACTCGCCGCCGAGGTGACCGCGGCCGCGAGCACCGACTACGACCGGCTCATCGCCCTGCAGAACTGGTTCCGCTCGGACTTCACCTACTCCCTCGAGACCCCGGTGGAGGAAGGCTTCGACGGCACGGGGGCCGAGGCGGTCGGCGCGTTCCTCGAGGAACGTTCGGGGTACTGCGTGCACTTCGCGGGAGCGTTCGCCCTCATGGCGGAGAGCCTCGGCATGCAGGTGCGCATCGTCGTCGGCTACCTTCCCGGCTCGCTCACCGACGAGAAGCGCGGCACCGAATCCGTCTTCTCGGTGACCAGCGACCAGCTGCACTCCTGGCCCGAGGTCCGCTTCCCCGGCATCGGCTGGATCCCGTTCGAACCCACCGCCTCGCTGGGCGTTCCGACCGCCTTCAGCCCTGGCACCACCGAGGGCAGCGACCCCGGGAGCCCCGCCACGCCCGCACCGACCACGGCGCCGCAGACGGAAGAGACCTCGGGTCCGGAGATCGATCGGAACGATGCGGGCGGCGACTCCGCCAGCGGCGACGAACTGCGCACACTCGATCCGGCACCGGTGCTGTTCACGACGCTCGGCGCGGTGGCGCTGCTGCTCCTCCCGGCGGCCATCCGCGTCGTCGAACGTCGGGGGCGGATGCGCAGGGCGCGCCGCGGCGACCCGGCAGCTGCCTGGGCCGAGATCCGCGACACGCTGATCGACCTGCAGCTGCCCGTGTCCGATGCGGAGACCCCGCGGGTGCGGGCCGCCGGGCTCGTCGACGACAGTCACGTGGATCCCGGGGCGATGCGTCGCCTGACCGATGCTGTCGAGCGGGCGAACTACGCCAGATCCGGTGACACCCCGACCGACCTCTCCCCGGCGTTGCGCGAGGTGATCGTGCAGCTGCGCCACAGTGTGGATCGTCCGACGCGTGTGCGGGCGACCTTGCTTCCCCGATCGCTGTACGCACCCCGCGCCGCCGAACCCGGCGTCGCGGTGTGACCTCTGCCCGTCAGCGAGCGTTCACGGTCGCGGCGCTCAGGCCGCGTGTGCGGTGCACGCGACGGCGTCGCAGGCTTCGCACACCACGAACTGCGAACGGCACGACGGGTCGGGGCAGTTCGCGGTGCGCTTCGTCGCCGCTCCGCACCCTGCGCACTCCCCGATGACCCGTGCATGGTCGGAGAAATCGACGGAACCGCGGCCGTCGAACACGTACAGCGACCCGTCCCACAGACCGTCGTCGCCGTACTTCTCGCCGTACCGGACGATGCCGCCCTCGAGCTGGTACACCTCGCCGAAGCCGCGCGACGTCATCAGGCTCGACAGCACCTCGCAGCGGATTCCGCCGGTGCAATAGGTGACGACGGGCTTGCCCTTGAGGTCGTCATAGGCGCCGGAGTCGAGAAGCCGCACGAAGTCTCTGGTGGTGTCGGTGTCGGGAACCACCGCGCCACGGAACCGACCGATCTGCGCCTCGAGGGCGTTGCGTCCGTCGAAGAAGACGACCTCGTCGCCGCGCTCCTCGATCAGGCCGTGCAGCTCCTCCGGGGTCAGTCGCGCGCCGCCGCCCACCACTCCGTGCTCGTCGACGCGCAGTTCACCCGGGGCGCCGAAGGAGACGATCTCTTCACGCACCTTGACGCTGAGCTTGGGGAAGTCGACGCTGCGCCCCTCGGCGTCCACGCCCGTCCCTTCACTCCATTTGATGTCGGCGTCAGCGAAGGGGGCATACGAGCGAAACGACCGGCGCCACTTCTTCACCGCGTCGAGGTCACCGCCGAGCGTGCCGTTGATCCCGTCCTTCGAGATGAGCACGCGCCCACGCAGTCCGAGCGCCTCGCCGAGGTCGCGTTGCCAGACACGGACCGCCTCGGGGTCGGGGAGAGGGGTGAACGCGTAGAAGAGGACGATCTTGGGGGTTGCCACCTAGGGATCCTACGTCGTGTCTCCGTGACGGTCGGCATGCGCCCGCCGAGATGCGCATCGGAGCCGCTCGGGGCGATTAGGTGACATCGCGTCTCAGGAAGAGGACTCCCCCGCCGAGCAGAGCCGAGGCCACCCACCCGCCGGCCACCAGCGCAGCCAGGGAGCCGTCGAGGCGGACCTCCGGCGCGATGCCCACGGCGGTGACATCGAACGGGAAGGCCTGGAGCATCGAGAGGAGGGGCAGATAGACGGCCCCCGCCCCCCACAGCATCGCCAGGAGCACCGCCACCGCCATCGACATCGCGGCGACGAAGAGTGCCACGAGGTGGGACTGCACGACGAGTCCGATGCCCATCCCCCACAGGCCCGCGACCGCGCCGACCACGAGGGTGGATCCGACGGATGACCAGTTCACCGGGACCCCGCCCATCGCGACCGCCAACGCCACATGCCCGCCGACCACGCCCGCGAGAGCGACGAGTGCGCCCCCGACCGCAACAGCCGGCAGCCTGGCGAGGAGGAGCACCCAGCGCGGCTGCACTGTGAGTCGCTGCGCGATCACGCCGTCGCGCCGGTCGATCGTGTAGCGGAAAGAGCCGTAGACCGCCGCGAGCACGGCGCCGTAGGTCGCGAGCACGACGCCGAACGGGGCGGCGAGCGCCTCGCGGAGGTCGGCCGGCGCACCAGCGAGTTCGGGAGGGATACCGGCCGCCACCGACAGCGACACCACGAACGCCGCCGCGGCTGCCCCGAGGAGCACGACGTCGCCGCCGAAGCCAGCGGCCTGCGCACGAAGCGCCCGACCGATCACGCGACTCTCCTGCGTCCCAGAACCCACGCGCCGAGGACCAGCGCGATCGTCCACACGAGTCCGACGCCGAGAGCAGGCACGAACTCGAGCAGGCGACCCTGGTAGCCGGGGACGCTCAGAGCGACGAGGGCGAGCCCCGGCGAGAACTTCGCCACGTCCGGGGCCGTGCGCATCATCGCGAACTCCACGGCCATCGGAAAGACCAGGACGATGCCGGCGGTCAGATAGTAGTTCCGGGTGATCCAGCCGATGGCTCCTCCGATGAGAGCGCCGAGCACCGCACCGCACACGGCGCCGACATAGATGCGCCACGCGAGGGGGGTGAGCACGAGCGTCGACCCCTCGGGGATCAGGAGGAACAGGACGAGGACCGTCCACAGCGCGAAGATGCCGACCGACAGCGCGACGGCCACGAGAGCGCCCGCGATGAGCTTCGCGGAGAAGGCCCGACGGAAGCCGACCCCCGTGAGCGTCCGGTCCATCGAGTCGTAGTAGTACTCGCGGGTCACGGCGTACGCACCGACGAACGCTGCGGAGATGACGGACCAGGCGAGGGGCTCCAGCAGTCGGGTGGTGGCCGCAGCGGAGTCGAGGCCGGCGAGGTCGAACCGCGACCCGTCGGAGAAGAGCACGAAGAGGGGCATGAGGAGAGCGATGAAGTAGACCGCGATGACGGAGGTCCCGCTCACGGCGCGCAGAACCTCGCTGCGGACCGCGCCCCTCATGCGGACGCTCCTTCGACGAGCTCGAAGTACTTGCTCTCGAGCGTGTCGGTGTCTCGCGTGACGAGGTCATCGAGGCGTCCGGAGAAGAGCACACGCCGTCGGATGATGACGACCTCGTCCACCACGTGTTCGAGTTCGGCGAGCTGGTGGCTGGCGATCAGCACGGTGCCACCACGTTCGGCGAAGTCGCGGAGGAAAGCACGCAGCCAGCGGATGCCGTCGGGGTCGAGGCCGTTCGCCGGCTCGTCCAGCACGAGCGTCCGCGGCGAACCGATGAGGGCGGTCGCCAGCCCGAGCCGCTGGGCCATGCCCGTCGAGAAGGTCTTCACCCGACGTCGGGCGTCCGCCGTGAGCCCCACTTCCTCGAGCACCTCGTCGACGCGGCTGCGAGGTGCACCGCACGCGAGCCGGCAGATCTCGAGGTGGCGCCGCGCCGAGATACCGGCTTCGAAACCGAACCCGTCCATGTGCACACCGACGTGCGATGCCGGGTCGGCGAGAGCCGAGAACGCCACGCCGTCGATGAGGGTTTCGCCGCTCGTCGGCGCGAGCAGACCGACGATCGCCCGCAGCGTCGTCGACTTGCCTGCGCCGTTCGGCCCCAGGAGCCCGACGATCGTGCCCCGCGGTACGGCGAACGACAGCTCGTCGACCGCGATCCGGCGCCCGTACCTCTTCGTGAGCCCTCTGACTTCGATTGCGTGATCCTTCATCCTCATCCCTTCCTACTTCTCACTCCCCGGGAGCGACAGCGGCATCGTGACGCCCGTCGTCCAGAGGGTCTGCCACAGGTTGCGCACGCCGAGTCCGATCCGTGCCTGACCGGCGGACGGCAGGGTGTCGTTCTCTTCCGCGACTTCCAGCCGTGCGACGACCACCGCCGGGACCGACACCCCCGCGGCCGTCACCGGGAGCAGCGCATCGAGCGGGACCTTCGTCGGTGTCGGGCGCCGGGGTCGAGCGATCGCCGTGCCGACCTGATCGTTCGCGAGGATGCCGCTGCTCATCAGGACGACGTGCGCGCCCGCCGGCACCTCGACGTCGACGTTCTGCGCGGCTTGCACGAGGACCACATGGTCGTCGCGTACGACGAAGCCGAGCGTGGCCGTCACTGGAACAGGGATGAGGACGCCAGCCGTCACGACGCTCGCGACCAGCAGGGCGCTCACCGAGATCACGCGGAGCCGCGAGACGCCCGATCGGAGGACACGGAGCAACGCCCTGGCGAGGAGGGAGACCGCCGCCAGGACGACCACGGACTCCAGCGCGACCACCAGCACTCCGAGGATCGGCCCGCCCCCGGCGAGCGCCCGAACCGCACGGGCGACCGCGAACAGCACCAGCACCGCGGGTGCGACGAGACTGGCGAGTCCGAACGGGATGCTCCACCACCTCTCCAGACGCAGGTTCGACCGACGCGCGCCGAACAGGACACGGGCCAGGAGATCCGTGCCGTCGCGCATCGCGCGGACGCGGAGGTTCGGTTCGTCCACGGCGCTCATGAGCGCGATGTACCCGTCGAAGCGCACGAACGGGATCAGGTTGAGGAGGACCACGCCGACGCAGGAGACGGCGACGAGCAGCAGCGCCTCGTGGACCGCGGGTTGCGGGAGCATGACGGCGACGAGGAGCGCGACCGCGGCCGCGACGGCGTGCACCGCCGGACCCGCGAGCGCGACCGCGACGCGCTGCCTCCGGTCGCGCAGACGCCAGCCGTCCGTCACATCGACGAAGAAGGCGGGCGTGAGGTAGAAGAGCATGAAGCCCGCCCTGCGCGCCGTCCCGCCGAACCTCGTGAGCATGAGTCCGTGGGCGCACTCGTGGAGCAGCGTCAGGAGAGACAGCACGACGACGACGACCACAAGGCCGGGGAGAGCGATCGGCCGGGTGAGGACGTTCCGCAGTTCCGCCGCCTGAGCGATCGCGGCGAAGACTCCCCGCCCAGGAGCACGGCGACCGCCCAGAGGAGCACGCGGGGTGGGACCGGGACGAGCAGGCGGTTCATGCCGCGGAACAGGCCCGGAGCACGGAGGGTCGCGACCTGGAGGGTGAAGGGTGGTCGATAGCTCAGCCGACCGGGTGGGAGTTTCGCCTCAGCCCCGAGGAACCCCGCGGCGCTGAGGCGTCGGATCAGGTCCCCGAAGCTCTCCTCCGACTCCGACGCGGCGAAACGGGCGTGCAGATCACGGAGCGCGGTGTCGCCGTCCATCGCCGTCAACATCTCGACCATCGCGCCGGATACTCTCGCCGAGGGCACGCCGTGGAGCGTCGCGATCCACCCCTCTCCCTGCGCAGCCTCCTCGAAGACGACACCGGGGGCGAGGCGCGGGCGCGCGTCGGCCGTGAGGGGTGGCGCCTCGGCGGACGCCCGACGGCGAGCGAACCCGATCCCCGGCACGGTCACCCCTCCCCTTCCGCGGACCCCGCCCACGACGTCGTGAGCAGGAGGATGTCCACGCCGTGCGGGGTCCGGACCGGCGACACCTCCGGGTGGGCGAAGCCCGCATCCACGAGCTCGCGCGTGAGACGTTCGTGATCGAGCAGTCGCAGACGGCTGGTGAACACCGTCACCTCACCCCCGGGCACCACGTCGGAGACGCGCACCCAGTTGACCAGTCGCGCCGCACCGCCCTCCTCGATCTGCTGCGAGAAGAGATAGGTGTCGTCTCCGGCGGGCCCGGGCACCACGACCTCCTGGTCTGCCGACGTCAGGAGGCTCTGTGCAGAGGCGCCTCCTGCGACGGTGAAGGCGAACACTCCTCCGGCCGCGAGGTGACGTCGTACGTTCGCGTACAGCAGCGACCTCCCGGCACGGTCGAGCAGCGTGATGGATGTCGCACCGATGACGATGAGCCCGAATCGCTGCGGCAGCGAGAAGTCGCGCATGTCCGCGACGACGCACTGCACTCTGTCGTCGTCTGGCAGAGCGCGACGAAGGTGGGAGAGCATGTCGTCGGAGAGGTCGACGGCGGTCACATCCTTGCCGGACCTCACCAGCGGAATGGTCACCCTCCCGCTGCCAGCGGCGAGATCGAGGATCGGTCCCGCCGCGTCGCGTGCGAGCGCCAGGATCTCTCGGATCTCTGCGCGGTCGGGACCGACCAGCCGGTCATAGAAGTCGGTGCCCGCACCGGCGTACAGGTCCTGTGCTCGGGGAGATGCCCCCTCCCTTCCCAGGCGCGCCGCTACGGTTCGGGTTATCGAATCGGGAACTCGCATTTCGCCTCTCTGTGTGGAACGGGGTGCGGGCGCATGGGGCACCCGCACCCCTTCTCTCAGGTCGCGATCGCGGCCGCACCGCCGATGATGGCGATGATGTAACTGACGTGCTGCCACCATTCGAGGGGCGCGTCGATCTGTTCGAGCTCCTGGAACTCGAGCGTCATCGTCTGCACTGTGAACCTCCTCGGTCACTTCTCCGGTCTCGCTCCTACGTCAGGGCGAGGATTCCGATGATCACGCCCACGGCAAAGCCCCGGATGTAGTCGTCGGTGTCGTTCAGCGCTTCCATGGCCTCGAGTTCGGTGAACTCGAGCGTCGACATCTCGGCGTGCATGTGTACCTCCTTCCCTCTATCGATTCCCGCCGGGCGACGGCGTCACGTGGCGGCGGCGGCACCGATGCCGATGAGTACCAGCGCACCGATCACGCCTTGATAGAAGCTCTCCCAGCTGAGGGCTTCCATCTCGTCGAGTTCTTGGAAGCGGATCCGCTTCTCACCCTTCGTGTTCATTCGTTTCACCTCCTCGCAGATTCATCGAAGGCCGGCGATCGCCACCGACCGGTCGTGGGCTCCAGTCGGAGTCGCGAAGCAGATCGCCGAAATCGTCCGCCACGAGACCAGGGAGCATGGGGTGACGGTCTCCCCACGCCCTCTCCATGGCCTCGGCGATGCGATCGATCTCGGATGCCGTCGGTCGCGGCGCACGCGGGATCCCCCAGCGTTCGATGAGGGTCGCGATGCCCGACGGCGGGTCGAGGGGTGCCGCCATCCCGCACGCGACGCTCCGCCAGAAGAGTTCGAGGCTGTCCCGGTCGCCCCACCGCACGTCTCCCGCGCAGATCCGACGCCAGACCGCAGCGATGACGGTCGCCGTGGCGACCATCTTCCGCACCTCCAGGTGAGACGCCACCTCGTTCGCCGCGTACCAATGTCTGGCGCTGTACGGATCAGGTCCTCGCAACGCGGCAGTGCGCTGGGTGGCTGCGCTCAGGCGCGCGAGGCGCAGTCTTCCCGCCGCGGAACTCGTGTCGCGGGTGGCCGACTCCAGCAGCGCCCTCCCCAGGGCGACGGCATCCGTGTGCTGCCTGATGCTCCTCCGCGGACTCGTCGATGCGCCGGCCAGACGGAGGAAGGCCTCCATGACCCCCTCGCCGACCGCGAGGGGTGCGAGCGTGGCCAGGGCGCACGGATCGAGAACGGCGTGGCGCGGCGTGAGCGCGCGTCCGACGATGAGACGGTGACCGTGTTCGTTCTTCAGGATGCCCACGCTGTTCGTCTCCGACGAGGTGCCGAGCGTCGTCGGCACCGCGACGATGTCCACGGGCGGCGGAGCATCGGGGACGAACGTCAATGCGGCGCTCGATGCGTGTCCGAGGGTGTAGTCCAGCAGGCGTCCCCTGGCGGCCGCGAGCGCGGCGATCTTGCCGGCGTCGAGCACGCTGCCTCCTCCCACAGCCACGATCACGGCGGGCGGCCGGTGGGCGATCTCCCGTGCGATCGCGACCACGGTCGTCGCATCGACCGATGACGCGTCCACTCACGACTCGCGTCGCATGTGCGACGAGAGACGCCAGAGGGAGGGCCGCGTCCGCGACCACGAGCGTCTCGCGACCCGCAGTCAACCTCTTCGTCATACGACGCGCGACACCGGCGCCGTGCCACAGCGTCGGCACTCGTCCCCCGAACGCCGTGCTCATACGGACGCCTCCCGCACGCGCGAGAGCCCGGCGCGCACGGCAGCCTCGGTGTCGCGCAGCTCGCTCGCCGTGAAGCCGTACGGCGGAATCAGCTCGATGGCGCTGGGACCCGGCTGCACGAGGACGCCGTTGTCTGCGATGGCCGAAACGACGCGAAGCACCTGGGTTCCGGAGAGCGGGCTTTCATCGGCATTGCGCAGTCCGAGCCCCACGAAACAGCCGCGTCCTGTCACCTCCGTGACCATGCCGTCCGCGGTCAACGACATGGCCAGGTCCCGCAGCTCGGTCGCGAGCGCGCGAGTGGTCGCCGTCACGTCGATGCGGTGCAATTCGTCGATCACCGCGAGGATGGCCGCCGCGCATGCCGGTGTCCCCGCTTGGGTCTCGCCGTGCACGAACGTCCATCCGCCGCGCACGAACGCAGACGCGATGCGGGGTCCCACGAGGAGCGCCGCCGCCCCCATCACACCGTTCGTGAGCGCTTTCGAGAGGATAAGGACATCGGGTGCGGCCTCCCATCCGTCGGTGGCGAACATGGTCCCGGTCCGTCCGAAGCCCGTCGCGACCTCGTCGGCCACCACCAGGAATCCGTGCTGCTCCCGCAACGTGAGGAGACGGCGGATGAAGGTGTCGGACAACGCGTACGCCCCGCTTCCGAGGACAGGCTCGACGACGACCGCCGCGACCCTGGATCCTTCGCGCGTCAGCAGCGTCTCGAGCTCGTCTCCGTCGTCGGTGTGAGTCACGTGCCGCATGGATCGGCGGTCGACGGAGTACGCGGACTGGAGGAGGTCGTCGCCGCTCAACGCATGACTGCCGTACATGGTCCCGTGGTAACTGCCTCGGAGTCCGACGACGATCGTGCGGGATCCGGCGCCCTGGTGCGCCCAGTACTGTCGTGCCAGTTTCATCGCGGCGTCGTTGGCGGCTCCGCCCGAGGTGGAGAAGATGATGCGGCTGTACCGACGCGGGTTCGCGAGCTCGATGAGTGCCTCGGCGGCAGCCTCTGCATATCGATGCGGTGCACGGAACAGCGACAGGTACGACGCGTCGTGCGTCGCCTTGCACACGGCCTCGGCGACGGCCGGATTGCCGAAGCCCAGCGGCACGTTCCACAGCCCGCTCGTGGCGCAGAGCCGCGTGGACCCGTCGGCGAACTCGATGCGGTGTCCGGCGGCACCCACGGCGATCCGGTCGGGCGAGAAGGTCGAGTCGGCGGGGAGCATCGACGTCCAGAGTGTGTGCGGAGCGCTCACTGCTCGACCCCGTCCGCCCGATACGAAGCGCCTGTTCGTCGGCCGAGGTGGACGTCGAGCGCGGTGAGGGCCTCACGGCAGAGGTTGCGCGCCTCAGACGCCGACACGCCGAGCTGTCGCGCCGTCCGCTCTGCTGCGACCTCCAGAGTGCTCGATGTCTGAGTGGCGGCGACCACCATGGCTGTCGGTCGTGACAGCAAGCGGCGGCGCAGGGTCGTCGTGTCTGCGAGCACGAACACGTCTGCGGTCTCGATGAGGAACGGATCCGCGGTGAGTGGTTCGGCGTCTGCGAGGTGATCTTCGAAGAACGCCCCGCCGAAGCCGGAGATCGTGGCGGCCCCGTTCGCCAGGCGGAGCATCTTCATGAGGTCCGTCGCGAGCAGGTACCGTCCGACCCACTCGCGCGCCGCCAGATCGGAGGCGAGCACATCGGCGGGCACGGCACCCGCCAGTGAGGCGGAGCGGGCTACGGGGGTGGCGAGCAGGGTGGGAAGGTCATCGACCCTGCCGACGACCTCGCCGCCGATGCCGAGGCCGATGGCGCCGTCCCGATGCACCCTGATGGCGCTGGGCGTCACGAGTTCCGTCGGGTTCGTGAGGGCGCTGCGATCCGCGAGGAGCACCCGCGGATCGAGCAGCGCCGAGGGGAAGACTCCCGTGCGACGAGCGAGGTCCGCGTCGGCGAGAAAGGCCTGCCAGCCGGTCTCGTCGACCATGCTCACCGCCGTGGGACCGACGATCTGGACGAAAGCCGCCGCGACGTAGTCCTGCAGCTCGACGCCGCGATCACCGATGAACAGCTCGTCCCCGGCGTCGCTCAGGATCCCGCTGTAGCGGATCGCGGCACCCTGCCCGTCATACGCGCCGCACTCCACCGGCAGGAGCACCGCGTCGTCGGGACCGGCCACGCCCTCGACATTCTCCGTCGCGGCTCCGGGCTCGAGGAGGAACACCCGCGCGTAGTCGCGCCTCTCTCCCGTGATCCACTCGCGGAGCGCCCGCGCACCCTGTCGTTCAGTCTCGACCGCACGCCCGTCTGAGCGCATCAGGCAGCGTCCCGCCGGCGCTGGACGAGGTCGAGTCCCGCCGCCGCGAAGCCGTCCCGCACATCGTGCACCATCTGAGCGACGCTGCCCACCCCTGTGTCGAGCTCGGATGCGAGCAGTGCCGATGCCGCGGACTCGTCGGCCGTCGCGATGAGACATTCGGCCGCGCGAGCCGTGCCGGAATCGAGGGGAAGCGTCTGCCGCTCACGGGGTCGGCCAGTAAGTACTCCCCGTGTCGGCGGCGAGGAGGAAGGGTGCCTCGGGAGACAGGACGGAGGGGAGGCCGCACCGTGGTCGAGCGCCCGCACCAGGTGCCCGCCGAACCCCGAGACGATCGGTCGCCGCGGCGCATCGTCCCACCGTCGCAGCAGTTCGAGGAGCGCGGCGTACCGTCCGATCCACGGCCGGTCGTCGAGGTCTGCCGCGAGCATGGCCGGATCGACGATCCGTGCGAACGCCCGGCCGGGCCCGGCGCCGACGGCTGCGGACGCCTCGATGTCTGCCCGCTCATCGCCGACCCGGCCGAGCGGGAACCCGTCCACCCCGTCCCGGTACTCGCCGGCGGCGGACACATGGACCCGCACCAGCGCATCCCGTGCGGGGTCGGCGCCGACGAACAGCGCCCGCGCGTCCAGGAGCACGTGACGGTCGAGTAGCTGATCGACGAAGATCCCGCATTCCCTCGCGGTGTCGGCATCGCTGAGGAATGCAGCGACGCCCTCCGCGCTGCGCTGCCGGATCACGGTCGGACCGCCGATCGACAGGAACGGGGTCGCGACGTAATCCTGGAGTTCGACCGCGAGACGGCCGTCGACGGCGATCATGTCGCCCGGACGCCGGAACCCTCCGAGATATCCGACCATCCTCGGGTCCTCCTGCTGCGCCGTGTGGGAGGGCGCGAAGATCACGTCGGCGGGTTCGGCGATCTGCAGCACCGCTTCCGCGTGCGCGACCGATTCGAGGAAGAAGGCCGTTCCGTCCAGCAGCGCGCGTCTTCCGCTGACGTACTGCTCGAATGCCGTCGTCGTGCGATGGCCTGGCCGCGACGTCGTCGTCGAACTTCCCTGCATGCGTCCCCCCGAAGGTCCCGATGCTCGCGCATCGTCCTCGTGTGAGGTTAAAACGTCTGCGTCCGACATGCAATATGTTACATCTCGCAGGCGCGAGGGTCCGGGGCGGCCGTCTCGGGGCCCTGTCACGTCACGCCCGGGCGATCGGATAGGATGGACAGGTTGTTCCTTGGTGACGTGTCCGAGCGGCCGAAGGAGCACGCTTGGAAAGCGTGTGTTGTGCAAGCAACCGCGGGTTCGAATCCCGCCGTCACCGCCAGAAAGTCGAGAAGGGCCTCCGCATCAGCGGAGGCCCTTCTCGTTTGTCGGCCGTCCCGCCGTCAGTCGTCGAAGCGCACGCCGTAGATCTGCCCGCCCGGCTCGGCGGGGAGACGCGTCATGCCGAGGCGCTCATAGAACGCGGCGGCTCCGGCGTTGTTCGGGTCGATGCCCAGGTGCAGGCCGCGCACACCCCGCCGGGTCAGCTCGGCGAACAGCGTGTCCATGAGAGCGCGCCCGAGTCCCTGGCCCTGGGTCTCGGGGAGCAGGTCGATGTGCAGGTGGGCGGGATAGTCCGCAGCGTTCGGCTCGATGCCGGGCGCGCGCCCGTAGCCGTAGTCCACCATGCGGTCCTCGCGTGTGACGAGGTCGCCGGGTCGGGGGTAGCGCTCCTGCCGCGTCGGCCACCATTCGTCGCGGAACCATGTGTAGAACGCATCCGTGTCGTCGGTCGCGACGATGTAGCCGATCGTGCGGTCGTCGTCGCTCTCGACCACCCAGGCGAGGTCGGGATGCCGTTCGGCGTATGGCACGGCGAACAGGTCGCCCCAGAGTTCGTCATCGGAGAGGATGCCGGTCGCGTCTCCCCCGGCGTCGGCCGTCTTCACGCAGATCTCGTACAACGCGGCGCGGTCGGCGGGGCGATAGGGACGGATGCGCGACACGACGAACTCCTCTGGCTGGACGGGTCCGATCAGCCTATCGGCGCTTCGACCTCGGACTTCGTGCGCTGCACCCAGGGCAGCAGCCAGGCCGCGAGCACCAGGACGACGCCGGCGCCGACGAGGGCACCCCGACGGTGTCGCTCGCCCAGTGCACCGACAGGAACGTGCGCGAGAGCGCCATCGCCAGCACCCACACCGCCCCCGCGATCGCCATCCACACGCGGGGGAAGAGCACCCACAGCACGAGCGCGATCGTGGCGGCGTTCGCCGTGTGCCCCGACGGGAACGAGCCGTAGTCGCTCACGACCAGCATGTCGTCCGGTCGGGCGCGGCCGAAGATCGTCTTGAGCAACTGCACGGCTCCCGCACTCGCAGCGAAGCACACGGCGGCGAACACCGCACCCCGCCACCGCCGGGCGAGCACGAGCACGAGGATCGTGAGCAGCGGCACGCCGAGGATCGCGACCCAGCCGCCGCCGACCCAGTTCAGCGCGAGAGCGAAGTCGAGCATCCACTCGGCCCGCGCACCGGCGATGGTCTCGTTCCACCAGTGGTCGAACCCGGGCGTCTCCGGGTAGGCGAACACCACCACGGCGCCGAGAGCCGTCGCGAGCGCGAGGAGGCCCACCCCCCACCACAGCAGCGCGCGCCTGTTCATCGTCCCATTCTGTCGGATGACCCCTGAACGGTCAGGGAGTGAGCATGCCCACCGTGCGGGGGCGCACGACCAGCCACAGCGAGAGGATGCCGATCGCCGCGCAGCCGACCATGACCGACGCCATGGTCGTGGCCGTGATCCCTGCGCCGTGGGAGAGCCAGCCGACGACGGGCGAGATGAGTCCTGCGACGCCGAAGTTCGTGGCGCCGATGATCGATGCCGCGGTACCAGCGGCCTTGCCGTGTCGATCGAGGGCGAGCACCTGCACGTTCGGGAACGTGAAACCGCATGCGGTCATGAAGACGAACAGGGGCACGACCGTTCCCCAGAGCCCGAGCCCGAGCTGATCGGTGACGATGATCGCCACGGCGGCGAGCAGCAGCACGGCGGTCGAATAGGCCATGACCCATTGCGGACCGAATCGGGCGGCGAGTCGGGACGCGGTCTGCACCCCGACCACGACGCCGAGCGAGTTCACGGCGAACAGCAGACCGTACTGCTGGGCATCGAGTCCGTGCGTCTCCTGGAACAGGAAGGGCGAGGCGGAGAGGTACGAGAACAGACCCGAGAAGGTCATGCCGCCGATCACGAGCACGCCGAGGAACACCCGGTCGGTGAGCACGGAGCGGTACCGCTGGAGCATGGTCGCCCCACCGCGGTCCTGTCGGCGCGCCACGGGCAGCGTCTCCGGGACGAACAGGATCGTGCTCAGCAGCATCACGATGCCGTAGGCCGCGAGCACACCGAAGATGCCGCGCCACGGCATGAGTGTCAGCAGCCAGGATCCGATGAGCGGTGCGATCACCGGCGCGACACCGGAGACCAGAGCGAGCCGGGAGAGCATGACGACCAGACGCCGACCTCCGAACAGGTCGCGCACGATGGCCATGGCCACCACGCCACCGGCGGCCGCGCCGACGCCCATCAGCACCCGCGCCGCGCTGAGCAGACCGAGGTCAGGAGCGAATGCCGCGCCCACGCTCGCGAGGACGTGCAGGGCCGTCACCACGATCAGCGGCACCCGACGGCCGACCTTGTCGCTCAGCGGACCGACCACGAGCTGACCGAGGGCGAAGCCGATCATCGTGCCGGTCAGGGTCAGCTGGATGGCCGCCGCCGTGGTCTGGAAGTCTTCCTCGAGCACGGGGAAAGCCGGAAGGTACAGGTCGATCGTGAACGGACCGAGCGCCGTCAGCGCGCCCAGCAGGATGATGTAGAGCGTCCGGCGGCCCAGGGAGATCGCGTCTCCGGGGTGCAGCATGATCGGCGCGGTGGCCGGGTTCGCGCCCAGAGTGCGGATCGCGCCGGTAGGCGTCGAGGTGCGGATGCTGCCGGTCGCGGTGCGCTCGACCGGCGGGATCGCGGTTGCGTCGACGGAGGGCTCCGACGGTACGGCAGGGGTGGAGTCAGTGCGGGGAGCGTCGGACACGACGTCCTTCCAGAGGTCGGGGATCCACGGCTCGAATCGATTCGCCGCGGGGAAGACCCCATGCTACCGCCGTCTCACCCTCTCCCCCGGTCCACGGAGGCGATCCTCAGCGCGCGATGCGGTCCAGCCCCTGCTCGAGGTCGGCGATCAGGTCGCCGATGTCCTCGATGCCGACGGAGAGCCGCACCACGTTCTCCGGCACCGCGAGTTCGGTGCCGCGCACCGAGGCATGGGTCATGTCCGGCGGGTAGCCGATGAGCGACTCGACGCCGCCCAGCGACTCGGCCAGCTGGAAGAGGGTCGTGCTCTCCGCGAAGGCGCGTGCGGCATCGGCGCCCGCGGCCAGTCCGAGCGAGAGCATCCCGCCGAATCCGCTCATCTGCTTCGCGGCGATCTCGTGGCCGGGATGCGAGGCGAGGCCGGGGAAGAACACCTGCGCGAACTCGGGGCGAGCCGCCGCCCACTCGGCGATCGCCTGCGCGTTCTCGGAGTGCTGGCGCATC
This sequence comes from Microbacterium sp. Se5.02b, assembly GCF_019464375.1. Classification (NCBI taxonomy): domain Bacteria; kingdom Bacillati; phylum Actinomycetota; class Actinomycetes; order Micrococcales; family Microbacteriaceae; genus Microbacterium; species Microbacterium sp. Se5.02b. Next base: position 3,090,209 of record NZ_CP080491.1, read on the forward strand.
CGCAGCGCCAGCGTCTTGATGCCGCGGGTGGTGAGCCAGGCGTCGAGGGGCGCCGACACGGCGCCGACCGCGAACTGCTGGAACTTCACCTGATCGAAGAACCGGTCGTCGCGGAACACGACGGCGCCGCCGAGCACGTCGGAGTGCCCGCCGAGGTACTTCGTGGTCGAGTGCACGACCAGGTCGGCGCCGAGCGCGAGCGGCTGCTGGAGTGCGGGTGACGCGAAGGTGTTGTCCACCACCACGAGCGCACCGGATTCGTGCGCGATCTCGACCGTCAGCGCGATGTCGACGACCTTCAGCAGCGGATTGCTCGGCGTCTCGAGCCACACGATCTTCGTCTCCGGCCGGATCGCCGCGCGCAGCACGTCGACGTCGGAGAGCTCGACCGTCGTGGTCTCGATGCCCCAAGGCGCCAGCACCTTGGTGAGCAGCCGATAGGTGCCGCCGTACACGTCATTGCCGAGCAGCACGTGATCGCCGGGCTTCAGGATGCCGCGCAGCAGCGCGTCTTCGGCGGCGAGGCCCGATGCGAACGACAGGGCGCTCGCTCCACCTTCCAGAGCCGCGAGCTGCGTCTCGAGCGCGGAGCGCGTGGGGTTGCCCGCACGGTTGTACTCGTAGCCCTCGCGGAAACCGCCGATGCCGTCCTGCACATGCGTGGACGACTGGTAGATCGGCGGGATGATCGCGCCCGTGGTCGGGTCGGCGGCTTGTCCCGCATGGATGGCACGAGTGGCGAAGGCGTGGTCGGACATGAGTCTCAGCCTACGTCTGCGACCACCACGGCGACCGCCCCTGTTACGCCCGGCGTCGAGCGCGGCACCCGCACCGCCGCCGATGTCAGCGCGACAGGTACGCCAGCAGATCCTGTCGGGTGAGCACGGTGTGCGGCTTGCCGTCTTCCGTGACCAGCAGCGCATCGGCATCGGCGAGCGCGGCCCTGGCCTGGCCGACGGTGGCGTGGATGCCGATGAGCGGAAGCCGCTCGCCGACGTGCGATCCGACCGCGTCCGTGGCACTCGCCTCTCCGCGGAACAACAGATCGAGCAGCCCCTTCTCGTCGACCGTTCCGACGACCTCGCCCATCATGACGGGCGGCTCCGCACTGAGCACGACCAGTTGCGAGACGTCGTACTCGGTCATCATGCCGATCGCCTCCAGCACGGTGTCTGTGGGATGGGCGTGCACCAGATCCGGCATGCCGGCTTCCCGCCGAGGAGCGCGAGCGGCGAGCACGTCGGCGACGGTCTCCCCTTCTTCCACGTCGCTGAAGCCGTACGAGCGCATCCATCCGTCGTTGAAGATCTTGCCGAGGTAGCCGCGTCCGCCGTCCGGCAGGAGAACCACCATCACGGCGTCGGCCGGCAGCCCACGTGCCACGCGCAGCGCCGACGACGGCCATGCCACTCGATCCGCCGACGAGGATGCCCTCCTCACGGGCCAACCGGCGCGTCATCGCGAACGACTCGGCGTCGCCCACCGCCACGATCTCGTGCGGCACGGTCGGATCGTAGGCGCCGGGCCAGATGTCCTCCCCACGCCCTCGACGAGATACGGGCGTCCCGTGCCGCCGCTGTAGACGCTGCCTTCGGGGTCGACGCCGACGATGCGCACCCGTCCGTCCGACACCTCGCGGAGGAACCGCCCCGTCCCGGTGATCGTGCCGCCGGTGCCGACTCCGGCCACGAAATGCGTGATCTGTCCGTCGGTGTCACGCCAGATCTCCGGACCCGTGGTCTCGTAGTGGCTGCGCGGACCGTTCGGGTTCTCGTACTGATTCGGCTTGAACGCACCGGGGATCTCCCGCGCGAGACGGTCGCTCACGCTGTAGTACGACTCCGGGCTCTCGGGGGCGACCGAGGTCGGCGTCACGACGACATCCGCGCCGTAGGCCCGCAGCACATCGATCTTGTCCTCGCCGACCTTGTCAGGGAGCACGAACACGCACTTGTAGCCGCGCTGCTGCGCCACCAGCGCCAGCCCGACGCCCGTGTTGCCGCTGGTGGGTTCGACGATCGTGCCGCCGGGCTTCAGATCTCCCGCGGCCTCTGCGGCGTCGATGATCCGTGCCGCGATCCGATCCTTCGACGAGCCGCCGGGGTTCAGGTACTCGAGCTTCACGAGCACGGTGCACGCGATGCCCTCTGTGACGTGACGGAGTTTCACGAGGGGCGTGTCGCCGACGAGATCGACGATGGAGTCTGCGTACTTCATGACTTCAGGGTAGACGCGCGGATGCCGCGACCGGGGCTGTGTTGCGCCAGCCGCGAACACGAGCGTGAAAAGTGAAATGTTACCGTGATCGGGTGGCGGGAATCACACCGAGCGCAAGCTCGCGAAGGAGTGCGTCCCCATGTTCTCGAATCATCATCCGTTCTGGATACGAGCAGCGGCCGTCGGAGCGGTCGGGCTCGTGCTCGCCGCCGGGTCGACCACGGCATCTGCCGCGGCACCGGACCCGGGACCGGCCAGACGCATCGCCGCAGCCCCGCACGACGGCCGAGGAGAACCCCTGATCGTGGCTCATCGGGCCGGAACGGCCGACTATCCGGAGAACACCGTCGAAGGCATCCGAGGTTCTCTGCGCGACGGTGCCGACGCCATCTGGGTCACCGTGCAGCTCTCCCGAGACGGCGTGCCGGTGCTGTACCGGCCCATCGACCTGGCGGCGAACACGAACGGGTCGGGAACCGTCTCCGAGAAGACCGCCGCCGAGCTGACCACGCTCAATGCAGGCTGGAACTTCCATCCTCGCGGGTCGGAGGAGACCCCCTACCGCGATGCCCCTGCGCTTCTCCCGACGCTCCGACAGGCACTGGACGACATCCCCGCAGACCGTCTCGTCTTCCTCGACCTCAAGCAGGCCGACCCGGCCCCGCTCGCCGACGCGGTCGTCGCCGTCCTGCGGAGCGTCGGCCGCACGGAGAACACCGTCATCTCCTCCACGGATGCCACGGCGACGGGACGAGCTCGCCTGGCCGGCGACGTCCAGGTCGCCGAAGACCGCGACACGACACGGGAACGCCTTCTCGACATCGCACTGGCCCACGAATGCCCGTCGCCACCGGCTCCGGGCACCTGGTTGGCGTTCGAGGACCGTCGAAAGGTCACCGTCAGCGAGACCTTCACCTTGGGCACCGCGAGCAGCGATGTCGAGATCACCCCGTGGGATCGCGAGGCCGTTCGCTGTGTCGACCCGGCGAACCGCGTGAACACGATGGCGATCGGGGTGGCGGATGAGGCACGATATCGAGAACTCGCACGCCTCCACGTGGATGCCGTGCTCGTGGACTCCCCCCGAGATGCGGTGGCGTGGAAGAGGAAGCACACCCGCTGACACCGACGACGCCGCGACGACCATCTCGAGTCGTCGCGGCGTCGTCGTCGAGGATCCCGACTCGCTATCCCTTCGTCGATCCGGCCAGCAGACCGCGGACGAAGTAGCGCTGGAGCGCGAAGAACACGATCAGCGGCACGATGATCGACACGAAGGCGCCTGCCGTGAGCAGGTACCAGCCTTCGCCACGGCCGGTGATCTCGGCGAGCACCTTCGTGATCGGCGACGCGGCTCCGTCGGCGAACACCAGCGCCACGAGCAGGTCGTTCCACACCCAGAGGAACTGGAAGATCGCGACGGACGCGATCGCGGGCATCGTCAACGGCAGCACCACACGGAAGAAGATCTGCCCGCGCGAGGCGCCGTCGACGCGCGCGGCCTCGATGATCTCGCCGGGGATCTCCGACATGAAGTTGTGCAGCAGGTAGATGGCCAGCGGCAGGGCGAACATCGTGTGCGCGATCCACACCTGCGCGTAGCCACCGGCGACATCCAGCCCCAGCGTCACCTGCACGCCGAACAGGTTGATACCCCGCGAGAACGACGACAACAGCGGGACCAGGGCCATCTGGATCGGCACGATCTGCAGTGCGAACACGAAGATGAACAGGGCGTTGCGCCCCTTGAATTCGATCCATGAGAACGCATAGGCGGCCATCGCGGCGATCATCAGCGGGATGAGCGTCGCGGGGATCGTGATGACGATCGAGTTGAAGAACGACTCCAGGATCGTCAGCTGCGTGGTGCCGGACTGCAGCACGGCCGCATAGTTGTCCAGCGTCAGCTGCGGGTTGGTGAAGACCGTCCACCAACCCGTCGTCTCGATCGCATCCCTCTCGCGGAACGACGAGATGAAGAGCCCGAGCGTGGGGATGGTCCACACGACCGCGATCACGATCGAGGCGACCGACGCCCACGGCCGGCTGAGACGCTTGCGCGCGCGGCCTGCTGAGGCCTCGAACCGGCCGGCGGTGGTGATCGACCGAGTGCTGGCTGCGGTGTCTGAGTTCACGGTGTCAGTCATCGGATCTCCCGCTGCTTCTTGATCTGGCGTGCGTTGTAGATGACGATCGGCAGCACCAGGATGAACAGGATGACGGAGAGCGCGGCACTGCGCCCCGCCTCGAACTTCGAGAACTGCGTGTACATCTCGTTCGCCAGCACCGAGGTGCCGTAGTTTCCGCCGGTCATCGTGCGGACGATGTCGAAGACCTTCAGCGAGGCGATGGAGATGGTGGTGAGGACGACGATGAGCGCCGGACGGATCGCCGGGATCGTCACCGACTTGAAACGCTCCCAGGCATTCGCGCCGTCGAGCTCTGCGGCTTCGAGAAGCTCGGCGGGCACACCCTTGATCGACGCGGAGAGCACGACCATCGCGAATCCGGTCTGCACCCAGATCAGCACGACGATGAGGGCGAGGTTGTTCCAGGGACCGTTCAGCAGGAACTGCTGAGGTTCGCCGCCGAACCAGACCAGGATCTGGTTGAGCAGACCGATCTGCTCGAACTCCGGGCCGCGGTACGCGTACACGAATCGCCAGATGATGCTCGCGCCGACGAACGAGATCGCCATCGGCATGAACACCAGCAGCTTGTAGATCTTCTCGCCGCGGGTCCGGTCGATGAAGACGGCGTAGGCGAGGCCGATGATCGTCGAGAGCGTCGGCACGAGCAGCACCCACACGATCGTGTTGATCACGGCCGTGACGCCGTCGGACTGGGTGAAGATCCAGAGATAGTTGGAGAAGCCGACGAAGTCGCTGCCGGTCGAGTTCCAGAACGACGCGTACACGGTCTGGATCGACGGGAGGATCAGTCCGGCGAGCAGCAGCAGCATCGCGGGAGCCATGAAGGCGACGAGCTGGATCAGGTATCCCGCGCCTTGACGGGATCGGTAGTCGAGGAAGAAGAACAGTGCTCCGACGGCGACCGCCACTCCCATCGCCCAGTAGTAGGAGTTGAAGAACCACATCACCGCGAGCGGGATGAGCAGGCACATCGCGAGGCGGATGCCGGTGTAGAGAGCACCGCTGCGCGGTGCGATATCGACGAGCAGCAGGATCACCACGACGACCACCGCGAACGCGATGACCACGGCGAGGGCCTGGAGGATCGGCGGGAGTGTCCCGATCCATTGGAAGAACACAGTCGCGTTCATGGATTCCCCTTCAGGAGACGGAGCTGATCAGCGGTCGGCGCGACGATGCGCTGACCGGGTGTGAGAAGGAGGGCCGCCCGTCCGGGCGGCCCTCCTCATCCGATCAGCTGGACGGCCAGCCGGTCTGGATCTGCGTGAGGACCTCGTCGGTGGAGGTGCCGTTGATCCAGGCGACCATGCCCTTCCAGAAGGTGCCGGAGCCGACCGCACCCGGCATCTGGTCGGAGCCGTCGAAGCGGAAGGTGACCGAGTCGTCCTGGAGGAGCTTGATCGACTCCTGCAGGATCGGGTTCTCGACGACGTCCAGGTCGACACCCTTGTTCGCGGAGGTGACCCCGCCCAGTGCCAGACGGCTGTTCGCCCACTCCGGGCTCGAGAGGTACTCGAGCACCTTCTGCGTCGCCTCGGAGTCGCTGAACGCGCCCACGATCTCGCCACCACCGGTGATGAACGTCTCGTCCGGGCTCTTGCTCGGCAGGAGGAACGCCCACACGTCGCCGTCTTCGGCGACATCCGTGCCCTCAGGGAAGAAGCCAGAGAGGAACGACGCCTGGTGGGTCAGCGCGCACTCGCCGCTGGCCACCTTGGGAGCCACATCACCGAAAGCCGTGGAGTTGATCGAGCGCACGTCACCGAAGCCGCCGTTCACGTACGCCGGGTTCAGCAGGATCTTGCCCGTCTCGTCGAAGGCCGACTTGATCTGCGGGTCCGTGAAGGGGATCTCGTTCTTCACCCACTGGTCGTACACGTCGGCGCCGGAGTTGCGCAGCACGAGGTCTTCGATCCAGTCCGTGCCAGGCCACCCGGTGGCGACGCCCGATTCGAAGCCGGCGCACCACGGTGCGGCACCGCTCTTCTCCTCGATCGTCTGGGTGAGGGTCAGCAGCTCTTCCCAGCTGGTCGGCTGCTCGACGCCCCACTCGGCGAACTTCTTCGGCGAGTACCAGACCCAGCCCTTGACGCTCGCCATCAGCGGCGCGCCGTAGAACGTGTCGTCGTAGGTGCCGAAGTCGACCCATCCCTGGGTCCAGTACTCCTCGGCGTTCTTCTTGACGGCCTCCGGAGCGGGCTTCAACAGGTCACGCGACGCGTAGTCCGCGAACAGACCCGGCTGCGGGAAGATCGCGATGTCGGGCGGGTTCCCACCCTGTGCGCGCGTGCCGAGCTGCGTCTCGAAGTCCTGGCTGCCCTCGTACTTGATCGTGATGTCGTTCTCCTTCTCGAAATCCGCCCAGGATTCCGCGAGGAGCTTCGCCTCGTCATCGACGATCGTGCCGTAGATCGTGACGGTGTTGTCTCCGCCGCCGCTTCCACCGCCCCCTTCCGGCGCCCCTCCGGGAGCTCCGCATCCGGCGAGCGCGATGCCCGCGACCCCCAGCAGGGCAAGTGGCGCGTAACGCCGGGAACGCTGTGACAGAGCCATGTGAATTCTCCTCTTCGAGTACAGGGTCCCGTGCGTCTGACGCCACCCCGCGGCATCGTTCGGGAACCGATTCCAGGCCAACATACTGTTGTACCGCCGCCCGGCACAACACGCGAGGGTCACAAGCTCACAACCATTCGGCGCCGTTCTCGAGCTCCGATGGGAGCGCTCCCTCGAGAGCCGTGTGGAACCGGTTCCTTTTTCGCGCACCACGGACTACGCTGTCACCCGGCGCGCTCAGCGCCGCCCCACGCAGGCGTGATCAGGTCGAGGAGGACCGGATGAGCACGATCGCGGATGTCGCGGCGCGCGCCGGGGTGTCGAAGGCCACGGCGAGTCGCGCCCTGAGCGGACGAGGCTACGTCTCGGAAGACACCCGTGCGCGGGTCGAGGGTGCGGCGCGCGACCTCTCCTACGTCGCCCATTCCTCCGCCACGAGCCTCGCGACCGGGCGGACCCAGACGGTGGGCGTGGTGATGCCGCCGGTGGATCGATGGTTCTTCGCGGAGTTGCTCGCCGGCATCCAGGATTCCCTGTTCGCACTCGACTACGACCTCGCGCTCTACGGAGTCCCCGAGGGCTCGCAGACGAGGGAGCGCATGTTCGAGAGCGTGCTGCCCGGTCGACGCTTCGACGGGATCATCGCCGTCGGAATCCAGCCGAGTGCGCACGAACTCGAGCGCCTGCAGCGCACGGCGCGCCCTCTCGTGAGCGTGGGCCCGTACAGCGAGGGGTCGAGCGCCGTCTCCATCGACGACACGGCTGCCGCCCGTATCGCCACCGAGCACCTGATCGAGCTCGGGCACAGCCACATCGCCTTCGTCGGCGGATCGACGGATGCGGCAGAGCTGAGCTTCGGCGACGCCAGGCGGCTCGATGGATATCACGGCGCCATGCACGCGGCCGGCCTCTCCGATCACGCACGGGTCGCCGGGTCCGCCCCGACCATGCCCGGCGGCTACACGGCGACGGCCGGACTCCTCGGGGACCGCCGGAATCGCCCCACCGCGATCGTGGGGGTGTGCGACGAGGCGGCGATCGGCGCGATCATCGCGGCTCGTCGACTCGGGATCGCGGTGCCGACCGAGCTCAGCGTCGTCGGCATCGACGACCACGAGCATGCCGACATGTTCGCGCTGACCACGATCGGCCAGTCACCCAGGGAGCAGGGACACGAAGCCGTCCGGCTGCTGGTGCGGCGCATGGAGCAGCCGGAGGCTCCACTGGAACACGTCGCCGCGGCATCCGCTCTCGTGGTGCGCAACTCGACCGCTCCCCCGCGCTGACTCCGGGGCGGGAATGCACGAAGGCCCCGGGCGAACCCGGGGCCTTCGTGAAGAACGCTGAAGCGTGATTACTTGAGGGTAACCGTCGCGCCGGCCTCTTCGAGAGCAGCCTTGGCCTTCTCGGCGGTCTCCTTGTTCGCGCCCTCGAGCACGGCCTTGGGAGCACCGTCGACGACAGCCTTGGCCTCGCCGAGACCCAGCGAGGTGAGCTCGCGGACGGTCTTGATGACCTGGATCTTCTTGTCGCCAGCAGCCTCGAGGATGACGTCGAAGGAGTCCTTCTCCTCTTCAGCCTCGGCAGCGCCTGCGCCACCCGCAGCGCCGGCGACGGCGACGGGTGCAGCAGCGGTGACCTCGAACTTCTCCTCGAACGCCTTCACGAAGTCGTTGAGCTCGACGAGGGTCAGGCCAGCGAACTGCTCGAGCAGCTCCTCGGTGGAAAGCTTCGCCATGATGTATCTCCTAGATAGATGGGGTTGTTGTACGAGAACGTCGGACGCTTACGCGGCCTCGGCGGTCTCGAGCTTTTCGCGAAGCGCGTCGATGGTGGCCGCAGCCTTGCCCATCGTCGCCTTCATCATGCCCGCAGCCTTCGCCAGCAGAACCTCACGGCTCTCGAGCGAGGCGTACTTGTTGACCTCGTCGGCGGTGAGGGCGTTGCCCTCGAAGATGCCGGCCTTGATCACGAGAAGCGGGTTGGCCTTGGCGAAGTCACGCAGAGCCTTGGCGGTGGCGACGAAGTCGCCGTGCACGAACGCGACAGCCGACGGACCCTTGAGGTCGTCGTCCAGCGCGGAGATGCCAGCCTTGTTGGCGGCGATCTTGGTCAGCGTGTTCTTCACCACGGCGTACTCAGCGTCCTGACGGATGCTGTTGCGCAGCTCCTTGAGCTGGGCAACCGTCAGACCGCGGTACTCGGTCAGCAGAACGGCAGTCGAGTTCTCGAATGACTTCGTGAGCTCGGCGACCGATGCATCCTTCTGCGCCATGGTCACTCCTTGGTGTGTACGAGGCGCCGCACGGTGGTGTGGCGCCGACCTGGACCACCTGCACAACAGAAAAGCTCCGGCGCAAGCGCACGGAGCTTTGGAAAGTTCGTGTCCTGCGCGGGCCCCTGCTGAGCAGAGCTTCGATCCTGCGTGCTCGCGCACGCACGATGACCAGCGGTCTTCGGTTACCCATACTCTACCCCACGCCCTTCCTTCCCCCAAATCCCCGCCCCGTCCCGTCCCTCCCTTCCCCCGCCCCTCCCCGCCGAGTGCACGGGGTATTGACGAGCGCACGGGGTATCGACGTCGACTCCCCGTGCACTCGGCAACAAGTCGTGCGCTCGGCGAGACGTTTCGGTGCGCAGTACGAAGTGCTCGGCGAGAGACTCGGCGCCGAGGGGGGTGCGGCGAAGACGGGAAGCTCGGGGACGGGTATAGGAACAGGGTCAAGGCGGGGAGATGTTGAACGCAGCGAGACGAGCGGCGAGGGCGGCGGGCGTCCTGATGTGCTCGGCTCCCCATCGGGCGAAGCGCCATTGTGTTCGACCGCGGATCCAATCCTCCCGCTGCTTCTCGGCGAGCAGCACCTGGTCGAGAGAGCGCCCCGATCGCATCGCCTCGTCGAGGTACTTCGTCTTGCCGTCGAACTCCCCGAAGCTTCTGACGTCGGCGAGCCCGAAATCGACGAGATAGCGACTGCCATCAGGGCCATCGATCGGCACCTGCAGTTCGGGCGCAGCGAACCCGAGCGTGTGCAGGTGCAGCCGGCTCACGCTCTCGCCCGGGAGTTGCGCCCGCCCGTCGGCGAACGCCGCCACCCAACGGGCCCGACGGATCCCTCGCGCTCCGGTCGCCTCCTCCAGCCTGCCCGCGAGGCCACGGCGCCAGGACAGGACGGCATCCATGTCCCACTCCCGCTGCCGCAGGGCCATCTGTCGTTCTGCGGCATCCGCGAGCGCCACGGCGGCCCCCACGGGCAGGAAGCGCACGGCATCGAAAACGGTTCGTGACAGCGAGGTGCATCGGATGCCGGCGCGCACGACCACATCCGATGCCGGGAGCGGCGCGACATGGCGGAGCACATCGGGTGCGCTCGATATCCGCCTCGGCGTCGGCGTCGTCATGTGCACCCGCGCGAGCCGTACCCCGTGAAGCGGCAGATCCCAGAGCACGGCAGCCGACGAGTGCGACATGACCGCCGAACCCCGCGCGTCACGGGCCACCGCGATCACATGCGCGAGATGCTTCTCCTCTGCCCAGAGCGCCGTCCGGTCGACGGCATGCATGAACCATCCGCGCCGGATGCCGACGAGTGAACCGTCCGCCAGCGCGGCCGCGATCCGCCGGTCCGTCCATCCGTTCCGGAGAAGGTCTCTCCGCGAGCGGACGAGCTCGGACAGGACGGGCGCAGACGAGGTCATGCCTCATGGTGCCTCTCGCCGCCGTTCCGTCTCACGTCGTCCCCAACCTCCCGATCTTCTCGCGCTCCAGCCTCGTCCGTGGAGGACGAGTGGCCACGCCCCGAGTGCACCGGATGTTCCCCAGCGCACGGGATACGCACGCGAATACACCGTGCGCTCGACAGGAAGCCGTGCGCTCGACAGGAAGCGGGCGGCAAGCGGAACGGGAAGGGCGGGGGCGGCGTGTGAGGGAAGGAGGGTCGGCGGACGGGGTTAGGGTCGAAGAGTGAACCCGGAACTCGCAGCACGCATCGTCGCGGATTCACGCGACCGCGTGGCGTGGTTGCGGGCGCGATCTCGGGGCATCACCGCGACCGACGTCGCGGGTCTCACCTCCGAGAAGTCCATCGCCAGGGCGGCCGACTCGAAGCTCGGCGGCGGCCCCCGCTTCGGCGGCAACGCGTACACCGATCACGGTCGACGGCGTGAGCCCGAGATCGCGGCCTGGGTCGCGGCGACGCACGGCATCCTCCCCTCGTCCGCCCTCTTCCGCGCCGAGGTCGAGCATCGTCACCTCGCCACGCCCGACGGCATCGCGGTCGACGCGGACGGACGTGTGAAGCTCGCCGAGATCAAGACCACGAACAAGGCCTTCCGCGGCATCCCCCGCACGTATCTCCGCCAGGTGTGGTGGCAGCAGCATGTACTGGGAGCCGAACGCACGCTGTTCGTCTGGGAGGAGCACGTCGACTTCGCCCCGGTCCACGACGAGCCGCGCTGCGTGTGGATCGACCGCGACGACCGTGAGATCGCGAAACTCGTGGCCCTCGCCACCGACCTGATCGACGAGCTCTACCGCCGCACCACCGGCCAGCAGGTCCCGAGCCGGATCGTGGATGCCGCGGCGAGCCGTCGCGAGCAGCTCCGTGAGCGCGATGCCTTCCGCGCGCTGGCCCTCGCCGACTGATCGAGCGCCCGACCGGCACCGCACCCCGCTCAGGTACAGGTGTTGTTGCCGCCGAGACCCAGCAGGCCACCGACCGACAGCGTGCGCGTCACAGCCGGCGATGCCCATGACGTCCCGGAGTAGATGCTGTCGACGCGCACCGTGTTGGTCGAACCGAGAAGGCTGCCCAGGAGCGTGTTGAGCAGCCCGGAGCTGATGGTGGCCGAATAGGTGTACGGCCCCGTCCCGGTCTGCGTGACATTGGTGTTGTCGACCACCACATTGTTGATCGACAGCCGCTGCTGCACCTTCTGATACGGCGACGTCCACGTGATCGTGAAGCCCGTGAAGGTGCCCAGGAAGTTCGTGACCGTGCACGAGGTCACCGTGGGCGTCGAGAGTGTCGCCGCGGTGAAGGAGCCGGAGGCGTACTCGCTGTCGGTGAAGGCGGCATCCGTCAGCGGCACAGAAGGCGCGGACGCGATGCCGACGAGCACGGCGACTCCCACCAGGCCCGCAGCCAGACGTGCGCGTGTCGGCCGGCTCATGGTGCACGCTCCTCGTCGGGTGCCGCTCTTCCGCGACGCCGTAGCAGCAGGGACGCCCCCAGAGCACGAGTGCCGCACCGGCGGCGACGGCCCACGGGGCGCCCGGTGGCATTCCGGTGGTCGCGAGGCCTCCGTCCGCCCCGATGCTGACCGTCTCCCCCGCGCCCTGTGCGAGCACACGGACGTCGGTGCTGCCGGAACCGTCCGCAGGATCGAGGACGATGTCGAGCCGGACGTGCGCGGTCTCGGTGTCCGCGATCTCGGCGAGCGGCACCTCGACACCGTCACGCGGGATGCTCCATCCGGTGCGCAGCTCGTCCGCGCCGCCCGGACACCCCGCCGGGGTCCACGCCTGCGAGCACAGGGAGATGTCCAGGAGGAGTCGGGCGTCTCCCCTGGCGCTGACGGCGATCCGCACCACTCCGGGATCCGGGGCGCTCGCACTCACCGCGACGTCCCAGCGCACGGGCTGACCAGGGAGGAGACCGGCTGCCGCCTCCCAGTCGGCGACCGAGACGAGACGCAGCACGGATCCCTGGATGACCTGCGTCGACGGCGCCGCCCATGCGGTCGTCGGCAGCGCCGCCAGGACGACGGCGAGCGATGCGGCTGCGAGCACGCGTCTCATGGCCCGTTCCCGTCGACATCGACCCCGCTCCGACCGGATCGGCGCGGCCAGAACGCCCACACCACCAGCGTCGTGGCCGCCACCGTCAACGAACCCAGCACGACGGGGTTGCCCATGCCCGCGACGATCAGCGCGATGCCGGGAACCGCGAACAGCACCGTGCGCACGGACGTGACGGGGTACGGGAAGGGGTCGTCGGCGGCGTTCGCATCCCCTCGCATCGTGATGATGCGTTCGTCGGCGGCCGCACCGGGCGCGATCGTCGTGACGCGGTGCGTCACCGGAAGCTCGCCGTCGCGATCCACGGTGACGACGTCGCCGACCTCGATCTCGCTCGCGGGCACACGCTGCACGACCGCGACGGCACCGGCGGGGATCGTCGGCGACATCGAGCCGGTGCGGAACATGATGAGCGTGATCTGCGCGGTGAAGGCGAGCACGACGAGCAGGATGCACACGGTGCCGGCGATCGCAGCCAACCAGAGCAGGATGTCACCGAGGATCCGGCCGGGGCGCACCTGAGCACGGACGGGGGCCGAACCGGCGCCGGGACCCATGGCGGGCGATGGCGCGGACTCCCGCAGGCTCCGCCGTGTCGTCGGGATCGTCATCTCCTCCTCCTCTCCTCGGCGTCCGCGCTCCTGTCGATGAAGCACCCCGCTACGACGAGGTTCCCTGGATCTGCCAGGTCTGGGCCATCGTGAGCCCCTGGGCCCCATTGGGTGCGGTGCTCGGGAGCGTGACAGCGAAGCAGTAGTTGACCTGGGCCGCCCCGTTCGCGGTCACGACCTGCGCCGTCGATCCGGCTGCCGTCATCGCCGAGCCGTCGGCGACCACCGAGGTTCCCCCGGCGTAACTGGTCGACGTGCAGCTCGTGCCGGAGATCGTGCGCACCCCGTAGGTCAGGTAGGTCGCGAGCCCCGTGCCCGTCGGTGTTCCCGCCGTCAGCTGCAGCGTCCCGGCAACCGACGGGTTGGCCGTCTTGACGCTGAACAACGCGTAGGTCGTGTTGCCAGGCGCCATCGCGGTCGGAGCGAGCTGGAAGTTCAGCGCGGCCGCTGTACCGGTGGTGGCGTGACTCGAGAACGTGGTCCCGTCGACCGCACCGACGATGTCGAACTTCCCCGCGATGAAGTTCGCGGAACCGAACTCGGAGTCGTTCCATGCGGCGAGAGTCGCGGCCACGCCGATCCCGAGCACGAGTCCGCCCGCGAGGACGGCTCGCAGCCGAAGGGAGTGCAGCCGACGTCTCTCCCGCCCCTCTCTGCGGGTGACCATCGCGGACTCAGTTCGTCGAGGTCGCCGTGAACTTCCAGGTGGCGTTGGTCACCAGGCTGGGCTCCAGCGCGGCATCCGCCGTCACGGCGATGCACAGCTGCACCGCCGTCCCCGGGGCCGTCGCGGTGGCGCCTGCGGTCAGCGGCACCGTGGTGGCTCCGGTCTGGGCGTCCAGCGTCGCACCGCTGGCGATCGGGGTGCCCGTCGCCGTCGTCGCATCGCAGGTCGCCCCTGGCGCGAGCTGGTAGATCGCATAGGAGAGGTGGTCGGAGTTCGACGAGGCGGCGGCGTCGGCCGTGGTGCCGTCGGCGACGAGATCCGCCCCGGATGTGGTGCCTGCAGCAAGCCGCACCCAGAACCCGGCGTAGACGGAGTCGGTGGGCGACATGTTGTCGACCACGTCCGCCGGGAGGCTGAAGTCGAGCGTCGCCGCCGTGTCGCCGTCGTCGGTGTTGTGATCGGCATAGGTGGTGCCGTCGGTCGAGCCCTGCAGGTTGAACGCGCCGGCCGTGAACGTGCCGTTCGCGAACTCGGAGTCGTTCCACACCGCGAGGGTGACGGCGGTGCCGACCCCGAGCACGAGTCCTCCGGCGAGCACCGCCAGGACTTTGCGTTGGGTTGCCTTGGTTGCCATGTCGCTTCCCCCTCAGGAATCCGTGAACCACGTGAATGCCTGTGTTCCGGGTCGCTCCTCGACGGTTCGCATCCGCGTGTTTGCGCCATCCTCTCCCCGGCCCTCGCGCAGAACAAGGCGATTTCGCGCACGACCTTCGTCCATCGCGCGCAGTTCGACGCACTCTCCCGATTGTTGACGTTAATCAACGATCGCCGTATAGTTGACCCAGTTCAACCATCCTGTGTGCGCGCCAGAGCTGTCGCAGCATCCTCCCCGCGACTCACGAAAGGTCCCGCATGCCCACGGACTCTCCCGTAAAGATGACGCATCGCCAGGTGCTGGAGGCCCTCACGGGCCTCCTGCTCGGCATGTTCGTGTCGATGATCGCGACCACGGTCGTCTCCACGTCGATGCCCGTCATCGTGCACGACCTGGGCGGCGACCAGGCCGCGTACACCTGGGTCATCACGGCCACGCTCCTCACGACCGCGATCTCCACGCCGATCTGGGGCAAGCTCGCCGACCTGTTCAACCGCAAGCTGCTCATCCAGATCGCGATCGTCATCTTCGTCGGTGCCACCGCCGCGGCCGGATTCGCGCAGGACACGAACACGCTCATCGCCTTCCGCGCCATCCAGGGCATCGGCGGTGGCGGCCTCGCGGCGTTGAGTCAGGTCATCATGGCCGACATCATCAGCCCCCGCGAACGCGGCAGGTACATGGGGCTGTTCGGCGCCGTGATGGCGGTCGCCACCGTCGGAGGCCCGCTGCTCGGCGGATGGATCACGGACGTCGCGAACTGGCGCTGGAACTTCTTCGTCGCGCTGCCCTTCGCCGTCGCGGCCCTGATCATCCTGCAGAAGACTCTGCACATCAGCACCGAACGCACCCGCAGGGTGTCGATCGACTATCTCGGCATCGTGCTGCTCTCGGCTGCCGTCTCGCTGATCCTCATCTGGATCACCAACGCCGGATCGACCTTCGACTGGTGGGGCACCGAGACCGCGCTCATGGTGGGCGGCGCGATCGTCGCCGCAATCGCCTTCGTGATCGTCGAGCTCAAGGTGCGCGAGCCGCTCATCCCGCTCACGCTGTTCCGTGGGCGCACGTTCACCCTTTCCGTGCTCGCGTCGATCTCCATCGGCGTCGCGATGTTCGGCACCTCGGTGTACCTCGCGCAGTACATGCAGCTCTCCCGCGGCGCCACGCCGACCGAGGCCGGCCTCATGACCTTGCCGATGATGGCCGGACTCCTGATCTCCTCCATGGTCATCGGGCAGCTCGTGACCCGCTTCGGCAAATGGAAGGGCTACCTGGTCCTCGGCTCCGTGCTGCTGATCGCCGGGTCGGTCATGCTGTCGACACTGCACTACGACACGAACTTCGTGCTCGTCTCGATCTACATGTTCGTGATGGGCGCCGGCGTCGGCATGACGATGCAGAACCTCGTCCTGATCGTCCAGAACGTCGCGAAGCCGAGCGAGATGGGTGTCGCGAGTTCGGGCGTGACGTTCTTCCGGAGCCTGGGCGGCACGATCGGCGTCTCCGTCATGGGCGCCGTGCTCGCGAACAGCCTCACTGGCCTCTTCTCCGACGGGAAGGAGCGCCTGGGAGCGGCGATCGCGAAGCTCGGCGAGAAGGGCGCGGAGGTCGCCGCCCAGCTCTCCAGCGGAACGCTCCCCGAGGTCAGACTCCTGCCGGAACCCGTGCGCTCGATCGTCGAGGACTTCTACGCGCAGGCCATCTCGCACGCGTTCCTGATCGGCATCCCGCTCGCCGTGATCAGCCTGGTCGCGATCCTGTTCCTGCCGAACCGCCCCCTCACGACCATGACCACGACCGAGCGCGCACAGGCGGATGCCGCGAAGAAGAGCACGGTGGAAGATGCCGCCGACGTGGCGATCGCTGATGCGGCGGCCGTCTCCGGTGCGACGACCGGGAGCGTGGCTGCGGTCGGCCGGTCCGGCGACGGCCGCACGGATGCGGCGTCCGATGCCGGACGCTGAGCACGTCTCCGACACACCCGAGGCGCGGGCCGCTGCGGTCCGCGCCCTCGAGGCGGAGTTCGGCGAGCTGATCACGCACTTCCGCCGCGTGATCACCGAGAACGCGAACAGGGTGAGTCCCGGCATGCTTCCAGGCGCCTACAAGATCTTCACCACCATCGCGCGCTGCGAGAAGGCGACGGTCTCGACCCTGTCGGAGCGGATGCTCATGGACAAGGGGCAGGTCAGTCGCACCGTGCGCGAACTCGCGGAGCTCGGCCTGGTCGAACGCTCCACCGACCCGGTCGACGGCCGCTCCTTCCCCCTCCAGGTCACTGCCCTGGGCGAGGAGCGGCTCGCGGCTGCGCGCCTGCCTCAGGAGGGCAAGCTCCTCCGCACGCTCGAGGACTGGAGTCTCACCGACATCGGCAATCTCACCCGGCTGCTGCACGCCCTTGCGGCCGGCGTGACGCCCGCCTCTTCCGCGGCGGAGTGACCGGCCGGCGACCGAGCACCTGACGAGCCTCGGCCGCGATCTCCTCCGCGATCGTGTCGAGCAGCTCCGAGCGCAGATTCCACTGCTGCCAGAAGAGTTCGACCCGAAGCGCCGGTCCCCCAGCGGCACGAGTCCGGCGGACTCCTGCATCACGGGAAGCATCCCCCATCCGAGCCCGAGCTCGACGGCGAGCGCGTAGTCGTGGGAGGCCGGGACGTAGTGTCGCGGCACGCCGTCCTGGTTGACCGACATCGCCCGCAGCCATTCGTGCTGCAGGGTGTCCCGCCGATCGAAGTCGACGAACGGCGCGGATGACAGCGCCGTCGCCGTGACTCCGTCCGCGAACCAGCGCTCCGCGAAGGCGGGCTCTGCCATCGCGCGGTACTCGAGCACGCCGAGGGGTGTCACGGAACACCCGGCCACCGGAGTCTCCTCGCTGGTGACGGCGGCCATCACGGTACCCGATTCCAGCAGCCGAGCGGTGAAGTTCTGGTCGTCGCGGTGCAGATCGAAGTCGATGCCGTGCCCGGCCGACAGCCGGGCAAGAGGGGCGAGGAACCACGTCGCCATCGAATCGGCGTTCACGGCGAGGGGGATGCTGATCCGACGGGCGCCGTCGGCATCGTCGATCCCCACACCGACGAGCGCGTCGTGTTCGAGCAGGGCGACCTGCCGCGCCAAGCGGACGACGGCCTCCCCTGCTTCCGTCAGGCGTGCCGGCTTCGCGCGGACGACCAGGATGCGACCGAGCTGCTGCTCGAGCGTCTTCAGCCGTTGACTCACCGCCGAAGGGGTGATCCGCAGCCGCCGAGACGCCGCATCCAGGGTGCCTTCGTCGACGATCGCGGCGAGCGTGGCGGCCAGATGCGGATCGATTCTCACATAAGCGATGCTAATGGTTCGGTAGGAATCTTTGCTTCTGCTGATGCGTCTCGGTTCCTAGGCTGGAGTCATGCTCACCGTCCTCGCCGGCCTCGGCCTCGGCCTCTCCCTGATCGTCGCCATCGGCGCGCAGAACGTGTTCGTGTTGCGGCAGGGGATTCGCCGAGAGCACGTGGTCGCCGTCGTCATCATCTGCGCGCTGTCCGATGCCGCCCTGATCGCGGCGGGCGTCGCCGGACTCGGGTTCGTGCTGTCGGCGGCGCCCTGGCTCGTGGTCGTGGCCCGGTGGGCGGGTGCGCTGTTCCTGGCGGTCTACGGCATCCTGGCCGCGCGTCGCGCCTGGCGTGGTGGCGAAGAGCTCCGCGTGGACGGAACCGACGTCGCGGACACCGGCTCATCGACGCTCCAGAGCCCGACGACGACGCTCCCCCGCACGAGGCTGGCACCGGTCATCCTCACCACGCTGGCACTCACCTGGCTCAATCCGCATGTCTACCTCGACACCGTGCTGATGCTCGGCTCGATCGCGGCCACTCACGGAGACGAGCGCTGGTTGTTCGCCGGAGGGGCGATCGCGGCCAGCATCCTCTGGTTCACGGCGCTGGGCTTCGGCGCCCGCTACCTGGGCCGGTGGCTGCGCACTCCTCGGTCGTGGCGGATCCTCGACGCCGTGATCGCGGTCATCATGATCTCGATCGCGATCAGTCTGGTCGTCCCGGTCCTCGGCGGGTGACGGACGTCAGGCGTCGTCGATCTGGGACAGACGCGCCCGGATGAGGCTCTCGAGTGCCTCGGTCGGGATCGGATGCTCGGGCTGGAAGCGGATCGTCCCCTTGTCGATCCCGATCCCCGGATGCTCCTCGAGGGCGCCGGTCACCGCGGCGACCGCATCCTGACTGAACGGATAGACGCCGATGTGCTTCTTCGCCCGCATCACCGACAAGAGGGGCTTGCCCCGGTGCACGAGGGCTGGCATGCCGTAGCCCTTGCCCTGCTCCGCATCCGGCGCCTCCCGGCGCGCGATCGCGTAGACCCGATCGATCGCTTCGCGATCTGCCTGGTTCTGTTCTGCGAGGTAGTCGTCGATGGTTCCCACGATCGCATCCTGGCACTGTTCGTCGAGCAGGTCGAGGGTCCCGGCGGATCAGGCGCCGTCGAGCGGACGCATGATGCGCGTGAGGAACCGTCGGGTGCGCTCCTGCTGCGGCGCGCGGAAGAGCTCGTCCGGAGGGCCTTGCTCGACGACGACGCCGTCGTCCATGAACAGCACCTGATCGGCGGCCTCGCGGGCGAAGCTCAGCTCGTGAGTGACGACGGCCATCGTCCACCCTTCGTCGGCGAGTTCCTTGATCACCAGGAGCACCTCGCCGACGAGCTCGGGGTCGAGCGCGCTGGTCGGCTCGTCGAAGAGCAGCAGATCGGGCTTCAGGGCGAGCGCGCGTACGATGCCGACGCGCTGCTGCTGTCCGCCCGAGAGCTGATGCGGGCGGGCATCGGCCTTATCGGCGAGTCCCACCCTGTCGAGCAGGGCGAGCGCCTCGTTCACGACCTCGGCCTTGGGCCGCCCCTGCACCCGCCACGGACCCTCGATCACGTTCTCGAGGACCGTCAGATGGGGGAAGAGATTGTGGTGCTGGAACACCATCGCCGAACGGTCCCGCAGGGCGAGCCGCTTCTGCTTCTGCTCGCGGGGTCGCGGCCTGGCGTCCGATGAGAAGTCGAGGTCGGGCCCGCCGGCGACCACGATGCTCCCGGCATCCGGGGTCTCGAGGCCGTTGAGCGCGCGCAGCACGGTCGTCTTGCCGGAACCGCTCGGACCGATGAGCACGACGACCTCGCCACGGTGCAGTGTCAGATCGATGCCGCGCAGCACCTCGTTGTCACCGAAGCTCTTACGCAGGCCACGGGCGGTCAGCAGCGCATCCGTGGTGTTCTCAGTGGGCGACACGGCTGTCGAGCCTCCTCTCGAGGGCGCTCTGACCGAACGACAGCACGAGACAGAACACCCAGTAGACCAGCGCGGCGGCGAGGTACACGATCATGAACTCGAGCGTCGTCGCGGCGATCTGCTGCGCGACTTTGAACAGTTCCGTCACCAGGATCAGCGATGTGAGGGACGTGTCCTTGACGAGCGAGATGAACGTGTTCGACAACGGCGGCACCGACACCCTCGCCGCCTGCGGCAGGATGATGCGCGTGAGGGTGCGCGTGCGGTTCATGCCGACCGTGTACGCGGCCTCCCACTGCCCCTTGGGGACGGAGAGGATGGCGGCGCGGACGACTTCGGCGCCGTAACCGCCGACGTTGAGCGACAGGGCGATGATCGCGCTCGGCCACGGATCGAGCGTGATCCCTATCGACGGCATGCCGTAGAAGATCACGAACAGCTGCACGAGCATCGGCGTTCCGCGGATCACCGAGATGTAGAACCGGGCGACGCCCGAGACGACCGGATGCACCGAGATCCTCATCAGCGCGACACCGACCGCGATCACGAGCCCCAGCACGAACGACAGCAGCGCGAGTGGAACCGTCGCCGTCAGACCCGCCCAGGCGATCGGCCCGAGCGAATCGAAGAACAGCTGCCAGGGGCTCTCCATCGACTACTGGGTGACGTCTTCGCCGAAGTACTTGTCGCTGATCTCCGCCAGCGTGCCGTCGGCGCGGAGCTCCTCGAGCGCGCCGTCGACCGCCTCGACGAGCGCCTCCTTGTCCTTGGTGAACACGAAGGCCTGCTCGCCCGCCTCATCGGTCTCGGCCGCGATCTTCAGACCGGTCGGGCTGTTCGTGGTCTCGTAGTCGAGGAACGTCAGCTTGTCGTTCACGGTCGCGTCGACGCGCCCCTGACGCAGCAGCTCCACCGCCTGTGCCCATCCCTCGACGGCTTCGACCTTGGCACCCGAGTCGGTGGCCAGCTCGTACCAGTTGCTCGTGAGCGACTGGGCCGTGGTCTTGCCCTCGAGGTCGTCGAAGGACGAGATCGAGTCGTCATCGTCTGCCACGACGATCACGCCGGGCGAGACCGTGTAGGGCGCGCTGAAGAGGTACTTCTCCTCACGCTCGTCGTTGATCGAGACCTGGTTCGCGATGACGTCGAAGCGTCCGGCATCGAGGCCGGCGAAGATCGCATCCCACTGTGTCTCCTGGAACTTCACCTCGAGACCCAGCTTGTCGGCGACGGCCTGGATGATCTCGACGTCGAAGCCGGTGAGGTCACCGGAGCCGCCGTCGTCGTGAAAGCTGAACGGGCGGTAGGTGCCCTCGGTCGCGACCGTCAACGTACCGTCCTGCACGAGCCCGAAATCGGGGCCTTCTTCGCTGCCGGAAGTGTTCGCGGGGGTGCTCGACCCGCTGCAGGCGGTGAGCGCGGCTGCAGCGACGACGAGTGCGGTGACGGCGATGAGACGACGGGACATGGACCCTCCTGGGGTGAGATGCGCGGGTGCGAGTTTACGCGACGGCCGCGGGAACCCCCTCACAGTACGCGGGATCGCGGCGGTTCGACGCATCCGATGACGATTCGTTTCCGAGGGTCGCGCGGACGCAGAAACGCCCCCGGGGTGAACCCGGGGGCGTTTCAGCGAGTCAGACTCAGATGGAGTTGACGTCCAGCGGGATGCCGGGGCCGAACGTGGTCGACACCGCACCCTTCTGGATGTAACGGCCCTTGGAGCTCGACGGCTTGAGGCGGACGATCTCCTCGAGGGCAGCGCCGATGTTCTCGTTCAGCTGCTCTGCGGTGAAGGAGGCCTTGCCCACGACGAAGTGCACGTTGGCGTGCTTGTCGACACGGAACTCGATCTTTCCGCCCTTGATCTCCTCGACGGCCTTGGCCGGGTTCGGAGTCACGGTGCCGGTCTTCGGGTTCGGCATCAGACCACGCGGTCCGAGCACCTTTCCGAGACGACCGACCTGACCCATGAGCTCCGGCGTGGAGACGGCGGCGTCGAAGTTGGTCCAACCGTCGGCGACCTTCTGGATGAGCTCGGCGCCGCCGACCTCATCTGCACCTGCGGCGATCGCGGCCTCGGCGGCGGGGCCGGTGGCGAACACGATGACGCGAGCGGTCTTACCGGTGCCGTGCGGCAGGATGACGGTGCCGCGCACCATCTGGTCGGCCTTGCGGGGGTCGACGGCGAGCTTCAGCGCGACCTCGACGGTCGAGTCGAACTTCGACGAGCCGGTCTCCTTCGCGAGGGCGACGGCCTCGGTCGGGGTGTAGAAACGGTCTGCCTCGATCTTCTCGGCGGCAGCCTTGTAAGCCTTGGACTTGGTAGCCATGATTATTCTCCTCAGCCCTCGACCGTGATGCCCATGGAACGGGCGGTGCCGGCGATGATCTTCGAGGCGGCCTCGATGTCGTTCGCGTTCAGGTCGGCCTGCTTGGTCTCGGCGATCTGACGGACCTGGTCCTTGGTGATCTTCGCGACCTTGACGGTGTGGGGGGTCGAGGACCCCTTCGGCACGCCTGCGGCCTTCTTGATGAGCTCCGCAGCCGGCGGGGTCTTCAGGATGAACGTGAAGCTGCGGTCCTCGTAGACGGTGATCTCGACGGGGATGACGTTGCCGCGCTGCGACTCGGTCGCGGCGTTGTACGCCTTGCAGAACTCCATGATGTTGACGCCATGCTGACCGAGCGCGGGGCCGATCGGCGGCGCCGGGTTGGCTGCACCGGCGTTGATCTGAAGCTTGATCAGGCCGGTCACCTTCTTCTTCGGTGCCATTCTCTTTCCTTTCGTCGAATCGGATGCCGGAGCATCCGTTTCTCCCACGAGTCCGGCATCTCCGGACCGTGGTCGCTTGCACACGCCGAAACGTCGCACAAACCACACAAGTATACCCGATCGGAGCGACGTGCTCGCGCGCCGCCTCCCGCCCTCACTCGCTCCCCATGAGGGGCCAAGACACGCCCCGTCTGTCGCATGCAACACGGCGTTTCCTGACCCCTCACCAGGGCCGCAGACATGAGAACGGCCGCCCCGATAGGGACGGCCGTTCTCGTGAGGACTGGTGTCAGACCATCTTGGTGACCTGGTCGAACGACAGCTCGACCGGGGTCTCGCGCTCGAACAGGGAGACGAGGACCGTGAGCTTGCCGCTCTCGGGCTTGATCTCGCTGATCGAACCGGGAAGCCCCGCGAAGGAGCCCTCCTTGATCGTGATGGTCTCGCCGACCTCGAAGTCGACCTCGGCCGGCAGCGGACGGGCGACGGCGACGCCGCCCTTCGATGCGATGTTCTTGGCCGTCGGAACGTCCTTGACCTCGACGAGCGACTTCAGCATGTTGAAGGCCTCTTCGAAGCGCAGCGGCGTCGGGTTGTGCGCGTTGCCCACGAAGCCCGTGACACCCGGGGTGTGACGCACGACCGACCAGGTGTCTTCCGTGAGCTCCATGCGCACCAGCACGTAGCCGGGGATGCGCACGCGGGTGACCATCTTGCGCTGGCCGTTCTTGATCTCGACGACGTCTTCCATCGGGACCTCGACCTGGTAGATCTCGTCCTCGACCTCGAGCGTCGACTTGCGCTGCTCGATGTTGGCCTTCACCTTGCGCTCGAAGCCCGCGTAGGAGTGGATGACGTACCACTTGCCCGGGAGCATGCGCAGGTCCATGCGGAAGGCCTCGTACGGGTCTTCCTCCGCGTCTTCGTCGGACTCGTCGTCCGAGGAGTCCTCGCCGTTCTGCTCGTCATCGGCACCCAGCTCGGGTCCGTCGTACGGGGTGACCTCTTCGGCCGCGGCCGCGTCGAGGTCGGCGGCCTCTTCGGCCACCGATTCGTTGAGGACCTCAGCGGCGGCCTCAGACTCAGCCGCTTCGTCCAGGTTGAGAGCGTCGTTCACGATGGCGTCCGCCTCCGGGTCGTCGATGTCGATGTCGATGTCTTCCGTGTCATCCTCATCGCCGTCCTCGTCTTCGACGTGGACCGCGACGTGTTCGGCCGAGGTGGCCGAGAGCTCTTCCTCGGCGAGGACGTTGCCCTCCTGGGCTTCGTCTTCCTCGCTGGACTGCTCTGCGGCGGTCGCCCAGTCGGCGTCGTCGGAATATCGTTCAGACACGTTGCTTCTTCTCCATAGCTGCGGCGCGAGCCGCGGGGGTCATCAGCCAGGGATTCCGAACACCCAGTGCGTCACGAATGCGAACAGAGTGTCCAAGCCGTAGACGATGCCCATGACGATGATCACGAAGACGAGCACCACCAGGGTGAACTTGAACAGCTCCTTGCGAGTCGGGGTGACGACCTTGCGGAGCTCGGCGATGACCTGGCGGATGAACAGGGCGATGCCCCCGAAGAACCGGGAGAAGGGGTTGCCCTTCTTCTCGCGGGTGGCGCCGGCCGCGACGACCTCGCCGCGCGGTTCGTCCTGATCCATCCTGAATGTACCTTTCGTGTGTCAGCGTTGCGCTGACGCGCAGGGCGGACAGGAATCGAACCTGCAACCTGCGGTTTTGGAGACCGCTGCTCTGCCAATTGAGCTACCGCCCTAGAGGCCGGAAGGCCTCGTGGGTGTCTTCCACTCTGCCACCGAATCTGCGATCGGGAGACCCCAGGCACGGCGAAAGAATGCAGAAAACAACTGCTCCACAAGCATACGGCATCGATCCGATGCTGCCGAACCGGAACCGGAATACGCGTTGTTGCTAGGCTCGGCGAGCGGGAAACAGGGGGAAGGGGCGCGTGTGAGCGCGGATGTGCAGCAGTTCCAGGTGGATCTGCGCGGAGTCGTCGACCTGCTCAGCAGGCATATCTACTCCAGTCCTCGGGTGTACCTGCGAGAGCTCCTGCAGAACGCCCGTGACGCGATCACCGCCCGCCGCGAGGTCGACGGCGGAGGCGGATGCATCCGGATCACCCCGCTGACCGCCGAGACGGGCGAATTCGTGCTGCGAGACGACGGCGTCGGTCTCACCTCCTCAGAAGTCGCCGACCTGCTGGCGACCGTCGGTCGCAGCTCCAAGCGCGACATCTTCGACCTCCCGCGCAGCGACTACCTCGGCCAGTTCGGCATCGGGCTGCTCAGCTGCTTCATGGTCGCCGACACCATCGTGATCCGCTCCCGCAGCGCCCGTGGCGGCGCCTCGGTGGAGTGGACCGGGAGCGCCGACGGCACCTTCCAGGTGGTCGAGATCGAGGAGGAGCTGCCGATCGGCACCAGCGTCCACCTCGTGCCGCGCTTCGACGCCGACGAGCTGCTGCGTCCAGCCGCGGTGCACGAGCTGGCGACCACCTTCGGCGAGTTCCTGCCGGTCCGCCTGACGGTCGACACCGCTGCGGGCGACATCGACATCACCAGGGATCCTCCCTTCCTCGACGCCGCGACCGACCCCGATGCGGCGGTGCAGTACGGACGCGATCTCCTCGGCGCGAGCCCGCTCGACGTGATCGAGCTGAGCGAACCGGCCACCGGCACCCGTGGTCTCGCCTACGTCCTCCCCTATGCCCCTCCGCCCGGCGCACGCCAGGCGTCGCGCATGTACCTGGGGCGGATGCTGCTGGCGGAACGCGTCGACGACGTGCTCCCCGAGTGGGCGTTCTTCGTGCGCGCGGTCATCGACTCCGCGGGCCTCGCCCCCACTGCCAGCAGGGAGTCCCTCGTCGAGGACGCAGCGCTCGAACGCGTGCGCGAACAGCTCGGCGCCGGCATCCGCCGTTGGGTCCTCGAACTGGGGCTGCGCGAACCGCATCGCCTCGCGCAGTTCGTCGCGGTGCACGAGGTCGGGCTCAAATCGCTCGTGCGACACGACGAGGAGCTCGCGCACTTCATCTCGCGCTGGCTGACCGTCGAGACGACGCACGGCACCGTGCGCATCGGCGACCTCGTGCAGCGCTACCCCCACGTCCGCTACGCACAGAGCGTCGACGAGTTCCGGCAGGTCGCCGGCATCTCGCCGTCCGACGAAGTGCTCGTCAACGGCGGGTACCTCTACGACGCCGACCTGATCAGGATGCTGCCGGACCTGTACCCGCATGTCACGGTGGAGCAGGTCGACGTCACCGGCGAGCTCGACCGTCTCGATCCGCCTCCCCTCGACGACCGCGATGCCGCCGTCGCCCTGGAGACCCGGGCCGGCGCCGTGCTCGCGGCATCCGAGTGCTCCGTCGTGGTGCGCTCGATCGACCGCCCCGACCTCTCGGGGCTCTACGTCGCCGACCCCGAAGTGCTCCGGGCCATCGACCGCAGCCGCACCAAGGGCATCACCGGCGCCCTGTGGGGCGGCGTCCTGGACCGCATCGACCAGACGCGATCCTCGGCGCGCGAGGAAGACCTGCGCGCGCGACTGTGCCTGAACTGGTCGAACCGGGTCGTCCGCGCACTCGTCCGCGTGCAGGACGACGCCGTGTTCGCCCGCACTGTGCAGCTCCTCTACATCCAGGCCCTGCTCGCGGGGCATCATCCCCTCTCCGACGCCGATCGCGCACTGATGACCACCGCGCTCGCCGACCTCGTCTCGCTCTCGGCCGGGCTCGAAGGGGATCAGCTCCCTTTCGGGGACGCCCGCTGACACTCTCCACCGAAGGGTTCCGTCCATGGCACGTCCGAAGAAGCGCTTCCAGCAGCTGATCGAGGAGATCGATCGCACGCCCTGGGGACGGGCCGAGCAGGCCCTCGTCGCGGACGCGGTGGCGCTCGCCGTCGAGATCGGCGATGAGCGCCTCGAGTACGAGGCGCGCATGCGGCAGACCGCCTCGGCGAACATGGGTGGCGCGACCGACGTGATGCTGAACTCGTTCGCATGGTGCCTGGCACATCACGACGCCGACCCGCAGCGTTTTCCCGCGGACCTCGACAACGGCGGCGCCGACCTGATGTGGCAGTTCAAGTGGATGGCGTCTTCGCTGCGCTCCTCCCCCGCGTTCTCGCAGGAGCAGATCGCCGCCGTGCTCGACGACATGGAGGCGCACTACCGTGCCGCGGGACTCGGCGTGAGCGGTGTGCTCACAGCCCGGTTCGAAGACGCCTGGGATGCCGGGCGCATGGACGACGCGGAAGCGCTGCGCGTGCAGCTGGAGACCACGCCTCGCGACGACCACAGCCACTGCGATGCGTGCGGACGCAGTCAGATCGCCGGGTTCTACGCGGACACGGACCGCGACGCCGAGGCGATCGTGCTCGTCGAGGAGATGATCGAGGGCGGGTTCTCCTGTGGCGAGGAACCCGAGCACGCGCTCTCCCGCGCACTGCTCCCCTACCTCCGCGCCGGACGCTTCGACGAGGCGAAGACCGCACATCTGCGCAGTTACCGTCTGGCCAAGGACAACCCGGACAACCTGCGTATCGTCGCGAACAACATCGTCTTCGCCGCGGTCACCGGCAACGAGGCACGCGCCCTCGCGCTGGTGGAGAAGCACATCGCCTGGCTCGCGCACGACGGGCTGAACGTCGACGCGCACTTCGCCGCCCTCGCGGCCCTCGCCGTGGCACTGGACCGCGTCACCGCTGCCGGACACGGCGACACACCGGTGCGCGGCGCGGAGTCCCCGGCGCTGGTGCCGTTCTTCGGCGCGCACGACGGCGCGTGGAGCGCCTCCGAACTCGCAGCGACGGCGTGGACCGCGGCCGAGCGCATCGGCGCGGCGTTCGACGAGAGGGACGGCACCGACGGACATGCGCGCAGCCTGGAGCGGATGCGGGCCCTCGCCGGCGAGCAGTACGACGTGCCGATCCGGTCCGACGCCTTCGTCGCCCCCACCACCTCCGCCGTCCCCACCGATGCGGACGCGTGGTTCGAGCGCGCGATGCAGCTCGCGCAGTTCGGCGCCGAGCACGAAACGCTCCAGGCTCTCCCGCACGCGCTCGAGGTCGAGGACCCGGCGAAGCGGGCTCAACTGCTGTCCATGCGCCTCGGCATCCTGATCGCACTGGAGCGGGCGGACGAAGCCCTCCAGCTGCTCCCCGAGCGCATCGCCGCGCTGCGGGCGGCCGGCCTCGACGCGCAGGCCGACCTCGAGCAGCGCCTGGGGCTGGCGACCTTCGGCCTCGACACACCGGAGGCGACGGCCGCTCTGGAAGAGGCCATCGCCGCCGCCGACGACCTCCCGCCTGGTCACGCGGCGACCTCGCGATCAGCCGCGCAGCCCTGCACCTGCGCTCGAGCGAGCCGGATGCCGCACTGGATCACGCCGAGGTCGCGGCCCGATCGTTCGCCGAGGCGGAAGACGCACGACTGACCAACACCACGACGCTGCTGGCCATCTCGGCGGTGCTCAGCAAGGGCGACCTCGAGGCAGGATCCTCGCTCCTCGATCGCCTTCTCGCGCAGGACGACCTCAGCAGGGGGCATCGCGCGCAGGCGCTGCAGACGCGCGCCAGAGTCCGCGGCGGCACGGGTTCGTACAGCGAGGGCGCGGTCGACGCCGATGAGTCCTGCCGTCTGCTGGCCGACCTCGGCGCGACGCGGGCGCTCGGTGAGGCGCACCTCCTCGCCGGCGCCCTGTGGGAAGACGCGGACGACCCGGAGAAGGCGGTCTCCCGCTACCGCCTCGCCACCAGGATCGCCGGTGAAGAGGGAGGCGATGCGACCGGCGTGGACTTCCGCCTCGCGCGCGCCATGCTGCGCGTCGGCGACGCGGAGGAGGCGGCCGAGCTCTTCGGTGACGTGCTGCAACGCGAGGAGGAGGCCGAGGCTCCTGCCGGCTCTCGCGCGATGACGGCGTCTATGCTCGCCCGTGCCCTGAGCGCCGCCGGCGAGTTCGGGCAGTCCGTCGGGGCCCACGGCTATGCCTCCGAACTGTTCGGTCAAGCGGAGGAGCACGCGGATCAGGCGATGTCGATGACCGAGCAGGCCAAGATCCTCGCGCGTTTCGAGGAGCACGACGATGCGATCGCCCTGCTCGAGTCGGCTGCGGAGATCGTGCGGCGCGCGCCGGACGCGGTCGGCGCACTCACCGAGGTTCTGCACAGCCTGGGACAGGCGTACGGCGGACGCGGCGATGAGCGGGCGTTCGCGCTCTTCGACGAGGTCGCCGCCCTCGCACGGCAGCACGAGGCCGAATGGCTGCTCGCCGATGTGACCGACTCTCGCGGACGCGCCCTGGCCGAACTCGGCCGCGTGGACGAGGGCGTCTCCGCTGCCCTCACGGCCGCCGACGGATTCGCGGCACTCGGCGACCTGGGCTCCGCGGGAGGCTCGGAGCTCTTCGCCGCGCGCGTCCTCGCCGGCAACGAGCGCTCAGCCGACGCCGTACCCGTGTACCGCAGCGCGATCGAACACGCGGCAGGCCACCCTCCGCTGCACCAGGTCGCTTCGCTCGAGCTCGGCAACGTGCTCGAAGCACTCGGGCGCCACAGCGAGGCGGCCGAAGTGCGTGCCGTCGTGGAGAGCTGAGCGCCCGCTCAGAACAGCTGCCGCCAATTCGCCTTGGCGAGGTCGAGGAGCTCGTCACCGCGGCCCGACATCACGGTGCGGATCGCATACAGCGCGAAGCCCTTGACCTGGGCGGCCTCGATGGCGGGCGGCATGGACAGCTCCTGCCGCTCTGTGACCACGTCGAGCAGGGCGGGGCCGTCGTGCGCGAGCACCTCTCGCACCGCATCGGGAAGATCCTCGCTGCGCTCCACACGCCGTGCGAAGATGCCCATCGCCTCGGCGATCGCCGCGAAGCTGGGGTTGTCGAGGCCGGTGCCGTAGGTCACGAAGCCCGCGGCCTTCATCTCGAGCTCGACGAAGTTCAGCGAGGAGTTGTTCACGACGATCGTCTTCACCGGGAGCGCGTTCTGCGTGAGCGTGAGCAGCTCGCCGAGCATCATCGCGAGTCCGCCGTCGCCGGCCAGGGCGACGACCTGCCGGTCCGGATGCGCGACCTGGGCGCCGATGCCGTGCATCAGGGCGTTGGCCATGGATCCGTGCGTGAACGACCCGATCAGGCGGCGCTCCTCGGTCATCGACAGGTAGCGCGCTGCCCACACCGTCGGGGAGCCCACATCTGCGGTGAAGATCGCGTCGTCAGCGGCGTGCTCATCCAGCAGCCGCGCAAGATACTGCGGGTGGATCGGGCGCTTGGACTTGGCCGGGACCGCCAGCTCGTCGAGCTTCTTGCGCGTCTTGCGGTAGTGCGCGACCGCGTCGTCGAGATGCCCACGGTCGTCGTTCCTCGCAATCCGCGGCAGCAGTGCCTCCGCGGTGGCACGCACGTCGCCGACCAGCCCCAGGTCGAGGGGATGCCGTTTGCCCAGCTGCGCCCCGCGGATGTCGACCTGGATCGTGGTCGCGCCGTCCGGATAGAACTGCTCGTACGGGAAGTCGCTGCCCAGCACCAGGAGGGCATCGGACGCCTCCATGGCTCTGAATCCGGATGCGAAGCCGAGCAGGCCCGTCATCCCGACGTCGAAGGGATTGTCGTACTCGATGAACTCCTTGCCGCGCAGGGCATGCACGATCGGTGCGCCGAGCTTGTCGGCCAGGGCGACGACCTCGTCGTGCGCGCCCTCGACCCCGGCACCGGCGAGGATCGTGACGCTCTTCGCCGCGTTCAGGAGCGTCGCCGCCTTCTCGAGCTCTGCACCGCTGGGGACGATCACGGGGCGAGCGCGTTCGATCACGACGGCGCGGTCGTCGGCGATCTCGGCCAGCGCGACGTCACCGGGGATGACGAGCACGGCGACACCGCGCTCCTCGATCGCCGCCCGCATGGCGATCTCCAGCAGCCGGGGCATCTGCTTCGGATCGGCGACGTACTCGACGTAGACGCTGCACTCTCGGAAGAGCTCCTGCGGATGCGTCTCCTGGAAGTACCCGGTGCCGATCTCGGTCGTGGGGATGTGCGCCGCGATCGCCAGCACGGGGACGCGCGACCGCTGCGCGTCGTACAGGCCGTTGATGAGGTGCAGGTTGCCGGGACCGCAGGAGCCGGCGACGACCGCGAGCTCTCCCGTGGTGGCGGCATCCGCCGCGGCGGCGAACGCGGCGGACTCCTCGTGCCGGACGTGAACCCAGCGGATGGTGCCGTCCTTGCGCAGCGCATCCGTGAAACCGTTCAGCGAGTCACCCGGGATGCCGTAGACACGGTCGATCCCGTTGGCGTGCAGAGTCTTGACGATGTTCTCAGCGACGTTGGCCATGCTCCGACCCTACGCCCGGTGCGCTCGTGCAGGGCGGGGCTGCCCATGCCTCTGCGTCCTGCTGCGCCGCCAATGGCAGACCCCGCAGGCAGGCGGCCGTCGTGCCGCAGACGAAACGCGTGCGGCTCTTCGCCTCTGCGCGTGATTGCGGCATGCGCCAGCCCCGCGTGCTGTGGACACCCTCCCCACGCGTGCTGCCGTGCAGAGGGAGACATGCAGCAGGTGAGGAGCCAAAGAACGCCGCCTCCTGAGACCGGGAGGCGGCGTTCTTCGACTCTTCAGGGCGAGAGCCTCAGCCGACGCGGATGAGCTTCTTGTTCACGAACTCGTCCGCGGCCAGGTGCCCGAGCTCACGGGAGGTGCCGCTGCGCTTGATGCCGCCGAAGGGCAGCTCGGGGCTGTCCGCCAGGACGAGGTTCACGTAGACCATGCCCGCCTCGATCCGGTCGGCCACACGCTCGGCCTGCTCGGCGTCGGTCGTGAAGACGTACGACCCGAGGCCGAACGTGGTGTCGTTCGCGAGAGCCACCGCGGCGTCCTCGTCCGCGACGCGGTACACGACCGCAGCAGGTCCGAACAGCTCCTCGCGGTACACGTTCATCTCGGGGGTGACGTCGGCCAGCACGGTCGGCGCGAAGAAAGCGCCCTTCCGCGTGCCGCCGGTGAG
This sequence comes from Microbacterium sp. Se5.02b, assembly GCF_019464375.1. NCBI lineage: Bacteria > Bacillati > Actinomycetota > Actinomycetes > Micrococcales > Microbacteriaceae > Microbacterium > Microbacterium sp. Se5.02b. The sequence continues at coordinate 3,121,912 of NZ_CP080491.1, forward strand.
CAGCGTCGCGCCCTGCTCGACGGCCTGGTCGATCTGCTTCTGCAGGTTCTCGGCGGCCGCCTCGGACGAGACCGGACCGAGCACCGTGTCGTCGAGCATGGGGTCTGTCGCCTCGACCGCCGCCATCGCCGCCGTGAACTTCTCGGCGAAGGCGTCGTACAGCTCGTCGACGATGATGAAGCGCTTCGCCCCGTTGCACGCCTGCCCGTTGTTGTCGAGGCGCGCATCGACCCCCGCCTGCACCGTGGCGTCGAGATCGTCCGTGGAGAGCACGATGAACGGGTCGGACCCGCCCAGCTCGAGCGCGACCTTCTTCAGGTTGCGGCCGGCGACCTCGGCGACAGCGGCACCTGCGCGCTCGGAACCGGTGAGCGAGACGCCCTGCACGCGCGGGTCGGCGATCATGTCGGCGATCTGCTCGTTCGTGGCGAGGATGTTCTGGTACGCGCCCTTCGGGAAGCCCGCATCGTGGTAGATCGCCTCGATCGCGCTCGACGACTCCGGGCACTGCGGCGCGGGCTTCAGCAGGATCGTGTTGCCGACGATCAGGTTCGGCGCCGCGAAACGCACGATCTGATACGCCGGGAAGTTCCACGGCATGATGCCGACGAGCGGTCCGAGCGACGAGCGTCGGATGATCGCCGACCCGTCTCCGAGGATCTTGATGGGCTGGTCGGCCATGATGTCTTCGGCCTGGTCGGCGTAGTACTCGGCGATGTCCGCGGCGAAGTCCACCTCGCCGAGCGCGGCCTCGCGGGGCTTGCCCATCTCACGCACGAAGATGTCGGCCAACTCCTCGCGCCGTTCACGGTGCAGTTCGGCCGCGCGCCGCAGCAGGGCAGCCCGGTCGGCGACCGTGGTGGAACGCGACCACTCGCGGTGCGCCTCGTCGGCTGCCGCGACGGCCTCCTCGATCTGCTCGTCGGTGAAGGTGTCGAAGGACGCCAGCGTCTCTCCGGTGGCGGGGTTGATGACGGCGTAGTCGGTCATGACGTGTCCTCTCAGGAGATCGGGATCAGCGTGTACTTCGTGGACAGGTACTCGTGAATGCCCTCGAAGCCGCCCTCGCGACCGACACCCGACTGCTTGACGCCGCCGAACGGAGCCGCCGCGTTGGAGACCACACCGACGTTGAGACCCATCATGCCCGTCTCGAGGCCGTCGATCATCCGCTGACCGCGCTGCAGGTTCTCGGTGAAGACGTAGGAGACGAGACCGTACTCGGTGTCGTTCGCGAGGCGCACCGCCTCCTCCTCGGTCTCGAAGGTCGCGATCGCGAGGACCGGTCCGAAGATCTCCTCGCGGAGGATCGCACTGCCCGCCACGACGTCGGTCAGCACGGTGGGTTCGTAGAACGACCCCGTGCCCTCGACAGCCTTGCCGCCAGCGAGCAGCGTGGCGCCGCGCTCGACGGCATCGTCGACGAGCTCGCCGGCCTTCGCCACGGCATCCGCGTCGATGAGCGGACCGATCGCCACGCCCTCTTCCGTGCCGCGGCCGATCTTCATGCCGTTCACGCGCTCGGTCACGCGCTTGGCGAACTCGCCGGCCACGTCCTTGTGCACGATGAACCGGTTGGCGGCTGTGCAGGCCTGTCCGATGTTGCGGAACTTCGCGGCCAGCGCACCCTCCACGGCCTTGTCGAGGTCGGCGTCGTCGAACACCACGAACGGCGCGTTGCCGCCGAGCTCCATCGACACGCGCAGCACACCCTCCGCCGCCTGGGCGATGAGCTTGCGGCCGACCTCGGTCGATCCGGTGAAGGAGAGTTTGCGCAGACGCGGGTCGGCGATGATCGGCGCCGACAGCGCGCTCGACTTCGAGGTCTGCACGACGTTCACGACACCGGCGGGGGAGCCCGGCCTCTTCGAGGAGCTTCGTGAAGTAGATCGTCGTCAGCGGGGTCAGTGCCGGGGGCTTGATGACGACGGTGCAGCCGGCAGCGAGCGCGGGCGCGATCTTGCGCGTCGCCATCGCGAACGGGAAGTTCCACGGCGTCACGAAGAACGACGGTCCGACCGGACGCTGCGACACGACCATGTGGCCGGTGCCCTCCGGGTTGATCCCGTACCGGCCCGAGATGCGCACGGCTTCCTCGCTGAACCAGCGCAGGAACTCGCCGCCGTAGACGACCTCGCCACGGGCCTCGGCGAGCGGCTTGCCCATCTCGAGCGTCATGAGCAGCGCGAGGTCTTCCTTGTGCGCCTGCACGAGGTCGAACGCCCGGCGGAGGATCTCGCTGCGCACGCGCGGCGCCGTCGCAGCCCACGCATCCTGAGCGGCGACCGCGGCGTCGAGGGCGCGGATGCCGTCGGCGGGGGTCGCGTCGGCGATGGTCCGGATCACGGCGCCGGTCGCCGGGTCCTGCACGTCGAACGTGCCGCCGGTCTCGCCGTCGATCCACTCGCCGCCGATGAAGAGGCCGGTGGGGATGCTGTCGAGCAGCGCCTGCTCGGTCTGAGTGCTCATGGGTTCTCTTTCCGTGAGGAGGATGGGGCTGGGGGTCGGGTCAGCGGCGGCGTCGGCTGGGCGGGGCATCGATGCTCAGCGTTTCGCCGCGGAAGAAGGCGGGGCGTCGGACCGCGTTCCAGATCATCACCGCGATGCCGACGACGATGATGAGCATCCCGAGGATGAAGACGATGCCGACACCCCCGATCTGCGAACCCGAACCGTAGGCGGGGTCCATGGAGTCGATCAGCGTGGTGAAGAAGAGCACCGCGAGGATCGCTCCGCCGACGAGCGGGAACAGGAACGTGAAGAAGAAGTTCCTGGTGGAGTCGAACCACTGCTTGCGGAAGTACCAGACGCACGCGAAGGCGGTGATGCCGTAGTAGAAGCAGATCATCATGCCGAGCGTGAGGATCGTGTCCCACAGCGTGTCTTCGCTGACGACGCGCATCACGGCGTAGAACGCCGACGCGACGATCGCCGAGACGATGGTGGCATATCCGGGGGTGAAGAAGCGCGGGCTGACCTTCGCGAACGACTTCGGCAGCGCGCCGTAGTGTCCCATCGCGAGCAGCGTGCGTGCCGGTCCGACGAAGGTCGACTGCAGTGACGAGGCCGAGCTGGTGAGCACCGCGAGCGAGACCAGGAAGGCGAGGGGGCCGAGGATCGGACCGGAGAGGTGGAAGAACACGTTCTCCTGGATGTCCTCGTTGCCGAGGCCGAGGGCACCCGTGCCGACGCCGGCGAACATGATCATCGCGACCGCGAGCAGCAGGTACAGCGAGACGATCGTGAGCACGGTGACGGTGGCCGCGCGGCCCGGGGTCTTCTCCGGATCCTTCGTCTCCTCGTTCATGGTGAGGGTGACATCCCAGCCCCAGAAGATGAAGATCGAGAGGGAGAGTCCGGCCGCGATCGCGCTGAAGGACGAGATCGCGAACGGGTTGAACCAGTTCAGGTCGAACGGCTGGTAGTCGAATCCGTTCCCGCCCACCGCCTGCACGATCGCGGCGATGGCGAAGAACACGAGCACGAGGATCTGGAAGCTGACGAGCCAGTACTGCAGCTTCTGCGTCGTCTGCATGTCGCGGTACGAGATCCAGGTCGCGCCGAGCATGAACAACAGGCAGACGCCGATGTTGATCCAGGTGACGCTCGCCAACCCGGCGATGTCGGGGTTGCCGGTGATCTGCGAGATCAGCAGGAAGAGGAAGTCGACCGCGATGCCGGCGAGATTCGACAGCACCAGGATGGTGGCGACCACCAGTCCCCAGCCCGCCATCCAGCCCACCCAGGGTCCGAACGCCCGCGCGGCCCAGGTGAAGGATGTTCCGGAGTCGGGCATCCGGTTGTTCAGCTCGCGGTAGCCGAAGGCGACCAGGAGCATCGGGATGAAGCCGACCAGGATGATCGCCGGAATCTGCGCACCGACCGTGGAGGCCACGGGTCCGACGGCAGCGGTGAACGTGTACGCAGGCGCGATGCACGAGATGCCGATCACGACGGCGCCGATCAGGCCGACCGTGCCGGCGCTCAGACCCTTCGTGGAGATGCCGGTCGTGACGCCGGATTCGGGCTCCGTCGCCCGGTTGGTGCTGCTCATCAGCGGTCTCCTGCTTCGTTGCGGGTGCGCGGGACGACGATCATGGGTACGGGGAGCTCGTGCAGCATCTTCGCCGCCGTGGAACCGAGGAAGAGGCGACGCGGCTGGGCGAGCCGACTGGATCCGACGAGCACGACTTCACCGGGGAGCCAGGAGAGATGTGCGACGGCGTCCTCCACGGAGTCGCCCGGCGCCTTCTCGACGGCGGCGCTGCGTCCGTCCGGCAGCAGCTCGGATGCGACCGCGAGGACCTCCTGCGCATGCGTGTCGCCGACCGTGCGGATCGCGCCGGTGTCGAGACCGGGCGGTACGTCGAACGGCACCAGCGACACGAGCCGGAGATCGACCCCGCTGTCGCCGGCGAGCGCCACCGCCTCGTCGAGCAGGGCGTCGGCGCCCGGGCGGGAACCGACCGCGACGGTCACCCGCGGGATCACGTGGTCGTCTTCCTGGGCGGTGCCGACGGGCGCGAGCGCGACCGGGATGGTCGACGAGTGCAGCAGCTCGGATGCGACGCTGCCGAGCCGGTGACGCCCGAGGATCCCTCCCCGGCCGCACCGATCACGATCAGCCTCGCATCGAACTCCTCGCCCGCGGAGATGAGCCCCTCGGCGAACGACTCGGAGAATCGCACGTGGCCGCTGCGCGTCAGCTCCTGCGGGAGGCGGACGACGGCGTCGGAGAGCCATGTCCGCGCCTGCGCCTTGATGTGCTCCTCGTAGGCGCGCTCCGGCGGGACGGCCGCGCTGCGTGTGCCTTCGTTGGGCAGCACGATGACCAGGTGGAGCGTGGCTCCGATGCTGCGCGCGATCCGGGCGCCGAGGGCCGCGGCATCCGCTCCCGCGTCCGTCGCCGTGTATCCCACGACGATCGAGCCGGTCATCAGCCGATGCTCTCGACGGCGCCGGCGTCGCGACTCGCGTCGACGATCTGGGAGGCGACGAGGTGCCCCATGCGGATGGCCCCGTCGACGTGCTGGTACCCGGCACCGGCCATGTCGCTGCAGGCGAAGTGGATCGGGCCGACCGCCGTGCGGAGGTCTGGTCCGTACCGGTGGAGGCCGCCGAGGTCGAAGCTCGCGGCATAGGCCCCGCGGGTCCATTCCTCGCTGCCCCAGTCGCTCTCGTAGTACACGACCGGGTTCTTGGCCTCGGGGCCGTAGTAGTGCGACAGCGACTCGAGGATGCGCTCTTTGCGCTCCTCCGCCGACAGCTCGAACACGCCGTCGGCGTTGGCGTCGGACACGAAGCCCACCAGGGTGCCGCGCTCGTCGCCGTGGTTCGTGTTGTCGTACGCCTCGTGCGAGAGCTCGTACGGGCTGAACGCGGTGCCGCTCAAGCCCTGTTCACGCCAGAACGGCCGGTCGTAGACCGCGTGGACCTTGATGACGAAGCCCATCGAGAGATGCTGGTGCAACTGGTGCTGGCGGCGCGGGAGGGGCGGCACGAACGAGATGCGGTTATACAGGATGGGCGCGTGGGCGAGGATCGCGTGGCGGGCGCGGACCGTGATCTCGTCGGTCGTGGCCACCACGCCGGCGTCCGACCACTCGAGGCTGCGGACCGGCTGATTCAGCAGCACGTCGTCGCCCAGACGCTCGGCCAGGCGCAGAGGCACCTGCTGCAGACCCCCGACGACGCGCTCGTCGAGGATGAAGTCCGCGTCGACGAGGTTCGAGTACGACCCGGCCGACGCCGCCATCAGCAGCGACTGCAGCAGCGAGAACGCGTGGGTCGGCTTGGTGAGCATCGCGGATCCCGTCGCGAAGGCCAGGTTGCGCACCGCTTCGTCGTCGTCGGTCTGCTGGCGCAGCCAGGCATCCCACGAGATCGAGTCCCAGTCGGCGGCGTTCGGGTGCTCCCACGGCTTGTCCGGGTCGATCTCCGCGACCAGCGCGTCGAGGATGTCGGTGATCCGGGCGATCTCCGCCTCGGTCTCCGGCGCCACGGGGAACATCTCGCCCGTGAAACGGTGCGCCTGTCCGTCCGGACCGACGTACACGCTGTCGCCCTCCCGGTAGCGGCTGTAGGTCTCGAGCCCGAGCTCCTCGATCGCCTCCTTCAGCGCGTCCTGATCGGGCGATACCCACTGGCCGCCGATCTCGAGCATGGCGCCGTCGATGACATCGGTCCACAGGCGCCCGCCGACACGGTCCCTCGCCTCCAGCACGGCGACCGACAGGCCGGCCTTCCGCAGGTCGTTCGCCGCCGTGAGCCCTGCGGCTCCGGCGCCGACGATGAGCACGTCGCGAGTGATCTCAGCCATCTGCAACTCCTTCGTTGGGGGAGGTAGTGCCGGTCGCGACCCGAAATCCCCCGATCAGGGTCGCGACCGGACGTAAGGGGTCAGGCTGCGGCGAGCGCAGCGGTGACGACGTCGAGACCCTCGTTCAGCAGGTCGTCGCCGATCGACAGCGGAGGAAGGAAGCGGATGACGTTGCCGTACGTTCCGCAGGTGAGCACGATGACGCCCTGGGCGATGCACGCCTTCGCGACCGCGGCCGTGAGTGCGGCGTCCGGTGCCTTGGTCTCGGGGTCGACGAACTCGGCGGCGATCATCGCGCCGTGACCGCGGACGTCGCCGACGCGCGGGTCGTCCTGCTGGATCGCCGCGAGACGGTCCGTGAGGATGCTGCCGATCTCACGCGCCCGCTCGATCACGCCGTCGTTCTCGAACACATCGATCGCGGCGAGCGCCGCCGCACAGGCGATCGGGTTCCCGCCGTAGGTGCCGCCCAGACCACCGGAGTGCGAGGCGTCCATGATCTCGGCGCGTCCGGTCACGGCGGCGAGCGGAAGGCCGCCGGCGATGCCCTTGGCGGTGGTGATGAGGTCGGGCTCGATGCCGAAGATCTCACTCGCGAACATGTGGCCGGTGCGGGCGAAGCCGGTCTGGACCTCATCCGCGATGAACACCACGCCGTTCGCGCGGCACCAGTCCACGATCGCCGGGAGGAACCCGTCGGCTGGGACGATGAAGCCGCCCTCGCCCTGGATCGGCTCGATGATGACGGCAGCGAGGTTGTCGGCGCCGATCTGCTTCTCGAGCTGGAGGATGACGCGGGCCGCGGCTTCGCCGCCCTCGAGCCCGTCGCGGAACGGGTACGACATCGGCGCGCGGTAGACCTCGGGGGCGAACGGGCCGAAACCGCTCTTGTACGGCATCGACTTGGCGGTGAGCGCCATGGTCAGGTTGGTGCGGCCGTGGTAGCCGTGGTCGAAAGCGACGACCGCCTGGCGACCGGTGTGCTTGCGGGCGATCTTGATCGCGTTCTCGACCGCCTCGGCACCCGAGTTGAACAGCGCGCTCTTCTTCGCGAAGTCGCCGGGCGTGACGCGGTTGAGTGCTTCCGCGACGCCGACGTACGACTCGTACGGCGAGATCATGAAGCAGGTGTGCGTGAACTGCGCGGCCTGGGCGGCGACGGCCGCGGCGACCTTGGGGTGGGCGTTGCCCACCGTGGTCACGGCGATGCCGGAGCCGAGATCGATGAGCGAGTTGCCGTCGGCGTCGACGACCACTCCGCCGCCCGCCGCGACGGCGGCGATCGGCACGGTGTGGCCGACACCGGCGGCCACGGCATCCGCCTTGCGCGCCAGGATCTCGGCCGAGCGGGGTCCGGGGAGGTCGGTGACCAGGCGACGCTCCTGCGGGAGGTCGGGTCCGCCGAGAGGGACTGCGGGGGCTGCGGTGTCGAGGAGTGCCATGTTCGCGAGCGTACGTCCGGGGCCGAGGCCCTCGCACTCACCGACCCGTACAATCTAGGAGACGGTTTCGCCACTCTGTACATTCGGGAGGATCTCGATGGTCACCACCGACCAGCCGACCCTGCGCGCCCTGCTCCGTCGACGAGATCTCGGCCTCACGCTCGTGCCGCGCGAGAGCGACCTGGCGGAGGGAGCGCTCGACCGCCCGCTGCGCTGGGTGCACAGCTCCGACCTGGCGGACCCGACGCCCTTCCTGTCGGAAGACCTGGCGTTGTTGACCACGGGGACCCAGTTCGACGAGGCGGTCGACGTCGACACCTACGTCGGTCGCCTCGCCGACCGGGGTGTCCTCGGGCTCGGATTCGGCACCGACGTGCATCGCTCCGGGATCCCGGACGAACTCGTCGCCGCATGCGACGCCCACGAGATGCCGTTGTTCGCCGTGCCGTACCGCACTCCCTTCATCGCCGTGGCCCGCGCCCACTCCGAGGCCATCGCCGCTCAGGCCTATGCGCGGCGCTCCTGGGCGCTGGACACCCAGCGTGCCCTCGCGCTCGCGGCGCTGCGTCCGAGCGGACTCGACGCCACCATCGCCGAGCTCGGGCGGCGACTCGGGGTCTGGGCCGGGATGTTCGATGCCGCGGGGGCCGCCGTGACCTCGCACCCGCGCGACAGGCTCGACGCGGACGTGCTCGACGCGCTCGGCGAGCGGGTGATGGAGATCCTCACCCGCGGGTTGGAGGCCGGGCAGTCGCTCACCCTCGGCGAGGACACGTTCATGCTCTTCACCGTGGGACGCGGCGGCCACCTCCGCGGAGTGATCGCGCTGGCCATCGATGCGCTCGACCCCGAGGCGCGATCCGTCGTCACCTCGGTGATCGCCATGGCCGGACTCGCGATGGAGCAGAGCGAGCAGCTCGCGAGGAGCCGTCGACGCCTGCACTCGCAGCTGCTCGGGTCGTTGCTCGCCGACGACCCCGCTCTCGCCAGAAGGGTGCTGGGCAGTCTGCCCCCTGCCCCGATCGTCGTCGCCGTCGCCGCAGACGCCCCGGCCGGTCCGCTCACCGATTGGTGGGAGAGACACCGCGCCGAGCACGGGACCGCGGTGTTCCTCGCCGAGTCCGAGGACGGCGTCACGATGTGCGTGTCGGCCGACGACGAAACCCTGCTCGACGAGGTGGCCGCGCGGTTCGGCGTCCGCATCGGCGCCTCCGACCCCGACACGTACGACTCGTTCGGCCGCGCGCACGCACAGGCGCTCACGGCGTTGCGGCAGCAGGGGGTGCACGGCGTCGCCCGGTACGCGGACACGGTGGGGTCGAGCATCCTCACGGCGCTCGCCACGGATGAGGCGCGTCTGGTCGCGGAGTCTCGGCTCGCCCCCGTGCGCGAACACGACGCGCGCACCGGGGCCGAACTCGAACGGTCGCTGCGCACCTGGCTCGAGCACGACGCGAGGGCTGAGTCCGCGGCCGCCGCGCTCGGCATCCATCGGCACACCCTGCGCTCCCGCATCACGCAGGCCGGCACGCTGCTCGACGTCGACCTGTCGACGTTCCCCGCCAGGGCCGAGCTCTGGACCGTGTTGCAGACCGCCCGCGACTGACCCGCGCCCCTCCCCCGGGTGCACGGCATCCTGCCGGGTGCACGGCGTGTTCCCGTCGTCTTCCCGTGCGCTCGGCAGCACCCCGTGCACTCGCGCGGGGGCGGGCGCGGGCGGACTAGCTCGGGGCGTGCGCCTCGAGGAACTCGTACACGTCGGTGGTGTCCACACCGGGGAAGGCGCCGGTCGGCAATGTCGCGAGCAGCGTCCGCGGAGTCTTCACGTTGGGCCAGGAGTTCTCGCGCCAGCGCTCCTCCAGGTCGGCCGGGGCCCGGCGGCAGCACACCTCGACCGAGTGCTTCGAGACGCCGCGATGCGGGGTGTCGCGCCCCACGAACCATTTCGTGTCGTCGAAGCGCACGCCGACGCTCACGGAGTGCAGGCCCTCGCTCGAGGACTCGACCCGGGCGGTGCACCAGTACGTGCCGTTGCCGGTGTCGGTGTACTGGTAGTACGGGTTGAACCGGTCGTCCTCGTCGAACACGACCCGCGAGGTCCACCGGCGGCAGCACATCTGCCCCTCGATGGCACCGAGGCGGTCGGTCGGGAAGTTCACGTCGTCGTTCTCATACGCCTTCGTGATGGTCCCCGACTCGTGCACCTTGAGGAAGTGCACCGAGATGTCGAGGTGGCGGGTGGCGAGGTTGGTGAAGCGGTGCGCGGCCGTCTCATACGACACGGAGTAGGCGTCTCGTAGATCTTCGATCGAGATCGCCCTCCGCTGCTTGGCGTCTTTCAGCGCAGGCACGACATGCGACTCCGGGATGAGGAGCGCACCGGTCAGGTAGTTGGTCTCGACGCGCTGCCGAAGGAACTCGGCGTAACTGCGCGGCTCGGAGTGCCCGAGGATGCGACTCGACAGGGCCTGCAGCACCGCGGTGCGAGCATCGCCCTTCGCCGGCACGCTGCTCGACAGATACAGTCGCCCGTTCGCGAGGTCGGCGACGCTCCGGGTCGTCTGCGGCAGGTCGGGGGCGTAGTGCAGGGTGAAACCCAGATAGGCCGCGATCTCGGAGGCCGTGCGCTGGGTCAGCGGGCCACCGGGGTGTCGGACCGCAGCGAGGATCTCGGCGGCCTTCTCCTCCAGGTCGGCGAAGTGATTGTCCTGCCGCCGCATCAGGTGTCGCAGTTCGACGTTCGCCCGCCGCGCTTCCTCCGGGGTCGCGGCGCGCTCGTCTTTGAGCCTGTCGATCTCTCCGTGCAGCGCGAGCAGCGCCTTCAGCGCATCCATCGGCAGACTCTTCGCGATGCGGAACGGCTCGATTCCGAGCGCCTGGAAGGTCTGCCCCTTCATCGCACGCTCCAGGGCGATCTCGACCGCGCTGCGCTCGTCGAGCGGCTCGCCCTCCAGCAGCGCCTCGATCGTGACGCCGAGCGCCCTGGCGATCGCCTGCAGCTGCGTGAGCTTCGGCTCGCGCTTGCCGGTCTCGATCATCGACAGCTGGCTGGGTGCCCGGTCCACGGCCGATGCGAGGTCATCCAGGGTCATGCCCTTCGCCGTCCGGAGCTGGCGGATGCGGCGACCGATCGTGAGGGCATCGGTCTCTTCTGCAACGTCGACGGTGCTCATGGGGCCGATTCTGTCACAGAAACAGAATTTCGAGCGATCTTCTCTGTGATATCGGTCGCCAAGGCCTCAGATCTTCACCCACAGTGGAACCACGCCACTCCGGCACAGCCGCCGGATCCACCGAGGAGACACCATGACGAACACCGCCAACACCCCGACGCCCCGCCCCGCCGGTCTGCGAGCCGGCGACCAGGTTCAGACGGCCGCCGAACTCCGGGAGGTCTGGGACACCGACCCCCGCTGGGACGGCGTCGAGCGCACCTACAGCGCCGAAGACGTCATCCGCATCCGCGGCTCGGTCAGGGAGGAGTCGACCCTCGCGCACCGCGGCGCCGACAACCTCTGGAATCTCCTGCACACCGAGGACTACGTCAGGGCGCTCGGCGCCTACACCGGAGGCCAGGCCGTGCAGCAGGTGCGCGCAGGGCTCAAGGCCATCTACCTCTCCGGGTGGCAGGTCGCCGCAGACGGCAACCTCGCGGGTCAGACCTACCCCGACCAGTCGCTCTACCCCGCGAACTCCGTTCCGGCCGTCGTGCGCCGCATCAACAACGCCCTCATCCGCCAGGACCAGCTCGAGCACGCCGAGGGCGAGACGACGCAGGACTGGCTCGCGCCGATCGTCGCCGATGCCGAAGCCGGATTCGGCGGACCTCTCAACGCCTACGAGCTCGCGCAGTCGCTCATCCAGTCCGGTGCGGCAGGCATCCACTGGGAGGACCAGCTGGCCAGCGAGAAGAAGTGCGGCCACCTCGGCGGCAAGGTGCTCGTGCCGACGCAGCAGCACATCCGCACCCTGAACGCCGCCCGCCTCGCGGCGGACGTCGCCGGCGTGCCGACCGTCATCATCGCCCGCACGGATGCCCTCGCCGCCGACCTGCTCACCAGCGACGTCGACGAGCGCGACCAGCAGTTCACCACCGGTGAGCGCACCACCGAGGGGTTCTATCGGATCCGCCCCGGCATCGAGTCGGTCATCAGCCGCGGACTCGCCTTCGCCCCCTACGCCGACCTGCTGTGGGTCGAGACGGGCGAGCCCGACATCGCCCTCGCCCGGGAGTTCGCCGCCGCGATCCACGCGCAGTTCCCCGGTAAACTCCTGGCCTACAACTGCTCACCGAGCTTCAACTGGAAGCGCCACCTCTCCGACGCGGAGATCGCGACCTTCCAGCAGGAGCTGGCCGATCTGGGCTACAAGTTCCAGTTCATCACCCTGGCCGGCTTCCACGCCCTGAACCACTCGATGTTCGACCTCGCCCGCGGCTACGCCGAACGCGCCATGAGCGCGTACGTCGAGCTGCAGGAAGCCGAGTTCGCCGCCGAGGCGGACGGCTACACCGCCACCAAGCACCAGCGCGAGGCGGGCACCGGCTACTTCGACGTCATCTCCACCGCGCTCAACCCCGACAGCGCGACGCTCGCCCTCGCCGGCTCCACCGAAGCCGCGCAGTTCCATTGATCCCCGCCGCCTTCTTCGCATCGCGACGCACACCGAAGGACTTCAGATCATGACCACTCCCACCGCTCCCCCGACCACGGCTCCCATCCAGACGACCCAGCAGGGTCCGGCGATCGAGGTCACCGGACCCCTCCGCGACCGCTACGACGAGATCCTCACCCCGAGGCGATCGCCTTCCTCACCGAGCTGCACCACCGGTTCGCGTCCCGCCGTCACGACCGGCTCGCCGACCGGATGCGCCGCCGATTCGAGATCGGCAACGGACACGACCCCCGCTTCCGCGACGACACCGCGCACATCCGCGAGGACCGGGACTGGCGCGTCGCCGGCGCCGGCCCCGGGCTCGAGGACCGCCGCGTCGAGATCACCGGGCCCACCGACCCGAAGATGACGATCAACGCGCTCAACTCGGGTGCGCGGGTGTGGCTGGCCGACCAGGAGGACGCCACGAGTCCGACCTGGAAGAACGTGATCGAGGGTCAGCTCTCCCTCCACGACGCCATCCGCGGCGAGCTGTCGTTCACGTCACCGGAGGGCAAGGAGTACCACGTCACGGCCGAGCGCACCCCACGATCGTGATGCGCCCTCGCGGCTGGCACCTGCCCGAGAAGCACATCGCCTTCACGGACCGCGCCGGCCGTCGCACCTCGGCATCCGCCTCCCTCGTCGACTTCGGTCTGTACTTCCTGCACAACGCGCAGGCGCTGATCGAGGCCGGCCGCGGGCCGTACTTCTACATCGCCAAGCTCGAGTCGAGCGAAGAGGCGAAGCTGTGGGACGACGTCTTCTCGTTCAGCGAGGAGTACATCGGCATCCCGCACGGCACGATCCGGGCGACCGTGCTGATCGAGACCCTGCCTGCGGCGTTCGAGATGGACGAGATCCTCTACGAGTTGCGCGACCACTGCGCCGGCCTCAACGCCGGACGCTGGGACTACATCTTCTCGATCATCAAGAACTACCGAGGTCGCGGAGCGCGCTTCGTGCTTCCCGACCGCAGCGAGGTCACGATGACGGTGCCGTTCATGCGGGCGTACACCGACCTGCTCGTGCAGACCTGCCACAAGCGGGGAGCCTTCGCGATCGGCGGCATGAGCGCGTTCATCCCGAACCGCCGCGACCCCGAGGTGACGGCGCGGGCCATCGAGAAGGTCTCGGCCGACAAGAAGCGCGAGGCCGGCGACGGCTTCGACGGCACGTGGGTCGCGCACCCCGACCTGATCCCCACAGCTCAGGCCGAGTTCGACGCGGTGCTCGGCGAGCGCCCCAACCAGGTCGACCGGCAGCGGGACGATGTCCACGTCGAGGCGCGCGACCTGCTCGACCTGCACATCGGCCGTCCGATCACCGCCCAGGGCGTGCGCGACAACGTGTCGGTCGCCATCCGCTACCTGGAGGCCTGGCTGCGCGGACTCGGCGCCGTGGCGATCGACAACCTGATGGAGGATGCGGCGACGGCCGAGATCAGCCGCTCGCAGGTGTGGCAGTGGATCCACCAGGACCGCACCACGCAGGACGGCACCCCGATCACGGCGGAGTACATCGAGGGGCTGATCGCCCAGGTGCTCGCCCAGGCGACCCGCAGCCACGGCGACCGCTATGACGACGCGGCGGAGATCTTCCGCGAGGTCGCGCTGCAAGAGGAGTTCCCCACGTTCCTCACCCTGGGCGCATACAGCCGGTTCCTGGTCGACGAGGACTGAGCGCGCGGAAGAGCCCCCGGGCCATGGCTGATGCTGTGACCCGGGGGCTCTTCCGTGTCCGGAGCCGGCGCGGGCACGCGGGCGTAGCCTGGAAGCATGACCGACGTCTGGGCGGACATCGCCACCGAGTTCCTGCACTTCTACCCGCGCGGGCGGCGGCTGCTCACGGTGGCCGGGGCGGATGCCGAGCGCTCGCGACAGGCGGCCGACGAACTCGCCACCGCACTGACGGCGTCGGGACAGCACGTCGTCCGGGAGCACTCTCCGGAGGGCGAGGAGGGCGAGCTGCGCACCGTGGTCAGCGCGTTCCGGGAAGGACCGAAGAGCGACGACGTCCTGCTCGTCTCGGGCCCGGCCGCCCTGATCGGCGAACGCACCAGGGGCATGTGGAACTACGCGCTGTGGCAGTTGGCGGGCGACGAGCCGCCGCACACCGTCGCGGGTTCGATCGTCGATGTCTCCGACCCGGCCCACCCGAAGCGTCGGTTCGCCGACTACTGCGCGCTGCCGGCCTCGTACGGCGCCTGACGCACTCCCGCGACGTTCACCGGAACGACGCGGCCACCGAGTTGCGGTGGTAGTCGAACACGATGCTCGTGCGCGTGGAGGCGACGCTGCTCTGCGCCGAGAGGTGCTCGAGCACGAATTCGCGCATCTCCGAAGAGTCGGCGACCGCGATGTGCAGCAGGAAGTCGTCGTCTCCGCCGAGGAAGAACACCTGGATCACCTGGGGCAGCACCCGCACGCGGTCCGCGAACTCGACGATGCTCTCCCGCCGGCCACTCGGACGCAGCGTGACGCCGATGACGGCTTGGAGTCCAGCGCCCAGCATCCGCTCGTCCACGCTCGCGTGGAACCCCGTGATGACCCCCGGTCGACGAGGGCCCGGAGCCGGGCATGGGCGGTCGACGGCGCGACGCCGAGGCGACCGGCGAGTTCCGCGTTCGTCATGCGTCCGTCTGCTGTGAGAAGCTGCACGATCCTCGCGTCGATCGCATCGAGGGCCGGGGCCCGAACGGTGTTCGGCTCCGCGGCGTCAGAGGTCGTCTCCATACGAAGCATTATTCAGGATCTTTCGCCCTGACGAATGATCTTCACTGATTCTGTTGTTCCATCGATGTTTCTGCGATCCTGGGTGCCGACCCGCGCACATCACCCTGGAGGATCAATGAAGATCGGCGTCCCCACCGAGGTCAAGAACAACGAGAACCGCGTCTCCCTCACTCCCGCCGGCGCCGACCGCCTGGTGCATGAGGGCCACCGCGTGCTCGTGCAGTCCGGTGCGGGTCTCGGCTCGCGCATCACGGACGACGACTACCGCGACGCCGGTGCCGAGATCGTCGGAACCGCAGCCGAGGCCTGGGGCGAGGCCGACCTCGTCATCAAGGTCAAGGAACCCATCGCCCAGGAGTACGGCTTCCTGCGCGATGACCTCACGCTCTTCACCTACCTGCACCTGGCCGCCGACCGCGCGCTCACCGAGGCCCTCGTCGCGGCGGGCACCACCGCCGTCGCCTACGAGACCGTGCAGCTGCCCGATCGCAGCCTGCCTCTGCTCGTGCCGATGAGCGAGATCGCCGGGCGGCTCTCGGTCACCATGGGGTCCTACTCGCTGCTGCGCTCCCAGGGCGGTCGCGGGATGCTGCTCGGCGGCATCGCGGGAACTCCCCGCGCCAAGACCGTCGTGATCGGCGGCGGCGTCGCAGGCGAGCACGCCGCGGCGAACGCGCTGGGCCTCGGCTCGAAGGTCACCGTGATCGATGTCTCGCTGCCGCGCCTGCGCGAGCTCGAGCACCGCTACGGCGGCGCGCTCGAGACGCGCGCCTCGAGCCGCTACGACATCGCAGAGGAGCTCAAGACGGCCGACCTCGTGATCGGGTCCGTGCTCATCCCCGGCGCGGCCGCCCCCAAGCTCGTGACCGACGACATGGTCGCCACGATGAAGCCCGGCTCCGTCCTCGTCGACATCGCGATCGACCAGGGCGGATGCTTCGAGGGGTCGAAGCCCACCACGCACGACGATCCGACGTTCGCGGTGCACGACTCGATCTACTACTGCGTCGCGAACATGCCCGGCGCGGTTCCCGAGACGGCGACGCGGTCGCTCACCAACGCGACGCTGCCCTACGTATCGGCGATCGCGGGCAAGGGCTGGGAGCGCGCGGCGTCCGAGGACGCGGCGCTCGCGAAGGGCCTGAACGTGCAGGGGGGACGCATCACCCTGGACGCCGTCGCGCAGGCGCACGGCCTCTCCGCGGGCTGACCTTCCGAACCCGAAAGAACCTCGGATCTTGGCGGCATCCCACACCTCGCCGTACCCAGCGACCCGAGTACGCTCGTAACCGTGACCGAACGCGCTCCTCTCTCTCGCAAGCTGTCCGCCATCGCCGAGTCCGCGACCCTCAAGGTCGACGCCAAGGCCAAGGCCCTCAAGGCCGAAGGCAAGAACGTCATCTCGTATGCCGCGGGCGAGCCCGACTTCGCGACACCGCAGTTCATCGTGGATGCTGCGGCCGAGGCCCTGGCCGACCCGGCGAGCTACCGGTACACCCCCGCGCCCGGACTGCCTGCGCTGCGCGAGGCGATCGCCGCGAAGACCCTCCGCGACTCCGGTCTCGAGGTCTCTCCCAGTCAGGTGATCGTCACCAACGGCGGCAAGCAGTCGGTGTACCAGGCGTTCCAGGCCGTGGTGAACCCGGGCGACGAGGTGCTGCTCCCCGCGCCGTACTGGACCACTTACCCCGAGGCCATCCGCCTCGCCGACGGCACCCCCGTCGAGGTGTTCGCCGGAGCGGACCAGGAGTACAAGGTCACGGTCGCGCAGCTCGAGGCCGCGCGCACCGCGCGCACCACCGCGCTCGTCTTCGTGTCGCCGTCGAACCCCACGGGCTCGGTGTACACCGCCGACGAGACCAAGGCCATCGGCGAGTGGGCGCTCGAGCACGGCATCTGGATCATCAGCGACGAGATCTACCAGAACCTCACCTACGAGGGCGTCAAGGCCACCTCGATCGTCGAAGCCGTCCCCGAGGTCGCCGGTCAGACGATCCTCGTCAACGGCGTCGCGAAGACCTATGCCATGACCGGATGGCGTGTGGGCTGGATGGTCGGACCCGCCGACGCCATCAAGGTCGCAGGCAACCTGCAGTCGCATCTCACGAGCAACGTGAACAACGTCGCCCAGAAGGCCGCGATCGCCGCTCTCAACGGTCCGCAGACCGAGGCAGAGCAGTTCCGCGAGGCCTTCGACCGTCGCCGCCGCCTCATCGTCTCGGAGCTGTCGAAGATCGAGGGCCTCGTGGTGCCGAACCCGCTCGGCGCGTTCTACGTGTACCCCGACGTGCAGGGCCTTCTCGGTCGCACCTGGGGCGGTGTGACGCCGACCACCTCGCTCGAGCTCGCCGACCTCATCCTCGACCAGGCGGAGGTCGCGGTCGTCCCCGGCGAGGCGTTCGGCCCCTCCGGCTACATCCGTATGTCGTATGCGCTCGGCGACGACCAGCTCCTCGAGGGCGTGCATCGGTTGCAGCAGCTGTTCGCCTGAGCTGCTGCACCTCGCCCGAGACCCGTGCGAGGGGCGCATCGACGATACTGGAGGCATGGACGACGGCGAGGCAGAGGGTGAGCGGATGCCGGTGACTCTGCGGGTGGCCTTCGCCATCCTGATCACGGTGACCGTTCTGGTCTTCTTCCTCTCCCTCGTGGTCGCTTCCTTCCTCTGGTACTGGGGAGGAGAGTGGCGACAGTTGCTCAGCGTGCTCCCCTTCGTCCCGGTGGTCGTCTACACGACCATCACCGTGCTCGTCGCAAGACGAACATCGTGGGCCCGATACGCGACCCTGCTGTTCCCGCTCCCGCTCGCGCTCTACGTTCCGGCGGCAACGGCCACGACCTGGGAGTTCCCGGTCGGCCTCGCGGCCCTCGCTCTCACCACTGCGGCGGTCGTGTTGATCTTCCTCCCGTCTTCTCGTCCCCACTTCGGCAGCGGGATGCCTCAGTCCTCGGGGTGGAAGCCGATCAGCCAGCGGATGCCGTAGCGGTCGACGAGCGTGCCGTCGTAGTCGCCCCACGGGCGCTTCTGCAGCGCGTCGATCACGCGACCGTCGGCGGCGAGCGCGTCGTACCAGTCGGTCAGCGTCAGCGCATCGGCCGTGCCGAGCAGCGACAGGAACATGCCGCCCATCTGCACCGCGTCGTCGTCGGCGCCGGCGTCGGCTCCGGCGAGTTCGACGAGTCCGCTCAGCTGTCCGTGCGCGACGGCATCGCCCGGCCCATCATGCCGGCCGGCCGTCGCGTAGTCGAGCAGCTGCAGCTCACCGCCGAACACCGACTGGTAATGACGCAGCGCCTCCGCGGCGTTGCCGGGGAACAGCAGGTACGGGATCAGTCCGCTCATGCCGCGAGCGTAGCGCCACCGGCCGACGTCGGCCACCGAGACCAGCACGACGAACGGCCGCCACCCGAAGGTGACGGCCGTCCGTTGGCACGCGATCAGGCGACGGGGATCGCCGCGTACAGCACCCATGTGAGCGCGAAGCCTGCCACGCCCAGGACCGTGGTGAGCGGAGTCCAGGTGCGCAGGCCGTCCTTGACCGAGAGGCCGAGGTACCGCGTGACCACCCAGAAGCCCGAGTCGTTCACGTGGCTGAGGCCGAGCGCGCCGTAGCCGATCGCGACGGCGAGAAGCGCGGTGTGCACGGTGTCGAGCCCCATCGCGGCGACCGAGGGCAGCAGAAGCCCTGCGGTCGTGGCGATGGCGACGGTGGCCGACCCCTGAGCGGCGCGCATGATGAGCGAGATCAGGAAGGCCGCCAGGAGCAGCGGCATCCCGCTCGAGGCGAGCACATCGGCGACCGCGCCGCCGATGCCGGTCTCGGTGAGGACGCGGCCGAAGGCTCCTCCGGCTCCCGTCACCAGGATGATGACGGCGGCGGCGGGCAGAGCAGATTCCATGACCTCGCCGAGGTGCGCCGCCGACCAGCCACGCCGGATGCCGAGCAGGTACATGGCTGCGGCGATCGCGACCATGAGGGCGAAGATCGGCTGACCGATCATGCTGAGGAAGCCGTTCCAGAACGACCCCTTCTCGAACAACGGGGCCACGGCGGTGCCGAGCATGATGAGCACGAGCGGCAGCAGGATGAGGCCGAGGACCGTGCCCGCGCCCGGAGCCTTCTCGCCCTCGCCGAGCCCGCCGCTGAGCGTGGACCGGTCGGTGCCGAAGTTGTCGTACATCTCCTTCGTGGCTGCGAGCATCGCGAACTCACGGGTGTTGATCCACTTGGCGACGAGATACGACAGCACGCCGAGCGGCACGGAGATCGCGAGCGCGAAGATCGTCACCCAGCCGATGTCGGCGCCGAGGATCGCGGATCCGCCGACGATGCCGGGGTGCGGGGGCACCGCGACATGGACGGCGAGCATGATGCCAGCGACCGGGAGCCCGAACTTGATCGGGTTGAGCCCTGCCACCTTCGAGAAGGCGAACACGATGGGGATGAGGATGATGAAGCCGGCGTCGAAGAACACCGGGATGGCGAGGATGCCGGCGGCGATGACGAGCGCGATGCCGACCCGCTTCGGGCCCAGCCAACCCGTGAATCGCCCGGCGAGCGACTCGGCGCCGCCGGAAAGCTCGATGATCTTGCCGAGCATGGACCCGAGGGCCACCAGCACGGCGACCGAGCCGAGAGTGCCGCCGACACCGGCGATGATCGCCTGGATGACGCCGAGCTGCTCGGGCGTATCGCCGTCGGCGGGGATCGTGGTGAGCGGCAGACCGGCCGCGATGCCGACGATGATCGACACCAGGATGAGGGCGTAGAACGCCTGCATCTTGAACCGGATGATGAGCAGGAGCAGCAAGCCGAGGCCTGCGAGGCCGATCAGGATGAGGATCGGAAGAGGAAGCATCTCTGGATCTCTTCTTTCAGTGAGGGCGCGACGTCGCGCTCAGGACAGTCGTTCGGGTGCGACGACGCGGATGACGGCAGAGTCGTCGAGGGCGCCAAGGCCCTGCGCTTCGCCGAGGAGGAACAGCTGCTCGGCCGCGGCGGCGACCGGCGTGGAAAGGTGTGCACGGCGGGCGGCATCGCCCACGATGCCCAGGTCCTTCACGAAGATGTCGAGGCGGCTCAGCACCTCGGCGCCTTCGGGGTCGTACGCCTCGAGCGCACGGGGGCCGCGGTTGCCGAGCATGAAGGAGTTCGCCGCTCCCGCGGTGAGCGCATCCAGCGTGCGGGCGCGGTCGAGACCCAGCGCATCGGCGAGGGCGAGCGCTTCGGCGGCAGCGGCGATGTGCACACCGCACAGCAGCTGATTGACGGTCTTCAGAGCCTGCCCGTCGCCGGGCTTGTCCCCCACGATGGACAGCGTGGACGCGAGCTGCTCCAGCACGGGGCGCGCGGTCTCCACGGCGGCGGGGGTCGCGCCGACGACGATGAGCAGATCTCCCTCGCCTGCACGCACGGGGCCGCCGGACAGCGGTGCGTCGACGAGCTCAGCGCCATGGATGGCGAGCTGCCGGGCGATCGCCTCGATGCCCTCGGTGCCGACGGTGCTGGTGAGGATCACGACCGCACCATCGGCGAGATGCGTGGCGAGTCCATCGTCTCCGAAGAGCAGTTCGTCCAGCTGGGCACCGGTACGAACGGCGACCAGCACGGCGTCGGCACCGTCGACGGCCTCGGCCGCCGATGCGGCGGGCGTGACGCCCGCTTCCGCGGCGAGGGCGATGCGTTCGGTGGCGATGTCGAAGCCGCGTACCGTGAAGCGCTGGGCGAGGCGTACGGCCATCGGCAGCCCCATGGCGCCGAGTCCGATGACAGCGACGGTGGTTGTCATGATTGTCCTTCCGGGTGGGTTCCATCGTCGCCTGCGAGAGTGGCGACGACCGTGACGAGGGAGTCCGCGTCGCCGACGTTTCCGGCGAACACGACGTAGGGGATGCCGACGGCGGGGCCGGTCTCCGGCTGCCACAGCGAGACGAGACCAGGGAGCATGGGCCCCAATACGGTCGCGCGACGGATCTCGAGGGCCTCGCTGGCGACGTCACTCGAGGTGATCCCGCCCTTCGCGATGACGAAACGGGGAGGGGCGATCGCGAGCACGCGGCGCACGAGGTCGACCACTCCGCTCGAGACGCGACGGGCGATCGCGAGGCTCTCATCCCCGTCGGCACCGGTGACGAGCTCGCGCGTCGTGTGCACGATCACGCTTCCCTCGTCCAGCGCAGCCGCGGCGGCATGCGCCTGCTCCTCGAGATGCGCCTCGCGGTCGGGGCCGATGAGCGCCCGCACATCGAGCTCGATCGTGCGCGTGTTCGGGCGCGCGGCCTTCAGCGCGTCGAGCTGTGCGGTGGTGAGCGGCACGTGACTGCCCACCACGACCAGCCCGCCGCGGTCGTGGGCGAAGGGGATGTCCTTCGCGCGCATCGGCGCGGCGATCTCCTGCCCGATGTGGGCACGGACGTAGGGCGGTCCGACGCGGAGCAGCACGTTCTTCTCGCGGAGGCGATGCAGTGCGAGGGCGACGGTGCTCATGTCCGCTTCCTCGACGACGTCGACGGCGACGACGGCGCCTTCGGGCAGAGCGCCGAGGAACGCGATGACGGCGTCCACTCCCGCCCGGATGGTGCCGATGTGCAGGCCTGCCACCACGGAGGCCGGGATCTGTCCGCCGGTCTTCTCCGCCACCCAGTCGCGCAGATCGGAAGAGCGGTAGCCGAAGGTGGCATCCGCGGCGAACGGGGTCTCGCCGACCGGGGTGGCCTCGCCGTCGGTGACCCAGTAGTGGACGGAGTCGACCGTGAGCCGACCGGCGTCGGGGAACGCGGGGATGAGCAGCGTAAGCGAAGGAGTCCGCCCGGTGCGCGCCGCGACCTCTGCCGAGAGGACATCGGTCTCGAGTGGGAAATGCCCCCGGAGAGTGGAGTCGCTTCGGGAGACGAAGGTCACGTGGCGGCCCTGGGCGTCGGCGGCGTCGAGCGCCACCGCGACGATCTCCCGGTTGCGCGCAGCCGCGGCGTCTTCGTCGAGCGATCGGGTGTTCGTGAGCACGTAGACGGCGGATGCGCCTGTCGCGAGAGCCTCGTCGAGATCGGCGCGCTCCCATCGGGTGAGCACGGGGAGATTCGCGACCGACTGCGTTCCGGTCGGGTCGTCGTCGAGCACGATGAGCACGTCGGTGGGATCGACCTCGGCGCGCACGTCGGCGGCGGTGACCTCGAGCGGTGCGGGCAGGGGCGCCAGCAGGTCGTCGATGTGCACTCGAACTCCTTCGTTCCGGGAGATGGTCCGTGGCTGGGGACCACGGACCTGGGGGATCTGCATCGTTATCCGATATCAGATATCGATGAGCGTACCTCAGCATCGCGCCCATCGCCAAAACGGCACAGCGACGCGGATGGCGCGTTGTCAGCGGCCGTGCACGTAGTGCAGCAGGTCGTCGCGGGTCTGCCTCATGTGGCTGCGCATCGCCTGACGGGCGGCCGCGCCGGAGCCCGTGCGCATCGCCTCGAGCACCGCGGCGTGCTCGGCCAGGGCGTGCTCGCGGATGTCGGGGACGGCGCTGGTCTCGCTGCGCGTCGCCTGCAGCATGGTCGTCAGCGGGCGCATCGAGGCGACCAGGATGCGGTTGTCCGCCGCCCGGATGATCACGTCGTGGAAGGCCAGATCGGCGGCCACGAATCCCTCGACGTCGGCCCGATCGTGCGCTGCACGCATCTCTTCCAGCAGCGACTCCATCTCCGCGAGGTGCGCGTCCGACCGCCGACCCGCCGCGAATTCCGCTGCGCCGGTCTCGAACATCATGCGCATCTCGAGCATCTCCACGGAGGAGCGCTCGCGGGCGCCGGCGCTCTGTGCGTGCCGGACCACCGCGTCGAGGCCCGTCCACTCGTCAGTGGGCGCGATGCGATGCCTGGTCCCGGGCACCGCGACGATGACGCCCTGCGCCTGCAGCAGCCGCACCCCTTCGCGCATCGTGAGGCGCGACACCCCGAACTGCTGGGCGAGCTCCCCTCGGGGGCAGCGGTTGGCCCGCCTCGAGCCGGCCGGCGATGATCTCGTCGAGCAGACCGTCGACGACGGCCTGCGTCCGCGAGACCCGCTCGACCTTGGTCACAGGTCGACGCCCACCAGCACGGGCTCCGGCTGCAGCACCAGACCGAATTCCGCATGGACGCGGCTCTGGATGAAGCGGGCCAGCTCGGCGACCTCGGCGGACGTGGCCCCTCCGCGGTTCGTCAGTGCGAGCGCGTGCTTGGTCGACACCGACGCACGGGACCGCGGGAGCTTGAATCCCTTGCGGATGCCGGCCTGCTCGATCAGCCAGGCGGCGCTCACCTTGACATCGGAGACAGTGGCGGGCTTCGACAGCGGCACCTGCCCGTCGTACGAGGCGAGCGGGATCACGGTCACCGCGTCGAGGTCCGGGGCGACCGGCCACCGTGGGCACTCCGGAGGGAGCGCCGTCGCCACCGCGGCCGTCACGATCGCATTCTGGAAGAACGAGCCGACACCGTGGGTGTCGGGGTCGCTCGTCGAGCAGCATGCCCTTGGAGGCGCGAGTCGCGAGGATGCGCTCGCGCACCCACGCCAGCGGAACCGGGGCCTCGTCGACGAGACCGAGCGCACGACGCAGCTGCTCGCCGCGCACGATCCGCTCGTTCGCGACCACGAGGTCGACCGTCGCGGAGAGGATCACGGCGCGGCGCAGCGGCACGCTTCCGTGGTGATGCTTGAGCACCGAGGTGCGGAATCCGAGTCCGAGTTCGGCGGCGGGAACGGTGGATATCTCGCCGGTCGCCTCGTCGATCAGCTCGACCTCGACCAGGGTCTCCTGGATCTCCTGCCCGTATGCGCCGATGTTCTGCACGGGCGCCGCCCCGACCGTCCCGGGGATGCCGCTCATGGCCTCGAGCCCCGCGTAGCCATGCGCGACGGCGTAGGCGACCAGGTCGTCCCACCCGTGCCCGGCCTGAGCGCGCAGGCGGATCCGCCCCTGATGCGGGGACGGCAGCTCTTCGACGCCCTCCGTGCGCACGCGGATGACGGTGCCCTCGAAGGGATCGTCCCCCACGAAGAGGTTCGATCCGCCGCCGAGCACGAACCACTCGTCGCCGCGTCGCCAGGTCTCGCGCAGAGCCTCGATCAGCGCCGGGGTCGTCGTCGCGTCGAGCATCCGCTCCGGCGCCGCACCCGTGCGGAGCGTGGTCAGCTCGGAGAGCCGTACGGGTTCGATCTCCTGCATCACAGCGCCCTCATCAGACGGCGATGCGCAGCTGCGCCTTGACGAGCACGGTCGTCTCGTCGAATGTGACCTTGAGGTCGATGCGCGCCACCTCGTCGTCCACCGCACCCACCGTGGCGGTGACGTGGATGTCGGCGCCGTGGACGGGATCGACCACGACCGGCTTCGTGAAGCGCACGCCGTAGTCGAGCACGCGCGTCGCGGGGTCGAGCGCCGCGATCACCACGGACGAGGCGATGCCCATCGTGAGCATGCCGTGCGCGAGCACACCCGGCAGGCCGACCGACGCGGCCACGTCGTCGCGGTAGTGGATGGGGTTGAAGTCTCCTGAAGCTCCTGCGTAGCGCACGAGCGACTCGCGGGTCACGTGCACGGTGCGCTCCGCGAGCACGTCTCCGACGGTGTACCCCATCAGGCGGCCTGCCCTTCGACGGTGTTCTCCTCGGCCCCGACGAGCAGCACGCTCGTCGCGGTGACGACGTGAGCGCCCGCCACGTCGGAGATCTCGGCCTCACTCGTGATCATCGCGTTGCCGCCCATCATCCGGATGCCGGTGACGCGCAGCTGCCCCGTGAGCTCGTCTCCCGCGACGATGGGCCGGCTGTAGGTGAAGCGCTGCTCGGCATGGATGGTCCGCGCGAGCACGATGCCGGAATCCTCCTGCGCCAGCAGCTGCTGGAGCGTGAGGTCTTGGATCACCATCGCGAAGGTCGGTGGAGCGACCACGTCGTCGAAGCCCAGCGCGCGTGCCGCCTCGACGTCGAAGTGCTGCGGGGCGTCGGCGAAGACGGCGCGCGCGAACTCGCGCACCTTCTCACGGCCGACGAGGTACGGGGCCGTCGACGGGAACTCCCGGCCGACCAGTTCTTGGTTCACTGCCACCCCTCGATCCTACCGAGGCCCGACCGACAGTCCGCCGCGAAGGCGTCCGCCCGCCTCCGAGGAGGAGACGCGATCCCATGCTGGAATATCTGTGACATGTAACATGTCAGCTGTCGTAAAGTGAACCCACATCACACGGACATCGAGGATCGACTCCTCGCCCAGACAACGAACGGGAGCACGGATGCGCGCAGTCGTCTTCACGGCGGAGGGGCAGCTGTCTCTCGAGGAACGGCCCACTCCGACCCCCGGCTTCAAGGAGATACTCATCGCCACCGCTGCCGTGGGGATCTGCGGGACCGACACTCACGTCCTCGACGGCGAGTTCGAGGGGACGATCTTCCCGCTCGTACCGGGACACGAGGCGACCGGCACCATCGTGGCTCTCGGTGAAGGCGTCAACAGCGGCGTCTTCGACTTTCAGATCGGCGACCACGTCGCCGTGAATCCCAGCACGACCTGCGGCGAGTGCGAGTACTGCCAGAACGGACACCAGAACCTCTGCCGGTTCTGGAACGGGCTCGGCGTCGTCGCCTCCGACGGAGCCGCACAGCAGTTCTTCACCGCCCCGGCGGGCAATGTCCACAGACTGCGACCGGACACCGACCTGTTCGAGGCGGCGCTCATCGAGCCGCTCGCCTGCGCGATCAGAGGATGGGACGTGCTCCCCCGCCGTCTGGGTGACCACGTGCTCGTTTACGGCGCCGGAACCATGGGACTGCTCATGGCGCAGTTGGCGCACCGTGCCGGGGCAGCGACCGTGACGATCGTCGACCTCAACGAGGCGCGGCTGCAGACGGCGGCGGAGTGCGGCATCGAGCTGCGCTACACGAGCGCCGATCACGCCCGACGTGACAAGTGGGACGTGGTGATCGACTGCACCGGCAGTATCGCCGCGATCGAAGACGCTCTCACGCGGGTCAAGCCGGCCGGCTTCTTCCAAGACTTCGGCGTCGCGCCCGCAGACCGCTCGGCGCGGTTCTCCCCGTTCCGCGTCTACCGCGACGAGATCTCCATCGTCGGCACGATGGCCGTGCTGAACTCCTTCGGACGCGCGGTGGAGCTCTTCGAAGCCGGTGCCATCAACGCCGCCGCGATGATCAGCCACTCCTTCACCCTCGACGACTACGAGTCGGCCCTCGACATGTTCCGGCGCGGCGAGGGACGCAAGCTCCAGATCCGCCCGAACGACACCGCCTCCCGAGTGCTGCGGTGACGCTGCCCGCTGCACCCCGTGGAAGGACGCGCGATCGGGGGATGCGCAAGATCGTGCAGGCCGTGATCGTCGTCGCCCTCATCGCGTTCGTCGCCGTAGGCACGAAGGTGCTGCCGATCGACGGCGACAGCGCGCCCGGCCCCTCGGCATTCGACCCCGCGACCTTCGGCGCGACGCAGTTCCCGAAAATCGAGGACTTCGTATCCGCCCACGCCGTCGAGGCGAAGGAGCTCGCCGACGCGATAGCCGCCGACCTGGCGGACGCCGCCGAGAAGTACGCCACGACGGGCCCGAGCGGTCCCGTGTACAGCGTCGAGATCACCGGCGTCGTCGGCCAGGCCGACGCTGGGATCGCCCCGATCGCGGTGACGGGCCTGTCGCCGGACCTTCAGATCCGCGTGCAGTTCGGACCCGCCGTGAACGGCACCGACCTCCGCGACGTCGCCGGCGACATCGAGTTCGGACAGTTCAGGAACCAGATCGAGTATCAGAACGCCGCAGCCGCCATCAACGACGAGCTGAAGGCGAAGACTCTCTCGTCGATCGATGTCTCGTCGCTATCCGGAAAGACCGTGACCGTCGTCGGAGCCTTCACCTTCGTGAGCCCGACCGCCTGGTTCGTCACGCCGGTCGAGGTGCAGACCGAATGAGCGCTGAGACCGACGGTGTCGTGCTCGAAGCACGCGACATCACCAAGACCTACGGCGGCACGAAAGCTCTCAAGGGCGTGAACTTCACCGTCCGCCGGGGCACGGTCACCACGCTGTTCGGCGAGAACGGCGCCGGCAAGTCGACGCTGATGAAGATCCTCTCCGGGGTCGAGCAGCCGACCTCCGGCGAGATCCTCCTCGATGGGAAGCCCGTCGTGCTGTCCTCCGCGGCCGAGGCCCGGGATCTCGGCGTCTCCATCATCCACCAGGAGCTGTCGCTCGCCCCCAACCTCTCCGTGCGGGACAACATCTTCCTCGGGCGCGAACTTCACGGGCCCTTCGGGGTCGACTATGCCGAAGAGGAGCGGCAGACGAAGGCGCTCCTCGACGACATGCGCATCGGCGTCGATCCCGACACGCTCGTATCGGACCTGCGCGTCGGCCAGCAGCAGATCATCGAGATCGCTCGCGCCCTGTCGATCGACGCGCGCATCCTCATCATGGACGAGCCGACCTCGGCGCTCACCGCGGCCGAGGTCGAAGTGCTCTTCGGCATCATCAACAGCCTGCTGGCGCGCGATGTCGCGATCGTGTACATCTCCCACCATCTCGAAGAGGCGCTGGAGATCACCGATCACGCGGTGGTCCTCCGCGACGGTGTGATGACCGCTCGCGGCGAGCGCGCGGACATCGACCTGGCGTGGATCGTACGGACGATGGTCGGCGACGGATTCGACCTGGGTACGCCGCCCACCGGTTACGCGTTCGGCGATGTCGCGCTGCGTCTCGACGGTCTCGTCGTGCGCGACAGGGAGAACAGCGATCGCGCGGCCGTCGACAGAGTCGACCTCGAGGTGCGATCCGGCGAGATCGTCTGCCTCTACGGTCTGATGGGGGCAGGTCGCACCGAGATGCTCGAGGCCGTCGCCGGCCGAGAGCCCATGGCATCCGGGGACATCCTGCTGCACGGGCGCTCCGTCCTGCCCCTGTCCATCGCCGAGCGGATCGCCGCGGGCATCGGACTGGTGCCCGAAGACCGCCAGCGGGACGGCCTGGTCCAGACGTTCGACGTCGGCGCCAACCTCACGCTCGCCAGCGTGCAGCGCAGCATGTCACGCGGAACGATCTCACGCCGACTCGACACCGAGCGTGCCAACGCGCTGATCGCCGCCGTCACGGTCAAGACGCCCGGGCCCGACCTGCCCATCGGAGCCCTCTCCGGCGGCAATCAGCAGAAGGTCGTGATCGGCAAGATCCTCGCCACTCGACCGACCGTGATGCTCCTGGACGAACCGAGCCGCGGTATCGACGTGGGCGCGAAGGGCGAGGTCTTCCGCCTCCTCGCCGGCAAGGCGCGTGAAGGACTCGCGGTCGTCTACTCCACTTCCGAGGTCGGCGAGTGCTTCAGCATCGCGCACCGCATCATCGTGATGCGTCGCGGCCGCATCTCCGCCGAGTTCACGCCGGAGGCCACCAAGGACATGATCATGGCCGCCTCCGGTGAAGCACTGACCTGAACCACTCGATCGGATCCGACCATGACGACCACCATCATCCGGAATGCGCGTGCATTCTCGCTCCCGAAGCTGCTCCTCGAGGGCAGGGCGTTTCTGGCGCTGCTTCTCGTCATCGTGGTGTTCTCCTCGCTGACGCCGAACTATCTCACCGTCGCGAACCTGCTCACCATGGCCTCCCATGTCGCCATCTACGCGATCCTCGGCCTCGGCATGCTCGTGGTCATCCTCAACGGCGGGATCGACCTGTCGGTCGGGTCGACGCTCGGCTTCTCTGCCGTGATCGCGGGGTTCCTCCTCAGCGGCGTTCCGCTGACGTTGTTCGGAGTGGTCCTCTACCCGAGCGTCCCGGTCACCGTGTTCCTCGCGTGCGGAGTCGGCGCGCTCGCCGGTCTCGTCAACGGCATCCTCATCGCGCGGTTCAAGGTCGCACCCTTCGTCGCCACACTCGGAATGCTCTACGTGGTGCGCGGGCTCGCGCTCCTCATGACGAACGGCCTCACGATCAACGATCTCGGCGGAGATGCCGAGCGGGGTAACACCGGCTTCGACTGGCTGGGCTTCAACCGCATCCTCGGCATCCCGGTCGGCGTGGTGATCATGGCGGTCCTCGCCCTGGTGCTCGGTTTCGTCCTCGGACGCACCCGGTTCGGCCGCTGGCTGTATGCCTCGGGCGGCAACGAGCGGGCCGCAGAGCTCTCGGGCGTGCCGGTGCGAAGCGTGAAGGTGCGCGTGTACGTGATCTCCGGCGTGTGCGCTGCGATCGCCGGCTTGATCCTCGCCTCGACGCTCACCAGTGCGGGGCCGACCGCTGGGCAGTCGTACGAGCTCACGGCGATCGCCACGGTCGTCATCGGCGGCGCCGCGCTCACGGGCGGCCGCGGGACGGTTCGCGGAACCCTCCTCGGCGCTTTCGTGATCGGGTTCCTCTCGGACGGCCTCGTGATCGTCGGCGTCTCCGCGTACTGGCAGATGGTCTTCATGGGCGCCGTGATCGTCGTCGCGGTGCTGTTGAACACGTTGCAGTACGGGCGGCGGCGCCGGACGAACAGCGTCTCGCCGCAACCGCCCGCTTCTCCGTCCGGTCAGGATTCCGCGACGCGATCCGTCTCGAACCCCTGATCGACCGAACCGGCATCCGCCTGCGCTGTCGGCCCCAACCAGAAAGGACACACCCCATGATGAGAAAGAAGGCTCTCGCCGCCCTGGCCGTGGCCGGAACGCTCGCGCTCGGCTTATCCGCGTGCACGTCCGACCAGAAGCAGGCCGGACCGGTATCCACTGACGGCAAGGGCGGCCTCATCACCGTCATCGTCAACGACCCGGCGAACCCGTATTGGAAAGCGGAGGGCGATGCCGCGGCCGCGAAAGCGAAAGACCTCGGGTACACCTCCGTGGTGGGCGCGCACAAGGGCGACACGAACACCGAGAACACCCTCATCGACACCGCGATCGCCAACAAGTCGGCCGCGATCATCCTCGATCCCGCCAATGCAGACGGCTCCGTCGCGGCGGTGAAGAAGGCCGATGCGGCCGGAATCCCCGTCTTCCTCGTCAACGCCGAGATCAACCAGTCGGGGCTGGCGAAGGCTCAGCTCGTCTCCAACAACGCGCAGGGCGCCGCGCTGGGCGCGCAGGAGTGGACCACTCGCATGCAGCAGGCCGGCAAGTACATCGAGCTGCTCGGTGCGCCGTCCGACAACAACGCGCAGACCCGATCCAACGGCTTCGGGACGGTGTTGTCGCAGTACCCGGGCCTCGTGAAGGTGGGCTCAGACGTCGCCAACTGGGATCGGACGGAGGGTCGGAACAAGACGCAAGCGCTGATGCAGGCGAACCCCGATATCAAGGGCATCATCTCCGGCAACGACGAGATGGCGCTCGGCGCGATCGCAGCACTGAAGGAGGCCGGCCGCGAAAAGGGTGTCGTGGTGGGCGGTTTCGACGGCAGCCCAGACGCCGTCGACGCTGTCGAGTCGGGCGAACTCGCCTACACGGTGCTGCAGCCTGTCACCGTTTTCGCCGCGAAAGCCGTCGAGCTCGCCGACGACTTCCTGAAGACCGGGAAGGCCCCGAAGACAGAGAAGCAGTCGTTCGACTGCATCCTCATCACCAGCGACAACGTCGACAAGATGACCGGGCCGTTCACCTACACGGAGTGAGACAGTCCGTTCGATCGCGGATGCGGGACGGAGTCACACTCCGCCCCGCATCCGGAAGGAAGGCAAGATGAGCTACATCGTCAACGACCCGACCGACTTCGCGGAGGAATCGGCAATCGGGTTCTTCGCCGCACATCGTGACCGCGTGCGAGCGGTCGAGGGCGGCGCCGTGCGCCGCTCGGGCACACCTCAGGATCAGGTCGCCGTGGTCATCGGCGGCGGATCAGGCCACTACCCGGCATTCGCCGGACTCGTCGGACCAGGTCTCGCACACGGCGCCGCGATGGGCAACGTCTTCGCGTCGCCGAGTGCACCGCAGGTCCGCTCCGTCGCGGTCGCTGCGCACGCAGGGGCGGGAGTGCTGCTCTGCTACGGCAACTACGCGGGCGATGTGCTCAACTTCGACCAGGCCCAAGAGGAGCTGCGCGCGCAGGGCATCCCCTGCCGCTCCGTCGTCGTCACGGACGACGTGTGCAGCGCCCCACCGGCAGAACGGGGACGACGCCGCGGCATCGCCGGCGATCTGGTGGTGTTCCGGGCGGCGGCCTGGGCCGCTGAACAGGGGCGTGATCTCGATGCCGTGGCGGAGTTGGCGGCGCGCGCGAACGACCGCACTCGTTCCTTCGGGGTCGCATTCAGCGGATGCCGTCTCCCGGGTGCGAGCAAACCCCTCTTCACCGTGCCGGATGGGTGGATGGCGATCGGCATGGGCATCCACGGCGAGCCCGGAATCGACGTGCGGCCACTCCCCACGGCGCGAGAACTCGCTGAACTCCTCGTGGCCGGCTTGCTCGATGAACGACCGGAGGGCATCGAGGAGGTCCACGACCAACGGGTGGCGCTGGTGCTGAACGGACTCGGCGCCGTCAAGGCGGAGGAGCTGTTCGTCGTGTACGCCGACGTCGTCCGACTGCTCGAGGGCAGCGGCATCCGGATCATCGACCCCGAGATCGGCGAGTACGCGACCAGCTTCGAGATGGCAGGCCTGTCCCTCACCCTCGCCTGGCTCGACGAGGAGTTGGAGGAGGCGTGGCGTTCCCCCGCATCCACACCCGCGTATCGCAAGGAGTCGCTGCCCGCATCCACGGACGTCGACGACGAGACCCCACGCGGAGGTGCCGCCGGCGCTTCCGAGGAGATCCCACCCGCGACGGCGAGGTCACGACGCGCAGCGGTGCTCCTGCAGGAAGCCCTCCACGCGATCCGGTGTCGCATCGACGCCGAGGCGGACGCCCTCGGACGCCTCGACGCGGTCGCCGGCGACGGTGACCACGGAATCGGGATGCAGCGAGGTTCTCGCGCCGCCGATGAGGCCGCGACACTCGCTCTCGATCGCGGAGCGGGCGCGGGTACGCTCCTCGCTCGCGCAGGCGATGCGTGGGCGCTCCGCGGCGGAGGCACATCAGGAGCGTTGTGGGGTGCGGGGATGCGGGCAGCGGGCGAGTCGCTCGGCGACGACGCCCTCCCCGATGCCGCGAGGCTGGCCGACGCCCTCGACGCTGCGCGCGCCGTCGTTCAGGAGCGTGGGCACGCTGTGCTCGGAGACAAGACCCTCGTCGACGCACTGGTGCCGTTCGTGACCACCCTGCGCGCGGGCGCCGCCGCCGGTCGAGGCGTCGCCCGCTGCTGGACCGAGGCGGTGCAGGCTGCCGAGACCGCCGCTCAGGGCACCGCGAATCTGCAGCCGCGCCGCGGCCGTGCGAGGCCGCACGCGCAGAAGAGCGTGGGGTCGCCCGACCCCGGAGCGATCTCGTTCGCTCACGCGATGGCCGCGGTGTCGGCCGTCATCGACAAGAAGAAGGGACGAACATCATGACCGCATGGCGCGTGGTGATCGGCAGTGACGATGCGGGGTTCACCTACAAGGAGGCGTTGAAGGCCGACCTGGAGCGTGACCCCGAGTGGCCCAGGTCATCGATGTCGGCGTGGACGCCGACGGGCACACGCCGTACCCTCAGGTGGCGATCGCCGCGGCGGAGTACGTGCGAGCAGGCGACGCGGACCGTGCCGTGCTGGTGTGCGGAACAGGACTCGGAGTCGCGATCGCGGCGAACAAGGTGCCGGGCATCCGCGCCGTCACCGCCCACGACAGCTTCAGCGTCGAACGCAGTGTGCTCAGCAACAACGCCCAGGTGCTCACCGTCGGACAGCGGGTCATCGGCCTGGAGCTCGCCCGTCGGCTCACGAGGGAATGGCTGGGATACGTGTTCGACGACTCCTCGCCGTCCGCGGCGAAGGTCGCGATCCTCGATGACTACGAGCAGTCAGGACGCTGTGACTGACGACGGGCTCTTCGCTCCTCCCGTGCTCCTCGGGGTGAACCTCAAGCTGTACATGGACACGGCCGAGAGCAGGGAGTGGCTCCGCGCCGTGGCGCAGATCTCCCGCGACACCCCCGCACTCCGCAGTGGGCGGGTCGGACTGTTCGTGCTCCCCTCGCTCCCCTCGCTTGCGGTCGCGGTGGATGCCCTGAGCGGGACCGCCGTCGAGGTCGGCGCGCAGGACCTGCACTGGACGGATCACGGCGCCGTCACAGGAGGAGTCAGCGGTGCCGATCTCGCCGATGCGGGCTGCCGTGTCGTCGCGGTCGGGCACGCGGAGCGGACCAGTGTGTTCGGAGAGGACGACACGATCGCTGCCCGCAAGGTGTCCGCGGCGGTGCGCAACCACCTCATCCCCTGATCTGCATCGGCGAGCTTGCGCGGGGCACACCGCACGACGCGGCGGCAGCATGTACACGACAACTCCGCAGCCGTCTGGCCACCCTCGCCGAAGATGAAGGGGCAGAGATCCTCGTCGCCTACGAACCCGTCTGGGCGATCGGACGTGCAGACGCTGCCGACGCCGCGCACGTGGCCGTCGTCCTCGGCGCGCTGCGCGAGATGCTGACGGCCGAGGCCAGAGTCCACCGTTTCCGATTGCTCTACGGAGGAAGCGCGAAACCGGGCACCCTCACCGAACTCGGAACCATCGTCGACGGACTCTTCCTCGGACGTTTCGCCCACGACCCCGCCGCGCTCGCGCGGATCGTCGACGAAGCTGCGGCGTGCACACCGCGCGGAGGCCGGAGATCGTGACCCCGGTCGAGCACCTCGAGCTGCCGCTCCTGCACGGCACGCGCGCCCGCGTGAGTCGTCGGAGCGCGCGACAGGGAGCGATCGCCGACGCCGTCGTGACCGCCGGGACGATCCGGATAGATGAACTCGCGGCACGATTCGACATCAGCACGATGACGGCGCATCGTGATCTGGATGAACTCGAACGACGGGGGTTGCTGCGCAAGTCCCGCGGGATCGCGACGGTGACGTCGACTGCCCTCGTCGAGTCGAGCGATCTCTATCGAGCCGGACGAGAGCTCGCGGAGAAGGAGGCCATCGCGATGTCGGCCCTCGAGTTCATCCATCCCGGCCAGGCGATCTTCCTCGACGATTCGACCACTTCCCTGCATCTGGTGCCCCATCTGGCGGCGAAGCGGCCGCTCACCGTCATCACCAACTCCCTCACGATCATGAATGCCCTCCGCTCAGCCGGAGGGATCACGGTGATCGGCCTCGGCGGGGAGTTCCACAACTGGTGCAGCGCGTACATGGGACGAGCGACCACCGACGCGATCGCCGCTCACCGCGCCGACACCGTGGTGATGTCGACCTCGGCGATCATCGACGACATCGCCTTCCATCAGACGCCGAAGACCATCGACGTCAAGCGCGCCATGTTCGACGCCGCCCTGACGCGGATCCTCCTCGCCGACCACACGAAGTTCGAGAAGCGGGCCCTGCACGCGATGCTCCCGCTTGCAGCATTCGATGCCGTCATCGTCGACGAGGGGACCGACCGGCGCCACATCGGTCATCTCCGAGAGGCGGGAACACGGGTGATCGTGGCACATCAGCGCTCCCCCCTCCGCTGAGGGGAACGTGCGATCGCGCGAGGACTCAGGCCGCTCTCGCCGGCACGGTTCGTTCAGCCGCGGGTGCGTCCGCGAACCGCCTTGATCGCCATCTGGACGGCGATGACCACGAGGTATGCCGCGAACAGCATGTTGCCGAGCGTGGGGTCGACGATCGTCGCGAGCCAGGCGCCGAGGGCGGTCGTGGTGCAGGCGGAGACCCCGATGAGCAGGGCGGCGAGCAGATCGACGTTGCGGTTGCGGAGGTTCCCGACGGTGCCGGAGATCGCCGTGGGGATCATCATGAGCAGCGAGGTGCCCTTGGCGACCAGGTCGCTCGTGCCGAAGGCCAGCATCAGCACCGGGACGACGATCACACCGCCGCCGACGCCGATGAGGCCGGCGAGGATGCCGGTGCCGACGCCGACGGCGACGAGCGCGACACCCGTGAACCAGGTGAGTTCGAAGGCGGCATCGCGCGAGGGGATCACCAGGAACAGACTGACGATCACCACGAGGAGGAAGCCGACGAAGCCCCAGCGGAGAGCGGTCTGCGAGATGCGCGGCAGCAGTCGCGTCCCGATCTGCGCGCCGACCACGGCCCCGGCTGCCAGGATGATCGCCGGGATCCAGGCCACCGAACCGGTCGTGGCGTAGGAGATCACCCCGACGCTCGCGGTCGGCACGATCGCGGCGAGCGAGGTTCCGGCCGCCAGCCGCTGGTCGAAGTGGAGCAGGAGCACCAGCAGGGGGACGATGACCGTGCCGCCGCCGACGCCGAACAGCCCGGACAGGAGGCCCGCGAGGAGGCCGATCCCGATGAATGCCGTGTAGGCGCGAGGCCCTCGTGCGGGGGCCTGTACGTCGCTCACCGGATCAGCCTACTCGCGGCCTCCTCCCCGCTCGAACTCACACCTCGGAGTCGGCCTTGATCGGTACGGCGATCGACTCGGTCAGAGCCTGCTCGTACCGACGCTGCCGGCGCCGCAGCCACAGCCCGCCGACGATCAGGAGCGCGAGCACCCCGTAGGCGATCGCCGCGAACGGCTGCATGACCAGAGTGCTGAGGTCTCCTTGGCTGAGCTGCAGCGCCTTGCGCAGCTGCTCCTCCGCCATCGGCCCGAGGATCATCCCGACCACCAGAGGCGCGACCGGGTAGCCGTACCTCCGCATGAAGTAACCGAGGATGCCGACGACCAGCAGGATCACGATGTCGGACGGCGAGCTGTGCAGCGCATATGCGCCGAAGGCGGCGAACAGCAGGATGCCCGCATAGAGATACGGACGGGGGATCTGCAACAGCTTCACCCACATGCCCACGAGCGGCAGGTTCAACACGATCAGGATGACGTTGCCGATGTACAGGCTCGCGATCAGCGCCCACACGAGATTCGACTGGCTCTCGAACAGCAGCGGTCCCGGCTGGATGCCGTACGACTGGAACGCCGTGAGGATGATCGCCGCGGTCGCGGTGGTCGGCAGCCCGAGCGTGAGCAGCGGGACGAGCACGCCCGCCGCCGCCGCGTTGTTGGCGGATTCCGGGCCGGCCACGCCCTCGATCGCTCCACGTCCGAACTCGTCACGGTGCTTCGACAGCTTGCGCTCGGTCGCATACGACAGGAACGTGGCGACATCGGCTCCCCCAGCCGGGATCGTGCCGATCGGGAAGCCGATCGCCGTGCCGCGCAGCCACGGCTTCCACGACCTCCGCCAGTCGGCCTTCGTCATCCAGGACCGCCATCCACGTGTGACGGGGATCACGTCGACGCCGCCGTGCCGCAGCCGCGCGGCGATGTAGAACGTCTCACCCACCGCGAACAGGCCGACCGCGACGAGGACGATGTCGACGCCGTCCGACAACGCGGGGAGCCCGAGCGTGTACCGCTGCTGGCCCGAGAGCCAGTCGGTGCCGACGAGCCCGAGGAACAGGCCGACGCCGAGGGAGAGCATGCCTCGTGAGATCGAGCTGCCGATGAGGGCGCCGACCGTGATGAAGGCGATGACGATGAGGGCGACGTAGTCTGCGGGTCCGAGGTTCACCGCGAACTGCGCGAGCAGCGGGGCCAGCAGCGTCAGCCCCAACGTCGCCAGGGTGCCGGCGATGAAGGAACCGATGGCCGCGGTGGCGAGCGCGGCGGCTCCGCGCCCGAGCCTGGCCATCTTGTTGCCCTCGATCGCCGTGACGATCGAGGCCGACTCTCCCGGGGTGTTGAGGAGGATGCTCGTCGTCGAACCGCCGTACATACCGCCGTAGTAGATGCCCGCGAAGGTGATGAGCGCCGCGGCGGGATCGAGCGTGTACGTCAGCGGAAGCAGCAGCGCGACCGTCATGGCCGGTCCGATGCCCGGCAGCACTCCGACCGCCGTGCCGACGAAGACGCCGAGGAACGCGAACGCGAGGTATTGCGGCTGCAGTGCCGTCGCGAAGCCCTCCAGGAGCAGGGTCCAGCTGTCCATCAGAACATCCTTCCGAGCCAGCCGAGAGCAGGACCCCACGGCAGCGACAAGCCGAGCAGCCCGCCGAACACGACCTGGATCACGAGGGCCACGGCGATACCGATCATGAAGGCCATCCACCAGCGCTTGGCGGCGAGCGACCAGGCGACGCCGCCGAACAGCAGAGCGGCCGCGGGCGCCCACCCCAGCGGCTCGATCAGGAGCAGGTGAGCGACGACGAGCCCTGCCAGCTTGGCGAGTGTGACCCAGTCGGTGGGAAGGGTCTCGTCGATGTCCTCCGCCTCCTCCGCGCCGCCGCGTTCACCGCGCAGGACACCGACCAGCACCGCGACGGCGGAGGCGAGCAGGATGACCGAGACGAAGATCGGGAACACGGTCGGGCCGGCCTTCATGCCGACCGGGACATGGATCAGGAAGATGCCGACGACGGCGAAGACGCCGAGCGCGACCATGATGGCGGCGAACACCAGTTCGCCGACGGGGACGGAGGACGCTGATCGTGCGGGTCGGCCGTCCAGGCCGACCCGCACCCCCTGCTCCTCGGTCCCCGGTGAGGTGGGGACCGTCATGTCACTGCACCAGCCCGATGTTCTTCAGCGTCGCGGTGACCTCGTCGATGTTCCCCGTGAGGAATCCGTCGAATTCCTCACCCACGAGGAACGCGTCGGTCCACCCCTTCGTCTCGAGCTGCTCGGTCCACGCCTCCGAGTCGTGCAGCTCGGTGATCACGCGCACCAGTTCCGCCTTCTCCCCGTCGGAGATGCCGCCAGGGGCGATGACACCGCGCCAGTTCGTGAGGACGACGTCGTAGCCCTCCTCGGTGATGGTCGGGACGTCGGGCAGCTGCGGCACCTGCTCCTCGCTCGATACGGCCAGCGCCCGGAGCGCACCGCTCTCGATGTGCTGCGCGAACTCTCCGACACCCGAGATGCCCGCCGCGACCTTGCCGCCGATGAGCAGCGGCACGGCTTCACCACCGCCGGAGTTCGGGGTGTAGTTCAGCTTCTCCGCGATCTCCGCCCCGTCGAGGCCCGCCTCCTCGAGCATGAGCCCGGCGAGGATGTGATCTGCGCCGCCCGCGGAGCCCCCGGTGATCGTGACCGCCTGACCGTTGTCGGCGATGTCCTCGACGAGGTCTTCGAGCGTGTCGTACTCCGAATCGGCAGGGACGACCACCACGAGCGGCTCGTCCGTGAGCCGGGCGATGGGCGTGGTGTCCTCGATCCGCACGGCGGAGGCGTTGGTCTCCACCGCACCCACCATGACGAGTCCCATGACCATGAGAGTGGCCGGGTCGTTCTCGTTCGCGAGCTGTGCCAGCCCCACGGTGCCGCCCGCGCCGCCCACGTTCGTGACGGGAGCCGAGTTCACCACTTCGTCCTCGGTGAGCACCTGGGAGAGTGCTCGGCCGGTCTGATCCCATCCGCCACCCGGATCGGCGGGGACGACGATCGACACATCCGTGACGGTCGCGGTCTCGGCCTCGTCCCCACCACCGTCCGTTGCTGCGCCGCCCCCGGCGCACGAGGTGAGGGTGAGTGCGGCCACCGCCGCCAGGGCGGTCAGGGCTCCGATGCGTGCGTTCTTCATGTGCGCTCCTCCTTGAGCGTTCGTGAATGCTGTGGATCAACAGTGGAAGGCGGTGACGTCGCGCTCAAGCTTCGGAAACCATTGGTCGCAGTTACGGAACTATTGGTCGCGAGCAGTGCCCTCCCCTGCTCGCACCCCCTGCGTCGGACGACGACAATGGTCAGGTGGCCTCGAAGATGACGCTCCGTGTGCAGCTGTTGGTGCTGCAGGCGTTGATCGTGTTCCTGGTGACCCTCGCGACCGGCATCGTGGCTGGCGCGTTCCAGGAGCAGGCGCTCCGCGAGGCCTACAAAGACCGGATGCAGGCGGTCGCACAGTCGATCGCCGCCCTTCCGGCCGTGCAGTCGGCCTTCGACGACGCCGATCCCGCCGCCGCGATCCAACCCATCGCCGAGGTCATCCGTGAGGCATCCGACCTCGCGTACGTCGTCGTGGCCAACGAAGACGGCATCCGGTACTCCCACCCGAACCCGGCGCGCATCGGGGAGAAGGTCTCCACCGACCCGTCGATACCGCTCTCGGGCGAGATCTACGTGGGCACGCAGACGGGGACCCTCGGCACCTCCTGGCGCGTCAAGGTCCCCATCCGCGACGACGAGGGCACGGTGATCGGCACCGCATCCGTCGGCATCCTGGAGTCCGAGCTCAACGAGGAGTTCAGCGCGAACCTCGTGTGGCTGATCTCGGCGATGCTGGCCGCCGCCGTGCTCGGGGTGTTCGGTTCGGCGTGGGTGACGTCCGTGATCCGGCGCCGCATCTACCGGCTCGAGCCCCACCAGATCGCCGCGCTCGTGAAGAACCAGGAGACCACGCTGCACGGTCTCAGCGAGGGCGTGATCACGGTCGACGACAGGGGACGGATCACCCTCGTCAACGATGCGGCCGCGCGCTTCCTCGGCACCGACGCGGCCGACCTCGACGGCGCCTCCGCCGCCGAGGTCCTGGGAGAAGAGCTGGCGACGGTGCTGCGCGAAGGCGAAGCCGCGGGGCGCCCGGTGATCGTGGGCTCGCACGTGCTGGTCGCCCGGAGCACCGGAAGCGAAGCCGAGGACGGCGGCGTCGGGGCGACGCTGCTGCTCCGCGACCACACGGAGCTCCACGACGTCGTGCGCCGCGTCGAGGCCGCCGACGCCATCATCGCCTTCCGCCAGCGCTTCGGCATCCCCAAGGGCCTCAGCGCCGAGACGCTGGAGCGGGTGTCCTCCGCGCTGGCCGCACGCACCGACGCCACGGCGACCGAGATCGGCGACGACCTCGACATCTCCCGGGTCAGTGCGCGTCGCTACCTCGAGCACCTGGCCAGCTCCGGCAGGGCCACGCGCTCCCTCGACTACACGACCAAGGGCCGACCGAGCACCCGATACGGCTCCATCGACGCCGTCTGAGGGTCATCCGACTATGGGACGCAGTCCCGTTCTGTGCGACACTGGATCGCATTCGACGACGACGTCGGCCACCCGGATCGAAGGAGATCTCATGGTTCGCAGCACCTATCCCGACGTGGAGATCCCCGACATCTCCATCCACGACTTCCTCTTCGGCGACCTCGACGACGCCGAGCTCGACACGGTCGCCCTCGTCGACGGCGCGAGCGGAGCCACCACCACGTACCGACAGCTCGTGGGCCAGATCGACCTCTTCGCCGGCGCCCTCGCCGCCCGGGGCGTCGGCGTCGGCACCACGGTCGGGGTGTTGTGCCCGAACATCCCCGCGTTCGCGACCGTGTTCCACGGCATCCTCCGCGCCGGGGCGACGGCCACCACGATCAACTCCCTCTACACCGCGGAGGAGATCGCGAATCAGCTCACCGACGCGGATGCCACCTGGCTCGTGACGGTCTCTCCACTGCTTCCCGGAGCACGCGCTGCCGCCGAGAAACTCGGCCTCCCGGCCGACCACCTCATCGTGCTCGACGGCGCCGAGGGACACCCCTCGCTGCCGGCGCTGTTGGGGGAAGGACGGCCTGCTCCCGATGTGACGTTCGACCCGGCCACCCATCTCGCCGTCCTCCCCTACTCCTCGGGCACCACCGGGCGCCCCAAGGGGGTCATGCTCACCCACCGGAACCTGGTGGCCAACGTCTCGCAGTGCCGTCCGGTGCTCGGCGTCGAGGCGAGCGACCGCGTGCTGGCCGTGCTCCCCTTCTTCCACATCTACGGCATGACGGTGCTGCTGAACTTCGCCCTGCGCCAGCGTGCAGGACTCGTGACAATGCCCAAGTTCGACCTGCCGGAGTTCCTACGCATCATCGCCGAGCACCGGACGACCTGGGTGTTCGTCGCTCCCCCGATCGCGGTCGCTCTGGCGAAGCATCCGATCGTCGATCAGTTCGACCTCTCGTCCGTCAAAGTGATCTTCTCGGGCGCCGCCCCTCTCGACGGCACCCTCGCGGCCGCCGTGGCGAACCGGCTCGGCTGCATCGTCACGCAGGGCTACGGCATGACAGAGACGAGCCCCGCCGTGAATCTCACCTCCGAGACGCGAGACGACGTCGACCGTTCGGCGATCGGTCCCCTCGTGCCCAACACCGAGGCGCGACTGGTCGACCCGGAATCGGGCGAAGACGTGGCGACGCCCACGGAGGGCGCCAGCGAGCCGGGCGAGCTGTGGGTGCGCGGTCCGCAGGTCATGGTGGGGTACCTCAACCGCCCCGACGCCACGGCCGAGATGCTCGACGCCGACGGCTGGCTGCACACCGGCGATGTCGCGACCGTCACCCCCGACGGCATCTACCGCATCGTCGACCGGCTCAAGGAGCTCATCAAGTACAAGGGGTACCAGGTCGCCCCCGCAGTGCTGGAGGCCGTGCTGCTCGAGCACCCCGCCATCGCCGACGCCGCTGTGATCGGCGCACTCGACGAAGACGGCCAGGAGGTTCCGAAGGCGTTCGTGGTGCGGCAGCCGGACGCCGACCTCGACGCGGATGCGGTCATGGCGCACGTCGCCGCCCACGTCGCGCCGCACGAGAAGGTGCGACAGGTCGAGTTCATCGACGTGATCCCGAAGTCGAGCTCCGGGAAGATCCTCCGCAAGGACCTGCGCCTCCGCTGACGTCGGACGTGCGGGTCCGGACCGGACTGCGCTCAGTCGCCGTCGAGGAGCTCGGCGTACGTCTGCAGCGGAACCGGCTTCACCGGCAGCTGTGCGGCGAAGCGACCGGCAGCGGCGACCGTCGTCCCGCGCGCCGCGGCGACGGCACCAGCCACGGTCGTCTCGCAATACCGCCCCTGACAAGGGCCCATTCCGGTGCGACAGCTGAGCTTCACCGCATCGACGGTGTCGGCATGCGGGTTCGCCTGCAGGAAACCGTCGATGTCGGAGCGCGGGATCGCCTCGCACCGGCACACCGTGGTGGCCGGTGTGGCGAGGGCCGTGAGGCCGGGGCGTTCCGGGGCGAACATCCGCTGCACGACCGCCGCGAATCTCCGCGATCTCCGCAGGTCACGCTCGAGGGCCCTGGACCGTACGGCGGTCACGGGGCGGCCCAGACGTGCGGCGATGACCGCCGCCGCTGCGGCCCCCTCGGCGCGCGACTGCTCCGCGCCGGACACCCCGGTGGGCTCGCCCGCGGCGAAGACCCCGGGGACATCCGTCTCGAAGTCGCGGTCCACGGCCACGAGCCATCCCCCGCGGCGGAATCCCAGCGCACCGCGCACCCGAGTTGACGCGCGAGCTCGGTGGAGGCGTGGAAGCCGTAGCCGAGCACGACGGTCCTGGCCGGAACCTCACGTTCGGGGCCGCGTACACGCCACGCCCGATCGGCTCTCGCGACACGGATGCCGCCCACGCCCCCGTCGCCGAGGATCGCGGTGGGAACCGTCGCCGTCCTGATCCGCACGCCGCGTCGCACGAGGGTGAGCACGCAGCCGGCGAGCTCGGCCAGAAGTCGCGCATGCCCGGGAACGGCCGGAGCGGCGAGGAACAGCTCACGCAACGAGGGCAGTCCCCTGGCGAACACCACCTCCGTCACCTCGGCCCCCGCACGCGCCAACTGGGCAGCCACGATCAGCATGAGCGGATGCGACCCGGCCAGCACGACGGGCCCGGCGGCACGCAGGTGCTGGGACTTCAGGAGCCCCTGCGCCGCACCGGCCATCAGCACCCCGGCAGCGTCCACCCGGGGAACGCGACCGGCATGTCGTACGCACCTGTCGCGATGAGCAGTCGCCTGGCGGGTGCGCGCCGTGCGCCCTGCGGCCCCGCGACGAGCACCTCGAACTCGTCGCGGCCGGTCGACCGGGTGTCGAGGATCCCGAACACGGTCGACTCGAACCACCACTCGACCCCTGGCGCGTCGGCGGCGTCGGCGAGCAGCCGAGCTGCCCACGGATAGCCCACCGGTGAGCGCACCGGCTCGCCGAACTCCGCCGGAGGCTGCCGGAAGATCTGTCCGCCCGCGGCGCGCTGCTCGTCGATCACGAGCGTGTGCAGACCCTGCGCGGAGGCTTCGACGGCGGCGGCGAGACCCGCCGGTCCCGCCCCGACGATGACGAGGTCGTACGGCTCGGAGCTCATACGTCCGTCCGCACGTCCATGCCCTCGCGGACCGTGGTCAGGCATGTCCTGGTGAGGGGCGCATCGTCGACGGTGACGGCGCACTCGAAACAGGTCCCCATGTTGCACAGCGGCGCACGCCGCTCGCCGTACCTCCGGGCGAAGGTCCGCTCACCCGCCGCGAGCATGGCCCCGGCGACGGTCTCGCCGGCAGCCGCGATCACACGGCGACCGTCGACGGTGAAGGCCACGTCGCACCGACGGGGTGCGGTGCGTTCGGCGAGGGGTTCGTTCTTCATGCCATGACTCCGAATCTGTCCGGCGCGTACGGCCGGAGGTCGACCTGGGGCGCCCGCCCGGCGGCGAGATCGCACAGCGCGCGGGCGAAGCTCGGTCCGAGAGTGAACGCCGACCCCCGGTGGCCACGAACATCCCGGGGCACCCCGGCACCTCCCGACCAGCGGGAGCTGGTCTGGCGTGATGGTCGTGGTCCCCGCCCAGGAGCGGACGACCGGGAGTCGCGCGGTACCGGGGACCACGCCGATCGCTGCGCGGGCGTTTCCGACGATGGACTCCGCCAGCAGCCGCGGGCGCACCTCGAGATCCGGCGCTCCCGCCCTCCGGCCGAGGGCGGCAGGCCAA
Organism: Microbacterium sp. Se5.02b; assembly: GCF_019464375.1. Classification (NCBI taxonomy): domain Bacteria; kingdom Bacillati; phylum Actinomycetota; class Actinomycetes; order Micrococcales; family Microbacteriaceae; genus Microbacterium; species Microbacterium sp. Se5.02b. Next base: position 3,165,755 of record NZ_CP080491.1, read on the forward strand.
CCGCCCCCGATCAGCACCGTCCCCTCCTTGGTCTGCTTGAGCGACAGTTTCGTCCCGGCGTGCTGCACCAGGTGGTCGATGAACGGCGCGGTGGGCGCGGTCACGCTCATCATCAGGGCGAGCGGGATGGTCGGCAGCTGCGCTCCGGCGATCTCCCCCACCTCGGTGGTCCACACGCCCGCCGCGATCATCACGGTCGTGGCATGGACGTGCAGCTCGCCTTCCGGACCGCGCGCGGTGACCCTCCAGCCGCCGGCGTCGCGCTCCAGCGCCGTCACCCGGGTGTGCGTGCGGACGTGCGCCCCTCGCCGCACGGCGCCGCGGACGAGAGCGGGACCGGCGATGCGGGTCTCGGCCTTGCCCTCCAAGGGGCAGTAGGCGGCGGCGACGACCGAGTCGGACAGGTACGGCGCGACCCGACGAGACTCGTCTCCGTCGAGCAGCGACACATCCAGGCCCCACTCCTGCTCGAGGCCGACCTTGCGTTCGAGCACCGCGACCTGCTCCGCGGTCTCCGCAAGCATGAAACCACCGCGTTGCACGACGCCGACCGACTCGCCGAGCTCATCGCCCAGCCGCGTCCATGCCTCCGCCGCGTGCAGGTGCAACGGCATGGCCGCGGCAGCCGTGCGCGCCGACTCCCAGCCGTTCTCGACCATCCGGTACTCGAGCTGGAAGTGCAGGCTCCCGGCGTTCTGCCCCGAGGCGTGCTGGTTCAGCTGATCCTTCTCGAGCAGCAGCACGGAGGCGCCCTCGCCCGCCAGCATCCAGCTCAGCGCGCCGCCCAGCAGACCGCCGCCGATGACGACCGCGTCGTACCGCACGGTCACGACAACGGCACGGTCGTGATGCCGAGCCCCTCCAGCGTCGCGCGGACCCGGTCGACCTGCTCCTCCGAGAGCTCGAGAAGGGGGCGGCGCACGAAGCCCGCCGGCACGCCCTGCAACCGCAGTGCGGTCTTCATGATCGCCTGCTGGTTTCCGAACTGCGCGCCGTAGTCGGGGCCGAACCAGCTCGTCATCACCACCCGGTCGCGCGCGCCGAGCTCGATCGCGCGCGCACGGTCTCCTGCGGCGAGCGCGTCCCAGAATCCGGGGTGATCGCGTCCGAGCGGAGCGCCGGAGCCCATCAGTCCGTCCCCGTGCCCGAGCGACACGAGGTCGGCGCCCAGCGCGTTCGTGGGGACGCCGAAGTAGCGGACCCGATCCTCGACGAGGTACATCGCGTCGAGGAACGCCCGGAAGTCCCCCGTGGAGTTCTTGATCGCCACGACGTTCTCGATGTCTGCGAGCTCACCGAGCAGATCGGGGCTCAGGTCGACGATGCATCCGCGCGGCCAGTTGTAGACCGTGAGGGGAAGCGTCGTACCGTCGGAGATCTCCTGGTAGAACGCCACGATCTCCTCGCGGGTGGGCACCATGTACGGCGGCGGGGTCACGAGGATCCCGTCGAGCCCCGCCTCTTCGGCGGCGTGCGCGTGCCGGATGGCCTCGGCCGCCGTGAACGCGTTGCATCCGCCGATCACACGCATGTCCGCGCGGAAGCGGCCGCCGAGCGCGAACAGCTCCGCCCGCTCGGCCTCGGTCATGCTGAACCACTCGCCCGAGGTCCCCGCGAGGATGACGCCGTGCATCCCCTGCTCCGCGAGCCACTGCATCTGCCCCTCGAACGCGGTCGCGTCCAACGCGCCCTCACGGGTGAAGGGCGTGGTGATCGCGGGGATGTACCCGTGCCAGTCGACGGTGTTGCGGTCCATCTGTGTCTCCTTCTCCGACTCGGCCGCTTAAGCGACGGGCATGTCCTGGGCGTGGTGGTGCACGATCCGCCAGCCGCCCACGTCGCGGCGCACCACGTCGGTGACGCGTACCCGTTCGACCAGTCGATCGTCGTCGGCCGGGCGCACCTCCAGCTCGTAGCGGATCACTCCGGTGTCGCCGAAGTCGCTCGTCACGATCCGGGTGGGCACGACGCGCGGCAGGCTTGCACGTCGCTCTTCGGGAGAGACGGCGGGTCCGCGCAGCTGGTCGAGTTCGGCGATGCCGTGCATGAGCGTCGGCCACGGCGTCTCCCACACGGTCACGTCGGCGGCGAGTCGCGCGTCGAAGGCCGCGCGATCGGCGAGGTCGCGGTACAGGTCGAGGACGAAGCGCTCGAGGTCCGTCTGGGTGGTCATGCGTCTTCCTTCATCGAGTCGTGCAGCAGGCTGTCGCGCAGCGGCGCGAGGCCCATCGGCCCGAGCGCGAGAGCCCGGGTGTGGAAGTCGAGCGCCGAGGCCCCGCTCGCGGTGCGGGCCTCGTCCCAGAGCTTGGCCCCGACCTTGAACGCGAGCGCCTGACCGGGCCAACCGAGGTAGCGGTCGACTTCGAAGCGCGCGGTCGCCGGGTCGACGAGGCCGTAGTGCACGAGGAAGTCCCGCGCGATCTCGGGCGTCCACTCGGTGCGGTCCGTGACCTCGTTGCGACGTACCGGACGACCGGTGTGCAGCCCGATGTCCGCGACGATCCGCACGGTGCGCCACAGTTGACCCAGCAGCATCCCGAGGCGCTCGGCCGGGGTGCGCAGCAGCCCGAGCTCGTCCGACAGCGCCTCGGAGTAGTGGGCCCACCCCTCCGCGTAGCCGTGGATCTCGCACAGGTAGCGCTGCCACGGGTGCAGCGACGTGTTCGCCCTGTTGACCGCGTGCTCCAGGTGGTGCCCCGGCACGCCCTCGTGATGCAGGCTCGTGAGCTCCTGCCAGGTCGGCACCGAAGTCGCACCGGCGGGGAGCGTCCATACGATCTTGCTGCGGACCGAACCGTCTGGTGCGCCTGGGGTGTAGTACACCACGCCTTTGGCCGCCCGCGGCACCACGATGTCGACCTCGCGGATGTCGGCCGGAAGGAGGAAGGCGGTGCCGTCCACCCGCTCCAGCGTCCAGTCCAGGCGGTCCCGGAGCCAGCCGACGACGTCGTCCGCATCCACACGGCTGCCGGTGTCGGTGGCGAGCATGCGGGCCGCCTCCACCACGTCGGCCTGACCGGAGACCCCGACGATCTCTCCCGCGACCGTGCGGGCGGCGCGCCACAGGCGTTCCAGCTCGCTCCAGCCGTAGTCGTACACCTCGTCGAGATCGAGCGTGGTGCCGAGGAAGCTCTGCGCCGTGGCGCGGTAGACGGTCTCCCCACGGCATCCTGCTGCGGCGCGGCGGGGAGCAGCTCCTCGCGCAGCATCCGTTCGAACTCCGCCATGGACGCGGTGGCGGCCTGCGCCGCCCGGTCGAGCGCGGACCGTCGAGCAGGAGACAGCGCTGCCCTGCGGAGGGAGCCGAAGTAGTCGACGCCGTCGGGGTCGATCCACCCGGCCACCTGATCTGCGACCTCGTGCACCTGCCGGGCGGCAGCGACGCCCGTCCCGGAGAATTCTCCCCGCTCCCCGCTGACCGCGCCCATCGCAGTCGCTCCTGCAGCTGGGTGATCGCGTGGGGCACAGCGGCCAGCCGCTCGATCACAACGTCGCCCGAGGCATCGTCGGCGACCTCGACGTCGTCGAAGGCCTCGCGGATCTGGTGCACCGGTGTCGCGAGCGGGGCGAGCAGTCGGGCGGAGAACCCGGTGTCGAACAGCGCGACGTCGCTGTCCATGCGCTCGCGCAGAGCGGCATGCAGCCCCGCGTCCTGCGGTGCCGGCTCCACGGCGGCGAGCTCCGCCCGAGTGCGCGCGGCCAGGTCTCGTCGCTCGACAGCCCAGGCAGCGCTGAAGTCCGGCAACCGGTCGCCCGCGGCGACGCCGAGCGCCTGTGCGGCGGTCGGCTCGTGCGCCGCGAGGGCAGCCACGTAGGCGTCCGCGATGCGGATGGTCGGACGAGTCATCGCGGGGCCCGGTCGTCTCGCACCACGACGCCGCCCTGCATCACCCAGTCGATCCCGCGGAGCGCGGCGACGTCCGACGTCGGGTCGGCCGCAGTGACGATGAAGTCCGCGCGGGCACCTTCGCGGATGACACCGAGGTCGTCGGCGCCGAGCAGCTCCGCGGCATGCGAGGTCGCCGACCGCATCACGTCGAGCGACGTCATGCCCGCGTCCACCATGAACTCCATCTCGCGCACCGTGGCGGTCGTCCCGTCGAAGGCCGCGGCCGGGGCATGTCCGTCCCCATCGCGATGCGCACACCGCTGGCGATCGCGTTCTCCAGGCTCTCCCAGTGCCGGGGCCCCGCGCCGAGCGCACGCTCCTTCATCCAGGCGGGCACTCCCTGCGCGTCGAAGAACTCCTCGCAGCGGCTCACCGTGATGGTCGGCACGTACCAGACGCCGCGCTCGCTCATCAGGTCGGTGACCTCGCGGGTGAGCTCGTACCCGTGCTCGACGCAGTCCAGTCCCAGCTCGATCGCGCGGCGGAGAGTCTCGGACGGCCCCACGTGCGCAGTCACCTTGCGACCCCAGTCGTGCGCGGTCTGGATGACGGCAGCCATCTCGTCGTCGGTCAGCTGCGGGGTGTCGATCTGCTCGTGCTCTCCGGCGATCCCGCCTGAGATGCAGACCTTGATCAGGTCGGCTCCGTGCCGGATCTGCAGCCTCGTCAGGCGCCGGAGGTCGTCGGCACCGTCGCCCTCGAGCGCATCCGACTCCCAGCCGTGTCCACCGGTGCAGCACAGGGCGTGGCCCGCCGTGTAGAGGCGCGGTCCGGCGACGATGCCCGCGTCGATGCCTCGGCGCAAGGCGAAGTCGAGGTAACGGCTCTCGCCGACGAGCCGCGCGGTGGTGACGCCGGCGTGCAGGGTGCGCCGCGCGCTGTCCGCCATCACGAGCAGCAGGTCGGGGTCGCCCTTCGAGGCGATCGCCGCACCGGCGGTGCCGGGCAGCGCGAGGCCGAGGTGCACGTGCATGTTGATGAGCCCGGGGCTGAGCACGCGCCCCGAGAGGTCGACGACACGGGCGTCGCCCGCGTCCAGCGTGCCGGTGGCTCCGACGGCCGCGATCCTGCCCTCGGCGTCGACGAGCACGTCGAGGTCGTCGTGCAGGCGGTCGGAGCGTCCGTCGAAGATCCGCGCCCCGGTGAGGAGGATGCGGCGGTCCTGGTCGATGGCGATCATGCTTCTCCTCCTCGGGTGGGAACCGTTCCGGTCCCCGCCAGGTCTTCTTCTCGGCCGGGCAGCTTCTTCGTGGTCCCGATCTCCGGGATCGCCTCGATGAGACGCTGCGTGTACGGATGCTGCGAGTTCTGCCACAGCTGCTCGCTCGGTCCGCGCTCGATGATCTCACCCGCGTACATGACCGCGGTCTCGTCGGCGATCGCACGCACGAGCGACAGGTCATGCGAGATGAACAGCATCGCCATGCCGAGGTCGCGCACGAGGTCCTGCAGCAGCTCGACGATCTGCGCCGAGGAGAAGGCGTCGAGTGCGGTGACGGGCTCGTCGGCGACCACCACGCTGGGCTTCGCGGCGAGCGCGCGCGATCGCGAGGCGCTGGCGCTGGCCGCCCGAGAACTGCGCGGGGTAGCGCGACGCCGCGGACTCGTCGAGGCCGACCAGACGCAGCAGACGTGCCACCTCCGCGGCACCGGCCGCGCGGTCGAGTGCGGTGGGGGCACCGTCCAGCAGCTGCGCGCCGATCGAGCGGCGCGGGCTGAGCGAGGCGTATGGATTCTGGAACACCATCTGCAGGCCGCGGTCCCTGCGAGGACGACGCCGCATCGTCAGCGGATGCAGCGACTCCCCCTCGAAGCGCACTGCACCGGAGGTGGGGCGATCGATGCCGACGGCGACCCGGGCGAGCGAGGATTTGCCGCACCCCGACTCGCCGACGAGTCCGACGATCTGACCGCGCTCGACGGTCAGCGAGACGCCCTTGACGGCGTGCACAGGGGGCGCGCCTCGCCGACGATGGGTGACGACGACGTCCTCGATCTCCAGCGCGCTCATCGTGCCTCTCCTCGATGGGTCCGCTCGGCCGCGAGCGACTGCGCGCGCGAGGCGATCAACGCCCTGGTGTACTCGTGCGACGGGGTGTTGAGGATCTCGTTGGTGGCGCCGTGCTCGACCACCGTTCCGTCCTTGAAGATGTAGGTGCGGTCCGCGATCGCGCTCATGACGCCGAGATCGTGAGTGATGAAGAGCATCGACACCCCTGTCTCGCGGGCGAGCCGGTCGAAGAGGCGCAGGATGCCGGCCTGCACGGTGACGTCGAGCGCCGTGGTCGGCTCGTCGGCGATCAGCAGCCTCGGCTCGCACGCGAGGGCGATCGCGATGGCGGCGCGCTGCCGCATGCCACCCGAGAACTGGTGCGGGTAGGCGGTGATCGCCTGACGCGGGTCGCGGATGCGCACCAGGTCGAGCAGCTCGATCGCGCGCGCCGTCGCCTGCTTCTTGCTCACACCGGTGTGGTGGATCAGGTGCTCGGTGATCTGGGTGCCGATGCGCAGCAGCGGGTGCAGCGCCGCCGTCGGGTCCTGGAAGACGATCGAGATGCGGTTTCCGCGCACCTCGTCGAGCTCGCGCGTGCTGAGGGTCAGCAGGTCGCGCCTCTCGAACATCACCTTCCCTGACGCGGTCGCGCCCTCGGGCAGAATCCCCATCACGGCCGACGCGGTCATGCTCTTGCCGGAGCCGCTCTCGCCCGCGAGGCCGACGACCTCGCCCTCGGCGATGCGGATGTTCGTGTCGTGCACGAGCTCGACGTGCCCGTCGGGTGTCGGCATCACGACGGAGAGGTCCTCGATCGAGAGGAGGGGCGCGGCGGTCATCGCTTCCTCGCATTCCGGGAGCGCGGGTCGAGGTAGTCCTGGATCGCGTCGCCGAGCAGGTTGAAGGCCATCACGATCGTGAGGATCGCGAGGCCGGGGAACAGGCTGATCCACCAGTTGGCGAGGTTCTGCGACCCCAGAGCGATCATCGCGCCCCACTCCGCTGCCGGGGGTCGAGGCCCGAGGCCGAGGAACGAGAGCGCCGCGAGCATGAGGATCGCGTTCCCCAGCTCGATCGTGGCCATGACCAGCGCCGGACCTGCACTGTTGGGGATGACGTCCTTCACGATCGACTTCATCGTCGTCGACCCGAGAAGGCGCCCCGAGAACACGTACTCCTGCTCCCGCACGCTGAGCACGGAGCTGCGGATGATCCTGGCGTACAGCGGCCACGACACGATCACGAGCGCGAGCACGGCGTTGCCGACACTCGGCCCGAACGCGGCGGCGACCGCCATCGCGAGGATGATCTGCGGGAAGGCGAGCACGAGGTCCGCCACACGCATCAGCACGTTGTCGGCGGCCTTGCCGAAGTAGCCGGCCGCGAGCCCGACGGTGCCGCCCACGAGCAGCGAGAACACGACGATGGCGAGGGCGAGCGGGAGCGAGAGCTGCGCGCCGTAGATGACGCGGGTGAGCACGTCGCGACCGAGGTCGTCGGTGCCCATCCAGTGCTCGGCGGTGGGCTCCTGCAGGAACGGACCGCTCGTCTCGAGCGGGTCGTACGGCGAGATCACGGGCGCGAGAAGCGCTGCGAGCACCCACGCGGCGATGACAGCGGTCGACACCACGGTCACCGGGGTCCAGAACGAGGTCCGCGGAGTGAACCTGCGGCTGCGGAAGAAGCCGCGTCGGCGTGGCTCCTTCGCCACGGCGAGCCGGTCGGAGGACAGGATGGTCATTTCGCTCCGATCCGGGGGTCCACGATCGTGTACAGCACGTCGACGAGGAGGTTGATCACCGTGTAGACCACGGCGATGAAGAGCGTCACGCCGAGGATCGCCTGCAGGTCGAGCGAGAGTGCGCTCTTGTAGGCGTACTGCCCGAGCCCCGGCCAGGACAGCACCTGCTCGACGAGGACGGCGCCGCCGAGCAGCGAGGCGAACATCAGGCCGGTCACGGTGAGCACGGGCAGCAGGCCCGCCTTGAAGACGTGCCGCCAGGTGATGGTGCGACGCGGCAGGCCCTTCGCGGTGGCGGCGCGGATGTATTCGGCGTCCAGCACCTCGATCATCGCCGACCGCACGAACCGCAGCAGCCCGGAGACGGTGAGCGCTGTGAGGATGCCGACCGGGAGCACGAGGTGCCATACCGCGTCGGCGAACACGTCCCACTGCCCGGCCAGGACGGCGTCGAGGCTGTACATCCCGGTGACGGTGGGCGGTGGGTCGTACTCGTTGCTCAGGCGACCGCCGTTGGGCACGACGCCCAGCACGTAGAAGAAGACGTACAGGGCGACCAGAGCCAGCCAGAACGGAGGGGTCGACAGACCGACGAGGGACACTCCGCGGATGCCGCCGTCGACCGCCGATCCCTTGCGGGTGGCGGCGATCATGCCGAGGGCGACGGCGATGACGATCGCGAGGATCATCGCCGGCAACGCGATCTCGAGCGTCGCGGGGATGTACTGCGCGAGGTCCTGGGTGATCGGCCGATGCGTCTGCTGCGAGACGCCGAGGTCGCCCTGGAACAGGTTCATCATGTAGCGGCCGTACTGCACCCAGACGGGTTGATCCAGGCCCCACTTGCGCTCGAATGCGGCGCGCAGCTCGGGATCGTCGTACGCCTGCTGGGACAGGTTGGCCGCCGCGGGGTCGCCGGGCACGATGGTCATGAGCGCGAAGGTCACCACGGTGACGCCCCAGAGCAGGATGATCGCGCTGATCAGCCGTCGGCCGATCATGTGCAGGAGAGCTGGCATTGCTCGTTCGCCTTCGGTGAGGGAGAGAACCGGAGGTCGGCCGCCCGAAAGGAGCGACGGGCGGCCGACCGGGGCGGGTTACTTCGCGGCGATGGCCGCGAGGTCGACCGTCCATCCGGCGGGCGTGTAGTCCGCGCCGACCAGGTTGGCGGTGGCGACCACGATCCCCGCGTTGTTGGCGAGCACGACGTACGGCGAGGTCTCGTTCATGACCTTCTGCCACTCGATCATCGCCTCGGTGCGTCCCTCGGGCGTCACCTCGGCGTTGACGGCGTCGCTCGCTTCGACGGCACGCGGGTCGGCACGCTCCGTGGTCCAGCCGACGCGGGTGGAGGTCGAGGCCCCCGGTGCCATGTTGTTCACGAGCGAGTCGGATGCCGGGTAGTTCAGGCTGTTCGGCGAGAAGTTGATCTCGTTCTTGCCCTCGGACTGCGACTGCAGGAAGACGTTGATGGGCTGCGGCTGGAGTTCGATCTCGATGCCCGCCTTCTTCGCGTCCTGCTGCACCTTCGTGACGATGGTGCCCAGATCGACACCGCGGTAGGTGATGGCCGGATAGATCAGGTCGACCTTCGGGGCGCTGATGCCGGCCTCCTCCAGGAGCGACACGGCGGCGTCGATGTCCTGTGGCTGCACCTCGGACTCGTCCAGGGCGCCGCCGAAGGCGGGCGGCACCAGACCTGCGGCGGCGGTGGCCCCTTCGCCGAAGAGCTCCGCGATGCCTGCGCCGTCGACGGTCGCGCGCAGCGCGGCGACGAAGGCGGGGTTGGAGCTGATCTCCGATACCGCGGGGTCCTGGTTCAGGCTGAGGAAGTACGAGGTGTCGGCGACGCCGGAGACCTGCAGGTCGTCGGAGAGCTCGGCTGCCTGGGGGCCGGAGAGGTCGAGCGCGATCTCGTCGGCCTTGGCCCGCGAGATCGTGAGCTTCTGGTTCTGCACGTCGACGTTCTGCACCACCACGCGGGAGTACGCCGGAGCGTCGCCCCAGTAGTCCTCGTTGGCTTCGAGGACGACCTTGGAGCTCGCGTCGTAGCTCTTGATCGCGTACGGACCGGAGCCGAGGCTGAACTCGTCGAGCTGCGTGCCGATCCCATCGGTGGTCGCGGCGTCCGCTGCATCGGTGGCGCCGAGCTTCTCGGCGGCCTCGGCGTTGAGGATGCTGGCGGCCGGCATCGCGAGGACGACCGGGACGTTCGGGTTCGGCGTCGGGCTGGTGACGACCACGGTGTCGTCGCCCTCGGCGGCGAAGCTCAGACCCTGCACCGTCTGCGACGACGAGCCCTGCAGGTTCTGCAGGCGGGTGAGGCTGAAGACGACGTCGTCAGCCGTGACCGCGGAGCCGTCGGCGAAGGTGGCGTCGGGGTTCAACGTGAACGTCCAGGCGGTGCCGTCTTCGGACTGCTCCCATTCGCTCGCGAGTTCGGGCACCACGGTCGTGACGTCGGAGCCTTCGTAGGTCACGAGCGTCTCGTACAGTGCATGCACGATGATGTTCCCGGTCTGCTCGTAGACGAATCCGGGGTCGAGCGTCTTCAGGACGAAGGAGGTGTCGACCGTGAGCGTGCCTCCCCCACTTGCAGCAGCGTTGTTCGATGAAGCTGAACAACCGGAAAGGGCGAGCGCAGCCACGACGAGCGAGGACGCCACGGCAAGGGGTTTCGCGAAGGATGAGTTCATCGTCGATACTTCCTGTGATCAAGGGGAAAGACGCAGTAGAGTGCTGGAGTGTTGGTCCGGTGGCTCGTGCGCTTCGGGAGCGGATTTCAATCTGATCGAGATTTTCAATGCGATTAAAAGATACAATCACATTGAAATCGAACGCGCAAGACGGACCCCGTTCGATCGAAAGGACCGATGAACCACGTGCTCGGCGAACGCCTCAAATCCCTCAGAGCCGCCAAGGGTCTCACCCTCCGGCAGCTCTCCGACCTCTCCGGACTGTCGGTGAGCATGCTCAGCCAGATCGAGAGCGGATCCGCGGATCCGAGCCTCGGCTCCCTTCGCAGACTCGCGCAGGTGTTCGAGGCCTCGATCGCGACGCTCTTCAGCGATCCGGACGCACCCAATGTCGCCGTGAGCCGACCGGGCGCACGCCACCGCCTCAGCGGATCGGATGCCGGTTTCGTCTACGAGCGGCTCACGCCCGGTCGCGGCGACCTCGAGGTGCTGACGGCCGACATCCCTCCGGGAGCCGCGAGCTCCGAGCATCCGTGGGGGCACCCGTCGACGGAGTGCGCCTATGTGATCAGCGGCGAGCTGACCGTCGAGATCGCCGGCGAGACGCACACGATCGCCGCCGGTGAGTCGATCACCTTCGACTCCCGTCAGCCCCACCGCTACCTCAACGCGAGCGATGACACGACCTCGATCGTCGTGTCCGTCACTCCCCCGTCGCCCTGATCCCTCGAGGTTCACACCGCAGGAACACGAAGAAGCCCGCCACCCCGAAAGGGGCGGCGGGCTTCTTCGTGAGTGAGATCCTTACTCGGACTTCTTCTCGACAGCGTCCTCGGCGGCAGCCTCAGCTGCTTCGCCCTCGGCCTGCGACTCGGCACCGGCGTCGGCAGCCTCCTCGGCGGGAGCCTCGTCAGCGGCGGGAGCCTCCTCTGCGGGAGCCTCCTCGACGACCTCGGCGGGCTTGTCCGCCTTCTCGGCCTTCGGAGCAGCAGCCTTCTTGGTCGACTTCGCCTTCGGGGTGACGGGCTCGAGGACGAGCTCGATCACGGCCATCGGAGCGTTGTCGCCCTTGCGGTTGCCGACCTTCGTGATGCGGGTGTAGCCGCCCTCACGGTCGGCGACGAGCGGCGCGATCTCGGAGAACAGGACGTGCACGACTTCCTTGTCACCGATGACCGACAGCACGCGACGACGCGCGTGCAGGTCGCCACGCTTGGCGAAGGTGATCAGACGCTCGGCGAGCGGGCGGAGGCGCTTGGCCTTCGTCTCGGTCGTCTTGATCGACTTGTGGGTGTAGAGCGCCGCTGCGAGGTTGGCAAGCATGAGGCGCTCGTGTGCGGGGCCGCCTCCGAGGCGGGGACCCTTGGTGGGCTTGGGCATAATCGTCTAACTCCTGGTCAGGATGTCGGGTTTCAGAAGGACTCGTCTTCGCTGCCGCCGTAGAAGTGGGCGCCGTCGAAACCGGGCACCGAATCCTTGAGCGACAGACCGAGCGAGATGAGCTTGTCGCGCACCTCGTCGACCGACTTCTGGCCGAAATTGCGGATGTTCATGAGCTGCGTCTCCGAGAGGGCGACGAGTTCGGAAACGGTGTTGATGCCCTCGCGCTTCAGGCAGTTGTACGAACGGACCGACAGATCGAGGTCTTCGATCGGCATCGACAGCTCGCTGGAGTTCACAGCCTCCACCGGCGCCGGGCCGATCTCGATGCCCTCGGCCTCGACGTTCAGCTCGCGGGCGAGGCCGAACAGCTCGGTGAGCGTCTTGGCAGCCGAGGCGACGGCGTCGCGGGGGCTGATCGCCGACTTGGTCTCGACGTCGAGGACGAGCTTGTCGAAGTCGGTACGCTCCCCGGCACGGGTCGCGTCGACGCGGTAGCTGACCTTGAGGACCGGCGAGTAGATCGAGTCGATCGGGATCTGACCGGCCTCGGCGTACTCGTTGCGGTTCTGCGTCGCGGAGACGTAGCCACGGCCACGCTCGATCGTGAGCTCGAGCTCGAACTTCGCGGTGTCGTTCAGCGTCGCGATGACGAGCTCGGGGTTGTGCACCTCGACACCGGCGGGAGCCGAGATGTCTGCCGCGGTGACTTCGCCCGCACCGGTCTTGCGCAGGTACGCGGTGATGGGCTCATCGCGCTCCGACGAGACGACGAGCTGCTTGATGTTGAGGATGATCTCGGTGACATCCTCCTTCACGCCGGGGATGGTGCTGAACTCGTGCAGCACGCCGTCGATGCGAACGCTGGTGACAGCAGCACCGGGGATCGACGACAGCAGGCTGCGGCGCAGCGCGTTGCCGATCGTGTAACCGAAGCCGGGCTCCAGAGGCTCGATGATGAACCGGCTACGGTTCTCGACGATCATTTCCTCGGTCAGTGTGGGACGCTGTGCAATAAGCACTCTGTGTTCCTTTCGATCACATGCCCGCTATATGACATGTGGTGGGGTGAGGTTTTGAGTTGTGGAAGTCGATGCCCGTACGCGGGCGACGAGCCGCTCGAACCCCGAGGGGTCGAGCGGCTCGGCACGCGTATCAGACGCGGCGGCGCTTCGGCGGGCGGCAGCCGTTGTGCGCCTGCGGGGTGACGTCCTGGATCGAACCGACCTCGAGGCCTGCGGCCTGCAGCGAGCGGATCGCGGTCTCGCGGCCGGAGCCCGGACCCTTCACGAGGACGTCGACCTTCTTGACGCCGTGCTCCGCAGCCTGGCGGGCAGCCGACTCGGCGGCCATGCCGGCGGCGTACGGGGTCGACTTGCGGGAGCCCTTGAAGCCCACGCCACCCGACGATGCCCAGGCGATGACCGCGCCGGACGGGTCGGTGATCGAGACGATCGTGTTGTTGAACGTCGACTTGATGTGGGCCTGGCCCAGCGCGATGTTCTTCTTTTCCTTGCGGCGCGGCTTGCGCGCGGCGGCCTTGGGTGCAGCCATGAAAGTGTTCTCCTAGTCCCTGGGGCCGCGCTTAGCGGGCCTTCTTCTTGCCTGCGACGGTGCGCTTCGGGCCCTTGCGGGTACGGGCGTTGGTCTTGGTGCGCTGACCACGGACCGGGAGACCACGACGGTGGCGGATGCCCTCGTAGGAGCCGATCTCGACCTTGCGGCGGATGTCTGCGGCGACCTCGCGGCGCAGGTCACCCTCCACCTTGTAGTTGCCTTCGATGTGGTCGCGGAGGGCGATCAGCTGGTCGTCGCTGAGGTCCTTCACGCGGATGCTCTCGTCGATGTCCGTCGCCTTGAGGATCTCGACCGAGCGGGTACGGCCGACGCCGTAGATGTAGGTAAGGGCGATCACCACGCGCTTGTCGCGCGGGATGTCAACGCCGGCAAGACGTGCCATGCGGTTCTCCTGGGTGTTGTGGAGGTGTGGAACAGGATCGGTGCCCGGGCCTCCGCCCGAGGTGTCCCCCGCTTGCGCGGGTTCTGATCCTGCCGTTATGTATTCAGTTGTGAGATGTGCGCGAGCGATGCCGCGCAGCGGGGGACTCAGCCCTGGCGCTGCTTGTGACGCGGGTTGCTCTTGCAGATCACCATGACGCGGCCGTGACGGCGGATCACCTTGCAGTGATCGCAGATGGGCTTGACGCTGGGGTTGACCTTCATGATGTTTCCTGTTCGCTGTCTTCGTACCGCCCCGGTCCGGGGCAGGCCGTTACTTCTCGACCGATCAGCGGTAGCGGTAGACGATACGGCCGCGGGTCAGGTCGTAGGGGCTGAGCTCCACGACCACACGGTCCTCGGGGATGATGCGGATGTAGTTCTGCCGCATCTTGCCGGAGATCGTTGCAAGGACCTTGTGTCCGTTGCTGAGCTCAACGCGGAACATCGCGTTGGGCAGAGCCTCGGAGATCACGCCCTCGATCTCGATGACACCGTCTTTCTTAGCCATAGCCTCGCTGACGCTTCTGCAGACCGGTCGATCTGCGGTGGGTGATTGGATTGTGGTGCTGCGCCGACGGACACGCCGAATCAAGGCACAAAGCACCAAAGATCTATGTTAGACGCTCTGGAGGCATCCGGCAACTCGAACGCCGGTGCGAGCTGCCCGGCTCAGCCGAGCAGCTTCTCCATCTCGGTGATCTCGCCGGCCTGCAGGTCGAGGCGCTTGCCGTTGACCTCGACGGTCGGCGTGCCGGCGATGTCGTTGGCCTTGGTCTGGTCACCGACGAAGTCCATGTAGGTCCCGTCCGCGATGCAGTCCGCGGCGGCTCCCCCGCCCGCCTGCTCGGCGAAGGCCGCAAGCTCGTCGTCGGTGAGACCTGCGGTGTTCTCTTCCGGCTGGTTCGCGAACAGGAGGTTGAAGTAGTCCAGCGCCGCCTCCGGCGCCTTCTCCGCCACGCAGTACACGGCTGCGGCCGCGCGCGTCGAGTACTTGGTGTTCTGCGAGTAGCGGTCGAGGATCGAGATCGGGTGCAGGTTCAGCGTGATCTTGCCGTCGGCGGCCGCGGCCTGCAGCTGCTCGCCGTACTGCTTCTCGAAGTCACCGCAGATGGGGCACATGAAGTCGACGAACGTGTCGACCTCATCCTCGCCGTCGCCGAAGGAGATCGCGCCGGTGTCCTCGTTGATGATGTCGCTCTTCGGGGCAGCGCCGGGCGCGGTCGCCTGGTTGTTGAGGAACACCACGAGTCCACCGATCGCCACCAGCACCACGACCACGGCGATGGAGACGCCGATCGCGAACCAGTTGGTGTTGCTCTTCGCCGCTGCCATTACTTTCCGATCTCTCGAGGCTCGACCCCGAACGGGGCGAGTCCGGCTCTTCCACCATCGGGCGCGGTGAGCACCCAGATACCACCATCATGCAGGGCGACGCTATGTTCCCAATGAGAGCCGTCTGTGCCGTCGACGGTCGTGACCGTCCAGTCGTCGTCTTCGATGAACGTCGCATCGCCGCCTGCTGTCACCATCGGCTCGATGGCGAGCACCAGGCCCGGCTTGACCTCTTCGCCGCGGTCCGGAGTGCGGTAGTTGAAGACGCTGGGTGCTTCGTGCATCTTCCGACCGATGCCGTGGCCGACATACTCGCGGAGGATGCCGTACGGCTCGCCCGAGACCGCCGAGGGGCCCTGAGCTTCGATGTAGTCCTGGATCGCGGCCCCGATCTCATCGATGTGCGCCACGGATGCCATCGCGGCGATACCGGCCCACATGGAGCCCTCGGTGACACGCGAGAGCTCCTCGCGCTGCGCCACGAGCTCAGGTCGCTCCGGGTCGGGCACGACCACCGTGATCGCGCTGTCACCGTTCCACCCGTGGTACTGCGCTCCGCAGTCGACGGAGACGATATCGCCAGGCTGCAGGACCCTGTCGCCGGGGATCCCATGGACGACCTGCTCGTTGACCGAGATGCACGTCGTGTGGTGATAGCCCCGCACGAGCTGGAAGTTCGACTCCGCCCCGCGCTCGAGGATCGTCCGGTTGGCGACCGCATCCAGCTCGAGCGTGGTGATCCCGGCGGTGATCAGCGGTCGCACCGCGTCGAGCGCTGCCGCGGTGATGAGTCCGGGTTCGACCATAGCTCGCAGTTGAGCCGGGGTCTTGTAGATCGACCGCCGGAACATCTCAGGCTGCGAGGCGCAGACCGCGCGCGGCGAGAGCCTTGGCGATCCGCTCGGTGATCTCGTCGAGGCTGCCGACGCCGTCGATCCGGTCGACGATGCCCTTGGCCCCGTATACCTCGAGGATCGGCGCGGTCTCGCGCTCGTAGATGTCGAGTCGATGGCCGATCGCCTCGGGGGTGTCGTCGGACCGCCCCTGCTCCGTCGCGCGGAGCGACAGGCGGGAGAGGCTCTCCTCGCGCGGTACGTCGAGGAGGATGACGGCGTCGAGCGCCTCCCCCCGCTCGGCGAGGAACGACTCGAGGTGCTCGACCTGCGCGGTGTTGCGCGGGTACCCGTCGAGCAGGAAGCCCTGCGCCGCATCGGGCTGGGAGAGCCGGTCGCGCACGATCTCGCTCGTCAGCTCGTCCGGAACGAGGTCACCCTTGTCGAGGATGGCCGTGACCTGCTGGCCCAGCGGCGTCCCCTCCTTGATGTTCGCGCGGAAGATGTCGCCGGTCGAGACGACCGGGATGCCGTAGGACTCCGCGATGCGCACGCCCTGCGTGCCCTTGCCTGAGCCCTGCGGGCCGACGATGAGAAGACGTGCGGTAGCTGTCATCGGAGAAGCCCTTCATAGTGACGCTGCTGCAGCTGAGCATCGATCTGCTTGACGGTCTCGAGACCGACACCCACGATGATGAGGATCGACGCGCCGCCGAACGGGAAGTTCTGGTTGGCGCCGACCGTGGCCAGCGCGATCAGCGGGATGAGGGCGATCAGACCGAGGTACAGCGAACCGGGAAGCGTGATGCGGGTGAGCACGTAGTCGAGGTACTCAGCGGTCGGACGCCCGGCACGGATGCCGGGGATGAACCCACCGTACTTCTTCATGTTGTCGGCGACCTCGACCGGGTTGAAGGTGATCGCCACGTAGAAGTACGTGAAGCCGATGATCAACAGGAAGTACGCCGCCATGTAGACGGGGCTGTTGCCCGTCGTGAAGTGCGTGCTGATCCAGGTGACCCACTCGGGCGGCGTCGAACCGTCCTGCGGAGTGTTGAACTGCGCGATGAGAGCCGGGATGTACAGCAGCGACGAGGCGAAGATCACGGGGATCACGCCGGCCATGTTCACCTTGATCGGGATGTAGGTGTTCGTGCCGCCGTACGTGCGACGACCGACCATGCGCTTGGCGTATTGCACGGGGATGCGGCGCTGCGACTGCTCGACGAAGACGACCAGTCCCATCACGACGATTCCGACGAGGAGCACGAGGAGGAAGATCTCGAAGCCCTTGGTCTGCCAGATGAGGCCCATCGCGCCGGGGAACGTCGCAGCGATCGACGTGAAGATGAGGAGGGACATGCCGTTGCCGATGCCGCGCTCGGTGACGAGCTCGGCGAACCACATGATGAGGCCGGTACCGGCGGTCATCGCCATGATGATGAGCAGCTGTGCCCACCAGACGTCGTTCGTGAGCAGCTGCTGGCAGGCGGCGAGATCCGTCGACCCGAACAGCTGCCCGCTGCGCGCCACGGTCACGAGGGTCGTGGACTGGAGCAGCGCGAGGGCGATGGTGAGGTAGCGCGTGTACTGGGTCAGACGAGCCTGGCCGGCCTGACCCTCTTTGTGCAGCGCTTCGAAGTGCGGGATGACCACGCGGAGGAGCTGCGTGATGATCGTCGCGGTGATGTAAGGCATCACACCGAGGGCGAAGATCGACAGCTGCAGCAGTGCGCCACCGGAGAAGAGGTTGACGAGTCCGAGCAGACCTTCGGTGCCCGCGTTCTCGGCGAGACATGCCTCGACGTTCGGGAAGTTCACGAACGGAGCCGGGACGTTGGAGCCCAGTCGGTAGATCGCGATGATGGCGAGGGTGAAACCGATCTTCCGACGCAGGTCTGGAGTGCGGAAGATCCGCGCGATGGCGCTAAACAAGGACGTTCCTCCTGAAAAGGTTGCCGATTCCCGAAGGACGGCTGAAAGACCAGGGTAACGCAAACCGGGGTTGCCGAATCGCGTCACCGATATCCAGGCCGCGGGATGCGGCGCCGGAGCCTGGGCTCGAGGTGTGCAACCACAAGAGGGGCCGGAGAATCTCCGGCCCCTCTTGTGCTGCGGTTACTTGACGGATCCGCCTGCCGCCACGATCTTCTGCTCGGCAGAACCCGAGACCTTGTCGACCGAGACGGTGAGCTTCACGGCGATGTCGCCGCCTCCGAGAACCTTGACCTTCTCGTTCTTGCGAACGGCACCCTTGGCGACCAGGTCACCGATGGTGACCTCGCCACCCTTCGGGTACAGCTCCGCGAGCTTCTCCAGGTTCACGACCTGGTACTCCACGCGGAACGGGTTCTTGAACCCGCGCAGCTTCGGGGTGCGCATGTGCAGCGGCATCTGCCCACCCTCGAAGCCGACGCGAACGGTGTTGCGCGCCTTGGTGCCCTTGGTACCACGACCCGCGGTCTTGCCCTTGGAGCCCTCACCACGGCCGACGCGAGTCTTGGCGGTGTTGGATCCGGGGACCGGACGCAGGTGGTGCACCTTCAGCACGCCGGGGCGGGACGCGGGAGCATCCTTCGCCGGCGCTGCCTTCTTGGCGGCGGGCTTCTTAGCAGGAGCCTCAGCCTTGGCGTCGGCCGCGGAGGTCTTGGCCGGAGCCTTCTTCGCGGCCGGCTTCTTCTCAGCCGGCTTCTTCGCGGCGGCAGCCTTGGGAGCTGCAGCCTTCTTCGTGGCCTTCTCAGCCTCGACGGCCTCGTTCTTCTCAGCCATTAGTCGATCTCCTCAACCTTGACGAGGTGTGCGACGGTCTTGACGTAACCGCGCGTCTGCGCGTCGTCGGGGCGGACGGTGGTGTCACCGATCCGCTTCAGACCGAGGCTGCGCAGCGTGTCGCGCTGGTTCTGCTTCTCGCTCACCTTGGACTTGATCTGCGTGACCTTCAGTCGCGCGGCCATCAGGCACCTACCTTCTGTGCGGCGATGGCGTCGGCCTCTGCGCGCACGAGGCGTGCAGGGGCGACCTGATCGAACTCGAGGCCACGACGAGCGGCGACCGCACGAGGCTCCTCGAGCTGCTTCAGGGCGGTGACCGTCGCGTGCACGATGTTGATCGTGTTCGACGAGCCGAGCGACTTCGACAGCACGTCGTGGATACCGGCGCACTCGAGCACGGCGCGGACCGGACCACCGGCGATGACACCGGTACCGGCAGCGGCCGGACGGAGCAGGACGACGCCTGCGGCGGCCTCACCCTGCACCGGGTGCGGGATGGTGCTACCGACGCGCGGGACGCGGAAGAAGTTGCGCTTGGCCTCTTCGACACCCTTCGAGATCGCCAGGGGGACCTCACGGGCCTTGCCGTAGCCGACGCCCACCAGACCGTTGCCGTCACCGACGACCACGAGGGCGGTGAAGCTGAAGCGACGACCACCCTTCACGACCTTCGAGACGCGGTTGATGGTGACGACGCGCTCCAGGAACTGGTTGTCTCCACGGTCGCGCGAGTTGCGGTCGCGGCCACCCTGGTTGCGGTCACCGCGGCCACCGCGGCGGCCATCACGCTGATCGCGAGCCGGCTCTGCCTGCGTGGTGCCGGCAGCCGTCTCGGAAGTGGCAGCAGCCGCTTCGGTCACTTCGTTCTCCTTGTTGTCACCACAGTGCCAGACCCCCTCGCGGGCGCCGTCGGCGATGGCGGCGACACGACCAGCGTAGCGGTTGCCGCCACGGTCGAACACTGCCTCGGAAACGCCAGCGGCCTTCGCACGCTCGGCGAGGAGCTCGCCGACCTTGCGGGCCTTGGCGGTCTTGTCACCCTCGAGCGAGCGCAGGTCGGTCTCGAGCGTCGAAGCCGACGCCACGGTGTGACCCTTGCTGTCGTCGACCAGCTGCACGAAGACGTGGCGGGCCGAACGGTTGACGACGAGACGCGGACGCGCCTCGGTGCCGACGACCTTCTTGCGAAGGCGGGCGTGACGACGCGCGCGGGCGTCAGACTTTGACTTGAGAGCCATGGTTACTTACCACTCTTTCCGGCCTTGCGACGCACGTTCTCGCCGGCGTAGCGCACACCCTTGCCCTTGTACGGCTCGGGCTTGCGGATCTTGCGGATGTTCGCAGCTGCCTCACCGACAGCCTGCTTGTCGATCCCGCTGACGGTGAGCTTGGTAGTTCCCTCGACCGTGAGCGTGATGCCGGCGGGCGGGTCGATCAGGACCGGGTGCGAGAAGCCGAGGGCGAACTCGACCGAGCTGCCCTTCTGCTGCACGCGGTAACCGGTGCCGACGACCTCGAGACCCTTGGTGTAGCCCTGGGTCACGCCGATGATGTTGTTGTTGATGAGCGTGCGGGTCAGGCCGTGAAGCGACCGCGACTCGCGCTCGTCGTCGGGACGGGAGACCAGAACCTGGTTCTCCTCGACCGCGACCTCGATGGGGTTGGCCACCGTGAGGGTGAGCTCACCCTTGGGGCCCTTCACCGAGACCACGCGGTTGTCGACCGAAACGGTCACGCCCGCGGGAACGTCGATGGGAAGTCGTCCAATACGCGACATTTCGAATTACCACACGTAGGCGAGAACTTCTCCGCCCACGCCCTTCTGCTCAGCCTGACGGTCGGTGAGGAGACCGGAGGAGGTGGACAGGATGGCCACGCCGAGACCGCCGAGGACCGTGGGAAGCTCGGTGGACTTCGCGTAGACGCGGAGACCGGGCTTCGAGACGCGCTTGATACCAGCGATCGAGCGCTCACGGTTGGGGCCGTACTTCAGCGTCAGCGTGAGGTTCTGTCCGACGCGGGCGTCAGAGGTCTCCCAGCCGGCGATGTAGCCCTCCTGCTGGAGGATCTGAGCGATGTTCGTCTTGAGCTTGCTCGACGGCAGAGTCACGGAATCGTGGTGCGCCGAGTTCGCGTTACGCAGACGGGTCAGCAGATCTGCGACCGGGTCTGTCATTGTCATTGTTGTTTTCCTTTGTTCATGAGGTTCCGGCTGCCGTTACACGACAGACGGCCTGCGATGACACGCAATCTTCAATTGTACGTGCACATCGACGGGCTCAGTGACATGAGACCACTGAGCCCGTCAGAGGCGTTACGCCTGTGCGTCTTCCGAGCGGAACGGGAAGCCGAGGTGACGGAGCAGCGCCCGACCCTCGTCATCCGTCTTCGCGGTGGTGACGACGGTGATGTCGAAACCGCGAACCCGGTCGATCTTGTCCTGATCGATCTCGTGGAACACGCTCTGCTCCTGGAGACCGAAGGTGTAGTTGCCGTTGCCGTCGAACTGCTTGCCCGAGAGACCGCGGAAGTCGCGGATACGGGGCAGGGCCAGCGACACGAGACGGTCCACGAACTCCCACGCGCGGTCACCGCGGAGGGTGACGTGCGCGCCGATGGCCTGACCCTCGCGCAGCTTGAACTGCGCGATGGACTTGCGGGCCTTCGTGACGATCGGCTTCTGGCCGGTGATCTTGGTGAGGTCGTCGACCGCGCCATCGATCACCTTGCTGTCGCGAGCTGCCTCGCCGACACCGGTGTTCACGACCACCTTGACCAGTCCGGGGATCTGCATGACGTTCGCGTAACCGAACTCTTCCTGCAGAGCCTTCTTGATCTCGCTGTTGTACTTCTGCTTCAGGCGCGGCTGGATCTTGCCAGCCGGCGCGGCAGTGTCGGTGCTCATCAGAGGTCCTTACCGCTCTTCTTCGCGTACCGCACGCGGACGGTGCGCTTGACGCCGTCCTTGGTCTGCTCCTCGACCCGGTGGCCGACCTTGGTCGGCTTCTTGGTCGAGGGGTCGACGAGTGCGACGTTCGAGATGTGGATGGAGGCTTCGACGGTCTCGATGCCTCCGGTCTTGGTGCCACGCTGCGTCTGTCCGACGCGGGTGTGCTTGGTGACGTAGTTCACGCCTTCGACGATGACGCGGTTCTTCTCGGCAAGGACGTCGAGGACCTTGCCCTGCTTGCCGCGGTCGCCGCCACGCTCCTGCGTGGCACCGGTGATGACCTGAACCAGGTCACCCTTCTTGATCTTCGCCATGATTAGATGACCTCCGGCGCCAGCGAGACGATCTTCATGAACTTCTTGTCGCGAAGCTCACGACCGACCGGACCGAAGATACGGGTGCCACGGGGCTCCCCGTCGTTCTTCA
Organism: Microbacterium sp. Se5.02b; assembly: GCF_019464375.1. NCBI lineage: Bacteria > Bacillati > Actinomycetota > Actinomycetes > Micrococcales > Microbacteriaceae > Microbacterium > Microbacterium sp. Se5.02b. Next base: position 3,187,767 of record NZ_CP080491.1, read on the forward strand.
GGATCACTGCGGCGTTCTCGTCGAACTTGATGTAGGAGCCGTCCGGACGACGGACCTCCTTCTTGGTGCGGACGATGACCGCCTTGACGACGTCGCCCTTCTTGACGTTGCCACCGGGGATCGCGTCCTTGACGGTCGCGACGATGGTGTCACCGAGACCGGCGTAACGACGCTTCGAGCCGCCGAGCACGCGAATCGTGAGCAGCTCCTTGGCGCCGGTGTTGTCGGCGACCTTGAGTCGGGATTCCTGCTGGATCACTTGGCCTTCTCCAGAATCTCCACCAGGCGCCAGCGCTTCGTGGCGCTCAGCGGGCGGGTCTCGTTGATCAGGACCAGGTCGCCGATGCCGGCGGTGTTCGCCTCATCGTGCGCCTTGACCTTCGAGGTGCGGCGGATGACCTTGCCGTAAAGCGGGTGCTTCACGCGGTCTTCGACCTCGACCACGATGGTCTTGTCCATCTTGTCGCTGACGACGTAGCCGCGACGCGCCTTGCGGTAACCGCGGGCAGCGGTGTCGCGGACGTCGTGCTCGGACGACTCGTGTCCTGCGGCCTGCGTCTCCGCAGTCGCTTCCTTCTTGGTGGCCATCACTCAGCCTCTTCCTTCACGGCGTCGTCGGCGGAGTCCGCCTTCTTCGCCTTCGACTTGGTCGCCTTCTTCGCGGGAGCCTCGACCGGAGCGGGCGTCGCACGGATGCCCAGCTCGCGCTCACGGATCACCGTGTAGAGACGTGCGATGTCGCGCTTGACGGCGCGGATGCGGCCGTGGCTCTCCAGCTGGCCGGTGGCCGACTGGAAACGGAGGTTGAACAGCTCCTCCTTGGCCTTGCGCAGCTCCTCGACGAGGCGCTGGTCTTCGAATGTGTCGAGCTCTGCCGGAGCGAGCTCCTTGGTGCCGATCGCCATTACGCGTCGCCCTCCTCGCGCTTGATGATGCGTGCCTTGAGCGGCAGCTTGTGAATTGCACGGGTCAGAGCTTCGCGAGCGAGCTCCTCGTCGACACCCGCGACCTCGAAGAGGACACGGCCCGGCTTGACGTTGGCGACCCACCACTCGGGCGAACCCTTACCGGAACCCATGCGGGTCTCGGCAGGCTTCTTCGTGAGCGGACGGTCGGGGTAGATGTTGATCCACACCTTTCCACCACGCTTGATGTGACGGGTCATCGCGATACGAGCGGACTCGATCTGACGGTTCGTCACGTAAGCGGGGGTGAGAGCCTGGATACCGTACTCGCCGAAGGAGACCTTCGTGCCGCCGGTGGCCTGACCCGAGCGACCCGGGTGGTGCTGCTTGCGGAACTTGACCTTACGGGGGATGAGCATTATGCCGACGCTCCTTCTGCGACAGGTGCCTCGTTACGCGGGGCACGGCGGCGGTCGCCACCACGGTCGTCACGACGAGCCTTGGGTGCGTTGGCCTGCTCGCGAGCGAGCTCCTTGGCGGTCAGGTCGCCCTTGTAGATCCAGACCTTCACGCCGATGCGGCCGAAGGTGGTCTTCGCCTCGTAGAAGCCGTAGTCGATGTTCGCGCGCAGCGTGTGCAGCGGCACACGACCCTCGCGGTAGAACTCCGAGCGGCTCATCTCGGCGCCGCCGAGGCGGCCGGAGACCTGGATGCGGATGCCCTTGGCGCCGGCGCGCTGAGCGCCCTGCAGACCCTTGCGCATCGCACGACGGAACGCCACGCGAGCAGAAAGCTGCTCGGCGATGCCCTGTGCGACGAGCTGAGCGTCGGCCTCGGGGTTCTTGACCTCGAGGATGTTCAGCTGGATCTGCTTGCCCGAGAGCTTCTCGAGGTCGCCGCGGATGCGCTCGGCCTCGGCCCCACGACGACCGATCACGATGCCCGGACGGGCGGTGTGGATGTCGACGCGGACGCGGTCACGGGTGCGCTCGATCTCGATGTTCGAGACACCGGCACGGTCGAGCTGCGTCTTGAGCAGGTTGCGGATCTTGATGTCCTCGGCGACGTAGTCGGCGTAACGCTGACCCGGCTTGGTCGAGTCAGAGAACCAGCGCGAGACGTGGTCCGTCGTGATACCGAGACGGAAGCCGTACGGGTTTACCTTCTGTCCCATTACTTGCTCGCCTTCTTGTTGCTGTCGCCCGTGGCGGCCGGAGCTGCCTCAGGCGTCGAGAGCACGACCGTGATGTGGCTCGTGCGCTTCTTGATCTGGAAAGCGCGACCCTGTGCACGAGGCTGGAAACGCTTGAGCGTCGTGCCCTCGTCGACGTACGCGTTGGCCACGTACAGGTCCTGCTCGTCGAGGAACTCGCCGTCGCGATCTGCCTTGACCTGTGCGTTGGCCATGGCCGACGCAACAAGCTTGTAGATCGGCTCACTGGCGCTCTGCTGAGCGAACTTGAGGATCGCCAGAGCCTCCTGGGCCTGCTTGCCCTTGATGAGCGCGACGACACGACGAGCCTTCTGAGGGGTCACGCGGATGTGTCGCACGCGTGCGATCGATTCGACCATTAGCGGCGCCGCCCCTTCTTGTCGTCCTTCTCGTGGCCGCGGAAGGTGCGGGTGGGCGCGAACTCGCCCAGCTTGTGACCGACCATGGTCTCGGACACGAACACAGGGATGTGCTTGCGTCCGTCGTGGACCGCGATCGTGTGACCCAGCATGGCCGGGATGATCATGGACCGACGGGACCAGGTCTTGATGACGTTCTTGGTGCCGGCTTCGTTCTGCACGACCACCTTGCGAAGCAGGTGATCGTCGACGAAGGGGCCCTTCTTAAGACTGCGAGGCATCTTCTCTTACTCCTACTTACGCTTCTTGCCGGCGTTACGACGACGCACGATGTACTTGTCGCTTTCCTTGTTGGCGTGACGGGTACGACCCTCAGCCTGGCCCCACGGGGAGACGGGGTGACGACCACCAGAGGTCTTGCCCTCTCCACCACCGTGCGGGTGGTCGACCGGGTTCATCGCGACACCACGCACGGTCGGGCGGACGCCCTTCCAGCGCATGCGGCCGGCCTTACCCCAGTTGATGTTCGACTGCTCGGCGTTGCCGACCTCGCCGATGGTCGCGCGGCAGCGCGCATCGACGTTGCGGATCTCGCCCGAGGGGAGACGCAGCTGGGCGTAGGGGCCGTCCTTGGCGACGAGACGGACGGATGCACCGGCCGAACGTGCCATCTTCGCGCCGCCGCCGGGGCGGAGCTCGATCGCGTGGATGACCGTACCCGTGGGGATGTTCTTCAGCGGGAGGTTGTTGCCCGGCTTGATGTCAGCCCCGGCACCCGACTCGACGATGTCGCCCTGCTTCAGCTTCGCCGGAGCGAGGATGTAGCGCTTCTCACCGTCGAAGTAGTGCAGCAGCGCGATGCGCGCGGTGCGGTTGGGGTCGTACTCGATGTGAGCGACCTTGGCGTTGACGCCGTCCTTGTCGTTACGACGGAAGTCGATGACGCGGTACTGGCGCTTGTGGCCACCACCGATGTGACGGGTCGTGATGCGGCCCTGGTTGTTGCGACCACCGGTCTTCGAGAGCGGGCGCAGCAGCGACTTCTCCGGCGTCGATCGAGTGATCTCGGCGAAGTCAGCCACCGACGAGCCGCGACGGCCCGGGGTCGTGGGCTTGTACTTGCGAATAGCCATTATTGTCCTTATCCCCCGGATCAGCCGATTGCCGTGAAGATGTCGATGGTGCCCGACTTCAGGGTGACGATGGCGCGCTTGGTGTCCTTGCGCTTGCCGGTGCCGAAGCGGGTGCGACGAGCCTTGCCGACGCGGTTGAGGGTGTTGACCCCAGCGACCTTGACGCCGAAGATCTTCTCGATGGCGAGCTTGATCTCGGTCTTCGAAGCACGCGGGTCGACGAGGAAGGTGTACTTGCCTTCGTCGATGAGCCCGTAGCTCTTCTCGGACACGACCGGCTTCAGGATGATGTCGCGCGGGTCCTTGTTCAGGGCCGTCTGGAGAACAGATGCCTGCTCGCTCATGCGGAGACCTCCTGGTTGGCGCCGGACTTGGAGGCGATGAAGCCCTCGAGCGCGGCCTGGGTGAAGACGATGTCGTCGGAGACGAGCACGTCGTAGGCGTTGAGCTGGTCGAACGACAGCAGGTGCACGTTGCCGAGGTTGCGCAGGCTCTTGAGCGCGAGCTCGTCGCCGCGCTCGATGACGACGAGGACGTTCTTCGACGTGGCGACCTGGGCGAGGAAGCCCGCAGCAGCCTTGGTCGAAGGCGTGCCCTCGGTGCCGAACGTGTCGATCGCGTGCAGGCGGTCGCCGCGGAAGCGGTCGCTGAGCGCACCCAGGAGGGCGGCGGCGATCATCTTCTTGGGCGTGCGCTGCGAGTAGTCGCGCGGCTTGGGGCCGTGCACGATGCCACCACCGGTCATGTGCGGCGCGCGGATGGAGCCCTGACGGGCGTTACCCGTGCCCTTCTGCTTGAAGGGCTTGCGGCCGGCACCCGAGACCTCGCCACGACGCTTGGTCGAGTGCGTGCCCTGGCGAGCCGCCGCGAGCTGCGCGACGACGACCTGGTGGATGAGCGGGATGTTCGTCTTGACGTCGAACAGCGCGGCGGGAAGCTCGATCGAGCCAGCCTTCTTGCCGTCTGCCTTGAGGACGTCGAGCGCGAGAGTCGAGTCAGCCATGATCAGGCACCCTTCACTGCGTTGCGGACGTAGACGATGCGACCACGAGCACCGGGGACGGCGCCCTTGACGAGCAGCAGACCCTTCTCGATGTCGACGGCGTGCACCGTGAGGTTGAGGACGGTCACGCGCTCGCCACCCATACGGCCGGCCATGCGCATGCCCTTGAAGACGCGGCTCGGGGTCGACGATGCGCCGATGGAACCGGGCTTGCGGTGGTTGCGGTGCGAACCGTGCGAAGCCGAGACGCCCTTGAAGTTGTGGCGCTTCATGACACCGGCGAAGCCCTTGCCCTTGCTCGTGCCGACGACGTCGACGAGCTGGCCGGCCTCGAAGGTGCCGTCGACCGTGAGCTCCTGGCCCAGGGTGTAGTCGCCGGCGTCCGCGGTGCGGATCTCGGTGACGTGACGGCGCGGCGTGACGCCGGCTGCCTCGAAGTGCGCGGAGAGCGGCTTGTTCACCTTGCGCGGGTCGATCTGGCCGTACGCGATCTGCACGGCGTTGTAGCCGTCCTTCTCGGGCGTGCGGACCTGGGTCACCACGTTGGGCGCCAGCTCGATCACGGTGACGGGAACGAGCTTGCCGCTCTCGTTCCACACCTGGGTCATGCCGAGCTTCGTGCCCAGCATGCCCTTGGAAATCTTGGAGTTGATGTCAGCCATGTCGAACCTCAGAGCTTGATCTCGATGTTGACATCGGCCGGGAGGTCGAGACGCATCAGCGAGTCGACGGCCTTGGGCGTCGGGTCGACGATGTCGATCAGACGCTTGTGGGTGCGCATCTCGAAGTGCTCGCGGCTGTCCTTGTACTTGTGCGGCGACCGGATGACGCACACGACGTTCTTCTCGGTCGGAAGGGGCACGGGTCCGACGACGGTCGCGCCCGCACGGGTCACGGTGTCGACGATCTTGCGTGCGGACGTGTCGATGACCTCGTGGTCATACGACTTCAGGCGAATGCGGATCTTCTGTCCCGCCATTGTCTGCTCTCTCTCTTTAGGCGTCTTACCGTCCGGGACCGGGTGGCCCTGGGGCATTGGACGCACGTCGGCGCTGTTCGCGCCTCGGCACGAGAACGGCTCTCGCGAGTCGATCTGCTGCACCACTGTTCTTCTGTCAGCCGGACGCCGTGAAGCGTACGGATGCCGACGTCCGCCGCGCACGGCAGAACCCTCGTCGTGAGGGGTGTCGGGGTGTGTTCTGCTACCCGCGGCCTAGAACCCTGCACCCTCCCTGAGGGGGCGCCGTCTATGCACTGCCCTGGCAGTGATCCGGCGCACGCAGAGCGGCGCCGAAATATCGAACCTGTCTATTCTGCCATGGCCGATTTCACTTCTGCAAACCCGGGCGTGTCGCGCCGCCGGGAGCGAGGGCCCCGACGCCCGATTCCCGAGTCAGATCGCAGGAGATAGCGGGGCGAGGCATCCCCATGCCTCGCCCCGCTTGGGGAGGGCGTTCAGTGCGAGGGGGCACACCGAACGCGAGTAGCCCGGCGTGAAGGGACGCCGAACTCCTCGACTGAAGGCGCGACGGAAGACCCGCCGCGCAGGCAGGGAGACGCTCAAGCGCACAGAGTGCGCGCGTCGCACGATGATCCCCAAGATCGTTGTCCCCAGTTTCAACGCGGAAAGCCGCGTGCTTCGGGAAACCGAACCCCTTCGGCTTCCCCGACCGCAAGATCCCCAGGCGGTCGAGACGATCCTACTCGATACATCGATGAATTCGCCACATCCGCGGCGCTTGCCGCCGAATGGTCTTCCGCACACGCACAAAGCGGCGACCCACCCCGAGGTGGATCGCCGCTCAGATCAGGTGCAGCTCGTGCTACTCGTTGCCGACGGCCTTGTCCGCGCTGTCCCGGATCTCATCGATCTTGTCGGCAGCACCGGGGGCGATCTTCTTCGCGAAGTCGGCGACGCCGTCGAGGACCTTGTCGCTGATGTCCTCCGCCTGCTCGCTCTTGACCGCGTCGGCGATCTTGTCCTTGTTCTGCTCGTAGAGGTCTTTGCCCTTGTTGACAGCGTCCTCGATACCCATGTGAATCCCCTTCTGACGTGAATGCCGTCGACCGGAGGTCGACCACACTCATTGTGCATGTCCGTCACGGCGAAGGGAACCCTCGGGGTGTCATCGCGTCATACGACAGCGGGGCCGGACCCGAAGGCCCGACCCCGCTGCGAGGAAGCAGATGCTTACTTGATGATCTTCGTGACCGTACCGGCGCCCACGGTGCGTCCACCCTCACGGATGGCGAAGCCGAGGCCCTCCTCCATGGCGATCGGCTGGATCAGCTCGACCGTCATGTCGGTGGTGTCGCCGGGCATGACCATCTCGGTGCCCTCGGGCAGCGAGATGACGCCGGTGACGTCGGTGGTGCGGAAGTAGAACTGCGGGCGGTAGTTCGTGTAGAACGGGTTGTGACGGCCACCCTCGTCCTTGGACAGGATGTACGCCGTGCCCTCGAAGTCGGTGTGCGGCGTGACCGAACCCGGCTTGACGATGACCTGACCGCGCTCGACGTCCTCACGCTTGGTGCCGCGGAGCAGCAGACCACAGTTCTCGCCGGCCCAGGCCTCGTCGAGCTGCTTGTGGAACATCTCGATACCCGTGACCGTGGTCTTGACGGTCGGACGGAGTCCGACGATCTCGACCTCGGAGTTGATGGCCAGCGTGCCACGCTCGGCGCGACCCGTGACGACGGTTCCACGACCGGTGATCGTGAAGACGTCCTCGACGGGCATCAGGAACGGCTTGTCACGGTCACGCTCCGGGTCCGGAACGCTGTCGTCGACAGCCTGCATCAGGTCCAGGATCGCCTGGGTCCACTTCTCGTCGCCCTCGAGGGCCTTGAGAGCGGAGACGCGGACGACAGGAGCGTCCTCGTCGAAGCCCTGGCCGGCGAGCAGCTCGCGGACCTCGAGCTCGACGAGCTCCAGGATCTCCTCGTCGTCGACCATGTCGGACTTGTTCAGCGCGACCAGCAGGTACGGAACGCCGACCTGCTTGGCGAGCAGCACGTGCTCACGCGTCTGAGCCATCGGGCCGTCGGTGGCGGCGACCACGAGGATCGCGCCGTCCATCTGAGCCGCACCGGTGATCATGTTCTTGACGTAGTCGGCGTGGCCGGGAGCGTCGACGTGCGCGTAGTGGCGCTTCGGGGTCTCGTACTCGATGTGCGAGATGTTGATGGTGATACCACGCTGGCGCTCTTCCGGCGCCGAGTCGATGGAAGCGAAGTCACGCTGCACGTTGGTGTCGGACGGGTACTTGTCAGCAAGCACCTTCGAGATCGCTGCGGAGAGCGTGGTCTTGCCGTGGTCGACGTGACCGATCGTTCCGATGTTGACGTGCGGCTTGGTCCGCTCGAACTTGGCCTTAGCCACTGGGTCCTCCTCAGGACGTCGTTGTAAAGGTGACCGGGCACTGGTTTGCGACCGGTTCTCTACGGGTTAGGTTCTCAGTTTAGTAGAGAGGGAATGTGAAGTTGTAGGTGACCTGGGAGCCGGACCGGAGCCCGGCTCCCAGAAGAGCGATTACTCGCCCTTGGTCTTCTGGACGATCTCGTCGGCCACAGCGCGGGGTACCTCAGCGTAGCTGTGGAACTCCATCGAGTACACGGCGCGGCCCGAGGTCTTCGAGCGCAGGTCGCCGATGTAGCCGAACATCTCGGACAGCGGGACCTGAGCACGGACGACCTTGACGCCGGCGGCGTCTTCCATCGACTGGATCTGGCCACGACGCGAGTTCAGGTCGCCGATGACGTCGCCCATGTACTCCTCGGGCGTGCGGACCTCGACGGCCATCAGCGGCTCGAGCAGCACGGGGTTGGCACGACGAGCGGCCTCCTTGAAGCCCATGGAGCCCGCGATCTTGAACGCCATCTCCGAGGAGTCGACGTCGTGCGCCGCACCATCGACGATGATCGCCTTGACGCCGACCATCGGGTAGCCCGCGAGGACACCGACGTTCATCGCGTCCTGGAAACCGGCGTCGATCGACCCGATGTACTCACGAGGGATGCGACCACCGGTGACGGCGTTCTCGAACTCGTAGGTCTTCTCGGAGTCGAGCTCGAGCGGCTCGATCGTGAACTGGATCTTGGCGAACTGGCCGGATCCACCGGTCTGCTTCTTGTGCGTGTAGTCGTGCTTCTCGACGGCCTTGCGGATCGTCTCGCGGTACGCCACCTGCGGCTTGCCGACGTTGGCCTCGACGTTGAACTCGCGCTTCATGCGGTCGACGAGGATGTCGAGGTGCAGCTCGCCCATGCCCTTGATGGTCGTCTGACCGGTCTCGGGGTTGAGCTCCGTACGGAAGGTCGGGTCCTCTTCGGCGAGCTTCTGGATGGCGACACCCAGCTTCTCCTGGTCGGCCTTGGTCTTCGGCTCGATGGCGACCTCGATGACGGGCTCGGGGAACGTCATCGACTCGAGGACGACCGGTGCAGCCGGGTCGGTCAGGGTGTCACCGGTCGTGGTGTCCTTCAGGCCGATGACCGCGTAGATGTTGCCGGCGGTGACCGAGGGGACCGGGATCTCCTTGTTGGCGTGCATCTGGAAGATCTTCCCGATGCGCTCCTTCTTGTTCTTGGTCGAGTTGACGACGGGCGAACCGGAGTCGAGGTGACCCGAGTAGACGCGAACGTAGGTGAGACGACCGAAGAACGGGTGCACGGCGACCTTGAACGCGAGGGCCGCGAACGGGTCGTTCGCGTCCGGGTGGCGCTCGATGATCGTGTCGTAGTCCTTCGGGTCGTGCGCCTCGATCGAGCCCACGTCGAGCGGGTTCGGGAGGAAGTCGACGACCGCGTCGAGCATCGGCTGGACGCCGCGGTTCTTGAACGCGGAGCCGCAGAGGACCGGGTAGATCTCGCTGGCGACAGTCAGCTTGCGGATCGCGCCCTTGATCTCGGCCACCGTGAGCTCTTCGCCACCGAAGAACTTCTCGAGCAGCGCGTCGTCGGTCTCGGCGACGGTCTCGAGGAGCTGCTGGCGGTACTCCGCCGCCTTCTCCTTGAGGTCGTCCGGGATCTCCTGGATCTCGTAGGAGGCACCCATGGTGACGTCACCCTTGGAGTCACCCGCCCACACCAGCGCGCGCATCTCGATCAGGTCGACGACACCGATGAAGTCGCTCTCCGCGCCGATCGGCAGCTGGATGACGAGCGGCTTGGCGCCCAGACGGTTGACGATCGTGTCGACGGTGAAGTAGAAGTCCGCGCCGAGCTTGTCCATCTTGTTGACGAAGCAGATGCGGGGGACGTTGTACTTGTCGGCCTGACGCCACACGGTCTCGGACTGGGGCTCGACGCCCTCCTTGCCGTCGAACACGGCGACGGCACCGTCGAGGACGCGGAGCGAGCGCTCCACCTCGACCGTGAAGTCCACGTGACCGGGGGTGTCGATGATGTTGATCTGGTTCTTGTTCCAGAAGCAGGTCACGGCGGCAGACGTGATCGTGATGCCGCGCTCCTTCTCCTGCTCCATCCAGTCGGTGGTCGAGGCGCCATCGTGCGTCTCGCCGAGCTTGTGGTTGACGCCCGTGTAGAACAGGATGCGCTCGGTCGTCGTGGTCTTGCCGGCATCGATGTGCGCCATGATGCCGATGTTGCGGACCTTGCTCAGGTCCGTGAGCACGTCTTGTGCCACAGGAGTGTCCTTATCTTTTGGAGCAGTCGTACTGCGAAGAGGGGGTGCCCGCCCCTCGGCGGGTGGCCGAGGGGCGGGCGAAGCTGTTTACCAGCGGTAGTGAGCGAACGCGCGGTTCGACTCGGCCATCTTGTGCGTGTCCTCGCGGCGCTTGACCGCGGCACCCAGGCCGTTCGACGCGTCGAGGATCTCGTTCTGGAGACGCTCGGTCATCGTCTTCTCACGGCGGCCCTTCGCGTAGCTGACGAGCCAGCGGAGAGCGAGCGTGTTGGCACGGTGAGGCTTGACCTCGACCGGAACCTGGTAGGTCGAGCCACCGACGCGGCGGCTGCGGACCTCGAGAGTCGGGCGCACGTTGTCGAGCGCCTTCTTGAGCGTGGCGACGGCGTCCTGACCGTTCTTCGCCTCGACACCGCGGAGGGCGCCGTAGACGATCGACTCGGCCAGCGACTTCTTGCCGTCGACGAGGATCTTGTTCACCAGCGAGGTGACGATCGGTGCGCCGTATACCGGGTCGTTGACGACGGGGCGCTTGGGGGCTGGTCCCTTACGAGGCATCTAACTCAACCCTTCTTCGCGCCGTAGCGGGAACGAGCCTGCTTACGGTTCTTGACAGCCTGGGTGTCCAGGGCGCCACGGACGATCTTGTAACGCACACCGGGGAGGTCCTTGACACGACCGCCACGGACGAGCACGAGCGAGTGCTCCTGCAGGTTGTGGCCCTCACCGGGGATGTACGCGGTGACCTCGGTGCCGTTGCGGAGCTTCACACGAGCGACCTTGCGCATCGCCGAGTTCGGCTTCTTGGGCGTGGTGGTGTAGACGCGGGTGCAGACCCCGGCCTGCTGCGGGTTCGACTTGAGCGCCGGCGCCTTGGTCTTGGTGACCTTGGGCGAGCGACCCTTGCGAACCAACTGCTGAATGGTTGGCACGTTCTCTCCTCATAGTGCTGCACGGTGACAGCGTGATGGGTTTCACATCATGACCCACCGGCACGCCGGATTCGACGAACTTTTGGTGTGGTGGGTATGCCGTGGGGGCGGACCGGCATGGTGCCGACGCCCAGCGCGCACGTCGAGACGTGCACACACCTGATCAAGTGTAATGCCGCGTAACGTGGCGGTCAAATGAGCGTGCCCCGTGAGGCGGCCCCTTCCGCGCCGGACGCGCCCTCAGGGCAGGTCGGGATCGAACGGCGAATCCAGGGACTGGGTCAGCTCTGCGAGAAGCGCCTCGATCTGCGGCTCGACGTGCTGCGAGATCGCCGCCTGGATGTGGATACGGTGCCGCAACAGGATGCCGCAGATCTCTCGCCCGACGAGGTTCGCGTACTCGTCGGCGAGGGCCACCTCCTGGCGCAGAGCGATCTTCGCCTCCTCCGTCAGCGGCGGCAGCGCCGGCAGCTCTGCGGCTGAGTCGTCGGCGAGTCCCGCGATCGTGAACAGGAAGGGCGCACCCGGCACCGGGTCGGGATCCAACGGCAACCCGTCGAACTCGGGGTCGAGGTCTTCCGCCGGGCGGTAGCTGCGGGCACGGTTGCGCGCGGCCTGCTGATCGAGTTCGCGCTGCAGCATCGGCAGGTTCCTGGCGGTGTAGTCCGCGACGGCGTGATCGACGATGGTCTTGATCCGCGTCGAGAGCCCGTGCTGCACGCCGTGCGGGGTGTTCGCCCCGATGCCGGCCGCGGAGAGGATCGGCGACCCGAGGCAGCGCCGGCACGGCGCGACGCGACCGCGGTGGGTCGCCGGCTCCCAGCGCGGCACCCAGCGCAACCAGGCCTCGACGGCCTGGTCCACCTGCGTCTCCAGTGAGCGCTCCACCCCACCAGCGTACGGCGCGGCGCCCATCGTGGTGACGATTTCCCGCCTCGGCGAGGCGGTCGCCGATTCCGCACCGACGATCAGCCGAGGTGTGGACGATCGTCCGACTCCGTGCCACGGAACAGTCCGCAGATCGTCGCCGCCTCGGTGGATCGGCTGGACGCCGGATCCGGCGCGGTCACTCGTCTTCGTCGCGCTCCCAGGGCCAGCGCGGATGCTGGGCGCGTGTGCGACGCAGAGCGATGCCGCCCCAGCTCGCGACGAGCCCGGCCACGACGAGGACGACGCTCGCCCCACCGCGCACGAGGTCTCCGACCACCGAGGTCGCGATGACGAAGCCGGAGCCGAGCAGCACCACGATCCACACGACCACCAGGTGTGCGAGAGCGGTGAGAAGGGCGATCGTGATCGTCGCCCCGAACGATGGCCGGTCGCGACGGAGGGTCGACCACAGCGTGAGCGCGAACACCGCAACGGCGACCGCCATCCCGATCGCCCCCGGGGCCTGGCCCAGACCCGGCACCGCGATGATGTCCGTATCGGTGGCCACGCTCAGCGCCCCGAGCCCGAAGAGCGCGAGGGCGAAGAAGCTGATCGTGGCGAGGACCACCGCGAGGACAGCCGAAACCCCCGCGGACTCGGGCCCGCGGGGGTTCGGCGTGGAGGAGTCCGTGACTACCTCGACAGGGTCGGACCGGCTTCGAGGGTGCGCTCGTATTCGCGCTGCGCCTCGGCGTTCAGCTCGGTCTTGCGTGCACCGCTGCGGGAGACCCAGGCGCCGAACCAGATGGTCAGCTCGCGGGCGAACACGAAGGCGGCGATGGCCAGGGGCGCCAGCAGCTGCTCGCCGGCGAGTTCGAGGCCCTCCGACGCCGTGAGCTTCCAGAACGGCGCCTCGAAGAGCTGCCCGAGGATGTGTCCGGCGTAGGCGATGACGCCGACGATGATTCCGAAGACGACCCAGAGGCCCCAGCGACCGCGGTTGATGATCGCGCCCAGCAGCCAGAAGCCGAGGAAGAAGACGACGACGGGCGTCCAGTAGCCCCACGTGGTCAGCGGTGCGAGCGCCTCCTGGCCGATGTTCTCACCGTTCACGTCACCGGCGATCGCTCGGAGGCCGAGGGCCGTGCCGAGGTACAGGATGGCGAAGACGAGCGTGGCGAGGAGGCCGATGAGGCCTGCTGTCCCTCGGTTGCCCCGATCGCGCGGCGGCTCGGGGGCCTGGACGAAGATGGGCTGCGGCTGCGCTGCGGCGGTAGCGGCGACCAGTGGCTCGGAGGGGACGATGCGAGTGTCGGAGTCGTCGCCGTACGGGGTGTACGCCGCGTCGGCCATCGCCGAGTCCTGGTGTCCGTACCGGTCGGGATCCGTCGCGGGCGCAGCGAACACCGAGGTGGCGTCGGCGTCTCGGGATTCGTCGGCGCGAATCCGGGGTTCCTCGGCCACGACCGGGGAGACGGCAGGCGGCGGCGACGCGAACGTGCCCGGGTGGTCACGCTCGGCGGCCTCGAATGCAGCGAGGTCAGGATCGACCGGCCGGTCGGCGGCGACATCGTCCTGCTCGACCTTCGGCGCGTCGGAGGCACCGGGGACATCCGCACCCGCTGCGGCGGCGGCGTCGAGGCCGGCGTTCGCGCTGCCGACGACGTCGTCTACGTCAGCCGGCTTCTCGGGCTGGGGAACGTCGGGGTCACTCATGGGGTGCGCCTCTCATCGGAAATGTGCATTGCGAGGGTATCGCTCGGCGGACCGTCGCTCCCGCAGGCGTGCCGACGTGTCGTCATACACGGGAGCGGGCGGTCGCGTCCCCTCAGGGAAGCGCGTCGCGCAAGGCGTCGCCCGCGAACTCCGCGAGCGTCGGCAGGATCGGCAGCGAGAGCCAGATGAGCGCTCCGATGACACCGACGCAGACGATGCCCGCGAACCAGCTCATCACGAGATTGCGCCCAGCGACACGTGCCATGGTCTCACGGTACGACCGCAAGGCTGCGCGGCCGGGGAGCAACGCCGGGAGTCATCCCCACGGTGCGTTCAGCGGGTTGCGCGGCCGCGGAGACGCCAGAGCAGCCAGAGCCCGGACACGGGGATCAGGAGGAGCCCGAGCACGAGGAAGCCCATCCAGAACAGGTCGTACCACGCCGGCAGCAGCGGGTTGACGACGGGCGGCGTTCCGGTGCCGGACGAGCTGCCTCCGGAGTCGGACGCGGCGAACGTGACCATCGTGGTCACGAGGAGGAGGGAAAGCCCGCCCACCACGAACGGGATGACGATAGCCACGACCTTCTCCCAGGTCTTCCAGAGCGGGCTCAGGCTGACCAGCACCGCACCGACGAACCAGCCGAGGACGGGCAGGACGAACCCGCCGAAACTGAGCGTCAACGCGGCCGTGATCGCGAAGCCGCGGGTCGACGTCGTCGGCGGACGAGGTGCAGACGGCGCGGCGACGGGCGGAGCGGTGACGATCGTGACGGCACCAGGTACCTCGTCCTGCGCCTCGCGTGCGATGGCCACGGGGTCGCCGAGCCGCGCGATCCGCAGCGCGGTGGCTTCGGCGTCGAGGCCATCGAGCTCCTCGACGATGCCCCCGCGGATCTCGGACGCGACGCCGTGGGGCAGTCCCCGCATCGCCTGGTCGAGCCGCGCGAGGTAGTCGTCGCGCAGAGCGTCTGCGGTGGTCTCTGTCATGATCGTCCCTCTCCGACGATGCCCGTGACGACACGGGCGAACGGTGCCCACTGGGCGCGGAACCGGTCGAGCTGCTCGGTCCCGGCCTCCGTGAGGCGGTAGTACTTGCGCACGGGCCCGCTCTCAGACGGGAGGTCGAAGGTGCTGACCCATCCGTTGTCCCGCAGCCGTCCGAGCAGCGGGTAGAGCGTTCCGATGCTGGCGATCAGTCCCGCGCTCGTGAGCGCTTCGGCCAGCTGCCAGCCGTACATCGGCTCGCGCGCGAGCAGGCCGAGCACGCAGTACTCCACCACCCCTTTGCGCATCTGTGCGCCGATGTCAGCTGTCATGCATCACAAGGTAGCATGCGATGCACGTTACCGCGACGGCGGATGGCGCGAGAGCACACGAGGGTGCTGGTCAACCCTTCGTCGCGCCCGCGGTGAGTCCGCCGACGATGTACTTCTGGAGGAAGAGGAACAGGATCATGACCGGGATCGCCGCCATCACGGCACCGGCCGAGAACGCGGACCAGTCGGCGTAGCGCGGGTTCGCGACGAGCTTGGTGAGTCCGACCACGAGCGTCTGCTGTTCGACATCCACGAGCATCACGCTCGCGATCACGTACTCGTTGACCGTGCCGATGAACGACAGCAGCCCGACGACCGCGAGGATCGGTGCGACCAGACGCAGGATGATCGTGAAGAAGATGCGAGCGTGGCCGGCGCCGTCGATCCTGGCAGCCTCGTCGATCTCCTTCGGGATGGTGTTGAAGAAGCCGTACATGAGGTAGGTGTTCACACCGAGGGCACCACCGAGGTACACGAGGATCAGTCCGGTGTGGGTGTTCAGCCCGATCGCCGGGAACCAGTCCCCCAGCGTCGACATGAGCAGGAAGATCGCGACCACGGCGAGCAGCTGCGGGAACATCTGGACGACGACGATCGTGACGAGCCCGACACGACGTCCGGCGAAGCGCATGCGGGAGAAGGCATATGCGGCGCAGGCTCCGATGAAGACGGTCACGGCTCCCGTGACCACGGCGATCAGCAGCGTGTTCAGGAACCACTGGCCGTAGGGGTTCTGCGGATCGCTCAGGATGCGCACGTAGCTGTCGATCCCGACCGCCGAGAACAGCTGGTTGGATCCGGTCAGCGTTCCCTTGGGGTTCAACGAGGCCGAGACGACGTACAGCAACGGGAACAGGGCGAACGCGCTGACGACGATCGCGACCAGGTGTCGCCATCCGGTATCGGCGAACCAGGCGCCGAAGCTGCGGCGGCGCGGGGCGAGGGTCTTCTCATCCCCGGCGGAGCGAGGGGTGGCGGGGCCGGCGGTGCTCATGTCAGTTCAGCTCCTCGAGGGCCTTGGTCTTTCGGAAGCTGATGATCGAGATCGTCGCGACCACGACGAAGATCAGGATCGTGAAGGCAGAGGCGAGGCCGTAGTCGCGGGTCTGCCCGGTGAACGCGACCTTGTAGACCATGGAGATCAGGATGTCGGTGTGCCCGACCGGGATCGACACGTCGCTGAAGCGTGGACCACCCTTGGTGAGCATGTAGATCAGGTTGAAGTTGTTGAAGTTGAACGCGAACGACGAGATCAGCAGCGGCGCGACCGTCACCAGCAGCAGGGGCAGCTTGATGCGGCGGAAGATCTGCCACGGATTCGCGCCATCCATCACGGCCGCCTCGTTCACGTCCTCGGGGATTCCCTGCAGCGCCCCCATGCAGACCAGGAACATGTAGGGGAAGCCGAGCCACAGGTTCACCAGCAGCACGGACACCTTCGCCAGTGCCGGATCGGTCAGCCACGGGATGGACGCCCCACCGAAGATGACCTGGTTGATGAAGCCGAAGCTCTCGTTCATCATCCCTGCCCAGACGAGCGCCGACAGGAACGCCGGGAACGCGTACGGGAGGATCAGGATGATCCGATAGCCGTTGCGGAACCGCATCTTGGTGTTGTTGAAGACCAGCGCGAGGAGCAGGCCGAGGAAGAACGTCGTGGCGACCGAGATCAAGGCGAACGCGAAGGTCCAGAGCGTGACCGAGATGAGCGGCCCGCGGATCGACGAGTCTGTGACGGCCCGCACGAAGTTGTCGAAGCCGACGGTGGTCTGCCACCCGGGCAGCAGCTGCTCCCCAGCATCGGACGTGAACGCGCCGTCACCCGTGTCGGAGTAGACGGTGCCGGTCGTGGTGTCGGTGATCGTGTCGGCATTCGCGTCGTACGCGAGCGTCGAGACGTAGAGATAGCCCTTCTGGCCGTCCGGAGCGCGGAGGCTGCCGTCGTTCGGGTCATCGCTGAACGGAACCGACAGCTTCTCCAGCTCTTCCGAGAGCGTGAAGACGGTCGCGAGCGGAAGAGTGGTCCAGCCGTCCGTCGCGACGGCCTTGCCGCCCTCGAACTCGGCGTCGACCTCTTCCAGCGGCTGCTCCGCGGTGCCGACGAGCGCATCGCCGGAGTCGGGGTCGGTGACCAGCAGGCCGTAGGTGCCGAACTGCTCGACGACGGTGACGGGGAAGGTCGGCGAATCCTCGACCCGCTCCTGCGCTGAGGCGAGGAGCGAGGAGATGGCCTGCTCCTTCGTCCCGTTGTGTCCCGTGCCGTAGTTCGTGAAGCCGATGTAGCCGGTGTAGAGCAGGGTGAAGACCTGGAACACGATCAGGAAGATGATGCCCGGTGTGAGGTACTTCGCGGCGATCCGCCTGCGGGAGAAGTAGATGTAGTTGACGAGCACGGCGACCGCGACGACGATGCCGAGGATCAGCCACTCCTGGTGCAGGAAGAGCACGAACGCCGCGTACAGCGCGATCGCGTCGACCACGGCCAGGAGCAGGATCTTCAGGAGCATCCAGCCGACCGGTCCGGATGCGGCTTCCGCGATCTTGGCGGCCTGCCTCTGACGTCGGGTCGGAGGAGCGATGCGCTCTTCGGTGTCTGTCATGTCGTCCTCGTCATGATCCTGCCGGGGCGAGCGGTGGACGCCCGCCCCGGCAGGGCCAGTGTGCTGTCTGCTACTTGATCGCGGCGGTCACGTCGTCGACGAGCTTCTGCCACGTCGTCGCCGGGTCCGCGCCGTTGATGATCGCCGCCTCGGCGACACCCCAGAACTGCCAGACCGCACCCATGGCAGGGATGGCGGGCATCGGCACCGCGTCGGCGCCGACGGCCTGGAAACCGGCGATGATCGGGTCGGAAGCCGCCGTGTCCGCTGCGGCGGTCAGCGCGGGCAGGACGTTACCGGCCTTGAAGAGCTCGAGCTGCACATCTTCGGTGCCGATGTAGTTGACGAGGAAGTCGTTCGCGGCGACCTTGTTCTTCGACTCGGAGCTCACGAAGAAGCCCTTCACGCCGGCGAACGGCGAGGCGGTCTCGCCCGTCGGGCTCGGGATCGGGTCGATCGCGACGTTGATGCCGGCCTCCGTGGCCGCGCCGACGTTCCACGGACCGGTCAGCCAGAAAGCGGCAGTGCCATCGAGGAACTGCTGCTTGGCGATCTCGCCGTCGATGTCGGTGTTCAGCACGCCCGCAGCGCCCTGCGCACCCAGCCAGTCGGCGAAGGCGAAGCCGCCTTCGCTGCCGAGCTGCAGGTCGGTGGGGTCGTAGCTGCCCGAGTCGTCGGTGCCGAAGACGGGAGCACCGAACGCGGTCTGGAACGGGTACAGGTGATACGGGTTGCCCTCGGACCCCTGCTCCACCACGAACGTGCCCTTCGAGACCATGTCGTCGAAGCTGGTGGGTGCCGCGGGCACGAGATCGGCGTTGCGCAGCACCGCGATGTTCTCGACCGCGTACGGGAGCATGTAGACGGTGCCGTCGTAGGTGGCCGCCTGCAGCGCGACCGGGAGGTAGTCCCCGGCGCTGTCGCCGAGCTCGATCGGAGCGACGACGCCGTTGGTGGAGAGCTCGCCCAGCCAGTCGTGCGCCCCCATGACCACATCGGGGCCCTTGCCGGTCGGCACCTGCTGGATGAAGTCGTCCTTCATGTCGTCGACGGACTTGCCGACGAGGTCGACCTTGACGCCGGTCTTGTCTTCGTAGGAATCAGCCGCGCCCTGCAGCGCATCGACGCGCTCCGCATCGACCCAGACGACGAGCGTGCTGCCGTCCTTCGATCCCGAGTCGTCGCCGCCGCTGGTGCCCGCGGAGCAGCCGGCAAGCGACAGAGTCGAAACGATGGCGATGGCGCCTGCGGCGACGATGCCCCTCTTGTTCACCTTCATTGGTGTGTGCCTCTCTCAATGCTGTTGGCCTACATGGACTGCAAGCGCTTACAGTATGCATCGAAATCATGGGACTTTGCAACGAGCAGGAGTTGCGATATCAACCTGTGACCGAGTGATTTCGACGATCGCCGAGTGAAAACGCTTCCACGACTCTGGAGAATCGACAGGCTCGATACACTTCCTGTATGGCTGACAGTTCCTTTGACATCGTCTCGAAAGTGGATCACCAGGAGGCCGAGAACGCCCTGAACCAGGCACGCAAGGAGATCGAGCAGCGCTACGACTTCAAGGGCACCGGCGCGTCGATCGCCTGGAGCGGCGAGAGCATCCTGATCATCGCGAACTCGGAGGAGCGGGCCAAGGCCGTGCTCGACGTGTTCCAGTCCAAGCTGATCAAGCGCGGCATCTCCCTCAAGAGCCTGGAGTCGGGCGATCCCTTCGCCAGCGGCAAGGAGTTCCGCATCGTCTCGACGCTCAAGGACGGCATCTCCTCGGAGAACGCGAAGAAGATCAACAAGATCATCCGCGACGAGGGCCCCAAGGGCGTCAAGAGCCAGATCCAGGGAGACGAGCTGCGCGTGCAGTCCAAGAGCCGCGACGATCTGCAGTCGGTCATCGCCCTGCTCAAGGGTGCGGACCTCGACCTCGACCTGCAGTTCATCAACTACCGCTGAGGCTGCATCGCCGACACTGACGGCGATGACCCCCATCCGGCACAGATCGGGTGGGGGTTTCTCACGCCCTGCACAGGTGTGTCATGCTACCTTTCACCATATTGCATTCCGATATTTGGGTTGCAGTGCTCAAGACTGGATTCGGTCGCCTCGCTGCGGCTGACGACGTGATCGTGGGATGACGCACTGCCGGTGTACGGCTGGGCGATTTCGGGAATCGCGAGGGCCGACCCTCGTGGGGACGAGGCCACGGCAGTTCCATGCGTTCACGTCTTCCGCGGCCGGCGGATGTCCCGTATCCGCCGGCCGCAAAACCACGAGAAGAGAACAAGAAGAAGGAACCCGTTCGCCCCTTGTTCCGCGCCCCCACGCGGATCACGGAGTCGAATGGGCGTTATCGGCATCCGATGCGACCTCATGACGTACTCGCCCTCCGGGCGGATCGGGGGCGCTCGGGATGAGAAGGGCTACTGGGGGCAGATCCATGGGCAGTATCGGATCGACGAGCATCGGCGAGAGCAAGCAACTCCTCGCCGAAGAGGTTTTCCACCACGTGGGGAGACTGATCATCGACGGCACATTGGCAGGGGGCGAGCGCATCCGCGACGTCGACGTGGCGGAGGAGTTGCACGTGTCGCGCACACCCGTCCGCGAGGCGCTCCAACGCCTCGAGAGACTCGGGTTGGTGACCATGTATCCGAGCAGGTACACCGAGGTCACGGAGGTGACTCCTGACTCGATCGCGCAGTCGCTGGACTTCGCGGGCTATCAGGCGGGTATCGCCGCGCGACTGGCGGTGCCGCGTCTCTCCGCTGCGCAGCGCGAGCACGTCGGCAGGCTCATCACCGCACTGCCGGCCTCTCTGGAGAATCCGGCGACGACCTGCCAGGCGCGGTGGGCTGTGTTCTCCTACCTGGCCGACCGGAGCGGGAACACGCAGCATCGGACGCTGATGGAGGACGCGAGCATCGTGCTGTTCCGGAACCTCCGCGACTGGGTGGTACCGGCAGCGGACCGCGGTCGGATGCGCACGGTGTACGCGGACTTCGCCGACGCGGTGGGACGCGGAGACGGCGACGCGGCCGAACGCCTCGTCAGGGCGATGTACTGCCTGTGAGCGACCTCACCAGGTGGCACGCCAGCCCGTGACCCAGCGCTCGAGGCGTCGGTAGGCATCCTCCCGCGCCTCGTGCCGGGAGAGGAAGACGTCGTGCAGGGCGCCGTCGATGCGTTCGACCGTGACGCTCGGACCGAGCCGGAGCGCCGCGCGGGCGATGTCGTCGACGACGAGCACGGAGTCCGCGGAGGTGATGTCGTCCGACCACCGGGTCGGGGGAACGAACCGCGCCGACAGCAGCACGCACACCGGCGCGCTGATCGACAGCCCCGCTGCCACGGTCTTGTGACCCGACAGGATCGCATGCAGCCAGCCCGCATACACCGCCATGGTCTGCACAGGGCGCCAGAGGGGATTAACCTCCATCGGATCGTCCGGATCGGCGACCTCCTGCTGCGCCCGCGAGTAGAAGCCGAGGTCGACCTGGGGCGCTGCCTCCAACGGACGGATCCGCGCCTGCAGTTCGACCATCGGTGCGATCGCGGCACGGGCGGGCGCGAACTGGAACTCCAACCAGGGGCTGTTCAAAATTACCGCATCCACCGCATCGGGGTGCCTCGACGCCCAGAGGCTCAGTGTGAGGCCGCCCGTCGAGTGACCGAGCAGGACGAGACGACGGGTCTGCAGGGACTCCCCGCCCGCACGCCCCATCGCCTCGAGCGCGGCGGCGATGTCTTCGTCGTAGGTGGCGAGATCCGCGACATACCCCGGCGTCTGCCACTCGCGCAGGCTACGACCGTACTTGCGCAGATCGAGCGCGTAGAAGCGGGCGCCTCTGGAGGTCCAGAAACGCGCCAGCCGCTTCTGGAAGAAGTAGTCGGACCACCCGTGCACGTACAGCACATCGACGCCTTCGAGCAGGGGTCCACGGCCGCGCACGTGCTCCCACCAGCCCGGCTCGACCGGAAGCGCACGGACCAGAGTGGCCATGACAGGACCCTGCTCGTCGGCGCCCAGGTCGAGGGTGAGCTGCTCGAACTCGTCGCCGAGCACATCCGGGATCCAATCGGCCATGCGTTCCTCCCCGTCGCCGCCAGGCTAGCCGACGCGGCCGCCGGGGGCAGGTGACACGGCTACTCGCCGCGCGAGACGCGCACCATCTCGTCGCGCGGGACGACCTTGACGCGCGCCCGCTCCGCCGGCGCGCCGAGGGCGATCTCGTGCTCGTCGAGGCGGTGCCATCCGTCCAGGTCGGTCCAACGAACGCCGCGCTCACGCAGGAGTTCGACGACCGACTCCTCCGAGGGGTCTTCCGGGTGCCACCAGGAGCCCTGGTCGTTGATGATGTGCCGCACGGTCTCCATCGCATCGGACTTCGTGTGCCCGATCAGACCCACGGGTCCGCGCTTGATCCAGCCGGTGGCGTAGATGCCGGCGACGCGCTCGTTGGAGTCCTTCGCGAGCACCTGGCCCTCGCGGTTCGGGATCACGCCGTGCTTCTTGTCGAACGGCACCCCCGGCAGCGGCGAGCCGAAGTAGCCGATCGCGCGGTACAGCGCCTGAAGCGGCACCTCGCGCATCTCGCCGGTGCCCACCGCACCACCCTGACCGTCGGGCTTCGTGCGCTCGTAGACGAGGGCTGCCACGCGTCCGGCATCGTCTTTGCGGACCTCGACCGGGCGCGCCCAGAAGTGCAGGTGCAGACGGCGCGACGCGGAGCCCCCCGCGTTGTTCACCGAGTCGCGCTTGCGCCACGACTGCAGGATGCGGTCGATGACCATGACCTGCTTGTTGCTGGCGACGGCATCTCTCGCTGCGTCGTCGTAGTCGAAGTCCTCGTCGTACACGACCATGTCGACATCGCGCAGCTCGCCGAGTTCGCGGAGCTCCAGAGGCGTGAACTTCACCTGAGCAGGACCGCGACGTCCGAACACGTGCACATCCGTGACCGCGCTGGCCTGGAGACCCTCGTAGACGTTGGCCGGCACCTCGGTGACCAGCAGGTCCTCGGCGTGCTTGGCGAGCATCCGCGCCACGTCGAGCGCGACGTTGCCGTTGCCGAGCACTCCGACGGACGCGGCGTCCAGCGGCCACTCGCGCGGAACATCCGGGTGCCCGTCGAACCAGCTGACATAGTCGGCCGCACCGTAGGACGCGACCGCGTCGATGCCCGGGATGTCCAGCGTCGTGTCGCGGATGGCGCCGGTCGCGAAGATCACGGCGTTGTAGTGCTTCTTGAGGTCGTCGAGAGTGATGTCCTCGCCGAAGCGGACATTGCCGAACAACCGGATGTCACCGCGATCCAGCACATCGCGCAGCGCGGTGATGATGCCCTTGATGCGCGGGTGGTCGGGGGCGACGCCGTAGCGCACGAGCCCATACGGCGCCGGGAGCTGCTCGAAGAGGTCGATCGACACGTCGAACTTGCGCTCGGCCTTCAAGAGGATGTCCGCGGCGTAGATGCCCGCGGGTCCCGCGCCGACGATGGCCAGTCTGAGCTTGGTCATGGGAGGTCCTTTCGTATGCCGACGCAGCCGGCGGGCCACCAGAAGGCGCCCCGCACCGGTTCAGCTGGAGCGTTCGGCGAGGGTCTCAGCGAATCGGGTCAGCGCCTCGCGCACCGTGCCGCGCGGGAGCGGCTCGAGGGCGTCGACGGCATCCTGCGTCCAGGAATGTGCGAGTTCGAGGGTCTTCTGCGTCACCGCGTGATCACGGAGCTCGTCCAGCGGCCCGTCGAGGATCGCCGGGTCCGCACCGTCGGCGATGAGGGCGACCCCGTCGTCGATGCGCGCGGCGAGGTCGACAGACGCGGCATCGCCCTCGGCCTTGAGCAGCAGATACGGCATCGTCGGCACACCGGCGCGCAGGTCGGTGCCCGGGACCTTGCCCGTCTCCTCGGGTTTCGCCGACAGGTCGATCACGTCGTCGAGCAGCTGGAACGCGACGCCGATCTTCTCGCCGTACACCCGGAGCGGCTCCTCGAACGCGGTCGGAGCGTTCGAGAAGATCACGCCGCCCTGAGTGGCAGCGGCGATCAGCGACCCCGTCTTGTCGGCGAGCACCTGGATGTAGAACGCGATCGGGTCGTCGTCGGGCTGCGGACCCAGAGTCTCGTGCATCTGCCCGAGGACCAGACGCTCGAACGTGTCGGCCTGAAGACGGATGGCCCGCTCGCCCAACCGCGACATCAGCTGGCTGGCACGGGAGAACAGGATGTCGCCGGTGAGGATCGCGATGTTGTTGCCCCAGACCGCGTGCGCGGCGGGCACCCCTCGACGGCGGTCGGCGCCGTCCATCACGTCGTCGTGGTACAGCGAGCCGAGATGCGTGATCTCGAGCGCCTTGGCCACGTCGACGACCTCGGGGTGTTGCCGTCACCGAGCTGGGCGGCGAGAAGCGTGAGCACGGGACGGATGCGCTTGCCCCCGCCTCGTAGAGGTAGCGGCTCGCGGCATCGGCCAGGGGATCGGCGACGCGCACGTCGTCGGCCAGCCCGGTCTCGACGAGCTCGAGACCCTCTTCGATGGCGCGCGCGACCTTTCGGGCGGCGGGGCCGATGAAGACGCGGTCGCTGAACCCGAGACGGCTCGCCAGCCGCGAACCCGGGGCGATGGGGCTCGAAGTCACGTTCTCAGCCTACCTGCGTCGTGTGCGGCGATCGCGCCGGACGGATCACGAGGGCTTGCGCGCTCTGTGCAGGGCGACGATGCCGAACGACAGGTTGCGGTAGGCGACGTCGGCCCATCCCGCTTCGCGGATCCACGCGGAGAGCTTCTTCTGGTCCGGCCACTCGCGGATCGACTCGTTCAGATAGTCGTAGGCATCGCCGTTGGTGCCGGCGACGCGGGCGACCCGGGGAAGCACCTGCGCGTTGTAGAAGCGATAGGCGCTGCGGAAGAGCGCGCCGGGCGGCGTGGAGAACTCGTTGATCACGAGCCGGCCGCCGGGCTTGGTCACCCGGTACAGCTCACGCAGCGCCTTCTTCGGATCGTTCACATTGCGCAGCGCGTACGACATCGTCACCGCGTCGAACTCGGCATCGGCGAACGGGAGATCCGTCGCATCCGCCTGGACGAAGGAGAGATTGCGCATGGCGCCGTGCCGACGCTCGCCCTCGGCGAGCATGCCGGGCGAGAAGTCGGCGGCGACCACATCGGCCCCACTGCGCGCGAGCGATGCGGACGACGATGCGGTCCCCGCGCCGAGGTCGAGGATCTTCTCCCCGGTTTCGGCGCGACGGCGCGCGTGGTGGCGGCGCGCCACAGGACGTCGTTGCCGAAGGTCATGGCCGTGTTGGTGCGGTCGTACCCTGCGGCGACCTGGTCGAACATGCCGCTCACGCGGGCGGGGTCCTTGCCGAGATCGGCGCGGTTCTTCTCGTTCGGGGTCACGGATTCAGTCTAGGCGCGAGGCCCAGCGCCTCGAGGCGGTCGAGCCACGGATCCGCGGTGGCGTCGTCGAACGGGGCGACCTGGGTGCGCACCCGCTCCTCGAGGTCGAGGGCGAGATCTTCGAGGTGCGTCATGACCTCGACGGGGTAGCCGTACCGGACGCTGTGCTCCGCCCATTCGTCACGGTCGTCGACCCAGGTGCCGCGTGCACCCTCGACCCGGACGACGTCGAGGTCCATGTCGATGCCGGTCGCCAGCAACGGGTCGTCCGACCACCGGATCTCCCAGCCGAGGTCGATGTAGACGCGCATGCCCCGGGGATGACGCCGGTTCACGGTCACGGCATGATCCGCACTTGCCGGCACCAGGGTCACGTTCGGACCCGCCGCATGGAACTCCGCACCGGGACGGATGCTGTGCCACCCGATCGGCTGGCCGATCCAGTCGCCCCACCCATCCGCCCCGAGATACACGCACTCGTGGCGCCAGTGCGGCGACCCGTCCCACTTCCGCCACTGGAAGACCATCTCGGTGCCGGGTGCGGGGCGCGCGTCGCTCATCCGTTCACCCTACGACTTAGGAGTTCCGGGTCGTCGACGCGGCATAGGCTGGACCCGTGCACACCACCCACCTGGTCGTGGAGACCCGCGAGATCGACCCGGTCGAAGACCTTCTGGCATACGCCGACCCCGCCCGTCCGCTCGCCTGGCTCCGCCGCGGGGACGGGATCGTCGCGGTCGGCGAACCCCTGACGGAGCTGCGCCCCCGCCCCGCGGCCGGCACGGCCCGCACGGAAGCGCTCGCCACCGTGTGGCGCGGGATCTCGGCCCTCGCGGAGATCTCCGACCCCGTCGGCCTCCCCGGCACCGGTCTCGTCGCCTTCGGCGCCTTCACCTTCGACGAGGAGTCAGCAGCCGACAGCGTGCTCATCGTGCCGACGCGGGTGCTCGGCCGGCACGGCCACCGTTTCTGGGAGACGCGCATCCGACTCGCGGCCGACACCGGGCCTGCGGCGGGGCTCGCCTCGCACCCGTACGGACCGCATTGGGCGGGCACGGTCGGGCCAGGAGCGCAGAGCCCGCAGGGCTATCAGGACTCCGTGCGTCGAGCCCTGACGCGCATCGGCGAGGGAGAGCTGAGCAAGGTCGTGCTCGCCCGCGACCTCACCGGGACGATCCCCGCCGGGTCGGACCTGCGCCGCCTCGTGCGTGCCCTGTCGACCGGCTACCCCGACACCTGGGCGTTCGCGGTCGACGGGCTGATCGGCGCGAGCCCGGAGACCCTGGTCACCGTTCAGCACGGCACCGTCACCGCCCGCGTGCTCGCCGGTACGATCGGGCGCGGCGCCGACGCGGATGCCGACACCGAGGCGTCGACGCACCTCGCCTCCAGCACCAAAGATCTCGACGAGCACCAGTACGCGGTGCAGAGCGTGCTCGCCTCGCTACGCGCGCACACGAGGGTGCTGGCTGCGAGCGAGCAGCCGTTCCTGCTGAAGCTGCCGAACCTCTTCCACCTCGCCACCGACGTGGAGGGCGAGCTGGCCGACGGAGAATCCGCGCTCGACCTCGTGCACGCGCTCCACCCGACCGCCGCCGTCGCCGGGACGCCGACCCCCGCGGCCATCGCCGCGATCCGGGACCTCGAGCCCTTCGACCGCGGACGATACGCGGGGCCGGTGGGGTGGGTGGACGCCGAGGGCAACGGCGAATGGGCCATCGCGCTGCGCTGCGCCCAGTTCACTGCAGGAGAAGACGCCATCGGGGTCACCGCGTACGCGGGAGCCGGAATCGTCGCCGGCTCCGACCCGGAGAGCGAACTGCTCGAGACGCGGGTGAAGTTCCGTCCCCTGGTCGACGCCCTCGCCTGAAGCGGCTCAGCTGGCGGCGAGGCGCTTCTTCTCCGCCTCGACGTCGAAGTCGGCGGCGGGCCACTGCGGGTCGATGTCCTCGAGCGCCGCGAGCAGCAGCTCCTGCACCGCGAGCCGCGCATACCACTTGGCGTTCGCGGGAACCACGTGCCACGGGGCGACCTCGGTCGAGGTGCGGTCGAACACGGTCTGATAGGCGTCCATGTACTGCGGCCACAGCATCCGCTCGTCCACATCGCCGGGGTTGTACTTCCAGTGCTTGTCCGGGCGCTCGAGGCGCTCCATCAGACGCTCCTTCTGCTCCTCCGGCGAGATGTGCAGCATGACCTTGACGATCCGGGTCCCTGACGCGGCCACACGCGCCTCGAACTCGTTGATCGCGTCGTAGCGGCGCTCGATCTCGGCAGGCGGCGCGAGCTTGCGAACCCGTCCGATCAGCACGTCTTCGTAGTGCGAGCGGTCGAACACGCCGATGAAGCCGGGCTCGGGCAGGCGCTTCTCGACGCGCCACAGGAAGTCGTGCGCGCGCTCCTCCGCGGTCGGCGCCTTGAAGGCCGCCAGCGCCACGCCCTGCGGATCGACGCCGCCGACGACATGCCTGACGATGCCGCCCTTGCCTGCCGAGTCCATCGCCTGGAGCACCAGGAGCACCGAATCCTTCGCCGTGCCGACCCGGCTCTCGGCGAACAGCCGCTCCTGAAGCTCGTTGAGGTCGTCGAGTCCGGCGGCGAGGTCGGCCTGGCCCTGCGATTTGCCGTGCGTGTACCCCGGCTTGCCGTCGGGGTCGAGGTCGGCGAGGCGGAAACCGCTGCCGACACGGAGCGTCTGCGTCCAGGAGTGCGCGTTCATACGCACATCCTGCCAGTCACCGCGACAGCGGTACCTCGATGATCTGGCGTCCGCCGCGGGGCGAGGTCAGCGCCTGGTCGAGCGCCGTGCGCGTCGAGACCCGCTGGTACTCCCACCCGTACGCGAGGGCGAGGTGCTCGAGGCGGACCGTGTGCGGGGTGTAGAACGCGCGATCGAGATCGGTGGCGCGCGCGGACGACGCGACTTCGAGCGAATCGAAGATGGTTCCGCCGCCGTCGTTGCCGACGATCACCTGGAGCCGCGGTTCGGTCTCGTCGGGCGGGAGGAGGAGAGCGCCGACATCGTGCAGGAAGGCGAGGTCGCCGAGCAGCACCCTGGTCACCCCGGGTGCTCCGGCCGCCTGACTGGCGAGAGCGATGCCGGTCGCCGTGGCGATCGTGCCGTCGATGCCGGCGAGACCGCGGTTGGCGTGCACCGGGACCTTCTTGCCGCCCAGCACCTGATCGGCGACCCTGACCAGCCGTGACGAGCCGAACACCAGTCGATCGTGCGGCCAGGTGGCGCGCCACACGGCATCGACCAGGAGCTCGCGGTCGAGCGGGCGCCGGACGGCATCGAGCTCGGCCTTGACGGCCTCCCGACGAGCGGCGAAGTCGGTGGAGGCGAGCCCCTCGGGGTCTGGCGCTTTCTCGCTCAGGTCGACGACCTCGGCCGTGGAGGCCTGGAGCCACGCGCCCAGCCAGTCGCGGTCGGGGGCGCCAGGAGCGACGGAGACGGCGCCGACGCCGCGGGTGCGGTGGTTGAGGTCGAGTGCTTCGCCGCCGCGACGCCGGGCGACGACCTCGACATCGGTCCGCGACAGGAGCGCCGTGACCTCCCGGCTGAGGGTGGGATGGCCGAGCACGACGACGCGCTCGATGCGGCGGCCGAGATCGTCGCGGGCGAGCAGCCGCCGGTAGCCGTGCACGAGCTGGCGCCCGAAGCGGGCCCCGCTCACGATCTCCGCGATCAGGGGCCAGCCGCCCGCGTGGGCGAGCTCCTCGGCATCCGGCCCCGCATCCGCGCCGGCGACCACGACGGTGCGCGGCCCGCGTTCGAGCACCAGCGGCTCACCCGTCGGGGGCATGGCGCATCACCGGCAGCCACCCCCACGGTGGTCAGCGTGCCGGACAAGGGCTCCCCGAGGGGAGGTTCAGGTGCACGGGACCCGCGACCGCCGGCAGCCCGTGCTCGACCTCGCGCACCCCCATCGCCGCCGCGACCGCACGCTCGCCGAGCCCCGACCAGTCGCCGTCTCCCGGCACGGGGGCATCGACCTGATCGCGCACCCACGGGTGGAAGAGACCGTCTTGGAGCGTGGCCTGGTTCGCGCCGACCCCGCGCAGCTCGGGCGGTCGGTCGGCCGTGAGCAGGAGCAGCGGGACGCCGGCGTGGAAAGCCTCCATCACGGCAGGCAGCAGATTGGCGACGGCCGTCCCCGAGGTGCAGATGACCGCCGCGGGCACACCCGTCTCGCGGGCGATGCCGAGCGCGGTGAAACCGGCGACGCGCTCATCGATGCGGACGTGGACCCGCACGTGGCCCTCTTCCGCGAGACGCACCGCGGCGAGCGCCAGCGCCTGCGACCGGGAGCCGGGAGACAGCACGAGGTCGCGCACACCGTGGGCGACGAGGTCGGCGATCAGGGATGCCGCGGCATCCATGGCCGGCGATGAGGTCACGGGCGCTGGTCCGTGGCCGGCGGCTCGTCGGTCTCGTCATCCAGGCGGGCGAGCTCCTCCTCGAGCCGGCGGATCCGCGCGTCCTGCTCCGTCTTGCTGATGCTGCGCAGGAACGCGGGGTCATCATCCGGAGCGATGACGGGGCGGGTCCCGGAATCGTTCGCGCGGCGACGGCCGATCACGAACCACAGGATGCCGCCGATGACGGGCAGGAGCACCACGATGAAGATCCAGGCGGTCTTGGACACGCCTCGGTGCCGCGTCGCCGGCTGCACCGCGCAGTCGACGATGCTGTACACCCAGAACACGGCGGCGAGGAAGCCGCCGATGATCAGTAGTCTCGCCACCCCTCCAGTGTAGGCGTGCCGACGCCGTACCGGCCCCGGAGCGGACAGAGGCGCCGTTGCTAGACTGCGCGGGAAATGCTGCCCACATCGCCGGATCGGATACCGCGAGCGCGGGACGAGCGGCTGCTGATCGCCCGGATCATCACCGCCGTCGGCCTCGCGCTGCTGCTCGTCGTCGGCGCCTGGTCGACCTCGCACGGCACGGCCGATGTGCACGCGACGCTGTGCCTCGCGGCCGGCGTCTCGGACCCGACCTCCACCGCATCAGGCACGGGCACGGCCACCGCGACGGACACCCTTGCGGTCGACGCGGTGTCATCCGACGCGGCGCTGTGCGTGATCGCGGCGCTCTGCGTCGTCGCGCTCGTGCTCCTGTTCCGTCGACTCGTCGATCGACGGCGTGGCCTCCGCCTCGCGCACGCACCCCGGACGACGGCACCGCCGCGTGCCGGTCCGCACATCCTCGTTCCCGCTCTCACCCTCGCTCAGCTCTCGATCTCCCGCACCTGAACCGCGACGCGCGCATCGAGCCGCCTCGGCGGCATCCCTTCCCCGTCGTATCCCGTGTGTCTGGAGACCCCATGAAAACCTCTGTCAAAGCGACGCTGATCACCATCGCCGTCGTCATCGTCCTTCTCATCGCCGCCATCGTCATCGCGCTCTCGCAACGACCGTCATCCCCCTCTGCCGACGACGGAGATGCTCCCACGCAGCCCATCCGCACCGATTCGCACGTGCTCGACGACGGCGGCGCGGACGCCGTGACCGTCGTCGAGTTCCTGGACTTCGAGTGCGAGGCGTGCGGCGCGTTCTACCCCGTCGTCGAAGAGCTTCGCGACAAGTACGCGGGCGACATCACGTATGTCGTGCGGTACTTCCCCCTCCCGGGGCACATCAACTCCACGCAGGCCGCGATCGCCGCAGAGGCGGCTGCCCAGCAGGATCGCTTCGAGGACATGTACCACCGGCTGTTCGAGACCCAGTCGCAGTGGGGCGAGAACACCGAGGAGACGCCCGAGGTGTTCCGGGCCTTCGCCGCCGACCTCGGGCTCGACCTGGCAGCCTACGATGCGGCCGTCGCCGACCCTGCCACGGCGGAACGTGTGCAGGCCGACAAGACCGACGGCGAGGAGTTGCAGGTGAACAGCACGCCGACGTTCTTCGTCGACGGCGAGCAGGTCGTGCTGCAGGACTGGGACGACCTGGAACAGGCCATCGAGAAGGCGATCAGCGGCTGAGGAGGCACGCCGGCTCAGCCACCCTCGGAGACCGAGGCCGTTGAGCCGGCAGCCTCGGGCGACAGCAGCACGTCAGCGAGCCGGCGCCGCGCATTCCGATACCTCCCCTCGCCGTGGACGCGGGGATGCCGATGATGCGTGCCGCCTCTTCGAGCGTGAAGCCTTCCCAATGCACGAGTCCGATCAGATCCCTCAGGTCGTCCGGGAGCCTGCGGACCGCATCACGCACGTCGCTCGCCTGGGCGTCGTCGTGTGTCTGTGGATGGGTGGCCAGGTGGCTCCGCAGTCGCTCCGCGAGCTTCCACCGCCGCACGGATGCCCGTTCGGCGTTCGCGAGGATCCTCCTCGCGACCCCGAACAGCCACATCCGCGCCTCGATGTCGTCCTTCGGCAGGTCGTCGATACGACGCCATGCCGTGAGGATCGTCTCGGACAGGAGATCGGCGGCGTCAGCGCTCGCCGTTCTCCGTTCGAAATACGCCAGCAGATCCGGCGAGCACGCCGAGATGCAATCGAGGGCGCGGGCTCCGGCACCCCCTCCCGACACCGAGTTCACCGGCCCTCCTCCGTGCAGATCGCCTGTCCGCTCGAGGCGATCATGTTGTCCGGCCGCTCGGGGTCGAACCCGCGCTCCTCGAGCTCGGTGATGACGACGTCGTTCACCGCGCGCGACATGGCCATCTGCGCGATGACGTCGTCGACTGTGGGGAGTGTGGTGCGGCCCGATTCGATCCATGAGCGGGCGGTCTCGATGGCTTCGGGCTGCCCTTCCAGTCGACGCTCCCACTGCGCGGGATCGGCCGCCGCGACGACGTCGGTGTCCCGGAAGATGCTCTGGATCGCCACGCGCACCTCGGGGTTCTCTGCCGCGATCTCGCCCACCCGCTCCTCGCATTCGATCCCGCTGGGCAGCACGTAGGTGAACGTTCCGTCCGGCGCCTCCGCCCACGGCCGCCAGAGGCCTGTGGCCGCGGCCGCCGCGCCGCCCGCCAAGAGGAGGGCGATACCACCGGCGGCCGCGATCGCTCCGACACGACGGGACCGAGTTCTTCGACCACGCGTTCTCATCGCGACCGAGAGCCTCGCCAGCTCCCATTCCAGCTCCGGCGTTCGCGGCGCGATCAGCTCGCTCGCGACGTGCAGCGCGCGGTCCAGATCGTCATCCCCGATGCCGCGCATCTCGTTCTCCTCGGTTCGCTCCATACCTGTATATGTGCAGCACAGGACGAAACGTCCACGACCACCCCGAAACGGTGGGAACGCCGGATGTGCACGCCCGATACGCTGAGACCAGAATCAGGGAGAGGGCCCGGACGACCATGGAACTGACGTCGATTCTGCAGGGGACGCACAACGCTCGAGAGCTCTCCGGGTTTCCGCTCACCGGCGGAGGAACGCTCGCATCCGGCCTCCTCTTCCGCTCGGACGCGCTTGCCGCGCTCACCGACGAAGGGATGCAGGAACTCGTCGACCTGCGGATCGGCACCGTGATCGACCTGCGCACCGACGGCGAGCGCGCTCGAGCGGCGGATCGCCTGCCCGACGACGGGAGCGTGACGCTGCTGCCGTTGCCCATGCAGGGCGGCGCCATGGACGAGATGGTGAAGCACCTGCTCCCATCGGCGCGCGGTGCCGGTCTCTCCGTCACCCAGGTCGCTGAGGCGCTGAAGCAGGTGCCCACCTTGGAGCAGCTGTACGTCTCGATCCTGGAGGGCAGTGCCACGCCGTTCGCGACCGTGGCTCGCACCGTGCTCGCCGCATCGCGCACCGATCGCCCCGGCGTCCTGTTCCACTGCACGGCAGGCAAGGATCGCACGGGCCTCGCCGCGGCCATCCTGCTGTCGGTCGCCGGGGTGCCGCGCGAGGTGATCGTCGAGGACTACACGCAGACCGAGAAGAACCTCGCCCTCGGACTCGCGGATGCGCTCACCCTCCTCATCACCTCCCTCGGCGTCCCCCTCACGCCAGGGCTGAAGACGCTGGCGACCGAGTCGCCCGCGTCGGCGATCGAGGCGGCACTGGACTGGATCGCCGCGAACCACGGCGATGTCGCCGATTATCTCCGCAGCGGCGGCATGGACGACGCCGAGATCGCCGATCTGCGTCGGGTGTTGCGCGGCGAGTGAGAGGGCACTGCACCGCACGGTGACGCCCTCGCTACGCTGAGCGCATGACAGAGCAGCGCTCCCCGGACCGCGCCGCGCCGTCGCCGTCATCCGGCGGATCCCGGCGACGCTGACCATGGTGCTGCTGATCCTCGTCGTCGGGGTGGTCTGGCACGGGCTCTGGGCACCGTTCGAAGACACGCCGCTGTTCCCGACCGTGGCCTACGGCTTGCCGAACCTCGCTGCCGGAATGTGGTGGACCCCGCTGACGGGCACGTTCTTCGTCAACCAGCCATGGGTCTACGTCTTCACGATCGCCGGTTTCTGGGGCATGGCCTACCTGGAGTTCCGCCGCGGGTCGAGGGTCGCGCTCGCGTACTACGGTGTCGGGCAGCTCTTCGCCATCTTCGCGACCGCCCTCCTGCTGCTCGTGCTGTCGCAGTTCCCGTGGGCATGGGCCACCGAACAGGCGCAGGCGCTCGATGTCGGAGCGTCCGGCGGCACCATGGCGTGCATCGCCGCGGCCGTCGGCCTGTTCCGCCCGCCATGGCGGGTGCGCGCCTGGCTCATCCTGCTCGGCTTCGTGTTCATCGCGATGCTGTTCTGGGGCAAGGTCGCCGACCTCGAACACCTGCTCGCGGTGCTGCTGATCCTCGTCGTCGATCGCACCCTGCGCGTGCGGCACACGACCGTCCGTGAGCAGAGGCTGATCGCGGTGGTCTCGATCCTGGTCCTCGGGGCGGTCGAGATCATCACCACCTTCGTTCCGACGGACGGACCGTTCGGGCCGACCGATCCGGCGTCAGGCGGCTTCATCGACCTCGCGATCGACCTCGTGGTGATCCTCGTGCTCGTGAACGGGCTTCGTCGCGGTCGGCGCTGGACCTGGGTGCTCGCCCTCCTGCTCGGACTGTTCAACGTTCTGGTGGCGGCGCTCGTGCTGACCCTCATCACGGTGTTCAGCCAGGCCCAGCTCGACCTCCGCTGGGACGGCGAGACCGAGCTCGCGCTCGCGAACGGCTTCCTCTGGCTCGTCATGCTCATCTATCTGGTGTGGGGGCGTCATGCGTTCCGCGCACGGCGCAGGGCGAAGCTCGCGCTCCAGCCGGCCCCGACGACGGATGACATGAAGCGGGAGCTGCGCACGCATGGGGGCGGCACCCTCTCGTGGATGACCACGTGGGAGGGCAACAGCTACGCCAGGGTCGCCGGCGGCATCGTCGCGTATCAGCGCCGCAACGGCGTCGCGCTCGCCCTGGCAGACCCGATCGGACCGGCGGATGCGCGCGCCGAAGCCGTCGCCGACTTCATCCGCACCGCCGAACTCGCCGGGCTCGTCCCCTGCTTCTTCAGTGCGGATGAAGCCACGCGCGCCGCCGTCCCGTCCACGTGGCGCAGTCTCGTCGTGGCGGATGACACGATCGTCGACCTTCCTGGACTGGAGTTCACCGGCAAGCGGTGGGGTCCCGTGCGCACCTCGCTCAACCGGGCGGGGCGCGAGGAGATGACCTTCCGCCTGACGCAGCTCAAGAAGGAGCCCTGGGGCGTACAGCAGCAGTTGCGCGGGATCTCGGAGGCGTGGGTCGGCGACAAGGATCTGCCGGAGATGCGGTTCACGCTCGGAACCCTCGACGAGGCGGAAGACCCGGAGGTGCGCCTCGCCCTGGCGATCGCTCCCAACGGCGACGTCGACGGCTTCCTCTCCTGGCTCCCCGTGTACGGCGGCGACGGCGCGGTGCGGGGCTGGACCCTCGACCTGATGCGGCGACGCGAGGGCGGCTTCGGCCCGGTGATGGAGTTCCTGATCGGCTCGTCGGCGAAGCAGTTCTCCGAGGAGGGAGCGCAGATCATGTCGCTCTCCGGCGCCCCGCTCGCCCACGACTACCCTCCGGACGCGGGCGTGATCGCCGCGCTCAGCGAGCGCCTGGCCGATGCTCTCGAGCCGGTGTACGGGTTCGGGTCGCTGCACCGTTTCAAGCAGAAGTTCCACCCGCGCTACGAGACCATGTACCTGCTGTTCCGCGACGAGAGCGACCTCACCCGGATCGGCGGGGCGCTCACGCGGGCGTTCCTGCCGGATGCGACGCTGCGGCAGTTCGCCGGAGCAGGGCTCGAGCTCGTGCGTGGAGGGAAGGACTGAGGGTCAGCGGACTCTCCCCTCTCCCCGGTCGCGCCCCTAGCCCACCGCATCCGCGAACTCGTTCGGCGCCTCGCCGGAGCGTGCCGCCATCGGACGCGTTGCGGTGTTCGCGATGTGCGCACGACTGACGACGACCAGCGCGACGATCATGAGCGCGACGCCGAGCCAGTACGGCGCGGCATGGCTGACCAGCGCGTACAGCGCTCCCGCGATCAGGGGAGCCACCGTGCCCATCGCCGCGTTCAGCGACTGGGTCGCACCACCGAGCCAGCCCTGCTCGTCGTCTCCGACGGCATTGGACATCGCTCCGTCCATCGCAGCCTGCGAGGCGCCCTGCCCCGCGGCGAGCATGAGGGCTCCGACGATGAACACCCAGGGCTGGGCGAAGATCGAGGCGACGATGGCGAGAGCCGCGAGGCCGATCATCTGCGCGACGATGCCGCTCACGATCACTCCCCGCTCGCCGATGCGCGGAAGCAGGATGCCGAGCAGCACCCCCTGGATGAGGATGTCGATGATGCCGACGGCCGCAGTGAGGAGTCCGATCTGCGTCGGGCCCCACTGCACGGCGTCGAGCGCGAGGACGCTGAAGTTGTTCACGAAGAAGCCGAACGGCAGCGCGAGCAGGCCGAAGCCGATCAGCAGCCCACGCAGTTCCGTGCGACCGAACGCGTCTGTGAAGACCGCGAACGGCTGCACGTCGCGCAGTCTGATCGATGTGATGCGGTTGCCGGGCTTGAGGCTCTCCGGAAGCAGGAAGATGCTGAGGATCGCGATCGTGAGGGCGACGGCGGCCGTGAGGAACACGGGGAGCTGGATGCTCACGGCGGCGAGGAGTCCGCCGATCGCCGGACCGATCATGGTGCCGATGCCGGAGAGGGCGCCGAGGAGCCCGAAGCGCTTCGCGCGCTGCTCTGGCGGAGTGATGTCGGCGAGGTAGGCGAAGAGGGCGGGGAGGTCTCCTGCCGTCAGGCCTTGGATGACGCGGGCGAGCACCAGGATCCAGATGGCGCCGCCGATGCCGAACAACGCCATCGAGAAGGCGGCGCCGAACGCGGCGACGATGATCACGGGCCGGCGGCCGAAGCGGTCGGACAGGCGCCCGAGGAAGGGTGCGGCGAGGAAGGCGCACAGCCCGTTGACCGCCTCGAGCACTCCGACCCAGATGGCGAGGTCGCTCTCCTGCGAGACGTACTGCAGCACGACGAACGGGAGGACGGGGAGGACGACGGTCATGCCGATGACCGTCAGCATCGTCAGCACGATGAGCATGATCCAGGCGCGGTTCTGATCGCGTCGAGTGAGGTGTTGAGGTGAAGTCATACCGAAAGTGTAGTGATACCAGTTTTGGTGTCAAGCCAGTTTTGGAGTTGGTTCACGCTATGCTGGGCGCATGACGAACACGGAGCCACTCGGACGACGCGAACGGAAGAAGGCCGCGACACGGAAGACGATCTCCGACGTCGCGACGAGGTTGTTCCTGGAACGCGGCTTCGACGACGTGAGCATCCGCGAGGTCGCCGACGCCGCCGACGTCTCACCGACGACGGTCTTCGCGCACTTTCCCCAGAAGGAGGCGCTCGTCTTCGACGAAGACGACGAGCAGCGCGACCGCCTCGTCTCCGCCGTGCGCGATCGCCCCGCAGGGAGCACGATCAACCGCGCGATCCACGACTTCTACGCCGCGGAACTCCGCATGAACGTCGACGAGCACGGCGACGAGGTCACCCGTACCTTCATGCGCTTCCTGAACGAGACCCCCGCGCTGCGCGACTACGCGGCCAAGATGTGGCTCCGACACGAGGACGCCCTCTCGGACGCCATCGCCGACGAACTCGGAGTTCCGGAGCCCACGGCCGAGATCCGCGTGTACGCGCGCTTCATCCTGCAGATGCAGCTTCTCGTCAATGAGAACGACGATCCGTTCGCCACCCTGGAGGCAGGGTTCGTCATCCTCGAGAACGGCTGGGCTCCGGTCGAGAGCGGATTCGCCCCCTCACCGAAGCACTGACGAACGCGCGCGAATCGCCGTCAGTCCTCGCGGGGGCGACGACGCAGGCTCTTGACGTCGGTGCGCCGCTGCTTCGCCTGCAGCCGACGCTCCTTCGACCCCCGACTCGGCTTCGTCGGCCGGCGCGGCGCGGCCGGGGGACGCAAGGCCTCGGCCACCAGGGCGACCAGCCGATCTCTCGCGGCATCCCTGTTGCGCAGCTGTGCGCGGTGCTCGGAGGCGGCGATCGTCAGCACTCCTCCGACCAGGCGTCCGCTCAAGCGGTCGAGGAGGCGGACCCGCTGCGAGGGCGACAGTGCCGCCGAGTTCGCGGCATCCCACACCAGCTCCACGCGGGAGTCCGCCGTGTTCACCCCCTGCCCTCCGGGACCGGAGGACCGCGAGAAGCGCCACGACAGCTCCGCCTCGGGGATCGTCAGACCCGCCGAGACGCGCAGTCCTGGACGATGGGCGGAGGGCATACCTCCATCATCCGGCCTCGGAAGCACGAGGTCGACCCGCACCACCCGAGAGAGTTGGACGCGACGGCGGGAGTCGAACCCGCAACGCCATCAGGTATGAACTGAAGCCCGGGACCGCCCGGATCGCCGCGATGGGAATGACGTTACCCGGCCGTGACCTGACCCGCCAGGACCGTTGCCTGAGATAACCCTATGAGTCTGCGGATGACGCGTTCCGGTCACCCGAGGTCTTCCGGAGCGGGGGCGTCCAGCGCACGCCGCAGCCGCTCGACGGCCTCCCGCAGCTCGGAACGATGCGGGTCCGACAGCGCGACCGTGTACTCGACCCCTTCGGGGATCCAGAGCAGCGCATACATCGCCTCACGCCAGTCGGAGCCGCCGAAGGGCCACCGCGTCCGATCCTGTCCGGCGGCCGAGGCCCCCTGCGACCACGGCCCGAAGCGGTCCTGCATCTCGGCGAGGGGCAGGTCCATCACCGCTGCGGCCTCGACCTTCTGCGGCGACCACGACGACGCGATCAGCACGCGCTCCTCGATCTCCTCCTCGCTGATCTCCCGACGGGCGAACAGCACGCGCGTGTGCTCGACCGCGACGATGCGGTCGACGCGGAAGGTGCGCCAGTCCGCGCGATCGAGGTCCCAGCACAGCAGGAACCACTTTCGCCCGGCGGGAGCGAGCGCATGCGGCTCGACGCGACGGATGCTCTCGCGCCCTTCGCCGTCGACGTACCGGAGGCGCAGGCGCTCGGTGTCACGGGTCGCGAGAGCGATCTCGCCGAGCACCTCGGGTGAGACCACCGGCCCGTCCCCGATCCGCGGCGCCTGCACGGATGCGGCGAGCGCGTTCACCCGCTGACGCAGCGCCGACGGCAGAACCTGCTCGAGCTTGGCGAGAGCCGTGAGCGTGACATCGGGGCCGCCCACCAGTTGCTGGGTGGCGGCGACCCGGAGCCCGATCGCCATCGTCACGGCCTCGTCGTCGTTGAGCAGCAGCGGCGGCACCGCGCTCCCGGCCTCGAGCCGATACCCTCCGGCCGCTCCCGGCGACGACTCCACGCGGTATCCGAGGTCACGCAGCCGGTCGACATCGCGACGAACGGTGCGTTCGGTCACGCCCAGCCGCGTCGCGAGTTCTGTCCCCGGCCAGTGCCGGTGCGTCTGCAGCAGGTTCAGCAGTGCGAGTGCGCGGGAGGTGGTGTCGGTCATGCGCCTCAGAATGCCAGACATCGCGGACAGGATCTGTCCGCAGTGGTTTCTACGCTCTCCCCATGAACGATTCCCTCATCGAGACCGAAGGCCTGACCAAGGTCTTCACCGTCAAGAAGACGCCGGTCAACGCCGTGACCGACGTCTCCTTCACCGCCGTGCGCGGAGAACTCGTCGCCTTCCTCGGACCCAACGGCGCCGGCAAGTCGACGACTCTGCGGATGCTCACCACGCTCATCCCGCCCACCTCCGGAAGCGCGCGCGTGGTCGGGCACGACATCCACACCGACGCGGCAGGAGTCCGCGCCCGCATCGGGTACGTCGGTCAACTCACCAGCGGCAGCTTCTCGCAGCGTGTGCGCGACGAGCTGCTCAGCCAGGGCGCCTTCTACGGGATGTCGAAACGCGACAGCATCCGCCGCGCCGACGAGCTGATCGCCTCGCTCGACCTCGCCTCGTTCGCCTCGCGGACCGTGCAACAGCTCAGCGGCGGCCAGAAACGTCGACTCGACATCGCCCTCGGACTCATGCACGCGCCGCCGCTCATCTTCCTCGACGAGCCCTCCACCGGACTCGACCCGCAGAGCAGGGCCAACCTCTGGGAGCACATCCTCGATATGCGCACGCAGCACGGCACCACGGTCTTCCTCACCACGCACTACCTGGAGGAGGCCGACCGGTACGCCGAGCGGGTGATGGTCATGGACAAGGGACGCATCATCGCCGACGACGACGCCGCCTCCCTCAAAGCCACCCTCGCCGGCGACGTGCTGACCTTCGGCTTCGCGGATGCCGCAGAGGCAGCGAGCGCCCGCGCCGTGGTCGCCCGCCTGAGCGCTGCCGACGTCACCATCGACGGCCCCTCGGTCTCGCTCGCGGTGCCCGACGGCGACCGACTGCTTCCGGTGGTCGTGCGCGAGCTCGACGCCGCGGGCATCCAGGTCCGCCGCGCGACGGGCGTGCCGCCGACGCTCGACGACGTCTTCCTCGCCCTCACCGGTCGCACGCTGCGCGAAGCCGGCGAAGGGACGGATGCCGCGGAAGAGGCATCCGACACGGAGCCGGCACCCGCCGCCCCCGAACCCCGCACGACAGGAGTCCGCTCATGACCACCACCGACACGCTCGTGCGACCGAACCTCGCGCGCGACACCAGGAACGTCCTGAGCCGCGAGCTCAAGCCCGTGCTCCGCGATCCGTTCACCCTGATCTTCAGCCTGCTGCAGCCGCTCGTCTTCCTCGGCCTGTTCGCCCCGCTCCTCATCGGCGACTCGGGGCAGCCGGCCGGAGAGACCCTGGCCTGGTTCGTTCCGGGAGTGCTCGTGATGATCGTGCTCTTCGGTACCGGGGCGACCGGATCGAATCTGCAGTACGAGATGATGACCGGCTCTCACGAGCGCACACTCGTGGCCCCGCTCGCGCGCTCCTCCCTGCTGGTCGGACGTGCGCTGAAGGAGATCGCGCCGATCGTGGTGCAGGCGCTGGTGATCGTGTTGATCGCCTGGCCGTTCGGGTTCGCGGCCGACATCCCCGGTCTGCTCATCGGGCTGGCACTGCTCGCCGTGTTCGGGGTCGGCCTTGGATCACTGTCGTACTCCCTGGCACTCGCCACGAAGGATCGGGAGTGGCTGTTCTGGGGTGTGCAGCAGTCGCTGATCTTCCCCCTGCTGATCCTGTCGGGGATGCTTTTGCCCCTCGATGCGGCCCCCGACTGGATGCAGGTCGTCGCCTCGGTGAACCCCGTCAACTGGGTCGTGCAGGCGGAACGCGCGCTCTTCGCGGGAGACCTCGGTGACGCGACCGTGCTCTGGGGATGGGTCTCGGCACTCGCCGTCGCGGTCGTCGGCCTGGTCGTCGGGGTCAGGGCCATCCGTCGCAGCAGTTGAGACCTGCGCGAGTGCCGCCGCGACCGAGCCCGGGCGCGGCGGCACTCGCGAGTGCCGCTCCGGGGTTGACCGGTGACGGGCGGACCCTTGAAGGCGGCTCAGCGCCGAAGAGAGTCGTGGAAAGGGTTGGGCTCGAGGGTGTAGTCGGTGGTGGGATCGGCCCAGGTGCCGCCGTCGGAGGGTGCCCGCCGCCCGCGCACGGCGGCGAGCGCGCGTCACCGGCGCTCCGATCGCGAGCGCCGTCGTGCCCCGCACCGTGCGGTCCTCGCCACCGAGGACGCTCGCCCGGTGCCAGGCCTCGTGCAGCGAACCGCCCCTGGCAGCCGCCACACGGCGCGCGGGAAGGGCCCCGAACGCCGCAGCGCCACGAGCCGCTCGACCCGCTCCCACCAGGTCGACTCCGCCTCGGGATGGAAGTAGTTGTCGCGCAGCCAGTCGGGATGCGGATGCCGGAACCGACCGGCGACGACCTCGCTGCGGCCGCCCAGCAGACCACTGCCGACGAACACCGTGTTCAGCAGGCTCTTGCTCACGCCGAACGAGTCGAGGGCGATCACGGGCACGCCGAGGGCGGTGGCCTCGATCGCGGCCGTGGAGCTGACGGTGACCAGACCGGCAGCGGTCTCCAGCGCCGTGGCCATCGGCTCGTACGAGTAGACGAGGTTCTGCGGTCGGCGATGCGGCAACAGGTCCTGGTAGGGCTCGCGTTCGAGGTGCGTCTCCGACTCGCCCGGCCGGGACCGCAGCTTCACGACGACGCGGCGACCCGGCTCGGCCTGCGCCGCACGGACGAGCGTGGCCGCGATCTCGGCGCGCTCCGCACGGGTCGCGGGAACCAGTGCCTGTGCGGCGAACACGATGTCGGTCGCGGGCGGCCGCACCGGAGTCATGGGGCCAGGATGTTCGGCGACCGCGACACCTCCGCCTCCCCGACGACCGCTTCCACACGGACCCGCTCCGGTCGCAGCATCCGCTGTCGCCGTCGGGCGAACGGGAGGGTCGCGAGCGCCGTCGGCACCTGCACGCCGATGCGTCGGCCGAGCTCCTCGAACGCCCGCACCTCGCGATGCGAGTGGAGGATCAGCAGGTCGGTGTACCTGCGGTAGTCGAGTGCACCGCGTTGCGCGGGGATGGCCATGCCGGGAAGCCCGGAGACGGTGACCGGCCGGTGCTCCAGCGCATCGATCATCCGTCCCATCAGTCGCACGAACGGGCCGCGACCGGCGAGCACGACCACATCGGGGCGCTGCCCTGCGAGCCAGCCGGCCGCTTCCGCGAACGAGACGCGGGTCACGTCGTCCGGCCCGAGAGCCGTGCCGGCGAGGGCGGTCCGCTCCTGCGCGGCGCTGACCGTCAGCGGGGTGCGTACGAGCAGCAGGTGCGGCCGCAGACCGGGGACGGTGCCCAGCAGCGCCGCCGACCACTTCACGAACGAGTCGGCGTCGGCGATCGCGACGACCCGGATGCCCGCGGCGTCCGTCATGCGGGTACGCGGCGGAGTTTCGCCATCGGGGCCTGCTCGCTGTCGAACACGCGCTTGACCCCGTCGCCGACGGCGCGCTCGATCACTCGGATGTCGCGGACCAGGTGCTCGAGACCCGTCGGCTCGAGCGATGCCGCGTGATCGGAGCCCCACATCGTGCGGTCGAGGGTGATG
This sequence comes from Microbacterium sp. Se5.02b, assembly GCF_019464375.1. Lineage (NCBI taxonomy): Bacteria > Bacillati > Actinomycetota > Actinomycetes > Micrococcales > Microbacteriaceae > Microbacterium > Microbacterium sp. Se5.02b. The sequence goes on from NZ_CP080491.1 coordinate 3,230,315, forward strand.
TGCCGTTCGACCGCGACGGCCCCCATCGCCACTGCCGCGAGGGAGATCTGCAGGCCACGCTCGTGTCCGGAGTAGCCGACAGGGATGCCGGGATACCGGTCGCGGAGCGTCGCGATCACGCGCAGGTTCGCCTCCTCCGGCTCGAGCGGGTAGGTGGAGGTCGCGTGCATCAGCACGACACGGTCGGTGCCGAGCGTGTCGAGCGCGCGGTCGATCTGGGCGATGGTCGACATCCCCGTGGAGAGGATGACGGGCTTACCGGTCTCGCGGAGAGCGAGCAGCAGCTCGGTGTCGGTGAGGCTGGCGGAGGCGACCTTGTGCGCGACCACGTTCAGGTCTTCGAGGAACTCGACGCTGGGGACGTCCCACGGCGAGGCGAACCAGTCGAGTCCGAGCATCGTGGCGTGGTCGCCGATCGCGACGTACTCGTCGTGGCCGAACTCGACGCGGCGACGGTAGTCCAGGTAGCTCATGACACCCCAGGGCGTCTCCCGGGGCACGTCACGCATGTGCTCCGGCGTGGAGATCTCCGGCGTGCGCTTCTGGAACTTCACGGCGTCGGCGCCCGCGCGGGCCGCGACGTCGATCAGACGCTTCGCGATGTCGACGTCGCCGTTGTGGTTGAGGCCGATCTCGGCGATGACGTAGGCCGGGCGGCCGCCGCCGATCACTCGCGAGCCGATGCTGACAGTCATGGTTCCTCCGGTCGTCCAACGCGGGTGCGATCCCCTCCCTCCTGACTACGGGCCGAGGGTGAACGCCGGGCGAAGACCGGGTTACCGATGTCGGTCAGCTCGACAACACCCGTTCGATCAGCTCTCGCACGGCGCCGTCGCCACCACGACGCCGCAGCACGACCCTGGCCTCCTCGCGCACGAGGGGATGCGCGTCGGCGACGGCGACCGGCCACCCCACGATCCGCATCGCCGGCAGATCGTTCACGTCGTTGCCGAGGTAGGCGATGTCGGCGAGAGCCACCTCGTTCTCCCTGGCCCAGTCGCGCAGAGCCGTCTCCTTGTCGTCGATGCCGTGCAGCACGGGCACGCGGAGCTTGGTGGCACGGGCACGGACGACGGGGTTGACCTCGGTCGAGAGGATCAGCAGCGGGATGCCGGCACGACGCAGCAGCGCGACGCCCATCCCGTCCTCGCGACTGACGCGCACCCGTTCGCCGCCATCCGCGTCGATGATCGCGGTGTCGTCGGTGTGCACGCCGTCGAAGTCGGTGACGACGGCGTGCACCGGGATCGGCTGCGGCGACTCGTACAGGTGTGCCAGCGCCCTGGCGATGCGGAGCTGTTCGGCATCATCGATCTCGATCGCGGTCCACTCCGGCACCGCCGCGATGCGGATCCGACCGAAGAAGCGATGCCTGTGCGTACGGAAGCCCTCGGCACGGAACACGTAGAACGCGCCGGTCTCGAGATAGTGCGGCTCTCGATCCTGTCGGCGTGGCCGCCGGTCGGCCTCATGGTTGACGGCCTCCGCCGAGCGCTCTTCCCCCTCTCGCCAGAGGAAGCCATAGGTCTCGTGCGCGGAGAAGACGCTGTCGGCGCGGTCCGCCCGCACCTCGTCGACGGCCGCGGAGAGCGCCTCGCTCGGGATGAACGGCGACGTCGCCTGCAGGAAGGCCACGGTCTCGACCCGGAGACCCGCCGTCTCGAGCTCGTCCAGCGCGTGCAGAAGCGCGCTCTCCGAGGTCGCGGTGTCGCCGGACAGCTCGGCAGGGCGACGGACGACCCGCGCCCCGGCCGCCGCCGCGACCGTCGCGATCTCGTCGTCGTCGGTGGAGACCACGACCAGATCGATGCCGGCCGCCGTCGCCGCCGCCCCGACCGCCCGCGCGACCAGGGGAAGGCCACCGACCCGCTGCAGGTTCTTGCGGGGCACCTGCTTCGAGCCGCCGCGTGCGGGGATGATCGCCACCGTGAGGGGCCCGTGCTCGTCCATGTCCTGCATCCTCGTCATCGTCCTCGTATCGCGCGCCAGGCCTGCCCGACGCGTCGCCGCGCACCCAGGGCGTTGAGGCGCCACTCCTCGACCCTGCCCACTCCGCCGGCCGGACGCAACGCACGGCGCAGCGCACTCTCCGTCGGCGCGCCGGGCAGCTGCAGTTCGGCGAGGCGACGCGGGGGAAGTATCGATCCCGTTCCCGCGGGTCGAGTCCGCGCAACAGCTGCTCCGCACGGCCGCGCAGGTGTCCGGCGATCACGGGCTGCATCGCATACCCGACCGCGTCGATCAGCAGCTGCAGTCGAGCAGGATCCGCGTATGGCGACGCCTCGCGCGTGAGGGCGTCGACCAGGACCGCGGGGATCCGATTGCTGTTCTCGTACGGCGTCAGCGCCGCCAGCACTGTCTCGCTGCCCGCGGAGCCGATGGCGCGACCGAAGAGAGTCTGCACGGTGGGGAGCGCCGTCGAGAAACCGGCCACGACGGCCAGGGCATCGAGGCGTTCGGCGAGCAGCTCCGCCGCCAGCGGGCCCCGGTATTCGACGAACTCGACACCGTGCGCGACCGCCTGCGCGCGCACCGCCGCGGTCACGAGGGAGGCGCCGCCGGGTGCGGCTTGAAGACGATCCGCTCCGGCGACCACCGCACCGCACGCTCGATCAGCCGACCCTGGAGATCGATCTCCTGCGCACGCGTCATCAGCCCGAGCGCCGAAAGGTACTGACCGAGCACGAGCACGGTCGTCGCTGCACCCTCTCCATCGACGGGATCGCCGGGGTCCGTCTCGTGCAGCGCCGCGGCGAAAGACGCCGACGACACCGGCACGACCTCGGCGCGAGGGGAACCCACCAGAGGCCGCACACCCGGCACGACGTCGGCATGCACGACACGTTCGACACGCGCGGCGACCGGGTACGGCAGGCGTACCCGCATCGGCGAATACGTCATGAGCCCGTCTCCGATGACCGTGATCCGCGCGTGGGGAACACCGTCATGAGCGTGCGGGCCGGCGCGACCTGCGGGCTCTGCACGAACAGCTCCAGCTCGCGCGGATCGAGGCGCCATGCGCGGGCGAGCAGCCGCTCGAGCAGGGGCAGGTCGCCGTCGGCCGGCTCCCACGAGCTCGGATGCACCGGGCCGAGCAGCTCCTCCAAGGGCTCCATGCGATCGAATCGGCCGCGCAGCGATGCCAGCACCGGATCCTCGCCGATGCCGGTGGCGGTCTCGGGCACCCGCGACGAGGTGAACGGCACGAGCAGCCGCTCGACACCGGAACCGAGAAGGCCCTGGTCGATCGCGGCGGCTGCCGTGGCGAGTCCATAGGCGCTGTGGAGCGCGAAGACCTGCGTCACGATGCTCGTCCGGCTTGACGGAGGATGCGAGCGAGCACCCGGCGCCGCGATCCGTCGAAGCGCGCCAGCACAGACGCGACCTCGGCGGCGGGGAGCCGGTGGAGCATGTCCCTGATGCCGGAGCGCATCTCGGCCCGCACGCGCGGGGCCATCCGCCGCGCCCGCACCAGGTGATGGGAGCTGAGCGCGAGCGCGGTCCACACGACCTTCGGCAGGAAGCGCTCGGCGTCGGGGTCGCGCTCGACCACGGCGATGACCTCGTTCATCGCTCGGGCGAAGTCGAGCTGCCGCCTGTCCCTGACCTGGGTGAGGGAGGTGCCGACACCCCGCCGATACAGCAGCGCGGGCGCGTCGACCACCGCGAACGACTCCGTCTGCAGGTGCAGCCGCCAGATCCAGGGGCGGTCCTCTGCCGTGAACAGCCCCTCGGGGAAGTCGGCCAGACCGCGGTCGATCAGGCGGCGGTGGAAGATCCCCGCCCACGCGTAGGGGTAGTCGACCATGGTGGACTCGGTCTCGGGCAGGATCGCCTCCCGGGGCGGCATGACCCGCTCGCGCCAGGGGCTCGGCGCACGTACGAGCGTCCGCTGCATGCCGGTGACCCTGACATGATCGGTGCGGAGGAAGTCGGCATCCGATTCCCGCAGCCGCGACGCCAGCACCTCGAGCCGTCTCGGCTGCATCCAGTCATCGCCGTCGACGAAGCAGAACGCATCGCCCTCGACATGCGCGAGGCCCTGGTTGCGTGCCGTCGCGAGACCTCGTGCCGTCGGGTTGCGCACCACCTCGGCATGCGGAAACCGCTGTGCGTACTGCCGCATGAGCATGCCCGTGTCGTCGCGGGACCCGTCGTCGATGGCCACGAGCTTGAGCGCGGACGCATCGTCGAACTGTCGCGTGAGCGTCTCGAGCGTCGTCCCGATGTACTCGCCGGCGTCCTTGGCGGGAAGGATGACGGTGACGAGGGGTGTGCGCACGGAACTCCTGGGGCAGACGGTGTCCGGGCATCGTGCCAGGCGTTCGTTGCCGGACGGCATCGCGGAGGTGAACGACCGGTGTCGGCGGACGGCGCGCCCCCGAAGACAGACTGAGGTGTGACCCCGTACCCGAACGGGGCCACACCTCCCAGTGCATCGCACTGCCGAACGCCTGACGTTCGGGGAAAGGGATCGCCGATGACGATCCCCTCCGTCTCGAGTTCCGCTGACCCCCATCAACGGACCTCGCGACGATCTCGTCGCCGCGCCCATCCCCCAGAGATGGTCGCGGCGGCACGGTAACATGATACATGTCAGAAGCTGTGAGTCTGAACGAATGCCGACAGTGCGCGCGTCGCCGCACGGCAGGTTCGCGCGAAGGCCGCATGTCGGCGACGATGGGAGCATGCTGTGGCCCTTCGGATCGACCTGGCGCCCGGTGCGGCAGAAGAGACGCGACACCGTCGATCTGCGTTGGCTGAGCGCCAGGACCTGGACCAGGCGCTGGTACCCGCAGGGCATCGATCTGGGCGAATGGCAGGGGCGACGGACTCTGGCCGTGAGCTGGTTCCGGCAGGATCTCGCCGGGACGCACCTGGCCTCCCGTGTGACGCTCGTCGACCTCGAGCGCTCGCGGCACCTGGACATCCTGCTCACCGTCCCTGGCGACGGCGACGGCGACGGCGATGGGGACGAGCTCGAGCCCGCGCCGATCCACGCCGGCGGACTCGCCTGGTTCGAAGACAGGCTCTTCGTCGCCGCGACGCGACGCGGCATCTGGGAGTTCGACCTGTCCGACATCCGCACGGTGCGCGGAGCCGTCGCCCAGCGCCTCGCCGGCGCGCGTCCACGCGGCGGGCGGACGACCGCCCTCGTCGCCGTGCGCACCCGCGTGCATGCGGTCCCCCTGCGCTGCTCGTACCTGGGGCGGGTGTTCGACGACGCAGGCACCCCTCTGCCGCGCGTCCTCATCGGCGAGTACCTCCGGGACGACACCGGGAGGATCGGCGAGTTCACGATTCCCGACGCCGGGAGCGCGGGATTCGCCGAAGAGGATGTCTTCACCCCGGGAATCGCGCAGATGCAGGGCGCCGTCCGCTGGGCGGACCGCTACTTCGTGTCGCAGTCGGATCATCTGCGCCCCGGCGCCCTGTGGAGCGGTCGACGCGACGCGCTGCTCAGGGAGCGCATCCCGTTGCCGGTCGGGTGCGAGGATCTGGCGCTCGACCTCGACGCCGGACTCCTCTGGTCTCTCGGCGAGCACCCCTGGCGCCGGGTGGTGCGCGGCATCCCGCTCGCGCGACTGGGCGTCGACGGCGGGCACACAGAGTCGACCGAGAGGCGAACGTAGACTGGAGGGGTGAAGAAACCCGCGCCGATCCTCGTCTACACCGTGCTGCGGCTGCTGGCGTTCCTCGTTCCGCTCGCGATCCTCTGGGTGTTCTTCCCGATCTTCCGGGAATTCTGGTGGCTCGCCGCGATCTTCGCCGCGCTCATCGGCATGAGCATCTCGATGCTGTTCCTGCGCACGCCGCTCACCGACGCCTCCGCGCGACTGCAGGAGCGCCGCGAGAGCCGCACCTCGGGCGGCCAGGCCGATGCGGATGCCGAGGACCAGGCGATCGACGACACGAGCACGTCCGTCGACGAAGACCCCCGGTCCTGACGGTTCGGCTCGGACTCAGCCGACGAACGCCCAGAACAGCGCGCCGGCGTAGAGCAGCGCCGTCAGCGATGTGAGCGCGAGCGCGGTGACGAGTTCCTTCGGCTGGCGGTAGGTCCAGACGATGAGGATCGCGGGCAACCCGGCGAGGAGCGCCAGCAGCGAGAGCCACGCGATCGGGAACAGCAGCGCGAGGAACACCGCGATCGCGAACGGAGCGAGCACGAAGAGTGTGAACAGCACCTGCGTGGCCCGACGGCCGATCAGCACCGTGAGGGTGCGCTTGCCGACCTCGCGGTCCTGATCGATGTCGCGCAGATTGTTCGCCAACAGCACGGCGCATGCGAACAGACCGGCCGCGATCGCCCCGAGCCAAGCCTGCTGCGGCAGTTCGAACGCCTGCACCCAGGTGGTGCCGAGGGTCGCGACGAGTCCGAAGAACACGAACACGAACACCTCGCCCAGCCCGTAGTAGCCGTACGGTCGCTTGCCCCCGGTGTAGAACCAGGCGGCGACGATGCACGCGGCTCCGACGGCGAGCATCCACCACTGCCCCGTGCGCACCACGATCGCGAGTCCGACCAGTGCCGCGAGCGCGAAGAACACCAGCCCGATGACCAGCACCGTGCGCGGCGCCACCCGCCCTGACGCGGTGAGTCGCGCGGGCCCGACGCGGTGGGCGTCGGTGCCGCGGATGCCGTCGCTGTAGTCGTTCGTGAAGTTCACGCCGATCTGGAGCAGCACCGCGACAGCGAGGCACGCGAGCGCGATGACCCAGTGGAACTCGGGTCCTGTGCTGCGGGCGGCGCCCGTGCCGATGACCACCGGGGCGATCGCGAGCGGCAGGGTGCGCAGGCGCGCCGCCCCGATCCAGTCGGACACCGTGACCGGCCCCGCTTCGACGACCGGACGCTTCGCGGGGTTGCCGCTGGTGCGGGCCGGGGTGCGCTTCGCGCTCGGGGTCTTCTTCTTGCGCTGTGAGGATGCTGCCACCCACGGAATCCTAGTGGCCGCACCGATGGCCGACCTCCGCGGGCCGCGGGATCAGGTGTTCGGGTTGCTGTCCTTGCCGTCGAGCCAGAGCGTGTTCGACGCATCGCCGTGCGCTCCGCCCGTGCCGACGTGCTTGTCGCTGATCTGCGGACCCTTGGTGATCACGTGCACGAGCGCCATGGCGTGCCCCTGACCGAGCTGGTAGTCCTCTTTCAGCCACGCGACGATGGGCGCAGCCTTGGTCGTCTGGTCGAACCCCTTCTCGGTGGCGCGTTCGATGAACTGCCGCGGAGTGAGGCCGGTCTTGGTCTCGATGTTGTCGAGGTATGCCTGGAAGGACATGTGTGCTCCTGTGCTCAGTCTTCGTCGAGGAAGGTCTGGATGATGGTCGCGGACGCGTGGATGCCGATGATCGTGAGGACGCCGTCACCCACGTTGGTGAAGCGGTGCGGGACGTAGGCGGGACCGGTCGCGGTGTCTCCAGCCCTGGCGACCAGAGTCTCGTCGCCGACGGTGATCGCGGCGACACCCTCGATCACCACCCAGGTCTCAGGATAGGGATGCCAGTGCAGTCCCGGACCCTCGCCCGGGTGGTTCTCCACGAAGAAGTAGGAGACGGCGGCGCCATGGTCCGCCCCGACGAACCGGCGACTGCGACCGGAGCCGATCCGGATGTCACCCGCGGCGACGACCACGGAGGGAGATGGTGTGCTGTTCATGGCTTCAGTCTCGACAGCCTCACGGACAGTCCCTAGAGTTTCGATGTGGATCGAAACATGCCGCCGATCGAGGGCGTCGAGCATCCCGACCACCGCGTCGAGTTCCACCTGAGCCCCGGCGACATCGAGGCCGTGCGGTTCGGCGTCTCCCCCGGTCACGAGCTGGCGCACGCGGTACGGGCACTCCGGCGCCCTGCCGCCAACCCGCTGCAGTGGGGATGGCTTCGGACGGTGCGCGACAGGCTTCCGCGTGACGACTTCGCGCTGCTGTCGACCGTGATCGGCGACGACGGCTACCTGCCCGACTTCCTGACGACCGCGCCGCGCTGGGACCTGACTCCGGAGGCCGAGCTCGAGGGACTGCGCGCCACGCCTGTCGAACCGATGCGCGTCGACTTCGGCAAGATGGTGCTGCGCTCGACCGGAGCCCGGCAGCAGGCGCTTCGCGAGATGCAGGCGCGTCCGGTGCGGGCACGCGCGATGATCGCCGACGCCTGGGCCGGGGTGTGGGATGCCGCGCTCGCCCCGGTATGGCCGCAGCTCGAACGCCTGCTGCGAGCCGACATCGCGGTCCGCGCCCAACGGATCGCGACCGGAGGCATCGCCGGGATGGCCGGAGAGCTGCACCGGCAGGTCACCTGGTCGGAGGGCGCGGTGCGGGTCTCGCTGCGGCGCCACAGCGAACAGGTCGACTGCCGGGGAAGCGGCCTGGTGCTGGCCCCTCTGTCATGTCCTCCTGGGGTTGCATGGTGCTGACCGAGCCTCCGGCGCAACCCACCCTGTTCTACCCGGCCCGCGGCGTCACCGCGGGGTGGGCCAGGGACACGGCCGACATCGCCGATGCTCTCGGCGCCCTGCTGGGACCAGCCAGAGCGGGGATCCTGCTCCGAGCGGGTACCGCCAGGACGACATCGCAGGTCGCCCGGGATGCCGGCCTCGCAGTATCGACCGCGTCGCATCACCTCGCCGTGCTCCGCGGAGCAGGGCTGGTCGCGAGCGAGCGCGCCGGCACCAGGATGCTGCATCTGCGCACCCCGCTGGGCGAGGCGGTGGTGGGCGCTGTGCTCTGACTACTCGGCCGAATCCACCGGGATGATCGGGCGGTGCTCGTAGTAGGTCTGCAGCACCACGGTCGTACGGGTGCTGACGTTGGCGGCGAGGCGCACATCACGGACGAGTTCCTCGAGCGCCCGCGGTGACGCGACACGGACGAACAGCATGTAGCTGGCGTCGCCGGCGATGGAGTGGCAGGCCTCGATCGCCGCGAGATGTTCGAGGAGGTCGGGGGCGTTGTCGGGCTGCGCTGGGTCGAGCGGGGTGATCTCGATGAAGGCGGAGAGCGGAGTGCCCACCTGCTCGGGGTCGAGGATCGCGCGGTATCCGGAGATCACTCCCCTCGTCTCCAACCTGCGCAGACGCGACTGCACCGCGGAGACCGATAGCCCGACGGCGTCGGACAGCTGAGAGAGGGTGGCGCGGCCGTCTCGGGAGATCGCGGCCAGGATCGCGCGGTCGACAGAATCATCCATAGCTGTAAGATTATCGTCAGGATTCCGTTTATGCAGGAATCTTTCCGTTGAATACTCCGATCGGAGGTCCCGATGTCCCTTCTTTCCGCCAACAGTTCCGCTGTTCAGGCCATCGTCGGCGAACCCGAGGTCGTCGAGGATGCGTCGACCGCTGAGCAGTCCGCCGCGTGGGCGCAGCTCAAAGACGCCGCGATCGCGATCCGAGAGATGCAGATCAAGGACGGCTCGATCCCGGATGCCGCGCACCACGCCGCCGCCCGTGACCTCGTCGGCGCCATCACCGCCGGTATCCGCGCCCTCGCCCCGGCCTTCCCGCATGACGCGGAGTACCTCGCCACTTCCGTGGTCGACTTCGATCGGTGGGCATCCGAGGACTTCGGCGTGCCGGACTTCCTCGACTCGCTGATGGCCTTCCAGCCGCAGCAGAACCGGGTCGACGGCATCCGCCACCTCGTCGTCTTCCCGATGTACACGCAGAACGGCTCGAGCGACCGCCTGGTCGAAGCTCTGATCGTCGAGACGATCTGGCCCGAGTTCATCGCGGCTCTCGAAGCCGGCGACTACGGCAACAAGCTGTTCGTCTCGCTGCGACTCGTCGACTTCACGCCCGGCTACGACACGAACTCGGCCGTGCTGTTCCCCGAGACCGTCGCGATGCGCGAGATCCCGACCTTCACCTGGGGGGCGATCTTCCAGGACCGTGAGGCGGCCCGCTACCGTCGCGTGGTGCGCGCCGCCGCCGAGATCACGAACCTCGACCTGCCGGAGCGCGCTGCGGCGATGCTCGACGACCAGCAGGTGGCCGAGAAGACCTTCGTGATGTGGGACATCATCCACGACCGCACCCACATGCGCGGCGACCTCCCGTTCGACCCGTTCATGATCAAGCAGCGGATGCCGTTCTTCCTCTACTCGCTCGAGGAGATGCGCTGCGACATGACGGCGTTCCGCGAGTCGGTGAAGATCGAGCGCGCCCTCGCGGCGCGCATCGAGGCCGGCGAAGAGCTCACCGCGACCGAGCAGGAGATGCACGACTACGCGCACCTCGTGCAGTACGCCGTGATCTTCGACCGCATCTTCCGCTTCGCGATCACGGGCACCCGGACGCGCAACTACGACGCGGTCGGCGGGCAGCTGCTGTTCGCGTGGCTGCACCAGCGCGGCGTGCTGCACTGGACCGACACCGCCCTGGCGTTCGACTGGGAGAACGTGCCGGACGCCGTGGTGGCCCTGGGCGACGCGATCGACGACCTGTACTGGCACTCGATCGACCGCCCGAAGGTCGCGCACTGGCTCGCGGCATACGAGCTCGTCCGCGGCACCCTCACACCTCATCCGGCATCGCAGTGGGCTCGCGGCCTGTCGGACGAGATCCTCGCCGGAGCGCCGAAGGGCTACACGGACGCGGTGATGGACGACGAGTTCCCGCTGTCGATGTTCTTCGAGACCCTCGACAAGAAGATGAAGCCGGTCATCGAGTCGACCGTCGGCATCCGCGGCACGGACGACTGACCAGTGCGCGCATCGCGCGCGCTCCCGATGTGACGCTGGGGCGCACCGCGCTGCGGCCGGAACCTGTTCTGCGGACTCTTCCGCCGGTTTCGGCCGCAGACGCCCTCGATCCGGAAGAGTGGAGCACATGGCTGCACACACCGACGAGAGACTCTCCGACCGCACCGTGCTCCTGGCGGGTGCGACCAGCGCGTCCGGCCTGGCCGCGACGCGCGCACTCGTCGCCGCAGGCGCCCACGTCGTCGCGACCGGCCGTTCGACGCACCGGCTGCAGGAGCTGGCGGACGCCGGCGCACAGGTGGTGGTCGCGGACGCGACCTCGCTCGAGGAGATGACGGCCCTGGCCCAACGGATCGACGCGGTCGACGCGGTGATCCCGCTGGTCGGCGGGTGGCGCGGCGGGGGCGGCCTCGCGGGGCAGTCGGACGAGGACTTCGCCGCACTGCTGCCGGCGCTCGACGCCGTCCGCGCGACGAGCCGGGCGTTCGACGACGCACTCCGCGCATCCGGTGCAGGGCGGTTCGCGATCGTGTCGTCCACCGCGGTCGGTCGCCCCCTCGCCGGAGGGGCGAACTATGCCGCGGTCAAGGCCGCGAGCGAGGCGTGGGCCAGGGCGGTCGCCCAGGGCTACACCAAGGCTGCGCGGGATGCCGCCGAACCGCTGCGCGCCGCGGCCGTCGTGTTCCGCGCCAAGACTCTCGATCCCGAGGCGCTGGCCGCCCGCATCCTCGCGCTGTGGGATGACGACGCCGCCGCCCTCAACGACCGGGTGATCGACCTCGACTGAGCACGACCGCCCTCCGGTCACCCCGCGTGGCCCGACGATCAGCCGAGGGCGCGACGATCCGCGGACGCCATCCCGCGAAAACCTCGGGGAATGGTCGTGGCCTCGGCGAATCGTCCGTCGCTCAGCGGGACTCGGGGGGCATGCCAGGGACGACCGGCGGGGCGTCACTCCGTCGGATGCGGTCGGACGGAGATGACGACTCCTCTTCGACCCCTGCACCGGAATCGCCGTGGTCGTCGCCCTCATCGCTCGTCTCGCCGTGGTCGACGTCCTGCTCCGGCGCCTCGGCGTACAGCTCGGTGAGCTTGCGGTACGAACGCGTGAAGAACGCCAGCGTGGCGGCCACGACCATGATCAGTCCGGCGAACAGGCAGATGAGCGCGATACCGCGGGCTTCGCCTTCGCCCAGCAGCCAGCCCCACTGCTGCCGCCCCGCGGAGGTGTTCATGTACGGGATGATCAGGAACTCGGCGATGGGCGCGATCAGGAACGCCGTGATCGGCGCCGCCGCGGCCTCCATCGCCGCCGCCACACCGAACACGCGACCCTGCCGCTCGAACGGCACCACCTTCTGGATCACCGTCTGCTCGGCGGCCTCGACCGGAGGCACGAGCGCCATGTAGGCCCACATGCCCACGACATACAGCGGCCACCACTCGCGCAGCATGAACACCGACCCCAGCAGCCCCATGGCGATGACGACGAGCAGCATGGTGCGCATGGGCTTGGGCCCGAGGCCGAACTTCGCCACGAGGCCGCCGCCGATCAGGAATCCCGTCGAGGCGAAGGCCAGCGCGAAGCCCCACGTCTGCGCATCGAAGAGCGTCAACCCGTACGGGTCCATGAGCGCCATGTAGACGCCGCCGATGAGGTTGTTGAACGTCGAGAAGATGATCAGCGCGAACAGGCCTGGCGCAAGCCGGATGGCCCGCACGCTGCCGCGGAAGTCGAGGGCGCTCGACGCATCGGGGTCGGGCTGCGGCGTCCCCTCCGGAATGCGGATGAACAGCAGGTGCGCGAACGTCAGCGCCATCGCGGCGATCGCGATCGCGAGCGTCCACCCCATCCCGAGGAAGCCGATGGAGAGCCCGGAGAACACGCTCGTCACGAGGAAGGCGATGCCCTGCACGGTGCCGACCAGACCGTTGGCGTTGGCGCGCTTCTCTTCGGGGATGAGCAGCGTGACGGTCGTGGACAGCGCGATGTTGCGCAGCTGCTCGATCACTCCGCCGAACAGGATCACGCCGGAGAACACCCAGAACCACGGCCCGCCCAGATCGAGCAGAGCCGCCTCGGGCTGCCACAGATACAGCACGCCGGCGACGAGGAAGGCGACAGCCGAGATGACGCTCGAGATCACCATGACGGTGTGCTTGCGGTTGCGGTCGACGATCGTGCCGAAGGCCATGGCGAAGAACGCGACGAACAGCATGTAGGCGCCGCCGATGACCCCCGTCGCCAGCACGGACTGCGTCTCGATGTACACCCAGAACGTGAGGGCGAACCAGAGGAAGCTCGTCGTCACGTTCGCGATGAGCGTGTTGACGAGGACGTTGCCGAAAGCCCTCTTCGCTGCGGTGCGCTCCATGGGTTCGAGGGTAGGGCGGGCCGGGGACATCCGGTAGGGCAATTAGGCTGGGGAGGTGAGCATCCAGCATGATCCCGCGATCCGCGGCTTCGCCAGTGACAACTACTCCGGAATCCACCCCGAGGTCCTCGCGGCCATCGCCGCCGCGAACGGCGGGCACCAGAGCGCATACGGCGAGGATGCCTACACCGTCCGCCTGCAGGAGGTCTTCCGGGCGCACTTCGGCGACGACGTCGAGGCGTTCCCCGTCTTCAACGGCACGGGTGCGAACGTGACCGGCCTGCAATCGATGCTGCCGCGCTGGGGCGCGGTCATCGCGGCGTCCACCGCGCACATCAACGTCGACGAGGCGGCCGCGCCCGAGAAGATCGGCGGGTTCAAGCTGCTCACCGTTCCCACCGACGACGGCAAGCTCACTCCCGAGCTCATCGACCGGGAGGCATGGGGCTGGGGCGACGAGCACCGCGCCCAGCCGCTCGTGGTCTCGATCACCCAGTCCACCGAACTCGGCACCGTGTACACCGCCGAGGAGATCCGCACGATCGCCGACCACGCGCACGAGCGCGGCATGAAGCTGCACCTCGACGGCGCACGTCTGTCGAACGCGGCCGCCGCCCTCGACCTGCCGCTTCGGGCGTTCACCCGGGACGCCGGGGTCGATGTACTGACCTACGGCGGGACCAAGAACGGCGCCATGCTCGGCGAGGCGATCGTCGTGCTGAACCCCGGTGCCGCAGACGGACTGAAGTTCTCGCGCAAGTTCAACATGCAGCTCTCGTCGAAGATGCGCTTCGTGTCGGCACAGCTGATCGCGCTGCTCGAGGGCGACCTGTGGCTGCGCAACGCCCGGCACGCGAACGCCATGGCGGCCCGACTGCGCTCGGAGATCGAGGACGGCATCGCAGACGGATCGATCCGGGGCGTCGAGTTCACCCAGCCCACGCAGTCCAACGGCGTCTTCGCGACGCTGCCGGAAGGCGTCGCCGACAAGCTCCGCGACGTGTTCCGCTTCTACGACTGGGATGCCGCCCGCCGCGAGGTGCGCTGGATGTGCGGCTTCGACACGGAGGAGTCCGACGTCGACGCGTTCGTCGCCGAGCTCTCCAAGCTCACCACCGCCTGAGCGCTCACCACGGCCTGAGCTCAGACCCGGCGGTCAGGACTCCACGACGCGGGTGAACTCCTCGCGCGTGGTGTGCAGGTGTGCGCGCATCGCGGCATCCGCGGCCTCGGCGTCGCCGCGGCGCACCGCATCCAGGATCTGCTCGTGCGCGTGCCAGCTCGACTCCTTCACGAAGTCGAAGCTCATGAGGTCGACCGGCTCGAACATCCGCACCCTGGCCTCCTCGACCGCATCCCGCACGAACGAGTTGCCCGACGCCTCGGCGAGCGCGATGTGGAAGTCGGTGTCGGCGATGCGCGACTCCGCCTTCGTGACCGCGTCCGCGAGGTCGCGCTGCGCCTGCGCCATGGCCTCGAGGTCGGCGTCGCTGCGACGCGTCGCGGCCAACGCCGCCCCACCGGACTCGACGATCGCACGGAACTCGGTGAGCTCCCCGATCTCGGCCGACCGGGTGCGCACCTCTTCGCGGATGAGCCTCGGATCGAGCGCGGCATCCTGCACGAACGCCCCGCCGGACGCCCCGCGCGAGATCACGATCTGACCGCTCCCCTCCAGGATGCGCAGCGCCTGCCGCAGCGTCTCGCGCGAGACCCCGAGCTGCTCGGCGAGCTTCCGCTCAGGGGGAGGCGGTCACCCGGTCGGATGCGACCGAGCGCCATCTCGCGGCGGAGGAACCCGGCGACGGCCTGGTACCCGGACACGGGCTGGAGCACGGCACGGGAGAAGTCGTGCGGCGCGTCGTCACGCTCGCTCATCCGTGCTCCTCCGATCACAGGGGAAGTCCGGGGCGGTCCCGCCCCACGACCTGCTTCCCCACGAAGAAGTCAAGCACATCGGCGTCGCCGTGCCCGCCAAGGCCGCTCGCCCCGAAGAAGCTCTGCGCCGAGTCTGGGGCCATGTCGAGCACACTCGTGCCGTTGACCTTGACCTCGCCGGCGATGAGTCTCTCGCCCAGTGCCGCAGCGGCCGGTTCATCCGCACCGAACACGTAACCGGCGAGTCCGACCTGACCGGTGTTCGCGAGGGCGACCGCCTCGTCTTCGTCGGCATATCCGCCCACGAGGAGCATCGGCCCGAACACCTCGTCCGGGAGACCGGACCCGTCGAGCACCGCCACGGTGGGCTCGAAGAACCATCCCCGCGTCGGCACCTGCGACACCTGCAGCACCTCGGCACCGGAAGCAGCCAGCCGCTCGCGCTGCGCGATGAGTTCGTCTCTGCGCGCCGCGAAGGCCACGGGACCGACCTCCGTCGTCTCGTCGATGCTCGACCCGATCGTGCGGCGTCCGAACTCGGCGATCAGGCGTCCCGCGAGTTCGTCGCGGCGCTCGCGGTCGACCAGCACCCGGCGCGGCGCCTCGCACCACTGGCCGGAGAGCTTGAGGACGCCGTCTGCCAGCGACCTCGCCGCCTGATCCAGGTCGGCATCCGCGCGGACGATCGCGGCGTTGTTCGAACCCAGTTCCAACTGCAGCCGGGCGAAGCGCGGGGCGGCCGTCGCGGCGATGGCACGACCGGTCGGCGTCGAGCCCGTCATCGAGATGGCTGCGATCCGCTCATCCGCCACGAGGGCGCGACCGACACCGCCGCTGCCCTGCACGAGGCCGACCACGCCGTCGGGGATGCCGGCCTCGTGCACACCCTCCAGCAGCAGCTGGGCGCTCCAGGGCGAGAACGACGAGGGCTTGAGCACGACCGGGGCTCCCGCGGCGAGCGCGAACGCCGTCTTCTTCACGGCCATCGCGCTCGGGGCGTTCCACGGCAGGATCAGAGCCGTCGGACCCCATGGCACTCGACGAAGACGCACACCGCCCTGGTCGGACGGCAGCTCGCGCACATCGCCGACCGCGACCGCCCGCCGCGCCGCGTCTCGGAGCGTCGCACCGTTCGCCCCGCCGAAGAGCCGGGTGACCGCGATCGGCACCCCGCTGTTGAGGGCGTCGAGGTGTGCGATCTCCTCGGCGCGCTCGTCGAGCCAGTCCGCGAGGGCCGTGAGTTTCTCGGCCCTGCGCTCCGGAGCGAGGCCGCGCCACCGCGCGTCGTCGTGCGCCTCCTGTGCGGCCGCCACCGCACGATCGACCTGGTCGAGCGAGCTCGATGCCGAGGCCGCGAGCGCCTCGCCGGTGTTCGGGTCGAGCAGCCAGGTGCCGTCGCTCTCCGGGCTCTCTTCGGCGACGCCGCCGATCCAGGTGCGCAGGGCGGGGTAGGTCATGTCAGATCCGATCGAAGTAGCGGTGCAGGTCCCAGTCCGTGACGCGAGACATGAATGTGCTCCACTCGTGGTCGAGGAGCACCTGCTGGTGCGAGATGAGTTCGGGGGCCAACAGGTCCTGCACGAGCGGGCTCTCGACGAACAGGACGCTCGCCCGCCGAGGATCCGTCGGCATGGCGTCGTCACCGGGCAGGTCGTAGGCGCTGCCGACCACGGCGTCGCCGAGCACGGTCTTCTTCTCCATACCGTCGCGGGCCGAGGCCAGGACTCCGGTGAGGGTGAAGTACGGATTGGTGTCGGCGCCGGGCAAGCGGAACTCGAAGCGCAGCGCCTTCGCGGAATGCCCGACCACACGCACGGTCGTGGTGCGGTTGTCGAACCCCAGGTGCGCCCGCTCCCTGCCACGTCGGAGGAGTTGCTGCGCCGATAGGAATTCACGGTCGGCGCGTACCAGGCCATCAGCGCGGGTGCGTGCTCCAGGGCGCCGGCGATCGCCGACCGCATCCGTCCGCTGAGGCGATCCGATGCCGACTCGTCCCAGAACACGGCGGTGCCCTCGTCGTCGACGAACGACACATGCACGTGGCATGAGGAGCCGGGCTGGTCGTTGAGAGGCCGGGCCATGAACGTCGCCGACATGCCGGCGCGCGCCGCGGTGTCGCGCACCGCCAGTTTGTACAGCGCGTGCCTGTCGGCCATCTCCAGGGGATCGCCGTACTCGAAGGTCATCTCCCACTGCCCGAGTCCCCATTCGCTCTGCGCGGCCTCGACGAGGATGCCGCTCGCGCGAAGGTCGGAGCGCAGCTTCTGGAAGAACGGCTCGTAGAGGTTGCCCTCGTGGATCATGAAGTCCGACGGGGTGAGAGTCGTCGGATCGAGGTCGCGGAAGCCGGAGCGTCGCAGCTCCCGAGGGTCGTTGCGGAACAGGTAGAACTCCAGCTCGGTGCCCGCGAGCGGGGTGAGCCCGAGCTCCCGGATCCGCGCCAGCTCCTGCTTCAGGATCACGCGAGGTGAGATGGGCATCGGCTCGTGCGTGTGCACGTCGACCGGGTCGGCGAGGCAGATCGCGACACCCTCGAGCCAGGCCGCGGGGCGGAGCGTCTCGAGGTCGGGGATCAGCGTGACGTCCGGCACCCCGTTGTGCATGCCGCACAGCGCGAACCTGTTCGCATCGATCAGCTCGAGTCCCTGATCGATGTCCCACGCCCAGGCGCACGTGCAGATGTCGACGCCGTTCTCGACCACGCGACCGAAGCCTTCGACCGGGATGCGACGGCCGACCAGCCGGCCCTGCATGTCGGGCGTGGCCACGATGACCGTGCGGATGCCGGCCGCCTCCAACTCGTCGGGCGCGAGGCGCACATCGTCGATCATCGCGTCAGCCACCCTCCGTCGACGGGGAGCTGGATGCCGTCGATCCAAGACGCCTCATCGCTGAGCAGCCAGGATACGGCGGCGGCGATGTCGGAGGGCAGGCCGACGCGGGGCACGAGCAGTCGCTGCTTCATGAACTCCAGCGCCTCGTCGCTCGTGACGCTCTCATAGTCGAAGAAGTCGGTGGCGATGGGGCCCGGGGCGACGCAGTTCACCCGGATGCCCTTCGCCGCGAGCTCCACAGCGAGGGCCTTGGTGAGCATGGGGACGCCGCCCTTGCTGGCGTTGTAGTGCGGCTGCGCGGTGCCGGTGCTCGTCACGACGACCAGGGCCTCGACGGTCGACAGGTTCACGATCGCGCCTCCGCCGGACGCGGCGATGAGCGGCGCGACCTCCTGCGCGACGAGGAACTGCCCCTTGAGGTTGATGTCGAAGACGAAGTCCCAGGCCTCCTCGGTGAGGGTCTCGAACGAGTGCTCCGTGACGACTCCGGCGTTGTTGACGAGCAGGTGCAGCGAGCCCCACGTCTCGCGGGCGAGGTCGACCGCCGCCCGGATCTGCTCCCGCGAGCGCACGTCGACCACGGCCGAGATCGCGCTGCCCCCGGTCGCCTCGATCAGGCGCACGGTCTCGGCCGCCCCCTCGGCGGAGACGTCGGTGACGAGGACGCGCGCACCCTCGCTCGCCAGACGGAGCGCCGTCTCGCGTCCGATCCCGGAGCCCGCTCCGGTGAGGAAGGCGTTCTTCTCTGCGTGTCGCATTTCTTCTCCTGTTCTGCGTCGCCTAGGCGACGTTCTGCGTCTGGGAAGCGGCGCCGTGCGCCGCATATGCCTGTGCCCGGTCGACCAGCCACCCGAAGATCGGGTCGCCGTCGAACGTCTCGGGATGCCACTGCACCCCGACCACCGGACGCCCCTCGAGCTCGATGGCCTCGACCACCCCGTCCGGCGCCCAGCCGGTCACGATCACGCCATGCCCCGGCACGTCGACCGCCTGATGGTGGAACGAGTTGACGCGTGTGCTCTCGCCGTAGAGCGCGTGTGCCACGCTGCCGGCGGAGAGTCTCACCTCGTGCACACGATGCGCGCGAGGGTAGGCGTAGGAGCCGTGCGACTCGCCCTCGCCCGGAGCGAGATGCTGGCGCAGCGTGCCACCGCGGACGACGTTGAGCAGCTGCGCGCCGCGGCACACCCCGAGGAGCGGGAGCCCGCCCTCGATCGCGGCCTCGATCAGCCCGGCCTCGAACGCATCACGCTGCGGATCGACCAGCGGGGTGAACGGACCGGGCACCTGTCCGTACAGGCGGGGGTCGACGTCGTCGCCTCCGACGATCACGACGCCGTCGAGTCGTTCGACGAGCTCGGCCGGTTCGGCGTCCATCGGCAGATGCACGGGGAGGCCGCCGGCGCGGAGCACCGAGGTCGCATACTCGCTGAGGTACGCCTCGAGCGGTGCGTCGGCGAAGCCGTGCGGTGCGCCGATCGCGGCGCCGCGCAGGCGTCGTCCGGAGACGCCGATCAGGGGGCGGGGCAGGGCGGGGGTGTTGATGATGTCCATCCTTCGAGTGCGGGCGTGCGGAGCGGGCGGTTGCGAGGTCAGGCGTTCTCGTCGAAGCGGCGCACGATCTGGGCGTACGCCTCCGGGGCCTTCACGCGCATGATCGCCGCCTGTACGAGGCCGATGACCGGGGCGATCACCACGACCGCGACGAGCGTGATGCTGATCGGACCCCAGACCGGGTTGCCGTCGGCATCGACATCGCTCACGAGCAGCGGGAAGTTGGCCGCGATCAGCACGGCAGAGACCGCGAGTCCGACGAATCCGAGGGCGGGGGCGATCACGGTGTGCCAGGGGCTCCGCAGCGCCCTGGTGCGGGCGAAGTAGACGACCACAGCGAGGCAGGTCACCGCCATCAGGATCACGATGGCCAGGGTGCCGATGCCCGCGAACCAGGAGAAGATGTTCTCCGGCGCGAAGCCGATCAGGGCGAGCACGATGATCGCGATGCCGGAGGTCGCCACCTGCACGATCGACGCGACGTGCGGCGAGCCGTGACGGCCGTGCACGGCCCCGACCCGGTCGGGGAGCAGACGCGCATTGGCCATCGAGTGGTGGTAACGGGTCAGCACGTTGTGCAGCGACAGGACCGCGGCGAACATGCTCCCGAGGAACAGCACCGCGACGGCGATCGACCCGATAGGTCCGAGGTACTGCTCGGTGACGCGGGTGATCAGGGTGGTCGGGTCGGCAGCGGCTTCGTCGATCACCGCGCCCTCCCCGACCCCGACCACGATGGCCCAGGCGGCGAAGGCGTAGAACACGCCGATCACGATGGCCGAGGCGTAGGTGGCGCGAGGGATCGTGCGCTCGGGGTCGCGCACCTCGTCGCGATACACGACGGTCGACTCGAACCCGATGAAACTCGCGATCGCGAACATGAGTCCGAGCGCTGGGGCGCCGGAGAGCACGTTCTGCAGCAGGAACGAGCCGAAGGTCACACCGTCGGCCCCGCCCGTGAGGAGGATCACCACGCCCAGCAGCACCACGATGCCGATCTCGGCGAGCAGCACCACCACGAGCACGCGCGAGCTGAGCTCGATCTGCCGGTAGCCGAGGGCGCCGACGAGCGCGACCGAGGCGAGCGTGAGCAGCCACCACGGGATCTCCGGACCCCCGAGGAGGACGATGCTGGAGCTGATGGTCGCACCGAGGTACGAGAACACCGCGATCTGGACGGTGGTGTAGCAGACCAGCGCCAGGTACGCCGTGGCCAGACCGGGTGTACGGCCGAGCCCGTGGGTGGCGAACACGAAGAAGGATCCCGCTTTGGGGAGGTAGCGGCTCATCGCCGTGAGGCCCACCGAGAAGAGCAGCAGGATCACGGTGGCCACGAGGAACATGACCGGGAACCCGATGCCGTTGCCCACGAGGTAGCCGATGGGGACGAGTCCCCCGACGACCGTGAGCGGTGCAGCGGCCGCGATCACCATGAAGGTGACGGAGACCGCCCCGAGGTTCCCGCGGAGACTGCGCTCTGTGGGCTGTTCCGTGCCACGAGACGTCGTTGTCGAAGCATCCATGTCAAGCATCCTTTTGCCGATTGGACTAATGGTCTACTTTCTAGCCCATTAGATTCGACGGCGCAAGAGTCGACGGTGAGATCGGTACGACGCCCCTCGGCGGAGGCGCGGAGGAGGGGGTGTCAGCGGAGGAGGCCGAGGCTGGCGAGCGCCTGACGGATCAGCGTGCCCCTGCCGTTCTCCATCTCGGCGGCGACGGCATCCGACCCCGCGGCCTCCGGCGAGAACCAGGTGACCTCCAGCGCGTCCTGACGCGGTTCGCACGTGCCGGTCACCGGGACCACGAAGGCCAGCGACACGGCGTGCTGCCTGTCGTCGTGGAAAGCGCTCACGCCAGGGATCGGGAAATACTCCGCCACCGTGAAGGGCAGCGGCTGCGGCGGCAGCAGCGGGAAGGCCATCGGCCCGAGGTCGTTCTCGACGTGCCGGAACAGCGCATCGCGGATCGTCTCGCCGAACCGGACGCGCCCGGACACGATCGTGCGGGTCATCTCACCCATCGGCGTCGAGCGCAGCAGTATCCCGATCTCGGTCACCTGCCCCGAGCCGTCGGTGCGCACCGGGATCGCCTCGACATAGAGCATGGGCAGTCGGCGCCGCGCCTCTTCGAGCTCGAACTCGCTCAGCCAGCCGGGGTTCGCATCCGGAACGGGCGGGTTCGCATCCCGGAAGCCTCCGAGACCGTCGTCTTCGGGCTCCGGCTCGGGATCAGGTGTGCGGACCGCCATGTGTCCTTTCTACCAGCCACCTCCCCCGATCGACACCGGCAGCACGTCGGCGGCCCCTGGCAGGATGGCGGTGTGAGCGAGAACCTGACGATCGACGACAGCGCGACCCGGTGGTCGCACCTCGACCGCGACCGGATGCCGCTGCTGGTGCTGCTGCACGGGTACGGGGCGGATGAGCACGACCTCTTCGGACTCGTCCCCCATCTCCCGAAGGGGATCGCCGTCGCATCCGTCGCGGCTCCTCTCGCACCGCCATGGCCCATGCCTGGGCGCTCCTGGTACGCGATCGAGGGACTCGACGGTCGCAGCCCCGGGGCGGTGACCGTCGCAGCCGAGGCGTTCCTGCGCTGGCTCGACGACGTCGCGCGAGACGCCCCCTCGGTCGCGCTGCTCGGGTTCTCGCAGGGTGCCGCCGTGTCGCTGCAGGCCTTGCGCCTGGCACCCGACCGTTTCGGCGCAGTGGTCGCCTTGAGCGGATACGCCGCGTCGGGCGAGCTTCCGGGCGATGAGGCGCTGGCCGAGCTGCGACCGCCGGTGTTCTGGGGCCGCGGCACGCACGACGATGTCATCCCGCCCGCACTCGTCGAGCACACGGCGCAGTGGCTGCCCGCGCATTCCGACCTGTCCGGCCGGGTGTACACGGGGCTCACGCACAGCATCTCCGAGGAAGAGCTCGCCGACGTGCACCGCTTCCTCACGAAGTGGATCGAGGGGATCGCGAAGGACTGAGCCGGTCCGGCGTTCGGCGACGGCACCGCTGCGCACCCTCCGAGGAACGCGGTGCCGCCGCCGAGACGGTCTTTCAGGAGCGGACGAGGATGGTCGCCTCGATTCCCCAGCCGAGCGGCTCCGCCCGCTCCCACGTCCATCCCGCAGCCGCTGCCAGTTCACCCAGCCGCTCGCTGGAGCGGAACGGCGCGCCGGTCATCGCGAAGCCGACGATCCGGTGCTCCTCGGCATCGGGGCTGAGCGCATCGGGCCTGCTCGACTCGAGGAGGACCACCCGCGACGCGTGCGGGGCGAGCTCATCGAGCAGCGTGACCGCCTCGGCATCGGTCCGGTGCGCGAGGGCGAGGGCGAGCACGGCGACCTCGACCGGACGGCCGTCCCACACCGTCGCGGCGTCACCCGCGTCCTCGACGATCGCGTCACGCACCAGGCCGTGCTCGTGAAGCGCGATGTCGATGCCGCCCCGTGATCCGTCCTCGAAAGCGCCCACGACGGCAGGAGCGCCTGGACCGACGACGAGCAGGCCGGAGACGTCGTCCCACATCGGGTCCGCCACGAAGCCGTCGAGCAGATACGCGAGCCGGCCGGCATCCTCCACGAGAACTTCGACGTGCGTGGCATCGGTCTGCGCCTGCGCCGCAAGGGTGTCGCCGTGCGCCCGCTGCCACGGCGAGACGCCGTCGCGCAGCGCGTGATCGAGGTCGCGCAGTGCCAGCACGGCCTCTGCCTCCAGTCCCGAATTCCTCGCGGTGATGCTCCTCGAGCAGCTCCTCCCCGAAGCGCCCGAGGGAGAGCGCGTCGACATCCCCGGCGATCACCTCGGCGGAGGTGAGGATGCCGCGCAGCGCGTCCAGCGACCGCGGGGCCACCCCGAGTCCCCCGGCGAGCGTCGACAGCGGGAGCGGGCCGTCGGCCAAGGCATCCACCACGCCCAGCCGGACGGCCGCTCTGACGACGAGCCAGGGCACGGGAGACGCCGGCTCGACCACCGGGGATCCTCCGGCGCCGATGCGTCATCCCCCACCGACGCCGTCTCCGCATGCCAGTAGCCGGTGATGTTCAGGCGATCCTTCGCGAGTCCCCTCTCGCGCTGCAGGAAGCGTCGCACCGGCAGCAGTGCACGACTCTCCGCGGCGGCCCAGGCGTAGCCCTCGCCCTCGGTCGGAAGCACGAGGTTGCGGACGGCCTCCTCGAGCGCCGCCGCGTCGCCGCCGGGCGCGGTCACCCAGGTCACGGTGTCACCGGGACGGACGCTCAGCTCCTGGCGGGCGGCATCGTCCTCGACCAGCAGCAGTACATGCGCCACCGCGTCGGTCGGACGCTCGTCGAGGAAGCGCCCGACCGCGGGGAGGCCGGTCTCGTCGGCGATCAGCACGATCCAATCGAGCTCCTCCGGCAGCCGCAGCGAGGACTTCGGCCCCACGAAGGAGAGTTCGTCGCCGATCGCGGCCGATTGCGCCCAGGACGCGGCGGGCCCGTCGCCGTGCAGTACGAAGTCGAGCGCCATCTCGCCGCCGCCGACATCCACCCAGCGCGGCGTGTAGTCGCGGGCGAGCCGGTTCTCGGCGGCGGTCCACTCGATGCCGTGCGGGAGCTGGATAGGGAGCGCCGAATCGAGGTCGCCGTCCGCGGCGAAGATCAGCTTTATGTGGTCGTCGAATCCCGGGGCCGCGAAGGCCCGGTGGACGTGCCCGTCGACAGTGGCCTCTCCCAGCCCGTCTCCGCCGACGACGATGCGCCGCATCCGAGGAGTGATCTCCTCGATGCGGCGCACCGCCACGCGGCGCACGACCAGCGGATGGGAGGTGAATGCGCGCTGTGCCATCTCAGCCGAACAGCTCCTCGATGATGTCGAGCAGAGCCAGCGCCTCGTCGTAGTCGCCACGGGCGACCCAGTACGGCAGCACGTAGGCGGCGTCGTCCTGGAACGCCGGGAGCGCGGCGAGGACCGGGTTCTCGGACAGCGTGTCGATGTCGCCGATGTCGGTGTTGAAGCCGGTGATGAAGACAGTCGGCTGCGTGATGACCTGGCCGACCTGCTCGGTCGACAGCTCGAACGAGTCGCCGCCCGGGGTGTAGGGCTCGTAGCCGCCCTCGGCGAAGAGCGGTGCGGCCTCGATGCCGACGGCGTCGAACACCACGGGAAGGCCCATGTCCTCGCGGGCGACGTACACCGTGCCGTCGGGGAGGATCGAGAGGAAAGCGGAGGGAGCGGTCGGGACCGTGATGTTCGCCGCGACCTCGTCCACGCGGTCCTCGTACGCCGCGAGCGCCTCGTCATAGAGCTCGCCCTTGCCGAAGACGTCCTCGGCGAGGAACGAGTACTGGTCCTGCCATGTCGCCTTGTCTCCGCTCACCAGAACGGTGGGCGCGATATCGCTGAGGTCGTCGTAGGCATCGGTGGCGAGGAACAGCGGGAAGCCGATGCCACCGCCGACGATCAGGTCGGGCTCGAGCGCGAGGATCGCCTCGAGGTCGAAGCCGTCGCCGCTCCAGGTGATGAACTCGGTGCCCTGCTTCTCGGCATCCTCTGCCCAGAAGTCGGAGAACGACGCCTCGTAGCCGAAGTCCTCGGAGGTGAGCGCCGCGACCGGCACGTCGAGGTCGTAGAGGTAGCCGGCGAGTGCGTAGTTCAGCACCACGACCTTCTGCGGATCGGCGGGGACGGTGACCTCGCCCTGCTCGGTGGTGACGACGCGGGTCGTCGCCTCTTCGGATGCGCCGGCTCCCGACTCGGGGGCGGGATCGGCGGCGCACGATGCCAGGGCGAACAGGGCGACCACGGGGAGCGCGGCGAGAAGGCGGAAGGATCTGGACATGGAGAGACCTCGGGTTCGACGGGTGCAGGGACCGGCGGGCAGGCGACGGACGGCGCCGCTCGGGTAAGGTAAGGCTATTCTCACTAACCGGTCGAATCGTGACGCATGCGACATCGACGCGGACGGATACGACATGTCTCGGAGGGGAACCGCGTGCGATCCACCGCCCTCGCCGGCACCGTCCCGGAGAACTCGATCCGTTTCCTCGGACACGACACCCATGAGCACGACGAGCCGCACGTCGTCTACGTGGTGACGGGGTCGGCCGTGCTGACCGTCGACGGCGTCGACATCCCGCTCGGCCGGCACGAGGCCGCCTGGCTGCAGCCGCACATCCCTCACGCGGTCAGGGTGCGCGAGGGCGGGACGGTCCTGGGGCCGATCCTCGAGGATGCCGCATCGCCCGCGACGCGCGTCCGCGTGCTCGGTGTGGTCCCCGCACTCGTCGACGTCATGACCACCGCGCTCGTCGCAGCGCCCAGCACCGATGAGCAGATCCTGCCGTTCCGCCGGGCGATCGCCCGCGTTCTGGAGACCGTGTCACGCCCGTACTTCCCCGTCGTGTACCCCGAGCATCCGGCCGCCAAGCGTCTCGCGAAAGATGCTCTGCGTCTGCCTCTCCCCCTCGACGAGCTGTCGGCACGCCATCGGATGAGCGCCCGCCAGGTGCAGCGCATCTTCGTCACGGAGACGGGCTGGTCGTTCTCGCGCTGGCGGGGTCGGGCTCGCATGAATGCCGCGGTCGCGCACCTGGTGGGGGCGGCGACCTGACCGCGGCAGCACGGCTCTCGGGTTTCCGCACCAGGTCGGGGCTCGTGAAGGCCCTCAGCCGAGAGACCGGGATCCCCTCCGACCGCCTCACTGCCGATGCCCGCGGCGCCCTCACCGACGCCTGAACCGCACGGCGCGACGGTCGAAGCTGTTAGCGTTTCGGCGTCCAGAGGAGCCCCATGACCACCGCCACGCGCACCGAGCCGGCCACCGGATCCGGCGTTCGGCAGACGCGTACCCGGCGCCGGGTGTTCGGACTCGTCGTCTCGCTGTTGCTCCTCGCCGTACTGTGTGTGCTGAGCGTGGTCGTGGGGTCGGCCGCGCTGCCGCTCGACGTGGTCTGGAAGGCGTTCGTGGCACCGGACGGATCGGTGAGCCAGGTCACGGTCACCAGCGCCCGCGTCGACCGCACGGTGCTCGGCCTCCTCGTGGGCGCCGCGCTGGGAGTCTCGGGGCGCTCATCCAGGCTCTCACCCGGAACCCGCTCGCCGATCCCGGCATCCTCGGGGTGAACGCCGGAGCGGGCTTCGCGGTCACGCTCGCGGTGGCCTTCCTCGGGATCACCCGGATCGACCAGTACCTGCCGTTCGCGTTCGTCGGCGCCATCGCGGCGTCCGCTCTCGTCTACCTCGCTGCCGGCGCCGGTCGTGGTACGGGGTCTCCAGTGCGTCTGACGCTGGTCGGTGTGGCGTTCGCGGCTGTGCTCACCGGGTTCTCGCACACGCTCGCCCTCATCGACACCGAGACGTTCGACCGGATGCGCTTCTGGGGTGCGGGCACGCTCGCCGATCGCCCGAGCGGCACCATCGACGCGATCCTCGTGCCGATCGCGGTCGGACTCCTGATCGCGGCGTTCTGCGCGCGTCCGCTGAACGCCCTCGCACTCGGTGAAGACACCGCGCGGGCCGTCGGGGTACGGCTCGGCGTCACACGGGTCGCGATCATCCTGGCCGTCGCGCTCCTGTGCGGCGCGGCGACGGCGGCCGTCGGACCCCTGGTGTTCGTCGGACTGGTCGTCCCCCACGCCGTGCGATGGATCACCGGACCCGACTGGATCTGGATCACGCTGTACTCCGCCATGCTCGCGCCCGCCCTGGTGCTCGGCGCCGACATCCTCGGACGGATCCTCGTGATCCCCGCCGAGCTGCAGGTCGGCGTGATGCTGCCGCTGATCGGCGCGCCCGTGCTCATCGCGCTCGTCCGCGGCCGGAAGGCGAAGGCCCTGTGAGCGCGACCCTCGTCCTGCGCGCGGGCCCCTCTCGGTGCGCACCACCCGCCGGATGCTGCTGGTGTGCGCGACGCTCATCGCGCTCTCCCTCGGCCTCGCCGTCTGGGCGATGACGCTCGGCAGCTACGGAGTGAGCGCCGGTGAGGTGATCGGCGCCTTCCTCGGACAGTCCGAAGGTGCGGTGCGCAAGGTCGTCATCGAGTGGCGGGCGCCCCGGGTGGTCGCGGCGCTGCTGTTCGGCGCGGCGCTGGGCATCTCGGGCAGCATCTTCCAGTCCCTCACCCGCAACCCCTGGGCAGCCCGGATGTGATCGGCTTCAGCACCGGCTCGTACTCGGGCGTGATCCTGATGATGCTGACCGGCGCGACCGGCTATGCCGCCTACGCCGCCGGGGCGCTGATCGGCGGCGTGCTGACCCGCGACGATCGTCTACCTGCTGGCGTTCCGCCGCGGCATGCAGGGGTTCCGGCTCATCATCGTCGGCATCGCGATGGGCGCGCTCCTGCAGTCCCTGAACACATGGTTCAGCACCAGGGCCGACGTCGACCTCGCGCTGCGTGCGGCCGTCTGGGGCGCGGGATCCCTCGCGGCGGTCGACTGGACCACTCTCGGGTTCGCGGCGATCGCGATCGCCGCGGTACTGCTGTGCGCACCCGCCGCTCAGCGCCGGATGCGACGGCTCGAGCTGGGCGACGACGCCGCGGCCATGCTCGGCATCCCCTCGAACGCACGCGCGGCATGCTCATGCTGCTCGGGGTGGCCGCGATCGCCGCGGTGACCGCCGCCGCGGGGCCGATCGCGTTCGTGGCCCTGGCCGCCCCGCAGATCGGGCAGCGGCTGACCGGGCGCGGCACCTCGGTCGACCTCGTCGGGGCCGCGCTGACCGGGTCGGTGCTGCTGCTCGTCGCGGATGTGATCGCCCAGCATGCGATCCCCGACGTGACCCTGCCGACCGGTGCCGTGACGATCTGCATCGGCGGCCTCTATCTGCTCGTGCTGCTCACGCGCGAGAGCAGGCGCTTCACCGGAGGAGGACGACGATGACACGACTCGCGACCGAGGACCTGCGCGCCGGCTACGGCGGACGCGGGGTGCTCGTCGGACTCGACGTTCGGATCCCCGATGGCGAACTCACGGTGATCGTCGGGCCGAACGCCTGCGGCAAGTCGACGCTGCTGCGCGCGCTTGCCCGGCTGCTCCCCGCCACCGGAGGCCGCGTGCTCCTGGACGGCGGCGACATCACCCGCCTGTCGACGAAGGAGGTGGCACGGCGGATGGGTCTACTGCCGCAGAGCCCGCTCGCCCCCGAGGGAATCACGGTCGCGGACCTCGTCGGACGCGGCCGCTACCCGCATCAGAGCGTGCTCTCGAGTTGGTCGGCCGACGACGAGCGGGCGGTCACGGAGGCCATGGCGGCCACGAACGTCACCGACCTCGCCGAGCGCAACGTCGACGAACTCTCCGGTGGACAGCGCCAGCGTGCCTGGATCGCGATGGCGCTGGCCCAGGAAACCCCGATCCTGCTACTGGACGAGCCGACGACGTTCCTCGACATCGGGCATCAGATCGAGGTGCTCGAACTCGTCACCCGGCTGCACCAGGAGGGGCGGACGGTCGTCGTGGTGCTGCACGACATCAACCAGGCCGCCCGCTACGCCTCGCACCTAGTCGCGATGAAGGACGGGCGCATCGTCGCCGAGGGCGCACCGCGCGACATCGTCGATGCGCGGCTGCTCACCGAGCTGTTCGACCTGGAGGCGCGAGTGATCGCCGACCCCGATACCGGTGCACCCGTCGTGCTCCCCGGTCGCTGAGACCCAGCTCCGACACGCCCGGGTTGCGCAACGGCGACACGCCCGGGTATCGTCGGGGAGTCCTGTCCGCCGTGTCTGGAAGTCCTTTGATCTGATCCGTCGCCTCCGCGCTCCTCTTTCCGCGCGCTGACCCGACGATCGCCGACTCCACGGCAGACCCTCCCCACCGCATTCCGTGATGCGTTCACGGCCCGGCAGGGGCTCGGTGTCAGTGCACCCTCGCACTCGACAGGAGACACTCATGTCAACCCCCACCACCCTTCACGCGTCGGTCGTCCTCGACCGGCTCACCTTCACCCGGCCGGACGGATCGGTCGCTCTCGACGGCATCTCCGGAGCGTTCGGCTCCGGCCGCACGGGCCTCGTCGGTCGCAACGGCGCCGGCAAGTCGACGCTGCTCCGTCTGATGGCCGGGCAGCTCGCTCCGACCTCGGGCACCGTCACGGCCTCCGGCGAGGTCGCGTACCTCCCTCAACAGTTGACCCTCGACGTCGACCGCCGCGTCGCCGAGCTTCTCGGGGTGTCCGAGGCGCTCGACGCCGTGCGTGCCATCGGCGCGGGCGACGTCGATCCCGCGCACTTCGACGCGGTCGGCGACGACTGGGACATCGAGGCGCGCGCCGAGGCGTCGCTGGCGGAGGCCGGCCTCGCCCCGGAGTTCCTCGACCGCAGGGTCGGAGAGCTGTCCGGCGGCGAGGCGGTGCTCGTCGCGATCGCCGGCATCCGTCTGCGCCGCGCACCGATCACCCTCCTCGACGAGCCGACCAACAACCTCGACCGCGACGCCAGGGCGAAGCTCGCGGCGATGGTGCGCGCCTGGAAGGGAACGCTCATCGTCGTCAGCCACGACCTTTCGCTGCTCGAACTGATGGATGAGACCGCCGAGCTGTACGCCCAGACGCTGAGCGTGTTCGGCGGTCCGTACTCCGAGTGGCGGGCGTGGCTGGATACGGAGCAGGATGCCGCGAAGCAGGCAGAGGTCGCCGCCGCCCAGGCCCTCCGCAAGGAGAAGCGCCAGCGGATCGAGGCCGAGGTCAAGCTCGCTCATCGCGCCCGCATGGCGAAGAAAGCACAGATCGAGAAGCGGGTGCCGAAGATCATCGCGCACGGCCGGAAGATGGCCGCCGAGGTGTCTGCCGGCAAGCTCCGCACCGAGGTCGGCGCGAAGGAGGACGCGGCGCGTTCGATGCTCGACGAGGCCGGTCGGCGCGTGCGGTCCGACAGCTCGATGAAGATCGAGCTACCCGATCCGCAGGTCTCACGCACCCGCCGCATCGCCGAGATCGGCGACGCGGAGCGCACCTGGGTGATCCAGGGCCCGGAGCGCGTCGCCCTGATCGGGCGGAACGGCGCGGGGAAGACGACGCTTCTCGAGCGGTTGGTCGCGAGCGCGGCAGTCGTCTCGTCGGAGTCCGCCGCGATCACCCCGGAGGCGGATGCCGGCACGGACTCGGCGGCGGAGTCGACGAGCAGCGAGCGCCCGATGCTCGTCGCCGAAGCCCGCACCGACCAGATCGGCTACCTGCCGCAGCGGGTCGACGGCCTCGACGAGGATCGTTCGGTGTTCGAGAACATCGCGGCTGCGGCACCGCACATGCCGGAGAAGGAGCTGCGCAACCGGCTCGCACGGTTCCTGATCCGTGGGGCGACGGCCGAGCGACCGGTCGCCTCGTTGTCCGGCGGCGAGCGCTTCCGGGTCGCCCTCGCGAAGCTCCTGCTCGCCGACCCCGCGCCGCATCTCGTGGTGCTGGACGAGCCGACGAACAACCTCGACCTCGACACGGTCGACCAGCTCGTCGAAGCGCTCCGCGCCTACCGCGGCGCTGTGCTGATCGTGAGCCATGACGACGCGTTCCTCGCACGGCTCGACCTCGACCTCACGCTCGAGATCGACCAGGAGGGAGCCTTGCGCGAAGTCGTCTGACGGCCCGGTCGCGATGCACGTCGCGGCCCCGATGTCGGTGGCAGGAAGCATGATGGAGGGATGAGCGATGTGCTCGACCGCTTCACCCCCGCCACGCAAGACTGGTTCCGGGGGCGTTTCCCGCGCCCACGCCGGCGCAGGCGGGCGCGTGGAATGCCATCTCCGCGGGCAAGCACGCGCTCGTGGTCGCGCCCACGGGCTCGGGCAAGACCCTGTCCGCATTCCTGTGGGCGATCGACAGCGTGTTCCGCGAGCGCATGGACGAGGCGGCCCCTCCGGCGAAGGGCGATCCGCGCACGCGCATCCTCTACATCTCGCCGCTGAAGGCGCTCGGCGTCGACGTCGAGCGCAACCTCCGTTCCCCGCTGATCGGCATCGGTCAGTCGGCCCGGCGGCTCGGCGTGCCCGCGCCCGCTGTCACCGTCGGGGTGCGGTCGGGCGACACCACGTCGAGCGATCGACGCAAGCTCGTGTCCGATCCGCCCGACATCCTCATCACGACCCCCGAGTCGTTGTACCTCATGCTCACGAGCCGCGCGGGCGAGACGCTGCGCGGCGTGCACACCGTCATCATCGACGAGGTGCACGCCGTCGCGGCGACCAAGCGCGGTGCCCACCTCGCCGTGAGCCTTGAGCGTCTCGACGCCCTCCGCCGCGCGAACGGCATCGACGCACCCGCACAGCGGATCGGGCTCTCGGCGACGGTCCGCCCCATCGACGAGGTGGCCCGGTTCCTCGGCGGCGCGGCGCCGGTCGAGATCGTCGCACCGCCGGCGTCGAAGACGTTCGAGCTCGGTGTCGTCGTGCCGTTGGACGACATGACCAATCCACCGCCGCCTCCCGGTGTCCCCGGCGAGGCAGCGGACGCCGAGTACAGCGAGGTCACCGGGTCGGTCTGGCCGCATGTGGAGGAGGCGATCGTCGACCGCATCCTGCAGAACAATTCGACCATCGTGTTCGCCAACTCCCGTCGCCTGGCCGAGCGCCTCACAGGGCGCTTGAACGAGATCTACCCGAGCGCATCGGCGTCGAGCTTCCGGCGGCGACCGTGCCTGCGGCCATGATGGCGCAGGCGGGAGCGACCGCAGGTGCCGACCCCGTGCTCGCCAAGGCCCACCACGGCTCGGTTTCGAAGGAGCAGCGGGCGCAGGTCGAAGAGGAGCTCAAGTCGGGGTGCTGCGGTGCGTCGTCGCGACGAGCAGCCTCGAGCTCGGCATCGACATGGGCGCGGTCGACCTCGTCATCCAGGTCGAGGCTCCCCCGTCGGCCGCTTCCGGCCTGCAGCGTGTGGGTCGCGCCGGCCACCAGGTGGGCGAGATCAGTCGCGCCGCCCTCTTCCCCAAGCACCGCGGAGACGTGCTGCACACCGCGATCGTCACCGAGCGGATGCTGGCGGGCAAGATCGAGGCCATCCAGGTGCCGCGCAATCCGCTCGACATCCTGGCGCAGCAGACGGTCGCCGCGAGCGCCCTCGGCGCCATCAGCGTCGAGGAGTGGTTCGAGACCGTGCGCCGTTCCGCCCCCTTCCAGTCGCTTCCGCGATCGGCCTACGAGGCGACGCTCGATCTGCTGGCTGGCCGCTTCCCCTCCGACGAGTTCGCCGAGCTGCGGCCACGACTGGTGTGGGACCGCGATGCCGGCACTCTCACCGGGCGCCCCGGCGCTCAGCGCATCGCGGTCACCAGTGGCGGCACGATCCCCGACCGCGGACTGTTCGGAGTCTTCGTCGCCGGCGAGTCGACGGGCGCCAGGGTGGGCGAGCTCGACGAAGAGATGGTCTACGAGTCTCGGGTGGGCGATGTGTTCACCCTCGGCACCACCAGCTGGCGCATCGCCGAGATCACCCACGACCGCGTCAATGTGATCCCCGCATACGGCCAGCCGGGAAAGGTGCCGTTCTGGCATGGCGACGGCATCGGGCGTCCGTTCGAGCTCGGTGAGGCGCTGGGGGCGTTCTCGCGGGAGGTGTCGTCCGCCGTCCCCGAGAAGGCGCAGCAGCAGCGGCTGATCGACGCGGGCCTCGACGAGCAGGCACGTGCGAACCTCATGGCGCACCTCACCGAGCAGCGCGAGGCGACGGGCACACTCCCCACCGACCGCACGCTCACGGTCGAGCGCGGCCGCGACGAGGTCGGCGACTGGCGCGTGATCCTGCATTCCCCGTACGGCATGAAGGTGCACGCGCCCTGGGCGCTCGCCATCAACGCCCGCGTGCGCGAACGGCTCGGCGTCGAGGGGTCGGCGGTCGCGAGCGACGACGGCATCATCGTGCGGATCCCGGATGCCGAGGCCGAGCCGCCTGGAGCCGAGCTGTTCGTGTTCGACCCGGAAGAGCTCGAGCATGTGGTCACCCAGGAGGTGGGCGGTTCCGCCCTGTTCGCCTCACGGTTCCGCGAGTGCGCCGCACGCGCCTTGCTCATGCCGCGCATGAACCCGAACAAGCGCACCCCGCTCTGGCAGCAGCGACAGCGGTCGGCGCAGCTCCTCGAGGTGGCGAGACGGCATCCGACGTTCCCGGTGATCCTCGAGACCCTGCGCGAGGTGCTGCAGGACGTTTACGATCTCCCGTCGCTGCGGAAGCTGGCGACATCGATCGCCGACCGCCGCATCCGGCTGGTCGAGACCGAACCGGGCCAGCCGTCGCCCTACGCGCGAGACCTGCTGTTCGGCTACGTGGGCGCCTTCATGTACGAAGGGGACTCACCCTCGCCGAGCGCAGGGCGGCCGCACTGTCGGTCGACCCCGCGCTGCTCGGCGAGCTCCTCGGCACCGTCGAGCTGCGTGAGCTGCTCGACCCCGACGTGATCGCCCAGTTCGAGCGCGAGGCCCAGCGCCTCGACTCCGATCGCAGAGCGCGCGGGCTCGAGGGGGTCGCCGACCTCCTGCGCATGCTCGGACCCCTCGACGCCGAAGAGGTCGCCCTGCGCCTCGACCCCGCGAGCATCGCCGGCGAGACGAGCGAGACCGTCGACGCGGCCACCGCCTCCGCCCTGCTGGACGAGCTCGTGAGCGCGCGCCGGGCGATCCCGGTGACGATCGCCGGCGCGCACCGTGTCGCCGCGATCGAAGACGCTGGGCGATTGCGCGACGCACTGGGCGCCGCACTCCCCACCGGGATCCCCGTGGCCTTCCTGGAACCGGTCGCCGACCCGCTCGGCGACCTGATCGCCCGCCACGCGCGCACGCACGGCCCGTTCACGACGGATGCCGTCGCCACGAGGTTCGGCCTCGGCGCCGCAGTGGCCCGGCACACCCTGCAGCGGCTGGAGACGACCGGACGGCTCACGAGCGGCTACTTCCTGCCGGAGGCTGCGGGCAGCGGCGACGCGATCGAGTGGTGCGACTCCGAGGTGCTGCGTCGGCTCAGGATGCGCTCGCTCGCGGCGATCCGCGGTTCGGTCGAGCCGGTGTCTCCCGAGGCATACGCGCGCTTCCTCCCCGACTGGCAGCACATCGGCCGACCGCTCGAGGGCGTCGACGGGGTGCTCAGCGTGATCGAGCAGTTCGCCGGAGTGCCGATCCCCGCGAGCGCGTGGGAGTCGCTCGTGCTGCCGTCCAGGGTGCGCGACTACTCCCCCGCCCTGCTCGACGAGCTCACGGCCGCCGGCGAGGTCATCTGGTCCGGACACGGCACCCTTCCGGGACGTGACGGCTGGGTCTCGATGCATCCCGTCGACCTCGCGCCCTTCACCCTTCCCGAGCGCGAGGCCGAGATCGCTCCCGATTCGCTGGAGTCACGGATCCTCATCGCACTCGACGTCGGCGGCGCCTACTTCGCGAGTCAGCTGAAAGAGATGGCGGCGGCCGAGAACGAGCAGTCCGTGCTCGAGGCGCTGTGGTCGCTCACGTGGTCGGGCTACGTCACCAACGACACCTTCGCCCCGATCCGCTCGCTGCTGGCCGGCGGCTCCCAAGCCCACAAGGTGAAGCGCAGGGCTCCGCGTGCCCGCACCTATCGGGGCATGTCGCTCACGGGTTCCGCTGCACCCCGCCCCACGTCGATCGGCGGACGCTGGTCGATGCTCCCCGCCCTCGAAACGGATGCCGCGCGCAGGGCCACGGTCACCGCCGGCCTCCTGCTCGACCGCTACGGCGTGGTCACCCGCGGCGCCGTGCAGGCCGAGGGCGTTCCCGGTGGTTTCGCCCAGGCGTACCGCGTTCTCGCCGGGTTCGAAGAAGCAGGGCACTGCCGCCGCGGCTACGTGATCGAGAAGCTCGGCGCCGCACAGTTCGCCGCCTCCGGCACGGTCGATCGGTTGCGCACCTACGCCGGGCTCGCCGATCCACCACCCCGGCATGCCGTGACGCTCGCGGCGACCGACCCCGCGAATCCCTACGGCGCGGCGCTCGGATGGCCCAAGCTCGACGGCGTCTCGCACCGGCCGGGGCGCAAGGCGGGAGGACTGGTCGTGCTGGTCGACGGCGCCCTCGTGCTCTCCCTCGAGCGCGGCGGCCGCACCGTGCTGTCGTTCAGCGACGACGAAGAGGTGCTGCGGGCCGCCGCCGCCGACCTGGCCGCGACGGCGCGCACCCGACGCCTCGACACCCTGACCGTCGAGAAGATCAACGGCGAGGGTGTGTACGGCACCCCGCTCGCCGTCGCCCTACAGGAGGCCGGATTCGTGGCCACTCCGCGCGGCTTCACCCTCCGCAAGGTCGTCTGACTCTGCACCTACGCTGGAAGCCATGATCCGAGAGTTCGCCGCCGGCATCCGCACCCTGCTGCGCGGGTTCGGATTGTGGCGCACCCGGCCGGGGCTCATGGTGCTCGGGCTGATCCCCGCGATCATCGCCCTCGTCGTGCTCGCGGCCGCTCTCGTCCCACTGGTGATCGGTCTGCCGACGGTCTCATCGTGGCTGACGCCGTTCGCGGAGGGATGGCTCGAGCCGTGGAAGGGGCTGCTGCGCGCCGCGGTCGGTTTCGTGGTGGTGGCCGCAGCCCTGGCGCTCGCCAGCGTCGTCTTCAGCGCCCTGACCCTGACGATCGGCGACCCGTTCTACCAGCGCATCTGGCACGTGGTCGAGCTCGATCTCGGCGAGGCCCCGCCTGCCGATGGTGGCAGCTTCTGGACGACCCTCGGCGAGGGGCTGCGACTGGTGCTGCTCGGCATCCTGATCGCGATCGGCGTCCTGCTGATCGGACTCATCCCTGCCGTCGGCGGTTTCCTCGGACCCGTCGCCGGGGTGGTCCTGACCGGGCGGCTGCTCGCACGCGAGCTCACGGGACGCGCCTTCGACGCCCGCGACCTGAGTCCGGCCGACCGGGCCGCGCTGTTCTCCGGCAGCCGCGCACGCGTGCTCGGCTTCGGTGTCGCGACCCAGCTCTGTTTCCTGATCCCCGGCGGAGCCGTCGCCGTCATGCCGGCCGCGGTCGCCGGGAGCACGATGCTCGCGCGCGACATGCTCGCCCGCACCGTGATCGTCGCACCGGCCCCGTCGCCGCACCCCGTGTCGCCGCGCCCCGAGTCGCCGCACCTCGAGTCGCCTCCGCCTCCGCCTGCCGCCGCCGCCGACGGGACGCCCTGATGCCCGAGGGCGATACCGTCTTCCGCACCGCACGGCGTCTCGACGAGGCGTTGGCCGGCGCAGATGTGACGCGCTTCGACCTGCGCGTGCCACGGTTCGCGACGCTCGACCTCACGGGTCAACGCGTGCACGCCGTCGTGCCCCGCGGGAAGCATCTCCTCGCCCGCATCGGCGACAGCACGCTTCATTCCCATCTGCGCATGGACGGTGCCTGGTTCGTGTATCGACCGGGTGAGAAGTGGCGGCACCCGTCGTTCAAGGTCCG
Source organism: Microbacterium sp. Se5.02b (assembly GCF_019464375.1). Taxonomy (NCBI): domain Bacteria; kingdom Bacillati; phylum Actinomycetota; class Actinomycetes; order Micrococcales; family Microbacteriaceae; genus Microbacterium; species Microbacterium sp. Se5.02b. Next base: position 3,266,981 of record NZ_CP080491.1, read on the forward strand.
GGCGATCGTCGGAACGGACGAGCACGAGGCCGTGGGCGTCGACATCGCCGAGATCGAGGTCGTCCCCACCCGAGACGAGGATCAGCTCGTCGGCTACCTGGGGCCGGATCCCCTGGCCGACGATTGGGATGCCGCGGAGGCCATCCGACGACTCGGCGCCGACACGCGGAGCATCCACGTCGCTCTCCTCGATCAGCGCAACGTCGCGGGGTTCGGCAACGAATACGCCGCAGAGCTCCTGTTCCTGCGCGGGATCCTGCCGACGCGGCCGACACCCGAGGTCGACGTGCCCGCCCTCCTCGAGCTCGGAGTGCGCACCATCCGCGCCAACCGCGACCGTCGCCACCGGACCTTCACCGGCATCGATCGCCCTGGTCAGGGCACTTGGGTCTACGGCCGCGCCGGGCGCCCATGCCGCCGCTGCGGAACCCTCATCCGCCGTGGCGAGCAGGGCGCGGATCCGACTCGCGAACGCATCACGTTCTGGTGCCCGGTCTGCCAGCGCTGACACCGCGCCGCTGACACCTCGACCGCATCGGTCACTCGCAGCGGCGCCCGTGCACCGGCGGGGCGTCCGCCGGCGGGGTCCCGACCTCCTGAACGGTGTGACCGCTGCAGGCGCGGGTCGTCATGCGGGCCTGCTCGATGCGGGGAACGACGAACCAGAGCATCGCGTCGCGCAGAAGGCACCAGCCGGCCAGGTACCACTGGCCGTTCGTGGGGGCGAACATCACGGGCTCGACCTCACGTGCGGCCGTGGCACCGGCGAGGGAGGTGCAGCGGATCCTGCGCCGGCGACAGGGTGACCGGCGGCAGGGATGCACTCGACGCCAATCCGTACCCACCACCGGGTCCTGGGCGCGGCGAGGTCTCGCTTCACCGTCCGCACCGATACCTCGAACTCGGTGGCGAGGCGCTCCGCCTCGTATCCGCGCGTGCCGTTGCGGCGCAGCATCTCCGTGAGGGCATGGAGCCGGTCGGATCACTTCACCGTCGGGGCCTCGTGGAATTCATGACAGGAGTAGTGCGATACAGCTGTCCGGAGCGGCTGCGAGCATCGAGGCATGACGACAGAAAGTCGGAACTCGACCATCATCCTGATCGCGGGCCACTGGCTCGGTGCGTGGGCCTGGGACGAGGTAAGGGAGCGCCTGGTGTCCCTCGGCGCTCTCGCGATCGCCCTCACGCTCCCCGGTCTCGGCGGAGCGGCCCGTGGTGCTCGTGGGCCACAGCGGGGCCAACGCTCCGCTCAGCATCGTGCTCGACCGGCATCCGGAGGCCGTGCTCCGCAGCCCGTCGAGCTCACGAACGAGGTGCGCCGCCGAGTCCCCACCACCCTGGTCTGCTGCTCCATCCCCAGCGTGCAGCTGCTGGAACTCGCACGAGCCGGGCACCCCATGTTCGCCGAGGTCGATGCCCTCGGCGATCTCGAGGTCATCGACCTCCCGACCGGGCGCTGGCCGATGTGGAACCGTCCTGAGGATCTCGCGAAGGTGATCGGTTCCGCGGCGACCTCAGCGAACTAGGGCACGCAGCTGCACCACGCTAACAGCCCGATCGGGTTTCACCGGAACGCCATGATCGTCGCAGGAGTTGTCTAGTCCGGGGGGATCGACTTCGCGCGCTTCGCTCGATCTGCTTCTTCTCGTACTTGACGTGCAGTGAGCCAGCGGGTGGCGAAGCCGAGCATGATGACGCCTGTGATCGCGGCGGGCCATGCGAGGGGTACGGGTACATATTGCAGGCACAGCATGAGGGCGACGGGCATGCTCACAAGGCCGGCGATGAAGATGGCGGGTGGGGAGTTGGTGCTCATCCTCGGCGGAACACCGCTGTTCTGAGCAGATCCCTCCGGCGGCTGCTGTTCAGCATTGGATGAGTCCACCGACGGTCCCTCCGAGGAATCCACCAACGCCAGCAAGTGTTGCGCCAGGCACACACCCCGTTTCGATTCCGACCACGCATCCCGCGATCACTCCGCCAGCCATCGTGCCAATCGCGGTCTTTCTCACGCAGTCCCAATAGTTACCCGCGCGAGGTGTGATGACTGATCCGTCCGTCGCCGCCCCCGCTGGAGTAAAGGTGAAGGTGAGTGTGCCCCCTTCTTCCATGGCCCAGGCCCCATCGACCGTTTTGCCGGAGCTCGTGGTCAACGTGGTCGGGAATGCGCTGCTCTCCCCTGTGGTGTTCGAGTGGATCGCAACAATGTCTCCGTGCTGCTGCAGTGTCAAGTCGCTGCCGAGTCGATATGACATGGTCACACTGGCACCGGTTGTCGATTCGATCTCGAACTCGTATGCCCCCGGAGCCAGCGCGGCTTGTTCAAGGGAGACCTCGGCGCTGGTCGGCATCTCCGTCGCCTGCGCCATAGGCGCAGCAATCACGCCGACCAAAAGCGATACAGCGACTCCAGCGATTGCATGTGAGTAGATCTTCATGATGCGAACCTCCTATTTTTCGCAGGACTCCAACCGTATAAAATGTTACCTGTTACTGTCTGTCCCCTCTTTGGGGGACAGAGCCTCCCACCGCATTCCCTACATCCATCCGAGGGAATGAATCCGCCCCAGCCGTGGTTGTTGATATATCCGGAGAACTCCGGAGCACGGGAGGAATCGTGGGCAAGAACTACGTCGACATCGAGAACGACCAGGGCGCGACGCTGCGGTACCGCAAGCACGCGAACGGCCGAGGTCTCGTCGCGCATGGCGCGAAGGTGCATCCGAAGGCGCACATCGAGGCGGGTGCCTACATCGAACCGGGTGCGCGCGTCGGGGCCGGGGCGACCATCGCCCGCGGGGCCTGGATCGACGAAGACGCCGTGATCGGCGAGGGTGCGTTCGTCGACGCCCACGCGCACATCGGTCAGGGAGCCGCGATCGGCGACCACGCGTACGTGGGCGTTCGCACCGACGTCGGCGCCGGAGCACGCATCGTCCGCGGCGCCAGGATCGGCGACGACGAGACCGTCGCCGCAGGTCTCACGATCGCGACGGACCAGAAGGGCCTCTGGCTCGCAGCCTGACCGCGCCGCGTTCGGCGTGATCGCACTCCGCTCACCGCGCCTCGCAGCCTGACCAAACCGCCACGCGGTGACTACAGCAGTCGCCGCTCCGACGCCCAGGCGGTGAGTTCGTGCCGCGACGAGAGCTGCAGCTTGCGCAGCACGGATGACACGTGGGTCTCGACCGTCTTGATCGAGATGAACAGCTCGGAGGCGACCTCTTTGTAGGCGTAGCCGCGGGCGATCAGCCGCATGACCTCCTGCTCGCGCGCCGAGAGACGGTCGAGTTCATCGGTCGCAGTCGCGGTCTCGCCCGCCACCGCCCCGAACGCGTCGAGCACGAACCCGGCGAGTCGCGGCGAGAACACCGCATCGCCGTCGGACACGGCATGCACCGCCTTGCTGACCTCGATGCCCGACGATCCCTTGGTGATGTATCCCCTCGCCCCCGCGCGGATCACCCGCACGACATCGGCCGCGGCATCCGACACGCTCAGCGCCAGGAACCGTGCCGCGGTCGACCCCGAACCGCGGATCACGGCCTCTCCCCGGTCGCGTCCTCGCCGGGACCGCCCGGCAGGTGCACGTCGAGCAGCACCACATCGGGCTGGGTGGCGCCGATCACGGCGATGGCGGACGGCACGTCCGCCGCCTCACCTACGACGTCGACGCTCGCATCGAGATCGGCACGCAGACCGGAGCGGAAGATGGAGTGGTCGTCGACGATCACGACGCGGATGCTGTCAGCCACGGTTCTCCTCCCGAGTGGATGCGGGGCGAGGGGCCGATCTCTCGCCGTGGGTGCCCGAGGTGATGCTCAGATGCACCTCGGTGCCGTGCTCGTCGCTGCGCACGGCTCCCGATCCACCGGCGCGACGCATCCGGCCGATGATCGACTCCCGCACCCCGAGTCGATCGCTCGGCACGTCATCGAGCGAGAACCCGGCACCACGGTCACGGATGAACACGTCGACGCTCGTCGCGCTGCCCTCGATGTAGACCGAGATCTCGCCTCCCGCGTGCCGCGCGGCGTTCAGGATCGCCTCTCGTGCCGCTGCCGCCAACTCGCCGCTCGCGCGTTCGGCCGAGAGGCCGGCCGAGACGACGTCGATGCGCACGGGGTAGTCGAGTTCGAGCGCCCCCGCATAGTCGCGCAGATCCGTCGGCAGGTCGCTGTCGGCCGGGGCGTCGCCGTCGTACAACCAGGCCCGCAGCTCGCGCTCCTGCGCCCGTGCGAGCCGAGCGGCCTCGCTGGAGGCCCCGGCCCTGTTCTGGATCAGGGCGAGGGTCTGCAGCACCGAATCGTGCAGGTGCGCGGCCATCTGACTGCGCTGCTCCTCCCTGATGCGGCGGACCCGCTCACCGGAGAGCTCGCGCCAGCGGGGCATCGCCGACGAGGCCACGGCCGCGAGCCCCGCGAGAGGGAGGAGCACCAGCGCAACGCCTGACCGAGCGACCGGCCAGGAGAGCAACACCGTGAACAGCAGCGCGAGCAGCAGGATCGAGACGACCCGCACGGTCAACGTGTGCCGCGGCCCACGGGCCGTATCGGTGCGGTCGACGAGGGTGGCCCACAGCCCGGCACCGGTCGCGAGCGCGGCAGTGCCGCCCACCACGACAGCGGCCAGGGTCGGCGGGATCGACCCGCTCAGCCAGTCGCTGCCCCCACGCCAGGCCAGCACGACGAGCATCCCTACGGCGGCAGGGGCGAGCAGCAGCCAGGCCACCGGTATCCGCCTCGTCGGGGCGCTCTCGCCCTCGGCCCACGGCGTGAAGACCCAGCACCAGGTATAGAGCAGGATGCCGGCGCCACCGCAGAGGGTGAGCGCGATGAACAGCGCCCGCACCAAGCCCACGCGCACGCCGAGGTGACGCGCGAGACCAGCACTCACGCCGGCCACCAGGCAGTCGCGATCGCGGGTCAGCGGCGGGCGTGGCGGCGCCGCCACGCGCGGAGGTCGCGCAGAAGCGTGCGCCGAAGAGGACATGACGCCATCCAATCATCCGCCTGCCCTGCCCGGGTCCTCCCTGGCGCAGAATCAGGGGTCGCTCAGGGGTTCCCCCATGGCAGCGAGCACACGCTGCCGCCAGGATCGAAGCATGACGATTCCGACCGCGCCACCACCCCCTGCCGACCACGCCGCTCCGGCCACCGGCACAGCGGGCACCGGCATCCCCCGTGGCGCCGAGCGATTCCTCCTCTGGGTGGCCGGTCTCGGCGTCGCACGGACCGAGGGCTGGCTGGGGGTGTGGCGGCAGGCATCGCCGCACGACTGCGGATCGACCCGCTGATCGTGCGCGGGGTCCTCGTGGTCGCGGCGCTGTTCGGCCTTCCGGTCATCTTCCTGTACGCCGCAGCCTGGGCGCTGCTGCCCGACGTCGACGGCCGCGTGCACGTCCGCGACCTGCTGCGTCGCGACTACCAGCCGGTGCAGTGGGGAATCCTCGCGATGGCGGTCATCGGGCTGTTCCCGACCGCGCCGCTCGCCGGCCGCCTCTTCGGTCTCGGCTACGACGGCTGGTCCGCCCTGTCCTTCCTCAGCTGGATCGTCGGGCTCGTGCTCGTCGCCGTCCTGCTGTTCCTGATCGTGCGTGCTGCGAGCCGCACCCCGGGTGCTTCCGCGCCTGATCTGCCGATGGCTTCCGCAGATCAGGCGGCCCCGGCCGCGTCCGTCCCCCTCGGCGATTCGGGTGTCGCCGAGAGGGCGGACGCCACACTTCCGTATGGCGCGTACACGGTGGCCGGTGAACCCGTCGCGGAGCCTTCTGCGGGCGGCACCGACGCCGACGCCGATGACGCCGGGAGCCCGAGCGTATCGAGAGATGACACGATCCCCGATGTGCCCCCGGCCCCCTTCACCGCCGCCACTCCACCCGCGCCTCCGGCTCCCCTGCCTCCCGGCTCGCACGACCCGGCCGCGCTCGATGCCTGGCGTGCCCAGCACGCTGCCTGGAGGGAACAGGACCAGGCGTGGCGACGCCAGCAGCAGGACGTCGAGCGCGCCGCCCGCGACCAACTGCGCCGCGAGCGTCAGGCCGAAGCAGCGGTGTTCGCCGCAGAGGCCACGGAACGCCGCCGTATCCGTCGAGCGTCGAACCCGCGGGCCGGGTTCGCCTTCACCGCGACGATGATCGGCCTCGCCATCATCACGGGTGCCGCAGTCGGACTCGGCGCGGGCGCAGACACGGTCGGCGGCGCGCTCGGCCTCCTCGCCGCGGCCCTCATCCTGGCCCTCGGGATGGTGGTCGCCGGTGCCTTCCGTCGCCGCAGCGGCTTCCTGGCCTTCACCACCGTCGTCACCCTGGTCGGCGGGCTCATCGCCGGCGGGTTCGCCGCCTTCCCCGGACTCACGCTGGCGAACAGCGTGGTGATGGGCAACGACGGGCCGGCGCACATCCGTCAGCCCTTCGGCGATGTGTTCCTGACGCTGAGCCCCTCCGGCGAAGCCGCAGAGCCGATCGTCTTCGACAAGGGAACCGGCACGGTCTACATCTTCGTGCAGCCCGGAGTCGAGCTCGACCTGCGAGCCACCGTCGACACCGCGACGGCGCGCTGGACGCGGGTCGACGCCACGAACGAGGAGATCCTCGGTCACGGCACCTGGCCCGCCAGGGCGCAGGACGGAGGGTCGGTGATCTCCGAGAAGATCACCGCGGATGGCGCCCCCGTGACGACGGTGCAGCGCGTGACCATCCATCAGACCAGCGGCGAGATCGCCGTGACCGTCGTCGAGCCCGAGAAGGAAGACCAGCGATGAGCACCACGACCACCGATGCGACCACGCCACCACGCACCCGCTGGGCGGCCATCATCTGGGGACTGCTGTTCGCGACCATCGCCGCCGTCGCGCTGGGCCAGCTCGCCGACGCGACCCGCCGTGAGACGATCGCGGACGCCCTGATGGGCATGACACCCCCATGATCACCACGCTCCTCCTCCTCACCGCCGGCGTGCTGCTGCTCGTCGGCGGCGCCGCAGGGCTGATCCGCCGTGCGCAGCGCACGCTGTCGGCGGCGGCGTCCGATGAGCGACGAGAAGTGCCGAGTCCGCTCGCCGAGTAGCCTTGACCCCATGGCGAATCAGGGAAGACGACCCGCGAAGGGCGCCGGGCGCGGCACACCGGTACGCCGGAACAAGGCCGCCCCGGCCGAGCGTTTCCCCCGCAGAAGCCCAAGAAGAAGACCGCCAAGGTCGTCTTCGACGCCCCACACCCGGAACCCGAGGCACCGCGCACCTTCCGACTCGGCGCGGTGCCCGGTGCGACTCCGGGCAAGTGGATCGACGCGTGGAAGCAGCGGATGCCCCATGTGCCGCTCGAACTCGTCCCGATCGAGGCCGCCACGCAGCGCGCTGCCCTCGACGAGGTCGATGCCGCTCTGGTGCGGCTGCCCCTGACGGACGAGTCGCTGCACATCATCCCCTGTACGACGAACTCCCGGTGGTCGTCGCCGCAGCCGACTCGCACCTGATGGCCGCGGAGGAGCTCACGGCCGCCGACCTGGCGGGCGAGGTCGTGATCGGCCTCACCGACGACGTGCTCGGGGCTCCCGACCTGCCAGGGACGACACCGGCGCGCTTCGCCGCGCTGCCGACCGACCAGGCGATCGCGGTCGCGGCATCCGGTGTCGGCATCATGATCGTGCCGATGTCGCTCGCCCGGATGCATCACCGCAAGGATGCCGATCACCGTGTCCTCGCCGACGGACCGACCTCGACGGTCGCTCTCGTCTGGCCGCGCGAGCGCACCACGCCCGACGTCGAGACGTTCGTCGGCATCGTCCGCGGTCGCACCGCGAACTCCTCCCGGTGACCGGCGACGTTCGTCGCGCTCGTTAGAATCTCCTGATGGCCTCGCTCCTCTACGTCTGCGTGCGCCCCGAGCTCGGGGCGGCGGATGCCGAGCACGCATCGTTCCGGCGGGCACTCGGCGTCGACGTGGTCGACCGGCTCGACCTGCTGCAGACGCCGCTCGAAATCGCGCGGGTACGCGGGTACGACGGGGTCGTGGTCGGCGGGTCTCCGTACAACGTCTCCGACACGCAGAAGTCCGCCGAGCAGTTGCGTGTCGAGGCCGACCTGCGCACCCTGGCCGACGCGGCCATCGACGCCGAGGTCGCCGTGTTCTTCACCTGCTTCAGCATCGGCGTCGTGACCCGCATGCTCGGTGGCGAGGTGGTCACCGACACCCCGGAGCCCGCGAGCGCCACCGTGATCGACGTGACCGAAGCCGGCGCCGCCGACCCCGTCTTCGGCCCCAGCGGCCCGGCGCTCACGGTCTTCACGGCACACAAGGAGAGCGCGGAGAGCACCCCGCCCGGTGCCGTGCTGCTCGCCACCAACGAGGTGTGCCCTGTGCAGGCCTACCGTGTGGGCACGCACCTCTACGCGGCCCAGTTCCACCCGGAGCCCACTCCCCGCGACTTCGCCGACCGGATGACGTTCTACCGCACCACCGGCTACTTCGACCCGGAGGAGTTCGACGCGGTGCAGCAGCAGGTGCTCGCGGCTTCCGTGACCGAGGGCGCGGCGCTCCTGCGGCGATTCGCGCAGACCTTCGCCTGAGTCAGCTGTCGGCCGAGCCGCGCAGCAGGGCGACGCGCTCGCGCAGGTACGCCTCCAGCGGCATGTAGCCCCCGGCGGCGCTCCAGCGCACCGACGGCACCCCGTCGACCAGTGCCAGCGGGCCGGACGAGCCCCGGCATCCACGGCATCGACGTCGATCACGCTCCACCCCACGTGCACGACCTCACCCTCGTCGAACCCGCCGCGCAGAGCCTCCGCCCGGCGCTCGGCACGCTCCCTCGCCGATTCGGCCGTGTAGCCGCGGCGTCCCGGGTCTGCGGCCCGCAGCACCTCGGCGGTCGCCAACGCGTGGGTCTCGGTCAGCAGCAGCACGCCCAGGTGCCAGGCCTCTCCGACGCGCACGATGCGTCGCCCCCGCCAGCGCGATTCGCGCTGCTCGCCCAGGCCTTCCGTCGGCGCGCCCGCGAGGTTCCCCACGGCCGCGGTCAGCTGAGCCGACGCCGTCGTCACAGCTCCCCCTGCACGGACTCACCCGCGCGCGGAGGACCCACGACCTCGGCGCGATCGCCGTGCAGGGTCATCCCGATCAACGGGTACAGCAGCACGGAGAGCATGCCGGCACCCACGAGTGCGGCCGCCGTTCCGGTATCGAGCATGTCCTGGTCGACGCCGATCGCCGTGACCGCGACGATGATCGGCAGGCCCGTCGCCGCGAGCAGTCCGAGCGCCGCACGGTCGCGGACGCTCATGCCCTGCGGAGCCGACAGCTGCGCCGCCGCACCGCGGATGACGAGCAGCGCGATCAGGAAGATCGGCACGAGGGCGAGTGCGGCCGGCGAGGTGAGCAGCGCCTGCAGATCGAAGGTCACGCCCGTGTAGAGGAAGAAGATCGGCACCAGGAAGCCGAAGGCGATCGCCTCGATCTTGCTCTCGACCTGCTCCGCCGACTCCTTCGGCGCACGCGCCATGATGATCCGCCACACCGCGCCCGCCACGAACGCGCCGAGCAGCATGTCGAGATCGAGCATCACGCTGAGGCCGACCAGAGCCGCGATCAGAAGGATGACGAAACGCACCCCGAACTGATCGGACGTGTGCAACGTGGCTCGGACGATGCGATGCAGCCGCCCGTGCGGAACACGGTGCGCGAGCAGGACGGCGAGACCCGCCAGCACCACGAAGGCGAGCAGCACGGCGGTGGCGATGGGGGTGGTCCGGGTGCTCAGGAAGATCGAGATCGCTATCAGCGGCAGGAACTCCCCGACCGCCCCGACCGTGCTGATCGCGCGGCCGAACGGCGTGTCGAGCTCCCGCGCATCGCGCAGTATCGGCATCAGCGTGCCCAGCGCCGTGGAGCTGAGGGCGATGCCGACGACGACCATCCCCTCGCCCGGCGCGAAGAAGAACCCGAGCCCGATGCCGAGCAGCACGCTGAGGAGCCACCCGAGCGAGGCCCGAGCGAGGGGCTTCCCCGTCACCTGACGGAAGTCGATCTCGGTGCCGGCGACGAAGAACAGCAGCGCGAGCCCGAAGTCGCTGAGCTTCTCGAGCAGCGGCCCCGGCTCGACCCATCCGAGCACGGCAGGACCGACGAGGATGCCGAGCACGAGCTCGAACACCACGATCGGTACGCGGACGACCGGCCGGACACCCCGGGCGAGCAGGGGCGCGGCGACAGCCAGCAGGGGGATCAGCACCAGGCCGAGGTCGCTCGCTTCCACGAGACTCAGAGTAGCGAGTGGGCTCCCGCGATTCGCCCCCGGTGTGCATCCACGGCAGAATCGATGCACACCCTCGAGGAGCCCCCATGTCTCAGCCCGACACCGCCCGCCTGCTCATCGCCTGCGACGATCAGCCCGGCATCGTCGCCGCCGTGGCCGGTGTGCTCGCCCAGCACGGGGCGAACATCATCTCGCTCGACCAGCACTCGACCGACTCGGAGGGTGGACGGTTCTTCCAGCGCACCGTGATCCACCTCGACGGCCTCGCCGCCGCACGTCCCGCCCTCGAGGCCGACATCGCGGTCGTCGCGGAGCGTTTCGGCATGGAGTGGTCGCTGCACGACGTCGCCCGGCGCAAGCGCGTCGCGATCTTCGTGTCGAAGTACGACCACTGCCTGATGGAGCTGCTGTGGCGCACACAGCGCGGCCAGCTCGACATCGACATCACGATGGTCGTCTCGAACCACCCCGATCTCGCCGAGTCGGTCCGCTCGTTCGGTGTGCCGTTCGTGCACATCCCGTCCGGCGACAAGGCGGCCATGGAGGAGCGTCAGCTCGAACTGCTGCGCGGCAACGTCGACCTGGTGGTGCTCGCGCGCTACATGCAGATCCTCACCGACGACTTCATCACCCGCCTCGAGGCACCGGTGATCAACATCCACCACTCGTTCCTGCCCGCGTTCATCGGCGCGAACCCGTATGCGCGAGCCAAGGATCGCGGCGTCAAGCTGATCGGCGCGACCGCGCACTACGCGACGGCCGACCTCGACGAGGGCCCGATCATCGAGCAGGACGTCACCCGCGTGACCCACTCGGAGTCGGCGGCGGAGCTGCAGAGCCGCGGCGCCGACGTCGAGCGTCTGGTGCTCGCCCGCGCGGTGCAGTGGCATGCGGAGGACCGGGTGATCGTGCACGGCAAGTCCACGGTCATCCTCTAGACGGAGTCCCCCGCGGTTCCGGTTCTCCTCGATACCCTCGTCGAGTTCGGTCGAGGATGCGGATCAGCGGGCCCGGCCTTCCGGCACCCCCGCCACGAGTTCCGCGAACATCTCGGATGCGGTGTCGTATCGGGCGAGCGGGGCGGCCTGGCCCATCCACAGGGATTGCAGCTCACCGAGGTTCTGCTCCCCCGCCGCGTGTGCGGAAGCGACCGGTGAGCCAGTTCTGCATCGGGAAGGGGGCGATCGTGCCGCTCGCCTCGATCGCCCGCACCGCACGGTTGCGCGTGCCGCGAGCCAGGCGCCCGCTCATCGCCCGGGTGAGCACGGTCTCGTCGGCCGCTGTCGAGCGGATCGCATCGCGATGCGCCGCGGTCGCAGCCGACTCGGCGGTCGCGAGGAATGCCGTCCCGACCTGAACTCCGGCCGCGCCGAGCGCGAATGCCGCAGCGACTCCGCGCCGGTCGGCGATCCCCCGGCGGCGATCACGGGCACGTCGACCGCGTCGACCACCTGCGGGATCAGGGCGAACGTGCCGACGAGCGACTCCTCGGCCGGACGCAGGAACGACACGCGATGCCCCGCCGCCTCCGCTCCGGTCGCCACGACCGCATCCACTCCCGCTTCGGCGAGCGCGACCGCCTCCGCCACGGTCGTCGCGGTGCCGAGGATCCGGATGCCGCGGCCATGCGCCTCCGCGACGACGGCGGCAGACGGCACCCCGAACACCACGCTGAGCACCGCGGGCTCGATCTCCCAGATCGCGTCGAGCTGCTCGTCGAGCGAAGGGACGTATCGTTCGGGGCGGGCAGGCAACTCGACGCCGACCGCCTCGTAGAACGGCTGGAGCGCCTGCGCGAAGATCGTGTGCTGCGGGTTGGGCTCGACCTCATCGCCGCGAGGGAGCCAGATGTTCACCGCGAACGGCCGACCGGTCAGGGCACGCAGCTCGGCCTCGGTGGCACGGATGCGGTCGCCGTCGTAGCCGTACAGACCGAACGAGCCGAGTCCGCCCGCATCGCTCACCGCGGCGGTGAGCCTCGTCGAGGACAGCCCGCCGAACGGGCCGAGGATGAGAGGGTGCTCGATGCCGAGCAGGGCGCGAAGTTCGGTCATGCCTCCGACGTTACGCCCGCGGCGTACCCGCGCGGTCGACCGTGACGATCGGGGGTGACGTCTCGGTGCTACCCTCGCTGCAGGAGGGAGCGCGCACATGAGCGAGTGGTTCGGGCAGATGCTGAGCTTCGTCGCGACCGCGCTCGGCCTCGTCTCGATGCCCGACGCCGCGGCTCTCGGCCTCGCGATCGCCCTCCTCGCCGTGACGGCCCTGACGCTCGCGATCGTGCTGAGCGTGCGACCGGAGGCCTCTGCCGACTCCCCGCATCCGTTGCGGGCGATCGACGTCGGCACGCTCCTCACGCAGAGCGACCCCGATGCCGCTGGTCACCCCCGCCCTCGGGCGCCGGGAGTCGCGACCGCCGCGTAGTCCGTTCATTCGGGACAGCGCGGCCTTCGCCGACCCTCCCGACACCACGAACGGACACTTCCATGGACCTCTTTGCCTTTCTCCCACTCGCCGCCCTCCTCGATGCCGCCTATGGTGCGCTGACCGGACTCTCCGACCTCCTCACCCCCGTCGCCGGGGCATCGGCCGCGGCACTCGCCGTCGTGCTCGTCACCCTGATTGTGCGGGCACTGCTCATCCCTGTCGGCATCTCCCAGGCCAAGGCCGAGCAGACCAGAGCGCGCCTCGCCCCGAGGCTGCGTGAGCTGCAGCGCCGCCACAAGAAGAACCCCGAGCGTCTGCAGAAGGAGATGATGGCGCTGTACCGCGCCGAGAACACCTCTCCCTTCGCCGGCATGCTGCCGGTGCTGGCGCAGGCCCCCGTCGTCGGCATCCTCTACACGCTGTTCCTCCGCCCCGAGATCGCCGGGCACCCGAACGAGCTCCTCGCTCACGACCTGTTCGGCGCCCCGCTCGGCACGAGCCTGGTGTCGGCGCTCTTCGGCGGGACGGCGACGCCCGCGACGTTCCTCGTGTACGGAGTGCTGCTCGCCGTGATGATCGCGGTCGCCGAGGTCACGCGCCGGGTGTTCCGGCCCACGCCGGTCGAAGGCGACGACTCACCCCTGAACTCCCCCACCATGCTGCGCGTGGTCTCGGCGATGCACTACCTGACGGCCGTGTTCGCCGCGTTCGTCCCGCTCGCTGCGGCGCTCTACCTCACGGTCACGGTGGTGTGGACGCTCGTGCAACGCGTCATCCTGCGCCGCCGGCATCCGCTGCCGACGCCTGCGGTCAGTCGGGCAGCGGTATCGGCGCGGTGAAGGGTCCGGAGGGGCCGCCGTCTCGGCGGTCCCTCCGGACACCGAGCGTGGTGCCGACGCTCGCGGCGATCACGAGGGCAACGGCGAGCATGCGCAGCGGCGTGGCGTCCTGCCCGAGGATCAGCCAGCCCGCCAGAGTGGCGAAGGCAGGTTCGAGGCTCAGCAGCACGCCGAACACCCGCTGGGGAAGACGTCGCAGCGCCGCGAGTTCGAAGCTGTACGGGATCACCGAGGAGAGCACAGCGGTGACCGCGGCGAGCAGGAGCAGCTGCGGGTCCATCGCGACCGTGGCAGCCGCCGGGACCCCGACCGGGATCAGCAGCACGGCGGCGACCACGAGTCCCATGGCCAGACCGCTGTTCCCCGGGATCAGCGCCCCGACGCGTGCGCTCATCCGGATGTACATGACCCAGAACCCCGCGGCGATCAGGATGAACACGACGCCGAGGGGGTCGAGGGGTTCGGCCCCGATGAGACCGTCGACCCCCAGGACGACCATGCCCAGCAGGGCGACTCCCACCCATGCGGCGTCGGCGAGGCGGCGTGTGAGCACGGCGGCCAGCACGAGCGGTCCGAGGAACTCGATCGCCACCGCGGGGCCGAGCGGTATGCGGTCGATCGCGGCGTAGAAGAAGCCGTTCATCGCGGCCAGCGAGACGCCGAACAGCACGGCGGCGAGCCACTGCGCGCGCGTCCACCTCCCGGGTCTCGGCCGCACGATGACGACCAGCAGGAGCGCCGCGATGGCGACCCGCAAGGAGGTCACGCCCCACGGCCCCAGCACGGGGAAGAGCTGTGCAGCGACCGCCGCACCGAACGGGAGGGAGAGGCAGGATCCGATGACGAGTGCCACCCCGACGAGGGGGCCGGAGGCGGCGGGCTTGTGCACCAGACAAGCTTAGGTCGGCGCCCGGCGCCTCACCCGCCAGGGGTACCGCGTCGGCGGCCCCGCGTCAGAGGGCCTTCCCACCCGTGACCGCGATCACCGATCCCGAGGTGTAGGACGACTCCGTCGACGCGAGGTACACGTACGCCCCCGCGAGCTCTGCCGGCTGCCCCGCCCGACCGAGGGGCGTGTCGGCACCGAATGTCGCGAGTCGCTCCGCGTCCCACCCGGTCGCCGGGATGAGCGGAGTCCAGATCGGGCCGGGAGCAACCGCGTTGACCCTGATCCCCGGGGACCCGCCTCTTCGGCGAGCGCCTTCACGAAAGCCACCTGGGCGGCCTTGGTCATGGCGTAGTCGATGAGTCCCGGCGAGGGGTTGAAGGCCTGGACGGATGCCGTCACGATGATGCTGGCGCCCGGCTCGAGGTCGGGGTACGCCTCGCGGGCGGTGAACAGCAGCCCGGCAAGGTTCGTGTCGAACACGCGCCGCATCCGCTCCGTCGACAGGGTCTCGAATCCCTCGATGTCGTGCTGGTAACCGGCGTTGAGCACGAGCACGTCGAGTCCGCCGAGGGCGCTGCGTGCATCGGAGACGACGCCGGTCGCGAAGGCCTCGTCGCGCAGGTCTCCCGCGAATCCCGCCCCGGTGCGCCCCGCCTCGCGGACGAGGGCGAGCGTGTCCTCCGCATCGTCCTGCTCCTCCGGCATGTGCGCGATCGCCACGTCGGCGCCCTCGCGTGCGAAGGCGATCGCCACCGCCCGACCGATACCGGAGTCGCCGCCGGTGATGAGCGCGCGACGGCCCTCGAGGCGTCCGTGGCCGGCGTAGGTGTTCTCACCGTGATCCGGCTCTGGCCTCGTCTGCTCGGTGAGTCCCGGCTGATCCTGCCGCTGGTCGGGGAAACCGTCCTCACGGTGCGCGTGCCGGGGATCCGTGGTCTCGGGGTCGGGGGTGGTGTCCGTCATGTCCGCTCCTCGTGTCGCTGGTGCCCGTCTCGATGGGTGCTCCCGAGCCTGTCTCGACCCCCGCTCTCCGCGGCAGGGGGTTGACAGCCCTGGGTGCCGCGACCGTCCGCGGTCAACCCCTGCATGCGCCGCCACCGCGACCCGTACCGTGGGGAGGGAGGACAGGAGGATGAGATGAGCGATGTCACGATCTTCGCGCCGTCACCGACACTGACCATCACGGTCGAGGACCACCCGCAGGGAGCTGAGATCCACGTGCACGCGGGCGGCCAGGGCGTCTGGCAGGCACGGATGCTGCGCCGGCTCGGGGTCACGGTCACGATGTGCTGTGTGCTGACCGGCGAGGTGGGGCGCGTGCTGCGACACCTGCTGGAGGACGACGAGGGCATCGAGGTGGTCGCGGTCGAGCGCGACGGCCGCGGATCCGCGTACGTCCACGATCGCCGGGATGGGGGCCGGGTCCCGATCGCCGAGGAGGAGGGCGACCCCATCGGCCGTCATGCCCTCGACGACCTGTACGGCGCGGTGCTGCACAACGGCTCCGACTCCCGGGTGATCATCCTCAGCGGACCGGCCGGCGAAGAGGCGCTCCCCGCCGACATCTACCGCCGTCTCGCGCTCGACCTGAGCGGGGAGGATCGCCTCGTCGTCGCCGACCTCGCCGGCGAGCGCCTGAGCGCCGTGCTGGACGGGCATGCCGACGTCATCAAGGTCAGCCATGAGGAACTCATCTCGGACGGCCTCGCCGCCGACTCCTCGATCGAAGCGCTCGCCCAGGCCATGCGCGAGCTGCGCACCCGCGGCGCGCGCACCGTCATCGTGACCAGAGCGGGCGAATCCCTGCTCCTGCTCGATGATCAGGGCCTCGTCGAGGTCTCGCTTCCCCGTCTCGAGGAGAACGAGCATCGTGGCGCTGGGGACTCCCTGACCGCCGGCGTCGTGGCGGGCCTCGCCCGGGGGAGTCGGCCAGGCAGGCGATCTCGTTGGGCGCCGCCGCCGGGGCGGTGAACGTGACCCGCCATGGGCTCGGCACGGGCGACCCCGACGCCATCCTGCGGCTCAGGGAGGGCGTCGCCGTACGCGAACTCGACGATGCCGGCAGCCGCCCCACCAGCCGTGTGAGTCCGGACGCACTCGCCGCCCTGGCCGAACCCGCCGAAGAGGAGACCTCATGACCCGCGCGCTCATCACGAACGACGACGGCATCGACGCTCCCGGCCTTGCCGCACTCGCGCACGCGGCACGCAGCGCCGGCCTCGAGATCGTGATCGCCGCACCCGTGCGGCAGTCCAGCGGTGCCGGCGCCTCGATCATCGCCGCCGAGGAGGACGGCCGCGTCCGGGTCGACACGCGCACGCTCCCCGGTCTCGAGGAGGTCCCCGCCTACGCGGTGCACGGCGGTCCTGGGCTCATCGCACTGATCGCCGCGCGCGGGCGTTCGGCGCCGCCGTCGACCTCGTGCTCTCCGGCGTGAATCACGGCGCGAACGTCGGTCGCGCCATCCTGCACTCGGGGACCGTCGGCGCGGCCCTCACCGGTGGACTCAACGGCGCCAGGGGCATGGCCGTGTCGCTCGACGTCGGAATGCACCCCGAGGAGTTCCACTGGGATGCGGCCGCCGCGGCCGCGATGCGACTGCTCCCCGGGCTCCAGTCGGCGCCCGAGCGCACCGTGATCAATGTCAACGCGCCGAACAGTGCCACCACACGCGGCTTCTCCGAGGCCTCGCTCGCCCCCTTCGGCATCGTGCAGACGACCATGGCCGAAGCCGAGGAGCACTACATCCGACTGGCCGTCGAGGAGCTGCCGAACACCCCGGAAGAAGGCAGCGACGCGGCTCTCCTGGCTGACGGCTGGGTGACCGTGACGGGCATCGACGCGATCATGTCCCGTCCATTCGCCGTCGAAGGACTGTCGGACGTGGGGCGGATCGGCGCGGACTAGACCGGTGGTGTGACCGGGACCTCGCCGGAACCGGGTTCCTCTCCCGCCTCGGCCGGCTCGGGCACGAGGTAGAGGCCGCTCGGCGCGTTCGCGGTGAAGGCGAGCGCTTCGATCCACGCACGGTTGATCGAGGGCTGGCGGCTGCCGAAGTACTTGAAGACGAGGGAACTCCCCGGCTGGATCCACACGGTCGTGCGTCCGCCGCCGACGCTCGCGTCTTCGCGCCAGCTGAACGGGAACGGCTCGCCGCGCCGCAGCTTTGCGGTGATCACGAGCTGGAGGTGCGTCAGTGCGCGATCCTCGATCTCGGTCTTCACTCCGCCCTCGTAGATGAACTTGCCCATCTCGGAACACTCCTCCGTCGATCCACTGTTAACCCGACACGGCGCTGTCGGAATCGTCCTCCTCTGAGTAGCGTAGGCCCATGGGCATGCTCTACTACCACAGCGCGGAGAACCCGATACAGATCGACGATCTGGCTCTGGCTCACCTCAAAGTGGTGATCGCGACCAAGCTACGGAGGAACGAGAGCTTCACTCTATCCTGGCGGCATCCGGAAGGACATCCGGTAGGGCGTTCGACGATCTGGCTGCATCCGTCGATCCCGCTGCGCTTCGTCTTCGACGAGCCGGAGCCGCCGGAGCTCCGCCCCGAATGGATCGCGGCGATGGCCAACTCGGCCAACTCCAGTGGCGGCATCACCCTGCTCACCGCCGACATGATCCCGCACGGCGCGACCGCCGGCGGGGAGACTGAGGAAGCGGACATCGCACCCGTGTGAAGTCAACCCCCTCGGCGGCGTCGCTTCGGAGGCCTAACGTCGTAAGCCCGACGCCGAGGAGGGCATGCCATGACCGAAGAACGACACATCGACGACCGCCCTGACGAGGGCTACACACCCACGACGACGCACGCCGAGTGGGGTGCGGGAAACCCTCGCCTGCGCATCACCAGAGACGACGAGCGCACCGAGTTCGCGATCGAGGCCGACACCGTGCGGATCGGGTCCGCCGAGGGGAACGAACTCCGCCTGGAGGGGACCGACCCCGTGCACGCGACCATCACGCACGACGAACGGGACGAGTACGTGGTGACTCTGCACGGCGAGGGCGAGATGAACTCCAACCCCGGCGCCGACGCGACGCATGCCGGCGAGAGCACCGAGACGCTGCGCACCGGGTCGCGGTTCACCGCCGGCCCGTGGGAGTTCGTCTTCGCGCGCGACGAGTTCGCCGACCACGGGCGCCCTTACGGCGGACGACTCGGGGGCGAATACTCCGACCAGCCGCTGCAACCGCCGCGCCCGGACTATGCCGACGACGCCTCCGACGGAGCGGACTCGACCAAGGGTCCCTGATCCTGCGCCGCCCGCTTGTCAATCCCCCCGGGCGCAGCGCCGAGACGTCATAGCCTCGGCGACACGGACAGACACACGACAGGGGAAGCCGATGACCATCACCCGCGACATCATGACCACGAGCCCACGCTGCATCGGAGTGAACGATTCCCTGAGCATCGCGGCATCGGTCATGGCCGACCTCGACGTCGGAGCGCTGCCGATCTGCGGCGAGGACAGCCGCCTCAAGGGCATGCTCACCGACCGTGACATCGTGGTGGGGGCCATCGCCCTCGGGATGGATCCGGAGACCACTCCGACCGCCGCACTCGCCAAGGGCACGCCCATCACCGTCGACGCGGACGACGACATCCACGTCGCACTGGATCGCATGCAGGAGCACCAGGTCCGTCGCCTCCCGGTGATCGCCGACCACCGGCTGGTGGGGATCGTGAGCCAGGCGGACATCGCCCGCTCGTTGTCTGCGGCCACGACCGGCCGGACCGTGGAGGGCATCTCGCGGTGAGCACGACGGAAGACTCTCCCCTGGATCACCTGAGCGAACTCGCGCAGAAGCGCGGCCTCCGCGTGTGCGTCGCCGAATCGCTCACCTCCGGCCGACTGGCGAACACCGTGGGTGCGGGTGCCGACGCCTCGGAGTGGTTCGCCGGGGGATCGTCGCGTACTTCACCGATGTCAAGGAACGGGTGTTGGGGCTGACGCCGGGGACCGACCCCTGTTCGTCCGCCTGCGCCGAGCAGCTCGCGACCGGGGCGCTGCGTCTGTTCGACGGCGACATCGCGGTGTCGACGACCGGTGTCGGCGGTCCCGACCCCCAGGGAGGTCACGAGCCGGGGACGGTGTATCTCGGCTGGGCGACCGCGGAGGGCGTCGGGCATCGTCGGCTGGCGCTCACGGGCGCACCGGACGACGTGCTGGACACGAGCGTCGAGGCCGCCGTCCGGCTGCTCGCGTTCCACGCCGAGGCGCTGCGACCCGCGGGACCCCGCCGAGGCGGCTCGCACCCGGAGCAGACCGCCGCTCAGTGACCGGGCACCAGCCCCACCCGCAGCGGTGCGCCGGGAGCCGCCGCTTCGACCAGAGCCGCATCGACGTCGAGCAGCGAGCGCACCGCACCGACGGCGTCGCCGAACGGGTAGGCGCGGCCGCGGCCGGCCAAGAACGCGACGGCCTCGGCCAGATCCGTCCCCGTGTAGTTGTGGATGCCGGCGACGGTGACCAGCCGTCGCACGATGCTCTCCGCGTCGAGCGGGACGGGTTCGGCGGGGAACACGCTGCCCACCAGCACGACAGTGCCGCCGACGGCCACGCCATCGAGCGCCTGACGCACCGCGTGTCCGGAGGCTTCGATCACGACGTCGGGGTCGCGGTCGAGAGCCGTGGCCCCGAACAGCCCCGCGAACGCTCGGCGATCGACGTTCGGGTCGAGGACCTCGACCGTCGCACCCTGCTCGGCCGCGATCGCCGCGGCGGAGAGCCCGACCAGGCCGGCGCCGTGCACGCGGACCGCCGCGCCGTCGAGGTCGCGATCGCGTGCAGCCCTCGCCACCGCGGCCCACGCCGTCGCGGTCGCACAGGACGCGGGGGCGAGCACGGAGGCCGGCAGCGCCTCGGGCACGCGGACGATCGCGGTTCCTTCCCGCAGCTGCACGTGGCTCGCGAACGCGCCAGTGAGGTCTCCGTGCGCTCCGACGCGGTCATGCCCGTACTTGCCCAGCGTGCGGCACTTCTGCGGCATTCCCTGCGTGCAGCGGTCGCAGTGCGCACACGACACCGTCACCGACCACACCACCCGGTCGCCGATGCGCAGGGAGGTACCGTCGACCGTCGTCGCCCCCGCATCGCCCGTGGCGATCACCCGGCCCACGCTCTCATGCCCGAGCACGAGGGGCGTCGGCGCATGGCGGCGACCCTGCACAGTGTGCACGTCGGAGCCGCAGATCGTCGACATCTCGACCGCCACCAGCACGTCGCCGTCGGCCAGTGCCACTCCGGGAACGGCGATCGTCTCGTGCGGGTGGCCCTCGCCGATCCAGACCATGGCGGTCGCCGCCGGGCGCAGAGCGACGTCGCGACGGTGACCGGGGGACGGATCAGCAGCGTTCCCATGCCGACCTCAGGAGGTCGCGACGAGCGGAAGCAGCTCGCGCTGGACGAGAGCCGGGGCGAGAGCGGTGACATCGCTCAACACGGCATCGGCTCCCGCCGCGCTCAGTGCGGGTCGATCGTGCGCGCCCGTGAGCACACCGGCGACGAATCCCGCACCGGCCCTGCGCCCGGACTCGATGTCGCTGACCGTGTCTCCTGCGATGGCCACGGCAGCGACAGACGAGGTCTGCGTGCGCAGCAGTGCCGTGAGCACGAGGTCGGGTGCCGGACGCCCGCGCCCTGCGTCGACGGGTGACAGCGCGAGGTCGATGAGGCCCTCCCACCCGAGGCCCGTGATCAGGACGTCGCGGGTCACGGGGGCGAACCCCGTCGTGAGCACGACGGTGAGTCCGGCATCCTTCAACCCCTGGATCGCGTCGGCCGCACCCGGGATCTCGGCGACACCCTGCTCGGCGACGATCTCGGCGTAGGCGTCCTCGAACGCGGCGGTCGCACGGGCCGCCGCCGCGCGGTCACCGGCTGCGAGATACGTGAACACGTCGATCTTGGACTGCCCCATGGTCTCGCGGACGTACTCGAGGGCTTCGCCCCACGGCATCCGGTCAGCGACGCCGGTGCGCTCGGCCGCCCGCTGGAACGCCTGTTCCACGACGCCGTCGTCGCGCACGGTCGTCCCTGCCATGTCGAGGACGACGAGTTCGAGGGGAGTGATCATGATGTTCCTTCCATTGCTGCTGCCCACCCGAAGGCGGCGGCGAGGTTCTCTTCAGCCAGACCGAGGCCGGTCGTCATCCCGATGCCGGTCGTCGCGGCGAGCACGAGCACACCGTCATCGCCCCGGTCGATCAGGAACTCCTGGGGCCCCTTGGCGTACACGCCCTGCCAGCGCTCGATCACCCGGGGCGGCGGCGCGTCGAACAGCGCCTCCGCCTCGGCGAGGAACGCGGCGAACGCCGTCTCGGGCTGGAACGGCGCCGGCGCGGCCGATGTCGCATGCGAGTCGCCGATGATGAGGGTGCCGTCGGGGAGTTGCGTGTACATCTGGTTGAGGTCGATGGCGGCGAGCTCAGGGCGCTCGGCGTGCAGACGTTCGCGGAGCACCGCGGTCTCGAAGGTGTCCGCGAAGCGGCCGTACCGCACGAGAGACCAGCCCGTGAGCAGCGGCGCGGCGAGCGGATGCGGGAACGAGACGGCGGCCCGCACCATGTCGAGCGCGCAACGGTCGACATGGTGCCGCTCCGCCACGTCGGGCAGCAGTTGGTCGATGTCGTGATTGACGGCGACGACGACACCGCCGCAGCTGATCGATCCCCTGGTGGTCTCGACGTGGCCCGCCCCCACCGCTGTGACAGCGGTGCGGAAGCGGAAGTCGACGCCCAGCGCCGCGAGGTGCCGCACGATCGCGGCGGCAGCGGTGCGGGGGTCGGTCTGCAGATCGCTCTCGATGTGCGCGCCGCCGACGAGCCCCTCTGCGCGCAACGGCGCGAGGCGCAGGAGTTCGGATGTGTCGAGCATCCGTATGCCGCCGTCGCGTGCCGCAGCTTCGAGCACCGCGATCTCGTCGTCGTGCCGTGCGGCGACCATGGTGCCGGATTCGCGCAGCCAGAATCCCGCATCGCGGGCGAGCCGCAGCCACAGCTCCCGCGAGAGGTCGGCATAGCGCCGCGCCTCTCCTCCCTGCGCAGCGATGCACAGGTGGCCGAAGTTGCGGATCGTCGCCCCGACCGGCGCATCGGTGCGATCGAGCACGATCACGCGCAGCCCGCGACGGACGGCGGCATAGGCCGCGCCGAGCCCGACGATGCCGGAGCCGACCACGACCACGTCGGCCGCATCGACGGCGCGGGTCACTTGAACACCTTCCGCATCCACATCGCGAGGCCTTCGACAACGAGCACGGTGGCGAGGATCATCAGCACGATCGCGGTCACGGTCTCATACCGCGAGCCCTGGCTGGCGTTGAGCAGGTAGTACCCGACGCCGCCGCCGCCCACGATGCCGAGGATCGTCGCGGCGCGGATGTTCGTGTCGAGCATGTAGAAGCTGTGCCCGATGAGCGCCTGCATCCCCTGCGGCACGGTGGCGGAGGCGTAGGTCTGCAGTCGGGTCGCTCCGACGGCTCGGAGGGCCCGCTCCGGTCCACGGTCCACCTCTTCGAAGGAGTCCGCGATGAGTTTGCCGAGCAGGCCGATGCCTCCGATCGCCAGCGCGATGACGCCCGCCTGGGCGCCGAGACCTGTGATGACCACGAGCACGATCGCGAGGATCAGCTCGGGGATGCCGCGGATGCCGACGAGCAGCAGTCGGGCGGTGCCGCGCGCTCCGGGGTTCGGGGCGACGTTGCGGGCAGCGAGCGAACCGAGCAGGAGCGAGGGGAGCAGGGTGAGCACGGTCGCGGCGAGCGCGATCGCGATGGTCTCGCGCATCGCCTGGAACATGGCGCTCGCGTCGTAGTTGCCGAACGACGGCGGCCAGAACCTCGCAGCGACCTCCGGCAGCTTGGCCCAGAAGGTGAAGAGGTCCATCCAGTTGATCTGGCTCACGACGACGCTGCCGATCACGACGAGCACGGCGACGACGCCGGCGATCGTGTGGCGCACACGCTGGGCGGTCCACGGGCGCCGCACGGCTGTCTGCGGAGATGTCGCCCAGGCAGGACGGTCTGTGGACGCCGGAGTCGTACGGTAGCCGAGACGCGGGTGCAGCAGACGGTCGATCCACGAGCGGGTGTGCTTCTGCTCGCCGAGCATCGCGCCGCGCACCATGCTCGAGACGATCTCCATCACGATGCAGAGGATGAAGATCACCAGCGCGATCCCGAGTCCCTTGCCGTAGTTGAGCGACTTGAAGGCGTACGACATCTCGAGGCCGAGGCCGGCGACGCCGACGTAGCCGAGGACGACGCTCCCCCGCAGGTTGATGTCGTTGCGGTGCAGCACGGTCGCCACCCAGCTGGGCAGCACCTGCGGGAGGATGCCGGCCGTGAACTCCTGCATCTTCGATCCACCGGCGGCGCGGATCGCGAGGCGAGGTCCTTCGTCGATCTGCTCGATGGCATCGGCGAACATCTTGGAGATCATCCCGATGGAGTGGATGCCGATCGCGAGAATGCCAGGGAGTGTTCCGAGCGAGAACATCAGCACGAATGCCATCGCGAGCACGACGTCGGGCAGTGCCCTGGTGAGCACGCCGATGAACCGTGCGGCGGCGCGCCAGCCGTTCCCTGGCGTGGTGTTCGACGCGGCGAGGTAGGCGATCGGCACCGACAGCACGGCGGCGAGCAGGGTGCCGACGAGCACGAGTCCGACCGTGAGCGCGATCAGCCACGCGAGGTCGGCGGGTTCGGGAAAGGAGAGTCCGCCGACGCGGGCCATGAAGTTCTCGGCGTTGCCCCAGCTCTGCACCATCGCCGGGATCGAGATGTCGACGTCGCGCACGGCGATGATGCCGAGCACGACGAGGGCGACGAGGGTCAGCGATGCCGCGATGCGCTCCGGCGACACCGGTCGCTTCGGCGCCCGGTCCGCGACGCCGCCCGGCTCAGGGCCTGCAGGCCCGCCGGTGGGGTCGGGGCCCCCGCCTCGCGTCGACGCCCCTGTCGGCGCACCGAGAGTCGTCATGATGCGGCCACCTGCGCTGCCGCCTCGACGAGTTCTTCCTGCACCGCGCGGATCTCGGCGGTCGTCGTCGCGACGCGTCCGTAGATCTCCATGACCTCCGCCTTCGTGAGGTCGCCGGTCGGGGTGTCGAGCACGACCTCCCCGTGGCGGAGCCCGACGATGCGGTCCGCCCAGGAGATCGCGAGGTCGACCTGGTGCAGGCTGCACACCACGGTGAGTCCTTCGTCGGCGGCGATCTCACGGATCAGAGCCATCACCTGTTCGCTCGACTCGGGGTCGAGCGAGGCGACCGGCTCGTCGGCGAGCAGGATCGCCGGCTTCTGCATGAGCGCACGGGCGATGGCGACGCGCTGCTGCTGCCCTCCCGACAGGGTGTCGCTGCGCTGATAGGCGCGGTCGAGCAGCCCGACGCGGTCGAGGTGCTCGAGCGCCGTGAGCTTCGCGGAGCGCGAGTAGCCCCACAGCCCGAGGCGGGGGCCGCGCACGCCCGACAGCGAGCCGGTGAGCACGTTCTCGAGCACCGTGAGCGAGGGGACGAGCTCGAACTGCTGGAAGATGAACCCGACGCTGCGGCGGAGTTCGCGCAGGGCACGTCCCTTCAGGGTGGGAACTGCGGATCCGAGCACCTCGACGGCACCGGAGGTGGGCGTCTCGAGGCCGTCGAGGTGGCGCAGCAGTGTCGACTTCCCCGAGCCCGAGAGCCCGAGGAGCACGACGATCTCGCCGCGGGACACCTCGAGCGAGACGTCGCGGAGCGCCGTGGTCGTCCCGAACGTCTTCGTCACGCCGTCGAGTCGGATGAGGGCGTCGGATGCAGTCATGTCAGGTTCCTGGATCTTCCGGTGTTCGGGGGCGAGCGGTCGTCGTGCAGGCGGTCGAGGCGTCGAGCGAGGGATGGCCGTCGAGCGGGCGGAACGGAGCGCATGCCCCCTCCGCCCGCTCGGCGACCGGTCAGAACGTCATCAGCTCTGGCACTGCTCCGCTTCGGTCTCCTTGCAGATGTCGCGGATCAGGTCGTAGTACGCGTCATCCACCGGCTTCGTGGCGTAGAACACGCTGCGGAAGGCGTCGGTGTCGGCACCGTCGATGCCGGCGGCGATGATGTCGTCGATCGTGATCTCGGAGAGGCCGTCGATGAGCTTCTGGGAGACGTCGTCCGGAAGCGTGGACGAGTAGACCAGCGGCGCACCGGGGACCATCGTCTCGTCGATGACCTTCACCTTGTCGGACTTCTCGACCTCGGAGTCCTCGGCGAAACCGGCCTCGCACTCGACGCCCTCGCCCACCTTGGTGACGCTGACGTCGTGCTTGCCCGCGAAGACCGGTGTGATGTCGGTCTTGGGGTCGATGCCCGCCTTGAGGAGGTTGTACGACGGGAACAGGTAGCCGGACGTCGAAGACGGGTCGACGAAGCAGACCTTCTTGCCCTTGAAGTCGTCGATGCTCTTGATGTCGCTGCCCGCGGGGACGATCGCCTGCGAGTAGTAGCCGGGCTCCTGGCCCTCGGCGGTCACGATCGAGGAGATCGGGGTGAGCTTGGCGCCGTTGTTGGTGGCCGTCACGTACGTGAACCCGGAGAACGACGCGACGTCGACCTTGCCGGCCACCGCGGCCTCGATGAGGGCGGCGTAGTCGGTGGACTCGTGGTACTCGACGGTCTTGCCGGTGATCTCGGCGATGTAGTCCATGAGCGGCTGGTAGTTGGTCTCGGTGTCGACCGAGTCGGGGACGACGCCGAAGACGAGAGTGTTCTCGTCGACCGCGAAGCCGCCTGCAGCGGACGACTCGTCGGTTCCCGGGGTGCCGGTGGCCTCCGCGGTGCCGGCACAGGCCGCGAGACCGAGGGCGAGGAGCGCGACGCCGGCGAGGGCGGGGAGAGCGCGAAGCTTCATGAGGACCTTTCAAGGGTGTGAGGGCTGATCCACGGAAGACTCTCTCAGGTGAAGGAGCGAGATATGTACCTAACTCGGAAGAGTTCAGGGCCCGTTCACCCGGCATTCGCCTGAATGAACACTCCTGGAACCCACACGCCTCGGGACCCGCTGACCAAGTAATGTACCTATGTGGCTGAAGCTGTGTACACCCAGATCGCCGAGGACCTCCGCGCGCAGATCGCTGCGGGGGAACTCCGCCCCGGCGACGACGTTCCGACCGAGGCCGAACTCGCCGTGCGGTGGCGCACGTCTCGCGGTCCGATCCGCAACGCGCTGGCCGCGTTGCGGAGCGAGGGCCTGATCGAGACGAGTCGCGGACGGCCCGCGCGCGTGGTCGCGCGCAAGGCGAATCAGGCCGTCGACGTCTCGGTGCCGTTCACACGATGGGCACGCGAGTTGGGCGTGACCCCGGGAGCGCAGACGCAGGAGCTCAGCCTTCGACGCGCCGGCGACGGGGCGGCGGCCCTCGGCGTCGCGGTGGACGACACGATCGTCAGCGTGGTGCGTCTGCGCCTGCTCGACGGACGCCCGACGATGCTCGAACGGCTGACCTACACCGAGGTCGCCGGTCGCCGACTCTTCGACGTCGACCTCGATCAGGTGTCGATCACGGAGTACCTGGCGTCGGTGGGCCACCCGATCGTCACCCTGCAGCACGTGATCGACGCGGTCGCCGCCGACGATCAGGATGCCGCGCTGCTCCGCGTGCCCCGCGGCACGCCGATCCTCCGCCTCACCCGCACGTCTCGGGACGCGGAGGGGCGGATCTTCGAAGCCTCCGAGGACCGGTATCTGAGCGAGGTCGTGCGGTTCACGGTGGCCGCATCCGGGATCTCGACGGACGGGCACTACATGCGCGCGGTCGGGGCGTAGCGGCACGGGCGCTCGGGCACGGCGCAAAAAAGCGCCCGTTAACGCAGAAGGCGATCGCGAGCGCGCAAGTGTTTCAGAAGCCAGAAAGACCGCGCCCGCGATCGCAGCGCTGGGGACGCTTTATCTGGGGAACCTCCAGAATAGGGAGGGAGGCGGCTGGCCCTGAAGAGTCGAACGTCGAGACTCTTCTAGACTTTCGTCTAGGGTCTATCGAACGCCGAAAGTGCGTGCTCGCCCACTCTAGAGCATCAGACGACGGGAAGTCGGGCCGACACGACCCAATGCCCGTCCACCTCTCCGGCGCTGAACTCGCCACTTGCGCCCATGACGCGTTCGGCCATGCGCCCGAGGCCGGTGCGGCTCGAGGAGAGTTCGCGGCGCGGGGTCGTCGGCAAGGGACTGCGCAGGGTGAGGTGCGCGACCTCGTCGTCGACGGACAGGAGGATCTCCACCTGCCCCTGGCCGGCGTACTTGAGGATGTTGGTGGCCGACTCTCGCGTGATGCGTGCGAGCACGATCTCGACCGCGCGCGGGATGCGCTCGTCTCGAGGGTCGCCTTCGCGGACCACCGAGTGTCCGGCGGCTTCGAACTCGCTCTGCGCTTCGTCGATGGCCGCCGCGAGGTCTCCCGTCTGCACGCTGGACGACTGCGGTCCATCGTCGGCGAGTTCGATCACGAAGCGGAGGTCCGTCATCGCCTTGCGCGCGGCGACGCGGATCGCTTCCTGCGAGTCGGTGCTCGTCTGCGGGTCTTCGAGCATCTGCACGTGCAACGCCACCACCGTGAGGTGGTGCGCGATGCTGTCGTGCAGCTCACCGGCGATCCATCGTCGCTCGGCGAGCACTGCTTGGCGTTCCTGTTCGGCACGCTCCTCGAGCTCCCGCTCGAGACGACTGCCCCTGGCGAAGGCGAGCCGCAGGGCGAACCCGACAGCTCCCGCCACCGTGGCGAAGACGAGGTAGAGGGCGACGTTCACATTGGCTTCAGCGTCGCCGTTGGCGACGAGCGCCGCTGCGACCAGGAACGCGCCGGTGTAGGAGAGGATCAGTGAAGTCCACCCCAGCCTCATGACCAGTCCAGCCGCGACAGCGGCTGCGGTCAGTACCTGGAGTTCCGATCCGGGGATGAACGAGAGTGCGAACACGACGCCGAGGGCGCATGTCGCGATGAGCGGCTTCCAGAGATAGAGCGCGAACGCCGCGGTGGACGCCACGCTCACGAGGAGCGCGACCGGGTTCACACCCGGTGTGGTGAAGAAGCCGATGACGTCAGCGGCGATGGTGATGGTGACGATCACCAGAACGACGATGCGCTCGATCGCACTGAGCTTCTCGCCTCGGGTCAAGCGGAGACTGTCCGCGGATTCCCGGGTCGACTGGTCGAAGGCCATGCTTCACTATCTCCTATTCGCCAGCTAATCTAGCTGTGGAGACCAAAGAACTTGCCAACCTGCTGCCAGAAAGTCATAACGTTCACCTCCATTTTCTAACTGTTCGTCGATGTCTGTATTCATCTTCTCGGCGATCCGCGGCGAGCACATCTGTCTCACGTCTAGAGCTTTTTGGCCAAAGGTCCACATCGTGTGTGCCAGCCGCCCGCGCCGTTAGGCTTCCCTCATGCAGGAAATCCGTGTAGTGATCGTCGACGACGATCCCCTGGTGCGCTCGGCACTGTCGCATTTCGTCTCGCGCGACCCGAACATCACGGTGATCGCGCAGGCGGAGGACGGCGTGGAGGCCATCTCCACCGTCGAGCGGGAGCAGCCCGACGTGGTGATGATGGACGTGCAGATGCCCGAGATGGACGGCATCGAAGCGACCGGGGTGATCGCCGAGCGCTGGCCGCACGTGCGCGTTCTCGCGGTGACGACGCTGGACGGGAGCGACACCGTGCTGCCGATGCTGAGTGCCGGCGCCTCGGGCTACCTGCTGAAGGATTCCAGCGCCGAAGAGATCGTCACCGGTGTCCGCGAGGTGCACAGCGGTGCGAGTTCGCTGTCACCGCGGATCGCGTCGATGCTCATCAAGCACGTCCGCGACTCCACCCCCGTCGCTGCGGATGCCGACGCCCTCGAACCGCTCACCGAGCGTGAGGCCGAAGTCCTCCAGTGCCTCGCGAAGGGCATGTCCAACGCCGAGATCGCCAAGACGCTGATCGTCTCCGAGGGCACCGTGAAGGCGCATCTCGGGCGCATGATGGCCAAGTGGCACCTGCGCGACCGCGTGCAGATCCTGGTCACCGCCGCGCACGCCGGGCTCGTCAGCTTCCGCTGACCTCTCCCCCGCCGCGCCGCGCAGCCGCCGTCACATCGCCAGCAGAACGATCCCCGCGACGACGACGAGCGACGCGCCGATCCGCCGCCACGGCTTCGACTCCCGCAGCACGAACACCCCGAACAGACTCACCAGGACGACGCTGACCTCGCGCAGGGGCGCGACGAGCGCGACCGGGGCGATCTGGATGGCCGTGAGCACCAGGATGTACGACAGCGGCGACAGGATGCCGAAGACGAGGATGCGGCGCCACTGGGTGCGGCCGAGCGCCCACACCGCGTTCCATCTCCGACGGACGGCGATCGAGTAGAAGGGCACCTGGAGCAGGGTCGTGCCGACCATGAAAGCCACCGGCGACAGGTTCCAGGTGCGCACCGCGTGCGCATCCCAGATCGTGTACACGGCGATCGCGACCCCGTGAGCAGGCCGAAGAGGATGCCGGGGTCGATGCGACCGCGACGACCGGAGCCGCCGCGGTCGACCAGGCCGATGGCGACCACGCCGACGATCACGGCCGCGACCCCGATCAGCGCGATCGCCGATGGGCGCTCCCCGAGCAGGAGGACCGCCACGATCACCGACAGGAAAGGGCCGGTACCGCGCGCCGTCGCATAGACGGTCGAGAGGTTCCCCTCGCGATACCCCCGCTGCAGCACGGTCATGTACGCCACGTGCAGCGCCGCCGAGACGCCGACGCCCAGGGCGAAGGACCCCAGGTCGTCGGCGCCGAGTCCGCCGGTGAACGGCACGGCGCCGATCCACACGAGCGTGCTGGCGACCGCGCCCCACCAGAGGAACGGCGCGCCGGCCCTGCTGATGCCGTGCGCGATGACGTTCCATGCGGCGTGGGCGATGGCCGCCCCGAAGACGAGGACGAACGCGAGCGGAGACACGACGAGACCCTTCCGTCCGGCGCGCGGCGCGACGAACAGGGTCCTCCGGGCTTTTGTCCTGTCAGATGACGGCCCTCCTGCGGAGGAGGACCGTGGCGCCGCTCGGACCAGACGGGCGCGAACCCCGGAACCCTAGGCGCTATCGGGACCACCCTAACGCGCCAGGATGAACGCACGGCAAACGAGGGCCCCGGCCACCCTCGGCGGATCGGAGGGCAGGACACCGCGACTACGCTCGAAGCACGCCCGTCTCCAGGAAGGCACGTCATGCCCGTCACTCCGGTCGCCCTCGCCCACGCCGAGGACCTCGCCGACTTCGTCTCGGATTCACCCTCGAGCTATCACGCGGCGGCAGAGGTCGCCCGACGGCTCGAAGACGCCGGGTACACGCGTCTGAACGAGGAGGACGCCTGGCCCGCACAGGCCGGCGGACGGTTCGTCGTGGTGCGCGACGGCGCGACGATCGCGTGGGCCGTACCCGAAGACGCCTCGGCGACGACTCCCGTGCAGATCTTCGGCGCCCACACCGACTCCCCGGCTTCAAGCTCAAGCCGCAGCCGACCACCGGGTCGCGCGGATGGCTGCAGGCGGCGGTCGAGGTGTACGGCGGACCGCTGCTGAACTCCTGGCTCGACCGCGAACTACGACTCGCGGGGCGGCTCGCCCTCGCCGACGGCCGCGTCGTGCTCGCCGACACCGGCCCCCTGCTGCGCCTCCCCCAGCTCGCCATCCACCTCGACCGCGGCGTGAACAACGGCCTCGCGCTCGACAAGCAGGTCGAGACGCAGCCCGTGTGGGGACTCGGCGACGCGAGCGAGGCCGACATCCTCGCCGAACTCGCATCCTCCGCGGACGTCTCCGCAGCCGAGATCCGCGGATACGACGTGGTGGTCGCCGACGCCGCGCGCGGGGCGGTGTTCGGAAAGGACCGTGCGTTCTTCGCATCCGGTCGCCTCGACGACCTCGCCTCCGTGCACGCCGGCGTGGTGGCCCTCGCCGCGCACGAGGCGAAGGCCGGAAGCCCCATCGCCGTGCTCGCCGCCTTCGACCACGAGGAGCTCGGGTCGGCATCGCGCTCCGGTGCAGCCGGCCCCTTCCTGGAAGACGTGCTCGAGCGCCTGTACGCGGCGCTCGGCGCCGACTCGTCGGCACGGCGTCAGGCCTACGCGTCATCGTGGTGCCTGTCGAGCGACGTGGGTCACTCCGTGCACCCCAACTACGCCGCCAAGCACGACCCCGTGGTGCAGCCGGTGCTCGGCTCCGGCCCCATCCTCAAGCTCAACGCCAACCAGAGGTACGCGACGGATGCCGTCGGCACCGCGTCATGGCGGACCTGGTGCGAGCGTGCGGGAGTCGTCACGCAGGAGTTCGTGTCGAACAACAGCGTTCCATGCGGCTCGACCATCGGACCGATCACCGCGACACGCCTGGGCATCCGCACGGTCGACGTCGGCATCCCGATCCTGTCGATGCACTCCGCGCGCGAACTCGCCGGGGTCTCCGACCTGCACGACCTCGCCCGCACCGCGCAGTCGTTCTTCGCCGGCTGATCGACGCGGGAGCGATCCGCTCCACGAAGTCCGCCCTGCGAGGTCACGGCAGTGCCAGGATGTGACCATGACGGACATCACGCCGGGACTCATCGAGCGCGCGGGCATCGAGATCATCCCCGAGTCGGAGCGCACCGCGAAGCCCCGCGACCTCTTCTGGCCGTGGTTCGCGGCGAACGTGTCGGTCTTCGGCATGTCGTACGGGTCGTTCGTGCTCGGTTTCGGGATCTCGTTCTGGCAGGCCACCGTCGTGTCGGTCATCGGCATCGTGGTGTCGTTCCTGCTGTGCGGGTTGATCGCGATCGCGGGCAAGCGCGGCTCGGCGCCGACCATGGTGCTCTCCCGCGCGGCCTTCGGCGTGCAGGGTCAGAAGGTGCCCGGCATCGTGTCGTGGCTGACCTCGATCGGGTGGGAGACGTTCCTGGCGATCATGGCCGTGCTCGCCACCGCCACCGTGATCACGCAGCTCGGCGGTGACGGCGACAGCATCGCGCTCAAGATCATCGCGACCGTGATCGTCGCCGCGCTGATCGTCACCGCATCCGTGCTGGGCTACCACACGATCATGAAGCTGCAGTCGGTGCTCACGTGGGTCACCGGCGTCGTGACCGTGCTCTACATCATCCTCGCGGCGCCAGAGATAGACCTCGCCGCCGTGATGGCCCGCCCCGACGGCGGCATCGGCCAGGTGATCGGCGCTCTCGTCATGGTGATGACCGGGTTCGGGCTCGGCTGGATCAACATCGCCGCCGACTTGTCGCGGTACCAGAAGCGCACGGCATCCGACGGGGCCATCGTCGCGTGGAACACGATCGGCGGCTCGGTCGCCCCGGTGATCCTGGTGGTGTTCGGCCTGCTGCTCGGCGGCTCCGACGAGGAGCTCATGAACGCGATCGCGGCCGACCCGATCGGTGCGCTCGCGTCGATCCTGCCGGTGTGGGTGCTCGTGCCGTTCCTGCTCACGGCCGTGCTGGCGCTCGTCTCCGGCGCGGTGCTGGGCATCTACTCGTCAGGGTTGACGCTGCTGAGCCTCGGCATCCGCATCCCGCGCCCGTCCGCCGCGGCGATCGACGGAGTGATCCTCACGATCGGCACGATCTTCGTCGTGTTCTTCGCCACCGACTTCCTCGGGCCGTTCCAGAGCTTCCTGATCACGCTCGGCGTTCCGCTGGCCTCCTGGGCGGGCATCCTGATCGCCGACATCCTCCGCCGGCGGAAGGACTACGACGAGGAGGCACTCTTCGACAGCCGGGGTCGCTACGGCGCCTGGGACTGGACCTCGATCGTCACGATGGTCGTGACCAGCGTCATCGGGTGGGGCCTGGTCGTGAACAACTTCGCCGAAGACGCCGCGTGGAACAACTGGCAGGGCTATCTGCTGTTCCTGATCGGCGGCAGGGACGGCGAGTGGGCATACGCGAACCTCGGGGTGTTCTTCGCACTCGTGCTGTCGTTCCTGGTCACGTACTTCGCACGAGCCGCCAAGATCCGCCGCCAGGAGAACGTGTGAGCTCTTCTGCGCCGGGTGAACCCTGGCTCGTGGTGATCGATCCGCAGGTGATCTTCGCCTCCCCCGACTCCGCGTGGGGTTCGCCGTTCTTCCCCGAGGTCGTGCCGCGCATCCGCGCACTCGCGGACGCTTTCGGAGACCGGGTGCTGGTCACGCGGTGGATGCCCACCGCCGACCGCACCACCTCGTGGGGAGACTACTTCGCCGCCTGGCCGTTCGCGGACCAGCCGCCGGAGGATCCGCTGTTCGATCTCGTCGACGACGCCGCCGGACTCTCCCCGCACGCGAGCATCGACCTCCCCACGTTCGGCAAGTGGGGTCCGGAGCTCGAGGCGGCCGTCGGACACGGCGCCCACGTGGTGCTCGTCGGGGTCTCGACCGACTGCTGCGTGATCTCGACGGCCCTCGCGGCTGCGGACGCGGGCGCTCATGTGACGGTCGCGGCGGACGCGTGCGCGGGTTCGACGGCCGAGAACCACGCGGCCGCGCTGCACGTCATGGGGCTGTATCCGCCGCAGATCACGATGAGCGACACGGCCGGGATCCTGTCGACCATCGGCCGGTGACGATCCTCCGCGACGATCGGCGGAGGAGGCGACGATCTGCGGAGGAATCGGCCGAGATCGTCCGGGAATCGTCATCGACCCCGGGAATCGTCACGGCGCCTCGGGCCGCGCACGTCGCACGCGGAGCCGGATCCCCGCAGACCCCACGTGCGGACCGTCAGCGCCACGACGACGCACCCCGCGACGAAGGGCACACCGCCGGCGACGAGGAACCCCGCCGACAGCCCCCACGTCTGCACGATGCCGCCGACGACGACGGCCCCGACGGTCTGCCCCGCCGCGACGATGACGAGGTACAGCCCGGAGACCCGTCCGCGGATCGCCGGGTTCGTCGACAGCTGCACGAGCGCCTCGGCACTCGTCGCGAACATCACGCGCAGCAGCGACAGCACGACCACCGACAGCACGAAGACCGCGTCGATGCGTGCGAACGCCGTGCCGATCATCGCCGCCGCGAACAGGACGGCTCCCGTGACCACCACGGGAACGCCCACCGTCCGCCGCCGCGTCGACAGCACAGCGCCGAGCAGTGCCCCGAACGCCCCGGCCGCCATGTACAGGCTGTACCCGCCCGGACCGGTGTCGAACCCGACGTCTCTCGCCGCGGCCGCGAACAGCACGTTCTGCGTCATGCCGAAGGTCGCGACGAACACCATGAGCACGAGCGGCCACCGGATGCCGGGCTTGCGCCACGCGTAGCGCGCCGCCGCCGTGATCCCGGTGCCGAGTTCCGGCACACGCACGAAGCGCGGGATCTCCGCGGCGCGCAGGCGCGTCAACGCGGTGAAGGACAGCACCGCGAGGACCGCGGAGATCGACAGCGCCCACGGCGCACCGAAGAGGATGAGGACAGCGCCGCTCGCCGAGACGCCGCCCAGCGAGGCGGTGTGGAACGCTGCGGCGTTGATGCCGATCGCCGTCTGCAGCCGCTCTCGGGGACGACCTGCGCGATGAGGGCCGAGCGTGCCGGGCCCTCCACCACCGCCGTGAGCCCGCCGAGGGCAGCCGCCGCGTAGATGTGCCACAGCATCAGCGCATCGAGCTGAGCCAGCACGGCGAGCGCGATCATGACGCCGGCCGCCGTGCTGTTCGCGATGCGGATGACACGCAGCCGCGGGAAGCGGTCCGACAGCGACCCTCCCCACAGACCGAAGAGCAGGATCGGTGCGAACTGGAAGGTGACGGCGAGGCCGACAGCGGCGACGCTGCCCGTGAGCTCGAGGATCAGCCAGTCCAGCGCGATGCGCGAGACCCACGCTCCGATCGATCCGACGAGCATCGAGACGAAGACCCAGCGGAAGCTGCGGACGGCGAGCGTGGCGCGGACGTCTTTGCGGCCGCGCTGGACGATCACGGGGATGGGAGAGGTGTCGGGAATCGGGGTATCGCGCGTCATCGACATGATGCGTCCAGGCTAGGGAGGACTCGACCTCTC
The DNA here is from genome assembly GCF_019464375.1 of Microbacterium sp. Se5.02b. Taxonomy (NCBI): domain Bacteria; kingdom Bacillati; phylum Actinomycetota; class Actinomycetes; order Micrococcales; family Microbacteriaceae; genus Microbacterium; species Microbacterium sp. Se5.02b. The sequence goes on from NZ_CP080491.1 coordinate 3,302,413, forward strand.
CATTCAGACATGTCATGATCGCCATATCACTCATTCGAAAGGTGAATGATGTTCGACCCCCAGCTGCTGCGCACCTTCGTGGCCCTCGCCGAGACGCGCAGCTTCACGCGCGCAGCCGAGCAGCTGCAGACCAGCCAGTCGACGGTGAGCCAGCAGATCCGCCGTCTGGAGCGCGCCGCGGGCAGGACGCTCGCGGTGCGCGACACCCGCACCGTCGAGCTGACCGACAACGGCGAGGCGATGCTCGGCTTCGCGCGGGTCATCCTGAGCGCGCACGACGCCGCCGCCTCATACTTCGACACGTCGGCGATGCGCGGTCGCCTGCGCTTCGGCTCGGCGGACGACCTCGCCCTCACGGAGCTGCCGGCGATCCTCCGCGAGTTCCGCCGCCTCTACCCGCAGATCGACCTCGTGCTCACGGTGGGACAGAGCCCGGCGCTCGCCCGCCGTCTGCGCGCCGGTCAGCTCGACCTCGTGTACGTCAAGCAGGAACCGGGACTCCCGACCGGCCGCCTCGTCCGCCGGGACCGGCACGTCTGGGTCGCACACGAGAGCACCCGGCTCGACCCTGGGGCCCCTGTCCCCCTGATCGCCTACCCCGACCCGAGCCTGTCGCGTGCCGCCGCTATCGAGGCGCTCGCGTCCATCGGCCGCAACTGGCGCATCACCTGCAACGTCCGCGACGTCAACGGGGCTCTCGCCGCCGTCAGGGCCGGCATCGGCATCGCGGTGCTCCCGCGGGCGATGGTGCCGACCGACCTCGTGCCCGTGAGCCCCACCTTCGGCCTGCCCCGCCTCGGCGAGATCGACTTCACGCTGTTGACGAATCCTCGCGCAGCAGGCGGCCCCGTCGACGCGCTGAGCGCCGCCATCGTCGGGCACTCCGGCGACTGAATGCCCGAGACGTGAGAAGGGCCGTGACGATCTGCGGAGGAGGTGACGTTCTGCGGAGGAATCGACGAGGTTGATCGGGGAATCGTCGCCAGTTCCGGGAATCGTCGCCAGTCCCGGGAATCGTGGCCAGTCCCGGGAACCGTCGCCAGTCCCGAGCCCCGTCCACCGATACGATGCCTCAGGCCGCGGCGCGGACCGCCGCAGCGATGTCGGCAGGAGACCCCTGCCAGGGCGCCCCATGACCCGGCAGCACCCAGGAGGCGGGCAGGTCGGCCAGCCGGTCGAGTGAGGCGAGCGCGTCGTCCGGCGCATCCGTGAAGGGGCGGGCTGCGCTCCGGTCCGACCGGTGAGCACGTGCCGCGTGGTGAGCGCATCGCCGACGAAGACCGCGTCGGCGACCGGGATGTGCACGGCGATGCTGCCCGGCGAATGCCCCGGCATGCCCACCACGACGGGAGCCCCGGCAGGTCGAGCACATCGCCGTCGGCGACCTCCACGACGTCGTGGACGTAGTGCGTTCGGAGGGCGTTCTTGCGGAGCCCGTAGGCGAAGAACCCCAGGGTGGGTGCGAGTCTCGCCGGTCCCATCGGGGTCTTGGGCTTCTCGCCCGTGCGCACCCGGTGGCTGTCGGCCGCATGGATGAACACCGGCACACCCGCCTCCCGGCGCAGACGCTCGGCGAACCCGATGTGGTCGCTGTCGCCGTGGGTCAGCACGAGGCCGCGGACGTCGGACAACGGCCGTCCGATCTCGTCGAGTTCGCGCTGCAGGTCGTGCCAGTGACCAGGGAGACCGGCGTCTACCAGGGTGATCCCCTCCGGCAGGTCGACCAGGTACGCGGCGACGATGTCGTTGCCGATGCGGTGCAGATGCGGGGCGAGCTTCATGGGGGATCCTCTCGGAGTGTTTGCGATGGCTACGTTACGTAGCTATGGCTATTGTCAATAGCCATCCAGAGAGGACGCGCATGCCCACACCGGAACGCACATCCCTCGAGGAGATCGTCGCGGCAGGACGCGAGATCCTCGAGATCGCCGGCCCCGCAGGCCTGACCATGCAGGCCGTCGCCGCACGCGTCGGCGTGCGCGCCCCTTCGCTGTACAAGCGGGTGCGCGATCGCGACGCCCTGCACGCCGCCGTCGCCACGGCATCGGTCGACGCCCTGACCGTGCGCCTCGACGACGCCGCCGCCGACCTCACGGCACTCGCCGACGCCTACCGCGCCTTCGCCCACGCCCACCCCGAGGGGTTCCGCATCATGTTCACCGCGGCCGTCCCCCGCGATGCCCTGGAACGCTCGGCCGCCCCCGTCATCCGCGCATGCGCCGCCGTCGTCGGCGAGGACGACGCCCTCGACGCGGCCCGCCTCTTCACCGCATGGGCGACGGGGTTCCTGCAGATGGAGCTCTCCGGCGCGTTCCGCCTCGGAGGCGACGTCGACCGCGCGTTCGACTACGGCCAACGTCGGCTCCTCGCCGGCCTCGCCCGCTGAGATCCCGCTCGACGGACTCTGCGGCGCCACGGATTGCTGCCACACTGTTGCCTGGAGGGGTCCATGAGCATCGACGCGCACACCGCAGAGTCCGCACGCCCGAAGAAGGCGCGGAAACCCTGGCACCGGACGAAGGTCGCCCTGGGGATCATCGTCGCCGTCGCCGCGGTGATCGCGATCATCGGATCCATCACGCCGTGGCCGTCGGCGATGATCATCCGCGCGGTGTTCACCAAGGGCGGCGATGAGACCGCCGCCGAGATGGACAGGCACGTGCCCGACACGAAGCTCGACGTGCAGAAGGACATCTCGTACGGCGATGACGGCACGGACACCACGATGGATGTCTTCCGCCCCGCATCCGCCACGGGAGCACTGCCGACCGTGGTCTGGATCCACGGCGGGGCCTGGATCTCCGGCGCGAAGGAGAACGTCGACCCGTACATGCGCATCCTCGCCGCCGAGGGGTACACGACGATCGCGGTGAACTACACGATCGGACCCGAGGGCGTCTATCCACTCGCCGTGCATCAGCTCGACGCGGCACTCGCGTACATCGACGAGCACGCCGACGAGCTCGGGGTCGACCCGCAGCAGATCGTCCTCGCCGGCGACTCGGCCGGCGGACAGCTCGCGAGCCAGATGGCCACTCTCATCACGAATCCCGCCTACGCCGAGATCATGGACATCACGCCGTCGCTGAAGCCGGAGCAGGTGGTGGCGACCGTGCTCAACTGCGGGGTGTACGACCTGGCAGCCCTCGCGCAGCTCGACGGCATCGCCGGATGGGGATTCAAGTCGGCGATGTGGGCGTACTCCGGCACGAAGACCTGGGCGGAGGACTCGACCGGCGCCACGATGTCGACCATCGACTGGGTCACCGCAGACTTCCCGACCACCTACATCTCCGGCGGCAACGGGGACGGACTCACCTGGCTGCAGTCGATTCCGATGGCGAAGCGCCTGGATGAGCTCGGCGTCGACGTCACGACCCAGTTCTGGCCTGCCCCGCACGAGCCGCAGCTGCCACACGAGTACCAGTTCCACCTGGACCTGCCGGATGCGCGGACGGCTCTGCAGAAGACCGTCGAGTTCCTGGACGCACAGACCACCCGCTGAGTCTCAAACATTTCACGCCTGTGACGATCGCCACAGAAGTGATATATTCAGCGCATGCACACCGAGAATGAGCGCGCCCTCGAGTCCGGGATCGTCACCGATCTGTCAGGGCGGATGACCTACGGGGCGTACCTCGCGCTGGACCAGCTGCTCACGGCGCAGCACCCGGTGAGCGAACCGCAGCACCACGACGAGATGCTGTTCATCATCCAGCACCAGACCACCGAGCTGTGGCTCAAGCAGCTCCTGCACGAGCTCTCCTCCGCGCGCGAACTGCTGGCTCGCGACGACCTGCGTGAGGCCCTCAAGCGCATCGCCAGGATCAAGCGCATCCAAGACGTGATGACGCAGCAGTGGTCGGTGCTCGCGACCCTGACCCCCACCGAATACGCCCAGTTCCGCGGGGCTCTCGGCAACTCCTCTGGCTTCCAGTCCGTGCAGTACCGGGCGGTGGAGTTCGCCCTCGGAAACAAGAACGAGAAGATGCTGAGCGTCTTCCGCGACCACCCGGCCAACCTCGCCCTGCTCACCGTGGAGTGGGAGAAGCCGACCCTGTACGACGAATTCCTGCGCTTCGCCGCCCGCCGGGGGCTCCCGATCCCGACGGAGATCCTCGAGCGTGACGTGCGGGAGCCCTACCGGGAGACACCGGAGCTCGTGCCGGCGATCCGCGAGATCTACCAGGACCCGAGCCGCTATTGGGACCTGTACGAGGCGTGCGAGGACCTCGTCGATCTGGAGGACAACTTCCAGTTCTGGCGGTTCCGGCACCTGAAGACCGTCGCCAGGACGATCGGCATGAAGGTCGGCACCGGCGGCTCCAGCGGCGTCGGCTTCCTGCAGCGCGCACTCGATCTGACGTTCTTCCCCGAGCTCTACACGGTGCGCACCGAGATCGGCAGTTGATGCGTTCCGTGACGTTCTTCGACGGTTCCGGCTGGCGCGCGGGCGTCGTCGAGGCCGTCGACGGGCGCGCGCGGCTGCGTGACGATGTTCCGTCGACCGGGCTCACGCCCCTCGACGGCGTGATCGTCGGGGGCTTCACCGACCACCATGTGCACCTCCAGCTCGTCGACCATGCCCAGCTCGCCGGGTCGCGCCTGGGCCGCGTGGTCGACCTCGGCGGCACCCCCGACGTGCTGCGCACGCTCGCCGCGCACAGGGGATCGGTCGCGATCGGCTTCGCCGGGGCGTTCCTCACCGCGCCCGGCGGCTACCCCTCCGATCGCTCGTGGGCTCCGAAAGGCTCGGTCCGCGAGATCGCCGACGCCGACGCCGCGGCAGAGGCCGTCGCCGAGATGGCCGATGCCGGGGCCTCGCACATCAAGGTCGCCCGCAACAGCGTCGCCGGCCCGGTGCTCTCGGACGACCTGTTCCGCACGATCGTCCGGCTCGCGGCACATCGCGGCCTGCCCGTCGTCGCCCACGCGGAGGGACCGTGCGAGGCGCCGCAGGTGGCCCGGCTCGGAGCAGCCCTCCTCGCACATGCGCCCTTCACGGAGCGCCTCGATGACGAGGAGATCGCACGCCAGGCGGCCTCGGTCTCCTGGATCTCGACGCTCGCCATCCACGACGGCCCCGAACGGGGATCGCGGTCGACAACGTGCGACGATTCCACGCGGCAGGAGGCGCCGTGCGCTACGGCACCGACATGGGCAACGGGCCGATGCCCGTCGACCTGAACCCGCGCGAGGTCGCCGCCCTCCGCGAGGCCGGCCTCGACACCACTGCTCTACTGCGCGCGCTCGCCCCCGTCGATCCGCTCGACCCCGGCTCCGTCCTGCTGCTGCTCCCCCACGCGACCCCGGCGTGCGCAGACCCCCTCGACGCCCGCCCCTCACCCCCGCAGACCTGAAGGTGTGACATGACCGATCCCCGCGACATCTCCCTGCTCGACACGGCCCGTTCCCTCGATGCGGCCGATCCGCTGCACGCGCACCTCGACGCGTTCGCCGAGGCGCCAGGCGTCACCGCCTACCTCGACGGCAACTCGCTCGGCCGCCCGCTGCGCGACATCCCGGAGAAGCTCGCCGCCTTCGTGCGGGACGACTGGGGGACCCGCCTGATCCGCTCCTGGGACGAGCAGTGGATGGCGCTGCCGATGGAGCTCGGGGACCGCATCGGCCGCGTCGCTCTCGGTGCTGCCGCAGGCCAGACCGTCGTCGCCGACTCCACCAGCGTGCTGATCTACAAGCTCATGCGCGCCGCCGCGGCCGCCGACCCCGCCCGCACCGAGCTCGTGATCGAGGCGGGGAACTTCCCCACCGATCGGTTCCTCGCCGAGGGCGTGGCCGCCGAGACGGGCATGACCCTGCGCTGGCTCGAGCCCGACCCCGTGTCGGGAGTGACGGTCGACGATGTCGCAGCGGTCGTGACGGAGCGGACGGCTCTCGTGTCGCTGAGCCACGTGGACTACCGCTCCGGCGCTCTGGCCGACATGCCCTCCATCACCGCAGCCGTGCACGCATCTGGCGCCCTCATGATGTGGGACCTCTGCCACTCGGTCGGCGTCGTGCCGATGCAGCTCGACGAGTGGGGCGTCGACCTGGCCGTCGGCTGCACGTACAAGTACCTGAACGGCGGACCGGGCTCCCCCGCGTTCGCCTACCTCCGACGCGGGCTCCAGGGTGTGCTGCGTCAGCCGATCCAGGGCTGGTGGAGCGCCGCGGACATCTTCGCGATGGGTCCCGAATACGTGCCGTCCGGCGACATCCGCCAACTGCTCAGCGGCACCCCGCCGGTGACGTCGATGCTGGCGATGCAGGGCATGCTCGACCTCATCGAGGAGTCCTCGATCGAGGGCGTGCGGGCGAAGTCGCAGTCGCTCACCGACCTCGCCGTGCGGGCGTACGACGAACTCCTCGCGCCGCTCGGCGTGCGCCTGCTCAGCCCGCGCGATGCCGCCCTGCGCGGCGGCCATGTGACCATCGGTCACCCCGATTTCCGCGACGTGACCCGACGACTCTGGACGGACGGGATCATCCCGGACTTCCGGTACCCCGACGGCATCCGCCTCGGCCTCTCCCCCTTGAGCACGTCGCACCTGGAGACCGTCACGGGGGTCATCGCGGTTCGGGACGCCCTGGAGTCCGGTGACTTCTGAGCGTGCAGCCGCGACCGTGCTGGACGACATCGATGCACGGCCCGGCAGCACCGCGTCGCTGCTGCGCACCCTGGTCGGCCTCTTCCTCCGGCCGCTCGGCGGATGGATCTCCGCGGCCGATCTGGTCGCGCTCGCGGGCGACCTCGGCATCGAATCGGCTGCGGCACGCACCGGCATCGCCCGACTGAAGCAGAAGGGCCTGCTGATCGCCGAACGCTCGGGGCCGATCGGCTATCGGCTCAATCCGGCCGCCATCAGCATGCTGGAGCGGGGCGACAGACGCATCTTCCGGATGCGTGAGATGACGGACGCCGACACCTGGTGCCTGGTCTCCTTCTCGATCCCCGAGAGCGCCAGGAGCATCCGCCACCAGCTGCGTCGACGCCTGCACTGGATCGGCGCAGGGGTCGTGTCACCCGCGCTGTGGATCTGTCCCGGTCACCTGCAGGCGGAGGCTCTGCAGATCCTGGAGGAGCTGGACGCGCGTCGATGGGCGACGCTGTTCCAGGCATCCGCCCCCGTCGTCGCTGGCTCCCTCGTCGAGGCCGCGGCGCAGTGGTGGGACCTGGCTGCGCTGCGCGCCGAGCACCTCGCGTTCCAGGAGTCTCTGACGACGCTCCCCGACGATCCGTTCGCCGCGTACGTGCAGCTCATCGATCGCTGGAGGGTGCTGCCCTACACCGACCCGGGGCTTCCTCCCTCGATGCTGCCGGCCGACTGGCCCGGCCGACGCAGCTTCGACGAGTTCGCCCGCCTGTCCGCGCACCTGGCGGGTGCGGCCGAGGAACACGTGCGCGCCCGCGTCGGCGGACGCGCACACGTCGCCTAGATGGCGCGACCGGCGACCTCCGCGAGGAAACCGGCGACGTGCTCCTGCAGTCGCAGGATGCGCAGGTCGCGGGCGAACTCGCGGTCGAAGCCCTGATACGCCAAGGGCGGCAGGATCCGCACGTTGCGGTTGCAGCCGAACTCGGCGCAGGTGAGGACGCCGACGGAGTCGCCCTTGCGGCCCGCCGCGCCGGCCTTGCGCGCCACGAACAGCTGGACGTCGTTGCGGAGCGTGACGTCTTCGCACCACGAGCACTGCGCGCGGGCGATCACCCGCTGCTCCGCCCGCTGCAGGAACACGCCGACCGGAGCGTCGTCGATCCACGTGACGACATAGGCCCGCCGGGGCATCTTCGGGTCGACCCAGCCCAGGAAGTCGAGCCGATCGAAATCGATGTCGGCGAACCCGGCGGGCAGGGTCAGGTCGGAGACCTCCTTGCGGGAGGCGTTGAGGAAGGACGCGCGGATATCGCGCTCGTCGATGGGACGCATGAGAGAGGTGCTTTCGGGGTGAAGCCCACGGAGGGCGAATCGATGGCGGAAGGATCCCGACGCGACGCCGGGTACGACTCGACACCGGCGACGGGGGTCCGCCTCCGGTGAGTCCTCAGCCTCTGTCTGCGGCGCGGGAAGCGCCTGCAGCTCCGCTCTGCGCCCCGAGGGCGCTCATCGACGACAGCACCCGGCGAGCCTACACCCGTTTGTTTCACTCCGTGTCGCCCGGCCTGGGCAGCGGCAGACAGGCGACTTAGTCTTTCCGGAACGTCGAACAAGAAGGAGACCGCCGTGTCCACGCCGCTGAACCGCCCCTCGCCCCTCCCGGTGCGTGAGCGTGCGGCGTGCATGTGCAGCCACGGCGACCGGTGCTCCTCTTTCGCGCCCGGTCACGCGCTGCACCTGATCCAGGCGCGGATCGCCTCGGCGACGCCCGCCGAGTGGGTCGACGCTCTCGTCGAGTCGGCGGACGCTCTCACCGGCGACCTCGTCGTGCGCACGCTCGACGGAGACGTCCACGCACTGTGGAACGCGCCCGGCGCCGCACTCGAAGCGGCGCCGGGCACCCCCGTCGCACTGCACGGGCGCTACGGGGTCCTCGCGGTCGGACGCACCCAGTTCAACGTCGCCGCCCTCTGACGGCCCCGCGCGGCGAACAGGTCTCGCCGCTCAGGCACCCGCCATCATCATGTTCTTCATCGCCATGCAGGCGTCCATGCACGCCTGGCACGCCTGAGCGCACATCCGGCAGACCTCGCTCATGTCGGCGTGCTCCATGCACTCGTCCATGCAGGTCTGGCACATCGCGATGCAGGCGTCCAGCATCGCCATCATCGACGCCGGGGTCATGCCCTGCATCCGCATCATCGAGCGCATCATCGTGTTGCACATGTCGGCGCAGTTCATGCACGCGGGGGAACAGTCCATCATCTGCGTCGAGCACACCGTACAGGCCTGCTCGCACGCGGCACACGCATCCATGCACGCCTGCATGACCGACATGTCCATCATCTGCATGTCGGGCATCGACTCCATGTTCTTCGACATGGCGCCCATCATCATCGAGTCCATCGCACACCGCTTCCGTGAGTAGAGACCGGCGGGCAGGACCACCCGCCTGGCGCCAGGCTAGTCGCTCGCGGGGACTCGCGTCGATGGGCGGGACGCTGACATGGCCCGCGCCGATTGTCAATCCCGTGGCTGCTTCCGCGCCCGCATGCGAGGGTCGGGATCAGTCGAATCCGACCCATGAGAGGAGCAGGACATGAGTGCTGCAGACGACATCAAGAACGCCGCCGAGAAGGCCTCCGGAAAGGTCAAGGAGGGCGTCGGAAAGCTCACCGACAACGAGCGTCTCGAGGCCGAGGGCCAGGCCGACCAGGTGAAGGCTTCGGCCAAGCAGGCCGGTCAGAACGTGAAGGACGCCGCCGAGAAGACCGGCGACAGCGTGCGCGACGCGTTCGACAAGAAGTAGGCGCCCGGTCCCGGACGCCGAAAGAGGTGAGGCCCGCCGATGGGCGGGCCTCACCTCTTCAGGATCAGACCTTCAGTGTCAGACCTTGCGGCTGCCGCTGATCGCTCGGATCAACCAGGCGATCACGGCGATCGCGAGGAGGACGAGCCCGACCCACAGAAGGAACTGGAGCGACTGCACCAGTCCTCCGGTGATCGCAAGGATCACAGCGACGACGATGACGATGATTAGGAGGATGTTCATCGGTCTTTCCCTTCTTTCGGGGCGCAAGCGCCCGACTGCGGTGACCCAACGGTATCCACGAATGGACATCTCGCAGAGGGGGTTGACTTCCACCCTCCGAGTGCGCGAAAGGACGAGCACATGCCTGGACGACGGAACAATTCGCTGAAGGACCCCGAACTCTACGAAGAGCTGCGCGATGACGGCGCCTCGAAGGAGAAGGCCGCACGCATCTCGAACGCGGCCGCGAAGGAGGGCCGCAGCACGATCGGCCGCCGCGGAGGCGAGCACGGCGACTACGAGGACTGGACCGTTCCCGAGCTGCGCGAACGCGCGAAAGAGCTGGGGCTCACCGGCTACAGCGGCAAGCGGAAGTCCGAGTTGATCTCGGCCCTCAGGAATCACTGAGGCCCCGGATGGCGCGTTTCGGCGTCGAGGAGGAGTTCCTCTTCCTCGATCAGCACTCTCTGGTGCCCGTGACTCTCGCTGCCGGCACTCGGGAGCGCATCACGCGGCTGCGGACCGGCGGCGAGGTGACGCAGGAGTATCTGACCTCCCAGATCGAGTGCCTCACCGAGCCGGTGTCGACGGCCGCCGCCGCCGAGGAGCAACTGCGCCACCTCCGCGGACTCATCGGCTGGCACGCGCAGGAGCAGGAGGCGATCGCCGCGGGAACGGGCACGGCCTTCGCCACCACGCACACCTCGGCCGTCTCGCCGTCCGCTCACTACGACGAGGTCTCGGAGCAACTCGGGCACCTCACCCGCGACCACGAGGTCAACGGACTCCACGTGCACGTCGAGGTGACCGATGACGAGGAACGCGTCCGCGCGCTGAACCGCGTGCGGGGATGGCTGCCGGTCCTGCTCGCCCTCACCGGGAACAGCCCGTTCGCGAGCGGCCGCGACTCCGGGTTCGCCAGCTGGCGCAGCATCCTGATCCGCAGACTCCCGACCTCGTGGTCTCCTCCACGGTTCCACGACTTCGACGACTACTCCACACATGTGCACAGGCTCATCGGCCTCCGCGCGATCACCGAGACCTCCTCGTTGGCCTGGGCCGTGCGGATCTCGGAGCGGTATCCGACCGTCGAGGTGAGGGTGTTCGACGCCCAGCTCACCGCAGAGGACTCCGTGCTCGCCGCGCTCCTCGCACGGGCGCTCGTGCTGACCACGGACCAGCCGCAGACGGACGTCGGCGTCGACGGCATCGACGCCTCGCTGTGGACGGCGGCGCGCCACGGGATGAGCGCCCGGCTGCTCGACCCCGCCACGGGCGAGATCGATGACGCCTGGGCTATCGCCGATCGGATGCGGGGGTGATCGCCCCCGCCCTGCACGAACTCGGAGACGACGACCGGGTCGGCGCCGCGCTCGACCTGCTGCGCGCTCGCGGAACCGGTGCAGAACGGCAACGCCGAGCCCTCGCCGACGAGGGGACCCGCGGACTCGCACGACTTCTTCGTGCGGGCACTCCCGCACCGGACCCGACCCCTCGATCCGACCCGCTCCCGGAACCCCACCAGGAGCCGGTGCCGGCTCCCTGAACCGCGGGCCGTGCGTCCGAGGCCGGGAGTAGTGTCGGCGTGTGCCATCCTTCGCTCCGCTCCAGCGCCTCGTGATCTCGATCGCGGTGCTCGCCTCGTTCGTGACCTTCCTCGACGGCACGGTCGTGAACGTGGCGCTGCCCGCGATCAGCCGCGAGCTCGGCGGCGGCATCACCACGCAGCAGTGGGTGGTCGACGCGTACCTCATCACGCTGAGCGCCTTGATCCTGCTGGCCGGCTCGGTGTCAGACGCCTACGGCCGTGTGCTGGTGATGCGCATCGGACTCATCGCGTTCGGCATCTCGTCCATCGCCGTGGCCGCCGCCTTCGATCCGCTCATGCTGATCGTCGCCCGCGCGGCGCAGGGGGCGGCGGGAGCCTTGCTCGTCCCGAGCTCCCTCGCGCTGATCACGGCGACCATGCGGGCCGATGTGCAGTCCAGGGCGATCGGGGTGTGGACCGCGTTCACCACGGGCGCCCAGCTGGTCGGACCGCTGCTCGGGGGCCTGTTCGTCGACTTCCTCTCTTGGCGGTTCGTGTTCCTCATCAACGTCATCCCGATCGGGGTCACGCTGATGCTCCTCGCCCGGCTCCATCTTCCCGAGCATCCGCGAGGCATCAAGGTCGACTGGTGGAGCGGCGCCCTGTGCGCGATCGGCCTCGGCGCCGTCGTGTTCGCACTGATCGAACAGCCCAACCTCGGCTGGCAGTCACCGGCCATCTGGATCCCCGCGGTCCTGGGCGTCGTGCTGTTCGCGCTCTTCCTGCTGCGTCAGCGGCGCTCGGCGTCGCCGCTCATGCCGCTCTCGCTGTTCCGCGTGCGGGACTTCGGGTGGGGCAACCTCGCCACGCTCTTCGTCTACGCCGCGCTGTCGTTGAACGGCTTCGTGGTCGGCGTCTACCTGCAGCAGGGCGCGGGGCTGAGCGCGACCGCGGCAGGACTCGCGAGCCTCCCCATGACGATCCTCATGATCCTCATCAGCTCGCGCGCCGGACAGTGGGCCGGCAGGTGGGGACCCCGCATCTTCATGACGGTGGGCCCGCTGATCATGGCCGTCGGTGCGCTGATGCTGCTCCTCGTCTCCGCCGACTTCGACTACTGGTGGCAGGTGCTGCCCGCGATGATCGTGATGGGCCTCGGCCTCTCGCTCACCGTCGCCCCGCTGACCGCGGCGATCCTCGGCGCGATCGACGAGAGTCGTTCCGGCATCGCATCCGCCGTGAACAACGCCGTCTCCCGCGTCGCCGGGCTGCTCGTGGTGGCGATGCTGTCGACCATCGTCGGCGGCGCGCTCGATCTCGACGGGTTCCACAACGCCGCGTGGGTCACGGCGGCACTGCTCGTGGTCGGCGGCGTGGTGTCGTGGATCGGCATCCGCAGGAATCCGGCGGAGGCCGTGCCCGCAGACGTGGTCGCCTCGGGGCCGGACACGCATTGACGGTGTCGGTGACCGCGCGCAGACTGGACGCATCCTCGCCCCGCACCCGGAGGTCACCGTGAGCAGCGCAGAATCCACCCTTCCCCCGTCGTCGACGCCGCGACCTGGCGCAGCGAGCTCGACCGGCTGCGCGTGCGCGAGAAGGCCGCGACCAGGGAGCTCGACGCGATCGCGGCACAGCGACGACGGCTGCCGATGGTGGAGCTGCCCGACTACACGCTCGTGGGGGCAGAAGGACCGGTCCGCCTCGCGGACATCTTCGACGGACGTTCGCAGCTCATCGTGTACAACCACATGTGGTCGGACGGCAGCGAGTGGCAGTGCCCCGGCTGCACCGGCTTCACGTCGCAGTTCACACGCCTCGACGTGCTCGAGCGCTACTACGACGCACGCTTCGTGATCGTGACCAACGGTCCGATCGAGGAGGCTCTGGCCTACCGTGAGCGCGTCGGGAATCGGATGGACTGGTACTCGAGCGCCGCGAGCACCTTCGGCGCCGACGTGGACGCACCCCCGAACGCGGGGTTCGGCGTGAACGTCTTCCTGCGCGACGGCGACACCGTGTACCGGACCTGGCACACCGAGGGCCGCGGCACCGAGAGACTCAGTCACCTCCAGGGCCTGGTCGACCTGCTCCCCTTCGGGCGGCAGGAGCAGTGGGAGGACTCCCCGAGGGGTGGCCGCAGCACCCGACCTATGCCCAGGGCATGGGGTCGAAGGAGATCGCGGAGCTGTACGGAGCGAAGAGCTGATCGCGGCGGCACGGGCCGCCCTGCTCTCGTGCGCCGCCGTCGTGCTGGTCGCACTCGGGGGCTGCGCGGCGACCTCGACCATGGACTCCGTCGTGCTTCCGCCCGCCGGTGCCGTGCCCGACTATCAGCTGGGCGGCTCGTACGAACCGGCATCCGAGGTCGGCATCGTCGGGAGAGACCGGAGCGCGGACCCTGCACCGGATGTGTACTCGATCTGCTACGTCAACGGCTTCCAGACCCAGCCGGGCGAGCTCGACACCTGGCCCGAAGACCTGCTGCTCCACCGCGACGGCGAGGTCGTGTTCGACCCGGACTGGCCGGACGAGGCCGTGCTCGACACGGCGAGCCGCGGCGCGCGGGAGCGGATCGCCGACACCGTGACCCCATGGATCGAGGGCTGCGCGGATGCCGGCTTCGACGCGGTCGAGTTCGACAACCTCGACTCGTACACCCGGTCGGCAGGAGCGCTCACCCTCGACGACAACCTGGCGCTGGCCGCGCTGTTCGTCGATGCCGCCCACTCGTCGGGGCTCGCCGCGGGGCAGAAGAACGCCGCAGAAGACGCCGCCGTGCTGCACGAGCGCGCCGGCTTCGACTTCGCGGTCACCGAGGAGTGCGCGGCCTACACGGAGTGCGATGCCTACACCGACGTGTACGGAGACCACGTGATCGACATCGAGTACACCGACGAACTCCCCCGCCCGTTCGCCGAGATGTGCGACGACGACACCTCGCCCGCCTCGATGGTGCTCCGCGACCGCGAACTCGTCACCCCGGAGGACGACGACCACGTGTTCGAGATCTGCCCCTGATCGATCGCGACCGCTGCGTCTCCTGCCCTGCGCAAGCGCGCGCGTCAAGTCCCTGGTTCCGAGTCGACTCTGCCCGCAGGATGAGACTCCACACCGATTTGGGAGCCAGAATCATGACCATCTCCGCCCCGGCGACCACCTCCGCTACGGCCCTCCCGTTCCGCGACAGAGGGCCGGTGAGCCGTGCCATCATCACGCACCTCACAGACGACGATCACGAGGTCACGGACCACACCGCTCTCGCCGCCGACGCCGTCGCGTCGAGTGCCGACATCGTGCGCGACGACGACCTCCAGCTCGCGCTCTTCGTGCTCTACGCCTCGGCCTACGGGTCGCTCCCGCAGCTCGATGCCGACCGGGAGTGGGACCCCGCGCTCCTGGCGACACGGCGTGTGCTCGAGGCCGCCTTCGAGCAGGCTCTGCGCGCGAGCGTGCCGATGCCGGAGCTTCCGGAGCCGACCGTCGACGCCGTCGGCCGCGCCCTCTTCGCTCTCGCCGCGGCTGACACCGGGCCGAGCCTCTCCCGCCACGTCGCGCGCAAGGCGACCAGGGAGCAGGCGGAGGAGACGTTCATCCTGCGGTCGGTGTACACGCTGCGGGAGGCGGACCCGCACTCCTGGGCGATTCCGCGCCTGCAGGGCCGGGCGAAGGCCGCGCTCGTGGAGATCCAGGCCGACGAGTACGGCGGAGGACGACCGCAGCGCGTGCATGCCGAGATCTTCGCGAGGGCCATGCGCGGCGCCGGCCTCGACGACACGTACGGAGCCTACGTCGACGACGTGCCCGCGATCACTCTCGCGTCGCACAACATGATGTCGCTGTTCGGCCTCAACCGACGGCTCGTGGGCGCGATCGTCGGTCACCTGGCGGCATACGAGATGACGTCGTCGATCCCGTGCAAGCTGTACGCCGATGGGCTGCGCCGCCTCGGGTTCGGCGACGACGTCACCGAGTACTTCGACGAGCATGTCGAGGCGGACGCGGTGCACGAGCAGATCGCCGCGCGCGACCTCGCCGGCAGCCTCGCCGAGGATCACCCCGACCTGCTCCCCGACATCCTGTTCGGCGCGGCCGCCTGTCTGACGGTCGACGGCTGGGCGGGCGCGCACACGCTGGAGTCCTGGGCGGCTGGCTCCTCGGCACTGCGGCCGCGGGTGTCGTCATGAGCGGCAGGGAGCCGGTGACCATCACACCGTATCCCGACGGTCCTCTGCTGGTGCGGGGCGACGTCGAACTGCGCACCAGCGACGGTGAACCGCTCCCGCCCCACCGACGCACCGTGGCCCTGTGCCGCTGCGGACTCTCGGCGATCAAGCCGTTCTGCGACGGCACCCATAAGGCGGCGGGGTTCCGCACCGACGACTGAGAAGGGGCGCGCTTCCTGCAGATCGCCCCTTCCCCGTCAGTCGCGCTCGTCGACCTCTCTGCCGAGCCGCTGCGAGATCCACACCGGGAGGAAGGACGCGACGATGACGACCGTCGCGACGACGTTGACGACGTTGGCCTCGTTGGGCCTGGCCATCTGGTTCATGATCCACAGCGGGAGGGTGTCGACGCCGGGCGGGGCCGTGAAGATCGTCACGTACACCTCGTCGAAGCTGAGGGCGAAGGCGAGGATGGCGCCGGCGATGAGCGCACTGCGGAACTGCGGCAGCGTCACCAGCACGAACGTCTGCCACGGGCTCGCCCCGAGATCCTTCGACGCCTCCTCGATGCCGGGGTTCATGCGCCGCAGCCGCGCGAGCACGTTGTTGAACACCATGACGATGCAGAACGTGCCGTGGGCGATGATCATCCCGTAGAAGCCGACCTGGATGCCGATCGGCTCGAGCAGCTGGTTGTAGGTGTTGTTCAGGGCGACGCCCGTGACGATGCCGGGCAGGGCGATCGGCAGCACCACCAGGAGGTTCACGGCACGCTGACCGAAGAACGAGTACCGCTGGAGCGCGAACGCCACGAGCGTGCCGAGGATGACCGCGATCACCGTCGCCCCCGCCGCCACGAGGATCGAGTTCAGGAGTGCGGCGCGCACGGGCTCGCTCGTGAAGGCCTTCCCCCACCATTCCAGGGAGAACCCGGCGACCGGCCAGCTCACGATGCGGGCCGCGTTGAAGGAGTTGAGCACCACGAGCGCGAGCGGGATGTACATGAACGCGAGCACGATCGCGACGATGACCCCGAGGACGATCTTGGAGGTGCGGGACAGTCTCAGCATGTGCGACTCACATCCTTTCCAGGGCGCCGGTGCGCTGCACGCTCACCAGGTAGATGACGACGAACGCGATGGGGACCAGCGAGTAGGCGGCCGCCAGCGGAGGGTTGAGGTTGATGTTCGACGCGATCACGCTGCCGATCATCTGCGTGTCCCCTCCGACGAACCGCGCGACCAGGTAATCGCCGAGGCTCAGCGAGAACGTGAAGACCGAACCGGCGATCAGCGCCGGCTTGATGAGCGGGAGCACCACGGCGACGATCGTGCGCCACGAGCCCGCGCCCAGGTCGGCCGATGCATCGAAGAGGTTCGGCGGCACCTGGCGGATCGCCGTATAGACCGGCACCGCCATGTACGGCAGCCACAGGTAGGTCAGGGTGAGCACGACCGTGAAGACCGTGAACCCCGGGCCACTGAGTCCGAACGGAGCGAGCAGCCAGTTCGCGAAGCCCTGCTCGGTGAAAGTGATCCGCATCGCGAGCACCTTGACCAGGTATCCGGCCCACAGCGGAAGCGTGATCGAGACGGCGAGCAGCGCACGCAACCACGGCGAGGCGACCTTCGCCATGAAGATGCCGAGCGGCACGGAGATGAGCACCGCGAGCACCGTGACGGCGAGCGCGATCCCGAGGGTGCGCAGCGACGTCGACAGGTAGGCGGGGTTCACGAAGAGCTGCTCGAAGTTGCGCAGCGTGAAACCGGGCTTCACCTTCGAGGTGAAGGGGTCGGTGATCCAGAAGGCGGTCACCAGGAGCATGACCAGCGAGAAGATGTAGATCCCGATGAGCCAGGTCATCGGAAGAGCGAGGAGCCCGGCGATCCGGAGGCGGCGCTTCATGTCGATCCCGTTCGTGAGTGCGGAAGATCTGCGGGGGCGAGGGGCGGGCCGTGCGACCCGCCCCTCGATACGGCTCAGCCCTTGACCGAGAGCCAGGCGTCGGTCCACTGCTGGAAGTTGGTGCAGGTGACGTCGGTGCGACCGTCGATGCACTGCTCGATCGGCGTCGTCCAGAACCACACGTTCTCGAAGTACTCCTCGTCGGTGGCGTTGAAGTAGTCGCAGTGCGCCTTCGCCTCGTCGCTGGTCTCGCAGAACGCGGCGTTCGCCGGCGCCATGCCGAAGTTCATCGCGATCGCGCCGTTCACCTCGGGCGAGGAGGAGTAGTCCATCCACGCGTACGCGCAGTTCGGGTTCTTCGACTCGGTCGCCAGCATCCAGGCGTCCGACCATCCCGTCGAGCCCTCCTCGGGAAGGATGCTCTTGAACTTGTCGTCCTCGGTCAGCTTGCGCAGCACCTCCCAGGAGGTGCCGAGAACCGAGGTACCGCCGGCGAACGAGGTGATCTGCGCCGCGGGGTCGGACCAGTACTCCGAGACGAGGTCGTTCTGCTGCTTGAGCAGGTCGACGGCCGCGGCCAGCTGCTCCTCGTCGAGCGCATACGGGTTCGTGATGCCGAGGTCGGGCTCGTGCGCCATCAGGTACACCGCAGCGTCGGCGATGTAGATGGGCGCGTCATAGGCGATGACCTTGCCCGCGTAAGGGCTGTCCTTCTCCCACGCGACGTCCCAGCTCGTGGGCTCCTCGGTCACGACCTCGCTGTTGTACTGCAGGATGTTCGCGCCGCGTCCGATCGGGATGCCATAGGACTTGCCGTTGATGGTGTCGTAGATCTGTCCCTTCATGCCCTCGACGATGTCGTCGCCGAAGTTCGGGATGAGCTCGAGGTTCAGCGGCTGCACGTCGCCACCGGCGATCAGGCGGAGGCTGGCGTCGCCGGATGCCGAGACCAGGTCGTAGTCCCCGGTGCGCATGAGCTGCACCATCTCGTCGCTCGTGCCCGCGACACGGCGGTTCACGACGCACCCCGTCTCTGCGGTGAACGCATCGCTCCAGGCCGGTTCGACGAACCCGCTCCAGGCGACGATGTTGACCTCGCCCTCGTTGTCGCCGAGCTCCTCCATCATCGCGATGTCGGGGACGTCGATCTGGAGCTCGCCGGAGCCCTCCGAGGTGGTGTCTTCGCTGCCGGAACAGCCGGACAGTGCCAGGACGGCGACGGCCGCCATCGCCGTGGTGGCCAGGATCTTCTTACGCATGGATCGCTCCTTCGTGATCGGTGCTGCGGGGTGCTTCTTCAGGGGTTCGGGTGCTGCGGTGTGTTTCAGGGAAGCCGCGCCGCGTGGTCCGGAGACCAGACGGCGCGGACGCGGTGCCCTCGGCCGAGGTCGTCCTCGGCGGAGTGTCGGGAGTTGGGTCGTTCGGCGATGAGGTCGATGCCCGCCTCGGTCGAGACCAGGTAGCGCGTGGCCGGTCCGGTGTAGACGACCTCGCTGACGGTGCCGGCGAGCGACACCTCGCCGGTGGCCGCAGGCGCATCCGCACCCGTCAGCCGCATCCGCTCGGGACGCACGCTCATGGTGCGACGGTCCCCGGTGAGGCTTTCGGCGAGGTCTCCGCCGATCAGGTTCGACAGGCCGAGGAACCGGGCGACGAACTCGGTCTGCGGACGCTCGTATACGTCGCGCGCGGTGCCGATCTGCTCGATGCGGCCGCCGTTGAACACCGCCACCCTGTCGCTCAGGGTCAGCGCCTCCTCCTGGTCGTGCGTCACGAAGATGAAGGTGATGCCGACTTCGCGCTGGATCTGCTTGAGCTCGATCTGCATCTGTTCCCGCAACTGCTTGTCGAGCGCACCCAGCGGTTCGTCGAGCAGCAGCACCTGGGGGCGGAGGATGAGCGCACGGGCCAGAGCGATGCGCTGGCGCTGGCCGCCGGAGAGCTGATGCGGCAGGCGGTCGGCGACGTGGTCGAGGCGCACCTGCTCGAGTGCCGTGTGCACTCGAGCGGCACGGGCGCTCTTGCCTTCACCGCGCACGCGCAGGCCGTAGCCGACGTTGTCGGCGATGGTCAGATGCGGGAAGAGGGCGTAGTCCTGGAAGACGGTGTTCACCGGCCGGGCGTGCGGGGGCGTGCGGGTCACGTCGACCCCGGAGAGGTGGATGCTGCCGCGGGTGACGTCTTCGAAGCCGGCGATCATGCGCAGCACGGTCGTCTTGCCGGAGCCCGAGGGGCCGAGCATCGACAGGAACTCCCCGGAGGCGACATCGAGGTCGAGCTCGCGCACGGCGGTGAACTCGCCGAACGCCTTCGTGACTCCGCGGAGGGTCACCGTCCCGTCCGGACGGGCGGCGTCGGGGGATGCTGCGGGTGCTGCGGGGGCCGTGGCGATCATGTCGCGCTCCTCGGATCGTCGTCGAACTCGGAAGATTCACCAAAACATATAAACCCAGAGGTAATATGTCAACAACGACTTTCTTGGGTATCGTGATCGAGGAAGGGAGAATCGCAGCATGGCATCGAGCACCACGACGCATCCGACGCACGCTTCTGCCACCCCCTCCCCGACCCCGAGCACCAGCAGCCGCACCGACTCCAGGGCGCGCTGTTCCAGCCGATCGGCGACGAGGGCAGGGCCGAACTCGTCGAGCGCCGACTGGTCGATGCGATCACGCGTGGCCACCTCCGTGCCGGCGAGCGGCTCCCCTCCGAGGCCGACCTCAGCAAGAGCCTCGGAGTCGCTCCGGTGACCGTGCGCGAGGCGCTGCTCGCGTTGCGCGGTCGCGGCCTCGTCGTCACCCGTCGCGGGCGCAACGGCGGCAGCTTCGTCGCCGCACACGCCGACCCGCTGACGTTCGCGCGGGAGGCCGTGCGGCGCACCTCACGCCTGGCGCTGCGCGACCTCGGCGCGCACTACGCCGCCATCACCGGCGCGTGCGTCCGGCTCGCCGCTCGGCGCGCCGACCCCAGCGAGACGCAGCGGGTGCGGCGGCGCATGGAGCACATCGAGGAGCTCGACGCCGAAGCGCAGCGCCGCCTCCTCGACGACGTGCAGATCGAGATCGTCGCGCTGAGCCAGTCGGCCCGTCTCACCCGGGAACAGATGAAGCTGCAGGCGGAGCTCTCGCCGTTCCTGCGCCTGGTCGCGCACGAGACCGAGAACCTTCGGCGGCAGGGCGCCCACCTGGCCGCCGTGATCGACGCCGTCGAGGCCGCCGACCCCGATGCCGCCGGAGCGAGGACCGAACTCATGGTCGCCGAGACCATCGACGCCCTGATCCGCATCCAAGCGACCGGCTAGACCCCAGGACCCGCATCGACGTGCACAGGAGGACGCGATGAATGCCGCAACAGACACCACCCTCAACGCCGCAGCCGCGATCGTGGAGGACTACTTCTCCACGCCCGTCCGCGCCCTGGTCGACTGGGTGGAGCCCTTCGCCGCCCAGGTCTCCGACGCGCGTTCCGGGGGCCCGCTGACGCGCTCGAAGATCGACGCGCTCGTGCAGCCGCACGCACTGAAGACGCTCGCACTCCCCGGAGTGCCCGTGTACGGATCGGGGTTCATCGCAGCCATCGACCTGCTCTCCGATGCGCACAGCCACCTCGCCTGGTGGCAGGGCGAGGATCGGCGACAGCTCGTGCTCGCGTCGCAGTCGCTCAACAAGGAGAACATCGACTACAGCGCGCTCGAGTGGTTCCGGGTGCCGATGGCGACGGGCGACCCGCACGTCGCGGGACCCTACGTGGACTACCTGTGCAGCGACGAGTACACGATCACCATCGCGGTGCCCGCCGAGGTCGACGGCTTCCGCATCGGGGTCGCCGGGCTCGACCTGCTGGTGTCGGCCGTCGAACAGGACCTGACGCACCGCTTCGCCGCCCTCGGGAGCGAGGTGACCCTGACGAACGGCGTCGGTCGCGTCGTCGTGTCGACCGATCCCCGTTGGGCGACCGGCGACTCGGTGCGCGGCAGCGGACTCGCCGAACTGCCGCGCGTCGCGTGCGCGGGTGTCGCGCTCGACGTCATCGTCGATCCGGGGTGAGCGAGGCGGAGTGAGGATGCGGACGTCGGAGACCCCGGGCACCATGGGAGCATGACCGACGGCTACGACCCGGACTTCCTCGAGACGACACTGCCGCTCCCCAGCCCTCGCAGCCGGTACGGGCGCTCCCCTACCCTCGGTTCAGCGTGCTGTTGGATCCGGTGCGCCGGCTCGCGGCCGTGACCGCGGTCAACATCGACGGCGCCCTTCTTCGCGACCTGCCGCGCACCGGCGAGTGGCGCCTCGACGAGCGCGCTCCGGCCGAGGAGCAGACCGGGCCGGCGGTGTATGCCGGGAACGACCTCGACCGCGGTCACCTCGTGCGCCGGCGCGACCCGGGGTGGGGCGAGGTCGCCGAAGCCGGGGCTGCGAGCCGGGCGACTTTCTTCTACCCCAACGCCGCACCGCAGGCGGCCGACTTTAACCAGTCGAAGGAGCTCTGGCTCGGCCTCGAAGACCACGTGCTCGCCTACGCCGAGGCGACGGATCAGCGCCTGTCGGTGTTCACGGCTCCGGTGCTCGCCGATGCCGACCCGCCCTATCGGGGCATCCGCATCCCGCTCCGGTTCTGGAAGATCGCCGCCTGGCACGCAGCCGACGGCCTCGCCGCTGCGGGCTTCGTGCTCGATCAGTCCGACCTGGTCGACGTGCGCGAGACGACTCTCGCGATCCCTCCCCTCGGGTCGTTCCGCACGTTCCAGGTGCCGATCGCCGACGTCGCCGCCCTGACCGGCATCGACCTGGGGCCGCTGGTCGACGCGGATGCCCTCGGCGCCCGTGGCGCACGTGACTCCGGATGGCGGGCGCTCGAGTCCTCGGGCGACATCGTGCTGTGACGCAGGTGCGGGCGTGACTCATCGAATCCGCGCGCGAAGAGACAGATCGCGAGTTCGCGCTGTAGATTTAATATAACTATTCGGCGCAGGGGGACGGTCCACAGTGCTCTACAAACAGGTCTACGAGTCGTTGCGAGAAGCGATCACTCAGGGAACCTACCCGGTCGGCGACAAACTGCCTTCCGAGGCCGAGCTCTCGAAGCAGTTCGATGTGAGCCCGATCACCATCAAGCGCGCGCTCGAGCTGCTCCGCACCGACGGCATGATCATGCGCCGCCCCCGCATCGGCACCGTGGTGACGAGTTCGGCCCCCACGATCGCTCGCGCCGGGGCGAATCCGGAGAGCTCGGCGCGTCTGATCGGCTGCGTCCTGACGAGCTTCGACGACACCTTCGGCAACAAGATCATCGAGGGCATCCTCGCGGCTGCCGGCGCCGACACGCACGTCATCATCAAGCGCTCCGGCGGCGATCTGTCCGAGGAGGACGCCTGCATCCGGGCCCTCGTCGACGCGGGCGTCGAGGGGATCATCCTCCTGCCCAGCTCATCGGAGTACATCCCGCCGGCCGCGCTCGAGCTCGTCACGCGACGGTTCCCCGTGGTGATCCTCGACCGCCTCTTCGACGGCATCCCCGTCTCCGCCGTGTGTTCGGACAACCTGGGCGGCGGACGCACGGCGACCGAGCACCTGCTCGGGCTCGGGCACCAGACCGTCGGCTTCGTGAGCTCGGCGAGCCACGTCTCCTCGAGCGACGATCGACGCAACGGGTACATCCACGCGCACGCGACGAATCACCTCCCGCTCGAGAACCGTGCAGAGCTGCACACCATCGGCTCCACCGTCCCCGGGAGCACCGACACCGTCGAAGACGACATCGAGCGTCTGGTCGAATTCGTGCGAGAGCATCCGGACATCACCGGATACGTGGCGGCGGAGTACAACATCGCCCTGATGATGCGCGAGGCCTGCGACCGCATCGGACTGCGCATCCCCGAGGACATCTCCGTGGTCTGCTTCGACCACCCCGACGCCTTCTTCGACACCGGGATCTTCCGCTTCACGCACATCCGTCAGGCGCAGCGCGACCTGGGGATCAAGGGCGTGGAGTCCGTGCAGCGCCAGCTCTCCACACCGCACGCGATCGAGAAGGTCGTCCTGCCGACCGAGCTCGTGCTCGGCGCCTCGACCGCCGCCCCTCGCCCCTGACGCACGATGCCCATCGTGCTGCGAGTGCAGCGCGACGGGCATCGACGAGACGACAGGGGACTATTCGGCGGTGCGAGCCGCCCCGACCGTCACCGCATCGGCTCCCTCGGCACGAGCTTCGAGCCGGGCACGTTGCTCGACGGCGAAGATCGCGCTGAGCGCCGTGGAGTACGGGATCCACTCCGCCGGCGCCTCCGACCAGTCATTGCCCGGACGCAGCAGGCCGTCGACCTGCCCGTTCGCCCACAGGACGTCGGTGCTCGCCCGCAAGAAGCTCTCCAGCAGCACGCGCTCGTCCTCGAAGCCGTCCTCACCCGCCAGCACGGCGAGGAGCTCACCGAGGTAGCGGTAGTAGACGCCCTTGAACAGCCCTTCGTCGCCACCGTCGCCCTCGTCGCGGAACACCGTACCGTCGCTGAGCTCCCGCACGGCGGTGACCGCGGTCTGCACCGCCCGTTCGAGGTAGCGGCGCTCCCCGTCGCGGCATACAGTTCGACGGCGGCGCCGACGTAGAGCCCCTGGTTGTACGTGAACCGCCACTGCGCGTCGACGGCTCCGTCGTCGTTCCGGTTGATCCCGTCCTCGACGAATCCGTCGTCGCCGACGAGGTTCGTCGTCAGCCAGTCGAACGCGGTCCGCGCATACGTCAGGGAATCGCGAGAAGCATCCACGCGGCTGAGCCGCACTCCGAGGATGGCCAGCGGCCCGTTCGCGGGGGTGTTCTTGTACGCGAGCTGCTGCTTGCGCCACGCGAGGCTCCAGCCGAGGGTCTCGTTCCATCCCTCGGCGACGACATGGTCCCAGATCGCGATGGCCTCATCGAGGTACCGCTGCTCCCCTGTCGCCGCATGCATCCGCTCCAGCGCGAGCGCGAACCAGAGCATGTCGTCGAAGTAGTCGTTGAAGAGCTGGCCGCCGTTGCGTTCGATGATGTTCGCTCTGGCGCGGTCTGCCTCCGCGAGCCAGGCACGGTCGGCGGTGCGCGCCCACGCATCGACTCGCGCATCGATCACGTGAGCGAGCCACCAGTAGTTGAACACCTCGGTGTTCCCGCGATCGTGCGGGTGGCTGTTGGCGAGGTACTGCGTGCCCGCCACCCCGAAGAAGTGGTCGAGGCTGCGCTGGGCGACGTCCGCATGTGCGGACCAGGTCTGCGCGGGAGTGCTGGTCATGATTCCTTTTCCTGTGTCGCGGAGGCGACGTGCGGGTGGTCGGGCGACGAGCCGCGAGGTCGCCGCCCGACCGGGTGGAGCGGGCGGATGCCGGCCTAGCGGTTCTTCGCGAGGATCTGATCTCCCTGGGTCTGAGCGTCCGACAGCGCCTGCTTCGCGGAGATCTCACCGGAGAGGAAGCGCTCGAGCGCCGGCACGAGGGCCTTGCCCTCGACATCCGAGAAGCCCTGGACGTTCGGGCGGGCCTGGGCGTAGTTCATCGTCTCGATGAACGCCGCGTAATGCTCGTCCTCAGTGAAGTACGGGTCGTTCGCGGCATCGATGTTGGCGGGGATCCAGCCCGAGATCTCACCGAATGCGACGCCGTTCTCGGCCTCGGTCGTCCACCACTTCATGAACTCCCACGCACCTTCGGCGTTCTTCGCACCCTCGGGGATGACGAGCCCGAAGCCACCCGTGTAGGCACCGGTGTCACCATCCGGGCCCGCGGGAGGCTGGGCGACGCCGTAGGTGAGTCCGTCCACCTTGTCGAGAGTCGACAGCGCCCACGGCCCGTCGAGCTTCATGGCGGTGCGTCCCTCGGCGAAGGCGTCGCCGGTGTCGCCGAAGCCCTGCTCGTAGACCCCCGCGTCGAGCAGACTCTGCCAGAAGTCGAGCACCTCGAGCCCCTCGGGGCTGTTGAACGCGGTCTTCGTCTCGTCGTCGTTCAACAGCTCTCCGCCCGCCTGGGCGAGATACATGCTGAACAGACCGGGATCGCTGAGGTCGAAGCCTGCTTGGGTGAGCTTGCCGCCGTCGCGCACGGTGAGGGCCTCAGCCGCGGTGCGCAGCTCATCCCAGTTCGTCGGAGCGGTCACCCCTGCGCCATCGAGGAGCGACTGGTTGTAGATCAGAGAACGGTTGTCCACGAGGAGGGGCAGGCCGTACAGCTTGCCGTCGACCTCCATCTCGCCGAGCGCCGGCTCGTAGAAGACACCGGTGTCGATGTCGTCTTCCTTCACGAACTCGTCGATCGTCGCGAGTGCGCCCTTCGGCGCATAGAGCGAGGTCTGATAGCGGTCCCAGAGCACCACATCCGGCACCTGCCCGCCGGCCAGCGCGGTGAGCAGCTTCTCCTCGACCAGCTCCTGCGGTACATAGCTGACCTCGTACTCGTCCTGCGAATCATTGAATCGCGCGGCCTGCTCTTCGAGCTGCTTCACCTGGTCGCCGGACCAGGACCCCCACATGACGACGGGTTCGGGGCCGTCGCCCGCGCCGGTGTCGCCGGCCGAGCAGCCGGCCACGGTCACCGCCAGTGTCGCCGCGCCCAGCAGGGCGAGGGCTCGCAGATGCTTCTTCATCGAAATCTCCTTGGTGGTTCGGATGGTGTTCGGGTGTGCTGAGGGAAAGTGCGGACAGGGATGCGGGTGCGACCGACGAGAGCTACTTCGTCCCCACGTGCGCGACGCCCTCGATGATGTAGCGCTGGGCGAAGAGGAAGACGAGGAGCACGGGGAGGCTCGCGACGACCGTGCCGGCCATGAGAGGGCCGAAGGCGGTCTCGTAGTTGTTCACGAACGATGCGAGTCCGACCTGGACGGTCATCATGTCCTGGCTGTTGAGCACGATGAGAGGCCAGAGGAAGTTGTTCC
Organism: Microbacterium sp. Se5.02b; assembly: GCF_019464375.1. Taxonomy (NCBI): domain Bacteria; kingdom Bacillati; phylum Actinomycetota; class Actinomycetes; order Micrococcales; family Microbacteriaceae; genus Microbacterium; species Microbacterium sp. Se5.02b. The sequence continues at coordinate 3,328,534 of NZ_CP080491.1, forward strand.
AACCGGCCTGGAAGCTGATGATGCCGAGCACCGCGAGCCCCGCCTTCGCCAGGGGGAAGTAGATGATCGCGAAGATCCGGAACTCGCTCGCGCCGTCGATCCGCGCGGCCTCTCCGAGTTCATCGGGCAGCGTCTCGAAGAACTGCTTCATGAAGAACACGGCGAACGCGCCGGCGGCTCCGGGGATGATGACGGCCCAGTAGGTGTTGATGAGCCCGAGTCCGCCCTGGCCGAAGACGTCGTTGCCGCCGGCGAACGGGATCGAACGCAGGATCAGGAACGACGGGATCATGGTGATGATCCCGGGGATCATGAGCGACGAGAGGAAGACGGCGAACACCGCCGCGCGGCCGCGGAACCGCAGCTTGGCGAGGGCGTATCCGCCGAGAGCTCCGAAGAAGATGTTCGTCGCCGCTCCGCCGACGCCGAGCACGAGGGAGTTCACGAAATAGCGCCCGAACGGCACCTCCTCGAACACCTGGAGGTAGTTCTCGATCGTCGGGTTCGCGGGAATGAGGTTCAGAGCGCCGGAGAGGATCTCGGTGGCCGGCTTCAGCGATGTCGAGATGGTCCACACGAGCGGGGCGACCGTGACGATGCTGATCAGCACCACACCGACGTACCAGCCGATCGTGCCGAGGCGTTGCCGGGGTGTCTTGCGTCGGGTCGTCGGGATCGGACGCATGGCGGTGCTCGCCGCGAGCGCCGTCTCCAGTGCCCGACCGCCGTTGAGCGTATTGGTCATCAGACGCCCTTCCTGTTCGTGAGCTTCGCGTTGAGCAGGGAGAACACGAGGATGATGAGGAAGAGCACGAACGAGAGGGCGGATGCGTAGCCCATCTCGAGGGCCCCGAAGCCCTTGTTGTAGATGTAGTAGACCATCGTGACGGTCGAGTTCCCCGGGCCGCCCTTCGTCAGGACGTACGCCTGGTCGAACACCTGGAAGGCCCCGATGATGAGCAGCGTCGACACGAGGAACGTCGTGCGGGTGAGCGATGGCAGCGTCACGTATCGGAACTGCTGCCAGGAGTTCGCGCCGTCGAGCCGCGCCGCCTCGTAGAGCTCGCCGGGTACGCTCTGCAGTCCCCCGAGGAAGATGATCATGTTCGCGCCGAAACCTGCCCAGACGCTCATCATGACGATCGCGATCATCGCCCACTGCGATTCGTAGAGCCACGCCGGGCCGTCGATGCCGAACCAGCCGAGGACCACGTTCAGGAGTCCGTTCTGCGGGTTCAGCATCCAGAACCAGATGGTGGCGGTCGCGACGGTCGACGCGACCACCGGGATGTAGAAGAGCGTGCGGAAGAGGCGGACCGCGCGGTGCCGTCGGTTGAGGAGCATCGCCGTGCCCAAGGCCACGACGAGCCCTGCCGGCACGTAGAGGACCGTGTAATAGGCGGTGTTCCGCAGAGCGATCCAGAAGAACGGGTCGACGGCGATCTCGGCGTAGTTCTCCAGGCCGAGCCATTCGAAGTCGCCGACGATCGCATAGTCGGTGAAGCTCAGCACCAGGGCCATCACGATCGGCAGCGCCATGAACACGAGGAACAGGACGCCGGGCACGAGGAGGAACAGCCAGGCGTTCCGCGTCATCTGCCTCGCGGACGGGTTGCCTCCTCTGCGGCGGCGAGGCTCTGCCGCCTCGGTCGGCTGCGTCGGGGACGCTCCCGGTGCGGGCCGCGGCGGTGTCGCGGTCGGCGCGCTCATGCCGGTCGCGCTTCCGTGAGCGGGCGACGCACCACGGTGCGAAGCCCTGCCACATCGAGCACGAGTTCGCAGAACATCGCGTTTGCCCAGGAGAACCAGGGCCGCGTGTAGACCTCGGGGTCGGTGGCGAGGAACGACTCGTGCATCAGACCGGTGCCGGCATCCGTCTCGAGCAGCAGACGGATGATGCGCTCCTTCTCGTCACGGTCTCCGGTCGTGAGTCCTTCCACGCACAGCGCGATCGGCCAGATGTGGCCGTCCGGCGTGTGCGGGCTGCCGATGCCCCGCGCGATGGTGCCCGACGCGAGCGCACCGGAAACGTAGGTGGGATTCGCCGGGCTCAGCAGGAAGCCGCGCGTGGCGAGGTAGAGCGGGTCGTCTGTCCCGCACCAGCCCAGAAGAGGCAGGGAGAGCAGGCTGGGCACGTTCGCGTCGTCGGTGAGGAGCATCTCGCCGCGGCCGTCGATCTCGTAGGCGTAGATGTCGCCGTGCCCCGCGACAGCGGTCACCGCGTGCTCCGCGATGCCGCGCTCGATCTCGGCGCGGAGGTCACGTGCGCTCCCTGCGAGGTCGCCGTCGTCGAGGACCTCCCTCGCGATGACCTCGATGTGGGAGAGCTCGACGACCGCGAACATGTTTCCCGGCACGTTGTACCCGTGCGTGCAGGCGTCGTCGCTCGGACGGAAGGCCGACCACGTGAGACCCGTCGGTACGGTGGCTGCTCCGAGCCCGTCACGAACGAGGGTGTCACTGGGCGGGCAGTCGAATCGCTGGAACCGGTAGCGGGAGCGGGCGTCGTGGTCCTGCTCCGTGCGCCAGAGCGCGATGATGCGACGAGCGGCATCCGCGAACGCCGCCCCGAGATGGTCGGTCCGTCCGGTCGCGCTCCAGAGGTCGTGAGCCAGCTGCACCGGGTAGCAGAGCGAGTCGACCTCATACTTGCGCTCCCATACCCAGGGCGACTGCTCGGTCAGGTCGGACTGGTGTCCGGCGCCGTTCGGCTCCGCGTTGAAGGCGTTGGCGTACGGGTCGAGACGGATGTACTCGATCTGGCGACGGGACACGGCGGCGATCATGTCGGAGATGCCCGAATCCTCGGCCGCGAAGTGCAGATACGGCGCGAGCTGAGCCGTCGAATCCCGCAGCCACATGGCCGGGATGTCACCGGTGAGCATGAAGAGCGTGCCATCCGGCATCTCCGTCAGTGTCGTCCCCAGAGTGTTCGCGAAGCAGCGAGCGAAGACGTCGGCGATCGCCGGATCCACTCGGTCCTCGACGCGCTCGACGACGGACTGGACGAAGGCCGAATGGGTGTGAGCCACGGTGCTCCTCGGTAGATGTCAGGACTCGCCCAGCACTGGACGACACGGCCGAGTATAGGACGAAAATCGGAATCCGTCTATTAAAAGCTATAAATATGTAGATTGCGGAGTCGGCAACGCCGGAAGGCTTGCGCACCCGCCAGGACAGGGATAGCTTGACCGCATTCAATATGTTTATTCCTGGAGGAGATTTCAATGAAGAGACCCACCATCCTCGCCGGAGCTGCGCTGCTCGTCGGCGCTCTCCTGGTGCCCCAGCCGGCCCAGGCGCTCACCGCGCCGCAGGCCGACGACGCGTTCAGCGACTTCGTCGATGTCTACTGGGACGACAGCGCGAACTACTTCTTCACCTACAGCGATCACCAGATCCATCCCGAGCATGCACACGGACCGCAGGGCGGGCTCTACACCGACTACTGGTGGGAGGCGCAGCTCTGGGAGATGGTGATGGACGTTTATGAGCGCACGGGCAGCGCCGAGTCGCGGCAGATGATCGACGACGTCTACGACGGCTTCCAGACGCAGTACCCCGATTTCCGGGACAACGATTGGAACGATGACATCGGCTGGTGGGCCCGGGGAGCCATCCGGGCCTTCGAGCTGACGGGCGACGTCGAGTACCGCGACGACGCGATCGAGATGTTCGACTTCATCGCCCAATACGCCGACACCACGTACGGCGGAGGCATCTGGTGGAAGAACGTCGACATCGGCGACGGCGACCGCAACGAGAAGAACGTCGCGACGAATGCGACCGCCGTCTACACCGCCATGAGGATCTACGCCGCCACCGGCGATGTCGCCTACAAGACGACGGCCCAGAGCCTGTTCAGCTGGCTCGACGCGAACTTCTACGTGAACGGCAAGCTCCGTGACCACATCGAGGGCACGGGGCAGTTCGTCGACTGGGACTGGACCTACAACCAGGGCAACTACGCCGGGGCCGCACTCGAGATGTACCTCGACTCCGGCGACCCGACGCAGTTGGCGCGGGCTGTCGCCGCCGTGGACTGGGCGGTCGACAACCTGACCTCGTCAGGCACGTTCCTGCGCGAGGGCGTGGACGACACCGGCGGATTCAAGGCGATCCTCACGCGCAACATCCGCGCCCTCATCGACGAGGGCGGTCAGACCCAGTACGAACAGGTGCTCACCGACAATGCGACGCAGGCGGCGAACCACCTGAACAGCGCGGGCATCGGAGCCTACGACTGGACCGCCCCCGCACCGGAGCTGAGCGCCTCGGCCACGCAGAGCCTCGCGGCGGCCGCGAGCGTCGCCATCATGCATCAGGCCGCACCCGACGGCTACACCGGTCCCGTCGAGGGCACGCGCACGTACGAAGCCGAGAACGCCGAGCGTTCCGGGGTGATCTCGGAGAGCAGCCAGAGCGGGTACAGCGCCCGTGGTTACATCGGAGGGTGGATCGGCGACGGCTCCGGCGTCACCTTCCACGCGAACGTCGTCGATCCCGGCACCTATGAGCTCCGGTTCCACTACACGGCGGCTGCCGGGAACGCGGTCAGAGCGCTGACGGTCAACGGGACTTCGATCTCGGTCGCCTTCCCCGGAACATCGAGCTGGGGAGACTGGCAGACGAAGACGGTCAGCGTCCCGCTCGTCTCCGGATACAACCGGATCGACCTTCGGATGGATGCCGGCAGCGGCAGCACGAACTACGTCAACCTGGATCGGATGATCCTGGCGAACTGACGGTGCCGCGTGGGCGGCCGATCACACGCCGGCGCGCACGCCCTCCAGCGCGGGGTAGTCGGTGTACCCCTCCGGGGTGCGACCGTAGAACAGTTCGGGCCGCGGTGCGTTGAGCTCCGCGTCTTCGCGCCAGCGCTCGACCAGGTCGGGGTTCGCGATCACGGGACGCCCTGCGGCGACGGCATCCGCCCACCCGTCGGCGACGAGCGCCTCGGCCGCCTCCCGGGTCGTGTCGACGGCGAAGCCGGTGTTCGCGATGAGGGGTGCGCCTGCGGTACGGCGGATGTGCTGGATGAGCTCGCCCGTCGGGTCGATGTGGAGCACGTCGATGAAGGCGAGACCGAGGGGTGCGAGCCCCTCGGCGACAGCGGTGTACGTCGCCAGGACATCCGCGTCGTCCTGCTCCAGGACACCCTGGATGTCGTGCTGTGGCGAGAGACGGATGCCGGTGCGGTCGGCGCCGACGGCAGCCGCCACGGCCGCGGCGACCTCGATCGCGAAGCGGGCGCGGTTCTCGGGCGATCCGCCGTAGCGGTCGTCACGGACGTTCGACACGGGCGACAGGAACTCGTGGACGAGGTACCCGTTCGCCCCGTGCACCTCGACGCCGTCGAAACCCGCGGCGATCGCGTTGCGTGCGGCCTGCGCGAACTGCTCGACCACCACGGGGATCTCGTCGAGGGTGAGCGCATGGGCCACGGGAAGATCGGCCTTGCCCACCGGCGTGTGCGTCTGCCCCGGAGCGGCGAGAGCACTGGGCGCGACGACCCGCGGCTCCCCGAGATCTCCGGATGCCCGACTCGACCGCCGTGCATGAGCTGCATCACGATCGTTCCACCCGCGGCATGGACCGCGTCGGCGACCGGACGCCATCCGTCGATCTGCGCGGCCGTGACGATGCCCGGCTGGCCCGCGTACGACTTGCCCTCCGCTGCCGGCCAGGTGCCCTCGGAGATGATGAGGCCCTGCTCTGCGCGCTGCCGGTAGTACTCCGCCATCGTCGCGGTGGGCACGCCGTCATCGTCCGCACGCGTGCGGGTGAGCGGCGCCATCACGACGCGGTTGGACAGCTGCAGGGCGCCGAAGACGGCCGGTTCGTAGAGACTCACAGTGGGAGGTAAGCCGCGCGCAGCCCCTCGTATTCCCCTCAGTTGCCCCCGAGGGCGGCGAGCAGGTCGGCGAAGTGGTCGAGGTCGGCGGCCGTCCATCGGCGGAGCCGCTCCCCGATGCGTCCCTCATACTGCGAGCGGGCAAGGGCGACGCGCTCCTGAGCGAGATCAGTCGCCACCAGCACTCGCGCGCGCCGATCATCGGGGTCCTGCACGCTCTCGACGAGTCCCAGCTGTTCGAGCTGACGCACCTGGCGGCTCACCGCCGACTTGTCGGTCTGCAGGCGCTCGATGATCGCTCCGGCGGATGTCGCCTTGCCGCTCGCGATCGATGTCAGCACCTGGTAGCCGAGCGGCTGCAGGTCGGGGTGCACGGTCGCTGCCGCCTCGCGCCAGCTCACCCGGATCCGTGCGAAGAGCCGCCCCAGTTCGTGCTCGACCCTGGTGACGGCCTGGTCGAGGTCCGCGTCTCCCAGCCGGTCGGCATCGACGGCGGATGCGGGGGTCTCGGCAGGGGCGTCGGAGGAGGCGCTCATGCTCGCCAGTGTACGGCGAAGCCCCGCTGTCGATCGTGACAGCGGGGCTTCGGCTCAGACCTCGGAGAGCAACCGGAAGACCTTGGAGGCCGCGTGGATCTCCTCGGCGGTCAGCTCGTCGATCACGGCCTGCAGCCGGGTGCCGTACTCTCGGCGCACTTCGGCGAGCGCGGTGCAGGCGTGCGGGGTGGCCGTCAGAACCCGAAGCCGACCGTCACGTTCGTCGGGCCGGGACTCGAGCAGCTCCAGTTCCTCGAGCATCCGCACCTGGCGGCTGATGACCGACTTGTCCATCTCGAACCGCTCCGCCAGTTCGTGGGCGTTGGCGGTGCCGGCACGGGCGATGAAGGTCAGCAGCTTGTAACCGGCGACCTGCAGGTCGGGGTGCACGCGCGCCGCCGACTCTCTCCAGAGCGACCTGGTCCTCGCGAAGATGAGGTTCAGGTCGGCCTGGAGATCACCGAGCGCACTGTCGACATCCGTCGAGGCGACCGCTCCCGGGGGCAGCATGTCAGCGGTCCTGGTCCCGATCTTCGCGCTCGAGCACACGCACCGAACCCGTCGTGGGCGATGCGCCCGCGGCAGTCTCGATGCGGATTGCGCCCGTCGAGAGCGACGCTCCGACCTCGGCCTCGGAGACCTCGATCACCGACTCCTCGGCCTGCTCGAGCATCTGCTCGGCGGCGTTCTTCGTCGACAGCGGCTTGTTCTTGATGAACGCGATCGCGATGATGGCGATCACGGCGAGCGGGATGGCGATGATGAACGCGTCGGCGATGCCGTGGCCGTATGCGCCTTCCACAATCGCGCGGATCGTGTCGGGCAGCTGTCCGACCTTGGGGACGTCACCCGAGGCGAGGTGCTTCAGCGCCTCGACCTCGTCAGGCGTCGTCGGCGTGAAGCCGTCGAGCGCATCCGTGATGTAGTTCGCGACGCTCGTTGACAGCAGCGACCCCATCACGGTGACGCCGATGGTGCCGGCGATCGTGCGGAAGAAGTTCACGTTCGACGAGGCCGCACCCAGCTGCTGCGGCGCGGTGTCGTTCTGCACGATGAGCGTCAGGTTCTGCATGACCATGCCGAGTCCGGCGCCGAGGACGAACATGTAGACCGCGACGAGCGGGAACGGGGTGTCGTAGCGCAGGGTGGCCATCAGGCTGACGCCGACGGTCGCGAGGACAGAGCCGGTCAGCATCCAGCCCTTCCACTTGCCGAAGCGGCTGACGAGCTGGCCGATGATGATCGACGCACCCATCTGGCCGATGATCATCGGGATGGTCATGAGGCCGGACTCGGTGGGCGTGGCGCCACGGGCCAGCTGGAAGTACTGCGCGAGGAACACCGAGGTGGCGAACATCGAGACGCCGATGGCGATCGAGGCGATGACCGACAGCGTGAAGGTGCGGTTGCGGAACAGCGACATCGGGACGATCGGTTCCTTGACGAAGAACTCGACTGTGATGAACGCGGCGATCGCGACACCGGCGGTGACGATGAGCATGATGCTCGTCGAGGAGTCCCAGTCGAACTGGTTGCCGCCCATGGAGACCCAGATCAGCAGCGTCGAGACGCCGACGGCGAGCAGCACGATGCCGAAGTAGTCGATCGACACCTTGCTGTCGCGCTGGGGCTTCGGCAGGTGCAGGGTGAACTGCAGCAGCACGAGCGCGAGGATCGCGAACGGGACGCCGACGAAGAAGTTGGAGCGCCAGCCCCACACGTCGGTGAGGAGTCCGCCGAGCAGCGGGCCGCCGATGGTGCCGAGGGCCATGATGCCGCCGACGACGCCCATGTACTTGCCGCGCTCGCGCGGCGAGATGATGAGGGCCACCGCGATCATGACCAGCGACATCAGACCGCCGACGCCGATGCCCTGGATGACACGGACCGCGATGAGCATGTTCGTGTCGGTCGAGAAGCCGGCGATCACCGTGCCGACGGTGAAGAGGATGAGGGAGATCTGGACGAGGACCTTGCGGTCGACCAGGTCGGCGAGCTTGCCCCAGATGGGGGTGGAGACGGCGGTCGCCAGAAGGCTCGCGGTGATGACCCAGGTGTACTGGGACTGGGTGCCGCCGAGGTCGGCGATGATGACCGGCATCGAGGTGGACACGACCGTGCCCGAGAGCACGGCGACGAACATGCCGACGACGAGGCCGGAGATCGCGGTGAAGACCTCGCGGGCCGAGCGCGTCGTCTCGGGAATTGCGGATGGGGTGTTTGTCACGGGGTTGACGCTCCTGCGTAGAAAGTTGATCGAGGTCAACCATACTCCGATAGTTGCGAAAGCGCAACTATCGGATTTGTCCCTCTCCCCGGCCATACACGAGCCACTGCAAGCGTTCCTTCCCGCTCCTCGTCATCGCTCATCCGGCTTCCCCGTCCAAGGGTCGCTCGGTGCTGTCGATGCCCTTGAGCGCGTCGAGGAGCGCTTCGTCGAGGTCGAGTGTGTGGAGGACTCGCATGAGGGTGCTGAGCTTTGGATCCGGGATGTGGGTGGGGTCAGGAGTGGCTTGCTCGAGGCACCGGTATGTCGGAATGGAGCAGTCGATCTTCTCCGCCATCTCTTCCTGGGAGAATCCGCCGGCGTTCCGAAATGCTCGTAATTGCTCGGCGACCAGCGCCAGAACGCGCGATGGCATCAGCGGCCTCCCCCGTGTTGCACGACCAAGAGAGAGCGCATGATTTCATGCGCTCCTCAGGAAGTCCAGAAGCTGCGTCTTCTGGACTTCCTCGAATGAGGACGAAGGATGAAGACATGTTGCTACGAGTCGCAGCTTTGGAGAGCATTCGCGCCGGCCGAGTGCTGTCTTGTCGGAGACGATGGGTTGAAGGGGCCCGCAGTCCCCTCCGGCACGACGAATGGACCTGACATGCAACGGCAACCGGCAAACCCGAGCGACCTTCTCGCCCAGCGGAATGAGCAGGAGGCGATGATGTATGACGCTGATGCTCGTATCTACGAGCTCGCGACGCCGGCCTGGCCCGCACGGCTTCTCGATTTCCCGCTCCACGTCCCTGTCTCCTATGTGTGGACAGGTTTCTGGAGCACCCCAGATGGTCAGCGCGCACCCGGCCGGCCTGCGGTCACGATCGCGACAGCGAACCGCTCCGGTACCGCAATGCTCCTCGAGCGTCTTGGTCTTGCCCACCCCCTGACAGTCTCGACAGGTCACACCGTGCGCTTCCTCGGGCGCCCCACGGTGCGCGAGGAAATCTTCAATAGCGACGGCACCGGTGATGCGCTGGCAGTGTTCGAGGACGAAGACACCACAGTGGCCGTCGTTGCTCGTTCCCTCACTGCCCTGCCACCCCAGATCACGGTCCGACCTATGGGTGACCGCGATGGGCTCGTGGAGGAATGGAAAGCACTGTGGGGTCCATACCCCACAGCTAAGAAGTGAGGACTGTGCTCCTCACGAGAAGGAGGAACGATGAAGATCCACAAGTCAGCTGTCAGTGCCGCAGGAGCGACACTGTTCGCATTGGCTCTCTGGGTGCCGACGGCAGCGCAGGCAACCACCACTGGCCCCATCGACGTGGTCGACGAGACCGAATCGCCGGTGACGCTCGCTCCCATGACGATCGACTGCGAGACGTTCAGTGAGAGCGATCGACAACGAGCGATCAGCGAGGGCATCAACCTGTGCGGGGCACTGTCAGGTGATGGCTCGACAAACGCCGAGAAAGCACAGACCGTGGGAGACTGCGGCGTCTCATCAATCTACGTCGACCGGAACTCGGGCGGAAACCTGCGGATCTCCTACGGCCTGCACTCCACCGCAGGTCCGATCATCGCCCGTTCAGTCACCGCAACCTGGGGACCATTTGACACCGGATCAAACTACGACCTAGGCCCTGTCGGGCAAGAAAGCTACTCCAACTCCCTCACCGGCGCCTCAGTCCCTCGCGGCGCCATAGGCGGCGGCACCCTCCGCGGTAGCGTCACCATCGCAGGGTGGACCTTCACCTGCGACATCGTCGCCGACGACCCCGTCCACCCACTCAACCCCTGACCGGGGATGTGTTGAGACAGGAGCGCGCCCCACGCCTGGCCGTATTGCGGGTGCGAGGCGCATTCTCATGATCGAACACCTGGATCCCGATTCGCGTCAGCACGGGTCGGATCACGATAGCCACGCTCCTCTACGTTCGCTCAGTACACCGTACCCATCGCGTCGCGCACCTGCGCGAGCGTGGCCTCCGCCACCGCTGCGGCACGCGCATTGCCCTGCCGCAGGACCGACTGCACAAGACCCACGTCCGCGGCGAGCTCTCGGCGGCGCTCCCGAAGCGGTGCGAGGAATTCGTTCACCGCAGCGGCCGTCACTGCCTTCAGTGCACCGCTGCCTCCATCCCCGATGCTGCCCGCCAGCTCCTCCGGCGAAGTATTCATACACAGAGCGGCTGTCGACAACAGCGCCGAGACTCCTGGGCGCAGTCCGGGATCGAACGTGATGCGTCTCTCGTGATCCGTTCGCGCGCGACGGATGACCGCTACGGTCTCATCGGGCGTCATCGACAGGGCGATCGCGTTGCCGTAGCTCTTCGACATCTTCCGGCCGTCCAGACCCGGCACTTCCGGAGCGGCGGCGATCAGCGGCTCAGGAACGGGGAAGGTCGCCCCGTACCGCTCGTTGAACCTCCGGGCGATCACCCGTGTCATCTCCACGTGCGGAAGATTGTCCTTCCCCACAGGAACGAGGTTGCCCTTGCAGAAGAGAATGTCCGCAGCCTGGTGCACCGGGTACGTGAGCAGCAGGCCGCTCAACGCACGGCCTGAAGCCTCGGCCTCCGCCTTGACAGTCGGGTTCCGATGCAACTCCGCCTCCGTGACGAGGCTGAGGAAAGGCACGAGCAACTGGTTCAGAGCGGGTATCGACGAATGCGTGAAGATCGTCGTCCGCGCGGGATCCATCCCCGCGGCGAGATAATCGAGCACCGCCCCGTAGACGTTCTCCCGCACATTCGCCATGGTGTCCCGGTCCGTGATGACCTGATAGTCGGCCAACACGAGGAACGTCTCCACACCGCCCTGCTGCAGACGCACGCGCTCTTCGATGGTCCCGAAGTAATGCCCCAGATGTAGCGGCCCGGTCGGCCGCTCGCCGGTGAGCACCCGGAATCTCTCCGGGTGCTCACCGACGGCAGCCGAGACTTCCTTCGAGCGCTGCGCAGTGGCGATGAATGACTCCATGTGTCTCTCCCAGATGATCGGGAGCCACACGGAGTTCTCTGGTGCTGCCACGAACTGCCGTGCAGCCCGTGAACATGCTTCAACCGGCCGCTATCGCAGCCACCACCATGCGGAGCGGTTGAAGTTCATGGATCGATGCTATCGCGCTGTTCGGTCACAGCGTCAGGGCGAGAGACGATGCAGGTCGCGCGGGAAGAGTGTCACCTCACGGATGTTCGACGCCTCGATCAGGCGCGACACCCAGCGCTCCAGGCCGATCGCGAAGCCACCGTGCGGCGGCATGCCGTGGGCGAACGCCGACAGGTAGGCGGCGTAGGCATCCGGGGACTCGCCGCGCTCCTCGATGGCGGCGATGTAGTCGGAGTGCCGGTGCAGCCGCTGCCCACCGGTGACGAGCTCCAGGCCGCGGAAGATCAGGTCGAAGCTATTGCTCCACCGCGGGTCGTCGGGCTGCGGGTGCGTGTAGAAGGGCCGCTTGCGCATCGGGTACCCCTCCACCGCGAGCACGTCGCTGCCGTGCGTCTCCCGTGCCCACTCGCCGAGTGCGCGCTCGTGCGAAGGCGCCAGGTCGGGTTCGTCGTCGGGAGCGCCGACCAGTTTCAACGCATCGCGGAAGTGGATCACGGGGATCTCGTCCGGGATCGCCGGGAGCGCCACGTCGAGGCGCTTGAGCGCGTCGGGGGTCTCAGCGCGCATGCCGTCGACCATCCCGCGCAGCACCTGGTGCAGCACGGTGAGCACATCGCGGTGGTCACGGATGAACCCGAGCTCCGCGTCGAGCGACACGTACTCGGCGAGGTGCCGCACGGTGTCATGAGGCTCCGCGCGGAACACCGGCCCCGTCTCGTAGACGCGCTCGAAGACGCCGACGAGCTGCTGCTTGAAGAACTGCGGGCTCTGGGCGAGGTAGGCCCTCGAGCCGAAGTACTCGACGGGGAAGACGTTCGCCCCCGACTCGGTCACGCTGTCGACGAGCTTGGGCGTCTGGATCTCGGTGAACCCCGCGGCGTCGAGCGTGCGCCGGAACCCACGCAGGCTCGCCGCCGCGAGTTCCCATTTCGCGCGCTGCACCGGGTGCCGCCAGGTCACCGCGGCGTGGTCGAGCACGGTGGGAAGAGCCGCATCGAGAGCAGGGCGCCACAGCTCGACGACCGGAGTGCGAGCCGGCTCCGAGAGCAGGGAGATCATGGGCGCCGTCACCTCGATGCCGCCGGGGGCGTGCGGGTTCGCCGTCGCCGTGCCGTCGATGCGCACGACGGTCTCCTCGCCGGGGAGCCCCTCGGTGGGCACCTCCCCGGGCGGAGCACGACCTGCGCGAGCCCCGAGCGGTCGCGGACGATCAGGAACGACACCTTCGCGAGCTCGCGGCGGCGATGGACGTGACCCATGAGGGTGACTCTCGCGCCCGGAGGCGCGTCGGGAAGGTGAGCGGCGAGCGTGCGGGCGGGGTCGGATGGCGACATGATTCCTCCAGGTGGCGAAAGCCCTGGAGGTGCGGGCGGGGGCTAGATCGCGGTGCCACCACACCTTCGCCGATCGCTCATCGGCCTCTCGTCGATCCGCCGGACGCGCGGGAACTGCCTGCCCGAGGGCGGAGGGGCGTCACTTCCTCGCAGATACCGCGGCCATCGTAGCATCGCGGTCGGAGTCGGCTCCTCCCCGCGCCTCACTCACGAGCACGGCGGCCACGCCGGCCGCGCACAACCCGAACCCGAGGACGGTCACCGGGGTGAGGGGCTCGCCGAGGAGGAGGGCGCCCGCCGCCGCGGTCGTGGGCGCGATCAGGAAGAGCAGTGCGTTCAGCGCCGTGATCCCGACCCGGCGCAGCAGCCACCAGTAGAGGCCGTACGCCGCGAGCGTCGGGAACGCCGCGGCGAATCCGGCGGCGAGCCAGAACGACGCGGAGGCCGGCGGCACGAGGTCGCCCGAGACCACGGCGACGAGGATGAGCGCCGCCGCTGTCGCCGTCACGTGGATGGTCAACGTGACGAGCGTTCCCGTGCGCGATGCGGACCGCCGCTGCAGGAAGGTGCCGACGATCAGGCAGGCCATCGCCGCGGCCGGCCAGAGATAGGCCGCCGGATGCGCGCCGGAGCCTTCGAGCTGGGAACGGACGACGAGCACGACACCGACCGCACCCGCCAGGAGCCCCGCCCATTGTGCTCCGCGTACGCGCAACCCGAGCAGCGGCCCGACGAGCACGGCGACGACGAGCGGCTGCACGGCGTCGATCAATGCCGTCGTCCCCGCTGCGACCCCCGAGGCGATGGCCGCGTACACCGCGGTGCAGTAGCCGAACTGGGCGAACAGTCCGATGAGCGCCTGGCGCCGGACGTCCGCACTCGTGACGCCGCGCGCCGCACGGGTGAGCCCGACGACGACGAGCAGGACAGCGGCGAGCGGGACGAAGCGCCAGACGAGGAGCGCCAGCGGCGAGATCTCGGCGGGGGCCATGGCGGGTACGAGGAAGCCGGAGCTCCAGCTCAGGACGAAAGCTGCGGATGCGGCTACCGTGACGCCGACCCGAAGTATACCGATCTGTTTACTCATCGCCATCACTATACAGGTTGGTATACTTCTTGTCATGGCCGTCCCCGTTCCCGAACTCTCCCCGCTCACTCCGGGCGCCTCCCGCGTGCTCGACGCCGCATCGCAGCTCTTCTACGAGCGGGGCATCCATGCGGTGGGGGTCGACACGATCGCGGACGCGGCAGGCGTCACCAAGAAGACGCTGTACGACCGCTTCGGCTCCAAAGAGGCGCTGGTCGTCTCGTACCTGCAGCACCGCGACGCCCGATGGAGGGCGCACGTGGCCGAGCACCTCTCCCGCGTGCCCGAACCCGGAGCCGACCGGGTGCTCGCCGTCTTCGATGCAGCGATCACATGGTCGGACGAGAACAGCCCGAAAGGGTGCAGCGCGATCAATGCGCGCGCCGAGATCGGCGACGGGCACGACGGACACCCCGTCTTCCCCGAGGTGGCTCGACAGAAGGCCTGGCTCCTCGACCTGTTCACGTCGCTGTGCCGTGAAGCGGGCTGCGCGGATGCCGTGCTCACCGCGCAGGCGATGATGCTGCTGTACGAGGGCGCGATCGTCACGGTCGGCATGGAGACGTTCGCCCAGCCGTTCGAGGTGGCCAGGCGCCTGGCGGTCTCGATGCTGGAGAACGACGGCGCGGCACGACGCGACGAGGTCGAGCCCACGCACCGCGGAGGATCCGCGGGAGCAGTCGTGTGAGCTCCGGGTCGCCGTATCGAGGAGGCCTCGTTCTCCGCTAGCTCGTTGAGGGATGACACCAGGTCGTCCCATGCGGCATCCGCCTGCTCGGCCGACACCCCACCCTGCTCGAGCAGCGTCGGGTACTGCCCGTACGCGTCATCGATCGACGTGCACGCCGCCTGCACATCGACGCTCAGAGCGTCGCCGGCCAAGTGCGTGACCTGCGAGCAGCCGGTCAGAGCTGCGACGGCGAGCGCACCGGTGGCGAGGAACAGGGGAGACGGCGTCTGGGCGGCGCACACCCCGAGAGTACCGAACCGACTGGACCGGGGTTGATCTGCGCCGAGTCAGCGTCCCGGCTGCACGAACCACGCTGCCTCGCCGGGAGCGAGTTGATTCGTGAATCCCAGCCCCGAGGAGGTCAGGATGCACTCCCCACCCCCATCTCCGTTCCAGATTTCGTCCCCCAGGTTTGCGACCACACGGATGTCCGCGACCGAGAAGTCCAGCGTGTCGTCGCGGGATGAGTTCCAGTGAAGCGGGCCACGATCGAGTGCGTGCGCACGGCGCTGACGAATCGCCGTCGTGTAGAGAGAAAGGAACGACTGGTCGTCACCGACCTGCTCCTGTCGCGCGAAGCTCGCCCACTTATGAGGCTGCGGCAACCACGATGCTCCCGACCGGCTGAACCCGAAGGCAGGTCGGTCCGATGCCCACGGCAACGGCACCCTGCTGCCGTCACGGCCGACGACGCGCCCTGCGGAGCGTTGGAACGTGGGGTCTTTTCGCGCGGAGTCGGCGATCTCCGCCTCCGGAAGCCCCAGCTCCTCCCCTGGTACACGTAAACGGATCCGGGCAGAGCCATCACGACCGCGGCGGCGGCGCGCGCGAGACGCTCGCCGCGGATCGGATCCATCTCGGCGATGTCCGTCGGATTCAGACCACGCCCCGGCCTCGGCGGATGTGACGCACCGAGCCGGGTCCGGACACGGACAACGTCGTGATTCGAGAGGACCCACGACGGCGATGCACCGACATCGACCATCGCCTCGATCGCCTCGTCGATGCGGGACCGAATCTCGTGAGCGTTCCACGTCGCCTCCAGCAGATCGAAGTTGAACGCCTGATGGAGCCGTCCGGGGGCTACCCATTGCGCCAGTGCTGCCGGGGGGCTCGCCCACGCCTCCGCAACGAACATGACCTGGTTTCTTCGACGCTCCACGTGCTGACGCCAGCCTTCGAAGATCTCGAAGACCCCGGGCTGACGCCAGTAAGGACGGCTGGCGAACGGACTGTCATCCGTGAGCTCGGCGTCGGGGAATTCCTCATCCTTGACGAGACCATGCGCGACGTCGATGCGGAAGCCGTCGATCCCGCGATCGAGCCAGAAGTCGAGGACGCCGAGGAAGTCGGCTCGGACATCGGCAGACGACCAGTTCAGGTCCGCCTGAGTGCGGTCGAACAGGTGGAGATACCACCAGTCGTCCGGCCACCGCCCGTCGTGCTCGCGCACTCTCGACCATGCACTGCCGCCGAACTCCGACTCCCAGTTGTTCGGCGCAGCACCCTGGTCGGATCCAACGCCGCGGCGGAAGTGGAATCGGCTGGCGGCAGCGCTCGACGGACCCTCGTCGAGAGCCTTCCGAAACCATGCATGGTCGGTGGAGACGTGGTTCGGAACGAGGTCGATCAGAACGCTGATCCCTGCCGCGTGTGCATCGCGGACGATCCCGTCGACATCGTCGAGCGTTCCCAGAACCGGATCGACCGCGCAATAGTCCGCCACGTCATATCCGCCGTCCCGCTGCGGGGACGCATAGAAGGGGGAGAGCCAGATGGCACTCACCCCCAGATCGACCAGGGCCGGCAGGCCCGCCCTCAGCCCGGCCAGGTCGCCGATCCCGTCACCGTCGCTGTCGAGGAAGGAGCGCGGATAGACCTGGTAGATCACGGACCAGTCCGCGTCGTACGGATGACCCTGCGCCTCTCCCCGCAGGGTCATCGTGCTGTGCCCGCGGGGAGGACCTCGGCGATCCAGGCGGCAGCGAGCGTGTCGAACCCGGCAGCGGTGGGATGCACGCCGTCGAAGGCGAGGTCCATCGGTGCGCACGCGCTCATCTCCATCGCGGACTGCGCGTCGACGATCGCAGCACCCACGCGTCGTGCAGACGCGCGTTCCACCTCGATCTTCGGGCCGAGATCGTCGATCAGCCACTCCCCTTGGCCTGGAGCGACCGGAAGCAGGAACGGCGTCATCACGACCACCCGGGCGACACTGCGGAGACGGTCGACAAGCGCGTCGAACGCCGCAGTGAACGCCTCGAGAGGCACCGGCGCATCGCTGTCGTAGCGACGCCACGTGTCATTGACGCCGACCATGATCGACACGAGATCGGGCGCGAGCTCGATGCAGTCGGATTCGACTCGCCTCAGGACGTCGGCAGCCTGGTCTCCGTTCACTCCGCGGTTGAGAACCTCCACGTCGAGCCCCCGTTCGGTCACGGCGTGAGCGATCCGGCTCACATAGCCGTCGCCGGTCGGAGGGCCCCCTGTCGTGCGGCCGGAGTCGGTGACGCTGTCTCCGAGGAAGACCCACCGTTCGCGAGCGGTCATGCGCGATCATTCCTCGTGCCGAACACGCGCCGGACAGCCTCCAGGAAGCCGAGTCCGTGGTGGGTGTCCGGGAGCAGCGACGACCCCTCGGTCCATTCGTTCCACGCGTTCACGGTGATCACAGGATGCGCGACCCCGTGCGCTTCGACGAACTGGGCGGCGCGGCGCAGACCCGCCTCGAACTCGTCGGGAGTCGGATCCCAGATCGGCATCCACGGATACTCTCCGCGCACGAAGGGCACGGACTGATCGGTGCGTGGGCTGGGATCCCATCCCACGGTCACGTTGGGGTGGAAGGGCACAGGCAGGGATTCTGCGTACTTCTCGTACTCCGCGAACGCCGTGTCCCGCAGGAGGGCGATGTCGGCGTGGTGGAGATCGAAGTCCTCGACGTCGGCATGGTGCACCCAGACGTACGACGATGCCGATGCGAAGTCGAGCTCGAGGAGCGCCTCCGCCGGGTCATCGATCATGACGGCCGCCGGCAGCACGCCGAATCCCCAGACGACCGCGTCCAGGTGCAGTCCGGCGTGTCCCGCTTCGATGCAGCGGTCGCGGAACGACGCGAGCGCATCGGCTGTTCCCTCGATCCCGCCGAGTCCCTCCAGCAGGTTGCCGATCTCGTAGATCGAGAACCACGGCTTCCCGTCGACCTTGAGGTAGTTCTCCTGAGAGAAGTAGTGCTCGATCACATGATCGACCATCCGGTCGAAGGCTTCCCGGTCGATGGCCCCGTCGAGCATCAGCGGCGCGTCCAGCGTCGTCGGATCATGCGACGGGAAGTTGTCTCGCAGTTGATGATTCGCCCACATCAGGGCGAACTCGACATCGTTCGCGTTCGGTGCGCCGAGGAGCCCCCTGTCGAGCGCTCCGTTGAGGTACGGCCCATCGCGATACCAGTAGAAGTCGACGAGGAATCCGTCGACGCCATAGTTGCGTGCGAGCGCGATCTGCGTCGCCGCGTCGCGAGGATCCGCCTCGTCGAGTTCTCCCAGTGCCGAGACGCGGGGCTGACGATGGCCGGAGAAGCGCGGCTTCGCCGCACGCAGCAGCTCCCACTCCGTCCAGTTCTCGCCGAACCACACATCGTTGCGAGGGTCGGCGTGCCAGTCCGGGAAGTAGTAGGCCAAGATCTTCGGGCGCGACAAGGTTTCTCTCCTGTTCGGGTGATGAAGGGCTGATGCTGGTCGGATCCTGCGCGTCACCACGGCGCGCGGGATCCGTCTGGCTTGCGAAGAAGGGGGATCCTCCAGTCGTGCGGTGACCGGGACGCATGGCGCACCGCTTCCTCGTCGATCTGCACCCCGAGCCCCGGCCCGAGCGGCAGAGCGAAATGGCCGTCCTCCATCTCGAACACGGCGGGGTCCTCGACGAGCGAGAGGAATCCGGTACGTGCGCCGTACGAGGAGTGGATCAGCTGTTCCTGAAGCAGGAAGTTGGGCACCGCGAAGTCGAGGTGGAGTGCCGAGGCGAGCGCGATCGGCCCCAGCGGACAATGCGGGGCGAGAGGGACTCCGAACATCTCCGCGAGCGCTCCGATGCGACGAACTTCCGATATGCCTCCGGCATGGCTGGGGTCAGGCTGAGCCACTCCGAGTCCCGCCCGGAGCAGAGGATCGAACTCTGCCCGCGAGTAACGGCGCTCGCCGGCGGCGATGGGGATGGCCGTCGATTCGATCACCGCCTTGAGAGCGTGCTCGTGTTCCGGCGCGATGGGTTCCTCCGCGAACAACAGGCCGAAGTCGGCGAGGTGCCGCAGCACCCGGATGGCGTCGGCCGGAGCGAGCTTGCCGTGGAAGTCGACCGCGAGATCGACGTCGCCGCCGATCGTCGCGCGGACCGTCGAGACCCGATCCACGACGTCGCGGATCTGGGCGGGAGACGCGAAGGTGTCAAGAGGACCGGCGGCCGGCGCGATCTTCACGGCTGTCATCCCGCGACCGACGGCGGCAGCGGCCTCGTCGGCCAACTCGGGAAGAGTGTCGCCGTGCACCTGGGCGTATGCGCGCACCCTGTCTCGCACATGTCCACCCAACAGCGCGTGCACCGGTTGCCCGTAGGACTTCCCGGCGATGTCCCACAGGGCCTGATCGATTCCGGCGAGCGCCGCCTGCGCGATCGCGCCTCCGTTGTAGAACTGCGAGCGGCCCAGCGTCTGCCAATGGTCTTCGATGCGCAGCGGATCGAGTCCGATGAGGTATTCGAACGCTTCGCTCACGGCGGCAGCTACGGTCGACGCGCGCCCCTCGATGATCGGCTCGCCCCATCCCACGATGCCGGCGTCGGTACCCACTCGCAGGAACTGCCAGTTCGGCCCGACTTGGAAGAGTTCGAAGTCAGTGATCCTCATGAACCCGCCCTCCCCCAGATCGATGCCCCCGAGTCCACGACGACGGTCTGCCCCGTTATGCCTTGCGCGTCCGCAGAGGCGAGGAAGGCGACGGTCGCAGCGACGTTCTCCGGGGTGGTCGCCCGCCCAGCCGGCGACGTCTCTCGCCACGATCGCCGGACGCTGTCATCCAGAGCAGCCCAGGCCTCCGTCTCGACGACGCCGGGGGCCACCGTGTTGACGCGAACCCGGCCCGCGAGGTCCACTGCCAGTTGACGGGCGAGTCCCACCATGCCCGCCTTCGCGGCCGCGTATGCAGGGACGCCGGGAAAACCCTGGACCGCGTGGATCGACGATGTGAAGACGATCGCGGCGTCGGTCGATCGAACCAGTGCGGGCAGCGTCGCCTTCACCGCGAGGAAGGCCGAGCCGAGATTGAGGTCGAGCTGTGCGCTCCACGCGTCAGGGGTCCCGTCGATCGGCGCGGCCTCCGTTCGACCTGCGTTGTGGTGCAGCACGTCGAGACCACCGCCGAAGGCGACAGCCTGCTCCGTCGCCGCGACCCACTCGTCTGGTCGAGTGACGTCGAGACGGATCGCGACCGCGGAACGTCCGCCGATGGAGGCAGCGAGAGCTTGTGCCGCTTCGAGGTCGATGTCGGCGATAGCCACCCGTGCGCCCTCATCGACGAAGCGCCGACACACTGCCGCCCCGATACCGCTGGCACCTCCCGTGATCAATGCGGTTCTTCCGTGAAAGCGTGCGATACCGGTCACTTGACGCTCCCTCCGAGGAACCCGGAGATGATCCGGCGCTGGGCGAACATGAAGAGGATGAGAAGCGGTGCACTCGTGAACACCGCATGCGCGAAGATCAGGTTCCAGTTGAGCTCGTACTGGTTGGCGCTCGCGAAGTTGAACAGTCCGAGCGGCAGAGTCGCGTTGACGGGATCCGGCAGCAGGAAGTACGCGTAGAAGAAGTCGTTCCAGATCCCGAGAGCCAGGAACACACCGGACGTGAGCAGAACCGGCCGCAATGACGGGACGATGATGTGCCAGAAGACACGGAGAGTTCCCGCGCCGTCGAGCTGCGCGGCTTCTTCGAGCGAGTACGGGATGGCCTTCACGAATCCGGTCATGAGGAAGATGGCCACCCCCATGTAAGCCCCGCAGTAGAAGAGGACCAGACCGACCGGTCCGCCGTACAGGCCCGTGGCCTGGAGCACACGGATCGTCGTGATGATCGACGGGGGAAGCAGGATCCCGGCCACGGCCACGTAGTAGAGAGCCTGGATCGTGCGCGCCTTCCCTCGCGCGAAAACCCATGCCGCCATGGCACCGAAGAACAGGGTGAGCAGGATCGCCGGAACGGTGATGAGGATGCTGTTCAGCAGTCCCATCAGGCCGTTCCCGTCGGTCACCACACGCGTCAGGTTCTCCCAGAGCACGAAAGGTTCAGGGAAGTCGAGCGACACGCGTTTCGCCTGTTCGCCCGACTTCGACGCGGTGACGAGAGCGAGGTAGAAGGGCATTCCGATGAGCACGATCACGCCGACCCACAGCACGAGATCGAGACCGACGGATCGTGTGATCCGAGCGCGGCGCGCGGACGTCATTGTTCGATTTCCCTTCGACGGAGGTAGGCCACGAGTGGGATCGCGATGACGACGATCACGACGAACAGCAGCAGCGTCATCGCGGTGGAGCGTCCGAACGCACCGAACCCGAACTGTTGGAAGACGAACATGTTCAGCACCTGGGTGCTGCCGCCTGGACCGCCCTGAGTGGTCGCGAGGATCACGTCGATGCCGCTGAGCGCGCCGATGACGGTGAGGACCAGATTGATCGTGAAGGCCGGGGCGAGCAGCCGCCAGCGGACCGAGAAGAACGTCTTCCAATACCCCGCGCCGTCCAGAGTCGCCGCTTCCGTGTACTCCTGCGGGATCGCCGAGAGACCAGCGAGATAGATGAGCGCGCTAAGGCCGAAGAACTTCCACGCATGGATCGCCGCGAGCCAGACGATCGTCCATTCCGGCGACCCGAGCCACTCCACGCGCACCTCGGTGCTGCTCAGAAAGGACAGGACCTCGTTCAAGACGCCTTCGTAGGAGAGTATTCCTTTGAAGATGTAGCCCGCCGCGAGCGGCGACAGGAGCACGGGGATGAAGATGAGCACCCGCATCGCCCGGTGCGCTCTGGTGGGTCTCTCCAGACCGAGCGCGAACGCGAGAGCAAGCACGTTCTGGAAGATCGCCACGCACACGGCGTAGACGAGGGTCACGCGGAGCGCCTGCCCCAGCGCCCCTCCGCTCATGAGGCTGGTGAAGTTGTCGAAGCCGACGAAGTTCACGTCCGGCCGGAATGAATTCCAGTCGGTCCAGGCGTACACGAAGTTGAGTGCGTTTGGCACCACGTACATGAACAGCAAGAGTGCGAGGGGGATGACGAGAAGCAGCGTCTGCGAGCGCCGCGCGCTGTGAGCGCGACGAGGTGTGCGGTGAACCACAGTGTTCCGTTCTTCGGACCGGATGGGGCGCACAGCGCCCCATCCGGTGCACCACTCAGAAGCCGGGGATCCCGGCGATCTTCGCGTTGTCCACGAAGGTCGTCTGCATCTGCGTCGCGACCTCCTCGGCTGTGAGCGAGCCGATCAGGAGTTGCGAGATCAGGGTATCGAGGCCGGACGGGCTCGAGAGCGCTCGCATTCCGTCGCTCGGGATGCCGTCTCCTGTGAACGACGCAGCGACCTCCTGCTGGAGCGGCGAGACACCCTCGGGATCGGCGACTCCGTCGATCACCGACGGCTCTTTCGTCATCTCCAGGTACTGCGGGTAGCCGTCACCCGTGGTGACCCACTCGATGAAGTCGCGCGCGGCAGACTCTTTCGCCTCGTCGCCGGTCTTCGCAGCTTGGATCGAGGTGAGGTTGGATGTCTGCCACATCACCTTGCCCGATTCGTTCGGCAATCCGAAGAAGCCGAGGTTGTCGGTGTCGCCCGTCAGCGACGGCAGCATCCAGGACGCCTGGATCACCATTGCGACGTCGCCGCTCTGCAGCTTCGCCGCCTGGTCCGCGAACGTCGCGGTCTTCCAGTCCGCGTTCGAGTATCCGTCGTCGACGAGGGACTTCTCCCACTCCAAGGCCTCGATGACCGCGTCGCTGCTGTCGTAGCCGGCTTCGTTCGCGTTGAGGTCATCGACGAATCCGGCATCGACAGCGTCCGTCAGCGCTGTGATGTACGGCAGCTGCAGGGTCCAGGTGTCACCCCCGGCGATCGCGACGCCGTCGATACCCTGCTCCTGGAAGGTTTCGAGCGCAGCCGCGAACTCCTCCGCGGTCTCCGGAACGTCGACGCCCGCCTCGGCAAACACGTCTTTGTTGTAGAAGACGCCGAAGACGGACGGGAACCCGGTGGTTGCCGTGTAGTGGACTCCGTCGAGGGTGCCGGAGTCCGCGAGACCGAACAGCGTCTTCGAGACGAACGGCATATCGGACAGGTCCTGGAGGTTCTTCTTCGCGTCGAGCTGGCTGAGGAACAGGTTCGACGACTGCCCGAAGAGGATGTCGGGACGCTGCCCCGTGGTCCACTTGGTCATGACGTTCGCCTCGAACCCGTCGGGGATGGTCACGAACTCCATCTCCACGCCGCTCTCTTCCGCGTAGGCGTCGAGAATGTCTTTGGTCGCCTGTGGCGTCGACTGGGCGCCCCAGACGGTCAAAGTGGTGGCCTCGTCGCCAGCGGGCTGGTCGCTTGCGCACGCGGAGAGTGACGCGGCAGCGACGCCGACCACCGCCAGTGCGGTCAAGCTCTTTCCGTACTTCAATGCGGTGCCTTTCATCGGGAGTCGTCTTCGACTCGTGAGTGCGGAACATTGGTGAACCGTTTCACCGTATGCTAGCTCACAGAGGTTCGCAACCGCTAGCCTGATGTGAATCTCCAGACGAAGAGGACACCATGACGAACGCGACGATCCGCGATGTCGCACACGCGGCAGGAGTCTCCGTCGGCACCGTCTCCAACTTCCTCAACGACACCAAGCCCATCGCACCAGACACCCGACAGCGGATCGAGGAGACGATCGCTCGTCTCGGCTTCGTGCCCAACAACGCGAGCCGTGTCATGCGCGGCCATCGGAGCCTGGCTATCGGGCTCATCGTTCCCGACTCCCCCGATCCGTTCTTCACGGATCTGGCCAGGGGCGTCGAAGACAAGGCTCGGGAGTCCGGCTACGTGGTCGTCGCCTGCAACACCGACGGCATCGACGCCAGGGAGATCAGCTACGTGCGGGCCCTGACGGAGATGAGGGTCGCCGGCGCGATCGTCATGCCGACGTCGCTGGCGACGGTCGCCCCCCACCTGCAGCGGCTCCGGCAGTCGGGTGGACGATTCGTCCTTCTCGGAGAAGCGTCCTCGGACATCGATGCCTGCACGATCGCCTTCGACGACTTCGCCGGCGGGCGGGCTGCGGCAGACCATCTGCTGGCCCTCGGCCATCGCGAGATCCTGTTCGTGGGCGGGCCGGGCGGCGAACGCCAGATCTCAGAGCGCCTGGCCGGAGCACGCGCAGCGCTGGAGGCCGCTGGACTGGACCCCGGGCGATGCAACGGATCGACGCCGCCGGCTCCAGCATCCTGCAACGGACCGAGGTCGGCGACCGCATCCTCGATCTTCCACAGCGCCCCTCGGCGTTGTTCTGCGCGAACGACTCCCTCGCACTCGCCGTGCAAGGCGCCCTCCTGCGCCGCGGGGTCCTCGTGCCCGACGACATCGCCATCGTCGGGTACAACAACATCGACCAGACGCAGCTGTCCCCCATTCCGGTGACGACCATCTCCACGCCGCGATACGACATGGGAACCCTTGCCGCCTCGCTGCTGCTCGCCGAGTTCGACGCAGACCACCGGCATTCCCACACCGTCATGGACACGCACCTCGTGGTCCGGGAATCGACGACCGCGAGCCCCACCCGCTAGGCGGGACTCGCGGACGTCGTGCGGACTATCGGATCAGACGTACTCGATCTTCGGGTCCCAGTTCGTCACGTCGAAGTAATGATCGTCGTTCTGCGCAGCGATGAAGTAGATCGCATCTCCGGCGTTCACGTCTCTCTCGAGGTCGAAACCCACCTCCGCGCTCGAGTCCCCCGGCATGGCCTGGGGACCCCACAGCACATCCCCCAGGTACGACGGCACCTCTCCCCCCGCAGCGATCGTGAGCGTCGTCCCGTCTCCTCCCTGTCCTGGCTGCGCCAGGGACGCCTTCCCACTCACCCGCACTCTCCCGGCCTTCGGTGCGAACCACTTGACCACCGCATCATGGGGCGCCTGCGGGCTCAGCGCACCGGCGAAGGCGAGCGTGTACGGCTCGTCACCCACCCAGCGGTTGTTGGTGGAGTCGGCCTTCATGTTGGTCAGATAGAGCGTCGATGACGAACGCCTGTCGCGCTGGAGGTAGGCCCAGTTGTTCGCGCCCTGAGTCAGAGCGAACGCCGTGGCGAGTTGCGTCGTGGTCGGCACGACCGGGGGCGGCGACGCGGGTCCACTCACTCCTCCGGAAGCGAGCGGGACGGCTGTCGCACTCGACCGCACCTCATCACCGGTGACGGCTCGCACCGCGTACGACGCGTCGCTCCCGTGCCCTGCCCCGAACCAGAACGTTCCTCGCGAGACCTTGTCGATCACTGCACCGTTCTTCACGATCTCCACATACGACACCCACGACGTCGCCGAGGCCATCGTCCAGTTGATCTCCGTGCCGCTCGCGCCGAGGTAGTTCGACAGGGTCTTCGTCGCGGCGGTCGGGGCCGCCGGCGCCGTCGTCTGCTGACCGGATCCCGGATAGTCCGTGAGATTGAAGAGGAGGATCTCCCCCTCCTTCAGCGCTGCGATCGGCACACCATCCGTCATCCACTGCGCGCCCGTCTTCGTCTGCGCGAAGCCGGGCGTCTTCCACATCCTCAACGCATAACTGTGAGTCGGCAGCAGGCCCTTCGGATGAACCGTCACCGCACTGCCGAAGTACGGCGTATAGCTCGAGAAGGTGAGATAGGACCGCTTCTGATCACCCGAGGATCGCTGGAGCACGTAGGTGTGGTCCCCGCCCACCACGGGAGGACGATAAACCTTGACCCAGCGGCCCACCATTCCCTGATCCGTGAGCCATCGTTGCAGCGCGATGTACTTCCGGGTGCTCTCTGCGACGGATTCGGAATACTGCGTCACCTGGCTGAACCCTGTCGCGATCGACGGCTCGGACGCGAACGTGTGAGAGATCTTGTCGATCGGCAGCTTCAGAGACTGGTAGTAGCCGGAGTAGTGATGCGCGTTGCCGTCCGTCGTCTGCTGGCTGTCGCTGAACCGGACGGCCCCCATCAGAAGTGTCTCTCCTCCTGAGGCACACCCGTCGATGGTGGCATCGCTGTGGCCGTCCTTCACGGATTTGAGCAACCCGAGAAACGCCTGGGACTGCAGGAGCATGGTGCTCTCGTCGCCCCCTGCCGGCCAGGACGGCATCCCGTCGTAGCGCCATCGGTACCCGCCCCAGTCCGCTTGCGCCGCGTCCGCTTTCGCCCGCGCCCACGCGGCCGCATCGCCGTTCGCGAGGTCGAGGTGAAGCCCGTAGAACGTGGCAGACGATCCGTTCACGAGCCAGTTCGGGTGTGCATCGAGCACCTCCGACCCACGATCGATGTGCCAGAACGGCATCCACATCTTGAGCTGGATGCCGGACTTTCTGACGTAGCTGCTGAGAGCGGTGATGTCGTCGCTGGCGAGTGCAGGCTTCCAGTCGCCCTTCCTGTCGTACCAGTTGTCGTCGATGTGCACGAGACCCGCGCCGATGTAGCGCGTGTAGTTCGCGGAGGCGACGGCGTTGGGCAGCTGAGGTGCGGAGCGCCACTGCCAACCACCACTGGGAACGATCGATCGGGTGTAGTCCCAGAGGTAGCGGTATGTGTAGTCGCCGATGGCGTTCCCGAGGTCATCGACATCGCCGCTGGCCACACCGAGCGTGACCAGCGGGAGTTCGATCGAACCGTTCGCCGGGATGCTCAACGCCGGTGTGTAGGACTGGACGACGGCACTGAGACCGGTTGTCTGACTGACGATCTGGCTCACCCAGTGCCCGTTGTAGTCGAAGGTGAACCACAGTCGATCCTTCGTCGCGACGTTCTCCAGGGCGAAGAACGTGTCGTAGATCGAGGTGCCGTTGCTGTACGAGCCCAGACCGGGAGTCGTGTGCCCGTCCACCTCGATGATCTCTGCCTGGTCATGAGAGTCGAACGCTCGGCTGTAGCTGGAGGTGAGCGGCACCTCCTTCAAGATGCCGGAGCCGGTGAAGTTCCCACCACCCGTCATGTAGGAGAGGGTCGTGCCGGCAACCGCGCCGCCGAGAAGGGAGTGCGTGAGGAAAGCAGGGTTCGTGAGGGTGGACGCGCTGCCCGAGACATTGTGGATGATGGTCCGCTCGGCGATGACGCCCGTCTCCGGGTACACGGTGTAGCTCCGGGTGACGGTGAGACCGCTCCGCACGAGAACGAGATCGAGTCGGACGGATCCATCGGGCTGATTCTGCGACGACTGCGCCTGCAGCCCCCAGCCCCCTGACCCGCCCCCGAGCACCGTTCCGTTCCAGGTGAACAGGAACTCCTGCGAGTTCGACGCTCCGCCGACGAAGTCGGTCGTTCCCGCGTTCGAGACCAGGGATGTCATCCGGAACACACCGCCGACCAGGGAGATCTTCTTGGTGATCGCGGCCGTCCCGAGCGTCCAGCTGTTCGTGGCCGCGTCGAACTCGACGATCACATCCGACGCGGCCGCGGCCGGATTTGTGTGCGGAGAACTCCACCCCACCATGGACGCGACGACAATTCCCGTCGCGCCCAACATGAATGTTCGCCTGCTCAGAGGCGGCGCCTCGCCCCGAGTGCCGCACACGTCCCACGCTTCGCTCATCATCGAGCCCTTCCTCTCACACGGTGAATCGGTTCACCACATGGTGACGGCTCCTGCCCATAAGGTCAAGAGGCAGATCATTGCGGCGGAGATGCGCGAGCGGGTGTTGAGCGCGATCGACGGGCTCGGCTTCGTCCGCACCAACGCGGCCCGCTCCCTCGTCACCGGGCGAGCCGACACCGTCGGATTCGTCGTCCTGGCACGAGTGATGCTGGAGCAGGACCCGGGAGTCGCCGCGCCGGCTCTGTGAGCCGTCGCGACACGCCACCGGGCGAGGCCGCGGCAGGGCGAGAGCCCGCCGACCGCGGCGCGCGATCCGGCCACGACCACGCGCCCGGGAGTACCGTGTCAGCGTGTCGACAGATTCACGCCGCGGACCGTCCTCCCTTGCGCCCGCCGCACTCGACGCGTCGATCGGCGACATCGACTGGACCGTCCCGCCCGACGGGGCCCGGCGCCGGCGGTTCCCGGCGCCGAGCGGAGACCTGGCGGTGATCGAAGTCGGGGATCCCACTCACCCCCGCGTCGTGCTGGTGCCGGGGGTCACGGGTTCGAAGGAGGACTTCACCCTGATGCTGCCCCTGCTCGTCGATGCCGGCTACTTCGTGCAGTCCTTCGACCTCGCAGGGCAGTACGAATCGCACGCGGCCGGCGCCGATGCGACATACTCGTCCGAGCTGTTCATCGGCGATCTGATCGCCTTCCTCGAAGCGGGCGCACCGGCGCATCTGCTGGGGTACTCGTTCGCCGGCACGCTCGCGCAGCTCGTCACGGTCCGTCGTCCCGAGCTCGTCCGCTCCCTCGCGCTCCTCACCGCTCCCCCGGGCGTCGGGAACGTCTTCGCGAGCATGAGGTGGCTCGGGCCGCTCGCACCGGTCACGAGCCCGCGTCGAGGCGCCGGGCTCATGATCTGGGGCATCGTGACGAACAAGAACCGCGTCCCTCCTCGCCGACTCGCGTTCGTGCGGTCGCGCTTCGCGCTCACGAGCCGGCGCAGCGTCGACGAGATCATCGGCCTGATGATGGCGACCCCTGACGTCCGCGAAGGCGTGCGCACGCTCACGATGCCGAAGCTGGTTGCGACCGGAACGCACGACCTGTGGCCCGTCGCCGCGCACGAACGGTACGCCCGCGAGATCGGCGCCGACTTCCGCGTCTATCCGACCGGTCACAGCCCGAGCGAGACGACGCCGCACCAGTTGACGGCCGATCTGCTCGCCCTCTACGCCCGCGCTCCGGGCTGATTCACGCGCCCGTCGTCGGTGCCGCAGCGTCACGTCGGGCCTGCCTGCGCCGGTGCGGCGCCTCCTGCGGCAGATGCAGGCGCACCGTGGGGAGCACGAAGCTCAGTCGCCGTCGCAGCGAGGCCCAGTCCTGGAACGGTCGCGCCGAGACCTCGACGACGAGCCCTCTGTCGCGAAGCACGGTCATGCCCGGTCGGACATGGAACGACAGGTCGAAGTCGTCATGGATGTTCTGCGCGTCGCGATGCACCTCGCCGCTCAGGGTCCTCCACGTCTCGGCGCGCATGGCCATGTTCGAGCCGAACAGCGGCGCGTGCCCGAGCAGCGGCGTGAGCACCGTGTACATCCCGCCGATGTAGAGGTGCTCGCCCACCCAGTGCACGAGCGGGGTCGAACCGTAGAACCGCGGATCACCGGTGACGAAGTCGAGGTCGTCACGCTCACGGAAGGCACGCTCGATGCGGGCGACCCAGTCCGGTCCCGGCCGGGAGTCGGCATCCAGCCGCGCGATGATGTCGCCCGTCGCCGCGTCGTACCCCGCGGCCGACGCCCGGGGATCCCCGGCACCGGTTCCGTCACCACCCGCGCCCCGAACCGCTCGGCGACGACGACGGTGTCGTCCGTGCTGCCGTTGTCGACGACGACGACCTCGTCCGCGGGACGTGTCTGCCGCTCGACGGCCGCGAGACACACCTCCAGCAGGCGGGCATCGTTGCGCACAGGGATGACCACGGAGACGGACAGCGGGAAGACGGTCGTCATCGTCCTCCCTTCCGCGCCGTCGACCGACGGAGACACAGACAGTCTCCATCGCGCAGACCCACGCATGCAGGATTGAGCCAGGAGCGGCGAGCGCGGTCTTCGCGAACGCGGTCGCTCCCGCTCAGCCGCAGAACGCCGCGGTCGAGTCCTTGAGCTGCTCGATGGCCTCGATGGTCTCAGGCGCCGTGAGGTCGGTCATCCCGCCGATCTTCTCGGCGCCCGAGCGGATGAGATCGCCCAACTGGCCGTCGACGTTCTGCGCGAGGCCGTCGAGCGACGCGACGAGGTCATCCCGCGCGGCGTCGGCCTGCTCCGCCGACACCTGGCCCTGATCCAGCAGCGACTGATACTGCCCGTACGCCTCGTCGATGGTCGTGCAGGTCGCCTCGACATCGATGCCCATGGCGTCGCCCGCCAGCTGCGTCACCTGCGAGCATCCCGCGAGAAGGCCGATGGCGAGGACGAGAGGGAGGACGACGATTCGGCGCATGCCCCGAGGGTAGCCGGGCTTGCTGGGGCGAGCCTGGTCGTCCTGGGCGCAGGCCCGACCTGTAGTGTCCCCTTCATGCGTCTCTTCAGCGGGCTCCTCCTCTGGCTCGTCGCGACCGTGAGCGGCGTGATGGGCGCCGGCTGGTTCAGCCTCGCCGGACTCGGCTGGTCGGGCGGTTTCATCACGAGGAGCTACTGGGACGACGAGAGCGGTATCGGCGTCGCGTTCGGGATCTTCGGCCTGGTGGTGTGGCTCGGACTCCTCGGCGCTTCCTTCGCGGTGCTGCGCGGCGGCGCCTTCCCGGCGACCAGGGGCATGCGCATCGCGTCTGTCGTGCTGACCATCGTGAGCGTCGTGGCGGTCGTGACGGTGTGCGCGCTCGCGATCGGGTGGCCGGAGCCGCCCAGCGAGTTCCCGACCCCGCCGTGGAACCGCGCTTGAGCTCACAGGGTCGGGCGCGGCGCACACACCACGGGCAGGAGGCGGATTCCGCCCCCTGCCCGTAGACCTGCCGAGCCGCTATCCGCCCGCGGTGACCAGCGTGAACGGCACCGTCGTGGCGTTGCCCGCCACGTCGTACACGACCAACGTGTTCGCACCGGCCACGGCGCCGAACGCCCCCGGCTTCACCGCATTGAGGTCGGACCAGACGTTGTCGGTGAGGTCCTTCGTCACACCGTTCAGCGTGAGGCGATCGATCTTGCCGGCGTCGTTCAGCTTGTACGAGACGAGGCTGTAGGTCCCGTCCGCGCCGACCGTGAACTGCGCCCCCGTCTTGACCGTGACGGTGGGAGCCATCACGTCAAGCGTGAAGGTCACCGTGGTGGCGTTGCCTGCCACGTCGTACACGACCAGGGTGTTCGTCCCGGCCACGGCACCGAACACGCCGGGCTTCACGTGGTTCAGGTCGGACCAGGTGTTGTCGGTCAGATCCTTCTCGACCCCGTTGAGGGTCAGCCGATCGATCTTCCCCTCATCCTGGAGCTTGAACGACACCCGGCTGTAGACGCCGTCGCGACCCACCGTGAACTCCGCGCCGCTCTTGACCGTCGCCACGGGGGCCGTGGTGTCGGTCTTCGCCGCCGTGACGGTGAGGTCGCGGAGGCGTCCGAAGTTGTCGAACGAGCCGAAGCCCACCCGACCCTCGGTGAACGTCTTGTCGTTCGCGGTCAGCAGCGGGGTGTCGAGCCCGTCGACGTAGACGGCGATGTCGCCGCTGTCGGCGCACCGGACCAGGCGCACGTCGTGCCACTCCTCGTCGGTGACGGCCGGCGGCGCCCCCACGGTCCCGTCCCACTGGTCGTCGATCCGCTCACGGTCGGCCTTGTTCACCTTGAAGATGCCGTTGTGCGGGTAGATCGAGTTGTCCTGCGAGAGGTGCGCGTAGTAGTACTCCGTATCCGACTTCCAGCCGAACACGAGGATCACATCACGGTTGTTGACCGACGCCTTCTCGTCCAGCCGCACCTCTCCGGTGAGGTCGAACGATCCGAGTTCCGGCCCCTCGGTGAGGACCGCGTACTCGAACGGACGTCGGATGCCGTCGTTCGGGTTGGTCCCCGCCTCGGTGAGCACGATCTGGTCGCCGGGGAAGTCCCACTTCGCGGGTGTCCGCGGCGCCCAGTCCTCCTCCGACATGACGTCCGAGATGACCAGGCCATCCGGGGTGCAGGTCGGCGGGGTCGGCGGTTCGACCGGCGGCACGGCGTACAGCGCGTACTGCGCGGCGACCTGCTCGGCGGTGGGAACCGTGTCGAGCAGCATGATGT
Source organism: Microbacterium sp. Se5.02b (assembly GCF_019464375.1). Taxonomy (NCBI): domain Bacteria; kingdom Bacillati; phylum Actinomycetota; class Actinomycetes; order Micrococcales; family Microbacteriaceae; genus Microbacterium; species Microbacterium sp. Se5.02b. The sequence goes on from NZ_CP080491.1 coordinate 3,360,500, forward strand.
CGTCCATCCGACCGTTGAACGGGTTGGCCTCACGCGTGTTCTGCGGGAAGCTGCCGCCGATCTTGATCCCGGCCGGTGCGGTGTCGGATGTGGATCCCGCACCCCACGGATTGGCCGCGGTGTACTTCCCTGCGAGCTCCTCGCCGTTCATGAACAGCTTCATCTCGCCCGCGGCGAAGTCGAAGGTCGCGGCGAGGTGCACCCACTGCCCCTTCTTGAGGATCTCGTTCCACGGCAGGTCGGCCGCGAACGTCCACGACCCTGCACCGTCGACGCGGCGCCCGAGCGCCACGAGCTTGAGCTCGCCGTCGACCGTGATCACCTCGAGCAGCGCCCGCACCGCGTGTCCGTCGGAGGTGCCGGTGAGCACGCCCGCGAGACCGATCGCGTTGTACACGTCGTCGGGGTTCGCCGTGCCCGAGTTCAGGGCCGGGTGATCGCCGGTCGGCTTGAACCAGCCCATGACAGAGGCCTTGTCGGTGCCGGCGAACGCGTCGAGCGAATCGACGCCGTTCGCGTCGTAGACGCCCGCCTTCCAGTCGTCGTTCGATGCCGTCCGCGGACTCATCTGCTGCGTCTGCAGCGCCTCTCCCGCACCGGGGTAGGCGCGGTCGGCCACGCGCATCTCCACCCCGCCGTTGATCAGCGAGATGTCGGTGCCCGAGCGCCCCTGGTCGACCTCGACGGTCGGCTTCGCGGCATCCGGGTGATCGAAGTCGTGGTGCGTGACGACGTTCGGCGCGAGCGCCGGCAGGACGAACGGGTTGGTCGGCTCATCGACCTCCCGCGCGCCCGTCACCTTCCAGATCTTGCCGTTGGCCTTGGAGACGAGGTAGAGCTCGCCGTCGGCGTCGGACCCGAATCGCAGGTCGACGCGCTTGTCGCCGACCAGCTCCTGGAACGTGGTCTCCTCGCCATCGGCGAAGACCCGCAGCTCCTCGATCGTGGCGAGGTCGTCGATGTCGCCGTCGTTGCGCACCATCTCATCGGCGTCGGTCGACAGCACCCAGCCACGGACGAGGTCGGTGAACAGGTAGCGACCCTGCAGTTCGGGGATGTCGCCGCGGTAGACGAATCCGCCGTTCACGGCCACCCCGGCGTCACCGGTCTGACCGGGGTCTCGGTTGTGATCGTAGGCGGCAACCGGGTAGGTGAACCCGTTCTCGGCATCGTCCTCCGGCAGCGGGAAGATCTGCCGGTTGTCGGCCAGGAACGACCCCTCGCGCACCGACCAGCCGAAGTTGTCGCCCGGTTCGACGGCATAGACCGACTCGACCTGCCACTCGCCGATGTGCGCGAGATACATGGTGTGGTCGCCCTCGGTGTCCCAGCTGATCCGGTGCGGGTCGCGCATGCCGACCGCGTAGATCTCGGGCAGCGCATCGGCGTCGTCGACGAACGGGTTGTCCGCCGGCACGCCGTATTCGCCGTTCTCGCTGTCGTCACCCGTCGGGTTCACGCGCAGGATCTTGCCCTGCGGTGTGGCGAGGTCCTGCGGGTTGCCGTTGCCGACGCCGTTGCCGCCGTCCCCGACGAGGATGTAGAGGTTGCCGTAGTCGGCGTCGCCGTCCTCGACGGTGGGGTTGAACGCGATCTGCTGCACGGTGTGCACGCGACCGGCGAACGGGATGCGCATGACCTCGCGGTGCGTGCCGGCGAAGGTCTCGGCGGATGGATCGCTCGCCTTCCACTCGGTGATCACGCTGTGGAACGCGGTGGTGCCGAACGCGGGGAAGTCGGGGGTGTCCTCCGTCAGCGCCGTGCCGCCCTCGGTGTGAACGGTGTAGAACAGACCGTTCTCGGCGAAGTCGGGGTGGAATTCCGCGGACCCGAGACCCGTGCCCAGACCTGCACTGTTGTGGAAGTTGTCGATGAACTCGTTCCGCACGTTGAGGTACGGCACGTACTCGCCCGACTCCTTGTCGACCAGGTACAGGATGTCGTTGTTGTCGGGCACCATCAGCCGGCCGGAGTCGTCGGGCACCTCGTCGAGGTGCGTGATGCGGTTGTGCCGCACCAGCCGCTGATCCTGCGTGGCCGGGGTCGTCTGCGACTTCGGCAGCTGCGCGAGCTCGGTCACCTCGATGCCGAGGTCGGCGAGCGCGGGGTCGGGGAGCGGGTTGAGCAGCGGCTCATTGGCCGTGCCGCCGGGGGCGCAGTCGCCGGGGTTGCCGGTGGCGATCGCGAGGTTCTCCCCGTGGTGTCGACGGCGACGTCGTCGAGCAGCAGGCGTCCGGTGCTCGTGGCGCCGTTCTTCCAGAAGAACCGGTCGAGCGCGCCGTTCACCGCCTGGCGGAAGCCGAACTGCTGCTCGGTCCCCTCCGGGAGTCGCGTCTGCTCCTCATAGGCGCCGCCCTGGCTGTACACGGTGACCTTGTCTGCCGCGTTGTCGGCGACGATCCACACGCACTGCCACGCGTCCTTCGACCACACGCCGGCCGGCTTGAACGCTCCGCCGTCGCGCACGCGCAGCACGTCGTCGTTCTGGTTGTTCACGTAGGCGCGACTGTTCACGTAGTCGTTCGGCGCATCCACGTCGGTGAGGCCGAACGAGGTGTCGACGCTGCCGGTGCGCAGGAACCGGAAGAAGAGCGTTCCGGTGGTGCCCTCGGCGATGGCCGGGATCGCGCGATACGACTGCTGACCGCCTCCCACGGACTCGACGACCTGGTTGTTGCCGTTCAACGGGTCGGCGATCACCCGGGGAGCCGCGGACGACGTCCAGCCGTCCTGCCCGTTCAACGCGACACGCTGGTACGCCTCGAAGTCGATCAGCTCGGTGAACGGCTCGGCCGCAGCCGCGGGGGCCGCCGTGAGCAGGGCTCCGACGACGGCCACCGCGGCGACCAGCGCACCCGTTCGTCGCACGCCGAAGGACCGAGGAGGAGGTGCTGCCGATCGAGTGTTCGAGCTCGCGGGGCGCATGATTCGTTCGTGCATCAGAGACCTCTCAACGTCGTCGTCGTGTGGTGTCGTGCCGATGGTCGTGCTCCTTCTCCGGGGCGGCACTGCAGCGGGGAAGGCGTGGAGCGGTACAGCAGGTCGGGGCGTAACCGCTTTCGCAAGCGCTTCCGCCAGATGGACGAGAAGGGCGGGAGGAGGCAGTCGCTGCCTCCTCCCGCCGGAGGTTCATCCCGCGTCGGGGACGGCGGGCTTGCCGCCGAGATACAGCGCGGCGAGGGTCGGATCCGCGAGCAGCTCGGATGCCGGACCCGAGATGTGCACCCGGCCGAGGTCGAGCACGCACCCGATGTCGGCGGTCTCGAGCGCCCGCCGCGCGTTCTGCTCCACGAGCAGCACGGCGGTGCCCGCATCGCGCATGCGCACGATCTGCTCGAACACCTTCTCGGTGGTCTTGGGGTCGAGGCCCATCGACGGCTCGTCGAGGAGCACGACCTTCGGGCTCACCATGAGCGACCGCGCGAACTCGACCTGCTTCTGCTGTCCGCCCGAGAGCAATCCGGCGAGCTGCTTCCACCGCTCCCCCACGATCGGGAAGAGGTTCTGCACGAACTCGACCCGCTCCTGGATGACCTTCTGATCCTTGAGGGTGAAGGCGCCGAGCATCACGTTCTCGCCGACCGTCATCTCCCGGAACACGCTGTGCCCCTGCAGCACGTGCGCGAGTCCGTGACGCAGCATCGACTGCGGCCCCTCGCCGGTGATGTCGCGGCCGTCGACGCGGATGCTGCCCGACCGGGGCTTGAGCATGCCGCTGGCCACCTTGAGCACGGTCGACTTGCCGGCGCCGTTGGGTCCGACGAGGCAGACCACCGATCCGGGCGGCACCTCGACGGTGAGTCCGCGGAGCACGAGGGCCGCACGGCCGTAGCCGGCTTCGATGTCGCGCAGCTCCAGCAGGTTCTTCGCTTCAGACTCCAAGGTAGGCCTCCAGGACTCGCGGGTCTTGCTGGATGATCTCGGGCGTTCCCTCGGCGATCTGGCGCCCGCGGTCGAACACCACGACGTGGTCGCACAGGCTCATGACCATCTCCATGTTGTGCTCGACGATGATGAACGTCTTGCCCTCCTCGTTGAGCTCGCGCACGAGCGTGGCGATGCGTCCGATCAGCGCCGGGTTCACCCCACCGGCCGGCTCGTCGAGCATGATCGTGTCGGGCTCACCCATGAGCACGCCCGCCAGCTCCAGCAGCTTCTGCTGGCCGTAGCTGAGGTTGCGGGCCTCGGCGTGCTCGAGGTGGTCGATGCCGACGCGTCGCAGCCAGCCGCGCGCCCGCTCCAACTCGTCGGGATCGTGTGCCGAGCGCAACTGCTGGCGGATGCTCGTGCTGCGCACCGCCACGAGCAGGTTCTCCATCACGGTCATGCGCGGGAAGACCCGGCACAGCTGGAAACTGCGGCCGATGCCGGCGCGGGCGATGCGGTCGGGCGACTTGCGGGTGATCGCCTGCCCCCGGTAGCGGACCTCGCCCGAGTCGGGCTTGATCATGCCGGTCACGCAGTTGAAGAAGGTGGTCTTGCCCGAGCCGTTCGGCCCGATCAGGCCGTTGACCTTGCCCTCCTGGAAGGTGACCGTCGCCCCGTCGACGGCGGTGACGCCGCCGAAGGACTTGGTCATCTCGACCGTGCTCAGGCTCTCGAGCGTGCGGGTGGACTGTGCCGTTGGGGCGTTCATGACGACGTCTCCTTCGTCGAGGCATCCGCTGTTCGGGCCCTGTTCTGCTCGAGCAGCTCGCCGGCGGTGACCTCGCGGATCGACGCGGCGTTCGAGGACCGGGTGAACAGTCCCTTCACGGCGGGGATGATCCCGTCGGGCATGAAGAGCACGACGATGCCGAGGAGGATGCCGGTGGCGATGAGGTGGAACTGCGTGTCGCCGAACTCGAGCTTGAAGTACTCGAGCGCGATGCCGACGACGACGGCTCCGAGCAGCGGTCCGAAGAGGTTGCGCACTCCGCCGAGCAGGGCCATCAGCACCATGTACGAGCCGATGAGGATCGAGAACTGGAAGATGGGGTCCAGGTCGCCGAACCACAGCGCGTAGAGTCCGCCGCCGAGCGAGACGAACAACGCCGACAGGACGTAGGCGATCAGCTTGTACCGCGTGGTGGGCACGCCGAGCGCCTGCGCCTTGTCCTCGTCTTCGCGGACCGACTTGAGTGCGGTGCCGAACTTGGACCGGTCGATGATCCACCACACGACGAGGGCGAAGGCCAGCAGGCCCGCGAACAGGTAGTAGAAGATGCGGTGGTGCTCGGGCCGCAGCACGTCGAACGGACGCGGGACGTTGAGCCCCTCGGAGCCGCCGGTGACCTCGCGCCAGCTCTGGAACACCAGCAGCATGATGAGGACGAAGGCGATCGACACGATCACGAACGAGGCGCCGCGCACCCGGAGGGCGGCGATGCCGATGGGGATCGCGATGATCGAGACGAGCACCGCCGCGAGGATCCAGGCGACGAATCCCGGCAGATCCAGGTACTTGATGAGCAGCCCGGTGCCGTATGCGCCGAGTCCGAAGTAGGCGGCATGCCCGAGGGAGATGTATCCCGTGAAGCCGCCCATGAAGTTCCACCCCGTCGACAGCACGGCGTAGTTGAGGATGACGACGCCCGCCGACAGGATGTACGGGTTCGGGGCGATCAGCGGGAAGGACAGCACGAGCGCGGCGCCGACCACGAGCAGGACGAGGCCCACCCATCTGCTCGACTTCCGCCGCACGGGTGCGGGCGGGGCGACCACGACCGTCTCGGTGGCGATCGGCTCTCTGCTAGAAACGCTGGGCAAGACGACCTCCGAAGAATCCTTGCGGACGGAACATGAGCGTGGCGAACAGCGCGACGTAGAAGACCGTCTGCGCCCACGTCGGTCCCAGTGGGAGCTGGAGCAGGCTCTGCGCGACCCCGAGGACGAGGGCCGCGATGGCCGCTCCGGGGATGCTGCCGAGTCCGCCGACGACGATGATCGCCATGAGCGGCCCGATCCAGTGCCAGTGCAGCGAGGGGTAGATCGTGGCGTCGAGCGAGAGCGCGGTGCCGCCGATCGCCGCCGTGGCGAGTCCGAGTCCGAATCCGTAGCCGGCGACCCGGTCGGTGTTGATGCCGACCAGGCGTGCGGCCTCGGGGTGCTGGATCGTCGCCCGCAGCGCCTGCCCGAACTTCGTGTACTTCAGCAGCACGAACAGCAGGGCGAGGGCCACGGCCGCGAGACCGAACGCGATGAGCTTCACCACCGGCACCTGGGCGCCGAAGAAGTCCAGACTCGCACTCGCGTACGGCAGCGGGATGCGGCGCTGGGTGCCGGTGAAGAAGAACCCGAGCGCCCCCTCGATGATGAGCGCCACCGCGAAGGTGAGCAGCACCGACATCATGGTCAGCGTCAACGGCTTGAGCCTCGACACCAGCAGACGTTGCATGACGACACCGGTGAGGAAGAACAGCGGGACCGTGACGACGAGCGACACCAGCGGGTCGATCCCCGTCTCGCGGTTGAACCACCACGCGAGGTACGCCGCGAGGATCAGGAAGGCGGAGTGCGCGATCATGACGACGCGCATGATTCCGAAGTACAGCGTGAGCCCGGCCGCCAGGAGGGCGTAGAGCCCTCCCAGCAGGACGCCGAGGATCAGGCTTTGCAGCAGCAGTGCTCCACTCACGTGCGGATCACCACGTCGGCTTCGGGAACAGGAAGTCGGCTTCCTTGACGTCTTCGGGCAGGACGATCAGGATCTCGCCGTCGATCCACTGCTGGATGAGGTGGGCGCCGGTGGGCTTGCCCGTCTCGTCCCAGCTGAGGGGTCCGACCACGGTCTCGACCTCGTTGTCGCGCAGCCAGTCGATGAGCTCCTGCTGGCAGTCGCCCTGCTCGGCGCATCCGACGGCCTCGACGGCGGCGGCGACGACCTGGCCGGTCGTGTACGCGTTCGCCTCATCCTCCGACGGCGGGTTGCCGTGCATCTCGGTGTACTTCTCGACGAACTCGATGTTGCTCGGGAACTGCGACTTGGGCGAGTACCCCGTCGGCGCCAGGATGCCCTCCGTCGCGCCGCCGATGGCTGCGGCGAACTCCGGGTTGGTCGGCGCGGTCGAGAACGCGGCGAGCTCGGGCTGATAATTCAGCTGCTGCAGCGCGATGATCAGGTTGACCGCGTCCTGGTACTGCGTGCCGCCGATGACGATGTCGGCGTCGGACTGCGCGATCTTCGCGGCGATCGTGGAGAAGTCCGTCGTGTTGGGCGGGTAGACCTCGTTCACGAGGATCTCGACCCCGGCTTCTTCCAGCTTGTCCCTGAGGCCGTAGGCGGTGCCCTGGGCGAAGGGGTCGTCCATGGCGGCGACGGCCGCGGTCTCCGGGCGCTGGTCCTCGGGGAGGGCCAGCAGGTAGTCCGCGAGGTTGTTGTAGTGGTCGTTGGCGATCGCGGGCGCGGCGTAGAAGAGGTTGTCGAAGCCCTGCTCGAAGACCTCCTCCGCGGCTCCGGCCGGCTCGACGAAGAGCATGCCGTACTCCTGCGCGACCCGGGCGGACGGGACGACGAGCCGGGTGGAGAACGGACCGAACACGAGGTCGACGCCGTCCTGCGCGATCAAGGACTCGTAGTCGGAGACGACGCGGTCGGCGTTCGACTGGTCGTCGAGGATCTTGAGCTCGACCTGACGACCGAGGAGGCCGCCGTTCTCGTTGACGATGTCGCGCCAGGCCTCGTAGCCGCGTTCGACGCCCTTGCCCGGCTCCGAGAAGTCTCCGGTGAGCGGGAGGGAGATGCCGATGACGATCGGATCGTCGGAGCCGCCACCCCCTTCGCCCTGGTCTCCGGTTCCGGAACAGGCCGAAACCGTGAGCGCGGCGATCGAAAGCGTTCCGATCGCGGCAGCGATCCGTCGACCGTGTCTGGGTGCAGTCATCCGAGTCTCCTACGTCATCGTAGCGAAAGCGCTTTCGTAAGCGCTTCCGCCACTATAGTGGGAGGGAAGAACGAAGAGCAACCTACAGCGCAATCAGCGTCGATCTTGCTCCTCAGGGGGAGGCTTCGTGAAGCGTGAGGGCGCGCCACGACTCATCGATGTGGCCGAAGCCGCCGGCGTCTCCCTGGCGAGTGCGTCGAGAGCGATGTCCGGCGGATCGGGGATCTCGCCCGAGGTCGCCGAACACGTCCGCGGCATCGCCCAGGCGCTCGGCTACGAGCCCAACATGCATGCGCGCGGCCTCGCCGGGGGCTCGTGCCCACCATCGGACTCGTCGTGCACGAGATCGGCGACCCCTACTTCTCCGACATCGCCAGCGGCGTGATCCGCAGTGCGACGCAGCAGAACCGATCCGTGCAGATCGCTCAGGCCGACCGCACGCCCGACAGCGAACTGGCCCAGGTGAAGTCGCTGCTGCGACAGCGCATCGGCTCCATCATCATCGCCGGCTCCGGGTACGCCGACCCCGCGATCGAGCAGCCGATGGCGGAGGCGCTGCTGGACTTCACGGCCGCGGGAGGACGCGTCGCGGTGATCGGCCGCCACCACCTCCCCGTCGATGCGGTGCTCCCCGACAACCATCGCGCCGGCGTCTCCGTCGGACGACACCTCGCAGATCTCGGGCATCGCCGGATCGGCGTGGTCGCAGGGCCCCCGAGCTGAACACGGTGGCCGATCGCATCGCCGGGCTCCGCGAGGGCACCAGCGATCCTGGCGTCGAGCTCACCGTGGTCTCCAAGGCGTTCACGCGCGAGGGCGGCATCGCCGGTGCGCGCGAGCTGCTCGACCGGGGCCTCACGGCCATCGTCGGGCTCAACGACGCGATGGCCATCGGCATCCTCAGCGAACTGCGCCAGCACGGCATCCGCGTGCCGGAGGAGATGTCGGTGGTCGGCTTCGACGACATCGCCGTCGCGCCGGACGTGGCGCCCGCGCTCACCACGGCGCGCATCCCCATGCTCGAGATGGGTCAGCACGCGGTCTCGCTCATCCTCCGCCCGGCGAGCGACGAGGCGCGGACCATCACGACGGCGCATGAACTGATCATCCGCCAGTCGTCGGGGCCTCCCCTGGCCTGACCGCGGCGCGGATATCATAAAGGTCGACCAATCGGAGCCGCCGTGACCACGACCTTGGAGACGCTCGTCTCCCGCCTCGTCGCCCTCGCCGTCGAAGAGGAGGGCTCCTCGGCGCGGCGCCTGCCGCCGGAGCGCGAACTCGGCGATGCACTGGGGATGAGTCGCGGGGCGCTGCGCGAGCACCTCGCCGTGCTCGAGCGCCTCGGCTTCCTCCACCGCACCCAGGGTCGCGGTACGTACATCGACGCTCCGGGCGACGACTTCGTCCGCAGCTACTTCACCATCGCGAGGGAACTCGGCTACCTGACCGACAGCCAGTTCGCCGAATCGCGCGTGCTCCTGGAAGAGGCCGTCGCCGAGGCCGCCGCCGCACGCGCGACCGCGATCGACGTCGCCCACCTGCGCGAACTCGTCGATCAGATGGTCGCCGCGACGCGGTCCGGCGACCACGAGGCGGCCTTCGAGGCAGACGTCGCGTTTCACCGGAGCCTCCAGAGCATGGTCGACAATCCGGTGCTCCGCCTCATCCACGAGGGGCTGAGCCACGTGCTGCGCGAGACGATCCGCGTGCGACGGCTGGATGCGGTCGCCGTGGAGACCCCGGACGCCGACGGCGTCCTGCGCACGGACAGCGTCCACTACCCGATCGTGGACGCGCTCGAGGCCGGAGACGCCGAGGCGGCGCGAGCCGCGATGCGCGAGCACTTCCGCAACTGGCAGTCGCTGCCGATCGCCGCACACCGTTGAGCACGGGATTGGTATAACCAATCTTGACATGCCCGCTTCGCGGTCGTATTCTGATCCACAGATTGGTTAACCAATTCTCAGATCATCGGCCACACGGACCAATGGAGGTCAGCGAGTCATGCCGGACACCGCCGCAGCAGTCACATTCGTCGGGTTGGGTGCGATCGGACTCCCCATGCTCCAGCGCCTCGTGGACGGCGGGATCGACGTCACCGGCGTCGACCCCTTCCCCGGCGCCCGCGAACGCGCACAGGCGGTCGGAGCCGCGACGGTCGGGGCCATCGGCGACGCACCTGCGGCCGCGGTCGTGGTGGCGATGGTCGCGACCCCCGACCAGCTCGACACACTCGTCGACCAGGCCCTGGCCGCCGGAGCCGTGCGCGGACAGCTCTGGGCCGTGATGAGCACCGTCGGACCCGAGGCCGTCGTCTCGGCCGCCGCACGACTGACCGACGCCGGCGCCGCGGTGGTCGACGCCCCGGTCACCGGCGGTGTCGCGCGAGCTCGCACCGGCGAACTCACCATCTTCGCGTCCGGAGCGGAAGCGTCGATCGCCCGCCTCGAACCGGTCCTCTCGCGGTTCGGCGCCGTGCGCATCGTCGGCGACGAGGTCGGGCGCGGACAGGCCATCAAGGTCGTCAACCAGCACCTCTGCTGCTCCGTGCACATCGTGGCCGCCGCGGAAGCGCTCGCTCTGGCGACGGCACTGGGACTCGACCCGGCCGAGGTGCTGCCCCTGCTCGAATCCGGCGCCGCCGGATCCTGGATGCTGTCCGACCGCGGCCCACGGATGCTCGAAGGCACCGACGTCGAGGTCACCAGCCAGATCAACATCTTCGTCAAGGACTCGGGACTCGTGTACGACGCCGCCCGCGCCGCCGGAGCCGAGAGTCCCCTGCTCGACGCCGCACGCGAGCGCTACCTCGCCGCCCAGGCAGACGGCCTCGGCACGCGCGACGACTCGCGCGTGATCGAGACCTACCGCCGTCGCTGACGGCCACCACCACTCACCGCCCTGTTCAAGGAGGAACACCCATGGTCAACATCACCCGTCCCCCGGCGCGCACACCGCAGCGCGACAACCCCGTCAAGGTGTCGATCGCATCGATGATCGGCACCGCCGTCGAGTCATACGACTTCTTCATCTACGGCACCGCGTCGGCCGCCTACTTCGGCTCCGTCTTCTTCCATGCCGAAGACCCGATCGTCGGCGTGCTGCAGTCGTTCGCGGTGCTGGCTGTCGGCTTCTTCTTCCGCCCGCTCGGCGGCTACCTCGCAGGACATTTCGGTGACCGCATCGGCCGCAAGACGGTCCTGCTGGCATCGCTCATCGTGATGGGCGCCGCCACCTTCCTCGTCGGGCTGCTCCCGACGTACGAGATGGTGGGAGTCCTCGCTCCGATCCTGCTGATCCTCCTGCGGGCCGTGCAGGGGATCGGCTTCGGCGCCGAATGGGGAGGCGCGGTGCTGATGGCCGTCGAACATGCCCCGGCGCAGCGTCGCGGGTTCTTCGGCTCCGTGCCCCAGATCGGCATCCCGGCCGGGCTGCTCCTCGCGAACGGCACCTTCCTGGCCTCGAACGCCCTGTTCGAGGGTGACTGGGTGTGGCGCGTGCCCTTCCTGCTCTCGATCGTGATGGTCGCTATCGGTCTCTGGATCCGCCTCGGCGTGAAGGAGTCCCCCGAGTTCGAGAAGATGAAGCAGGCCGGAGAGATCCACAAGCAGCCCGCCCTCCAGGTGCTCAAGCAGGACTGGCGACTGGTGTTGCGGATCATCGGACTCCGTCTGGCCGAGACCGGCGGCTACTACATCACCACCAGCTTCGTGCTCTCGTACGTCGGGCTGGCCGCGATCAGCGACTCGCAGTACGTGCTGTGGGGAACCATGATCGGCTCCGCACTCGGACTCGGATCGCACCTCCTCTACGGGGCGCTCAGCGACCGGATCGGGCGCAAGCGCGTCTTCCTCATCGGCGCGATCTTCACGATCCTGTTCGGCATCCCGATGTTCCTTCTCATCAACACCGGCGCCGTGATCATGATCATCGTCGCGGTCGCCCTGAGCCTGCTCTTCAGCCACGACCCGATCTTCGCGGTCGAGTCGAGTTGGTTCAGCGAACTCTTCTCCCGGGATGTGCGCTCGTCCGGCATCTCGCTCGGCTACAACGGCGCGTCGATCGTCGCGGGTCTGCTTCCCTTCCTCGCGACGGCACTCTACGCCGGCGTGGGATGGCTCGGCCCTGCTCTGCTCTTCGTGGCCCTGGGCATCATCTCCACGTCCGTCGCAGCCGTCACCCGAGAGACGGCTCCCATCCGCGTCGGCGACGCGACCCCACCGTCCGACGTCGCCGTCGCCGTCGCCGCCCCTGCCACCGAAGGAACCCGATGACGACCGCCACCGCATCCGACCGCGCGCGACGCATCCGCGACAGCGCCCACCGCATCCGCCTGAACGCCCTCCACATGGGTGAGGTGCAGGGACAGGGCTACGTGGGCCAGGCGCTCGGCGCCGCCGACGTGCTCGCCGCGGTGTACCTCGACCAGCTGCGCCACCGCGCGGACGACCCGCACTGGGACGACCGCGACCGGTTCCTGCTCTCCACCGGCCACTATGCGATCGCGCTCTACGCCGCACTGGCCGAGGCGGGCGTCATCCCGCAGGAGGAACTCGACACCTACGGCTCCGACGACTCGCGTCTTCCCATGTCGGGGATGGCGAGCTACACCCCCGGCATGGAGATCTCCGGCGGCTCGCTCGGCCATGGCCTCACAGTCGCGGTGGGCATGGCACTGGGCCTTCGCCACCAGGGCAGCGATGCCCGCGTGTTCACCTTCCTCTCCGACGGTGAGCTGAACGAGGGATCGACGTGGGAGTCAGCGATGGGCGCTGCCTCGCATCGGCTCGGCAACCTCACCGCGCTGGTCGACATGAACGCGCTGCAGGCCGACGGCCCGACCGCCGACGTCCTGTCCCTCGAACCCGCCGAGGACAAGTGGGCGTCGTTCGGCTGGCGCACCCAGCGTGTCGACGGCAACGACCCGGAAGCGATCCTCGCCGCGTTCGACGCGATAGACGACCGCGACCCGGTGGGCGCACCGCAGGTGATCCTCTTCGACGTGAAGGTCGGCAAGGGCGTCCCCCTGTTGGAGGACCGCGAGAAGAACCACTTCATGCGCATCGACGAACACGAGTGGGCGATCAGCCGCGAGCAGCTCATCGCCGGCTACGAAGGAGCGAACAGATGACCACCCCCACGAAGCCGAAGCTGAAGACATCGGCGATGATCGCGTCGTTCGCCGAGCCGGGGCAGAAGACGGCGTCCGCGCCGTTCGGCGAAGCGCTCGCCCGACTCGCCGACACCGACCAGCGGGTCGTCGGCCTCAGCGCCGACCTGGCCAAGTACACCGACATGCACGTCTTCCGCGACGCGCACCCCGAGCGGTTCTTCCAGATGGGCATGGCCGAGCAGCTGCTCTTCGGCGCTGCCGCCGGCATGGCGGAGGTGGGGCTCATCCCCTTCGCCTCGACCTACTCCGTGTTCGCCTCTCGCCGCGCGTACGACTTCATCGCCCTCGACATCGCCGAGCCGAACCTCAACGTCAACGTCGTCGGGGGCCTTCCCGGACTCACCACCGGGTACGGACCCAGCCACCAGGCGACCGAGGACATCGCGATCTTCCGCGGCATGCCCAACCTCACGATCGTCGACCCCTGCGACTCGGTCGACATCGCGCAGGCGGTGCCGCAGCTCGCCGCATCCGCGGGGCCGACCTACCTCCGCCTGCTCCGGGGGAAGGTGCCGACGATCCTAGACGAGTACGACTACTCCTTCGAGCTCGGCAAGGCCAAGGTCGTGCGTCCGGGCAACGATGTGGTCTTCGTCTCCAGCGGCCTGATGACGATGCGCGCTCTGCAGGCTGCGGAGCGTCTCGCCGCACACCGGATCGACGTCGCCGTCGTGCACACCCCGACCATCAAGCCGTTCGATGAGGAGACGGTCCTGCGCGAACTCGACACCCCGCGGCTCGCGCTCACCCTCGAGAACCACACCGTGGTCGGGGGCTGTTCGAGACGGTCGCCTCCGCCCTGGTGCGTCGCGGAGCCACCCGCCGCGTCGTGCCCGTCGCGTTGCCCGACCGCTTCCTCGACGCGGGAGCCCTGCCGACGCTGCACGAGCGCTATGGCCTCGCGACCGATGTGATCGTCGATCGCGTCATCGAGGAGCTCCGCGCCGCGGACTGACCGACGCTCAGGAGCTCCCGACCGTCGAATCCAGCTTCGCCATGACCTGGTTGATGGTGAACGAGGCCGACTCCTGTCGGGCGGGGAACTCGGCGAGAGTGCCCAGCATCTTCGCGACGTACGCCTGCGCGGGGATCATCAGGAACACGTGGTCGAGCACCCAGTCCCAGTACGTGTTCGACGTGATGTCGGCGCGTTCGAAGGGATCCGTCCGGAGGTTGAAGAGCTTCGGGAAGCGCAGCTCGATGTAGGGCTCCTGCCAGACCTGGAGGGTGCCCGCGGCGCGCTGCTCGAGGAACACGAGCTTCCAGTTCTCGAAGCGCAGCGCCGTGAGGTCTCCGTCGTCCGAGACGTAGAAGAAGTGCCGCCGTGGACTGTGCTCGGCGGCCCCCGTGATGTAGTCGAGCTGGTTGTGCCCGTCGAGGTGCACCTTGTAGTCGGTGCCGTGCAGCGCCGTGCCCGACTTCAGCCGCTCGGCGATGTCATCGTCACCCACGGCCGCCAACAGCGTGACGAACCAGTCGTTGTGGCTCACGATCCCGTTGAGCGTCGTACCGGCGGGGATGCGTCCCGGCCAGCGGACCATCGCGGGGACGCGGTAGGCGCCTTCCCAGTTGGAGTTCTTCTCGTTGCGGAACGGGGTCATCCCGGCGTCCGGCCAGCTGTTCATGTGCGGGCCGTTGTCGGTCGAGTACATGACGATCGTGTTCTCAGCGAGCCCGAGTTCGTCGAGCAGGTCGAGCAGGCTCCCGACGACATCATCATGATCGAGCATCGTGTCGTGGTAGTTCGACTGCCAGCGCCCTGCGCGTCCCTTGCTCTGCTCCTTCGTGTGGGTGCGGAAGTGCATATGCGTCGAGTTGAACCACACGAAGAAGGGGGTGTCGTCCGCGGCCTGGGTGCGGATGAAGTCGGCGGCGGCGTCGCGGAACTCCTCGTCGACCGTCTCCATGCGCTTCTTCGTCAGCGGGCCGGTGTCCTCGATCCGTTGCGTCCCGTCCTCTCCCGCCCACGAATGGATGACACCACGGGGACGGAACCTCTCGCTGAAGCCGGGGAACTCCTCGTCGGTCGGGTAGTCCGGATGCTCCGGCTCCTCCTCCGCGTTGAGGTGGTACAGGTTGCCGAAGAACTCGTCGAAGCCGTGGGCGGTCGGCAGATGCTCGTCGCGGTCGCCGAGGTGGTTCTTGCCGAACTGACCCGTGGCGTACCCGTGGTGCTTGAGCGCGTCGGCGATCGTGGGGTCCTCGGGCTGGAGCCCCAGCTTCGCACCCGGCATGCCCACCTTGGTGAGTCCGGTGCGGTACGGGTTCTGTCCGGTGATGAAGGCGGCACGACCGGCGGTGCAGCTCTGCTCGCCGTAGTAGTCGGTGAACTTCACGCCCTCGTCGGCGATCCGGTCGATGTTCGGCGTCCGGTAGCCCATGAGCCCGTCGGAGTACGTGCTCAGGTTGGCGATGCCGATGTCATCGCCCCAGATGATGAGGATGTTGGGCTTGTCAGCCATGCCTGACTCCTTGCGTCGACCGATGAGGCGGGCGGTTGCCCTCGGTCGAGCCAAGCATTCTCCGCGCCCCGCGCGAAGGGGCCCTCACTCGGAGCGGGTGAGGCGGAATCCGATGTGGGACATGCCGGTGTCTTCGGCCTGCGGCGAGCGCGCGGCCGGCCGGAACCGCAGACAGTAGTCCGGCGAGCAGAGGTGCGAACCACCCTTGAGGACACGGCGAGGGATGGCGGGGAAGCCCTCCTGCGCGCTCGCCGCCGCCAGCAGGTTCGTCCGCTTGCCCTGGTCGACGGGAGTGTCGGACAACCGGATGTGCCTCGGCGTGTAGAAGTCGGTCGTCCACTCCCACACGTTCGCGATCATGTCGTAGAGGCCGTAGCCGTTGGGCGGGTAGGAGCCGACGGGAGCCGTGCCGCCGACGCCCTGGTTGTCGTAGGGGAAGCGTCCCAACCAGGAGTTCGCCTGGGCGACGCCGCCGGGATACGCCTCATCGCCCCACGCGAAAGCCGTGCTCTCCTGTCCCCCACGCGCCGCGTACTCGTGCTCGACCTCGGTGGGAAGTCGCATCCCGGCCCAGTCGGCATAGGCGACGGCGTCTTCGAACGCGATGTGGACGACGGGATGCTGGAGCAGCTGATCGATCGAGGAATCGGGTCCGAACGGTCGACGCCAGTGCGCCCCCGGCTGCCATCGCCACCAGTTGCGCCAATTCCGCAGGTCTGTCGGGCCCGCGGTCGGCGTGAACACCATCGAGCCGGGGACGAGATCCGCGGGGTCGGCGCCGGGGAAAGCGGCGGGGTCGAGCGGACGTTCCGCGACCGTCACGTATCCGGTCGCGTCGACGAATTCCGCATACTGCGCGTTGGTCACCTCGTACCGGTCGATGAAGAACGATGCGACTTCACGCTCGTGCACCGGCCGCTCGTCGGGGTAGAAGTCGTCCGACCCCATCAGGAACCGGCCGGCGGGGATGTGGACCATGTCGCGCGAGTTCGTCACGGGACTCAGCGTAGTCACCGGGTGCGGTTCGGTGGCCGGTGGACCTCTGGAAGGATCGTCCCATGATCACGATCCACCTCCGCTACGAGATCGACCCCGACAAGCTCGACGACTTCACCACGTACGGGCGGACGTGGATCCGACTCGTCGCCAAGCACGGCGGCACCCACCACGGGTACTTCATGCCGAGCGAAGGAGACAGCGACGAAGCGTTCGCCCTGTTCACCTTCCCCTCCCTGGCGGCGTACGAGACCTACCGCACGGCATCGCGCACCGACCCGGAGTGCATCGAGGCGTTCGAGTTCGCCCGCACCACGCGGTGCATCCGACGGTACGAGCGTCGCTTCCTCAGCCCCGTGTTCGACTGATTCCTCCGCAACCGATGCCCGGCGACGCTCAGTCGAGGTGGAAGTACTCCTCCCACACGTCCAGAGCGCCGTCGGGTCGACCCCGCTCGAAGTACGGTGCCATCGATGCCTGCCACCGGGTGTTGACCTCGCGGCGGGCCACCTCGGATTGCGCCCGTGCGAAGTCCTCGGTCTCCAGATAGCCGATCACGATCCCCTCGTCGCGACGGATGAACAGCGAGTAGTTCGTCCACCCGGCTTCGGTCAGAGCGGCGAGCATCTCGGGCCAGACCTCGGCATGGTCGCGGAGGTAGTCGTCGACACGACTCGGGCGGAGCCGCATCGTGAAGCAGACCCGCTGGATCGTCGGAGACGCAGCCGCACTCATCGCACCACCGGTTCCTGCTGCTCGGACGCTCCCGCGCCGTAGCGCTCCTCCTCGATCTCCTTCAAACTCCGACCGCGCGTGTTCGGAGCCCAGATCGCACCGACGAGAAGTGCGACGGCGAGGAAGCCGATCATGATGAGACCGACGTTGGCGACTCCGGTCGTCGCGAGCAGCACGGGGAAGAAGTAGCTGAGGAAGCCGATGGCGAGACGCGCAGCGAAGAAGAGCAGACCCTGGGCGCTCGCGCGGTACGGGGTGGCGAACAGCTCGCTCGCCCACAGCCCGTAGAACGCCTGCGCGCCGATGCCGGCCGACAGGCCCCAGAGCACGGCGAACGTGATGAGCGTGGCGGTCCCCGGCTCACCGAAGACGAGCGCCATCCATCCGAGGATCCCCATCACGGCGCCGATGATGTAGAGCAGACGCCGCGACATCCGGTCGGCCAGCATCATGAAACCGAAGTAGGTCGCGATGACGGTGCATCCCCACACCAGCACCTGCAGGAGGTCCTGCTCGACGACGCTCTCGACTCCGGCGGCCTCGTAGACCCGGGGCATGAAGATACCGGCCTGACCGGCGACGATCCCCCAGAAGCCGTAGATCCCGAAAAGGAAGAGCAGGGCGGTGATGTTGACCTTCTTCGACAGCAGGGCTCCGAAACCGCGCCCCGTGCGAGAAGCCGTTCCGCTCTTCACCTCGTTCGCGCTCTTCTCCTTCTGGTCCTTCCACAGCTGAGACTCCGGCAGCCCCTGCCTGACCCACCAGACGACGGCGGCCACGACGAAGAGATGGAGGAAGATCATCCGGCTGCCGAAGAGCTCGAGCGGCGCGAGCAGGGCGGCGAGCGCGAACCCGACCAGCGGCCCGAACGACCACGCGAGCTGCGCCGTGCCGACGTGCTTCGCGCGGTTCCTCGACGGCGCCTGTTCGGCGATGTAGGTCCAGGACGCGGGGACTCCGGCCCCGACGGCGATTCCGGTGATGATGAACCCGAGGAACAGCATCGGCACGTTCACGGCGAACGCCGCGAGCAGGACGCCGATCATGAACACGACGAGGTCGTACGTGTAGATGAACTTGCGGCCGAGACGGTCGCTCAGCGGGCCGCCGAGCATCGCGCCGATGGCCGCGCCGAAGGCGTTCGCGCTGAAGGCCGCGAGCAGCCCGGCGGTCAGATCGGTGAACCCGAGTTCTGCCTGCCAGAAGCCGAGGCTGGTCGCGATCGCGATGATCGAGCCGGCTTCGATGTAGTTGGACATGGCGACGGCGATGGTGGCACGCCATCCCGTCGTCGAGGTGCTGCCGATCTTCACGGTGTTCTCCTTCGGAGGTGGCCCTGGCAGGGCCGTCGGGGGGTGAGGTGGATTGCGGAGGATGCGATCAGCCGACCGACACCTGCCGGAACTCGATGCCGAGCAGATTCGCCGCAGCGCGGAAGTCCTGTGCCCGGTGTCCGGTCGACAACGCCCAGTGGTGGTCGACCCCGCTTGCACTCCAGGCATCGACCCACTCGCCCGGGTGGCACCCGAAGTCGACACGGGAGGTCGTGTTGCCGATCGCGAGCAGCGGGCCGGGGACCACTTCGCCCTCGGAGGCGACGAACACATAGCTGCCGTCCCGCTCCTGGCCGACGCCGAACGTGGTCACCGGTCCCTCTCTGACGTCGAACTCGACGCTCACGCCCCACCCGCGCTTGCCGTGATAGATGCCGAGTCCGCGCAGCAGCGGGTCCCGCTGGCTGATCGCCAGGTGCGCCGGACCGTCGTGGCCCATCTCCACGACGCCGTCGAAGAAGTTCAGGGCCTGGATCTCGGTGAACGATCCGCCCGCGCCGATCGTGTCCGCCACCAGCATGGCGATGCTGTTGCGGAGCTCGTACTCGCCGGCCATCGGGACCCCGCGCGCTGTCAGCAACGACGCGCCGAGGATCATGCCGGCGCCCAGACGCTCGTGCTGCTCGCCGTTGAGGCCGCGGTGGTAGTAGGCCATCGAGTCGAGCTCGAAGTCATCGACCAACCGGTCGAGTCCGACCGACACCTTCGCACCCCAGGCCAGGTCGTCTTCATTCACGGATGCCTCGTCGAGGACGAAGACCTCCTTGGCGAGAGCGATGCGCTCGCGGGTCTCACCGTCTGTGACGCCTTCCACGCGCACCCGCAGGTCGTCGAACTCGACCACCTCCACGTGCGAGCCGAACTGGGTGGACACCGAGGTCAGGTCCGTCGAGACGTCGAGCATCCCCGGATACAGGTGTCCCATGAGTCCATGACGCGCGTGACGCAGGGTCGCGCGGACGTCCGCAGCGGCGATCCAGCGTTCGATGCGCGCCCACGCGCTCTCATCGCGCAGGTATCCCGAGACCGAGCGGAACTCGATACCGCCGCGCCGGAAGACGTTGCCGACCTCGGGCACCGCGCACTGTCCGCAGTACGCGAGCCACTGGCCGGTGTCGAAGGTCGCATGGTCCATCGATTCCGTGGGCTGCAGGTCGATCACCAGGACCGGGGCCCCGGAGCGCTGTGCGATCGGGAGGACCATCGATGCCGTCAGATACGTGGTGAGGAAGACGACGATGAGGTCCGGGTCCGCGAGGCGGAGCTTCTCGGCGGCGGCGGCGGCATCTTTCGCGTCCGAGATGAAGCCCACATCGGTGACCTCGGCATCCAGATTCTGGAAGCGCTCACTGACATAGCGCGACGACGCCTGCAGCTGAGGGAGCAGGTCAGGGAACTGCGGCCAGTACGCTCCGAGACCACCGGCGACGAGGCCGATCCTGGTCTTACGACGGTTCTTACGGGGAAGCAGTTCTGCGATGCGGGCACGACGAACGTCGCTCATGGTGATCTCCTGATTCTTGAGGGGAAGTGTCGGGGGTCCGGGTTAAGGCTGGACCAGGCGGAATTCTGCGCCGAGGAGGTCGGCGAGAACCTCGATGTCTTTCGCGAGATGGCCGACGGCCATCGACCAGTGGTGAGTCGAGCCGGACTGTGCCCAGGCGTCGGTCCAGTCGCCCGGATCGCACCCGAAGTCGACCCGCGTGGTCGTGTTGCCGATCCTGATGGCGGGCCCCGGTACGGCTGTGCCCTCCGACGCGATGAATCGGAGGCGGCCATCGTGCAGTTCGCCGATCGAGAACTGGGTCACGGGACCGGGCCGCACGGTCGCTTCGACGGACGCCCCGCCCCCGGACTTGCCGTGGAACACCTCGAGGTTGCGGAGGACGGGACGGTCCGAGGTGATCGACGCGTCTGCGGCGTCGTTGTGGCCGAGTTCGACGTGGCCGCGGTCGAAGTCGAGCGCCTGTCCTTCCGTGAACGTGCCGCCGCCACCCAGCTGCCCGGTGATGAACATCGCGATGCCCGCACGCAGCTCGAACTCGGTGACGGTAGGAACGCCGCGGGTCGACAGCAGCGTCGCGCCGATGGGGAACGCCGTGGCCAGTCGACTGTAGATGTCGTCGGAGTTGCCCATGTGGAAGTAGGCGAGGGTGTCGAGGTCGTACTCCTCTATCAGGCGATCGAGGGCGACCGAGACGCGCGCCTGGAAGCTGATGTTCTCCAGGTCTGCTTCCTCGTCGACGGCGAACACGCGGTGCACCGTGGTCAGCGCCGCCTCGGTCTCGGCGTCGGTCACTCCGTCGTAGAGGCGGCGCAGGTCGTCGAGTTCGAGGATCTCGACGTGCCCCCCGAACGTGGAGTACGTCGACGTGATGTTGGAGGCGATGTCGAACATCCCCGGGTACAGGTGGCCGAGCAGACCGTAGCGACCGCGGCGCAGGTTCGCCACCACCCCGGTCGCTCGCACGTAGCGGCCGATCTTCGTCCAGGCGCGCTCGTCGTCGAGGTATCCGGACACGCTCCTGGCCGGGAGACCGAGGCGCTCCAGCGCCACGCACATCTCCGGGAGGCCGGCCGACCCGGCATAACCGAGCCAGTCCCCCGTGCCGAAGTTCGCGTGGTCCATGCTCCGCCCCGGCTGCAGACACACCAGGAGCACGGGCGCGCCCCCGTACTTGAAGATCGGCAGCACCTGGGCGCTCGTCATGTAGGTCGAGACGAAGAGCACGATCAGGTCGACGTCGGCCTGTCGGATGCGGTCGGCGGCAGCCGCGCCGTCGACCGGATCGGACACCACACCGAAGTCGGTGACGGTCGCTCCGATCCCCTCGATGCGGTCGGCGATGGTCGACGCGGATGCGCGCACGGTGTCGAGCAGTCCGTCGAACTGCCCCCAGTAGACGCCGAGACCGCCGGACACGAGTGCGATCTTCGGCGTCCCGTACGTGACGCGGGAGAGCGGTTCGGGAGCGATCACAGGAAAGGGATGCGTGGTCATGAGAGTCCTCGATGGGTCGGGGTGTGGTCGGCGGTCGGAACGGTCTGGTCACTCGACACTCTTCTTCCCCCTTCGGCTGAGCAGGATGTTGATGAGCACCGAGACGACGATGATCGCGCCGGACACGACGTCCTGGATGTACGAGTTGACGCCGAGCAGGATCAGGCCGTTGCCGATGATCGCGATGAAGATGACGCCCAACAGCGTTCCGAGCATCGACCCTCGACCCCCGGCGAGCGCAGTGCCGCCGACGACGACCGCGGCGATCACATCGAACTCCAGTCCGGTCGCCGCACCGCTGTTACCCGAGCCCAGACGGGCGGTCAGAAGGATGCCGACCACCGCGGCGAGCAGGCCCGTGATCGCGAAGACCGCGATGCGCGTGCGGGTGACATGGATGCCGGAGAGCATCGCTGCGCGCGCATTGCCGCCCACCGCGAAGACCGAGCGGCCGAAGCTCGTGCGGGTCGAGACGAAATAGAAGATCACGAAGAGCACGAAGAAGACGACGACGGGCGTGGGCACGGGACCGATCGAGCCCGCGAGCACGTCCATGAACTCGCTGGTCTCGACGGGGACGGGCAGGGCGTTGGTCATGAATTGCGCGAGCCCACGGTAGGCGCTCCACAGGCCGAGCGTGACGATGAACGACGGGATGCCGAGCACCGCCCGCAGCCAGCCGGCCAGCCCGCCGACGACGAGACCGCCGATGAGCACGGCGACCATGCCGCCAGGGAGTCCGATTCCCCAGGGGCCGGCCATCTCGGCGAGCATGACCGACCAGAAGGCCACAGCCGGCCCGATGCTGATGTCGATCTCGCCGGAGACGATGACGAGGGTCGCGCCCCATGCGACGATGCCGACCGTGGCCGCGTCGCGGAGGATGCTCCAGACGTTGTTCTCGGTCGCGAACCCTGGGGCGACGACGGAGAGGATGATCACGAGCACGATGATCGCGACCGCGAGCCCGATCTCGTTGATCCGCTGGGTGTTGAGAGCACGCAGGAACGGCACGCCATGTGTCGTCCCCGGTGCGCCGGGGGTGAGTGTGCTGGTCATGAGGTGTCCTTCGGGTATGGGAGAGCTCAGTGCTCGGCGATGGCGCTCGAGAGGATGGCATCGATGTCGATGTTCGGCGCGCGGTGCTCTTCGACGATCCGTCCGCCGCGGAGCACGACGACGCGGTCGCAGACGGAGGGCAGCTCCTCCATCTCGCTGGAGACGAAGACGATCGACTTGCCGGCGGCCGCGAGCTCCCTGATGAGCGCGTAGATCTGCGCCTTGGCCTCCACGTCGACTCCCCGTGTCGGCTCGTCGAGCAGAAGGATGTCGCTCTCGGCATGCAGCCAGCGGCCGATGATCGCCTTCTGCTGGTTGCCGCCGCTGAGAGTGTCGATCTCGGCTCTGGCGCTGGACGTCTTGATGCGCAGACGCTCGATCAACGCGGTCGCCGATGCGGCCATCTTGCGGGGCGAGGTGAATCCGCCTGCCGAGACCGCTCGCCAGTCGGACACCAGCATGTTCTCGTCGACGCCGAGCTGCGGGAAGATGCCGTCCTGCTTGCGGTTCTCCGGAGTCATGCCGACGCCGCTGCGCAGCGCGATGCGGTGTCCCCGGCCGGTGAGGTCCCGGCCGTGCACACGCACCGTGCCCGACGCCGGCGCGGTGACGCCGTTGACGATCTTGAGCAGTTCGGTCCGACCGCTTCCGAGCACCCCGGCGATCCCGAGCACCTCGCCCTTCCGGACACTCAGGGAGACCCCGTGCAGGAACGGCGCGTCGTGGATGTCCGAGACATCGAGCACGACCTCGCCGAGTTCTGTCGGAGCCTCCGCCACGGGGGCGAACTGCTCGACGGCGTTCCCGATCATCATGTGCACCACCTCGCGCGTGTCCACGTCTGCCAGGGGCCGGGTGTCGATCAGGCGACCGTCGCGCATCACGGAAGCCGTGTCCGCGACCTGCCGGATCTCGTTCAGGCGGTGGCTGACGTAGAGGACGGCGACACCGCTGGCGGCGATGGTCTGCACGGCGTCGAGCACCCGGCCGACCTCTGCGGCCGCGAGCGAGCTGGTCGGCTCGTCGAGGATCAGCAGCCGCGGCTGGTCGTGGATGGCCCTGGCGATCTCGACCAGCTGCTGGTCGGCGACGCTCAGATCGTCGACAGCCTGTCCCGGCTCGATGTCGAGGTCGAGACGTGCCAGCGCGTCGCGGGTCGCGGCGTGCATCCGCCGGTAGCTCAGCGCTCCCGCGGCGGACGGCCACCGTCCCATGAACATGTTCTCCGCGACGCTCATGCTGCCGATGAGGGAGAGTTCCTGGTAGACCGTGCGGACCCCGAGCCGATGCGCGCCCTCGACGCCGCCGGCGCCGAGCCGCTCGCCGCCGAGGACCACGTCCCCGCTGTCCGGGGCCTCGGCCCCGGACAGCAGGCGGATGAGCGTCGACTTTCCCGCGCCGTTCTTGCCGAGCAGTGCCCGGACCTCGCCCCGACGGATCGTGAAGCTCACGTCGTCGAGCGCGACGACGGGGCCGTAGTGCTTCGATGCGCCGATGACTTCGGCGACAGGCTCATCAATTGCCATCATTGTGCTCTCCCGATCGGTGATGAGGGTTTACGGGATGCCGTCCGGGTGCGTCTCCAGCCATTCGGTCCCCTGCTCGGGCGTCGTGTAGACGTCGATAGGCACCGGCACCGAGTACTCCTGCGACTCGCCGTCGAGGATGGCGATGGCGGCAGCGATCGCCGCCTTGCCCACGGCGATGCCCGAGACGTCGATCGAGGCTTTCAGGATCGTGTTGTCGACGAGGGCGTTCGCGAGGTCGGCCGTCATGTCGGATCCGAACACCACCGTCGTGCCGGCGAGCCCCTTGTTCTCGACCGCTTTCACCGCGCCGATGGCCGCGCCGCCGGATTCGCCGTAGAAGGCGTCGATGTCGGGGTTGGCTGTGAGGATGTTCTCCGCCACGCCGATGGACTCGGTCGGATCGGTCCCCTCCTGGTTCGCGACGATCTCATAGGCGATGCCGCGGTCGGTGAGCGCCTTCTCGAAGCCTTCGCGGCGGTCGACGCACACCTCGACGAACTCGCAGTTGAGCACGGCGATCCGAGGGTCGGCGACGGCGTTCGCCTCGAAGTAGTCGGCGGCCGCCTCTCCGGTCTTGTACCCGAACTCGACCGGATCGCCGAAGGCATACGCCTTCACGTATTCCTCGGCGTCGGCCTCGTTGATGCAGGTGTTGTAGCAGACGACCGGGATGTCGGCGTTCGAGGCGTTGCGCAGCGCTGGCGCGGAAGCATCGGCGGAGACCGCCGACAGCAGGATGGCGTCGACCTGAGATGAGATGAGCGTGTCGATGAAGGCGGACTCCTTGGAGGCATCCGCCGCGGCGTTCGTCTCGACGAACTCCACCTTCTTGCCTGCTTCTTCGGCACCGAGTTCGACGCCCTTCTTCACGCCGGCATAGAAGCCCTGCGTGTCGAGGTAGATCGCACCGATCTTGAGGGTGTCGTCTTCAGCGCCGCCTCCTCCTCCGGCCTGTCCGGCGCAACCGGTCAAGGCGAGACCGAGGACGAGGACGGCGGCTGCCGCCGCTCGGATTCTTGTTGCTGTGAGATCCACGATGATCCCTTCCGCGTCGCGTGCGACGCTTCAAGCTCTCTTCACCACAGCCACATCGGTGCGGTATAGTCCCTGAAACTGAAACGTCTCAGGTGGCGGCCCCAACTTTATGCTCAGGGCGGGAAGCTCGTCAAGCGGGCGGCCCGAAATAGTCGCCATCACGGCCTGAGAACCGCGAGAAGACAGGAAACACGATGTCACCAGAGTTGTTGACCGACACGTCCCGCACGATGCGCGCCCTCGTGCTGCACGGCAAAGAAGATCTGCGCTTCGAGAGGAGGGATGTCCTCCGGCCGGGTCCGGGCGAAGTACGTGTCGAGATCGGCTCCGTCGGCGTGTGCGGGTCCGACAAGCACTTCTACCTCGAAGGACGGGCCAGCAGCGATATCGTCTCCGAGCCGCTGGTGCTGGGCCACGAGTTCGGCGGGCGCATCGTCGAAGTGGGCCCGGGCGGCGATGAGGCGCGCGTGGGGCAGCGCGTCTCCGTCGAACCGCTCATGGCGGACCCCCTCTCGCCTCAGGCACGACGCGGGAGCTACAACCTCGACCCCGGCCAGAGGTTCTTCGGCGTTCCGGGCACCGACGGGGCTCTCCAGCAGTACTTGAACGTGCCCGCGGAGAACGCCTTCGACATCCCCGACTCCATGAGCGACGACGCCGCCGCGATGGTCGAGACGATCTCGGTCTCCCTCAACGGGGTCCGCAAGGCAGGCGTCTCGGCCGGAAGCCGCATCCTCATCACCGGCGGCGGACCGATCGGCCTCTTCGCCGCACAGCTGGCCTTCCTCCAGGGAGCCTCACGTGTGGTTCTCGTCGAGCCGCAGAGCGAGCGCCGCGCGAAGGCGGCGAGCTTCGGATGCGAGGTCTCTGCCGACCTCGCATCCGTCGACGAGCTGTTCGACGCCGTGATCGAGTGCACCGGGGTCGGAGTCGTCCGGCACGACAGCTGCCTCAAAGTCGCGCCGGGCGGCCGAGCGATCTTCATCGGTGTCGGCGCCCAGGACGCCTCCATCCCGATGCCGGCGATCATCGAGCGAGAGGTGTCGGTGCAGGGCGTCATGAGGTACGCATTCACCTGGCCGACGGTCATCGATGCGGTGGCGACAGGGCGGATCGACGCGGACTCCCTGGTGAGCCGCACACTCCCCTTCGATCGCGCGATCGAAGCGTGGACGGTTCCGCTGACGACGGAGGTCAAGACGATGATTCACGTGAATCGCTGATCGCGGGCGGTAGGTTTAGGGACGGTCCGGCGGGTACGTCGTCGGCGTGGACAGCGGCGCTGGCGGGCGGCGACCGCATTTTCTGGAGAGCACGTGAACACTGAGCGACAACCGGATCAGATCGATGTCGCGCGATTGGCCGGCGTCTCCGTCGGCAGCGTGTCGACGGCGATCAACCGACCGGACCTCGTCTCCGAAGCGATGCGCCGCCGCGTCCAGGCCGCGATCGACGAGCTCGGCTACGTCCCGAACCGTTCCGCCGCCACGCTCCGGCGCGGCGGCGCCAGCCGCGTGCTCGGGCTCATCATCCCCGAGGTGACGAACGCGTTCTACGCGGCGATCGCGGATGCGGTCGTCGATGCCGCCGACCAGCACAACTACGCCGTCTCGTTGTGCGTCACCCACGAGGACCCCGCACGCGAACGGCGTCACTTCGAGTTGCTGGCGCAGCAGCGCGCCGCCGGTGCGCTCGTGGTCCCGATCAACCCCGAAGCCGAGCGGCTCGCGATGCTGCGCAGCATCGGCACGCACATCGTCCTCGTCGACCGCCTGATCGACACCGCCCAGGGGTGCTCGGTCGCCGTCGACGATGTACACGGCGGCAGGCTGGCCGTCGAGCACCTGCTGAGCACACCCGGCACGGGGGTCACCCTGATCAACAGCCACCACTCGATCACGCAATGCCGCGACCGTTACGAGGGTTCGCTCGCTGCCCTGCGGGACGCCGGACGCTCCGAGGGCGAGCTGGTCGAGATCATCGTCGACGAGATGACCGTGGAGGCGGGGATAGCGGCCGCGGAGCAGATCATCGCGAGCGGTGCCCCCCGACGGATCTTCTGCATCAACGACCAGCTGGCGACCGGAGTCCTCGAGGGTCTTTCCCGGCACGGCATCTCCGCCCCGCGCGACGCTCGTGTCATCGGCTACGGCGACCTCGGCCTCGACGGGCGGCACGCGCTCTCCACCATCGGGCAGCCGAAGCAGTCGATGGGTCTGGACGCCGTCGAGCTGCTTCTCGACGAGCTCGACGACGGCTCCCACCACGTCCACTCCGCGAAGGTCATCACCCCGCAGCTGATCGCTCGCGAGTCGACCGCATCGATCGGCAGTCGATGACGCGCTGACCGCGCCTCAGGCGGCCACCGCGGAGGGGACGGCAACGACCGTGTCGAAGCGGCCGCCCGACGCGATGCGGACCTCGTCCTGGCCGGGCAGGCGGATCGTGCCCTCGACGCCCGTCGGCACCGAGAGGGAGTAGCGGATCCCGTCGGCCACGCGCTCCCAGGACCCCTCGATCAGACCGTACGGCGAGTCGAACGCGAGCCGAGCGTGGTCGAGGTCGCCGCCGGGCTGCGGCGCCCAATCGATCCTGCGATAGCCGGGAGCCGCCGGCGACAGTCCGCCGATCACCCGGTGCATCCAGTCGGCCACGCTGCCCAGGGCGAAGTGGTTGAAGCTCGTCATCTCCCCCGGGTTGATGGTCCCGTCCGGCAGCATGGAGTCCCAGCGCTCCCAGATCGTGGTACCGCCCATCCTGACCGTGTACAGCCACGACGGGCACTCGGTCTCGAGGATCAGGTCGTACGCGGTATCGACGTGCGCGGTCGCGGTCAGTGCATCGCTGATCACCGGAGTGCCGGCGAAGCCCGTGGCGATGCGGTTGCCCGCTTCGCGGACCAGCGCGGCCAGGCGGTGACCCGCCGCCTCTTCCTCGGCCGCACTCAGGAGACCGAATCGGATCGCGAGGGCGTACGCGGTCTGCGCGTCGGACGTGAGCGTGCCGTCGGGCCGCACGTACTCCGCGCGGAATGCGTCGCGGGCCTCGTCGGCGACCCGCGCATAACGGTCGGCGTCGGCCGCGAGCCCGAGGAGGCGTGCCGTGTCGGCGAGTCGCCGCGTCGAGAACGCGAAGTACGCGGCGGCGACGAGGTATCGATCGGTGCGGGCGTCCGCGGGGTCGTGCGGCGGCGCGGCGGGGTCGAGCCAGTCGCCCAGCTGATGTCCGTCCCGCCAGAGCCGGGAGGGTCCGGACTGCGCGATCATCCGCTCGACCCAGGCGCGCCCGCTGTCGTACTGCCGGCGCAGCACGTCGAGGTCGCCGAACCGCTCATGCAGGGTCCACGGCGTGAGCACCGAGACGTCGCCCCACACGGCCCCCGTGCGGATCGGGTTCCACGTGGGACCGCCGGGGATCACGGGGACGAACCACGGGATGGTCCCGTCCGGCAGCTGCTCCAGCGCGACGTCGGTCAACCAGTTCTCGAGGAACCCCGCGGAGTCGTACAGGAACGACGCGGTCGGGGCGAACACCTGCACGTCACCCGTCCATCCCAGGCGCTCGTCGCGCTGCGGGCAGTCCGTCGGGATGCTGAGGAAGTTGCCGCGCATGCCCCAGCGCACGTTCTCGTGCAGCCGGTTCAGGTCGGGGTTCGAGGTCTCCAGCCAGCCGGTGCGTCGCATGTCGCTGTGGATGACCCGGGCGACGACGTCGCCCTCCTCGATCTCGTCGAGCCCGGTCACGGTCGCATACCGGAAGCCGTGGAAGGTGAACTTCGGCTCCCAGATCCGCGCGGGTCCGCCGTCGAGGGTGATCGTGTCGTGGGCGGCGGCCAGACGCAGCGGACGGATGCCGAGCTCGCCGTCTTCGAGCACCTCGGCGTGCCGCAGCTCGATCGTGTGCCCCGCCGCGCCGAGCACCCGCACCCGCAGCCGGCCGACGAGGTTCTGCCCGAAGTCGAGCAGGTGGGTCGTCGTGTCGATGCGGGAGACCGTCACCGGCGCGAGCTCCTCCGTGCACCGCACCGGCGGCAGGACGGGGGCGACGAGCGTCCGCGGGTCGCGGTGTCCGACGCGCACGGGCGTCCATCCTTCCGCCTCCGCTCCCGGCGTCGACCAGCCGGGCTGCTCGGCGCGGACATCGTGCTTCTCGCCGTCGTAGAGCCCGGACACGAGGATCGGGCTGGGGGCCGCCGACCAGTCGGCGTCGGTCGCCACGGTCGTGCGGCTGCCGTCGTCGTGGGTGATCTCCAGCTGGGCGATGAGGGCCTGATCGGTGCCGTAGAGGTCGCGGTACCCGCCGTTGAAGCCGAGGCGTCCGCGGTACCACCCGTCGCCGAGCCAGGCGCCGAGGGTGTTCTCACCCTCGGTGAGGTGGCCTGTCACGTCGAACGTCCAGTACACGAGGCGCTCGTCGTACTTCGTCCAGCCCGGTGAGAACTCGTGGTCGCCGACCCTGGCGCCGTTGATCTCCGCCTCGTACAGGCCGTGGGCCGTGACATACAGGCGCGCACGGGCGATGGGCCGGTCGACCGTGAAGGTGCGGCGCACGAGCGCGGGGCGGCGCTCGGTGTCGGGCGCCTCAGGCCAGCTCGCGCCGACCGGAGCGGCGACCCAGTCCGTGGGCTCCAGGAGTCCGGTCTCGGCCTCGGCCGCGTCGCTCCACGGGGACCACGCGCCATCCGCACCGCGGACCCGGACCCTCACCTGCACCCGCTCGCGGGACTCGAGCGGCTCGAACGGCCAGGCCACCAGCACCTGTTCCGCGTCGGAGCCCGAGGCGACCACGACATCGCCGTCCCGTGTGCACTCGAGCTGCCACCCGTGCTGCGTCCACCCCTCCGGCGCCTGCGTGCGCCACGAGATGCGCGGGGTGCGCGAACCGAGGCCGAGGGCGTCGTCGACGTGCTCGAAACGAGGGAGGGAGACCTTCACTGTTGACCTTTCAGGGGTACGGGCGCTCATCCCTTGACCGCTCCGGCCGTCAGGCCCTTCTGGATGCGCTGGTTGAGCACGAGGTAGATGATCAGCAGCGCGAACACGTTGATGCTGATCGCGGCGAACAGCGGACCGTACTGGGTGGTGCCGAACTGACCGTTGAAGTTGAGGAGTCCGACCTGCAACGTGCGCAGGTTTCCGGAGTTCGCGAAGGTGAGCGCGATGAGCAGGTCGTTCCAGAAGAAGAAGAACTGCACGAGCCCGACCGTGAACAGACCGTTCTTCATCATCGGCAGGGCCACCGAGAAGAACTGCCGGTAGATGCTCGCGCCGTCGAGGGTCGCGGCCTCGAACACCTCGCGCGGGATCGCCCGGAAGTAGGTCGCCATCAGGAACACCGTCAGCGGCATGCCCGTCGCGGTGTACGTGATGATGAGGGGCCAGAGCGACCCGGTGAGCCCGAGCTGGAAGTAGGTGCTGAACAGCGGCAGCAGGATCATCTGCGTCGGCACCATGATGCCGGCGAGGAACACGATCAGCACACCGCTGCGTCCCTTCCACACGAGCACCTCGAGCGCGAAGGCGGCTGCGGTGCCGAGGAGCAGCATCAGGAAGAGCGAGGGCAGCACGGTGATCGCGCTGTTGAAGAGCGACTGGCCGAGCCCGGCCGTGTCCCACGCGATGACGTAGTTGTCGAAGTTCCACTGCTCGGGCAATGCCCACGTCGGCGCCTCGAGGAACTCGCGCTGCGACTTGAACGAGCCCAGCAGCAGCCAGATCAGCGGGTAGCCGACGACGACGAGCAGCACGGCCACGAGGATCGCGATGGGGGCCTTGCGGAGGATTCTCGTCGCGCGGCGGGATGCGGTCATCGAGGTGCTCATGCCACGCCTCCCTTCTTCGCGGTGCGCGCATTGGCGCGGAAGATGAACACCGTCACCACGAGGCAGATGATGGTGAGCAGCATGGCGATGGTCGAGCCGTAGCCGTAGTTGCCGTACGTGAACGCGTTGTCGAACATCGAGATGGTGAGCGGGCTCGTCGAGGTGCCCGGCCCGCCGTTGGTGAGGGCGAGCACGCTGTCGAACACCTTCAGGGTGCCGTTGATGGAGAAGATCAGCGACGAGACGAGCACCGGTGCGGAGAGGGGCAGCACGATGTGGCGCACGAGCTTCCAGCCGCTCGCCCCGTCGAGGCGTGCCGACTCCAGCACGTCTTCGGGGATGTCGATCAGGCCCGCGTACAGCAGCACACCGTAGAAGCCCATCGAGCGCCAGATGTCCATGATCGCGATCACGATGAACGCACTGCCGCCGTCGCCGAACCAGTCGACGGGGACGCCGCCGAGGCCCGACAGCACCGAGTTCACGACGCCCTCGGTGGGGGCGATCGAGAAGAGCTGCTGGAAGAGCAGCGCCACCGCCACGGTCGGCATGACCACGGGGAAGAACACGAGGGTGCGGACGATGCCGGAGGCGCGCTTGAGCGCGAACACGTAGAGGAGGGAGAGGAGGTAGCCGAGCAGAACCTGGCCGATCGTGACGACGACCGCGTACTTCAGGGTGAACAGCAGCGCCGCGTGCACCTCGGAGTCGCCGATCAGGCGCGCGAAGTTGTCGAAGCCGACGAACTCGAACCCGATGATGGCGTTGCCCTCGAACAGCGTGTAGCCCATCGACCACACGACCGGTATGAGCATCACCACCGAGTAGATGAGCAGGGCGGGACCGAGAAGGATGGCGATCGCCTTGCGATCGCCCAGCACGTTCTGCATACGTTCTCCTGAAGGATGAGGGGGCGGCGTTCGGGTCGCCGCCCCCTCGGGGCTGTTACTGGTCGAGGTCCGCCTGGACCATCGACATGAAGTCCTCGGCGGAGACACTGCCGCTGATGAGGGGAGCCGCGTTGCGCTGGCTGGTCGTGGTGGCCTCCGCGGAGAAGAGCGCCTCGAACCACAGCACGGTGGTCTCGGTGTCGGCCACCTGCTCCTGCACCATCTGGGTGAGCGGCGGCACGTCGGAGACCTCGGTGTTCAGAGCGAAGCCCGAGACACGGTTCTCCTGCTCGAGCGCGACCGAACCGTAGTTCTCTGTGATGCAGCTCAGCCACGCCTCGGTGTCGTCGTTCACGGCCTTGGCGTTCATGGTGATCGGCAGTCCGACGTTGGCGGCCAACTGCGAGCGGTCGCCCTTGCCGCCGTCGACGCCGGGGAACGGCATGAAGCCGACGTTCTCGGCGCCGATCTGGTTGGTTTCGGGGTCGTTCGCCTGGCTCAGGAACCACGAGCCCATGTAGAACATCGCTGCGGAGCCGTTCAGGAACTGGTTCTCGCTGGTCGCCATGTCGATGCTGCCGACGCCCTGACCGAAGTAGCCCTTGGTGCCGAGGTCGGCGATCGCCTGTGCGGCCGCGACGTACTCGGGGTCGGTGAGCTTCGCGTCGCCGTCGGCGACCTTCTGGAGCGCATCCGGTCCGAGGTCGCGGAACAGGTAGCTGGAGATCAGGCGCGTGATGGGCCAGCCCTGCTCGCCGCTGGCCGAGAACGGCTGGATGCCCGCGGCGTCGAGCGTGTCGGCGGCGGCGACCAGGTCGTCGAACGTCTGGGGCTCGTCGATGCCCTGCTCGGCGAAGATCTGCTTGTTGTACCAGATGCCCTCGACGTTGTACTCGAACGGCAGCGCGCGGAATCCGCCGTACAGGTTCTCGATCGTGGAGATGGCCGCCGGCTCGATGTCGTCGATCACGTCGAGGTCGGTGAGGAGTTCCTCGAAGTCGGCGACGTTGCCCGAGTCGGCGAGTGTCTTGGTCAGGGCGGGCGCGTTGCCGGCGCTGAACAGCACGGGCAGGTCGCCCTGTCCGGCCTTCAGCTGCAGCTGCTGGTCGAGGTTGGACTGCGGGACGGTCTCGACGTCGAGCGGGAGCGTCTCTCCTTCGGCGGAGCACGCGCCGCCGGCGAGCGTCTCCAGGACGGCGGGAACCTCGGTGTTCTCGACGTTCACGAACAGGGACAGCGAGTCGGTGCCCGCCGTCGATCCGCCACCGCCGCCACAGGCGGTGAGGGCGAGGGCCGATGCTCCGGCGATCGCGGTGAACGCACCGCGCCTCCAGAGCTGTGCTGTGGTCAGCTTCATTCTTTCCTCCTTGAAACGGGCGAGCCGCGTTGATCACACACTTGAAGCGCTTCAGATAGTACGCTTGAAGCGCTCCAAGACGCAAATGCAGAATCGATGACGAACGGACACGCATGACAGGCTCCTCCCCCGACACCGGACGACCCCGGCCCGTGATGGCGGATGTCGCTCGGCACGCGGGAGTCGCCCTCGGCACCGTGTCGAACGTGCTCAACAACCCGCAGATCGTGGCGCAGGAGACCAGGGAGCGGGTGCTCCGGGCGATCGACGAACTCGGGTTCGTGCGCAACAACGCGGCGCGCTCCCTCGTCACCGGACGCGCCGACACGGTCGGTTTCGTGATCGTCGACGTCGGGAACTCGTTCTTCGTCGAGATGGCGCGAGGCGTCGAGGAAGAGCTCGACGAGCACGACATCCGCCTCCTGCTCGCCAACAGCGACGTCGACCTCGCGAAGCAGGATTCGTACATCGGCGTCTTCGAAGAGGCCAAGGTGGCAGGGATCCTCCTCGCCCCGCTCGACGCGCCGCTCGACGCCGCCCGCGCCGCACGGCATCGCGGCATGCCCGTCGTGCACGTGAACTGGCCCGGCGACGAAGACTCCTGCGGCGTGGTCGTCGACGAAGAGCTGGGCGGCTACCTGGCGGCAAGGCACCTGCTCGACCAGGGCCTTCGTCGCCTCGCGTTCGCCGGCGGGCCGTTCTCGCTCTCCGCGATCGCCCAGCGCCACACCGGCGCACGTCGAGCCGTCGCCGAGGTCGACGGCGCCGATCTGGAGACGATCGAGACGCACAGCATCACCGTGCGGGGAGGGTACGCGCTGGGCGAGCAGCTCAGCTCCCGCCCTGCGGCGGAGCGCCCGGAAGGACTCGTGTCCGCCTCGGATGCGCTGGCGGCCGGAGCGATCCAGACCCTGCAGCTCGCCGGGGTCCGCGTCCCGGCGGACATCGCCGTGGTCGGCTACGACAACAACCACTTCGCGCAGGACAGCTCCGTGCCGATCACCAGCGTCGGACAGCCGGGACACGAGATGGGCCGCATCGCCGCCCAGGTGCTCTACGAGGAGATCTCCTCCCCGCCGAGCACCGCCACCGCACGATCACCCTCACCCCCACGCTGTTCCCTCGCACGAGTTCCGCCGCGGTCTGAGTCCGGGCGGGGACACCCCTGTCGCGTCGCACGGAAGCCCGCGGAGGCCGGGAGAATGGACGACATGTCCGCGAGATCCCGTCGGCCGCTGCTCACGTCCGTGCGCCGCCTGCTGCACACCGACCCCTCGGCCGTCGCGCACACCGAGGCCATGCCGGTCATCGACGAGCGCACCGTCCCTCGCGTGCTCGATCTGGCGACCAGGATCGGCGAATCGATGTTCGCGGTCGGCGCCTCCGCCCATGAGGTCACGCTCGCCATCACACGGGTGTGCGACGCGTACGGGATGAAGGGCGTCCAGGTCGACGTCACCTACAACTCGATCACCGTGTCGTTCCACCTGAGCGGCGAGGTCTGGCCAGAGACGCTGGTCCGCGTCGTGCGGGTGACGGCGCCGGACCACGCGAAGCTGCAGCGCGTGCAGGCGCTCGTCGCCGACATCGATGACGGACTCGACCTCGAGTCGGCCCGCACGGCCTTCCGGGTGATCCGTCGGATGCCGTTCCGCTACCAGCAGCCGGTCGTCATCGTGGCACGCGCGCTGCTCGCGGTCGGAGTGAGCATCATGCTCGGCGCCTCCCCGCTCATCGTGGGTCTCACATTCGTGGCCGCACTGTGCGCCGCCCTGACCCAGGCCGGTCTCGCGCGACTGCGCGTCCCCTGTTCTTCAGCCAGATCGCGGGAGGCTTCGTGACCACCGTCGTCGCGGTCGCCGTGTCGGCGCTCGGGGCCGCTGGGATCGAGCCTTTCGTCGGCATCCGCCCGTCGATCATCGTGGCGTCGGGCATCGTGCTGATGCTGGCAGGTCTCACGGTCGTCGGAGCCGCGCAGGACGCGATCGACGGCTTCGCCCTCACCGCGGGCGGACGCATCCTCGACCTCACGATGCAGACCCTCGGAGTGGTGATCGGCATTCTCGTCGGGCTCGAACTCGGAAGCGTCCTGGGCTTCACGATGGACCTCCCCGACGACCCTGCGCCGTTCGGCCCGCTCCTCGGCCAGTTCGCCGGGGCGATCATCATCGCCGTGGCCGTGGCCGTGTTCAACGGCGCGGGAATTCGGATCATCCTGGTGAGCGCGTTGCTGAGCGCCCTCACCATCGCCGGATATTCGGGGGCAGTCGCGCTCAACCTCCACTCCGCTGCGGCGAGCGCGCTCGGCGCCCTCCTCGCGAGCGTCGTCGGAATGCTGATCGCCCGCAACCTGCACGTGCCGTCGGTCGCGGTGACGACCGCGGCGATCGTTCCCCTGGTTCCCGGTGTGGCGGTGTTCCAAGGACTTCTCGAGATGGTGCACGCGGCCGGCACCTCGACCGGGATGCTGTTCGCCGGCGGATCGCTCATCGACGCCGCCGTCATCGGCATCGGCCTCGCCTCCGGCGCCTCCCTGGGCCTGTATCTGGGGACCCCCATGCGCGCGACCCTCGCGAGCGTCGCGAAGACCCGCGCGCGGGTGCGTCGCTGACGACGGACCGGCGACTCCGCCCCGAGCCGACCGCCCGGCACCCCCGACCGAGTTGAGCAATATGCTGGCTCATCGTAGAATATTCGGTGAATTCTGGCGGGCTGACGGGCGCCCGTTCGACCACCTGGTGCAGGATTCTGCGTCCTCGGGTGCGGTGCGCTCCTCAGCGGCTGATGCTGACCTTGATGGGAGTGTTGAGATGTTCACGATGCCCGATCCCCGATTCGAGCTCAGGAAGATCACCGATACCGAGTGGCTGATCCTCGATCACCGCTACGCAGCCGACGACTCACGCCGTACCGTCGCCTGCGTGTATCAGGTCGACGCGGTGGAGGTCGAAGCCGTATGGCTGCGCGACCTCCCGCTCGCGAGCTCGTACATGTCCGCGGCCGACGTGCTCGAAGACGTGCAGCGGTTCCACTCCGGACGCCGCGCCGAACGCCCGGTCCCCATCCCGCACCTGCCTCCCCTCGCCACCGCCTGACGACGGGCTTGTCAACCCGCTCGCCTTCCTCGGCTGCACCCCCCACGATCGTGGGATACACGAGAGGAGCGCGACATGAGCAGCAACGACCGGAACGACATCAGCACCGAGGGGTCGCCCGGCCCCGAGGAGAACGACAACCTGGGAGCCGAAGACGGCAAGGGCACTCCGCCGACCGTCCCGCCGACCGATGGGGACGACGCGGACGGCGATGTCCTTGCCGACGACCCCGAAGACGGATGAGATCCGTGGGGCGACGTCGACTCGCGTGAGGTGAGCAGCGGGGGTCAGAGCAGCGAGGTGCCGACCTCACTCCCTGTCGACGATTGGCTGGCGGAGCTCGGCGACTCGACCGGCGCTCCGGGAGGCGGCGCGGCCTCGGGAATCCTGTTGGGCGTCGCCGCGTCCCTCTTCAGGATGGTCGCGGCGTACACGCCCGACGACCCCGCGCAGCGGCATCCGCGGGTCGTCTGGTCGAGCTTCG
The DNA here is from genome assembly GCF_019464375.1 of Microbacterium sp. Se5.02b. Lineage (NCBI taxonomy): Bacteria > Bacillati > Actinomycetota > Actinomycetes > Micrococcales > Microbacteriaceae > Microbacterium > Microbacterium sp. Se5.02b. The sequence continues at coordinate 3,397,333 of NZ_CP080491.1, forward strand.
CGCCGACGCGCTGCGCGCAGCCGAGGCCGACGGTGCGGTCTCCGCGGACTTCGGAGCGGCCCTCGGGCTCGCTCCGGATCACCCGGATCGCGACGTGCGAGTCCGCGAATCCGCGCTCGGCGCCGCTCACTCCGCAGGGAGAATCGGTCGTGTCGGGGTCGAACTGATCCGCGAGATGAGGCTGCTTCGCGAGATCGGGAACCCTCATCTGAGTGCTGACCTCGCCGTGGGCGCCGCCGCGCTCGCCTCGGGGATCGCCGGAGCATCGGTCACCCTCCGGGCGAATCTCCGCACGGCCCGCGCACACCACGCGTCACCGACGGCGTTGAGCGAGATCGGCGCCGAGGCCTCTCGACTGTCGCACGCGCAGCAAGAAGTCGAGCAGTTCAGCGCGGCCCTCTCCTCGGAGTTCGACGACTGATTGTGGGCCCGGTCGCGCGTCCTGTCAACGGGAAGGCGCAGGACCGGCTCTGGAGGAACACTGGTCGCCCACCCACCGCGAGAGGAAGCCCCTATGTCCGACCCGCAGAACGACACGAACGACGAACCGGCCGTCGAGGCAGAAGGCATCGATCCGGATATGCCGTCGACCGACGACGCAGACGAAGAGGACGACGATATCGACCTCGCCGAGCTTCCGTAGCGAAGACCGCCCCGGCACTGTGCCCCGGACTCTCGGAAAAAGTTCTGACCCCTCGCGTCACCTTTCCGACCCCTCCGACTCCTTCTTCATGTATCGACCCATGGTCGTCCGAATCGAAGGGGAGTTGGATAGATGGAAAAGACAGAGGCGCGAGTGCCGGGGAATGGTCTGTCGCGCAGGACGGTCCAGAACATCTGGGTCGGACCGTTCACCTTCACGGCCGTGAACCCCGCGTGCCAGGCATGACCGGCACGGGAGACGAGCGATGAGGAGCACGAAGAGCGCGATGCGCGCGGGGCGGTGGGTCGCGGGCGCACTGCTCGCACTCGGGGCCGTCGTCGCCCCCGTCGGACTCGGCGCGGCCACGGCGGCGGAGGTCGAACCCGGGGATGCGGTCTACATCGGCAGCAAGCAGGGGTACGGCGGTACCGGGGTGTTCCCGATCTGGTCTGACGGCGTCCAGACCGGCGACCCCGACTACTGGGCGTACTGCATCGAGCACGACGTCTCGGCACGGACGGGACTCGTGGGAACCGCCGGCGACATCGACAGCTACCTGGGCAGCAACCACTTCACCGACCCTGCTGTGGCAGGGAAGGTGCTGTGGGTGCTGGCGAACAGCTATCCCGCGGTGAGCCTGGAGGAGTTCGGGGCGGCTGCCGGCGTGCCGGCGATCACGCGGAACGATGCCATCGAGGCCACCCAGTACGCCCTCTGGCGGTACACCGACCTGACCTTCGATGCCGCATGGGCGTGGGAGACCCCCGACTCGGAGGCCGCCTACTGGTACCTCGTGAACGGCGCGAACGCGAGCCCAGGGCTCTCCCCGAGGACTTCGAGGTCACCGCCGCCGTGACGGCGCCGACCGTGGCGCAGACGGCCGGGACGCTGGTGGGGCCGTTCGTGGTGAACACCAACCAGACGTCGGTCGCCGTCACGGTCGACCCTGCGGTGTCGGTCACCGACGGCAACGGGACAGCACTCGACCTGAGCGCCGTCGCCGATGGTCAGGAGCTCTACCTCGACCTTCGCGGCGGCACGGCGGCAGGAAGCGCCACGGTGCAGGTCGCGGCACAGGGGTCGAGCAGCACCGGCACGGTGATCTCGGTGCCGAACACCCCGGGTGGGACGCCGACCGCGGCCGACCACGCGCAGTCGATCATCCTCGTCGCACCCGACACGACGAAGACGACCGCGGAAGCCACCGTGCAGTGGACCGCTCAGCCGGGCGCCGCCCAGCCCGCCATCGGCACCTCGCTGGTCGACGCCGCCGACGGCGACCGGGTGCTGGACTGGAACGGCGGAACGGTGATCGACACCGTGGCCTATCAGGACCTGGTGCCGGGGACCACGTACACGCTCTGGGGAGAGCTGATGCGCAAGTCCGACGGCCAGCCCACCGGCATCACCGGATCGACGACGTTCACGCCCACCACGCCGGAGGGCTCGGTGGATGTGAACTTCATCGTGCCGGAAGGGTTCGACGGAGAGGTGCTCGTCGCGTTCGAGGCGCTCTTCGAAGGCGCGGAGGCCTCCGGCGAACCGCTCGCGGTGCACCAGGACATCGACGACGCGGCGCAGACCGTCACGGTGGAGGCGGCACCGGTCGTCGTCTCCCCGACCCCGACGCCCGCAGCCCCGACGACACCGACGACCGGAGGCGCGGGGAATCTCGCCGCCACCGGCGGCACGGTTCCGATCGCGGCCACCGCTGCCGCCGTGCTCGCCCTCCTCGCCGGTGCGATGCTGACACGGGTTCGCCGGCGCGGAGCCGGCGTCTGACGTCGGCCGCGCTGCGAGGGCAGAGGCGGGGAGATCCGTCTCCTCGCCTCTGCCCTCACCCCGTTCCGCTCGGGGCGAGTCGGCTGTGCCGCTCATCTCCGAGCCTGGGACGACCCCTTTCGGGGGTCTCGTATGACCTCCGCATCACTTCCGCTTCGGCGGGCACTTCCGAAGGGAGCTCACGTGCACGGTGACGGGAGCGCGGCGCGGCGCGTGCGCCGGGCTGCGGTCGTGGACGAGTCCGTGCTCCAGCGCACGCGCGTGGGGCAGCTGTTGGCTCAGGACCTGCGGTTGGAGGTGGTCCACGCCACCGCGACGCTGAGTCAGTTCCTCGCCTGGATCGAGCGCACCGACCGCACCCGCTGGCCGCACCTGCTGGTGATCGCGCTCGACCTCCATTCCGGATCCTCGCGCGATCTGAACGTCATCGCGGCGCTCCGAACCGCCGGCATCCGCGTGCTCGCTCTGCTGTCGTCGCGTAGCCGTGCCCTCACGAATCAGCTGGTCATGTCGGGCATCGACGCGGTGGTGGCGACCTCCGACGAGGAGGACGCGTTCCTCGCGGCCGCGCAGACGGTGTTGAGCGGTGGGTCGACGATCAGCGCCGGCGCACGCCCACCGGCGCCCGGATCCGAGGGCACTCCCCGTTGAGCAGGCAGGAGGAGCGCGTGCTCGCGCTGTACGCATCGGGTCTGACGATCGCCGAGGTCGCGGAGCGGATCGGCGTGCGGCACGACACCGCGCGCAAGTATCTGCAACGCGTCCGCGACAAGCTCTCGATGCCGGGGCGCCCTGCGCGCTCGAAGCTCGATCTCGCTCGGATCGCGTGGGCGGAGGGGTACGTGCTGACTGTCTCCGCACCTCCGGAGGCGTCGGGTCCACCCTAATATTGAAGGCACATTCAAATCTGATCGATCGCGGGAATCACACTGCGGTCGACTGCTCGTCGGAGATGAGCGGGCGTTCTTCTGGAAAGGGAAGGCGTGGAAGATTCTCGTGGGGACGCCGAGCTCCTTCGTGCACTCCGAGAAGGCGATCAGGCCGCGTACGCAGCCCTGTGGGAACGCCATGTCGGCGCCGCGCTGCGGTACGCGCATCGACTGCTCCCGTCCCACCCCGAAGACCTCGTCTCCGAGGCCTTCGTCGCCGTCTACCAGCAGGTGACGACGACGAGCGCAGGACCGCAGTTCGCGTTCCGCTCGTATCTGAAGGCCGTCATCCGCAACACGGCGATCCGGTGGCGGAAGGAAGCCGAGCACATCGACGACACCGTCGAGGCGGATCAGGTCGACTTCCGGGACGCGCTCCGCATCGTCGAACGCAGATCGAACGCGCATCAGCTCCTCGGAGCGTTCCAGGCGCTCCCCGAACGGTGGCAGCGGATCCTGTGGCTGACCGAGGTCGCCGAGATGCCCCGCCCGGAGATCGCGGTCGAACTCGGCATCAAGCCGAACGCCGTCTCCGCCCTGCAGCGCCGAGCCCGCACAGGACTCAAGGTGCACTGGCTCACGGCGCAGGTTCCGGCGGGGCTGCGCGACGACGAGGCGCATGCCGCGCGCCTCTTCCCGCGCCATCTCGCGGAGCCGCAGGACGCGACCGTGGCGCAAGAGGTCGCCGACCATGTGTCGTCGTGCGACTCGTGCGGCGAGCTGCTCCTCACTCTGCGCAGCGACGCCCGACGTCTGCACGGGGTCACCCTGTCGGCGGTCGGCTTCGGCGCCCTGGGTGTCGTGGTGCCGTCGGCCGGCGCCTTCGCTCCCGGCACGGCCGCGGCCGCCGTCGCGATCCTCGCCACGGGCGCCGGGGTCGGCGTCACGACTCTTCTCGCCGGCGGGGTGGGCGTGCTCACCGCCGGCACGCTCCTGCTCAGCACCCTGCTGTTCCCCGGTGGTGCGCCGATCGCCGCCGCGCCCGCCGTCGCGGAGACCGACACCACGTCCGCCGTCGAAGCGCCCGCTCGTCCCGGCGCGGGTGCCCCGGCCGGCACGGATGCGACGCCGGCGCCAGTCCCGGCCACACTCCCGCCGACTTCGCGCACCGGCCGCTGGAACGACGATCCGACGATCGACTCCGTCGACCTCGTGAACGACCCCGACGCCCCCGTGCCCCTCAGCCCCACACGCCCGGGGACCGCGCCGGGGACGACCCCTGGCCCGGGAGAGAGTCCCGGTTCGACGCTGAGCCCCGGAGTCTCGACGCCCGCCACGCAGTCCGGATACCTGGCGCCGGTCCTGACCGGGGTGGCCACGCCCGGCTCCGCCGTCGGGGTCGACGTCGACGGCGCCCGCTACACGCCGGAGGTCGCACCCGACGGGGCCTGGTCCTTCGACCCGCGCGCCCTCGAACTCGCTGCCGGCACGTACGACTACCAGGCGTGGGCCTTCGATGATGCAGGGCAATCTCCTGCGACGGCGGGGAGCTTCACGATCCTCCCCATCGTGATCGAGGGTTTCGAAGACATCGTCGGCACCGAAGACATGCAGATCGCGGAGGCGAGCACCACCGGCCTGGTGATCGCCGCCACCGGCCCCGCGAACGGCTCGATCTACATCACCACGATGCAGGGGCACACGGCGATCTTCCCGCTCGACGACACCGGTCACGCCGTGAAGCGACTGCGGATGCACTCCCGCGGCTGGTACTGGTTCACCTTCCGCGCACTCGATGCGGACGGGTTCTGGGGACCAGCGGAGGAGCGTCCGCTCGACGTCTACGACCCCGACATCATCTTCGACCCGTGGGGACCGGGACCGGAGGAGATGACCTTCGAGGTCGTCGACCCCTGAGTCGGCCCGTACCGGAAGGCTCGCTGCGCAGACCGGATGTGCACAGTGCGGCGGCAGGCCCGCCCGGATCAGCGTTCTGCACATTCACCCGCCTCGCGGGAGGCCGCAGAATGAATCCATGCCTCCTCTCGACATGCGCGCCGTCGTCTATGACCGCACCGGCGAGCGCCCGGTGATCACCCGCATCCCGACGCCCGAGTGCCCGCCCGATGGAGCCCTCGTGCGGGTGGAGGCGACGGGGGTGTGCCGGTCGGACTGGCACGCGTGGCGGGGACACGATCCCGTCGCGCTCCCGCACGTGCCAGGGCACGAGTACGCCGGCGTGGTCGCCGAGGTCGGAGCCGAAGTGCGGGGCTTCGCGCCGGGCGATCGCGTGACAGCTCCCTTCGTCAACGGGTGCGGGCGATGCGAATGGTGCCGTTCCGGGCAGGCGCAGGTGTGCCCGGACCAGACCCAGCCGGGTTTCACCCACCAGGGCTCTTTCGCCGAGTACGTCGTGGTCCGCGCGGCGGACACGAACCTCGTCGCGATCCCCGCCAGCGTCGACGCCGTCGCCGCGGCGTCGCTGGGGTGCCGTTTCGCCACCGCCTATCGGGCCGTCACCGCGCACGGTCAGGTCAGCGAGGGCACCGAGGTCGCGGTGTTCGGGTGCGGCGGAGTCGGCCTGTCGGCGGTCATGATCGCCACGGCTCTCGGCGCGACCGTGACGGCCGTCGACGTCTCTCCGGCCGCACTGGAACGCGCCCGCGCGCTCGGTGCCGCCCACACGGTGGATGCGAGGGACGCCGACACGGAGGAGGCGGTCGGTCGCGCGACGGGCGGTGGCGCGCACGTCACGATCGATGCGATCGGATCCGCGACCACGGCGCAGACGGCAATCCGCAGTCTGCGGCGCCGCGGCACGCACGTGCAGGTGGGCCTCATGTTCGGCGACGACGAGGCAGCGGCTCTGCCGTGGGGCCGCGTGATCGCCTGGGAACTGAAGATCATCGGTTCGCACGGCATGCCCGGCGCGGACTATCCCGCGCTGCTCGATCTGGTCAGCGACGGACGGCTGCGACCGGACCTGCTCCTCGGCTCGGTCGTCGACCTGGAGGGCGCCATCGACGCCCTGGTCGCGATGGACGACCCGCAGTCGAACACGGGGATCGTCGTCGCCCGCGTCGATGCGGGCACGGCGATGTCAGCGAAGGAGCGCGCATGAACGGCGCGGATCCTCTCCCCGCCTGCAGGACCGCGTCGTCGTCCTGATCGGCGGCGGCTCCGGCATCGGGTTCGAGGTCGCCCGCCGCGTGATCGCGCTCGGCGGCTCCGTGGTCCTCGGCGGGCGGACGCCGTCTCGCCTGGAAGCGGCATCCGCGCGTCTGGGCGAGGGGGCACGGTGGCAGACGGTGGACACGTCGGATTCCGCATCGGTCGAGGCCTTCTTCGCGTCGATCCCCGTGGTCGACGGCATCTTCACGACAGCCGCCGAGTACGTCGTCGGACCGATGCGGGACCTCGATCCGACCGACGCGGCCTCGCCCTTCGAATCGAAGTTCTGGGGCCAGTACCGCGTCGTCCGCGCTGCGCTGGATCGACTTTCGTCCGACGCGTCGATCGTGCTGATGTCGGGAGCCGCCAGCGTGCGACCACCGGCCGCCGCCCCCGCCTACGTCGCCGCCAATGCCGCGATCGAAGGCCTCGCGCGCGGCCTCGCGGTGGAACTCGCCCCGATCAGAGTGAACGCCGTGTCGCCCGGGACCATCGACGGCAACCTGTGGGCGAATCGCGACGAAGCCGTCAGAGCGGCCTCATTCGCACAGTTCAGCGCCGACACGGTGCTGGGCCGACCCGGGCGGGAAGGCGAGGTCGCGGATGCCGTGATCCACCTGCTCACGAACGGCTACACCACCGGTTCCACCCTCTACGTCGACGGCGGATACTCCCTGCGCTGATCCGACCTCGTCGGCGTCACCTCGGCCAGAACTCGGTCTCCGACTCGGCGCTGGCTGCGAGACGGAGCAGCCGCTCCTGGATCTTGATGACATCTGCGGGCGAGACGAAGCGGAGCAGTGCGTTGACCCCCGCGTCCAGTTCGCGGGTCACGAGCACCGCCCTGGTCACATCGCGAACGGCCTCGAGGGTGCTGTCTCGCAGCGGCCTCACGTTCAGGCCCGCGAGCTCCGGCGAGATCACGGTCGGCATCGCGTGCCAGATCGCGGCGTCCACTCGCCCCCGGAGGACTGCGGCCGGGGCCGACACGAACCGCCAGTCGACGAATTCGACGTCGCGGTCGGCGAACTCGGTCTCGGTGAGCAGCTGATGGTCGTGCGACGCCCGGTCGATGCCGACGCGCAGCCGGCGCCCCTGACGGGCTTCGGGCCCTCGACGACGACGAGCGATCCAGGTGAGTAGAACGTCGACTCGCCGAGGTCGAGCGATCGGAGACCGGGGAAGTCGTCCCGGTGGCGTTCGAACGCACCGGCCGACGTCACGACGGCATCGGCGCTTTCGAGGTGGAGTCGCTCCAGCCGGCGACGAGCACCGGCGAGCGCACTGACGACGACCGGAACACCCTGTCGCGCGAGGGGTTCCTGCAGTGCTTCCAGAATCCCGTGCTGCTCCACCGGACCCGGAGGCGGCATGATCAGGGAGAAGTTGCCGAGCTGCGCCTCGCGCCACAGCTGCCCGACGTTGCGCGAGACGACGAGCGTGCCCTGGTGTCCGTGCGACGACAACGTGACCGCCCCGCTGTCCTGCAGGCTGCGCAACGCCTTGACCACGGTTCCGGCCCCGGCACGCGACGTGTGTTGAAGATCCTGCACCGTGGGGATGCGCTGACCGACCTCGCGTGTCAGCAGGACCCGCGCGAGGACGGCTCGGACGTCGGCTTTCGATGTCGAGGAGGCGGGCGGCATCCCCCATTCTGACGCCACTGCGTGGCCGTCGCCATCCGAACGGCCGTCGCGTCCTGCCGCACGGTCACATCCCGAGCTTGCCGGGATTCAGGATTCCGTCGGGGTCGAGCGCGGACTTGAGCTTCTCGAGCACGGGGAAGCCCGTCCCCAACGAACGAGCCACCCACGCTTGACGTGCCAGGCCCCCGCCGTGGTGGTGGGAGACCTCGCCGTCGTGGGCGATCACGATCTCCATCGCCGTCGACCAGATCGCCTCGAGGCGGGCCAACGCGGTCTCGTCGTCGTCGGCACGGCCGAGCAGGATCAGGTAGAGCGAGGAGCCCTGGTCGTACACATGCGAGAAGTGTCCGAGCACCTCGTCTGCGAACGGTCGGAGCGCCTCCTTCATCTCGGCGTACATCGCCGGCAGCCGGCTCCACATGTTCGCCACCTCGACCGTCTCTGCATAACCGCCCTTCTCCGCGAGGAGTCGCTCCACGGTGGAGAAGTCGAACCGTCGTCCGAGCCAAGCCTCCACGGGCCCGCTGCCGATCGAAGATCCGCCGCACGCCTCGGCGATCCGCGAGAGTTCGGCGAACTCCGCGCGGGCGACGCTCTCGACGCCCTCCGCGCCGAGGAACAGCACCGGCGCATCACCCTCCCGATCGGGAGCGGCGTGACGCGCCTCGTCCGCGTCGTAGAACCGCACGAGGAACGGCCGCAGCCCGGCCTGCGACATCTCTCGCATGGCGTCGATGCCCGCCGCCACGTTGGGCATGGTGAACGCCTCGATGAAGCGCGCCTCAGGAACACGGAAGACCTTGAGCGTCACCTCGGTGACGATCCCGAGGGTCCCCTCCGAGCCGATCAGCAACTGCTTGAGGTCCGGCCCCATCGCCGCACGGGGGCGTTGACCGAGACGTGCGATCGACCCGTCGGCGAGAACGCACTCGTACGACACGACCAGGTTCTCGATCCCGCCGTAGCGCGACGAGAACTGCCCGGTGGCCCTGGTGGCGATCCAGCCGCCGATGGTGGACCGATACAGCGACTGAGGGAAGTGGTTGAGCGTATAGCCCCGCTCTCCGAGCCAGGTCTCCAGGTCGCCGCCCATGACCCCTGCGGGGGCCGTGACGGTGGCGTCGGTCTCATCGAGGACGGGCTCTCCCCCGAGGCCGGAGAGGTCCATCACGATTCCGCCGTGCATGGGGAGCGGCTGTCCGGTGACGGAGGATCCGAGGCCGCGCACCGTGAGGGGCGTCGCGGAGGTGCGGGCGATGTCGACGACCTCGACGATCTCGCGGACGGTGCTGACGCGGACGACGACGTCCGGTCGATGCGGGTGCCGATCGAGCTTCTGCCAGACGGTCGACACCGGCCAGGTGTCATGACTGGCGGCGTCGAGAGCGACCGCGGCGGTATCCACCGCGCGCTCCCCAGCGCATCCAGCAGTGCGTCGGTGGCATTGGTCGTGGTCATTGCGGGTCTCCCTGTCCGGATCGTGCGTGCGCCTGGCGCCCGCTGCGGCACCGACGACCGTGTCGGCGCGGAGCGAACGCGAGAGCGAGCTCATGCGTTCACCATACACAGAGTTGAATATTCCGTCTACTGAATTCTCCTCGGCTAAATCCTTGTTTTCTCGACAAATCTCTGCGTACTATCAATCATCAAGATTCTGATCAATGCAGATTGGCACCCGACAATGACGACTGAACCTCTTCTTGAAGCGCGCGATGTGACGAAGCACTTCGGCGCGGTGCAGGCGCTGCGCGGCGCGAGCTTCCGGATCTTCCCCGGCGAGGTGGTCGCGCTGATGGGCGACAACGGCGCGGGCAAGAGCACCCTCATCAAGACGATCTGCGGCGTGAACACGCCAGACACGGGCGAGATCCTCTTCGAAGGACGCTCGATCGCCGGCTGGCACCCGAAGGCCGTGCAGGCACTCGGCATCGAGACCGTGTATCAAGACCTCGCCCTGGCGCCGGATCTCGACACCCCTTCCAACCTCTTCCTCGGACGCGAGCGTCTGATGCCGGGGATGCTGGGGACCCTCGGTGTCTTGGCGCGGCGGTCGATGCGCGAGGAGGCCGGCAAGGTGCTGACCGACCTCAACGTGAAGATCAAGGACGTCCGGGCACCCGTGAACAACCTGTCCGGAGGTCAGCAGCAGAGCGTCGCCGTGGCCCGCGCCGTCACATGGGCGGACAAGCTCGTCATCATGGACGAACCGACCGCAGCGCTCGGAGTCCCTCAGACGCAGGCCGTGCTCGCGCTCATCAGACGGGTCAAGGAGTCCGGACGTTCGGTCATCCTCATCAGCCACAGCTTGCCTGATGTCATGCAGGTCGCCGATCGGGTCGAGGTGCTGCGACTCGGTCGCCGCGTCGCGCAGCTGGTCACCGCAGAGACGAACGACGCACAGATCGTCGGCGCCATGACCGGCGCCTGGACGCAGGAGGCCGCAGCATGACCACAGACACCACCACCCTGCCGGACGCCGACGACGACACCACACGCCGCCGCTTCCGGATGCCTCGGCTGCTGGGCTCGGCGACCGACATCACCGCGATCCTCATCCTCATCGTCATCGTGTTCGCCGTGCTCGATCCGCGGTCGTTCTTCACCCCGCAGAACTTCACCCAGATCCTCATCAACGCCGCACTGCTGCTCGTCATGGCGGTCGGCGCCACGTTCGTGCTCATCACCGGCGGTGTCGACCTCTCGGTCGGATCCGTCCTGGTGTTCTCGGGCGTGATCGCCGGCAAGGTCATGGAGTGGTTCGGCAGCGCGGGGTGGGGTGCGAGCATCGCAGGAATCGGCGCCGCCCTGCTCGCCGGCACGGCCTGGGGATGCGTGAACGGACTCGTCATCACCAAGCTGCGTGTGCCGCCGCTGATCGCGACGCTCGGCTCGTACGGCGCGGCCCAGGGACTCGCCCAGATCATCACCAACGGCAACGACATGAAGAACATCCCCACGGAGCTCGTCGACACGATCGGGTTCGGTCGCATCGCCGGGATTCCGATCCTGGTGATCATCGCCGTGCTCGTGGCGGTGATCGGTGGACTGATCCTCTGGGCGACCCGGTACGGCCAGCGGACATACGCCGTCGGATCGAACGCCGAAGCGGCCAGGCGTGCGGGCATCAACGTCGACCGCCACCTGCTCAAGGTCTACGCGATCGCCGGCATGCTGGCAGGACTCGCCGGGATCCTCAGCTACGCGAAGTTCGGCACGACGACGCTCGCCGGACACGCCACCGACAACCTCAACGTGATCGCTGCCGTCGTGATCGGCGGAACCAGCCTCTTCGGCGGGGTCGGCACGATGATCGGCACGGTGGTCGGAACCCTCATCCCCGCCACACTCGCGAACGGCCTCGTCATCGTCGGCCTGAACAGCTTCTGGCGGGACTTCGCCGTCGGCATCGTCCTCGTGGCCGCCGTCTATCTCGACCAGCTGCGACGACGATCCCGCAAATAGCCCATCCACCCGATCAATGACATCCACCGAGGAGAAACCATGAACGCAACACGCAAGGTCAGTGCCGTCCTTGCCGCGACCACGCTGGTCGTCGCGCTGGCCAGCTGTTCCAGCGGCGACGCAGGAGACGGTGACGGCGGAGGGGAAGAGGGAGACGCCTATTCGATCGCCCTCATCCCCGGCGTCGCCAACGACGCCTACTACGGTTCGGTCGCGTGCGGCGTGCAGGCCGTCGCCGACGAGAACGGCGCGACCGTCGACGTGCAGGCTCCCAACAGCTTCAGCCCGACCGACCAGATCCCGATCCTGCAGTCCGTGATAGCCACGAGTCCCGACGCCATCATCATCGCCCCCACCGACTCGAAGGCTCTCTACGCGCCGCTGCGCGAAGCCGTGGAGGCCGGCATCACGGTCGTCCTCGTCGACACCACTCTCGACGACCCGTCGATCGCGGTCTCACAGGTCAGCTCCGACAATGAAGAGGCCGGGAAGGTCGCCGCCGAGACTCTGGCCGAGGCGCTCGGCGACGAGACCGGCTCGGTGATCACGGTGAACCTCACGGCCGGCGTGACGACGACCGATGCGCGCGAGGCCGGCTTCGCCGAGGCCATCGCCGGGGTCGACGGCCTCGAGTACCTCGGGCAGCAGTATTCCAACAACAGCGTCCAGACGGCGGAGTCGATCGTGTCGGCGGCCATCGCCGCGAATCCCGATCTCGTCGGTGTGTTCAGCACCGCCGCATTCAACACCGAAGGCGCGGTCGCCGCTCTCAAGTCCGCCGACATGCAGGACACCGTCAAGGTCGTCGGCTTCAACGCGAACCCTCCGGGGATCGAGCAGATCAGCAACGGAGACGTGTTCGCCCAGGTCGTGCTCAAACCCTATGACGAGGGTGTCCAGGCGGCCGAGCAGGCGTTCAACGCGCTGAACGGCGACGAGGTCGAAGAGGTCATCACCACCGGAGCACTGGTGGCGACCGCCGACAACCTCGACGATCCTGAGATCCAGAAGTACCTCTACAGCTTCGACTGCCCCGCCTCCTGACCCCACCCTGTGGGCCGGTGCTCGCGGGCACCGGCCCACCGATGAAAGGATCCCCATGGATTCCCGCACTGGCAAGAAGATCCGCCTCGGCCGTCTGCTGAACCCCTCGACCCAGCGCGGCGTGGTCGTCGCCGCCTCCCACGGCGTGATGAGCGGCCCGCCGTCCGGCCTGAAGACCAGAGCCGAGATCGCGGACGTCTTCGCTCAGATCGATCTCGCCGACGGTGTCATGGTGTCTCCCGGGATGGTGCCGCTGACGGAGGACTTCTTCGTCGGTCGGGGCCGCCCCGGACTGGTCCTCCACCTCGACTGGAAGAACCACGGACGCCGCATCTACACCCCCGGCACGGACGGACGCAGTGAGGGTGTGCTCGCACAGCTCGCGACCATGGAGGAGGTCGCGGCCTCCGGTATCGACGCCGTGATGACGTACCTCTATCTCGGCCAGCGCGACAGCACTCTCGAGCGTGCGGAGATCGAGCGCAACGCCCGCATCGTCCGCGACGCCGAGCGGCTCGGCCTCGCCGTCATCATCGAACCCCGGTCCGCGCTCGAGGCAGAGGGCGACGAGGCGTTCTCCCCGAGGTGCTCAGCCTCTACTGCCGCATCTCCGCCGACATCGGCGCCGACATCGTCAAGGTGATCTGGAACGGTTCGGTGGAACGCTTCGCCCCCGTGGCACAGACGTGCTTCGCCCCGATCCTCGTCGCCGGTGGCCCCGGCGGAGAATCCCCGGAGGAGACCTTCCAGCTCGCAGCCGATTCCATCGAGGCCGGTGCCGCCGGAGTCATGTTCGGTCGCCGCGTCTTCCGCGCGGAAGACCCGGCCGGCGTCCTCGCGGGTCTGCGCCAGGTCGTGCACCACGACGTCCTGGTCTCCGAGGTCTCGGTCTGACGGATGTGGTTCCTCGGCATCGACATCGGCACCACGCACGTCAAGGTCGTCGGTGTCACCGCTGAGGGGGTCGAGCTCGATCCCCTCAGAACCCGCACCCCGGTGAACCTCATCGACGGCGCGACCTTCCACGAGGGCGGCGAGATCTGGGACTGTGTCCGAGACCTCGTCCGCGCGTACGCGCATGGGCCCGTGCAGGATGTCGGCGGAGGACTCCTCGCCGGTGTCGCGGTCGGATCCTTCGGCCAGGAGGAGTCCTTCCCCGTCGACGACCACGGAACCCCGTTGACGGGGTCGCGGGCCTGGTGGGAGCGCTGGCCGGAGCGAACCCTGCACGCCGCCGCCGTGGAGCACCTCGACTCCGTGGAGCATTTCCGCACCTCGGGCATGCGCTTCCGCGACAACCAGTCCCCCGACCGCATCGCACGCCTGCGCGCCGACCACCCCGATGTCTGGGCGCACACGCATCGCTGGGTGGACTTCGGCGCCTTCGTCACGTTCCAGCTGAGCGGCCGATGGGCGCTCAGCTCCACCCAGGCGACGCACAGCCAGTTCTTCGACCTCCTCACTCTGGAACCCGACCAGGCCAGCCTCGATCTCGTCGACATCGAGGCCGGTCTGTTCCCGGAGATCGCACACCCCGGCACTCGGATCGGCGCCTTGCTCCCTGATGCGCTTCCCGGAGTCCCGATCGCCGACGGCGCCGCCGTGTACGTCGGAGGTCATGACCAGGTGATGGCCGCATATGCGAGTTCCGTCCACGACGGGGCATCCGCCGTGGACGCCATCGGCACAGCCGAATACGTCATGCTCACCAGCGGCGCGTTCGCGCTCGATGAGCGCCTGCATGCCTTCGGCGCGGACGTCGAACGCGGATGGATGCCGGACCAGTACGTGCTCGGGTGGGGCCTGCCGACGGGGAAGATACTCCAGCAGCTCGCGGACAGATTCGTCGACGGGGACTTCGACCGCCTGATGGCCGCCATCGATGTCGACCTCCCTTCGCCTCCGCAGGTGCACCTCCGCGTGAACGACCTGCACGGGCGCGCGGAAGACCTCTTCGACGTCGAGGGCGTCGAAGAGCGGACCAGGCCCGACGACATCGTGCGCGCATGCCTCACCGATCTGTCCGTGCAGATCCGCGACACGGTGCGGACGATGGCCGCGATCGCGGAGGCGCCTCTGGACTCCATCGCCCTCACGGGCTCGCTGTTCCAGCGCTCTGAACTGGTGCGTCACCGTGAACGCCTGTGGAACCTGCCGTTGCGGGTGAGTCCGCTGCGGGAGGCTGCGGCCGTCGGCGCCGCCGAGCTCGCCCGAGCATCACACACCCGCGCCACCTCGACCGTAGGAGACCGCATCGCATGAAGGTCGTCATCGCCTCCCTGAACCCCGCCATCGAGAGGCTGCTCGTCGTGGACGAGAACCGTCCGGGTGCAGTGCATCGGCTGATGCGCAGCGAGACCCTCGCAGGAGGAAAGGGCGTCAACGTCGCGCGCGTGCTCGCCCAGCTGCAGACACCGGCGTTCGCCCCTGTCGACGACGGCGAACACGTCGAGGTCTCCGCCGTGCTCGTCGGTCCGCTCGGAGGTCCGACCGGTGATCTCCAGGCCGAGCTGCTCGCCGCCGAAGGGCTGGTCTCCCGGACCACATCGGTCGACGGATGGACGCGCGTCAACGAGATCCTCGTCGACGAGTCACGACCCGACGGCGCCACGGTGTACAACGCGCAGGGCCCGACGATCAGCTCGCACGAGACGTCGGAGCTGCACGACCTCGCCATGTCGTCGCTCGATGGCGCGGCGATGCTGGTGTGCACCGGCAGCCTGCCTCCGGGGATCCCTGCCGACTTCTACGCCACCTGGATCGACGCCGCTCGTGCACGTGGCATCCGCACCCTCCTCGATGCCCACGGGGCGGCGCTCCGTCATGGCGCCGCCGCAGCGCCGGACATCATCAAGGTCAATCGCGACGAGATCGCCGACCTCGCAGCCGGAGAGGGGGTCGACCAGGCGGAGCTGATACGCGGGTGGCGCGCGCGGGGAACCGAAGCGGTCATCATCACCGACGGTTCGAAGCCTGTGCGTGCGGAGATCGCCTCCACCTCCTGGGCCATCGATGCTCCGACCGTAGCGACGCGCAGCGCGGTGGGCTCGGGGGACGCATTCACCGCGGGACTCGTCTGGAGCATCGTCGCCAGGTCCACCGCGTCGTGGCCGACCCATCTGGCACTGGGTGTGGCGTGCGGAGCCTCGAATGCGGCCAGCACCTTGGCCCGGCTGTCGGATGAGATCCCGCCGCGGAGTCTCCTCGACCAGGTGCGGCTCCGCGACGTCGGTCCGTCAGAGCCGCGTAATGGATCGGCCCGCTGAGCGTCTTCCTTCTGGGGGATATATCGCCACTGCTCGACATGCCCCTGCGAGAGGCCTGATCCCGTGACGCGAGGATCGGCGCCCTCGCCCGCAGCTCCGATCATGACGCGAACCAGGAATCCATGTCTCGCACAGCCCGACCCCCACGCCTGCACCCGACAGCCGGACGACGCCGCCTCTCACCGTGGTGGGGCTGCGCGGTGGCGACCGTGGCCGGGCTGGGGGCGATCGGCATGGCTGTCGCCGCGTGGTTCGTGCAGTGAGCACCGCCTCGCCCTGGCGGGCGCTCGCGACCCGTCAGCGGGACCCGAGGTCGGACTCCCGCGGCCCGAACGCCGCGAGGAACGTGTCGACGCCGTCTTTGACGGGCTGATCGAGTTCGGATTCGGCGAGCGTGCGCCCGCCGAATCCGCTCGCCGACAGGGCATCGTCCGTCACGAGGGACATGAACTGCCGTGCGGCGCGGGGTGCGTCCCGTAGTCGCAGGTATCCGGACGTGGACAGTTGCGCGAGCTTTCCGGCGAGCGCGTCGATGGTGCGCGCACGATTCGAGTCCCTGATCCCGTCGAGCAGTTCCGGGAATCGCGTCCGCTCCGCGAACTGCAGGCGCATGAGCGCGGCGCCATGGGCGTGCGAGACGCAATCGACGAGGGCGCGGCCCAACCGCTCGAGCTCTTTCCGAAGATCCGTGGGCGTCAGATCGAGCGAGGCGATCACCTCGAGCACACGGTCGTTGGCCTGCTGCGAGCCGTGCTTCACGGCTGCGGTGAAGAGCGCCTGTTTGTCGCCGAAGCGATTGTAGACAGTGGGCTTGGCGACCCCCGCGTTCCGCGCGATCTCGTCGACGGTGCCGTCGGTGAACCCGTCCCGCCCGAAGACGATCAGTGCGGCCGCGAGGATCGCCTCGCCCTTGTCCACGCGTGATCCGGTCGCCGTCTTCATGTCCTCAGTGTACTTCGCGGTCGCACGGACTATACGTGGGAGTACAGTTGTACTCATGCGTACAAAAACTCGTACTGACACGTCAACCAGGCCTCCCGCTTCTCTCGGCGCCACCGCAGCCGTCCTCGTGCCCGGCGGCGTCCTCGCCGTGTTGAGCACCACCGTCGTCGGCGTCGCCGTCCCCGATCTGGTGTCGGAGTTCGACGCCGGTGTGGACGCCGCACAGTGGGTGACCACCGCATTCCTCCTCGCCGCGGGTATCGCGATCCCCGTCAGCGGCTGGGCGAGCGTCCGCTACGGCATCCGCGCCACCTGGCTCGTCGCGGTCGGCTTGTTCACCGTCGGGTCGCTGATGTCCGCGTTCGCCGGCGACTTCGGTGCGCTCACCGCGGCCCGGGCGGTCCAGGGTCTGGGGGTGGCGCGCTCGAACCCGTCATGCTCACCGCCCTGGCGCAGCTCGCGGGGCCGGAACGCATAGGTCGCGTCATGGGCAGCGTGGCCGCCGTGATCTCGGTCGGGCCTCTCGCCGGCCCCGCGCTCGGCGGCATCGTCATCGACTCGCTGGGGTGGCGCTGGACGTTCCTGTTCACCGCCGTCATCGCCGTCATGGTCTTGCTCGGCTCGCTCGTCGTCCTGCGCGGGCAGGCGCGCGACACGATTCGGTTGGACTTGCCGGGGTTGCTGCTGCTCGCACTCGCCACCATGCTCGGGCTGTACGGACTGTCCCGCGGATCGTCGGCATCCGGCTTCGACGGCATCACGATCGCTGCCCTCGCCGCCGCCATCGTGCTCCTCGTCGGATTCGTGCTCTGGGCGCGACGGCGGGGCGACCGGGCGATCGTGAACCTCGCGACCTTCCGCGCCAGAGGATTCGGTCCTGCGGTGACCGTGATGGCGCTCATGGGCGCGGCCATCTACCCGCTGTTCTTCGGGCTCCCCCTCTACTACACGGGCGTGGCCGGGCTCAGTGCGACGGCGGCCGGCCTCCTGATGCTCCCGTTCGGACTCGGCACCCTGATCGCGATGCCCGTCGCCGGGCGCCTCAGCGACCGTGTCGACGGCCGGATCCTGGTCTGGTCCGGCGCCGGGCTGGGAGTCGCGGGTTTCCTTGCGCTGCTCACCACGGGAGCGTCCACTCCCCTGTGGCACTACGCGGGAATCGCCCTCGCGATCGGCATCGGCCTCGGCTCGATCGGAAGCCCGACCGTCTCGACGATCTACCGGGTCCTGCCCGCACCCCTCATCCCGTCCGGAAGCACGATCCTGTTCGTCGTGAACCAGCTGGGTGGGGCGCTCGGAGTCGCCGCGCTCGTCGTGCTCATCGGCGCGGGCGGGTGGTCTCCCGAGGTCGGCACCGCACCATTCTGGCTACCGGTCTCCGCCCTCGTCGCGATCGCGCTGACCGCGGCTTGGCTTCGCCCCCGTCGTGCGCTCCCCTGATCGAGGAGGACGCCCGGGGGCGCCGGGCGTCTTCCTCACTCTGCGACGTCGAGCCACTCCTCGATCGCAGTGACCACCTTCGGGTCATCGGGCTCGGTGCGAGGACGGAAGCGCTTGACACGTCCGTCCGGGTGCACGAGGAACTTCTCGAAGTTCCACGTCACCTTTCCCGCCTTGCCCTCGTCGTCGGCGACCGTCGTCAGCTCCTTGTAGAGGGGGTGCGCCCCTCTGCCGTTCAGCCGGACCTTCTCGGTCATGGGAAAGCTGACACCCCACGTCGCCGAGCAGTACTCGGCGATCGCCTCGGAAGAGCCGAGTTCCTGAAGGAACTGGTTGCTGGGGAAGCCGATCACGGTGAACCCCCGCTCCGCGTAGGTGCGCTGGAGCTGCTCCAGCTTCTCGTACTGCGGGGCGAGCCCGCACCGCGAAGCGACGTTGACGACGAGGGCCACCTTGCCGTCGGAAAGCGAGCCGAACGTCGTCGGTGCTCCGTTCAGGGTGGTCACGGGGATGGGGTTCAGCTCCATGGTGTCTCCTTTGGGTGTCATGAGGTCTGCAGCGCAGACTCCCGTCCTGCGTCAGAGTGGACGTCGTCCGGGGGGAACGCCTTCACGCTCTCGCGGAGCGCGCTCAACCGGGCCAGGAGGTCACGCGCCTCGTCGGCTTCGACGCCGAGAGCACGGGCGATGCAGTCTTCGAGCCACCCGAGCTCATCGCGGATCGCCAGGCCTCGAGCGGTGGAGCGCACCAGCACCCGGCGCCGGTCCGCCGCGTCGACCGAGCGCTCCACGAGACCTGCCGTCTCCATGCGTGTCAGCAATCCCGTCACGCTGCTGGAGTCCAGGTGCAGGTGCTCGGCGATCTTCCCGGCGGTCAGCTCGCCCTGGTCCCACAGCACCGCGAGCAGGACCACTTGCTGATAGCTCAGCCCCCACGGCGCGAGGAGGTCTCGATACAACCGGACCGTCGCCTGCGTGGCCGTGTACAACGCGTGGCAGAGCGAGTCGTCGAGCGCGTGCGGCGTCATGTCGAAAGCCTTGCACACAAGAACTTTGCATACAAGAGGAATCCGAGACACCGAGGCAGATCCTGATTCGTTACACGCCCGCAACACGAGAGGTCTGTCGCCGTAATCGGACAGTGTCCATTATGGAGAACACGTTCGATCGCATCCCTCGAAGGAGCTCGCCATGAGCGACGTTGCCGCCACGCTCGACCCCGGTTCGACCGACATCCTCGGCGCTGCGAATCAGCCGATCCTCTGGATCTGCGCCGTCGCCGTCTTCGCCGTGATCGCCCTCCAGACCGTCATCTACTTCTTCGCCGTACGCAGAGCAGCACCGGCCGTCGGGATGTCGGAGACCGACGTCAAGACCTCGTTCCGGTCCGGCGCCATCGCCGCGATCGGCCCGTCGCTGGCGGTCGCCCTCATCGCCATCACGCTGATCAGCGTGTTCGGCACACCGGGAGTCCTCACCCGCATCGGATTGATCGGCTCGGCGGCCTTCGAAGTCGCCGCCGCCGGCATCGCGTCCGGCACGCAGGGCGCAGAGCTCGGCGGCGCGGGCTACACGCAGGCCGTCTTCGCGACGGTCCTGCTGTGCATCGCCCTCGCCGGGGCAGGATGGATGCTCGTCACGCTCATCGCGACGCCGCTGCTCAAGCGTGGCAACCGCAAGCTCGAGTCAGGCACGAGCGCGAGAGCATCCGCCGCGATGGCGATCATCCCGACCGCCGCTCTCTTCGGAGCATTCGGGACCTTCGGCATCCAGCAGTTCCAGAGAGGCCTCGCCGCCACGATCGTCGTCCTCGCCAGCGGCGCGACGATGGGCGTCTGCCTGTGGATCGCGAAAGCGACCGGCGCCTCGTGGCTGCGGGAGTGGGCACTGGGCATCTCCTTGGTCGTCGGCATCACCGTCGGCGTCCTCGTCAGCAAGGCGGGCATCGCATGACCGCCACGGACCGCACCCCTGGAGGTTCACCGATGACCGATGACAGCGCGAGCGTCGCCTGGGCGGCGTTCGACAAGACGACCTCCCGCTGGGGTCGCCTCACGATGATCGCCGCCATGATCGTCATGATCGGAGGCCCCGCCATCGTCGCCGCCCAGCTCGGCGTCCAGCCGGTCGCCGTCCTGAGCGGGGTGCTGGCGATCGCCGTGGCGTTCGGCGTGATCTGGTTCATCGAACCGCTCTCGTACTTCCCGATCCTCGGCCCAGCGAGCATGTACCAGGCGTTCATGATCGGCAACATCTCGAACAAGCTGCTGCCCTCCGCGATCGTCGCCCAGTCCGCCATCGGCGCCAAGCCCGAGACCAAGCGCGGACAGCTCGCGGCGGTGCTCGCGATCTGCGGCGCCGCGGCCGCGCACCTGATCAGCCTGCTCATCTTCGTCGGCATCCTCGGCACCGTGGTGCTGAATGTCATCCCCGCCGACGTCGTCACGTCGATCCAGACGTTCGTCCTGCCCGCGGTCATGGGCGGAGTGGTCGTGCAGATGATCGCCGGCAATCCGCAGCCGCGCATCCTGACCATCGCCGTCGTCGTCGGACTCGTCGTGCAGCTGGTGCTCACACCGCTGTTCCCGATCCTCGCCGCGTTCGGCATCGCGATCTCGGTGGTGGCCACCATCCTGTTGTCGCTCTTCCTGCCGCGAGGCATGAAGACCACGCCCGCCACAGCCGATTCCACCGCGCAGGACGCGGCGTGACCGAGAACACACAACGAGAGGAACAGAAGATGACGAGCGCAGAGACGACGACATCGGTGTCGGCCGTGAAGCCCATCGTGGACGAGCTCGCCCCGAGGTTCACGCGGCTGAGCGACGAGATCTGGGACCACCCGGAGCTCCGTTGGGAAGAGCACCGGTCCATGCAGAAGCAGATCGAGGCCGCCGAGGAGTTCGGCGCGCGGATCACCCGCGAGGCGGGCGGCGTTCCCACCGCATTCTCCGCCGAGTGGGGCTCGGGGGCGCCCGTGATCGGCTTCCTCGGCGAGTACGACGCTCTGGCATCGCTCAGCCAGGAGGCGGGCTCTGCGGTGCGCGCGCCCGACACCGCGAGCGGCACCGACGCGGGACACGGCTGCGGGCACAACCTCCTCGGCGCAGGATCCCTGCTGGCTGCGGTCGCGACAGCCAGACAGCTCGCCGAGTCCGGCCTGCCCGGCACCGTGCGCTACTACGGATGCCCCGCAGAAGAGGGCGCGGCCGGCAAGACCTTCATGGTCGCCGCCGGCGCGTTCGACGACGTGGACGCCGCCGTCACCAACCACCCGGGCGACAGCATGTCGGCGGATCAGTGGAAGTCGCTGGCGTACACGCAGGCGTATTTCCGGTTCCGTGGCATCCCCTCGCACGCGGGGGCCGCGCCCCAGTTCGGTCGCAGTGCGCTCGACGCCGCAGAGCTCATGAACGTCGGGGTCAACTTCCTGCGCGAGCACATCGACGACTCCGAGCGCATCCACTATGCGTTCACCGACGCGGGTGGACCGTCCGCCAACGTGGTCCAGCCGACCGCCGAGCTGTATTACATCGTCCGCTCCCCCACGGTCGCCCGGATGCGCGCCCTGTACGAGCGCGTGGTGAAGGTCGCTCAGGGTGCCGCGCTCATGACCGAGACCGAGCTGGAGATCGAGTTCGACGGCGCCTGCGCAGAGCTGCTGCCCAATCGCACGCTCGAGGAGAGGCTGTACGCGAACGTGGTCGAGCTCGGCGGGGTCCCGTTCGACGACGCCGACCAGGAGTACGGGCGCCGCATCGCGGAGGGTCTTCCCGAGGGCGCTGAGCGCAACGCCCGGCGGCTCCGCGGTCTCGCACCGGACACGCCACCCTACTTCGACGGCGTGTTCCCGCTCGCCGACCCGAACCGGCGAGGGCAGATGACCGGATCCACCGACGTGGGCGATGTGAGCTGGGTGACCCCGACCGTGCAGATCATGGCGGGGACCGCGGCACTGGGCACACCGCCGCACTCGTGGCAGATGGTCGCGCAGGGGAAGAGCCCGGCGGCGCACAAGGGCATGATCCACGGCGCGACGGCGATGGCGGCCACGGCGTTCGACCTGCTGACCGACCCCGCCCTGCTGCACGCCGCGAAGAGCGAGTTCGACGCGATCATCGCCGAGACTCCCTACGACCGCCCCATTCCCGAGGGCGTGATCCCCCCGTCGCTGCGCCCCGGCTACCGACCGGCCTGACCTCGAGCGACCACATCGGGTCCCGCGCTGTGAGCGCGGGGCCCTGTGTGCATTCTCTAGAGTGGGTGTGCGAGGAGGGAGCTCGGATGAGCATGCAGGACCAGCTCCGGTCGCAGCGCGTCGACAACGACGACCCGCGCGTGCTGCGCACCCGCGCCAAGCTCACCTCCGCTTACCTCGCCCTGCTCGAGCAGCAGGAGCACCCGATCACCGTCACCGCCGTGGTCGAGCGCGCCGGCGTCACACGCTCCGCCTTCTACACGCACTTCCGCGGAACCGGGGACCTGGCCATCACCGCCCTGAGCGAGTTCAGCGATGCGCTCGTGGTCCTGGCCCGAGCGGCCGTGGTCGACGGCCGCTCCAAGCGCGAGGTCAACTCACGCCTGGTCTCGGACCTCACGCGCTTCATCGAACGCCGACGCGACGTCTACCGGACGCTGCTGTCTTCCAGCGACCAGTTCGCCACCGCGATGATCGAGGTCTTCGCCGATCAGGCCCTCACGACCCTGCGCACCCGCCGACACGTCCACGGCGACCCGGAGGTCACCGCGCGCTACATGGCCCATGGGCTGATGGGCGTGCTGACCTGGTGGCTGCAAGCCGACGAACCGCTCTCCGCAGACGCGCTCGCCGCCGCGATCTCCGACATCGCGCCCGCCGACTTCTTCGACTGAAGCATCTGCCGCTTCCGCGTCCGGCGACGCTCCCTGGCGCGTGTTTCACCCCTTCCGAAGGGTGCCAGACATCGAACAACTCGTCACGAAGCCGACAGGAACTCGAGAGCGCACGGAACATGCTCGCACGTAGCAACGACCACCTACGGCGACAGCAACACACCACATCGGAAGTCGAACGGCGCCTCGCACACCTCCAAGCGCAACTCCACGCGCGCGGTAGCGACCCCACCGCACTTCACGAAACCGAACAATTCGCGGCGACCCTACGCGGTCGGCTGACCGAGCTGCAGTGGTTTGCGCACGGAGGGCTACTGGGGCGGCGGTGCGATGGCGAAAAGAAGCAGCGAAAGCAACGACGGGCCAACGGTCGCGAACAGGAGCACTGCACCCCCCACGAGGAAGCCAGCGAGCGCGAAGCCCGCTCCACGCAAGTTGCCGTCCGCCCTGGTCACCTTCCTCGACACGAGCGCAAACGCAATCGCCGCGCACGCCAGCGCCGTTCCCAACAGCCAGAGCCCACTTGCCAGCACCGCCGCAATCGCGAAGATGCAGCTGGCGAAGGCGTTACGGTCGTATTGGCCTTTTCGTTGAACTTCCACGGCTACCCTTCTTCGTGTGTGCCCAGTGATCAACCGTCAGACTACTGGGCACACACACGCTGGTTTAGTACGTAGTGGTCCAGCCGCCACCCGCGTTGACGCGCAACGACAAGTAAAGGTCCTCAGCAAGACTGCCGGAACTCCAATAGCCGTGCAGGGTGGCTACGGCAGGCTGAGATGAGGTGGAGTTCGCTCGAATCAGCGTGAGCGACTTATTCGACACTGACCCAAATGTGGCACTGATATCTTCGTCGCGGAGGTTCGAGATGGATCCGCCGCTCGCTGTCTGCTGATAGTTCGCGTAGAAGCTCAGAGTCGCATAAGCCGCGGAGTGGCTGACCTTGCAGTTGCTCGAGGAGGCCCAACCAGCCCCCGAGTAGACGGTGCATCCGGAAATTGTGCGAGCCGACAGGTCCGTAGTCGGCGCCGGTTGCGGGATCTCCAGTGCGGTCACACCGACCGACCCGTCGGCATACTTGAGTACTGTCTCTTCGAATCCGTCTCGGATCTGTGTCGTCGAAGACACGGGCTCCTCGCCCGCCTTCAGCGCGTCGATCATGCTGCCTGACTCCATCGACGCGATGAGTGCGTCTTGCGTATCGGCGTCCACCCCGTACTCCGTGAAGAACGCTCGCACGTCGGGGGTGTCATAGGGAGATTCGGTTGCCCCTGCAAGCTGAGGTGTGCCGAGCGCCATCACGAACGCCACACAGAGCGCTCCACAGATTCGGGATTTTCCCTTCGCAATCATCTCTTTGGTCCCTTTCCTTAGTAGTTCTGGGTTGTGGTCGCCGAGGCGCCGGTGACCCAGAGGTTCAGCGTGCACGTCTTGCTGCCGATCGGGTACGCACCGTTGAACTGTGTGGTCGCCTTCGCGTGGGCCGTCGTACCGGTCGCTGTGACGATGCTCAGAGACGGAGTGTCGGCGGTACCACCAACCGCGTGTACGTACGGGGAACTGACCGAGTGAATCGTTGCCGTGTTCGCGTTGGTTCGCGTGTAACTTGCCCGGAATTCCATGCTCAGCCAAGCGCCATTTGAACCGACCACGGCGCAGTCGTAATATGACGCCCACCCTGAGCCCGAGGACGTCGAGCCGCAGGACCCTACGCTTCTCACAGAGATCCCGGTGGTCTCGCTCTCCTCCGCTCCGGGCATCTGCACCTTGGATACGGATATCGAGCCGTCTGCAAATTCTGCGCGCGTGACGTTCCATCCGTGGATCTCCGAGGTGTGGACCTCGACGGGTTTCGCACCAGACATGGAGTCGATCTCCCCGCCGCTGTTGTACTCGGCGATGAGTTCGCGTGCGGTCTCAGGAGCTACCCCGTTCTGCACGAACCAGTCGTACTGATCCTGGTCTACTTCCGAGGCGGTGAGGTGCGATTGCGCGCCACCTCCGATTTCGTGGCGATATGCGTCCATGCATGTCTGACCTCTTTCATTGGGTGATTGTGTTGCCGCAGCCACCGTGGGAACGCCTGCTTCGATGCGCGTGTCGGCCCATTTATTGGACATGGCACCGGGGCTATTCCACCACCGACCTACGCGTTGGGATGCGGCTCTTGGGACCAAGCATGGATCAGCAGCCCGATTTGTGGCTGTCCCCCAAATGGAGGACAGCCGCAGGCGCCTGCCGCGCCTGATTTCATTACAGCCACAATGACGGGCCAATCACCCTCGACTGAATACTCAGTGCATACTGGAATACAACGAGAGACTTGGGGAAAGACGCCGAATCAACGAATTGCGTCGTGAGACCGAGCGATCTCCTTGGCCGTGTGCTCAGCGATTCTGTCGGAATCGACCTGGGTTTCATTCTGATCCGATATGTTTGCCTCTCCGGGCGCTTGGCACCGTGGGCCGCCGACAGTCGGGGCTGGGTGGATGCGTCGCTGCCGACGCACCCGCCCAGAGTATTCGGGCCTCCTCAGGGCAATGTCAGTCCCACCGCGTGGGCGCGGTAATTTCGTCGTTCACAAGAACCACCCGATGTCGCTCCAGCCCGGGAGCTGTGCGAGCAGAAACACGGCCCCCATGAGCACGAGTGACAGTCTGGCCAAGACCACTGCTACCAACCCACAGACGTCATCTCGTCGGCCGTGTAGAGGACGTCGGTGACGTTCTGCTGCTCGTTCTCGTGATTCTTGGGCGAGGCGACGCCTTCTGCAAGCCAGGCGACGGCCTGGCGCATGTCGTCGGCGGTCACGGCTCCCCCGATGTCCACGATCGGGCATCCGAGTACGTCCGCGGCCGTCGCGTTTCGAGCGCGCAGGGCTTCGAGCGCACCAGACAGTGCCCCGCCCACCAGGATGTAGCCGAGGCCGTTGCCGATGAGCAGCATCCAGGTGCATCATCGTCTGCCTTATGCCCGTCATCAACAAAGGTGCTCCTCTTCGGATGCAGAAGAACGCGTGCGAGTTGATGAAGGATGGTGACCAGGGACTGTCAGGTGACCCATATCGGCTCGTCACGGCGACCGTTGGTGTCCCGTTGATCCAACGGGACACCAACTGATCTGCGTACCCGGCATCTCGGGGATGAACGCGAGGACAACGCCAGCCTCAAGGAGTAGGTCCTGTGCTTGCTGAAACGCCTTTCCACTCTCCTTCTCCGGCACCCTCGTCCCGCGGGTGAGAATGTATAGCCCGTGCGATTCACCCCGCGACCGCGTGCGGGAGTGCGAGGGCCACCAGGCTCACCACGAACCTGCCGGGTTCCTCGTGCATGCAGAGGTGCGCCGAGTTCTCGAACCAGACGACGTGCTTCGCCGGCGCCTCCACCCGCTCGATCCAGCGTGCGACGGGAGGCGTCGGTGTCGTCCAGTCGTGGCGGCCCAGGAACTGCAGCATCGGCACCTCGAACGTGAGCTGATCGCGTGCGTCGAAGCCGAGCACCGCGGGAAGGACGCCGGGCATCGTCACCTGCTGCCCCACGCCGATCAACTCCAGTTCGTCGTCGGTGTAGTACGGCGAGAGTTCCTGCGACTCCATGAAATACGCGGCGTCGGATCGGTACGCCGACAGTGCGCCGTAGTGCTGCGCCCAGCGGCGGCAGGTGACGATCCGCTCGGGCGTCAGCGGCTCGCTCCCGGGATACTCCCCGAGGGCGGTGAGTTCGGCGACGGCCTGCTCGTTCTGGTCGGCGATCGCGCTCCGCATCGCGAACCCGAAGCTCTCCACCTCGTTGTCGGGCCCGGAGATGACCTGACCGACACCGATGTACGCCCAGAGCAGGTCGGGTCTCCGTTGCGCGAGCGTGAGGCCGATGATGGTTCCCCAGCTGTGCCCGAGCACCCCGACCTTCTGCACGCCCAGCTCCCCCTGGAGCCAGGCGATCAGCTCGACAAGATCGTCGACGTAGCGGTCGACGCGCAGATCCATCCCTTCGGTCGCACTCCCGGCGGACCTGCCGCTCGCGCGCTGGTCGTAGTTGACGACCGTGAAGTAGTCTTCGACGCCTCTCTGCCAGATCCACGACGAGGGCAGCGACGGAAGGGCCGGCCCGCCGTGGCAGACGATGAGCACGGGGTTCGCCGTGCTCCGACCGCGGATCGAGACGAACTGCTCGACGCCGCCGAGCTCGACGAAGGTCGTCCGATCGATCGCATCCGGGTTGGGGATCCGGCAGAGATCCGCGATCACCGCGCGGCCCGTGTCTTCGCTCATGTCCGTAGCTTAGGGAGGATGGCGGACGCCGGGCTGCCGTCAACCCCCTGACGGTGGCGACCACGCAGGCGTACGGTCGCGGAACCGAACGAAGGAGAGACGATGAGCGACCCGCAGAACACCCACGGCACGCCCGGTCCCGACGAGGAGGCCGATACGGCTTCCGGCGGATCCCCGGACGACACCCCCGACACCGACCAGGTGCTCGAGGAGGAGACCACCGACGAGGACGGGAAGCCGCTCGAGAACCCGTCAGGCGGCTGAGCGGTCCGAGGCGATGCCGTCGGGTAGCATTGCCGGGTCCGTGCGAGAACGAAGGAGGTGCACCGGTGAACGAATCGACGTGGGTGCTCCCCTCCGGGGTCACGGTCGGACGATAGGTCGTCCGGGAGCGCCTCAGAACAGCTCCCGAAAGGTGCGATCATGCACTTCACCTCCCCACACCTCCTCGCCCACGGCGTCGTCGAACGTCATTTCACTCTCGGCGACATACCCGGCATTCTGTGGACGCCGTCATCCACTCCCGCCCCGCTGATCCTGATGGGGCATCCCGGTGGACTGGAGGGCATGCATCCGCGCCTGTCGGCGCGTGCCCTCGCCTCGGCGGAACTCGGATTCGCGACCGCGACCATCGAACTCCCCGGAGGCGGCGAGCGCCCCCGAGATCCGGAGATGGATCGGGCGCGGGCCGACCTGCATCAGGCGCTGCGGTCGGGGTCTCCGCTCGGCGACATCGTCGAACGACTGGTCCTGCCCCTCGTCGAGCAGGCCGTGCCGGAATGGCAGCGCGCGCTCGACGCCCTGCTCGGACTCCCCGACATCGGCGGGCCGATCGGCTACTCCGGTGGTCCCATCGCCGTGGGCGTGCGACTTGCCGCCGTCGACCATCGCATCGCCGCGGCGGGCCTGTTCGCGGGCAGCTATGTTCCGCGGACGACGTTCGACGAAGCCAGGACCATCACGATCCCGCTGCACGTCCTCCTCCAGTGGGACGACGAGGGCAACGACCGGCAGCTGGCGCTCGACCTGTTCGATGCGTTCGCGTCGACCGAGAAGACGCTCTATGCGAGCCTCGGCGGGCACCGCGGCGTACCCCCGCAGGCAGGAGAGGATGCTGCCCGGTTCTTCGCCAGGCACCTCGCACCGCGGGAGGACTGAGGGTCGAGAGCGAAGTCCGTCCCCTGCAGGAACGGATCGGCGCGCCGGGACTCGCCGGGCGATCCGGTACGACACCACCGTCCGGACAGGAGCAGAGAGCGTGTCACCCGTCCATGAGCTCGCGAAGCAGGGCTTCGGATTGCTCTCCACTCCGAGGTCGCGGGTGGATCTCGACCGTCGCTCGCAGAATCCGCCCCGTATAGGGGAACCGGCCGTCGTAGTCGCGGACGACCGAGGCATCCTGATCGCGTCCGCACTGCGCTGAGCCCATGAAGAACCGCAGTTGCGGCACCCAGGAGACGTCGGCGTCCGCCGGGGTGCTCGTCACGTCCGTCCCGACCCGGATCGTCGCCGAGCGACCCTCCGTCAGGACGAGGGTCGCCTGCACCTTCCGCGCACCGACGTGTTCGCCGCGCGCGAGCGAGACGGCGGTGACGGCCTCCAGCGCGTTCACCGCGAACGTCAATCGACCGTCCCGCACATACAGACTCACTCCGCCGAACCTGTCGCCCATCGCCAGCAGCACTCCCTCATCCGCGCCGCCGACGGGCGAGAGATCGACCTCGACCGAGAAGTCGTGCCCGGAGATCGCGGGCGCGGCGGCCTGCGGCACCGGGGTCATACCGGGCACCAAGATCCAGCGGGTGCGATCGGGGTGTTCCGCGAACAGCTGCGACTTTCCCCGGTTGCCGAGCGGGAACACCTGGTTCGCAGCGGCCTGTTCGTTCCACAGCTCGATGAGCTTCACCAGCCGCTGTGGATGTCGGGCACTCAGGTCGGTCGTCTCTGCGGGGTCGGCGTCGAGGTGATAGAGCTCCCACCGATCATCCGCGAAGTCGTCGCCCTGGCGGTGGAACGTGACCGCTTTCCAGCCGTCGGCGAGCAAGGCGCGGTGCCCGGCGACCTCGAAGTACTGCGGTGCGCGCTCACCGAGGGCATCCGTCGCGGTGAACGTCGGGACCAGCGAGCGTCCGTGCAGCGGCATCTGTTCGATGCCCCGCACCGTCGAAGGCGGCTCCACGCCGGCGAGCTCGAGAACGGTCGGCACCAGGTCCGTCACGAACGACCGGGTGTCATCATGCATCCCGCGACGGGACACCGGAGCACCGGAGATGATGAGCGGCGAACGCGTGCCTCCGGCGTGCACCGTGTGCTTGTACCGTCGGAAAGGGGTGTTCGACGCCTGCCCCCACCCGGCCGGGTACTGGTTGTAGTAGCGGCCGGTGCCGATCGCGGCGAGATCCACCTCGACCGCGCCTTCCGGAGCATCGTTGAGCACCGCCTCCTCGCTCAGGGCGCCCAACGGCCCGCCGGCATTCGTCGCTCCGTTGTCCGACAGCACGACGACGAGTGTCTCGCCTTCGGGGTCGGCGGCCGCGATCGCATCCAGCAGCCGCCCGAGTTCGGCATCGGCGTGTTCGAGATGGGCGGCGTACGCTTCCATCAGCCGTTCTGCGACGTCTCGCTCTTCGGCGGTCAACGACTCCCACACCGGGATCGCCGGATCCGCCTCGGGAAGCACGGTGTCGACCGGGATCACACCGAGCTCACGCTGCCGCTCGAAACGACGGCGGCGCTCCTCCTCCCATCCGTGGGCGAACGCACCGCGATATCTGTCGAGATACTCCCGCGGAGCGTGGTGTGGGGAGTGCACCGCCCCGAAGGAGAGCATCGCGAATGACGGGTCGTCCGGACGCGCGTACCGGTGATCCGTGATCCATCGCACGGCCTCGTCGACGATGATCTCCGAGATGTGCCGACCACCATACGCTGCCAGGTCGACGAACGAGTTGTCCTGCACGAGCTCGGGGCGGAACTGGTGCACGCGACCCGCGAGGAAGCCGAAGAACCGAT
The DNA here is from genome assembly GCF_019464375.1 of Microbacterium sp. Se5.02b. Classification (NCBI taxonomy): domain Bacteria; kingdom Bacillati; phylum Actinomycetota; class Actinomycetes; order Micrococcales; family Microbacteriaceae; genus Microbacterium; species Microbacterium sp. Se5.02b. The sequence goes on from NZ_CP080491.1 coordinate 3,427,751, forward strand.
CGAACCCTCTCGCCAGCGGCCATTCGTCATAGGGTCCGCCGGGGCCGGATGCCGCGTTCGGACTCAGATGCCACTTCCCGAACAGTCCCGATGCGTACCCTGCGTCCTTCAGCAGCAGCGGGAGCATCGCAGCCGACGACGGTATCGATCCCGTGTATCCCGGATCGCCCGAGGCGAACTGCACGATCGTGCCCATGCCGACTGCGTGCGGATTGCGACCCGTCAACAGCGCGGCGCGGGTGGGCGAGCACAGCGGCGTGACGTCGAAGCCGGTGTAGCGGAGTCCTTCCGCCGCGAGTCGATCGATGTGCGGTGTGCGGATCGACGATCCGTAGCAGCCGAGATCGGAGTAGCCCATGTCGTCGAACAGCACGACGACGACATGGGGACGACGGGAGTCAGCTGACATCGTCGACGTCCACGATCGCTCCCTGCCCCCGCAGCACCGCCTGTACGCGTGCGATATCGACCGCTCTGGGCTGCACCTTCGAAGCGATGGCGACCGCCGCCGCGACCCCGGCACCATGACCGATGGCCGCGCAGGTCGCGCCGACGCGCATGGATCCGAGCGCATCACGGTCGACCGACACGCACCGACCGGCCGCGAGCAGGCCATCGATCTCGCGGGGCACCATCACCCGGTAGGAGATGTCGAACGGCTCGGGAACGAACATCGAGTGCGTCCCGACCTGCTTCTCGGTCGGGTGCACGTCGATCGGCCAGCATCCGACGGCGATGCTGTCTTCGAAGCGTCTCGCCGCACGGACGTCGTCTCCCGTCATGACGACCTCTCCGACCAGGCGCCGCGTCTCGCGCACCCCGATCTGAGTACTCGTCTGGATCAGCTTCGCGTTCTCGAACGCCGGTACCGAGGAGGTGAAGTAGTCGACGATACGGCGCGTGTCCTGTCGTCCCTCGATCTCGGCACGGCTGAGTTCGGCAGCGACCGAGGCGTCGCCCACGATGCGTGTCGAGTTCACCCAGACGAGATCGCGGTCCAGCCCGCCGAACCAGGGACCGCCGTATCGGGGCAGCTCGCCCCGCTCCGCCGCCCTGGCCATCGCCGCGCTGTCGACGACGATGTCCAGACGCGAACTGGAGTACTCGGTGAGGATCGGATCCCGCAACACGCCGGCCTCCGGCCCGATCGGCAGGAGCGTCGGCACGTCGTGACGCACGGTGGGGTCGGGTTCCGCACCGGATAGACGGAACGACATCGTCATGGGTTGCAGGCTGTCGGACTTCGTCCACTCCGCGCCGCTGCGCTCGATGAAGTCTCCGTCTCCGGTGCAGTCGATCGTGACACCGGCGAGAACCGCTCCGCGACCGTCCTTGTTCTCGACGAACGCGCCCACCACGCGGGGGCCCTCCATGATCGGCGTCGCGCCCCACGTATGGAACAGCATCTCGACGCCCGACTCCTGCAGCAGCTCGTCGGCGACGCGTTTCATGACCTCGGGCTCCGTGTTGATCACGAAGCCGTTGTCGAAGCGCGCGCCGTCCTGCTGCTCGGCGCGCTCCACCCACTCGCCGCCGATGCCCGCGACGCAGCGCGAGTACGGGCGCAGCCAGGAGTTGAATCCGGCGAGCGTGAGCACCATCCCGGCGGTCCACATGCCACCGAGGAATCCGTGCCGTTCGAGCACGAGCGTGCGGGCCCCGGCGCGTGCGGCGCCCACGGCCGCGGCGACGCCGGCCGGACCACCGCCGATGACGAGCACGTCGACCTCGGCGATGACCGGTATCTCCCGTGCGGACTCTGTGATCTTCTCGGACATCTTCTTCAACCCTTCGATGCGCCGGCCGTCATCCCGCTGACGAGATACGGCTGGAGGAACCAGTAAACGACCATGACCGGAAGGATCGAGATGAGGCCCGCGGCCATCAGCTCGCTCCAGTTGATCTCCACGTCGCCGATCATCGACGCGATGCCCTGGGGGATCGTCCAGTTGTCGCGTGAGAGCAGAAGCGTCCTCGCGAACAGCAGGTCGGTCCACGCCGAGGTCGCGGCAAGTCCGAAGCAGGCGGCCAGACCGGGGACCGAGACAGGGAGGATCATCCGCCAGAGGATGCCCCATCGAGTGCACCCGTCGACCATCGCCGCCTCGTCGATGTCGCGCGGAATGCCGTCGAAGTATCCCTTCAGTGTGAGCGCCGTCAGGGGTGTGATCGCCGCGGTGTTGGTGAGGATCACCGCCATCGAGGTGTCGAGCATCCCGAAGGTCTGGAACAGCACGAAGAACGGCAGCGCGAGGAGCGTACCGGGGAGCACGCGCCCCATGAGGAAGGAGTATGCGACGAACTTCTGCCCCGGGACCACGAACCGCGACATGGCGTACGCCGCCGTGACCGAGACCAGCGTGCTGAGCAGGGCGGCGCCGATCGTGACGATCCCCGACTGCACCAGCCACTTCAGGATGGCCGATTCGGCGAACAGCTGCACGAACGCGTCGAAGGTGAACGGCTTGCCGATGGGGATGAGCGCGGGGTTGCGGGAGAGCACCTCCGACGTCGGCAGGATCGCCGTCACGAACATCCAGTAGATCGGGAAGAACATGAAGACGATGAGCACGATCATGGCGATGAACGGCCAGTTGATCCATCGGCGACGACGACCCACCGGTCGTCCGATGGCTGTCGAGTCGAGAGTGGTGGTGGTCACAGGAATCCCTCCAGAGCGCCCTTGCTGTTGCGCTTGAGCAGCACCGCGACGAGGACGCCGACCAGGACGAAGGTCACGACACCGAGCGTCGCGGCGTTACCCATGTCGAAGTCCTCGAACGCCAGGTTGAAGACACGGACGGCGACCGTCTCGGTCGCCCCGTCGGGTCCGCCCTGCGTGGAGCCGTAGATGAAATCGAAGTCACGGAACGAGTGCATCGCACTGAAGATCGTGGCGACGAGGATGAACGGTGCCAGGCCGGGCAGCGTCACCCAGCGAAGTCGCGCCCACCAGCCGGCGCCATCGACCTGTGCAGCCTCGTACTGCTCGCGCGGGATGGACTGGAGCCCGGCGAGGAGCATGAGCGTGAAGTACGGGATCGCCTTCCAGCTGGTCGGGAGGATCACCGCGAGGAGCGCGAGAGCAGGGTCCCCGAACCAGTTGACGTCGGTGTCGATGAGGCCGAGGGTACGCAGCATGTAATTGAACACGCCGTAGGTGGGCTGCATCATCCAGACGAACGCGATCGTCGCCGTGATGCCGGGCACGGCCCACGGAACCAGCGCGAGAGTGCGCATCACGCGCTGCCCCGGCATCCTCTGATTGAGCAGCAGCGCGGTGAAGAGACCGGCGATGAACGGAAGCAGCGTCGAGCCGATCACATAGACGATGGCGACGCCGAAGCTGCGCCAAGTGTCAGGGTCGCTGAGGACTTCGCCGTAGTTGACCAGACTCAGCGGTGCTTCGAAGATCGCTCCGAGCTTGCCGAGTTTGATGTCTCGCAGGCTGATGCCACCGAGCAGCAGCAGGGCGAAGGCGAGGGAGCCGACGACGGCGATGAGGCTCGGAGCGAGATACCCGAGCACCACCACCTTGCGTCCGAACGCGCGGCCACGCCGGGCCGCCTGTGTGGGCGACCCGGCGCGGACTGCGCGTTCCAGGGAACGGGCGGAGGTCACGGCGTGAGTCCTGCGTTCGTCAGCTTCTCGTCGAGGTCCGCGAGCACATCGGCGGTGGGTGCATCGCCCTGCAGCAGCACGTGCAGCTGGGCGCCGACGACATCGGCGAACTTCGCGTAGTCGGCACGCACGCCCTGAGCGCTCGTGTCGATGATCGGTGCGCTGTTCTCCCACGCTTCCACGATCGGAGCGGTGAGCGGGTCTTCGAGCAGGGCATCGGCGGAGCCGGGGCGCGCCGTCGGGCTTGTCACGATCGTCGCGTACTGCTCGAGCGATTCCTTCGAGATGACGAACTCGAGGAACTTCTCGGCCGCAGCCTTGGTGTCGTCGTCGAGGTCGGAGGCCATGGAGAAGCCGTGGCTGATGTCGCCGGGGTTGACCTCGAAGGGCGCCTTGGCGATCTTCAGGGAGTCGACGAGCGCGGGGTCCGCCGTCGCCTGCACGGTCGAGTAGTAGAACGGCCCCTCGATCATCATGGCGCTGTTGCCGTTGAGGAAGGCCTCCCGCTTGGCGGCGAAGTTCGTGCCGACCGGGCTGTACTCGGTGCCCAGTTCGCGCCAGACGTCGAGCGCTTCGACGACATCGTCCGAGGCGAAGCTCCACTCGCCGTCATCGATCCACTCGGCCCCCCTCCCAGCGGTGAACACCAGTGCGTCGCGGACGAAGTTGGCGGTGTTGTCGTCGGTGATGGCGTAGCCGAATGCGTCTCCGGGCAGATCGGTGACCGCTTTCGCCGCGGCCACCAACTCCTCATCGGTCGTCGGCACCTCGACGCCCGCCTCGGCGAGCAGCGCTTCGTTGTAGAAGAGCGTGTAGCCGTAGTCGACCGTCAGGACGCCGTACGTCGTATCGTTCCACTCCATGGCTCCCTGAGACTCCGGCCACTCTGCGGGCACGTCCGTCTCGGCGACGAAGTCGTCGAGCGGCTCCAGGAAACCGGCCTCGGCCCAGGCGGGCAGGCTGCTGATAGGCGTGGGCACGTGGATGATGTCGGGACCGGCGCCGGCGACCGCCTGGGTCGTGACCGTCGAGATGTAGTCGGCATAGGCGATCTGCTGGATGTCGACCGTGATGCCCGGGTTCGCTTCCTCGAACTCGGGGATGATGGTGTCGAACCACACTCCGGTCTGCTCGGTGTGCGCCCAGGTGCTCAGCGTGAGCGTGACGTCTTCGGCGGTGGCGTCGGGATCGACGTCGGAATCGGCAGGGGCGGAGCATGCGACCAGACCGGTCGCGAGCACGGCTGTCACGGCAATGGCAGGGATACGTCGTCGTTCCATGGGTGGTGCCTTTCTGTGTTTTCGGGCGGGTTCAGAGTTGCGGCAGGATGAGGGTCTTGAAGACGCCGGCGCGACCGGCGGTGTCGATCGCCTCGCCGCTGTCCGCGAGGGGGAAGCGGTGCGAGATCAGCGGCTCCACCCGCACGCGGCCGGTCGCTACCAGCTCGATCGCAACGGGGAAGCAGTTCGCGTACCGGAAGACGCCGGTGATGACGAGCTCCTTCTCCTGGATCCAAGATGCGGGGATGTCGAGGCCCTCGGAGGCGCCCATCCCGACCAGGACCGCCACCCCTGCCCGTCCCAGACGCGCGATGCCGTCACGGGCGGCGCGACCGTTCCCGGAGCACTCGATGTGCACGTCGAACTCGGCATCCAGGTCTGCGAGCTCGCCGGCGGGCACCGTCGCATCCGCGCCGAGCTCGGCTGCGAGGCGGAGCTTCTCGGGATCGATGTCGGTCACGGTGACCTGGCTCGCACCGAAGGCGCGGGCGGTCTGGGCCGTGAGCAGCCCCACAGGACCCGCTCCGGTGACGAGCACCCGAGCGCCCGGTGCGATGGCCGCCTTGCGACAGGCCCACACCGAGACGGCGAGCGGCTCGACGAGGGCTCCCTGCTCGGTGGAGACGTTCTCGGGGAGCGAGAAGGCGTAGTCCGCGCGGATCGCGACCACACTCTGCAAGGTGCCGTCGACCGGCGGCGTCGCATGGAAGATCACGTCGGGGCAGAGGTTGTAGCGACCGGTACGGCACTGCTCGCAACGCCCGCAGGGTACGCCCGGCTCGATCGCGACGCGGTCGCCGACGCGGTGGGAGGTGACTTCGGCGCCCAGGGCGACGACCACACCGGCGGTCTCATGTCCGAGCACGAGAGGCGCCTCGACGACGTACTGACCGATCCGCCCGTGTCGGAAGTAATGAGCATCGGAGCCGCACACGCCGACGGCCTCGACCCGGACCAGAACCTCGTCGGCGGCGAGCTCGGGCACGGTGCGCTCTTCGATGACCATCCGTCCGACGTCGGTGAGAACAGCAGCGCGGTTGGGCGATTCATACGGCATGAGGTCGGGTTCTTCCTTGGACTCGATCGGGAGACGAAGCTGTCTGCCGCCCGAGTCTAGGAAGGGGAAGCGGAGGCGGGATAGCCACGCTGACACCTCTTGATGGTACTTCCTTGCCGTGATTAGCCGATGAAGCACGAACTTGAGTGCAGAATGCACCAGATATGGCGCTATCGTTGTGCGCAGATCGGAGAGCACATGCAAAGGATTACCGTGCCGGATCGCCTCGACACCCTCACCGGAAACGCTCTCAAGGCGCCGCCCTTCCGTGAGGTGATCCCCCGCGACCCCGGTGCCTCGTTCCGCTGGCACGAGCACGATTATCCGAACCCTCTCGCCCGCTGGAATCGTCATCCCGAGTACGAGATCCACCTCATCCGACACGGCGCGGGACGCTACATCATCGGCGACGCCGTCGGCCCGTTCGGAGCAGGACAGCTGTTCTTCGTCGGATCGAACCTGCCCCACGATTGGATCAGCGACCTGCGACCGGGGGACGTCCTCCCCGGTCGCGACGTGGTGCTGCAGTTCGACCCCGCATGGTTCGAGCGCCTCCGGGAGGTGGTGCCGGAACTGGGCGACATGTCGGCTCTGCTCGCCCGGTCGCGTCGGGGCATCGAGTTCCGCGGTGAGACGGCTCGCGAAGGAGCCCGACTGCTCGAGAGCATCGGCTCGCAGTCGGGTGCCGCCGCGATCGCCGACTTCCTCTCGCTCCTCGCCGCGCTGAGCCGCGCACCGTCGGGCGACTTCCGCACGCTGAGTTCCCGCCCGGTCGATCACGGTATGAGTGACGACCCCTCCGACGTGGTGGCATCGGCTCTGGACTACATCTTCGCGAATCTGGACTCGGAGCCGCGCCTCTCGGTCGCGGCGCGCATCGCGAACATGTCGGAGTCAGCGTTCTCCCGCTACTTCAAGAACGCCAGCGGACAGACGTTCAGCGGCATGGTCAAACGCCTGCGCCTGACCCAGGCCTGCCGCCTCCTCGTGCACACCGACGCCACCGTGGCCCAGATCGCGCAGTCCGTCGGATACTCGAACCTGTCGAACTTCAACCGACGCTTCCGCGACGAGTACGACATGACGCCCTCCGACTACCGCCGCACCCGTGTACGCGCTGGGCTCTCGGCTGTCCTGATGGACACCGCGAACCTCTGACCGACCGGGTGCACGTGCACCGGTGGAGCGGATGCCGCCGCGTCATCGGCTCGACGGTCCAGATACGTTCGCACGTGTATCAGTGCGTCACGCGCTCGCGATTCGAAGGAACCAGCTCGCACGGTTCGATTCGCCCGGCGCAAGTCTTTGGAGATCTTCGTGCGAGTTGAACGCGTCCGGCGGACAGGTCTGCGGTTCGATCGCGATGCCGCGGCGTGCAAGAGACGCGGACGGCACGTCAGCGGTGAACACCTGCAACCATCGGAAACCCTCGTCGACGCTGAGCTCGATGGTGAAGCCGTCTTGAGCAGTCACTCGAACCACCGCCAGCCCGTCATGTCGAGCCAGACGGCCGTATGCACGGCTGAAGCGCTCACCGCCGATGCGCCGAGGTGTGACGAAATCGCTGGTCGCGTCGGTCGGGCGCGGCGGCATCGGTCGCTTGGTGAGCGGATCGCTGTCAGAGCTGACGGATGCCTCGACGTGAAGCATCCACTCATCATTGACCCCGCCGCCCGCCATGAGGTAGGGGTGGAACCCCAGCCCGAAAGGGGCTGTGCCGCGGCCCATGTTCTTCCACTCCGACTCGCAGCAGATGCCCTTCTCGTCCAATCGATAGGTGACACGGAGGTGCATCTCGAAGGGGTACCCGGGCTTGTTCCCCAGAGTGATCTCGTGCGTCACGCTCGCGGCGTCGACGGCGACCCGCTGCCAGCTGGCGTCGAAGACGAACCCGTGCAGTGAATGCCCGAAAGCGGGCTCGTTGACCGGGACACGCTGCTCGAGATCGTCGTATCGGTAGCGCGAGTCGATGATGCGTCCGGGCCAGGGAGCGAGGACGGCCCCGTGATGTCCCTGCGTCCAGTCAAGTTCGGGCGGAGCACTGAGCAGCGGTCGTCCCTCGTGTTCCACGCTGCGCAGCGTGCATCCGTCCGACTCCACTCGTGCGCTCCACGCTCCGGCGGAGATACGCGTCTCAGCCATTGTCCGTGTCGTCGCGCCTCAGTCCCATCGCCACGCGCGTGATGGCGGCCGCGGTGCGCCTCGCCTCTTTTCCGAGCTCGTTGAGGCGATCGTGCATGCGATACCGCGGCCCGTACACCGAGACCGCGGCGAGCGGACCGCCGTTCTGGTCGAGGACGACGGCGGCGATCCGCTCCACATCGTCCGAGCGAGGAATCCAGACGAAACCTCGCGTGCGGGCGAGTTCATACTCTCGCGCCCACGTTTCGGGCGTGAGGCGAACCTCGGGATGCTCCACCGGCGCGCCGACGAGGTCGTCGATGATGCGGCGTTGCTCGCTCACCGACAGAGTGAACATCAGCGCGCGACCGGCGGCCGTGGCATACAGCGGCGCAGCGTTGCCGACGTGAGGGACCATCCTGAAGGGACTGGACGGGTCGTACTGATCGAGGCTCACCGTATAGTCCCCCTGGCGGACGGTGAGGATGACGGTCTCCCCGACCCGGTCCCGCAGTTCGGTGAGCAACGGACGTGCGAGATCGCTGAGGTTGTACTGACGCCGAAAGCCCTTGGCCAAACCGAGGACTCGACCAGTGAGAGCGACCTTCCTGTCCTCCCGACGAAGAAGATAGCCGGTCTCCACCAGAGTCGCGACCAGTCTCGACACAGTACTCTTTTGAATTCCGGTCAACTCCGCAAGTTCGGTGACGCCCATTCCGTGCGGGGTCTCTGCCACGGCCTCGAGCAGTTCCAGCCCCCTGACGAGTGCGCGATGTCGGTTGTCCTCACTGGTCACGGTGTCAATGCCCCCTGAGTCTCGCAACATCCGCGCGCATGCCGGAGAGTGCGGGCCGATCGTCGAGCCCCCCGACTTCGGCGATCGCCGTGGCGAATGGCGATGCGATCGCGAATGCATCCGATCGTGGCACGAATCCGAGTTCCTCGGCCGCTTTGGTCATGCTGAGTCTGCCGAATCTGTTCGCGCTCGTCGCGTTGTAGATGTCGAACCCCTGTCGGTCGGAGGTGATCAGCAGGCCCAGCATGTCGACGAAGTCGTCGGGAGCCAGATAGTCGCGCAGCATCCATCCGGCATCGGGTGCCGCGAGCTTCGCGGGATCCTGGAACGCGCCGATACGCAGCGCGACGAACGAACGGAGATCCTCCGCGCTCACGGCGAAGGCGCCGAGGGCCTCTCCGAAGCACTTCGTGACGCCGTACAGATCGTCCGGCTGCACCGGATCCGACTCGCGGATTTGCCCGTCGGTGTAGCCGGTGACGGTGTGGACGGAGGACGCGTAGATGACGCGGGGAACCTTCGCAGCGACGGCGGCGGCGACGACGTTGTACGTGCCGACGATGTTCGCGGGCAGCAGGTCTTCCCACAGGGTGGACGGGCTGCGCTGACCTGCGAGATGGAGCACGGTGTCGATACCGTCCATGACCCCGCGGAGGTTCGAGATGTCCGCGAGGTCGACCTCGACGACGCTGCCCAGCGCCCGCTGCTCGGCGTCGAGAGTGCCGGGCAGGTCGAGCAGGGTGAACTCGTACTCGTCTGCGGTGGCGCGCACGAACGCCGTGGCGATGCTGCCGGCCGCGCCGGTCACCAGCACCCGGTGCCGGTCGGGCGTCACCGGCTGCTCCCCGCGAGCACGGCCACAACGCTGTGTGCCGCCACATCTGCCGACACGTTCCACCGCTCGTCCGTGCAGTTCCAGTAGACATCGAGCACGTCACCATCGAGTGCATACCGGACGTGGGTGATCGGGCCGAAATCGACGAGCGAGAACGCGCCGCGGAAGAACAGGTCGCGGTGGCGCTCGCGGATGGCGATGAGTTGCGCCACGTGCGCGGCGTATTCCGGCATGTCTCGGACGTCACGTCGCGAGCGGTGCAGGGCGACGTCGAAGATGAGGTTGTATGTGAGCGCGTAGTTGAGATGATCCCGCCATCCCGTGCGCTGGTCGTGCACCAGCCTGTTGCTGACGACGGGTTCGGGGTACACCGTGCGGAAGAGTGCCGGGAAGGCCTCCGGTCCGTCGGTGAAGGCGAAGCCCCATCCGTGGTGATAATTCAGCAGGGAGATCATGCCGTCGGCCATGCCCTCCGATCCCAGCGTCTTGGCATCCGCGGCCTCGCGCAGCCCCGCCAGGGTGCGGGCGCGCTGAAGCGACTCCACGCCGACGCGCGTGCCGTGATCGTGCGATGCGTCATAACAGGGCCAAGCTGCCAGGTGATAGGCGGTCTGATCGAAGAAGATGTCGTCGGCGCCGAGGGCTGCCTGAGCGCTCGCGACCTCGGCCATCCGGTTGCGCCACCGGGGTGCGCCGTGGCAGGCGATGAGGAAGGAGCCGGGTGCGAAATGGCGCAGTGTCTGAGATTCGCGGGCGAACGCGTAACCGACGACATAGTCGAGTCCGGCGGCGTCCTTCTTGGTCACCTCGGCACCGTGTTGCGCCGCGAAGTCACTGGTGCGGTCGATGAGGTTTCCATTCGCGTAGAGGGATATGAAGCCGCCCCTGCTGCGGATCTCGGCGATCGCGCGTCGCAGTCCTTCTGCGCCGCCGAGCGCGTCATCCGGTTCGTATTCCGGGTACCCGCGGTCGAAGCCTTCCTTCCACCAGCCGAAGAGCAGGATGCCATCGAGTCCGACCTCGCGGCCGGCCTCGAAGACCTCGAGCAGATCTTCGTAGCGGTAGAGGATCTGTCCGAATTGGTGCTTCATGATGATGCGCTGCCACCCCTGCATCGGTTTCGTGGAGGGATGGGGCCCGGTGTACCAGGTGTCCGCCCAGCTGCGGTAGCGCGCCGCGCTCGCGGCCCAGTCGTCGTCGACGGCGAGGATGACGGGCGGGAGAGTCCCGATGGATCGACCGAGCGGTGCCACCGTCGTCAACCACAGTTCGCCCTCTTCGCCGCGTGGCGGCACGCCCGTGCTCAGCAGTGCGCTGCTGAAGTCCGGGTCGTGGCGTCCCATGTAGAGGAAACCCTCATCGAGTTCCACGCCGTGCCAGGGCATCGTCATGTCGCCGGGGTATGCCACGGCTTCCCACACCCCTGCGCCGTCGTCGACCATGTACTCGGTATGGGCCCGGTAGAGGGTGGTGCGGGGGTTCTCGATCCGGCGACCGAGCCCGTGCGCGCGATAGACGACTTCGTCGTCGGAAGCTGTCGCGGCATCGAGTTCAACGACGGGAAGGGCGACCTCTCGCACGATGCTGCCGTCGTGCGACTCGAGGGAGGCGGTGAACTCGAAGGCACCGTCCGCTGTTCGGATCTCGACGGAGAACGAGACGTCGAGGACGATGCCGTCGGTCGATGTCAGACGGTCATAGCCGAGGGTGACCCCCTCTGCATCGCGCGTCACCGTCGGCATCTGGTCTTCGGAGTGGACCGTCAGTTCGCGGTGGTCCCCCTTGACCGCCGTCAGCGTCCAGAGCCGTCCGCGGGGACTCGTGAGCCGGCGGGAGCCGACCTGGATCGATGCACGGGCATCGGTCACAGTGAGGGTGAGTGGGCCGGCTGACACATCGTGTCGCTTCATCGCGTGCATGCCGTGGATACTAAGGACGGCTGCGCCCTATCGGCAACCTTGTTCCTGATATGGCATGTCCGAACGGGACATTGCCGTATCCGGAACGTCTTTGCCGTAAATGAATCTGTTGCCTAGCGTGGCGGCACACGTCGAGGAAGGACGCGGACATGGACGTTCAGCATCACGCTCCGATGCGGTCGCGAATAGCGCCCGGGTACACGCAGAGCGATGCGATGCCGCCGGTGCCCTGGCACGATCCCTCCGGCGTTCGGATCACCCGGGTGTCCGCGACGATCACGGCGCCGGACGGCGTGAACCTCGTCATCGTCCGTGTCGACACCGGGGAGCCCGGTTTGATCGGCTGGGGGTGCGCCACGTTCACGCAGCGGGCGTTCGCGGTGGCCGAGATCGTCAACACCTATCTCGATCCGTTGCTGCGCGGCCGCGACATCTCCGACATCTCCGACATCTGGCAGACCACGACGCTCGACGCATACTGGCGTGGGGGTCCTGATCTCGGCAGTGCTCTGGCTGGTGTGGACGAGGGACTCTGGGATCTCGCAGGAAAGCGACTCGGCGTGCCCACCTGGCATCTGCTCGGCGGACGCGTCCGCACGGCAGTCGAGACCTACACGCATGCCTCCGGGCGCGACTTCCAGGAGCTGGCGGATCAGGTCTCGGCCTGTCGCGATGCGGGGTATCGACACGTGCGATGCCAGATGACCGTCCCCGGCCAGTCCACCTACGGCGCGGCTCAGGCCGATCGTGCGCACTCCACCTGGGATCCCGAGGCGTACATGCGCCTTGTGCCGAACATGTTCGCGCAGCTGCGTGAGCGATTCGGCGACGAGCTCGAGATCATCCACGACGTTCATGAACGCGTCGATCCTCACCAGGCGGTACGCCTCCTCCGCGCCGTCGAGGAGTACCGGCCGTTCTTCATGGAGGATCCGGTCGCGCCCGAAGACGTGGACTGGCTGCCTCGTCTTCGCGCCCATGTCTCCACGCCGATCGCACTGGGAGAATTGCTCAGCGACATGCAGACATTCGTGCGCATCGTCACCGAGCGCCAGGTCGACTTCGTCCGTTGCCACATCTCGGCGATCGGCGGTCTCACCCCCGCGCGCAAACTCGCGACACTGGCAGAGCTGATGGGTGTGCGGACGGCCTGGCACGGTCCGCGTGACGTGTCGCCCATCGGGCACGCCGTGGCGCTGGCGCTCGACCTTTCCTCGGGTGCTTTCGGCATCCACGAGCACTTCGAGTTCTCACCCCAGACGATGGAGATCTTCCCCGGAACACCGACGACGTCCGACGGGATGATCGCTGCCAACACCGCGCCAGGACTGGGAGTGGAGTTCGACGAGGACGTCGCGCGAAAGCACCCACCCGTGTCGGCATCCACCAACTGGCACTACAGCCGCGTGCGCCGCCGCGACGGCTCATCGCAGCGTCCCTGAAACACCCACACTGACCCCTGCAAGAAGAAAGTAGGAAGCAATGAAGCGTCCTCTCGTCACCCTGGCCGTCGTTTCCGTCGCCGCTCTCGCCCTGACGGGCTGCGGCACCGGAGGGACGGTGAACACCTCGTCGTCGTCGGACCCGATCTCCACGGACATCACCGACGAAGAGGTGGTGCTCAAAGTCGCCTACGCCAGCGACCCACCCATCACTCCACTCACCGAGGGTTTCACGAAGCTGCACCCGAATGTGACTTTCGACCTGGTGCAGACTCCGTTCGCCGACTATCAGACCAGCCTGAAGCTCTCTCTGAGCGGCGACGACACCCCTGACATCGTCCAATACAGCCCGGGGCCCATGCGATCGATCGTGCCGGCGGGGCTCGTCGAGAAGCTCGACGAGTACGCCGAGGCGTATGGCTGGGCCGACACGGTCTCACCATCCCTGTTGGGGATGCTGACGTCGAATGAGGATGCGACGCAATACGGAACGGGCGATCTGTATGCCGTGCCGGGCGCTATCCAGATGATCGGCGTCTTCTACAACAAGTCGCTCACGGAGGCCGCGGGCGTCGACGGTGCGCCGGAGACGCTGGCCGAATTCGAGAATGATCTCGATGCGGTCAAGGGATCCGGCGTCACGCCGATCGCGATGCCCGCACTCGGGATCGGCGGATTCCAGCTCTGGGGCGCGCTGTCGAACGTGCTCGCCGATCCAGCCGTCTTCAACGAGTGGGTGTACGGAAACGACGGCGCCACGCTCCTCGAAGACCCGGGCTTCGTGGATGCGGCGGCGACGATCACCGAGTGGTCGAATGCCGGATACTTCCCGAACGGCGCCGCGGCCGTCGCCGACGCCGACGCGATCGCTTCGTTCAGCGCGGGAGACCAGGCGTACTTCGTGACCGGCAACTGGAACACCCAGCTGTTCCAGGAGGCTCTCGGTGACGACCTCGGATTCTTCTTGATGCCGGGCGAGACGGAGGACGCGCCGGCAGTGGCCACGGGGTCGGGCTTTCCGTACTCGATCTCCGCGAAGTCGCAGAACAAGGATGTCGCAGCGGCGTTCCTCGACTACGTCGTCAGCCAGGAGGCGGCGGGCGGCATCTATGAAAGCGGCTTCATCCCGGTCACCCCGGATGGTGCGATCACGTCGGACGACGTACGGGGCCAGCTGCAGTCGGACTACGAGACCGTGGTCGCAGACGACGGCATCGCGCCGTTCGCGAACTGGGCGACGAGCTCGATGATCGATGTGCTCACCAGCGGAGCCCAAGGTCTGATCTCGGCTGATGTCACCCCCGAGGCGTTCGTCGAATCGCTGCAGGCCGACTGGGAGTCGAACCGACCGTGACGATCACGCAGACGCGGGGTGGGCGTGCCGACGCAGTGCGCCCACCCCGCAGGCGCCGCTGGCGCGGCGCACGCGCCTACTTGTACGTTCTGCCTGCAGCGCTCGTGTACGTCGGGTTCTCGCTGTGGCCCGCACTGAATACGGTGTACTACTCGCTATTGGAATGGGACGGGCTGAACCCCGGGACATGGGTCGGACTCGAGAACTACATCAGCGTCTTCACCGATGAGGCGTTGCTCTCCTCCATCCAGCACAGCCTCGTGCTGATCCTGTTCTTCGCTGTCCTGCCCATCATGATCGGCTTGCTGCTGTGCGGTCTCCTGATGGGCAAGGGAACGCGGGGGATGACGGCCTTCCGCATCATCTACTTCCTGCCGCAGGTCGTCCCGCTCGTCGCCGTCGGTGTGACATGGCGCTGGATCTATTCCGACACCGGCATCGTGAACACCATGCTCCGCAGCGTCGGCCTGGGGTTCCTGGCGCAGCCGTGGCTGGCTCAGCAGTCGACGGCGTTGATCGCCATCGGACTCATCGGCACGTGGTGCATGACAGGACTGTGCATGATCCTCTTCATCAGCGGTGCGCAGAAGATCGATTCTTCCCTCTACGAAGCGGCCGCGATGGATGGTGCCGGGGCCGTACGGCGCTTCGTTTCGGTGACGCTGCCGGGGCTTCGGGGGGAGATCTCGATCGCGGCGGTGATCACCACGATCGCCGCGCTCGCGAGCTTCGACCTCGTCTACGTCACGACGGGCGGCGGCCCCGTGAACGCCACGACCATCCCGGGGCTCCTCGTCTACCGGCTCGCCTTCAGCTACAACGACGTCGGCACCGCGGCATCCCTCGCGATCGTCCTCACGATCCTGATCCTCCTTTTCGTTGCACTGATCCGCCGCCTCACCCGGGAGAAAGCATGAAGTCCTCCGCACTCACCCTCACCGCCCGCCATCTCGTGCTGGTGATCTTCGCGGTGGCGTTCCTCATCCCGTTCGTCGGCATCGTGCTGGCCGCCGTGCAGTCCGGACAGGTGAACGGATTCGCGCTTCCCGAGGCATGGGAGTGGGGCAATTTCGCCCGTGCCTGGGAAGAGGGGCACTTCA
Source organism: Microbacterium sp. Se5.02b (assembly GCF_019464375.1). Classification (NCBI taxonomy): domain Bacteria; kingdom Bacillati; phylum Actinomycetota; class Actinomycetes; order Micrococcales; family Microbacteriaceae; genus Microbacterium; species Microbacterium sp. Se5.02b. The sequence goes on from NZ_CP080491.1 coordinate 3,443,276, forward strand.
GCGATCTGATGGTCTCCAGCCTCATCATCGTGTCACTCGTGGTGCCGACGGCGATCGTGCTCTCCGTGCTCGCCGGCTACGGCCTGGCCGTGATCCGCCCGAAGGGGAACACCGTCATCACGAGCGCGTTCGTCGTCGGGCTGACGCTGCCCACGGAGTTGGTGGTGATCGCGCTGTACTACCAGCTGGGTTCGCTCGGGCTGACGAACAACTACATCGGCATCGCCCTGGCTGAGGTTGCGCTCTTCCTGCCGTTCGGGGTGTTCTGGATGAGCACCCACTTCTCGGGCATACCGCGGGAACTGGTCGAATCGGGCCGGATCGACGGCGCGAGGGACTTCCGGGTGTTGTGGTCGTTGCTCATGCCCATCTCGTGGCCCGCGGTCACCACTCTGGCGGTGCTGCTCTTCGTCTGGGCATGGAACCAGTTCCTCATCGTTCTCGTGCTGATGCAGAGCCCGACCAAGCGCACGGCCACGGCAGGGCTGGGATTCTTCGTCGGAGAGTTCAGCACCGACGTGCCGCTGCTCGCGGCGGCATCCCTCATCGTCATCACGCCGGTCATCGTGGTGTATCTGATCTTCCAGCGCAGCTTCGTGAACGGGATCACGCAGGGCGCTGTGAAGGGGTAGTGCGGAGCGCCTGATCGACCGCGCACGGCGAGGTCAGAGGTGTGAACTCGCCGTGCACCGGATCTGGCCCGGCCCAACCGGAAGGGTGTCGACGGGTCCTAGCGCGCCAGAGGCGGAGTGGGCTGCCATGCTGGTGGTATGACGTCCAGGGCGGGTCTGTGATCAACTGTCGTTCATCCGCACCGTATTGAATAGGCATCGGAAAGAGGCAACCCCATGCGATCTTGGCTGCTCTTCATAGGAAGCGTCGTCGCGGCCCTGATCCTCCTCGCGCTGCTTGCGACCGGCTTTCCGTCAGCATCACCGATCATCTTCCTCATCGGTACTCCGATTGTCGTCGTCGGTGCAGGCTTGGGAGCCAAGTTCGTCCAACGGAGGATCGCTGCGCGCCGTCAGAAGCACGTCGGCGGGCACGCCTGATCGCTGATACACGGGGACTCGGATTCCGGGCCCCCTTTTCTGTGCCTGATCGAAGGCCGTCGGGGAAGTGTAGCCCTGGGGCTACAAGCCGACGGAGGCCTGGGTCGACCACCGGGCCGCCAGGCACGATGGTCGCGGAACCCTCTGGCGACGAACCGTCGCCAGCCCGAAAAGGAGACGACAATGCCCCGCACGCTCGCACAACGCCTGACGGTGTCGCTGCCGCTTGTCGGCGTCGCTCTCCTGCTGGCCTCGATGCTTCTCCCGGTTCAGTTTGCGGTCGCCGCGTGGGGCCTTGCGATGATCGCATTCCTCACGGCCCTTGCCTGCGCCCTGACGGCTCAGCTGCGGCGGCGAACGGACTGAATCGACTCACTCGAGCGAGTCGCCATCGCGCCGAGAATCAGACTTGGTGACCGGCGCGCTACCGCGCCTGCACCGCAAGCACGACGAAGGCCCCGCATCCCGGTCGTTAAGACGGGAGTCGGGGCCTTCGTGGTGGCGGTGACGGTGGGATTTGAACCCACGGTAGGGGGTTACCCTACACAACTTTTCGAGAGTTGCACCTTCGGCCGCTCGGACACGTCACCGCGGAACAGCTTACGCGACGAGCGGCGAGCGCGCGAATCGAACGGTCACCAGGCGGAGGCGACCTCGGCGTGGGTGCGGAGGATGCTCTCGGTCGAGCCGGCGGGCGCTCGTCCGATGCCGCACTCGGTCGCGACACCGAACGCGGTCGTGAACGGGGCCGCGGCGGCGATGCGGCGCTGTGCTCCTTCAGGGCCGTCTTCCCGGTGGACGAGTCCCAGGTACAGCTCGTCGACCGGGGCGAGGTCGGCGAGCGGGGCGAAGTACCCCTCGTCGTCGCGCTCGATCGGCACCGGCAGGTGCAGCCAGGTGAGCGGGCGGCCCGAGGCGGCCATGACCGCGTTCGCGTAACGCACGAGGTTCGCGGCATCCGTCGGTTCGAAGAAGTGCTTCTCCCCCGCGTCGCCGTAGCAGAGGTGCACTCCGACCTCGACGTCGCCCGGCACGGCGTCGACCAGGGCGGCCAGGCGCGACACGAGACCGTCGAACGGGTCGCCCGGCCACCACGCCTCCATGACGGCGCCGTATCCGGCCGCGCGTTCGATGATGCCCATCTCGCTCGCGACGTCCCACTGCACGGCGAGGTCGTCATGCGGGACGGCGGCAAGGATAGCGTCGAGCTCGCGCAGGATCGCCGCCGTGTAGCCGGGCTCGATCGCGGCACGGTCGTCGCCGCGGAAGAAGGAGGAGATCACGGCGAGGGGTGTCGGCAGCGACACCTGGAACCGCACGTCAGCGGGAACCGCACCCTCGGCACGGAGGCGCGTGAACACGGCGTACGACTCGATCGCTGCGGATGCATAGCCGAGCGAGGGCAGCTGGATGCTCGCCGCCTCCACGCCCTCGCCGATGCGCAGGCCGCGCGCGTCGATGCCCGCCGGGAACGGGATGGGCTCCGCACCGACGCGCTCGATACCCTCTGCCCGGCCGATCACGTCGGGCTGGAACATGATCCAGTGGAACCGCTTGCCCACTTCTCCGTCGGGGATGCGACGGAGCCGGTCGCCCAGCATCTTCGCGGCCGTGCGGATCGTGGTCTCGGCGTCGTCGTAGTTCACGCTGCCCACGAGGAGGGCACCCTGCGGCTGAGTCATACCCTCAGAATATCGGCGTGGACCGCGACGTTTTCCCCGGTCGCTGCTCCGACACGACCCTGCACCACGGGTTAGGATTGCCTAAGAACCCGCCGCCTGTGGGGGCAGCGATGACGGGAAGGATGCGCAGCGTGGGATTCATCACGTCGGAGGCCCTGGCCGAGACCGGATACGTGGTCCTCGACGATCACTCCACCCCGGTCGACCCCGCCGAATGGAGCGACCTCGAATACGTCGGGTGGCGTTCGTCCGGCATCACGCGCTTCGCCCCGCTCACCAGCTATGCGGGCGACGTCGACTGCAACGGCTTCTGGAATCACACGCCACCGCGCACCGACAAGGGCGGCGTGTGGGTCGACTCCCAGGTCGCCATCGCCCCCTCCCTCCAACGCCTCGCACAGGAACCCGGAGCCGGCGTCGGACGCTGCCGGGTGATCGAGCTGCAGCCCAACGAGTACGCCGACGCGATCTACAACCTGCACCAGGACGACAACAACCGCCTCAACGAAGAGGGCACCGGCTGGGTGGTCCGCGCGTTCTTCAACCTCTCCGACGATGACGAGTCGATGCTGATCCTGCGCTCCGACCGCTTCGACCCGGCGACCGAGATCCGACTGTCGCTGCACGCGGGCTCCCGCATCGTCGTCGACACGCAACGCTTCTGGCACGCGGTCTGGCACCGGGGCGCCGCGCCGCGCTACGCGCTCATCACGTCATGGACCAGCGGACCGGAGCTCGACGCGTACATCGCCGCGAACCACGGCGACCCGCACCCGCCGACGATCGACCTCGACGCGCCGTTCGTCGACGCGGCACAGGTCGAGATGCACCGCCGGATCGAGGAGCGCCGCCGGGCGTTCGAGGCCCAGGGCATCGTGATGGAGCCGCCCGTCGACATGAGCGTCTGACCCCTCGCGCTCAGACCGTGCGACCGCGCTCGATCCGCACCACGCGGTCGACCGTGCCCGCCGGCGGAGGCACGTGCGAGATCAGCAGCACCGACTGGCCACCCGTCGCCTCGAGCAGGTCGCGCAACAGGGCGTCGGAGGCGTCGGGGTCGACTCCGGCGGTCGGCTCATCGAGCACCAGCACCGGGAACCCGCGCAAGAGCCCCCGCGCGAGCGAGATCCGCTGTGCCTGGCCGCCCGAGACCAGGGCACCACGATCGCCGACCCGTGCATCGAGGCCGCCGCGCTCGCGGACCCACTCCCCCAGCCCGACGCGGTCGAGCACCTCGAGCAGTTCGTCGTCGGTCGCACTGTCACGTGCGAACAGCAGGTTCTGGCGGATGTCCTCGTCGAACAGCTGAGGGTGCTGTTCACACAGGCCGATCACGCGACGCAGCGCCGCGCCGGAGAGGTCTGCGGCGTCGCGCCCGTCGATGCGGTACTCGCCCTCCACGCGCAGGAAGCCGACGAGCGCTGCCGCCAGCGAGCTCTTGCCGGCCCCGCTGGGCCCCGCCACCAGCACCCGCTCGCCCGGATCGAGGTCGAGGTCGACACCCTTCAGCGCAGGAGCACCGCCCGGCCAGTTCGCCCGCACATCGCGCAACCGCAGCGCGGGAGCTTGCGCGAACTCGACCTCCTCCCCCGCGTCGGTCCGCAGTTCGACCGGCATCCGCTCAGGGAGCACGTCGACGATGCGCTCCGCGCTCGAACGCACGCTGCGCCACGAGGCTGCGGCGATCGGAACCGCCCCGAAGATCTCGAACACCACCATCGGCACGAGCACGGCGACCGCGAGCCACGGACCATCGATCGTGCCGTCGGCGAGCCCGGGCGCGGCGGCGGCGAGCGCCCACACCGACGCGGCACCAGCGACCGCCGACACCACGCCCGCGGCGACGGCCTGCGCGAGGGATGCGCGATCGACCACCCGGCGCAGCGCGGCGTCGGCGTCGGCGATGCGGGCACGGCCCTGCTCCTCCACGCCGTAGGCGAGGAGGACATCGAGGCTGCCGAAGTAGTCGACCAGCGCGGCGGAGAGCTCCGCCCTCCGTGCGGACACCATCGACTCCGCCTTCGATCCGAAGAGCCAGCCCAGCCCGATCGCCGCCGCCGCCGCGATGAGCAGGCAGACCGCGAGAGTGAGCGCGGCAGCGGGCGAGACGAATGCCAGGAATCCCACGGCCCCGACCGCGACGAGAGCGGCGACGCCGAGGGTTGGACCACGCGCAGCGGCAGATTCTGCAGGTTCTCGACATCGTCGACCAGGGCCGCGAGCACCTGACCACGGTCGGTCGACCCCAGGCCGGCCGGCGAGAGCGGGATCAGCCGCCGCACCATGTCGGCACGGGTCGAAGCGAGCTGACGCAACGCGGCGTCGTGTCCGCTCAGGCGCTCCAGATATCGGGTGACGGCGCGGGTCACCGCGAAGAAGCGCACCCCGACCACGGCGATAGACAGCGGCACGAGCGAGTCGACGATCGAGGCGCTCACGATCAGCCAGCCGCTCACCGCGAGCAGACTCACGGCGGCGGCGGCCGAGAGCAGCCCCCACACCTGGGCCGGGAGGAAGCGTCCCGTCGGCGGTTGTGCGAGGCGGAGGACACCCCGGATGCGCTGCGTCCGCGCCTCCCCGCTCATGCGCTCACCCCCAGCGCCACGACCCGGTCGGCGATGTCCCGCGCAGACCGACGGTGCGAGACGAGCAGCACCGTGGCCCCGGCATCCGCCCTCTCCCGCAGCGAGCGCCACAGCCGCTCCTCGGTCGCAGGGTCGAGAGCACTCGAGGGTTCGTCCAGCACGAGCACGCCTCCGCGTCCGGCGGCCTCCCGGTACAGGGCCCTGGCCACGGCCACGCGCTGCGCCTGCCCTCCGGAGAGCCCCGCGCCCTGCACGCCGAGCACGAGTCCGGGGTCGATGCCCTCGGCACAGGCGGCGTCGAGGGCGGCACGGACGTCGGCGGCATCGGGGTCGTCATCCCCCAGCGCGACGTTCTCCGCCACGGTGCCCCGCAGGAGTCCGGGACTCTGACCCGCCCACGCGAGCCACGCCGACGGCGCGAGTCGCCGCACATCGAGTCCGGCGTAGGCGGCCGTCCCCTCGAAGTCGCTCGCACCCCGCAGCGCCGCGAGCAGACTGGACTTGCCCGACCCGCTCGGCCCCTCGATCAGGGTGACCGTGCCCGGTTCGGCCGTGAACGAGACGGGCGGCAGGTCTCGCACCCGGAGCCCCTCGACCACGAGCACCCCGCCCGGCACCACCTGTCGGGCGGTGTCGCGGATACCGGATGATTCCGCGGCGATCCGTCCGGTGTTCCCGTCCGACATCCGTCCGGCGTCTCCCCGCGCATGCTCGGCGTCGAGCACCTCGAACACGTCCTCAGTCGCGGCGACGCCCTCTGCGGCCGCGTGGAACTGCACGCCCACCTGGCGGATGGGCAGGAACGCCTCAGGGGCGAGCAGCAGCACGAACAACCCGACCTCGAGCGTCAGGTCGCCCGAAAGCAGCCGGAACCCGACCGACACCGCGATCAGCGCCACGGCGATCGAAGCCAGCAGCTCCATCGCGAATCCGGACAGGAACGAGAACCGCAGCACCTTCATGGTCTCGCGGCGGTACTCGTCGGCGGTGACCTCGATGCGGTCGGCCGCTCGCCGGTCGCGGCCGAAGAGCCGCAGAGTCGAGAGTCCCTGCACGGTGTCGGCGAACCGGGCCGCGAGGCGCTGCAGCGTCTGCCACTGTCGCGCCTGCACCGTCCGCGTCGCCATGCCGATCAGGATCAGGAACAACGGGATCAGGGGCAGCGTGATCACCGCGGTGAGTCCGCTCGGCCAGTCCTGCCACCACATCACCGCGACCAGCACAGGCGTCGCGATGACGGTCAGCACCAGCTGCGGGATGTAGCGGGCGAAGTACGCATCCAGCGCCTCCAGGCCGTGGCCGGCGGTGACCGCGAGCGCCGTCTGGTTCCGCTGCGCCAGCCACCCCGGCCCGAGCCGACCGACCGCCGCGACGAGCGCCGCCCTGAGCTGCATCCCTGTCTTCGCCGCCGCACGCGTGCCCGCCGCATCCGACGCCGCGATCAAGAGTCCCCTCGACAGGGCCGCCAGCAACAGCCAGAGGAGCGACCCCGAGACGTCGCGTCCGGCGATGGCACCCGTGATCGCGTCGGTCAGCAGCCACGCGAACGCGATCGTGACGGCCGTCTGCACGACGCCGATCGACGCGGATGCCGCGAGGAACCCCCTCGCGGCACCCGCGTACTTCAGCAGTCTCGGATCGACGGGTTTCACGCGTGCGCCGGAGCCCCCTCGATGGAGGTCCGGGTGACGCGCTTGCGGAAGACCCAGTAGGTCCAGGCCTGGTACGCGATCACGAGCGGCATCGCGATCAGGGCGGTCCAACTCATGATCTGCAGCGTATACGGGGTGCTGGAGGCGTTCGCGATCGTGAGGCTGTACGCGGGGTCGATCGTCGACGGCATCACGTACGGGAAGAGCGCGGAGAACAGCATCACGACCGCGAACATCACCGTGAGGATGCCGGCGAAGAACGCCCAGCCGTCGAAGCCACGCACCGAGAGCACGATCGCGGCGATCAGCGACACCGCGGCCACGGCGCCGGCGCCGACGACGAGCCACAGCAACGGCGCCTCACGTCCGGCCGCGATCATGATCGTCCACAGGACGGTCGCCGCCGCGACGATCACGGTCGGGATGGCGGCGCGGGCCGCGAGCTTGCGAGCGTCCTCGTGCACCTGCCCATCGGTCTTGAGCGCCACGAACAGCACGCCGTGCAGGAAGAACAGCAGCAGCGTGGTGACCCCCACGAGCAGCGCGTACGGGTTCAGCAGCGAGAAGAAGCCGCCGACGTAGATGTGGTTCTCGTCGATCGCGACGCCCTGCACGATGTTGCCGAACGCGACACCCCACAGCAGCGCCGGCACGACCGAGCCGAGCACGATCATGCGGTCGAAGCCCTGCTTCCACTTGCGGCCCTCGCGCTGGTGACGGTACTCGAACGAGACGCCGCGCAGGATCAGTGCCAGCAGGATGAGCAGGAGCGGCAGGTAGAAGCCGCTGAACAGCGTCGCGTACCACTCGGGGAACGACGCGAACAGCACAGCTCCCGCCACGATCACCCAGGTCTCGTTGAGGTCCCAGACCGGGCCGATCGTGTTGATGACCTGACGCCGCGAGACGTCGTCCTTGCCCAGGAACGGCAACGACATGCCGACCCCGAAGTCGAACCCGTCGAGCACGAAGTACCCCACGAAGAAGAAGGCGACGATGAAGAACCAGAGCGTTGCGAGATCCATGATGCTCCTCCTTCTCAGTAGACGACCGACGGCAGCTGGGCCGTCTCGTCGTGCGGCTGTTCTTCGGTGTCAGGGCCCTTCTGCGCGGCCCGGATGATGAGCCGGATCTCGACGACGGCGAGCGCGGCGTAGATGGCCGTGAAGGCGATGAGGGAGATCAGCACCTCGAGTCCGGAGACGCCGGGCGAGACGCCGTCCTGCGTAGTCATGAGACCGAACACGATCCACGGCTGCCTGCCCATCTCGGTGAACACCCAGCCCATGATGTTGGCGGCGAGCGCGAGCGGGAACGACCAGATCGCGAGCTTCCACATCCACGGAGCCGGGGGCTTCTTGGCGCCCTTGCGGGTGAGCCAGAGGCCGGCGACCGCGACGAGAGCGGCGGCGATGCCGAGACCGATCATCCAACGGAACGCCCAGTAGGTGATCCACAGGATCGGTGCGAAGTCCGTCAGTCCGGTCGACGCGTAGGTCTGCGCGTACTCGGCGTTCAGGTCGTTGATGCCGTGCACGCAGGCGTCGAGGGTGTGCGTCGACAGCAGCGAGAGCAGATACGGCACACGTATCGAGAACAGCTCGGAACTGCCGTCGGGGGTGCCGAGCGTGAAGATGCTGAACGAGGCGTCCGGCCCGCAGACCGTGTTGAAGGTCGCCTCGGCCGCCGCCATCTTCATCGGCTGTGCCGCGTACATCGCGAGACCCAACTGGTCGCCGGTGAGCACGACACCCGCGGTCGAGACGATCATGGCCCACAGCCCGAACTTGAGCGAGATGCGCATGGTGTCGAAGTGCTGGCCGCGCGAGAGGTGCCAGGCCGAGACGGAGATCACGACACCGGCGGCGAACATCAGAGCACCGAAGATCGTGTGCGGGAACGCGGCGAGTGCGACCGGGTTGGTCAGCAGCGCCCAGAAGTCGGTGAGCTCGGCCCTGTTGGTCTCGGGGTTGAACGTGTACCCGACCGGGTTCTGCATGAACGCGTTGGCCGCGATGATGAAGTACGCCGACAGGATGCTGCCGATCGACACGCACCAGATCGTGGCGAGGTGCAGCTTCTGTGGGAGTTTGTCCCACCCGAAGATCCACAGACCGATGAAGGTCGCCTCGAAGAAGAAGGCCAGGAGTCCTTCGAATGCCAGCGGGGCGCCGAACACGTCGCCGACGAAGCGGGAGTAGTCGGACCAGTTCATGCCGAACTGGAACTCCTGCACGATGCCGGTGACCACGCCCATCGCGAAGTTGATGAGGAAGATCTTGCCGAAGAAGCGGGTGAGGTGGAGGTACTGGACCTTGCCGGTGCGCACCCACGCGGTCTGGAAGATCGCGGCGATCAGGGCCATGCCGATCGTGAGCGGTACGAACAGGTAGTGGTAGACGGTCGTGAGCCCGAACTGCCATCGGGCGAGCGCGAGCGGATCAAGCCATTCCATGCACGATTCCTGTTCTGTGAGACTGCGTCGTCCGATGACGCAGCTGCTCGGTGTGGGCGTTCAGCCGGGCGGAGGTGTCGCGCAGCTGCACGGTGCAGTCGGAGGGGAGCACGGCTTCCTGCACGCGCTCGGCAGCGAGCGGCCCGCCGGCCTCGTTCAGCACGCTCTGCATCAGGCCGAGGTGCACCTGGCACAGCATCGGCCGGTTCTCGGGCAGCCCTGCCGCGTGGGGGCACGGGCTGAGGTCGACCGTGAGCCGATCGCCGTCGACGATGGGCTCGAAGCCGCTCTCTTCGAGGTGCTCGACCAGGGCATCGAGCTGATACGTGGCCTCGCGTCCCAGGCCGGAGGCTGCACCGGGGTGGATGCTCCGCAGCAGGTCTCCGCGACGGGCGGCGGCCTTGGCCTTGTCACGAGCGACCGGGCTCGAGGCGCCGGGGTCTCCGGTGGCGGCGCTGTATAGCGTGCGGGGACGCCCCCTGGTGGTGCGGTGCTCGATCGTCGGGATCACGTATCCGCCCTCGATCAGCCGCTGCAGGTGCTCGCGCACCGTGTTGGCGTGCAGGCCGGTGGCCTCGCACAGATCGCCGATCGAGAGTTGACCGCCCGAATGCGTCTGACCCGCTTCGAAGAGCAGGTGCAGGATGCGCACCCGGGAGTAGCTCGAGATCGGCCCGCAGACGGACCCGCCGTTGGACATGACACCAGTATCGCGCGGGGTCGGCGGTTTGCGGAGGACGCGGGCCGTGAATAATCACCTGGTCGATAGGGATGTCCGATCCCGGCGATAGCCTGGGGGCATGGCCACCCGGAAACCAGCTCCCCCTGCGTATGTGTGCACGGAATGCGGGTGGACGACCGCCAAATGGGTGGGGCGCTGCGGCGAATGCCAGCAGTGGGGAACGGTGCAGGAGCAGGCGGCACAGACCGGAATCCTCCGTCGGGTCGGACCCGTCGCCCCGAGCGCCGACCGCACTGCCCGACCCATCACGCAGATCACCACGCAGGACGCTCCTCGACGCAGCAGCGGCGTCGGCGAGTTCGACCGCGTACTCGGCGGCGGCATCGTGCCGGGTGCCGCGATCCTGCTCAGCGGCGAACCGGGCGTCGGCAAGTCGACCCTGCTGCTCGAGGTCGCCGCTCAGGCCGCGCGCGGTGGACGACGCGTGCTCTACGCGAGCGCCGAGGAGTCGCCGGGCCAGGTGCGTCTGCGCGCGGAACGGACGGGCGCGCTGCACGACGAGCTGTATCTCGCAAGCGAGACCGATCTGGCGACCATCCTCGGCCACATCGACGAGGTGAAGCCGCAGCTCGTGATCGTCGACTCGGTGCAGACCGTGTCGTCATCGCTGATCGACGGGGCGGCGGGGCAGCCGAGCCAGGTGCGTGAAGTCGCGGCGACGCTGATCCGCATCGCGAAGGACCGCGACCTGCCCATCATCATCGTCGGCCACGTCACGAAAGACGGGCAGGTCGCGGGTCCGCGGGTGCTCGAGCACCTCGTCGACGTCGTGTGTCATTTCGAGGGCGACCGGCAGACGTCGCTCCGCTTCATCCGCGCCCTCAAGAACCGTTTCGGTCCGACCGACGAGGTCGGCTGCTTCGAGATGACCGGCGACGGCATCGCCGAGGTGCCCGATCCGTCGGGTCTCTTCCTGTCGCAAGGTGCGACAGAACCGGGGACGTGCGTGGCGATCTCCCTCGAGGGCCGTCGCGCCCTCCCCGTCGAGGTGCAGGCGCTCACGGTTCCGAGCAATGCGCCGAACCCGCGCCGCATCGTGCACGGCCTCGACTCGTCGCGCGTGGCCATGGTGCTCGCGATCCTCGAACGTCGTGCCGGCGTGCCCACCGGCAGCCTCGACGTCTACGTGTCGACGGTCGGGGGCGTGCGCTTCACCGAACCTGCGGCCGATCTGGCGATCGCGATCGCCGTGGCCGGTTCGATCCAGCAGATCTCGGTGCCGCGCACAGTCGCGGCGGTGGGTGAGCTGAGTCTCGCGGGAGAGATCCGACCGGTGACCCAGGCGGCCCAACGGCGCTCCGAAGCGGCCAGACTCGGCTACGAACAGGTCGTCGACGATCGGTCGAAGACGCTTCGCGCCGCCCTCAGCGACGTCCGCGCGCGCAACACCTCGCGCCGTTCCGATCGCGACATCCCGCCGTTCTGATCGGAACCCCCGCTCCTCAGGCGTCGAGGGCCTTCAGCAGCTCGGCGGGCTCGGCCTGCATCGGGTGCGGGCCGGCGATGTCGAGGAAGACCGTGGTGATCGGGTGCGCGGCGAGGAACTTCCGCAGCCAGTCGGCGGTGAAGATGCCGACACCGGGTGGGAGGTTGGCGGGCTTGTTGTTCGCATCGCTGAACAGCAGCAACGCCAGGTCGCCGGTGTTCGGGTCGCGGTAGGTCCATACCTCGCCGCTGTCGAGCGGGTTGTCGCGGGCGCCCGGCTTGATCAGCGGGACGACGGTGGTGCCGTTGCGGAGCGCGAGGGCGACGGCCGCGACGTCCTGCTTCTCGAGGGCCTGCGCCAGGGCTTCCGACCGGAAGTCCTCGGGTGCGGGCTTCTTCTTCGAGGTCTTCGCCTTCTTCGCTGCCATGTCTCCAGCTTATTCACGGCGCCTGGGGCTCGCGCGAAATCCGGCCGCGGATACGATTGGGGCCCTCTCGAGTCCTCCATTGGGGACTGGGGTACTCGAGAGGGCCCTCGGACTCTCGAGCGGCGATGTCGAAGCGCTGGGGACGCTGTAGTTCGACGCCACTGGGGATGGCTTGTGCCGCATGATGCGGAGAGTCATCTCAATGGTATCCCAAAGAACGTCGACTGTCAGCATCAGACGCCCCTGCGAGCCGACCTCGGCTCATTCCGTGTGCGAAGAGCCGCAGCGCGACGGAATTCGAAGCCTGCCGACGGCGATCGCTTCGAACTCGGGGGCAGCTAGTACAGCAGGATCTGCGCGGTCGTGAGGCTCGTGAATCCGCCGATCGAGACCTCGACGTGGTACGACGCGCCCCCACCGGGCGCGCGCTGTCGGTTCTCCTGCGCGCAGGTCTCGACGCTGGATCGCGTACGGTCCCAGGTGACCGGGTCCTTGCTGGTGACCGTCGTCCCCGCCGCGAGCGTCGCGACCATGCTGCTCGGGTTCTCCTGGCAGTCGGTCGAGCGCCACCAGACGTCGGAGCCACTGGACACGGTGAACACCTGCGTCGTCGAACCGACGTCGATGGTGCAGTCCTTCGTCCCCTTGTTGGTGAGCGAGATCGACAGCTTCGGCATGACCCCTGCGGCATAGGTCTCGGCGTCGGTGACGGCCGTGACTTCGACGTCCTTCGCCTCGCACGCCACGATCGCCGGCGTCTCCTCGGCGGAGGGACCGGGCGAGGGGGAGGCGGCATCGGTGGTCGGTGTCGTCGAGGGCGACGCCGAGGGTGAGGCGGACGGCTTCGGAGTCGCATCGGCGGCCGCCCACGGCCGGGCGATCAGGAGCCATGCCCCGACGCCGACGACAGCCAGGAGCAGGACGAGCCCGAACACGACGACCAGACGCCGTCGACGGTAGACGGCGGCGGAGCGACGGGGCATGCCTCCAGGCTAAGCGATGCGGCGCGTGCACCCTGGGAGCACGACGGGCAGTCGTGGTCTGCGCGGGGCGCTCAGAGCACCTTGAGCATGCGGGTGTTGCCGAGCGTGTTCGGCTTGACGTGGGCGAGGTCGAGGAACTCCTCGACACCGGCGTCTCCGCTGCGCAACAGCTGGGAGTACACATCGGGGTCGACGACCTGCTCGCCGATGGGCGTGAAGCCGCGACGGGCGAAGAAGTCGACCTCGAACGTGAGGCAGAACAGGCGCGAGAGACCGAGGCTCCTGGCCGTCTCCTCCAGGCGGTCGACGATCGCTCGACCGACGCCGTGGTGCAGCCAGTCATCGCGGACCAGCAGCGTGCGCACCTCGCCCAGGTCTTCCCAGATCACGTGCAGTGCGCCGCATCCGATCAGCACCCCGTCGGCCTCCGCGACGACGAACTCCTGCACCGCCCCGTAGAGCACCGCCAGATCCTTGCCGAGCAGGATGCGCTGCTCCACGAGGGGCTGCAGCAGGTTGCGGATGTCGATGATGTCGGCGCTGCGCGCCGGACGGACGGTGTACTCGCTCACGGGACAAGCCTAGAACCCGCGGCTGAGCGCACCCCTCAGCGGCGAGCCGCTCTGCGAGATCCCGGGCGGCGGACACGGGAAAGGGGCGGATGCCTCAGCATCCGCCCCTTCCGTGATTCAGGCCGGCTCACTCCCCGCTGGCGACCGCCAGGTCGGGAGTGCCGGCGATCGCGCCGCCACCGGTGTTGACGCCGACCGCGACCTTCTCGCCGCGGGGGCCGTGCTCGAACAGGAACTGCCCGTCCTTCGCATCGACCTTGACGTGGTCGCCCGGGTTGAGCTCGCCGTGCAGGATCTTCTCGGACAGACGGTCCTCGACCTCGTGCTGCATCGCGCGACGCAGCGGTCGGGCGCCGAGCGCCGGGTCGAAGCCGATCTCGATGAGACGCTCCTTGGCCGCCTGCGACAGCTCGATCGTCATGTCGCGGTCGAGCAGGCGATCGCCGAGACGCTTGGTGAACAGATCCACGATCTGCACCAGCTCCTCCTTCGACAGCTGCGGGAACACGATGATGTCGTCGACGCGGTTCAGGAACTCGGGCTTGAAGTTGCGCTTCAGCTCCTCGTTGACCTTGCCCTTCATCCGCTCGTAGGTGGTGGAGTTGCTGCCCTCGATCTGGAAGCCCACAGGTCCACCGGCGATGTCACGCGCACCGAGGTTGGTGGTCATGATGATCACGGTGTTCTTGAAGTCGATCACGCGACCCTGACCGTCGGTGAGGCGACCCTCTTCGAGGATCTGCAGCAGCGAGTTGAAGATGTCGGGGTGAGCCTTCTCGATCTCGTCGAAGAGCACCACGCTGAACGGCTTGCGCCGCACCTTCTCGGTGAGCTGGCCACCCTCTTCGAATCCGACGAACCCGGGAGGGGCGCCGAACAGACGCGAGACGGTGTGCTTCTCACCGAACTCGCTCATGTCGAGCGAGATCAGTGCGGCTTCGTCGTCGAACAGGAACTCCGCGAGAGCCTTGGCCAGCTCGGTCTTTCCGACACCCGTGGGGCCGGCGAAGATGAACGAGCCCGACGGGCGCTTCGGGTCCTTGAGACCGGCGCGCTGGCGACGGATCGTCTTCGAGAGCGCCGCGATGGCCTCTTCCTGACCGATGACCCGCTGGTGCAGGGCCTTCTCCATGAAGACGAGTCGGCTGGACTCCTCTTCCGTCAGCTTGAAGACGGGGATGCCGGTGGCCTGTGCGAGCACCTCGGCGATCAGGCCCTCGTCGACGACCGCGGAGGTCGCGACGTCGCCCGCACGCCACTGCTTCTCGAGACGCAGGCGCTCGGCGAGGAGGCTCTTCTCCTCGTCGCGGAGGGATGCGGCCTTCTCGAAGTCCTGCTCCTCGGAGGCGATCTCCTTCTGCTCGCGCACGGCGGCGATCTTCTCGTCGAACTCCCGCAGCTCGGGCGGGCTCGACAGGATCGACAGACGCAGGCGTGCGCCGGCCTCGTCGATCAGGTCGATGGCCTTGTCGGGGAGGAACCGGTCGGAGACGTAGCGATCGGCGAGGTTCGCCGCGGCCACGATGGCACCATCGGTGATCTGCACCTTGTGGTGCGCCTCGTACCGGTCGCGCAGGCCCTTGAGGATGTTGATCGCGTGGGGCAGCGTCGGCTCGTTGACCTGCACCGGCTGGAAACGGCGCTCGAGCGCTGCATCCTTCTCGAAGTGCTTGCGGTACTCGTCGAGCGTGGTCGCGCCGATCGTCTGCAGCTCACCACGGGCGAGGAGCGGCTTCAGGATGCTGGCCGCATCGATCGCGCCCTCGGCGGCACCCGCACCCACGAGGGTGTGGATCTCGTCGATGAAGACGATGATGTCGCCACGTGTGCGGATCTCCTTGGTGACCTTCTTCAGGCGCTCCTCGAAGTCACCGCGGTAGCGGGAACCGGCGATGAGCGAGCCGAGGTCGAGCGAGTAGAGCTGCTTGTCCTTCAGCGTCTCGGGCACGTCGCCCTTGACGATCGCCTGGGCGAGGCCCTCGACGACGGCGGTCTTGCCGACGCCGGGCTCCCCGATCAGGACCGGGTTGTTCTTGGAGCGACGGGAGAGGATCTGCATGACCCGCTCCGCTTCCTTCTCGCGCCCGATGACCGGGTCGAGCTTGTTGTCGCGCGCCGCCTGCGTGAGGTTGCGTCCGAACTGGTCGAGCACGGCAGACCCGCCCTGGGCGCTGGACTGCGTGTCGTTGGTCTGCGCGCCGACGGATGCCGGCTCGCGGCCGGGGGCGCCGGAGAGCAACTGGATGACCTGCTGACGGACCTTGTTGAGGTCGGCGCCGAGCTTGACGAGCACCTGAGCGGCGACGCCCTCGCCCTCACGGATGAGTCCGAGGAGGATGTGCTCGGTTCCGATGTAGTTGTGGCCGAGCTGCAGGGCCTCGCGGAGGCTCAGCTCGAGCACCTTCTTGGCGCGCGGCGTGAACGGGATGTGGCCGGTCGGCTGCTGCTGACCCTGGCCGATGATGTCCTGCACCTGCTCGCGCACGGCGTCGAGGGAGATGCCGAGGCTCTCGAGGGCCTTGGCGGCGACGCCTTCACCCTCGTGGATGAGACCGAGCAGGATGTGCTCGGTTCCGATGTAGTTGTGGTTGAGCATCTTCGCCTCTTCTTGGGCGAGGACGACCACTCGACGGGCTCGGTCCGTGAATCTCTCGAACATGCTGTGACTCCTTATTCGCACGTGTTGTTCGACACTGGCGAAGACGCGTGAAGCGCTTGTACATCGAGAGTAACCACCACATCGGGCCGGTATGCCCGTGTTCGCCGTGGGCATACCGGGGGTTGACCCAGTTATCGACTGTCGTTATGTTAACGACAGTCGATAACAACGGTCCCCACGGACCGACCGGAGGGGACATCGTGAACGAGCTCCACCTTCGACCATCGGCCGCCGCCGTGCTCGAGATCGGGCGGCGGTTCGCGCACGACACGGAAGGGCTCGTCTGATGACCACCACCGCCACGACCCCCACCCGCTCCGAGAAAGCGGATGCCATCACCGTGATCCTCTACGCCGCCGTCGCGCTGATCACGGTCGGCCTCGCCACCGTGCTCCGCGTCGGCGGCACGTTCCGTGAGACGGGGGTCGCGTGGACGGTCCCGATCGACCAGCAGCCGATCTCGGCGACGACGGACTCCGGGACCATCTCCGTCGAGGGACTCGCCGACGAGGCGTTGGTCATCGCCGCCGACGTGAACGCGGTGTCGACCATGGCGATCATCGCGGCCATCGTCCTGTGGGCCCTCGCCGCGATCGTGGTCATCGCCGCGGTGACCCTGGTCGCCTGGAACTTCCTGCGCGGGCGGTTCTTCGTCCGCCCGAACGTCCGGGCGTTCACCGCGATCGGATGGACGCTCGTCGGCGCACCGATCCTGATCGTGATGCTGGAGACCACGGGGCGCAACGGCGTCACCGCAGCGCTCGGCATCGGCGACGGGGAGCCCGCGCATCCGCTCGAGTTCTGGACCATCGCGCCCTTCTTCGCGACCGGGGTGACGGTCGGGCTGATCGCCGTCGCGTTCCGCCGCGGCATCCGTCTGCAGCAGGAGAAGGTCGCGCTCGAGAAGGAAACGGAAGGACTCGTCTGATGCTCTCCTTCGGATCGGCGGAGATCTGGCCCTCACTCCTCTTCATCGCGATCGGGCTCGCCGTGATCGCCCTCGTCGTCCTGATCCTGGTCTGGAACGGACGCCGGCGGGGCAGCCGCACCATCGCGCTCGACGCCGCGCTCACCCTCTCCGGATGGTGGATCCTGCTCTCCGTGGTGAGCGCCGTGATCTTCATCGTCAAGGCCTTCACGGTCGACTGGGCCGAACTCCACGGAGAGACCTACGTGTACGTCGGATGGCCCGACAGCCTGCCCTGCTCCGAATTCGGCGACACCGCCACGACCATGCTCACCTGCCGGGGCGAGAGCCTGTCGGAGTTCACGGTCACGAACGCCTCTCTCGGACTCCGGCTGCTCGCGGCCGCCGCCCAGCTGAGCACCCTCGCCCTCACCACGATGCCGGCCGTGATCGTCGCCATCATCTGCTTCCACACCCTGCGCGGACGGGCGTTCTCGCACATGGTGGCGCGGGCTCTCACCGGTGGCGCCATCGCGGTCCTGGTCTTCGGGGTGGCGGCCGACCTCCTCGGCGGCATCGCCGCCACGACCGGTCTGCGCGAGGTGTTCACGCCCGGCAGCGAGTGGTACCCGTCTGCCTATCAGCTCACCGTGACGCCCTGGCCGTTCGCCGGCGCGCTCGCGCTCGTCGCGCTCGCCGCCGTCTTCCGACAGGGGATGCGCCTCGATCAGGACAGGGCGCGCCTGCAGCAGGAGACCGCGCGTCTGCAGAAGGACACGGAGGGGCTGGTGTGAGCCCTGCCGACAGCGACGACGAGTTCACGGGCATCCACTGCCGACTAGACGAGCTCCTCGCCGACCGGGGGATGACGCTCACCGAGCTGAGCGCCGCGGTGGGGGTGAGCATCGTGAACCTGTCGGTGCTCAAGAACGACCGCGCCCGCGCCATCCGCTATTCCACGCTGCGCGCGATCTGCGAGGCCCTCGACTGCGAGGTCGGCGACCTGCTCGTGCTCGCCCCGCGCTGACACTGAGGCAGATGTCTGCGTATACGCGTATGCTTGTCTGCATGCGCACCACCCTGAACCTCTCCGAAGCTCTCGCGACCGAGGCGAAGGCCCGCGCCGCCGCCGAGGGCCGAACCTTCACGAGCTTCATCGAAGAAGCCCTGCGGGAACACCTGGCGAAACGCCGACCCACTGCGACCGTCGAACCCCTGCCGACCTTCGGCGACCCGCGCACGTCACGATTCCTCGTCGACATCGATGACCGCGACGCCCTGTGGGAGGCACTCGAAGAGGCACCGATCCGATGATCGTGCCCGACGTCAACATCCTCGTCTACGCGTTCCGCGCCGACTCCGCAGAACACCAGACCTATGGCCCGTGGCTGAACGAGGCACTCGCCCACGAGTCGATCGGAGTGTCGGACACGATCCTCAGCGGATTCGTCCGCATCGTCACCCACCCCCGGATCACCACCGCCCCGGCACCGATCGACGCCGCGATGGCCTTCACCCGCAGCCTCCTCGCCGCCCCGCGCACGCAATGGCTCACGACAGGACCCCCGGCCTGGGACCGGTTCGACGCCCTCGCCGCAAGCGATCGAGGCATCCGCGGGAACCTCGTCCCCGACGCGTACATCGCCGCCGTGGCCCTGGCGAACGGCGCACGCCTCGCGACCCGCGACCGCGGCTTCGCCCGATTCCCCGACCTGAGATGGTTCGATCCGGGTTCGGACATGCCGGAACGCGGCGCGCGCTGAGCGCACCGCGTCATCGTTCGTCATATCCGCTCAGGGAATTCTCAGGGAGTCATAGCGTTGAGCCTCATGGCGTGCACTCGGCGCGCCGCGATTCTGGAGTCCCCTCAATGAGCACCACCGCACGCGCCCAGAAGGCGCCTGATACCCGCGGACCGGTCCGGAAGCTGCTGACCTCGTTCGGCTTCCAGATCCTGGCCGCCCTCGTCCTCGGTGTCGCCGCCGGCCTGATCGGCCGTCAGCTCGGCGCCACCGCCGAGAACCCGAACGGCCTCTCCGCGACGCTGGACACGATCGGCAGCTCGTACGTGACGCTGCTGCGCGCCGCCGTCGTCCCCCTCATCTTCACGGCCATCGTCGCGAGCATCTCGAACCTGCGTCGCGTGCAGAACGCCGCGCGCCTCGCCGGCCAGACCATCCTCTGGTTCGCGATCACCGCGTTCATCGCCGTGATCATCGGCATCGGCCTCGGTCTCGTCATCCAGCCGGGCAACCGGGCCGGCGAAGGCCTCGAGACGGGCGACCCCTACACGGTGGGCACGTGGTGGAACTTCCTCCTCGGCCTCATCCCGCAGAACTTCCTCGGCCTCACGGTCAGCACCTCGCCGGGAGCGGTCGACGGCACGTTCAGCTCGAGCGTCGGATTCAACATCCTCCAGGTCATCGTCGTCGCCGCGGTCGTCGGCATCGCGGCGCTCAAGGCCGGCAAGAAGGCGGAGCCGTTCCTCGTCTTCACCGAGTCGCTGCTCAAGGTCATCCAGCGGGTGCTGTGGTGGATCATCCGCATCGCCCCGATCGGCACCTTCGGCCTCATCGGCTCGGCCGTCATCAAGTACGGCTGGGAGAAGCTCGCGGCCCTCGGCTGGTTCGCCGCCGCGATCTACATCGGCCTCGCGCTCGTGCTGTTCGTCGTCTACCCGATCCTGGTGCGCACGCACGGCCTGTCGATCAAGCAGTACTTCTCGGGTGTGTGGCCCGCGGTGCAGCTGGCCTTCGTCAGCCGCTCCTCGATCGGCACGCTGCCTCTCACGGAGCGCGTGACCGAGCGCAACCTCGGTGTGCCCCGCTCCTACGCGTCGTTCGCCGTGCCGCTGGGCGCGACCACGAAGATGGACGGCTGCGCCGCGATCTACCCGGCCATCGCCGCGATCTTCGTCGCACAGTTCTTCGGCATCGAGCTGAACTTCGTGCAGTACCTGCTGATCGTGATCGTCTCGGTCGTCGGCTCCGCGGCCACCGCCGGCACCACCGGCGCGGTCGTCATGCTCACCCTGACGCTGTCGACCCTCGGTCTGCCGCTCGAGGGCGTCGGCCTCCTGCTCGCGATCGACCCGATCCTCGACATGGGCCGCACCGCGGTCAACGTCGCGGGCCAGGCGCTCATCCCGACGATCGTCGCCAAGCGCGAGGGCATCCTCAACGAGGACCTGTACAACGCACCGCGCGAGGGACTGCCCTTCGCCGATGACTCCGGCGACGACGACGCCCCCGAGGCGGATGCCTCCTCCGACAAGGAGCCGGTCGCCGCGCGCTGACCGTCGTCCGGCCTCACGCAGAGCGCCCCGTCCCTTCCGGGGCGGGGCGCGCTCGCATCCCGGCTAGGCCCGGCCGGGCTGGCGCGTCGCGCCGCGGGTGTCGAGCGCGAGCTCCTCCGCATCCATCGCCGCGATGAGTTCGCGCATGACCTCCTCGTCGAGGTTCCCCGCGTCGCGCTCGGCGAGCAGGATGTCACGTCGCACCTGCAGCCATCCCTCGACAGGGCGACGAGGTCGTCGTACGACGGCCGGCTCGCCGCGTCCTCCATGCTCTGCGCCTCGTCGGTGTCTTTCTCGACCCGTGTCATGCGCCGGGTGAAGGCGTCGAACACGCGGAGGTCGACCTCGCCGTACTTCGCCTCCCATTCGACGCGCTTCTCGGCGAGGAACTCCTTCCCGGCCTCGCGGCTCTTCGCACGCACCTCGGCGAGAGCCGCCTCGTCCTCTTCCTCGTCGACATCGCTGGCGATGCCGAGTCCGCGGATGAGCAGCGGCAGGGTGAGCCCCTGCAACAGCAGCGTGCCGACCGTGACGATGAACGCGACCACCACGATCGCGTGCGACGCCTCGGTGTCGAGCGTGGCGAGGTCGGCTGCGGCGACCGCGATCGCGAGCGTCACCACGCCTCGCATCCCCGCCCACGAGATGACGGCGTTGTCCTTCCACGAGAGCTGCAGACCCGCCATCCGCTCGCGCACGATGCGGGTGCGCAGTTCGTCGGCGCTGTGCTCGCTCCACCGGCGCGATGCGCGGTGCCTCTTCTCGAACTCCCCGGATTGCACCCCGCGGTCCCAGCGCTCCAAACGGCGGCGGTCCTGGAAATTCGCCCAGGCGCTGGTCGGGTAGATGTACAGCGGCCGCACGATCAGCACCACCAGCAGGACCGCTCCCGAGAGCAGCAGGATCGGACCGACCGACTCGCTGCCGAGATCGCGGAGCACCCGAGGGAACTGCAAGCCGATGTACGCGAACACGAAGCTCTCCAGCAGCAGGTCTGCCGAGAGCCACAGCGGCTTCTCCTGCTGGCGCGTCGTGTAGTCGGTGCGCGGGGAGTTGTAGCCGACGTAGAGACCCATCGCGACGACCGCGAGCACGCCCGATCCCAGAAGATGCTCGGCGATCGCGTACGCGCCGAACGGGGCGAGGAGCCCGAAGGTGCCGATCACGACGGCATCGTTGATGCGCATGCGCAGCTGATGCAGCACGACCCCGAAGACGAGACCGACGGCCACCCCGATGCCGACCGCGAGAAGGAACTGCCAGATCCCGTCCCACACCGAGACCGTCGCACCCGCGATCGTCAACGAGGCGAAGACGCGGTACAGCGTGAGCGATGTCGCATCGTTGATGAGGCTCTCACCCGACAGCACGGTCATGATCCGCCGAGGCAGCCCGAGGCGGCGTCCGATCGCCGCAGCCGACACCGCGTCGGGCGGAGCCACGATCGCGCCGAGCAGCAGTGCGCCGGGAAGAGTCAGCGACGGCAGGATCCACCACGCCACGAAGCCGACCGCCACCGCCGTCAGCAGCACGAGCCAGATCCCGAGCCGCCGGATCTGCGGAAGGCTGCGCTTGAAACCGACGAACGACACGTCGAGCGCGGCGGAGTACAGCAGCGGCGGCAGCACCAGGCTCAAGAGCACATGTCCGTCGATGTCGAGGTCGGGCGCGAACGGGAGGAAAGACGCGGCGAGGGCCAGCGTCGTCACCAGCAGCGGCGCCGGCCACCCCGGGAGCGTGCGAACGCGGCCACGGCGACCGCACCGACGAGGACGTAGAAGATGCCGGCTTCCATGAGGGAAGCGTATCGCCGCGCGTGGGATGCCGAGCAGGGCGTCAGCGTGGGCGGGGGTCCCTCCGCGGCGACGTGGCCGACTCGTCGCCCGAGAGGGACTCGCGCAGATCGGCGTTCTCGTCCTGCAGCTCGAGCACCCGGGCGATGCCGGCGATGTTCAGACCGTCCTCCCGCAGGCGCGCCGCGCGCAGCAGTCGGGCGATGTCGTCGTCGCTGTAGCGCCGCGTGCCGCCATCACTGCGCGCGGGCGCGACCAGTCCCCTGCTCTCGAACAACCGCAGCGTCGCCTCGGGGAGATCGACGAGTTGGGCGGCCACAGCGATGCCGTAGAGCGGTGTGCGGGAGTCGCGGTGCGTCATCCTGAGAGATTCCTTAAACCAGGTTGCGAGATCGTCGGCAGTTGTTCTATAACAAATCTACAGCACAGATGCAGATCATCCGCATCTGCTCACCGCCCATCCGGGCCTCACGAAAGGAGACATCATGGCACTCACCTTCGACCCGTTCAGCCAGCTCGACCGCTTCGCAGCGAGCGTGCTCGACACCGTTCGCGCACCCCGGTTGATGCCGGTGGATCTGTATCGCGACGGCGACCGGTACATCCTGCATGCCGACCTCCCCGGTGTCGATCCCGGATCGGTCGACGTCGATCTCGACGGAGGCCAGCTGACGATCCGTGCCCAGCGCACCGCCGACACCAGGGAAGGCGTCCGCTGGCTGGCACGTGAGCGCGGCGCAGGCTCGTTCCTGCGTCAGTTCTCGCTCGGGGACGGCGTCGACCTCGACGGCATCAGCGCCTCGTACGAGAGCGGCGTCCTCTCGGTGATCATCCCGGTGAGCGAGCGCGCCAAGCCGCGCAAGATCACCGTCGAGTCCGCGGAGCAGCGGCAGGCGATCGACGCCTGACCCTCGAGGGGCGGCGACCGCCGCCCCCCCCTTCGCCGGCCCGCCCGCACAGCGCTCGTCGCCCGATCGGGGAATGCCGGAGAGCGCCGGCGGGTTGTCCCTCGGGATGAATGACGTCGCCCTCTCCGTCCTCGACCTCGTCCCGGTGCGCACCGGCCAGACCAGCTCCGAGGCCATCGCCGCCTCCCTGTCGCTCGCCGAGACCGCCGACCGCCTCGGCTATCGCCGCTACTGGTTCGCCGAGCACCACAACATGCCGGCCGTGGCGTCCACGACGCCCCGGTCCTGATCGCCGCGTCCGCCACCCGCACCTCGCGCGTCCGTCTCGGCTCCGGCGGGGTGATGCTGCCCAACCACGCACCGCTCATCGTCGCCGAGCAGTTCGCGGCGCTCGAGGCCATCGCCCCCGGCCGCATCGACCTGGGCCTCGGTCGCGCCCCGGCAGCGATCCCGTGATCACGCAGCTGCTGCGCGGCTCGGGCACCACGAGCGACGTCGAGCAATTCCCGCGCCATGTGCAGGACATCGCGGCACTCCTGTCCGCCGAGGGTGCGGCCCTGCGCTTCACCTCGGGCGGCGAATACACGGTGCGAGCGACGCCCTCTGCGACCGGCGTCCCCGAGGTGTGGCTGCTCGGATCGAGCGACTACTCGGCCCAGCTCGCGGCCTCCCACGGACTGCCCTACGTGTTCGCGAACCACTTCTCGGGGCAGGGTCTCGAGCGTGCACTCGACCTGTACCGCACCGGCTACCGTCCGAGCGAGGAGCACCCGGAGCCGCGCACCTTCCTCACCGTGAACGCCGTGGCAGCGCCCACGCAGGAGGAGGCGGAGGCTCGGGCGTTGCCGCAGCTGCGGATGATGGCCCGTCTGCGCCTGAACAAGCCGCTGGTCGCCCTCGAGACCGTCGAGGAGTCCCTCGCCGCCGCCACGGATGCGGCGACCGACGACGTCGTTCACGCGGCCCGCTCCCGCTGGTTCGTCGGCACGGGCGAGTCCGTCGCCGGCGAGGTGGCCGCGTTCGCGGAACGGTACGGCGTCGACGAGGTCATGTTGTCGCCCGTCGCCGGTGCGTACGAGTCCGAGCCGAAGGATGCACCGGCCGGTCGCGCCCAGACCCTGGAGCTCGTCGCCGCCGCATCCTGAGCATTGTCAAGCCCTGGTCTTCCCCGGTGGGGAGGCGTACTCTCGGCCGCAGAGAGGGGTTCGACGATGAGCACCAAGACACTCGCACTCTGGGTCGCGTACGGCACGAACGGCGTGGTCGGCAGCATCCGCCACGACGACGAGGGCTACACCGTCACCATGGTCGGCGCGGACACGACGACCGGAACATATCCGAGCCTCGCCTCCGCGAAGGGCGCCCTGCATTCCCATATGGCGCCCGGCAGCGACTGGCCGCGCTTCCAGGAGCACTGAACCACGGCATCCGCCTGACCGAGCTGGGCGGTCAGGTGGATGACGTCAGGCTTCCGGCTCGCCGGAGAGGATGCCGCGCAGCCAGTCGCGGGCCTCGACGAACACGTCGTCCGAGTAGCGGTCGGGGTACTGCACGATCTGCCGGTCGGCGCGCGGATACGACCCGAGGAACACGACACGAGGGCTGAACCGCCGGATGCCGAGCAGCGCGTCGGCCATACGCTCGTGCTCGATGTGCCCGTCGGCGTCGATGACGAAGCGGTAGCGTCCGAGTTCGTCGCCGATGGGGCGGGACTCGATGAGCGAGAGGTTGATGCCGCGCGTCGAGAACTGCTCGAGCATCTCGAGCAGCGACCCGGGGTGGTCGTGCGGGAGTTCGACGATCAGCGAGGTCTTGTCGGCGCCGGTGGGTTCCGGCGACCGCGTCGTGCGCGTGACCAGGACGAAGCGGGTCACAGCCTGGGCGTTGTCGCCGATGCCCTCCGCCAGCACGTCGACGTCGTAGTGGTTCACGATGCCGGGGGCCGCGATGGCGGCCTGCGCGGGCAGCGTCCCGTCGAGCACGCCGATCGCCGAGGCGACGTTGCTCGCCGCGGGCACGTGCGAGTGCGACGGGAGATGCTCTCCGAGCCAGCCGTGGCACTGTGCGTACGCGACCGGATGCGCCGCGATCACCTCCACCTGGTCGAGCGTCGTGCCGCGCGGGGCGACGAGCACGAAGTTCACCCGCACGAGGTACTCGCCGATGATGCGCAGACCAGGGAGCGTCGCAAGAGCGTCCTGGGTGGTGGAGACGCCGCCCTCGATCGAGTTCTCGATCGCGATCATCGCCGCGTCGCTTCGACCCGCGAGCACGTCGGCCAGAGCCTCGCCCACGTTGTGCACGGGACGCCAGTCCTGACCACGGGCTTCGGCCACCTGGTCGAGCGCCGCTTCCGTGAACGTTCCAGCGGGTCCCAGATAGCTGTAGGTGCGGCGTTCAGTCACGGGTTTCACCTTAGCCCTCGGCGACCGTGCCGGTGTTCGGGTGACTTCTCGGATGCGATCGCGCGTCTCAGGGGGCAGACTGAGAAGATGACCAGCCGTGCCGGCCTCCCCGCGGAGGAAAGTGACCTGATCGATGTCGACGAGCTGATCGCCGCGTACTACGACCGCGCGCCGAACCCGGAAGTGGCGTCGGAGCGGGTCGTGTTCGGCACCAGCGGCCATCGCGGTTCCTCCCTGTCGAACAGCTTCAACGAGAACCACATCCTCGCCACGACGCAGGCGATCGTGGACTATCGAGCCGCTCAGGGCATCACAGGTCCGTTGTTCCTCGGGCGGGACACGCACGCACTGTCGCTGCCTGCCGAGCGCAGTGCGATCGAGGTGCTGCTGGCGAACGGCGTCGATGTGCGCGTCGACTCCCGCGACGCGTGGGTTCCCACGCCGGCGTTGAGTCACGCGATCCTCACCCACAACCGCGGCAAGGCGGCCGACGACCCCACCCGGGCCGACGGCATCGTCGTGACCCCGTCGCACAACCCTCCGCGCGACGGCGGCTTCAAGTACAACCCGCCCCACGGCGGCCCCGCCGACACCGACGCGACGGGGTGGATCGCCGACCGGGCGAACGCGCTGATCGCCGCGGGACTCGAGGGCGTCGAGCGGGAGCGCTTCTCCGACATCGACTGGGATGCGCTCACCGGATACGACTTCCGCGACGCCTACGTGCGCGACCTCCCGTCCATCATCGACATCGACGCGATCCGGAACGCCGGGGTGAGCATCGGGGCCGATCCGCTCGGCGGCGCCTCGGTCGAGTACTGGGCGCTCATCGCCGAGATGCACGGCCTCGACCTCACGGTCGTGAACCCCGAGGTGGATCCGACCTGGCGCTTCATGACGCTCGACTGGGACGAGAAGATCCGCATGGACCCGTCCTCGCCGTCGGCCATGGCGTCGCTGGTCGCGAAGAAGGGCTCGTACGACGTGCTCACCGGGAACGACGCCGACGCCGACCGGCACGGCATCGTGACTCCGGACGCCGGACTCATGAACCCGAACCACTACCTCGCAGTGGCGATCGACTACCTGTTCTCTCACCGGGAGGACTGGCCGCGCGATGCCGCGATCGGCAAGACGCTGGTGTCGTCGATGATCATCGACCGCGTCGCCGAATCGCTCGGTCGTCGGCTGCTGGAGGTTCCGGTCGGGTTCAAGTGGTTCGTCCCCGGACTCCTCGACGGCTCGGTCGCGTTCGGCGGCGAGGAGTCCGCCGGAGCCTCCTTCCTCCGCAGAGACGGTTCGGTGTGGTCGACGGACAAGGACGGCATCCTGCTGTGCCTGCTCGCCGCCGAGATCATCGCTGTCACCGGCAAGACGCCGTCGGAGCGCTACGCCGAGCTGGAGCAGGCGTTCGGCGCCTCCGCATATCAGCGGGTCGACGCCCCGGCCACGCCCGAGCAGAAGACGACGCTGGGCAAGCTCGCGCCGGAGGCCGTGACCGCGACGACTCTCGCGGGCGAGGACATCACCGCGAAGCTCTCGCACGCGCCGGGCAACGGGGCGGCCATCGGCGGCCTCAAGGTGCAGACCGAGCATGCCTGGTTCGCCGCGCGTCCCTCCGGCACGGAAGACGTCTACAAGCTGTACGCCGAGAGCCTGCGCGGACCCGAGCACCTCGCCGAGGTGCAGGCCGAGGCCCGCGCCGTGGTGTCGGCCGCACTCGGCGACTGACCCGATCGCTGCGACGACGATCGTCGGGGAAGCGACCTGGCCGCTCCCCCGACGATGTCGTCAACGCCGGATGTAGGTCTCCGCCTGCTTCTTGACCGCCTCGCTCACCGCGCCAGTGCCACCGAGGATCACGATCCGCTGCGGCTTCAGACGCGCCAGCTCCGCCGAAACCACCGCAGGCAACGCACCCGGCTCCGTCAACAGCACCGGACCACCGAGGTGACCCGCCGCCGCCGCACCCGCCAACGCATCAGGGAAGTCCCGGCCGCTCGCCAGATACACGACCGGCACACCCGCGGTCGGGAACGACGCCTGCGACACCGCGACCGCCGTCTCATACCGACCAGGCCCCGACTGCCGCGAGACCCCACCCGACGTGAACGCGCCTGCCTGCTTCTTGACCGCCTCGCTCACCGCGCCAGTGCCACCGAGGATCACGATCCGCTGCGGCTTCAGACGCGCCAGCTCCGCCGAAACCACCGCAGGCAACGCACCCGGCTCCGTCAACAGCACCGGACCACCGAGGTGACCCGCCGCCGCCGCACCCGCCAACGCATCAGGGAAGCCTCGGCCGCTCGCCAGATACGCCACCGGCACACCCGCGGTCGGGAACGACGCCTGCGACACCGCGACCGCCGTCTCATACCGACCGGGCCCCGACTGACGCGAGACCCCACCCGACGTGAACGCGCCTGCCTGCTTCTTGACCGCCTCGCTCACCGCGCCAGTGCCACCGAGGATCACGATCCGCTGCGGCTTCAGACGCGCCAGCTCCGCCGAAACCACCGCGGGCAACGCACCCGGCTCCGTCAACAGCACCGGACCACCGAGGTGACCCGCCGCCGCCGCACCCGCCAACGCATCAGGGAAGTCCCGGCCACTCGCCAGATACGCCACCGGCACACCCGCCGTCGGGAACGACGCCTGCGACACCGCGACCGCCGTCTCATACCGACCAGGCCCCGACTGACGCGAGACCGCGGCTGCGGGCGCCGTCGGGGTCACGGCTGCGGACGCGCCAGACGCCGCCGAGGAGCCGATCGCGTTCGTCGCCTTCACCGTGAACGTGTACGCCGTACCGTTCGTCAGACCCGCGACCGTCGCCGTCGTCGCCCCCGTCGTCGTGGCCGTCTTGCCACCCGGCGACGCCGTCACGGTGTAGCCCGTGATCGCGGAACCGCCGTTCGAGGTCGGCGCCTTCCACGACACCGTCGCCTGACCGTCGCCGGCCACCGCCGACACCGCGGACGGCGCATCCGGAGCCTTCGCCGCGCCCTTCGGTGTGACCGCCGCTGAGGCGGCAGACGCTGCCGAGGAGCCGATCGCGTTCGTCGCCTTCACCGTGAACGTGTACGCCGTACCGTTCGTCAGACCCGCGACCGTCGCCGTCGTCGCCCCCGTCGTCGTGGCCGTCTTGCCACCCGGCGACGCCGTCACGGTGTAGCCCGTGATCGCGGAACCGCCGTTCGAGGTCGGCGCCTTCCACGACACCGTCGCCTGCCCGTCGCCGGCCACCGCCGACACCGCGGACGGCGCGCCCGGCGCCGTCGAGGCCTTCAGCGTGGTGAACGAGACGCGCGGCGACTCCGCGCCGGCACCGACCGCGTTGACCGCGGTCACGGACACGGCGTAGGTGGTCTGCGCGGTCAAGCCGGTGAGGGAGAAGGACTCCCCCGTGACGGCGATCTCGCGCACGAGCGCACCGCCGGTGTAGACCCGCACCGAGTACCCGGTGATCGGCGAGCCCCCGAGGCGGGCGCGGTCCAATCGAGCTGGGCGGACGTCTCCTGCACCTTCGACGCGACCGGCACCGTCGGCGTCTTCGGCACCGAGGGCTTCGCCGTCACCGTCAACGTCGCGATATCCGTGGTCTTCGTCGTCCCGCCGGACGTGAAGACCGCGCGCACCGCTGTGCCGGAGTCGGCGATCGTCCCGGTCAGTGCGAGCGTCGAGTCCGTCGCGCCCGCGATCGTCGTGAACGTCGAAGCCCCCTTCTTGCGCTTCTCCCAGCGGATCGTCGGTGCCGTCGCGCCTGAGGCCGCGGCTCGGAAGGTCGCGGTCTCGCCATCGATCACGGTGACGTCGACGGGCTGTCGCTGAATCGTGAACTCGTCGCTGATGGACTGCTCCGGCGTACGCGGTGCCTCCCCGGAGGCGAGAGCGCGCATCTGCAGCGGGACGTTCACGGTCCCGCCGGCGGAAACCTCGACGGTGTCCGCTTCGCTCAGCGTCTTCTTGCCGTCGAACCACGTCGTGCCGGTCGCGGGCGAGTACACGTACAGTCCGTACGACCCCGCCTCCACCGGAGGGAGCGTGTAGTTCCCCGACTCATCCGTGATGGTCTCGATGTCGAGGATCCCTCCCCCTGGCGTCGCACCGAACATCTCGGTCAAGGGCGCGAAGAACGCGCCGATTCCCGAGGCCGGCAGGGCCGCGAGACCCACGGTGGCCCCCGCGAGCGGATTGCCGTCGGCGTCGGAGACCCCGCCTGTGACGACCCCGCCGAGGCGCATGGACGCGTCGACGCCCGTCACCGGCTTGCTGGCGACATCGACCTTCGTCGCGGATGCGGAGGTCGTGGCATCCTTCCACCACTCCTCGACATAGAGCCCGTTCCAGTTCGAGAACCTCACGGTGTACGCGCCGTTGGCGAGGGCCGGGGTGCGGTAGGTGCCATCGCTGGCGGTGGTCGCAGAGGCGACGCCCTCCCCGCGGCGTTCCAGACGTAGACCTGGATGCCGGGCAGGGGGTTCGACGTGTTCTCGGCGGTCGCCTTGCCGCTCAGCCGCTGCCCCTTGGCGAGCGCGAACGTGATGTCCTTCAGGTCGGCGCCCGCGAGGGTGATGCGGCGCGTCGAGGTCGAGTAGGTCGTGGAGGCGTCTGCCGCCGAGACATCCCAGGCACCGGGCGAGCCGACCACGATGCGGTAGGACCCGTCGGCCTGGGTGCGGCCGTACACCGTCGAGTACGTGACGAGCGACTGCGCCCGCACGGACTCCCCGGACACCGGCTCACCGGTCGCGGCATCGGTCACACGGCCGCTGACCGTCCAGCCCCGCTGCGTGGTGATGTCGAGGACGGTCGGCTTCCCGGCGACGACGGTGAACGGCGTCGTCGTCTCGCGCAGTGCGTCGCCGTTCGCGGAGTACCCGGATGTGCGGATCCGATACGCCCCCGGCTCGACGGAGAACCCGAACTGTGCACCGATTCCGGGGGCGGAGTCCACGTAGTTCCACCACTCGCCCTCCTGGCGCTCGATCGTCGCATCGACGCGCGCGATGTCCGATCCGTCGGTGGTACGCAACGCCCCCGTGACGTTCAGGTTCTTGCGCAGATCGAAGTCGACCCCGGTGAAGACCTTGCCGGGGACGACCGTGATCGGCGTGGCCTGCTCCGAGGAGCCGTCGGCGTTCCAGTAGTCGCCGTTGACCGAGGCGATCCAGGTGCCCGCGAGTCCGGAGACCTCCCACTTCACGGCGGATCCATCGGTGATCGGCACCGCCATGGAGCGGTAGTCGGAGCCGTCCTGCCGGCTCAACGACACCCAGTACGTCCGACCCGCGACGCCGGTGACGGTTCCGCTGATCGTGCCGCCGAGGACGGCGGTGACGTCGGCGCGGAACGTCGCGTCGAGGCCGAGCTCGATCACGACCGCGGCCGGGTCGCTCGCAGTGGCCCCGTACCACACGTCGACCACGCCGCTGGTGCCGGAGGTGATCTTGACGACGTAGTTCTCGCGGTTCAGCCCCTTGACCGTGTAGCGACCCTGCGCGTCCGTCGTCGCCGTGGCGACGGGCTGGTCGGTGTTGTGCGCGGCGAACACCGAGACCGTGGCGCCCGTGACCGCAGCACCGCCCGCGAAGGAGACCGTGCCGGTGATCGAGCCGCCCTTCACGGCGACGAAGTCGATGCCGTCGTATACCGCGCCGTCGGTCGTCGCACGCACGAGATCCGCCTCGGCCGCGCTCCTCTTGCCGTCGTACCACTGCTGCGGGGTCCCCACGGTGCCCGCGTGGCTCAGGCCCACGGTGTACTCGCCGGCCGGCAGGATGTAAGACGAGTACGAGCCGTCGGGACCCGTCACCATGGAGGCGACGTTGTTGCCCGCCTGGTTGAACCAGATCGTGTCGCCTTCTCGTGGCGTTCCGTCGGCATTGGTCGACGTGCCGGTGATGCGCACGCCGGCCGCCACGGCGGCGTTGTAACCGGTCAGCGACCCGGACGCCGATGTGACGGTGATCGTCCCGGCGTTATCCCAGCTGCTGACGCCGGGCCAGTAGGTGGGCGGCCCCGAGCTGTAGAAGCTCAGGTCGAACGTGCCTGGCACGACGTTGAGGAGGGTGTACGTGCCGTTCGCTGCGGTGGTCGCGGACCGGGCGAGATTCCCCGACGTCCACGGGCGCGGGTTGAGACTGACACCGGCGCCTTCGACCGGGTTCCCCTTCAGGTCGCGGACCGTGCCCGAGATCGTCCGGGAGCTGATCGTCACGGCGATCCCGATGCTGGTCACCGCGCCGTTCACGACGATCGGCTTCGCGGTGTCGTAGGTGCTTCCTCCGTAGTATGCCTCGATGCCCAGGCCGTACCCCGTCACCGATGCGCGATATGTGCCCTTCGGAACCGTCACCGACCAGGAGGTCGAGCCGGTCTTGATCGAGAGCGGGATCTCGAACTGCGCGTTCTCCGCCGACAGCTGGAGCCGGGTCTCGGTGGGCGAGAGCGGACCGGTGACCGTCACGGTTCCGGACACGGCATGTCCTGCGACGAGCGCGACGTCTCCGATCGTGGAGACGGCCGCCTCGGGCTCGAGGACCCACCGGCCCTCCGGCCAGTTCCCCGGGATGATCTTGCGGTCGGTGCCGATCATCCCGGTGACGTAACCCGCGCCAGGGGTCACCAGGAGGGCGAACGGACGCGCCGTGTCGACGTTCAGCGTGAAGGTGCCGTTCGCACCGGTCGTGATCTGGGCGAGCTCACCGGGACCGTCGCCGAAGATGGGCTCCGCGCGGAGGTTCACTCCGGCCGCGGGGGCACCTGCCGGGGTCACGAAGCGTCCGGAGACGGTGACCCTGACGACCTCGCCGTACGTGGATTCGGGCAGGTCGGCCGCTGTCGCCGATGCATCCGTGACACGCGCCTGCGTCACGGGCGTGTCCGCACTCGGCGGCACGGGGGTGGCGGCCTCGTCGGAAGGTTCCTCAGAGGAGGAGGTGTCGCCGGGCTCGGTGCTGACCTGGGCTCCATGCGCCGCGGAGACGACAGCGGGATCGTCGCTGACCAGGTCGGGGGCCGCTGCGGTGACGACCGTCGACGTCGACGGCGCGGACTCGCCAGCGACGGCGGGAACCGCGGAGGACGCGATCAGGGCGAGAGCGGTGAGCACGACCCCGCCGGTGCGGAGCATGCGGGACCAGGGCCCCCGGTGGGAATCGGACACCACGGCACGGCGGTGCGAACGGACATGACTCACGGACAATCTCCCCTAGATCGAGCGAAGCCGGCTCAGTCCATTCGATCGAACAACCGGTATTCTGCGCTGATCGTAGCAGAGGGCGAACCATACGTCGGATGAACATATTCCGAAGGACACAACGCCGTGTCCGCGCCACATCGGACGGAGGGCCGACCATCCCGATCCTGCGACCTCGGAGCCGTCTCGCGCCCCGCCGTCACGCTCCAGCGCGTGCGAGCAGGGCGCCGGCCTCGCGGAGCCAGCGCGAGGGATTCGCGAGGGCCTCGTCGGACGACCCGGCGATGTCGGTGAGAGATGCGGATGCGGCGAACAGCGCGGTGTCGGCATCCGCGGTGATGCGCCCGGCGGCGAGCATCGCGCGCGCCCCCGCCGCAGCGGCGAGGCCGGCGAGGAACGAGGGCACCTTGCCGTCACCGGACTGTCCGTCGTAGGAGCCTTCGCCGGTGATGACGACGTCGGCATCGGCGATCGCGGCGGCGAGGCCGATGAGCTCGGCCACCTCGGCAGCGCCGGGAGCGAGCACGCCGCCCCACGCGACGAGCGCGGCGCCGGTGCCTCCGGCTGCGCCGTTGCCCTCCCCGCCGGGTCGACACCCAGAAGGTCGGCGAGGCGGCGCAGACCGTCGTCGGCTCGCGCGATGTCCTCCTTCGCGCGCAGCCCCTTCTGCGGGCCGAACACGGCGGCCGCACCCCGGGGCCGGTGAGGGGTTCGTGACGTCCGTCAGCACCCGCACCTCCGGCGCCGCCCGCATCCCCGTCAGATCGACCGAGGCGATGTCGGCGAGGCCACGCGCGCCCCGCGCGATGGGGACGCCGGACGCGTCGAGGAACCGTGCCCCCAGCGCCGTCAGCATCCCGGTGCCGCCGTCTGTCGAGGCGCTCGAGCCGATGCCGACCACGAGTCGTGAGACACCGCGGTCGAGGGCATCGGCCATGGCCTGTCCCAGACCCGTCGTGTCGGCGTCCCACGGGCGCAGTTCGTCGAGCAGCTCGATGCCGGACGTCGAGCCGAGATCGACGACGGCGGTGCCGCCCGGCGCCTCGTCTGTCGGCGGCAGCAGGAGCCAGGTGGTGTCGATCCGCACGCCGGCGGGGCCGTCGACCGCGACCGGCACGCGCACGGCACCGGGCACGGCAGCCTCGAACGCGGCCACGGTGCCCTCGCCGCCGTCGGCCATGGGTCGGTGCACGAATGCGGCGGACGGTTCGACCGACGCCCACCCTTCGGCCAACGCCGCAGCCGCATCGGCCGCCGTGATCGTCCCCTTGAAGCTGTCGGGCGCCAGCACCACCCTGGTCACGCGGCGACACCGGGGGTGCTCGCACGCACGACGATCTCGAGCGGCAGAGGCCCCTGTTCCCAGTCGGCGTCGACCGTGGCCCGGAACGCCTGATAGCCGACCTCGCTCAACGGCACCCGCACGGTCGTCAGGGCGGGAGAGACATCGCCGCTCACCGGGACGTCGTCGAAGCCGCACACCGCGATGTCGGCACCGACCTCGCGCCCGGCATCGCGGATCGCCGACATGGCACCGATCGCGACCACATCGCTGATCCCGAAGACGAGTGTGCTCTTCGCGACACCGTCGGCGAGCGCGGCTGCCATCTCCGCGGCACCCGACTCCCGGCGGAAGCCCCCTCGCCGCACATCCTCGACCACACCGCCGGCACCCTCGAAGCCGGCACGGAATCCGGTCAGACGATCATCCGAGGTGCGGACGCCCTCTGCCGCGCCGAGCGCGATCGCCGAGCGGTATCCGAGTCCCGCCATCCGCCGACCGAGCGCTTCCGCGCCGGAGCGGTTGTCGATCTCGATGCGATGGTCTCCGCCGCCATCCGGGCCGAACGACACGACCCTGCCGCCCAGACGGGCGAACTCGGCGAGCTCATGCGCCGTCTCGACCTCCATCGGCTCCTGGGTGCGGGAGGCGGCGAGGATCAGGCCCCGCGGCCGCTGCCCCGGAGCGCGCGCACGATCCGCGCCTCCCGCGCCGGGTCGCGCTCCGTGATGGCGATCGTCACGACGAGCCCGTGCTCGTCGGCGCCGCGGGCCACGCCGGAGGCGATCAGGCCGAAGTACGGGTCGGCGATGTCGGCCACGAGGAGGGCGATCACCGGCGACATGCCGCGAGCCGTCGCCTGCGCCGACACGTTCGCCGTGTAGCCGAGTGCGGCGGCCGCGGTCTCCACTCGTTCGCGGTACTGCTCGGCGACCTTGCGCTCGGAGCCGTTGAGCACGCGAGAAGCCGTCGCCAGCGAGACGCCGGCCTCGCGGGCGACGTCGTGCAGTGTCGGGGCGGGGCCCCTGGCATGACGCGGCGTGCGTCCTGGCGCCGCTCCGTCCGCGGACGCTGCGGGCTTGGTCATGACCCCGAGCCTACTTCGCGGGTCGTCATCATGCCGATCCTGAGATGTAGTCGCGCAGCGCTGCCGCCTCGGTCGCGAGGAGCGCCGGATCGTCACCCGGCACGAACTCGAGCAAGGCATCGCGGGGCGGCGACGCCGCGGCCCTCGCCTCGGCGAAGAACCTCGTCCACAGCGCGTCGCGGGCCCGCAAAGGCAGCCGCTCGCGCGCCGGCCACCACGAGAAGACGTGAGCGGCGCTGGTGCGGGCCGCCACCGCGCGGTATTCGGCCAGCACCGTGTCGACCGTGGCGCCGACCGTCGGCTGCCAGTAGGTCGAGAGCACGGGGCTGCCGACCTGATCGAGCAGACGCATCGTGGTCGGGGCCGTGTCGGCGAGGGTGCCGGAGTGGAACTCGAGCGCGAGACCGATCCCGTACTCCTCCGCCTCGGCCGCAGCCGCGTGCAGGCGTGCGACCACGGCATGCCAGTCGGCCTCGGTCGCGGCATCCGATCCGACGTGGCCGGCCCAGATCCGGACGCGGTCGGTGCCCAGCGCCTGCGCAGTGTCGAGGACGGGCGTCAGGGAGTCATGCGTACCCGCGCGGAAGTACGACCCGTACGAGGCCACCGCGAGCCCCGCGTCGACCGTGGCGCGCGCCACCTCCGCCGCCCTGACGACATCGCCGGGCGGCACGTGCACGTCGCCGCCCCACTCGATCGCCGCGAGCCCGGCATCAGCGGCGAGATCGATGATCCGTTGCGGCGAGAGCTCTCGGAACGTCACCGAGCACACCCCCGCACGGATACCTGTCACGATGTCATCCTCTCAACTCCGCGCCTCGGCTCAGCGCAGATGCGGCGAGACGGCGGCGGCGAAGGTCTCGGCCGTCCGGCGCACGACGGTCTCCGGCGCATCCGCCCAGACCTCGGCATTGAAGATCTCGACCTCGATGTCACGGTCGTACCCGGTCGCCATGACCGCACGGGTGAGCGAACCGAAGTCGATCACGCCGTCGCCCGTGTAGTGGCGCGAGAGCAGCACGTCCGCGGCGAGAGGCGTCTTCCAGTCGCATACCTGGTACGTGGCGATGCGGCCCTCACGACCGGCGCGGGCGATCTGCGCGAGCACCTGCGGATCCCACCAGATGTGGAACGTGTCGACCGCGGCGCCGACCACATCGGCGTCGAAGTCGGCGGCGATGTCGAGCGCCTGACCGAGCGTCGAGACGACCGCCCGATCGGAGGCGTACATGGGGTGCAGCGGCTCGATCGCGAGCGTCACCCCCGCCGCCTTCGCCTCAGGTGCCAGCACCCCGATCGCATCGCGCACACGTTCCCGTGCGCCGATCAGGTCGCGCGACCCCGAAGGGAGACCGCCCGCGACGAGCACCAGCACCGCCGTCGAGCCCTCGGCACCGGCGGCAGCGAGGGTCGCGGTCTCCTCGATCGCACGGCGGTTGTCGTCGAGGGCGGCGTCACGATCCGGGCCGACCGGGAGCGTGAAGAACCCGCCACGACAGTGCGTCGTGAACCGCAGCCCCGAGTCGGTGAGCATCCGTGCGGCGGTGTCGAGCCCGACCTCGTTCACGGGCTCGCGCCAGAGTCCGATCGCCTGGACCCCGGCATCGGCCGTGACCCGCAAGGCCGTCTCGAGGTCGGCATGCTTGATGGTGGCCTGGTTGATCGACAGGCGCGGGTCCGGCTCGGTCATGCCCGTCGGTCGGGCGGCTGCGCGGATGTCGGTGGCTTCCGCGGCGTTTCCTCCGACAGACGTGCTTTCTCCCTGCAGGTGCGCGTGCGGGGGCGTCGAGCCCGGCACGGCGGTCATGCGTCGACGCCGTTCAGTCGGAGCATGGCATGCCACCGCTCACGGGCGAGGTCGGGCTGCTCGAGGGCCAGCGAGGAGTTCGCGAGTTCCACGATGCGGCTCAGGTGCGGCAGGCTCCGCGCGGAGTGCAGCCCTCCGACCATCTGGAACGCCGGCTGATGGCCGTTGAGCCAGGAGAGGAAGGCGACACCGGTCTTGTAGTAGAACGTGGGGGCTGCGAAGACCTGCCGACTCAGCTCCTCGGTGGGGCCGAGGATGCGCAGGTACGCCTCGGTGTCACCGGCGTCCAGGGCCTGGATGGCCGCCGAGGCCACGGGTGTGATCGCCGCGAACGCGCCCAGCAGCGCATCCGAGTGCCCTCGCACCCCCGCCCCGCCGCCGGTGCGTTCGCCGGGCGCACGGCTTGTTGCCGAGTGCACGGCGTGTTCGGGGGAAGTCCCCGTGCGCTCGGCAGCATCCCGTGCACTCGGCGCACGAGAGGGCAAAGGAGAAGGCACGCCGGCGATCAGGCGGACGTAGTTGAAGTCGTCGCCCGTGAACATGCGCACGGAGTCGGGAAGCCGTTCGCGCACCGAGATCTCGGACTCGGCGTTCAGGAGGCTCATCTTGACACCAGCGACCTTGTCGGGGTTCTCGGCGATCACGTCGAGCAGCACCCCCGACGCCGTCTGCCAGTCATCTGCCCCGAAGTATCCCGCCAGTTCAGGGTCGAAGGCCGTGCCGAGCCAGTGCAGCACCACGGGCACCGTGGCCCTCGACAGCACCTCGCGGTAGACGCGACGGTAGTCCTCGGCACCGGTCGCGACGCGGGCGAGATGGCGCGAGGCCATGAGCACCGGGCCGGCGCCCTGCTCCTCCGTGAAGTGCAGCTGCTCGAGGTAGGCCGCGATCACCTGGTCGAGCGAGATGTGCGGCTCTGCGATGTGGTCGGTGTTGACGCCGACCACGACCGAGCCGCCCTCCTCGCGGGCGACCTCGGCGCTGCGCGCGATCAGCTCGCGGGTGGCGGCAGCGTCCAGACCCATGTTGCGCTGGGCGGTGTCCATCGCGTCGGCGACGCCGAGACCCCACGAGTACACGTTGCGGCGGAACGCGAGCGTGGCATCCCAGTCGATGTCGGCGGGCTGCCCCGGGGTGTTGTCGGCGTGCACCTTCGGCACGACGTGGGCGGCAGCGTAGGCGACGCGGCTGCGCAGAGGAGCAGAGGGGCGTGCGTAGACGCCCGAGTCGTTCAGCGCGACATCGGCGGTCTCACCGGTCGCTCGGAGGAGCCGGAGGGTGCTCATGCGCGCCTCAATCCAGGGTGAGGGGCTCGAGCGCGATCTTGCGACCCTCGGCGCTGGAGGTGAGCCCCGCCTCGGCGAACTGCACGCCGCGCGCGCCGGCGAGCAGGTCGAACGGGTAGTCGGTGCCCTCGACGTAGGAGACCAGGTACTCCTCCCACTGCTGGCGGAAGCCGTTGAGGAACACGTCGTTGGTGGGCACCTGCTGCCAGTCGGCGTCGTAGTCGCGGGTGTCTTCCAGATCGGGGTTCCAGACCGGCTTCGGGGTGGCGTTGCGCGGCTGGATCTTGGCGCCGAAGAGCCCGACGACGGCCGAGCCGTGCGTGCCGTCGACCTGGAACTCGACGAGCTCGTCACGGTTGACCCGCACGGTCCACGAGGAGTTGATCTCGGCGACGATGCCGCCCTCGATCTCGAAGATGCCGTAGGCCGCATCCTCGGCCGTGGCGGTGTAGTGCTCGCCCTTCTCGTCCCAGCGGTCGGCGATGTGCACCGCCGCCTGCGCGTACACGCTCGTCACCTCGCCGAAGAGGTTCTCGAGCACGTAGTTCCAGTGCGGGAACATGTCGGTGATGATGCCGCCGCCGTCTTCGGTGCGGTAGTTCCAGCTCGGGCGCTGCGCCGGCTGCCAGTCGCCCTCGAACACCCAGTAGCCGAATTCGCCGCGCACCGAGAGGATGCGGCCGAAGAAGCCGGAGTCGATGAGGCGCTTGAGCTTCTGCAGCCCCGGCAGGTAGAGCTTGTCGTGCACGACGCCGGTCTTCACACCGGCCTGCTGCGCGAGGCGCGCGAGTTCGAGGGCCTCGTCGAGCGATTCGGCGGTGGGCTTCTCTGTGTAGATCGCCTTGCCGGCGGCGATGGCCCTGCGGATCGCGGACGCCCTGGCCTTGGTCACCAGGAAGTCGGCGTAGATCTCCCACTGCGGGTCGGCGAGTGCGGCATCGAGATCGGTCGTCCAGTCGTCGATGCCGTGCTTCGCGGCGAGTTCGGCGAGCGTGGCCTCGTTGCGGCCGACGAGGATCGGCTTGACGGTGATGCGGGAACCGTCGGGGAGCTCGATGCCGCCCTGCTCACGGATCGCCAGGATCGAGCGCACCAGATGCTGCCGGTAGCCCATACGGCCGGAGACGCCGTTCATGATGATCCCGATCTCGCGGGTGTTCGCCTGTGTCATGGTGTTCCGTTCCTGTCGCGGGACGCTGTCCGTGCTTCCCGGAGACGAGATTGGAAAGCGCTTTCCCAGATCATGCCATGAGACTCCGACCGATCGCAAGCACGGCGCGCTCCCCGATGCCGATGGTCGCGCCCATAGCATGTTCACGTGAGCACGCACGATCTTCCCGAGGTGCGCACGGAGGCCCTCGGCGCCGGCGTCGTCAGACGCGCCACGACCCTCGCCGACGGCCGCGACCTCTTCTATTACGACGACCCCGACACCGCACTCGGAGCCGATCGCGCCATCGACCTGCGCACCCTCGACGCACGCCCCGACACGGCCACGATGCGCCTCGACGTGCTCACCGGCGACTGGATCACGGTCGCCGCGAACCGTCAGAACCGCGTCATGATGCCGAGCGCGGATGCCGACCCGCTGGCACCGCAGACACCGGGCAACCCCTCGGAGGTCCCCGCGCGCTACGACGTCGCCGTGTTCGAGAACCGCTCCCCCACCTTCGGCCCGGCCCTCGCCGAGGCCGTCGACGCGGCGCCGTCCGCCGCGAACGCGCCGCGCGGCCTGGACGACCTCGCCGCCCTCGGCCTCGCCCGCACCCGCGCGGCCGTCGGACGCTGCGAGGTCGTGTGCTTCAGCCCCGAGCATTCCGGCTCGTTCGGCACCCAGTCGGTGACGCGCGCCCGCACCGTGATCGAGGCCTGGGCCGATCGCACCGCCGCGCTGTCGCAGCTGCCAGGGGTCGAACAGGTGTTCCCCTTCGAGAACCGAGGCGAGGAGATCGGTGTGACCCTGCCCCACCCGCACGGGCAGATCTACGCCTACCCGTACGTGACGCCGCGCACCGCGCGCGTGCTCGAGTCGATCGATCGGACCGCACCCGACCTGTTCCACCGGATCCTCGAATCCGAGCAGGCCTCGGAGCGGGTCGTGTTCCGCGGCGAGCACTGGACGGCGTTCGTGCCCTTCGCGGCCCGCTGGCCTCTCGAGGTGCACCTCATGCCGCACCGGCACGTGCCCGACTTCTCCGAGACGACGGATGCCGAGCGCGACGAACTCGCCCCGCTGTACCTGCGTCTGCTCCGCGGCGTCGACGCCCTGTACGAGACGCCGACCCCTACATCGCCGCCTGGCATCAGGCCCCCGTGCACGTCGGCCGCGACACCGTGCGCCTGCATCTGCAGCTCACGAGTCCGCGGAGGGCCGCCGACAAGCTGAAGTACCTGGCGGGGTCGGAGGCCGCGATGTGGGCGTGGGCAGCGGAGGTCGCACCGGAGCAGGGTGCGGCACGTCTCCGCGAAGCCGTCGAACGCGCGTCGCAGGACCCGCGCATCGAAGCGGACTCGGCATGACCGGCGCCCTGGACGCCGCGTCAGCGCTCTTCCGCGAGCTCACCCGGCGCGAGCCCGACGGCCTCTGGTCAGCGCCAGGGCGCGTGAACCTCATCGGCGAGCACACCGACTACAACGACGGCTTCGTGCTGCCGTTCGCCATCCCCCAGCGCACCGTCGCCGCGGTCGGCCTGCGCGACGACGACCGGATCCGTGTCGCCTCGGCGTTCGCCGACGAGCCGGTGTCGGTCGGCCTCGACGAGCTCGACCGGGTGTTCCCCACACCGTCGGGCCTGCCCCCGGCCATCCCCGAATGGGCGGCGTATCCGCTCGGGGTCGCCTGGGCCCTGCGCGCGGCGACGGGGGTGCCGGGGCGCGGCGTCGACATCGCGATCACGTCGGACGTGCCCGTGGGCGCTGGACTCTCGTCCTCGGCGGCGATCGAGGGTGCGACCGCCTCCGCGCTGAACGAGCTGTGGCACACCGACCTCGACGGCACGACGCTGGCCCGCATCGGACGGCGTGCCGAGAACGAGGCCGTCGGCGCCCCGACCGGGATCATGGACCAGATGGCCTCGATGCGGGGGCGCCCGACACGGCGATCTTCCTCGACTGCCGCACGCTGCGCGCGGAGCGCGTGCCGCTGGGCGTCGCCGATGCCGGCCTCACGATCCTCGTGATCGACACGCGTGTGAAGCACGCGCACTCGACGGGCGGGTACCGCGAACGCCGAGCCTCGTGCGAGCTCGGCGCCTCCCTCCTGGGCGTGCCCGCCCTGCGCGACGTATCGGTGGCCGACCTGCACCGAGCGCGGGAGCTGATGGACGATGTGACGTTCCGGCGCGTGCGGCACGTC
The DNA here is from genome assembly GCF_019464375.1 of Microbacterium sp. Se5.02b. Classification (NCBI taxonomy): domain Bacteria; kingdom Bacillati; phylum Actinomycetota; class Actinomycetes; order Micrococcales; family Microbacteriaceae; genus Microbacterium; species Microbacterium sp. Se5.02b. The sequence goes on from NZ_CP080491.1 coordinate 3,484,837, forward strand.
GTCACCGAGAACCAGCGCGTGCTCGACACCGTGCGGACGCTCCGCGAACGGGGCGCTCGGGCGATCGGCGGACTGCTCATCGCCTCGCACGCCTCCCTGCGTGACGACTTCGAGATCTCGACCCCCGAGCTCGACACCGCGGTCGACGCCGCGCTCGCCGCCGGCGCCCTGGGTGCACGCATGACCGGAGGCGGTTTCGGCGGCGCCGCGATCGCCCTGATCGACGCGGATGCCGTCGACGCGGTCTCCGACGCCGTGACCGCGGCCTTCGCGGCATCCGGATTCGTCGCTCCGCACCTGTTCCCGGTCACCCCGGCGGCAGGACCGCAGCGCGACGCCTGAGAGAATGATCCTTCGGGCCGCGACGTCTCCGCGGCAGGAGAGGAACGCAATGTCTTGGATCGTCACCGGCGGCGCCGGCTACATCGGTGCGCACGTCGTACGGGCCCTCGCGGAGGCCGGACTCACCCCGGTCGTGCTCGACGACCTCTCCAGCGGCGTGCCGTCGTTCGTGCCGCACGGTGTGCCGTTCGTGCGGGGCAGCATCCTCGACCGCGACCTCGTGGAGCAGACGCTGCGAGAGCATGAGGCCGATGGCGTCATCCACGTCGCCGGCTACAAATACGCCGGCGTCTCGGTGCAGCGCCCTCTGCACACCTACGCCCAGAACGTCGAGGGCACCAGGATCCTCCTCGAGGCCATGCAGGCCGGCGGCGTCGCGAACATCGTGTTCTCCTCGTCGGCAGCCGTCTTCGGCACGCCGGAGGTCGCGCTCGTCGAAGAGGACACCGCGAAGAAGCCCGCCAGCCCGTACGGCGAGTCCAAGCTCATCGGCGAATGGCTGCTGCGCGACCAGGCGATCGCCACCGCCGACTCCGAAGTACCGCTGCGGCACACCTCACTGCGGTACTTCAACGTGGTGGGCTCCGCCGATCCGGCCGTGTACGACGTCAGCCCGCACAACCTCTTCCCGATCGTGTTCGAAGCGCTGCTCGCGGGCAGGACGCCGAAGATCAACGGGGACGACTACGACACCGCCGACGGCACGAACGTGCGCGACTATGTGCACGTCGGCGACATCGCGGCAGCGCACGTGGCGGCCGCGCAGCGCCTTGCCGATGGCCGTCCGATCGAGGCCGCCTACAACCTCGGCTCCGGCGACGGCCTCAGCGTGAAGCAGATCATGGATGCGGTCGCCCGCGTGACCGGCATCGACTTCACGCCGGAGGTCGGCCCCCGTCGTCCCGGCGACCCCGACCGGATCGTGGCCACCGGCGAGCTCGCCGCCCGCGACCTCGACTGGACCATGCGCTACACGGTCGACGAGATGGTGCGCACGGGGTGGGAGGCACGGCAGGCGGCCCGCCCCTGAGGCCTCACAGGTCGCGGGTGCGGATCGGGTAGAGCCAGAAGCACAGCCACGCGAGGGCCGTGAAGCACAGGGGGATGACCGCGAGCATCAGTCGGATGCCGCCGTCGACCCCCTCCGGCTGCGCATCGCCGAGGGTCGCGTCGAAGCCCGATGCGGTCAGCACCGTCGCGGCGACGATCGCCTGCAGCACGACCGAGCCGCGCACCACGAAGCCGTTCACTCCGAAGTAGGCGCCTTCGCGGCGGTGACCTGTGCGGACGGCATCCTCGTCGATGATCTGCGCGAGCACCACCTCGAGCAGCTGCAGCAGTCCACCGACGCCCACGCCGACCGCGACGCCGACCAACGCCGCCCCGAGCACGTTCGACGGCGCGAGGTAGCCGAGCACGGCCGCGCCGAACACCGCGACGCTCCACAGCAGCGCGGTGCGCGGCGACGTGCGGCGCACCACCGCACTCCAGAGCACGATCGAGGGGATCGCGGTGACGAAGATCGCGCCGAGCAGCAGACTCCCCTCGCCCTCCGCCGCGTGCAGCGAGTAGCGCACATAGAAGGGGATCGCGGCGAGGATCACGGCGATGGAGGTCTGCACGAAGAGCGATCCGAGCACGTAGGGCACGAAGGCGCGGTTGCGGAACGTGTACCTCAGCTGGTTGCGCCACCGCATCGCCTCGCTCGCCGCCTCGGGCACCCGGCGCTCGATCATCCCGCCGAGGAACGACCACACGAGCAGCACCAGGCACACCGCTCCGAGCACGAGCGCCATGCCGGGCCAGCCGATCGCGCTGTAGAGGGCGGGAGCGCCGGCCGTGCCGAGCACCATGCCGAGGATCGCGAAGATCTGCCGTGGCACATTGCCGCGGGCGCGCTCCTCGGTCGTGCGGAAGATCTCGGGGAACAGCGCCGAGATGTTGAGCACCACGACGACGAACGCGATGTCGTAGACCGCGACGACGACGAGGAACCACGCGATGAGGCCGGCGACGGGGAGCTCCGGCGGCATCCACACGAGCGCGAACGCGACGACCAGCGGCACGATGCCCAGGCCGATCCATGGGATGCGACGCCCCCACGGCGTGCGGAGCCGGTCGGAGATCGCGCCGACCACGGGGTTCAGCACCGCGTTCAGGATGCCGTGGGCGATCATCGCGACTGCCACCCACCCGGCCGGCACGGCGAGGTGCGACACATAGAAGTAGACGACGAAGGCCGAGAAGGTTTGGGCCATGAGCTGCGTGGGGAACCCGGAGGCTCCGAAGGCGATGGTCTGCGCCCTGGTCGGGGCCGCGTCGAGACGGCGGTCGCGCAGGCGCTCGGACAGCGTCGTCATCGGTCGGCTCTCCGCTGCAGTTCGCGCAGATCTCGCCAGCCGATGCGCACGAGCCCTTCGTCTTCGATGGCCTGGAGCACCGCGGGATCACCGAGCAACCGCAGCTCGTAGCCGCGCTTCGCCGCGGCGAAGTCGACCGCCGCCCGCAGCTCGTCGTCGTCGACCATCGGGTGCAGGTAGATCTCGGTCACCCCGGCGGGCACGGCCCTGAGCAGCCCGATGAACCCGTCTCGCACCTGCTCGTATGTCTCCTCGTCTGATGTTCCCTCCCCGCACAGCTCGAAGGGATGCGACCACAGCCGGTCGATGATCTCGACACCGGCCGCGTCGGCGGCCGCGGCTGCTTCGTCGAGGTTGGCCTGCAGTGCGGCGACGTCGCCCACACCGTCGGCGCTGCGGGGAAGGCGGAACGGGAGACCGTTGCGGGCGGCGAGGTCGAACACCGTGGGGAGGAAGTCCCGGCCGGTGACGAGGCCGTAGACCGATCCCATGTGGTTGTCGAGGTGCGTCACGTCGACCCCGGCATCGAGCGCCGCCTGCAGCTGCGCGGCGATCTCGGCCGCGACGTCGTCGTCGGATGCCGTGCGCTCGACCGACGCGACGTCGACGGGGAAGAAACCTGCTCGATCGACCAGGGTCGTCTCCGTGCCGGTCAACGGGCGCCAGCGGTACCGGCTCCACTCGCTTGTGAGCACGAGATGCACGCCGACGTCGAGGTCGGTGCGGGATGCCGCGAACGCGAGGGCTTCGGGAGACCATGCGCACGGGACCATGACCGTTGTCGAGTCGATCCGGCCGGAGGCGAGCAGGTCGACGATCGCGGTGTTGGCCGCATGGCACATCCCGAAATCATCGGCGTTGATGATGACCGCCCTGGCGCCCGGGGTGAGTCCGAGGCGGTCTGCGAGATCGGAGGGAGCGGTCATCGGGGGTCCTGTCGGGTCAGAACGGCGGGGGTTTCGGGGTGGGGGATCGCGCTCAGCGGCCGGGTTTCGCCGCGGGAGTGAGGATGCGGGTGAACAGGGCGCCGCGGAGTGCGGCCGCGGCCTCACCGACCGCGCCGACGAGCGGGGCCTCGGGGCCGAAGGAGGAGACGAGGAACCGCAGGGGCAGCTGTGCGGAGTACTCGCCCGCGACGCGCCGGATCGCGGCCACCATCTCGGGGTGGGCCGCCGTGCCGCTGAGGATGAACGCCTCGGGGTCGAGCACCAGGCTCACGCTGCCGGCCACGAGGACGATGCGTCTGCCCACCTCGGCGACGATACGCAGCGAGGCCTCGTCGCCCCCGGCGGCTGCTTCGAGGTGCTCGGCGAGCGACATGTCGGCGTCTCCACCCGCAGCCAGAGCGAGATCCCCGACGACGGCGTCGCTCACGACCGGCGCCCCGATCGGGATCGGTGTCTGCGGCAGGTACATGACCTCGCCGGCGACGCCGGAGAATCCACGGTGCAATGCGCCGTCGATCACGATGCCGGCGCCGAGACCGTCGTCGAGGAGCAGCAGGGCGAAGCTCGCCAGGTCGGCGCCCGCTCCGACCGTGAGTTCGGCGAGTGCTGCGAGGTTCACGTCGTTCTCGATCCGGACGGGGCACTCGAGGTCGGCGGCCAGGGCCGCACGGAACGCGCCGCCGTCGGGGCCGAGGTCGTCGCGGATGCCGCCGTCCGCCGTGACGATGCCCGGCACGCCGATCACGGCGAGATGCACGGCGCCCTTCGCCGCCCTGAGAGTGTGGCGACAGTGCTCGACGAGCCCGATGATGTGCGCGACGCGGTCTTCGTTCGCGGGGAACGCCGCATGATGCTCGGCTCGCACCGCTCCCCCGGCATCGACGAGGGCCACATGGGCCGCGTGGTGGTCGACATGGACGGCGGCGGCGAACCCGAGCCGAGGATGCAGCCCGACGCGTCCGGCCGCGGGTCCGCGCGTGTCACGGTCGACACCGGCGGCCGCGACGGCGCCCGCTGCCTCCAGCATCCGCAGCACCTGGGTGACGGCCGTCCGCGAGAGCCCCGTCGTCGACATCAGCTCTGCGCGGGTCTGGGGGCCGCTGCGGGCGAGCGCTTCCAGGATGGCGCGGCCGTTCAGAGTGCGGAGCAGGCCCTGCGGTCCCGCGAGTGGTCTGGACATGTGTTCCCTGGGGTCTGGTCCGTGCGCCGATGCCCGCCAAGCATGCCACATCGGGTCGCACCCGTCGACACTTCGCGTCGCACTCATCGCCGGGAGCCGGTCGATGGTCGGTCCCCTCTTCCGGGCGGGAAGGCGGCGACATGGCGTGCTCGATTTGACCTTCCCGGTCTCGGCGTTTACATTACAGAACGGTAACGGTCGCGCTCGAGGGGGGATCGACCCGCCGCGCACACCTGCTTTTCCCGGAAGGACCCCGTCACGAACGCCCTGCCACCCGAGCACGCTCACGACGCCTCGGACGCTCCCGCAGAACGCCCTGCCGCACCCCGACCGCTGTTGCGGCGAGACCTGCGCACCAGCGCGACCGCCGACCCGCAGCCTCAGCGCGAGACCGCCGACCCGCAGCCTCGCCGCGCGGTGCACACTCCCGACGAAGAGGTCGCCCCGTCGCCGCAGCCCGCCGCGACGGAAAGGCCCGAGTCCTCGAACCCTGGGAAGCGCCCCCACGGAAGGCACCCCGCGCCCGCACACCGCGCGCGGCGACCGTGGGCCAAAGCCAAGGCACTCGGAGCCACCTTCGCGATCGGCGTGATGGTCACCGGAGCCGCTCTGCCCGCACTCACCCCCACCGGCGATGCGTCCGCCGCTGCGACCAAGTCCGCCGTCTCCGCCGTCGATGTCGCGCAGTCCTACACGTCGGCCGACGACATCCGCGCCGAGATCGCTCCACGGGGAACTTCTCCGCGACGACGCCGGAGGAGATCAAGGAGACCCGGTCCCGTGCCGTCGCCGCCGCACTCGCTGCCGGCATGCCGCTCGGGAGCGCGGTCGACATCCCCACCGCCGATCGCATCGTCATGCCGATGGCCGACGGCACCTACTCGTTCACCGACGGCTTCGGCGCCTCGCGGCCGGGCCGATCGCACCTCGGCCAGGACTTCGCCGCACCGGTCGGCACGCCGATCAACGCCGCCATGAAGGGCTGCGTCTCCCGCTCGACCGAGAGCTATCAGGGCTATGGCGTGACGATCCAGATCGAGAGCATCGTCGACGGGCAGGCCGTGAGCACGGTCTACTCGCACATGACGTACGGCAGCCGAGCGGTCGAGGTCGGCGACTGCGTGGAAGAGGGCCAGTACATCGGCGACGTCGGATCGACCGGCTATGTGTTCGGCTCCTGCCTGCACTTCGAGGTCCACATCAACACGGTCGCCATCGACCCCCTGCCGTGGATGCGGGATCACGTGAGCTGAACGGACGCGCGACCCGCCGGGTCGCGCCGGCTCCGTCCCGGCCGCCCTAGGGTGGAGGGATGAGCCCGCTGGTGATCCGCGACGCCCGTATCGAAGACGCCGAAGAGGTCGCCGACGTGCACGTCCGCTCCTGGCAGGCCGCCTACCGCGGCCTCATCGAGCAGGCCGTGCTCGACGGCCTCTCGATCGACGAGCGGGCCGCGGGGTGGCGACGCATCATCGCGCAACCGCTGCCGACCGGACTCGGACTCCTGATCGCCGAGCGCGACGGACACGTCGTGGGCTGGGCGTCGATCGGGTCAGGCCGCGACCCCGACGGTCTCGCCGACGGAGAGGTCTACGGCATCTACGCCGACCCCTCGGCCTGGTCGACCGGGGCAGGGCATGCGCTGCTCGAGGCGGCCGAACATCGGATCGCCGCAGCGGGCCACACTCGCGCCTACCTGTGGGTGCTCGACGGCAACGATCGTGCCGATGCGTTCTACGCCCGCCACGGGTGGGAGGAGGACGGGGCGATCAAGATCGAGGAGCGCCCGCAGCTCACCCTGCGTGAGCACCGCCGGGTGAAGACTCTGTCTCCCTGACCGACGAACCCCCTCAGTCGAGCGCGCTCATCACGTGCTTGATGCGCGTGTAATCGTCGAACCCGTACTGCGACAGGTCTTTGCCGTATCCCGAGTGCTTGAACCCGCCGTGGGGCATGTCCGATACGAACGGGATGTGCGTGTTGATCCACACGCATCCGAAGTCGAGATCGCGTGAGAACCGCATCGCCCGCCCGTGATCGGTGGTCCAGACCGAGGCGGCGAGCGCGTACGGCACGTCGTTCGCGAGCTCCAGCGCCTCGTCGTCATCGGTGAACGACTGCACCGTCAGCACGGGGCCGAAGATCTCGCCCTGTACCACCTCGTCGTCCTGGTGCACGCCCGTGACGATCGTGGCCTCCCAGAAGTAGCCGCGATCGCCCTGCCGCCGACCTCCGGTCTCGATCTTCGCGTGCGCGGGGAGACGGTCGATGAATCCCTGCACCTGGGCGAGCTGCGCCGCGCTGCTGAGCGGACCGTAGAGCACGCCTTCCTCGCGCGGACCACCCGTGCGCGCATGACTGCGCGCACGCGCCACGAGTGCTGCAACGAGTTCATCGTGTCGGGAAGCGTGCACGAGCACCCGTGTCGCCGCCGTGCAGTCCTGTCCTCCGTTGAAGAACGCCCCGGCCACGATGCCCTCCACCGCCTTGTCCATGGCGGCATCCGAGAACACGATGGCCGGAGCCTTGCCGCCGACCTCGAGGTGCACACGCTTGACGTCGTCCGCCGCCGACCGCGCGACAGCCATCCCCGCCCGCACCGACCCGGTGATCGCGACCATCTGCGGGGTGGGATGCTCCACCAGCGCGACGCCGGTGTCGCGGTCGCCCAGCACCACGTTCAGGGTGCCCGCCGGCGTGTGCCGTGCGACGATCTCGGCCAGCAGGAGCGTCGTCAGCGGCGTGGACTCCGCCGGCTTCAGCACGACGGTGTTCCCGGCGGCGAGCGCGGGTGCGATCTTCCACACCGCCATGTTCAGCGGGTAGTTCCACGGCGTCACCTGGCCGATCACGCCGATGGGCTCTCGGCGCACGAACGAGGTGTGCCCGGCGAGATACTCCGCGGCGGCGCGCCCCTCGAGGCTGCGGGCGGCACCGGCGAAGAACCGCAGCTGGTCGATCGACTGCATGATCTCGTCGGCGACCAGGGTCGCGCGCGGCTTCCCCGTGTCCTGCGACTCCAGGTCGGCGAACTCCTCGGCCCTGGCCGCCATCTCCTCGGCGATGCGGAACAGCGCCAGCTGTCGATCGGCCGGGGTGGTGTCGCGCCAGAGCGGGAACGCGGCGGATGCCGCGGCGTAGGCGGCATCCACGTCGCCGCGGTCCGAGATCGGAAGCTCGCCGTAGGCCTCTTCCGTGGCCGGATCGAGCAGCGGCATCCGCTGCGTACCGGTGACGGGAACGAATCGTCCGCCGATGAAGTTCTGCAACGGCGCGGAGGTCTTCAGAAGAGTGCGAGACATGTCGACATGCTAGCGCGTCCAATGCGGAATCTGAAGACGAATCCGAAGTTGACGACTGAATCAGTTGCATAAGTCGATTCAGACTGACAATATCGTCACATGAGCACGAAACCCGCCCAGCCTGCCCTGGATGACATCTCGAAGCGCATCGTCGAGCTGCTCCAGGAGGACGGCCGTCGACCCTATGCGGAGATCGCGCGCGAGGTCGGACTCAGCGAGGCCGCGGCGCGGCAGCGCGTGCAGCGGATGACCGAGGCGGGCATCATCCAGATCGTCGCCGTCACGGATCCGATGCAGCTCGGCTTCCACCGCATGTCGATGATCGGCATCCGTGTCTCGGGCGACCCTCGCGCGATCGCGGAGGAACTCACCACGATCCCCGAACTGGCCTACGTGGTCGTCACGCTCGGCACCTTCGACATCCTGGTCGAAGCGGTGTGCGAGAACGACGAGCACCTGATCGACCTCATCGCGACCCGCATCCGCACCATCCCCGGCGTCGCGCACACCGAGAGCCTGCTCTACGCGGGGCTCTACAAAGACCTCTACAACTGGGGAACGCGCTGAGGCGCCCCCTTTCACATCGGAGTGAACATGGGCACCACCGTCTTCGAACGTCAGCCGCCACCGCAGGGGGTCGTCGACCTCTCGCTGCGTGACACGAGCCTCGGCGTCTTCTGGCTCGACGACGTCGAGCGTCCGACGCACCCGCCGTTGCAGGGAACCGTCCGCACCGATCTCGCCGTGGTCGGCGGCGGCTACGCGGGGCTGTGGACCGCTGTGCGCGCCAAGGAGCGCGACCCCGGACGGCGGGTCGTCCTGCTGGAGGCGTCGCGCATCGCCTGGGCGGCATCCGGACGAAACGGCGGCTTCTGCGAGTCGAGCCTGACGCACGGCCACGAGAACGGCGTCACGCGCTGGCCGGAGGAGATCGACCGGCTCGAGGAGCTCGGACACGCCAACCTCGACGGCGCATCGAGGAGACGATCGCCCGCTACGGCATGGATGCCGAGTTCGAGCGCACGGGGCAGCTGGCCGTCGCCGTCGAGCCGCACCAGGTCGAGTGGTACCGGGACGAGCCGGGCTTCCTCGACCGCGAGGCCGTGCAGGCCGAGGTGCACTCCGAGACCTTCCTCGCCGGAGACTGGGACCGCGACGGCTGTGCCATGGTGCACCCCGCCAAGCTCGGCCTGGAGCTCGCTCGAGTGGCGGCCGACCTCGGTGTCGAGATCCACGAGCACAGCATCGTGCGCGCCATCGAGGGCGATGGATCGGGCCAGATCACGCTGGTCACCCCGAACGGCCGCGTGGTGGCCGATGCCGTCGCGCTCGGCACCAACGTCTTCCCCTCGCTCCTCAGGCGCAACCGCCTGATGACCGTGCCGGTCTACGACTACGTGCTGATGACCGAGCCGCTCTCGACCGAGCAGCTCGCCTCGATCGGATGGTCGAACCGCCAGGGACTCGCCGACAGCGCGAACCAGTTCCACTACTACCGGCTCACCGCCGACGACCGCATCCTGTTCGGCGGCTACGACGCGATCTACCACTTCGGCGGCAAGGTGCGCACGGAGTACGAGGACCGTATCGAGAGCCACCGCAGGCTCGCCTCGCACTTCTTCACCACGTTCCCGCAACTGGAAGGGCTGCGATTCACGCACCGCTGGGCAGGGGCGATCGACTCGTCCAGCAGGTTCTGCGCATTCTTCGGCACCGCTCGCAAGGGACGCGTGGCGTACGCGACCGGCTTCACAGGACTCGGAGTGGGGGCTGCGCGCTTCGCCGCCGACGTCATGCTCGACAAGCTGTCGGGCGAGGAGACCGAGCGGACCGAGCTGCGGATGGTGCGCGAGAAGCCGATCCCGTTCCCGCCCGAGCCCGCCGCGTCGATCGGCGTGAACCTGGTGCGCGCGGCCATGAACCAGGCCGACCACAACGAGGGCAGGCGCAACCTGTTCCTCAAGACCCTCGACGCGCTCGGCATGGGTTTCGACTCGTGACCGGCCTCGCCGCCGGAGCCGGGGTGGATGCCACGACCCTGGTGCTCTCGCATGAACCGCTGCCGGCCGACGAGGTCGTCGACGGCGCGCCGATGACCGCCGCCCACACGCTCTCGACGCTCGGCGGGGTCGAGGTGGGCATCTGGGAGATGACGCCCGGCACCGCGACCGACACCGAGGCCGACGAGGTGTTCGTCGTCCTGTCGGGCCGCGCCACGATCGCGTTCACCTCGTCCGGGCTGCCTGATCTCGAGGTCGGTCCCGGGTCGGTCGTGCGCCTCGCCGAAGGTATGAGGACCACGTGGACCGTCACCGAGACGCTCCGCAAGGTCTACATCGCCTGATCGACCGCACGCGTCACACACCAGCGACCGGGCCCGCCCTCCACCGTCGACACCGAGAGGTTCGCAGGTCCCGCCACGACGTGGTCGAGGTCGGCGCCGAGCGCGTCGAGCAGCAGCAGGATCGTCACACCGCTGGTGACGACGAGCACCTCGTCTCCGTCGTCGGCCGCGCGGTCCAGCGCGGCGAGCGCCCGGGCGACGACCGCATCCGGATGCTCGCCGCCCGCGCTCGCCGACAGCTCGGTCAGCACGGCGCGCAGCGGATCGGCGGCGTCTCGATGATGCGCGAGGCGCCGCGCCAGCGTTGCGCTGCGCGCACCCTCCAACGTCCCGAAACAGGCCTCGCGCCACCCGGCGTCCTCCCGCAGCGCGCTCGCGGGGCACAGCGCGCGGGCCGTCTCGCGGTGCCGGAGGCCGTCCGCCGACACCGCAGCGTCGAAAACCACGCCCTCCGCGGCGAAGCCCTGCCGGCGCGCTGCGCCCTGCGCGCGACCGTCGGGGGTGAGCGGAGCATCCGCCCATCCCTGCATCCGTCTCGCCGCGTTGAGGAGGCTCTCGCCGTGCCGGACCAGCCAGACGCGCGTCACGAGACAGGGACGGGAACCGAGTCGATCAGCAGGCGCGTGTAGTCGTGCTGCGGGTGCTCGAGCAGCCGTTCGGTCGGGCCCGCCTCGACGATCTCCCCTCGGCGCATCACGATGGTCTCGGCGCACACCTTCCGCACCACGGCGAGGTCATGGCTGATGAAGAGCAGAGTGAGGCCCTGGTCCCGCCTGATCCCGGCGACGAGGTCGAGCACCTGGGCCTGCACCGAGACGTCGAGGGCACTCGTCGCCTCGTCCATCACGAGCAGCTCGGGCTCCACGGCGAGCGCCCTGGCGATCGCGACCCGCTGCCGCTGACCTCCGGAGAGCGTGCGCGGACGAGCGGTCAGGTGCTCCTCCCCAGACCCACCGCGGTGAGGAGTTCGAGGGCGCGGTCGGTGGCAGCGGCTCCGGTGCGCCCGGTGTGCAGCGTCAGGACGTCTTCGATCGCGCGTCCGGCCGGGATCCGCGGGTCGAGCGAGAGGTACGGATCCTGGAACACCATCTGCACGCTCTTCGCCCGCTCCAGTCGATCGCGCTTCGACACGGGGATGCCGGCCATCGCGCGGCCTCCGATGCGGATCTCGCCCGCATCCGGCTCTTCGAGTCCGACGATCATGCGCGCGAGCGTCGACTTGCCCGACCCCGACTCGCCCACCACGGCGAGAGAGCCCCACGCGGGATCACGAGGTCGGCGTGCACCACGGCGGCGACGGGAGCCCTGCCCCGCCGCCGGTACGTCTTCCCGACGCCCGACACGAACAGTTGCGCACCCTCGCCCCGCGACTCCTCCGACGGTCCCGACGTCGCAGGCGGCACGGAGGCCGCGGTGACGCCGCCGGAGATGCGCGGGGTCGCGGCGACCAGACGCCGCGTGTACTCCGCCCGCGGGTCCACGAGAACATCGCGGGCGGGCCCTTCCTCGACGACGACGCCGTCCTTCATGACCACGAGTCGGTCGCACAGCGACCCCGCGAGGTTGAGGTCGTGGGTGATGAAGAGCATCCCCATGCCGTTCTGGGCACACAGGTCCCTCAGCACCTGCACGATCTCGGCCTGAGTCGTCACGTCGAGGGCGGTGGTCGGCTCGTCGCAGACCAGCAGCTGCGGAGCGGTGCTGAGCGCGCCGGCGATCATGACCCGCTGCAGCATCCCGCCCGACAGCTCATGCGGATGCTGCCCGAGGTGGTCGTCCGGCGCCGGGAGCCGTACCGCGGCGAGGAGCTCGACGGCCCGCGCACGAGCATCGTCCTTCGGCCACCCCTCGCACAGCCGCAGCGCCTCGGTGACGTGATCGCCCACCGTGCGCATCGGGTTGATGCCCGCGCGTGGATCCTGGAACACCATCGCGGCCCTGTGCCGGCGGATCTCCTGCCGATCGACGCCGGCGGTGAGCGGCGACCGCCCCTCCACCTCGACGGCGCCTCCGACTGCTGCACGGTCGGGCAGCAGGCCGAGGACGGCCCGCGCGGTGAGCGACTTCCCTGAGCCCGACTCCCCGACGAGCCCGACGGTCTCCCCGGTGCGACCTGCAGGGTGATGCCGTGCAGCAGCCGGGTGCCGTTCGGCAGATCCAGGGTCAGGTTCCGGATGTCGAGCAGCGGGGCGCCGACGAGATCGGTGTCTGGAGTGTTCATGCGGGGATCTCCCCTCCGATGCGGTCGGACAGCTCCTCGCCGATGATGTTCACGGCGACGACGACGATCACGACGATGACGGCCGGCGCGATCGCCGGGAGGAACTGGCCGGAGGCGATGCCGGACTGCGCCTCGTTGATCATGCCGCCCCAGTCCGCCGTGGGCGGTTGCACGCCGAGGCCGAGGAACGAGAGGCCGGCGAGCTCGGCGAGCACGTATCCGAAGTTCAGGGTCGACTGCGCGCCGATGATGGGCGTGACGTTGGGCAGCACGCGACGCAGCGCGATCCATGCGCCCCCGAAGCCCTGCACCCGGTACGCGGCGACATAGGGCCTGCTGCGCTCCGCCGCCACGAGCGACCGGGTCAGCCGCGCCACGAACGGCGCATACGCGATGCTCATGGCGATCACCGGTGCGACGAGCCCCTTGCCGAACAGGGCGACGGCCATGATCGCGATCAGCAGCGACGGGAACGCGAACAGCACATCGAACACGCGGCCGAGCACGGCGTCGATCCACCCTCCGCGCCATCCGGCCAGGAGTCCGAGGAGGATGCCGAGGACCGTGGAGAACACCACGACCGCGAGCGGACCGATCAGCGCGGTGCGGCCGCCCCAGATGATGCGGCTGAGGGTGTCGCGCCCGAGCGCGTCGGTGCCCAGCCAGTGCGCGGCCGACGGCGGTGCGTAGAAGGCCGTGAAGTCGACGGCATCCGGGTCGTAGGGGGCGATCCAGGGCGCGAAGATCGCCGACAGCGTCACGACGGCCAGCACGATCGCACTGAGCGTGAACAGGAACGGCGGACGAGGGATCCGCGGCGAGCGGAGCACGCGCACGGCGAGGGTGGGGGTCGGGGTCGTCATCGGGCACCAGCTCCAGCGGCGGATCGCGGATCGATCCAGGGTTCGAGGATGTCGACGATCGCGTTGATGACGACGAACGCCGTCACCACGAGCAGCACGATCGCCTGGACGACGGGAAAGTCCAACCGGTCGACGGACTGGACGAGGAGCGAGCCGATCCCGGCGAGACCGAAGGCGGCTTCGACGATCGAGCTCGCCACGATGAGGCCGGCCACCAGCACGCCGCTGACCGTGAGGATCGGACCGAGCGCGTTGCGCAGCACGTGCCGGCGGACGACCACCGTCTGCGTCACGCCACGGCTCACCGAGACCTCGACGTGCTCGCGCCCGAGCTGCTCGACCATCGCGGACCGCGTGACCTTGCCGACCAGCACGATGAACACGATCGCCAACGCGATCGACGGCAGCACGAGGTGGGAGACCATGTCGGGGAACCCCTCACCCGATCCGAACGACGGAAACCAGCCGAGCTGCACGGAGAACACTGCGATCAGCACGATGGAGCCCACGAACGACGGGATGGCCCCGAGCACCGTGAGGCCGATCAGGACCACGCGGTCCACGACCCTGCCGCGGTTGAGGGCGGCCACCGCACCGAGCACCAGCCCGACGACCGCGATGATGGTCCCCGCCATCACGACGAGCGTGAGCGTCACAGGCAGGCGCTCGCCGATGACCACGCTCACGTCCTGCCGGAACTGGAGCGAGCGGCCGAAGTCGCCGCGCACCACCCCGCCGATCCAGCGCAGGTACTGCTCGACCGGCGACCTGTCCAGCCCGTACTGCGCCGTCACCTCGGCGATCGCCTCCGGACTCGGCTTCCGCCCTCGGAGGAGGAAGCTCACCGGATCCCCGGCACCAGGAAGCGCGAGAAGAAGACGAGCAGCGACGCGAGGAAGAGCGTCAGCAGCAGGCCGCCGAGCTTCCCCGCGACGCGTCGTGCAGCACCCATCGTCAGCGGGCGCCGATCTCTGCGGCCCACGGATAGTAGAGGAACGCCATCGACGGGGACACACCGGTGATGCGCTCGCCCTGGAACAGGGGCAGCGGGCCGGTGGAGATCGGCAGCCACGGGAGCTCGGCGTTCGCGATCTGCTGGGCCTTCGCCGTGAGCTCGCTGCGCGCCGCCGGGTCGTCCGTCGCGATGGCCTGACTCACGACCTCGTCGAACTCGGGGTCGCTCCAGCCGCCGTAGTTGCTGAACTCCCCCGTGCGCAGCACCGAGTACATCTCGAGGGCGTCCGGGCTGGAGAGGTACCAGCTCGTGTAGAAGAGGTCGACTCCCTCACGGGCACTCGGGTCGGAGAACAGCGCCGTGTACGCGGCAGGGCTCACCGACTCGATGTTCACCTTCAGCCCGATGGACTGCGCTGCCGCCGCCGTGGCCTGCGAGATCACGGCGAAGTCGTTGCCGATCGGCGCCGTGACGTAGGTGAGCTCCGCGCCCTCGGCGCCGGCTTCCGCGATGAGCTTCTTGGCCTCTTCGAGGTTCTGCTCGTAGTGCGTCACGTCGTCGAACGCCGCCGTCCGCGCGGCGTCTGAGGCAGCCCGCCACACCGCCTCCGTGGTGAACACGTCGGTCACCTCGCCGACCCCGCGCGCCGCGGCCTGCACGATGCCGTCCCGGTCCATCGCGAGGAGCAGCGCCTTGCGCACCCGCAGATCCCCGAGCGGACCGTCGAGGTCGCTGATGACGAGATTGCCGACCGCCGTGGAGGCCCCGAAGAGCGGATCGCCCTTGCCCGATGCCTCGAGCTGCGGCACCGCCTCGATCGGGATCATCCAGCTCCCGTCGACGCTGCCGGATTTCAGTGCGTTCACCCGCGCGGTGGAGTCGCCCATGAACACGAACCGCACTTCGCCGGAGCGCGCCTTCAGGGCGTCGTCCCAGTAGTCGTCGTAACGGGTGAGGGTGATCGACTCCCCCGACTCCCAGCCGGTGAACGAGAACGGCCCTGTGCAGTTGACCCCGCCGGTCGAGTTGCCGTAGTCGGCGCCCTTCTCGGCGAGGGTCGCCGCCGACTCGATGACTCCGGCCGACCCTCCCATGGACAGGTTGAACTGCGAGTCCGGACCGGACATCGTCACGGTCACCTGGTGGTCGCCGGTCTGCGAGATGTCGACGACGTTCTGGTAGACGGAGAACCACGACGACCCGACCGCGGGGTCGAGGTGGCGCGACATCGAGGCGACGACATCCGCCGCCGTGAGGGGTGTGCCGTCGTGGAAGGTGACGCCCTGGCGGATGTCGTACACCCAGGTCTCGGGCGTCGGATGCTCGAACGACTCCGCCAGCGAGGGCGTGAGCGAGAAGTCGGGGTTGAGGCGCAGCAGCGACTCGCACACGTTGGCGAGCACCTGGTTGTCGGCGTAATCGAACGCGTAGGCGTAGTCGAGCGAATAGGGCTCGGCGTAGCTGGCGAACGTGAACGAGTCGATGTCGCCGCTGGGCGCGGCGGTCGTGTCGGTGATCTTCGCGTCGATGGTTCCCTTGTCGTCGTCGCCGCCGTTCGATGCGGCGGGGGCTGCACGCGGCGAGCGCGACGACGGTGAGGATGCCGGTGAGCGCGGCGCCGGTGCGGATGAGACGGCGGGTGCGGAGCGAGCGGTGCATCAGGACTCCTTGGGGTGAGAGGTGTGGTGAGCGGTGCGGGGTTCGAGGGATGCGGTGTGCACGGGTTCCCCCTCGATCCAGGTCGAGGTGACCCTGGTGCGGTACAGGTCTTCCGGGGCGACGGCGAACGGGTTCGGGTCGAGCACGACGAGGTTCGCGAGGTAGCCTTCGCGGATGCTGCCGGTGTCGTGGTCGCGCCGGTTCACGTAGGCACTGCCCGAGGTGTAGGCGGCGAGCGCCGTCTCGAGGTCGAGGCGCTGATGCGCGCCGCCGAGGGGCGGCTGGGTCGACTCCGGGTAGGCCCGGTTGACGGCGATGTGGATCGCGGCGATGGGGTCGGCGCTCGAGACCGGCCAGTCGCTGCCGGCGGCCAGGCGCACGCCGGCCCTGGCGAAGTCGCCGAACGGATACTGCCGTGCCTCCTGGCCGTCCTGCAGGAACGGCAGCGTCAGCTCGTCCAACTGGTCTTCGTGCGTCGCCCACAGCGCCTGCAGGTTGGCGACGGCGTCGAGGTCGGCGAAGCGGGCGACGTCGGCCTCCGCGACGATCTGGAGGTGAGCGAGGTGATGGCGTCCGACCGGGTCGCCGTTCACTTCGCGCGCGGACTGCAGGGCGTCGAGCGCCTCGCGCACCGCACGGTCGCCGAGCGCGTGCATGTGCACCTGCTGTCCTGCGGCATCCAGGGCGATGACGTACTCGCGCAGCCGCTCGGGGTCGATGAAGCTGAGGCCGTGGTTGCACGTGTCGTGACCGGTCTCGTCGCGATAGGGCGTGAGCATCGCCGCCGTCTGGTTCTCGGCGACGCCGTCGACCATGATCTTCGTGGTGCCGAGGTCGAGTCGGCGATCCGGGTGCGCCGCCGCCGCAGCCTCGCGTCGGGCGACCATGCGCGCGACCTGGTCGACGCCCCCGTCGCGCACCCACCACTGCGCGCCGACGACGTGGACCGCGAGGGTGCCCTCGTGCAGCGCGCGCTCGTAGGCCGAGATCGGGTCGGCGATGCCGGCGACGTCGGCGCCGACCATCGCGTCCTGCCAGCCGGTGATCCCGAGGGCGATGAGCTCCTCCTGCGCGCGGAGGAGTCCCTGGTAGGCGAGTTCGGTCGACGTCGCCGGGCGCACGTGCGCGAACAGGTCGCCGGCGCCCTCGTGGAAAGTGCCTGCCGGGTGACCGTCGGCCTCGCGCACGATGCGGCCGTCTTCGGGGTCGGGCGTCTCGGCCGTGACGCCCGCGCGTCGGATCGCCTCGGTGCTCGCCCAGGTGCTGTGGTGGTCGCGGCTCTGCAGAAGCACCGGCCGGCCGCCGGTCGCCTCGTCGAGAAGGGCGCGGGGCGGGTTCCCCCGGGGAAGTGGTCCATGCTCCAGCCTCCGCCGAGGATCCACTTCTCGGCGGGGTGGGCCTCGGCGTAGGCGCGGATGCGGGCCGCGGTATCGGCCGCGTCCTCGGCGTCCGACAGGTTGCACTGCAGGAGTTCGATGCCGCCGCCGACCGGGTGGATGTGCGCGTCCTGGAATCCGGGGCTGAGCAGTGCGCCGTCGAGGTCGATCCGTGCCGCGCCAGGGGCCACCACGGCATCCACCTCGCTCTCGGGGAGGACGGCGGCGATGCGTCCGTCGCGGACGACCACTGCGTGGTGCGGGAGCGGTGCACCGCTTCCGGTGAACACGGGACCCCCGTGGAAGATGAGTTCGCGCGACATCCTGCGCCTTTCTTCGTCGTCGAAGTTGCCGGAACGCGATAAAGCTATCCATCGCCATCACTCCTGTCAACACTGTTGTCAGCATCGTGGCGAAACTTCTATCCTGCAGAGAGCGAGCGTGCCTTCTCGTGGCACGATGGAGCGAGGAAGACCGGAGACACGATGGCGAACAGCAAGGCCCCCACCCGCGTGCGGCTCGACAGCGCGATGATCATCGACGCGGGGAAGGAACTCGCCGCGACCGGGACGGCATCGATCTCGGTGCGCGACCTCGGAAGTCGGCTGGGCGCCGACCCCACGGCGATCTATCGCCACTTCGCCAGCAAGGACGCCCTGATGAGCGCGCTCCTCGACGAGCTCAACGGCGAGGCCGCCGCCTCGGTCGACCTTCCGGTCGAGGACTGGCGCGGGCGGCTGCGCATGCTCAGCGAGGCGACGCTGACCCTGTTCACGCGCTACCCGGCCATCGGCTCCGAGGCCACCACGCTCACCACGCACGGCCCCGGCGAGCTCGCAGCGATCGAACTCATGCTCGATGCGTTCCACCGCGCGGGCCTGCGCGGGCAGGATCTGGTGCGCCACTACGCCCTGCTCGCCTCGCACGTGCTGGCCGGCGCGGCGGGGATCGCACGGGCACACGCCGGGCGTGACACCGACGAGGTCGACAGTCCCTGGATCGACTCTCCCCTGCTCGCCGACCCCCGGCAGTTCCCGCTGATCGCCGAGAACGGCATCCTGCTGTCCGAGCTGCAGGATCGCGAGCTGTTCCTCCTCGGCGTCGACGTGATCGTCGAGTCGGCCGCCCGCACGGCGCAGGGGTCCTGACACGCGGACCTTGCGCCGAAGCTGGTTTTGTTGCAAAACTACTTCCGCCGCTCACGGTGAGCGGCGGGAGGAAGAGATCGATGAAGATCATCGTCATCGGCGCCGGCATCGGCGGACTCGCCACGGCGATCAGCCTGCACGAGGCCGGCCTGCGCGACGTCACCGTGTTCGAGCGCAGCAGCGCCATCCGCGGACTCGGCGTCGGCATCAACCTGCTGCCGCACGCGATGCGCGAGCTCACCGAGCTCGGCGTCGCCGACACGATCGCCGCTGCCGGCGTCACCCCCACCACCCTCAGCTACTTCACCCGCCGTGGACAGGCGATCTGGAGCGAGCCGCGCGGCCTCGACGCCGGGTACCACTGGCCCCAGCTCTCGGTGCACCGCGGTCGCCTGCAGCTCGCGCTGCGCGATCTCGCGGAGGCCCGCCTCGCCGAGCCGATCCGCCTCGGGCACCGCCTGATCGCCACCACGTCGAACCCCGACGGCACCGAGACGGCGAGGTTCGCCACCGACGACGGCGAGGTCGAGGAGACCGCCGACGTGATCATCGGCGCCGACGGCATCCACTCCGCCCTGCGCGCCCAGCGCTTCCCCGACGAGGGTGCTCCGCCGTGGAGCGGACTCACACTGTGGCGCGGCACTGCCCGCATCCCCGCGTTCCTCGACGGACGCACCATGATCATGGCGGGCGACGGCGAGCAGAAGTTCGTCGCCTACCCCCTGTCGGAGACGGATGCCGACGGCCGCATGCTCGTGAACTTCATCGCCGAACGTCGAGTCGGCGGCAGCGGCGACGCCGACTGGAACCGCGCGGTCGACCCGGCACCGATCGCCGAACTGTTCCGCGGCTGGAACTTCGACTGGCTCGACGTGCCGGCGGCCATCGCCGCGGCCGACGAGATCCTCGAGTATCCGATGGTCGACCGCGATCCGCTGCCGCGCTGGACGTTCGGGCGCACCACCCTGGTGGGCGACGCGGCGCACGCGATGTACCCGAACGGATCGAACGGCGGGTCGCAGGCGATCCTCGACGCCCGCACGCTCGCCTTCCACCTCGCGGGCGCCGACCACTCCCCCGCGGGGATCGACGACGCACTCGCCCGCTACGAAGAGGCCCGTCGCCCCGCGATGACCGCGCTCCTCGCCGGCACGCGGGCCACAGGACCCGAGCGGGTGATGCAGCTCGCGCACGAACGCGCACCCGAGGGCTTCGGCGACATCGACGAGGTGATCCCCCTCGCCGAACGCCGACGGATCGCGACCGATTACAAGGTCGCGGCCGGCTTCCTGCCCGAGTTGCTCAACGAGCGGCCCTCGCTCACCCCGGCACGCGACGACGCTGCGGCGCCGGAGACCGGGGTGCGCGCGTGACCGCGCTCGACGCCGCCCGGCTCGCCGCGGTGATCTCCCGCTGCGGCGAGCGCTGCTCGCCGCGACCCGCGCGGAAGCCGACCTGCCCGAACTGTCGGATGCGCAGATCGACGTGCTGCGCGCCCTGCCGCACGGCACGAGCAGGGGTCCGGCGGAGATCGCCGCGCAGTTGCGGCTGAGTCGCCCGACCGTGAGCAACCTCCTCGGCGCGATGGAGACCGACGGACTGGTCGAGCGCGGCCCCGATCCCTCGGACGGACGTCGCGTGGCGGTGCGCGCCTCCGCACGCGCACGGGAACTCTTCGACCGCTTCGATGCGGTGAACACGGCCCTGGTGACGCGTGTGAGTCGCGAGCTCGACGACGCGGACCGCGCAGCACTCGACGCCGCATTGCCCGCGCTCGAGCGCCTCTGCGCCGTGCTCACCGACCCGGATGCTGCCCCCTCCACGACACACGAGGACGTCCCGTGAACACTCCGCACGATCAGCTCCCCCTTCCGACGCTCGAGGCCGCCTTCGATGTCACGGTTCGTCTCGGCCCGCTGGAGGACCACGGTGCGACCAGTGCCGGCCATCGCCGGGTCGTCCCGATCCTCGGCGGGCGGATCACCGGCATCGTCGAGGCCGAGATCCTTCCGGGCGGTGCGGATTGGCAGCTCGTGCGTTCGAACGGCACGATCGAGATCGACGGACGCTACTCGGCGCGCACCGCATCCGGCGACCTCCTGCTGCTGCATGCGAGAGGGGTGCGCACCGGATCACCGGAGGTGCTGGAGCGACTCGGACGAGGAGAGGACGTGGATCCCACCGCGTACTACTTCCGCACGACGGTCGCGATCGAGACGGCAGCGCCCTCCCTCGTCGACCTCCAGCGACAGCTCTACGTCGCGGCCGCCCAGCGCCGCACCGACGCCGTGCACTACCGCGCCTATCGCGTCAGCTGATCCCGCGGGCGCTTTGGAATCGCGTGAGTGGTCCCATCTCCCTCGGGAATGGAGCCATCCACGCGATTCGAACTCGCGTCACGTCGCGCGCAGCAACGGTCGCACCGACGCATAGGCGTCGGAGACGTCGCGCGTCGGCACGTCGTAGACCCGGGCGATGCCTGCGGGGCCGAGGTGCCGCGGCCAGCCGGGGTCGCCATCCGCGATGAAGGCGACGGCAGCCCCGTGCACCTCGTCGGCCAGCTCCTGCGGCGGGTTCGGTCCGGCGAGCGGCTCCATCGCGGGACCGTCGAGGCAGTCGAAGAAGAACGGCACGTCGAGGCAGTGCTCGGCGAAGCCGAAGTGCCCGGACGGCCACGAGAAGCGGTAGAGCCAGGTGGGCGCAGAGCCGCGGTCGGCGACGACCTTCAGCAGCGCCGTGCGGAACATCCGGTCGGTGAGCAGCCGGCCACCGACCCGGGCGTTGCCGAGCCCGGTGATGTCGGCGTTGGCGGCGAGATACGCCCGCCGCACGCTCTTGGGCAGCCCGAGCTTGTTCAGCAGCAACGACCTCGGCACCCAGCGCAGCTTCTTCTCGGAGCCCGCGAAGACCATCGTGAACTCGTCATCGGTCGCGCCGAGCACGAGCGGCTTGTCGGCGCCGATACCGGCGCGGAGAGCCTCGCGCGTGGAGCGCGGCACCAGATCGCCGTCGACGGTCGGCCCGAGGGGAGCCCCTCGTCGATCACGCTCCCCAGAGACGCGGGGCCGAGCTCGGTCGCCTTCTTCTGGAGCTCGAGGATGCGTTCCTCCGACAGCGAGGAGAAACCGGCGACGGTCGGCGCGACCCCGGCCGCGGCGGCGAGCCCGCGCCCGAAAGCCTCTGACCGCTCACCGCCCACATCGGCGAGTGCGCCCGAGATCGCGTAGACCCCGTGGAACAGGTGCTGCGCCTTCTCCATGCCGAGGAGGGTCAGCACCGCACCGCCGCCGGCCGACTGCCCGGCGATCGTGACGCGCGCCGGGTCTCCGCCGAACATCGCGATGTTCTGCTGCACCCACTCGAGGGCGAGCAGCCAGTCGCGCACACCGCGGTTGGACGGGGCATCCTCGATCCAGCCGAACCCGTCGAAGCCCAACCGATACGACAGAGACACCGTCACGACGCCGTCGCGGTTGAAGTTGCGGCCGTCGTACCAGGGGCTGGCCGGTGACCCGGCGAAGTACCCGCCGCCATGGATCCAGACGAGGACCGGAAGTCCGGAGCCCTGCTCGGCGCGGGTCGGGTCCGGGGTGAAGACGTTGACGTTCAGCGTGCTGTCGCCCTCGATGCTCGGCTCGGGGATGAGCGTCACGCCCGGATCGCCGCGCTGCGCCGTGGCTGCGAACTCGAGAGCGTCGCGCACACCCTCCCACGGTCTCTTCGGCACGGGGGCCTGGAACCGCAGCGCACCGACCGGCGCCTCGGCGAACGGGATGCCGAGGAACGCGGACGATCGTGGATTGCCCCGCCCACCCGTGGTCGGGCGCCAGCGTCCGCGCACCCGGCCGGCGGCGGTAGCCACCTCGACGAAGTCGGCGGTCGTCTCGAAGTCGGTATCCGTCATCACAGCATTCTCCTGCTCGTTCCTGGTCATCAGCGCACTCCCTTGATCGGCGCGGTCGCGACGGCGGCGAGGATCACGAACACGATCGCGAAGACGAACAGCATCGCGTAACCGCCCAGGGCCGTGATGATGACACCGCCGATCGCGGGGCTCAGCGCCTGCGGCACGTTGGTCGCGACGTTGAGGATGCCGAGGTCTTTGCCGGCCGAGACGCCCTCGTTCGGCAGCACCTCGGTCATGAGCGCCGCATCCACCGACATGTAGAGCCCGAAGCCGACACCGTTGATGATGCTCATCAGGACCATGCCGGTCATGTTCGGCTGCAGCAGCGGCATCGCCAGCGCCGCCACCATCACCACGGATGCGGCGTAGATGAACACCTTGCGGCGACCGACCCTGTCGCTCCACCACCCGGACAGCGCGATCGCGATCAGCGTCGGGACGAAGGCCACGAGGGTGAGCGTGACGACGGCGCCCTGGGCGTCCGCGAACGGCAGGCCGATGTAGTCGGTGAGCATGTACAGCTGGTAGGCGCTGACGACGAAGTAGCCGAGGATCAGCAGGAACCGCGCGGCGAACGCCCACGCGAAGTCGGGGTGACGGCGCGGGTCGATCCAGAATCCACGGAAGAACGCACCCCAGCGGAACGCGTCGACCGCCGCGTGCTTCGATGACCAGTCCCGGTTCACGAGCGCGAACAGCAGCGCCGCCACGATCACGGCACCGCCGAACACCGCGTAGCCGATGCCGATCTGCGCGGCGAAAGCACCGGCGAGCATGATGCCGACCGTCATGCCGACCTGCGTGCCGAGCCCGATCATCGCGCTCGCCCCGCCGCGCTTCGACCGCGGGAAACGGTCGGCGGTGATGGCCGTCAGCGGGGCCTGGAAGAAGTTCAGCGCCACCTGGATGATCACCCAGAACACGGTGATCCAGAGGATATCGCTCAGCGAGCCCATGCCGAACAGGAAGATGCCGCCGATGATGGCGCCGAGCACCATCCACGGCACCCGGCGTCCGAACCGCGAGCGCGTGCGATCGCTCAACGCTCCGACGATCGGCTGCGCGAACAGGGTGAAGACGAAGGAGATCGTGGTGACGACGGCGAGGTTGCCGACCTTGTTCGCCTCGTCGATCATCAGCACCTGGCTGGGGAGGAGGATCGCGATGAGCCCGCCATAGGTGGCGAACAGGGTCAGCGAGGCGATCAGCAGGCTGGGCAGCAGACGTCGATTCGCGGGCGGGCTCGCCGCCGGCTCCCCGCTGCGGGCGGGAGAGAACGGATGGTGCCGGTCGGCGCGAGTTCGGCGGCGGGATCGAGAGGGGGAAGGGACATGGCCGTTCCTCGTTGAGCGGTCGCGGGCTAATACCAAACATCGTTCGGGATTCGACTCACATGCTCGCAGATCGCGGTTCACCGCCGCAAGTCATTCACGAACGTTGTTCGGTTTTTGTGATCCGACCGTGACGGTTACCCTGGAGCCATGGCGACACGAGGGGCATATGCGAAGGGCGTCGCCAAGCGCGAGGAGATCCTCGAGGCCGCCCTCGCCGTCGTCGCCGAGCACGGCTACCGCAAGGCGTCGGTCCGAGAGATCGCCGACGCCGCCGGGCTCAGCCCCGCGGGCCTCCTGCACTACTTCGGCAGCAAAGAGGAGCTGTTCGTCGCGATTCTCCGCGCCAGAGACGACCGCGACGAGCAGGAGCATGCGGGCGAAGACGCCTCCACCGCCTTCCTCGCGGTGATGCGCCACAACGCCTCCGTCCCCGGACTCGTGCAGCTCTACGCGCAGCTGGCTGCCGAGGCGGGAGACCCGTCGCATCCCGCACACACGTACTTCCGTGAGCGTACCGAACGGGTCGAGGCCTTCACGCGCGCCCAGGTCGCCGCAGATCAGAGAGCGGGCCGCCTGCGCGACGACCTCGACCCCGCATGGGTGGTGCGCACGCTGCACGCCTTGGCCGATGGACTCCAAGGCGCGTGGATGCTCGACCCCTCACTCGACATGGCCGCCGAGATCGAGCAGTTCCTCGCGCTGCTGCGCCCGGCCTGACGGCTCCGGGTCAGGCGAGCGTCGTCGCCTCGGCGTGCGGCATCCGGGCCGTCATGATCCGGACGGCCTCGGGGTTGTCATCCACGAGCACGGCGTCGCGTCCGAGCGCCGAGGCCACCGCCCCCGCCGTCCCGCTCCCCGCGAAGAGGTCGAGCACCCGGTCACCCGGACGACTCGACGCCGTCACGATGCGCCGGAGGATCCCCTCGGGTTTCTGCGTGGGATAGCCCGTCTTCTCGCGCCCGGTCGTCGGCACGATCGTGTGCCACCAGACGTCGGTGGGCAGCTTGCCGCGTGCGGCCTTCTCAGCCGTGACGAGTCCGGGCGCCATGTACGGCTCGCGGTCGACCTCGTCGGAGTTGAAGACGTACTCCCGCGGATTCTTCACGTACACCAGGATCGTGTCGTGCTTGGTCGGCCAGCGGCTGCGCGACTTGGCGCCGTAGTCGTACGCCCAGATCAGTTCGTTGAGAAAGCAGTCCCGCCCGAAGACCGCGTCGAGCATGACCTTGGCGTAGTGCGCCTCCCGGTAGTCGAGGTGCAGGTACAGCGTGCCGTCGTCGGCGAGCAGCCGCCACGCCTCCTCGAGCCGCGGCATCAGGAACGCTCCGTAGTCGTCGAAGCGGTCGTCGTACGCCCGCAGCATCCCGCGCACCCGCTCGTACGCGTGGCCGTGGAACCCGTGGCGCACCTCGGTCTCTCCGGACGGGGGTGCGGAGTCGGCGGCGACCGGGGTCGGAGCGTCCGATTCGGCAGGAGTCGTCCCCGACCCGGCAGGTTCGTCGTGGGGTGCCGACGCCCGACGCGCGGTCACGACCTGGCGCTCCTGCGTGCGTCCGGTGTTGAACGGCGGGTCGAGGTACACGAGCGTGAACGATCCGGACGGCAGCGTCGCCGCGACGGCGAGGTTGTCCCCCTCGATGATCGTGACCGCCCCGAGAGCCGGATGCGGTGTCACGGCACCCGATGCAGCCACGCGTCGGTGGCGAACTTCGACGCGACGAGCGCCTCGGCGTCGGCGTACTCGTCGGCGCTGATCGACCCCGACTCGGCGTCGGTCAACGAACGGAACGTGTCCTTGAACCGCTCGATGATCTCGGCGCGCTCGAGTCCGGTCTGGCTCCGCAGAGGGTCGACGCGCTTCGCCGCAGACGCGGTGCCCTTGTCGCTCAGCTTCTCGCGTCCGATGCGCAGCACCTCGGTCATCACCTGACCGTCGATGTCGTAGGAGAGGGTCGCGTGGTGGAGCACACCCCCGTTGGCGAGACGCTTCTGCGCGGCGCCGCCGATCTTGCCGGTGGGGCTCGCGATGTCGTTCAGCGGCTGATAGACGGCATCGATGCCGAGGGACCGCAGCGCCTGCAGCACCCAATCGTCGAGGAAGGCATACGAGTCGGCGAACGTCATGCCCGCCACCAGGGATGCCGGCACGTACAGCGAGTACGTGATGATCTGCCCCGCGGCCATGAGCATCGCCCCGCCGCCCGAGATCCGCCGGACGACGTCGAATCCGTGCTTCGCCGCGCCTTCGGGATCGACCTCGTTGCGGTACGACTGGAACGACCCGATCACCACGGCCGACTCGTCCCACTCCCAGATGCGCAGGGTCGGACGCCGTCGCCCCTCGCCGACACGGGCGGTGAGCACCTCGTCGAGGGCGAGGTTCATGCGCGGTGAGACGGCCTTGTCGTGCACGATCTCCCAGTCGAAGTCACGCCAGCCCGGAGCAGTCACGAGCGCACGGCGCACGGCCGTCCCCACCGCCTCCGGCGTGAAGCCGAGCAGCTGCGCACCGTCGGGGAGGGCACCGCGCACGGCGGCGGCGATCGCGGTCGCATCCGACTCGACGGGCAGCCCGTTCACAGCCTCGTCGATGTCGCCCAACGCCGAGTCGGGCTCGAGGAAGAAGTCTCCTGCGAGGCGGAAGCGGACGATCCTGTCGTCTTCGATGTCGAGGTCGACGACGACGAGCTTTCCCCCTGGGACCTTGTATTCACCGTGCACGCCTCCAGCTTAAGCCGCACGGCCCGTCATCCGGCGGGTCAGCCGCCGAGGACGACGACTCTCTCCCCGGCACGGATGGGCGTCGAATAGCGGTTGCCCGGCGGGGGCAGGGGGCACACGAACTGGTCGGAGAACGCGCACGGCGGCAGATAGGCGCGGTTGAAGTCGATCACGGCCGTGCCGTCGTCGCCGGGCTCATCGACGGGGAGGAACCGGAAGCGGTACGTCTCGAGCCCGTTGGTGCCGTCGGCGAAGACCGCGTTCAGGGCTCCCTGCCCGTTGCGCGTCACGGTCAACGTCTGTGCGGCGCCCGCCAGCTCGAAGCGCAGCCGACCGGCCACCGGCGTCTCCCGTGCGGCGCCGTCGACCGACGTGATCACGATCCGCTCGTCCGGCGTGTGCTCGAAGACCGCGGGCAACCGCCACCGCTCGTCCGGTGCATAGGCGTCGATCGCGGTGAACCACTCCCGCTGCGGTCGTGCAGGGTTCAGCACCCGGAGGGCCACGGCGCCGTGACGGTCGAACACACGGAGCTCACGACGCCCGATGCGCAGCGTCTCGGCCCCCCGCAGCGTCACGGTCGACCCCGCCTGCCCGAGCTCGCTGCCGCGGATGCCCCCATCGCCCGTGAGGGCCCACAACCCCGGGATGCCGTCGACCGCTGCGGCCTCCGTGATGAGCCAGTTCGTCGACTCCAGCGCGGAAGGACCGTATTCGGATCCCGCGTAGCGCTCGCGGGATGCGTGCCAGTCCTGCCAGTCCTTGACGAAGCTCATCGGAGCGGATCCTCCCCTGCGAGGGCGGCGCCCGCAGGCGCCTCCTCGCTCATACGCGGATTACTGCCCCGAATCTATTGCGGCACTCCTCGCATCGATGCCGTCTCGTCACACGCCTTCACCGCGCGTAACGCCGCGTCACACCCGCACCGTCGGGGAACATCCGCGCCGATCGGGAGCGGCCGATCCGGAGAGGCCGACCGGGAGAGGTGGTCAGCGCGCGGGGATGTGCGCGTCGAGCCACGCCAGCACGTCGGCGCGCACCTCGGCCTGCTGCAGTTCCGCGAAGATCTCATGCCGCGCGTCGGGATACACGAGCGTCGTGACGTCGGTGAGTCCGGAGCGGCTGCGGTACTCGTCGGCGAGCTTGTGCACGCTGCGCGGCCCGCCGACGGGGTCGTCGCGTCCGACCAGCAGCAGCATCGGGATGTCGTGTCCGAGGTCCTTCGCCGGGCGCCCGTAGAGCCGGGCTGCCTCGATCGGACCGAAGAGTTTGAGGAGGGGGACGTCGGTGGTCAGCGGGTCGTCGGCGAAAGCGGCCCACACCGCGGGGTCGCGGCTGAGCCACTCGAGACCCGTGGCTCCCTCCCCGGACCACCGTGCGTTCAGGGGCGCGGCGTTGAGGGAGCCGGGCATCCGCAGCGCGGAGCCGGAGAGGATCACGGCATCCCAGGCCTCGGGGTGATCGTTGACGAGCATCTGCGCGAGGAACGAGCCCCACGAGTGCCCGAGCAGCACGAGCGGAAGGTCGGGATGCTCCTCGCGGATGAGGCCGGTGAGCTGCCAGACGGCCTCCTTCGCCGCCCGGAGTCCGCCGACGCCCAGTCGACCGAGCCGCTCGGGGCCGCCGTGCTGGCGGATCCCCGTGCGCCCGTGTCCTCGGTGATCGTCGGCGTACACGTGGAACCCGGCGCCGGTGAGGGCCCCGATCAGCGCACCGTACCTGCCGGCGTGCTCGCCGACGCCGTGCAGCAGCTGCACCACGCCGCGCGGCGTCCCTTCGGCGGGATGGACGTCGTAGACGATGTCGACGCCGTAGGCATCGGTGAACTCACGGGTATCCATCACGGTGCGAGCCTACCCACCACGCGTCGCGGCTGCCTACCGGCCGAGGGCATCCTTGATCGCGAAGGCGATGGCGCGATCGGTCACCTCGTAGCCGCCGACTCCGTCCGAGGCGGAGCCCATGCGCACGCCGCCCTCCTCGACCACGGTGCGCTTGGCGGAGAAGTGGATCGCATCGACGCCGGCCGCGGCGAGCACGGGGGCGCTCGTCGCGTCGACACCGCTGCCAGCCATGATCTCGATCTCGCCCTCGGCCGCGGCGACGAGCGCACGCAGGGTGTCGACACCGTCGATCGCGGCGGACGCGCCTCCCGAGGTGAGCACCCGCTGGAGACCGAGCTCGCGCGCACTGCGCAGCGTCGCGACCGGATCGGCCGTGACGTCGATCGCCCGGTGCAGCGTGACCGGGGCCCCTCCGGCCGCATCGCGCAGGCGGGCCATGGCGAACAGGTCGAGCCGCCCGTCCGCATCGAGCGCCCCGATGACGACGCCGGAGGCGCCGAGCGCGATCGCGTGACGCACATCGCGCTCGGCGACCGCCAGCTCGTCCTCCTCGTAGTGGAAGCCGCCCGCGCGCGGACGCACCAGCACGTGCACCTCCGGCCCGTCGGCTCCGGCCGCCTCGACCGCGAGTTCGAGCGTCGCGGGCGACGGGGTCAGGCCACCGAGCGCGAGTGCCGTCCCGAGTTCCACCCGGTCGGCGCCGACCTCCGCGGCGATGCGTACTCCGGCGGGGTCCTGCACGGCGATTTCAAGAGCGAGCGTTCGGGTCACTCCTCCATTGTGCCCGTGCCCGCCCCACCGGCGGTCGCGAAAATTAGATAGGCTATCTAAGTAATGTCTGCGTCCGATGAATCCCTCCACAGCACCGCCACCGATCTGCGTATGGCGACGTTCCGTCTGGCCAGGCGCCTCCGGTGCGTGCGCGCCGCGGACTCCATGAGCGACGCGCAGCTGGCCGTCCTCGCCGATCTGCGCATGAACGGACGCCGGACGATCTCCACGCTCGCACAGCGCGAGCGCGTCACCGCCCCGTCGATGACCAGCACGATCAACGGACTCGAAGAGCAGGGGTTCGTGGTCCGCACCCCGACGAAGACGACCGCCGCCGCGTGCAGGTCGACATCACCGCGGCCGGTGCCGAGCTCGTCGTCGAGACCATCCGCCGACGCGACGAGCTGCTCGCCGAGATGCTGCGCGAGGTCGACTACACCGAGGACGAGCTCGCCACGCTCCGCGAGGCCAGCGCACTGATGCGGCGGGTGGTGGAGCGATGAGCGCGATGTTCCGTTCGTTCGCGAACGTCAACTACCGCATCTGGTTCGCCGGCGCGCTGGTCTCCAACGTCGGCGGGTGGATGCAGGCGACCGCCCAGGACTGGGTCGTGCTCACGGAGCTGACCGACAACGACGCCACCGCGATGGGCATCACCATGGCGCTGCAGTTCGGGCCTCCCCTCGTGCTCGTGAGCCTGACGGGGTGGGTGGCCGACCGTTTCGACCGGCGGCACATCCTGCTCGCGACCCAGACGGCGCTGCTGGCGCTCGCGATCACCGTCGGCGTGCTGCTGCTCGGCGGCGTCATGACCCTGCCGATGATGTTCGGCTTCGCCCTCGGGTTCGGCATCGTGAACGCGTTCGACGCTCCGGCGAGGCAGGCATTCGTCTCCGACATGGTGTCGAAGGGCGACACCTCGAACGCGGTCGCCCTCAACTCGGCGTCGTTCAACCTGGCGCGCATGATCGGGCCGGCGGTCGGAGGGCTGCTGATCGTCGCGATCGGCTCCGGATGGGTGTTCATCGTGAACGCCGCGACCTTCCTCGCGATGATCCTCGCGGTGTCGATGCTGCGCACCGGCCTGCTTGCCCCGCGTCTGAAGAGCCGCAGTCGTGGCGGACTGGCCGCCGGATTCCGCTACGTATGGGGACGCAGCGACCTGCGGGTCGTGTTCGTCACGGTGTTCCTGATCGGGGCGTTCGGCATGAACTTCCCGATCTTCGCCTCGACCATGGCGCTGGAGTTCGGGGCCGGCGCCGACGGCTACGGGGTGCTCAGCTCGGTGCTCGCGATCGGCTCGCTGATCGGGGCCCTGCTCGCGGCTCGACGGGAAAGGGCACGCGTGCGCGTCGTGATCCTCGCCGCCGGCGGTTTCGGCATCGCGGCCTTCGTGTCGTCGGCGATGCCCACCTACGCCTCGTACGCCGTCACGCTCACGTTCACCGGATTCATGATCGTGACACTGCTCACCACCGCCAACGGCTACGTGCAGATCACGACCGACCCGGCGCTGCGCGGGCGCGTCCTCGCCCTCTACATGGCGGTGATCATGGGCTCGACCCCGGTCGGCGCCCCCATCGCAGGGTGGGTCGCCGACACGTTCGGACCGCGGGCCGCGATCATGCTCGGCGGCACGGCCGGATTCGTGGCGTGCGCGATCGGGGTGATCTGGGTCGCGACGTCCGGACGCCTCCGGCGCGCGGAGAACCGCCGCTTCCTGCTCACGCTCGACGAGACCCGACCGCTGAGCATCGTCGAGCAGGTCGATCCGATCGAGTTCAGCGACGAGGCAGCGGTGACCACGCCGATCCGCCGTCCGCGCGAAGGCGATCTCGAGGGCTGACTCCCGGCGCGCGGTTTGTCAACGCCCTCCACGACACAGGGGTCGCGTACATACGGTCGCAGCATGGACGAGAACACAGAACGCACACCCCACCCGCAGGACCCGGCCGAAGGCGCCCCGGTGCCGGTGTGCCGGATGAGGACTCCGGCCAGGGCGACGGCACAGGCGGCGCGATCCAGGGCGACAGCTCCCGCGGCGAGTCGACCGGCGGGGCGATCCAGGGCGATGCCGGTCAGGGCCACCGCTCGGCGCTGGGCGGCGACGAAGGCACCGAGGATCAGCTCGACGCCGACAACGCCGCCGAGGAAGACACCCTGAAGACGCTCGACCCCGACTCTCCCCGGCCTGACCCACCGGGAGCAGCCCGGCCGCGAGCACCCCACGAGCACGAAAGGTGTGACGGTCGCGGCCGTCCACGCCAGTCGGGTCCAGCGCGGCGTGGGGGCCACGTCGAGCGGCACGAAGATCGCGCACACGAGCAGGGCCGACCACGCGAGGCCCGCCACCACCACGACGGCGGTGTAGCCGCGCTCGACGCCGTCGAACGTCTCCGACCATCGGCTGAGCAGCAGCGGGGCGGAGGCGGCGATCGTCCACCCCCACGCGTTCAGGAACACCAGCCAGGTGACGGGCGGCGGCAGCGCCGTGGCCTTGCGCCAGCGGAGCACGGCGCGCGGAAGCGACCCGAGGACCATCGCGAGCACCGTCACGGGGATCAGCGCGAGCAGGCCGGGCGACCGAGGCATGAGCAGTCCGGCCAGCGCGGCCAGCACCACCGGCAGGATCACGTTCAGCCCCGACCACCACGACCACGCGGCTCGGTGGATTCCGCGCGCCGCCGTACCGCGGCGCGCTGCTTCGCTCGTGATCATGCTCCCCCGCGATGAGCCTAGCGACCCGCGGCTACACCCCGAGGACGAGCTTGAGCTGTTCGACCGCCCAGTCGAGCTCGGTCGCGCGGATCACGAGGGGTGGCGCGATGCGGATCGTCTGGCCGTGGGTGTCCTTCACCAGCACACCCCGTTCGAAGAGCTTCTCGGCGACCTCGCGCCCCGTGCCCTTTGCCGGGTCGATGTCGACACCGGCCCAGAGCCCCGCGATGCGCACGGCCGTGACCCCGGTGCCGATCAACGGCGCCAGCGCCTGTTCAAGGTGGGCGCCGAGCGCACGCGCCCGCTCCTGGAACTCGCCGGTCTGCAGCAGTTCCACCACGCGCAGCCCGACGGCCGCGGCCAGCGGATTGCCCCCGAAGGTCGACCCGTGCTCGCCGGGACGGATCACACCCAGCACGTCGGTGTTCCCCACCACGGCCGACACAGGGAGGATGCCGCCGCCGAGCGCCTTGCCCAGGAGGTACAGGTCGGGCACGACGCCCTCGCGGTCGCACGCGAAGGTCTCTCCCACGCGTCCGAGTCCCGCCTGGATCTCGTCCGCGATGAAGAGCACGTTCTTCTCGTCGCAGATCTCGCGGATGCGACGCAGGTAGCCCTCCGGCGGGATGACGACGCCCGCCTCGCCCTGGATCGGCTCGACGAGCACGGCGGCCGTGTCGGCGGTGATCGCCGCGGCGATGGCCTCCGCGTCACCGTAGGGCACCACATCGAAACCGGGGGTGTACGGGCCGAAGTCGTCGCGCGCGGACTCGTCGTCGCTGAAGCTGACGATCGTGGTCGTGCGGCCGTGGAAGTTTCCGGCCGCGACGATGATGCGGGCCCGACCCTCGGCGATGCCCTTGACCCGATATCCCCAGGCGCGGGCGACCTTGATCCCGGTCTCGACCGCTTCAGCGCCGGTGTTCATCGGCAGCACGAGCTCCTTGCCCGCGAGCTCGGCGAGGGCGGCGGCGAACGGTTCGAGCCGATCGCTCTGGAACGCACGGCTCACGAGCGTGACGCGGCCCAGCTGCTCGGTGACCGCGGCCACGAGAGCCGGATGCCGGTGCCCGAAGTTCACCGCGGAGTATGCCGCGAGCAGGTCGAGGTAGCGCTTGCCCTCGACATCGGT
This sequence comes from Microbacterium sp. Se5.02b, assembly GCF_019464375.1. Taxonomy (NCBI): domain Bacteria; kingdom Bacillati; phylum Actinomycetota; class Actinomycetes; order Micrococcales; family Microbacteriaceae; genus Microbacterium; species Microbacterium sp. Se5.02b. Next base: position 3,517,961 of record NZ_CP080491.1, read on the forward strand.
CACCCAGGCGCCCTCCGCCTCGGCGATGGTCACCGGCAGCGGGTGGTAGTTGTGTGCGACGTGCGGCTCGGTTCCCGCCGCGGTCGTCTCGTCGACGGCGGTCACTTCGCGCCTCGCAGTTCGAGCGTGCAGCACTTGATGCCGCCGCCGCCGAGCAGCAGCTCGGACAGGTCGACCGTGATCGGGTTGTAGCCGCGCTCGCGGAGCTGCTTCTCGAAGCCGGTCGCACGCGGCGAGATGATCACGTTGTAGCCGTCGCTCGAGGAGTTCAGCCCGAACACCGAGCCGTCCTCGTCCGACACCAGGATCGCGTCGGGGAAGCGGCGCTCCAGCTCGGCACGGCTGGCGTCGTCGAAGGCGCCGGGAAGGTAGGCGATGTTCGCCCGCTCGGGCCCGCCGTTCTCGACACCCTGCACCGGGTCGAGCACGGCGATCGCGGTGTCGAGGTGGTAGAACCGCGGGTCGACGAGGTTCAGCGACACGACCTCGCGGCCGAAGACCTCTCCGACCTCGCGGTGGCTGTCACCCGTCGACCGGAATCCGGTGCCGGCCAGGATCACGTCGCCGACGAGCAGGAAGTCGCCCTCGCCCTCGTTGACCTCCTGGGGCATCACGGTGTCGTAGCCGGCGGCGCGGAACCACTCCGCGAAAGCGGGGGCCTCGCCCTGACGCTCGACGAAGCGGAACTCGGGCACGTACGCGCGGCCGTCGATCAGGAACCCGCCGTTGGCCGTGTAGACCATGTCGGGGTATCCGGCGAGCGGCTCGATGAGCTCGACCTCGTGGCCCAGCTCGACGTACAGGTCGTACAGCTTCTGCCACTGCGCGACCGCGTTCGCGGTGTCGGTGGGCCGTGAGGGCTCCATCCACGGGTTGATGGAGTAGTTGACGGTGAAGTGCTCCGGCTTGCACATCAGGTAATGGCGGCGGTGCGCGGTGCGCACGGGGGCGGTGGAGACGGCGGTTTCCGGCGTCGACATGGATGCTCCTCGAATGGACGGGCGCGGCGGACGCTGTCCAGGGGCCCGGCGGTCCTTCGACCCGCCGCTCGTTCAGAGCCGGCGGCGGGGAAGATGCGACTCGAGCACGCCGGAGTCCATTGTGCCATCCGCGCCCTGTGCGCCGCCAGAGGCCCGAGCCTGAGCCTCAGGACCCGTGGACGACGACCTTGCCCACGGTGTGGCCGGCCTCGAGGTGGGCGAGCGCGGCGGATGCCTCGGCGAAGGGGTACTCCCGCTCGACCACCGGCACCACGCGCCCCTCGGCCACGAGTTCGAGGAGCTTGGCCAGCACCTCGGGCCGGGGCGTCGCGGCGAGGGGACGGATGCGGCGCGCGCCCAGGGAGAGAGCCGCCGCCCGCAGCATCCGCGGCACAGGACCGAGCACGTGCCCGCCGTCGCCGGTGACCAGCACGATCGAGCCGCCGTGGACGACCAGCCGCTGCAGCTCGCGCAGCGGTATCCCTCCCGCGATGTCGATGATCGCGTCGAAGCGGCCGGACGGAAGCTCGCTCAGCGGCGACTCCCGGTGATCGAACGTGCGGACCGCGCCGAGGCGCTCGACGAGCGGGGCGTTGCGTCTGCTGCAGGATGCCCAGACTTCCGCTCCGCGGAGCGCGGCCAGCTGCACCGCGAACGTGCCGACACCGCCGGACGCCCCGATGATCAGGACGCGCGGGGTCGCCGCCCTGAGGCCGACACGAGCAAGGTCGAGCGCCTGCCACGCGGTTCCCGCGGCGATCGGCAGGCTCGCGGCGGTCGCCGGCGCGACGTCGGGCGGGATCGGCACGAGGCGCGAGGCGGGCACGCGCACGTACTCCCCAGGCCGCCGCCGCCGACCAGTTCGCCGACGACCTCCTCTCCCACCTCGGCGCTGACCACGTCGGGCGCCACGGCGACAACGGTGCCGGCCACCTCCATGCCCCGCACCGGATGCTTCGGACGGGTGAGCCCGAAGACCGGCCGCACGAGAAGCGGGTCGCCGAGCAGGAGCCGCACATCGCCGGCGTTCAGGCCCGTGGCCCGCACCCGCAGCAGCACCTCGCCGTGGTGCGGCACCGGCACCGGGATCCGCTCGAGTGCCACTCCTTCGGCGGGCCCGTAGGTCTCACGGCGCCAGGCCGACATCGTCTCGGTCATGATGCTCCTTCTGGTGACGGCGGGGCGGGGTACTGGAAGATCTCGTCGAGGCCGACGCCGAAGGCACGGGCGATCTGGAAGGCCAGCTCGAGCGTCGGCGAGTACTTCTGCTGCTCGATCGCGATGAGCGTCTGCCGCGTCACGCCGATCGTGCGCGCGAGTTCGGCCTGGGTGAGCCCCGCCTGCTCGCGGTGCAGTCGGATGCTGTTCGAGACGAGGGTGGGTTTGACCATCAGACGAGCCCCCGCCGGTAGGCGATCACCCTGGCGACGCCGCCGACGAGCGCCGAGACCGCGAACCCGGCGAACATCGTGTTGGCGATCCAGAACACGTCGGCTCCGACTGCGCAGAGCAGGATGACGCCGAGACCGGCGATCACGACGAAGGCCTGCTCGACGCGCGAGCCCATGCGGTTGATGTCGCGGTCGCGGATGTCGGAGCGCCCGACCCCGTCGGGGTCCTTCGCTCCGGCGATCATCCCCCAGACGATGCCGATGACGATCGTCGCGACGATGCCGCCGCCGATCACCCAGAGCATCAGCGGGAACCAGTCGACCGCGGTGAGGGGCCCGCCGGCCGCCTGCTGGAGCACCAGCACGACGTAGACGACCATCGTGATCGGGCTCACGATGAGTCCCGCCCAGGCGTTGCGCTCTTCGTAGACCATGATGCCTCCGATGTAAAAGATTCTTGACACGCACAGCGTACATCCACACACTCGCGGGTGTCAAGAATTCTTTACATGCTCGCTGGAGCTTCGGAATAGTGATGTGCGGTGCGGTACTGGTGGCGGCCTCATTGCCCGCCTCATCCCTCCGAGTGCCGTGGGCATCGCGCAGGAATCAGGAGATCCTTCTCAGAGCAGAGTAGGTCGCCAAGCCAACTACTAGCGCTGCGCAGACGATAAGCAGAAAGGGGATGGCCTGGATGCGTTGGAGTCCCGCGAATGCGGTCAGCGCTACACCAAGGCCGGACTCAATGCTCCACAGGTTGCGCGTTGTGGGAGATTCGCCCGCCCTGGTGAGAATAGTGAGGAGTCGGCCGAGGACTATCACGATCAGGGTGGCGGTGCCGGCGAACATTAGGCCGGGCGCCCGCCACGGGGCGTGTTGATCAGGGGCCCAGTGCAGTACCACTCCTGCGCTTGGCGCGACAAGCGCGCACAACAATCCAGTCCCGATCGCGATCGCAACCTCGGTGCTGATCCGGCGTGCCGTGTTCACTCCGCGACCGGGACGAAGTACAAGCCGGCCAACCTTCCCTCGGCGCTCCACGTGCTCCGGCATGTCACAGTCCCAGCCTCGAACTCAAGCCGCGTCTCTGCCACCACATAGTCCCCAGAAATCACGGCCGCGGAGCCCGTGAAGTCCTCCCACTCGCCGAACGACGCAACCAGATCACCCCAAGCTCTCGCCAGCTTGTCCGGAGTCAGCACGACGGAGATCTCCGCACCGAAGTAGTTCGTGACGGCGTCATCAATCCGCGACTCCACGATCGCGCGGACTACCTCTTTCGCAAGTTCCGGGGCCTCACCCAAAAGCGCTCTCATCATCGCTCCACCTCTCGCTTCTGCTTCCTTGACCTTCGGCCCGAACCGTTGGAACGCGGCTTGCCGGGTCACACCCAGCCCCTGCCCGATCGCAGCCCATGTCACGCCAGCCGACCTGGCCCGCGACACTTCCGCATGGAGGCCCGACTCGGACAGTGACCGCAACGCTTCGAGAGCCACAACGCGATCCACGCTCCCGCGAGCGGAGACTGACACCGCATCGAGCGCGAGCCGCAATAGTTCCTCACGAGGCACGAGTAAACAATACCTTTACGCCAAGCGGCTGCGTCAATAAGTCGAGCATCTGTTCGCTGACGACTGTGCAATGACCCCTGACATGATTTTCTACAGCTTGTTGAGACAGCGACAGGTTCCCGCGGGCCGACGGACGACGACGCAAGGTTCCGGGGCCGGACGCGTCGGTCTTGCTGGTCGGGTTTTCACCGCCGTCTTGCTGGTTCTTGCCACCGGGTGACGGCGACACCCCTCAGATCACGTCGCTGCTCCAGGGATCGAGGTTGCCGTAGCGGTGCGCGGTGATCGAGATCGACTGCTCGTGCACGAACGGCAGCAGTTCGATGCGGGCGGCGGCCGTGACCTCGCCGTCGTACACCGCGAGGTCCGGATCCCCGCCCGAAGCCTCGGCCAGGGCGGTGTGCAGAGCCGCGACGGCCGTACGACCGCCGATCAGGCGCACCCTGTCGCTCGCCGGCAGCGCCGGGACTCCCTCGACGACGGCGTCTTCGCGGAGCATCCGCTGCATCCACTCCTCATCGCTCTCGAGGAACACCGGTGCATCGAGGTCGCCCAGTGCGCGACGCACATCGCCGGGCAGTCCGACGGGTGTCGACAGCACGAAGTCGGCCCCTGACCGCACTCCGGCGATGACGACGCGGAGGAGGTCCTGCAGGGCGGCGTCCGCCGTCGCACGGATCTCGACGGGCACCGGGCGGTAGCGGAACAGGTTGCGCTCCACGCCGAGGTGAGAGACATCGCGCACCTGACCGAACTCGCGGTCCCAGGCCAGCGCATCCGACAGGGCGGAACGGCGCAGCCACTCGAACGACTCGTACTCGAGCGACGACTGGGCCGACTCGATCAGCGCGGTGATCCGGGAGTCGAGGCCGCGCAGATGCAAGGTGCTGGAGGCCGGACCACCCGGCTGCGAGCGCCAGGATCCCAGCCCGATCAGGTAGTTCGGGCCACCGGCTTTGGCGCCGGGGCCGACGGCGGAGCGCTTCCATCCGCCGAACGGCTGCCGCTGCACGATGGCCCCGGTGATGCCGCGGTTCACGTAGAGGTTGCCCGCCTGCACCCGGTCGAGCCAGTACGCCAGATCGTCCGGGTCCTGCGTGTGCAGCCCGGCGGTGAGGCCGTACGCGACGGCGTTCTGCATCTCGACCGCGCGGGCGAGCGTCGGTGCGTGCATCACACCGAGCACGGGGCCGAAGAACTCCTCGGTGTGGAAGCGCGAGCCCGGCTGCACACCCACGCGCACACCCGGGGTCCACAGCCGCCCGCTGCCGTCGTCCTCCCGAGACAGGGCGGGTTCGATCAGCCACTGCTCGTCGCCCTCGCGCTCGCTCAGCGCCCAGGCGAGCTTGCCGTGCGGCTGCTCGATCACCGGACCCACCTCGGACAGCGGATCGGTCGGGGGCCGACGTGCAGCGAGCGCACGGCATCCGCGAGCTGCCGGGCGAACCGCGCGGAACGTCCGACCGGACCGACGAGGATCGCGAGCGACGCCGCGGAGCACTTCTGCCCGGCGTGGCCGAACGCGCTCTTGACGAGGTCGGCGACTGCGAGATCGAGGTCGGCCGACGGCGCGATGATCATCGCGTTCTTGCCGCTCGTCTCGGCGAGCAGCGGCAGGTCGGGTCGCCACGAGCGGAACAGCGCCGCCGTGTCCCAGGCGCCGGTGAGGATCACGCGGTCGACCGCCTCATGCGTCACGAGCGCGCGTCCGAGATCACCCTCTTCGATGTCGACGAGTGCGAGCACGTCGCGCGGGATGCCGGCCTGCCACAGCGTCTCGGCGATCACAGCGGCGCAACGGCGCGCCTGCGGGGCCGGTTTGAACACCACGCCGGAGCCCGCGGCGAGCGCGGCGAGCACTCCCCGGCAGGGATCGCGAGGGGGAAGTTCCACGGGGGCGTGACGAGCGTGACGGCGGCGGGGACGAAGACGGCGCCCGCGATCGCGTCCAGCTCCCGTGCCTTGGCGGCGTAGTAGCGGGCGAAGTCGACCGCCTCGCTCACCTCGACGTCGGCTTCGGCGAAGACCTTGCCCGTCTCGGACGCGGCGACCTCGATCAGCTCCGCCCGCCGGGACTCCAACGCGGCGGCCGCACGCAGCAGCACGTCGGCACGCTCGGCAGCGGGTCGGCCTCCCCACGTGGGGGCCGCGTGCTGAACTCGCCGCACGGTCTTCTCGAGGGTCTCCGCGTCGTCGATCCGTGCGGCGCCGATCGTCGCGACTCCGAGGTCCGAGACGGGGATGCGCTCGCGCACGCCGCGGGCCCAGTCGCGGTTCGCCGGGAGCGCCGGGTCGCTGTCGGCGGTGTTCCAGAACCCGGGCGCACCGCCCGCGTCCTGCTCGAGCTCTCGGGCGGAGTACACGGCTGTCTCCAGGAACGCTTCCCGACCGGCGTCGTCCGACCCGCGAGAGATCCCGAGCACAGCCTTGGTGAGGTCGGTCTCCGGCATCGGCGCGACCGGGGCGGGTCGCACGGACTCGTGCACCGGAGCGAGCCGATTCTGGGTGCGGCGCGGGCCGCTGCGGAACGTGGGGTCGGTCGAGCGGTCGAGCGCGTCGAGGAAGCGGTCCTGCTCGCGCACGAAGAGACCCTCGTCGTCTCCGAGCCGGAACGCGGCGGAGAGGAAGTTGTCGGACGAGGCGTTCTCCTCCAGGCGCCGCACCAGATAGCTGATCGCGACGTCGAACTCGGCGGGCGCCACCACGGGCACGTAGAGCAGCACGGGGCCGACCTCGCGCGACACGGCCTGCACCTGGCCCTGGGCCATGCCGAGGAGCATCTCGAACTCCACGGCATCCCGCACGCCGCGCTCCCCGGCGAGCAGCCACGCATAGGCGATGCCGAAGAGGTTGTGACCGGCGACGCCGAGCTTCACGGCGGCGGCATGCTCAGGCTGCAGCGCCCAGTCGAGGCAGCGCAGATAGTTCGCATCGGTGTCGACCTTGGCGTCGAAGGTCGCGGGCGTCCAGCCGTGCATCGTCGCCTCGACACGCTCCATCGCGAGGTTCGCGCCCTTGACGAGGCGCACCTTGATGCGGGCGCCCCCGTGCGCGACGCGGTCCTGCGCCCAGGCCGTGAGCTCCTGCAACGCGGGGAGCGCATCGGGGAGGTAGGCCTGCAGCACGATGCCCGCTTCGAGTCCGGCGAGCCGCGGATCCTCCAGGATGCGCGTGAAGACCGCGATCGTGAGGTCGAGGTCGCGATACTCCTCCATGTCGAGGTTGATGAACGTGCCGTCGGCGGCCGCAGTGGCATACAGCGGGAGGAGCCGATCGACGACCTCGTCGACCACCTCGTCGAAGGCCCACATCGACAGGTGACTCATGATCGCCGACACCTTGACCGACACGTAGTCGACGTCGGGCCTCTTGATCAGCTCGTGGATGCCGTCGAGCCGGCGCCGCGCCTCCGCCTCTCCGAGCACGGCCTCGCCCAGGAGGTTGAGGTTCAGACGCGACCCCGAGGCGCGGATCCGCTCGATGGCCGCACCGAGCTTCGCGGGGCGCGCGTCGACCACGAGGTGCCCGACCATGTCGCGGAGCACGCGGCGCGCGATCGGCACGACGGGCGAGGGGAGGATCGGGGCGACTCCCCCGCCGAGACGGACGACCGAGCGCAGGTACCAGGGCAGGAACTCGGGCACGATGGGGGCGATCCGATGCAGCCGTGAGGCCGCGGCGCTCAGACTCTCCGGCCGCATCACCCCGTCGACGAAGCCCAGCGTGAAGGGCAGTCCGTTGGCGTCCTGCAGCACGCCGGCGAGACGCGCGGCGGCGGGGTCGGGCTCGACGGCTGCGGCCTCGATGACCCAGCGCCGCGCGAGGTCGACGGCACGGTCTGCGAGGGGTGCGGATGCCACGGCATCCGCCGGGGATGACGACGACTCTGCCATGGTCCCACCCTAGGTCTGGATACCCCCGCAGAGCGGGAGCCCGCACCCCTCGCCGCGGCTCACAACGCCGCGATGATGTCCTCCACGCGCTGCTTGGCATCGCCGAACAGCATCTGCGCGTTGTCGCGGAAGAACAGCGGGTTCTGCACGCCCGCGTACCCGGCGGCCATCGAACGCTTGAACACGATCACGTTCTCGGCCTCCCACACCCTGAGCACGGGCATCCCGGCGATCGGGCTGCCCGGGTCCTCGGCGGCGGCAGGGTTGACGGTGTCGTTCGCGCCGATCACCAACACGACCGAGGTCGAGGCGAGGTCGTCGTTGATCTCGTCCATGCTCAGGACGATGTCGTACGGCACCTTGGCCTCGGCCAGCAGCACGTTCATGTGACCCGGAAGGCGGCCAGCGACCGGATGGATGCCGAAACGCACCTCCACGCCCCGCTCACGGAGCCGACGGACGAGATCGGCCACGGGGTACTGGGCCTGCGCGACGGCCATGCCGTACCCGGGGTGATCACGACGCTGCCCGCGGCGACCAGCATCTCCGCCGCACTCTCAGCCGTGATCTCGCGGTGCTCGCCGTACTCGGTGTCGTCTGCGGTCGAGGCCGCGATGCCGAAGCCGCCGGCGATCACCGAGAGGAACGAGCGGTTCATGGCCTTGCACATGACATAGGAGAGGTATGCACCGGACGAGCCGACCAGCGCACCCGTGACGATCAACAGGTCGTTGTTCAGGAGGAAGCCCGCCGCGGCGGCCGCCCATCCCGAGTAGCTGTTGAGCATCGAGACGACGACCGGCATGTCGCCGCCGCCGATCGAGGCGACCAGATGCCAGCCCAGGGCGAACGCGAGCACGGTGACCGCGATCAGGAGCCAGAGCTGCTGGTCGTTCACGAACCAGACGGTGAGCACGACGAACGCGATGAGCGCCCCGATGTTCAACCCGTTCTTACCGGGGAGCATGAGCGGCTTCGACGACATCCGCGCCGAGAGCTTCAGATACGCGACGATCGATCCGGTGAAGGTGACACCGCCGATGAAGATGCCGATGAAGACCTCGGCGTTGTGGATGCCGACCAGCTGCGGCGCGATCTCCGGGTGGGCGAGGTAGCCGTTCCAGCCCACGAGCACCGCCGCCAGGCCGACGAAGCTGTGCAGGAGTGCGATGAGCTCGGGCATCCCGGTCATCTCGACCACGCGCGCACGCCACAGCCCGATGGCCGCGCCGATCAGGACCGCGGCGACGAGCAACCCCAGACCGAGGAAGGCGCCGGTGCTCCAGGCGTCGGCGACCGTGAGAGCCACGGTCGCGAGAAGCGCGATCGTCATGCCGGAGATGCCGTAGACCACCCCGGCGCGGGCGGACTCGTGGCGGCTGAGACCCGCGAGGCTCAGGATGAACAGCAGGGCGGCGACGATGTAGGCCGCCCCCGCGAGGGCGTCGACCGTCATTTCCGGCCGCCCTTCGCCGATGTCCCGAGCGTGAACATGGCGAGCATCCGGCGGGTGACCGCGAACCCGCCGAAGATGTTGATCGATGCCAGCAGCACCGCGACGGCGGCGAGCACCTGCACGATCGGCAGGGGCGAGGTGATCTGGAGCATCGCGCCGACCACGATGACGCCCGAGATGGCGTTGGTCACCGACATCAGCGGGGTGTGCAGGGCGTGGTGCACCTTGCCGATCACGTAGAAGCCGATCACGACCGACAGCACGAGCACGGTGAAGTGCTGGGGCAGCGGAGCCGGCGCGAACGCGTTCACGGCGAACAGGGCGGCGACGCCGACGACGATGAGCGTGACCTTGCGCGCCGCGGACATCTTCTTCGCCGGAGCGACCTCGACCGGGGTCGCGGGCGCCTTCGCCGAGGGCGCCGCGGCGACCTGCACGGCGGGCGGCGGCCAGGTGACCTCGCCGTCGCGCACGACCGTGACCGAACGCTGCACGACGTCGTCGAAGTCGATCACCAGACGCCCGTCCTTCGCCGGGGTCAACAGGGCGACGAGGTTCGCCAGGTTCGTGCCGTAGAGCTGCGAGGCCTGCGCGGCCAGGCGCGATGCCAGGTCGGTGTAGCCGAGGATGATGACGCCGCCGTCGGTGACGACGCGTTCGCCCGCGACAGAGCCCTCGACGTTGCCGCCCTGACCCGCTGCCATGTCGACGATGACGCTGCCCGGCTTCATCCGCGCGACGTCGGATGCCGTGATGAGGCGAGGTGCCGCTCGTCCGGGGATGAGCGCCGTGGTGATGATGATGTCGACGTCGGCGGCCTGCTCGGTGTAGATCTCGGCGGCTCGACGGTCGTAGTCGGCACTCGTCGCCTTGGCGTAGCCGTCGGTGGAGGCGGCGACCTCGACGTCGACCGGAAGATAGCTGCCGCCGATCGAGGTCACCTGGTCGGCGACCTCGGGGCGCGGGTCGGTCGCGCGGACGATCGCGCCGAGGCTCGACGCCGCGCCGATGGCCGCGAGTCCCGCGACCCCGGCCCCGGCGACGAGCACCTTGGCCGGCGGCACCTTGCCCGCCGCGGTCACCTGACCCGTGAAGAAGCGGCCGAACTCGTGGGCGGCCTCGACGACGGCGCGGTATCCGGCGATGTTCGCCATCGAGCTGAGCACGTCCATCGACTGTGCGCGCGAGATGCGCGGCACGGCATCGAGCGCGAGCGCCGTGATGCCCCGCTGCGCGAGCGACTCGACGAGGTCCGGACGCAGCGCCGGCGAGAGCAGCGCGATCAGGGTCGCACCGTCGCAGAGGAGTCCGATCTCCTCATCTCCCGGGGCCGTGATCGCGAGGACCACTTCGCTCCCCCAGGCCTCGGTACGGTCGACGAGCGCCGCACCCGCCGCCTCGTACTCCGCATCGGGGTAGGAGGCTGCCGTGCCCGCTCCCCGTTCGACCCTGACCGTGTGGCCCAGCTTCCCGAGCGACGCGATCGTCGCCGGGGTGGCCGAGACCCGTGCTTCGCCCGCAGGCTCCCGCACGATGCCGATGACTGCCACTGCTTCCTCCTCCGCCCGTCTGCGTCGACGGGATACCGGGCCTTCTGCGCCCCTGACTTTTCGCTCAGAGTACTGAGCGGCGTGCGGGAAACGCCCCCTGTTCGGGTCTGTGACGGGGAAAGAAGCGGAGTTCTTGCGGAAAGCGCAGGAGGAGTCGGTCGAGGTGCTGTCGGTCCTATGCTGTTGCCGTGACCACCCCGCCACCGGAGACCCCGACCCCCGGGCAGGATCCGGCCGTCGCCGCGTCGAACGCGAGCGCGCGGGCGAAGGTCCTCGGCTGGGCGCGGCGCAGCATCGACCTGATCCCGACGTCATGGCTCATCACCGGCGCCGGAGCCGTGCTGCTCGCGACCACCGCCGTCTTCGGCGGACTCGAGGCCGCGGCCGTCGATCCCACCCCGGTCGTCGAGATCGGCGAGACCTTCGCCGGCTCGGATCTGGAGATGACCGTGCTCGGGGTCGAGCTGCGCGACGAGCTGAGCGCGGAGAGCGGCCAGACCCTGGTCTTCCCGGACGAAGAGAAGGGCGAGCGGATCCTGGTCGTCACGGTCGACGTCACCAACACGTTCGACAAGCCACGACCGTCGACGGCGAACCCCCGCAATCCCCGGTCCTCGACGGCATCCGCATCGAGGGTCTCGACGAAAAGGGCGACGTCTTCCGCGCCGACGACGGCGAGCGCGCGCCCCGGATGCAGCCTGACGTCCCCGCCCGCATGCTGCTCACCTGGACCGTCGGGCCGGACGACTTCCACGACGGCGATGAGATCACTGTCACCCTCCCCGAGTCGGACCACTACGTCGGGCAGAGCGTGATGCGCGGCGACTACTGGGTGGACGTCCGCGTCGGAGCGACCCTGCCGGCGACCATCGACGAGGTGAGCGCACCGTGAAGAAGCACATCCTGATCTGGGTCGCCACGGCCGCGCTCCTCGTCTGCGCGTGGGGCGTCTCGAAGGCCACGCTTCCCGACGATGCCCCGAACGCCCCGTTCCCCACGGTCGCGCAGATCGGCGAGCCGGCCTCCACGCGCAATCTGGTCGTGACCGTGACCGACGTGCACCTCGCCGACCGGGTCGCGGATGCGGAGGGCTGGTCGGCCGACGGCACCTGGCTCGTCGTCGATCTCGAGGCCGCCACCGGCGTGACGCAGGATCAGAGCTCGTCCCGGCTTGCGGAGCTCACGATCGGCGACCGTACGTTCAGCGCGACGGATCGCGGAACCACCTTCGTCGATCAGCGCCTGGTCACCGGGGTCCCCCGCTCCGGGAGCCTCGCGTTCGAGCTCCCCGACGACGTGACCGGCGACCGCGCGACGCTCCGACTGGGCATGCCCGGCTCCGGCCTCGGCGACGTGCAGCGCGACACCGTGATCGACCTGCCGATCGACCTCGCCACGCTCCCCGACGAGGCCGAGGTGCTCCTGGACGAGAACGGCTGGGCCCGATGACCATCCCGCCGCCACTCGTGCCGCCCGCGCCCCAGGAAGACCCGGTGCCCGCGGATGCCCCGGCGAAGTCGCGCTCCTGGTGGCGGCGGAACACTCTGGCGCTGGTCGCACTCGTCGTGCTCCTGCCGGCGACCGCCGTCGCGGTCGGGTGGCAGGAGTGGTACCAGTACTTCGGATTCGCGGCCCGCGCGGTCACGCCCGTGGTGGTCGCCGAAGGCGAGACGACCGATCTCGCCGGCGCAGGCTGGGGTCCGGTGCGCGGCGGAGAGATCGAAGAGCTCTCGGGTCTCGACGTCCCTCCGGACACGCGCCTGATCGCGGTCGGGGTGCCGGTGGATCCTGACGCCGAGGGGATCGGCTGCGATACGCCGACTCTCGTGGAGCAGTCGACGGGGCGCGAGTGGAGTCCCGTCCGCGCCGAGATCGGGTTGGACTGGAGCGCGGACGAACCGGAGACCTGCCTCAGCGAGCAGGACGGCGCCTACGAGCTGATCGTGCCGTTCGTGGTGCCCGACGAAGTCGAGGGCCCCTTCTGGGTCGACGTGCGCCCCTACGACGCCGGCGGCTCCTTCGTGAGGTTCGAGTTCGAGCCCTGACCCTCGACGCTGTCCCTGGCCGGTGCGGTGACCATCGCGGCGGCGACGGCGTCCACCGACGAGGGCAGGAGGCCGGCGGCATCGGCGACGGCGCGCATCTCCCCTTCCGCCTCGGAGACGCCCACCGTGTCGGTGCGGTCCTGCTGCCGCTTGCGGAGCCGCGCGAGGGTGGCGTCGTACGCCCCGCTGATCACCGCGATGCGCACCGGCTCCATCAGCAGGAGCGGCACGAGCGACACGAGGGGCGCGGCGATCGCCCAGAACACGAATTCCTGCGGCCCCACCAGCCGGGTGATGCCGAAACCGAGGTACGACTCGAGTGCCTTCACGATCACGTAGAGCAGCGCATACGACCCGACGAGCAGCGGGCCGGCGCGCCACATCAGCAGCAGCGCCCGCCCGATCGGCCGGAAGCGGGCACCGAGTTCCTCCCCGAGGTCCTTGAGCCGGCGCACGAGCGGATTCGGGATGACGGCGGCGTGGGCACGCACGCGGGCGATGAGCTCGCTCTCGACCCGCAGCTTCTCAGCGACGATCGCCTGCCCGAAGACCACGCCGGCGATCGTGAGCCAGGCGAGCGGGGCCAGGAGCACCGGGCCCGCCTCGGAGAGCAGCCAGCCGACCCCCTCCCACAACCAGCGCAGCGGGGCGACGGCATCCAGGACCTGCTCCCTGACCGTCTCGAGGAAGGCCATGGCCGCGCGGCTGTCGACCCACCCCTTGATCGCGTCGAAGATGTCGCCGAGCACCATCACCGAGAAGAAGACCCAGACGACCTCGAAGTAGACCGCTACCGGCGACAGCCACTTCGCGAGCTTCGGCGACCACTTCGACCAGGCCCAGCGTCCGGCGAACGCGAGCACGATGATCGAGATGGTCCACACGTTGATCGGCAGGTTCAGCACGGTGTCATCCGAACTCACGGGCGGTTCGCCGTTCGCGCTCGCCGTCCAGATGATGCCGTTGCGCACCTCGAGAGCGCGCATCGAGTAGGCCCGCACGTCCTCGCCCAACAGGCCCTGCGCCCAGTACACGGCGAAGAAGGGGAGGATGCCGGCGAGCAGAGCCGACAGGAACGTGCGACGCCGATCGGCCGCGGCCTCCGGCAGCGGAGCGACCTCCTGCAGGTTGCGCAGCCCGTCGCGCAGCACGAGGAACATCGCGACCAGGCTGATCAGCCGGGCGAGGATCGCGATCGGCAGCACCAGGAATCCGAGCGTCGCCGACGAGGCGCCGATGAACCCGGCGATCTCGGTGACCACGTAGTGCACCAGGACGCCGGCCAGGTACCACGCCATCAGCGCGGGCCAGTGCCGCCAGAGCACACGCCCGGTGGTCGTCAGGATCGCCAGCACACGCCTAAGCTACCGCGCCGGACGCACCACGACGGCGCAGGGCTCAGTTCCAGATGCTCGGCGCCTTCGTCCGCACGGGCGGGAGCGCGGACGCCGCAGCCCAGTCGTGCACCCACGCGTCGATCTCCGGCACGCCCTCGGGCTTGCCCACCGCGGCGAACAGCTCTTCGTTGCTGACGGTGCCGCCGGTGCGGCGCAGCATCCGCGCCCGCACGATCGCCCTGGCATAGACCTCGCCGTCGACCACGGCCCTGTGCTCCATGAACAGCGCCTTGTCGTCGTGGCCGATGAACCGCGACTGCACCTCGAACCGCTGCCACAGCTGAAGCGACTTGCGGAACGTGATGGTCTCGCTCGACACCACCGCGTACCAGCCGCGCTCCTTCATCGCGTCGAAGAGACCGGTGCGGATGAGCTGGTCCCAGCGCCCGAGGTCGAACAGCGACAGGTAGCGGCCGTTGTTCATGTGCCGGAGGATGTCGAGGTCCGTGGGGAGGGTGGTGACGCGCACACTGCCCACCGCGGTCGGATCGAGAGTCTTGCCCTGCCGTACGCGACGGCGAGCGCCGAGGATCACCAAGAGGGTGCGCCAGATCACATTCACGAGGATCGATCGTAGCCAGACGTGTACGAATCGCGAACATCGTTGTGCAGATCCTCCATGCAGCGGTGTCACGTCTCGTCACGTCTCCCCTCGATTTCCCCTTCTCGGACGCCGCGCGTAGAGTCACGACCATGAGCGCCGAAGCCCAGCCTGAAGTCATCGTCCGTCCGGTCCGTGATGTGGATGCGGAAGCCCTCGGTCGCGTGCACGCCCAGTGCTGGCACGAGACCTACGACCACCTGATCAGCAAGGCTGCGCTCGAGAAGGTCTCCCCTCGTCGCATGGCCGAGCTGTGGACGCACTGGGCCGCCCAGGGGCCCGAGTTCAAGATGAACGCCGCGCTCGTCGACGGCGAGATCGTCGGGTTCGTCGGCTCCGGCCCGGCCCGCGACAAGGACGCCCCGGCGTTCCGCGAGCTCTACTTCATCTACCTGCTCGACGCGTACCACTCCACGGGCATCGGCCAGAAGCTGTTCGACGCCGCCGTCGAGAAGGACGAGCCGCTGTACCTGTGGGTCGCCGAGGACAACCCCCGCGCACACCGCTTCTACACGCGCAACGGATTCCGCCTCGACGGCGCGACCCACACCGAGCCCTTCCTCGGGGAGACCCTGACCGAAGTCCGCTTCGTCCGCCCGTGAGGTGAGACTGGTCGCGGTCACCGGCGGCATCGGAGCCGGCAAGAGCACGGTCTCGCGTGCGCTGGCCGCGCGAGGAGCGCAGGTGATCGACGCGGATGCGACGGCTCGCAGAGTGGTGGACCCGAACGACCCCCGAGGACCGCGGGTACTGGAGCAGATCGCCGCCCTGCTCGGCGCCGAGGTGCTCGCCGACCACGGTTCACTCGATCGTGAGCGCGTCGCGGCCGTGGTCTTCCACGATGAAGAACTGCGGCACCGTTACAACGCGATCGTCCACCCGGCGATCATGCGGGCCACGGCCGAGGAGATCGACGCCCACCGCGACACGGAGGCCGTCGTCGTGCACGAGATCCCGCTGCTCACCGCCGACACCGCGGCCCTGCCATGGACGTACGACCTGATCGTCACGGTCGAGGCCGACGCAGAGGCGCGCGTGCGCCGGCTGCAGGACGGTCGCGGGTACACGCGCGAGCACGCGGAAGCCCGGGTGCGGGCTCAGGGCGGCGAGGAACGGCGCCTCGCGATCGCCGACGTCGTGATCCGCACCGACGGCTCGCCAGCCGACACCGAGCACCGCGCCGACGAGCTGTGGCGACGCTTGAGCACCTGATCCGTCACCTGCCGGCGACCGCGCGGCTCACCGGTACTTGCGCAGCTCCTGACGGGCGACCGAACGCAGGTGCACCTCGTCGGGCCCATCGGCGATGCCCAGGATGCGGGCGCTGGCCCACATGCGCGCGATCGGGGTGTCATCCGTCACGCCCTTGCCGCCGAACGCCTGGATCGCCCGGTCGAGCACCGAGCGGGCCGCCCGCGGTCCGACGATCTTCACGGCCGCGATCTCGATCGCCGCACCCTTCGCTCCGACCTCGTCGATCATCCACGCGGCCTTGAGCACCAGCAGGCGCGCCTGCTCGATCTCGAGCCGGGACTCGGCGATCCAGGTCTGGACGACGCCCTGATCCGACAGCGGACCGCCGAACGCCTCGCGCTGCATGACCCGCCGTGCCATCATCTCCAGCCCGCGCTCGGCCATGCCGATGCAGCGCATGGCGTGATGGATGCGTCCGGGTCCGAGCCGCGCCTGAGCGATCGCGAAACCGTCGCCCTCGCCGGCGAGCAGGTTGCCCACGGGCACCCGCACGTCGGTGAACACGATCTCGGCATGGCCCTGCTGGTCGTGATAGCCGAAGATCGGCAGCGAGCGGACGACCTCGACACCCGGGGTGTCGAGCGGCACGAGGATCATCGACTGCTGCCGATGCGCCTCCGCCTCCTGGTCGGTCTTTCCCATCAGGATGAGGATCTCGCAGCGCGGGTCGGCCGCCCCCGTCGTCCACCACTTGCGCCCGTTGATGACGTACTCGTCGCCGTCGCGCACGATCGAGGTCGAGATGTTGCGCGCATCCGAAGACGCGACATCCGGCTCGGTCATCGAGAAGCCCGAGCGGATACGGCCGTCCATGAGGGGGGCGAGCCACCGCTCCTGCTGCTCCGGGGTGCCGAACATGTGCAGGATCTCCATGTTGCCCGTGGACGGCGCCGAGCAGTTCAACGCCTCAGGGGCGATGTACGGCGAGCGGCCGGTGATCTCTGCGACGTGCGCGTAGTCGAGGTGGGTCAGGCCGGAGAGCGCAGGCAGGAACAGGTTCCACAGTCCTCGGGCGCGGGCCTCGACCTTGAGCTCCTCGATGATCGGGGGCACCTCGTGGCTGCGGGGTCCCTGCGCCTCGAGCTGCGCCTGATACACGGGCTCGGCCGGGTACACGGACTCGGTCATGAAGGTGTTCAGACGGTCGATGACCTCGTGTGCCGCGGGACTCGGTGACAGGTGCATCAGCTCTCTTCTCTCTCGTCGTGCTCGACGGCGTCGGTCGTGGTCACCAGGATCACCTTGCCGAGCGCTCCGCGCTCCATCACGATCTCCAGCGCTGCCGCGGCATCCGCGAGGGGATGCACGGCATGGACGTGGGGTCGCAGCTCTGCGCGGGCGTACCACTCGAACATGCGCGCCATGTTCTGCGCGTTGGACGCGGGGTGGCGGCGAGCCCATGCTCCCCACAGCACCCCGAGCAGCGAGCCCGCGCACACCAGGAGCCGGTTCATGCCGACCTTGGGGATCTCGCCGGAGGCGTAACCGACCGTCAGGTAGCGACCGCCCCAGGCGAGGGCACGCACCGCGGTCTGTGCGTGCTCACCGCCGACCGGGTCGTAGACCACGTCCACACCCCCGGCGCGAGTCGTCGCAGCTGCTCCTGCAGTTCGGCCCCGGAATAGTCGATGACCGCGTCGGCGCCGTGCTCGAGGCACAGGCGGCGCTTCTCCTCGCTCGACGCGGCGGCGATCACCCGGGCTCCGAGCGCCGCGGCGATCTCGACCGCGGCCAGGCCCACTCCGCCCGAAGCTCCGAGCACCAGCACGGTCTCGTCCTTCCTCAGGTCGGCCCTGTCGACGAGGGCGTGGAACGAGGTGCCGTACGCCACCGGGAAGCCGGCCGCGTCGACGAACGACATCTCGTCCGGGATCGGGAAGACCATGTCGGCCGCGACGAGCACCCGCTCCGCATACCCGCCCATGCCCGTGAAGGCGAGAACCCTCGCGCCGGGGCCGACGCCCGCGACATCGGCCCCCACCGCGACGACGACTCCGGCCACCTCGGATCCGGGTGTCAGCGGCGGCTCGGTCCTGGTCTGGTAGGTGCCGGCGACGATGAGTCCGTCGGGGAAGTTCACCCCCGCCGCACGGACGTCGATGACGACCTGACCCGGCCCAAGCGTCGGCGCATCGACCTCCTCGAAGCGCAGCACGTGCGGACTCCCCAACCGGTGGGCGACCTGGGCACGCATCAGGAGTCGCCCTCCGGCGCCACGAACGTGGCCCATGCCGTCGCCGCGATGCCGCCGGTCTGGCGGGTGCAGTCGAGCTCGACGTCGATCATCGCGACGCCGTCCTGCTCGTACTCGCGGACGACGCGACCGGTGCAGGTGAGCACGTCTCCCGGCCACACCTGCTCCCTGAACCGCGTCCGGAACGAGCGGACGCGGTCGGCACCCAGCCAGTCGGTGGCGTACGTGCCGAGGAGCCCCGCCTGCAGCATCCCCACCGAGAAGGGCGAGGGGTAGCCGGCGGCCTCGGCATAGGTCTGATCGTGGTGGATCGGGTTCATGTCCCCCGACGCGCCCTGATAGCGGACGAAGTCGGTGCGCGTCTGCGGGTCGATGACCCATGGCGCAGGACTCGGCCGAGCGATCATGACTCCTCCTTCGTGGCATGGGCGGTCTCGACGCCGGTCATGGTGGAGCGCGCGACGAGCACGCCCTCCTCGTCGACGAAATCGGTCACCATGACGACGAAGGTCAGCGCGCCGCCTCGCCGCCCCTTCTTGACGTACATGTCGGCGATCCGCGAGGTGCACTGGAGGCGGGTGCCGGCGGCCGGCGGAGGACCGAAGAACTCGTACTGCTGCTCGGCGTGCAGCACCCGTCTGCCGTCGAGCTCCGCCGCCGCCTCCCACGGGTTGCCGGCCGGCGGCTGCCACAGGTTGGTCACCGTGAGGAAGGTGGGAGGGCTCACCGGGGTCTCGCGCTCGAGATAGGCCGGGTTGTCCGAGCGGGTCGCTCGCGCGAACTCCCGGATCTTGCCCCGCTCGACATCGAGCACATACGTCTCGCCCACGGTTCCCACCGCATCGAGGTTGGCCATGTCCGCTCCTCTCTCAGGCGTGCCGGCTGCGGATCGACACGGGAACGATCTGCTCAGACAAGGTCGACCATCTCCGTCTTCAGCTCTTCGACGGTCCACCGATCACCCTTGTCGATGACCTTGCCGTAGCTCCACGGCAGGAATCGGCGGATCTCCCCGCCCTTGGCGTAGAACACCGCGCCGCTCGCGGGGCAGTCCGCGGTGAGCAGATAGGCCACGAGGGGCGAGACGTTGCCGGGGTGGAACACGTCGAAGGCGTCGGGATCCTCCGGTGCCGCGACGAGCTCCTTGATGCCCGGCACGTCCTGCGTCATCCGGGTGCGGGCCACGGGAGTGATCGCGTTGGCCCGCACGCCGTAGCGACCGAGCTCCTGCGCGATGATCTGCGTGAGCGAGGCGATGCCGGCCTTCGCCGCACCGTAGTTGCTCTGACCCACCGCGCCGATGAGCCCCGACGTGCTCGAGACGTTGACGATCGATGCCGAGACCGCGTCGCCCGCCTTGGAACGGTCGCGCCAGTGGGCGCCGAAGATGCGGCACGGCGCGAAGGTCCCGCGCAGCTGCCCGGTGATCACGTCGTCCCACTCCTCCTCGCTCATGTTGACGAACATGCGGTCGCGCAGGATCCCGGCGTTGTTGACCAGCCCGTGCACCTCGCCGTAGACCTCGAGCGCGGTGTCGAGCACCTGCTGCGCGCCGGCCAGCGTGGTGATGTCGGCGGTGCTCGCCACCGCCGAGCCGCCCGCTGCGGTGATCTCGTCCACGACGGCTGCCGCGATCGTCTCGTCGGTGCCGCTCCCGTCGGCGCCGGTGCCGTTGTCGTTCACGACCACCCGCGCCTTCTCGGGCCGCGAGCAGCGCGTGCTCGCGGCCCACGCCGCGGCCCGCCCCCGTGACCACGATCACACGGCCGTCCAGTTGATTCGTCATCGATCTCTCCTCATCGGTGTCTGCGTCGCCGGTGCGGCGCCGTCATTCGGATGCGGTGGGGGCGTCCCGCCCGCGCCGAGTCGTTCGAGAACCGTCTGCGCCTCGGCCATGATCCGGTCGATCAGCTCGGCCACGCTCGGGACGTCGTCGATGAGTCCGACGACCTGCCCCGTCGCCATCACGCCGGTCTCCGCATCGCCGTCCCGCAGCGCCGCGCGATAGAGCATCGGCGCGTTGGCGGCCATGATCACCTGGCTCCAGGTCAGCCCCTCGTCGCGGCGCATCGCGAGCCCTTCGCGGATCATGTGCGCCCAGGGGGTGCCCGACAGCCGCTGGAAGGCGAGCGCGTTGCGCGCGGCGCGCAGCATGCGCTGCGGGCCGCGGGTCGATTCGAGGGCATCGATGGTCCCCGCACGGAGCACGCGCTGCGGCACGCCGTCGATCTCGAGGGTGACGACGGTGTCGGTGACCGACTTCGACAGGTACACGTCTTTCACGGCCTGCGCGACCGGGGAGTCGGAGGTCATCATGAAGCGCGTCCCCATGGCGATGCCGTCGGCGCCGTAGGCGAGCGCCGACACGAGCCCGCGTCCGTCGAAGTAGCCACCGGCCGCGACGACCGGGATATCGACGGCGTCGACCACCTGCGGCAGCAGCAGACTGGTGGGCACGGAGCCGGTATGGCCCCCGCCCTCGCCGCCCTGCACGATGACCGCGTCCACACCCCACTCGGCGACCTTCTCGGCATGCCGACGCGCCCCGATCGATGGCACGACGACCATGCCCGCGTCCTTGAGCCGGTCGATCAGCTCGCGCTTCGGCGCGAGGGCGAACGAGGCGACCTTCACGCCCCTGCGGATGAGGAGAGCGACCCGCTTGTCGACGTCTTCCTGGTTGGCGCGGATGTTCACGCCGAAGGGCTCGGAGGTGTGCTGCTGCACGTGGTCGATGGCCTGCGCGAGCTCGTCGAGCGAGAGCATGCCGCCGGCGATGATGCCGAGTCCGCCCGCGCGCGCAGTCGCCGCGGTGAGCGTGGCATCCGACACGTATCCCATGCCGGTCTGCACGAGCGGATACCGCACGCCGAAGAGGTCGGTGATGCGGGTGCGCAGGACCGGTGCCACCGCCGGGCCGGTCACACCCGCACCTCGTGGTCGCGCAGACCCCGCGGGTCGATCACGGTGCGGATCAGGTCGAGCTCGTCCGCCGTCGGCAGACGGGTCTCGGGCACCACATCGGGAAGCACGAGGTCGAACCCCGTGGCGGCGACCACGTCGTCGACGCTCACCCCGGATGCACCGACTTCAGGCGCAGCCGCCCCGAGGCCTCCTCGTAGTCGAGCACGGCGAGGTCGGTGATCACATATCGCAGATCGTGGTGCTTCTGCGCCGACGGTCCCGCCGCCCGCGCATTGTCGTTGCCGACGCCCGACACCATGTCGACCGCCGGGACGAACACGCGGGTGCTGTGGGCGGGAACCCAGTAGCTGGTCGGGTGGTACACGGAGTTGCCGGGGCCCCGCGCACGCCCAGCAGCTGCACCGTGGGCTTCGCGTGGTCGCCGATGGCCGAGATGTTGGCGTTGCCGTACGCATCGAGCTGCGTGGGGATCATCGTGATGTGACGCTTGCCGTTCCACACGAGGGTGAAGATCTGGTTGAACGGCAACCAGGCCTCGACCTCGCCGTCGGCCGGACCACCGAGCGCCCAGGTGCCGCGCATCGCGGTGGCCTCCCCATCGGAGAGCACGAGGTCCGGAGAGAACGTGTGGCGGGCGAGGCGCACGCCGATCGCGGGGACCGTCCCGAACGCACTCGCGATGATCTCGCCGTCGTCGCGATAGGCATCGGCGCAGGCGACGGCGCAGACCTCGGCGCGGGTGGCGTCGCTCATGAGAGTGCTCCGTCCACGGTGACGGCGGGCCGGGCGAGATAGCGGTCGAGGAATCCCTGCCACTGCTCGGGGTCCTTCGCGGCGGCGACGTATTCGCGCTGGAGCTGTTCGTCGCGGTCGTAGTCGGGAACGCACGAGGTGAAGTGCGCACCACCGGGAGCCTCGACGACGCCGCTGACGAGCAGCCGGGGGATGCGGATCGTCGCGGGGTGCGCGTCGGCTGTCAGCTCGGCCGTGGCGACGATGCGCTCCGCCGAGACGTAGGCGTTCTCGGCCGCGAGGCAGAAGAGGTCGTCGAAGTACAGGTCGGGCCCGAGGTACTGCGCGTTGCCGTGGATGTCCGCCCGGTTCATGTGCACGAGGGCGGCGTCCAGCGGGATCGCCGGCATCGCCACGAGGGTCTCGCCCTCGTAGGGATCGACGACCGTCTGCAGGTGGGGGTTGACGCGCATCACGTCGGAGCCGAGTCCCGCCCGGGTCGGCAGATACGGAAGCCGTATGCCGGCGGCCTGGAGACCCCACTGCAGCATGCCCTCGTCGTACTCCTCGACCTCGATCGTGCCGTTCTGGCGGGCGGCGCGGAAGTGCGGGTCGAGGGGGATGGAATCGAGCGACACGAAGCCGAAGACGACCTTCCTGACCTTGCCTGCTGCACACAGGATCCCGACGTCCGGCCCGCCGTACGACACGATCGTCAGATCGTCGAGATCGGACCGGACGATCTCTTTGACGAGCGACATCGGCTTGCGCCGTGACCCCCATCCGCCGATTCCGATGGTCATGCCCGACCGCAGCCGGCTGACCACCTCCGCTTCCGTCATCGTCTTGTCCACCACGGCGATCCTCACTGACCCGTCGACACCTAACAAGTGCTTGCTTTTCATCACCGTAGCAAATGCTTGATTGGTTGTATAGTCGGCGGAATGGAGACACCACACGAAGCACGCATGGAGCGGTCGGAGCGCACCGACCTGATCCTCGAGTGCGCCGCCGAGCTGTTCGCCGAGAGGGGCATCGCCGGCACCACCGTGCGTGACATCGCCGGGCGGACGGGGATCCTCTCCGGCAGCCTCTACCACCACTTCCCGTCGAAGGACGCGATCGCCGACCGCATCGTCACGCTCTACCTCGATGAGCTGATCGCGCGTTACGAGAGCGTGCTCGCCGCGGGGGCGACGCCCGCTCCACGCTCGGCGGGCTGGTGCTCGCGTCGTCACGGGTGAGCCGCACGAATCCCCACGCCTCGGAGATCTACCAGCGCGAGACCGCCTACCTGCGTCAGCTCCCCAGCCGCGACCGCATCCGCGAGGCCACCCGCACGATCAGGGAGACCTGGATGACGGCCATCGAGCGCGGCGTCGCCGCGGGAGATCTGCGCCGAGACGTGCCGGTGGAGCTGCTCTACCTGCTGGTACGGGATGCCGTGTGGCTGACCTCCCGCTCCTTCTCCCCCTCCTCCGCGCTCGACCAGGACGGGATCGCGCGGTCGATCCTGTCGGTGTTCCTCGACGGAGCCACCGCGCAGCCGCAGGAGAGGACCGGCCGATGAGCGCGCACCCGACCGACCGGGGACTCCGCCCCGACGCCGTGTCGGCCTGGTTCGCCGCTCACATCGACGGGGCGTCCGGCCCCCTCACGTTCGCGCAGATCGCCGGCGGGCGCTCCAACCTCACCTATCTCGTGCAGAACGACTCCGGCGCGCGTTGGGTGCTGCGCCGCGCGCCCCTCGGAATGGGCGACTCCCGCTCGCACGACGTCCTCCGCGAGGCGGGAGTGCTCACACGACTCGCCCCCACCCCGGTGCCGGTTCCCGCCGTGGCAGGGCGCACCTCGGATGACTCGATCACGGGCGCTCCCTTCTACGTCATGGAGCACATCGACGGCGTCGTCCTGCGCGACCCCGCCACCGTCGACGCGGCCGTGACCCCCGGCGACGCCGCGCCTTCGCCGCCTCGCTCGTGTCGAGCCTGGCCGACCTGCACGCGGTCGACCCCCGGGATGTCGGCTGGGGCGCACTCGCCGAACGCGACGACTACGTCTCGCGCCAGCTGGGCCGATGGCACGCGAACTGGGCCGCCGACCGGGTTCGCGTGCTCGACGACATCGGCCGCGCGCACGAGCGGCTGCGCGAACTCGTCCCCGTCCAGACCTCGGCACGGATCGTGCACGGCGACTATCGGATCGACAACTGCGTGTACGGGCCGGACGGCTCGATCCGCGCCGTGTTGGACTGGGAGCTCACCACCGTCGGCGATCCCCTGGCCGACCTCGGTCAACTCCTGACGTATTGGGCCGAGCCCGACGACGAGGTGCGGGCCCTGGAGAACTCCCCGACCCTCGCACCCGGCTTCCCGACGCGCGAAGAGCTGATCGGGATGTACGTCGCGGCCGCCCCCTCCGCGGACATCTCCCGCCTCGACTTCTACGTCGCCTACAACTGGTGGAAGGTCGCGTGCATCGTCGAGAACGTGTACACACGGATGGCACGCGGGGCGATGGGTGCGAGCGACCGCCCACCGGCCTCGTTCGCCGCGCAGGCCGAGCGCATCGCGGCGGAGGCATGGCCTCACGCGCGAGCTCTGACGGCCGGAGCCCTCACGCGGACGCGGCCGACAGGCGCCGGCGCGCGCTCTCGGTGCGCGCGTACTCGCGATGCAGGGCGGTCTGACGCAGGGCCGAGTGCAGCCAGAATCCGCGCATCCCCGCCCAGCCCGCCGTCCAGGTCATCCGCCGCGCGTACTCCCACACCGGCGCGTCACCCAATTCGTCCTGCAGGGCCGCGACCTCCGCTGTGCGGCGCAGGTGGTGCGCGATCAGCTGGGCCCGCCGCGCGGCGAGGCCACGGAAGCGGTACTCGTGGCCGGGCAGCACCGTGTACCGGTCGTAGGGCGCGAGCCGATCGAGCGAGTCGAAGTAGTCGCCGAGGGGGTCGCTTCCCGGCAGGGTGCCGATCCCGATGCCCGAGTAGATGCGCGGGAGCACGTGGTCGCCGGAATAGAGGAGTCCGCGCTCCTCATCCACGAGACAGACGTGGCCGTCGGTGTGCCCCGGCGTCGCGATGACGCTGAGCCTGTGCCTGCCGAGCTCCAGCACGGAGTCGTGTCCGATCGGCAGATCCGGCGCACCGGACGAGACCAGGCTCGGTCGATCGAACGACGCGAGCAGCTCGTCCCACTCGCTGTCGGGAACACCCCACTCGCGCAGCGTGGAGCGGTAGGTGTCGGCGTCGGTCGCCTCCGGTGCGGTCTCGCTCCGGAGCACGCGCTGCTCGACCGCCGAGAACACCACCCGTGCGCCGACGAGTTCCCGGAGGACGCTCGCAGCCCCCAGATGGTCGGGGTGGAAGTGAGTGGCGATCGCCGTCCGCACATCGCCGAGCCCCGATCCCGCGATGCGCAGCCCCGCCTTCAGCGCCTCGATTCCGGCGTCGTCCCCCATCCGGGATCGATGAGGTGGACGCCCCGATCATCGAGCAGGGCAATAGCAGAGCGTGTGCGGGATCGTCCCCGCGGGGATGGGCACCGGGATCGCCCACACATCGGGCGCGACCTGCTCCGCCACGGCCGTGGCACCGGCGTCCCAGGCCGTCAGCTGGGGGACGCTCAGCGGTTCGACCACGGTCATCGCGCCCACTCCTCCAACCGACGGCGGAAATCCGGAGGGATGGGGATCGCCCGCTGCGCACCGTCCACCAGGACGATCGTGGTGGTCGCCCGGGAGACGAGCGCGTCATCGTCGAGGCGCACCATGCGGTAGTCGAGCGGGAACGACGTCGTGCCCGCCGGTCCGATCCGCAGCTCGAGGCGGATCTCGTCGAACAGTCGCGCGGCGACGAGATACTCGCACTGCGTGGCTCGGGTCACCGTCGTCCATCCGCGGGCCGCGAGCGAGTGGTCCTGTCGAAAGCCGGTGCGGAACAGGAAGTCGCTCCAGAGCGCCTCCATCTTGGGGAACCAGCTCGCGTAGTAGAGGATGCCGGCGGGGTCGGTGTCGGCGTACGTGAGCCGACGAGTGTCGCTGTGCAGCATTGCACCCCTCCCTGCCAAGCAAACGCTTGTCAGGCGATCGTATCGCGACGCGCGGGGCGTCACAAGTCTCGGCTTACCTAGCGTTTGTTTGGTACAGTCGCCCCATTCAGCCCCTCGAAGGAGACGGGAATGGTCGGCACCCACGACGAGCTCGGCGGTCGCAGCATCGCGATCACCGGAGCCGGATCCGGCCTCGGTCGCGCCTACGCCCTGGCAGCCTCGCGCGCCGGCGCTCGAGTGCTCGTCGCCGACATCGACGAGCGCGCCGCCGAGAAGGTCGTCGAGGAGATCGTCGTGCGCGGCGGCGACGCCGTCGCCCTCGCGGCCGACATCTCGGCAGCCGGAGCCGGTACCCGCATCGTCGGCGCGGCCCTCGCTGCGTACGGACGGCTCGACGGCTTCGTCGCGAACGCGGGACTGCTCAGCCCCGGTCCCTTGCTCGATCAGAGCGAAGACACCATCCGCCGCACCCTGGCGGTGAACATCGACGGCACGATCGACACGGTCGTCGCCGCCGCACGGGCGATGCGCGCGGGCGGGAGCATCGTCGTGATCGTCTCGGGTTCCCTCCTCGGCTCGGCGGACCTCGCGCTCTACGGGACGACCAAGGCTGCGGCCCTCGGACTCGTCTACGGCCTCGCCGTCGAACTCGAGGGGACCGGCATCCGCATCACGGGTCTCGCCCCCGCGCCCGCACCGGCATGTCCGGGCAGATGGGCACGGCCGGCGAAGACAAGGGCGGTGCGCCGGAGGGCGTGGCTCCCGCCGTCACGTTTCTGCTCAGCGACGCGTCGAGCGCCCTGCACGGGCACGTGCTCCGCTTCGACGGCGAGCGCCTCGCCCTGTTCCGCCCTCCGCACATCGCGCAGGAGGTCACCGCCGAGCGATGGGATGCCGCCACGATCGCCGCGGCGATCGCCGGACCACTGCGCGACGAGGTCGACGCAGCCCTGCCCGGAGTCGCACGCCGCGCTGGTGGCGGAGCCGACGATGTGCTACACGTTGATACCGCGCTCTCCGGCACCAGCTCGAGCGCAGAGGGGGGCTAGGTGCGTCGAATGCCTGCAGCCACGAAGAGCAAGGCGGAGCAGAGCTCCGAACGACGGGACGAGATCCTCGCGATCGCCGCACGACTGATCGCCCATCACGGGTACTCGGCGACGACCGTCCGCGACATCGCGGACGAAGCGGGCATCCTGTCGGGCAGCCTGTACCACCACTTCTCCTCGAAGGAGGCGATGCTGCAGGAGATCCTGCACGGCTTCATGAGCAGACTCCTCACGAAGTACGAGGAGATCGCCGCAGAGACGACCGATCCCCGCGCGGGGATCGACGCGCTCGTCGAGTGCGCCTTCGCCACGATCGATCGCGAACCCTCCGCCGTCGGGCTCTACCAGAACGAGGCCGCGTTCCTCGCGACCCAGCCCGGCTTCGAGTTCCTGGTCGCCGAGAGCGAGCGCATCGAGAAGATCTGGATCGATCAGCTCAGCTCCGGCGCCGAGCAGGGCATCTTCCACGTCGGAGACCCGTCGGTCACGTACCGTTTCATCCGCGACGCCGTCTGGTCGACCGTCCGCTGGTACCGACCGGGGGACGCCACACGGCAGCCAGCCTGACCGAGCAGTTTCTGCAGCTGCTGCACGGCGGCCTGCTCGCGCGCTGACACCGAGCCTGCTCGCGCGCTGACACCGAGCCGGCTCGCCTGCCGTCCCGAAGACGGGAGGGGCTGCACTCCGGCGACACCTCTCCCGCCTCCGCTGACTCACTCGGCCAGCACGCCCCGCAGATCGGCATCCGCTGCGGTCTGCGCCGCGACGATCTCGCGCACCGCACCCTTGGCCACCTTGCCGCCCGCGGCCCGCGGCAGCTCGTCCAGGACGACGATCCGCTCGGGATACAGGTGCTTGGAGATGCCGCGGTCCGACAGGTACTGCGTGATGTCGGCGACGGTGACCGCCGGGCCGTTCACCGTGACCGCCACGCCGATGCGCTCTCCGAACAGGTCGTCCGGCACCGGCACCGCCGAGGCCATCAGCACGCCGGGGTGCTGCTCGACGAGCTCCTCGACCTCGATCGCGGAGATGTTCTTGCCCCCGCGGATGATCAGGTCGCTCGTGCGACCGACGACACGCAGGTAGCCGTCGCTGTCGACCGTGACGAGATCGGGCATCATGAGGCGCCCGTCGTGGAACAGCTCCTCGTTGGCGGCGGGGTCGCCGTAATAGCCCATGCAGATCGTCGGCCCGCACACTCCGGGGCGACCGGGGCCGCCGGTCTCGGTGATGTCCCTGCCCTGCGCGTCGTAGAGGCGCATGTCCATCACATCGATCACGCGGCCCGCGGTGCGCAGACGCTGGTCGGCCGTGTCGCGCAGGCTCGTGTTGCTGATGGCGCCCGACTCGTTCGAGCCGTAGAACTGCAGCACCTTCGCCCCCACGCGTTCCTCGAACTGCAGCGCCCGTTCGTACGGGACGGCCTCGCCGCCGGTGAACATCGCGCGCAGACTGCCGAGCGACGCCGAGCCCAGCGCCGGCGCATCGAGCATCATCTTGAACTGCGTGCTCACGCACGCGAGGATCGTGACCTGCTCCGCGTCGATCAGACGGAACATCTCGTCGACGGTGAACCGCTCCATCAGGACGGTCTTCATCCCGAGCATGGCGGTCGCGTAGTGCGCGGTCCACAGCCCGAATCCGAACGGCCCCGGCACCGCACCGAGCATCACATCGTCTCGGGTGAAGTCAGCCGCTTCGAACGCCATCTTGGAGAACGCGATCATGCGGTTCGCGAACTGGGTCACGAGTTTCGGCCGTCCGGTGGTCCCCGAGGTCGAGTTCAACATCGCCAACTCGTTCGGCCCCGCCGCGCGCGCCCTGGTCTGCTCGACCGACGCGTGCGGGACCTCTTCGACCGTCGCCGTGCCTCCATCGAACCGGTGGACACGGACAGGGCCGGAGGGTCGACGATGATGAGGGTGTCGACGTTCCAGCCGTCCTCGGCGAGATCGGCGACGTGATCGAGGGCCGCGCGATCACGGTGGCTCTCACGCATCACGAGCACGGTGGCCTCCGACCGCGACATCAGGTGCCTGACCTCGTCGCGGCCGGACCGCGCCCCCATGCCGACCGCGACCGTTCCGCTGCGTTCGGCCGCGCACAGTGCGACGTGGAACTCGGCCGAGTCGGGCAGCAGCATCCCGAAGCGGGCCCCTCGGGGGATCAGGGCGACCAGCGCGGTCGCGAGCAGATCGATCTGCTCGTCGTACTCCTTCCAGGTCAACCGGGTGCCGTCGGCGACGTAGGCGATGCGGTCGGGGATCTCCCGCGCGTTCTCCGCCACGTAGTCGGCGACGGTCAGGTCACCCCACCACCCCTGTGCGACGTACTCGGCCGTCAACTGCGCGTCCTGTGCCGGGATGTTCATTCCGCTCCCATCTCCTGTTGGATGATTCCCATGGCGCGCTGATACCCCTCATCGAGGGCCGCGACGTCTTCATGGGCACCGCTGAGCTGCGCGCGCAGCAGCACGTAGCCGCGATCGATCACGCGCTGCAGCGGCCCGATCGCCGGATCGACGATCAGCACGCTGGCTCCCCGATCGGCGATCTCGCGGATCGCGTCGGCGAGCCCGCTGACGATCTTGGGCGCGAGGCCGGTCATCATCTCGTCGAGCACGAGGCAGTGGGGCTCGCCCATCAGCGCTCGGCTCACGACGAGCATCTGCTGCTCGCCGCCCGACAGCACTCCGGCGAGGCGGCTCTCGCGCTCCCTGAGCACCGGGAAGCGGTCGAGCGCCTCATCGACGGCCGCCTTCTTCAGACGGAGCATCTCTGCCATGACCTGCAGGTTGTCGCGCACGGTGAGCTTGGGGAAGAGCTGACGCCCCTGCGGGACGATCGCCAGCCCGGCCCTCGCACGATCGATCGATGCGAGCGACGACAGGTCGGTGCCTCCGAGGTCGATCCCGCCCGAGGCGGCGACGGCACCGTAGACGCCGAGCGCGAGGCTCGACTTCCCGGCGCCGTTGGGACCGACGACCGCCGTGATGCGCCCGGCAGGCGCGGTCAGCGTCGCCTTCTCGACGGCGGTCGCGGTGCCGTAGCGCACGGTGAGGGCGGTGATGGTGAGATCAGCGCTCATGCGGCGTCCTCCTCCGTCGTTCCGAAGTACACGCGCTGCATCTCCGGGCTCGCGAGGCAGTCCTCCGGCGCCCCCTCGAACACGCGTCGGCCCTGCGCGAGCAGCATGACGCGGTCGGCGAGGGAGGTGAGCAGATCGACGTTGTGGTCGACGAGGATGACCGCATGCCCGCGGGACTGGACCTGTCGGATCGCGTCGATGATACCCGCGATCGAGTCGGCATCGGCTCCCGCGAACGGCTCGTCGAGCAGCATGACCTGCGGGTCCTGAGCAAGAGCCCTGGCGACCTCGACGAGACGCTGCTCGCCCAGGGAGAGGTTGGCGCACAGTTCGTCGAGCCCGGGCACGCCGAGTTCCTGTGCGACCCTCGTGACGCGGTCCTGCTCCTGGTCGCGGTGCCGGATGCCGTCTGTGATCACGCCGGCGGTCATGCGCCACCAGGAGGGGAACCGCTCGGCGGAGGCGCCGACCAGGATGTTCTCCCGCACCGTCAGCTCCAGCGCCAGATGCGGATGCTGGAACGTGCGTGAGAGCCCCTTGCGCGCACGGGCGGCCGTCGGCCCGCTCAACCGCTCCCCGTTCAGGGTGAGCGTTCCCGAATCGGAGCGCTGGATGCCGGTGATGAGATCCACGAGGGTGGTCTTGCCCGCACCGTTGGGGCCGACGAGCCCGAGGATCTCTCCCCTGCCCACATGGAAGGAGACGTCGTCGAGGGCGACGAGACCGCCGTAGGCCTTGCTCAAGCCCTCTCCGCGCAGGACGATGCCGTCCCCGGTTTCGCCGATGTTCATCCGCGTGCCTTTCCGATGCGGCCGCGCACCCAGCCGACGAGCGCCTTCCCGTAGCCGATGAGTCCGGCCGGTGCGATGAGCAGGATCAGCAGCACCCCGATCGCGAGCACCAGCTGGCCGGAGCCCTCGAACGCCGACGGCATGTTCGACGTGAGCTGGATGACGACGATCGCCCCGATCACGCAGCCCCACGCCGTGGCCTGCCCGCCGATCAGCGGAACGAACAGGGCCATGAACACGATGGAGAGCGTGAACGTCTCCGGCGTGATGCTGAGCATGAACGACACGAACAGCGCACCCGCCAGTGAGGCGACGGCCGCGCCGACCGCGAGGGTGACCGTGGTGAGCGTCGTGGTGCGGGTGCCCATCGCCTCGACGGCCGACGGCACGTCGCGCATGGTGCGCACGGTGACGCCCCATGCCCCGGTGCGGATGCGCTCGATGAGCGTCGCGACCACGACCACCAGCAGCAGGGCGATCGCGAGCAGCAGCAGTCGCGGCGGCTCCCAGCCGAAGAAGGTCGGCGACGGGATGCCGCCGATGCCGGCCGACCCGCCCGTGATCGGCTCGAGCGCGATCACCCACGGCTCGAACGCCATGCTGAACAGCAGCGTCACCGCGGCGAGGTAGAAGCCGTTGAGGCGTCGGGTGAGAAGGCCGAGCACGACCGCGACCGCCGCGGAGATGAGCGGGCCGATGATCCACCCCAGGATCGGCGGCAGTCCGGTCTCGGTGGTGACGATCGCGACGCTGTAGGCGCCGATGGCCGCGTAGGCGGCGTAGGCCATCGACATCGAGCCCGCCATCACGAACGGGATGTACATGCCCAGAGCGATGAGTGCGTACACGGCCACCATGACCAGCAGGTCCTGCCGGAATCCGCTGTTGCCCGCCCAGACCAGGGCGATGGCGCCGACGGCGACCGCCACGGCAGGGACGATCAACGCCCGCGATCCTGCGCGACGTCTGGCGCCGGGAGCAGGCGCGATCATCGAGTTCACGGGCATCTCCTGAGTGGTCATATCCGCACCCGCGTCGAGAACAGGCCCTGGGGGCGGAAGGCGAAGAACAGCAGCGCGATCAGCAGGACCATCGTGGTCGGCCCCATGCTGCCGAAATAGAACGGTGCGAACACCTGGATCGCTCCGAGCACAAACCCGCCGAGCAGCGGAGCCCAGGTGCGCCCGGTGCCGCCGATCACGAGCGCGAGGAAGCCGACGAGTGTCCACGACAGTCCACTGGTGAACGCCACGCCGGTCTTCGGTGCGTACAGGAGCCCTGCCGCGCCCGCGATCAACCCCGCGAGCAGGAAGGCGATGAGCCGGATCCGCCCGACCGGGAGTCCCAGCAGGGCGGCGGCGCCACGGTTGTCGCCCACCGCGCGCAGCAGCCGCCCGGTGCGGCTGTGCCGCATCCAGAGCGACACGGCGAGGAAGATCAGCGCCGTCGCGACGATGAGGACGACGGCGGTTCCGGAGACGTACGCCGATCCGATCTGCCACGGCCCGAAGGAGAAGAGCACCTGCCCAGGCAGGGCGGGGCGCCCGAAGATGGCACCCGCGCCCTGCTGGACGATGAACAGCACAGCCGTGACCGCGACGAGGGCGGGCAGCTCGCCGCGCCCCGATCGCTTCTGCACCTGGCGCACGACGAGGAGCTCCGTCAGCCCGCTGGCCACCACGGCGATCACCAGCCCCAGCACGAGACTGAGGGCGATCGGCAGGCCGATCTCGAGCGTGAGCCAGCTGGCGCCGAGAGCAGCCGCCATGGCATACGGCCCGATGGCGAAGTTGAAGAACCCGGCGCCGATGAGGGTGAGTTGATACGCGAGGGCGATGAGTCCGAAGAAGCTGCCGATCTCCAGGACCGAGAGCCACAGCTGAGGGTCGGTCATGTCACTCCGACTCGCAGGCGACCTGGTAGTCCTCCCAGGCACCGCTCGGCTCGTTGTCCTCGTCGAATCCCGAGAGCACGAGACCGCACAGTCCGTCGGCGCCCATGTGCTTGTCCGGACTGAACGAGAGCGTGAATCCGGGCTGCCCGAACGAGGCCTCGAACCCGGTGATCTCGTCCAGCGCATCGCGGACGGCGACGGGGTCGTCGGCCCCTCCGGCCGCCTCGATCGCCGCCTTGAGGAGGTAGACCGAGTCGTAGGCCTGCGCGTCGTAGGCCGTCAGCCGGTAGTCGTCGCCGTTGGCCTCCTTCAGCTTCTTCTCCAGCTCCTGCGTCTTCGGGTTGTCCATGTCGAGCGCGCCCATGTAGACGACATCGGCGAGCGCACCCTTGTTGGTGCGGGCCCACGAGTCCGGCTGGTTGCCGATCGATGCGAGCGAGAAGCGCAGCACTCCGGGGATCTGCTGGTGGAGCGTGTTGTGCGCGAGCACCTCGAAGTTGCCGCCGAGGCTCGAGACCAGGATCGCGTCGGGGTCGGCCTGCTTGATGCGTGCAGCCTGCGCCGTGAGGTCGGCGGCGTCGACCGGGGCCGACTCCTCGGCGACGACCTCGACGCAGTCCTCGAGGATCGGGATGATGAGCTTGTTGATGTTGTCGATGGCCGGGGAGGCGTCGGACAGCACGGCGATGCTCTCGTAGCCCTCGGTCTCCATCGCGCCGCAGTAGGCCTCGGCGAACTGGTCGACGCCGTTGGCGAGCATGTAGGTGAACTCGTTGTCCGGGGCCTCCGCGACCGAGGTGGTCACGGCGGTCGGGGCGATGGCCGGGATGCCCGCCTGCTTGACGACCGACTTGCCCTGCAGCACGGCACCGCTGCCGGTGTCGAGCAGGATCACCTGCGCCCCGTCGTCGACGAGCTTCCGCACGACCGTGGGGGTCTTGGTGGGGTCGGACTCGTCGTTGCCGACGACGATGCGGATCTTCTGGCCGTCGATCCCGCCCGCGGCGTTGATCTCGTCGATGGCGAAGCGGATCGTCTTGCCCGCGATCACCGCGTAGGCGGCGCCGGGGCCGGTGCTGTCCTCGTCGAGACCGAACACGATCTCGCCGTCCGCGGCGCCGGCATCACCCGAGCCGGAGGTGTCATCGGCCGCGCAGGCGGCGAGTGAGACGGCAAGTGTGGCAGCTCCCAACAGGGCGAGCAGTCGC
Source organism: Microbacterium sp. Se5.02b (assembly GCF_019464375.1). Lineage (NCBI taxonomy): Bacteria > Bacillati > Actinomycetota > Actinomycetes > Micrococcales > Microbacteriaceae > Microbacterium > Microbacterium sp. Se5.02b. The sequence continues at coordinate 3,552,031 of NZ_CP080491.1, forward strand.
TGTGACTTCACGTGAAACCTCCATTGGTTTCCTCGGTGCCTGGCGCCGCTGTGCGCCAAACAAATGCTTGGTTGCTGCAACCATACCCAGCGCGACGGATGACGTCAACGTCGTCATCGACACGAATCCGGCAGGGGCCGCCGCACCGGACGCACCCGCTGCCGAGCCCTCGTCAGACGTCGGGGATCTCCCGCGCGCGCAGACCCCGCGGGTCGAGCACCGCACGGATCAGATGCAGTTCCCGCTCATCGGGCACGCGGGTGAGCGGGACATCGGCCGGGATGTCGAGGGGAAAACCCGTCGCGGCGACGACCTCGTCGACCCGCACCCCGGATGCACGCTGACGAGCCTCATGGCGCCGTCGGCGCCGGCGAGATCGAGCACCGCGAGGTTCGTCACCACGCCACGCAGATCATGGAAGGGCATCCCCAGGCGCGCGGCACGATCGACGCCGACACCCGTCACGGTGTCGACCTCCGGCACGAAGACGCGGGTCGAGTGGCGCGGGATGAAATAGCTGGTCGCGTGATTCGCCGTGTTGGTCGCCGCACCTCGCGCACCCACGAGCTGATGCGTCGGATGATCGCGGGGGCCGATCGCCGAGAGGTTCTGGTTGCCGTGCCGGTCGATCTGCGGCGCCCCCATGATCACGTGACGCCGGCCGGTGGCGATCAGCTCGAACAGTTTCGCGTAGGGCAGATGACCCTCCGGACGCGTGAAGGGCCGGTCGACGGCGGGGTGTCGGCGAACAGGGTCGCATCGCCGTCGCTCAGGAGGAGTTCCGGCGCATGCGTGAGCCGCGCCAGGCGCACCCCGATGGTCGGCACCACACCGAAGGAACTCGCGAGGATCGCCCCGGAGCCGCGGAACAGGTCGGCGCAGGCTGTCGCGGCGACCTCGGAACGCGTGATCATCGCGCTTCTCCTCCCTCCGCGGCCGACACCGCGTCGTCACCGTCGAGATACCGCTCGAGGTACCGCCGCCAGGCCTGCGCATCGCGCGCCGAGTCGGCGTATTCGCGTTGGGCCGCCTCATCACGCGGATACTCCGGGACCAGGGCCGTGAACCCCGCGCCACCGGGAGCCGAGGTCACGACATCCGTCTCGGTGCGGTTCAGGATCAGGGTCGACGGGTGCGCGGCGGCGAGCTGCTCCGTGTCGACGATGCGCTCCGCCGAGACGACCGTGCGCGTCGCCGCCCGCGCCATGAGCTCATCGAAGAAGGGATCGGGCCCAAGGCACTGCGCGTTGCCGACGCGATCGGACTGCTCGACGTGCACGAGCGCGATGTCGAGCGGGATCGCGGGCATCGCGACCAGGGTCTCCCCGTCGTCGTAGGGCGACACGATGGTCAGGATCTCCGGATTCCCGGTCACCGCATCCGAGCCGATCCGTTGCGGAGCACCTCGAAGGGGAGGCGCCGCGACGCCGCGCGCAGACCCGCGACCAGCATGGCCTCGTCGAGCTCGGTGGTCGCCACCGCACCGCGCCGTCGTGCGGCGGCGAAGTGGGGTCGATCGGGATCGAGTCGAGCGACACGAATCCGTGCACGATGCGGGAGGCCTGCCCGGTCGCGCAGAGGATGCCCGCATCCGGTCCCCGAAGGTCACCACGGTGAGGTCGCGCGCCCCGCTGCGCACGAGCTCTCGCAGCAGCGCCATCGGTTTGCGACGCGACCCCCACCCGCCGATCCCCACCGTCATGCCGTCGCGGAAGAGCCCGGCGACCTCCTCGATCGACCGCAGCGCCGCCATCAGGTCTCCAGCGTGCTGCCGGTGGCCACGAACTCGTCGCGGTGCTCGTCGGCGACGCCCGCGAGGTTGAGTTCGAACGTGAAGCCCTGCTCGAAGCGGTAGCTGCGGTTGACGTCGATCGGGTCGATGCCGTTGAGCGCCTCCTTCGCCGCGCGGATCACCCTCGTGTCCTTCGCGGCGATCCGGGCGGCGAACGCGAACGCCGCGTCGTCGAGTTCGGCGCGCGGCACCACCTGATCGACCGAACCGAGCTCGGCCAGACGCTGGGCCGTGACCGTGCGCGCGGAGTAGTACATCGCACGCAGCATGTGGTGCGGCACGAGCCGCGCGAGATGCGTGGCGGCGCCGAGAGCGCCTCTGTCGACCTCCGGAACGCCGAAGTACGCATCGTCCGAGGCGATGATGACATCGGAGTTGCCGACGAGGCCGACCCCGCCGCCGAGACAGAAGCCGTTGACGGCCGAGATCACCGGAACCGGGCACTCGTAGATGGCCTTGAACGCGTCGAAACAGCCGCGGTTGGCCCCGAGCAGACCCCCGAACCCCTCGATCCGCTGCACCTCCTTGATGTCGACTCCGGCGTTGAAGCCCTTGCCCTCTGCGCGCAGGACGACCACGCGGGTCGACCCGTCGGCGCCGGCCTCGCGCATCGCGTCGGCCACATCGAACCACCCCTGCACCGGCAGTGCATTCACGGGGGATAGTTCATCGTGACGACGTGTACGCCCTTGTCCTGCGTGGTGATCTCGATCGACATGAGTGCCTGCCTAACTCTGCTTCCGGTTGTTCTGGTTGTCCTGCCGGTCCGGTGTCGCGGCGATGTGCGCCCGCATCCAGGAGACCGAGCGGCGAAGCGCCGACTCCGCGCCCTCTTCCTCGATCGCCGGGCCGATCAGCTCGGCATCGACGATGCCCTCGTACCCGGCACGGACGACCTGCTCGAGGAGCTGCCGCATCGGCAGGTCCGCATCGCCCGGCACCCATCGGCTGGGGAACGACGATGTGCCGAGCACGAAGTCGGAGACCTGCACGATCTCGATCTGCGCCGTCCGGTCGGCGACGAGCGCGTCGAGGCCGCGCTCCTGCCAGCAGCAGTACAGGTCGAGGCACACGCCCATCCCTGCTCTCTCGGCGAGCGCGAACGCGTCGGCGGCCGTATGGGTGAAGCTGATGTCACTGCGCAGCGACATGGTGTTCTCGACGGCCAGACGCACGTCGAGCGACCCGGCGAGCTGCACGAGAGGGGCCAGGCGTCGGGCGAAGAGGTCTGCCGCACGCTCCCAGTCCAGGTGGCCGGAGGAACCCGAGGTCAGATACACCGTGCCGGCGCCGAGGTCATGCGCTCGGCGCACGCCGTCGGCGAGCACGGCGAGCTGCCTCTCCCACCCCGCGGCATCGTCCGGGTGGGCGCTGAGCGGATGCACCAGGTAACCGAGGCGCACACCGTGCTCCTCGAGCAGCTCCGCCACGCGCACGGTGTCATGCCCTGCCGTCTTCACCGCAGGCAGTCCGACGAGATCCGTGCCGGTGCGCCCGTACATCGCGATCTCCTCGTCGAGGTCCCAGGACAACGCCGCCATGCCGCTCACGCACACGGCAGGACCGGGGATGCGGGCGTCGGTCATGGTCGCGCGTCGACGCCGGCCACGATCTCCGCGAGCGCGCGCTCGACGTCGTCGCGGTCGTATCCGAGCGCCGCGGTCTCGTCGGGGTCCGGCTCGAACGCGATGACGGCTCCCCTCCCTGGACGATGAAGCGGTCCGGCTGGAAGGGGTGCTCTTCGTCGCGTTCCTCGATCACGTGCCGACTGCCGGCGGCCTCGGCCAGGAGCTGGAAGTAGTCGCGGTAGCTGAGGTTGCGATCGCCCACGAGGTAGGCGTGCCCTGCGGCCCCCGAATCGAGCGCCCCTTGCACCGCCTGCGAGAGCGAGCGGACCGACATGTAGTTCGTGCCGCCAGGAGGAGCGAACAACGCAGGGTCTTCGACCTCTCCGCGCACCCACGCCACCATGCGGGCGAAGCGTCGGAGGCCGCGCTCGTCGGCCCCGACGATCGAGGGCGGGTTCAGCGTGATCGCGGAGAAGCCGTCTCCGCTGAGCGCGCGCGCCCCGTCGTCGGCATCCCGGCGCGCCGCCACATAGGGGATGCGCTCCGCCCACTCCGGATGCAGCTGGTGGTAGTAGCTGCCGATCTGCACGAAGCGCGAGACGCCCGCGGCCTTGGCGAGGGCGGCGAACCGCGGGACGCCCCCGCTCTGTGTCCGCTCCCAGAAGTCGGCGTCCTCCTGCTCCGCCGGGACATGACGGATGTCGTTGCCCGCCGAGAACACGATCGCGTCGAAGCCCTCGAGCGCCACGGGAGCGGACTCGGTCTCGGTGTAGTCGCCGATCAGCCGCGGCATGCCCGCCACGGCGCTCGGGTCGCGGTCGGAGGGGCCACGGCGCGACATGACCGTGACCTCGTCGCCCCGCGCCGCGAGGTCGGCCGCGATGCGGCTCCCGATCATGCCGGTCGCACCGACCACGAGCACACGACTCATACGAACACCGCCTTCGCGTCCGAGATCACCGGCGCACCGTCGCGGCGCAGCTCGAAGGCGCCGTCGGGCCAGCTCTCCAGCTCGAGCACATCGCCGGGCACGACGGGACCGGTGAAGCGTCCGTGCAGCGACGTGAGGTCGGCGGGGTGGGCGCCGCGATCACGCGCCATCACGAGCGTCGCGGCGGCGAGGGTGCACAGCCCCTGGAGGATGGGGATCGACTGACCGATGCGCGCCGACGCCTCGGGGTCGATGTGGATGTGGTGGCGGTCTCCGGTGAGTCGGTAGAGCGCGGCCTGCGTGGGGAACGTCGGCACGGCGCCGATCGTCCCGGGCCCGCGGTCGGCGGCCGTTGCGCGTGCCGGCCCTCGTTCTCCGCCGAAACCACCCGTTCCGGGGGCGAACAGCGACCACATCGCGGTGAACTGCGCGCACTCCACGATCACCTCGAAGACCGAGGCAGTGCCTTTGTCCCCACGTCGCCGACGCGAGCGTTCAGGGTGACCTCCCCCGACCGGGGCAGGGGGCCATGCACCTCGAGCGTCTGGGATCCGTGCACCGCGGCATCGCCGTATGCACCGGCCTCGGCGAGGACGTCCGGTGCCCATTGCGCGAGTGTGAGGCCGAACGACGGCAGCACGCGCAGGCGATCCTCGAACACGAGGTCGAGATCATCGGCGCGGGCCCCCACCGCGAGGGCGTAGAGGATCGCGTCTCTCTCGTCGTACCCGACGACGCGCGTTCCGAGCGATCGTCCCGCCCATTCGCCGCTGTTCATGCGCCGTACACCGCCTCGGGGTGGGCGCCCTCATCCACGAGTGCGCGGACCGCGTCGCCGATCTCGGCGGCGGCCCAGCGGCGGTCGAGTTCGCGCGCCGGCCCATGGCGCCATCCTCTTCGAGGCAGATCCGACCACCCTCGATCTCGATCACACGGCCGGTGATGTCGCAGTCGGGGCTCGCGAGCCAGGCCACGAGCGGGGAGACGTTGGCGGGGTCCATGCGGTCGAAGCCCTCGACGGGCGCGGCCATCGCGTCGGCGAAGGGCCCCTCGGTCATGCGTGTGCGGGCGGACGGGGCGATCGCGTTCACGGCGACCCCGTAGCGGCCGAGCTCCTGCGCGGCGACGAGGGTGAGCGAGGCGATGCCACCCTTGGCCGCGGAGTAGGCCGCCTGGCCGACGCTGCCCTGGAGCCCGGCGCCCGACGAGGTGTTGATGACGCGGGCGGTGGGGACCCTGCCCTCCTTGGCTTCGGCGCGCCAGTACGCGCCGGCGTGCCGGAGCGGGGCGAAGTGTCCTTTGAGGTGCACGCGGATCACCGAGTCCCATTCGTCTTCGTCGGCGTTGACGAGCATCCGGTCGCGCACGAAGCCCGCGTTGTTGACGAGGATGTCCAGGCGCCCGAACGTGGAGATCGCCTGCGCGATGAGCTCGCCCGCCTCCAGGAAGTCGGCGATGTCGGCACCGTTGGCGACGGCTTCGCCGCCCTCGGCGCGGATCGTGTCGACGACGTCCTGAGCGGGGCCGACCGAGTTCCCCGCTCCGTCGAGCGCCGTGCCCAGGTCGTTCACGACGACCCTGGCGCCCTGCCTGGCGAGTTCGAGCGCGTGCTCACGGCCGAGACCGCGTCCGGCACCGGTCACGATCGCGACCCGTCCATCGAGAATTCCTGCCATGTCCGACTCTCCTTCGAGACCGCGCCGGTGTGTGCGACCGACGGAACACCCCCACCCTAGCAACCAAGCAAACGCTAGGGCAAGTGCGGTAGGCTGCATGCACACGGTCGACGAGCGGCACGGACGCGCGACACGATGCACGACACAGAGAGGTGTTCCGACATGACCACTCCCCCTATGCTCTCGACGGCGCTCACGCGTCTGACCGGCGTCGACCACCCCGTCGTGCAGACGGGCATGGGCTGGGTGGCCGGCGCCCGCCTGGTCTCGGCGACGGCAGAGGCCGGCGGCCTCGGCATCCTCGCCTCGGCCACCATGGACACCGCCGAGCTCGAGCGGCAGATCATCGAGGTCAAGGAGCGCACAGACCGACCTTTCGGCGTGAACCTCCGCGCGGATGCCGGCGACGCCGAGCAGCGTGTCGACATCATGATCCGTCACGGCGTGAAGGTGGCCAGCTTCGCCCTCGCCCCTCGACGCGAGCTGATCGAGAAGCTCAAGGAGCACGGCGTCGTCGTGATCCCCTCGATCGGAGCAGTGCGTCACGCCGAGAAGGTCGCCGCCTGGGGTGCGGATGCGGTCATGGTCCAGGGCGGCGAGGGCGGCGGGCACACGGGCGCCGTCCCCACGTCGATCCTGGTCCCCTCCGTCATCGCGGCCGTCGACATCCCGGTGATCGCCGCCGGCGGCTTCCATGACGGGCGCGGGCTCGCCGCGGCCCTGGCGTTCGGTGCCGCGGGCGTCGGAATGGGCACGAGGTTCCTGCTCACGCGCGACAGCGCCGTGCCCGACGCCATCAAGCAGCGCTACCTGGGCTTCGGGCTCGACGGCACGGTCGTCACCACGAAGGCCGACGGGATGCCGCACCGCCTGCTGCGGACGGAGTACATCGAGGGTCTGGAGCGGCGGGCCGGCATCCGGCAGCTGCTTCCGACGCTGCGCCGCTCGCTCGAGTTCAAGCGCATGTCGGGGATGAGCTGGCGCGACCTCGCCGCAGACGCCGCCTCGATGAAGAAGGCCACCGGCCGCTCGTGGTCGCAGATGACTCTCGCCGCGAACACACCCATGCTGCTGAAAGCGGGCCTCGTCGACGGCGACACCCGCGCCGGGATGCTCGCGGCTGGACAGGTGGTGGGCCTGATCGACGACCTTCCCAGCTGCGAGGAGCTCGTCGACCGCATCGTGCGCGACGCCGTCGTGCACGTGCGCGCCGCAGCATCCTGCATCATCGACTGAGGTATCGGCGTCGAGACACCGGGACCCCGCCGTCCGCGACGGGGTCCACGAGCCGTCAGAGGCGTTCGATGATCGTGACGTTCGCGAGTCCGCCGCCCTCGCACATGGTCTGCAGGCCGTAACGACCGCCGGTGCGCTCGAGTTCGTTGAGCATCGTGGTCATGAGCCGCGTGCCGGTCGCGCCGATCGGATGCCCGAGCGCGATGCCGCCGCCGTTGACGTTGACCTTCTCCCGCGGCACCCCGGTCTCCTTCATCCAGGCGAGCACGACCGACGCGAAGGCCTCGTTCACCTCGAACAGGTCGATGTCGTCGAGGTTCATGCCCGCACGCTCGAGGGCGTACCTCGTGGCGGGGATCGGCGCCGTCAGCATGAACACGGGGCTGTCTCCGCGCACCGACATGTGGTGGATGCGGGCGCGCGGGGTGAGCCCGTGGTCTGCGACGGCCTGTGCGCTCGCGACGAGCACCGCGCTGGAGGCGTCGCTGATCTGCGAGGCGACCGCCGCGGTCAGCCGTCCGCCCGGGGTGAGGGTCTGCAGGCCGGCCATCCGCTCCAACGAAGTGTCCCGCCGCACGCCCTCATCGTGGTCGAGTCCGTTCAGCGGCGCGATCTGGCTCGTGAAGCGGCCCTCGTCCTGTGCGGTCGCAGCGCGCTGGTGGCTCTCCAGCGCGAACTGCTCCATCTCCTCCCGGGTGATGTCCCACTTCTCGGCGATCATCTCGGCGCCGACGAACTGCGAGATCTCCTGGTCGGGGTATCGCTCCTGCCATCCGGGGGACTCGGCGAACGGCGTGGTGAAGCCGTAGGCCTCGCCGGCGACCATGGCCGACGAGATCGGCAGTCGCGACATGTTCTGCAACCCGCCGGCGATCACGAGGTCGTTGGTGCCGCTCATCACGGCCTGCGCCGCGAAGTGCACGGCCTGCTGGCTCGATCCGCACTGGCGATCGATCGTGACACCGGGCACGTGCTCGGGGAATCCGGCGACCAGCACGGCCGAGCGGCCGACGTTGCCCGCCTGGCCGCCGATCGTGTCGGTCGCACCGATGATGACGTCGTCGAGCGCCGCCGGATCGATGCCGGTGCGTTCGACCAGCGCCTTCAGGCTGTGCGCGCCGAGGTCGGCCGGGTGGATGCCCGAGAGCGAGCCGCCGCGCTTGCCGACGGGCGAGCGGACGGCGTCGACGATGTATGCCTCTGCCATGTTCTTCCTTCTTCCTGATCTCACGCGTGCTGACTGCTGACGGCGACGACCTCGCCGGTCATATAAGAGGAGTATGCGCTGGCGAGGAACACCATGACGTTGGCGACCTCCCAGGGTTCCGCCGCACGACCGAAGGCCTCTCGGGCCTTGAGCTGCTCGAGCAGTTCGGGCGTCGTGACCTTCTCGAGGAACGGATGCATCGCCAGACTCGGCGAGACCGCGTTGACGCGGATGCCGTGCGGGGCGAGATCCATCGCCGCGCTGCGGGTGAGCGCCATCACGCCCGCTTTGGCCGCGGCGTAGTGGGCCTGTTCGGCCTGGGCGCGCCAGCCGACGACCGAGGCGTTGTTCACGATCACGCCCGCGGTGCCCGCAGCGACCATGCGACGCCCGACGGCGCGGATGCAGCGGAAGGTGCCGGTCAGCGTCACGTCGAGCACGATCCCCCACTGCTCGTCCGTCATGTCGAGGATCGAGACGGAGCCGCCGAGGCCGGCGTTGTTGATCATCACATCGATCGGGCCGCCGTCTTCGGCCAGATCGAGGAACGCGGTGATCTGCTCCTCGACCGTCACGTCGCACACGGCGGTGCGCACCCGGTCGGCGCCGAAGCGCGCGCCCAGCTCCTGCTGCGTCTGCTCCAGACGACCGGCATGCGTGTCGCCGAGCACGACCAGTGCGGCACCCTCCTCCAGACAGCGGACAGCGGCGGCCTGCCCGATTCCCGCTCCGGCGGCCGCGGTGATGACGACGCGCTTTCCGGTCAGGAGGCCGTGGCCGGGGACGTACTCGGGGGTGGTGGAGCTCATGGACGGGCCTCTCGGGGTAGGCCGAGCACACGCTCGGCGATGACGTTGCGCTGGATCTCGTCCGAGCCGCCGTAGATGGTGTCGGCTCGGCTGAACAGGAACAGGGTCTGCAGGTCGTCGAGCGCGTAGTCCGGCCCGACGAGGAGCGATGCGGGGCCGGAGACGTCCATCGCGAGTTCGCCGAGCGAGCGATGCCAGTTCGACCACAGCAGCTTCGTCACCGAGGCGCCGTCACCCTGCTCGCCGCCGAGCGTGCGCAGCGCGTGCTGACGGATCACCTCGAGCTCCATACGCGCCCGCACCAGCCGGTCGCGGAGCACGGCGTCGTCGATCGCTCCGGTGCGCGTGGCCGTGTCGATCACGGCATCCAGCTCCCGTCGGAACGCGATCTGCTGGGCGAGGGTCGACACTCCGCGCTCGAACCCGAGCGTCGCCATGGCGACCTTGAAGCCGTTCCCCTCGCCGCCGACGACCAGATCGGCGTCGGTGCGGGCGTCGTCGAAGAACACCTCGTTGAACTCGCTGGTCGCCGTGAGCTGCAGGATCGGCCGCACCTCGACGCCGGGCTGGGCCATCGGCACGAGCAGGTACGACAGTCCGTGATGACGGGTGGATCCCGGCTCGGTGCGGGCGATCACGAAGCACCAGTCCGCGTGCTGGGCGAGAGAGGTCCACACCTTCTGCCCCGAGATCGACCACTCGTCGCCGACGCGGTGCGCCTTGGTCGACACGGCGGCGAGGTCGGAGCCCGCCCCCGGCTCGGAGTAGCCCTGGCACCAGAGCTCTTCGACGGCGACGATGCCGGGGAGGAAGCGGGCTCTCTGCTCGGGGGTGCCGTGGGCGATGAGGGTCGGACCCAGAAGCTCTTCGCCGAGGTGGTTCACCCTGGCCGGAGCATCCGCCCTGGCGTATTCCTCATGGAAGATGACCTGCTGGGCGATGCTGAGTCCGCGACCCCCGTGCTCGACGGGCCAGGCCACGCAGGTCCATCCGGCGGCAGCCATGTGACGGTTCCACTCCAGCCGCGCCTCGAAGTCCTCGTGCTCGCGTCCGGAGCCCCCGCGTCCCCGCAGCGCGGCGAAGCGTCCGGCGAGGTTCTCCTCCAGCCAGCCGCGGATCTCGGCGCGGAAGCGTTCATCCGCGTCGTGCTGCGTCGCGTCCATCTGTGCTCCTCATCGAGTCGTGGTCTTCGGCATGCCGTTCACGTATAGTATCAAGGAAACCAAGCGATTGTTTGGTTTGATGCTGGAGTTCAGAGAGGAACCCGTCATGCCCGTCGAATCCGCCGATGCCGTGGTGACCTACGAAGTGCGCGGGTCGACCGCGATCGTGAGGTTGAACCGCCCCCAGTATCGCAACGCCCAGAACTCGAAGGTCACCTACGCGCTCGACGCGGCCTTCACCAGGGCGGTCGACGACGACACGGTCAAGGTCATCGTGCTCGGCGGCAACGGGAAGCACTTCTGCGCCGGCCACGACATCGGAACCCCCGAACGCGACATCGACGAGAGCTTCGAGCGCAAGGCCGTGATCTGGTGGGACCATGTCGGTGCGCACGGCGTCGACTCCCGGTTCGCCCGCGAGTCCGAGGTGTACCTCGGGATGTGCCGCCGCTGGCGCGAGATCCCCAAACCCGTGATCGCGATGGTGCAGGGCGCCTGCATCGCCGGCGGACTCATGCTCGCCTGGTCGTGCGACTTCATCGTCGCGTCCGACGACGCCTTCTTCCAGGATCCGGTCGTGACGATGGGGATCCCCGGCGTCGAGTTCTTCGCGCATCCCTGGGTGACCAACCCCCGCGCGGCCAAGGAGATGCTCTACACCGGAGACCGGATGCCCGCCGCCCGCGCGCACGAGCTGGGCATGGTGAATCACGTGGTGCCCCTCGACGAGCTGGAGCAGCGGACCCTCGAACTCGCCGACCGCATCGGCCGGATGCCGCGCCTCGGACTCGCCCTCGCCAAGAAGGCCGTCAACCAGGCCGAAGACCTCCAGGGCATGCGGGCCGGCATGGACTCGGTGTTCGGCCTGCACCACGCCGCGCACGCCCACAACGCCGAAGTGGGCGCCGACTCGCTCGCCGGAGTCGATGTGAAGTCCATCAAGGCCGCCACAGAGCAGGGAGCGAAGGGATGAACCTCGACCTCACCCCCGAGCAGGAGGCGTTCGCCGCCGAGGCACGCACCTGGCTCGCGCAGCACGTCCCGGCCACACCGCTGCCCTCGATGGACACCGAGGCGGGATTCGCCGCCCACCGCGAATGGGAGGCGACGCTCGCGGCCGGCCGGTGGTCGGTCGTCTCCTGGCCCGAGCAGTACGGCGGGCGCGACGTCGGCATCACCGAGTGGGTGCTGTTCGAGGAGGAGTACTACCGCGCCGGCGCGCCGACCCGCGTCGCACAGAACGGCATCTCGCTGCTCGCGCCCATCCTGTTCGAGCACGGCACCCCGCAGCAGCACGAACGGTTCCTCGGCCCCATGACCGACGGCTCGCTGATCTGGGCGCAGGCCTGGTCGGAGCCGGGTGCCGGCAGCGATCTGGCCGCGATCCGCAGCACCGCGCGCCGTGACGACGCCCGCGGCGGATGGGTGCTCAACGGTCAGAAGATCTGGAGCTCCCGAGCCGTCTGGGCCGACCGCGGCTTCGGGCTGTTCCGCTCCGACCCCGAGGCACAGCGGCACCACGGGCTCACGTACTTCCTGTTCCCGATGGATGCCGACGGCATCACGGTGCGGGCGATCGCCCAGCTCGACGGCACCACGGGGTTCGCCGAGATCTTCTTCGACGACGTGTTCGTCCCCGATGACGACGTGCTCGGCGCCCCGGGTGACGGCTGGCGCGTGGCCATGAGCACCGCCGGGAACGAGCGTGGACTCTCGCTCCGCGCTCCCGGGCGCTTCCTCGCCGCGACGGATCGGCTGATAGCTCTGCAGTCGGGGTCTGGCCGAGACAGCGAGAACACCGCGGTCGTCGACGCCTGGATCGGTGCGGAGGCCTACCGGCTCTTCACCTGGCAGACGGTCAGCACCCTCCTCGAAGGCGGATCGGTCGGCGCCGAAGGCAGTGTCAACAAGGTGTTCTGGTCGGAGCTCGACGTGCACATCCAGGAGACGGCGCTGCGCATCCTCGGCCCCGAGGGCGAACTGCGCGGGGCCACCGCCGTCGACGGGGGCCGCTGGGTCGACGACTACCAGTTCTCCCTCGCCGGCCCCATCTACGCGGGGACGAACGAGGTCCAGCGCAACATCATCGCGGAGCGGATACTCGGTCTCCCCGCGGCGGAGACGGAAGGCGTGCATGATGCGGTTCCTGCCCACGGAAGAACAGGTCGCCTTCGCGGAGGCGATCGACGAGATCGTCGAAGGGTCGGGCGGAGCGGACATCGCGCGCAGCTGGGCCGACGGCGACACCGCGCCGGGGCTCGCCCTCTGGGAGCAGTTCGCCGAGCTCGGCCTGCTCGGACTGCGTGTGAGCGAGGGGGCAGGCGGCTTCGGGGCACGGTGAGCGATCTCGTCGTGGTGTTCGAGCGCCTCGGCTACCACGGCGTGCCCGGCCCCTACCTCGAGACGGTCGCCCTGCTGCCCGGACTCGTCGACGATGACACCCGCGGCGAACTCGCCGCCGGTCTGATCGCCACCGCTGCGGTCGACGAGGTTGCCCCTGCGGCCCTCGATGCGGCTCTCGCGAGCAGACGCTACCTCGTGCGAGACGGAGCCCTGCATCGGGGCGACCTCGCCGATGAGCTGACCTCGGTCGCGCCCACCCGGCGCCTCGCGCGCCTGATCCCGAGCGGCGACGCGACGCCCCTCGAACCCGGCGCGCTGGACGCGGCGTTGAACGAGGCCGCGCTCGCTGCGGCGGCCACGCTCGTCGGTGCCGGGGAGCGGATGCTGGCGGAAGCAGTGTCGTACGCGAAGGTGCGCGAGCAGTTCGGCCGCCCGATCGGGGAGTTCCAGTCGCTCAAGCACCAGCTCGCCGATGTGCGCATCGCCCTGAGCTTCGCGCGCCCGCTCGTCTGGAATGCCGCCCTGCGCGTCGATGAGCCCGACGAGGACCGTGCGATCTCCGCAGCGAAGGTCGCTGCAGGCGACGCCGCCCTGCTGGCCGCCCGTGTGTCGCTCCAGGTGCACGGCGCGATCGGCTACACCGCCGAGCACACGCTCCGCATCTGGCTCGGCCTCGCGCCCGCGCTGGCTGCGGCCTGGGGCACGCCCGACTTCCACCGGGCGCGGATCGCCCGCGACATCCTCACGAAGGAGCGGTGATGTCATTCGACCCCGATGAGGACCAGCGGGAGCTCGTCGCGCTCGTGCGCGGAGTCCTGGACCAGCGCGCCGACAGCGCGGCGACGCGTCGCGCACTCGACACCGACGAGCGTTTCGACGTCGACCTGTGGCGCCTGCTGTGCGAAGAGATCGGGATCGCCGGCATGGCCATCCCCGAGGAGTTCGGCGGCGCCGGATTCACTCTGCGCGAGGCACAGCTGGTGCTCGAGGAGATCGGCGCCTCCTCGCCCCCTCCCCATACCTCGGCTCCGTCGCCATCGCCGCGCAGGCGATCCTCGCGAGCGGTGACGCCGAGGCTTCCGCGCGACTGCTGCCCGGCATCGCGGAGGGATCGTCTTCGGCCGCCTTGGCCTGGGCGGCCCCCGACGGGCGCTTCGCCCCTGAGCGGATGGGCGTGCGCGCCGAGAACCACGACGGCTGGACCCTCACCGGGATGAGCGGCTTCGTGCTCGACGGCGCCTCCGCCGACGTGCTGCTCGTGATCGCCCCCTCGCCCGAGGGCCCTCGCCTGTTCGAGGTGCAGGACGTGTCCGCCGTGCGCCGCGAGGACACCGCGACCATGGATCAGACCCTCCGCCTGACGACTGTGCACTTCGACGCGGTGCCGGCTCGTCCGCTCGGGGCCGCCGATCCGACCGTGCTGGAGACCGTGCGTGCGCTCGCCCTCGCCGCGGTCAGCGCGGTGCAGGCGGGAACGGCCGCCCGAGCCCTCGACGAGACCGTGGCATATGCGAAGCAGCGCGTGCAGTTCGGGCGCACGATCGGCTCGTTCCAGGCCGTCAAGCATCGCCTGGCCGACATGCACGTGCGGGTCGAGGTGGCCCGGACCGCCTCGCGCGCCGCGTCCGACGCCCTCGCCTCGGGCGCCCGCGACCGCCTCGAACTGGCCGCGACCGCGAAGGCCACCTGCTCCGAGGCGCTGGAGCACGTGGCGGCCGAGATGATCCAGCTGCACGGCGGCATCGCCATCACATGGGAGCACGACGCGCACCTGATCTTCAAGCGCGCGCATGCCCTGGGGCAGCTCTTCGGCACCGCCGGGGAAGAGCGCGAGCGCGCGGCGGACTGGGCTCTCTGACGAACTCCGCGTCGAGTCCTTCTGCACACACGGTCACTCATCACGCATCCTTCGATCCTCGCGCATCCGACTGCGGCGTTCCGTCGCGTACGGGGGACAGCGCCACGACGAGCCCGACGATCGCGGCCACCAGGGCACCGACGAATGCCGCCCGGTGACCGAACGTCATGGCGAGCAGCCCTCCGCCCACCCCCGCCGTCAGGATCCCGAGGTCCCAGAACGAGGTCATACCGGCGACCGCCGTACCGGCGGCATGGCGCGGAGAGCGCGAGATCGCGACACTCACGGCAGCGGGGAACGCCAGGCTGCACCCGCCGCCGACCAGCGCGACACCGATGAGCGCGCCCGCCGCGCTGTCCGTCCCGACGATCACCACGAATCCCAGCGCCTCGACGATCAGACTCGCGGCGGCGACGGTGCGTCCGCCGACCCGGTCGACCACTCGACTCCCTGCTATCCGGATGAGCAGGAACGTGCCCGCGAAGATCGGCAAACCGAGGACGCTCCCACCAGGACCGCTGTCGAGATAGAGCACCAGCACGGCGGAGAGAGTGCCGTACCCGTAGGCGGCGAGCCCGAACATCAACGACGGCGCCGCCGCGCCTCGGACCCGCAGGGTGCGGAGCCGGAGCGGGGGCAGCCGCACAGGGCCAGAGGACGGACAACCGAGCACGAACCCCAGGCTCCCCGTGCCGAGGGCCGCGAGAAGGAGCCAGGCGGCCCTCTCACCGGCGAGGTTCGCCACGCTCGCCACCAGCGGTCCCAGGGCGAGACCCGACCACATCGAGAGGCCGAACAGGCCCGAGGCGCTGCCCCGCCGGTGAGGAGGAAACTGTCGCCAGACCCACGGCAGTGCGCCGGAGAAGACGGCAGCTTCGCCGGCCCCCATCACCACCCTGGATACGAGCACCTGCCACTCTGCACCCGCGAGAGCTTGACCGGTGATTCCCACAAGCGTGAACGTCGCGCCGAGGACGACGACGTGCTTTCCGGCGCCCCGTCGGCGGCCCACCCCGCGATCGGCCGACAGACTGCGGTCGCGGCGAAGGCGATGCCCACGGCGAGACCGGTGAACGCCGCATCCGAGTGGAATCGGAGCGCCAGCGAGAGCGGAAGCAGCTGCAGAGTGCCGCCGAACGCCAGATATGCGAGGAAGACCGCCGCCCACAGGCGACGAACCGGTGGCGCCTTCCTAAGATGAGACCGATCGGTCATCAGGCGACACGCCGAGGAGAGGAGCAGTCGTGCCCGTACCCAAAGGCGCCCGCATCGACCCCGCGGAGACGCAAACGAGGTTGCTGGACAGCGCCGAGCGGCTCTTCGCCGATCGCGCCATGCATTCCGTCGGCGTCAACGAGATCGCTGCCGAGGCCGGAGCGTCGAAGCTCAGCCTGTACCGCTACTTCCCCTCCAAGGCTGAACTCGCCGCGCGAGTGGTCGCCCGACGCAGCGACCACATCCACGAGTGGCTCCGCCGGGAGACCGCGGACGCCGAGCCGGGACCGGGTCGGGTTCTCGCGATCTTCGACCTGCTCATCGACTGGTTCTCGCAGCCCCGCTACCGCGGATGCGCCGTGCTCAACACGGTCACCGACCTGCGCGGCGACGATGAGCCACAGGTGCGCGCGACTGCGCGCTCCCACCTCGACAGCTACCGTGACCTGCTCCGCACTCGCATCCTGGATGCCGGAGTCACGGATCTGCCGCGCGCTGACAGCCTCGCCCGACAGCTGCTCCTCCTCATCGAGGGAGCGACGGCCGTGAGCGTGGTGGACGGCGAAGCCTCGTCCGCCGGCTCGGACGCGCGGAAGGCTGCCGAGATCCTGCTCAGCATGGCGCTCTGACGCGCACATCCCTGAAGATGCGAAGGACACCGTTCTGTATGCTCGCATCATTAGATGATACTGATCGGTTTTATCCGAGGAGCTGCGCGATGGACTATCTGATCACCGATCCTGAACCGGGCGACGGCACACCGGCCACCACACGGCACGTCGCGTTGCGCAGCTCTGGCCACGAACTTCACGGTGTGCTGCACCTTCCCGCGGGGCCCGGACCGCACGCGGTCTTGCTTCTGCTGCACGGCTTCCCCGGGTGGGAACGCAACTTCGACATCGCCCATGCGCTCCGCCGGGCAGGCGTGGCGTCGTTGGTCTTCCACTACCGCGGGTGCTGGGGCATGCCCGGCGACTGGTCGTGGGCGAACGCGCTCGCCGACACGGAGGCGGTCCTGGACGCCCTCCTGCGCGGCGACCACCCGCAGATGCCCGAGCTGGATCCGCTCCGTGTCGGCGTCGCCGGGCACAGCCTCGGCGGGTTCCTCGCCCTCTACACCGCATCCACCCGCCCGGACGTGCGTGCGACCGTGTCGATCTCAGGCTTCGATTTCGGCGCCGTCGCGGCGGCCGTCGATGCCGACCCCGCACTCCTCGACGTCTATACAGAGGCCTTCGCCTCCGAGACACCGGTCCTGTCGAACACCGACGGCCGCCGACTCGCTCACGAGATGCGCGACGCCGGCCAGGAGTGGTCACTGCGCGCGTTGGCTGATCGCTTCACCGACCGGGACGTGCTCCTCATCGGCACCAGTCGCGACGAGGTCACACCGTCCTCCCTCCACCACGATCCCCTCGTCGCGGCGTTCGACGAGGCGCAGAGCCGGCTTCGTCACACGGTCTTCCCTTCGGACCACTCCCTGGCAGATCACCGCGTCCGGCTCTCGATCGAGGTGGTCGACTTCGCGCGCGCACGTCTCTCTCGGCCCGTCTCCCTCACGCTCGGGTGCGAGAGTAGCGGCTGATCCACAGGCCGGGAGTCGCTTCGACATCCGACTGGTGCAGGAAGCCGAGGGACTCGTACAACGAGCGTGCGGGAAGGTTCTCTCGCGCGGTCGCCACGACCGTCCGGGGGGCGAGCGCCATGACCTCGATCACCAGTGCTCTGCCGAGTCCTCGTCGATGATAGGCGGGATGGATCATGAGACGGTCGAGGTCGACGATGTCGTGCTCGACCGCATACCCGACGGCCCCGGAGATCAGGCCCCCGTCCCAGGAGGCGATCCACTTCAGACCCGATGACAGCAGATCCCCCTCCGTCTCGTGGAGCGGCGGAATGCGGTCGTCACCGATCCGCGCCGCCTCGACGGCATATGCCTTGTGCTGGAGGTCGAGGAGCTGCGGGGCGTGAAGGCGGAGCTGATCCGCGGTCAACCTCTGCATTCGCGCGGCTCAGCGCTCGTACACGTCGCGACGGTGCCCGGCATGCACGACGACGACGGTGAGCACGCGATCCTCGATGCGGTACAGCACGCGGTAGTCACCCGTTCGAACCCGCCACTCCGGTCGCGCCGTCAGCTTCTTGGCGGCCGGAGGTCGCGGATCGTCGGCGAGCAGCTCGATCACGGCTTCGATCCGCCGCTTCCCCTCGGGTGGGAGCTTGCGGATCGTGCGGACGGCGACGGGGAGGATCCGGACCGCGTAGGTCACGGAATCAGACCGAGGTCGCGCTTGACCTCGTCCCAGGGGACAGGGGTCTCCCCGAGGCGTTCGGTCTCTTCCCACGCGTCATCGACCGCCCGGATGTCGGCGAGCTCCTCGGCGTCCTCCAGCAGCCGCTCGAGGAACGAGGCATCGACGACCGCAGCGACCGCGAGGTTGCGGCGTGTGAGGTAGACGGGCTCGGTCCTCGCCTCGTCGATGATCGACGCGAGGCGTCCGCGGGCATGGGTGATGGCGACCTGGCTCATGTACGCCATCATAGCCGGTAACGTACGTATTGCGCGATAATGTTCGGCACCCGGTCAGCGCCGCAGCGGTGTGGTCTCGGTCCAGTCGGTGTACTTGCGGCGTTCCCGGAAGAGCCAGTCCGTGCCGACGCGTTCGAGCGTGTCGTCGTAGCGATCGGCGAGCGTGAACCGCACCCGACACTCCGAGGTCTCGCTGATGTGATGCGCCATGCAGGAGGTGTGCGCCCGTGCCGTGTCGCCGTCGATCTCGATGTCGCTCGGGGAGAGCACATGGCTGGTGGCCACGAACGCGGCGAGCGCGTCGAACGCCGCGATCAGCTGCGCACGCCCCTGGGGCGACTCGGAGGGCTCGACGGCGCGCGGTCGGAACATCAGCATCCGCCCGTCGACCGTGAACAGGTCGGCCATGTCGGCGGAGCGCCGCTGGTCGGCATGGCGCCCGTACCGGGAGATCGTTCGCGTGATCGCGACCCAGTCGTCGAAGCCCTCGTTCACGATGTGCCCTCGGCGCGCTGCCGGTGCAGCGGTGTCGCGGCATCCGGCGACCAGGAGGTACGACGACGGTCCGGCTCCACCGCGACGAGCGGTTCGACCCGGCGCAGGGTCTCCCGACTGCGCCGGGCGAGGTCCTGATAGATCCGCACCCCGTTGCGCTTCCACGCCAGCGCCTGCTCATCGAGGGCCCCGACCACTCTCGCCGGGGCCCCGAGCACCTTCGACCCTGGAGGGACCACCGTCCCCGCCGTCACGACCGCGCCGGCGCCGACCAGGGAGTCCGCGCCGATCTCCGCACCGTCGAGCACCGTCGAGCCGATGCCGATCAGGGCGAACGACCCGATGCGGCACCCGTGCAGCACGACCCCGTGTCCGACGTGACTGTTCGGCTCGAGCACCGCGTCGGCTCCGGGAAACGCGTGGACGACGCACGAGTCCTGCACGTTCGATCCCTCCCCCACGACGATCCGGCCGAAGTCGCCGCGGAGGCTGGCGAACGGGCCGATGTAGCACCCGGGGCCGATGATGACGTCTCCGATCAGGCTCGCGGTCTCATGCACGAACGCGGTCGGATCGACCACGGGCACGACGCCGTCGAAGGCGTAGCTCGGCATCAGGCGACCTGCCCGCCGTCGATGATGAAGTCCTGGCCGGTGCAGTAGCTGCTGGCAGAGCTGGCGAGGTAGGCCACGAGGTTCGAGATCTCCTCGGGGCGTCCGGCGCGCGGGATGGGGATGCGGGAGATGAAGCCGACGCCCGCCCTGGCGTCTTCGCTGATCATGGGCGTGTCCACCGCCCCTGGGCACACCGTGTTCACGCGGATGCCCGTGCCGGCGAACTCGCGGGCGAGAGCCCGGGACACACCCCGCAGGCCCCATTTCGACGCGGAGTAGGGAACGCGGTTCGCGTACCCGGCGACACCGGCGGTGGAGGCGATGTTCACGATCGACGCGCCATCCCCCATGAGGGGCAGCATCGCCTGAACCCCCAGCATCGGTCCGATGAGGTTCACGTCGAGCGTGAGGCGGATGACGCGCTCCGTCGTCTCGGCCAAGGGCCCCTCCGGGCAGAATCCGGCATTGTTGACGAGCACGTCGACGTGGCCGAACTTCTCCTTCGCCGCCGCAGCCACCTGCGCCCAGGCCTCGGCAGACGACACGTCGTGCGCGAGTCCGATGGCGCGGTCGCCGAACTCCGCGGCGACGTCGACGACCGCGGCCCCGTCGAGATCGGTGAGCACGAGGCTCGCGCCGAGTGCGTGGAAAGGGCGGCGTGTGAGCGGCCCTGACCGCCGGCTGCTCCGGTGATCACGGCGACCCGGCCGGTGAGGTCGATGAGGGGCGTTGCATTCATGAGTGTCCTCCGGGATAGTTATCGAACAAGCGCTAGTTTGAGATGGGAGTGAGGATGCCACGGCTCCACCACATCGGCATCACGGTGAGCGACACGGCCGCGGCGACCGCGTTCTACCTGGCGGCGACCGACGGCGAGGTCATCGGTCCCCTGTCGAAGAGCGGTCCCGCGGTCGACGCCGCCACCGGATATCCCGGAGTCGAGATCCTGCTCACGTTCATCCGCCTCGACGACGGGGTCTTCCTGGAGCTCGCCGAGTACCGCGGCGCCGACAACCCCGCATCGACCCCGACAACGGTCACACCGGCGCCGCGCATCCGGCCATGGTCGTGCCCGACATCGAGGCGAGTCTCGCGCGACTGGCGGCGCTCGGCTACGAACCCCTGTCGCAGACCATGACGGCCACGGCCGGGCCGCTCGACGGCTACCGCTACGTCTACGTGAAGGGCCCCGACGACGTGCGGGTCGAACTGCTGCAAGAGCCTCACTGAGCACTCTCCGCCGGCGCGGACACCGCATCGAGCAGACGTCGGTCGTCGTCGTCGAGCACGAGGTCGACCGCGGCGGCCGAGTCCCGCACGCTCTCCGGCCGACTCGCACCAGGGATCGGGATGAGCACGGGCGAGCGTCGGAGCAGCCAGGCCAGCACGACCTGCTGCGGGCTCACCCCGTGCCGGTCGGCGACGAGGGCGACGGACGACGACGACGCGCCGAGCCCCTTGGCCGCGCGCATGCCCCCGAACGGACCCCAGGCCAGGAACGCCAGTCCGTGCACCTCGCAGAGCTGCAGCACGGGATCGCTCGAGCGCTCGAGCAGCGAGTACTCGTTCTGCACACTGACGAGCGCATCGCCGACCACCCGGATCGCCGTGTCGAGCTGGGAGGCATCGACGTTCGAGACGCCGACGCGGATCACGACGCCCTCGTCGACGAGCTGCCGCATCGCCCCCATCGACTCCGCGAACGGCACCTTCACGTCGGGGCGGTGGTGCTGATACAGCGGGAGGGCATCGAGCCCGAGGCGCTGCGCCGAAGCCCTGGCAGCGGCGGCGAGGTGCTCCGGAGAGCCGTCGACCCACCAGGTCGCTGCCGGGCCTCGGGTGTGACCGCCTTTCGTGGCGATGACCACCTGCTCGGCCGCAGACGGATGCCGTCGGAGCGCCTCGACGAGCGCCCGCTCGTTCACGCCCATCTCCCCGACGGCCCATACGAGTCGGCGGTGTCGAACAGGGTGATGCCGGCGTCCACCGCGGCGTGCACGGCGCGGATGCCGCGAGCGGTGTCCGCACCCGGCACCTGGGTCAGGGTCATCGCGCCCATGCCCAGCGCCGAGACCTCGAGGTCGCCGAGCGCGCGGGTCGGCATCATCGTCCGACGGCCGTCCAGCCGCCGTCCACCGGCAGGCACTGTCCGATCACGTGCGTGGCGTCGCGCAGCATCCAGACGATCGCAGCGGCGATCTCGTCGGGGTCGGCGAGGCGTCCGCGCGGGGTGCGCTGCTCGACCGCCGCGAGGTCGTAGCCGTGGTCCACCATGTCCTGCACCATCGGGGTCAGCGTGTGTCCGGGGGCGACCGCGTTGACGCGCACGCCGCGGGGCGCCCATTCGATCGCGAGGTTCTCCATCAGCTGACGTTCGGCGGCCTTGGCGGGCCCGTAGTCGGCCTGGTTGGCCCACCCGCGGTATGCGGTGGTCGACGACACCAGCACGATCGAGGCCGGGGCGGCATCGAGGCGACGCACCAGCGCCCGGGAGACGGCGAGCGTCCCCACCACGTGCACGTCGAACAGCCGCCGCAGCTGGTCGAGGTCGATCTCGAGCGCCGGCACATACGCGCCGCGCACACCGTGGCAGGCGACGAGGCCCCCCACCGGCGCGTCGGCCCATGTCTCGGCCATCGCCTCCTCCACCGCGCCCTCGTCGCGCAAGTCGACGGTGCGGGTGGTCACGCCGGCTCTGGCACTCGGCTGCAGGTCGAACACGGTGACCGCGACACCCCGGTCGAGCAGCTGCGCGACCACGGCGTCGCCGATCCCGCTCGCCCCTCCGGTCACCACGACGTGGTCGGCGATCGACTCTCCGGTCATGCGCGGCCCCCTTGCTGGTCGTCCTTCCGGGCATGCTACTGTGATTCCCAAACAAGCGCTAGGTTTAGCGCCGGTCGCGCGAAGGAGCGGGGATGTCGGACAAGCGGGTGAGCATCGAGGAGGCGGTCGCCACCATCGAGAGCAGGATGACGATCGGCATCGGCGGCTGGGGTTCGCGACGCAAGCCCATGGCCCTCGTGCGCGAGATCCTGCGACGCGACATCACCGACCTCACCGTGGTGGCCTTCGGCGGTCCCGACGTCGGGCTGCTCGCAGCCGCCGGCCGCATCCGCCGCCTCGTCTACGGGTTCGTGTCGCTCGACAGCATCCCGCTCGACCCGCTCTTCACCCGGGCACGCGAACGCGGCGACCTCGAGATCGAGGAGTACGACGAGGGCATGTTCGTCACCGGCCTCCGTGCCGCGGCCTCGCGCCTCGACTTCCTCCCCATCCTCGCCGGTCTCGGGTCGGATGTGCTGCCGGCGAACCCGCGACTGCGCACGGTGGCGTCGCCCTACTCCGACGCGCAGTACGTCGCCATGCCGGCCCTTCCCCTCGACGTCGCGCTCGTGCACGTGAACCGCGCCGATGCGCAGGGCAACGCCCAGTACCTCGGACCCGACCCCTACTTCGACGACCTGTTCGCCATGGCCGCGACGCGCACCATCGTGTCGACGGAGAAGGTCATCCCCACCTCGGCGCTGCTCGACGAGGGCTCGTTCCACACACTGCTGTTCAGCCGCATCTACGCCTCCGCGGTCGTCGAGGCTCCCGGCGGAGCACACTTCACCACCTGCGCCCCCGACTACGAGCGCGACGAGGCCTTCCAGAAGCATTACGTCGCCTCCGCGAAGGATCCGAGCGCCTGGGCGGAGTTCGAGCGCACGTTCCTGCAGACCGACGAGGCCGGTTATCGCTCAGCCGTCGCCCAGTTCCACGCCGACCGAGGAGAGTCATGACCAGCGTCGCCACCCCCGAGACCACGCTCGGCGCCACCACAGCGGAGGTCTGCATCGCAGCCTGCGCCGACACGTACCGCGAGTCGGGCGAGATCCTCGCACACGCCGTCGGCATCATCCCCGCCCTCGGCGCCCGCCTGGCGAAACTCACCACCGCTCCCGAGATCGTCCTCAGCGACGGCGAGGCCTTCTTCCTCTCCGGCCCTCCGATGCCGGGAGACCCCGATGCAGCGGCCCCCGCGGTCGAAGGATGGGCGCCGTTCCGTCGCGTCTTCGACATCGTCGCCACCGGCCGCCGCCAGAGCATGATGGGCGCCAGCCAGATCGACCGGTTCGGCAACCAGAACATCTCGCTCATCGGCGACTGGGCACGCCCCACCCGTCAGCTCATCGGCGTCCGCGGGGCACCGGGCAACACCGCCAACCACCGCGTGGACTACTGGGTCGCTCGGCACAGCACCCGCGTCTTCGTCGACGCGGTCGACATGGTCTCGGGAGTCGGCAACGACCGCGCGCGCGAGGCCGGCCTCGAGCACCACCACCTCGGCGTGATCGTCACGAACCTCGCCGTGCTCGGTTACGGCGCAGACGGCATCGTCACCGTGCTGTCGGTCCACCCCGGAGTCGATCCGCAGACCGTGACCGACAGCACCGGATTCGCGCTCGACGCGACGGATGCGCCGCTCACGCGCACTCCCGATGCCGAAGAGCTGCGGTTGATCCGCGAGGTGCTCGACCCGCGCGGCACCCGCAGCCGAGAGGTCGCTGACTGACGGAGCATGCGCCCCGTCCGCGGTGCACTCAGTCGGCGAGGAGGCCGTTGTGCAGCAGATCCAGGAAGTTGTCGGTCAGGCTCGTCGCCGTGTGACCGCGGCCGGGTCGGTACCAGGCGACCGTCGACCACACCGCGTCGCGGATGAACCGGTAGGCGATCGGAGCGTCGATCGAGTCGCGGAACACGCCGACTTTCTGCCCCTCCGTGATCTGCGAGAGCCAGAGCGCCTCGATGCGCTCGCTGTTCTCGCCGAGGAACTCGAAGCCGGGCTGACGAGCGAGGAACGACAGTTCGTTCTGGTAGAGGCCCACCGCGTCGGGCTGGCTCTCGATGGTCGCGAAGGCGTGCGCGATGAGCTTGTCGAGGATGTCTCGGGGGCTGCCGCCTTCGGCGACGATCTCCTCGAAGCGCCCGAGCAGTCCCGTCATGAAGCTGCGCAGGATCTCCTGGAGGATCGCCTCCTTCGAGGAGAAGTGGTGGTAGAGGCTGCCGGAGAGGATGCCCGCCTCGTCGGCGATGTCGCGGACCGTCGTCGCGGAGTATCCGCGTCTGGCGATGAGCCGAGCGGCGATCGAGATGATCTGGTCGCGTCGCTCGGAACTCTGCTCCTGGCGACCTCCGCTTCTGGTCGTTGCCATCACTGCTCCTTCACCGAAAAAAATCACAAGCGCTTGCTCAGTGTGTCGCACCACACTGTTTTCCCGAAACACCCTCTCGGAGTGTACGCATGATATTGGAAAGGACGACCATGACAGTCTCGGAAGCGACGACAGTGCCTGCCCTCCTCGCGGAGATGGCGGCCCTGGGCGATCATCCCGCCATCGTCGACGGCGAGACGGTCATCGGCTACGCCGACCTGCACGACCGCGTGCGCTCGGTCGCCAGGGCGTACCTCGCCCAGGGAGTACGACCGGGAGACCGCATCGGACTCTGGGCCCCCAACCGGCACGAGTTCATCCTCGCGATGCTCGGCGCCCAGCTCGTCGGCATCGCGGTCGTGCCCCTCAACACCCGCTACACCGGGCACGAGGCCGCCGAGATCCTCGCCCGCTCCCGCGCCACCGCACTGGTGCTCGCCGACGGGTTCCTCGGCAAGTCCTACAGCGCGGCGCTCCGCACGGCTGCGGCCGAACGCGGCACCGACGGGTCGGCCATCCCCGGCCTGCCGCACCTGCGCACCGTCCTGACGCTCGACGAGACACGAGACGCCGGAGTCCTCTGCTGGACCGACTTCCTCGCCGCCGGCGAGGGGATCGACGAGAGCCTGGTGTCGGCGGCGGCCGCTGCGGTGACGCCGGACGCCATCATGGACGTGCTGTTCACCTCCGGCACGACCGGCGTCCCGAAGGGGTGCTCAGCGCGCACCGCCAGACCCTCTCCGTCGCCAGGGCCTGGGGTCTCGGAGCGCGCCTGACACCCGAAGACCGCTACGCCGTGGTCAACCCGTTCTTCCACGGCTTCGGCTACAAGGCGGGAATGATCGCCTCGCTGATGGGCGGGTGCACGATCTACCCGCTCGCGGTGTTCGACGTCGACCGGGTGCTCGAGCTCGTGCAGTCGGCGCGCATCAGCGTCCTCCCCGGCGTGCCCACGATCTTCACCTCGCTGCTCGACCACCCCCGCCTCGGCGAGTACGACCTGTCGTCGCTGCGGTTCGCGATCGCCGGGGCCACCGCCGCACCGGCCACGCTCTTCCACGACATGGTGAACGTGCTCGGTTTCGAGACCGTGGCCCAGGCCTACGGACTCACCGAGTGCGTCGTCGCCACCCTCTCCCGGCCCGGCGAATCGCTCGAACACACCGCGCAGACCACCGGCCCGGCCGTCGAGGGCGTCGAGATCCGCGTCATCGACGAGGACGGGAACGATGCCGGGCTCGACACCGACGGCGAGATCCTGCTGCGCGGCCCCAACGTCATGCTCGGCTACTTCGAGGATCAGGCTGCGACCGACGCGGTGCTCGACACGGACGGCTGGTTCCACACCGGCGATGTCGGACGCCTCGACGAGCACGGTTGCCTCAAGATCACCGACCGACTCAAGGACATGTTCATCGTCGGCGGCTTCAACGTGTACCCCGCCGAGGTCGAGAACGCTCTGCGCAAGCATCCGGCCGTCAACGAGTCCGCCGTGATCGGCGTCGACGACGAACGCCTCGGCACGGTCGGCCGCGCCTACGTGCTGCTGCTGCACAACGCCGACCCTCGTCCGGACGCCGCCGATCTCGAGGCCTTCTGCCGCACGCACCTGGCGAACTTCAAGGTGCCCCGCGAGTTCGTCTTCGTCGACGACTTCCCCCGCAACGCGACCGGCAAGATCCTGAAGTCGGAGCTCCGCGCGCACGCCTGACCCCCTCTTCCCCTTCCTCCCTTCCTCGACACCGAGTGCACGGCATCGTGTCGAGCGCACGGCTTGTCGGCGCAGGCATCCCGTGCACTCGGCACGAACCCGTGCACTCGACGAAGAGACGAACGGGCGAAGGAACGGAGAGGTGCGGAGGCGGAGGGGGGGTCAGCTCAGGCGCTCGAGCACCATGGCCATGCCCTGGCCGCCCGCGGTGCACATGGTCTCGACGGCGAACTGCTCGTCGCGCTCGCGGAGGGCGTTGATCGCGGTGGTCGTGATGCGGGCGCCGGTCATGCCGTAGGGGTGCCCGAGGGCGATCGCTCCTCCGTTGACGTTGACGCGCTCGGGGTCGATGCCGATGTCGGCGATCGAGGGGATGACCTGCGCGGCGAAGGCCTCGTTGATCTCGAGGATGTCGATGTCGCCGATCGACATCCGGGCGTGCGCCAGCGCGCGTTCGACGGCCTGCACGGGGCCGAGACCCATGATCTCGGCCGACAGTGCCGACACCCCCGTCGACACGACACGCGCGAGCGGGGTCAGGCCGAGCTCCGCGGCCCGGGTGTCGCTCATGATCACGAGCGCGGCGGCGGCCATCGTTGAGCGGGCAGCAGTTCGCGGCGGTCACGGTCCCGTGCGGACGGAACACCGGCTGCATGCCGCTGATGCCCTCCAGCGTCACACCCGCTCGCGGCCCGTCGTCCTTCGTCACGAGCGTGCCGTCGCCGAGTCGCACCGGCGTGATGTCGGTCTCCCAGAAGCCCCGCGCGGCTGCGGCCTCGGCTCGATTCTGGCTGAGCACCGCCCACTCGTCCTGCTCTCGGCGTGAGACTCCGCGGAACGAGGCCACGTTCTCGGCGGTCTCCCCCATCGCGATGTAGATGTCCTCCAGCTCGCCGCGCTCGAGCGGATCCGACCACACGAAGTCGGGGTCCTGCGCCTCCCGCGCCGTGCGCGCGGCGGCATCGGCCCACCGCGGATTCTTCGTGTCGGGCATGCCGTCCGACTTGCCGGACGCGAACTGCGACACGGCCTCGACCCCGGCAGAGACGAACACGTCGCCCTCACCGGCCTTGATCGCGTGGAACGCCATCCGTGTGGTCTGCAGCGACGACGCGCAGTAGCGGTTGACCGTCGTCCCCGGCACGGCGTCCCAGCCCAGCTGCAATGCGAGCATCCGCCCGATGTTGTACCCCTGCTGACCCGCGGGCTGTGCGCAGCCGACCATCAGGTCGACGATCTCGTTCGGGTCGAGGCCGGGCACCGCGTCGACGGCCGCGCGCACCATCTGCGTCGCGAGGTCGTCGCCGCGCATGTCCTTCAGGCTGCCCTTGAACGCGCGCCCGATGGGCGAACGCACGGCGGAGACGATGACGGCTTCGGTCATGAGGGGTTTCCTTCGGTGATGTCGAGACGATCGGCCTGCTGCACGATGTCCGCGTTCGGGGTGTGGGTGAGGAAGGCGGGCCATTCGCCACCGCCGTCCACAGGGACGATGGCGCCGGTGATGTGCGCGGAGAACGGAGAGGCGAGCATGACGCACACGGCGCCGAGCTCCTGCGGCGAAGCCAGTCGCCCCCGGGGGATGGTTCGTGCGATCTCGGCGTACTGCTCCGGAGTGCCGTAGTGGTCGACCGCGCTCTCGGTGTGCACGAGTCCGCTGCTGACCGCATTGACGCGGATCTCCGGCGCCCACTCGACGGCGAGACTGCGGGTCAGGCTCTCGAGCGCGGCCTTCGCGGCCCCGTACACGGCCGTGCCGGGGCTGGGCCGTCGTGCACTGATCGAGGTGATGTTGATCACACTTCCGCGGTGGGCGCGCAGCGGCTCGAATGCGGCTCTGGTCGCGACGGCGGCCGACAGGAAGTTGATCTCGGTGATCGCCTGGAAGTAGCGGGGAGATCCGGCCTCGAAGCGACCGAACGGCGAGCCGCCGACGTTGTTGACGAGGACGTCGAGGCGGCCCCTTCGCTCCGCGATGCCGTCGATCCACGCCTGGTTCTGCGCGGCGTCTCTCACATCGACGGGGCGGAAGGATGCGGTGCGGCCATCGCGCGCAGGCAGGGTCTCCGGCTCGGCTCTGCCGCAGAACTCCACCTCTGCCCCGGCGTCGAGGAACGCCTCGACCACGCCGCGACCGACGCCGCGGGATCCGCCGGTGACCGCGACGACCTTGCCCGCGAAATCCATGACCAGGCTCACTCCGCCTCCTCCGTGAGCGGTGCTCCGATGCACCGACCTGTCCATGCTACCAACCAAATGCTAGGTTAGTCGCATGAGTCACGATGATGTTCCTCCACCGCATCCGCGTACGGTCGTCGTCACCGGCGGCGCTCTCGGCATCGGCGGCGGGATCAGCCGTCGTCTCGCCGCAGACGGAGACCACGTCGTCCTCGTCGACATCGATGCGGATGCCGCTGCCGCCACCTCCGGCGAGATCGAGGCAGCCGGCGGACGCTGCACGGTCCTGGTCGGCGACATCACCCTGGACGAGACGGTCGACCGGCTCGCGACCCTCGTCGAGCGTGAACAGGGTCATGCGGACGTGCTCGTCAACAACGTCGGCGACTTCCGTCCGGCGAAGTCGTTCTTCGCGAAGAGCCCGCCCGAACAGTGGCGCCGCCTGCACGATCTCAACCTGTGGCACGTGTTCACCGTGACCCACGCACTGCTCCCCGGCATGATCGCCGCCGGCGGGGGGAGCATCGTCAACGTCTCGACCGTCGAGGCGTTCCGCGGCATTCCGGGCAACGCCGTCTATTCGGCATACAACGCCGGAGTGTCGGCCTTCACGAAGAGCCTCGCCGTCGAACTCGGTCCCTCCGGCATCCGTGTCAACGCGATCGCCCCCGACCTCGCCGACACTCCGCAGACGCCGGCGGATCTGATGCTGGGCGGTCGCGACCCCGCCCTGCTGCGCTCCTGGCTCCCGGTGGGACGATTCGGTCGGCCAGAGGACTACGCGGGAGTCGTGGCATTCCTCGCCTCGCCGGACGCCGCGTTCATCACCGGTCACACGATCCCCGTCGACGGAGGGACGCTCGCCGCATCGGGCTGGTACGGCAAGGCATCGGGACGCGGATGGACGAACATGCCGGATCAGGCATGAACCCGCTCGGCGAGCTCTCCGACCGCCAGGAGATCCAAGAGCTCGTGCTGCGCTACTGCTCGGCCGTCGATCGGGCCGACTACCTGAACGTCCGCGGCGTCTACGCGCGCGACGGGGTCGACCACCACCGGCTTCTCGGGAACGGCCGACGACTACGTGGCCTGGCTCCGCGAACGCACGGCCGTGTTCGACGGCACCATGCACATCGTCGGCAACCACCGGGTCGAGCTGTTCGGCGACCACGCCTTCGCCGAGACCTACGGCACCGCCGTGCACTGGGGTCGACCATCGACCGACGAGACCCGCAACTTCACGAGCGGCTTCCGCTACCTCGACCATGTGCGCAGAGACCCCGAGGGCTGGCGCATCGTCGAGCGCACGGCCGTGCGCGAATGGACGCGATCTGATGCCGGTCGTCTGCGCGAGCCCGAGGGCGCGGGGCCGCGCGGGCGACGCGGACCCGACGATCCCTCGACCGCATGCGCCGCGACCGCGTGCGTCGAGCGGCGACCGCCCCCCCCTCGACCGGACGGAGCGACCATGACCCGCAGCATCGAGCAGCGCCTGCAGGCCCTCGAGGACCGCCTCGAGATCATCGACCTGGAGGCCACCTACGCGCGGACCTTCGACGAGCGCGACGGCGACGCGTGGAGCAGTCTCTTCACCGAGGACGGCATCTACCAGTCGAGACCGATCGGCGAAGCGGCCCCCGTCACGTTCGTACAGGGACGCCCGGCCCTCCGCGCCTTCTGCAGCGACGCCGCGTTCGCCGGCATCCACTTCCTCCATCTGCCGCAGCTCGTCCTCGACGGCGACACCGCGACCGCCCGCATCCATCTGGAGTTCCACGGTGACTACGCCGAGGATGCGGGTGCCCCGCGTCTGGCGATGCGGGGCTTCTACGACGTGTCGTACCGTCGCGTCGACGGCCGCTGGCGCATCGCCCACCGGGTGACCTCGGCCTTCAGCCGGGAGCAGTCGACGGTGCTCGGCTACCCGGCGGCCTCCGCGCTGCCGGGCTGAGGCGGAAGCAGCAGGCGGAACCGCTCGCACACCACCGGCATGTCCGGCTCGAAGCCGCGAGGGTTCTCGGAGTGCTCCCGCCAGTACCGCTCGTGCACCTCACGCCAGTGCGAGAGCGTGCGGTCGCCCTCCCCTCGGAGAACGCGTGCTCGGCGCTCACTTCGTCGAAGGGCACGATCGCGATCGCGGTCGTCTCGATCACGGCCCGAGGAACGCCGGCGCCGTCGAGGACGATGCTCAGCTCGCCCGCGGCCGGAAGCGGATCGCCCGTCGCGTCGTAGTCCCACAGCGACGACGCCGTGCCCGTCTTCACGCCGTCGAGCACGAGCGCCAGCAGCTCATCCGCGTGCGCCGGGATCGCCCCGAAGCCCCATGCCTCCGGCAGGGTCTCCGGCAGGTCGGGCAGCGCCGCCCGCGCCTGGCCCCAGAAGGTCTCGATCGCAGCGTTCTCGGTCACCGATCCAGCGTAGGCGACCGACCATCCGTCCTCCGCCTACGCGACGGCGCCGAAGTACGCCTTCTGCAGATCTTCCAGCGAGACATCGGCCGCGGCGCCGGCCAGGGTCGTGCGTCCCATCTCGATCACCGTGACCTCGTCGGCGATGGCGACGGATTCCTGCACCGCCTGCTCCACCAGGAGGATGCCGATGCCGGTGGCCCTGAGCTCATGCACCCGCTCCATGACCTCCTTCACGATGACCGGGGCCAGGCCCTGACTCGGCTCGTCGAGGATGAGCAGCTTCGGCTTCGCCATGAGCGCCTGGCCGATCGCGAGCATCTGCTGCTGCCCGCCCGACATGCTCGCGGCAGGCAGGGCACGCTTGCTCCCGAGGATCGGGAACAGCTGGTAGATCTCATCTGCGGCCGACACGAGTGCGCGCTTGCCCATCCCGCGGGAGAATCCGCCGAGGATGAGGTTCTGTTCGATCGTGAGCTCGCGGAAGACCTTCTTGCCCTCCTGCACGTACGAGATGCCGCGCGCGACGCGCTTGTGCGGAGCATCGGCCAACGGTTCCCCGAGGTACGAGACCGTGCCGCCGGACACCTTGTTCAGTCCCGTGATCGCCCGCAGCGTGGTCGTCTTCCCGGCACCGTTGCGACCGAGCAGCACCGTGATCTCGCCGGTGCGCACCGTCAGCGAGACGTCGCGCACCACCGTCAGGTCGCCGTAGCCGGTCTGCAGGCCCGACACCTCCAGCAGCACATCACTCATGGTCGCCGCCTCCTGCCGCGTTGGTCTCCGCCGTGACACCGAGGTACTCCTCCATGACGCGCGGGTTGCTCTCGATCTGCTCCGGTGTGCCGTGCGCCATGACCGCGCCCTGTGCGAGCACGTAGATGTCATCGGCGACGCGCAGCACCAGCTGGAAGTTGTGCTCCACCAGGATGACCGTCATCCCGGCGTCGCGCAGGCGCATCACCAGGCCCTCGAGGACCTCGAGCTCGTCCTCGTCCAGTCCGGAGGCGACCTCGTCGAGGAGCACGACCTTGGGCGAGGCGGCGAGGCTCCTGGCCACTTCGAGCAGACGCCGGTTGCCCAGGGGCAAGGAATCCGCCGGCTCGTCGCGCTGCGCGCTGAGACCGACGAGGGCCAGCGCCCGCTCCGCCGCGGCGCGGTTCTCGGCGCGGGTGCGCCAGAACGTCGGAAGACGCAGCACCGAGGCGAAGATGGTCGGCCGCTCGGTCGCGTACCTGCCCGCTTCCACCGCCTCGAACACCGTCAGCTTCTCGGGGATGTTCGGCGTCTGGAAAGTGCGCGACACTCCCGCCCTGGCGACCCGGTACGACGACAGTCCCTGGATGGACGTGCCATCGAGCTCGATGGTTCCGGCATCGGTCTTGTAGAAGCCGGAGATCATGTTCAGCAGGGTCGTCTTGCCCGAGCCGTTCGGACCGATGATGGCCGTGACGGCACCAGGTGCCGCGTCGATCGACACCTTCGACAGCGCCTGGTTGCCGCCGAACGCCTTGGAGACCCCTTCGGTGCGCAGCAGCGCTCCGTCGAGCTTCTCGACCTCGGCGGGGGCCGCCTCGATCGGCTTCATCCCGACCTTGGCCTTCGCCGCATTGTCGGCCTTGCGCAGGAGACTCCGCAGGAGCCCGGCCAGTCCGCCGGTGAAGGCCACACCGCCGATGAGGAGGAAGGCGCCCGAGATGATGAGACCGAACTTGCTGAAGTTGGTCGACTGGTTCATGCCGAACTGCAGCACGGCCGCGCCGATCAGAGCTCCGTAGATGCTGGCCGACCCGCCGAAGATCGAGGCCGCGAGCACCGTCATCGCGAAGGAGAACGCGAAGGCCTCCGGCGAGATGAACAGATCGAGGTTGGCGAACAGCACGCCGGCGATGCCCGCGGGGACCGCACCGATCGCGTAGGCGGTGAGCTTGGCCCGGAACACCGAGATGCCCATCGACGACGCCAGCACGGGGCTCTGCTTGAGCACGCGGAGTGCGGTGCCGTGGCCGGAGAGCACGAGGTTGCGGATCAGCGCGAACGCCACGATCGTGACGCCGACGATGATCACGTAGTAGGTGCGCCCGTCGATCATCTGCCCGAACGAGGTGGCGGGCATGATGCCCGCCAGGCCGTTGCGCCCGCCGGTCTCCTCCTTGAAGATCGACAGCACGTCGGGGACGATCAGGATCAGGAAGAACGACGTCATCGCGAGCGACCAGCTGCCGAGGCGAAGACCGGGGATGCCCGAGATGAGTCCGATCACCAGGGCGGCCGCCGCGCCGATGAGCAGCTGCAGCCAGATGTCGGTGACACCCGCCTTGTTCGCGAGGCCGGCGGCGTATGCGCCTGCCGCGTACATGGCGACCTGCCCCATCGCGAGTTCACCGGCGTAGCCGAGGGAGAGGTTCAGGCCCAGCACGATCAGCGCCAGGATGAGCGTGAGCTCGATCTGCCGTGTCGCGGCGTAGCCGAGACCCAGGAAGGGGAGCGCGAGCAGCACGACGCCGACCGCGAGGGGCCAGATCCAGCCGGGGACGGCACGCAGTTTCAGCCAGAGAGCAGCCATGGTCACACCGTCCGTTCCACGCGACGGGTGAAGAGTCCCGTCGGTTTGACCATCAGGATCACGATGAGGATGAAGAAGACCGTCAGGCCCGCGTAGTCCGCGCCGATGTAGCGCGTGGCGAGAGCCTCGGCGAGACCCACGATCAACCCGCCGACGAGCACGCCGCCGAGCGACCCGAAGCCGCCGATCGCGAGGACCACGAAGCCCTTGAGCGCCAGGGACGCACCCAGGGTCGCCACCGCGTAGGTCTTGGGACCGACGAACACCCCGAGGAACCCGGCGAGGATACCGGTGAAGATGAAGGCCATCAGGGCGAAGCGGCGCACATTGACACCGCGCAGCTGAGCGGCTTCCCGGTTCTCGCTCATGCCGAGCAGGGCGATGCCGGTCATGCTCCGTTTGGCGTACTGCGTGAGCACGACGACCAAGACGATGACCAGGACGATCAGCGCGAGCTCGACGGGGTAGACGCGCCCTCCGAGGAACTCCAGCACCTGGTCGCCCATGAAGAAGGGCACCCGCTTGGGCTCGCCGCCCCAGATCACCTGGGCGACACCCTCCATGATGATCGAGGCGCCGAGGGTGGTGACCAGCAGGTTGTGGGGGTCCTTGACGGGGCGGATCGCGACGCGCTCCTCGAGGGCGGCGATGGCCCCGACGATGACGGCGGCGGCGATGGCGACGAGCCACCACGGCAGACCCCAGACGACGATGCCGACGTACGCGATGAAGGCGCCCAGCATCATGAGCGCCGCCTGGGCGAAGTTGAAGGTCTTCTGCGAGAGGAAGACGATGTTGTAGCCGATCGCCACCAGTGCGTAGATCGCACCGAGAGCCAGGCCGGACCAGATGATGGTCATTGCGGTCGGGTTCCTTCCATCACTTTGGCTTGGTGTGCCGACGGCTCGGATCCGAATCGAGATCCGAGCCGTCGGCGGTGTTCACGGCGCCGGCCGGCGTCAGGGCTGGAACTGGCCGTTGACGAGCTCACCCGGCGGGATGAACGCGAACTGGTCGGGGCTCACGTGCGGGCTGTGCGCCTTGTCGTCGAACGCGTAGTTCGCGAGGATGGCCGTCTCGGCCGCTTTCTGCACCTCGGGGTCGATCAGTGCTGCCACCAGGGCGTCCGGGTCGTCGACTCCGCCGGCCTTCTCCGCCGCAGCCTTGAACAGCAGGGCCGAGTCGTAGTTGTAGGCGAGGATCAGCGACGACTTGATGTCGCCGGCGGCGAGCATGCGCTCGACCGCGTCGTTGACCTTGGTGTCGTCGGGGTCGTACTGGGTGCTGGAGTACACCTGCATCGTGAGGTTCTTCACCTGATCGGTGCCGAGCACCCCGTCGGGGGCGGGCGTGGCGATCAGTCCGGTCGCGGCGACCGAGGAGTTGCCCATCACGGGGACGTCCCAGCCGAGCTTCTCGAGGCTCTGCAGGACGTAGCCGAGCGGGGCGCCGTAGGCGTCGAGCACGAGCACGTCGGGGTCGCCCTGCTGGAGGGCGGACAGCTGCGCGGTCATGTCGAGCGCCGCGTTGTCGAAGCCCTCGTTCCCCGTCACGGTGAAGCCCGCGTCGGCGAACGTGGTCTCACCGAGCGAGCCGAACAGCTCGCCGTAGGCGCTGGATCCGTGCAGGATGGCGACGTCCTCGTAGCCGCGGTCCTCCATCTCGGCGACGAACGATCCGAGGTAGTCGGGGACGGAGGCGCTGAGGTCGAAGCTGTAGGGGTTGACCTTCGGGTCGCCCGAGCCGGTGGTGGGGCCGATGTTGAACGAGACGATCTTGTTCTGCGTGAGGATCGGCAGCATCGCTTCGGTGATCGTCGAGGGTCCGGAGTTCATCACGAGATCGGGCTTGCCCTCGGTGGCGATGTATTCGCGGAGCTTGGTGACGGCGACCGTCGGGTCGGCGTTGTCTTCGAGGTGGGTGATCTCGACCTCGCGGTCGAGGATCCCGCCCATGTCGTTCACGGCGTCGACGGAGGCGAGCGCTGCCGTGACGGCGGTCGTCGCGTTGTCCGCGAGGATCCCCTCGGCACCCATGCCACCGAGGACCACGAGCTTGATCGGGTCGCCGCCTTCGCCGTCGCCCCCGTCGCCGGTTCCCTCCGCATCGCCGGCGCAACCGGCGAGCACCACCGTCGAGACCACGATCCCTGCGGCGACTGCCGCGAGTCTGTTGAACCGCATATCCGAACCTCTCTCATCGTTGAGTTAGAGCGACCAAACGCTTGCTTAGTAAATCACAGACCCGGGCCACCGGCAACGCCCAACCGGTCAATTGCTTGGTTACGATCTGGACACCTGTTAGATTCCGGCTCATGGACAGTGCACAGACTCCCGAGAACCGCCGCCTCCGCGACCTGCCCGGCATCGCCGTGGTGACCGGAGGGACCGGCGGGATCGGCTCCGCGATCGCCAGGACCCTCGCGGCGGAGGGGGTCCGGGTCGCGATCACGCACCGCTCCGACCCCGCGCCCGAACTGCTCGCCGCACTCGGCGAGCAGGGTGAGGCGCATCGGCTCGACGTCCGCGACGACGCGGGTGCCGCCGCCCTCGCCGACGACCTCGTCACCCGCCACGGCGCCGTGCACACGGTCGTGCATGCGGCCGGTCCGCACGTGCCGATGGTGCACCTGTCGAAGGTGTCCGTCGAGCAGTTCGCCCGACAGGTCGACGACGACCTCGTCGGCTTCTTCGCCATCGCCAGGGCCTTCCTCCCCGCTCTTCGTGACGCGGCAGGCTCCCTCACCGTGGTCACGAGCGCGGGCACCCGGCGATACCCAGTGCGCGACGGCCTCTCGGTCGCCCCGAAGGGCGGTGTCGAGGCCCTCGCCCGCGGCCTCGCCGCCGAAGAGGGCCGCTTCGGCGTGCGTGTGAACGCCGTGGGTCCGGGGATGCTGTGGGACGGGATGTCGGCGCGGCTGATGGCGTCCGGCGATCTGGACGAGCGTGCGCTCGAGGTCGCCACCGCCAACATCCCGCTCCGCCGGTTCGGGACCGCGGGCGACATCGCGGCCGCCGTCGCGTTCCTCGCCTCGCCCGCCGCAGGGTTCATCACCGGGCAGAAGCTCGACGTCGACGGCGGGTTCGGGCTCTGATGCCCCCGGTGGACACCCGCGCCGGAACGCTCATCTCATGCCCTTCAGCCGCTCGATGAGCCAGTCGATGCGGGCCGCCTCGTCGCGGTAGAACCGCTCCGCCCACTCGAGGGCGACACCGGAGAACCTCCAGTCCTCCTCACGACGCGCTCCGACCGCATGCGCACCGGACTCCTCCGCGGTGCGCAACGCCTCGTCTCGGTACGCGGCCAGACTCTCCCGCAGCCGGTCGAGGTCGCCGTTGTGCGCCGCCCACAATCGCAGGATCTGCGAGTGCTTGAGCACCACGGGCTCCGCAGCGACCTCGTCGGACCACTGCCGCATGCTCCGACGCCCGAGCTCGGTGATGCCGTACAGCCGACGGCTCTTCGCCGCGTGCGTCTGCTCGACTCGCGAGACCGCCATCCCCAGCTGCTCGAGCCGTCGCAGCTCGGTGTAGATCTGGCTCTGCGACGGCGCCCAGTAGAAGTACGCGAGGCTCTGATCCGCCCATTGCTTGACGTCGTAGCCCGACAGCTCGGTGCCGAACGACAGGATGCCGAGCACGGCCCAGCTCGTCGCCGGCAGTTCTGGCGGTTGGTCGGTGTGTTCGCGGTCGCTCACTTGACCTCCTCGTCGATGAGTGAGATATTCCTGATCGTACTATGACTAACAGTCATACCGCTGCTGATCGAAGGAGATCATGTGGACGAGACGACGCGCATGCTGGACCTGCTGAATGCGACGTTCCCCGCGCTGGCGACGATGGACCCGCTCGCCGGACGCGCAGCCGCCGACGAGCGGATCCGCCCCGCGAGCAACCTCGACGACGTCGCTTCGGCGGAAGACGTCGTGGTCGATGCCGGCACCCACCGCATCCCGATCCGGGTGTACCGCCCGCACGAGTCACGACCGGACGCACCCACGACCGTGTACGCCCACGGCGGCGGCTTCCTGCACGGGTCGATCGCCGGACACGACGGTTTCTGCCGGCGTTGGTCGCGCGCCACGGCGAGCGTGGTGGTCTCGGTCGACTATCGGCTCGCCCCGGAATCGGGGCCCGGCGCCGCCCGCGACGACGTCCTCGCCGCCGTCGACTGGACCGTCACCGCAGGCCTCGCCGATCATGGGGTCGTCCTCGCCGGAGACAGCTCGGGCGGGAACGTCGCGGCGGGCGCGGCGGTCGGCCTCCGCGACCGCGTTGCGAGCCCGGTGGTGGGACAGGTGCTGCTGTATCCCTTCCTCGACCCGACGATGTCGGCGCCGAGCCACCGCACGAGAGCGAGCGGGTACTTCGTGACATCCGAGCTCCTCGCGCACTACTGGCGCACCTTCCTCGGCGACCGCCCCGACCGCTTCGACGCCGACGTCACCCCGCTCGCCGTCGACGACCTGGGCGGTCTCCCTCCGGCGATCGTGGTCACAGCAGGCCTTGATCCCCTCTGCGACGAGGACGCCGCCTTCGCCCGTCGACTGCGCGAGGCCGGAGTCCCGGTCATCCTTCGTCACCACCCCGATCAGTTCCATGGCTTCCTGACCATCCCCGGCTACGGACCGGGCGTCAGCGCCGCCGACATCCTCTGGAGCGACCTGCGCTCCCTGACCACCCTCGACGCGAAGGACCGCACATGATCCCCGAACACGACGTCATCATCGTCGGCGCCGGCTTCGCCGGCCTGTACTCCACCATCCACGCCGCGGCGGCGGGCCTCGACATCCTCGGCATCGAGGCGGGCGACGACGTGGGCGGCACCTGGTATTGGAACCGCTACCCCGGTGCACGCTGCGACGTCGAGAGCATCGACTACTCGTTCTCGTTCGACGACGACCTGCAGCGTGAGTGGCGGTGGAGCGAGCGCTATGCGACGCAGCCCGAGATCCTGCGCTATCTGAACCACGTCGCCGACCGTTTCGACGTCCGCCGGCACTACCGGTTCGGGGAGCGCCTGTCGGCGGCGTCCTGGAACGAGCCGGAGCAACGATGGGACGTGCGCACCGAATCCGGGTTCGAGGCGTCGGCACGCTGGCTGGTCATGGCCACCGGAGGACTGTCGAAGCCGCAGCTGCCCGACCTCGCCGGCCGCGACACGTTCACGGGCACCGTGCTCCAGACGTCGGCATGGCCCGAGGACCCCGTCGACCTGAGCGGCAGGCGTGTCGCCGTGATCGGCACCGGGTCCTCCGGCGTGCAGACCATCCCGCTGATCGCCCGCGAGGCCGCGGAGCTCACGGTGTACCAGCGCAGCGCCAACTACAGCGTCCCGGCGTTCAACCGGATGCTGGACGACGAGGAATGGCAGCGCCAGCAGAAGGAGCTCCCGCGGCGACGCGAACTGTCCTGGAGCGGGGCAGCCGGCTCCCCTGGACGAGCCACCCCACACCCTTCGCGGAGGCCGACGAGCAGGAGCGTGCCGAGGTGTTCGAGGAGAGCTGGACGCGCGGCGGCGTGCTCTTCGCCAAGGCCTTCCAGGGGTTGACCGTCGATCCGGTGATCAACGATGCGGCCCGCGTCTTCTTCGAGCAGAAGCTCGCGGAGCGGGTACCCGATCCGCAGACGCGAGCCACGCTGACCCCGCAGGACCATCCCGTCGGCACGAAGCGCATCTGCACCGACACGGGGTACTACGAGACGTTCAACGAACCGCACGTCGAGCTGGTCGACCTGCGACGAGAACCCCTCGCAGAGGTCACTCCCTCCGGGATCCGCACCGCCGAACGCCACCGCGAACACGACGTGATCGTTTACGCCACGGGGTTCGACGCCATGACCGGAGCACTCACCGCGATCGACATCCGCGGTCGCGACGGACTCTCGCTGCGCGCGGAGTGGGCGGGCTTCCCCTCGACCTATCTCGGCGTCGCCCTGCCCGGCTTCCCGAACCTGCTCGTGCTCAACGGGCCCGGCAGCCCCAGCGTGCTGTCGAACATGGCGCTCACCTCGGGCAGCAGGGCGACTACGCGCTGCGGATCATCGCGCACTGCCGCGCCAACGGATACACGTCGATCGAGGCGCGCGCCGATGCGGCGGCGGCCTGGACGGCGCATTCGCTCGAGCTCGCCGACCGCACCCTGTTCGGCGCAGCGCCGTCGTGGTACACGGGCGCGAACATCGCGGGGAAGGCCAGGGGTTTCCTGCCCTACATCGGCGGCTTCAAGAACTACATCGACCACTGCGAAGAGATCGCGGCGGCGGACTACCGGGGGTTCGTGCTGTCGTCCCGATGACGCGGCGTGGCGAGGCGGGGCTGGTCTTCGCCGCGCAGCACCACTAGAGTCAAACAAGCAAATGCTTGGGCAAAGGAGCGCGGGATGGGTGCAGTCGACTTCGGATTCGCAGCAGGAGACACGGTGCTCATCACCGGCGCGGGCAGCGGCATCGGACGGGCGACGGCCCGACATGCCGCGGAGCTCGGTCTCGCGGTCAGCCTGTGGGACCTGAACCCCGCAGGGCTCGCGGAGACCGCGGACGAGGTGCGAACGACAGCCGCCGCCGTGCACACCTGGGCAGCCGACGTCTCCGATGACGCCGCGGTCGACGCCGGCTTCACGGACGCCGTGCGCACGCTCGGACCGATCCGCTACCTGCACAACAACGCCGGGCCCGCCTCGAGCTCCGACATCCCCTTCGACCGGGCGCTGGAGATCTGCGTCGGGAGCGTGCGCCGCATGACCGACACGTGGGCGGCCACCGGTCCGGGCGAGGGTGCGGCGATGGTCGCGACGACGTCGGTCGCGGGCAACCTCGTCGGCACGGACAACGCGTGGTACTCGGCATCCAAGGCCGCGATCATGGGGTACATCCGCCACCTCGCCGCCCATCGCGCCACGGAGTTCCGCTCCAACGGCGTCGCACCCGGCATGACCGACACCCGCGCCTTGCGGGCTTCGCCGG
Organism: Microbacterium sp. Se5.02b; assembly: GCF_019464375.1. NCBI lineage: Bacteria > Bacillati > Actinomycetota > Actinomycetes > Micrococcales > Microbacteriaceae > Microbacterium > Microbacterium sp. Se5.02b. The sequence continues at coordinate 3,592,494 of NZ_CP080491.1, forward strand.
CAGCGAGACAGGGCAGCGGGTACTCACCCGCATCCCACTGAAGCGCATGGCCACACCCGACGACATCGCCTGGGCGACGCTCTTCCTGCTCTCCCCGCTCGCCGGTTACATCAACGGCGTCTTCCTGCCGGTCGACGGCGGATGGACGGTGACGCAATGACCGAGGTCGACCTGCGGACCATCGGCGACCGCCAGGACATCGCGATCCTCCTCGCCCGCATCGCGCAGCTCGCCGACGCGGGAGACCCCGAGGAGTACATCGACTGCTTCACGGCGGATGCCGTCTGGGACCTCACCGATGCCACGGACCTCCCCATGGACGTGCAGAGCATCACAGGACGCGAGGCGCTCCTGGCCGGCGTGCACGACCGCAGGGCCGCGGGCATCCAGGGGCCGGGCAGTCACACCCGCCACGACGTGTCCAGCATCACGGTCGAGGTGCACGGCGACCGCGCGAGCGCCCGCTCCTACTTCCGCTACTACCGCAGCACAGACGGCATCCCGTCGCTCGCGGCGATGGGCGTCTATGCCGACACGTTCGTGCGCGGAGAGGCGGGGTGGCGGCTGCACCGTCGCACGATCACGCGGGGTTGAGCGGTCCCCTCCTCATCGCCTCTTCCTCCTCGGAGGTCTCGCCAGCTAGACGCGGGGACATCGCTCCCCGAGGGAACGGTGACAGTGAAGTCGGAACGAGAACGCCAGGAGCGCGTGGTGGTGGGACTCCTCGCCGCCTGCGGCATGCTGACGTCGCTGCAGTTCACCCTGATCGTCCCCCTCCTCCCCCTCATCCCCGCCCTGCTCGACACCACCGCCGCCGACGCCTCATGGCTCATCACCGTCACGCTCCTCGCCGGGGTGGTCGGCACCCCGGTCGTCACACGCCTCGCCGACATGCACGGTCGACGCCGCATGCTGCTGCTGTCGATGGGGCTGCTCGTGGCCGGCTCGGTCATCGCCGCCGTGATCCCCGGTTTCACCGCAGTGCTCGTCGGCCGCGCTCTGCAGGGTTTCGGCACCGCGGTCGTCCCGATCGGCATCGGCCTCCTGAGCGCACTCGTCTCGCGCCGCCGCGCCGTCCTCGGCATCGCGCTCATGAGCGGCACTCTCGGCATGGGGTCGGCGCTCGGACTCGTGCTCGCAGGCCCCTTGCTCGACGGAGGAGGGCTGCCGACCGTGTTCTGGTGCTCGGCGATCGTCGGCGCGGTGTTCTGCGCCCTGATCCGCTGGCGCATCCCGGAGGCTCCGGCGGGCGACTCCCGCGGGTTCGACGTCGTGGGAGCCGTGCTCCTCACCGTCGGCCTCACCTCGCTGCTGCTGGCGATCTCCCGCGGACAGTACTGGGGCTGGACCACTGCGCTCACCCTCGGATTCGCCGCTCTCGCCGTCGCGACCCTGGCGCTCTGGACGCTGTGGGAGCGACGACATCCCGCCCCGCTCATCGACGTGCGGACGGCCATGCGTGCCCCGATCCTGCCGATCAACGTCGCGTCGTTCTTCGCGACGTTCGGCATGTACGCGAATCACCTGCTGACGACCCAGGAAGCTCTCGCACCGCGATCCACCGGGTACGGCCTCGACGTCGCCACCGCGGCGGCCGGCATGTTCCTGCTGCCTTCGGCGCTGACCATGATCGTCCTCGCACCGCTCTCCGCGCGGGTGATCACCCGATTCGGCGGGCAGCGGGCCCTCCTTCTCGGGTCGGTGATGATGGCGCTCGCTTTCGTGTTCCGGGTGCTGTTCCACGGCGGTGCCGTGCCCGTGTTGATCGGCTCCGCTCTGGTCGGCGCCGGTGTCGCGTTCGCCTTCGCCGCGATGCCCTCTCTCATCACGGCCGCCGTCCCCGCCGACGAGGTCGCCACCGCGAACGGCGTGAACTCCGTCATCCGCACCCTCTCCGGAGCCGTCGCAGCCGCCCTGTTCGGGTTCGTGATCGCGGCGCTGCCCTCCGAGGCCGATCCCGCGTTCCTCTCAGAGCAGGCCCTCCAGATCTCGCTCGGTTTCGCGGCGGCCTGCGGTGTCATCACCGCGCTGCTCGCGACATTCCTCCGCCGCCCGCACCCCCAGGAGCCCGCATGACCCTCTTCTCGCCGCTGCACCTGCGCGACGTGACACTGCCGAATCGCATCGGGATCTCCCCCATGTGCATGTACGCCTCACAGGACGGGCAGGTCTCCGACTTCCATGTCGCACACCTCGGCCGGTTCGCCCTGGGCGGGGCGGGACTGGTGATCGCCGAAGCGACGGCCGTGCACCCCCAGGGCCGCATCTCCCCTTCGACACGGGGCTCTGGAGCGACGAGCAGGTACCGGGATGGCGACGCGTCGCCGCCCTCGTCGCCGCGTCGGGATCGGTTCCGGGCGTGCAGCTCGGCCATGCCGGAAGGCGCGCGGCCGTGCGGGAGCCCTGGCGCGCAGGAGCCCCGCTCGACGAGACGGATGCCGCCGCGGGTTTCGCACCATGGCCCCTCGTGGCTCCCAGCGCCCTGTCGGCGGGGCCGGGTCACGCGATGCCCGCGGAACTCACAGCGCAGCAGATCGCCCGATCGGTGCAGGACTGGCACGACGCGGCCGCGCGTGCGGTCTCTGCGGGCTTCCGCTTCATCGAGCTGCACGGCGCGCACGGATACCTGCTGCACTCGTTCCTCTCCCCGGTGTCGAACCACCGCACCGACCGTTACGGCGGCAGCGCCGAGAACCGCCTGCGGTATCCGCTCGAGGTCGTGACAGCCGTCCGCGATGCTCTCGGCGTCGGGATCCCCCTGTCGTTCCGGGTCTCCGCCGTCGACGGCGCCGAGGGCGGCTCCGGCATCGAGGAGACCGTCCACGTCGCCCGCCGTCTCGCCGCGGCCGGGGTCGACCTGATCGACACCTCATCCGGAGGCATCACCACCGACCGTTCCACCGACACCCGCATCCGCCGGGGCTTCGCGTTCCATGCCGACTTCTCCCGTCGGATCCGCGAGGAGGCCGGAGTCCCGACCGCGACCGTCGGCCTCGTCGTCGATGCAGAGCAGGCCGAACGGCTCCTCAACCACGGCGACGCCGACATGGTGCTGCTCGGGCGTCAGGCGCTCGACGACCCGAACTGGCCGCACCACGCACGCATCGCCCTGGGTGACGACAGCCACGACTCCTGGGATGTGCGCTACGGCAGCGCGCTCGGCCCCCGCGCCCGCACGCTCGCCCGCCTCACCGCAGCCGGCGAGACTCCCTCACCCGCTTCGCCCCCTGACCCCCCGCACCTCCGCGTCAGGGAGCGAGCAACTCCCGCGCAGCGGCATCCCCTTCGAGCAGACGGTTCCGACGACGGTGCACACGCCACCCCTCACCCGTGCGACGAAGCTCCCACCTGTTCGCGCTGACCCGCTCGCCGACCCACCGCTCCCCCTCGCGCAGCATCACGACCGAGTGCGTCACCGCCACCGCGCGGTCGCCGTCGATGTCGATGCGCGGCGCCGACACGATGTGCGCGCAGCCTCGACGCATGTACTCCCGGTGGGTGGGGATCGTCACGAGCGAGCGGATACCCTCGGCATCGAGCACCGTCTCGTCGAACTGGTAGGTGCCGTCCGACGCCCAGAGCGCCGCCACCGCATCGGCGTCTCCGGCATCGGCAGCCGGGCCGTACCGCGCGATGAGGTCCGCGATCTCCGCACGATCCTCGAGTGCGCGCAGCCGCCGCTCCAGGGCCTCGCTCACCAGTCCTGCCAGGGGATGATCGTCTTCACCGGCGTCGCCAGCATCCGCTCCCCCGTCGCCGGGAACCGGTCCTCCACCGCTCGGAGTGCCGGCGTGACCACCGCGGGATCGTCTTCGAGGTAGACGAGGCGGATCCTGATGCTCCCCGGCGCATCGGACGGCGTCTCGTCGAACGGCAGCGAGGAGTGGCGCTGCGGATGACTGTAGGAGAAGGTCCACGCCCCCGCCACGCCATCGACCTCGAGAAGTGCCGGGATGATCTCGCGGTCCTCGCGCTGGTGAGCGGCATGCGTCTCGGAGCTGTGCGGGTCGGCGAACCGGGTCGCGGTGAGGTGCACTCCGCGATTCGGCCGGTACGGCAGCACCTGTGCGTCGACCAGGGCGCGCGGCGCCGCGTACCCCTTCACGGGCCGGAAGAACGCCAGCAGCGGACGGTGGATGCCGGGGATCAGCGGACCACGTCCCCACTGGAAAGAGGCTTCGCCGAGCGCATCCCACGCGGCGACGGACTCCTCCACCGGATCACGGAACCAGTACATGGCGACGAAGTCGACCTCTCCCGCGAGGGAGCCGCTGCCGAGGTCCGCATACTCCGGTCGCACGTCCCACCGGTCACCCCAGGCGACACCGGGGAGGGCGAGGTTCTCCGGCCGATGGTCGAGCTGGTGCCAGCGGTTGTACTCGCCATGCAGGGAGCGGTAGTCGAGGCGGACGAAGGAGAAGAAGGCGAGAGGCGCGAACACACCGCCAGTCAAGCGCTTGCTTGGTCACGTGTCAACACCGACGGCCGGCGTCTACGAGTCCCCCGACGGGGATGCAGCAGCGGGATCCACCGACGACGGCAGACTGAGCGACAGCACCAGACTCACGAAGCCGAGGCCGAAAGTCGCCACGAGAGCCCCGAGCACCCCCAATGCCACGAAGAGATCGGCCGTGTGGATCAACGCGGTGGGCGCCGCAGTTCCGACGACCTGAGGGATGAACCACACCGCGACCTGGATTCCCAGCACCCACAGCGGCACGCGGTTCCACGGGGCCGGGACGACACGAGCGCGAGCGATGTGGGCCGAGACGACCAGCCCGGCTGCCAGCGCGACCAGGGGTGACACATAGTCCCAGGCAACCTCAGCGCGCGCCTCCGCCGGCGTGTCCGGACCGCCGAAGAGGCCCACCAGCGTGTCGACCGTCGGCCACACCGCCAGGACGGCCGACGCCACCAACGCCGACCGCCGACGTCCCACGATGCTCTCCCGACGACGGAGACCGAACGTCAGCGCGAGGACCGCCACTCCCCACAGCACCGCACCCAGAACCGCCAGCGCGGCCGCCGCTGCGGACGAGGCGATCGAGATCCGGACGACCTCGACGGCACCGCTCATCGTGAATCCGACACCACCGATGAGCCCCGAGACACTGCGCAGTTCCATGCATTCATTGTGTAACACGTCAGTCTGAACGCGAAAGGCGTGCTTCCCCGGCAGAGCCTTCATCCGGCGGGCGCGGGCAGGAGACACCCGCCCTGCCCGCCATCAGCGACCCGAGACCTTGCCGAACACCTTCGCGATCGGCGCGAGCACCAGCGGTCGCGCCGCGACCCACCCGATCGCGATCACCACGAGCGACACGATGAAGACCCAGAAACCCGTCCAGGTGACCGCGTCCTGCGACGCGAACATGTGGTTCAGGTTCCGCAGGAAACCGGTCAGCATCACGAGCGCGACGTGAGCGATGATGAACGCGACGAAGTACAGCATGATCGGGAAGTGCAGGGCACGCGCCCACTCGACCGGGTACGCCTTCGACAGCCGCTCGGCCTTCTTCGGCCACAGCCCCGACATGCGGAAGCCCGTGATCGCGGCCAACGGCGCGGCGATGAACACGGTCACGAAGTAGGCGAGCTGCTGCAGGCTGTTGTAGTTGTTCCAGCCGTTCTCGTGCGGCCAGTCGAACGAGACGTATTGCAGCGCAGCGGAGAGCGCGTTCGGGAACACCTCCCAGCTCGTGGGCACGATCCGCACCCAGTGCCCCGTGACGAACAGCAGCACCACGAAGATCACGCCGTTCACGAGCCACAGGATGTCGAGCGACTGGTGGAACCAGAGGTTCAGACTGATCTTCCCCTTGGCGTTGCCGCGGGGCGTCCAGAAGACGGTCGGTCGCTTCTCGGTGCGCACCTGGAGCCCCGAGCGGATGATCAGCACCATCAGGAACATGTTGAAGAAGTGCTGCCACCCGATCCAGGGGGCGAATCCCGGCTCGACGGCGATCGCCGGCTCGTACTCGCCGGGGAACGCCCCGAGGAAGTCCTGCATGAACGGGAAGCTCAGGAGCGTGCGCACGAAAGCGATCGCCGCACCCGCGAGCACGCCGAGCGCGGCGGCGCCGAACAGCACGGCGATGGCCTGCGTCCAGGTGGGGCGACGACGGTCGGATGCGGGGGCCGTGGCGATGTGGCGCGGAGCCCGTCCGTTCCACACCGTGCGACTCCACGGCAGGGGAGCGCTGAGGTCGGCGACGGCGGGGACCGCGACGACGGACGTCGCAGCGGCGGCACTCTCGGCCCCGACGCTCTCCGACGCGGTCGGAGCGGCGGGGGCGAGCGCGGCGTCCGTCGCAGACACCGTCTCAGAAGAAGCCGATGTCTGCTCGACGCCCACGGCCGGAGTTGTGCCCGCGGGCGGCCAGGGCTCTCCCCCGACGACGCGCGGCAGGCCGCGACGGACGCCCGCGGCGGCCGAGGCGTGCGCAGCCGGTGCGCCTGTCGCCCCGGAGCAGCCGTCGGCGCCGCAGCGGAGGGAGTCGGCGTCTCGGTCGTCCCGCCGGTCGTCGGAGCGGCAGCGGCGGCCGCAGTCACCGGAGCCGCGGTCGCGGCGGCCGGTGCCGTTTCGGAGACGACAGCCGAGCCGTCGGCTCCGGCCACCGCGTCGACCGGCGGCCACGGCTCACCGCCTGGCACACGCGGGAGGCCCCGACGGACATGCGAGTCGGCCCGAGCGGACCGCCCACCCGCAGACGACGCCGCGACAGACTCGGCACCGACTGCGACGGACGCAGCCGCAACGGACGCCGCGGCAGCAACGGGCTCCGCAGCAACAGGTTCAGCCGCGACCGGTTCAGCCGCGACCGGTTCAGCCGCGACGAATCCGCTCGCGCTGCCCGACTCCGCGGTGAGCGGAGAATCCGCGACCTCGACGGACGCATCCGCAGGGGGCCACGGCTCTCCACCGGGCACACGCGGAAGACCGCGTCGCAGCATCCGCGTCGCCATGCCTACTTCTTCCGTGCCTCGAGGGCCGCGATCACCTGCGGCACCACGGCGAACACGTCGCCGACGATGCCGAAGTCCGCGACCTCGAAGATCGGCGCCTCGGGGTCCTTGTTGATCGCGACGATGTTCTTCGAGGTCTGCATGCCCGCGCGATGCTGGATCGCCCCCGAGATGCCCAGGGCGACGTACAGCTGGGGCGAGACCGAGACGCCGGTCTGCCCGACCTGATGCGACTGCGGGATGTACCCGGCGTCGACGGCCGCCCGTGACGCACCGACCGCGGCGCCGAGCGCGTCGGCGAGCTGTTCGACGAGCACGAACTTCTCCTTCGACGCGAGACCGCGGCCGCCCGACACGACGCGGGTCGCACCGCGCAGCTCAGGACGCGAGGAGGCGGCCTCGACGATCTCGACGGGTCCGGCAGTCGCGGCGGCCGCGCCCGATGCCGTGACGGCGAGCGCTTCGACCGAGTGGTTCGCCACCGCCTCGGCACGCGCCTCCACTGCGCCCTGACGCACCGTGATCACCGGGGTGCCGAACGTGGGGGCGGAGTCGACGAGGTAGGCGCCGCCGTAGACCGAGTGGTGGGCGACGACGCCCTCTTCGTCCCGCGAGACCCCGACCGCGTCGACCGACAGCGCGCTCTTCGTCCGCACGGCGAAGCGCCCTGCCACGTCGCGGCCGGAGATCGAATTCGAGATGAGCACGGCGTCGGGGCGCACCTGCGCGGCGGCGGCCTCGAGGGCATCGACGATCGGGACCGTGAGCGATGCGGCGTCACCGTCGGCTGTCAGCACGACCGCCGCACCCGCCGCACCGACCTGGTCAACGGCCGCCGGGCTGCCGCCGACGATCAACGCGACGGGCGAGCCGATGGTCGCGGCTGCGCCGATCAGGGCCGCTGTGCTGCTCGCGGCAGACCCGGAGGGGTCGATGTCCACGAGGACGAGGATCGGGTTCTCGGACGAGGTCATCTCACACCAGCCTGTTCTGCACGAGGAACTCGACGAGCTTGTCTGCGGCGTCGCCTTCGTCCGTGATCTTCACGCCGGCCGCCCTCGGGGGCTTCTCCGACACCGCCGTCATGATGGTCCGCGGAGCGAGGGACGGATCAGCCGACACCTCGAGGTCCGCGAGGGTGAGCACCTCGAGGGGCTTCTTCTTCGCCGCCATGATGCCCTTGAAGTTGGGGAAGCGCGCATCGGGGAGCGCCTCGGTGATCGAGATCACGGCGGGCAGCGGAGCACTGACCTGCTGCCCTCCCGCGTCGGCGGCCCGTGTTCCGGAGACGCCGTCAGCGGTGATCTCGACAGAGCTCAGCGCCGTCGCCTGCGCATATCCGAGGTGCTCGGCGAGCATCGCCGGGATGACACCGCCGGAGCCGTCTGTCGAGAGGTTGCCCGTGATCACGAGGTCGGGCGCACCGCGACGGATCGCCGCGGCGAGCACCTCGGCAGTGAGACCCAGATCCGCGCCGGCGAGGTCCTCGTCGGCGATGTGCACGGCAGAGGCCGCGCCGATCGCGAGTGCCCGGCGGACGGAGGCCGTCGATCCTGCGGGAGCCATCGACACGGCGACGACCTCGGTGCCGTCGTTCTTGTCGGCATAGCTGAGCGCGACTTCGAGGGCCCGTTCGGTGATCTCATCGAGCACGACATCGCCTGCCGCTCGATCGGCGAGGCCGGTCTCGAGATTCAGTTTGCGATCGCCATAGGTGTCCGGCACCTCTTTGACCAGGACGAAGATCTTCATCGAATGCTCCTCACGACACGGCGAGTCTATCCGCATCGCCCTCTATGTAGCCAAAAGCGAACTTATTCACGGCCGGAGAGCCCGAATCCGGGGGACAATGTATACATAATCGACAACCTGACGGCCGCTTGGCCAGGCGACCTGCCGCACCGTCCCGCGCCGGTACCGTAGAGACGTGACCCGACCCCGCCCTCTCCCCGTGGACCCGCTCGCCGAGGCGAAGAGGCAGTGGATCGCGCACGGATGGGCGGATGCCGCCGACGGCATGGCGGTGGTCACCTCGGTCATGCGCGCCCAGCAACTGCTGCTCGCCCGGGTGGATGCGGCCCTCAAGCCGTTCGCGCTCAGCTTCGCCCGGTTCGAGGTGCTGCGCCTGCTGGCGTTCAGCCGCGCCGGGCGCCTGCCCCTGTCGAGCGTCGTCGCACGTCTCCAGGTGCACCCGACGACGGTGACCAGCACGGCGGAGCGCCTCGTCCGTGACGGCCTGGTGGTGCGCGAGCCGCACCCGCACGACGGCCGCGCAGCCCTCCTCGCCCTCACGGACGCAGGACGCGAGCTGGTCGAGCGCGCCACCAGCGCCCTCAACACCGAGGTGTTCGCCGATCCGGGGATGGACGACGGCGATGCGGCTGAGCTCGTCGCGATCGTGGCACGGCTGCGCAAGGCTGCCGGCGACTTCGCCGATCCGCGTCCGCAGCCCGACGCTCTCTGACCGGTCTCGGTTCCTCCCGCGACGGGTGCCCTCGGGGCGTACGATCTCGGCATGCAGCGAACTGCGCCTGCACACCACCCTCACCGGCCGCGGTCCCGCCGCAGCGATCCTGCTCGACGACGAGCAGGTCGCATCCCTCGGGGCAAGGAAGGCGTTCCCCGTCGCGGTCACGATCGGCGGGCGCACCGCACGCCTGCGACTGGCGCGCATGGGCGGCGAGAACATGATCGGGTTCAGCAAGGCGGTGCGCGCCGAACTGGGCGTCGAGATCGACCAGGAGATCGATGCCGTGATCCGCGTCGACGGCGCGGAGCGCACGGTCGACGTTCCCGCCGAGCTCGCGACGGCGCTCGATGCCGACCCGAAGGTGCGTGCCGCGTTCGACGCGCTCAGCTACAGCGTCCGCAAAGAGCACGCGCGCGCGGTCTCCGACGCCAAGCAGGATGCGACCAGGGAGCGGCGCATCGCGAAGATCGTCGACGGCCTCACCGGCTGAACTCGCACGTCACGCGGTCAGCGGTTCTGGAAGTCGGGCGCCCGCTTCTCACGGAAGGCCGACATGCCCTCCTTCTGGTCCGCGGTGTCGAACAGTGCGGCGAAGGCCTGCTTCTCATGCGCGAGGCCGTCGGCCAGGGTCGTCTCCATCGCGGCATCCAGTGCCGCCTTGGCCGCGTACACAGAGGGCAGCGACTTCGAGGCGATCGTGTCGGCGAGGGTGGTCGCCTCGGTGAGGAGATCGGCTGCCGGCACGACGCGTGACACCAGGCCGGAGCGCTCCGCCTCTTCGGCGCCCATGAACCGGCCGGAGAGCACCAGCTCTGCCGCCTTGTAGTAGCCGACAGCGCGGATCAGACGCTGCGTGCCACCCATGCCGGGGATGACGCCGAGGTTGATCTCCGGCTGACCGAACTTGGCCGTGTCGGCAGCCAGGATGATGTCGCACATCATCGCCAGCTCGCAGCCCCCGCCGAGGGCGAAACCGGACACCGCCGCGATGACGGGCGTGCGCACGGCCGCGAACTCGTGCCAGACGCCGAAGTGGTCTGTCGAGAGCATCTCCGCTGCGGACATGCCCTCCATCTCCTTGATGTCGGCACCGGCCGCGAAGGCCTTCTCGGATCCGGTCAGCACGATCGCGCCGACGCCCTCGTCCGCATCGAACGCGACGGCGGCTGCGGTGACCTCCTCGGCGAGCCGGCTGTTCAACGCGTTCAGCGCCTCTGGTCGGTTCAGGGTGATCCACCCGACCCGTCCGCGCTGCTCGACCAGGATCGTCTCGTACTCGGTCATATCGCCTGCCTTCGTGTCGTGTCGTGTCGTGTCCAGTATCGTCCTTCGCCTCTCGAGCGCCCCCGCCCCCGCCGCGCGCTGAGGGGTCAGGACACGCCGCAGACCGCACGGGGGCGCGGCGTGTTGTGGCCCTCACGGCCGGGCTCACACGAGGTTCACACGACGCCGTCGCGGATGTCGGTGATGATGCCGGAGAAGTCCCTGGTCGCACCGTCGCCCGCAGCGAAGGCGGCATAGAGCTCCTGCGCGAGACGGCCCATACGCGCATCCGTCGAGGTCTGCTCGATCGCCTGCAGCGCGAGGCCGAGGTCCTTCGCCATCAGCGCCCCCGCGAAGCCGGGCTGGTAGTCGCGGTTGGCAGGGCTCGTCGGCACGGGGCCGGGCACGGGGCAGTTCGTCGTGATCGACCAGCACTGCCCGGACGCCTGCGACACGACGTCGAACAGCGCCTGGTGCTCGAGCCCGAGCCGCTCACCGAGGACGAATGCCTCGGCCACGGCGATCTGCGACACCGCGAGCACCATGTTGTTGCACACCTTGGCCGCCTGTCCGAGCCCCGAGCCTCCGCAATGCACGATGCGCTTTCCCATGACCTCGAGCAGCGGCAGTGCGGCGGCGTAGTCCTCGTCGGAGCCGCCGACCATGAACGCGAGCGTCCCGTTCTCGGCACCGACGACACCGCCGGACACCGGAGCGTCGACGTTGCGGTGCCCGGCGGCGAGCGCGAGCGCGTGCGCCGCCCGAGCCTCGTCGACGGCGATCGTGGACGACTCGATGAAGAGGGTGTTCGGCCGCGCGGCCGCGAGCAGTTCCGTCCGATAGGCCTCGATCACATGCTTCCCCGCGGGGAACATCGTGATGACGACATCCGCGTGCGCCACGGCATCCGCTCCGCTGGCCGCCACCGGGATGCCGGCCGCCTGCGCCGCCTCGACGGCCGCGGGCACGAGGTCGAAGCCGTGCACCTCGTGGCCGGCCGCGACGAGGTTCTCCGCCATCGGCAGCCCCATGTGCCCGAGGCCGAGGAACGCGACGCGCGTCATGATGCGCTCCTCATCGACGCCGACCCCGCCGGGCGCAGCATCTCGCGTCCGACGATGAGTCGCATGATCTCGTTCGTCCCTTCCAGGATCTGGTGCACCCGGAGGTCGCGGACGACCTTCTCGATCCCATAGTCCTGCAGGTATCCGTAGCCGCCGTGCAGTTGCAGCGCCCGGTTGGCGACGTCGAAGCCGGCGTCGGTCGCGAAGCGCTTGGCCATCGCACAGCGCATCGTGGCGTCCGGCGCCTTCTCGTCGACCGCCTGGGCTCCGTCGCGCACCATCAGACGTGCGGCATGCAGGTCGGTGCGCATGTCGGCGATCGCGAACAGGATCGACTGCTTCTCGGCGAGCGGCTCTCCGAACGCCATCCGCTCGTGCACGTACTGCACGGCCCTGTCGAGCGCCCACTGCGCGCCGCCGAGCGAGCAGGCGGCGATGTTGAGGCGTCCGCCGTTGAGAGCCGACATCGCGATCGCGAATCCTCGCCCCTCATCGCCGAGCATGGCGGATGCCGGAACCCTGACGCCGTCGAAGATCACCTGGCGGGTGGGCTGCGCATGCCAGCCCATCTTCTTCTCGGGAGCCCCGAAGCTCAGCGCCTCCGCATCACCGGGGACGAGGAAGGCGCTGATGCCGCGCGCTCCCGGTTCCCCGGTGCGCGCCATCACGACGTACACGGCGGCCTCGCCCGCACCGGAGATGAACTGCTTCACGCCCGTGAGCACGTAGTCGTCGCCGTCGCGGACGGCGCTGGTGGCGACGTTCGCGGCATCCGAGCCGACGCCGGGCTCGGTGAGGCAGTAGCCGCCGAACTCCTGCATCGCCGTCAGCTGCGGCAACCACTGCGCGCGCTGCGCGTCGTCGCCGTAGGAGTCGATCATCCACACGACCATGTTGTGGATGGAGATGTAGGCGGCGACCGCGGGATCGCCCTTGGCGAGCTCCTCGAAGATCGCCACGGTGTCGGTGCGGCTCAGGCCCGTGCCCCCGAACTCCTCGTCGACGTAGATGCCGCCCAGGCCGAGCTCGCCGGCGCGGTTGAGGGCTTCGCGGGGAACAGGTGCTTCTCGTCGCGCTCGGCGGCGTAAGGGGCGAGTTCGGTCTCGGCGAACTCGCGGACGGCGCCGAGGATCGCCTCGCGCTCCTCGGCGGTGGTGGTGACGGTGGTCATGGTCATCGCGATTCCTTGGGAGATTCCGGGCCTAGTGCATGGTGGGGATGACGAAGCTGGCGCCGTCGCGGATGCCGCTGGGCCACCGGCTCGTCACGGTCTTGGTCTTCGTGTAGAAGCGGAAGGCGTCGGCGCCGTGCTGATTGAGGTCGCCGAACCCGCTGCGCTTCCAGCCGCCGAAGGTGTAGTACGCGATCGGCACCGGGATCGGCACGTTCACCCCGACCATGCCGACCTCGACGCGCGCCGCGAAGTCGCGGGCTGCATCGCCGTCGCGCGTGAAGATCGCGACACCGTTGCCGTACTCGTGCTCCGAGGCCATGCGCAGCGCCTCCTCGTAGTCGGCGGCGCGGGCGATCACGAGCACGGGGCCGAAGATCTCCTCGCGATAGATCGCCATGTCGGTCGTCACGTCGTCGAACAGCGTCGGTCCGAGGTAGAAGCCCTCTTCGTGCCCGTCGACCGTGAAGCCGCGGCCATCGGCGAGCAAGGTCGCGCCTTCGTCGATGCCCTGCTGGATGTACCCCTCGACGCGTTCGACCGCGGCGCGCGTGACCAGCGGTCCGTAGTCGACGTCGGCGGCGAGCGAGGGGCCGACCCGCAGCTGCGCGACGCGCTCGACGAGCTTCGCCGCCAGCGCATCCGCGGTCTCCTTGCCGACGGGGACGGCGACCGAGATCGCCATGCACCGCTCTCCCGCCGACCCGTAGCCCGCGCCGATCAGTGCGTCGACGGCCTGATCGAGGTCGGCATCGGGCATCACGATCATGTGGTTCTTCGCGCCGCCGAAGCACTGGGCCCGCTTGCCGTGCGCCGTCGCCGTCGCGTAGATGTATTCGGCGATCGGTGTGGAGCCGACGAATCCGACCGCACGGATCCGGTCATCGGTGAGCAGGGCATCGACGGCCTCCTTGTCGCCGTGAACCACGTTGAGCACGCCGGCAGGAAGCCCGGCCTCGAGGAACAGCTCCGCCAGGCGCACCGGTACGGAGGGGTCGCGCTCGCTCGGCTTGAGCACGACGGCGTTGCCTGCCGCGAGTGCCGGACCTGCCTTCCAGAGCGGGATCATGGCGGGGAAGTTGAACGGGGTGATCGCCGCCACGACGCCGAGGGGCTGCCGCATCGAATACACGTCGATCCCCGCGCCCGCACCCGTGGAGTACTCGCCCTTGAGCAGGTGCGGAGCTCCGGCGGAGAACTCGATGACCTCGAGACCGCGCTGGATGTCGCCCTTCGCATCGTCGACCGTCTTGCCGTGTTCGCTCGCGAGGAGCTCGGCCAGCGACGTCATCTCCTGCTGCACCAGGTCGAGGAAGCGCAGCAGCACGCGGGCACGCTTCTGGGGGTTCGTCGCCGCCCAGGCGACCTGTGCCTCCTCGGCGTTCGCGATCACGCGCCGTACGTCCTCCGCCGAAGCGAGAGGGACGCGCGCCTGCACGGCTCCGGTGCTCGGATCGAACACGTCTGCGAAGCGTCCTTCTTCCGGCGTCAGAAGCGATCCGCCTACGAAATGGGCGATGGTACGAGTCATTGTGTGACACCCCTCCGTGCCGTCGTTGGCACTTTGACGAGTTTACTCGGATGCCCGGAGATTTACTAGGACATCCTTGCATCGGAGCTCTCCGGACGTTCACTGCGGCCCGTGGGTTGTTCGCGACGCGTTCACCGTTCGTCCATCTCGTCCGACTACAACTGCAAGTGCGCGGACAAAGACTCAGACCGGATCGGGTGTCACGTCATCCGCGCGAAGGTGAGCGCTCTTGCTCCCGTTGCGGCGCCCACGCCGCAAGACCCCCGCCGAATCGGGTCGGCGGGGGTCTTCCTCATGCGGTGCCGGACGGCCGGCACCGCGCGGCCGCCGAACTAGAATCGACGATGCGCCGCCACCCTGGCGCATCCGCCTCGACGCCCCGACCCAGGGCGCCCGTTCCGCCCGAGGAGCGCACCATGTCCGAACCCGTCACGGTCTCCATCCGCCGCGAAGTCGACCCCGGCCGCATCACGGAGGCGACCGCCTGGGTGCAGACCGGCGTGAACCTCGCGACGAAGTATCCGGGCTTCCTCGGCTCCGGCTGGGTGCGCGCCGGCGAGGACTCGCAGGTGTGGCACATGCTGTACCGGTTCGCGAGCGAGGAGTCGCTCGTCGCGTGGGAGCAGTCGGCCGAGCGCACGTGGTGGCTGTCGATGGGCGAGGGATTCGTGCGCAGCGAGCGCTCCAAACGTCGGACCGGGATCGAGGGCTGGTTCGATGAGCCGACGACCGGGACCATCACTCTCCCGGCAGCCGACGGGAGCACCGAGACGGTCACGGTCGCCCCTGCTCCCCCGCGCTGGAAGCAGGCGACCTCGATCTGGCTGGGATTCTTCCCCGTCAACGTGGCCTTCACGTACGCGATGAGCCCCGTCCCGGGGTGGGACGCCCTGCCGATCTGGCTGCGGGTGCTCGTCACGACCCTCGTGCTCACGCCGATCATGGCGTACTGGGTGCTGCCGTTCGTGACGCGTTCGCTGCGGAGCTGGCTCGCCCGCTGATCACCGGCACCGGGATGCCGGGGCCGGTGTCGCGGCGAGGCCCTGAGCGTGGATCCGAGCAGCTCAGATCAGTTCCATCACCGGTCCTTCGTGCAGCGCCCGGTAGATCGAGTTGCGGATCGTGTTGGCCTGCTCTGCGGTGAGGGTGCGGTCGATCGGTCGCAGCACGATCCGCAGCAGGAGATTGACCTGCCCGTCCTGAGTTCCGAGACGAACGCGTGCGGGATCGGGAAGGTCCTGGTGTGCGGTGCGACTGAGCACCTCGACCGATTCGATGACGTCGGCGTCCGCTCCGAGGGCGATGCGGATGCGGTCGCCCAGTGTCTCCTCGTCTTCGTCGGCGGCCAAGACGACGGAGATGTCGCGCCGCGACGCGGGCAGAGGCGAGACGTGCTGCCATGGCTCGAGACTCAACATCTGGGAGGCGATGCGGGCATCCTCTGCGCGGAGGTAGCGGATGTCGGGGATGCCCTTGCGCAACATCAGTGCGCGTTCCAATCCCATGCCGAGCGCCAGCCCGGACCATCGCTCGGGGTCGAGCCCCGATCCGCGCAGCACGTCGGGATGGATGCGCCCGCACTCGGCCAACTCCAGCCATTCGCCGTTGTGGAGGACATCGATCTGGCGGCCGCCCGACGTGTAGGGGTGGGTGACGTCGGTCATGGTCCATTCCGCCCCGGGCAGCACCGCCGCCACCAGCACGCCGATCATGGTCATCATGTCGCTGTCGTCGGTGTCCGGAGTATCGCGGATGCGCCAGAGATCGACTGGTGGGGCTCGCCCACGTGGCTGCGATCGACCGCATCGCGCCGGTAGACGAGGCCCGGCGTCACGATCAGCTCGTCGACGTCGGCCTGCCCCGCGTAGTCCTCGAGGGCGGTCGGCAGCTCGGCGCTGGTGTGGCTGCGCAGCATCACCGTCGAGCTGATGTACCGCGTGTATCGGCGGTCTCGGGTCACGTCGCCAGGGTCGTAGCCGAGGCGGTCGTAGTTCTCTCGCACGGGCACGACCGGCGTGGTGCGCACGTAGCGCACGGTGCTGCGCCACTCGGTCTGCAGCGCGCTCACCACCGAATCCAGAAGCACCTGGACGGCGTGCTCGCCCTGGGCAGGATCGGTGAGGTCGCGCATGTTCAGCGCGCGGCAGAGCTGGTCAGAAGTCAGATGGTCGGCATGCGACATGGGAAGGTCTCCAAAACGATTGCGGGCTGGTAGAGAAGTCGAACTTCCCCCGGCCGCGCCTGCGGAGACCTATGCGCTATCGGCGCGCATCGACGACCCCGCGGCCATTTCCCGGCCGGGGGTGGCGAAATCGCTGCTGCCTGTGCACGACACCAGGTTACAGGTGCAACGACCCGTCGGCCCTGACGTCGACGACGTCAGGGCCGACACCGTCAGCTGCCGTCCGCGCCCCCGGGTGCGACCGGCTTGTCCGCAGGTTCCACAAGAGACAGAGGATCCGCGATGTCCTCGAGCGACTTGCCCGCGGCGCTGACACCGAACACTCCGCACACGACGCCGCCGAACATCATGATGGCGGCCCCGAGCACGTAGCCCCAGAACAGCGGGCCACGATCGCCCGACTCGGCACTCGCACCTATCAACGCGCCATAGAGCACCGGAGCGACCGCGCCCACGAGCTGCCCGATCGAGAAGACGTAGGAGATCACCTGGCTGCGCAGCTCGAGCGGGAAGATCTCGCTGACCGTCAGGTAGGCCGCAGACGCCCCGGCGGAGGCGAAGAAGAACGACGCGCACCAGAACGCGGTGTGCGTCGCCGCGTTCAGCACCCCCGCGTTGAAGAGGAAGGCGCTGACGAGGAGGATCGCGCCCGCGAGCACGTACGTCGAGAACAGCATCCGGCGCCGACCCCACGTGTCGAAGAAGTGGCCGAGGATGAGCGCACCGGCGAGGTTGCCGACCGCGAACACGATGAAGTACTGCGATGCCGACGCCGGAGGCGTGTCGTAGAAGTTCTCGAGCACGAGGGCGTAGGTGAAGAAGATCGCGTTGTACAGGAACGACTGGGTCACCATCATCGTGATGCCGACGAGCGTGCGCCGCGGGTACTTCTTGAACAGCACCTTCGCGATGACGAGGAACGGCACGCTGCCGTACTCCTTGACCGTGATGGCCTTGCTCTCGTCGACCGGGTCGATGGTCTTGCCCTCTCTGCGGATGCGCTCCTCGATCTGATCGACGTTGCGCTCCGCCTCCTCCTCTCGGCCGTGCGTCATCTGCCAGCGCGGGCTCTCCGGGATGTGCCGACGGAGCCAGATGATGAGGATGCCGAGCACCGGACCGACGAAGAAGCTGAGGCGCCACCCGAGGTCGGCGGGAAGGAGGTCGGTGTTCAGGAAGAACATGTTCGCGACGGCGCCGAGAGCCGCACCACCCCAGTAGGTGCCGTTGATCGCGATGTCGACACGTCCGCGGTACCTGGCGGGGATGATCTCGTCGATCGCCGAGTTGATCGCCGCGTACTCGCCCCCGATGCCGGCCCCGGCGACGAACCGCCAGATGTAGAAGAACCAGGGCGCGAAGGCGAGACCCGCGACGGCGGATCCGACGAGATAGACCGCGAGCGACACGAGGAACAGGTTCTTGCGCCCCAGCCGGTCGGCGAGGCGTCCGAACACCAGGGCGCCGAAGACCTGCCCCAGGAGATAGCAGGTGCCGGCGAGGCCCACTTCCGCCGGGCCCATCCCCAGGGTCGCCGCGTACCCGTTCGCCGCGACGATCTGCACCTCGAGCCCGTCGAGGATCCACGAGAACCCGAGGCCGACGATGATCATCCAGTGGAATCGCGACCAGGGAAGGCGATCCATGCGTGCCGGGACGAGAGACCTGACCTCCGTGACGGCGGCGTCGGGAGCAGACATGGATCCTCCTTCGCGGGCGACCCGTTCGCCCCGCATCTGTCTTACTCCCCGGAGGATTTCATCGCATGGTCTTGACCGGGGCGCCGTCCGGGCGCTACAAGACATGCGCAACGGTGCGGACCCGACCCGTGGAAACCGTCGACCGGCACCCGCGGGAGGGGCTCAGTCCGCCGCCGCGTCCAGCGCGAGCGACGCCGAATGCGCGTCCGTGATGACGACCTGTGCGATGCCGGAGTCGAGCACCGCCCGCACGGCGCGTGCCTTGTCGGCGCCGCCGCCGACGGCGACGCGAAGCGGGATCGCACGGGTGGCGTCCTCGTCGATCCCGACGATCAGGTCTTCGAAGCCGCCTATCGAGTTTCCTCGGCGGTCGAGGAGCACCGTCCCGATCTCCGCGACCACGTCGCGGTCGGCGAAACGATCCATCTCGCCGACCTCCGCGACCTGCGTCGCCAGCAGCGAGGCGTCCGGCCATCCGCCGATCGTCAGATATGCCGCTGTGACCGCGGAGAAGCGCTGCACCGTGCGGGCGTTCGCAGGGTGGCGGAGAATGCCCTCCTTCTGCCCGTCCGGGACGAAGATCGGCGCATAGAGCGGGAAGGTCGCTCCGCCGCTCACCCGGCCGATGTTGAGGATCGCCTCGATGCCGTTCGCGAGGTTCGGATCCCCGACCCCGGTCAGCTGCACGACGTCCAGCCAGGGCAGCTGTTCCACACACCGGGACATCGCGACGGAAGTCCGGCCGGGGTCATGCCGACCACATCGTCCTCGGCGGCGTGCTCGACGAAGAACCGGGCTGCCACCGCGGCGAGCGCTGCCCGCACGTCGGCCGCGCCGGTGGACGGCGTCGCCACGACGATGGCGGACTCCAGGCCGAAACGTCGCGCGAGACGCGCAGACAGATCGACCTCGACGGGATCATCCACCACGGCCCGGACTTCGATCAGACCGAGCTCCCGCGCGCGCCGCACCATCCGCGCCGCCGCGAATCTCGATATGCCGAGCTCCTCGGCGATCTCGTTCAGGGGTCGCCCTTCGGCGAGGTTCTGCATGGCCACGTACACGTAGGCGACCCTCTGATCGATTCTCGGTTTTGCGCTCATATGTGCACCATACCTTCCAGAGCGAGCGGTCAAGACACAATGATCCGGTGATCCTCCCCACAAGGCCCGATCACCTGCACGACCACATCCCGATGACCAGAGGAGGTCATTTTGCTCGGCTCAGCACACCACCGCCGCCACCGCCGTTTCGCACCCGCCGGCATCGCGCTGCTCTCCGCGGGGCTCGTCCTCAGCGGCTGCGCCGCCGGTGGATCCGCACCGGAGACGCAGGCCCCGCTCGACGGGTTCGACTGGAAGAACTTCAAGGGGCAGGAGCTCAATCTCCTGATGAGCGAGCATCCGTACTCGAACGCGATCAAGGCGCACCTCGACGAGTTCGAAGATCTGACCGGAATCGACGTCAACCTCGAGACCCTGTCCGAGACCGACTACATGGTGAAGCTCCTGACCGAGCTGCAATCGGGCTCGGGCGACTACGACGCGTTCATGACCTCCCAGCCCATGAACTACCAGTACGCGGCGGCGGGATGGGTCGAAGACCTGCGTCCCTGGATCAAGGACAAGACACGCACGTCGCCCGACTGGGACTTCGACGACTTCTACCCCGCGCTCATCGACTCCCTCCGATGGGACAAGACCGAGTACTCCGGCGCCGGCAAGGGCGGGCTCTGGGCTCTGCCGGTGAACGAGGAGGGGTACGCGCTCTTCTATCGAAAAGACATCCTCGACGCCGCGGGCATCGCGGTCCCCGAGACGATCGACGAGCTGCTCGCGGCCGCGAAGCAGTTGAACGGCACCGAATACGACGGACACAAGATCTCCGGATTCGTGAGCCGCGGCGACAAGACGTACCCGACGCTCAACCCGTTCAGCACCTTCCTGCTCGCCCACGGCGCGAAGGACATCGTCGACGGGAAGGCCGCGGTGAACTCGCCGGAAGCCGTGGCTGCGACCCAGCAATGGGTCGATCTCATGCAGTACGCCCCCAAGGCGGCGAGCACCTACACGTGGTACGAGGCTCAGCAGGACTTCATCGCCGGCAATGCCGCCTTCTACATCGACGCCGACCACATGGCGCCCGACTTCGAGAAGAGCGCGATCGGCGGCAAGGTCGGCTACGCGCTGCCTCCCGAGGGTCCGGCGGGCCGCGGCTCGAGCATGTGGGTGTGGTCGCTCGGCATGAACGCCGCCTCGACGCACAAGGATGCGGCCTGGCTCTTCATGCAGTGGGCTTCGTCCAAAGAGACGCTCACCAGCGCCATCGCGAACGGGAACATGAACCCGACACGGCAGTCCGTCGCGCAGAGTCCCGAGATGTCAGACGCCACCGCCGACTGGGCCGGCTACAACGAGACCTGGCAGAAGATCCTCTCCGACTACGCCACGTGGGCGTACACGCCGTCGTCCACGTGGCCGGAGATCGGCGACGCCTGGACCATCGAACTCCAGTCCGCGGTGCTCGGGCAGAAGACCGCGAAGCAGGCGGCAGACGACGCCGCCGACGAGATCGATCAGATCATCTCCGAGTGAAACCACGAGGGGTCGGCCCGGTCCGGGCCGACCCCTCTGCCGGAAAGAAGCCGATGAAACACAGACCGTCCCTGCCCTACCTGCTCGTCCTCCCCGGCCTCGCCGTGCTCGTGGCCATCATGTACCCCTTCCTGACGGGTGTCGCCTGGTCGTTCACCTCCTACCGGCTGAACCGCGGAGCGCCAGAGGTGAACGGCGGGAGGAACTTCCTTGTGCTCTTCAGCTCGGGCGACGGGTGGCATGCGATCCTCGTCACCCTGCTCTACACCGTCGGCGTGGTGGCCGTCGAGCTCACCCTCGGGACCCTCATCGCTCTCGCGCTCAACCACGGTCGATACGGCAGCTTCTTCCGGATCATCGTCGTGCTGCCCCTGCTGATGCCGCCCGTGATCGCGGCGCTGATGTGGAAGGTCATGCTCACCGAGAACGGCGTGACGAACTGGCTCATCGAGGCACTCGGCGGCACGGGGTCGCTGTGGTTCAACGGACCGGACACCGCTCTGCTCTCGGTGATGCTCGTCGACGTCTGGCTCTACACGCCGTTCGTGGTCCTGCTGATGCAGGCGGCCCTCAAGAGCGTTCCTCCCGAGCTCCGCGAGGCCTCAGCGGTCGACGGCGCCAGCAACGTCCGCCACTTCTTCGCGATCACGGTGCCGATGATCACCCCCGTGCTCGTCGTCGTGGTCGCCTTCCGCGGTATCGACTCCCTCAAGATGTTCGACGTCATCTACACGACGACGAAGGGCGGTCCCGTCGACGCCACGACGAACCTCCATGTGCTGGCCTATCTGGACGGCATCCGGAACCTCAACTTCGGAGCCTCGATGGCGGCGCTGGTCGTCCTCTGGGCGATCTGCTACGCGCTCTCGTTCCTGCTCCTCAAAGCCCGCCGGAAGGAGATCTCCGCATGACCAGCCCGGAGGACGCCCGCACGATGACCATCCCGTACGTCTCCCGCAGCACCAGACGCTCTCGGCGCACCACAGCTCACGGACTCGTGGTCGCCGGTCTCGCCCTGTGGTCACTGTTCACCCTGGGGCCGATCGCGTGGATCTTCCTGATGTCGCTCAAGACACCGGATCAGATCGTCTCCAACCCGCCGCTCTTCGTCTTCGCACCCACCCTCGACAACTACATCGAGGTCTTCAGCGGCTCCGAGTTCCTGACCCCGTTCGCCAACTCGCTGATCGTCACCGCCGGCTCGCTCCTCGTCACCCTGGCCATCGGGCTCCCCACCGCCTATGCCCTCGCGCGCTTCTCGTTCCGCGGCAAGGAGAACATCGCCTTCGGCATCCTCTCGCTCCGTTTCGCCCCCGAGCTGTTGATCATCCTGCCGCTGTATCTGATCTTCCAGAAGACGCACCTCGCCGACAGCTACATCGGCCTGATCCTGGCGTACCAGTTGGTGACGCTGCCAATGCTGGTGTGGATGCTGCGCTCGTTCATCGAAGACCTGCCGGGCGAGCTCGAGGAGGCGGTGGCCGTCGACGGCGGCACCCGTTGGACGGCGTTCCGGCACGTGCTCTTCCGCCTGATCGCTCCCGGCCTGGCGGCGAGCCTGATGCTCTCGTTCGTCTGGGCGTGGAACAACTACACGCTGCCGCTCGTGCTGGCCGGTCGCCACACGCAGACGGTGACCACGGGGTTGCAGCAGTACATCGGCTACCAGTCGATCGAATGGGGCCCGATGGCCGCCGCCACCATGGTCTCGATCGTCCCCGGCATCCTCTTCGCGGTGTTCTCGCTGCGGTGGATCGTCGGTGGCCTGACGGCGGGGACCGTCAAGGGCTGACCATCGCACACCCCGTCCCCGAGAAGAAGGAGAGAACCACCATGACCGCCACCCACCCAGAAGACATGCTCGCGAGCGTGCTCACCGCGCCACGCACCGTCGAACTCCGCCGTGTCCCGGTGCCGCCGGTCGGCCCACGCCAGGTACTCGTCCGCGTCGAAGCCGTCGGCGTCTGCGGATCCGACACCCACTTCTACGAGACGGGGCGGATCGGCGACATCGTCGTGCACGGCGACGTCGTGCTCGGACACGAGTCGGCGGGCACGATCGTGGCGGTCGGCTCCGACGTGTCGGCGGAGCGGGTCGGGACGCGTGTCTCCGTCGAACCGCAGACCGTCTGCCGCCGCTGCGAGTACTGCAAACGCGGGGACTATCACCTGTGTCGCGCGGTGGAGTTCTACGGCGCCTGGCCCTGCGACGGGTCCTTCGCCGAGTATGAGGTCATCGATGACGACTTCGCGCACACTCTGCCCGACGGCGTCAGCTTCGAGCAGGGCGCACTGGCGGAGCCCGTCTCCGTCGCCGTCCACGCCGTCCGGAGATCCGGCATCACCGCCTCCTCGCGCGTCTTCATCACCGGCGCAGGGCCGATCGGCGTGCTGAACGCCCAGGTGGCCCGCGCCTTCGGTGCGACCGAGGTCGTCATCAGCGATCCCGTGGCAGGTCGGCGAGAGCATGCCCTCGCGCACGGAGCGACAGCGGCCGTCGATCCGGCTGACGTCGATCCGGCCGCATTTCAGGAGCACTTCGACACGTACATCGACGCCTCCGGCAACGCCGCAGCGATCGTCTCGGCGATCCCGATGCTGCGCCCCGGCGGGACGGCCGTCCTGGTGGGCATGGGGGCGGACCGTCTCGAACTGCCCATCGCGATGATCCAGCACCGGGAGATCACCCTGACCGGCACGTTCCGCTATGTCAACACGTGGCCGACGGCGCTCGACCTCATCGCCACCGGGACCGTGAGCGTCGACTCCCTCATCACCGGTCGGTACGGACTGCAGGACGCAGGCGAGGCGCTCATGAAAGCCAAGACGGACCCCACCGCGATCAAGACGATCGTGGTTCCTGCGCTCACCGCCCGGTGACGTGCACCGCGGGTCGGAGACGCGCTCGACGACTCCGACCCGCGGCGATCTCAGGGGCGCGGCGTCATCGCGGCGACCGCAGCCGCCTCGATCGCGAGACCAGCCTGGTACCGCTCGAGATAGCTCGCGAATCCGGCGGCATCCCGCTCGTCCGGGGCGATCACCACGGCGTCGTTCTCGGGGAAGACGCACTCGTCCAGGTACCTGCCCAGTTCGCTCCGCTCCGCATGGGCGAGATACGACGCCAGGACCGCGATCCCCCACGCGCCGCCCTCTCCGGCGAGACTGCCGACGGCGACAGGAACGTCCAGTGCCCCGGCGAGCAGCCGCTGTGCCACCCCGCGCGTGCGGAACAAGCCCCCGTGCGCGAACAGGCGGTCGAGCCGCACGCCCTCCTCCGACAAGACCCGCATGCCGAGGGCGAGCGCCCCGAACACGCCGTAGAGGTGCGACCGCATGAGATTCGCGAGCGTGAAGGAATCCGCGGGCGAACGGACCAGGAGCGGATGGCCGGCGGAGAGACCGGCGATCGGTTCGCCGGCCAGGTAGTGGTAGGAGAGGAGGCCGCCGGCATCCGCTTCACCGTCGAGAGCTTCACGGAAGAGCACGTCGAAGGCGACGTCGTCGTCGACCGGGCGGTCCGCCGCGGCCGCGAACCGTACGAAGAGCCGCGCCCAGGCCGCGATGTCGCTGGCGCCGTTGTTGCAATGGACCATCGCGACCTCGTCGCCCGCCGGGGTCATCACGACATCGAGCTCACGGTGGGCCTTCCCGAGCGGATGCTCCAGGACCACCATGGCGAAGATGCTGGTGCCGGCCGAGATGTTGCCCGTGCGCGGCGCGACGGCGTTGGTCGCGACCATGCCGGTCCCGGCGTCGCCCTCGGGAGGGCACAGCGGGATGCCGGACTGCAACAGCCCGGACGGGTCGAGCAGCAGAGCACCGTCGACCGAGAGCCGGCCCGCGTGCGTCCCGGCGCGCTGCACCTCGGGGAGGAGGTCGCGGAGGGGCGCGGCAGCTGATCGCATACGAGGTCGTCGTACGCCGAAAGCATCCGTTCGTCGTATGTGCCCGTTGCCGGATCGATCGGGAACATGCCGGATGCGTCGCCGACGCCGAGCACGCGATGACCGGTGAGGCTCTCGTGCACGTATCCGGCCAGCGTGTTCAGTGCGGCGATCCGCTCCGTGTGCGCCTCTCCCGCACGCACGGCATGATGCAGGTGCGCCACCGACCAGCGCTGCGGTACGTGCACCCCGAAGAGTTCGGTGAGCTCGGCGGCCGCAGCCGCCGTCCCGGTGTTGCGCCACGTGCGGAAGGGCGTCAGGAGTGCCCCGTCGGCATCGAAGGCCAGGTAGCCGTGCATCATGGCGGAGATCCCGATGGCGCCGAACGTGGTGGGGCGGACGCCGTACCGGTCGTGCACATCGGCCACCAACTCCGTGTACACGGCGCGCAGCCCCTCCCAGACATCGTCGATGGCATAGCTCCAGACGCCGTCGACCAGGCGGCTCTCCCACGAGAACCCTCCGGTCGCCAGCACGTCTGCGGGGTCTTCCCCGACGAGGCAGGCCTTGATGCGCGTGGAGCCGAGCTCGATGCCCAGACTCGTCCGCCCAGCGAGGATGTCTGCGCGTGCCGTTCCCTGCGCCCTCATCGCCGCACGTCCGTGCTCTGCCCGTACACATCCTGATACCGCGTGTAGAGGCGGTCGATCGTGTCCGGGGGCAGGGTCAGGAGCTCACCTCCCGCGCGCGCGTGATGGACCGTGCGCGCGATGTCTTCGACCATGACGGCCGCCTTCACCGCGTCCCTCGCATCCGCTCCGATCGTGAACGGTCCGTGGTTGCGCATCAGAACCGCCCGTGAACGCCGTCCGCTGAGAGTCTCGACGATGCCGCGTCCGATCGAGTCGTCTCCGATGACCGCGAGTGGCCCCACGGGCACCGGCCCACCGAACTCGTCGGCCATGGCCGTCAGCACGCAGGGGATCTCCTCCCCCTGGCCGCCCAGGCGACCGCATAGGTCGAGTGCGTGTGCACGACCCCACCCACCTCGGGCATGTTCCGGTATACGTAGGCGTGCGCGGCGGTGTCGCTGGACGGCGCGAGGTCGCTGCCCGGCGTCCCGGCGATCGCGCGGCCATCGAGATCGCACAGGATCATGTTCTCCGGAGCGAGGTCGTCGTACGACACCCCGGAGGGCTTGATCACGAACAGCTCGTGCCCCGGCACGCGAGCGGAGACGTTGCCCCCGGTCCAGACCACGAGTCCGTAGCGCACGAGCTCGTGATGCAGACGCGAGACCTCGACGCGGAGTCCGTGGATCGAGCGACGGAGTTCGGGTGAGAAATGGGGTGTGTCGACACTCAAGAGAGACCTCGGGCTAGGTATCGGTAAGAAACGTCGCCCGTGGGGGCGATCGTGACATGTTACCTTCCACCTCTCCGAGATGGCGAGTCGACCTCCGGGGCCGTCGTGCCGCACTGCGGCCGGGAACCCCTCGCACACGACGAACGCCCCCCGATCGGGAGGCGCGTTCGTCGAACCGTCGAGATCAGCCCTCGATGTGCCGCTCCTCTGGACCGTCGTAGTGCGAGAGCGGACGGATGAGAGCGTTGGCTCCGGCCTGCTCGATCACATGCGCCGTCCATCCGGTCACGCGCGCCGCCACGAACAGCGGAGTGAAGGTGAGCGTGTCGAAGCCGATGAGGTTGTACGCGGGCCCCGAGGGGTAGTCCAGGTTCGGGTAGATGCCCTTGCGCGCCACGAACTCCGACTCGAGCGCGTCGTACAGCGCGGCGACGTCCGGGCGGTCGTAGTGCTCCACGAGGGTGTCGAGCGCCGCCTTCATGGTCGGCACCCGCGAGTCGCCCTTCTTGTAGACGCGGTGCCCGAAGCCCATGATCTTGCGCTTCTCGGCGAGCGCCTTGTCGAGCCAGGGCCCCACGTTCTCGGCCGAGCCGATGTCGTCGAAGATGTGCAGCACGGCCTCGTTCGCACCGCCGTGCAGCGGCCCCTTGAGCGCACCGATCGCGCCGACGACCGCCGAGTAGATGTCGCTCAGGGTCGAGGTGATGACGCGCGCGGTGAACGTCGAGGCGTTGAAGGAGTGCTCGGCGTACAGGATCATCGACCGGTTGAACGCGTCCACCACGACGTCGTCCGCCTCCTCGCCGAACGTCATCCAGAGGAAGTTCGCGGAGTAGTCGAGGTCGTCCCGCGGGGCGATGATCTCCTGCCCGCGACGGCGACGCTGACCGTAGGCGACGATCGCGGGCAGTGCCGCGAACAGGCGGATGCTGCGCTCGAGGTTCTGCTCCGGGCTGCCGCCGGCGTCGAGCACCGAACCGCCCGCACCGGGGTCGGAGGCGCCGATCAGGCTGACCGCGGTGCGGACCTCGTCCATCGGATGCGCCTCCAGCGGCACGAGGTCGATCGCGGCCTTGACGTTGTCGGCGAGCGCGCGGTGCTTCCGCTCGTCGAGACGGAACGCCGCGAGCTCTTCGGGCGTCGGCAGCTCGCCGTTCCAGAGGAGGTAGGCGACGGCCTCGAACGGCTGCGTATCGGCCAGCTCCTGCACGGGATATCCGCGGTACAGCAGGCTGTTGGTGTCGGGGTTGACCTTCGAGATCGCGGTCGTGTCGACGACGACGCCCGCAAGGCCTTTCTTGATGTCCGGCTCGGTCATGGTCACTCCTTCGTGATGGTGAAGTTGAAGACGCCGGAGTCGAAGTGGTTGTACGACTCGTAGTCGATCAGGTCGTAGAGATCGGCGCGATGCTGCATCTCGCCGAGCTTCGAGGTCAGATGTCCCTCGTCGTTCAGCGTATCGAGCGCACGGCCTGCCGCCCCCATCGAGATGCGCAGCAGCGACACCGGCCAGATGACGAGGTTCACACCCGCGTCCCGCAGCTGATCGACGGAGAACAGCTCGCTCTTGCCGAACTCGGTCATGTTCGCCAGGATCGGCACCTCGAGCGCCTCTGCCATGGCCTCGAACTCGGCGAGCGTGCGCATGGCCTCGGGGAAGATCGCGTCCGCCCCCGCATCGACCAGTGCCTTGGCGCGGTCGATCGCGGCGTCCAGACCGTCGATCGCGCGGATGTCGGTGCGCGCCATGATGAGGAAGTTCGGGTCGCGCCGGGCGTCAGCGGCGGCCCGGATGCGCTTGATCGCGGTGTTCTCGTCGACCACGGCCTTGCCGTCGAGGTGGCCGCACCGCTTGGGATTGATCTGGTCCTCGATGTGCGTGCCCGCGAGACCCGCGTCTTCGAGCTCCTGGATCGTGCGGGCGACGTTCATCGGCTCGCCGAAGCCGGTGTCGGCGTCGACGATCGCGGGAAGGTCGGTCATGCGGGCGATCTGCTTCGCCCGACCGGCGACCTCGGTCAACGTCGTGAGGCCGATGTCGGGCAGCCCCAGGTCGGCGGAGAGCACGGCGCCGGAGATGTAGACGCCGTCGAAGCCCTTCTGCTCGATCAGGCGGGCGCTCAGCGGGTTGAAGGCGCCGGGGAAGCGCAGCAGCTCCCCGCTGGCCAGACGCTCACGGAACAGCCTCCGCTTGTCGGCCGGTGTGACGGTGGAGTACAGCATCAGAACAGCCCCTGGGGAGCCGGAGCGGCATCGAGCACGCCGGGCTTCGCGACGATCGAGAGCTCTCCGACCTCGGCCGCCGTGAGTTCGGGCAGGCGCTGCACGAGGGCGAGGAACCGCTCGATCTCGGCGGGTTCGAGCACGGGTTCTGCGAGCAGACGGAACTTCGCGATGTAGTTCTCGCGCGCGAACGGACGAGCTCCCAGCGGATGCGCGTCGGCCACGGCGATCTCGTCGACCACGGTCGAGCCGTCGGTCAGCCGGATCTCGACGCGACCGCCGAACGCCTTCTCATCCGGGTCCTCGGAGTGGTAGCGGCGCGTCCACTCGGCATCCTCGGCCGTGGTGATCTTGTGCCACAGCGCGACCGTGTCGGCACGGCCGGCGCGCTCGGGGGCGTAGGAGTCGACGTGGTGCCAGCCGCCGTCCTGCAGTGCCACCGCGAAGATGTACGGCACCGAGTGGTCGAGCGTCTCGCGCGACGCGGTCGGGTCGTACTTCTGCGGGTCGTTCGCGCCGGAGCCGATCACGTTGTGCGTGTGGTGGCTGGTGTGGATGACGATGGACTCGATGTTCGCGGGGTCGCGCAGCGCCGGGTTCTCGATCCCGAGCTTGCGGGCGAGGTCGATCAGCGCCTGGGCCTGGTACTCGGCCGAGTGCTCCTTCGTGTACGAGTCGAGGATCGCGCGCTTGGGCTCGCCCGCGGCGGGCAGCGGCACCTCGTAGGCGGCGTCCTTGCCGTCGAGCATCCAGGCGATCACACCGTCTTCGCCTTCGTAGATCGGCGCGGGGCTGGTCTGTCCGCGCATCGCCCGGTCGACCGCCTCGACGGCCATCTTGCCCGCGAAGGCCGGGGCGTGCGCCTTCCAGGTCGAGATCTCGCCCTTGCGGCTCTGACGCGTGGCGGTCGTGGTGTGCAGGCCCTGTCCGACGGCCTGGTAGATCGTCTCGACATCGAGGCCGAGCAGGGTGCCGATGCCGGCGGCGGCCGACGGGCCGAGGTGGGCGACGTGGTCGATCTTGTGCTTGTGCAGGCAGATCGCGCGCACCAGGTCCATCTGGATCTCGTAGCCGGTCGCGATGCCGCGCACGAGCGCCCGCCCGTCCTTGCCGGTGTGCTGCGCGACCGCGAGGATCGGCGGGATGTTGTCGCCGGGGTGCGAGTACTCGGCGGCGAGGAACGTGTCGTGGTAGTCGAGCTCGCGCACGGCGACGCCGTTGGCCCACGCCGCCCACTCCGGGCTGGTGCGGTGGTCGAGTTCGGCACCGAAGAGGTTCGCGCCGACGCCGCCGGTCGAGACGGGGTGACGGAAGGCCTGTGCGCGGGCCGCGTTGATCGGGGCACGGGTGAGCGAGGCCGCTGCGACCGACGCGTTGTCGATGATGCGGTTGATGATCATGTCGACGACATCCTGCTCGACCTCGACGGGGTCGGCCGCGACCTCGGCGATCTTCCAGGCCAGCTGGTCTTCACGGGCGAGGTTCTCGTCGCTGCGGTGCACGCGGACGTGGTGGGTGACGGTCATGAGCGTCCTTCGCTGTTGTGGGGAGAGTCGTCGGGGAGGGAGTCGAGGATGCCGGCGAGCGCGTTGTGCAGGTGCACGTGCGTGGCATGAGCGGCGAGGTCGCCGTCACGCGCCGCCAGGGCTTCGGCGATGGTGCGGTGCTCGGCGGCGGAGGCCGCGAGGCGGGCGGGCTTGTCGCGGGCCATGCGGCGCACGCGCACCAGGTGCGTGCGCACGGTCCGCAGGGCGGAGGCGATGTAGTCGTTGTCGACCGCGGCGTCGAGTGCGGCGTCGAAGCGGGCGATGAGCGCGTAGTACGCATCGCGGCCTTCGGCGGCGTGGAGGTCGACGTGCGCGAACTCGTCCGCGAGGGCGGCGAACAGTGCGGAATCCCCCGCGTGCGGCGGCGAGGCGGGCCGAACTCTCCTCGAGTGCTCGGCGGATCTCGAAGAGCGAGCGGATGTCGTCGGCGTCCAGATCGGCGACGACCGTGACCCGCGGCGACTGCTGGACCACGAGGCCGTCGGCAGCGAGACGGCGCAGCGCCTCACGCATGGGCGTGCGGCTCACGCCGAGCCGTTCGGCCTGCTCGACCTCGCCCAGCACGGCGCCGGCAGCCAGCACACCCGACTGGATGTCGTCCAGCAGGGCCGTGTACGCGCGATCGCTCGCGGAGGTCCGCTCAGCGGGAAGGGTCATGCCCTCAGTGTATACATAAAGCGGATTCGAGTGCTGCTTTTCCTCGCGGTCACGTTCCGGCGTATACATTCTCCGCTCGCCCTGCAGGGGAGAGGGACGTCAGGGTGGCGGTGCGACGGGTTCGCCGAGCTTGACCACGACGACGCCGACGAGGACGAGCACCCCGCCGAGCGCTTGCAGCAGGTCGGGGAGCTGCCCGAGCAGCAGCCACCCGAACACGAGCGCGGCGACGACCTCGGCGAGCGCGACGAACGAGGCGAGCCGGGATCCGAGCATCCGCGTCGAGGCGATCCCGAGCCCGTACGCGAGCGCGGTCGCGATGACACCCATCGCAAGGACAGGGGCGAACCACGGCACGCTGCCGAATCGGTAGGAGACGTCATCCGTCGTCCACGCGATCGGGAGCACTCCGACAGCGCCGGCGAGCGCGAGGGCGACGGCGCCGAGCAGCAGACCACTGCCGGCGAGGGCGATGGGCGGCAGCCCCGTGTCTGCCCTGGCGGAGAGCACGAAGTAGGTGGCCGCCCCCACCATGGCCCCGAGCGCCCACAGGATGCCTGGCACGTTCACATCGGCACCGGTGACGACGTCGAGCATGAGCACCAACCCGACGAAGGCGATCACCGCCCCGATGACGCTCTTTCTGCTCGGCCGTTCGCCTCGGCGCAACCACAACCACAGCAGCACGGCGATCGGAGCGGTGTATTCGACGAGCAGCGCGATGCCGACATCCATCACCGCGACGGCCTGGAAGTAGAAGAGCTGGGTGGCGGCCACCGCGAGCAACCCGTAAGCGAGGATCATGCCGAGGTTGCGCCGCAGGAGGCCCCAGCGGCCTCGGAGCGCCAGGATCGTCGGGACGAGGAGTACGACGGCGGCGACCCAGAGACGCGCGGTGACCGCCGCCCCGGAGTCCATCCGGCGTCGATCAGGCCGCGCGCCCACCCGCCGGACATGCCGAACGAGAACGCGGCGGCGATCGCGAGCGGCATTCCGAGTCGCACCTCTCGCACGGAAACCACCGCCGTGTCACTCGCCAACCCACTCATGATCGATGACGCTACGCGCGCCGCCGGTAAGATGTCAACATGATCTTCACCGATGACACGGAAGAGGCTCTGCGGGCCGCCGTCTGGCTGGTGAACTCCGCCGAGGAGCCGGACACGCTGGCCGACCTCGACGACGAGGCCGCATTCCTCCGGGAGTTCCCCTACACCGGGCGGCTCGATCGCGACGATCGGGAGCTCTCCGCTCTCCGACACCTGCGCCCGCGCCTGCGCACGATGCTGCTCGCCCGACGCGACGAGATGGCCGAGCGGGTCAACGACGCGCTGGCCGAATCACGCCTCACTCCCCGACTGCGCCGCCACGACGGCGCCGACTGGCACCTGCACGCCGTCGCCGATGAGCAGCCGTTGGCCGAGCGCATCCTGATCGAGACCGCGATGGCGCTGATCGATGTCATCCGCGCCGACGAGGATCGCGCCTCAGCGTGTGCGAGGACGACACCTGCCTGTCCATCGCGCTCGACCTCTCGCGCAACCGCTCGAAGAGGTACTGCTCGACCACATGCGCGAACCGCAACGCCGTCGCCGCGTATCGTGCACGCCGCGCGACACCGGCACACTGAGTCGCCTCGTCCGTCGCCGACGTCGACACGACCAAACATCCGATGTCTATACTGGCAACGACATGGGCCGCGGCGTCGCGGCCTCCCGATCGATCAGGAGAATCATGAAGTTCGCGCGGCTCGGCACCCTCGGCTCGGAGATCCCCGTCCTCGTGGAGGACGACCGTTACCTCGACCTTCGTCCCGTGACATCCGATGTCAACGGCGACTTCCTCGAGAGCGACTTCGTCTCTCGTGTCGCGTCGGCGCGTGACGCCGGCCAGTTGGCCGAACTCCCTGATGCCGCCACGATGCGCATCGGCGCCCCCATCGCCCGTCCCAGCGCGGTGATCTGCATCGGGATGAACTACGCCGCGCACGCCGCGGAATCGGGCTCGGAGCCGCCGACCATCCCGATCCTGTTCCTGAAGACCCCGAACACCGTCGTCGGGCCCAACGACCCCGTGACGATCCCGCGGGGCAGCGAGAAGACCGACTGGGAGGTCGAGCTCGGCATCGTGATCGGCGCCCGCGCCGCGTACCTGGACTCCCCTGCGGACTCGCTCGCGCACGTCGCGGGTTTCGTCACCGCGAACGACGTCTCCGAGCGCGCGTTCCAGATCGAGGTGTCGGGCGGACAGTGGTCCAAGGGCAAGATCGCCCCGGGGTTCAACCCCACCGGCCCGTGGCTGGTCACCCCCGACGAGGTCGACCACCAGGCGCTCGGCCTGCGCAGTTTCGTCAACGGAGAGCCGCGGCAGGACTCGAACACGAGCGACATGATCTTCACGGTCGAGCACATCGTGCATCACCTGTCGCAGTACGTGACCCTCGAGCCGGGCGACCTGATCCTCACCGGCACTCCGCAGGGTGTCGCACTTTCGGGCAGGTTCCCCTACCTCGCCGCGGGCGATGTGGTCGAGATCGAGATCGACGGCCTGGGCCGTCAGCGCCAGGAGTTCGTCGCCTGGGAAGCCCGGCGATGACCGGATCGCTGGAGGGGCTGGTCGCTATCGTCACGGGCGGCTCCTCCGGCATCGGTGCGGCGATCGCTCGGCGTCTGGATGCCGACGGAGCGACCGTCGCGGTGCTCGACCGCGGCCGCTCGGCTGCCTCCCCCGCGTTTCCCACCTTCGTGGCTGACGTCTCGGACCGTGCGAGTGTCGACGCCGCGGTGGCTCGCGTCGCCGAGGCGTTCGGCCGCATCGACATCGTCGTGAACAACGCCGGAGTCGGCGCACAGGGCGATGTCACCGCGAACGACGACGACGAGTGGGCGCGCGTGCTCTCGGTCAATGTGACCGGCATCGCCCGCGTGACCTCGGCGGCCCTCCCCTGGCTGCGGCAGTCGCCGTCCGCCGCCGTATGCAACACGGCATCCGTCGCGTCCACGATCGGCCTCCCTCAGCGCGCGCTGTACAGCGCCTCGAAGGGCGCCGTGTCGGCGCTGACCCGCGCGATGGCCGCCGATCACCTGCGCGAAGGCATCCGCGTCAACGCCGTCGATCCCGGCACCGCCGACACCCCTGGGTGAGTCGACTGCTCGACGCGTCCGCGGATCCGGCGGCGGAACGCTCCGCGCTCGAAGCACGGCAACCCCACGGCCGCCTGGTCGACCCCGACGAGGTCGCCGCTGCCGTCGCCTATCTCGTGAGCCCGGAGGCGGGTTCCACCACGGGCGTCGCCATCGAGGTCGACGGCGGCATGTCACGGCTGAGACTCCGCTCGGAGTGAGCACGGCACTCGACCACTCCGACTTCGGATCCCGCACCAGGAGGACGCCATGGCAGTGACAGACGACGCGATCGCGAAGATCAAGGCGATGATCGTGTCGGGCGAGCTGGCCCCGGGCGATCGCCTTCCCCCGGAGAAGGAGCTGTCCGAACGGCTCGGCCTCTCCCGGAGCTCCATGCGCGAGGCGGTCAAGGCGCTGGAGGTCATCCGTGTGCTCGATGTGCGCCGGGGCGACGGCACCTACGTGACGAGTCTCGAGCCGCATCTGCTGCTCGAGGCCGTCTCGTTCGTCGTCGACATGCACGACGACGACTCGATGCTCGAGATCTTCGCCGTTCGCCGGATGCTGGAGTCGCAGGCTTCAGGCCTGGCCGCCACTCTCGGCTCGGACGAGCAGATCGCGGCATTGCAGCGTGAGGTCGACGGGGTCGACGCCTCGGTCGACATCGACGAGCTCGTCGACCACGACATCCGATTCCACCGCGACATCGTGGAGATGGCCGGCAACGCCTATCTCGCGAGCCTGATCGAGCACATGAGCAGTCAGACGGTCCGCGCCCGCGCCTGGCGGGGTCTCACCGAGGCCGATGCGCTCGACCGCACGCTGTCGGAGCACCGGGCGATCGCCGACGCCATCGCGAGGCGCGACCCGGCGCTGGCCACCTCTCTGACCACCGCGCACATCGCCGGGATCGAACGCTGGCTGCGTCACGCGACCTCGCTCTGATCGTCGCCGTTCGCGCTCAGGAGAGGGGCTGTCGAGGGCGTCGCCCCGGGTGTACGGTCGCCGCATGATCACCGACGATCCCACCCTCACCAACCCCGACCATTACCGCACGCTCTGGGAGAACGAACACGTCCGCGTGCTCGAATACACCGACGTGCCCGGCGACAAGACGACGCCGCACGACCATCCGAACAGCGTCATGATCACCCTCAGCGATTTCTCGCGACGTCTCAGCGCGGGAGAGCGGACATTCGACACCGCGCTGCCCACCGGACAGGCCGTGTGGATTCCCGCACAGCGTCACTCGGGTGAGAACACCGGGACGACGCCGACGCACACCATCCTCGTCGAGCTCAAGGGTGACGCGGCCGGCGATCCCACCTCCGCCTACCTGGGACCCGATCGGCCAGCGCAGTCGTGAACCGCACGAGCGGAGAGGATACGCTCGATCGGTGACCTCCTGGACCAGCACCGCCATCGCCCTGCTGGAAGCCGATGCGAACCGCAGCGCCGACACGCACCTGCACCTGTTCCCCCTGCCGCCGGAATGGGGCATCGACCTGTACCTCAAGGACGAGTCCGTGCATCCGACCGGGTCGCTCAAGCACCGCCTCGCGCGCTCGCTCCTCCTCTACGGCCTGGTCAACGGACGCATCAGGGAGAACTCGACGCTCGTGGAGTCGTCGAGCGGGTCGACCGCCGTCTCCGAGGCGTACTTCGCACGGATGCTGGGCCTGCCGTTCATCACGGTCGTCCCCCGGTCGACCGTGCAGGAGAAGATCGACCTCATCGAGTTCTACGGCGGCACCTGCCACTTCGTCGACCGCGCCGAAGACATGTCCTCCGAGGCGCAACGGCTCGCCTCGGACTGCACGGGCCACTACCTCGACCAGTTCACGTTCGCGGAACGCGCGACCGACTGGCGCGGCAACAACAACATCGCCGAGAGCGTGTTCAGCCAACTCGCACAGGAGCGGCACCCGATCCCCCGGTGGATCGTGACCGGCGCGGGCACGGGCGGCACCAGCGCGACCTTCGGACGCTACGTGAAGTACCGGAGGCATGAGACACGGATCGCCGTGGTCGACCCTGAGGGCTCGGCCTTCTACGACGGGTGGGCCGGCACCGTGGATCCCCCGGTCGGACGCCCCAGCCGCATCGAGGGCATCGGCCGCCCCCGCGTCGAGGCCTCGTTCGTGCCGACCGTGATCGACGAGATGATCCGCGTCCCCGATGCGGGCTCGATCGCTGCGATCCGGCTGCTGCGCGAACACACCCTGCACTGGGCAGGAGGCTCGACCGGCACCAACCTGTACGGCGCGTTCCAGCTCATCGCGCGCATGCGTGCCGCGGGCGAGACCGGCAGCGTCGTGACACTCATCTGCGACAGCGGCGTCCGTTATGCGAACACCTACTACTCCGACGAGTGGGTGGCCGCGCAGGGCTGGGACCTCGACCCGCACCGTGCGCGGATGGAACGCTTCCTCACGGACGGCCTCTGGGTCGAGTGAGCACTGCGGGCTACGCTGGCCGCATGACAACTCTGATCCTCACCGTCGCGGGTGCAGACCGTCCTGGCCTCGTGGCCGCCGTCGCCGATGTGGTCGATTCCCACGGGGGCAACTGGGAGAACAGCTCGCTGGCGGAACTGGCCGGCACGTTCGCGGGAGTGATCGAGGTGTCGGTCGCCGACGACAGGTCCGACGAGTTGGCCTCGGCGCTGCGTGGGCTCCAAGGCCAGGGACTCCTCACGGTCGCCGTGCTCACGGGGGCACCCGAGCGAGGGGCCGACGACGATCAGGTGCTCGAGATCCAGGTGCTCGGCAACGACCGGCCGGGCATCGTTCGAGAGGTGTCCGGCGTGCTGAACGCGCACGCGCTGAGCATCGAGGAGCTCGCGACCGAGACACGGGATGCCGCGATGGCGGGTGGCCGACTCTTCGAGGCGTCGGTCGTGGCCAAGGTGCCGGCCTCCGTCGATCTGGATGCTCTGCGCAGCGACCTCGAACGCCTCGCGACCGAGATCCAGGTCGACATCACCCTCGGCTGAGGCCGTCCCTCCCCTCTCACCTAGTCCCCGCTTTCGCGCCGCGACTCCGCCTTGCCGGCGTCGGCAGGGGCCGGATCGTGCATCAGGGGCCGGGTCGGTGCGAGGCCGACATTCAGACCGGGCGCGAAGGATCAGCCTTCGCCCCCTCGCCGGCCAGACGGCTTAGCCGAGAGCCTGCCCAGAAACCAACCAGCAGCATGCCCACGCCACCGACGATCACGGATGCCACAGAGAGGTTGGTGATCGCGTAGGTCGTCTGGATGGGATCGGCGAACGCCATCGACGGAATGCCCGCCCATCGAACTCGATCCGCAACGAGACCCACACCCGCCCCCAGCGTCAAGACGACACCGAGAACACCGCTGATCCGTTCAGCGCGCTCTTTGAACACCACGTCGCCCCTCGCTTACTGTCGCTACCCAGACCCACTCCGTGGGGAACACCTATTGAATCATAGATGGTATAACGTTACATTTTTCGTGTTGAAGGAGATCGAAGGAGATGGATCCATGAGGCGACTTCGCCACACGAAGAAGCTGCTCGTAGCGAGCTTGGTGCTCGTATCCGTGGCAGCCGGGGCAATGCCTGCGCAAGCGACCGACTACTGGTGGCCGTATGCGACCACGGCATCGAAACCAAAGAACGTGGTCATTCAAAGCGACGTCGCTCTGTACATTGCTGGGGTGAAGGGGCACGCCAGCGGTGGCGGCGGATGGGATGTCACCTTCCGGATCCAGACGGTATCCGCGACTGCTTCCTACTTGTACAACTGGGGGGAGGCACCTGGGTGGGGTGTCGTCAACTACGGTTTCGCACAGCTCGGCCCGAACACGGCGCGGTCCAGCTGCCTATGGAAGACACGTGACGCAGTCACGGGGTCAGTCCCGCTTAGTTGCTCGTACTTGGGAACCCCTCAAGGACAGATCGCCCGCGCAGACTCTCACCCGGCGTCGCCCATCCCCCAGTTGCAGGATGAACAGCTTCAACTTCGGGCGGAGCATTCCCCCTTCCCCCAATACGTGAGCGATGAGTTCACCCAGACATACGCCGACCCGACCCTTCTTCAGGCCGAGAACGGAGTGGCCTACTGGTCGGCAACGGACGAAGCCGGAAACACCTGCATGATTCAAGCGGTCGACGAGGGTGGCCTATTCGGAGCAGCATGCGCGAGCGATACTGACTTCGCTTCGCACGGCGTCGGCCTCGCGCTTGGCTCCTCTGACTCCGACACCCCGGTCGCCGATGCGTATCTGTTCCCCGAATCCGTCTCGAGCGCTGTCGTGAACGACAGTTCGACCGATGTCACCAGCCGAGGGTCAGCCATTGCGGCCGAAGTGTCGGGGGAACTCGTCGTCCTTCGCGGCCACGCAGATAGCGTGACGGTTCGCGGAGCCTCCGGCGAGACCTACGACGTCCCGGGACTCGGCTAGCCGGATACCTCCGGGTCGGCACTGGTTACGCGTAGCGCCGACCCGCCCCTCGCCGCACGAACCGGCCCCCTGCGAACATCCGCAGGGGGCCGGATCGTGCATCAGGGGCCGGGTCGGTGCGAGGCCGACGTTCAGACCAGCCGTGACTTCGGAGACACCGAATACGTGCTCTCGGCGTCGCGGTTCACGGTGTCACCGAGGGCGGTGTCGATCGCGGCGAGGGTGTCGGCGTCGAGCTTCACACCCGAGGCCTTGACCGTCTCGGCGAGCTGCTCCGGACGGGAGGCGCCGACCAGGGCAGCCGCCACGTTCGGGTTCTGCAGCACCCATGCGATGGCGAGCTGCGGCATCGACAGCCCCGCCTGCTCGGCGATCGGCTTGAGGCGCTGGACCGCCGTGAGGATGTCGTCTCTGAGGAAGCTCTTGATGAAGTCGGCGCCGCTGTGCGGGTCGGTCGCGCGCGAGCCGTCGGGCACCGGCTGACCGGGGAGGTACTTGCCGCTGAGCACGCCCTGCGCCATCGGCGACCACACGATCTGCGAGATGCCGAGCTCTTCGGACGCGGGCACGACCTTGCCCTCGATCACACGCCACAGCATCGAGTACTGCGGCTGGTTCGAGATGAGCTGGATGCCGAGCTGCGTGGCGAGAGCGTGCCCTTCGCGCAGCTGTTCGGCCGTCCACTCCGAGACGCCGATGTAGAGCGCCTTGCCCTGACGGACGACGTCGGCGAAAGCCTGGAACGTCTCCTCCAGCGGGGTCTCGTAGTCGAAGCGGTGCGCCTGGTACAGGTCGACGTAGTCGGTGCCGAGGCGCTGCAGCGAGCCGTTGATCGACTCGAAGATGTGCTTGCGGCTCAGACCGGTGTCGTTCGGGCCCTTCGGTCCGGTCGGGAAGTACACCTTCGTGAAGATCTCCAGACCTTCGCGGCGCTGCCCTTCGAGGGCCTTGCCCAGCACGACCTCCGCCGCGGTGTTCGCGTACGTGTCCGCCGTGTCGAAGGTGGTGATTCCCGCGTCCAGGGCGGCGTGCACGGTCTTGACCGCGGCGTCGTCTTCGACCTGAGAGGCATGGGTGACCCAATTGCCGTACGTGATCTCCGAGACCTTGAGACCGCTGTTGCCGAGATAGCGATAGTTGACCATGGATCAACGCTACTGGCTGCCTGCGACGGCAGGGCCGGGCTCGGCCGGTCGCCGACGCGCGGCCGTCACGATCGCTCCCACGAAGAGGGCGATCGCGGCGAGGGCGCTCACGACATACAGCGGCCGCGCCCACGGCGAATAGTCCGCGCCGCCGATGCCGAACGTGTCGGCGAGCGCCATGCCCGCACCGAACGATGCGACGAAGTACCCGATCGCACCGAGCATCAGGAGCACGAGGAACCCCGTCGCGACGACCAGCGGATGCGCCCGCGTGAGGACGGCGAAGAGTGCGAGGCCGACGGCCAGAGCCACCCCGATGCCGAGGATCGCGAACGCCGGCATCGGCATCAGGCTCTCCCCCGCTTCCGACATCTCGAATCGGATCTGCGCGAGCGTGAGACCAGGGGCGGCGGCGAGCGGATTGAGCACCAGGATCTGCACCGCGGCGAGTGTCGCGTAGGCGACGACGGCGAGTACGCCGACGATCGATATCCACAAGGTCGTGCGCAACGTCACTGTCATGCGGGTCATCCTAGGAAGCCATCCCGAGAGTCTCCCGATATTCTCGCCAGGCTGCTCCGAGCCGGCGGATGCCTTCCGCGAGCACGTCGTCGGGGGCGGTGAAGGGGATGCGGATGTGATCGTCGGGAGAGGCCGACACCGCGAAGGCGGCGCTTCCGGCGATCGAGACCCCATGCGTGGCGGCGACCCTGACGAGGGACGCCGCCGACCCCGCCGGCGGCCGGACCCAGAGCGAGAGTCCACCGCGGGGAGGCTCGACGTTCCAGTCGGGCAGGTGCTCCGCCATCAACGCCTCCAGCAGACGCAGCCGCTCCTGGTGGATGCGGCTGTTCGCCCGACGGAGGTCGTCGGCACGGGCGATCAGGTCGAGTGCGAGCAGCTGACCGGGCACACTCGTGGACTGATCGGCGAGCTGCCGAGCGCCGCGGAGCCGACGCACCAGCACGGGGTCGGCGCGCAGCCACCCGATCCGCAACCCTGCCCACACCCACTTCGAGACCGACTCGACGACGATGATCGGCGCATCGGCGCGTTCGGCGGCGAGGGAGGGAGGCACGACGCCGTCGAACGAGATGCCCGCCAGCACTCGGTCTTCGATCACGGGAACCCCGTACCGGGCTGCGAGCTCCGCGACGCGATGCCGGGCGGCCGCGGGCAGCCGCGTTCCCGTGGGGTTCTGGTGGTGCGGGTTGAGGGCGATGAGCACGGGCCGCAGCCGTGCGATGGCCTGCTCCAGAGCATCGACGTCGAGCCCGTCGTCACCCATCGGGACACCGTGCACCGTGCCCCCACGCAGACCCACCGAGTCGGTGACACCCGGCCAGGTGATCTCTTCCGCGAGAACGATGTCGCCAGGACCGACGAGCGCGTTGACGACGAGGCTGATGGCCTGCTGCGCGCCGTGCGTGACGAGGATCTGCTCCGGCGTGGTCGGCGTGCCCTCCGCGCCGTACATGTCGGCGATCAGGGTCCGCAGCGCAGGGAGGCCCGCGGGGTCGGTCTCCGGCAGCAGCGCGAGGTCGAGGCGCGGTGTGTGCTCGCGGATGAGCTGCACCCCGAGGTCGGAGATCTGCGGCACGGTGCGCAGCAGGTCGATCGCATTGGGCAGTGCGGAGAACAGCGCCTCTCCCCTGCCGGGACGCTGCACCGGGGTGACTGCTACCGCTGCTCCGGCGATACGGGTACCGCTGCCCTGACGCCGCTCCACGAGCCCGCTCTCGGCGAGCGCGGCGTAGGCGGCGACCACGGTCCCGCGCGACACCGAGCTCATCGCCGCGAGTGCACGCTCCGCCGGCAGCCGATCTCCCGGTCGCAGTTCTCCGCTCGCGATGAGGCCCTCGATGCCCCGGGCGAGGCGGGCGGCCAGGGTGCCGTCGCCCTGGGTCCAGCGACCGAGTCGTGCCGACAGGGCCTCGGACGAGACCTCGCCCGCGTGCACGAGCGCGGGCACCCGCGCCGGAACCGTGGCCGAATCGTGGACCACTGGCCGGACATTGGCCCTGTCATCGCTGCGCATGACATCCGATTCTGGACCAATGAACAGGCCATTGACCACCCACGACGTCGAACTCGGTCCAATCGACCTCGATTGGACCATCATCGAACTGCTCGAATGGCTCAGCAGAGATGACGCACGCCAGCACGACGTGAGCCTTCAGCATCCGCTCGCCCGCATCGAGGCCGCCCTGACCGGGGAGAACTGGTCCCGGACGCCGTCGACGGTCGCCCTGATCCGCGCCCTGACGCTCCTCGCACCCGCTCACGGGTCGACCGTGATCGCGGACATCCTCTTCGCATCGCAGATCCTGCCGAGGGTCGCATAGATGAGATCAGACACTGCGACGCGAGGGCAGGACGGCGACGTCAGGTGGCCTGCGCGGAGGGTGGCGTGGAAGGGGGCGTCGTCACGATCTCTGCGCGGTCACGGAACCCTTCGGCCGTCACCTTGTCGAGCGCGACCTGCCTGCGGATCGCGGCCGCCTTCTCGTACAGGCTCGGGTCGCCATAGCTCGTGAGGACCTTCACCAGCACCGGCAGCAGCTCGATCATGAAGAACAGCGCCGCGATGAGGATGTGCGCCCACAGGATCGCCGGCTCCTTCTCGCTCAACCGGTTCAGGCCGCTGATCTGGCTGAGCAGGCCGACAGCACCCGCGTTGCCCTGCGCGACGGCATCCGCTCGGGCGTTGTACGCCGCGAGCGCCTGATCGTAGGTGTCGCGCGCGGTCGGGAGCTGCGACTTCGCCTGCTCGCGGTTCTGCGCCTCGGACGACGAGGTGTTCTCCTTGGCGGCGGTCCCGGCGGCGGCGAGCTCCTCGTTGGCCGTGCGCAGCTGCGCGGCGAGCGCGTCGTAGGTCTGCTGGGCCTCGGCGAGCTGGGCCTTGGCGGCATCCGAGCTCGCACCCTCGCCGTTGACTCCGGTGCAGCCCGGAACGGTGCCGGCGCCTTCACCCGTCAGCTCGCACTGGTACAGCACCCGTGCCTGATCGATCACGGCCTGCTGCGCCGTCATCTTCGCGGTCACATCGTCGACCGTGGCCTGCGCTGCCGATTCCGTCGCCGATGAGGACTCCGTCCCCGCGACGATGCCGGTCGCGGCCTGGTTCTCGAGCTCGGCGACCTTGGCGGATGCCGCATCGAGCGCGATCTTCTCCGGGCCCGACTCCAGAGCCTCCTGGTCGGACTGCGACTGCGTGATGTTGGTCGACGCGACCTCGCGGGCAATGTCGTTGTGGAAGATCTGGAGCACGAGCGGCTCGGCCACGACGAAGCCGATGATCGCAGCCATGATCACCCGCGGGATCGCGAGACCGATGAGCCGCCAGACGTTGCGCGTCGAACTCATGGTCGAGGTGAGGAAGCGGTCGAGGTTGAAGATGATGAGCGCCCACACGATCGCCAGCGGGACGGCCAGCCAGATCGCCGCCTGCACACCGGTGGTGAGGGCGAACAGCATCGAGATCGCCGAGACGAGGGCGGTGCCGGCGAGGACGAAGAACATCTGCACGAAGCGGGGAGTCTCGCCGGGGACGCGGTCGAGGATCTCGCCCTCCGCCCCTCCGAGGATCGCCAGCGTGCGGGCGCGCGAGCCCGGGGTACGCGCGGCACGCGTGCGGCGGGGCGTGCGGACACGCGGTTCGCGCGCGGGCTTCACCGGTGCGGGCTCGTCGGCCGCGACCGCATCGGCGATCGGGGTCGCCTCGGCAGGATCTGCGACGGGGACCTCGCGGGTGGCGTCGTCGGTGCCGGTGGGCTCGAACTCGCGCAGGAAGTCGAGGTCATCCGTGGCGGCTTCGGGCTCGCTGTCGAGGATGATCCGACCCTGCGAGTCGTAGCGACCCGGTCGATGGGCGGAATAGGGCATCCGAACAATCTACGAAATATCGCCTGTGGATACCGTGGAAAAGTCCTTGGAGCGCCTCACAGGATGCTGGTCAGGCTGCCGGGAGCTGCCGATCCAGGGCCGCGGCGTAGGCGGTGAGGGCGTCGTCGAGCGTGAAGTGCCCTGCTGCGGCGAGCGTGCCCAGGCCGTGGATCTGGCCCCACACGGCGACGACGTCGGTGGGGCGGTCGAGTCCGGCCGCGGCGGCGGCCTCGGCGAGCACGGCCTCGAGCCCGTCGATCAGCGGCGCCATCGTGGCGGTCGGAAACCCGGGGATGCAGACCGTGGGGTCGTAGACGGCGTCGAACGCATGCGGATGCTCGACGGCGAAGCGGATGTACGCCGACCCGCCGTCGGAGAGAGCCGCCCGCGGAGTCGATGCCTGCGCGGCGGCCGCACGGACCTGCGCGAGGAGGTCCGCCATGCTGCGCTCCGCGAGTGCCTTGAGCAGTCCGAGCCGGTCGGAGAAGTGATGGTACGGCGCATTGTGGCTGACGTTCGCGGCCCGCGCGACCTCGCGCAGACTGATCTCCGCGGCCGGCATCCGCTCCAGCAGCTGCATCGCGGCATCCTCGAGCGCACGGGCGAGATCGCCGTGGTGGTAGCCGTCCTTCGAACTTGACATGAGCAACATCCTCTCCTATCTTGACAGTGTCCACCAGCTTGACACTGTCCAGATAGGAATCCGACATGACCGCTCTCGTGATCGACGGCCACCCCGACGCCCGCTCCCTGACCGCCTCGCTCGCGCAGCGGTACTCCCGCGGGCCACGGCGATGCGCGGGTGCTCGCCCTGCGCGACCTCGACTTCGACCCGCACCTGCGCTTCGGCTACCGGGAGCGCATGACGCTCGAACCCGACCTCGTCGATGCGAAGCAGGCTCTGCACGAAGCCGACAGCATCATCGTCGCCACCCCGCTCTGGTGGGGTTCGGTCCCCGCCCTGCTCAAGGGGTTCTTCGACCGCGCCCTGCTGCCGCAGCAGGAGTACCGCTACTCGAAGCTCGGCCTGCCCGAGGGCCTGCTGCCCGCTCGGCGGGGGCGGCTGCTGCTGCTCGCCGACACCCCTGGTTCGCGGTGCCGTTCACCGGGCTGCCGGCGCAGACCCAGGTGGTCCGCAACACGCTGCGCCTGTGCGGTGTGAGCTCGGTGCGCACGACGCGCATGCTCGGGGTCAAGGGCGCGGACACGGCGACCATCGCGCGATGGCTCGACCGGGCCGAGCGACTCGGTGCGAACGACGGCAGTCGCGCGCGGGCGCCTCAGGCCATCGCGGCCGACGCCGCCTCGTCTTCCGTCGTCGCGACCAGCTGACCGCAGGCGCCGTCGATCTCCTTGCCGCGGGTGTCGCGGAGGGTCGTCGGGATGCCGGCGTCGTTGAGCCTGCGCACGAACTCGTTCTGCACGGGGATCTCCGACGACGTCCAGATGGAGCCGGGCGTCGGGTTCAACGGGATCGGGTTCACGTGCACCCAGCCGCGACCGCGCTGGTTGAGCTTCTCGGCCAGCAGAT
The DNA here is from genome assembly GCF_019464375.1 of Microbacterium sp. Se5.02b. Taxonomy (NCBI): domain Bacteria; kingdom Bacillati; phylum Actinomycetota; class Actinomycetes; order Micrococcales; family Microbacteriaceae; genus Microbacterium; species Microbacterium sp. Se5.02b. The sequence goes on from NZ_CP080491.1 coordinate 3,637,225, forward strand.
CGGCGCGCCAGGCGTGGTCGTTCATGTCCTTGATCAGCGCGTACTCGATCGAGACCCGCCGGCCGGTCTTGGCGTAGTAGTCGTAGGCGGCGTCGAGGGCCTCGTCGACCTTCCACCGCGAGTTCACCGGGATGAGCTCGTCACGCAGATGGTCGTCGGGCGCGTGCAGCGACAGCGCGAAGGTCACCGGGATGTTCTCGTCGGCGAGCTTCTTGATCGCGGGCACGAGGCCGACCGTTGACACGGTGATGCCGCGGGCGCTCATGCCGAGGCCGTCGGGCTGCGGGGCGACCATCGAGCGCACCGCATCCATGACGCGCTTGTAATTGGCCAGCGGCTCGCCCATGCCCATGAAGACGATGTTCGAGACGCGCTCCATGCTGTGGTCGTCGGCCTTCTTGCCGCCGAGGCCGCCCTCGGCGATCAGGCGGTTCGCGCGCACGATCTGCTCGATGATCTCGGCCGTCGACATGTTGCGGGTCAGCCCGGCCTGCCCGGTCGCGCAGAACGGGCAGTTCATGCCGCAGCCCGCCTGGCTCGACACGCACAGCGTGATGCGGCCCAGGTAGCGCATGAGCACCGACTCGACCAGGGCCCCGTCGTGCAGACGCCAGAGGAACTTGATCGTGTCGCCACGGTCGGTCTCGAGGCGCCGCACCTCGGTGAGCAGCGGCGGCAGGAGCCCGGCCACCAGCTCGTCGCGGATCCCCGCGGGGAGGTCGGTCATCTCGGCAGGGTCCGACGTGTAGTGGCGGAAGTAGTGGGTCGACAGCTGCTTCGCGCGGAAGCCGGGCAGCCCGAGCTCCTTGACCTTCTCGGTACGCTCGGCCGGAGTGAGGTCGGCGAGGTGCACGGGCGGCTTGCCGCGCTTGGGGCTCGCGAACTGCAGGAGCGGACGCCCCTCGGCATCCTTCTGCTGCGTCCAGCCCTCGGTCGCAGGGCGCACCTGGGGCGCACGGGTCTCGCGGATCGCCCCCGAGCGGGACGAGGCGGGCGCTGCCTGTGGCCGCGTCTCGCGCGTGCGGGGGTTCTCGGTCATACCTCCAGGGTACCGGCGCCCGGGTGGGAGACGGCTGGGCCGGACGGCGCCGCTCAGCCGAGCAGGGGTCGCTGCGCCGCGCGCTGCTGCTCGTACTCGGCTCGCGCGCGCTGCGCGGCGGCGGTGCCCGCCACCTCGGCGACCGGCACATCCCACCAGCCCTCCCCGTCGGGCCCGTAGACCAGCGGGTCGCTCTCGATGTGGATGAGCGTCGCCCTGTCGGACGCCTTCGCGGTGCGCATGGCCGCACGCAGGTCGTCGATCGCCGCTGCGCCTGGCGCCACCTCGATCACGTCGATGCCGTAGCTGCGGGCGTTCATGGCGAGATCGACCGGCAGCGGATCGCCGTCCTGGAAACTGCGCGCCTCGGGATCGTAGCTGCGGTACTTCGTGCCGAACCGCTCGGAGCCGACCGTCTCGGACAGGTGCCCGATCGACGCGAACCCCTGGTTCTGGATCAGCACGACGATGACCTTGAGGTTCTCGGCGACGATCGTCGCAAGCTCGGAGCTGAGCATGAGGTACGAGCCGTCGCCGACCATGACCACCACGTCGCGCTCGTCACCCGCCGCCTGGAGTCCCCGCTTGACCCCGAGGCCGCCCGCGATCTCGTACCCCATCGTGGAGAACGCGTACTCCACGTGATAGCCGAGCGGATCGCTCACGCGCCACAGCTTGTGGAGGTCGCCGGGAAGCGATCCCGCCGCCTGCACCACGACGTCGACGTCGGCGACCTCGGCGCGCACCGCCCCGATGATCTCGGGCTGGCCCGGCAGTGCCCGTCCGGTCGGGGCGAGGGCCGCATCGACCACGCCATCCCACTCGCGCTTCTGCGCGGCGACCTCGGCCGCGAGCGCCTCGCTCATCCGCACGCCTTCGAGTCCGGCCGTCAATGCCACGATGGCCTCCCGCGCATCGGCGACGAGCGGGAGCGAGGTGCCGTGCTTATACGCGTCGAACGCCGCGACGTTCACGTTCACGAACACCGCGTCGGGGTGCTGGAAGGCCGTGCGCGACGCGGTCGTGAAGTCGCTGAACCGCGTACCGATGCCGATGATGACATCGGCACGGGCGGCGAGGCGGTTCGCGGCCGTCGACCCCGTCGCACCGATGCCTCCGACGTACTGAGGATGATCCCAGGGCAGCGCGCCACCGCCCGCCTGCGTCGTGCCGACCGGGATCCCGGTGGCCTCCGCAAACGCCCGCAGCGCCTGCTCGGCGCCCGAGTAGATCACCCCACCGCCCGCGACGACCAGGGGGCGTTCGGCACTCCGGATCGCGGCGACGGCCCGGGCGAGCGGTCCGTGCTCGGGCAGCGGGCGACGGATGTGCCACTCGCGGTCCTGCAGGAATTCGAGGGGCACGTCGAGCGCCTCGGCCTGCACGTCCTCCGGGAGTGCGATCGTCACGGCGCCCGTCTCGGCGGGGTCCGTCAGCACACGCATCGCGGCGAGCGCGATCGAGAAGAGCTGCTCCGGGCGCTGCACGCGGTCGAAGAACACCGAGAGCGGACGGAACGCGTCGTTCACGGTCAGCCCGATGTCGTGCGGCCGCTCCAACTGCTGCAGCACGGGGTCGGCGACCCTCGTGGCGAAGGTGTCGCTGGGGAGCAGCAGCGCGGGGAGCCGGTTGGTCGTCGCCAGGGCGGCTCCTGTGAGCATGTTCGTGGCACCGGGACCCACCGACGCGGTGCTGGCGAAGGTGGCGCGTCGACGGTGCATCCGCGCGAAGCCCACGGCCTGATGCACCATCGCCTGCTCGTTGCGGGCCTGGTGGTACGGCATCAGGTCGGGCTGGTCGAGGTTGTACTCCTGCAGCGCCTGGCCGAGACCGGCGACGTTGCCGTGCCCGAAGATGCCGAACATCCCGGGGATCGTCCGCTCCCGGATGTCGCCGTCGACCGTCCACTGGTGCGACAGGAACTCCACGAGGGCCTGCCCCACCGTCATCCGCTTCGTCGGCATCACTGCGCTCCTTCTGCGCGTCCGGAGGATCGTGCGCGATACGGGAGTCGGGGGTCGATGTCCTGCCCGCTCCAGCTGTCCCGCACCCAGGCGTGGGCGGGGTCGTCTGTGATGAGCCAGGCACGATCGCGGTCGGGGCCGGCCATCACGTTGAGGTAGTAGAGGTCGTAGCCGGGCGCGGCGACGGCGGGGCCGTGGTAGCCGAAGGGCACCAACGCGATGTCTCCCGTGCGGACGCGCGCGGCGATGTCGATCTCGCCGGCGGCCGAGGAGTAGGTCGCGAACATCCCGAACGCCGCATCGGCGCGCGCGGGCTCGCCCTCGGCGCGGGTGGGCGCGGCCTCGAAGTAGTAGATCTCCTCGAGCCGCGACTCCCGCCCCGGGAGCTGCTCGTCGTGCTTGTGCGGCGGATACGACGACCAGTTCTCGGCGGGCGTGATGACCTCGCACACGATCAGGCGCTCGGCGTCGAGCGCCTCCGGCGTGCCGAAGTTGTGCACCTGGCGGCTCGATGCGCCGGCGCCGCGCAGCTCCACGGGAGTCTCCTCGGCTCTGACGTACCGGGTCGGATGCACGACGTCGGTGCGCGCGGCGGCGACGGCGAACCGCCCCCGGCCGCGGACGACGGCGGTGGACGCGCAGGACAGATAGAGCACGTCGGTCGGCCCCTCGAACGCCGACGCGCGTCCTGTCAGGACGGTCTCGGAGACGGCTCCGCGCTCGGTGTGCTCCACCGTGAAGGAGCCGGCGAGCGGGACGATGATCCGCTCCACGCCGGTGTCGGCGAGAGCCAGGTTCTCCCCTCGGCGAGCACACCGATGCGGATGGCGGTGTGCTGCCACCCCGGTGTGCGCTCGTCGACCACGCTCTCCCAGCCGTCACGGCCGAGCGTGCCGCGGCGGTGGAACCACTCCCGATCCTCGGTCATGCCACTCCTGTCCGTGCGTCAGCTGTTCTGCGGGAAGCCGAGGTCGATGCCCCCGTGGGCGGCCGGGTCGAGCCAGCGGCTCGTGATGGCCTTCTCGCGCGTGAAGAACTCGAACCCGTGGACACCGTACGCCTTGGCGTCCCCGAACAACGACGCCTTCCATCCGCCGAACGAGTGATAGGCGACCGGCACCGGGATGGGGACGTTGATCCCGATCATCCCGACCTGCACCTCGTGCTGGAAACGACGTGCGGCACCACCGTCGTTCGTGAAGATCGCCGTGCCGTTGCCGAAGCGCCCCGAGTTGATGAGGTCGAGCCCCTCCTGGAACGTCGCGACGCGCAGCACCGAGAGCACCGGGCCGAAGATCTCGTCGCGGTACGCCTGCGAGGTCGTCGGAACCCCGTCGAGCAGTGTCGGCCCGAACCAGAACCCGTCCTCTCTACCCTCGACCGTCAGACCCCGGCCGTCGACCACGATCCTGGCGCCGTCGGCCTCGGCGACATCCACGTAGCCCGCGACCTTGGCGCGGTGCTCGGCGCTGATCAGCGGACCCATGTCGGGCTCGCCGGCACCATCGCCGGCGCCGTCGCCGATCCGCAGACGGCCGATCCGCTCCGTGATGCGTTCGATCAGCGCATCCGCGACAGGCTCCACGGCCAGCAGCACCGAGACCGCCATGCAACGCTCGCCCGCCGCGCCGAAGCCCGCATTCACCGCCTGATCCGCGACGAGATCGAGATCGGCATCCGGCAGCACCAGCATGTGGTTCTTCGCGCCGCCGAGCGCCTGCACCCGCTTGCCGTTGCGCGCGGCGGTCTCGTAGATGTACTGCGCGATCGGCGTGGAGCCCACGAACGAGATGGCCGACACCTCGTCGCTGTGCAGCAGTCCGTCCACGGCCTGCTTGTCGCCCTGCAGCACCGTGAACACGCCGGCCGGGAGACCGGCCTCCGCCCAGAGCTCCGCCATCCACAGGGCGGCCGAGGGATCCTTCTCGCTGGGCTTCAGGATCACGGCGTTGCCCGCGGCGATCGCGATCGGGAAGAACCACATCGGCACCATCGCCGGGAAGTTGAAGGGAGAGATGATGCCGACCACGCCCAGCGGCTGCTTGAGCGAGTACACGTCGATCCCCGTCGACACGTTCTCGGAGTAGGCGCCCTTGATCAGGTGCGGGAAGCCGGTCGCGAGCTCGACGACCTCCTGCCCCCGCAGGATCTCGCCCATCGCGTCCGAGAGGACCTTCCCGTGCTCGGCGGTGATGATCGCCGCGAGCTCCGTCTTGCGCGCGTTCAACAGCTCCCGGAAAGCGAACAGCACGCTCTGCCGCTTCGCGATGGACCACCCGCTCCACTCGTCGAACCCGCGCCGCGCCGAGGCGATCGCGGCCGCGATCTCGGTGTCGTCGGCGAGGGCGACACGGCCGCTGATCCGCCCGGTCGCCGGATTGAACACCGGCGCCGTCCGCGCGCTCGTCGACGGACGCGGAGCACCATCGATCCAATGGCCGATCTCGGGGATGTCGGAGGTCATGGAGTCCTTCTGCGGGGTCAGGCCGTGCGGCCGGGGTGGACGAGGGAGGCGGCGACGTCGATGGCCGCTGCCACGTCGATGTCGGAGGAGTACAGCAGCGTGCGGCCGACCGTGAGGCCGCGCACACCGGGAAGGGACAGGGCGTCCTCCCACGAGGAGAACGTGTCGTCGGGGTCGGCACCCGCATCGCCGCCGAGCAGCAGCACCGGCATCGTGGTCGCGGCCAGCACGCGCTCCATGTCGTCCACCACCGGGAGCTTGAGCCAGGTGCTGGCGCTGCTCGCTCCGAGGCCGCTCGCGATGGCGATCGACAGCATCACGGCGTCAGGACTCAGGTCGTTGACGACTCGTCCGTCGAGGCGGCGGCTGAGGAAGGGCTCGAGCATGATCGGAAGGTCGGCACGCGCGGCCGCGGTCACCGCGTCGGCGGTGGAGGCGAGGGTGGGCGCCGTCCCGTCGTCGTCGAGGTTCACGCGGAGCAGGGCCTTGGCGAAGTCGATGCCGGAGTCGACCATGGCTGGCACGTCGTACCCCGTGTAGCGGTCGTCCATCTCGAAGCTCGCGCCGCGCAGCCCGCCGCGGTTCATCGAGCCGACCACGATCTTGTCGTCGAGCAGTCCGAGCACGGCGAGGTCGTCGATGATGTCGGGGGTGCCGAGCACGCCGTCGACGCCGGGGTGTCGCAGCGCGATCGCGAGGCGGTCGAGCAGCTCATAGCGATCGGCCATGGCGTACGGCGATCCGCCCACCGCCAGGGCCCCGCGGGCGGGGTGGTCGGCGGCGATGATGAAGAGCCGTCCGTCGTCGCGGATGATGTCACGGCGACGGCGCCCGGCGAGGGTCTCGCGGATCGTGTGCGGCGACTCGGCACGCACGGCGCGAAGCCGCTGGAAGTCCGCATCGGTCAAAGCTGTCATCTCACGCATCTCCGTTCACGACCTCGGCGACCTCGCGCTCGGTCGGCATCGCCGTCGAGCACTCCCGCCGGCCGGCCACGATGCCGCCCGCCGCGTTCGCGTAGGTGAGGGTCTTCTCGAGTTCCCAGTCCGCCAGCAGCCCGTGGCACAGCGCTCCGCCGAACGCGTCGCCGGCGCCGAGCCCGTTCACGACCTCGACCGCGGTCGCGGGGATCTCGACCTGTCGCGACCGCGTCTTCGCGAGGACCCCTCGGGGGCCCTGTTTGACGATCGCCAGCTCCACTCCTCGTTCGAGGAGCGCGTCGGCCGCCCGCTGCGGATCGGTCTCGCCGACGGCGACCTCGCACTCTTCACGATTGCCGACGGCGACCGTGGCGAAGCGCAGGGCGTGCTGGATCTGCGCCCTGGCGTGCTCCGGTGTCTCCCAGAACATGGGCCGGTAGTCGAGGTCGAACACGGTGTGGGCGCGTCGGCCACGCCTCGCGAGCAGGTCGAGGTGCGTCTGCCTGCTCGGCTCCTCGCTCAGACCGGTCGCGGTGAACCAGACGAGCGCCGCCTCCCGCACCGTGTCGTCGTCGACGTCGTCCGGACGGATCTGCAGATCGGGTGCGGTGGGCTCCCGGTAGAAGTACAGCGGGAAGTCGTCGGGCGGGAAGATCTCGCAGAACGTGATCGGCGTCTTGTAGGTCGGGTCGGTCGCCACGAAGTCGTTGCGCACTCCGAGCCGCTGGAGCTCGTCGCGGAGGTACTGCCCGAACGGGTCGTCTCCGACGCGCGAGAGGAGCGCGGTGTCGTGCCCGTACCGCGCGGCGGCCACCGCGACGTTGGCGGCGCTGCCTCCGAGGTACTTGCCGAAGGTGGTGACCTCGCCGAGTCCGACACCATCCTGGAGCGGATACAGGTCGACGCCCAGCCGACCGATGGTCAGGATCTCGGTGATCGATCGTTCCTCCGTCATCACCCCTCCTCTCCGTCTCGCATTTGTCTTAACATTAGCACTTAGTGGGTTCTTTGGGATTCAGTCGATCGCGCGCCGGATGCTGAGCATCCCACCGCCCACCACGCGGGCAGCCGCCGCATCGAAGGCGCCTCCCTGCGCCTCACCGGCCAGGTCGACCCGCATCCAATCGCCGGGCGACGCGAACGCCAGGTCGCGCTCCTCGCCGAGGTAGTTCACGAACCGCAGCTCGGCCTCGCTCCCCACGCGCCGCGCCGACTCGAGCACGACATCTCCGGCGACCTCGACGGGGAAAGCCGCCTCGGGCAGCGGACCATCGACCTCACCGGAGCCCCGGACCACGAGCGGGTCGTGCCGGAAGAGGTCACCGGCGCGCACGGCGCCCGCGTCGTCGGCACCGACCATGATCGCCAGGTCGGTGTGCACGGCCACGCCCAGGTACTGCGCCCCGGGGACGGGGATCTCGGAGCCGGCCGGCTCATCGCGCAGCGGGTGCACGTTCACGCTCATCATCCCCACCGAGCGCGACAGTGTGACCGCGAGCGCATCGGGGGCACCGGGCGCCGAGACCAGCTCGTACTCCGACAGCTTCTGCACCAGCACCGCCGTCGACCCCGCGGCCGCGAAACGGTAGGCCGGATAGGTGGGCAGCGGGAACTCGCCCCAGCCGCCCTCGGCCTCGCGCCCGCGCACCGTCGTGCCGTACTGCCCCGCGCTGCGGGAGGAGTCGAGCCCCGTGCCGTCGACGGGGACCAGCACCCGGAGCCGGTGGTCGGACGCGGTGTTCACGTAGTCGATGCCGACCCGCAGGAACCCCTCACCCTCGCGCAGTTCGATCGTGGTCTCGGTCTCCAGCGGCACCGTGCGGGTCGAGCGGCGGCGGTCCGGGTCGAGGCTCACCGGCAGGTCGTAGGTCCGACGGATGCGGATGCGTCCGCGCAACGGCCCCTCCTCGACCACGCTCACCTCGACCGACGACGGCTCCGACACCGCAGAGGCCGCGTCGACCGGACCGTAGTTGTACGAGTCGCCGCAATCGCCCTCGTCGATGAGGGCGAGCGCGCCGTCGATCGACGAGCCGTCCGCCCCTCGATCCGGACGGTGCCGTCGGGGTTCACGGTCGCCGTCAGCGCCGCGTTGGAGAGTGCCTCTGCGGTCACGGTGACGGGGTCGACGGATGCCGCAGCGCTCGTCTCGTCGACCGCGGCGAGCGCGAGTCCGTCGACGTCGACCGCCAGCAGAGCGCGGTGCCGCTGGTCGGCGATGGTCTCGACGTGCCAGAGGCCTTCGCCCCCGGCATCCGCCGCCACGCGCTCCTCCAGCTCGACGGTGAAGGCCGCCAGGTCCCACACGCCCTGCGCGCTCTCGGCGACCTGGAAGCGCAGCGATCCGTCTCCCCACTCGTAGCCGTTGATCTGCTGTCCGAACAGCTCACGACCGTGGATGCGACGGAGGATCTTCGGCAGGTCGGCGGTGCGCATGCGCTCGTCTCCGAGCACGGTCGGCAGCGGGTCGAGCAGCTGCACACCGGGAGCGAGCGCGCCGGGGTCGACGCCGTGCAGCGTGACCTCGACCTGTGCGCGCCGCGCGAACCCCGAGGGGTTGAACACCAGATGGCGTGTCGGCGAGACCGCGGCCGACACGTCACGCAGCACGCTGTCGATCACGCCACGGGCGATGTGCCCTGCGGTGTGGATGCGGGTACCGACCTGTTCCGCGGTGGCGTCGACACCGCAGCCCGTGACCGAGTCGTGCGCGGTGCTCTCCACGATGCGGTACCAGGCGGTGTCGAAGAAGGAGCGGTGGTCGCGCGTGCCGTACAGGAGGTCGAGGCGCTCCGCCGCGGTGAGCGCCTGCTCGGACCTGGCCATCTCGCGCTTGAGGTTCGTGCGGATCGAGAAGACGCCGGGCAGCAGGTTGCCCCTCGCGTGCGAGCGCATCTCGCCGTGCACTTGCGGGAGGGCGGCGAGCGTGTCGACGTCGGTCGCGTACCGCGCGAGGTGCTCGTCGAGCGTCGCGATCGACAGGTGCGGCTCCTGCCCCGCCGCGTCGTACTCGCGGATGACCTCGGCGAGGTCTTCGGGCGGGGCGGAATGGTCGGTGCCGAGCATCGCGAGCACCGGGTCGTCGCCGTACCAGGAGGCGGTGCGCTCGGCGTAGTCGGGGGCGAGCGCGGGGAGCTGACCGGGCAGCGCGAACATGTCGAGTCCGTTGCCGTACCCGTCGAAGAGGTACTCGCAGCGCACCGCGTCGCCGTTCGGAGCCACCCAGGCGAAGGCGTGCTCGGCGACACCGGCGGGCACGCCGCGCCAGAGGGCGCTGTGGCGGATGCCGAACCCGGCGAGGATCTGCGGCATCTGCGCCGCGTGCCCGAACATGTCGGGGAGGTAGCCGACGGGCATCGCGCGTCCGAGGCGCGCGCTCACCGCCCGGCCGAGTTCGAGGTTGCGGATGATGGTCTCGCCGTCGCAGCCGAACTCGTCGAGCAGGATCAGGAACGGTCCGATACTCAACTGCCCGCGCTCGACCAGGGCGACCACGCGGTCGCGCATGTCGGGGCGCATCTCGAGGTAGTCATCGACGGCCGCGGCCTGTCCGTCGAGCGTGAACCGGTACGACGGCTCCGCCTCGAGGATGCCGATCAGCCGGTCGAGCATGTGCACGAGCCGGAGGCGGAACACATCGTGCGGCTCGTACCACTCGCGATCCCAGTGGGTGTGGGGGACGACGACGATCTCACTGCTCACGGGCGGGGACTCCTGAATCTCTGGATGGGACGTTCGGGCGCGGTCAGGCGCAGAGGGCGGCGATGCTGCGGTCGGCGTGCAGCAGGTAGTAGGGGCCGGCAGCGGGATCGCCGTCGAAGGAGGCGCTGTCGCCGTGCACCGAGCGTCGCTCCCCTCGCCGTCGACGAGGATCAGGCCGTCGGCGTCGATCGCGAGCAGCTCTCCGTCGACCCGCAGCAGCACCGGCGCGGTGAACAGTTCGGGCATGCTGAGGCCGTCCCGCACCGAGACCCCGCCCATGATGGCGGTGCGACCGGCGGCGACTCCGGCCAGGATGGCCTCGACCGAGTCGTTCTCGGCCGCCACCCAGGTGGTCGGCGTGCCGGGGCCGACACCCTGGCTCCGCATGTGGAAGTCGGCGCCACCGAGGAGCACGGCGCTCTTGTCCCACCGTTCGTGGAAGGCGAGCGGTGAGGTGGCGATGAGCTCGCGGTACCAGGTGGAGTGCCACAGCTCGATCGCGCGCGGAGTGCGGTCGAGGGGGTGCAGCCACGAGCAGTCGCCGGAGATCGGGTGGTTCACGCTCAGCACGCCGCCGCGTCGCTCGACCTCGTCGACCCACTCCTGCGCCGGGCGGCGGAAGTCGATCCAGCCGATGTCGCCGAACGCGTTCGCGTGGCCACGGTGCGTGGTGACCTCCTGTCCGGGGAGCAGGGTGATGCCCTGCTCCGCCCCGACGACGGGCAGGTGCGCGTGGTGACTGGTCGTGTTGTGGTCGGTCACGGCGAGGAAGTCGAGCCCGGCGCGCACGCCGAGCGCCGCGAGACCGGAGATGCTCTCGCGGCCGTCGGAGTGCAGCGTGTGCGCGTGGAAGTCGCCCGCGTACCAGCGCAGACCGGCGGGAGCAGGGAGGTTCCTCGCGCTGCCCCGGCGCACGTCGGTCACGGGCACGGCGACGGGGCCGTGGTCGATCTCCGACTCCGCGGGAAGCAGGATCTCCACCACGACGTCGGCCCCACCGGCGCTGAGCCGGTGCACCCCGAGGATCACGTACCACTCGCCCTCTTCCGGGCGACCGGGCAGGTACCCGGGGGTGGCGTCATCGGTGCGGATCACGTAGTCCTGTCGTGCACCGCCCGACCATCCGCGCCACCCGCGGCGCCCTCGCAGCCGAGGTCGATCACCGCCGCCTCCGCGTCATACGAGATGCGCACCTCGAGCGAGTCCGTGCCGCGGGGCACGTCGAACGGCACGCGCACGTACCGGTCTTCGTTCTGGATCTCGTGGGTGAGGTGGAGGGTGGTGCGGATGCTCGCCATCAGCCGATCCGCTCGGTGGATCCGGTGTCGAAGAGCAGCGCGCGGTTCAGCTGCGGCACGATCCAGCCGCGGTCGCCGGCGACCGGCTCCTGCTCTTCGGGGACGACGACCTGCATCTTGTGCTCGCCGGCGCTCACCAGCACCAGGCTCGTCGCCCCGAGCGTCTCGGTGACGACGACCTCGGCCGCGATGCCGCCTTCGATCGGCTCCGTCGACCAGCGCAGGTACTCCGGACGGATGCCCCAGCTCACCGCCTGGCCGTCGCGCACCGATGCCGCCGCCTCGACGGGAACCGGCACGTCCGCGTCGCCGATGCGCACGGCACCGCCGGTGACCGTGGTCTCCAACAGGTTCATGGGCACCGAACCGATGAACCCGGCGACGAAGGTGTTGTTCGGGCGATGGAAGATCTCCCGCGGCGAACCGATCTGCTGCAGCTTGCCGGCCTTCATCACCGCGATGCGGTCGGCGAGCGCGAGCGCCTCGGCCTGGTCGTGCGTCACGAACACCGTGGTGACGCCGAGGTCGCGCTGCAGCTCCTTGAGGAAGGTGCGCGCCTCGAGCCGCAGACGCGCGTCGAGGTTCGAGAGCGGCTCGTCGAGCAGCAGGACGTCGGGGCGCGTCGCCACGGCGCGGGCGAGAGCCACCCGCTGCTGCTGCCCACCGGACAGCTGTCCAGGACGGCGCTCGATGAGTCCGTTCAGGGAGAGGCCGTTGGCGACGGACTCGGCCGTGGTGCGGCGCTCGCCCTTGGCCACGCGGCGGATCCGCAGCGGGTACGCGATGTTGTCGCCGACGTCCATGTGCGGGAAGAGGGCGTAGTCCTGGAAGACCATCGCCACCCCGCGCTCTCCGGGCTCGGCGTTCGTGACGTCCTTCGTCCCGATCGTGAGCTTTCCTGAGGTGATGCTCTCGAGGCCCGCGATGGAGCGGAGGAGCGTGGTCTTCCCGCATCCGGACGGACCGAGGAGGGCGAAGAACTCGCCGTCCGCGATCTCGACGTCGACGCTGTCGACGCCGCGCACCCCACCGGGGTACTCCTTGACGAGTTCTGTTGCGATGATGGCGGCCATCAGGACTTGATCCCTCCGTGGAAGCGGAAGCCGTAGCGGCGGTTGACGAAGAAGTAGATGAGGAGGACGGGCACCGAGAACACCAGCGAGAACGCCGAGATGAGTCGGAGATCGGCCTGGCCGCTCTCGGTGTAGAAGGTGTACATGAGCACGGCGGCCGGCTGCATGTCGGGCGTGCGCAGCAGCAGGAACGGCACGAGGAAGTTGCCCCACACCTGCACGATCGTCCAGATCGCGATGAACGCCAGCCCGGGTCGGGCGATCGGCACGACGACGTCCTTGAGGATGCGGAACGGTCCGGCGCCATACAGCCGCGCCGATTCCTCGTACGACTTCGGGATCGAGTCCATGAAGTCCTTGAGGATGAAGATCACCGTGGGCAGGATGCCTCCGGCGAGCACCAGGATGACTCCGACGTGCGTGTTGATCAGCTGCAGCTGGTTGATGAGCTGGAACGTGGGGACCATCGCCGCGGTGCCGGTCACGATCGACGACAGCAGCAGCAGCCCGTAGAGGATGCCGTCGCGCCCGGGGATGTTGATGCGGCTCATCGCGTACGACGCCAGGGCGCCGAGCACGATCACGAGCGCCATCGTCCCGATGCCGAGGATGAGCGAGTTCAGGATGGACTTCATCGCATACGGGTTCTCGACCAGCCGCGCGAAGTTGTCGAGCGTCCAGTCCGGCCACGACACGGTCAACGAGGGGGTCGCGTCGAACGGCGCGAGGATCAGCCACACCATCGGCAGCGCGAAGAACAGCGACACGAGCACGAGGACGAGCGTGAACAGGATCCGCGACACGAAGTGGGTCACCGACCGGTCGCGAGCCACCGTCTTGATGGTCGTCATCATGAGCGCACCTTCTTCTTCTTCGTGCTCCGGCCCCGCGAGACGCGCGTGTACATCAGCGCGATGACGAGGTTGATGAGGAGCATGATCAGCGAGATCGCGGCGCCGAGTCCGAGCTGTCCGCCCGGGATGGCGGTCTGGTAGATGTACACCGAGAGGATGTCGGTCTGACCGTTCGGCCCACCGGCCGTGAGCAGGTACGGCGTGAACGTGTTGAAGGTCCACAGCGTGATCAGCAGCGTGTTGGTCAGCAGGTGGCCCTTGATGTTCGGCAGGATCACGTCGCGCAGCTGCTGCCAGGTGTTGGCCCCGACCATGCGGGCGCTCTCCAGCTGCGACGGCGGCACGGCGCTGATCGCCGACGAGAACAGCTGCATCGAGAACGCGGTCCCGACCCAGATGTTGAAGATGATGATGCACTCCATCGGGTGCTCGATCAGCCACGCCGCCCCCTCGGTGCCGAGCAGGGCGTTGAGCGTCCCGGTGCGTCGGTCGAGGAGCGCGAGCCACAGGAACGACGCGACCGAGGCGGGGATGACCCACGCGGCGAGCACGAGCGTCTCGACGAAGGTCTTGACCCCGGCGCGCACGTTGCGCAGCATCCAGGCGAGAGCGAATCCGAGGACCGTCTGCCCGATGATGCCCGAGACGAGCACGAACACGAGCGTGAGCCACAGCGAGTTCCAGAACCGCGGATCGTTCAGAGCGGTCGAGAAGTTCTCGAGTCCGACGAACTGCGGGCTGGCGGCCGCGAAGCCGGTCAACCGGTAGTTCGTCATCCCGAGGTAGACGGTCCAGATCGCCGGGAAGAGGAGGAACAGCCCGATCAGGAGCAGGCCGGGTGCCGCGAACAGCGTCGCCCGTGCCCGCCCGAGACCGGCGACATCCTCCGCGCGGCGCCGGCGGGGAGCGGTGACGCTCCCCGCCGGCATCGTTGCGTTCGTCATCGTCACTCGGAGATCGAGTCCGGACCCACGACGCCTTCGAGTCCGCGGACGTACGTCTTCAGGGTGTCGTCGACCGAGGTTCCGGTGGCGACGTCGAGCGTGGCCTGCTGCAGCAGCACCGAGACCTGCGGGTAGGCCGCGAGGCCGGGGCGGTATGCCGTGATCGGCAGCACCTCCTCGCTCACGAACGTCAGCATCGGGTCGGACGAGAGCAGCTTCTCGTTCACGTCGTTGCGCGGCGAGATCGCGAGGGTGCCGGCGGCACGGGCCTCGTAGGCCTCGGGCGAGTTCATGAACGCGAGCAGCTCCCACGCCAGCTCGGCGTGCTTCGAGTTGGGGTTGAGCACGCGCCCGGTGCCTCCCGACATCGACACGTAGTCCTGGCCGTCGATGCCCTCGCCCGGTTCGATCGCCGGGATCTTGGCGTAGCCGACGACGTCGTCGCGGTCTGCCATCGGCGCGGTGCCGACACCCTCGGCGGGGTTGATCACCGAACGCCAGAAGTAGTCACCCTCCAGGAGGATGCCGATCTTGCCCTCGGCGAAGAGCTGGAACGAGGTGTCGCGGCCCGACGCCTCCTGCTGCAGCACCGGATCGCCGAGCCCCTCGTCGACGTAGATCGTCTTGTAGAGGTCGAGCACCTCCTCCATGCCGTCGGTGGCGCCGATCCACTTGCCGTCCTCGAAGACCTGCTCTCCGGTGCCGACCAGCATCGGCAGCAGCCCCTGCATGGTGGTCGCCTCACCCATCGCCGTTCCGGCGTTGAGCTGGATCGGCGTGACACCGTCGAGCTTCTTGAGGTCGCCTGCCGCGTCGAGGATGTCGTCCCAGCTCTCGGGAGCCCAGTCCTCGTCGAGGCCGGCCTGCACGAAGAGATCCTTGTTGTAGTAGAGCACCCGGCCGTCGGCGCCCTGCGGCACCCCGTAGCGCTCGCCGTCGAACGAGAGGGCGTTCTGCACGGCGTCGGGGATCTGCGCCCAGCCGTCCCAGTCGTCCACGGCGCTGCCGCCCACCTCGGCGAGCGGCTTGATGTATCCGGCTTCGGCGAACTCGCCGACCCAGATGCCGTCCATGCCGATGATGTCGGCGCCCTTGCCCGACTGGAGGTCGAGCGCGATCTTCGTCTTGTAGTCCTCGTCGTCCACGCCCTGCGGCTGGAACTCGACGGTGACGTCCTTGCCGTCCTCCTCCATCGCCTTCTCGAACTCGGGGATGACCCAGTCCGCGATCCAGTCCGCCTCGGCGGCGTTCTTCCCGCCGGTGATGGAGTTGGTGGTGAGGGTGAGGGTGACGGGGCCAGACGACTCCTCCGTCTCGGGCTCCGAGCTTCCGGAGCAGCCGGCCAGGACGACCGCACCGACGGTGGTGAGGGCGAACGCCGCGAGCAGGCGGCGCTTTCCATACGTGACCATTTCCGACCTTTCTGTGTCGCTGATCGCCGAGCGAGAACCGCTCGGATTCGGGTGTTGCGGGGTGTCTACTGCGCGGCTTCGGCGCCCGGTGCGAGTGCGAAGCCCTTCGAGAGTGCGAGAGCGCGGATCATCCGCTGCCCGACGCGCACGTCGGCGACCGACTCCTCGACGCCCGCCCCGGAGGGGCGTTCGCCGCGGACCAGCGCCGCCAGCGCGTACAGCTCGTTCTCGAAAGCCTCTTGCTGCATCCAACGCGATTCGCTCACGCGGATGCCGAGCTCCGGGTGACTCTCGGTCACGCGGAGGATGGTGGGGAGGTTGGTCACGTAGGGCACGCCGAAGACGAGCTCGATCGTTCCGGTCTCGTGGTGGAAGGTGACGGTCTCCTGGTAGTCGGGGTAGCCGTCGATGTAGTGCCAGTCGACGGTCCACGGCGTCTCGTCGCGCGCGAGCGCTCCCCTCAGGTGCACGGAGCCCGGCATCTTCGGCCCCCAGTGCTGTGCGGACGACACCTCACCGAGTCCCCCGACGAGCGAGCGGAGCAGGCCCACGTCGTGCACGATCGAGCCGAGCACCACGTTGGTGTAGAGCGTGCGGAGGTCGGCGGGCAGGTCGGAGCCGACGGCGCCGTCGACGACCGAGGAGGTCGAGGCGAGGAGCGGCTCCAGCGCCTCGCGCGGGACGTCTCCGGTGGGCGCGGCCAGTCGCGCGTACGCGAGCTGCGAGCCGTCGAGCGGATGCATCACCTGTACGCTGACGGCACGGAGGGTCACATCGGCCAGCAGCTCCTTCGCCCGCAGCGAGGCCGTGTCGTACTCCTTCATGTAGCCGACACGCACCCAGTCGCGCAGGTCGACACCCGCCTCGTCGGCGTATGCGGTGAGCGCATCGAGCTCTGCCACCGAGTAGGCCAGCGGCTTCTCGGCGAGCACGCGGATGCCGGCGCGGACGAGGCGCAGCGTGTCTCCGGCGTGCGAGCCGGTGGTGGCGAGGATCGCGGCGTCGACCTCGACCGCACCGTCGGTCTTCGCGGCGACGAGGTCGTCGACCGAGGTGAACCTGTGCGCGTCGGCGACGCCGTATCGCCGCCCCATGTCGGCGGTGCGCTCCGCGGAGAGGTCGACCAGCGCCGCGATGGCGAACGTGTCGGCGTTCCTGCGCAGGAGGGGAAGATGCACGCTCTGACTGATCGCACCGAGACCGATGACGGCGACGCGTGTGACGCTCATGCGAACCACCGCCGCAGGGCCTCGCGGTTGGCGACCTGGTCGGCCTTGGCACGCTCGACGTCTGCGGCCGAGCGCGGCACGACGTCCTGCTCGACGATGAGCCAGCCCTGGTATGCGCTGGCGATGATCTCGTCCAGCAGTTCGGTCACCGCGAGGTCGCCGTCGCCCAGCGGCACGAAGACCCGCTTCTCCCACACGGAGCGCATCGGGTCGTCGTCCTGGAGCGCCTCGTGCAGGATCCCGGTGCGGGCGTCCTTGAGGTGGAGGTGGTTGATGCGGTCCCGCCAGCGACGGAAGTCGGCCAGAGGATCGCCCCCGCCGATGAGCAGGTGACCGGAGTCGAAGGTGAGGCCGACGTCGGTCGAGGCGAGGAGCGCATCGACCTCCTCGGGAGTCTCGACATAGGTGCAGGCATGGTGGTGGAACGTGGGTTCGAGTCCGCGTTCGCGTACCCGGGAGACCGCGGCATTCACCCGGTCGGCGAACCGCGCCCAGGCGTCGCCGCGCAGCGTGAGCTCCGGCGCTCCGCCCGGCTTCGCCTTGCGCTTCGCGCTGCCCGAATCGGCGAGCGTGGGCAGAGGCGCCATGGCCTGGTCGTTCTCGGCTGCGGAGACGAACACATCGAGGATGTCGTCGAGCGCGGCGAGGGCAGCGGCGAACTGCTCCTCGTCGGCCGCGAACGGAAGATCGGCCCAGCCGCCGGCGAGTTCGAGGCCGTGACGGTCCAGGCGATCCGTGAGATCCGCTCCGCGCCCGAGCAGTCCCACGGGGCCGAGGTCGATGCCCTGGTACCCGGCGTCGCTGACCCAGCGGGCGAGTTCCTCCCCCTGCGGCAGAGCGACGAGGTCCGGTCGAGCCAGCTCGAAGACTCCGTAGCTGACCGGAGCGTTCGCGATGCGGATCACGCGTGTTCCTTTCTTCATTGAACGGTCGGACCCAGGTCCGTTGAGAATGTTAGCAGGTCATGACATATGCATCAATCGTCTTCGGAGAAGCCCTGGACGACCACCGACCGCACACCGTCGAGGCGGGCGATGTCGTCGATCAGATCCGACCGCGCATCCGGTGCCGCCTCGGCGAATTCGAGGGTCGCCCGCATGTCCGAGTCGCCGTGGATCCGGGCAGCGCCGAGGAGCGTCGCGGGCAGGCCGCGCCGCTCGGCCGCCGCCATGACCTCGCGGAGCGCGCCGCGATCCGCCGCATACTGCAGCGTGACGCGCAGGCGCTCCGGCTCAGGGCGCACCCGGTCGCGCAACCGGGACAGCGGGCCCACCGTCAGCAGATGCAGGGCGGTGCCGGCGATCGCCAGCAGGGGCATGTTCGCGCCGCACGCCATGCCGATCGCGGCGACCACCCAGATGGTCGCGGCCGAGGTGAGCCCCGAGACGGCGTTGTTGCGCACGAAGATCACGCCCGCGCCGAGGAAGCCGATGCCGGAGACGACCTGCGCAGCGATGCGCGAAGGATCGACCGCGACGTCAGGACCCAGCACACCCTCGAACCCGTACGCCGAGATGAGCGTGAAGATCGCCGACCCCAGCCCGACCAGGACGTGCGTGCGGAGCCCGGCGTTCTTCTGCTTGCGCGAACGCTCGACACCGACCGCGAGCGAGAGCACGAACGCGAGACCGAGGAGCCCGAGCTCGACGAGGAGGTGCGGATCCCCGATCACGCTCCTGTCCCTTCGATCATGTCAGAACAATAGCACTTTAAGCATCTCGACTCTCTCCGTGCGGGCTTTTCCCTGGCGGGATGACCGCTCATGCCCGGAAAGACGGGGGAAGTCGAGGATGGATCGGATCGTATGATTGTCGCTACAATGTGACTCCCTGACACAGAGTGGAGCACCCATGGCCGATGTCGTCACCCCGTGGCCGAACGACCTCTTCGCGGACATCGACCGCACCGGCCCTGTTCCGCTGTACTTCCAGGTGTCGACCCGCCTCCAGAGCGCCATCCAATCGGGGGCCATCCCGGCAGGCGCCCGGCTCGAGAACGAGGTGTCGATCGCCGAGCAGCTGGGACTCTCCCGACCCACCATCCGGCGCGCGATCCAGGAGCTCGTCGACAAGGGTCTGCTCGTGCGGCGACGCGGAATCGGCACGCAGGTCGTGCAGGGGTCCGTGACGCGGCAGGTCGAGCTCACCAGCCTGTTCGAGGATCTGCAGAGCGCCCATCATGAACCGGGCACGCAGGTGCTCACCCACGAAGTGATCGCCGCCTCCGACGAGATCGCGGCCGCGCTGGCCCTCCCCGCCGGCACCGAGGTGCTGCATCTGCGACGGCGACGCAGCACCGACGGCGTCCCGGTCGCCGTGCTCGAGAACTACCTGCCGAAGGAGTTCGCCGACATCTCCGTCGAGCAGCTCGAGTCCCGAGGTCTCTACCAGGTGCTGCGCGCCAGAGGCATCGCCATCCGCGTCGCCAAACAGAAGATCGGCGCCCGCCGCGCGGAGGCGGACGAGCCCGAGCTGCTGGAGATCGAGGCGGGCGGACCGCTGCTGACGATGGAGCGCATCTCGTTCGATCAGTCCGGCGCGGCGATCGAGTTCGGGCACCATTGCTATCGTCCAGACCTCTACCGGTTCGAGACGACGCTGGTCGCCAAGTAGCACCCGGAGCGCCGGCCGCACCTCCCTAGACTGAGCACCATGGATGCGGTGGTGTGGGTCATCGGGATCGTCGTCGGACTGGTCATCGTGGTCGCCGTCCTCACCCTCGCTCTGCGCGGCATGCGCCCGAAGCTCCCCGCACCGCAGGTCTTCGCACCCGCGCCGACGACACCGCGCACGGCAGCCTCGACCGCGGCACCCGCATCGTCGGCCCTGACCCCCGACGTCGTGGCCGAGATCGACCGACTCGTCGCCGCGAACCAGAAGATCCACGCGATCAAGCTCTACCGCGACCACACGGGTGTCGGTCTCAAAGAGGCCAAAGATCGCATCGAGCACTGGTCGGCCAGCACCACGGCACCGCACCAGGCTCCCGTGTCGCACGCCGCCGCCGCCCGCTCCGCCCTGCCCGCGGTCGGCCTGACGCCGTCGACGGTCCGCGCTTCCCTGCCCGCGTCGACGGCCTCCGAGATCGACGCACTCGTCGCGGGCGGTGCCGCGATCGCCGCGATCAAGCTCCTGCGGCAGCACACCGGCCTCGGGCTGAAGGAGTCGAAGGATCTGATCGACACCTGGGGAACCGGCGGGCGCTGACCCTGGGCGACGAACCCCGTCAGCGCGGAGGAGAATGGGACGGTCCCCCACTGCAAGGAGCCTCATGCCCGACCGTCTCGACCCCGCCCGCACGACCGGCATCCTCGCCGTGCTCCGAGCCCCGTCGCCCGAGCTGGCGCTGGAGGCATCCGAGGCGATCATCCGCGGCGGAGTCACCGGCATCGAGGTCACCTTCTCCACTCCCGACGCCCCCGCCGTGATCCGTGAGTTGATCGCCCGGCACGGCGATGCCGCGTACATCGGTGCGGGAACCGTGACGACGGCAGCCCATGCGGAGCAGGCGGCCGAGGCGGGCGCGCAGTTCCTCGTGAGCCCAGGGACTCTGCCGCACCTGACCCGCACGATGCTCGACACCGACCGGGTGGTGATGACCGGCGCGATGACCCCGACCGAGGTCATGAGTGCGCTCGAGCTCGGCGTCGATGTGGTGAAGATCTTCCCCGCCTCGCTCGGCGGCCCCGCCTACCTCGGCGCCCTGCGCGGCCCCTTCCCCGATGCGCCCCTCATGCCGACCGGCGGCGTGAGCCCCGACAACCTCTCCGCCTGGTTCGCTGCCGGGGCCGTCGCCGTCGGCGCGGGCGGCGACCTCGCGAACGGCGCCTCCATCGCGGCATCGGACTGGGCGGACATCGAGGAGCGCGCGGCCCGGTTCACCGCGGCTCTCTCCGCCGCACGGAACTGAACGAGCGCTGTCGCGCTCGATTTGGTATACCGGATGCATGCGCGTGCGACGGATGCTGAGCGCGGCGGGCGTCGCCGCCGCGATGCTGCTGACCGCCGGCTGCACGGCCGCGCCGCAGCCGACCCCGCCGACCCAGGAGGCCCCCGTGACCGACGCCACGACTGATCTGCTCGACGCCGCTGCCGCCGGGGACGCCGCTGCCGTCCGGGTCGCGCTCGACGAAGGCGCCGACATCGAGGCACGAGGAGACGCGGGGATGACGGCCCTGGTCGCCGCGACCAAGGCGAATCAGGTCGATGCGGCACGGGCGCTCATCGAGGCCGGCGCCGACGTCAACGCGAAGGACGACATCCAGGACTCCGCGTACCTGTACGCCGGCGCGCGGGGGCATGACGAGATCCTGCGCCTGACGCTGCAGAACGGCGCCGACCTGACGAGCACGAACCGCTTCGGGGGCACCGCCCTCATCCCGGCCTCCGAACGGGGTCTCCTCGCAACGGTCGAGATCCTGCTCCAGGCGGGCGTCGACCCGAACCACATCAACAACCTGAACTGGACGGCGCTGCACGAGGCGATCGTGCTCGGCGACGGCTCCTCCCGCTACGTCGAGGTCGTGCGCGCGCTCATCGACGGCGGGGCGGACGTCGGCATCCCCGACGGCGACGGTGTGCTGCCGGTCGACCTCGCCCGTGCCCGCGGCTACGACGCGATCGTCGCCGAGCTCGAGCGGTGATCGCGCTCGACCCGTGGGCATGGGTCGCTCTCGCCGTGGCCGCTGTGACGATCGGCATCTCGAAGACGGCGCTGCCCGGGGCAGCATCCTCGCGATCGCCCTGTTCGCCGCGGTGCTGCCCGCCCGCACCTCCACCGCCGCGACCCTGCTGCTGCTCATGGTCGGTGACGTGTTCGCCTTGATCGCGTATCGCCGCCACGCCCACTGGCCCACGCTGCTGCGCCTCGCTCCGGCGGTGATCGCCGGACTGCTCGCGGGGTTCGCCTTCCTTGCCGTCGCGGGTGACGGCATCGTCCGTCGGGCGATCGGCGTGATCCTCCTGCTCATGATCGCCGTGACCCTCTGGCGTCGGCGGCGGCAGAGCAGGACCGATACGGTGACGCCGCCGTCGGGCGGCATCGTGCTCGCGGGCGCCTACGGCACGCTCGGCGGATTCACGACCATGGTCGCCAACGCGGGCGGACCGGTCATGTCGATGTACTTCCTCGCCACCCGCACGCCGGTGCAGGTGTTCCTCGGCACCTCGGCGTGGTTCTTCGCCATCATCAACGTGATCAAGGTGCCGTTCCTCGCCGGCCTCGGACTGTTCCACGCGCCGGTGCTGCTGATGGATGCCGTGCTCGCCCCGCTCGTGGTGATCGGTGCGCTGCTCGGCCTGCGGGTCGCGCAGCGCATGAACCAGCGCGTGTTCGACCGCATCGTGATCGTGCTGACGATCCTCGGCGCGCTGTACCTGCTGATCTGAGCGACCTGGTCCGGCACTCCCGGCCGCGCCGCCTTCGCTGAGGGACACACGCTCAGTCGAGGAAGATGTCGGGGAAGAGCGCGCTGTCCGGTGTGCCGGGTACTGCCGCGTACCGTGAGAAGTCGGTCACGCCGTCGGCCTCGAGCACGTCCTCGACGATGAGCGTCTGTCCTGTGTATGACGCCGCGGGCTTGAGCAGCACGGCATAGGCGGCATCGGCGTAGATGTCGGGGGTGCGGCTCGCCGCCATGACCTTGTCTCCGCCGAGGAGGTTCTGCACCGCCGCCGTGGCGATCGTGGTGCGGGGCCACAGCGTGTTGGCGGCGATCCCGTCGCGCGCGAACTCCGCCGCGAGCCCGAGCGTCGCCATGGTCATGCCGAACTTGGCGAGCGTGTACCCGGTGTGCGCGCCGAGCCACTTCGGGGTGGGGTTGAGGGGCGGCGACAGGGACAGGATGTGCGGGTTCTCGGCGTCCTTGAGGATCGGCACTGCGGCGCGCGACAGCATGAACGTGCCACGCACGTTGACGTCCTGCATCAGGTCGTACTTCTTGGCGTTCAGGTCGAGCGAGCGCGACAGGTCGATCACGCTGGCGTTGTTGATGACGATGTCGATGCCGCCGAACTCGCCCTGCGTCTTCATGACCGCTTCGGTGATGTCGTCGTCGTCGCGCACGTCGCCCACGATCGGCAGCGCCTGTCCGCCCGCCGCCCTGATCTGCTCGGCGGCGGTGTGGATCGTGCCCTCGAGCTTGGGGTGCGGGGTGTCGGTCTTCGCGAGCATGGCGATGTTCGCGCCGTCCGCGGCCGCCCGCAGCGCGATCGCGAGTCCGATGCCGCGGCTGCCACCCGACATCAGGATTGTCTTTCCAGCCAGTGTCATGAGTTCTCCTAGGTTCTGATCGCGAGTGCTGTTCGTTCCCGTCGAGGCGTGGGGTCAGCGCGGAGCCATGCGGATGGCGCCGTCGAGACGGATGGTCTCGCCGTTGAGGTAGCCGTTCTCGACGATCTGCTGCACGAGGGCGGCGTATTCGTCGGGGCGACCGAGTCGCGCGGGGAACGGCACCTGCTGGCCGAGCGAGTCCTGCGCCTCTTGCGGCAGCCCCATCAGCATCGGGGTCTCCATGATGCCGGGCGCGATCGTGCAGACCCGGATGCCGTGCCGGGCGAGCTCGCGGGCGACCGGGAGCGTCATCGCGTGCACGCCGCCCTTGGATGCGGAGTACGCGGGCTGCCCGATCTGCCCGTCGAACGCGGCGACGCTCGCGGTGTTCACGATCACGCCGCGCTCCTCGTCGTGCAGCTCGTTCTTCGCGATCACGGCGGCGGCCTGCGCGATGACATTGAACGTGCCGACCAGGTTGATGCGGATCACGCGCTCGAAGTCGGCGAGCACGGCGGGATGACCCTCGCGGTCGAGCACCTTGGCGGGGGTGCGATCCCGGCGCAGTTCACCACCACGCGCAGGGGCGCCGCGGCCTGGGCGGCGGCGACCGCGGCCTCGACCTCTTCGGCACTCGTGACGTCGGCGGCGACGAAGAGCCCGCCGAGCTCGGTCGCGATGTCGGCGCCCTTCGACGAGGCGAGATCGATGATCGTGACGTGGGCGCCCGCGGCGACGAGTCGGCGCGCGGTCGCGAGGCCGAGGCCGGAGGCCCCACCGGTGACGAGTGCGCCCTGTCCGCTGATCTGCATCTGATGTTCTCCTTCGAACGTCGACGTGCGACTGGGTTTCAGCCTACGTGGTTCCTGGTTCCACGACGAACCGGGTCGGTGCGGGTCGAGCGCAGGGAACCGCGTCGGAAGCGAGCCTACGACACCGCCTCGGCGGATGACTCGCTCCGACCTCCCCGTCGCAGGCCTCGGGCAGGATAGGAGCATGTCGATCCCCGTCGAAGACATCGCCGTGCCCGACCGCGTCCGCCTACTCGCGGGAGACGCCGACCTCGAATGCGTCTGGCGCAACGACTACGGCGGCCTGACGTTCCGTGCCACCGGAGTCTCCGAGCCCTTCTTCGTCAAGTGGGGTCCGCGGAACCTGGAATTCACCCTGAGCGACGAGGCCGAGCGGATGCGCTGGGCGTCACGCTGGATCGCGGTTCCCACCGTGCTCGACAGCGGGTCGGATGAGACGCACGAGTGGATGGTCACCGCCGCGCTCGACGGACTCAGCGCCGTGGATCCACGGTGGGTCGCGGAACCGGCGACGGCCGTCCGCGCCGTGGGCGAGGGGCTGCGCGCGATGCACGACGCCCTGCCCGTCGCGGAGTGCCCCTGGGAGTGGAGCGTGCCTTCACGCATCGCGAATGCGGAACGCCGCGGCATCGTCGTCCCGGAGTCGTTCCGCACGCCGCCAGAGGTCGACCGTCTCGTCGTGAGCCACGGCGACGCGTGCTGCCCGAACACCCTGGTGGGCGACGACGGCCGCTGGCTCGCGCACGTCGACCTGGCGTTGCTCGGCGTGGCCGACCGCTGGGCCGACCTCGCCGTCGCGTCCATGAGCACCGAGTGGAACTTCGGCCCCGGCTGGGAGGACGCACTGATCGAGGCCTACGGTCTCGAGCCCGACCGCGAACGTCTCGCCTATTACCGCGACCTCTGGAACGCCACCTGAGCCCAGGCCCTGTTTCGCCACTAGTGGTGGAAGGCCGAGTCGGAGTGGTCGGCGGGCATCGGCGCGGTGAGCGCGTCGAGGTACTCCACCTCGGCGGCGATCGCGTCCAGGAGGTCGGCCGCGAGGTCCATGCTCAGTCCGTTGCGCACCACGATCCGCTGCACGGTGATGTGCTCGAGGTCGGCGGGCATCGGGTAGGCGGGAACCAGCCAGCCGCGCATCCGCAGCCGATCCTGCAGGTCGTAGAGGGTCCAGTTCTTCGTATGCCCGTCCTTCAGACGCCACGCGAACACGGGGATGTCGCTTCCGTCGTTCCACAGTTCGAAGGCGTCGAGCTTCGCGATTCCGGCCGACAGATACTTCGCGACGTCCTGGGCGGTCTGCTGCACGGCCCGGTACCCCTCGAATCCGAGCCGCAGGAACAGGTAGTACTGGAGCAGCACCTGTGCACCGGGGCGGGAGAAGTTCAGCGCGAACGTGGGCATCTCGCCGCCGAGGTAGCTGACCTTGAACACCAGATCATCCGGCAGCCACTTCGCGTCACGCCACACCACCCAGCCGAGGCCCGGATAGACGAGTCCGTACTTGTGACCGGAGGTGTTGATCGAATGCACCCGCTCGAGTCGGAAGTCCCACACCAGGTCGGGCTGCAGGAACGGCGCGATCATCGCCCCGGAGGCGCCGTCGACGTGGATGGGGATGTCGAGCCCTGTCGTCTTCTGGATCTCATCCAGTGCGGCGGCGATCTCGGCGACCGGCTCGTACATGCCCGTGTAGGTGACGCCCATGATGGCGACGACGCCGATCGTGTTCTCGTCGACGTAGTTCGCGAGGTCGTGTCCGTCGAGCGTCTTGTGCTCGGCGCTGATCGGCACGTAGCGCGGCTCCACGTCGAAGTAGTTGCAGAACTTCTCCCAGCACACCTGCACGGCGGACGACATCACCAGGTTCGGCGACGACGCATCCTTCCCCGCTGCATGCCGGGCCTGCTGCCACCGCCGCTTGAACGCGAGGCCGCCCAGCATGCAGGCCTCCGAGGAGCCGATCGTCGATGTGCCGATGCTGTTCGCCGCATCCGGCGCGTTCCAGAGGTTGGCCAGCATGCGCCAGCAGTTGTCTTCGATCGCCGCTGTCTGCGGGTACTCGTCCTTGTCGATCATGTTCTTGTCGAATGACGCGGCATAGACCTGTCTGGCCTCGTCGTCCATCCACGTGCTCACGAATGTGGCGAGGTTCAATCGTGCATTGCCGTCGAGGATCGTCTCGTCCTCGACGATCTGCTTCGCCGTCGCGGGAAGCGACCCCTGCGGCGGGATGACGTGCCGGGGTGCGACCGTCGCCTCCCCCGGCCTCGTGAACATCGGCTCGTAGTCCGAAGACGGTGTGCTCATGCGGGGGACCTTTCGACGGGGGCGAACGCTGTCCTGCCGCCCACCGTAGCGGGGTCACGCTGCGGTATCGAGGGGCACCTGCGCGCGCCGGGTCGACTCAGGCGCCGGGTCCGAGGATGAAGTTCCAGGCGCCGGTGGCGACGGCCGCGGCGATCGCGACACCGGAGATCGCCGCCCCGACGGCGAGCAGCGCCCACTCGGACCCGCCGAATCGCGACTCGCGCGCCCAGGTGCGACGCCCGGGCGCCCCGAAGCCCCTGGCCTCCATGGCGGTGGCGAGCTTGGCGCCGCGACGGATGGAGAGGACGAGCAGTGCGAAGGCCATCGAGGAACCGGCGGATGCGCCCTCGGTCGGCGACGCCCCTGGCTCGGCGCGCGAGCTCGAGCGCACGCCAGTCGTCGAGGAACAGGCCCACCATGCGCAGTCCGGCGAGGGCGCCGAGCACGAAACGCGCCGGCAACCGCACGATCTGGCCGAGGCCGTCGGCGAGATCGGTCGGGTCGACGGTGATGAACAGCACGACCGAGGGCAGGGCGATCGCGAGCACGCGCAGCATCGTCGCGAGCGCGAGAGCCAGCGACCCCTCGCTGATGCGCAGCACGAACCAGTCGACGTAGACCACGCCGCTCGTCTCGCCGTAGAGCGCGATGGTCAGACCGGTGAGAGGGGCGGCGAGCCAGACCGGCCAGGTGCGCACCCAGAACTCGCGCCACCCGATTCCGGCGAACAGGAACAGCACGAACTCGAGCACGAGGGCGACGGATGCCGACACCGGATCGAGGGTCAGGATCAACGGCACCGCGATCAGGGCGCTCACCCCGAGCTTGGCGACGGGATTGATCGCGGCGACGGCTCCCGTGCGTGCGCGCGTGTCGATCAGGGTCATCGTGCGCCCCCGAGTTCGAACCTCTCGGCGTGCAGCGCCCTCGCCACATCCAGGTCGTGCGTGATCGTCACGATCGCCGACCCCTCCTCGCGCAGGGCGGCGAGCATCGCGACGAGCTCCGCCCAGGTGCGGGCATCCTGCCCGAAGGTCGGCTCGTCGAGCACGAGCACCCGCGGTCGCGTCGCGATGGCCGCGGCGACCGTCAGCCGGCGCTTCTCGCCGCCCGACAGCGTGTACGGATTGGCGGCGGCGAGATGCGCGAGCCGCAGGCGGAAGAGCAGCTCATCGCTGCGCGCGGCGATCTCGTCCTCCCCACGCCGAGCGCGCGGGGGCCGACGGCCAGCTCATCACGCACGGTCTTGCTGAGGAGCTGATGCTCCGGCTCCTGGAACACCATGCCGATGCGGGTCAGCAGCTGCTTCGATGCCCAGCGGATCGGCGAGGGTCCCGCGCCGTCGGCGAGCGCGGTCGACGCGGTCAGGTCGCCGCCCGCGGGAGGCAGG
This sequence comes from Microbacterium sp. Se5.02b, assembly GCF_019464375.1. Lineage (NCBI taxonomy): Bacteria > Bacillati > Actinomycetota > Actinomycetes > Micrococcales > Microbacteriaceae > Microbacterium > Microbacterium sp. Se5.02b. The sequence goes on from NZ_CP080491.1 coordinate 3,664,906, forward strand.
AGTCCGGCCACGGTCAGCCCGAGGGTCGACTTGCCTGCCCCGTTGGGTCCCGTGATCGCGAGCACCTGTCCCGCATGCACGTCGAGGTCGATGTTCTCGGCGACCGGTCGCCCTTTGACGCGGGCGACAGCCAGATCGCGCGCCGACAGCAGCGGAGCTCCCGGCGCTCCCGGGGCGGCGGCGGCTCCGCCGGCGGATGCCCTGGCACCCAGACGCCGTCTGCGGCGAGTCGGGCGCCCTGAGCGCCGAGGACCTCGGCCGGGGTCCCGTCTGCGACCACGCCGCCGGCCCCGAGCACGATCACCCGCGTGATGAGCGGCAGCCACACGTCGAGACGATGCTCGACCACGATGAGCGTGGCCGGACGTGCACGCAGCATCCGTTCCACCGCGTCGCGCACCTCGCCGACCCCCGCGGGGTCGAGGTTCGCCGTCGGTTCGTCGAGCAGCACCAGCCCGGGTCTCATCGCGAGCATTCCGGCGAGCGCGAGCCGCTGCTTCTGCCCGCCGGACAACGCCTTGGTCGGATGATCCAGCGGCACGTCCAGGCCGACGGCGGCCAGGGCGGATTCCACGCGTGGCCAGATCTCCGCGCGGGGAACCCCAGGTTCTCGCAGCCGAACGCGACGTCGTCGCCCGTGCGGGCCAGGATGACCTGCGAGTCGGGATCCTGCAGCACGAGTCCCGCGCGTCCCCGGGTGGCGACGGCAGGGGCGTCGTCGACCAGCAGTTCGCCCGCGCTCTCGCCCTCTTCCTCGCCGCCGAGAACACCCGCAAGCCCGTGCAGCAGCGTCGACTTGCCCGCACCGGAGGCCCCGAGCACGAGGACGCGCTCGCCGGGATCGATGCGGAAGGAGACCTCGCTCACCGCCCACGCGAGCCGGCTCGCATGACGCCACCCCCAGCCGCGCGCCTCCACGGCGGCCGGGACGGACCGATCCACCGACATCAGACCCGCACGCGCGCCTCACGGCCGGAGCCGAAGCGGTCGAGGGCCCCGGTCGCGGCGATACCGCGCGCCAGCACCCATGACAGGGCGCCGGCGATGACCGCACCCGAGATGACCGTGCTGATGAGGTAGATGATCGTGAACGCCGGACCCGACCCCGCGTACCAGAGCACGAGATTGTTGATGCCGCCGGCCAGCGCAGCACCGGCGCCCGCGAGGATCGCGACCGGAAGCGACCAGCGACGGTAGAAGAACAGCAGGAAGATCAGCTCGGCGCCCAAGCCCTGCACGAGACCGGCCTCGAGCGTGAGGAACCCGCCCCACTGATTGCCGATGAGGGCCGACACGACCGCCGCGAGGAGCTCGACGTAGATCGCCGCGCCCGCCTTGCGGATGATGAGCCCGCCCAGCACCCCGGCGAAGAGCCATGGTCCGTCGAGGAGGCCCTGGATGCCGGGAAGCAGCGGCTCCAGGAGCGCCTTAGGCCCGAGGTAGCCGACGTTCCAGGCCAGGAAGATCAGGCCGGCGGCGACGCCGATCACGCTGGCGACGACGATGTCGACGATGCGCCAGCGCAGGAAGCTCCTGGCGGGGGCGGCGGTCTGCGTCGTGGACGCGGATGTGGACGTACTCATCTGAACTCCTCCCTGCGCTGGCATTACCCAGATCAGGTTCGACGGTCGAAGCGCGATTCGCTCCCTCTCAGCCCGGCTCGCCGGACTCCCGTGGTTGTGGTGAAGATCCTACCCGCTGACGACACCCGCGTGGCGACAGGGCCCGCGCCGCGGAACACGCCCGGGATTGGGTACCGTAAACGAGTGACTGCTTCAGATCCCGCCGACGAGGCGACGGGCGTCGTCCACGACGACGCCCCGTCGAACACCCCCGCCGACGCTGCGGATGAGCAGGCGGTCGCCGCGGAGGAGGGTCCGCGCGGCGGTTCGGGCTTCGCCGCCGATCGACTGTTCGCGGGCGATGCCCCTCCGCCCGACACCACGATCGCCCCCGCGATCCCCGTCGATTCGGCTGCTCTGGGTGCGCTGTTCACGGTCGACGACGCCGGGCGCGATGGCGCACCGGAACCCGTGGACGCCGGGGACCCGAGGGATGTGAACGCGGCCGAGGATGTGATCGATCCCGAGCCCACGGCCGAGCACGTGATCGATCCCGAGCCCGCACCGGAGCACGTGCTCGACCCGGAACCCGCGGCCGAGACGGCCCCCACGCCTCCGCTGACGAAACCGCCGTTCACGCCGACGGCTCCCCGTGCAGAGGAGATCGCACCCGAAGACGCCGACGCTCTGCTCGACGCGAACGCTCCGCAGTGGGCGAACGACGAGACCACGGCCACGGCCCTGACCTGGGTCGACGCCACGGCGGTCGCCGCGCACTCCCCCACGGCGACGCTCGACCAGGCCGCGGAACCCGAGCGGACGGGCGGCCTGTTGCGCGGAGCCCGACTGCGTCCGGGGATCGCGCGCCCCGGGATCCTGGTGCCGTTGGCCACGCTCGCCGGTCTCGTCGCGGTGTACGCGGGTACGACGCTGCTCTGGCCGTTGCACGAGGTGCCCCCGACCGTCGCTGTGGTCGAGTTCAGCGCGGTTCCGGCTCCGCCGGCGGCGCTCACCTGGCCGGGAGAGGGCAGCGCAGCGGTCGGCATCGCGGGGTTGGACACCGCCGCCTCCCTCGCCGATCCCGTGAGCATCGCGAGCATCACCAAGGTCGTGAGCAGCCTGATGGTGCTCGATCGGATGCCCCTCGCGCTCGGCGAGCAGGGCCCCGAGTTCGGCTTCACCTATCGCGACAGCGTCGAGTACTGGGATTACCGGCGCAGCGACCAGTCCGCTCTCGATGTGCCGGTCGGCGGCGTGCTGACCGAGTACCAGCTGCTGCAGGGCACGCTCCTCGGTTCGGCCAACAACTACATCGACCGCCTGGCGTCCGAGATCTGGGGCTCCGACAGGGAGTTCGCAGCCGCCGCCGAGGTCTGGCTGCGCGAACGTGGACTCACGGGCATCACGGTGGTGACTCCCTCCGGGTTCGACGAGCGTAACGTGTCGACCCCTGAGGCCCTGATCGCGCTGGGTGAACTGGCCATGCAGAACCCCGTGTTCGCCCAGATCGTCGGAACCACGTCGGTCGATCTCCCCGGCGCGGGAACCGTCGTCAACACCAATGGCATGCTCGTGGACCCGGGCGTCGTCGGCATCAAGACCGGCACCCTCGTCGGTTGGAACCTGCTCACGGCGAAGGACGTCACGATCGGCGACACGACCGTCCATCTGTACGCCGCGGCGCTCAACCAACCCGGCGACGACGAGCGCCTGGCCGTCACGCGCTCCCTGTTCGCCGAGACCGAGGCGGCGCTCGCGGCCAGGACCCGGCTGTCGCCGAGGGCACGGTCGTCGGCCGCGTCACGACGCTCTGGGGCGAAGACGTCGACGTCGTCACCGAGAGCGATGCCGATGTGGTGCTGTGGAACGGTGCCCTCGCGACCACCAGCGCGACGTTCGATCTCGGCGACGAGCGCGACGAGCACGGCCGGGTGGGCACGATGACCGCGACGGGTCCGCTCGACAGCACGACAGTGCCCTTGGTGCTGGCCGAGGACGTCGAGGGGCCGAGCCCCTGGTGGCGTCTGACCCATCCGCTGGAGCTGCTGGGCGTCACCGCCGACCGTCCCTGACACCCGCTCCGCCGAGCAGGAGCGCAGACGCGGCGTGCAGACGCGGCGTGCAGACGCGGCGTGCAGACGCGGCGTGCAGACGACAGCGCCCCACCCCGGTACACCGGAGGGGGCGCTGTCGTGACGTGTCTCGCTCAGGTCCGGTCGGCGGTCCCGTCCGCTCCCTCGTCGAGCAGCGCCTGGGCTGCCGCCGTCTCGGCCGCGGGAAGGCTCGCCCCGACGGACGCGCCGGCCACGGCGGCCACCGCTTCCGACTCGGCCCGCTCCTCGGCTCCGGCGTCGCCGGTCACGACGACCGGCGTCGATCCGGTGAGAGCGTCTTCGGCGTCGATGTCGGTGGCGGCCTGCTCGAACTGCGACTGGTACAGGCGCCAGTAGGCGCCCTGCGCCGCGATGAGCTCGTCGTGCGTGCCCTTCTCCACGATGTCGCCGTGCTCCATCACGAGGATGAGGTCGGCGTCACGGATGGTCGACAGGCGGTGCGCGATCACGAAGGACGTGCGTCCTTCGCGGAGCGCGGCCATCGCGTGCTGCAGCAGCAGCTCGGTGCGGGTGTCGACCGCGGAGGTGGCTTCATCCAGGATCAGGATCGACGGCTGCGCGACGAACGCCCTGGCGATCGTGATGAGCTGACGCTCACCCGCCGACACGTTCGCGGCATCCTCATCGAGCACCGTGTCATAGCCCTCGGGGAGAGCGTGCACGAAGCGGTCGACGTAGGTGGCCTTGGCAGCGGCAAGAACCTCGTCGTCGGTCGCGGTGGAGCGACCGTACCGGATGTTCTCGCGGATGCTCCCGGCGAACAGCCACGGGTCCTGCAGCACCATGCCGGTGCGCGACCGCAGCTCGTCGCGGGTGACCTCGGCGATGTCCTGCCCGTCGAGCATGATGCGCCCGCCGCTGAGCTCGTAGAAACGCATGATCAGGTTGACCAGCGTGGTCTTGCCCGCACCGGTCGGACCGACGATGGCGACGGTCTGCCCCGGCTCCACCCGGAACGACAGGTCGCGGATGAGCGGGCGATCGGGCGTGTACGAGAACGCGACGTTCTCGAACTCGATGACGCCCTTGCCCTCGACCAGCTCGGGGGCATCGGCGTCGTCCGCCTCCTGTTCGTCCGCATCGAGCAGTTCGAACACCCGCTCCGCCGATGCCGTGCCGGACTGCACCACCGCGGCCATGCCGCCCAGCTCGGACAGCGGCTGCGTGAACTGCTGGGAGTACTGGATGAACGCCTGCACATCGCCGAGTCGCAGCTGCCCGTTCGCGACCATCAGACCACCGAGCACCGCGATGCCCACGTAGCTGAGGTTTCCGACGAACATCATCGCCGGCATGATGATGCCGGAGAGGAACTGCGCCTTGAAGCTCGCCTGGAAGAGTTCTTCGTTCTCGACCTGGAACTTGTCGAGAGCATCCTTCTCGCGTCCGAAGACCTTCACCAGTGCGTGACCCGAGAAGGCCTCCTCGACACGCGCGTTCAGCCGGCCGACCTTGCGCCACTGGGTGCCGAAGGCCTTCTGCGACCGCGGCCCGATGATGCCGAAGATCACTCCCATCAACGGCAGCGTGACGAGGGCGACGAGGGCGAGCTGCCACGAGATGGAGAACATCATCACGAGCACGCCGATCACGGTCAGCACCGAGGTGAGCGCGCCCGAGAGCGACTGCTGCATGGTCTGCGTGATGTTGTCGATGTCGTTGGTGACACGCGAGATCAGCTCACCGCGCTGCACCTTGTCGAAGTACGACAGCGGAAGGCGGTTGATCTTCGCCTCGACCGACTCCCGCAGACGCCACATGGTGCGCACCATGATCACGTTGATGACGTAGCCCTGGATCCAGGTGAGGAAGGCTGCGGCCACATAGATCGCCAGGACGGCGGCGATGACCATGCGCAACGCATCGAAGTCGATGCCCTGGCCGACGGTGAAGTCGCCCAGCGCTCCGACCTGGTTGGCGAAGTCGTCTTGACCCGCACCCCGCAGCGCATCGACCACGACGTCTTGCGGGGTTCCCGCCGGGAACCCGGGGAAGTCGTCGGTCGGCTGTCCGAGTTGGATCGAGATGAACCCCTTGTAGACGAGGTTGGTGGCTTCGGCGAGCACCTTGGGCGCCGCGACCGTGAGGACCACGCCGATCGCACCGAGGATCGACACGAAGACGAACCAGATGGCTGAGGGCTTGAGCAGCCCGATCATGCGCGCGAAACTCGGACCGAAGTTGTCGGCCTTGCCCGGCGCGACGCTGTCCCAGTCGCCGGAGTTCTGCCGCGCCTGCTCGGCGAGCTCGGCCTCGTACTTCTCCTCGGCGCTCAGCTCGACCTCGGCCACCGCCGCTGCCGGCGTGCCGCGACCGCGCCTGGCCTTGCGCTGTTCGTTGTTCTGCTCGCTCATGCGTCGACCCCCAGCTGCGACTCGACGATCTCTCGGTAGGTGTCGCTCGTCTCGAGCAGCTCCTCATGCGTGCCGACGCCGACCATGGTGCCCCCGTCGAGGACCACGATGCGATCGGCATCCGTGATGGTCGAGATCCGCTGCGCGACGACGATCTTCGTCACGTGCGGCAGCTCCCGCCACAGTGCTTGTCGCAGCCGTGCGTCCGTCGTGAGGTCGAGAGCCGAGAACGAGTCGTCGAAGACGAGGATCTTCGGCTGATGGACGATCGCGCGCGCGATGGCGAGACGCTGACGCTGACCACCCGAGACGTTCGTGCCGCCCTGGGCGATGCGGGAGTCGAGGCCGTCCGGCATCTCCTCGACGAAGTCGCGACCCTGCGCGATGTCGAGCGCGTGCCAGAGTTCTTCGTCGGTGGCCTCTTCACGCCCGTAGCGCAGGTTCGACGCGACCGTGCCTGTGAAGAGGAACGGGCGCTGCGGCACGAGGCCGATGCTGTCCCACAGCGACTCGACGTCGGCCTCGCGCACGTCGGTACCGCCCACGTGCACGGAACCTCCCGAGACGTCGAAGAGCCGAGGGATGAGCGAGATCAGAGTCGTCTTGCCGGAGCCGGTCGATCCGACGATCGCCACGGTCTCGCCCGGCTGCGCGGCGAAGCTGATGCCGGTGAGCACCGGGGAGTCGGCGCCGGGGTAGGTGAACTCGACGTCGTCGAGCGCGACGGATCCGGGAACCGGGAACTCGGTGACGCCGTTCTCCGGACGCACGAGCGTGGACTCGGAGTCGAGCACCTCGCCGATGCGCTCGGCCGACACCGCGGCGCGCGGGATCATCATCGCCATGAAGCTCGCCATGATGACGCCGCCCATGATCTGACCGATGTACTGCATGAAGGCGAACAGCGTGCCCACCTGGACCGTGCCGTTGTTGACCTCGATGCCGCCGAACCAGATGACCGAGACGACGGTGACGTTGAGGATCAGCATGAACAGCGGGAACAGGAGCACGAACAGGGATCCGACCTTGCGGCCAACGACCATGATGTCGGTGTTGGCGCCCCGGAAGCGCTCTTCCTCGATGCGCTCGCGCACGAACGCGCGCACCACGCGGACGCCCGTGAGCTGCTCGCGCATGATCCGGTTCACGTTGTCGAGCTTGCCCTGGTAGCTGCGGAACAGCGGGACCATGCGCCCGATCACGAGCGCCGCGAGGATCAGGAGCAGCGGGACGGAGACCGCGATGAGCCAGCTGAGGCCGACGTTGGTCTGCACGGCGAAGATGATGCCGCCGATCGCGAGGAGCGGCGCGGTGACGAGCATCGTCGCGCCCATCATCGCGAGCATCTGCACCTGCTGCACGTCGTTGGTGTTGCGGGTGATGAGGGAGCCGGCGCCGAACTGCGAGACCTCGCGCTCGGAGAACCCGCTGACCTTGCCGAAGACGTCGGCGCGGATGTCACGGCCGGCGCCCATCGCGGCGCGAGCGGCGAAGAAGGTCGCGGTGATCGAGGCGATGATCTGCCCCAGCGACACGGCGAGCATGAACAGTCCCGTGCTCCAGATGTAGCCGGTGTCGCCACGGGCGACGCCCTTGTCGATGATGTCGGCGTTCAGGCGAGGGAGGTAGAGGGTCGCTGCCACGCTGGCCAGTTGGAAGACCAGTACGGCGAGCAGCAGCCATCGGTATCGGGAGAGATAACGGAGGAGGATTTTTCCCAGCACAGGCGGACTTTCTAGGAAGGATGAAGCGGCGGATCTCCCGGCAGACGGATGCCGACCGACGATCGGCCACAAGACAGAGTGCCACGAACTGCGGACATTCGTATCCCCCTCGGGGCTGACCTTCGCTGACAGCGAACCGGCGGCGCCGATCCGCCGAGGTTTCTGCACGCGGACGAACAAGTGCGGAATCCGACGGGCGCTCTTATTGTGTTCCCCAGTTGACACAACTTGTGATAGACATATGGTACAAACGAGAACGGACCCGCATGCCTGCTCCCATCGCATCTCTGCTCGACCCGGCGCAGCTGGCGGGCGCCCTCTTGTCGCTGCCGTTGGTCTCGCTGCTCCTCGCAGCGATCATCGCGGTCGGGATCTCCCTCTCGCCCCGATGGGCGGCGCGGAGGCGGAGCCGCGTCCGGCTCACCCCTACGTCCGCCGCCGCGGTGTCGGCCCGCTACGCGCCGGAGCACGTCGCCCTCGGCATCGCGGCGATCGCCGTGATCGTGATCTTCGCCGCAGAGAACCTGATCACCGGGTACGTCCTCGACCTGTTCGGCGTGAGCCTCAACGGGGTCGTGTCCTGGTGGCGGTACGCGACGCCGGTGTTCACGGCATCCGTCGGCGTCGCCGTCCTTCTGGCGCTGATCGCGACGCGAGGCAGCACCCCTCCCGAGCAACCCGTCGTGGCCGCACGCCGGACCTGGCTGACCTTCAGCTCCCTAGCGGCAGGCGTGGGCACCGCCCTCGCCCTTCTCGCCCTCACGGCGACCACGCTGCTCGCCGGACTCGCCTCATCGAATCTCGACGACGGTCCGTACGTCTACCTCGAGATCGACGTCCCCAACGAGACCATCGACCCGATCCGTCCCTGGTTCTACGGATGGGCGTACGGCGTCCCCGTCCTGATCTGCACTGCCGCCCTCGTCGCCGTCGTCGTGGCGACGTTGCGCGCCAACGCGGCCCGCGCGTTCCTCCGCCCCGAGACAGTCGTCGCCGAGCAGCGCGAGCGTCGTGACGTCGCGCGCGGGATCACCCGGCTCACGGCATCGGCGGCGCTGCTCGCGCTGGCAGGAGCGCTCCGGTTCATCGCCGAGGCGGGATCGGTGGCCGGGCTCACGGTGGAGGGCGACGGCCGCAGCGCCACCTACGACGCCGTCTGGCGATACGGAGAGATCGCGGCTGTCGGCGGCTGGCTGGCACCGGCGCTCGAGGTCACGGCGTTCGTGCTCCTGCTCCTCGTGACCGCGCAGCTCGCGCACGTCTCCGAGCACGCCGCTGCTGTCCGGCGCCCCGTCGACGCGAGGGCCGCACGGTGAGCCTGAGCCCGAAGCTGTCGCCGACCGACGAGGCGAGTCCCGCTCTCGACATCTACCGACAGTTGCGCGGCCTGATCGTCTCGGGACAGCTCGGCACCGGCGAACGACTGCCGACCGTCCGCCAGACCGCGAGCGACCTCGGTGTGGCTCCGGGCACGGCCGCCCGCGCCTACAAGATGCTCGAGGCCGAGGGGCTCGTGGTCTCGCGCACCGCGGCGGGCACCCGGGTCGCCGAGACGGCGGGTGTTCTTCCGGCATCCGTCATCCGGCGCATCCGCGAGCTGGTCGAGGAGGCCGGTTCCGCAAGTGCCGATCCGGATGATGTGGTCGACGTGCTCCGGACGATCTGGCAGACGCGCACGGCGGACGCGTCCGCGGTTCCGGGTCCGTGACGGGCCATCTGTCGGGAGTCTCGACGCGGCTCGGCGTGAACCAGGTCGATCCGCCCGACAGGTGTGCATCCTCCCGACAGCCGTGCGGGCGAAAGGCGGCGACTCAGAACAGAGGAGGCTGCGGCACGTAGGCACGGGCGGGAGCGCCCGCATCCGGGGCGAGCTCGGCCAACGTCGGCGGATCCCACCGCGGGTTCCGATCCTTGTCGACCAGCTGTGCGCGGATGCCCTCGACGAGATCCGGATGCTCGTTCACGAACCACATCACACGTCGATACTCGCCTTCCAGCGCGGCGCGGAGGCTCGGAAGGTCTCGCGCCTCGCGCACGGCGTCGAGCGTGACGGTGAGTCCGGTGGGTGCGAGTCCTTCGAGGAGGTCGGCCACGGCGGCGGCCTCCGTCGTCCCCTGGGCGTGCAGCCGCTCGATGATCTCGCTCACCGTCGGGGCGGAGAACGCGTCGTCGACCCACTCCTTCGACTCCGGCAACCGGGTGGGCTCCGGCGTCTCGTCGAACAGCAGCACGATCTCGCTCGGTCCGGTCGGATCCGCGCGGAAGGCGAGGGCCTCGCTCAACGCCTCCAGACGATCCGACGGCACGAAGTGGTCGGCGAAGCCCAGGTAGACGGCATCCGCCCCGCTCATCGTCGCCCCGGTGAGGCCGAAGTACTCGCCGAAACGGCCAGGGGCCTTCGCGAGCAGCCGCGTGCCGCCGACATCGGGCGTGAATCCGATCCGCGTCTCCGGCATCGCCAGCTTCGAACGCTCCGTGACGATGCGGATGGCCGCGTGGCCGGCGAGCCCGATGCCGCCGCCCATGGTGATGCCGTCGGCGAAGGCGACGATCGGCTTCGGGTACTCGGCGATCATGGCGTTCAGCGCGTACTCGGCGCGGAAGAACTCCGCCGTCCGCTCGGCTTCTCCCGCCACGATCTGCGCGTGCAGCGCGCGGACGTCCCCGCCCGCGCACATGCCACGGTTCCCTGCTCCGTCGAGCAGCACGATCTGCACGTCGGAGTCGTCGCGCCACACGTTCAGGGTGTCGGTCAGGATCTCGATCATCCCGACGTCGAGCGCATTGATCGCCTCCGGGCGATGAAGAGTGAGTCGCCCGAGCGCTCCTTCGGTGCGGACGAGGACTCGCGATGCAGCCAGAGAATCGGTCACGCGTGCCAGGCTACCCCGTCGGCGAGGGCGGTGATTCCGCGCGAAATGCGGGATCCGACAGGCTTTTCCGGCAGGATAGGGAGGAACTGTTCACTCCGAAGAGAGGTCACGGATGCCTGAAGGACAGGTGCTGGAGTTCACGCACGTGACGAAGCGCTTCAATGAGGTTACCGCCGTCTCGGACTTCTCCGCGCGCGTCGAACCCGGCGCTGTGACCGCCTTCCTCGGCCCGAACGGTGCAGGCAAGACGACATCGCTGCGCATCCTGCTCGGTCAGGTGCGCGCCACGTCCGGGACCGCCACGATCGGTGGCACCGCCTACGCGGAGCTGCGCCAGCCGCTGCGCACCATCGGCTCCGTGCTCGAAGAGACCGTGTACCGCCCGCGGCGCACCGCAGAGCGGCAGCTGACGATCGCCGCCAAGGCGAACGGCATTCCGCTCGCGCGCGTCGGCGAGGTCCTCTCCCTCGTCGGACTGGAGGGCGAAGGCGACTCCCGGATCGGCGGATTCTCGCTCGGCATGCGTCAGCGTCTGAGCGTCGCGCACGCGCTTCTCGGCGACCCCGGCGCACTGGTGTTCGACGAACCGGCCAACGGACTCGACCCCGAGGGGATCCGCTGGATGCGGCTGCTGATGCGCCGCCTCGCCGACGAGGGTCGCACGATGCTCGTGTCATCGCACGTCCTCAGCGAGGTGGAGCAGGTCGCCGACAACGTGCTGGTCCTGTCGAAGGGTCGCCTGGTGCTGTCCAGCGGCATCGAGACGCTCGCCGACCCGAAGGGCGGCTCCGTCGTCGTCGACGCCGCTGATCGGGGGCGCTCACGGCGGCGCTGACCAAGGCCGGTTTCGACATCGAGGTGCTGCGATCCGGACTGACCGTTCGCGGGGGTGACGCCGGCACCGTCGGAGCCGTCGCCGCCGAGGCCGGCATCGCCCTGAGCACGCTCGTGCAGCGCGGGCCCACGCTCGAAGACGTCTTCATCGATCTGATGCGCGGCGGACGGCTCACTTCGCCGGCCGGATCACCTCTCCTGCCCGAGCCCGCCCTCGCCGTCGCAGAGACCGCCGTTGCGGAGACCGCCGTCGGCGACACCGTTGAGACGGAGGACGAGCCCTCCGCGCCTGCCGACACCCTCGTCGCCGTCCCCGTGGCAGCGGCCGCCGCCTGGGCGGCACACGCCACCGCGACACCCGCCGATTCCGAGAGGTCTGCGGACGCCGTCGCAGACGCGGACGACGCGACGGAGAGTCCTGCCGAGGAGACTCCGGCGGCCGAGGAGGCCCCCGCGCCGGAAGAGACGACGGCGGCTGACCCCACGGCATCGACGGATGACGCAGAGACACCCGCGGACTCCGCCGACGCGGTGCAGAATGACGAGGGAGCGGAGCCCGCGGCGATCGACACTGCCGACGAGGAATCGCCCCGGCGATCGTTCGACGAGATCCTCTTCGGCTCGGCGGCTCCGGTCGCTCCCGCGACCACGACCGCAGGTGAGGCGAGTCACAGCGTCGCCGAGATCTTCCAGACACCCCAGGACACCGACGCCACCTCGACCGAGCGGGCAGGCGACGAGAACGAGACCGCCACGGACGCGGACACCGATACCGACGCCGATACGGATGAGACCGCGTCGGACGTGGTCGGCTCCGACGCGGAGACCGCCACGGACGCGACTTCGGATACGGACGCAGCCGAGACCGACACGGAACCGGACACCACCACGGACGTGGACGCCGACCCGGCGCAAACCGAGCCCGAGACCGACGCCGCCGACGCCGCCGACGACGACATCGACGGTGAGCACGCCGGGGTGGAGATCTTCGCCGACCTCGCCGAAACGGACGCCGCCGCCGCCGAATCAGATTCCGACGAGTCAGGTTCCGACGAGTCACGCGCCGACGAGTCCGGCGCCGACACCGTCGATTCTGCGGCTTCCGATGACGCCGACCCGCGATCGGCGGCCGTCAGCTCGATGCTCGCCGCTGCGGCTCGCGCCTACTACGAGGACGAACCGAAGGACTACCCGCTGGGCGCCGAGTCCGAGGCGACCCCGGCTGAGTCCGGCGACGAGGGCGCGCACTGGAGCATCGCCTCCACCGGCGTCATCGACACCGTGCCGCTGTCGGCATCCGACACGGCCGCCGAGGAGTCTGCGCAGCCGGTTGCCGACGGGACCCCGGCCGGTGACGGCACGCAGGCGGAAGGCACAGATGCCGAGGTCGACCGCCAGCATGATGACGGTGAGCACCACGATGGCGATCACCACGACGGCGAGCACCACGACGGCCAGCACCACGACGGAGAGCACCACGACGGAGAGCACCACCGCGACTGAGGCTTCCGCATCGCCGAGAACGCCCTCCCGACCCGACGGTCCGGAGGGCGTTCTCGATTCCCGAGGCGGCGGGTTCACGACCCGCGCCCTGGCTCGGATCAGGCAGGCCGGGGGCGGATGACCGGGCGGCGACTCCCCTTCGTCACCGGCGTCGGCGCTGTGGCGACGATCTCTTCGACGTTGGCGGGCTCGGCGGAGACATCGAGTCGCAGAGCCTGAGTGAGGGCGAGTCCGTGCCGCGTGGTCAGGATCAGCCGGCGGTACTGCTCGTCGCCGTCGAGGTCGATCACGACGCTCGGCCGCCGACGTCGGATCAGTACGAAGTCGAGGCTCCCCGCCGCCTTCCAGCTGCCGGCCGCGAGGACACCCGGGATGTGCGTGCCGGGGTTGGGCACGCCGCGAAGCCAGGTCCACGCGTCTTCGGTCAGCTGGACCTTGGTGATGGTGTCGCGGGCGATACGGAGGTTCTCCCTGTGAAAGGTGGCGGCACGCTCGATCGGCGAGAGCACGACCTCGAGTTGCGTCTGGTCCAGCAGCAACGTCACCATGCCACTCAGTCTGCCAGCGCCGCCCTGCCAGTTGTCTGGAAGTTGCTCACAGGAACGCAACGATCCCTTGTCGATGAGGACCAGTCTCGACTGTCCCTCTGCCGACTTTCGAAGGAAGGTTCCACACTCGACGGACCTCGACGGGCCTCGACGGACGTTACGGGCGCGCGGCGGCTGCGGCGGAGGCGGCAGCGGGGAGGGCGGCCTCGATGTGCTGCAGCTCCTCTTCCCCGTGCGCTGCCGTGAGGAACCAGGCTTCGAACACGCTCGGCGGAAGAGCCACACCCTGCTCGCGCAGCGAGTGGAAGAACGGGGCGTAACGGAACGATTCCTGCGCCTGCGCTTCGGCGTAGGTGCGCGGCACCGACGCTCGGAACGACGCGCTGAAGAGGTTGCCGGCCGTGGCGACCGTGTGAGTCACCCCCGCCGACGTCAGTGCGGCATCGAGTGCAGCGGACACTCGTGCGGACGCCGCGTCCACGGTCGCATACACCTCGGGCGTCGCGAGCCGCAGCGTGGCGAGTCCCGCCGCGACCGAGAGCGGATTCCCCGACAACGTACCCGCCTGATACACGGGTCCGAGCGGCGCGAGCAGGTCCATGACCTCGGCGCGACCGCCCAGCGCGGCCAGCGGCATGCCGCCGCCGACGACCTTGCCGAACGTGAAGATGTCGGGAGGTACTCCTCGCCCCCGGCGGCCTGGAGACCCCAGAAGCCCGCGGGGTGCACGCGGAAGCCGGTCAGCACCTCGTCGATGATCATCAGGGCGCCGTGGGCATGCGCGGTCTCGGCGATGAGGCGGTTGAATCCGGGCAGCGGAGGGACGACGCCCATGTTCGCGGCCGACGCCTCGACGATGACCGCGGCGATGCGCTGACCGTGCTCGGCGAACACCGCAGCCAACGCCTCGGGGTCGTTGTATCCGATGACGAGGGTCTGCGCGGCGATCGGCGCAGGCACACCGGCGGACCCGGGAAGGGCGAGCGTCGCGACACCCGATCCCGCCTCGGCGAGGAGTCCGTCCGAGTGGCCGTGGTAGTGCCCGGCGAACTTCACCAGCAGGTCTCGGCCGGTGGCGCCGCGCGCGAGGCGGATCGCCGTCATCGTCGCCTCGGTCCCGGTCGAGACCAGGCGCACGCGCTCGATCGGACGGGTCTCGCCGAACCTCACGCGGTCGGCGATCACCGCTGCGAGCTCGACCTCGCCCTCGGTCGGCGCACCGAACGACAGCCCCCGTGACGCCGCCTCCTGCACCGCGGCGACGATCTCGGGGTGGGCATGTCCGAGCAGAGCCGGACCCCACGACGCGACCAGGTCGACGTACTCGCGCCCGGCCGCATCCGTCACCCTGGCCCCCTTCGCCGATGCCAGGAACCGCGGCGTCCCGCCGACGGAGCCGTACGCGCGCACCGGCGAGTTGACGCCACCGGGGATCACCGCGCGGGCAGCGGAGAACAGGTCGTCATTGCGGTCGGTCATGAGAACTCCTCGGTCAATCGCGCAGCCAGCCCGCAGCCTCGGTCGCCCAATACGTCAGCACCGCATCGGCGCCCGCACGGCGGATCGAGAGCAGGGACTCCAGCACGGCGGCACGGCGGTCGATCCAGCCGTTCGCGCCGGCGGCCTCGATCATCGCGTACTCGCCCGAGACCTGGTATGCCCACACCGGAATGCTCACGGTGTCGCGCACCTCGCGCAGCACGTCGAGGAAGGCCATCGCCGGCTTCACCATCACGATGTCCGCGCCTTCGGCCTCGTCGACGACAGCCTCGCGGACGCCCTCCCGACGGTTCCCCGGATCGAGCTGGTAGGTGCGCCGGTCGCCTTTCAGCTGCGAATCGACGGCCTCGCGGAACGGCCCGTAGAACGCGCTCGCATACTTCGCGGCATAGGCGAGCAGCAGGGTGTCCGTGAAGCCCTCCGCATCCAGCGCGGCGCGGATCACGGCGACCTGACCGTCCATCATCCCCGACAGACCCAGCAGCTGCGACCCGGCCCCGGCCTGAGCGAGCGCCATGGACGTGTAGCGCTCGAGCGTCGCGTCGTTGTCGACCGAGCCGTCTGCCGCGAGCACGCCGCAGTGGCCGTGATCGGTGAACTCGTCCAGACACAGATCGGTCTGCACGACGAGCGCATCCCCGACCTCGGCGGCCAGGGCCTCGGTCGCGACGTTGAGGATGCCGCGGGGATCGTCGGCCCCGGAACCGCGCGCGTCGCGCACTGCCGGCACACCGAACAGCATCACGCCGCCCACGCCGGCTTCGGCGGCTTCCACAGCCGCGGAACGCAAGGAGTCCAGCGAGTGCTGCGCGACTCCGGGCATCGAGCCGATCTCGACCGGCTCCGAGAGACCTTCGCGGACGAAGAGCGGGAGCACGAGCTGTCGGGGCTGCACCGAGGTCTCGCGCACGAGATCGCGCACCGCCCGCGACTGGCGCAGTCTCCTCAGACGGACATCCGGGTAGCTCACGGCGCGAACTCGTCGGCCGCGTGCGGAAGCGTGAAGTGCGAGACCGCCTCGATCAGCGCGTCGACGGTCTGACGATCGGCGACGACCGACACCGGCAGACCCGCTCGTTCGGCGTCCTTCGCGGTCCGCGGCCCGATCGCGGCGAGCAGGGTCTCGTCGGGGATCTCCGGGAACTGCTCACGCACCTGCTCCGCCACGGAACCGCTCGTGATGAGGATCGCGTTGATCCGACCGTTCTCGACATCGCGGCGGATGCGCTCCGTGACCGGAACGCCGACCGTGCGGTAGGCGACGACACCGTGCACGTCGTGCCCGGCTTCGGAGAGGAGCCTGCTGAGCACGGGCTTGGCGATCTCGCTGCGCAGGGCGAGGATGCGGCGCGGCTCCTTCTCGAGGGCGATGAGCTGCTGAGCCATCCCCTCCGCGGAGTTGTCCTGCTCGGGGACCAGCGTGACCTCGTAGCCGACCGCCTGCAGCGCCGTCGCCGTCGTCTCGCCGACCGCGGCGATCTTGGTCGAGCGGGGCACCTGTGCCCGGTGCGCGAAGAGCACATCGACCGTGGTGGCGCTCGTGACGGTCAGCCAGTCGAACTCCCCGGCCGCCAGCTGCGCCAGGGCGACGTCGAGCGTGGCCTGGTCGGTCGTCGGCGCGAAGTTGATGAGGGGCGCCACGACGGGGACGGCACCCAGTGCCCGGAGGCTCGCGGCGACGCCGTCGCCCCAGGGCCCGCCGCGGGGTACGAGGATTCGCCAGCCGTCCAGCGGTCGGTCCTGCTTGATTTCGGAAGTGGTCATGAGGATTTATTGCTCTCGGGGTACGAGGCCGGCCGCCCCTTGATCGAGCAGCCGACGGGCAACAGTGAACCCGAGCTCGCGCGCTGCGTGCATCGGGTCTGCACCATCGGCAGCATCCGCTCCATTGCCACTGCCGTTCCGACGAATATACTCCCCGTTCAGGGCTTCGGTGACGTCGAGGCCGATCCGGCGGCTGCCATCGAGGGCGTAGACGACCGTCCTGACGCGGATCGAGGAGCCGTCGACGACGGCGTGCGCTGCCATGGGAGCCTGGCACCCGGCGTCGAGTCCCTCGAGGATCGCGCGCTCCACCGTGATCGCCAGGCGGGTCGGCGCATCGTCCAGTTCCGCGAGAGCCGACAGAAGTTCTTCGGGGGCGTCCGTGCGGGTCTCGACCGCGAGCGATCCCTGCCCCGGAGCGGTCGGCCATTCCGCGAGACCGAGCTCCTCCCGGCGCAGCGGCGAGTCGGTGTCGAGCCTCGACAGACCAGCCGCCGCGAGGATCACCGCGTCCAGCTCTCCGGAGGCGACACGTGCGAGGCGGGAGTCGACGTTGCCCCGGATGTCGACGACCTCGGCGCCCGGCGCCCTGCGGTGCACCTGCGCGATCCGACGCGGCGAACCCGTGCCGACCGTGCTCCCGGAGCGCAGTTCGTGCAGCGGCACGCCGTGACGGGTGAGAACGACATCGCGCGGGTCTTCGCGCCGGGGTGTCGCCGCGATCAGCAGTCCATCGGGGACGGCCGTCGGCAGGTCTTTCAAGGAGTGGACGAGGAAGTCGCACTCGCCCGCGAGGAGTGCTTCGCGGAGCCGGGTGGCGAAGATGCCCTGCCCGCCGATCTCGGAGAGCGAGGCACGGTTCGTGTCGCCCTCGCTCGTGATCGGAACGAGCTCGACCCGGCGACCGGACACCTTCTCGAGTGCCGCGGCGACATGACCCGACTGCGCCTGCGCGAGCGCACTGCGACGGGTACCCAGACGGATGGCGGTGCTCATGACGTCTACTGGAGCACGTCCGCGATCTCGTCGAAGCGGAGTCTGCGCCCGGTGTAGAAGGGCACCTCCTCCTTCACGTACATGCGCGCGTCCGTGTAGCGGAGGTCGCGCATCAGGTCCACGAGGTCGGTGAGCTCATCGGCTTCGAGCGGAAGCAGCCACTCGTAGTCGCCGAGGGCGAAGGATGCGACCGTGTTGGCGAGCACGCCCGTGAACGCGGCACCACGGCGGCCGTGGTCGGCGAGCATCTTGCGACGATCCTCCTCGGGAGCGAGGTACCACTCCGGAGTGCGCACGAACGGGTAGAGGCACAGCCATTCCTTGGGCTCGACGCCGCGGAGGAAGCCCGGCACATGCGCGCGGTTGAACTCGGCGTCGCGGTGCACGCCCATGACGTTCCAGACCGGGAGCAGCGACCGCAGCAGTTCGGTGCGACGGAGCCGGCGCAGCGCCTTCTGCAGCTCTTCGGCGGTGTCGCCGTGCAGCCACACCATGAGGTCGGCATCGGCCTTGAGCCCGGAGACATCGTAGAAGCCGCGGACCGTGACGCCGGAGTCCTCGATGTAGGAGACGATCGTCTCGAGCTCGGTCGAGTCGTTCTCGGTCACCGGCACGTCGGGATTCCGTCGCCAGACGGCCCAGAGGGTGAAGCCGGACGGGTTCTCATCGCGCTCTTCGGACATCATGCTCCCCAGTCTGCCTCGTTTGCGGAGGAGCCGCTAATCACCCCAGGATGAGCGGACGACGACCTCCGGAATGACGGATCCTCGTGTGCGCAGGTGCGTCAGCGAGCGATCGCGCGTGCGATGGCCCACACGGCGCCACCCACGACCGCCGCGACACCCACCGCGGCGGCTATCGCGCCGATCGGATTGCGGTCGGCGAAGACCCTGGCCTTCGCGGCACCGCGCACCGATGCCTTCTCGATGCGACGAGGGATGTTCCCCTTCACCTCGATCGCGGCGAGCGCGGCCTTGAGCTCGGCACGGGCCGACGCGACGGGATCGACGATGCCGCCGGGGACAGCAGTACGCGGCAGCGACTCAGAATTCGTCATCGCCGGCCTCCTTCACGAGTCGGATGTCTTCGGCCACGGCCTGCGCCGGGTTCTGGCGCCGGAGCACCTTGCGGAACTTCAGGATGCCGAGAAGCGCGAACAGCAGCACGGCGACGATCAGGATTCCGAAGACGGCGATCGCGGAGAGCCACACCGGCCACCAGGACGACAGCCCGGCGATCGCGAAGACCAGGATCACCGGCACGGCCCAGAACAGGAAGAACAGGGCGACGAGGAACCACACCGAGCCGATGCCGGCGTCTTTCGAGGTGCGCGAGATCCAGGCCTTGGCGGCGTCGATCTCCGCCTTGACGAGGTTCGTGACGAGTTCCGGAAGATCCCCGAGGAGGGTCAGCAGACTGTCGTCGGCACGATCTCGGTATCCGCGGGGCATGTCAGGCGCCGGACTTCTTCGGGGCGGACTTGGCGGCCGCCGGCTTCTTGACGGCGGGCTTCTTCGCGGTGGAGGTCGACGACGCGGTCGCCTTCGCGGCCTCGACCGCCTCTTCGGTGGCTTCGGCCAGATCCTCGGCTGCCTCGCGACCCGTGGCGATGGCGGAGTCGAGGCGCTGCCCCGGCGTGCCCGAGCCGCTCACCGACTTCGCGACCTTGACGACGCCGGTCCAGAGAGCTCCGGGAACGGCCGCGGCCTTGTCGCCGACGAAGCCCTTCACCTTGGAGACCTGCTCCTGCACCGGGTCGAGGTGCCACACCTTCAACCACTGCGTCTTGATCTGCTCGTAGCGCTCACGCCCGGCACGGGTGCCGAGGACGTAGCCCACGCCGAGCCCGACGACGAGTCCGATCTTCCCCTTCATGGGGTCTCCTCACCTTGTTCCGGTTGTCCGGCCAGATTCGCCCGGTTGGGATGTGACCGCAGGCTTCCGCTCCCCTCGGCCAGGTACCCAGCGTAACCCCGTATGCCGATTTCGGCATCTACGGGTCAGAGGGTTGACACGGAGCGCTCGATCACTCCCACAACAGGGCGCGCCGCATTCGGTCGGCCTCGTCGCGCGCGTCGGGGATCACCTGAGCGAGCCCTGTCCCCGCGAGCCAGGCGCCCACCACGGCGACACCGGGAACGGCTCGGATCGCCGCACGCGCCGAGGTGCGCCGTTCGCCGGCGCCGATGATCGAGGCCGGCTGCGACTGGACGAAGCGGCCGCGGTGCGATGCGGAAACGGCCTCCGGGGCGAGTGCGACTCCGAGCAGGGCTGCGGCTTCGCGCCGCGCGAAGTCCGCCGCCTCGTCGTCGCTCATCCCTGCGGTCGCCGCAGGCTCCCCTGAGCGCCGAACGAGACACGGACGATCTGCCGGTCACCCGCGGCGTCGCGCACCCATCCCCACTTCGCGGTCGAATGCGTGAGGGCCTTCGCCGTGTGGCTGCCAGGGACGGTGAGAACTCCGGTCCCTCGCGGGGCGGTGGCCAGTCCCGGCGCGTCGAGGAGCAGGGTGACGATCTCGATCTCGGGCGAGGCGGCGGCCTCGGTCCACCTCAGCGCGGGCACGGCGACCGCGAGGATCTCCCGTGCGACAGCCTCGGGGGTCGCGACGATGACGGCGTCGGCCGCCATCTCCTCGACTGTCGGTTCCGCCGCCAGATCTTCCACGATCCGCTCTGCGATGACGGGGTCGACGTCGTCCACCGCGACGGTCTCGCCGGGTGCGACCTCCATCTCGATCGACCACGTGTCACCGACCGCGCGGAGGCCGCGCACCCGCACGCCGGTCCGCACCTCGGCCCCGAGTTTCGTGAGGTCGTCCGAGAGCGCGTCGATGAGAGTGCTCATGCCTCCGGCCAGCCCCTCGACCGCGGCGCCGGGCGTCTTCGCCTCGGCCGGACCATCGGTGGCCTTCGCGGCGGCAGCATCCCGAAGCGCCTGCACCGCGCCGGAGAGCGAGCCGACCCGCGTCAGTGCGGCGTTGAGTCCCGGCGCTGCGACGTCGATGTCGATGTCGTCGGGGGATGCCGAGTAGACACCGGTCGTCACGGGTGCGACGAGACGGTCCCGCACCTTCGCGCCCATCCGCGAGGCGACGAGCTTTCCGAGGCTGAGCTGGTGTCCGATCGTGAGCGGCGGGCGCACGCGATCGAGGTAGGCACGCCACACGCCGGACCATCCGATGATGCGGCGGACGTCGTCCTGGAACGGATTGGCGGGGATGCCCAGGATGCCTCCGGCCGGAAGAGGGGCCGCGCCCACTCCGGGGATGCCCGCAAGCCATGCGCCCCCGGCCTGCGGTACCACGATGCGGTCTGCGAGGTCGAGCTCCTCGACGAGCGCGCGCACGAGGCCGCCTCTCGTGGCGTAGCTCTCTGCCCCCGCATCCACGGTGATGCCGTCGAGATCGACACGGCGGATCGCCCCGCCGAGCACATCGGCGGCTTCGAGCACCGTGACGCGCATTCCGACCTTCGCGCACTCCCTCGCCGCGACGAGGCCCCCGATGCCGCCGCCCACGACGACGACATGCTTCTCCGCCGCGCGGGCGGCGAGGTCGGACGGCTCGGCCGGGGAAGGCTGCGTGGTCATCGGTGTCGATTCTCCGATCGAGGTGATCCGGTGGGTGTCAGATCGTGTGGGCCAACTCGACGATGCGGGTGAGCTGGTCGGGGTCGGTCTCGGGCGGGACGCCGTGCCCCAGGTTGAGGATGTGTGCGCGTGCGGCACGTCCGCGTTCGACGACATCGCGCACGTGCGCCTCCAGCACGGGCCACGGGGCGCCGAGCAGCGCCGGGTCGATGTTGCCCTGCACGGTGACGTCCGGTCCGAGGATCGCGGCGGCCTCATCGAGGGGCTGCCGCCAGTCGACCCCGACACCGTCGGCCACGCCGTCGAGACGCATGTCGTCGAGGAACCGTCCGGTACCCACGCCGAAGTGGATGGTGGGGAGGCCGATGCCGGACAGAGCGGCGTGGGAGTGCGGTGCGACGAAGGTGCGGTAGTCGGACGTGCTGAGAGACCCGGCCCAGCTGTCGAAGAGCTGCACGACGGAGGCTCCGGCATCGCGCTGCGTCTCGAGGAAGCGCCGCGAGACGGTCGCGAGCCAGCCCGCGAGACGGTTCCACGACGCGGGATCGGCGTGCATCATCGCCCGCGCCCGCAGGTGCTCCTTCGAGGGCCCGCCCTCGACGAGATAGGCCGCGAGGGTGAAGGGCGCTCCGGCGAAACCGATCAGCGGGGTGTCGCCGAGCTCTGCCGTGACGAGTCGGACGGCTTCGGCGATCGCCGTGCCGTCCAGGTCGTCCGGATCGATCGCGGTGATGCGGTCGACGTCGGCTGCCGTGCGCACCGGGTCCGCGAACACCGGGCCACGACCGGGCTCGATCTCGACGTCGACGCCCGCGAGCCGCAGCGGGATGACGATGTCGCTGAAGAACACCGCGGCGTCGACCCCGTGACGCCGGACCGGCTGCAACGTGATCTCGGCCGCGAGGTCGGGGGTGAGGCATGCGTCGAGCATCCGCGTGCCGACCCGCAGGTCGCGGTACTCCGGCAACGACCGGCCGGCCTGGCGCATGAACCACACCGGGGCGTGGTCGGGACGGTCGCCGGCGAGGGCGCGCAGGAGCGGGGCGTCGGAGAGGGCCATGGCTCCATCCTCCCATTCCCCCCTTGTGCGCCCGCCGAATCGGGCCGTGCGAATCCGGTCGGCGGACACTCCGGTACAATCGGTATGTGCTGCTGTGTGTGACGGCGAGTCACAAGACCGCCTCCTTCGAACTGCTCGAACGCCTGAGCCGCACCCCCGACGACGTCGCTCCCACCATCGTGGGCATGACGCCGTGCGTGCAGGGTGCCGTGGTCCTCGCGACGTGCAACCGGTTCGAGGCGTACGTGGAAATGGATGAGCCGGTCACGGCCGCCGGTGCCATCGGCGTCGAAGCCGTGATCGAGGCGGTCGAGTCCGCGACCGGCATCCCGGCCGCCGACCTCGACGGGGCCTACACCGTGCACTCGGGCCGCCGCGTCGCCGAGCATCTGTTCTCGGTCGCCTCAGGACTCGAGTCCGTCGTCTCCGGCGAGGGCGAGATCGCCGGACAGGTGCGCCGCGCCCTGAAGTCCGCGCGCAAGGACGGCACGACATCGCCCGAGCTCGAGCGCCTGTTCCAGCGCGCCAGCCAGGCCCAGCGCAAGGTCAAGAACGTCACCGCCCTCGGCCGCGCCGGCCGCTCGCTCGTGCGTCTCGCGCTCGAGCTCGCCGACAGCCGCATCGCCGACTGGTCCGCCGAGCGCGTGCTGCTGGTCGGCACCGGCGCCTATGCGGCGGTCACCCTCGCCACCCTGCGCGAGCGCGGCGCCGTGAACATCTCGGTGTACTCGCCCTCCGGCCGTGCCGAGGTGTTCGCCGCGAAGCACGGCATCCGGGCGATCACCGCCGAGGAGTACGCCCAGACCGCCGCCCGGTCGAGCCTGCTCATCACCTGCACCACCGCCACGGAGCCGGTGCTCGGGCCGGAGCACCTTCAGCTGCCGGCCGGCCTCGCCCCGGCTGGCTGCCCGGTCGGCGCGCACAGCCAGCTGGTGGTCGACCTCGGCATGCCCCGCAACGTCGACCCCGCGGTCGCCGCTCTCGAGGGAGTCGCACTCCTCGACCTCGAGACCATCCGTCTGCACGCGCCGCTCGAGGAGCTGCAGGCGACGGATGCCGCACGCAGCGTCGTCCGCGAAGCCGCTGAGACCTTCCATGTGGTGGGCGCACGCCAGAGCGTGACACCGTCGGTCGTCGCCTTCCGCTCGCACATCTTCGAGCTGCTCGAGCGTGAGATCGATCGTGCCCGGGCGCGCGGCGACGAAGACGGCAAGGTCGAGCAGGCTCTGCGCCACCTTTCCGGGGTGCTCCTGCACACGCCGACCGTCCGCGCGCACGAGCTCGCCGCCGCCGGCCGCGCCGACGAGTTCGCCGCCGCGCTGTCGGCCCTGTACGGCATCGCGCCCGAAGCCGATGCCCCTGGCGCAGACGACGCCGCGACCGCCTGACGCGCTCGGCCGCAGGTGGGACACTGGAGGCATGGCCCTTCACATCACCGGAGACACCGCCGCCGACGCGCTGCTGACCGAGAATCCCCTGGCACTGCTCGTGGGCATGCTCCTGGACCAGCAGGTGCCGATGGAGACCGCGTTCGCCGGTCCGCTCAAGATCGAACAGCGCACCGGGGCTGCGGATGCCACGGCGATCGCCGGCATGGCGCCGGACGAGTTCCTCGAGGCCTTCAAGCAGACCCCCGCCGTGCACCGGTTCCCCGGATCGATGGCGACGCGCGTGCAGACGCTGTGCCAGACCCTGGTCGACGACTGGGGCGGCGACGCCGCGGCCCTGTGGACCGAGGGAGACCCGTCCGGAGCCGAGGTGTTGAAGCGGCTCAAGGCGCTCCCCGGCTTCGGCGAGCAGAAGGCGAAGATCTTCCTCGCGCTCCTCGGAAAGCAGTACGGCTTCACGGGCGAGGGCTGGCGCGAGGCGTCGGCGCCCTACGGCGAGGACGGCTCGTACCGCAGCGTCGCCGACATCGTC
This sequence comes from Microbacterium sp. Se5.02b, assembly GCF_019464375.1. Lineage (NCBI taxonomy): Bacteria > Bacillati > Actinomycetota > Actinomycetes > Micrococcales > Microbacteriaceae > Microbacterium > Microbacterium sp. Se5.02b. The sequence continues at coordinate 3,689,249 of NZ_CP080491.1, forward strand.
TCGCCCGACTCGCTCACGAAGGTGCGTGAGCACAAGAAGGCCATGAAGGCTGCGGCGAAGGCGCAGAAGTGAAGCCGACGGGCGACGACGTCGCAGGACTCATCGCCCGCTCCTCCCCCGCGACCCGCCGTCGGGACGCCGAGACGCTGACCGCGCTCATGCAGGAGATCACCGGTCGCGAACCGCAGACGTGGGGCACGATCATCGGATTCGGCTCGTGCCACTACCGCTACCCCACCGGCACGGAGGGTGACAGCGGGGTGCTCGGCTTCGCCCCTCGCAAGGCCGCGACCACGATCTACCTCTTCGACGGCGTCGATGCCCACTCCGAGGCCCTGGCAGAACTCGGCCCGCACACCACGGGCGTCGGATGCCTGTACATCAAAGACCTCGAGCAGGTCGACCTCGACGTGCTGCGGAGCATCCTCGAACGCTCGCTGGCCTGGGTCGAAGCCGGCGGCACGCCTGACGTGCAGCTCACCGTCACGGGCTGAGCCGGGGCGGCGAGCTGCACGTCGGGCAGCTGAGGGTCAGCGCCCGACGGCGAAGAACGCGCGGATATCGGCGGCCAGCACATCCGGACGCTCCAGGGCGGCGAAATGTCCTCCGTCGGCGAAGCGGCTCCAGTGCACGATGTTCGCGTTGTCACGCTCGGCGAAGACCCGGATCGTCTGGAAGTCGTCCGCGAAGACGGCGACCCCGTCCGTGCGGCGTTGATCCGGGGTTCGGCGCCCTCCGCCGCGGCAGCCGCCCTGGCGTTCTCCAGGTAGCTGCGGCTCATGCCCGAGGCCGCGTTCGCGAACCAGTTCACGCTGACCTCGAGCAGGATCATCTCCAACGGCACGAGCGACGTGCCATTGCCGAAGGAGTTGAACAGCTCGCTGTACGCCAGGAGTCCGACCGGGGAGTCGCTGAGCCCCACCGACACGGTCTGCGGGCGGGAGGCGTTCATGGCGTTGTACCCGCCGACCGACTGGAACCACTGCATGTGCTCGAGGCCGGCGTAGTCGGCCGGTTCGAGCTTCTCGAACTCCGCCGGGTCGCCCGAGGGGAACGAGAACAGCTGCAGCACGTGCAGTCCAAGGAATCCTGCGGGTTCGATCAGGCCCAGCTCGCGTGCCACCATGGCGCCGTTGTCCGAGCCGTGGATGCCGTAGCTGTCGTAGCCGAGGGCACGCATCAGACGGTCGTACGCCGCCGCGACGCGCGCCGTCGTCCACCCCGCTGAGGCCAGGGGCTGCGAGAACCCGTAGCCGGGAGCATCCGGGATCACCACGTCGAAGGCGTCTTCGGCACGACCGCCGTGCGCCTCGGGGTCGACGAGACGGTCGATCAGATCGAGATAGTCCACGGCGGAGCCGGGGTAGGTGTGCGCGAGCAGCAGCGGCTTCGCGCCCTCGTGCGCGGAACGCACGTGGATGAAGTGGATCGTCTGCCCGTCGATCTCGGTGGTGAAGTGCGGGACGGCGTTGATCCGTTCCTGGGCGGCCTCCCAGTCGAACGCGCGCCAGGCGGCGACCGCCTCGCGCAGGTAGGAGTTCGGGGTGCCGGCGTCCCAGTCGTCCGTCGGCGACGGCTGCGGGAGGCGGGTGCGGGCGAGACGATCCTGGAGATCGGCGACCTCGGCAGCGGAGACCGAGACGGTGAAAGGGCGGAAGGCGAGCGTCGTGTTTTCCATGTCTCGAAGGTAGAAGCGCATTAGGTTGGATTCGTTCCTAATAGGCGAACGACTTTCGGAAGGGGTCCGATGGCTGATCCGACCGTGCGGCTGCTCGCGCTGCTGGCCCTGCTGCAGACCGGCCCTGCACGCTCGGGGGCGGATCTCGCCGCACGACTGGGCGTCTCCTCCCGCACCGTGCGGCACGACATCGAGCGGCTGCGCGACCTGGGCTACCCGGTCGACGCCACGCGAGGACCTATCGGCGGATACCGCCTCGGCGCAGGCGGCAGCCTCCCTCCCCTCCTCCTCGACGATGAGGAGGCCGTGGCGGTCACGGTCGGACTCCGCGCCGCAGCGGGCATCGCGGGCATCGCCGAGTCGGGCGCCAGGGCTCTCGCCAAACTCGAGCAGGTGCTCCCCTCGCACCTGCGCCCGACCGTCGACGCCCTCCGCTCGAGCGTCGACCGGGCCCCGGAGAACAACGACACCGACGCCCCCGATCCCGAAGTCGACGCCGCATCCCTGCAGGCCGTCGCGAGTGCGATCCGCAGTGCGGAGTGGCTGCGCTTCGACTACGAAGGCACACCGGTGCTGGTCGAGCCGTACCGACTGCTCACCTGGGTACGACGCTGGTACCTCGTGGCGCGCGACCCGCGAACCGACGAGTGGGGAACCTACCGCGTCGACTGGATGAGTCTTCGGATGCCGACGCATCGGCGCTTCGACCCACAGCCCCTTCCCGGCGGCGACTACACGGCGTTCGCGATGCGTACCATCGCCGTGAGCGGCTGGAAGGTGCACGCCCGACTCCGGATCGACGCCCCGGCGGAAGCCGTGCTCGACCGCATCCATGCCGCCGTCGGCGTGGTCGAACCCGTCGACGACGAACACTGCATCCTCGTCACAGGCGCCGACAGCCTCGATACCGTCGCCGCGTACATCGGCATGCTGATGATGGACTTCAGCGTCGAGAGCCCACCCGAACTGCTCCCGCGCTTGCAACTGCTCTCCGAGCGCTACGCGCGAGCGGTCGCGGGAGCAACTGAAAGACCCCGCCGGCCACTCGGGCCGACGGGGTCTGGGTCGCTGCGTGCTCAGGCGCCACGCAGGCGTTCGGCGAGGTACGCGTGCAGCTCGTCGATCGACACGCGCTCCTGCGCCATGGTGTCGCGGTCGCGCACCGTGACGGCACGGTCGTCGAGCGAGTCGAAGTCGACCGTGACGCAGAACGGGGTGCCGATCTCGTCCTGGCGGCGGTAGCGGCGGCCGATCGCGCCGGCGTCGTCGAAGTCGACGGCCCAGGAGCTGCGCAGCGTGTCGGCGACCTCGCGGGCGAGCGGCGACAGCTTCTCGTTGCGCGACAGCGGCAGCACGGCGGCCTTGACCGGCGCGAGGCGCGGGTCAAGCTTGAGCACGGTGCGCACGTCGGTGCCGCCCTTGGCGTTGGGCACCTGCTCCTCGCGGTAGGCGTCGACGAGGAAGGCCATCATCGCGCGGGTGAGGCCGAACGACGGCTCGATCACGTACGGGGTGTAGCGCTCGCCCGTGGCCTGGTCGAAGTACGTCAGGCTCTGGCCCGACGCCTCGCTGTGGCTGGAGAGGTCGTAGTCGGTGCGGTTGGCGACGCCCATCAGCTCGCCCCACTCCTTGCCCGCGAAGCCGAACTTGTACTCGACGTCGATCGTGCCGGCCGAGTAGTGCGCACGGTCGTCTTCCGGTACGTCGAACTGCCGCATGTTCTCGGGGTCGATACCGAGGTCGATGAACCAGTTCCAGCAGGCCTCGACCCAGTGGTCGAACCACTCCTTCGCCTCGGCCGGCGGCGTGAAGAACTCGATCTCCATCTGCTCGAACTCCCGGGTGCGGAAGATGAAGTTGCCGGGGGTGATCTCGTTGCGGAACGCCTTGCCGACCTGGCCGATGCCGAACGGCGGCTTCTTGCGGCTCGCGGTGAGCACGTTCGAGAAGTTCACGAAGATGCCCTGGGCCGTCTCGGGGCGCAGGTAGTACAGGCCCGACTCGTCGTCGACGACACCGAGGTAGGTCTTCACCAGACCGGAGAACGCCTTGGGCTCGGTGTACTGCCCCTTGGTGCCGCAGTTGGGGCACGGGATGTCGGCGAGACCGTTCTCGGCCTTGCGACCCTTGCGCGCCTCGAAGTCCTCGATGAGGTTGTCTGCGCGGAAGCGCTTGTGGCACTGCAGGCACTCGACCAGCGGGTCGGTGAACGTCGCGACGTGGCCGGAGGCCTCCCACACGCGCTTGGGCAGGATGATGCTCGAATCCAGGCCGACCATGTCGCCGCGACCGCGCACGAACGTCTGCCACCACTGGCGACGGATGTTCTCCTTGAGCTCGGTGCCGAGGGGGCCGTAGTCCCAGGCCGACCGAGAACCGCCGTAGATCTCACCCGCTTGGAACACGAATCCGCGGTGGCGGGCGAGGGCGATGACCTTGTCGAGACGGGACTGTTCGGCCATGGTGGCTCCAATGGTCGGATGCGGAGAAGCCCGTGAGCACGGGCACCGTTATTCTACCGGTGGTCGCAGCGCGTCCCCTGGTCGCGGCCGCCGCCGGAGAGTAGCTTCCTGGCATGAGCACCGCAGCTTCCGCACCGCCTACCCGCGACGACGACACCCGCTTCTTCGGGCAGCCCTGGTCGCTCGTGCACATCTTCGGTGTGGAGATGTGGGAGCGGTTCAGCTTCTACGGCATGCAGGGCATCCTGCTCATCTACCTGTACTACTCGGTCTCGCAGGGCGGCCTCGGCATCCCCGAGGCGGTGGCCGGCGGCATCGTCGGCGCGTACGGAGGTTCGGTCTATCTCTCGACCATCCTCGGTGCCTGGCTCGCCGACCGGCTCTTCGGCGCGGAGCGAGTGCTGTTCGTCAGCGCGATGGTGATCGTCGCCGGCCACCTCGCGCTCGCGCTCCTGCCGGGACTCGTCGGGGTCGGCGTCGGCCTCGTGCTGGTCGCCCTCGGCTCCGGCGGCCTGAAGGCGAACGCGACCTCGGTCGTGGGCAGCCTGTACACGCCGGAGGACCCGCGGAGGGATGCCGGCTTCTCGCTGTTCTACCTCGGCATCAACCTCGGTGCGTTCCTCGGCCCCATCCTCACCGGCATCCTGCAGTCGACCCTCGGCTTCCACTGGGGCTTCGGGCTGGCAGCACTGGGCATGACCCTCGGTCTCGTGCAGTACTCGTTCGGCCGGCGCGCGCTCCCCGCCTCCGTGCGCGAGGTCCCGAACCCGCTGCCCCGGTCACGGTATCCGCTGGTCGGGATCGTCGCGGGCGCCGCGATCCTCGTCCTCGCCGTGCTCGTGCTGACCGGCGTGATCCGCGCCGACAACCTGGCGACCATCGTCATCATCGGCACGGTCGTCGCTGCCGTCGCCTACTTCGCCGTGATCCTCTCGAGTCGCCGAATCGACGCGACGGAACGGTCGAGGGTCTGGGGGTTCCTGCCGCTGTTCGTCACGAGTGTCGCGTTCTGGTCGCTGTACCAGCAGCAGTTCACGGTGCTGACGGTGTACTCCGACAAGCGCCTGGATCGGAACCTGTTCGGCTGGGAGATGCCGGTCTCGTGGGTGCAGTCGATCAACCCGGTCTTCATCATCATCCTGTCGGGCGTCTTCGCCGCGATCTGGACCCGGCTGGGAAAGCGTCAGCCGTCGACGCCGGTGAAGTTCGGGCTCTCGGCGATCATCATGGGGTCGGCGTTCCTGCTGTTCCTGCCTTTCGCCGGTGGGGGCGCGAACTCCACGCCGCTGCTGGCGATCGTCGGCATCCTCTTCGTATTCACGGTCGCCGAGCTGCTGCTCTCGCCCGTCGGGCTCTCAGTGACCACCAAACTCGCACCGAGCGTGTTCCACACGCAGATGGTCGCGCTGTTCTTCCTGTCGATCGCCCTCGGCACCGCCATCTCGGGCGAGCTCGTGAAGTTCTACAACCCCGACGACGAGGTGCCGTACTTCTCGATCCTCGGCGGCATCGCCATCCTGGTCGGCATCGGCCTGCTGCTGAGCGTGAAGCCCGTGCTCAAGCTCATGCGCGGGGTGCGCTGAGCACTGCCGCGTGAGCGGATCAGGGGAACCGGGCTTCAGACGGTGAAGAGGTAGCCGCGCGCGTTGTCGTACCCGGCGACCTTGAGGCCGCTGCCGAGCAGGCCCTCCATCTGCGCCCGCAGGCGGAGACGCCACTCATGGGCGGCCGCCGGATCGGAGACGCGCAACGACTCGATGTCGTCCGGGATCTCGAGGGTCTCGACGACCGCGTCGTCGGCCGGGGGCTTGGCGATGTCGGCGAGCGCCCACTCGACGTCGAGGCGGTCGCTCTCATCGCCCGCGTCGCCGCCGCCGAAGATGCCGTAGCGGTTGACCGAGTAGCCGGTGGCGCGGGCGCCCAGCACCGTGAAGAAGAAGTGCGCGTTGCGTGCGACCAGCGGATCGAAGACCCACGTGATGCGGCCGACATCACGCGAGAACGCCCACTGACGCTGGTGCTCCTTGAGCTCGCGCCCCCACCCGCGTCCGCGATACTCGGGCAGCAGCGCGGTGATGTGCGAGTGCATCGCACGCCGGGCGGGCTCGCCGAAGAACGCGATGGAAGCGCCGACCATGCGCTCCTCGTCGCCTTCGCCGTCGAAGAAGCCGACGACGTAGTTGCCCGACTGCTGCAAGGCGCGCAGCGTGCCGGCATCCACCACGCGCTGCGGGCCCCGGATGGAGTCGAGCAGGCCCTGCGCGTCGAGGATGAGTTCAACGGTGTCGAGGTCACGGATGGTTCGCACGCCCCCAGTCTGCCCCTCCACGGCCCGTTCGAGGAATCGGGATCGCCGGATCACCGGTACGGGAACGCCTCCCCTCCGCCCGCGGCGAGCGCCTCGGCGACGATGCGGATGTGCTCCTCCGCCATCTCCGGTGGCAGCGGAGGGAGGATCTCGTCCCAGAATGCGAGCACGGCTCCGCGACCCTGCATCATGCCCGCTGGGCGTCCCAGCGCCCACAGGTGCATATGCGCCGAACCGTCGTTCCAGCGGCCGAAGTGGCAGCGCGCGACACCCGGGACGCTCTTGACCGCCTGCGAGACGCGCTGCAGGAGCGGGCCCAGTGCGGCGAGCACGTCGTGCGGGGCGTTCTCCAGGAGCCAGTGCTCACGCGGGGCGACCCCGCCGATGAAGGGCAGCCCGCCGACGTCCCATCCCGCACGGACCTGCCAGAGCTCGTCGTGCCAGAGCGTGTACTCACTGGGCCCGCAGTGCCCGCACTCCTCCGGGTCCGACTCACCGGCGCGCGGCTTCTCCGGCACGAGCATCGGCTCGAGCGGCCGCATGGTCACCGTCTCGAAAGCCCAGGGCAGGCCGTCCGCGATGGCCGAGGCGTCGAGCACCTCGCCGATCGGGAGTCGGCGGTGGTACGCGGAGTCGGCGGGGTGCTGTTCGAAGGCGGCGTCGTCGCTCATCCGGCCATGCAACCACGCGGGGCGCGCAGCGGGTCAGACCTTCCGCAGCGCGTCGCGATCGAGCTGAGCCACCGACGTGAGCCCGGCGAGACCGAGCGTGATGTCGAGTTCGGCGAGCACGTTGCGGATCACCTCGTGCACGCCCCTCTCGCCTGCGACACCCAGGCCGTACGCATACGGGCGGCCGAGCGCGACGACGGTCGCCCCCAGCGCCAGCGCGATCACCGCGTCCGCCCCACCGCGCACGCCGGAGTCGAACACGATCGGCACCCGGCCAGCGACCCGCTCGGCGATCTCGGGCAGCACGTCGAGCGTCGGCACCGACCGGTCGATCTGGCGGCCGCCGTGGTTCGAGATCCAGATGCCGTCCATCCCCGTATCCAGCGCGGCCTGTGCATCGTCGGGGTGCACGATGCCCTTCAGGATGATCGGCAGGCTCGTCCACTCGCGGGCCTTCGCCAGATCGGCCCAAGTGAGCGCCGGTGTCGAGAACACGTCGAGGAAGGTCTCGACCGCGGCGCGCGGCAGCGGGGATCGCAGGTTGTCGCGCAGAGACCCGCCGCCCGTGAGGGGCGCACCCTTCCGTGCGATCGTGAGCGCGGCGGCGACCGCCTTCGGTGTGACCTTGACGCCGGGAGCATCGCCCTTCGGCACGGCGGCGCGCTCGCGCACCAGCTCCTGGAACACCGGATCGCTCGTGTACTGCGCGATGCCCATCCCGCGGGTGAAGGGCAGGTACGCGAGATCGAGGTCGCGGGTGCGCCAGCCGAGCAGGTGTGTGTCGAGGGTCACGACGATCGCCTCGCACCCCGACGCCTCCGCACGGGCGAGGAGTGAGCGGTTGAGGTCGTCCGACGCCGACCAGTAGAGCTGGAACAACCGGGAGCCGAGCGGCGTCTCCCGAGCGATCCGCTCCATCGGGAGCGACGCCTGGTTCGACAGCGTGTACGGGATGCCGAGGGAGGCTGCGGCACGCGCGACCGCGAGGTCGGCGTCGGGGTGCGCCATCTCCATCACCCCCAACGGCGCGAGCAGCAACGGGGTCGGACGCGTCCTGCCGAGGAACTCCACGCCGAGGTCGCGCGTCGAGACGTCGCGCAGGGGCGGGGCCACACCTGCCAGCGGTCGAACGCCGCACGGTTCGCGGCCACGGTGCGCTCGGCACCTGCGCCACCGGCGATGTACGCGAAGGCTTCGGCGCTCAACGCCTTGCGGGCGGCCGTCTCGAGTCCCGCGGCATCGATCGGCACCGCCGGCCTCGTGCCGCTGATGCCGGCGCGGTAGATGTCGGACTGGGTACGCCGGGAGATGCCGCGGTGGGCGGCGGGATCGTCCGGAGCGACGCTGCTCGTGACCATGTCGACATGCTAGCCAGCCGCGAACGGCCCCGCACCGCCCGATCGCCGATAGCCTTGGCCGGTGGGTGCGAACGACGAGAGAGCCAGGAAGCGCCTCTCCCGCACCCCGCCGAAGTGGGCGATCGTCGCCGTCCTGGCCTTCGCCGGACTGTGCTCCTCGTTCATGTTCACTCTCGTCGTGCCGCTGCAGGCCGAACTGCCGCAGCTGCTGAACGCCTCGCGCGAAGACACCAGCTGGGTCGTCACGGTCACCCTGCTGGTCGCCGCCGTCGCCACCCCGATCTCGGGACGCCTCGGCGACATGTACGGCAAGAGGCGCGTCGTGATCGCGCTGCTGACCATCCTCATCCTCGGCTCCGTGATCGCGGCAGTGTCCGGCTCCATCGTCGGCGTGATCATCGGACGCGCACTGCAGGGAGCCGTGACGGGTGTCGTCCCGCTCGGCATCGCGATCATGCGCGACGTGCTGCCGCCGGAGCGTCTCGGCACCGCTGTCGCCCTGATGAGCGCGACCATGGGCGTCGGCGGTGCGATCGGGATGCCGGTGGCGGCGCTGCTCGCCCAGAACGCCGACTGGCACATGCTGTTCTGGCTCGCCGCCGCGCTCGGTGTCGTCGGGCTCCTGCTGGTGCTCGCCGTGATCCCGGAGGATGTGCTGCGCTCCCCGGGCCGCCTCGACGTGCTCGGCGCCATCGGTCTCGCGATCGGCCTCACCGGCATCCTGCTCTTCGTCTCCCGCGGCGCCGAGTGGGGATGGACGGCGCCGCTCACCCTCGTCTGCATCATCGGTGGAGTCGCGGTGCTCCTGCTGTGGGGTTGGTACCAGCTCCGCACGAAGGACCCGCTGCTCGACCTGCGTGTGGCGGCTCGACCCGCGGTGCTCTTCACGAACATCGCAGCGATCGGAATGGGCTTCGCCCTGTTCGCCTCGAACGTGACCTTCCCGCAGATGCTCGAGATGCCCGCGGTCGGCGGTGCCGGATTCGGGCTCGACATGGTCGCGGCATCCCTCGTGATCATGCCGGCTGGCCTGGTGATGATGGTCATCTCGCCGCTCTCCGGATGGCTTGAGCGCACGGTGGGCCCGCGCCCGCTGTTCACGGTCGGCGCCGCCGCGATCGTGCTCGCGTACGTCTTCGTGCTGCTGTGGTCTTCCGAGGTGTGGCACATCTTCGTCGCCAACATCTTCATCGGGGTCGGCATCGGCTTCACGTTCGCCGCCATGCCGATGATCATCATGCGCTCGGTCCCCGCGAACGAGACGGGCGCCTCGAACGGGCTCAACGCGCTGTTCCGCTCGGTCGGCACCTCGAGCGCCTCGGCCGTCATGGGCGGGATCCTCGCCGCGATGAGCGTCGAGGTCGGCGGTGTCGCTGTGCCCACCCGCGCGGCCTTCGAGGTGTGCTTCTGGCTTGCGATCGCTGCAGGCATCATCGCCGTGGTGCTGTCGCTGTTCATCCCGAAGCAACGCAGCTCCGAGCAGCACCCCTCCCTGCCCTGAGCCGACCTCGACGGCGTCGCAGATCCGCACCGAGGTCGCAGGTCCGGCGCGAACGACACGGAGGCGGGAGACGAAAGGCACTCAGCCGGGAATTCCTCACGATCCCGCCCCCGTGGGCTTGCCGGGGTTCAGTCGCCGAGGTAGGCCACGGCCTCGATCTCGAACTGCAGGAACCCGAACCCCATCGCGATGGTCGTCCTCGCGGGACGCGGATGCGCGAAAGTCTGCAGATACAGCTCGTTGTATCTCGGGAGCGCGTCCTCGTCGCGCACGAAGACGCCGAGGCGCACCAGGGCGCCGCGGTCGGCACCCGCCTCGGCGAGCGCTCGGTCGAGGTTCTCGACCGAGCGTCGGAACTCCTCGTCGAACGTGCCGGGGACGAACGCCCCGGTCTCCGGGTCGGTGGACGCCTGCCCCGACACGTAGAGCCAGTCCCCCGCTCGTACGGAGCGGCTGAGCACGCGGTCGGGGTGGGCCCCGAAGTGGTCGATCATCTCTTCTCCATCCCAGCGCGGATCGCGCCGATCGCCCTTGTCAGGGGTGCGAGTCTGCGCTCGAACTCCACGGAATCCTCGGGGTCCTGCACCTTGGCGCCGAGGAACAGCATCCGATCCCAGGACGCCGCGTCGATCTCGGCGAGCGTCATCCCCACGCCGCCGCCATCCAGCAGAGATGCCGGGTCGTCGGACCGGAGCGGGTTGTGAAGGTCGTCCCAGGCCGCGCCGAGCGGCCCCGCCGTCGACGGCGCCCCGGAGAACATCAGCCCGGACAGGGTCCCCGCCCGGACGAGGTGCCGGACGTGTTCGACCGGGGTGCGCGCCGAGCGACCCTCGATCGCGGATCGGCCCCAGTTCACGGACTGACCGGACACCGCACCCCCGTCCTGCGCCTCGTCGACCGCGGCCTGCTCCGCGGCCAAGGACAGGTATCCCTTGATCGGCGCCTGTCCGGCGACGAGGGCGTCGCAGTGCTCGACGATCAGCGGAGTCCCTTCGGCCGCGTCCGTGAGCTCGCGTAAGGACAGAGCGAGCGCCGACGCATCCGAACTCACGCCGTCGATCGCCCGCGGCGCCGAGTGAAGCTCGATCGCGCGCACGGCCGTCCTCCCGAGCACGGCGTCGAGGCGCCGCGTCTCAGCGAGAAGCCGCCTGATGTCGTCCACGGCCGCATGCCGACCATCCGCATGCTTCGAGGCGAGCCCGTAACGAGGGTCCGTCGTGCTGCCGGCGATGGCCTGGGGAAGAGCGGTGACGACGAGATGCCACCCCTCGGGAAGCAGCTGCGCGAGATGCTCCGGTCCGCGCGGGTGCAGCGTCCCTCGGAAGAACACCTCGAGGCCGTGCGCGCCCTCGACGGCGGCGAGCGCCTGGAACCACCTCCGCTCGGATCGCTCGTCGAGCGCGGGCCTTCGCGGCTCGGCGGCGTAGGCGCCGAGTGTGAGTCCGTCGATCATCCTGATCGTCGTTCCGCCTCGGCCCGCGCCGTGCTCATGCGGGGACCTCGGAGGCCGCGCCGAGATCGCTGTCGGCGAAGGCCGCTGCAGCGCCGATCATCTCGCTCATCCCGCGGGCGACGGCGGCGGTCTCCGCGACCGAGAGACGACTCGTCGGCGCCGACAGGCTCACGGCCACCGGCAGCGTGGTGCGCGGGACGAGCACAGCAAGGCAGCGTCCGCCGACCTCGTTCTCCTCGTCGTCGAGCGCATACCCCCGCTCCCTGGTGCGCTCGACTTCCGCCAGGTACTCGGCCTGGTCGACGATCGTGTGCTCCGTCAGCGCGGGCATGCCCTCCTGGTGCAGGATCGCCCGCACCTGCGCGGTGGTCATCCGCGTGGCGAGGACCTTGCCGAGCGCCGTGGCGTGGATGAACTCCCGTTCCGCGGCACGGGGAGCGTTGCGGATCGACGCGCGACTCTCGACGATCTCCAGGTACGCCACCCGCGACCCGTCGAGGAGTCCGAGGTTGATCGTCTCGCCGAACCGGTCGCGCATGGCGACGAGCTGCGGTCGCAGGCGCCGCGAGAGGGTCTCGAGCCGATCGCCGTTGAGGGAGATCCCCATGCGGTAGTCGCCACTGTCATCGCGCTCGACGTACCCGCGCTGTTCGAGCGTGCTGAGGTAGCGGAACACCGAACTCTTGGGGAGTTCGGTGGCCTCGGCGAAGTCCATGAGGCTGAGTCCGTCGGACGTCGCCTGGACCAGGTCCAGGATGTCGCAGACCCGCTGCACGGAACGGATGGAGTAGTTGGCATCGCTCATAGTGGGTTCCTTGTCGTGACGAGGTCGTCGGAGGCGAGACCGAGCACTCCGGGTCGGACGGGCGTCACGCCGACCACCGGCTGACCGGAGACGACGGCGGCCGCGCGCTGCAATGTGGTGACGATGCCGTCGATCGGGGCGATGACGATCTCCTGCTCCCGCCCGAAGACGTCGATGACGCGACCGACCGGATCGCCACGACGGACGGGGTCGAGGAGCGCCACGATCCGTTCGAAGAAGCCGTCAGACGTCACCGCGGAGAACGCATCGGTGTCGCCGTCGCCATGCACCCACAGGGCGGGCGCCGGGCGGGTACGCGGCGGGGTCTCGGCGGCGACCAGCCCGCAGGCTTCGAGCACGGCGCGCACGCCGTCCGTGTAGGCGTCGACGTATCCGCGTTCCAGGACCCCACCGAGGGGCGACTCCACATACAGCGCCGGGATCCCCCGTTCCGCCGCGACGGTGAGCGTGCGGCCGGGACCGAGGCGCGGATGCGTCCAGAGCATCGGCATCCCGAGCCCGAATGCGAGGCGGACGGACTCGTCCGCAGCGGGGCTGCCGTCGTCGAGGCAGCCGACGAAGAGCGGCATGTCCGCCGCGCTGTTGGAGGTGTGGAGGTCGACGATCACGTCGGCGTGTGCGAGCACTTCGGACGTGAGCAGGTGCGCCAGCTGCTCCGTCCGACTGCCGTGCACACGGCCGGGGAAGCTCCGGGCGAGGTTGCCGCCGTCCTCAGGAGAGACTCTCATGTCCGCGCGGCGTGCGGCCTCGTGCGCGACCGGGATCACGGTCAGCCGACCGGCGCACAGGGTACGGATGGTGTCGGCGACGGCCCCTGCCGCGACGATCCCCCGACTTCATCACCGTGCACGCCGCCGAGCACCACCACGTGCGGGCCGTCTTGGCAGCCGCGCTGCTCGAATACGTCCACGCCGATGCGCCCGTCGGCGGTCGAGAGCCGCCGCGCCAGCGGATCCGTTCCGTGGTCACTCATCCGTCTGCCTCTCTGCGAGCCGTGCGAGCACGCCGGCGACGGCATCCGCGGGGATCACCGGGACCTCGTGCGCGCCGGCGATCCGGCGAAGCGCCTCGACGTCCTTGTATCCGGCGCCGGTGAGGACCACGGCGACGTGATCGTCGCGACCCACCTTGCCCGAGCGGACGTCGGCGACGACTCCGGCGAGCGCCGTGGCGCCGGCGGGCTCCACGAGGATGCCGTGCTCCCTGGCGAGCAGTTCCTGCACGTTGCGCACATCGTCGTCGCTCACGGCCGTCGCGTGGCCGCCGGAGGAGAGCACCGCGCGGGATGCGCCTTCGGCGTCGTACAGGATCGCCATCTGCAGACCGGAGATCGAGGTCTGCACAGGGCCCCGCATGCCGGACAGGTCGCCCCCGAGCGCTGCGGGCAGCGCCGCCGCCCCTCTGGATGCACTCCGACGACGCGCACGGAGCCGCCCTCCATGGCGAATCCCCTGCCCAGGCCTGTGAGCAGACCACCGCCGCCGACCGGGGCGTACACCACGGAGAGGTCGGGCACCTCCTCGGCGAGTTCGTATGCGATGGTCTCGACTCCGCTCATCGCCTCGGGCGCGTAGTGGAAGCCGGTCAGCATCGGATAGTGCCCGCTCGTGCGCGCGGCTGCGGCGATGGCATCGGCCACGGCTGCCGTCGAGGCGGCATCATGGCCGACCCCCTCGACCCGGTACGCCGTCCCTCCGGCTGCCGTGATCTCGAGCAGCTTGACCGGCACCGTGTCGGAGAGGGTGAAGAGGACGGCTCGACTCCGGGCCGCGGCGGCGTACGCGGCGGCTGCGGCTCCTCCGTTTCCCGACGAAGTTCCGACGAGGCCCGCGAGGCCGTCCTGCCGCACGAGTGAGGCGGCGACAGACGCGATCCTGGCTTTGAAGGATCCGGTCGGATTGCGGTCCTCGGCCTTCAGGCGCAGCGAGCCGAGGCCGAGCCGTCTCCCCAGAGTGTCGCTGAGGTCGAGGAGGGGCGTGTCGCCTTCCCCGAGCGAGACGATGTGTCGCGGGTCGCGGATCGGCAGGCGGTCGAGGAATCGCCACATGCCCCGGCGCGGGAGGGGAGCGCTCACGTCGTGACCTCCGTCTCGCGACGGACGCCTCGGCGCCGCAGGCGGGGATCGGGCACCGGCACGGACGCCAGGAGGCGACGCGTGTAATCGTGTTGAGGGTCGTCGAACACCGACTCGGTCGGCCCCTGCTCCACGACCTCGCCGAGATACATCACCGCGACGCGATGGGCGATGTGGCGCACCACGGCGAGGTCGTGCGCGATGAAGAGGTAGCTGAGCCCCAGTTCCGCCTGCAGGTCGGCGAGGAGGTTGATCACCTGCGCCTGGATGGAGACGTCCAGCGCCGAGACCGGCTCATCGAGGATGAGCATCCGCGGTTCCAGGGCGAGCGCACGTGCGATGCCGACTCGCTGCCGCTGACCGCCGGAGAACTCGTGCGGGTACCTGGAGGCGAACTCCGGGCGCAGCCCGACGAGGCCGAGCAGTTCGCGCACCCGCGCCCGCCGTGCGTCCCGGTCGCCGACGCCGTGGATCCGCAGGGGCTCCGCGATGATGTCGCCGATCGGCATCCGACTCGGGAGCGAGGCGTAGGGGTCCTGGAAGACGAACTGCAGCTCTCGGCGCAGCGGGCGCCAGGCCGCGGGGCGCAGCCGGGTGATGTCGCGTCCCTCGAACTCGATGCGCCCCTGGGTCGGGGCCTCGAACCCCATGATCGTCTTCGCCACGGTGGTCTTGCCCGAGCCGGACTCGCCCACGATCGCCAGGGTCTCACCGGGTGCGACGTGGAAGGACACGCCCCGGACCGCCTTGACGGCTCCGCGCTCGCGTCCGATCAGTCGCTGACGCCCCGGGTACTCCTTGACGAGGTCCTCCACCAGGAGGATCGGCGTGGTCGTGTCCGCGCTCATGACAGCACCTCGATCCGCTCGCTCTGCGCATAGGCCGGGTCGACGTAGTGGTCCTCGCCCACCCGGACAAGCCGATGGTCACCCGAGGGCGCTCCGCTCCCGGGGAGGGCGACGGTACCGGTCGGTGGCAGCTCGGGGCGCGCCCCCACGGTCGCCAGACGTGTGGTGCTGCGATCCATCCGTGGAAGGCTCGAGAGCAGCGACTGCGTATACGGATGCCGGGTGTCGTGGAAAAGAGCGTCCACCGGCGCCTGCTCGACCACCCTTCCCCCGTACATGACCACCACGCGATCCGCCATCTCGGCGATCACGCCGAGGTCGTGGGTGATGAGCACCAGCGCGGCATCGACCTCGTCGCGCACGCGCACCAGCAGGTCGAGGATCTGCGCCTGGATGGTCACGTCGAGCGCGGTCGTCGGCTCGTCCGCGATGATGAGCTTCGGCCGGTTGGCGATCGCGATCGCGATCATCACGCGCTGTCGCATGCCGCCGGAGAACTGATGCGGATACTGTCTCGCCCGCCGTGCGGCGTCAGCGATGCCGACGTCGCTCAGCAGCTCGTGCACCCGGGCCCGGACCGCCGGCCTGCCGAGTCGCCTGTCGTGCCGTCGGATCGACTCGGCGATCTGTTCGCCGATGGTCATGACGGGATTCAGGGCCGTCATCGGGTCTTGGAAGATCACCCCGATGTCGCGACCGCGCCGACGGGAGAGCTCCTTCTCCGACTCCGTCAGCAGGTCGTGTCCGGAGAAGTAGGCGCGCCCGCCACGGACGACGGCCGATGGCGGGAGAAGACCCAGCGCCGACATCATGGTCACGCTCTTGCCCGAGCCCGACTCCCCGACCACGCCGAGGCACTCCCCTGGGCGCACGTCATACGACACGCCGTCCACCCCACGGACCGTTCCCGACTCGGTGCGGAACTCGGTCACGACGTCTTGCAGCGAGAGGAGGGAGCCGACGGGGTCGGATGTGAAGTAGGTGTTGTCAGTCATCGGTGGCTCCTCGGGTCGGAGGCGTCGCGGAGGCCATCGCCGATGAAGTTGACGGCGAGCACGGTGATCGCGATCGCGCATCCCGCGGGTATCCACAACCAGGGCATCGATTGGAGGACGGTGAACGACTGCGCTTCGTTGAGCATGTTCCCCCAGCTCGCGGTGGGCGGCGGAACGCCGAGTCCGAGGAACGACAGCCCGGCCTCGAGCAGGATCGCCTGCGCCACCAGGATCGTCGCGACCACCGTGAGAGGGGCGATCACCGAGGGGATGACATGCCGGACGAGGATGTGCGCGGTGCTCGCGCCGAGTCCGCGCACCGCCCTGATGCTGTCCTGGTCGCGGAGCGAGAGCACGAGTCCACGCACGATGCGGAACGCTGTCGGCCACTCGAAGAGCCCGACGGCGAGGATCATGGTGGTGATGCTGGGTCCGGTGAACGCCACGATGATGATCACGACGATCAGGGTCGGGAACGACAGCACCACGTCGGTGATGCGACTGAGCACCGAATCGACCCAGCCGCCGAAGAAGCCGGCGATCGCACCGAGCACGAGTCCGATGACGGTCGCGGTCAGGGCGACCGTGAGTCCGACCAGCAGCGAGACCCGCCCACCGGCGAGCAGACGCGCGAGCACGTCGCGACCGGCGGAGTCGGTGCCGAGGAGGTGTTCGGCGTTCGGGGGCTGCCGGATCGCCGACGGATCGACGGCGTTCGGATCGAACGGGAGGAGCAGCGGCCCCACGACGGCGGCGAGCACGACGACAAGCAGCACGACGGCGCCGACGACGGCGAGACGATGACGGAGGAACCGGCGGAGGGCGAGCCTGCGCGGACTCAGCTCCTGAGGTGCGCCGGACGAGGAGACGGGTGCTGCGACAGTATCGGTCATGTCACGGCCTCACAATCTGATCCGCGGGTCGATGATCGCGTAGAGGATGTCGGCCACCAGGTTGCACAGCAGCACCAGCAGCGCGATCATCATCACGAAACCCATCAGGATCGGGTAGTTGCGCGCGAGGATGGCGTCCAGCGCCATACGTCCGACGCCCGGCCAGGAGAACAGCTGCTCGATGATCACGGCCCCGGCGAACAGCACCGGGATCTGCAGGGCGACAACCGTGACGAGTGGGATCAGCGCGTTGTGCAGACCATGACGCAGCACGATCCGACCGCTGCTGAGCCCCTTCGACCTCGCCGTCGTCATGTAGTCCTGACCGAGCACCTCGATCATGCTCGACCGGGCATAGCGCAGGTACGGCCCGGCGAGCATGAGACCGAGGATGCTGCCGGGCAGCAGCAGGTAGTAAAGCGCATCGAGGAATCCTCCGCCGCCTCCTGGTGACCCCATGCCGGCGGTGGGCAGCCAGCGCAGGGTGAGTCCGAAGACGAAGATCCCGACCAGCGCGACGAAGAACGGCGGCACCGAGATCATGATCAGGCTGACGAAGCTGAGGCCGTAGTCGGCGATCGTGTTGCGGCGGAGGGCGGCGATGATGCCCAGCGAGATGCCGACCACCAGGGCGATGACGAGCGCGAAGCTCACGAGCCGCACGGTGGCGCCCAGACGCTCCGACAGGACGACGGCGACCGGGCGCCCGTCGGTGTAGGAGTAGCCCAGGTTGCCCTGGAGCAGCTCGCCGATCCACCGGACGTACTGCACGGGGAGCGACTGGGTGAGTCCGAGCTGCTCGCGCAGGCGTTCGAGAGCGGCTTCACGGTCGCCCACGAAGCCGATCGGGTTGAGCATCATCTCCGCCGGATCGCCCGGCATCGTGCGCACCAGGATGAAGAGGAGGAGGCTGATGCCGAACAGCACGGCGACGGAGATCAGCAGCCGACGGACGAGGAAAGCCGCCATGTGCGCCCTTTCTTCGGAGTGGGAGGGGATGCGGGGATCGGCGCCGCGGGATCATCGAGCCCGAGGCGCCGATCGATGGGTGTGTCAGCTCACTCGACGGTCCATTCCGCGATGTTCCAGAAGGCGTTCGTCGGGAGCGGGTTCACCTTGAACCCCTTGAGCCGCTCGCTGGTCGCCGCCAGCGTGTCAGGCACGTAGAGCGGGAAGATCGGCAGCTCGGTGTTGATGATGTGCTGCGCGTCGGCATACGCCGCCGCCCGTTCGTCCTGGTCCGTCGTGGCGATGCCCGCGAGCAGTGCGGCGTCGAGGTCGGGGTTGCAGTATCCGGAGAGGGCGCCGTTGTCGCACAGGAGCCGCACGTTCAAAGCGGCAGGATCGACATTGAACAGTCCGTAGCCCGAGATCAGCAGGTCGAAGTCGCGGTTCTTGATCGCTTCGCCGAGCGCCGCGTTGTCGTACTGAGTGACCTTGGCGTTCATGCCGATCTCCTGCAGTTGACCGGCGATGATGGTCAGCGCCTGCTCGCGGTCCTTCGGACCGGGGACGATCTCGAGGCGGACCTCGGTCGCCGGGTCCCAGCCGGCCTCGGCGAGGAGTTCCTTGGCCTTGTCGACGTCACGGGTGTAGTGGACCAGATCGTCGGGCACAGCCCAGTCCGGCCCGTGCTGGACGGTGTCGACGACCTCGCCGTACCCGGCGATCACCTGGTCGACGAGGGCCTGACGGTCGATGCCATACATGATCGCCTGTCGCACCCGCGGGTCGGACAGCTTGCCCGCGTCCCATGCGTTGTGCAGCGCCATGATGCCGGGGCCGCCGATCTCGTAGAAGGAGACCCCGGAGAGCTCACGGATGCGATCGGCGTCGGAGGCCGCGACCTGCGAGAAGTCGATCTCACCGGTCTGCAGCTGCGCCTGAGACGCGTCTGTGGCCATGAACTTCGCGTAGACGTGGTCGAGGCCCAGGTCTTCCCGGTACTCGGGGTTCGGAACGAACTCGACCTCCTCGTCGGTGACCCACTTCGAGAACAGGTACGGGCCGATTCCGACCTCCGGCTCCCGGAAGGCGGGGTTCGTCGCCAGGTCGGCGACGGGCATCTCGCCGTAGACGTGCTCCGGGAGCATGAAGTACTGCGGCTCGGCGAAGTCGATGATCTTCGCCGAGTTGGGGTGGGTGAGGGTGAGGGTGACCGTGGTGTCGTCGACGGCCTCGATGCCGCTGACGGAGTCGGCCGTGCCTGCCGTGACCTCGGCCGCGCCGACGATGTCGGCGAAGACCCCCGAGATCTGCGATCCCGACTCGGGGTCGGCCATCAGGTTGAGCGTGTACACGACGTCGTCGGAGGTGAACGGTTCGCCGTCGCTCCAGTTCACGCCCTCGCGGAGATGGAAGGTCCAGACCGTGGCGTCGTCGCTGACCTCCCAGCTCTCAGCGAGGCGGGGTTCGAACTGACCCTGGTCGTCGACGCCGACGAGGCTGTCCCAGTGCAGGGTCTGGATCAGCTGGTTTCCGCCGACCTGAAGGATCAGCGGGCTGAAGGTGCTGGGGGCGTTGTAGAGCTGGATGCTGACATCGCGGGATCCCGTCTCGTTCGGCGTGCTCGGCGATGAACAGCCGGCCAAGGAGAGCGCGACAACGCCCGCGACGACCGCGAGCAGTGTTCTCTTCTTCACAGCGGGTACCTTTCTCGGAATGCGTTTCGGGAGGTGGCTCCGTGAATCCCGCGAACCGGCGTCTCATCTGTCGGCACTACAGGTTTCATTTCGCAATACTCCCGCGTCCTCTCCTCAAAGGGAAGAGGTGATTGTCTCATTCTTGTAAACTTCGCGTTTCATTTACTGAAACCTCACGGCCTCGAAAGTGTGTTCCAGCCGACGTAGCGACCGCTGCGCTCGTCGTACGAATAGAAGTAGACCCGGAAGGCGGAGCCCTCGCGCACGACGGCGGGATACCCGCACTGGTACTCGGCGGTCAGCCGTCCATCACGCGGGTCCCGCAAGGCCACGGGTTCGCTCCACGTAGCCCCTTGCGGGTCGCCGACCCGGGCCTCGACGGCCGGCTCGATCCCGCTCCCCTCCGGCGCGCAGCGCCGCGAGACGAGCAGCAGCCGCCCGTCGTCGAACCGCGCCAGAGCCGGGGACATGCCGGAGAACGCCAACTGCTCGTACGGCGTCCAGGTCGCGCCCCTGTCGGCGGAGTACGCGCGATGGAACCGCAGCGTCTCGTCGCCGCCGACGCCCTGCTGCCGCAGGACCGCGAGGAGTCGACCGTCCTCGAGCAGGCACACGCTGGTCTCCGAGAATCCGTCAGTGGGGTCGTGGGGACGGAATGACGGGTCCGACGTGTCCTCGTCGCCGTCCATCCTGTCGCCGTTGCCGGTGTCGACGTACGCACCCGTGAGAGAAGCGTCGGGGTCGAAGGCGATCGTGCCGGCGATCCGCCACGACGCTCCGGCGTCCCGCGAACTCAGCACGGCCGAGCGCCACTTCTCCTCCGCTCGCTGCCGCCCCCAGATCGGCCACAGAAGCTCGCCGTCGTCGAACTCCAGGATCTCGCCGTAGACCGCGGGCCAGTGGAAGTCGATCCGCACGTCGTCGCCGGCGTCCCAGGTCGCACCCTCGTCGCGGGAACGCACCAGCCGGAGGGCGATGCGGCGGCCGGCCGTGCCCTCCCCGGGGTCCAGCGGACGGTGTTGACCGGGAGGAGGAGCGTGCCATCGGACAAGCGCGCCATGCCGATCGCCCCGAGCACCGCCTCCTCGTCGCCCCGCGGCACCGCGACAGGCACCGCGCGGGTCCAGGTCGCTCCGCCGTCGAGCGAACGGGTGACGTGCACCTCTCCCCCGGCCAGCCGTCCGGCACCGTCGAGTAGGCCACGACGTGGGCGCTCGGGGTGCGCACCGCTGCGGGGAACATCGCCGGCGCGTCGGCGACGACGCCGACATCGTCGACGCGGAGGGCGCCCGACATCATGACTCCCGCGCGGCGTCGACGATGCCTCGGATGCGGGAGGCGAAGCCGTCGGTGGGCGCCGTGAAGGGCTCTGCGACGGGAGACACGGGAAGACCGAGCGCATGAGCGGCGCCGACCTTCAGCGCGTTGATCGCCGCCGCCGGGCCTCCCGCTCCGTCGAGGCTCACGCGCAGCACCTCGAAGAGCGCCAGGTATCGGCGCACGGAATCGACGTCGGCCGTGCCGTCGCGGTGCGCGTCGTACATCGCGACCGCGGGCCCGGGGAGCACGTTGGCGAAGCCGGGCACGATGCCGTCGAAGCCGAGGACGAATGCCGCATCGATCGTGATCTCCGACCCGATGTAGGTGCGGAACCCCTCGATGCCCGAGACCGCCTCCACCAAGAGCCGCCCCGCGGTCAGGTCGCCCGATGAGTCCTTGACGCCTGCCAGCGCGCCGTCGGTTGCGAGCCGGGCGATGACGCCGGCCGGGAGCTTCCTCGGCGTGCGCGGCGGTACGTCGTAGGCGACCACCGGCACATCGACCGCTGCGGCGACGAGCGAGAAGTGCCGCTCCAGTTCGCTGTCGCTGGAGTCGAAGAACAGCGGAGGGAGCACGAGCACGGCATCGGCACCGGCGGCGACCGCATCGCGCGCGGCGACGACGGCTTCGTCCGTGCCGAGTCCTGCGACACCGCCCCAGACCGGGACGCGTCCGGCCGCGGCATCGACGACGGCCTCGATGGTCCTGGCGCGACGAGCAGGCGTGAGCGAACCGAGCTCCCCGGTCGAGCCAACGGCCAGGAGACCGTGGATACCGGCGGAGATCTGCGCCTCGGTGAGGACGTTCATCGCCGCGGCGTCGGGTTCGCCGTCGGGGGTGAGGAAGGTGACGAGAGGAGTGACGATTCCAGAGGGCAGCGCGTCACGGGTTGTCATGTGAGACTCCAAGGTCGGGTTGGGTGGTGGAGGTCAGGAGAGGAGGAAGCCGCCGTCGACGAGGATGTCGGTTCCGGTGAGGTATCCAGCGTCCGCGCTCAGGAGGAATCGCACGACCGCGCCGATCTCCTCGGGGTGTCCGCGACGTCCGGCCGCGGGTGTGCGCACCGCGCGCTGATCGGGCGGACTCGGCGGTGCGACGCTGGAGGGCGTGTCGATGTCGCCCGGCGAGACGGTGAGCACGCGGATGCCGTGCGGAGCGAGCTCGAGAGCCGCGCTCCGCGTGAATCCGAGAAGCCCTGCCTTGGTGGCCGAGTACACCGCGGCGGCCGGCGCGGCGGTGTGAGCGAGGACGGACGCGGTGCTGACGATGACTCCGCCACCCGCCGCGATCATGTGCCGGGCCGCGGCCGCGCTGCACCGGATCGCGGCGCCGAGATTCACGGCCAGCATGCCGTCGAGGTAGTCGTCGTCGACGTCGAGCAGCGCGCGATGGGCGGGCGGCCCGGTGACGGCCGCGTTGTTGACGAGGCCGTCGAGACCTCCGAGGATGTCGGCCGCGTGATCGACCACGCGCTCGGCGGTCCCCGCCTCCGAGAGGTCCGCCACGACACCATCGACCCGATCGCCGAGACCGGAAGCGGTGAGGGCGTCGTCGAGCTCGGCCCTGGTGCGCTGCGCCACCACGACACGGGCTCCCGCCTCGAGGAGCGCAGCGCTGATCGCCGCCCCGATGCCGGTCGCCCCGCCCGTGACGAGCACCCGGCGCCCTGCGAGCGCGGTCATGCGACGAGTCCCGCCGGTCGCCCGCCCTGCGCGTAGGCCGCGACGGCTGCCCGGATGTGCTGGTCACCCGCACTGAGCGCGACGGCCCCGTGTCCGGGAAGAGCTGCGCGACGCCGAGCTCGTCGACGGCGCGGAGGCTGCGGAGGTAGGCGACCTCGTCCGTGTCCGGAGTGTCGAGCACGGCGGTCCTCCCCTGCGCGAAGACCAGATCGCCGCTGAAGAGTGCACGCGCGCTCGGAAGCTCGGCGAGGTACGCGGTGTGGTCGGCGCTGTGACCGGGCGTCGGCACCGCATGCACGACGACCGAGCCGACCGCGATCCTCTCGGCCACCTCGACGCCGGCGACGGCGCGCAGCACCTGATCCGCGGGATACACGCCCTTCCGACGCGCTTCCGGCAGACCGATGGCCTCCTCGTCGGCGACGGCGAGCCGCTGCGCCGTGAGCGCCGAGGCGAAGACGGGCGCGCCGAGCCCGCCCGCCAGATCGGCGGTACCGCCCGAGTGGTCGACGTGCCCGTGGGTCACGAGGATGCCTACCAGCGTGCGCCCTTCGAGAGCGGTGCGGACGCGGGCGAGCAGCTGCTCCGGCGCACGTCCGGCACCGGTGTCGATGAGCACCGCCTCACTGCCCGAGGCGAGCAGGTAGGCATGCCCATCCCATGGATCGCTGATCCCGAATCCGAGATAGCCGCTCGCGACGAGCGTGCAGTCGGCGGTCAGCTGCACTGGAGGCTCCCTTCAAATGAAACTCTCCGTTTCATTTCCATGCAGTCTGTCGGCCGACGTCGCCGGTGTCAAGAGAAATCACATCGACGACCAGCCGCCGTCGACGGGGATGACCGCGCCGGTGACGTACGAGGCCGCATCCGAGGCCAGGTACACGAGCGTCCCGGTCACGTCGTCCTCGTCGGCGAGTCGGCGCAGCGGCACGCGGCGCTCGTAGGCGTCGACGAACCGCTCATCCTGGCCCTCCGACCGCAATCCGCCGGGGCAGATGCAGTTGGCGCGCACACCGAGGGGACCGAGGGCAGCGGCGAGGTACCGCGTGAAGCCGACCATGCCCGCCTTGTCGAACGAGTAGAAGACCGGCATCGTCATGCCGGTCCCCTCGTAGATCGAGAAGTCGGGGGCGACCACGCCGTAGATCGATCCGATGTTGATGATCGATCCCGACCCCCGATCCGCCATCCCCTTCGCGAGGGACTGCGTGATGTGGAACAGTCCACGGGAGTTCACCGCTGACGTCGACTCCCAGTCGTCGATGCTCGTCTCGAACAGACCTCCCCCCGCGCGATGGACGGCGTTGTTGACCAGCACGTCCGGCGCACCGAACCGCTCGAGGAACGTCGAGGCGAAGCGTGCGGTGCTCTCTGCGCTTGCCAGGTCGAGCGACATCGCCGACGCCTCCAGTCCGTCTGCGCGCAGGGCGTCGGCCGAATGCTCCGCACGCTCCTCTTCGCGCGAGGTCACGACGACGTGGGCGCCCGCCTCGGCGAGGGCACGGGCGAAGAGGCTCCCGTAGAGGCCGCCGGCGCCGGTGACGACGACCGATCTCCCGCGCAGCGAGAACCGATCGAGGAAGGAGGAGGGCGATGCAGACAAGGGGTCGATCCTTTCAGGAGGGCCGATTGACAGCGCCCCGGGGGACGCGATATCAATGTGTCTCATAGAGTGGTGAAAATCATTCCATAGAATGAAACAGTTCGGAAGCCCCGGAAGGACCCCCGTGCATCAGACCCGTCGTGTGGCCCTGAGCGGCCTCGGATCGATCGCCCGCCAGCACGCCCAGGCGCTGCGCCGGAGCGCCGGCACGCGGATCGTCGCCTTCGACCCCAGCCAGGAGATGCGGGAGGAGGCGCTCTCGCAAGGTCTCGTGGATGAGGTCACGACGAGCTTCGACGCACTCGTCGACGGCGACCCCGACGCCCTCATCATCGCCGGCCCCGACCACGTGCACATCTCGCAGCTGTCCGCCGCCTCGCTCCGGGGCATCCCGACGCTGGTGGAGAAGCCGGTCGCGGAATCCTCGACCGCACTGGCCGCCGCCCTCCCGTCGCTGCGCGCGTCCGCCGCACCCGTGCTCGTCGGCTATGTGCTGCGGCATCGACGCGTGGTCGAGACCGCCCGACGGATGATCCTCGACGGCGAGATCGGCCATCCCGTCTCGTTCCAGGTGATGCTCGGCGCCTATGGGACGATCCCCGCGGCAGCTTCCCGCTTCGCCACGGCATCCGCCGACCGGCTCTACCGTGACTACTCGCACGAGTGGGACTACCTGCGGTGGATCTTCGGACCCGTCGCCGACGTCGTGGCAACCGCCCGCACCGTTGACCACGTGCCGCATGTCGAATCACCCAACCTCGTCGATGCGCTGCTGCGGCATCAGAGCGGCATCGTCGGCGCCGCGCACCTCGACTACGTCGACCAGCGCGGCACGCGCACGCTCCACGTGGTCGGCAGCGGCGGCACGCTGTTCGCCGACATCGCCCGCGGCACGATCTCGGTGCGCCGTGCGGGCGAGAACCTGGAACGTCACCACGACCTCGCCGAGTCGCCGGCCGAACCGCTCGCCCGGCAGGCTGCGCATCTGCTCGACCTCGCGGCCGACCGCACCGTGACGCCCCGAGTGAGTCTGGACGACGGGCTCGCGGCCCTCAGCACGGCGGAGGCCCTCATCCGCTCGGCGGCCGAGGACCGCTGGACCGCCGTCGACGCCTCGACCCCTGACCGCGACCCGAAGGGACAGCATGTTCACGGATCTCGCCGAACCCGAGCTGCGCGCGTACCGGAGCGCGCAGCAGGAACCGGAGGACTTCGACGCCTTCTGGTCGGAAACCCTCAGGGAGAGCCGTCAGGCCGCGTGGACGCCGCGACGGGAGATCGTCGACACCGGCCTCGCGACACTGTCGGTGTACGACGTCACGTTCTCCGGCTACCTCGGCGATCCGGTGCGGGCCTGGCTGCGCGTCCCCCGTGGTGCACGAGGCCCCCTCCCCGCAGTGGTGCAGTACGTCGGTTACGGAGGTGGTCGCGGACATGCGACGGACGATCTGCTGTGGGCGAGTGCCGGGTTCGCCCACCTCACGATGGACACCCGCGGTCAGGGTTCGTCGTGGAAGGTCGGTGCGACCGACGACCGCCACGGCACGGGGCCGCAGTTCCCCGGAGTCATGACCCGGGGCATCCAGGATCCGCGCACCTACTACTACCGCCGGCTCTATGCCGATGCGGTGCTGGCGGTCGACGCCGTCCGCACCATGGCGGAGGTCGATCCGCAGCGGGTGGGCGTACTGGGCCGCAGTCAGGGCGGCGGTCTCGCGCTCGCGGCAGGAGCACTCGCCGCCGACGTCAAGGTCGTGATCGCCCAGGTGCCGTTCCTGTGCGACTTCCCGCGGGCGCTCGGCCTCAACGACGAGCCGCCGTACAGCGAGATCACGCGCTTCCTCGCCGTGCACCGCGAGGAGGCCGCCACCGTCCGCCGCACGCTCGCCTACTTCGACGGCGTCAACCTCGCGCGCCGCGGCACCGTGGCGGCGACCTTCAGCGCGGGACTCATGGACGCGACGTGCCCGCCGTCGACCGTGTTCGGTGCTTTCCACGAATGGCGCGGCCCGAAGGAGATCGAGGTCTGGCCCTTCAACGGTCACGAAGGCGGAGGCTCGACGTCGGATGCGAACGCGCTCGCGACACTTCGACGACTGCTGACCTGACCCCGGCAGCAGCGACGCGTACAGGGGCTCAGGCGGGGCTGCCCAGCTCCTTCGTGAGCGCTTTGGCGACACGGGAGAGCTGCGAGACCACGTTCGGCACCTCGTCGAGGGGCAGCTGGGTGTCCGGGGCGCTCACGCTCAGGCCGGCCGGGATCGCCGTGCCCTGCAGAGCGACGGCGACGCAGCGACCGCCGATCTGGTTCTCCGACTCGTCCATCGCATAGCCTCGCTCGCGCACCTCGGCGAGTTCTGCCAAGTAGGCGTCGGGGTCGGTGATGGTCTTCTCGGTGTATCGCGGCATGCCGTGCATCGCGAGGATCGAGCGCACCGACTCCTCGCCGCGCACCGCGACCATGACCTTACCCAGCGCCGTCGAGTGGATGAGGCTGCGCTCGCCCACCCGCGCCGCGAGTCGCATCTGACGCGGACTCTCGTACACCAGCGCGTGCACGACCTGACCGCCTTCGAGGTAGCCGAGGTTCACGGTGAGACCGAGGTCGTCACGGAGCCGGGTGAGGCGTGATTCCGCGAGGCGCTTGAGCCGCTCCAACCCCACCGAGTCGGGGGCCTGGAACGCGAGGCCCAGCCGGTAGAGCGAGGTGTCGGCATCCCGCTCGACGAAGCTGCGTTCCTCCAGCACGGTCAGGTACCGGAAGGCCGTGCTCTTCGGCATGCCCGTTTCGGTCGTGACCGTGAGCAGCGAGACCCCTTCCGAGCTGGCGCGCACGAGATCGAGGACATCGCACACCCGGTCGACCGCTCGAATCGAGTACCTGCTCGGGGTCGACGCCTCTGGGGCCACCGTGTGCTCTTCTCTCCTGGGCGAGTCCGGCCGGGAGAGCCCGACCGCGGTGCTCCATCGTACCCCCCGCGCCCCGCGCCGCCAGGGATCACGGGAGCTGCGGACGCGACCTCCGGTAGTCCAGTCGCTCGAGCACGGAGTCGGTCTCCCCGGTGTACCCGCGTCCACGAAACCGGAGACGAGCGGCGCCCATCCGGCACGCAGCGCCGCGGCACCTTTGAGCAGGAGGACGTCGTACGCGCCGACGTCGATCCCCATGCTGCCGAACAGATGGGGGTCGTTGGGCTGCCGCGCCTCGCCTTGCACGACGAGGTCCAGTCCGCCTGCGCGCACCCAGGCCGCGCCACCCATGCTCACCTGAACGCCGGTGGCCATGGGACCTGTGTTGGCGAACACGCCGTCGGTCACTCTGAGCACCTCGACCTCGAGGTCGAGCGGCGGCCCGGATCGCGGCGACGCCCATCCCCCGAGACGGACCCCTGTCGTGGCCCCCTCGCCCGCTTCCTGAAGCAGAGCGAGCGCACGCGGATCCGCGATGGTCCCGAGGAACCGCCGTCCCGGATGAGCGCTCGCCTCGTGCGCGAGCCACGTGGTGTCTCCCGGTGACCCGCCGTTGATGTTGTCCCCGGTGTCGGCGATCACCTGAACCCCGGCAGCTCCCAGCGCGAGCCGCACGGCCTCCGCTGCCCCCGGCAGGTCCCGTCGGAAGAGGGGCGCCGTCCTGGTCGCGAGATCGAGCAGCTCGTCGGCAGCGCCCTCGGCGTCCTCGGCGTGATCCACATCGGCCGTGACCTGGAATCCCATTCCCGTGAAAGCGGTGTCGGCGTACGCGTAGCCCCCGTGCACGGTGGCGTTGCGGATCCCCGGACGAGCTTCGATCCGTTCTGCCAGCTCCCAGAGCGAGCGCAGCGGCTCGTCCTCGGTCCGCTGCGCCGCCGGGGCAGCGACGAGCGGAAGCCCACGATGCGCCCGGTGCGGCACCGGATCGCCATGCAGCAGCGGCGCGAGCATCCGTGCCGCATCGATACCCGCGCTCATACGTGTCGACGTGGGGTTGGTGCGGTAGCCGATCACGATCTCGACGTCGCGGAGTCGAGGCGCCGCCATGTTCGCGTGCATGTCGAGTGCGATCGCGACGGGTCGGCCGGGGAGCATCGCCCGCACGAGCTGGACAAGGGATTCCTCGGCATCATGCTCCCCGTCGACGAAGAGGTCGCCGTGCACCTCGAACAGCACGCCGTCGATCTCGTCCGCCGCGATCAGAGCCGACCGCAGCTCGGCCCTGATCGCCTCGAATGCCGCTCGCTCGACCGTGCCGGAGGGCGTGGCGAAGGTCGCGAACAGGGGCACAGGTTCCAGGCCCGCCGCTGTGGCGCCGTCGAGGAACCCGCCGATCATCGTCCTGGTGCCCTCGAACGCGGTGACGATCTGCGACCCGCGGTACCAGCGCCGGGCGAAGGCGTCGAGGCCGGTGCGCAGGGGTGAGAAGGTGTTGGTCTCGTGGTAGACGGCGAGGACCGCCACCCGTGGGTGCGATGTCACCGTCGACCGGCCGCGAACGCCGCGATCGCCTCGTCGACCCTGGCGAGCGTCTCGTCGACCAGAGCCTCGTCGTGCGCGGTGGAGAGGTACCATCGCCCACCAGGAACCGCGAAGACCCCCGACGGAGCAGCTCGACCAGGAGGTCGGCGTACCCCTCCTGGTCGGTCCTGCGGAAGTCGTCGAAGTCGGTGATCGCCGCCACGCCGAGTCCGACCTGCACGACGGGACCGACCTGGTTGACTGCGGCGACGATGCCGTGCCGGGTCAGAGCCTCCCGCAGTCCTGAGGCGAGCCGGCTGCCGAGCCTCTCCAGCTCGTCGAAGGCACCGGGAGCAGAGAGCTCGGCCAGGGTGGCGGCGGCCGCTGCGAGCACGAGCGGGTTGCCGTTGTAGGTTCCGGCGTGCGTGACCCCCTCGAGCGTGAGGTCGAGATAGCGCGCCTTCCCGAGGAGCGCCGACAGAGTGAGCCCGCCGGCGACCGCCTTCGCCAGCACGACGATGTCGGGGATCACCCCGTAGCGTTCGACCGCACCGCCGCGCGCGATGCGCAGACCGGTGATGACCTCGTCGAACACGAGCACCAGCCCCCGCTCGTCGCAGACCCTCCTGACGCCTTCGAGGAAACCGACGGGCGGCTCGATCACCCCGGAGTTGCACAGCACGGGCTCCAGGAACACCGCCGCGATGTCATCGCGCGACGCGAGGAACGACTCGAGAGCCGCGAGGTCTCCCCACGGGAGGGTGTGCGCGTAGTCCGCCGAGCTGCCGAGCTGCCCTCGGCTCTCCACGGCGCCCATCGAGGCATCGCCCGGACGATAGCCCACGAGCATCGGGTCGGACCAGCCGTGGTAGTGGCCGCCGAACTTGACGAAGTGATCGCGACCCGTCGCGGCACGCACGATCCGCAGCGCCGCCAGGTCGGCTTCGGTGCCGGTGTTGGACCACAGCACCCGCTCCATTCCAGGAAATGCTTCGAGCAGCTGCTCGGCGACTTCGTACTCGAGGTGATGGCCGGACCCGTACGTCGCTCCTCGGACGATCTGCTCCTGCACGGCGGCGACCAGGCGAGGATTGCCGTGGCCGAGGATGTTCGGGCCCCAGCCGAGCACGTAGTCGTGGTAGTCGTTGCCGTCGATGTCGGTGAGGATCGCCCCGGCACCGCCACGGAAGTAGATCGGGTGCGGTCGGGCGCTCGCGCGGAGCGCCGTCGCGACGCCGCCGCTGAGCGAGTTCCGGGCTCGCTCCCATGCTGCGCGGGAAGCAGGCCATTCGGTGATCGGCATATGGAGCAGTCCCTCACGTTTTGTCTAGTGCAACTAGGTGTTTCATAAACACTAGACAGCCGACCTCGACGGCGTCAACTGCGCGCGAGGTCAGAGCACGCGCGGGTCGGGGTCGCCGTCCTGGGGCGGACGCAGCCGGGCGGGGATCGGCCAGGCGAGGACGAACTGCGCGGTGGCCGGGCGGGTCATGTCGCCGAAGTCGTCCACCTTCACCACGATGCGTCCGGGCGCACCCTCCTCATCGGGGTGACTTCGAGGATGCGCACCCGCAGCGGACGCGCACCCTCGCCCTCGAGCATCCACGGGTCGGCGAGCCAGGCGATGCCGTGGTCTTCCAGCGCCGCCTCGGCGTCGAGCCACGCGGACGGCGCGGACACCGATCTGCCGAGCACATCGACGGCGACCCAGTCGTCGCCCTCCGGGTGGATCCACCCGAGCAGTTCTCCGTCGTCGCGGCGATGCGGGGTCCAGTCTGGTCGCGGCATCCTCCGATGCTAGCGAGAGCAGGCGAACGCACGAGAACAGGCCGATTCGCGCGCATCCTGCCTGATGCGGCGTGATTGCCTGATGCGGCGTGCGTGCGTGGACCCAGGAGGGTGGAGCCGACAGCTAGTGCGTGTACTCCATGAGTTCGACGCCGAGGACGCGGAAGACGTCGTGCGCCCGGAGCCGGTGCGTGATGGACAGGTCGTCGAAGCACACGATCAGCGCGTAGGCGACCCCGGCCCTGGGGCCGGCGAGGACGCCAGCCTCGGCACGGACACCACGGTCGCGACCCGTCTTGTTCACGAAGAGGAGTCCGTGGGCGTCGTGGTCGTGGGCGAACGGGTCGAGTCCGGTCGCCGACGCCACGAGGCTGAGGTCCTGATTGAGACTCAGCCACTCCGACACCTGCGCGCTGACCGCGGCGTCGACGACCTGCGAGTTCACGAGGGCCGAGAAGAGTCCGGCGAGTTCGCGCGCAGACCCCACGGCCACCTGGGGCGCGTCGTCCGGTCCACGTCGGTCGCGGAAGCGGTCGAGCAGCGCCGTGCGACGCAGCCCCAACGCATCGATACGTGCGCGCACCCGGTCGTGCCCGACCTTCTGCAGCAGGGCGTTCACGGCGATCGGGTCGCCCGCTGTCGCGGCGAGGACGGCGAGATCCTCGAGAGGAAGCGCCGGTGCATGCAGGTGACGCCACAGGCCGGAGGTCTCGACGGCATCCACATCGGAGCGCTCCACGATCTCGAACGGGTCGAGGGTCCCGTTCTCGAACCCGGCGGCGACCTCGATGAGCAGGGGCACGACGCCGAGGCCCGCGACGGGCATGGTCACATGATCGTCGCCCGCGAGTACGTGCACGTGGCTGTCGAGGTCGACGACGTGCACCGACACCTGCGCCCCGGCCTCGACCAGCTCCTCCAGCGAACGCAGCGTCGACGTGAACGACCGGCGACCGAGCGCTGCTCGACGCGGCAGGCGACGACTCGTGCGCTGGGAACGGCGACCCGCGGGAGAGGACTCCTGCGCGGCACCGAGAGACTCGGGGCCCGAGGAGTTGCGGAACCCTTCACCAGGCTCGAAAGCGCCCACGCGTGATCCTTAAGGAGGGGGGATTTGCGGGATGCCGAGGGGATGCGCTCCCCAGCGGCAGGGATATCGTAACCCCACCGCCGGGGGATGACTCACAGAGTGCGCCGATCGGTCACCAGATGGTCACTCGCGACGCGGCAGGGAGCCACAGCGCATCGGCCTCGGTGACGCCGAACGCCTCGTAGAACGCATCGATGTTGCGCACGATCTGGTTGCAGCGGAACTCGTTCGGCGAGTGCGGGTCGATCGTCAGCAGTCGCAGCGTCTCGGCGTCGCGGCTCTTCTGCTGCCACACCTGCGCCCACGAGAGCAGCAGACGCTGCACGCCGGTGTATCCGTCGATGACGGGAGCCTCCGCGCCGCCCAGCGAGAGCTCGTACGCCTTGAGCGCGATCCCGAGGCCGCCGAGGTCGCCGATGTTCTCGCCGATCGTGAGGGCGCCGTTGACGTGATGCTCGGCGTCGAGGCCCTCCGGAACAAGGGCGTCGTACTGCGCGATGAGCGCGGTGGTCCGCTCCTCGAACGCGGCGCGGTCGGCATCGGTCCACCAGTCCTGCAAGCGCCCTTCACCGTCGTAGCGGCTGCCCTGATCGTCGAAGCCGTGACCGATCTCGTGGCCGATCACCGCGCCGATGCCGCCGTAGTTCGCTGCCGCGTCGCGCCCGGCGTCGAAGAACGGGTACTGCAGGATGGCCGCGGGGAACACGATCTCGTTCATCGACGGGTTGTAGTAGGCGTTGACCATCTGCGGGGGCATGTGCCACTCCGCGCGGTCGATGGGCTTGCCGACCTTGTCGACGTTGCGGTCATGCTCGAAGATCGACGCCCTGCGCACATTGCCGAACAGGTCGGCCCGGTCGATCTCGAGGGTGCTGTAGTCGCGCCACACCTCGGGGTGACCGATCTTCGGGGTGAACGCGTCGAGCTTCGCGAGTGCACGCTCCCGCGTCTCGGGCGTCATCCACTCGAGGTCGGTGATGCTCCGGCGATAGGCCTCGACGAGGTTCGCGGCCAGCTCGTCCATCGCGGCCTTGGCCGTCGGCGGGTAGTGCCGCTCGACGTAGACCTTGCCGATCGCCTCGCCCAGGGCGCCTTCCGTCAGGGAGACGCCGCGCTTCCAGCGCTCCCGGATGGTGGGGACGCCGGTGAGCTCGGTGCCGTAGAAGGAGAAGTTCTCCTGCACGAGGTCGTCGGTGAGGTACGGGGCCGCCGCATGCACGGCCTTGGATCGGAGCCACGCCTTCCAGTCATCGAGGTGCTCGGCGGTCAGCAGCGCCCCGAGGCCCTCGAAGAAGCTCGGCTGCGACACGACCACCTCGTCGAAGGCGGCGGGGTTCGACGGCGAGACGGCATCACGCCACGGGACGAGGTCGACACCAGCGAGCTCCTGCAGCTCGTCCCAGGTCTTCAGGTTGTACGTCGCCACGGCGTCCCGGCTGCGCACGTTGTCCCAGTGGTGTCCTGCGAGCTCGGTCTCGAGCGCGATCGCACGTTCGGCGTTCTGCGCGGCATCGGGGACGCCGGCGAGGTCGAGCAGCCGCTCGAGGTGCGCACGGTACGCGGCCCTGGTGTCGGCGAACGTGTCGAGGCGGAAGTAGCTCTCGTCCGGCAGCGACAGCCCGGCCTGGACGAGCACCGGAAGGTAGCGCTCGGGGTCGCCGGGGTCGCCGTCGACGTAGAGGCCGATGATCGCCGCACGACCATCCCGATCGTAGGCGCCGACCGTGCGGAGGAACGCGGGGATGTCGGCGATCGCGTCGATCTCGGCGAGGGTCTCGGCCAGCGGTGCGACCCCGGCCGCGTCGATGCGCTCGGTGTCCATGAAGCTCGCGAACAGGTCGCCGATCTTGCGGGCGAGCGTGCCCTCCGCGGCGTCCTGCGACTCCTCGATGATCGTCCGCACATCCTTCTCGGCCTGTTCGGCGAGCAGGTGGAAGGACCCCCAGCGCGCTTTGTCGCCGGGGATCTCGGTGCGGGCGATCCACGCGCCGTTCACGTGACGGTACAGGTCGTCCTGCGGGCGGATGTCGGAGCTGAACTCGTCGAGAGCGAGGCCAACGGGAAGAACGTCAGTCATGCGCACCAGCCTAAGACCCGCGGGGTCACGTGTGGTCGGGTGCGCCGCCGAACGGAAGGAGCACGTTCATGCGGAAGCCGTCGTCCGTGTGCTCGGCGAACACCTCGCCGCCATGCGCCCGCGCGAGACCGCGCGCGATCGACAGCCCGAGACCGGCTCCCGAGGCGACGCCGTCGTGATCGGCCGGGGATGTGCGCGCCGCATCTTCGCGCCAGCCAACGTCGAACATGCGGTCGAGGTCCTCCACGGCGACGCCGGCCCCGTGATCGAGGATGCCGAGCACGAGCCGGTTCCGCTCGATCTCCGTGGCCGAGACCACGATCTCGGTGCCCCGCGGGGCGTGCCGGATGGCGTTGGTCAGCAGGTTGACGATGATCCTGCCGAGGTGGTGCGGATCCGCCCAGAGCACGTGGCCGCCCACCCCCTCTCCACGATGCGCACACCGTGTCGGTCGGCTGCAGCGGCCACATCGGCGACAGCGTCCGACACCACGTCGAGCAGCTCGACCTGCTGCGTCTGCACCTGCACCGCCCCCGAAGTCAGCGTGGAGAGCTCGAAGAGGTCGTCGACCATGCGGCTCATCGTCTCCACCTGCACCCGCACCTGCCCGGCGAAGAGCTCCGGCGCGTCCGCCGCCCCCACCTCGATCGACTCGGCGAGCGCGCGCACCGCGGTCAGCGGGGTCCTCAGATCGTGCGAGATCCAGGCGAAGAACCGTCGCCGCGCCGAGTCGAGGCGTTCCAGCTCCGCCTTCGCGGCATCCACCCTCGCCGACGCATCCGCCAGCTGCACCGACAGCTCGTCGAGCTCACGCGATCCACCCTGCGCCGCCGTGATGACGCCCCCGCGCCCCACCTCGTCGAGCGATGCCGAGAGGCGGCCGAACGACGACCGCATCGCCCGCGCGACGACCCACGCGGTGGCGAGCCCGAGGATGAGGGACACCCCGATCACGACGAGGAGGACGGTCAGGTCGTGCGGGGAGATGTACATCTCGACCGAGATCGCGACGACCCCCGCCGCCATCGCGACGACCCCGGCGCTCGCGACGAGCATCAGCTGCGCGCGGACCGACCGGCGGCGCATCAGACGCAGCAGCGCCAGGGTGATCGCGGCCACGCAGACGGCGGCGATCACGCAGGTCAGCACGATCGTCAGGACGTCGGCGGCGGCGAGCTCGATCATGAACCGTCGCCCAGCGTCGAGAAGCGGTAGCCCACGCCCCACTCCGTGCGCAGGTGCACCGGATCACGCGGATCGCTCTCGATCTTCTCCCGCAGCCTGCGCACGTGCACCGTCACCGTCGACGGTTCGCCGAAACTCCAGCCCCACGCCTCACGCAGGATCTCCTCACGGCCGAGCGGCCGCCCCTCGTTGCGCACGAGGAAGAGGAGCAGGTCGTACTCGCGCCCGGTGAGCGCGATCTCCTCGCCACGCACGCACACACGACGTCGAAGCGGATCTATCGCGAACACGCCGGCGCGCACCTCCCCGGCCGATGCCTGCCCCCTCTGAGAGCGCCGGACGAGCGCGCCGACCCGCACCAGGAGTTCCCGCAACGAGAACGGCTTCGCGAGGTAGTCGTCGGCACCGAACTCGAACCCCTCGATGCGGTCGTCCAGCTGCCCGAGCGCCGTGAGCATCATGATCGGCACGTCGGAGAAGGACCGCAGGTCGCGGCACAGCTCGTCGCCGCTGATGCCGGGCAGCATCCGATCGACGACGACCACGTCGGGGTGCCGTCGCGCAGCGCCGTCCGCGCGGAGACCCCGTCGCCGAAGGTCGAGACCACGTAGCCGTTGGCCCGCAGATACGCCCCCACGGCTTCGCGCACGGTGGGGTCGTCTTCGACCACCACGACCTCGGCTGCCTCCTGCATGGGGTCGACACTAGTCGCGGCCGCTGCGGCCCCGACCCGTTCCTTACGGTTCCGAAAGGTCTTCCCCGCCAGGGGCGTCGGCTTCCTAGCGTTCTTCGAAGTGCGATCCGCCGCGGCATCCGTCGCTCAGGGCACAGACATCGCACACCGTGAACAGGAGATCCTCATGCGCAAGACAGCTCTCGCCGCCACCGCGGCTCTCGCCCTCGCCCTCACCCTCTCGGCGTGCAGTTCGCCTGCCGCGACCGAAGACCCCGCACCGGAGTCCTCGATGTCGCAGAGCACCGACGACGGCACGGCGATGACCATGACCGAGATGACCGGTGAGTTCATGGGCCTGAACGACAAGATGGTCTCCGGCACCGTCACCGTGTCGGACGACGAGATCGCCCTCTCCGACTTCTCGTCGGACGAAGGCCCCGACCTGCACGTCTACCTCACCAACGGCACGGATGAGGCCGCCGTGTCCGAGGGCATGCTCGTCGATGCCGTCTCGATCGACACCGCCTCGCAGACCTTCATGCTCGACGGTGTCGACACCTCGAAGTACACCTACGTCGTGATCCACTGCGACAAGGCGAAGGCCGTGTTCGGAGCAGCCGAGCTGTCATGACCGGATCGCGACCGGCGGGGCCCCTGATCGGCTCGGTGCTCGGGGGCGGGGCCAGAGTGGCGGTCGGAGTCCTGTGGCTGAACGAAGGCTTCGTGAAGTATCGGGCGGGCTTCGGGGCGGCCGACATCGCCCTCGTGACCGGGAGCACGGAGGAGAACCCTCGGGTGCCGTGGTTCTTCGCGCCCGTCGGGTCGTTCATGCAGACGGCTCCGGGACTGTTCGGGGTGGTGATGCCCGCGCTCGAGGTCGCCCTGGGGCTCCTGCTGGTCGCGGGGCTGCTGACCAGGATCGCGGCGTTCGTGTCGATCGGGACGTTGATGCTCTATTGGAGCGCGGATCAGCTGATTGCCGCGTACCCGGCGATGGTCGTGCTCTGCGCTGTCGTGCTGCTCCTCCCGGCGGCGGGACGCTTCGGAGTGGACGGCTGGCTGCGAAGGCGGAGGCGGGTCAGCGCGTGATGCGCATCCGGAGCACGTCCGTGCGCTGCAGCGTCACTCCGTAGGCGAGAACCCCGCCCTGGACGTCGGTGGTCACCTGCTCTGTGCGCAGCACCGGCGTGCCGGCGTCGACATCGAGCGCGGTGGCCTCCGGCTCCTCGAGCCGCACCGCCTCGATGTCGGTCGTCGTGTGCGAGACGACGTCGTCGATGTGTCCGTTGAGCATGTCGAACAGGCCGGAGTCGACCGTCGTCATGGGCGCGGGGTCGATCGCGACGCCGTGGATCGTCGCAGGGATGTGCTCGATCATCTGCGCAGACGGGGTGTCGTCGACCGCGAACAGTCGGTAGACCCGCCACACGCCCGACTCCGGCTCGACGCCCAGCACCTCGGCGATCTCGGGCGGAGCGGGCACGAGCGTGTACCCGGCCTCGCGCAGCGCGACCGTGCGTCCGACGGCGTGCACGCGGTCACGGTAGGAGGCGATGGCCGACATGCTCAGCGAGGACGAAGGTCGAGGCGCGCTGACGAACGTGCCGACGCCCCAGTTGCGCGTCACGAAGCCCTCGGCCTCGAGCACCCCCAGCGCCTCACGCACGGAACCGCGGCTCACGTCGAGGCTCTCGGCGATCCGTTTCTCGTTGGGGAGCCTGTCGCCCACGACGTACTCGACATCGATCAGCTGTCGCAGCGCCGCGACGGTGTTCCTCACTACGCTGTCACGCTTGGCCATCGGGTCCCATCGAGAAGTCTGCTGTCGTACGTCGAGAAGTTGTCCTCTCGGATTTCTACCAGACCTCGCCGAGAACACGCATCGCGTTGCCGCCGATGACCTTCGCAATGTCCTCGTCGCTGTAGCCGTGTTCGACGAGCCAGGCCGTGATGTTCCAGAAGTTCTCACCGGGGTTCTCGAGACCCTCGACGTACTCGACGCGCGGGTGCTTCTCATGCTCCGGCGACTTCTGCGCGTAGTTGCCCGCATAGGCCTTGTGCACGGCGACGTGGTCTCCGAACATCGTGTCGGGGCCGAACGAGACGTGATCGATGCCGACGAGGTCGACGCAGTAGCGGAAGTGGTCCATGACCGAGTCGATCGAGTGCGTGAGGTGCTCGGACGAGATCGTGGTGTGCGGAGCCGCCTCCAACCCGATGAGCCCGCCGCGCTCGGCGCACGCGATGATGGTCTCGTCGCTCTTCATGCGGTCGATCGGCCAGACGGCGCGCGCACCGGCATGGGTGATCATGACGGGTACGGCCGAGTGGTCGATCGTCTCCAGGCAGGTCCGGTCCCCCGAGTGCGAGATGTCGATCAGCATGCCGAGCTTGTTCATGCGATCGACGGCCCGACGACCGAAGGTGGTGAGGCCGCCGTCCGCCGGCTCCGAGAGGCCGGAGCCGAGCATGTTCGACTGCGAATAGGCGATGCCGAGCTGACGAACGCCGAACCCGTACAGCATGTCGATGCGGTCGAGTTCGTTCTCGATCATGGTGGAGCACTCGAAGCCCGCGATCAGTGCCACCCGCCCGTCGCGCTTGGCGGCGTGGATGTCGTCCACGCTCGTGGCCAGCCGGACGTAGTCCTGTTTGGCGAGGTCTGCGAGGCGGAACCCGAGCGCATAGATCATGTCGTCCCACTTCCAGCCGCTCTGACTGGTCACGCAGGATGCCCCCGCCATGAAGTTGTCGATCACGGCGGTCAGCCCCGAACGTGACAATCCCTCGTAGCCCGTGCGCTGACGGCCGGTGCGGTTGTACCGCCGTACCTGGTCGCCGTCTTCGGGCAGCACGATCGCGTGCTCGTGCAGAGAGAGCACGATGTTCTCGTCCATCAGCCGACGCATGCGGGCCCGCTGCTCCTCATCGAGGTCGAAGGCACGCGCGGGGACGCGATCGACCTCCGCTGCGAGGTCGAAGTGCTGGTAGTCGCGGCCGGCCTCCAGGTAGCCGTACGCCGTGTATCCGGAGTACTGCGGGGCATTGCCTGCGGGGAGGACGGGCGAAGAGGACGAAGAGGACATGACGGTGCTTCCTAGCGTGCGAGGGTGTTCTCGGGGATGAGGGGGAAGTGGCAGGCGACGTCTCGGTCGCCGGATGGTGCTGTGGCCCGCAACGGCGGCGCCTCGCTCGCGCAGACGTCCTGCGCCCGCACGCAGCGCGTGCGGAAGCGGCATCCGCTCGGGGGATCGACGGGGCTCGGCGGATCGCCGGCGAGCAGCGAGCGGCGACCGCCCCGTCGCGTCGGGTCGGGCACGGGGACGGCCGCGAGCAGCGCGTCGGTGTACGGATGGGCGGGGGTGTCGTAGACCTCGGCTCGGTCTCCGATCTCCGCGACGCGCCCCAGGTACATCACGCCGATGCGATCCGAGATGTGACGGACGACGGACAGATCGTGTGCGATGAAGACGTAGGCGAGGCCCAGTTCGCGTTGCAGCCGCTGGAGGAGGTTGACGACCTGCGCCTGCACCGAGACGTCGAGTGCCGAGACCGGTTCGTCGCAGATGATGACCTCCGGTGAGAGCGCGAGCGCACGCGCGATCCCGATGCGCTGGCGCTGCCCGCCGGAGAACTGGAACGGGTAGCGATCGAGGTGGTCCGGGTTGAGACCCACCAGCTCCGCCAGCTCCGCGATCCTCGGCTCACGTCCGCCCCGCGGCGTCACCTCGGGATGGATCTGGAATGGCTGGAGCAGCGTCTCGCGCAC
Organism: Microbacterium sp. Se5.02b; assembly: GCF_019464375.1. Classification (NCBI taxonomy): domain Bacteria; kingdom Bacillati; phylum Actinomycetota; class Actinomycetes; order Micrococcales; family Microbacteriaceae; genus Microbacterium; species Microbacterium sp. Se5.02b. The sequence goes on from NZ_CP080491.1 coordinate 3,728,579, forward strand.
GGTGCGGCGCGGGTTGAGCGAGGAGTAGGGATCCTGCAGCACGATCTGCACGCGTCGGCGCATGTCGTCGCGCTGCGCGCCCCGCAGGCGGTGCAGGTCGGCCCCGCGGAAGCGCACCGCACCGGAGGTGGGCGTCTCCAGGCCGACGATCGTGCGCGCCAGGGTCGACTTGCCGCATCCGGACTCGCCGACGATGCCGAGCGTCTCACCCTTGCGCAGCTCGAAGCTCACGCCGTCGAGCGCGCGCACCACGCGTCCTCCGCCTCCGAATCGGCCGCCTCGCACCGGGAAGTGCTTGGTGAGGTCTTCGACCGTCAGCACCACGTCATGCTCGTCCACTGAGCACCTCCTCACGTCGATGGCACGCCGAGACGCGCCCGGTATCGGCGCCGACGGGCCGTGGCTCCGGCCGCTCGGTCGCGCAGATGTCGATCGCCGCGTCGCAGCGGCCGCGGAACGCGCACCCCTGACCGAGGTCGAGCAGGTTCGGCGGAGCGCCGGGAATCGCCCACAGCACGTCGTCGTCGCGGTCGGGGCGCGGCATCGAGCGCAGCAGACCCCGCGTATAGGGATGCGCAGTCCGCTCGAACAGCTCGAAGATGGTGCCGCGCTCGACGATGCGGCCGGCGTACATCACCGCGACCTGGTCGGCCACCTCGGCGACGACGCCGAGATCGTGCGTGATGAGGATGAGGGCCATGCCCGTCTCGCTCTGCAGCTGCACGAGGAGGTCCATGATCTGCGCCTGGACGGTCACGTCCAGTGCGGTGGTCGGCTCATCGGCGATGAGCACCTTCGGTTCGAGGGCGATCGCGAGCGCGATCATGATCCGCTGCCGCATCCCGCCGGAGAACTGGTGGGGATAGTCCTTCGCGCGCTCCGCCGGCGAGGGGATGCGCACACGGCCCATGAGCTCGACCGCCCGCTCCCACGCCGCCCGACGACTCATCCCCCTCCGCACACGCAGCAGCTCGGCGATCTGGCCGCCGACGGTGTACACCGGGTTCAAGGCCGACAGCGAGTCCTGGAACACCATCGCGATGCCCTCGGCGCTCACGGTACGACGCGCGGCAGGATCCATCGTGAGCAGGTCCTGCCCCTCGAACAGGATCTCGCCCGCCGACACCCGCCCCGGTGGGGTCTCGATCAGGTTCATGACGGTCTGCGCCGTGACGGACTTGCCCGACCCCGACTCGCCGAGGATGGCGAGCGTGGTGCCGGCCGACACCTCGAAGGTCACGTCCTGCGCTGCCCGCACGACACCATCGCGTGTCGTGAACTCGACGCTCAGACCGCGCACGCTCAGCACCGGATCGCTCAGCACAGGAGCGCTCATCCGCGCACTCCCGCTCTGTGCAGGAAGTCGCGCACGACCGCCTGGAACTTCTCGGGCTCCTCCAACTGCGGCGAGTGCCCCGACTCCTCGAACACCACGAGCTCGGCGCCGGGGATGCGATCGACGATCTCCTGCGAGGCGGGGACGGGCGTGCGCCAGTCGTGCCGTCCCACCACGACGAGGGTCGGACACGCGATCTCCCCCAGCCGCGGAAGGAGATCGTACTTCGGCATGTTCACCCCGAACGCCGCGTTGTGGGTCGCGTGGTGGTAGGTCGTCGCCCTCGCCTTGCGCTCGGTGGCCTCCGGGTCGTACGCGTGGTCGTAGAGGGGCAGGATGCCACGCCAGTACCGCTCGAATTCGGCGTCGTCGGCGAAGTGCCCCGTCCCGATCCGCGCGATGGTCCAGTCGTCGATCACGACCCTGTCGGTCTGGCGCGCCCGTTCGACGGCCAGATGGTCGTAAGCGGTGTTGGCCGCGGTGTCGCGCAGGATGAGCGCGCTCACCCGCTCCGGGTGGGCGAGCGTGTACTCCATCGCAAGGAAGCCGCCGTAGGAGCCCCCGGCCATCACGATCGTCTCGAGACCGAGGCTTTCGCGGATCGCATCGATGTCGGCGACCCATTGTTCGTGGGTGTACGGCGGTTCGTCCGCGGATTCGCCCGATCCGCGGGCATCGAACGTGACGATCCGGTAGTCGTCGCTGAAGGGTCCGAACGAGCGCACCGGCTCCGCACGGGAGCCCAGGCCCGGCGCTCCATGATGCACGATGATCGCCGGGGCATCGTCGTCCCCGAGGATCTGCAGCTTGATCCTGGCGCCGTTGACGGTGTCGAAGTACTCGCTCATGCGATCGTGTTCTCCTCGAGAGTGCGCGGATATCTGGTGAGGCGCTCCGGACCGTCTGCGGTCACGAGCACCGAATCGGAGATGCGGTAGCCGGCGTGGCCGGGGATGTAGATCCCCGGCTCGCTGGAGAGGATCATCCCCGGGGCGAGCACGGTCGGGTCCCCGTCCTCGACCCACGGGGCCTCGTGCTGGGCGATGCCGATCCCGTGGCCCTGTCGGTGGCGGATGTACCCGCCAAGACCCGCATCACGGATGACGTCGAGGCACTCGGTGTTGACGGACGCGCAGGTGCGACCGACCGTCATCGCCTGCGTGCCGATCTCCTGTGCCCGCAGCGCGACGTCGAAGTATGCCCGCTGCGCGGCCGAGGGCTCCCCGATCACGAACGTGCGCTCGCTCTCGACGAACCGACTCCCGACGGCGGCGCCGAGCGACAGGATCAGCGTGTCGCCGATCTCGAGTCGGCGTCGGCTGGGCAGCCCGTGCGGACGTGCCGCATTCGGCCCCGCGTACACGAGTCCCCCCGCGAGCTTCGTGGTGTAGATCACGTGCGAATAGCGCTCGTACATGCGGTCGGTGCCGAACCCGATCACCTCGCGGGCGAGGTCGCCCTCGGTGGGCAGCGGTCCCCGGATCGCAGGGCCCCCTCGATGAGCGCCCGTCCGGCTCCGAGCATCTCGTCGCACACCTCGGCCGCCTGTCGATGGAGCTCGATCTCCTCGGGTTCCTTCCGCAGCCGCAGGTCGCTCAGGATGCGGGTGCGGATGAAGCTGCTCGCGGGGAGGGCATCCACCAGTGCCGCCCGTGCCCCGATCGTCAGGGCGCCGCTCACGCCGATCCGTGCCAGCGGAGTCCCGCTCTTCGCCAGCTCGTCGGCCAGGTGCTGCTCCGGCGTTCGCACACCCGGGTACTCGAAGTAGGTGCGGATGTCGGCATGCACGCCCTGTGCTGCCGCGTACTCCGCGTCCAGCTCCGGCAGCAGCGCGAACCGGGAGCCGTCGCGACCGAACCAGAGATAGACCGGGCGTTCCGTCACGGCGTAGAAGAAGCCGATCAGGTAGGCGACGTCGCCGGGCACGGTCACGATCAACCCGTCGAGCTGATCCTCGGAGAGACGCGCGCGCACGCGATCCTGGATGCGCTGGTAGAAGTCGTCTGCGAGCTTCATCACACACCTCTCAGGCGCGGGTCGCGCGAGTCGTTGTAGCGGATGCCGGCGATGGTCGCGGCGAGCACCAGGACGAGGATCGCGAGCGAGGGGAACAGGGTCTGCCACCACGCCGTCGCGATCACCCCGGACCGCTGCGCATTGAGCAGGATGCGCCCCCACGACCAGGTGCTGGGGTCGCCCATGCCGAGGAAGCTCAGTCCGGCCTCGGAGATCACGGCTCTGGCCGCCTGCAGCAGAACACTGACCACGACGAGGGGCATGACTGCCGGGAGGATCTCGGTGGAGAGGATGCGGATCGGACCAGCCCCGAGCACCCGCGCCCCGTCGATGTAGGGCATCGACGACACGACCAGCGCGTTGGAGCGGATGAGCCGGGCGACTTCCGCCCACGAGAGCACACCGATCACGACCGTGAGGGTCAGGACGCTCGGCCCGGCCAGCGCGGTCACCAGGATCATGAGGGGCAGCAGCGGGAGCGAGAGCATCACGTCGGTCAGCGTGGTCACGATCGGGTCGAGTCGTCGGACGTAGGCCCCGATCAATCCCAGCGCCGTGCCGATGACGATCGCGATCACGGATGCCGCGGCCCCGACGATCAGGCTCACCCTGGTGCCCCAGACCACTTGGGCGAACACGTCCTGCCCGAGGTCGTCCGTACCGAACCAGTGCTGCGCGGACGGGGGCTGGAGGATGTCGACGCCGAGCCCGCTCGGCTTGTCGACGATCATCGGTCCGAAGATCGCGGTCAGCGCGAACACGACGAGCACGCCGACCGAGAGCCATCCGGATGGCGACGAGAAGTAGCCTCCGCCGCGACGTCGGCGGCGGGTCAGGGCGTCGAGGTTCGTCGGCGCGGGAAGTGTGGTGCTCATGTGCGGATCCTGGGGTTGAGGAACATGGCGATGAGGTCGGTGGCGAGGTTCGCCAGGACGACGGTGAGGGCGAGGATGACGAAGGCGCCCTGGAGCATCGGGTAGTCGAGCTGCTGAACCGACTCGTAGATGAGGCGTCCGACGCCCGGGTAGGCGAAGATCGTCTCGGTGAGCACGGCGCCGCCGACGAGCGTTCCGAGCTGGAGGCCCATCAGCGTCAGCGCGGGGATGAACGCGTTGCGCAGCGCGTGCAGCCAGGTGGTGCGGCGTGGCGTGTATCCGCGTGATCGCGCGCTCTTGATGTAGTCCTCGCCGAGCACCTCGAGCATGTTGGTGCGGAGGGTGAGCGCGTACGGCCCGACCTGCACCAGGACGAGCGAGAACAACGGCAGCGCCAGATGCTGGAACAGGCTCAGGTAGGCGGCGACCCCTCTGGTGTCGGGGTCGATCGCGCCACCGATCGGGAACATGCCCAGGTTCGCGGCGAAGACGACGAGCAGGAAGATGGCGACGCTCGGCACGAACAGCGCATTGCTGGTGATGCCGAGGAACTGCACGAGCTTGTCGACCGCCTTTCCGCGCCCCACGGCTGCGTACACGCCGAGCGGGATCCCGATCAGGATCGTCAGCACGAACGCCGACCCCGCGAGCAGGAGCGTCCACGGCAGCCGCTCCAGGAGCACGTCGGTCACGGGGACGAGCTGCCGGAACGAGACACCGAGATTCCCGGTGAGCAGCTCGCCGAGATACAGCAGGTACTGCACGAGCAGCGGCTTGTCCAAGCCGTACTGCTCGCGCAGCGCCTGCTGCATCTCCGGGGTCATGTCCCCCTCCACGACGAGGAGGGTGGGATCGGCCGGCAGCAGCCGCAGCAGGAAGAACGTGATGGTCACTGCGATCCAGATGGTGAGCACCGCCCGCAGGGCCTTCTTCGAGGCGTAGTGCAGCATGCCGTCCCTTCCTCCTCGTCGTGTTCTGATCGATCGACCGGGTCAGACCGGTCGGACCTGCGCCAGCGAGTAGCCGGTCACCATGCCGAGCAGATCGCTCGGCGACGGGTCGAAGCCCTCGAAGCGGTCGGAGCGGTAGGCGAACCGGAACGTCTCGACGTACAGCGGGGTCAGCAGCGCCTGATCGTGGACGTACTCGTCGATCGCGCGGATCTTCTCCCCGAACGCGTCCTTGTCGACCGTCACCGCGGCGTCGTCGATCAGAGCGTCGAGCTCGGCGTCCTGCACCAGGTTGTAGTTGATGCCGCCGGGGTTCGACGAGAGATAGGTGCTGCGCAGCTGGTCCATCGGGTTGTCGAAGACGCCCCACTGCGAGAGGTCGATGTCGTACTGGCCGTCCTTGGTGCGCGAGAGGAAGGTGTTGCGTTCGATGCACGCGACGGTCAGCTCGATACCGGCATCCACGGCGTCCTCGCGGACGACCTCGGCCACTCGGGTGAGGTTGGCGTTGGACTGGTCGCAGAGCACCTCGAACGACAGCCCGTCGAGCATCCCGTCGCCGTCGGCGTCGGTGTAGCCCGCGTCTTCGAGCAGCGCCTTCGCGCCGGCGGGGTCGAACGGATACGCCTCGAGGTCGGGGTTGTCGAACTCCCCGAAGATCGGCGAGATCGGACCGACCATCTCCTGGCCGTCTCCCTGGAGGATCGTCGAGATGATCGACTCGGTGTCCACCACCATCGACAGCGCCTGGCGCACCGGTTGCTCGGCGAGGGTCGCGTTCTGCATGTTGTAGGTGAGGTGGGCGAAGCCGAGGGATCCGACCTCCTGCATGGTGATGTCCGCTTCGGGCTCGAGCGAGGCCGCAGCAGATGCGGGGACCGGAGTGCCCATGAGGTCGATGTCGCCGTTGCGCAGCGCCAGGATCATCGTGTTCACGTCGGGGTAGACGACGTATTCGACCGTGCCGACCGCGGCGCCGCCCTCAGGCGCGTAGGGGTAGTTCTCGTTCGCCTTGAGCACGTACCGCTGGCCGCGCTTCATCGAGTCGAGGACGTACGCGCCGGCGCCGACCCAGCCGTCGGCCTGATCGTTCGCGAAGGTGCTGAGGTCGCCGGCTTCGCTGAAGATGTGCTCGGGGACGACGCGCATCCAGAATCCGACGCCTTCGGCGAAGGGCGCGTACGGCTGGGTGAGGTGGAAGATCACCGTCGTGTCGTCGGGGGCCTCGATCGATTCGACCCAGGTGAGCTTCGCGGCGACGTTGCCGAGCTGGTTCTCCATGATCGCCTCGGCCGTGAACTTCACGTCGGAGGCGGTCACCGGCTCCCCGTCGCTCCACTCGAAGTCGTCGCGGAGCGTGTAGATCACGGTCGCGCCGTCGTCTTCGAGCGTGTACTCCTCGGCGAGTTCCGGCACCTTCTCCGCGTTGCCGTCGATGCGCAGCAGCTGCGGGTACATCGCGTTGAGGATCCAGCTGTCGGTCTTGGACAGCGAACCGAGCGGGTTGAAGTTCGCGACGTCGGTCGTGGTGCCGATGCGGAGCGTCGATGCTCCGGCCTCGGTGTCGGGCTGTTCGCCCTGGTCCTCGTTGAGGCCGCAGCCCGCGAGGAGGAGCGCGGCCGCGGCGATGCCCGCAACGATTCCCGTGCCTCTGTATCTCTTCATGTGTTACCAGACCTCTTTCAGAACTCGCAGAATGTTCGTGCCGATGACTTTGCGGATGTCCTCGTCGCCGTACCCGTTTTTGACGAGCCAGCCGACGATGTTCGTGAAGTTCTCCGCGGGGTTCTCCAGGCCCGCGACGTGAGAGACGCGCGGATGCTCCACGTGTCCGTGTGCCTGACTGATGGTCAGGTGGCCGGAGAAGGAATCGTGGAGCCCGACGTGGTCTCCGAAGTTCGTGTCGGGGCCGAAGGCCACGTGGTCGATGCCGACCAGGTCGACGCAGTAGCGGAAGTGATCCATCACCGACTCCAGCGAATGCTCGGGGTGCTCGGCGGAGAGCGTCGTGTGCGGGGCGGCTTCGATGCCGATCACTCCGCCCCGTTCGGCACACGCGATGATGACCTCGTCGGGCTTCATCCGGTTGGTCGGCCAGACGCTGCGCGCACCGGCGTGCGTGATGAACACCGGCACGGACGACTCGTCGATCACGTCCATGCTGGTGCGGTCGGAGGAATGGGAGATGTCGATGGCGAGACCGAGTCGGTTCATGCGCTCGACGGCTCGACGTCCGAAGCTCGTGATCCCGCCGTCCTGGGGCTCTGCGAGTCCGGAGCCGAGCTGGTTCGCCATGGAGTAGGCGATGCCGATCTGGCGGATCCCGAGACCGTAGAGGATGTCGAGTCGGTCGAGCTCGTTCTCGATCGCGGTAGCGGCTTCGAGCCCCGCGACGAGGGCGATCCGACCTGCGGCCTTCGCGTTCTCCAGGTCGGCGACGGTCCGGGCGACGACGACGTGATCCTGCTGCGCGACGTCGGCGAAGCGCAGGCCGATGTCGAACACGACGTCGTTCCACTTCCACCCGTTCTCACTCGTGACGCAATTGGTGCCGTTCATGAAGTTGTCGAAGAAGGCGGACATGCCCGATCGCGCGAGTCCGGCGAACCCCATGGCGTTGCGCCCCGTGTGGTTGTACTCACGCAGTTGATGCGGGTCGGCCGTGAGGATCTTGGGGTGCTCATGCAGTGAGATCGCATGCTCGTCGGAGAGAAGGCGGGCGACCCGCTGCACCTGATCGGGGTCGAGCCCGAGCTCATACGCCGGAACGCGGCCGAACTCCTGCGCCAGGGCGAAGACGCGGTAGTCGACGTGCGGCTCCAGATAGTCGAAGGAGGTGTATCCGCGATAGTTGCCGCTTGGCTCTTGCATGTGTCTCCAGTGGTCGGACCTCTTACCTCTCCGACTATAGGGACGCCGAAATGCGCCGTCGAGAGTCACATGCACTTCGTAACACGGTGGTTACAAAGACTGGAGGTCCTACCTCTAGGCGAACAGATCGCGGTTCGCGACGCCGCGCGTCACCCGCGGCGGAACAGACGACGTCGCGGCGGGCGCGGCTCGGGTGCCGACACGGACCGTCCTGCGCGGCGCGCCGCCCAGGCCGCCACTTCGGCGTCGACGTCACGAGGAGCCGTCACGACGGGCGGGCCGCCCTGGAGCTGGCGGCGCGCCTCGCGCACCCGCCGATTGAAGTCCTCCAGCACGTCTCGCACGTCCGACTCGCGTCCGAGCAGGTCGAGTTGGTCGTTCAGCTCCCGATCCTCCGCACGCAGCAGGATGGCGGGCGGTCCGAGACCGGTCAGGTTCTCGGTCTCGATCTTGCGGCGGATCCACCAATCCGGGTCGTGGTGGGTGCCCAGTCCTTCCAGAGGCTTGCCTGCGCCTGGCAGGTCGTCGAAGTCGCCGCGGCGGATCGCCACCTGGATGGCGGTCTCGATGAAGGCGGCGCGATCGACAGCCGCCGCGATCCCCGGCGCGACGCCCGTCTCCTCGTCGCCGACCGCACTGTCGCCGTCCGCGCTGTCGCCGCTCCGCCGGTTCGCGAGATACCGTGCTGCGGCGTCCCTGGGGTCCGTCATGATGCACCTCCGTGGCATCCGAGCTCTTCTCCACCCTACGACGACGCCGGCAGTGCAGGATCGACGACGCCGGCAGTGCAGGACCGACGAGGTCGGCCCCAGGTCATAGGCTCGGAGGATGACCGCGCGCACCTCCCTCAATCGAGAGATTCTGCGTCTGGCGGTTCCCGCGCTCGGCGCGCTCATCGCCGAACCCGCGTTCCTCATCGTGGATGCCGCGCTCGTCGGACATCTCGGCACGACTCCGCTCGCGGGCCTCGGCATCGCGGGGGCGGTGCTGCAGACGATCGTCGGACTGATGGTCTTCCTCGCCTACTCGACGACTCCGGCGGTCGCCAGACGGTTCGGCGCAGGCGAGCCGGGTGCCGCGGTGTCGGTCGGCGTCAACGGGATGTGGCTGGCGCTCGGCCTCGGCGCCGTGCTCGCCGCGATCGGCGCCGTCTCCTCCCCTGGCTCGTCTCGCTCTTCGGTGCGAGCGAGGCGGTGGCCGCCCAGGCCAACGAGTATCTCGTCATCTCGATGTGGGGCCTGCCTGCCATGCTCATCGTCTTCGCGGCGACCGGTCTGCTGCGCGGCATGCAGGACACGATGACGCCGCTCTGGATCGCCGGACTCGGCTTCGGCGCCAACGCCCTGCTCAACTGGCTGTTCATCTACGGACTCGGCTGGGGCATCGCCGGATCCGCCGCCGGAACGGTGACGGCGCAGTGGGGCATGGTCGCGGCCTACGCGCTGGTGATCCGCCGCCTCGCCACGCGCCACAGCGCCTCGCTTCGTGCGCAGCGCGCCGGGATCCGCAGCACCGCCACATCGGGTGGCTGGCTGTTCCTGCGCACCGTGAGCCTGCGCGTCGCTCTGCTCGCGACCGTGGGCGTGGCCACCGGCATCGGCACCGATGAACTCGCGGGGTGGCAGATCGTGTTCACGATCTTCTCGGCCGCGGCCTTCGCGCTCGACGCTCTCGCGATCGCCGCGCAGGCTCTCATCGGGAAGGAACTGGGTGCCGGCGACGAGCAGCAGGTGCACCGGGTGCTCGCTCGCACGGTCGCGTGGGGCGCCTGGTTCGGCGTTATCGTCGGCGCGATCATCGCTGCGCTGTCCGGGCTTCTCGGGATCATCTTCACGGGTGACGCCGAGATCGCGACGCTCGTGCAGCCGGCACTGCTCGTGCTGGCGGTCGCCCAGCCGATAGCCGGCGTCGTCTTCGTGCTCGACGGGGTGCTGATGGGCGCGAACGACGCTCGATACCTGGCGATCGCCGGCGGCCTCAACCTGGTGCCGTTCCTTCCCGCGCTGTGGATCATCGCCGCGACCGGCGTCGACGGCGGTGCCGGTCTCGTCTGGCTCGCGGTCGCATTCTTCGGCGTGTATCTGCTCGCTCGGCTGGCCACTCTGGGCTGGCGGGTGCGCTCGGGACGCTGGCTGGGAGCACCCGCATGACCCCTGCGCAGGAGTGGCCGGGAGACGCCGCCACGGTCACGCGATGGGTGCGGGCCTCTCTCCGTCCCGAGGAAGCGGAGTTGGAGGTGCGCGGGCTCGCCGACGTGCGGGTCTCGTGCGAGGTGGCCGGCGACGACCTCGAGCACCTGACGCTCGATGCGAGTGATGTCGAGCTGCGCGTGCGTGCCCCGAAGAACGGGACGGCGTCGTCCGCCGCCGCGACGACGCCCTCGGAGACCCCCGCCGTCGTGCATCGACGCCGGGGCACCGCGCGCACGCTGCGCGTGACCGCACGGCCCGTGCGCATCGAGGGCGTCCCTCTCACGATCGATGCCCAGGTGCACGACACCCCCGTCGAATGGCTCGTCTACGCCGAACCTGCTGTGGCGGGCCGCCCCGAGAGCCGCTTCGGCATCGAGGTCGTCGAAGAGGGCGCCGGGATGCGCGGCTCCCTCCTCGCCTCTCTGGGCGCCGCCGATCTGACTCCGTTGCTGACGAGGGTCCTCCGTCCGGCGGTGCAGGCGGGCGGAATGCGCCTCCGACGCGTCAGGGCGCACGTGGCGCAGGACGGTGCCGACGGCATCCGCGTCGACGTCGCGGCAGGCGTGCGCTGGCGGGTCCTTCCCGCGTCGGCCCGCGCGACGGTCCGTGTCGGCCTCCGCCCCGACGGTGTCATCACGGTGCGGGACATCCGCGTGTCCAGCGGCAATCCGGTGATCGCGCTCGCACTTCGCGCGGCACGCAAGCCCATCCGGGCCGAGATCGGCCGCTCCCACGACCTGAACGAGATCCTCGGCCTCGGGAGCTCGGCTCCGCGCCTGCACGACGTGCGCGTCACGATCGACGACGACATCACGATCACGGCGCGTCTGGGCTGAGTGTCTCTGCACCGATTCTGATCAGAACGACTTCTTCACACCCGCCGGTTCCCGCGGAATACTACCCCCGCCGCCCCTGGCGTCCTCGACGATGATCGAGAGACACTGAAGGGATGCTGGGGATGACGGAACCACAGGTCTGGACCCTGATCGGCGTCTTCGCCGCGGGGATGTTCGGCACGCTCACACTCATGTCGACGATGTTCCTGCGCACGATGCAGAACGGATTCGACGGGGTGCGCACCGAGATGCGCAACGAATTCGCGAGCGTGCGGACGGAGTCGGCCAGCGAGTTCGCCGGCGTGCACACCGAGATCCGGGCGATGCACGAGCGCATCGATCATCTCGATCGCGATGTCAGTGCGATCTATCGCCACATCTTCGGTATCGACCGCGGCTGAACTCAGGCGATCTCGAGTTCCGCGATCACGATCTTCTTCATGTGCATGAGCGCCTGGATCTGCTCCGGCCGCTGCTGCAGGAGGTCGAGACCTGCGGGGACGACCTGCCAGCTGACGCCGAACCGGTCCTTGCACCAACCGCACGCCTCGGCTTCCGGAACCGCCGACAGCGCATTCCAGTAGTGGTCGATCTCGTCCTGGTCGGCGCACTCGATCATGAACGACACCGCCTCGTTGAAGGTGAATGCCGGGCCGCCGTCGATGCAGCCGAACCGCGTGCCGTTCAAGGTGAACTCGCCGTTGATGACCTTCCCCGACATCCCCTCGAAATGCTCGCTGAGGTTCTCGTCCGGGTAGCGGGTCACCTGGTCGATCGACGAGTTCGGGAACACCGAGACGTAGTACTCCATCGCCTCCTGCGCCCGGTCGACGAACCAGAGATAGGGACGGATGGGTGTGACGCCTGCCATGTCGGCCTCCTCGATCGGCACTCACGCTACGCCGAGGACCCGTGGCTGTCGAGGGGTCCGGTCGCTCAGCCGGCGTACCGTCGACACCACTCGTACATGATCACGGCGGCTGCGGCACTCGCGTTGATCGAGCGCGTCGATCCGTACTGGGTGATCTCGATGTGAGCAGACGCGGCGGCGAGCGCCTCTGCCGACAGCCCAGGCCCCTCCTGGCCGAACAGCAGCACGCACCGCTGCGGAAGATCGGCCCTGTCGACCGGTACGGCGCCCTCGACGTTGTCGACCGCGATGATCGGAAGGCCCTCAGTGGCGGCCCACGCGGCGAACGTCTCGACGTCGTCGTGGTGCACGACGTGCTGGTAGCGGTCGGTGACCATGGCGCCGCGCTTGTTCCACCGGCGACGCCCGATGATGTGGACGGTGTCGGCGAGGAACGCGTTGGCGCTGCGCACGATCGACCCGATGTTCATGTCGTGCTGCCAGTTCTCGATCGCGACGTGGAACGGATGCCGCTGCGTGTCGAGGTCGGCGACGATCGCCTCCATCCGCCAGTAGCGGTAGCGGTCGATCACGTTGCGGGTGTCACCGGCCGCGAGGAGCTCAGGGTCGTACTGCTCCCCCTCGGGCCAGGCCTCCTCACCTCCGGGCCATGGCCCCACGCCGTAGCCGGGCTGGGCGGTGGATCCGACGGCCGGCTCTTCCCGCGGCTCGGTGTTCCGGCTCTCCGGTGCGGCGTCATCCATCCCGCCAGGCTATCGCCGCGACTCCCGCAGGCCGCACCGGAAGGAGGCGGCCTGGGGATATTTAGGTACACCGAAAAATACGGTACGGTTTCGGTGTGCCTAAAAATAACGCGCTTCCGCTGACGACCCGGGCCGCCGGTCCTGCCGGCGCCCCGCGCAGCCTGTGGCTGCTCGGACCGGCGCTCGTGGCCGGCGTCGCCTATCTCGACCCCGGCAACGTCGCCAGCAACATGACCGCGGGCGCGCAGTACGGGTACCTGCTGGTGTGGGTGGTCCTCGCGGGAAACGTGATGGCATGGCTGATCCAGTACCTTTCCGCGAAGCTCGGCGTCGTCACCGGGCAGAGCCTTCCCGAGGTCCTGGGTGCACGACTGACACGCCCGTGGGCACGCCGCGCATACTGGCTGCAGGCCGAGCTCGTGGCGATGGCCACCGACCTGGCTGAGGTCATCGGCGGCGCGGTCGCCCTGAACCTGCTGTTCGACGTCCCCCTGCTCCTGGGCGGTCTCATCACCGGCGCGGTCTCGATGGTCCTGCTCGCCGTGCAGAGCCGTCGCGGCGCGCGTCCGTTCGAGTTCGTGATCATCGGGTTGATGGCCGTGATCACGATCGGCTTCGTCGCCGGAGTGTTCGTGGCTCCGCCCGACCCGGCAGGAGTGCTCGGCGGGATGGTGCCTCGCTTCGAAGACACCGGTTCGGTCCTGCTGGCCGCCTCCATCCTGGGCGCGACGATCATGCCGCATGCGATCTACGCACACTCCTCACTCGCCCGCGATCGGTTCGGCGCCACCACCGCTCACCTCGGCGACGAGGCGGCACGCACCGACACGTCGCGCATCCGCCGCCTGCTCACGGCCACGCGATGGGACGTGTCGATCGCGATGGTGATCGCCGGCAGCGTCAACCTCTGCATCCTCCTGCTCGCCGCGGCCAATCTCGCCGGCGTCGAGGGCACCGACTCGCTCGAGGGCGCGCACGCCGCCCTCGCTGCCGGGCTCGGGCCCGTCGTCGCGACGTTCTTCGCCGTCGGGCTGCTCGCCTCCGGCCTTGCATCGACCTCGGTCGGCGCCTACGCCGGTGCCGAGATCATGCATGGACTCCTGCACGTGCGCATACCGCTGCTCGCCCGACGACTGGTCACCCTGATCCCCGCGCTCGTCATCCTGGGCATCGGGTTCGATCCGACGCTCGCGCTGGTGCTCAGCCAGGTGGTGCTGTCGTTCGGCATCCCCTTCGCCCTGATCCCCCTGGTCGTGCTCACCGCCCAGCGCCGGACCCTCGGCCCGTGGGTCAACCGCCGCGGGACCACCGCAGCCGGGGTGCTCGCATCCGTGCTCCTGATCGCTCTGAACGGAGCGCTGCTCTGGCTGGTGCTGACCGGCGCCTGAGCCCGGATAGGCTCGACACATGTCTGCCGAGAGCGCCCGCCGCAACGTCCGCATCCTCACCTGGATCGGCCTCGCGACCGGCGTGATCGGCGGCCTTCTCGTCGCGTTCCCGAAGGTCATCGGCGCAGGCAGCCCGTGGGTGCAGCTCGCGCTGGGCGTCGCCACCCTCGTGCTCGCCTTCCGCGCCCGCAAGGTCGGGATCGCCGAGATCGAGGGGTTCGACGGCCGGCTCTCGCTGGCCGCAGCTCTCCTCGGCTTCCTCGTGCTGTTCTTCGCCGGTCAGGCTGCGTACGGCATGCTCGCCGCCGCGACGAACTGATCCGACCCTCGGGTCCCCCGCGTGGGCCCGCGAGCACACCACGTAGGCTGGTCAGGTGGCATCCCCGGCAGCTGACGACTACCTGAAGACCGTCTACGCGCACACCGAGTGGCAGGACGCGCCGATCACTCCCTCGGTGCTCGCCGCCAAGCTCGGGATCGCCCCGTCGTCGGTGACCGAGATGGTGAAGAAGCTCGCCGCCGCAGGCCTCGTCTCGCACGTGCCCTACGGCGCGGTGCGGTTGACGGATGCCGGCACGGCTCGCGCCCTCGCGATGGTGCGCCGGCATCGCCTGATCGAGACGTGGCTGGTGCAGGAGTTCGACTACGGGTGGGACGAGGTGCACGACGAGGCCGAGGTACTCGAGCACACAATCAGCGACCGCCTGCTCGAGGGCATCGACGTCCGGCTCGGACGCCCCCGCTTCGACCCGCACGGCGATGCGATCCCCGACGCCGACGGCCGCATCGAGCGCGAACCCTTCGTCCTGCTCGCCGATGCGCCGGTCGGGCACACCGGCCACGTTCTGCGCGTGGACGACCGCGACCCCGAACTGCTGCGGGCGCTCGACACCCTCGGCCTCGCGGTCTCGTCGACCGTGACGGTGACGGCATCCGGCGTCGAGGTCGGCGGTGTCGCGACAGCGCTGCCGGATGGCGCAGCTCAGGTCGTCTGGCTCAGCGCCTGACGGGCGCATCACGGTCGGGCGCGACACGGTCAGGCGCGCGTCACCCCCGGCCTCTAGGCTGTGCACATGGCACAACGAGACGACATCGAATGCTGGCTCACCGACATGGACGGCGTGCTCGTCCATGAGAACGACGCCATCCCCGGAGCGTCCGAGCTGCTCGCCGGGTGGGAGAGCGCGGGCATCCCCTATCTGGTGCTCACCAACAACTCGATCTTCACGGCGCGCGATCTGTCGGCACGCCTCCGCATCAGCGGACTGCACGTGCCGGAGGAGCGCATCTGGACCTCGGCTCTCGCGACGGCCGACTTCCTGAAGCAGCAGCTGCCCGGCGGTTCGGCCTTCGTGATCGGCGAGGCCGGCATCCTCACGGCTCTGCACGACGCGGGCTTCATCATGACCGAGACGAACCCCGACTTCGTGGTCGTCGGCGAGACGCGCAACTACTCGTTCGAGGCGATCACCAAAGCGATCCGCCTCATCATCGGCGGGGCGCGCTTCATCGTCACGAACCCGGACGCCACGGGCCCGAGCACCGACGGACCACTGCCGGCGACCGGCGCCATCGCCGCCCTCATCACGAAGGCCACGGGCAAGGAGCCGTATGTGGTGGGCAAGCCGAATCCGATGATGTTCCGCTCGGCGCTGAACAAGATCGGCGCGCACTCGAAGCGCACCGGCATGATCGGCGACCGCATGGACACCGACGTCGTGGCCGGCATCGAGGCGGGCCTGCACACCGTGCTCGTGCTCACCGGCATCAGCGACCAGGCCGAGATCGAGAAGTACCCGTTCCGCCCCGACGAGATCGTGCAGTCGGTGGCCGACCTGCTGCCGCGGATCACCGAGACGATCACGACGGTGAAGACGAAGAAGTAGGCCGTGGGCGCACTCGACGACGGCGAACGACTCCGGGCGGCGGATGCCACGGCCTGGCGCGCCTGGCTCGAGGCGAATCACGAACGGGCGGCGGGTGTCTGGCTGCTCAGCGTGCGCGGCGCCTCCGACGGGGTCGGCTACGAGGATGCCGTGCGGCAGGCGCTGTGCTTCGGATGGATCGACGGCCCGGTGCGGGTGTTCGGCGACGGGACGGACGAGCGCGCCAACGGACAGTGGTTCTCCCCGCGCCGACCGGGCAGCGGTTGGGCCGCGACGAACAAGGCCCGCATCGCGGAACTCGCGGCGGAAGGGTCGCTGGCTCCGGCCGGCATCCGCGCGCTCGAGGCCGCGAAGGCGAACGGCTCCTGGACGGTGCTCGACGGGCCGGAGGCCGGCATCGAACCGGAGGAGCTGACGACCGCCCTCGATGCCGTGCCCGCCGCACGTGAGAACTGGGACGCTTTTCCGAAGTCGGTCAAGAAGTTCGGACTCACCCAGATCGCGATGGCCAAGCGGGCGGAGACCAGAGCGGCCCGCGTCGCGAAGATCGTGGCGGATGCCGCGGAAGGGAAGCGCCCATGAGCCAGAGCGACCTGCTGTTCCTGGTGATGTTCCTGATCCTGCTCAGCTCGCTGACCGTGTTCATCGTGCAGTTCGTGCGGTCCCGCCGTCGCCGCGGACCGGACGAGGGTGCGGGCGACGGGCGTGCGGGCTGGTGGGAAGGCCCCTGGGACGACGACGACCGACGGCGTTAGCCCGCGAGTGACGCCCCGGGGATCGCGGCGAGCAGCTCCCGCGTGTACGGATGCTGCGGGTCGTCGAAGATGCGCTCGGGGTGCCGCTCTCGACCACGACGCCGCGCTGCATGACGTGCACCTCGTCGGAGATCATGCGCACGACGGCGAGGTCGTGGCTGATGAACAGGTAGCTCAGGCCCAGACGGCGCTGCAGGTCGGCGAGCAGGTCGAGGATCTGCGCCTGCACCAGCACGTCGAGCGCGGACACCGCCTCGTCGAGCACCACGAGTTCGGGCTCGAGCGCGAGCGCGCGGGCGATCGCCACACGCTGACGCTGCCCTCCCGACAGCTCATGAGGAAGTCGCTCGGCCATCGCCGCAGGCAGCGCGACCTGCTCCAGAAGCTCGAGCACCCGCGAGCGTCGTGTCGCCGTGGAGCCGATGCGGTGCACGCGCAGAGGTTCGGTGATCGACTGCTCGACCGTGTAACGCGGGTCGAGCGATGCGTACGGGTTCTGGAACACCGGCTGCACGCGGCGACGCAGGGCGAACAGCTCCTTGCGGCGGAGCGTGGTCAGGTCGACGCCGTCGAAGAGGATCGAGCCCGAGGTGGCGTCTTCGAGACCGAGCACCATGTTCGCCGTCGTGGACTTGCCCGAACCCGACTCGCCGACGATCGACACCGTGGTCCCCCGGCGGATCTCGAAGCTCACTCCGTCGACGGCCGTGAATGTCTGGGGCTCCCCGCCTTGGGTGCGCGGAGGGCGAACTCCTTGCGCAGGTCGCGGATCTCCACGAACGGCGTCCCGGTCGCTGCCTCGCGCTGCGGGAGGGCGTCCCGGCGCGAGGCGAGGCTCGGCGCGGCGGCGAGCAGCTGCTTCGTGTACTCGTGCTGCGGATTGCCGAGAACCTCGGCCGACGTGCCCTCCTCGACGATGTGACCGCGGAACATCACCACGATGCGGTCGGCGCGCTCTGCGGCGAGCGCCAGGTCGTGGGTGATGAGGAAGACCGCGGTGCCGAGTTCGTCGGTGAGCGCGTCGAGCTGGTCGAGGATGCGCCGCTGCACGGTCACGTCGAGGGCCGAGGTGGGCTCGTCGGCGATCAGCAGGCGCGGCTTGCAGGCGAGGCCCATCGCGATCAGCACGCGCTGGCGCATACCGCCGGAGAACTCGTGCGGGTACTGGTGCGCCCGCTGCGCGGCATCCGCGATCCCCACCATCTCCAACAGCTCGACGACCCGCGCCTTCGTGGCGTCGCCGTGGGTGTGGCCGTGCACCTCGAGCGCCTCGCCGATTTGCTCACCCACGCGCATGAGCGGGTTGAGGTTCGACATCGGGTCTTGCGGCACGAGACCGATCCCCGCCCCGCGCAGCGAGACCATGGCGTTCTCCGGGAGCTCGGTCAGCTCGCGCCCGTCGAAGCGGATGCTGCCGGCGGTGATCACGCCGTTCTCGGGCAGCAGTCGGTTGACCGCCGCCGCCGTGGTCGACTTGCCCGACCCCGACTCCCCACGATCGCGACGGTCTCGCCCGCGGCGACGTCGATGGTGATGTCACTGATCGCCGTGACCAGCTCGGAACCGGTCCGGAAGGCGACGGCGAGGCCGCTGATGCTCAGCACGGGCTCGGTGGTGCTCATGATGTTCTCGTTCCTTCATTGTCACGGAGTGCCTGGTCACCGGCGGATGTCGGGGCGCCGCCCAGGAGTGCGGGCAGCGCCGTGCGCCACAGCGCCTCGGTCGGCGCGGGTTCGGGCGCGAAGAGGCGGTTGGTCAGCAGGACGGCGGCGGTACCGGTGCCCTGGACGATGCCGAGGGCGCAGCCGGTGTAGCCGGGGTGCCAGAGCAGCCGAGTCTGCCGACCGGCGACGGCGACGCTGTCGCTGCGCCACCCGAGGGCCTGCCCCGCGTCGGGCCCGTCGCGGAAAAGCTCCGCCACGACCTCCGAGCGCCACAGCTCGGGGTGTGTTTCGGGGGCGGCGAGCGCGGCGCCGAGGGTGAGCAGGTCGTCGGCGGTGCTGAAGAGTCCCGCATGACCGGAGACGCCGCCGAGCGCGTGGAAGCAGTTGCCGTCGTTCACGCTTCCGGTGACCTCGCCCTCACGCCAGGCGAAGTCGCGGTCGGCCGTGAGGATCGGGTACGGCTCGCCCGTCGCGACCATCCGACGTTCGGCCGCGTCACCGATGCCGGAGGACGCCACAGGCCGGGCGACCGGACCGTACCCGGTGCGGGCGAGCCCGAGGGGTGCCGTGACGAGCTCGCGGACGGCAGCGTCCAGGGGTGTTCCGGTGACGACCGCGATGATGCGGCCGAGGAGCATGAAGCCGAGGTCGGAGTAGTGGCGCCCCTCATCGAGCCCGTAGCGCAGCGGGACCGCGTCGATCGCGTCGGCCGGATCGAGGTGCTCGCGGTCGAGGTACAGCGGCTGCCACTCCCAGAGCCCCGCACGATGCTGCAGCAGGTGACGCACGGTCGTCCCCGCCGCGCACGGGGTGCCGGGCAGGAAGCGCTCGACCGGATCGTCGAAGTCGAGGTCCCCACGGCTGACCAGCCGCAGGATCACGGTCGTGGTCGCCGCGACCTTCGACACCGAGGCGATGTCGAACGCGGTCGCGGTGGTCATCGGCGTTCCCGCGAGGTCGGCGAAGCCGCCGGCTGCGAGGTCGCGTCCGGCCGTGGTCACCACTCCCGCGACGGCACCTCGGGGCGCGGAGGTGCTCGCCAGGACGGCGGCGACGGCCGCGACGGCGCTCCCCGGCGCTCATGCCCACTCCTTGCGCATGCGCTGCTCGGGTTCACCGAACTCCGGCTGCGTGCGGGTCGCCCCGTCGGGGTGCCAGCCCTTGGCCTCGTAGAAGCCGATCGATGGCAGGTTGGCCGCGAACACCCAGAGCGTCGCGGCGCCGGCTCCGACCTCGCGCAGCGCCTCGGTCGCACGCGACAGCAGCGCGCCGCCGATACCGCCGCCGTGCGCTCGTGGCGAGACGTAGAGCGAGTGCACGGCACCGTCGATGCCGCCCTCCGCGCCGTCGGTCGACGCATACCGGGTGATCCCGACGATCACGCCGTCCCGTTCCGCGACGAGCACCGTCCCGTCGGAAGAGGTCAGCACCCGACGCCACAGCGTCTCGGCGCGTTCGTCCGTCATCGCCTCGACGGCCGCATCCGGCAGCACACCTCGGTAGCTCTCACGCCAGCACGCGAGGAACACCTCGAGCACCCCGGACAGGTCGTCCGGGGTGGCGCGGCGCACCTGGAGGTTCACGATGCCGCGGCCTCCGTGAGCACGAGTGAGTCGACCGAGGCGACCGGCTCCGGCATCTGCAGCGGACCGGCACCCGGGGTGATGGTTCCGAGGATGCGTGGCTCGCGCGCTCCGGTGCCGCCGGGGACGATCGCGGGAACGCCGTGCATCGTGGACCAGCCGATCAGCGCCAGGAGGATGGCTTCCTTGCTGTCGGCCGGAGCCCCCAGCTCGTCGGCCAGCACGACCTCGGTCGCGGGGAGCGCGGCACGGAGCCCGTCGAGGATCAGCGGGTTGCGGCATCCGCCACCTGACACGGCGAGGAATCCGATGCTCGCGGCGTCCACGTCTCGCGCAACCGTGCGCACCGTGAGCTCGGTGAGCGTGCGCACGACATCGGCGACCGCGATCTCCCGCCCCTGCGCGGCGAGGTGCTCGTGCACGTAGCCGAGGTGGAAGTGCTCCTTGCCGGTGCTCTTGGGCGGGGTGAGGGCGTAGTACGGGTCGTCGAGGAGCGCATCGAGCAGCGCCTCGTCGACCGTGCCGGTGCGGGCGATCGCGGCATCGTCGTCGTAGCCGAGCGGGTTGAGGTCGTGTTCGACGATGACCGCATCGACCAGCGCGTTCGCGGGGCCGATGTCGTACGCGACCAGGCCGTCCTCGCGCACGACGGTCATGTTCGAGATGCCGCCGAGGTTCAACGCCGCCGTGACTCCGGCACGCCCGCGGAGAAGCAGCTCGTCGAGGAACGACACGAGGGGGCGCCGTGCCCACCCACGGTGATGTCGCGGATGCGGATGTCGGACACCACGGGCGCGCCGACCTTCTCGGCGATCCACGCCGGCTGCCCGATCTGCAGGGTGCCGAGCGCATGTGCGCCGTCGACCCAGTGGTACACGGTCTGTCCGTGCGAGCACACCGCGTCGACACCGCCGACCTCTGCCGCGATGTCGGCCGCGACCTCGGCGAACGCCTGCCCGATGAGGGTGTCGAGCTCGGCCACCTCCGCGAGCGTCGTCTGCGCGGGCGGCAGTGCGGCGACCAGCCGAGCCCGCAGCTCGGGAGCGTACGGCACGCTCGTCGCCGCGAGGACCGTGCCGCGCAGGTCGACACCGTGTGCGGTGAAGCCCCCGCTGGTCGCGAAGTCGACGACGGCCGCGTCGATCCCGTCGTGCGAGGTGCCGGAGATCAGTCCGAGGACGCGCATCAGTTCTCCTCCAGAGCGGCGCGCAGCCGACCACCGGCCGCGTCGAGTCGAGTGGTGGCCGCGGCGAGGTCCTCACCGCGGCGGATCATGATCGACGCGAGCTTCACGTCGTAAGCGGCCGTCTCCAGCGCAGCCACCGCCGCGTCGCGGTCGGCATCCGCGATGGTCTGCACCATCCGGATGGCGCGCTCACGGAGCTTGTGGTTCGTCGCCTTCACGTCGACCATCAGGTTGCCGTAGGCCTTGCCGCCCCGCACCATCAAGATGGTCGAGAACATGTTGAGCACGAGCTTCTGCGCCGTGCCCGACTTGAGGCGCGTCGACCCGGACAGCACCTCGGGGCCGACCTCGACCTCGATCCCGTGCTCCGCGGCCGCACTGAGCGCGGTGCCGACGTTGCAGGAGAGCCCGATGCTGAGCGCGCCGAGCTCGCGCGCCCGGCGGACCGCCGCGATCACGTACGGCGTGCGTCCGCTCGAGGCGATCCCGATCACGGTGTCGAGTGGTCCGATCCCCGCGTCGTCGATGGCTGCGGCCCCCGCGTCCGCGTCGTCTTCCGCACCCTCGACCGGGTTCACGATCGCGCCAGGCCCGCCGGCCATGATCGCGAACACCAGTTCCGGCGGGGTGCTGAACGTGGGAGGGCACTCCGAGGCGTCGAGCACGCCGATACGTCCGGGCGTTCCCGCGCCGACGTAGACCAGGCGCCCGCCCTGCGCCATACGCGCGGCGGTCGCCTCGATCGCCGGGACGATCTGCGGCAGTGCGCGCTGCACGGCGGCCGGCACCGTGGCATCCGCCTCGTTCATGGTCTGCGCGAGTTCGGCGACGCTCATCTGGTCGAGACGGGCGTACCGGGGGTCGCTGGACTCCGTGGCGAGTCCGCCGAGATCCTCCATGGTCATCGCTTTCCTCTGTTCCGGGGGTCGAGACTGTCGCGCAGGCCGTCACCGAGCAGGTTCAAGCCGACCACGAGGAGCACCACGATCACGCCGGGCGCGATCATGGTCCATGGCGCGATCGTCACGAGGGTGCGCGCCTCGAAGATCATCGAGCCGAGCGACGGCGCGGGCGGAGGGGTGCCGAGGCCGAGGAAGCTCAGCGAGGCCTCGGTGAGCACGGCCCACGACAGCGACAACGTGACCTGCACGATGATGATCGACGTGATGTTCGGCA
The DNA here is from genome assembly GCF_019464375.1 of Microbacterium sp. Se5.02b. Classification (NCBI taxonomy): domain Bacteria; kingdom Bacillati; phylum Actinomycetota; class Actinomycetes; order Micrococcales; family Microbacteriaceae; genus Microbacterium; species Microbacterium sp. Se5.02b. The sequence continues at coordinate 3,750,907 of NZ_CP080491.1, forward strand.
GCACATGCCGGAACATGGTCGCCATGCGACTCTGCCCCGTGCTCTTGGCGGCCTTGACGTACTCCACCTCGCGCAGCGACAGCACGGGCCCGCGGGTGACGCGGATGAAGATCGGCACGTAGACGATCGCGATCGCGACGGCGATCGTGAACCAGTTCCGGTCGAAGACCGAGGCCAGCGACAGGGCGAGCAGCAGAGGCGGGAAGGCGAACAGCACATTCGTGACCGCGGTGATCGCACCGTCGGAGATACCGCGGTAGAAGCCGGCGATGAGTCCGCAGACGGTGCCGACGACGGTGGCGAACGCGACCGCGACGAGCGAGATCAGCGCGGAGTTCGCGACACCGGCGGCCACGCGCGAGAAGACGTCGCGGCCGAACTGATCGGTGCCGAACCAGTGCACGCCCGACGGCGGCTGGAGGCGTGACGGCGGGTCCTGGGCGAGCGGATCGAACGGCAGCAGCCCGAACGCCGAGATGAGGCTGAGCACCCCGAGCAGGATCACGATGATGAGGCCGGCGAGGCCGCTGCGGCTGCGCAGCAGGAGGCGCACGCGCTCCATGGTGCGCCCACCGCCGGGGGCGATGGTCGGGGTCTGAGAGATGTCGGTCATGCGGCACGCACCCGAGGATCGATGACCCGGTACAGCAGGTCGGTGAGCAGATTGACGATGACGAAGGCGAGCGCGATCACGAGGACGGTGCTCTGCACGAGCGCGTACTCCTTCTGCTGGATGCCCAGCAGGACCTGTCGTCCGATGCCGGGGAGCGAGAAGATCTGCTCCACCACGACGGCGCCGCCGAGCAGGTAACCGAACTGCAAGCCGGTCATCGTGACGATGGGCACGAGCGCGTTGCCCAGCACATGGCGCACCTGCAGGCGGCGAGGCGGGACGCCCTTGGCCTTCGCGGTGCGGATGAAGTCGTTGGCGCGGATCTCCAGCACCGCGGTGCGGGTCGTGCGCATGATGGGCGCGGCGATGCCGAAGCCGAGCACGATCGACGGCAGCAGCATCTGCTGCAGGTTCAGCAGCGGGTCCTCGAACAGGGTGACGTACCCCTGACCGTTCGGGTTGAACCCGAACGACGAGGCGAGAACCGCCAGCAGCGCGGTGCCGAGGAGGAACGCGGGGATCGAGAGGCCGGCGAGTCCGACCACCTGGCCGACGCCGTCGCGGACCGAGTCGGGCTTCGAGGCGGAGAGCATGCCGAGCGGGATGCCGATCGCGAGCGCGATCACGATCGAGAAGATCGCGAGCTCGAACGTGACGGGGAGGGCGGCGAGCGTCAGGTCGAGCACGCTCGTCTGCGCGCGGGAGGAGAAGCCGAGGTTTCCCGTGAAGATGTTGCCCAGCCAGGAGAAGAACTGCACGAAGAGGGGCTGGTCGAGGCCGTAGTACGCCTCGAGGGCCGCACGCTGGGCGGGGGTGAGCGCTGCCGCCTCGGTACCGAGACCGGAGCTGATCTGGTCGCCGGGGATGGCGCGCAGCATCAGGAAGACGAAGATGGCGACGCCGAGGAGCGTGCCGAGTGCTGCGAGGATGCGTCGCAGCACGCTGTTGCGGAGGAGCTGTCTGAACATGCGAGTGTGTGGTGCCTGTCGTCGGGGAACGAGGGGGTGCGGGGTGCCCGCACCCCCTCGATCCGCTACTTGATGGAGGTGGTCCGCAGGTACTGCAGCGAGCCGTTCACCATCGGGACGAAGCCGTCGACGTTCGACGCCGTCGCGGTGTACGTGTAGCTCGTGAACAGCCAGATCCACGCCGCGTTGTCCTCGAGGTTCTCGGAGACCTGCGCGTAGATGTCCTTGCGCTTGTCGGGGTCGGCCGTCTGGCGTCCCTCGGCGAACAGCGCGTCGAGCTCGGGCGACGAGTAGCCGGCGACCTTGTTCAGGTTTCCGGTGCTGGTGAAGTAGCGCCCGTACATGCCGTCGGGGTCGGGCCGACCGCCGTTGAGCGCCACGGCGGCGTCGAAGTCGGCGGCGATCCAGCGGTCGACGAACGCGCCGGACTCGAGGACCTCGAGCTCGAGGGTGATGCCCGCGTCGGCGAGCTGCGCCTTGAGGTTCTGGGCCTCGTTCACCGAGGTGGCGTACTCGCCCTGCGACACGATCGTCTTGATCGTGACGCCGTCTTCCTTGCCCGCCTTCTTCAGGTAGTCGGCGGCCTTGTCGAGGTCGCGCTCGGGGCAGGGGGCGCGTCGGGGTCGGACTTGTAGGCCGGGGAGGTGATGGGTCCGGTGACCTCGCCCTCGCCGAGCGCTGCGGTGTCGAGCACCTCCTGGCGGTCGATGGCGCACTGGATCGCGAGGCGGACGTTGACGTCGGTCAGGTCTCCGCGCGTGGCGTTCAGCTGCAGCGCGTGGTAGCTGAGCTGCGGGGTGGTCGCGACCTCGACGTTCGCACCCTCGGCGGTCTGCGCGACCAGCGGGTCGTCGAACACGGCCAGCTGCACGTTGCCCGACTGCATGGCCGAGACGATCGACGACTCGTCGGGGATCACCCGGAACTCCACAGTGTCGAGCAGTGCGGCGTCGCCCCAGTAGTCCTCGTTCTTGGCGAGGGTGATCGACTGGCTGGCCTTGCGGTCGTCGAGGATGAAGGGGCCGGTGCCGTTCGGCGTGGTGTTCAGCGCCTCTTCGGTGTCGTCGGAAGACAGCATCGCCATGTTGATCACGGCGAGGTTGGCGGGGAGCGCGGCGTCGGGGGCGCTCAGCGCGAGGGTCACGGTCGTCGCGTCGGTGGCCTCGACTGCGGTGACCGAGGCGAGCGAGCTGCTCGCGACGGCGGCGGTGGCCTCGGCGGCGATCGCGTCGAGCGAGTACTTGACGTCCTCGGAGTCGAACGCGCTGCCGTCGGCGAACGTCACGCCCTCGCGGAGGTGGAAGGTCACGGTCAGACCGTCGTCGGAGACGTCCCACGACTCGGCGAGACCGGGAACGACGTTGAGCTCCTCGTCGAACTCGGTCAGCGTGCCGTACAGGTTCTGCAGCACGTTGACGGCCTGGAACTGCGTGGCCTTCCACGGGAACAGGGTGTCGGGGTCACTGGTCACGCCGATGACGAGGTCGCCGCCTGCGGCGCCCTCCGCCGGCTTCGGGTCGGACGCGGGTGCGGAACAACCGGTGATGACGAGCGCCAATGCGACGCCCGTGGCGGTGAGAGCGCCGAATGACGCCCGCCGTGCTGTGCTCATGCTGATTCCTCCTGGCTGGGGACCGCGTCGCCCTGGGTCGGTTCCGGCGATGCTGCCCGAACGTCCCACGAACATCCTCGGTCTGGGTTGGTACCAAAAGTACACGAAGGTCGCTTCTGATGTAACGGAAGTTCCTCTACTGTTATGAACACCGAACGGAGAACACATGTCCCCTGACGCCGCCCGCGACGACGCCGGCGCGCATCCCGTGCTCGTGCGCATGCGTGCCATCCGCCCCGAGCTGCGCCCGAGCGAGCAGCGCATCGCCGACCTGTTCCTCGCGGACCCGGCAGGAACCGCCGGGCTCTCGATCGCCGAGCTCGCCCAGCGCTGCGACACCTCGACGACCTCCGTCGTGCGCTTCTGCAAGCGTCTCGGCTACGAGCATGTGCGGGAATTGCGCAACCACGTGCTGCGCGACGTCGAGCGGGAGACCTTCGACACCGCGGCGCTCCCCGCCGTCTCGGGAGACATCGACCGCAACGACACCCTGACCGACATCGTCGCGAAGGTCTCGCTCGCCGAGACCCTCTCGCTCGCCGACACCGCCAAGGTGCTCGACGTCGAGTCGCTGCGGGCCTCGGTCGACGCGATCACCTCCTCGACCAGGGTCGACATCTTCGGCGTCGGCGCCAGCTCCATCGTGGGACTCGACCTGCAGCGCAAGCTCACCCGGATCGGGCGCACGGCCCTGGAGTGGTCCGACCCGCACGCCGCGTGGACATCGGCTGCGACCCTCGGACCAGGGAACGTCGCGATCGCCGTGTCCCACAGCGGGGCGACCACCGACACGATCGAGTTCCTGATGCTCGCACGCAGCGCCGGGGCGACGACGATCGCGATCACGAACCATGCGGGAGCGCCGCTGGCCGCCCAGGCCGACATCGTGCTCACGACCGCAGCGCGCGAGACGGGCTTCCGCTCGGGTGCGCTCGGCAGTCGGATCGCGCAGCTCATGGTGGTCGACTGCATCTTCATCGGCGTGGCGCAGTCGAACTACGACCGCTCGATGGAGGCGCTGCGCGACACGTTCGCCGCGGTGCACAGGGAGCGGACGGCGGGGGCGTGATCCCGGACGCCGGGCGTGCGCGAGCGGGACTGTTCAGCGCATTCGCGGGCCTCGGCGTCACCGCGGCGCTCGTGCCGGCCGTGCTCCCCGCGGCGGAGCGCTCGATCGATGCCGATCTCAGCTCGGCCGTGCCCGTGCTGTTCGCCGGACTCCTGATCGGCGTGCTCACCTCGAGCCCCCTCCTGATGCGCCGCCCGCCGCAGGTCGCCCTGATCCTCGGCGGCGCGCTCCAGGCGGCGGCCATCGTCGGGGTGGCACTCGCCGCGACCCCTGCGGTGTTCATCGCGGCCGCGGCCGTCGCCGGATTCGGCTTCGGACTCGTCGAGGCGTCGGGATCCGTGGCGGCCAAGTCGGTCGCCGTCGGCAGCGCGACCGGTCTGCTCAGCGCCCTCCTCGGCACCGTCGCCGTGTGCGCCGCGGTCACCCCGCTCGTCGTCGCCCTCGGTTCCGGCGTCCGCCCGGCGCTCGGCATCCTGGCCCTGGTGCCGCTCGTCTCCGTCGCGGTGTTCTCGGTCGCGATGTTCTCGGTCGCGGTGTTCTCCGACCCGATGTTCTCCACCTCGGCGCCCGCGGCGGCCCGCACCGAGGCCCCCTCTCGTCGCGACGCCCGCGGACTGCTCGTGCTGCTTCCGTTCGCGGTGGCGCTCCCGCTCTACGTCGGCGTCGAGACCGTGCTGTCCGGGTGGTCGGCGGTGATCCCCGGCCGGATTCTCGCGGTCGATCCTGGCATCGCTGCCCTGGGCACCTCGGCGTTCTGGACCCTGATGGCACTCGGCCGCTTCGGCGCGGCGACGCTGCGCCGCCTCGCCGTGCCGCCCACGCGGATCCTCACGACCGCCACGTGCGTCGCCGCCGTCCTGATGGCGGCGGCTGGACTCCTCGTCGACCGGGCCCCCGGCTGGGCACTGGGCTCCCTGGCCGCCGTCGTCGTGCTCCTCGCTCCCAGTTACGGCCTCATCCTCGGCCTCGCGCTGGACCGCCTCGATCCGGCCCGCAGCGCGGCCGTGACGGGAGCGCTCGTCGCCTGCGGCGCGGTCGGCGGCACTGCCATCCCCACGCTGATCCTCCTGATCGGTCGGGATCCGGCGTCGGAGACGACCTTCCTGGTCGCGGCCGCACTGTGCGCGCTCGTCCCACTGCTGGTGTTGGTCGCCGCACGACCTCCCCGACCTGCGGCCGTACCGCGCTGACATCCCCTGCACATCTGCCGACAGTCGCGACCTTCACACAGATGCTGGAATACCGGCGCTCGCACCGGCGCGGGCGGCGTACCGTCGATGACACACCCATCCGCAGCAAGGAGCCGCCCGTGTCCACCGAGGTCCTCACGATCGTCGTCAGCGCCATCGGCGTCGTGCTCACCCTCGGCACCAGTCTGTTCACCGCGGGGGCATGGCTGGTGCGCCGCATCGACGACCGCATCGACGCCGTCGACGAGAAGCTCAGCAGCCGCATCGATGCGCTCGACGAGAAGCTCAGCACTCGAATCGACGCTGTGGCCGCCGACGTCACCGACCTCAAGATCTCCGTCGCGCGCCTCGAAGGACCGCCGCGGCACCTGCTCACCGCGAGCCGCTGAACCCGCTTCCGCGAAGGAGCCCCTACCGCAAGACGAGAGCGGCGGCGCCGATGAGCGGACCCTCATCGGCCAAGCCCGAGCGCACGACGCGGGTGCGACGCGAGTACTCGTGGACCGCGCTGGCGGTGAGCGCTTCCTGCACGAGGTCGATGTAGTCGGGTGACACCCGAGAGAAACCGCCGCCGATCGCCACGACGTCGAGGTCGACGAGGGTCGCAGCATCGGCGAGCGCCTCACCCACGGCACGGGCCGAGCGCTCGATCGCCGCCCGAGCCAGACGATCGCCGGCCGCTGCATCCCTGGCCAGGTCTTCGCCCGTCGCGCCGCCCCACCCCTGCTGCTGCGCCCACGCGGCACTCGCCGGTCCTGAGGCGATCTCCTCGAGGGTCAGGCCGCCCTCTCGACGCACCTGCCCGAGGTGCCCCGCGTTGCCCGTGGCGCCGGGGATATAGGCGCCGTTCACGACGAAGCCGCCGCCCACCCCGGTCGAGACGACGATCGAGAGCGAGGCGCCGGCGCCCTGCGTCGCACCGAGCCAGGATTCGGCGAGCGCGAGCGCCCCGCCGTCGTGGCCGAGCCGGGTCGGGAGGGTACGTCCGAGAATGGCTGACGCCGCTGCGCGCACCGCATCGACGAGGCCGTACCCGCGGGCGAGGGGCATGTTGACGGGGGTGATGGAGCCGGCGATCCGGTCGACCGGTCCCGCGCTGCCCACTCCGGCTCCCACGAGCTCGGCGTCGACAGGCAGCGCGCCGAGCGCGTGCTCCACGATCGCGACGACGGCGGCATCGAGCGACGCGGCGGTCGCCGCCCGCCCTGTGGCCTGCCGGCTGCGGCTGCGGTCGACGAGCACCCCGTGCTCGTCGACGAGCGCGGCCTCCATCTTGGTCCCGCCGATGTCGACGGCGAGGGCGTACCGCGTCACTGCGGGTCGAGCCCGAGGTCGTCGAGATCGAACGCGGCGCGCCATTCCAGTCCCTCGGCTTCGATCGCGGCCTGCGCTCCCGTCTTCCGGTCGACGATCACCGCGACCGCGACGACCTCGGCGCCTTCCTTGCGCAGGGCCTCGACGGCCTTGAGCGCCGACTGTCCGGTGGTCGAGGTGTCTTCGAGCACGACGACACGCTTGCCCTTGACGTCGGCGCCCTCGATCTGGCGGCCACGGCCGTGGTCCTTGGGCTCCTTGCGCACGACGAACGCGTCCAGCGGGCGCTCGGCGGCCACCGAGGCATGCAGCACGGAGTTCGCGATCGGGTCGGCGCCGAGGGTCAGCCCGCCGACGGCCACGACGTCGAGGTCGCCGATCAGGTCGAGCATGATGCGGCCGATCGCGGGGGCGGCCCGGTGATCGAGCGTGAGCTTGCGCATGTCGACGTAATACGTCGCCTTCTTGCCGCTGGAGAGGGTGAAGTCGCCGTGGAACACCGCCTCGTCCGTGATGAGGTCGAGAAGGGTCTGGCGGTCTGCGTCGAGTGCGGTCACGGCATCCAGTGTAGGAGGCACGCCCTAGGCTTGACGCATGCGCTTGGCCACCTGGAACGTCAACTCCATCCGCACCCGCGTCACCCGCACCGTCGAGTTCGCCGTCCGAGAGGATATCGACGTGCTGGCGATGCAGGAGATCAAGTGCAAGCCGGAGCAGTTCCCCTACGGTCCGTTCGAAGAGGCCGGCTACCACGTCGAGGTGCACGGACTCAATCAATGGAACGGCGTCGCTATCGCGAGCCGGCTGCCCATCACCGACGTGCGCACGGCGTTCGACGGCATGCCGGGGTTCGCGAAGGGGCATGAGGGCCCCGACGCGCCGCTCGAGGCGCGCGCCCTCGGCGTGATGGTCGACGGCGTACGCGTGTGGAGCCTGTACGTCCCCAACGGCCGTTCGCTCGACGACCCCCACTACCTCTACAAGCTGCACTGGCTGGAGCAGCTGAAGAAGTCCACGGCTGCCGAGCTCTCGGCGAACCCCGATCTTCCGCTCGCTCTGGTCGGCGACTTCAACATCATCCCGTTCGACCACGACAACGGCGACCCCGACATCGTGGTGGGCCGTTCGACCCATGTCTCACCGCCGGAGCGCGAGGCGTTCTTCGCGTTCCAGGATGCGGGTGTGACCGATGTCGTGCGCCCGCTGCTCCCCGAGGGATACACCTACTGGGACTACCAACGGCTGAAGTTCCCCCGCAACGAGGGCATCCGCATCGACTTCGTCCTGGGCTCGCGCACCCTGGCCGAGGCTGTGACCGGCGCCTCGATCCACCGCGACGAGCGCAAGGGCGAGCAGCCCAGCGACCACGTCCCCGTGGTCGTCGACCTGGATGGCCGTCGTCTGGGAACGGGCGGCCCCGCGGAAGACGACGACCTCCCGATGATCTTCTCCTGAACGTTGCTCCCATGACGGTGCGGCTGATCGCCACCGATCTCGACGGAACGCTGCTCGACTCCTCGTCCGGGGTCTCGGTGCGCACGAGGTCGGCGCTCGACGCCGCCCGTGACCGCGGCATCCATGTCGTGCCCGTGACCGCTCGGCAACCCATCGGTCTGCGCGCGATCGCGGCTGATGCGGCTTTCGACGGCTGGGCGCTCTGCAGCAACGGGGCCTACGCCGTCCACCTCGTCGACGGACGGATGCTGTTCGCAGAAGAGCTCCCGGCCGACACGATCCGCACGCTCGCCGACGCGTTGCGGGCGAGCATCCCCGGCCTGCTGTTCGCGAGCGTTCGGGAGGGCGGCGAGACGTTCGTCGCCCAGCACGGCTACGCCGAGATCGCCGACGTCTCCGACCACAAGCGAGACCCCGAGACCATGGGCGGCGTGCCGCTCGAACAGGTGCTCTCCGCGCCGAGCCTGAAGCTCGTCATCCGGCATCCCGAACTCGCACCCCCGACTCTGTTCGAGGCGCTGCGCTCACTCGGACTCACGGGTTTCGAGGCCACCCTGTCGGGGGCGCCGTTCGTCGAGGTGATGGCGGAGGGCGTCACGAAGGCCACCGGCCTCGCCCGCCTCTGCGATCACCTCGGCATCGACCGCGCCGAGGTGATCGCTTTCGGCGATGCCCTCAACGACGTGGAGATGCTCCGGTGGGCCGGCCGCGGCGTGGCGATGGCGCATGCGGCAACCCTCGTCCAGGATGCTGCCGACGAGACCACCTCCTCGAACGACGAGGATGGCGTGGCGAGGGTGATCGAGCGACTGCTCGGCTGACACCGGCTCGACCGCGAAGGTCGAACCGCGCCCTGACACCTCAGCCGAACGTCCCGACCTCGGGTACTCGATCCGTTCTCCCGTAGCGCAGCAGCGTCACGCCTTCGTCGTCGGTGATCGGCAGCTCGAGCAGACGCAGCACGGACGGCAGGGCACTGTCGGCGAAGACCTTCTTCCCCGCGCCGAGCAGGATCGGATACACCCAGAGGTTCAGCTGGTCGAAGAGTCCCTCGGCCAGCAGCGTGTGCACGAAGTCGATGCTGCCGATCACGTGGACTTCGCTGTGCGCGGCGCGCATCGCGGCGATCTCGGCCGCGAGGTCGGCGCCGACGCGGGTGCTTCCCGCCCAGTCGAGGGCCAGGTCGTCGTCGCGTGTCGCCACGTATTTCGGCACCCGGTTGAAGAGCGTGCCGATGTCGCCGGACTCCCCTCGGTGTGGTGCGGCCAGTAGGAGGCGAAGATGTCGTAGGTCCGACGACCGAGGAGCAACGCATCCAGCCCGCGCATGCCCTTCTCGATCTCGGGGCCGACGCCGGAGGAGGGATACCCCGCCTGCCAGCCGCTGAAACGGAACCCGCCCGAGGGGTCTTCGTCGATGCCGCCGGGCCCCTGTGCGACCCCGTCGAGCGTCAGGAAGAGGTCGATCAGGATGCGGCCGCGCGTGGCGTGCTGCGTGCTGTCAGTGCTCATGTCGTGCTCCCTACAGTCATCCGTGCGATGTGGAACGTGGTCGAGAAGGCGTCGAGCCAGGAGTCCTCTCCGCGGACCACCGCGACGACATCCTGCGCGAGCGCCTCGGCCGCGGTGAGGTCTCCGCCGATCAGGTGACGGATGCCGGGACCGGCGACGATCACGGCGTCCGGGTCCCCCTCGGGGAGTCGTCCGCCGACGGGCGGCGCGGGAGGGGCGAGCTGGGCGATGCGGAGTCCGCCGTCGCGCACGGACGCGCGCAACGCCACGTCGCCCACGTGGAGTTCGTACTCGCCGTCTGTCGCCGCATCCGCCTGGAACGCCGTGCGCAGTGCCATGGTGAGCGAGTCCGGGGTGACCACGTCGCCCTCTTCGGGGTCGCCCATCGCCTGGAATCCCCAGCGGCCGAGGGCGAGCATGATCGGCTCGAACGAGCGCCCGTACGGGGTGAGCTCGTACACGAGGCCGCAGTTCAGCAGCGGAACCCGGCGCACGACGCCGCCCTCCTGCAGCTCCTTCAGCCGCGTGGAGAGGATGTTGGTGGGGATGCGCGGCAGGCCCTGCTTGAGGTCGGTGTACCGACGGGGACCGACGAGCAGATCGCGCACGATGAGCAGCCCCCACCGTTCCCCGATCAGCTCGACGGCGGTCGTCACGCCGCAGTACTGGCCGTAGCTGCGCGCCGCCATGTCAGGCCGACGTCGCCTGATCCGCCACGTGGTCCGGCCCGTTCTCGACGGCCTCGGGGGTCATGTAGAGGAAGCCGAGGGAGTTGCCGTCGGGGTCATCGAGGTCGCGCGAGTACATGAAGCCGTAATCCTGCACGGGCTTGGGTTCGGTGCCGCCTGCGGCGAGGCCCTTGGCGAGGATCGCATCGACCTCCTCGCGGGAATCCCGGCTGAAGGCGACCGACACCTGGACGATCTCGTTCGGGTCGGCGATGGGCTTGTCTGTGAAGGTCGCGAAGAACTCGCGCTTGAGGACCATGAAGTAGATGTCCTCGCTCCACACGATGCAGGCGGCGTTCTCGTCGGTGAACTGCGGGCTGATGTCGCAGCCCAGCGCCGTGTAGAACGCCTTGGCGCGCTCGAGGTCGCTGGTGGGCAGGTTGACGAAGACCTTGGTCATGATGACTCCTTTGTCCGGTGTTCTGCGCTCATGCTTGCAAATAACAACCATGCTTGTCAATAGCAAGTAACCGATCCGTCGCCAGGGGGATGCCTCGACCCGCGCACCCGCCCTACGGTGGAGAGATGCCCGCCGTCCCGTTCACCCGCACGCCGACCGAGCGCGAGCGCCGGGCGGATGTCATCCTCGCCGCCGTCATGTTCGTCGGTGCGGTGCTGAGCGCGGGGCTGTCCTCGATCGCAGAGATCTACGGGGAAGAGCAGGCACCGCTGTGGTGGGCGCTCGTCTACGCTGTCGTCGCCACCGTCCCCCTGGCTTTCCGCAGGCGCTGGCCGGGGACCGCCGCCGTGATCGTGGCCGCGGCGTACTTCACGGCCGTCACGATCCGCGTCCCCGAGATCTATGTGGGCAACATCGTGATGTTCCTCACGCTGTACACGGTCGGGGCGTGGATGAACGACCGTCGCCGCGCGATGCTCGTTCGGGTCGGCATCATCCTGGGCATGTTCGTGTGGTTGATCATCACGATGTACCGCGACGCGATCAGCGAGGCCGACAAAGCCGACGTCGCCGCCGGAGCCATGTCGCCGTACGTCGCCTTCATGCTCATCCAACTGCTGCTGAATGTGCTGTACTTCGGCGGCGCCTACTACTTCGGTGAGCGCTCCTGGGCCGCGGCTGCGCAGCTGGCGGTGCTCGAGCAGCGCACCGTCGAGCTCGAGCGCGAGCGCGAGGTCACCGCGGCTCAGGCCGTCGCCCTCGACCGCGTGCGCATCGCGCGCGAACTGCACGACGTCGTCGCGCACCACGTGTCGGTCATGGGCGTGCAGGCGGGCGCCGCGCGACTCGTGCTCGAGCGCGACCCCGCCGAAGCCGCCCGCATCCTCTCCGGCGTCGAGGGTTCGGCGCGCGACGCGATCCACGAGCTCCGCCAACTGCTGGAGACCCTGCGCACGCCGGGCGGCGAGACGACGGACGCGGCGTCGACCCTCGCGCTCGACGACATCGCCGACCTCGCCGATGCCTCCACCGAGGCGGGGCTGCCCACGGACTACGCGGTGATCGGCGAGCCGGTGCCCGTGCCGTCGCTGGTCGCGGTGAACCTGTACCGGATCGCCCAGGAGTCGCTCACGAACGCCCGCCGTCACGCCGGGAGCGGAGCGACGGCCGACGTGCGCGTGCGGTACGACGACGACGGCGTCGAACTCGAGATCGTCAACACCGGACGCGCGATCACCCAACTCCGCCCGGGGCTCGGGCAGTTGGGCATGCGGGAGCGCGCCGCGGCATCCGGAGGCACGCTCGAGGTGTCGCCGCGGCCGCTGGGCGGGATGCGCGTGCGCGCGCGGGTGCCACTCCCGGCCCCGGCAGGATCGGCGGCGGATCGATGAGCGCCCCGATCCGCGTCCTGCTGGTCGACGACCATGCGCTGCTGCGCGCCGGCTTCCGGACGATCCTCGACACCCAGCCCGACATCACGGTGATCGGCGAGGCGTCGTCGGGCGCGGAGGCCGTGGCCAAGGCATCGGCGCTCCGCCCCGACGTGATCACGATGGACGTGCAGATGCCCGATATGGACGGCATCGAGGCGACCAGGCTCCTCGTCGCCGACCCCGCGGTCGGCGCGGCCATCGCGATCGTGACCACGTTCGATCGCGACGACTACCTGTACCAGGCACTGGATGCGGGGGCGAGTGGGTTCCTGCTCAAGAACGCCGGAGCGGAGGATCTGATCGCCGCCGTCCGGGCCCTCGCCGCGGGCGACGGGATGCTCGCCCCCGAGGTGACCCGCCGTGTGCTGGCTCGGTTCGCCGCGACGCCCGCTGCGCCACCTCCGGGGGCACCCGTCGACCGCGGCCCCGCGCCGAAGGTCGCGCTCGCCGAGCCGCTCACCGAGCGCGAGACCGAGGTGCTGACCCTGCTGGCCGATGCCCGCAGCAACGCCGAGATCGCCAAGGCGCTGTTCATCGGCGAGGCCACGGTCAAGACGCATGTGTCACGCATCCTCCAGAAGCTCGGCGCACGGGATCGGGTGCAGGCGGTCGTGCTCGCGCATCGCATGGGCCTCGCGTGACCACCCGCCTCCGCCCGCCGCGATAGCCTCGGATCCATGCCAGACGCCGCCCCGCTGTCCCGTCCGATCCTGGCGGGGGTGGTCACGGCACTCGTCGGCTTCACGAGTTCGTTCGCGGTCGTGCTCACCGGACTCGACGCGGTCGGGGCCGACGCCGCGCAGGCGGCCAGCGGTCTCCTCGCGGCGAGCCTCACGATGGGACTCGCGTGCGTGGTGCTGGCGTGGCGGTACCGGATGCCGATCACGGTCGCGTGGTCCACACCCGGCGCGGCCCTCCTCGTGGCGACCGGGACCGTCGAGGGCGGATGGCCCGCCGCGGTCGGGGCCTTTCTCGTCACGGCCGCGCTCATCCTGCTCACCGCGCTGTGGCCCGCGCTGGGCTCTCTGATCGCCCGCATCCCACCGTCGATCGCGCAGGCGATGCTCGCCGGTGTCCTGCTGCCGCTGTGCCTGACGCCGATCACGGGCATCGTCGCCAACCCGTGGGGCGTGGTCCCTGTCGTGCTGACCTGGCTGGTGTTCACACGACTCGCGCCGCGCTGGGCGGTGCCGCTGGCGTTCGTCGCCGCGGCGGTGGTGGTCGCGGTCTCGCTGATCGTCGACGGCGCCTCGTTCGACCCGGCGCTCCTGCTGCCGGGCTTCTCGTTCACGGCGCCGACGTTCACGGTGGGCGCGCTGGTCGGCCTCGCCGTACCGCTGTTCATCGTGACCATGGCCTCGCAGAACGTGCCGGGCATCGCCATCATGCGCAGCTTCGGATACGAGGTGCCCTGGCGGCCGGCGATGCTGGTCACCGGACTGGGCACCGCGCTCGGGGCCACAGCCGGCGGGCACGCCATCAACCTCGCAGCGATCAGTGCCGCGCTCGCCGCATCGCCGGATGCCGACCCCGACCCGAAGCGACGGTGGGTCGCCGGGGTCTCCACCGGGGTGTCGTACCTGGTGCTGGGCGGCTTCTCGGCCGCGTTCGCCGCTCTCGTGGTGCTCGCGCCGGACGCCGTGATCCCCGCTGTCGCGGGGCTCGCCCTGTTCGCCGCGTTCGGTGCGTCCGTGCACCAGGCCATCGACGATCCCGGCGAGCGGATCCCCGCGGTCGTGACCTTCCTGGTGGCGGCATCCGGAATCTCCGTGCTCGGGGTCAGCGCCGCGTTCTGGGCTCTCGTCGCCGGACTGCTGGTGCGCACCGCGCTGCACGCCGGCCGTCGCTGACAGGAGGTCCACCGGGCGGGGGTGGGAGTCCGCCATGCGGGGGATGCCGCGCGTCGACGCCCTGCGTAGCGTGAAAGGCATGACGACAGGAATGCTCGAACTCTCCGGCATCACCAAGAGCTACGGCTCTCGGCGCGTGCTCGACGACGTCTCCTTCACGGTCGCCCCCGGGCGACTCACGGGCTTCGTCGGCGGCAACGGCGCCGGCAAGACCACCACCATGCGGATCGTCCTGGGGCTGCTGTCCTCCGACGGCGGCCGGGTCGACCTCGACGGCGCACCGATCACCGCCGAGGACCGCCGTCGTTTCGGGTACATGCCCGAGGAGCGCGGCCTGTACCCCAAGATGAAGGTGCTCGAGCAGATCGTCTACCTCGCGCGCCTGCACGGTTTCGGCAAGCAGGACGCCGCGGACCGGGCGACCGCCCTGCTCACGGAACTCGGCCTGGGCGAGCGGCTGAACGACACGATCGAGTCGCTGTCGCTCGGAAACCAGCAGCGGGCGCAGATCGCCGCGTCGCTGGTGCACGACCCCGAGGTGCTGATCCTCGACGAGCCGTTCTCCGGCCTCGACCCGCTCGCGGTCGACGTGGTCGCTGGCGTCCTGCAGTCCAGCGCGGCGAAGGGCGCGTCGATCCTGTTCTCCTCGCACCAGCTCGATGTGGTCGAGCGTCTGTGCGACGACCTCGTCATCCTCGCCGGTGGCACGATCCGCGCGGCAGGGTCGCGTGACGGGCTTCGCGCCGAGCACGCCCGCGACCGGTACGAGCTGGTGTCGGCGGGGGATGCGGGCTGGCTGCGCACCGAGCCCGGTGTGACGGTGGTCGACTTCGAGGGCGGATACGCGCTCTTCGACGCGGACGGCGCCGAGACGGCCCAGCGCGTGCTCCAGTCCGCCGTGCAGCGTGGTGATGTCGCCAGCTTCGCCCCCAAGCATCCGTCCCTCGCCCAGATCTTCAAGGAGGTCATCCAGTGAGCACCCCCGCCCCCGTTCGCAGCTCGAACGGCATCTGGCTCGTCGCCGAGCGCGAGATCGGATCGAAGCTGCGCAGCAAGGCCTTCCTGATCTCGACCGGAATCCTCCTGATCCTCGCTCTCGCGGGCATCGTCCTCGGCGGTTTCGCGAGCAAGAACACCGACACCACGCCGATCGCCGCGACCGCGGAGACCGCGTCGGCCGTCTCCGCCATCCCGAACGTCGAAGTGACGACGGTGGCCGACGAGGCCGAAGCCGAGCAGCTCGTGCGCGACGACAAGGTCGACGCAGCCGTGCTTCCGGGCGACGGGCCTTCGGGCTACACGATCATCGCGCTGCAGGATGCTCCCGGCTCGATCGTGTCCGCCCTGTCGATCTCTCCCGAGGTCGTGATCCTGGAGCCGGCGACGACGAACCCCCTGCTGCGGTACTTCATCGCCATCGCGTTCGGACTCGTGTTCATGATGGCCGCCGCGACGTTCGGCGGGACGATCGCGCAGAGCATCGTCGAGGAGAAGCAGACCCGTGTGGTCGAGGTGCTGCTGTCGGCCATCCCCGCTCGCACGCTCCTCGCGGGCAAGGTGATCGGCAACACGGTGCTCGCGATGGGGCAGATCCTCGCGCTCGCAGCGGTGGCCACGATCGGGCTGATCGTCACAGGTCAACGCGAGGTGCTCACGACTCTCGGGGCGCCGATCATCTGGTTCGCGGTGTTCTTCCTGTTCGGCTTCATCCTGCTGGCGGCGATGTTCGCGGCTGCGGCGTCGATGGTGTCGCGCCAGGAGGACATCGGCTCCACGACCACGCCGATCACGATGCTGATCATGGCGCCGTACATCCTCGTCATCGTCTTCAACGACAACCCGCTCGTGCTGACGATCATGTCGTACGTGCCGTTCTCGGCTCCGGTCGGCATGCCGATGCGCCTCTTCGTGGGCGAGGCGCAGTGGTGGGAGCCGTTGCTGAGCCTGGTGATCCTGCTCGCGAGCTGCGTGGCCGCGATCGTCATCGGCGCGAAGATCTACGAGAACTCTCTGCTGCGCATGGGATCCCGCGTCAAGCTCAAGGACGCGCTGCGCGGCTGACGCCGGAACCGAGAAGCCCCCTGCTCCGCGTCGCGCGGACCAGGGGGCTTCGTCGTCCGACCCGGGTCAGGTCAGATCACACCGTCGGCGAGCGTGGTGGGGTTGCCGAAGCGGTGGTTCGTGATCGAGACGGCCTGCTCGTGCAGGAACGGCAGCATCTCGACGCGGCCGGCGCCGGTCACCGCGTGCGACCAGACCGCGACGTCCGGGCTCCCGCCGAGTTCCTCGAACAGTGCCGACGCGTCACCGCCGACCAGACGCACGCGCTGCCACGAGTTCGCCGCCTTGGCATAGCGCTTAGCCCATACGGCATCCGACTCGTGCTTGACGGTCACACCGTGCGCGCAGCGCCTTCTCGACGCGCGAGGGCAGTGCGGGAGCCGAGACCGTGAACGGGCTGCCGCTGCGCAGGGCGGCCGCGAGCACACGGATGCCGTCGACCACGGCTGCGTCCTCCGCGATGCGCACGTCGACCGCGACGGGCCGGTACCGGAAGAGGTTGCGCTCGACGCCGAGGCCGGACTTGTCGCTGACGGCGCCGAACTCGTCGATCCACGCCCGCTCGTCCGATGCGGCAGCGCGCTGCAGCCAGTCCGCCTCAGCCGCATCGACCTCGGCACCGGCCGCGTCGAGCAGTGCGCCGACGGCCGGAGCCACCGCGGCTCCTGGAGCGACCGCGGGAAGCTCCGCCGGACGCCACTCCCCCAACCCGAAGAGGTAGTTCGGTCCACCGGCCTTGGCGCCGGCACCGACAGCCGAGCGCTTCCATCCCCCGAACGGCTGACGCTGCACGATCGCGCCGGTGATGCCGCGGTTCACGTACAGGTTGCCCGCCTCGACGCGGTCGAGCCAGGTGGCCACCTCGTCGGAGTCGAGCGAGTGGATGCCCGCGGTGAGGCCGTAGTCGACCGCGTTCTGGAGTCGCAACGCCTCGTCCAGGTCTTCGGCGTGCATGATGCCGAGCACCGGGCCGAAGAACTCGGTCAGGTGGAAGTACGAGCCCTCGCGCACACCGGTCTTCACGCCGGGCGTCCACTGCTTTCCTTCGTCGTCGAGCTTGCGCGGCTTCACCAGCCAGCGCTCACCCTTCTCCAGCTTCGTCAACGCGGTCAGGAGCTTGCCGTTCGCCGGCTCGATGATCGGACCCATCTGTGTGGCAGGGTCATCGGGCAGGCCGACGCGCATCGAGGTCACGGCGTCTACCAGCTGACGCTCGAACCGCTTCGAGTCGGCGACGGAGCCGACGAGGATCGCGAGCGACGCGGCGGAGCACTTCTGCCCCGCGTGCCCGAATGCGCTGCGCGCCACATCGGCGGCGGCGAGGTCGAGGTCGGCGGAGGGGGTGACGATGATGGCGTTCTTGCCGCTGGTCTCGGCGAGCAGCGGCAGGTCGGAGCGGAACGAGCGGAACAGCTGTGCGGTCTCATACGCTCCCGTGAGGATCACCCGGTCGACGGTCGGGTTCGCGATCAGACGGGTGCCGAGGTCGCGCGAGGCGAGGTCGACGAGCACGAGCAGGTCTCGCGGCACCCCGGCGGCCCAGAGCGCCTCGACCATCACGGCCCCGCAGCGCTGGGTGAGCTTGGCGGGCTTGATGACGACCGCTGACCCCGAGGCCAGACCGGCGAGCACGCCCCCTGCGGGGATCGCGACCGGGAAGTTCCAGGGAGGGGTGACCACGGTGACCTTCGACGGCACGAACTCGGCCCCGGACACGGCCTCGAGGTCTTTCGCCCGCTCGGCGTAGTAGTGCGCGAAGTCGATGGCCTCGCTGATCTCGGGGTCGGCCTCGGCGATGGTCTTGCCCGCCTCGTGCGCCATGATCTCGATCAGCTGACCACGGCGCGCGGCGAGCTCGTCTCCGGCGCGGTGCAGCACGGCGGCGCGGTCGGCGGCCGGCAGCGCGGCCCACTTCTCGGCGGCCGCGGTCGCCGCGGCGAAGATGCCGTCGAGCTCGGCATCCGTCTCGACCTTGGCGATCGCGATCGTGTCGATGCCCAGCGTCGACGAGACGGAGCGCTGCAGGATCTCGCGCCCCCAGGTGCGGTTCGCGCCGAGCGCCGGGTCGGTGTCGGCCTGGTTCGCGAAGCCGGTCGTCGTGCCGGCGGGCGTCTCCGCGGTGCGGTCCTGCACACGGTGGGGTGCCGGCACGGCGCGGTCGAGTTCGAGGGCGGCGAGCGAGCGCTCGAAGCGCTCACGCTCCCGGGTCAGCAGTGTGGGGTTCGAGGCCAGCTCGAACACCGCCGACATGAAGTTCTCGGAGCTGGCGTTCTCTTCGAGGCGGCGCACGAGGTACGCGATCGCCACGTCGAACTCGGCCGGGTTCACGACCGGCGTGTAGAGCAGGAGCCGCCCGACGTCCTTGCGCACGGCCTCGGCCTGGCCGGTCGCCATGCCCAGGAGCATCTCGTACTCGACGGCATCCGTGACGCCGCGGGCCTTGGCGAGCAGCCATGTGTAGGCGATGTCGAACAGATTGTGCCCGGCGATGCCGATGCGTACGGCATCCAGTCGCTCGGGGGTCATCGCCCAGTCGAGCACCCGCTTGTAGTTGGTGTCGGACTCCTGCTTGGTGCCGTAGGTTGCCAGCGGCCAGCCGTGGATCTTCGCGTCGACCTCTTCCATGGCCAGGTTCGCACCCTTCACCACACGCACCTTGATCGGCGCCCCACCCTTGGCGCGACGCGCCGTTGCCCACTCCTGCAGGTGCTGCATGGCCCCGAGGGCGTCGGGCAGATAGGCCTGCAGCACGATGCCGGCCTCGAGGTTCTCGAGCCCCGGCTGGTCGAGGATGCTCGTGAAGGCCGCGATCGTCAGGTCGAGGTCGCGGTACTCCTCCATGTCGAGGTTGATGAACTTGGCCTTGCCCTTTGCCTCGGCCGTCGCGGCGAGTTCGTAGAGCGGGGTGAGCTTCTCGACGACATCGGCCACGGCCTCGTCGAACGACCACATCGACAGCTGGCTCACGACGCTGGAGACCTTGATCGACACGTAGTCGACGTCGTCTCGGGCCAGGAAGTCACGGGTGCCCTGCAACCGATGCCCGGCCTCACGCTCGCCGAGCACCGCCTCGCCGAGCAGATTGAGGTTCAGGCGGTTGCCGCTCTTGCGCAGCTTGGCGATGGCGGGACCGAGCTTCGCCGGAGTGGCGTCGAGCACGAGGTGGCCCACCATGGCGCGCAGCACACGGCGGGAGATCGGCACCACGACTCCGGGGAGCTTGGGCGCCCAGAACCCGCCGGTCTTGATCGCGGCACGCAGATACCCCGGCAGCAGAGTCGGGGTGATCTCCGAGATCTCGGCGAGTGTGCGGCCCGCGACGCGCAGATCTTCCGGACGCATCACGCCGTCGACGAAGCCGACCGTGAACGCGAGGCCGTTCGGGTCCTTGAGCACTTCGGACAGGCGCTGGGCGGCCGGCTCGACGGGGTGGGTCTCACTCTCGACGAGCCAGCGCTGCACGAGGGCTGCGACGTCTTCGGTACGGGGGGTGGTGTCATCGATGACGGTCATGGACGGGAACCTTCCGGGCAGGCGCACACCGGGGTTTCGTGTGCGGCTGGATCATTGTCCTGCCGGTCGCTAGGCTCCGTCTATCAACCGATTTGCGTGAATTCTGTTCACTCGAACTGAACGAACGGAAGCGCGATGCTCGACGTCAACCGCCTGCGCATGCTCGTGGAACTCTCCCGCCGTGGAACCCTCTCGGCCGTCGCCGACGCGCTCTCCTACAGCAAGGCCTCGGTGTCGCAGCAGCTGAGCGCGCTGGAGCGCGATGTGGGAGTGCCCCTGCTGCGCCGCGTCGGGCGCGGAGTGCAGTTCACGCCGCAGGGGAACGTGCTGGTCGCCGAGGCGATCGGCATCCTCGATCAGCTCGAGCACGCCGAGGTCGCCGTCGCCGAGTCCCTCACCGAGGTCACGGGAACCGTGCGCATCGCGGTGTTCCAGTCGACGGCGCACTCGCTCCTGCCCCGAGCCCTCGCATCGCTCAAGGTCCGGCACCCCGCACTGCGGGTCGAGGTCACCGAGTGCGATCCCGAGACCGGGTTGGTCGGGGTGTCCAGCCGCGACTTCGATCTGATCCTCGCCGAGCAGTATCCGGGGCGCACGCGCCCGATCCATGCCGACCTCGACCGCGTGGTGCTCGCGCACGATGCGATCGCGCTCGCGCGCCGCCCCGGCTCGCCCGCGCACGCGGATGCCGCCGCCGCCCTGTCGTCGACCCGTGACGAGCCGTGGGTGCTCGAGCCCGCCGGCACCGCCTCCCGGGCCTGGGCGGAGCAGCTCTGTCGCACGGCGGGATTCGAGCCCGACGTCCGCTTCGAGATCGCCGACCTCACCGCGCACGTGCGGCTGATCCACGCCGGCCTCGCGGTCGGTCTCCTGCCCGAGCTCGTCTGGGCCGGGGACACCCCGACCGTCGACCTGGCCCCGCTCCCCCATGCGCCACGGCGCGAGATCTTCTCCTCGGCACGGCGCGTGTCGGCGGACGCGCCCTCGATCAGGGCGGTGCGCAGCGCACTGACCGACGCGGCGTCGCACGATCTGCCGATCTGAGATCCCGCGACATCGGGGAATATGCATGCACATGCATCTGTTTGCTCCCGTGTACCCGGACGAAGGAGTCCGATCCACTCCTTCCGAAAGGCACTTCTGTGAGCACTCCCGTCATCGACCGCACCGCACCGACCGAGCACCCCGTCCTCGACGTCCTCGCCGGCCGCTGGAGCCCTCGTGCCTTCGACGCGCAGAACTCGATCGACGAGGCCAAGCTCGCCACCGCTCTCGAGGCCGCCCGCTGGAGCCCTTCCGCCAACAACACCCAGCCCTGGCGCTTCATCGTCGCCCGCCGCGGAACGGCCCTGCACGCCCAGGTCGTCGATGCACTGATGGGCTTCAACCAGGCATGGGCCGGCAACGCCGCGGTGCTCGTGGTCGCGATCGCCGAGACGGCCGCAGCCGACGGCACGCCGATCACCCACGCGCTCTACGACCTCGGCCAGGCCGTCGCGCACTTCTCTGTGCAGGCCCACCACGACGGACTCCTCGTGCACCAGATGAGCGGCTTCGACCCGGAGGTCGTCCGCGAGTTCGCCGACCTCGAGCCCCGGTTCGTCCCCGTCACGGTCTTCGCCGTCGGCGAGTTCGGCGACATCGAGGCCCTTCCCGAGGTGCTGCAGCAGCGTGAGGTCGCCCCGCGCGTGCGCCGCCCGATCGACGAGACGGTGGTCCTGAGCGCCTGACGCGCGCTTCTGTCGACGGGGCCTCCGGAGTGTCCGGGGGCCCCGTTAGCGTGTGCGGATGGATATTCTCCGCATCACCGGCGCGCGGACGAACAACCTCCGCGACATCTCCCTCGACATCCCCAAGAAGCTGCTCACCGTCTTCACCGGCGTCTCCGGATCGGGCAAGTCTTCGCTCGTGCTCGATACGGTCGCCGCCGAGGCGCAGCGACTCGTCAACGACTCGTATTCGACCTTCATCCGCGCCCGACTCCCGCAGCTGCCCGCACCCGACGTGCAGGCCATGGACGGGCTGACCTTCACCGTCCTGATCGACCAGCGCCGGTTCACGGGCAACGCACGCTCGACCGTGGCGACCGCGACCGACCTGGCCTCTCTCGTGCGCCTGGTCTTCTCGCGGGTCGGCGAGCCGTCGGCCGGCTACTCCCCGGCGTACTCGTTCAACGACCCGTCCGGCATGTGCCCGACCTGCGAGGGCCTCGGCACCGTGTACGACATCGATATCGATGCGCTCATCGACCCCGAGAAGAACATCGACGAGGGGCCGGTGCGGTTCAGCCTGTTCCGCCCCGGCGTGTACCGCTGGAAGCGCTTCGCCTACTGCGGACTGTTCGACCGCGAGAAACCGTTGAAGGACTACTCGGTCGAGGAGATGGATCAGTTCCTCTACGCCGACAAGCTCAAGCTCGACGACCCCGATCCGCGGTTCCCGCAGAGCGCCCGGTTCGACGGCGTGATCACCCGGATGCGCGACGTGTTCCTGAAGCAGCGGCCGGTGAAGATGTCGGCCTCGGTGCGCGAGGAGCTCGACCGGCTCGTGACCCGCCACACCTGCCCGGATTGCGACGGCGCGAGGGTGAACGAGGCAGCGCGGACGAGCCTGATCGACGGACGCTCGATCGTGGAGTGGATGCGGCTGCCGGTGGCCGAGCTGCACTCCCTGCTCGGCGCCTTCGACGATCCGCGGGTGGCACCGGCTGTCGAGGGCATCCGTCACGTGCTCGACGCCCTCCTCTCGGTCGGGCTCGGCTATCTCACGCTCGACCGCGAATCGGCGACCCTGTCCGGCGGAGAGGCGCAGCGCGTCAAGATCGTGCGCCACCTGGGCAGCGCACTGACCGACGTGACCTACGTGTTCGACGAGCCGAGCACCGGGCTGCACCCCGCCGACATCCAACGCCTCGTCGCCCTGCTGCAGCGGCTGCGCGATGCGGGCAACACGATCCTCGTCGTCGAGCACCATCCGCAGGTGATCGCGGTCGCCGACCATGTGGTCGACCTCGGTCCCGGTGCGGGCTCTGCCGGAGGCATCGTGCAGTTCGAGGGGACGCCCGCAGCGCTGCGTGGCAGCGAGACGCTGACGGGACGGGTCCTCGCCGAGCCGCTGCGGGTCCGAGACACGGCTCGCGCGCCCTCGGGCCAGGTCACCGTGCGGGATGCGCGCTCGCACAACCTGAGCGGGTTCGATGTCGACGTCCCGCTGGGCGTGCTCACCGCGATCACGGGGGTCGCGGGCTCCGGCAAGAGCTCCTTCGCCACGGTGGAGCTGCCGCGCCAGCATCCCGAGTTCACGGTCGTGGGTCAGGACCCGCTGCGTGGCGGCGCCCGATCGACGACCCTGAGCATCCTGCGGATCGCAGACACCGTGCGCGAGGTGTTCGCGGCCGCTTCGGGCCTCGACCCGTCGTGGTTCAGCTTCAACTCGCGCGGTGCGTGCCCCACCTGCCGCGGACGCGGGCACATCACGACCGAGCTTGCGTTCCTCGACGATGTCTCGCTGCCCTGCGACGCATGCGGCGGCCTGCGCTTCAATCCGAAGGCGCTCGGCGTGCGGGTCGACGGCGCCTCGATCGCCGACGTCCTCGCATCGACACCTGCCGAGGCCCGCGAGCTGTTCTCCGCGCATCCCGACGTCGTGTCGGCACTGGACTGGGTGCAGCGCACCGGCCTGAGCTACATCCCGGTCGGGCGCTCACTCGACACCTTCTCGGGCGGCGAGAAGCAGCGGCTGCTCCTCGCCCGGCATCTCAGCGACCCGCGGCGCGACCCCGCCGACCGGATCATCCTCGACGAGCCGACGTCGGGTCTGCATCCGACCGACGTCGACACGATCAACATCCTCTTCGACGATCTGCTCGACGAGGGCGCGACCCTGGTCGTCGTGGAGCACAACCTCCGGGTGGTCTCGCGCGCGGACCACGTGATCGACATCGGTCCCGGCGCCGGGTCGGACGGTGGTCGGCTGATCTTCGCCGGCACCCCCGCGGAGATCCTGCGCGACGACGACTCGCTCACCGGAAAGGCTCTCGCCGTCGCATCCAGCCCGCACTCGTGAACCGGATCAGTCGTCGAGCAGCTCGGCCTCGATCACCTCGTCCTCATCCTCGGACGAGGGCTCGGGATCGGGCGTCGCCGAGGTGAGCACGAGGCCCATCCCGTCGGCGGCCACGTCGACGCGGACGGTGTCGCCGTCGTGCACGTTGCCCGAGAGCAGCGCGGTCGCCAGCTTGTTCTGCACCTCGCTCTGGATGAGCCTGCGCAGCGGCCGGGCGCCGAACATCGGGTCGTAGCCGCGCTCCGCGAGCCAGGCCCGAGCGTCAGGCGTGACCGCGAGCGTCAGCCGACGGTCGCGCAGACGGTCGTGCAGCTGATCGACCGACAGCTCCACGATCTGCGCGAGGTCGTCCTCGCTGAGCGCCGAGAACATCACGATGTCGTCGAGCCGGTTCAGGAACTCCGGACGGAAGGCCTGACGCACCAGCGCCATGACCTGCTCGCGCTTCTCGTCGGGCGACAGCACGGGGTCGATCAGGATCGGGGACCCCAGGTTCGACGTGAGGATCAGGATCACGTTCGAGAAGTCGACCGTGCGTCCCTGACCGTCGGTCATTCGACCGTCGTCGAGCACCTGCAACAGCACGTCGAACACCTCGGGGTGCGCCTTCTCGACCTCGTCGAGCAGGATCACGCTGTACGGACGGCGCCGCACGGCCTCGGTCAGCTGACCTCCCTGCTCGTAGCCGATGTACCCGGGAGGGGCGCCGACGAGGCGGGACACCGAGTGCTTCTCGCCGTACTCCGACATGTCGATGCGCACCATGGCGTGCTCGTCGTCGAAGAGGAACTCCGCGAGCGCCTTGGCCAGCTCGGTCTTTCCGACACCGGTCGGTCCGAGGAACAGGAACGAACCGGTCGGTCGGCCGGGGTCGCTGATGCCCGCACGCGAACGACGGACAGCGTCGGACACCGCCTTCACGGCATCCTTCTGTCCGATCAGACGCTTGCCGAGCTCGTTCTCCAGGTGGAGCAGCTTCTCACCCTCGCCCTGAAGGAGACGCCCGACGGGGATGCCGGTCCATGCCGCGATCACGGCGGCGATGTCTTCCTCCGTGACCTGCTCGTTGACCATGCGCGGTTCCGCCGGCGTCGCGGCCTCGGCCTGCTCTGCCTCGGCGATGTCGCGCTCGAGCCGTTTGATGGTCTCGTACTCGAGCTTCGACGCCTTGGTGTAGTCGGCGTTGCGCATCGCGAGGTCGCGCTGGGTGATCGCGTCGTCGAGCTGCTTCTTCAACTCGCCGACCCGGTTGAGACCCTGACGCTCGCGCGCCCATCGGGCCTCGAGTTCGGCCAGCTGCTTCTCCATGCCCACGAGCTGCTCGCGCAGGGTGCCGAGACGCTCCTTCGAGGCCGCGTCCTTCTCGCGCTTGAGGGCGAGCTCCTCGAGCTTCATGCGGTCGACCTGGCGCTTGAGCTGGTCGATCTCGACGGGCGAGGAGTCGATCTCCATCTTGAGCCGTGACATCGACTCGTCGATCAGGTCGATGGCCTTGTCGGGGAGTTGGCGTGCGGGGAGATAGCGGTTCGACAGGGCGGCTGCGGCCACGAGAGCGCTGTCGGAGATCGTGACTCCGTGGTGCGCCTCGTACCGGCCCTTGAGGCCGCGGAGGATCGCGATCGTGTCCTCGACCGTGGGCTCGCCGACGTACACCTGCTGGAAGCGCCGCTCGAGTGCGGCGTCCTTCTCGATGAACTCGCGGTACTCGTTGAGCGTGGTCGCACCGATCAGACGCAGCTCACCACGGGCCAGCATCGGCTTGAGCATGTTGGAGGCCGCGACCGAACCCTCGCCGCCGCCCGCGCCCATCAGCACGTGGAGCTCGTCGATGAACGTGATGACCTGCCCGTCGGACTCGGTGATCTCCTTGAGGACCTGCTTCAGCCGCTCTTCGAACTGGCCGCGGTACATCGCGCCGGCCACGAGGGCGGAGATGTCGAGCGTGACCAGCTCCTTGTCCTTGAGGGATTCGGCGACGTCACCCGCGACGATGCGCTGAGCGAGACCTTCCACGACGGCGGTCTTGCCGACGCCGGGCTCTCCGATGAGCACGGGGTTGTTCTTCGTGCGGCGGGTGAGCACCTGGCTGACACGACGGATCTCGCTGTCGCGTCCGATCACGGGGTCGAGCTTGCCTTGGCGGGCACGGTCGGTGAGGTTGATGCCGAACTGCTCGAGGGCGGATTGCTGGTCTTGATTCTGGGAACCGGTCTGCGGGGTGGTCATGCGCTCCTCCTGGGGATGCTCCTTCTGGTCGCCCCTGGCCCGCCAAGTCGGGGAGCCAGGTCAAAAGTTGAGTGGTATTGACTCAAGTTTAACACTCACCGGATCGCTCCTCCAGCCCTGCTCAGCGCTCCCGCGCGATGGCATCCCAGATCGCGGCTGCGACGAGACGCTTGGACCCTGACGCGGCGCCGGCATCCACACCGTCGGGCCCGAGGATGTGCACGGCGTTCTCCGCGCTCTCGAAGCCGCGCGCCCAGCCCACCGCGTTCACGACCAGCAGATCGACACCCTTGCGCTGCTGCTTGCGGCGGGCGCGCGCGAGAAGCTCGGCATCGTCTTCCGGGGTCTCTGCGGCGAAACCGACGACGAACTGGCCCGGTCGTCGCGTCGAGGCGAGCGCCGCCACGATGTCCTCGTTCTCCGCGAGTTCGATCGGGGGCACTCCTCCGCCCTCCTTGGTGAGCTTGCGCTCCGACACCTCGACGGGCCGATAGTCGGCGACTGCGGCGGCCATCACGACCACGTCGGCCCCGAGCGCCTCGCGCTTCATCGCGTCGGCGAGCTCGGCGGCGGCGCCGACCGTGACGATACGGATCGCCGGATGCCGCGCCTCGAGCAGGACGTCGCCGGAGACGTTCGCCGCCACCAGGGTCACCTCGGCTCCGCGGGCGGCGGCCTCCGCGGCGAGCGCGACCCCTGCCTGCCGCTGGAGCGATTGCCGAGGAAGCGCACGGGATCGATCGGCTCCCGCGTGCCACCGGCCGACACCACGACGCGCACACCCATGAGGTCGCCGGGGTGAGCAGCGCCTGCGCCGCCGCGAAGATCTCCTCGGGTTCCGACATCCGCCCCGGACCGCTGTCGCCGCCGGCGAGCTCGCCGTCGGCGGGTCCCACGATGTGCACACCGCGTTCCCGCAGCGTCGCGATATTGGCCTGCGTCGCCCTGTTCCGCCACATCTCCGCGTGCATGGCGGGGGCGACCAGCACCGGAGCCTCTGTGGCCAGCAGGGTCGTGCCCAGGAGGTCGTCTGCGAGCCCCGCGGTGATCTTGGCGATGGAGTTCGCGGTCGCCGGAGCCACGATCACGAGGTCCGCGGCCTGCCCGAGAGCCACGTGCCGCACCTTGGCCACGTCGTCGTGCACGCTCGTGGTGACCGGGTGCCGGCTGATCGCCTCCCACGTGGGCAGCCCGACGAAGCGCAGCGCATCTTCGGTGGGCACCACGGTCACGTCGTGCCCACCCTTCGTGAGCAGGCGCACCAGGTGCACCGTCTTGTACGCGGCGATGCCGCCTGTGACTCCGACGACGATGTTCACGTCTCGATTCTGCCCCAGCATCCGCCGCCGCGGGCCGACGGGAGCATCCTCGACCTAGACTGGCACCCGTGTGCACGGTCGTGATCGATGTCGAGAATGCCGGATCCGCACGATTGCTCGCGGTCCGCGATGAGGACCCGCTGCGGGCCTGGGACTCCCTCGGCGCCTGGTGGCCCGAGGACTATCCCGGCGTGATCGGCATCCGCGATCGCCGCGCAGGTGGTGCGTGGCTCGCCGCGAACCCCGGGGAGCGGCGGCTCGCCGTGCTGCTGAACCGGGCGGATGTGCGCGACCTGCCGGACGGGCGGGCCGTCTCCCGTGGCGCCCTCGCCCTCGAATCGGTGAAGGGCCGCTCGCCGATCGCACCGCTGTCGATGCACGGCTTCAACCTGCTCGAAGTCGGCCCCGACGGCGCACGCGTGTTGTCGTGGGACGGGGTCGAACTGCGGGAGACCCGCATCGCCCCCGGGACGCACATGATCGCGCACGACGATCTCGACGACGCGACGACCCCGCGGATCGAGGCCTGGCTGCCGGAGTTCCGCGCTCTCGGCCCGACCGCGGATAGCCCGGACTGGACGGCGGAATGGACGGCGCTGCTCGCCTCTTCGGCGGCGCTCCCCCAGAAGACGACAGGGCGATCATCCGCGACAACCGCCCGCACGGCTACCCGACGCAGTCACTGCTGTACTGCATCGCCTCCGTCACCGCCGAGGGCGTCGAGGTGCGCGACGTCACCCTCCCCTCGCCCGCGCACTGGGGCGGGTAGCCGAGGCGGTAGCCGCCCCGATCAGGCCGCAGGCACCGACGACTCCTCGGCGCACGAGAACCGCGCGCGATAGGCCGTCGGGGTGAGCCCGAGCACTCGCGAAGTTCTGCCGGAGCACGGCCGCCGACCCGAACCCGCATTCGTCGGCGATGTGGTCGAGGGGGAGGTCGGTGCGCTCCAGCATCCGCTGCGCGTGGATGATGCGCTGGCGCGCGAGCCAGGCGGCGGGGGTGGCCCCGTACTCGGCCTTGAACCGTCGCGCGAACGTGCGCGGCGACATCAGGGCCCTCGCCGCGAGCTGGTCGACGCCCAGGTCGTCGCGCAGATGAGCGACCGCCCAGTCGGCGACGGCGGCGAGCGAGTCGGTGGGCACGACGGGGATGGGACGGTCGATGAACTGCGCCTGCCCTCCGTCGCGCTGCGGGGGACCACCATGCGGCGGGCGATGCGATTGGTGAGCTCGGCCCCCACCTCCTGTCGGAGCAGGTGCAGGCACGCGTCGATCCCGGCCGCCGTCCCTGCACTGGTGATGATCTTGCCGTCCTGCACGAACAGCACGTCGGGGTCGATGTCGATCTGCGGGTACATGTCGGCCATGACGTGGGCGTACATCCAGTGCGTGGTCGCACGGCGTCCGTCGAGCACGCCGGCGGCGGCCAGGATGAACGACCCGCTGCACACGCTCATCACCCAGGCCCCGCGTTCGACCGCACGCCGGGCGACGTCGAGCAGAAGCGGGTCGATGTCGCCCCAGCGCTCCCGCGGCAGCGGGCAGAACACCACGAGGTCGGCTTCGTAGGCGTAGGCCAGATCGTGCTCGACGTTGATCGAGAAGCCGATCTTCGACGTCACGACGCCCGCGCGGGGAGCGACGATGCGGAAGTCGAAATTCGGCACTCCGTCGTCGGCGCGATCGAGACCGAACGCCTCGCAGGCGACGCCGAACTCGAAGGGCGCGAAACCGTCTTGGACGACGCAGGCGACAGTTTTCATGCAGATGCTCCCGATTGGCAGTTTTCGTTTGTTCAGAGTCTATTCTGCCACTCGTGGCGTTTCAACACCGAACGTAGCGTTTCTGCCATGTTCCTCATCCTCGCTCTCCTCCTCCTCGCCCTGTGGGCCATCGTCGCCACCGTCGTCGAACTCCGCCGCGACGGCTATCGCCGCACTCCGACCGACTGGACCCGCGTCGCCGAACGCGACATCGTCCAGCAGGCCGAGTCCGGCCACACCTACCGCTGACCGGCACGCTCCCTCCGACGCCGTGGAGCAGACGGGGCTACGCTCGTCGTCATGAGCGAGCCGCAGCAGCCTCCCGTTCCCCCCACCGGCCCCGTCGAACCCGCTGGTCCCGTGGAACCGCAGCAGCCGGCCTCGCCTCCGCCCGCCACCCATCTCCCCGCGGCTCCGCAATACCCCACCGGCCCGCACCACCCCGCCGGCCCGGACCACCCCGCCGGCCCGGACCACCCCGCCGGCCCGGAAGGCCATCCCGCCGCGACCGCCCCGGCACCCCACGCGTATCCGACGGCGTATCCGACCGCCTTTCCGGCATCCACCTCTGCCATCCCGCCGGCGTACGCGACGCCGGGGACCGGATTCCCCGGGCACGTCCCACCCCAGGGGCAGGGGCGCGCAGCCAACCCGCTCGGCGTCACGGCGTTCGTGATCGCCGTGGCCACTCTCGCAGTGAACTTGCTCAGCTCCCTGGCACGGCCCTTCGTCTACGGGGGCGGTGGTGCCTTCGAGTTCATGCTCGCGCTCGACAACGGAATCGGGATCCTCAGTTTCTTCGCCTACGTCGTCGCCCTCGTGCTGGGACTGATCGCGGTGCGCCGTTCCCCGTCACGGCTGCTCACCGGCATCGCCATCGGCGTCGCGGGAGCCGGTGCCGTCGGCCTCGTGTTCACGGGACTCACGATCGGGCTGTACCAGTACTTCTGAGTCCGCTCCGATACCTCTGAGACCGCTTCGGCTCAACCAGCGGCGAGCACCCGGTCGTAGACCTCGATCATCGCGGCGGTGCGCGACGACTGTCGGAACGCCTCCGACACCGCAGCAACCGGAGTGGGCGCAGCCGCGACGGAGATGTCGGATGCGGCGCGCTGCAGTGTCTCCGCGAGCGCAGCGACCCGCTGACTCTCGAGCTCGCGGCCCGACGCGTCGGCGCCGGCATCCGGAACCGCCCAGAGCCCCCGCCCAGCTCGGCGGCGATGTCGGGGTCGCAGATCACGGAGGGCGTGCCGAGCGTGGCGGCCTCGAACGGGGTCATCCCCTGGGTTTCGAAGCCGATCGACGTCTGCACGAGCGCGTCGGCGGCGGCGATCCGCGCCAGAGTCTGCGGGTAGGTGAGGCGGCCGGCGAAGTGCACGCCCGCGTGGCCGGCGACGATCTTCTCCGCAGCTGCGCGCTGCGCCCCGCCGCCGATGACCTCCAGGTCGGCATCGACCCCTGAGGCGACGAACGCCTCGAGGAACGGCAGCAGACGCTTCTCAGGACTCATCCGCCCCAACCACACGAAGCGCGGCCGGCCCGGAGTGCGCTCCGCAGGTGCTGCGGCCAGGATCTCGTCTCGCAGGTCGTCGTCGATGCCGTTCCAGATCACATCGACCCGCGGGAACACGTCATGCTGCTCGAGGCGCGCGGCGAAGTGCGTCGACGGCGCCGTCACGGCGGATGCGCCCGCAGCCAGTCCGCGCAGGAACGCCCAGCCGTCGGTGCCGCGCACCGGGTCGCCGATGCCGCGCATCGCGACGCGTCGCCATGCGTTCAGCACCGCGAGGACCGGGCGGTGCAGCGGGTGACCGCAGCGATCCCGACATCGACACGGTTGTGCATGGTGTGCACGACGGGGATGCCGTGGCGGCGGGCATACCTGTGACCGATGAACGCGCCCCAGAAGTCGGCCTGCACGTGGACCAGGTCGACCGGCGGCCTCCTGGTCATCGCCGAGTCGAGAGTCCGATCGGTCGCGCGGCCCGGCCAGGTCATCGAGTATTCGCGGTCGACCGTGATCGGCATCGACGGGAGGTCGATGGACGCCCCGCCGTGCGAGCCGGACGAGGGACGGGACCCGTGCATCCGCGGCGCGACCACCGTGACGATGTGGCCTGCGCGTTCGAGGAACTCGCGCTGGAGCCGCATCGACACCTGCGCGCCGCCGAGGGAGTCGAGGTGCTGATCGCCGAAGAAGACGATGTGCATGTCAGGCCGCTCTGCTACTCGGGCAACGGCTCGTCGCGGTACAGCGCCTCGAAGGTGTCGAGGGTGCGGTTGATGTCGTGGATCACGACACCGTCGAGCGAGGCCCGCTGCATCCGCTCGTACTCGTCCGGCGACGCGGTGAGCACATCGGTGAGGCGCGCCGCGAGCTCGTCGACATCTCCCGGCGTGAACAGGTACCCGTTCTCGCCGTCGTGCACGAGATGCGGGAGCGCGACGGCATCCGCCGCGACGATGGGCAGGGCCGAGGCCATGGCCTCCATCGTGGCGATCGACTGCAGCTCGGCGATCGACGCGATCACGAACAGGCTCGCGCGAGACAGCAGGGCCCGCAGCTCCTCGTCGGTGGTGCGACCGTGGAAGGTGACACGGTCGGCGAGCCCGAGCTGCGCGGTCAGGTGCTCGAGCTGCTTGCGCTGGTCGCCGCCGCCGACGATGTCGAACGTCGTGTCGAGCGCCGGGTCGAGCTTCGTCATCGCCTGGAGGATGACCTCGACCTGCTTCTCGGCGGTGAGGCGTCCGACGAAGACGATGCGGTTCTTGTCGCGGGGTCCGATGACGGGGGAGTACTGCGTGCGGTCGATGCCGCAGCTGACGGGGATGACACCCTGCACCTCGACGGTCTTCTCGAGGAAGTCGGCGGCGCGACGGGTCGGGGTCGTGATCGCACGCGTGAGATCGAAGGTGCGCTTCGCATCCGCCCAGGCGAACTTCAGGACGAGGTCGTCGATGAACTTCGGCATGGTCGTGTGGTCGAGGATGTTCTCGGCCATGACATGGTTCGTGGCGATCACGGGGATACCGCGCTCGTGCGCGATGCGCGACAGACCGCGGCCGATCACGATGTGCGACTGGATGTGCACGATGTCGGGCTGGACCTGGTCGAGGACTGTGCGCGCGTAGTGCTTGGAGCGCCACGGCCACACGAACCGCAGCCAGTCGTGCGGGGGCCAGCGCACGGAGGGCAGCCGGTGCAGGGTCATCGGCTCGCCCTCGATCACCTCGGTGCGGGCCGGCGTGCGACGGTAGGCCTGGTTGGGGGCGACGACGTGCACGTCATGCCCGCGCTGGACGAGGCCGGCGGCGAGGCGCTCGGCGAACCGTGCGGCGCCGTTGATGTCGGGCGCGAACGTGTCGCAGCCGATCAGGATCTTGAGCGGGCGGGGCGCGGGCTCGGCGGCGGGGCCGCTCGACGGATCGATCGGATCGTCGGAGGAGGTCACAGACATGCTGCCTTACGATGTGGCGGCCAAGGAGAGCCCTGGTCGGGCGCTGGCCACTCTACCCGAGGGCCCTGATCGGACCGCCGAGGCATACCGGCATCCCTTCAGCCTCAGCCAGTAGCGTGGAGCGCATGCGACTGAGCGCCGAGGCCGATCCCCAGCTGTGGATTCCCGTGACGGACTCGCTGGGGTGGAAGGGCCGCCGGCATCGCAAGGCCGCGATCCGGATGCTGCTCGGTCAGGTCAACGCGGCCGTCGGCGCGACGGAACGGCCCGGCTCGCGGTTCGGCGCGTGGGCGATGAGCCAGGCGGCGCCGATGCTCATGAAGCGGGCGGACGGCAGGGTGCTCGTATGGACCTGGAAGGCCGAGCCCGAACTCGTCGTGGCGATGGCGACCGCACAGGTCCTGACGCCGGATGTGCGGATCGCACGGGCCTCGATGCCGATGGACTACGACGACACCGAGTCGTTCCCCACCCGACTGGGCGTGGGCGAGAAGCTGCTCGTGCCGATGCCGCCGTCTCCCGCCTCTCCCCCTTCGCGACCTACACCTGGGACACGGGCACGCACCTGGTAACCCTGACCGCGGTGTGCAGCGCCAAGGAGCGCTTCGGCACCCTGATCGGCGCGCTCGACGACCTCGCGCGCAGCCTCCGCATCGCCGACGATCTCACGGGCGGCGAGTCGCCCGACGTGCTGCGCCTGCCGCCCGCCTGATCTCGCACTCCGACTACACAACTAGTGAAGTCGGGTAACTATGTAGTAGCATCATCATTATGGATCCGCTGCTGCTCGACCGCCTGCTCCAGATCGGCGACCTGTTCCAACGCGACATGGCACGTGCGTTCGAGGGGACGGGACTGACGACGGCGCGGGTCCACCTGCTGTGGACCCTGCAGCACGCGGGCCCGTCCACTCAGAAGACGCTCGCCCGACTGTGCGAGGTCAGTCCCCGCAACATCACAGGGCTCGTGGACGCCCTGGAGGCCACGGGGCACGTCCGGCGCACGCCGCATCCCTCCGACCGGCGAGCGGTGCTGGTCGAGCTGACCGCCTCGGCCTCCGAGACGATGGCACAGATGCAGAAGGAGCACACGGACCTCAATGCGACACTGCTCGCGGCCGTCGCCCCGGAGGACCGCGACGCCGTGGAGCGCGGAGTCTCCGCCATCGCCGCACACCTCGAGCAGCTCGTGGCTCAGGCGGCGGGCGAGCCCACGAAAGACGCCCCATGATCGCCGAGCAGAGCGTGAGCGGAGCGAAGCAGCCGGCTCCGCCGACCGCCCCGACGCGCACCGCCCGCATCGGGAGCCTGCTCCATCGGGCGCTGATCGCCGAGCTGCGCGTGTACTCGAGCATCGGCCGCGCGATCGCGAGACGGCCGGCGGTGCCGGCCGGTGGTACGGGGATCGGCTACCACCGCCCGGTACTGACCGTCCTCCTCATCTTCATCGTGCTCTCCGCCGTCGAGATCCCGATCCTCGACCTGATCGTGCACCCGTGGCCCGCCGTGCGCATCCCGATCCTGATCCTCGGCATCTGGGGACTCACCTGGATGCTGGGGCTGCTGTGCGCGATGCTGCTGCGCCCGCATGCCGTCGGCCCCGACGGCATCCACGTGCGGAGCGGTCTGGAGGTCGACGTCTTCATCCCGTGGGAGGCGGTGGCCTCCGTGGCGATCTCGAAGCGCGTCGACGAGCCGAAGCGGCCGCGCGTGACCGTGTCCGACAAAGGCGCCGAGTACGCGGAGCGGATGCAGGACGAGACGAACATCGAGATCGAACTCGAGCGCCCTCTGGCCGTCCATCTTCCGGGACTCGCACCGCGCGGCGGACAGCACGAGGTCACGAGCATCCGGCTCTGGGCCGACGAGCCTCGCGCGTTCCTCGACGCCGCGCGACCGTTCCTGACCGCCGCGGACTGAGCGGACGACGGGCTGCCGCCAGGAACCCGATCACTCCAGCCCGTGCTCCGCCAGCCACTCCTTCGCGACCGGCGCGGGGCGCGCACGAGCCAAGCATCCGTGATGATCTCCTCGAGTCGGTCCCGGTCGACGACATCGAGACGCACGAGCAGCCCGGCGTAGCCGTCGAAGTGCGGGATCGTGAACAGGTCCTCGGGCTCGGCCGCGAGCAGGGCCTCCTTCTCACCGAGGTCGCCCACGCGCACCGCGAGCACCTTTCCTGACGGCCAGTCCCGTCCGAGCTCGGAGAGCTGACGCAGGTCCGTCGCGCTCGGGCCTCGCATCCACGCGAACTGTCCGCTCCTGACCCGCCACGCAGCCTCGCCGGTGTGTCCGCTCACGGTCTCTTCGACCCCGGGCAGAGCCAGGGCGATCGCGCGCACTTCCTCGATGCTCACCATGCCGTCATCGTCCACCCGGCGGCCCGTCGGCACAACACGGCCGCGCCCGTCACCCCGACGCGCGGGCTCAGCGCACGATGCGGAGCGTGCGCACCTCGAACGGCCGCAGACGCAGGGCGCCCCCGGTCCGCGCATCGTCGATGTCGTCTTCGATCAGAGTCACCTCGCGCACCTCCCGGTGCTCGAAGCCGATCGTCAGCTCTCCGGTCGCACGCCGACCGAGCGCCTCGTACACGCGCACGATCACGTCACCGGAGCCGTCGTCGGCGAGCTTGACCGACGACACCACGATGCCTTCACCCTGCACACTCACCAGGGGCTCGACCTCCCGCGCACCACGCACGACCGTGGGCAGAGCGTTGATGCGGATGCCCTCGGCCGTGGCGATCGCGGCATCCGCGCCGATCACGAAGCCCACCTCGATCTCGTGGTGCCCGTGGTCGGTGTCGGGATCGGGGAACCGCGGGGCACGCAGCAGCGACAGCCGCACGGTCGTCGTCACCGCGTCGTCGGAGACCTCGCGCGCCGTGTCGTACCCGTAGATCGAGTCGTTCACGAGGGCGACACCGAAGTCGTGCTCGCGCACCAGCACGAACCGGTGCATGGAGGTCTCGAACTTCGCCGCCTCCCAGCTGGTGTTCGTGTGCGTGACCCGCGACTGGTAGCCGAACTGGGTCTCGGCCTCGGTGTGCGCGGCCTGGATGTCGAGCGGGAACGCGAGCTTGAGCAGCTTCTCGGTCTCATGCCAGTCGATCTCGTTGCGCAGCAGCACCGTGCGCGACTCGGGCGCGAGGATGATCGTCTGCGCGATGGTCGACTCGGAGAACGGGCGCACGACCACGATCTGCGCGACGCCCTTCACGACGGACGCCTCGATGGACGCGACCGCGGTGATGTCGTCGACGCTGTTGCGGTAGTACCGGTCGATGTCCCACGCATCCCACATGTTGGGGAAGTCCTGGTGCAGCTGGAACAGGTTCGCGGCCCTGCCCTGCGCGACGGCCTCGCGGCCGGTGGCCTTGTCGACGGCCGACACGATCAGACCATCGGCCGAGACGAGCACGGAGACGAGCTCGTTCTCCAGGCGCCAGCCGCCGTCTTCTTCCGTGAGCGAGACCGGCTCCGCCGTGGGCTCCGCCACGAAGGCCGCCCCGAGCGCGCGACCGCGCCCGACCGAGGTCGGATCGAACCGCAGCTCCCGGTCGCCCTCGCCCGCGAGCGAACGGCGGGCGGCGACCGAGATGTCCTCCGCATCCGACAGCACATCGGTCAGCACCGCGACGGCCTCGCGGTGCACCCACGCGATCGATGTACCGGGCAGGATGTCGTGGAACTCGTGCAGCAGCACAGCCTGCCACAGCCGGTCGAGCTCGGCCTGAGGATAGGCGGCGCCGGTGCGCACGGCATCGGTCGCCGCCCACAGCTCGGCCTCGACCAGCGCGTGCTCGGCCCAGCGGTGCAGCGCCTTGGTGGCGTGCTGGCTGGTGAGCGTTCCCCGGTGCAGCTCGAGGTACAGCTCGCCGACCCAGACGGCCGGATGCGGCAGCTCGGCCTTGGCAGCATCGAAGAAGACGTCCGGATGCTCCCACACCACCTGCGCGCTGCCCTCGAGGTCGCGCAGGCGCTCGGCCTTCCCTGTCATCTCGCGCGTCGTGCCGCCGCCGCCGTCGCCCCAGCCGACCGGGGCGATCGACCGCGAGCTGTGCCGGTTCTCCTTGAACTGCCGAGAGGCCTTCGCGACCTCCATGCCGCTCAGCTGCGAGTTGTAGGTGTCCATCGACGGGAAGTGCGTGAACACCTGCGAACCGTCGATGCCCTCCCAGAGGAACGAGTGGTGCGGGAAGACGTTCTGCTGGTTCCACGAGATCTTCTGCGTGAAGAACCACTCGAACCCGGCACGGCGCATCAGCTGCGGCAGGGCCGGCGAGTAGCCGAAGCTGTCGGGCAGC
Source organism: Microbacterium sp. Se5.02b (assembly GCF_019464375.1). Lineage (NCBI taxonomy): Bacteria > Bacillati > Actinomycetota > Actinomycetes > Micrococcales > Microbacteriaceae > Microbacterium > Microbacterium sp. Se5.02b. Next base: position 3,787,762 of record NZ_CP080491.1, read on the forward strand.
CACACGCCCTTCGACCGGATGCCGAACTCCCGCTCGAAGAACCGCTGCCCGTGCGAGAACTGCCGCACGAGGGACTCGCCCGTGGGCATCACGGTGTCGGACTCGACCCACATGCCGCCCAGAGGCAGGAAGCGCCCTGCGGCGACAGCGGCCTTGACCCGCTCCCACACCTCGGGACGATGCTCCTTGATCCAGGCGTACTGCTGCGCGCTCGACATGCCGTACTGGAAGTCGGGCTGTTCCTCGATGAGCGTCGTCATCGAGGAGGTCGTGCGGGCGACCTTGCGGATCGTCTCGCGCACGGGCCACAGCCACGCCGAGTCGATGTGCGCGTGACCGACGGCCGAGATCCGGTGCGCACTGGCTTCGGCGGGGGCGGCCAGCACCTCGGCCAGTCGGGCACGGGCGTCCGACGCGGTCTCGACGATGCGCTGCAGGTCGAGCACGTCGAGCGCGTCGTCCAGGGCCTGCAGGATGCGCATGCGGCGCGGCGAGGTCGACGGCAGCTCGGCCTGCAGCTCGAACAGCACCTCGAGGTCGAGGGAGAGGTCGAACACCTCCTTCTCGAACACCGCGAGATCGAGCCGCCGGAGCCGATACAGAGGCTCCTTCGAGGAGGTGAGGATGTCGCCCTCCTGCGTCGGGAGGAAGGGGTGGTAGTCGAGGAGGACGGGGTTCGACGCGCCCTCCAGGTAGAGCTCGACGGGCTCGTCGCCGACCGCGCTCTCGGTGATCGGCACCCACTGGTTCCTCGGGTTGATGCTCTTGATGGGCGTCCCGTCCGGGCGGTATGCCAGAGCCTCGCACTGGAAGCCCGTCATGTTCACGTCGAAGCCGAGGTCGATCAGGGCCTCGACGCGACGACCCGCCCATTCCGCCGGCACGCGTCCGGTCAGTCGGAACCACGTCGTCCCCCACGCCGGCCCCCATTGCGCGCCGACGGCTCCGGGTTCGAAGTCGAGCGCCAGACCCTCCGCCGGTGCGATCGGCTCGCTGGGCAGCAGGTGGAGGGCGACGTCCAGCGGCACGGAGGTCGAGTGGATCGCGGGGCGGATCCGTTCTTCGAGGACCCGCTTGACGCGGCCGACGGTGAGGGAGGTGTCGTCATGCATGGGTGTGTTCTCCGGGCTCGACGGTGAGTGCTGGTTCGCGGCGCCGCGCCGTGCGGGCGTCCGGTTGATGCTATCGGATTTACTAAAGCGATCTAGTGATGAGTCTAGATCACCTGTCCCGCGTCTTCCAGAGCGCTAAACCGATCAAGTAGGGTGAGGGACTATGAGTCCGGCGAAACGTGTCACGATCGCCGATATCGCGCGCATGGCCGGCGTCTCCCCCGGCGCCGTCTCGTTCGCCCTCAACGGTCGTCCCGGCGTGAGCGATGAGACCAGGCAGCGCATCCTGTCGATCGTCGACGAGAACGGCTGGCAGCCGAGCTCGGCCGCGCGCGCCCTTGTCGGCGCCCGCGCGAACACGGTGGGCTTCGCGCTCGCCCGTCCGGCACGGTCGCTCGGCTCCGAGGCGTTCTTCACCGATCTGATCGCCGGCATCGAGTCGCGGCTGTCCGAGAGCAAGGTCAGCCTGCAGCTGCGCCTCGTGACCGACATCGCCGAGGAGATGGAGGTGCATCGGCAGTGGCGCTCCTCCAACCAGGTCGACGGCATCATCCTGATCGACCCCCGCGACGACGACCCCCGCAGCGACCGCATCGCCGCCCTCGATGCGCGCGCCGTGCTGATCGGCTCCAAGCCCTCGCCCGAGGGTGCGGTGCCGAGCGTGTGGATCGGCGACGACGCCGTGGCCGAGACCCTCTTCTCGTACCTCGCGGCACTGGGCCACTCCCGCATCGCCTACGTCGCCGGACCGGCCGAGCTGGAGCACACACGCCTCCGCGCCGAGGTGCTGGAGAGCATGGCATCCGACGGCATCCACGGCGAGGTCATCGCGACCGACTTCTCGCCCGCCCGCGCCTCCGCGGTGACCCGCACCCTGCTGTCGGGACGACAGCGTCCGACCGCGATCGTGTACGACAACGACGTGATGGCCGTGGCCGGACTCCGCGTCGCGCAGGAGATGGGGCGGCACGTCCCTCGCGACGTCTCACTCGCCTCCTTCGACGACTCGGTCATCGCGGGACTGATCAATCCGTCGATCACCGCGATGACGAGAGACACCTTCGAGCTCGGCGAGACGGCGGCCACCCTCCTGCTGCGTCAGATCGAGGCGGGCACGACGCTGCCCAGCGTCGAAGGCCCCACCCCCGTGCTCACAGCGCGCGAGAGCACGGCACCCCCGCCGACCTCGCCTGACGAGCCCCAGCCCTCCGGACGAGCACCGCCCCGCGGGGCGCCGACGGTGCGACACTCAGCCCTGGACCACGGTGTTGACCGAGCCGTAGGGGTCGACGGCACTCGCCGACAGGTCGGGACGGATGAGGCGACGGATGCCCCTGGCATCGAGCGCGGCGGGGTCGAGGGCATCGCGGGAGGTGACCAGCGCGGGGTCGAGTCCTGCGGCGCATGCATCCGCCCACGCCTGGAACACCGCGCCGCCGGGGCTCAGCGCCGCGCGACTGAGCGGCACCTCGCGCTCGTCGACGTCGACGACGATCGCGGTGTCGCGCAGCGGCGGGGCGGTGCGCCGACGCAGCTCGGGGATGAGCTCGGCGAGACGCCGACCGAGGGGCTTGGCCGCGCCGTCCTGGCCGATCAGACCGAGAGAGTACTCGAGCTCGGGGAAGTCGCCGAGGTCGCGGCTCACATCGTGCGAGCACCACCAGGTGATGCCCCACAGGTTCTCGGTGCGCGCGGCCGAGCGGACGGTCGCCTCCAGGAAGCCGGGCATCTCGCCCTCGTCGAGGCAGTTCGACGGCGCACCCACCTCCTGCAGCCACACCACCCGCTCCGGATCGGTCGCGAACGCCCTGGACAGCTCGATCAGATACTCGGCGTGCCGGTCGGAGGCGACCGAGCGACCGCCGTAGCGCTGGGCGGTGCCGTTGAAGATCCAGGAATGGATCGTGGTCATCGCGCCGAGCCGGGAGGCATGGGCCGGAGTGAAGCCGTGCCCGTCCATGTACCAGACCGCGTCGTATTCGCTGTGCACGTGAGGCAGTCCCGGAGCTGAGGACTCCGCCGCCGAGAGCAGCGACGAGATCCACGCGCCGGCCTGGTCCTGCGTGACCGGCCACGGCGAGGGGTGGGTGTGCGCGGAGAACTGGTTCGTCTCGTTGCCGAGCGTCAGGCCCAAGAAGTTCGGCGCATCGCGCAGTGCCTGTCCGAGCCGCTCGACGAGGGCGATCTGCCCCTGCAGCGCCTTCTCATCCGTGAACATGTTCTTGTCGTGCCAGGTGTACAGCCATGACGGCACGAAGTCGAAGCTGGAGAGGTGCCCCTGGATCACGTCGATGCTCGCGTCGAGTCCGAACTCCGCGGCCACATCGACCACGGCGCGGACGTCGTCGACCGCCTTCGCCCGGATCAGGGTCCGGTTCGGCTGCAGCACCGTCCACAGCGGGAACACACGGACGTGGTCGAGTCCGAGCGCGGCGAGGGCGGCGAAGTCACGGCGCACATCGTCGAGATCGAGGTCGAGCCACGAGTGCATCCAGTCCTTCGACGGCGTGTAGTTCGCCCCGAATCTCAGGGGAGCATCGAGAGCGCCGCGCTGCGTCATGTGTTCGGACCTTTCGGACGGTGACCTCGGGCGAGGCCATGGTCGCACCACTATAACGCTTGAGCAACGAGCAACACACCGCTCCGACCAGCGATGTCAGGAGCGAAGCGCTCTGCGTCTTGACAGCGGAGGAATCGGATGGTTTCATCTGCTAAAGCGTTGTAGTCCCTTCGTGGACGGCACGCGGATTCGCCCGCCTCGAGGAAGAAGCACGATGAAAGTTCCCACACGCATTGTCGCTCTGGCAGCATTCAGCATCGGCGTTCTGGCGCTGACGAGTTGCACGGGGGGCGGCGGAGCCACCAGCGACTCCGGCCCCATCGACACCTCCGGCGAACTGAGCGGATCGATCCAGTTCCAGACCTGGTCGCTCAAGAACGAGAAGTTCACCCCCTACTTCGAGGACCTCATCGACGCGTTCGAGAAGGAGCACCCCGACGTGAAGGTCGAGTGGCTCGACCAGCCGGGCGACGGCTACCAGGACAAGATCCTGAGCCAGGCGAACGCCGACACCCTTCCCGACGTGTTGAACCTGCCGCCGGACATCGCCTACCCCCTGGTCGCCGCGGGCAAGCTGGTCGACATCGAGACCGCCGACCCCGAGCTGAAGTCGGTCTACAACGCCGGCGCCTGGGACTCGTACAGCCAATACCCCGGGGTCGACGGCACGTACGGGCTCCCCTGGTACCTCTCCAGCGACGCCTCGTGGTGGAACCTCGCGCAGCTCGCCCCCTACGGCGTGACGGAGGACAACCTTCCGACGACCGTTGACGAACTCCTCGACCTCGCGAAGGACGTCGCGACCGAGTCCGGGGGCAAGGTGCAGCTGCTCTCGTCGATCCCCGCGCTCGACACGTTCACGGCTGCGGGCATGGAGGTCATCGACGACGAGGGCGAGTTCGACTTCAACACCGACGAGGCCGCCGAGATCATCCAGGCGTACGCCGACGCCTACGCCGCCGGGGCGATGCCCGCCGAGGCCTTGACGGGCGACTACGGCGGGAACGCCGAGGCCTACATCCAGGAGAAGGTCGCCTTCACGACCGGAGGCACGGGCTTCACGACCGACCTCCAGAAGGACGCTCCGGCCCTGCTGGAGAACACCGTGGCCACCCCGCGCCTCGGCATCGCGCCGCTGTACGTGCAGGGCCTCAACGTGTCGGCCGACTCGGACAACAAGGAAGCAGCGCTGGCCTTCGCCGAGTTCGTCACGAACGAGGAGAACCAGGTCGCGTTCTCGTCCCTCGCCGTCGGAACCGCTCCCGGCACGGCCGCCGGCGGCGACGCGGTCGTCGACAACATCGCCTCCACGGTGACCGACGAGAAGCAGCTCGCCGCGATCGACACCGTGTTCGGCGCGATGAAGGATGCGAAGGCGCTGCCGTTCCAGTGGACCTCCGACATGGCCACGTACATGACCCAGCAGATCGCCCTGGCCATCAACGGCGAAGCGGACCCGAAGGCTCAGCTCGACAAGATCGTCGAGTACGCCAACGCGAACCGCGTGGATCAGTAAGCCATGAGCGCGAACACCGGCATCCGGGGCAGAGGGACGACCATGAGATCGCACAAGTGGTTCACCCCCTGGCTCCTCATCGCCCCCGCCGTCATCTGGGTGCTGGTGTTCGCGCTCTGGCCGTTCCTCAACACGGTCTTCCTGAGCTTCACCGACGCGCGTCCGCTGCGCACGCCCGGATTCGTCGGCGGAGCCAACTACGAGCGCATGTTCGGCGACGAGATGTTCTGGAACGCGCTGACGACCTGCCTCATCTACGTCGTCGTCTGCGTCCCGCTGCTGACGGTCCTCCCACTGCTGCTGGCGCTGCTGGTGCAGAAGAAGCTGCCGGGCATCTCGTTCTTCCGCACCACGTTCTACTTCCCCGTGATCGCGTCGGTCGTCGTGGTCGCCCTCATCTGGACCTGGCTGTTCGACAGCCGCGGCATCATCAACCAGACCCTCGAGTTCCTCGGCCTGATCGACCAGCCGATGGCGTTCCTCGTCGACCGCTGGCTGCTGCTCGGCTGCGCCATCCTGCTCACGGTCTGGAAGGGCCTCGGCTACTACATGGTCGTGTACCTGGCGGCCCTCGGAAACGTCGGCAAGGAGCTGCATGAGGCGGCGATGCTCGACGGGGCCGGTGCCTTCCGCCGCTTCCTTTCCGTCACGATCCCCTCGGTGCGCGGCGCGATGCTCCTCATCTCCGTCCTGATCGCCGTGTCGGCCATGCGGGTGTTCGCCGAACTCGACGTGCTCTCCAAGAGCACGGGCGGCCCCGGCGGCTACGACATGTCGCTCGTGATGCTGATCCGCCAGGTCGGCTCCGGCCTCAACGGCAACATCGGCTACGCGTCCGCGATCAGCGTCGCGCTGTTCCTCCTCACCCTCATCCCGCTCGCCGCGATCGCCTTCATGAATCGCGAGAAGAAGGCGAAGGCTCCCGCATGAGCACCCTCACCCCGCCCCGCGCCGACGACTCCCCCGCCGTCGAGGATCGCCCCTCGTCTCCCGCGCGCGAGCGCATCTTCCGGCGCCGCGGCTCCGGCGACTTCAGCAAGCCGCCCCTCGGCGGGCTGATCGGTCGCTACGCCCTCCTCGTCCTGGTCCTGTTCCTCGTCATCGGGCCGTTCATCTGGCAGCTGTCGACCTCGTTCAAGGGCCCGCAGGAGAACATCTACTCCTTCCCGCCGGAGCTCATCCCGCGCGATCCGACCCTCCAGAACTACTCGCGCGTCGCCGACATCGTGCCGGTGTACCTCTACGCGTGGCACTCGCTGCTCGTCTCGATCGGCACGGTCGTGAGCAACGTGGTCCTGGCCACGTTCGCGGGCTACGCCCTGGGGTGCATGCGCTTCCGCGGCAAGTGGATCGTCATGGGGATCCTGCTGTCGACCCTGCTGTTCCCCGGTGAGGTCACGGTCACGAGCAACTTCCTCACGATCCGCGCGCTGGGTCTGGCCGACACCCTGTGGGGCGTGTTCCTCCCCGGCGCGATCAGCGCGATGAACGTGCTGCTGATCGCCACCGCCTGCCGGATGATCCCCAAGGACGTCTTGGACGCCGCGACCGTCGACGGTGCGACGACGTGGCAGCGCATCCGCCACATCGTCTGGCCGAACATCCGCGGGATGGTCTCGGTCGTCGCGATCTTCGCGTTCATCGGCGCGTGGGACGACTACCTCTGGCCGCTGATCGTGCTGTCCGACCCCTCGAAGTACACGCTCACGGTCGGCATGGCCTACCTCAACAGCAGCTTCTCGGTCGACCCGCGCCTGATCGCCGCCGGCACCATGATCGCGCTGGTGCCGATCGTCATCATGTTCTCCTTCACGCAGCGCTTCTTCTTCAAGGGCGTGCAGGAGGGGGCGATCAAGGGGTGAGCACCGCGCACCTCGCCCCGGCGGCGGGGCCCGCGGATCCGCCGTCGTCTCGTCCGCGCGTCGGCGTGCTCCCCGGACCCGTCTTCGCATTCACGTTCGACCCGGCCGTCGGCGAGCACCGGGTGGACGTCCCGGAGCTGACGGACATCGTCCTCACGAGCGAGACCGTGCTGCACTGGGCTTTCTACGCCGACGGCCGCGACGCGACGCATGCCCCGCACGCCGCCCTCGCCGTGACCGTCGACGTGCGCCTTCCCGACGGCAGGCGCCTGAGCGATCACGCCGCCGTCCGCGACCGCTACGACTTCCCCCTCGATGCCGAAGCGCAGTTCGGCGCCAAGTGGTCGTTCCCCGAGCAGTGGAACGCCGACACCGTCTCGCTCGCGCCGCTGAGCTCCGATCGCCGCGGGGCCGTGGAGCTCGTGCTCGGCACCGCGTCCCTCGCCGCGGCATCCGGACTCCCCGCGCGTGCGACCGGGTTCGTGCAGGTCCTCGTCGAGGAACGCCCCTCTCCCGGGGACATCCCCCAGTGGAGCGGGTGGACACGCGTCGGGGCAGCCACTCGGGGCCCCGCTTCTCGCGCGGCAACACGATCCCGGCGGTCGCCGTACCCCACGGCTTCACCTTCGTCACGCCCGCCACCGATGCGTCGGACTCCCGCTGGCCCTATCGCCCGTCCGTGCACGACGATCCCGCTGGGCGTCGACTGGAGGCTCTCCAGTTCTCGCATCAGCCGAGTCCGTGGATCGGCGATCGCGCCGTGCTGCAGGTGATGCCGTTCCTCGGTCGCCCCACCTCGCAGCGTGCCGGTCGGAGGCGATGGATCGTCCCCGGCTCGGAGCGGGCGCGTCCGCACGAATATGCCGTCGAGCTGGGCGACGGACTGCACGCCGAGATGACGGCGACCTCGCACGCGGCCGCCTTCCGGGTCCGGGCCGACGACGCGGATGCGCGTGTCGGTCTCGTCCTCGATCAGCTCACGGATGAGGGCCGACTCGTCTGGACGGACGACGACCACTTCGAGGGCTGGGTCCCGGAGGGCCCCGATGACTGGGGCAACGCACCGCGCTGCTATTTCGCGGGAGCCGTGATCTCGGACGACCCCGGGAGTCCGGGCGAGCGCTCGATGCTCGACGACGACGGGCGCGGACGGGTCGCGGGCTGGATCGCCGCGCGTCGCCGGTTGGAGGTCCGCATCGCGGTGTCGTTCCTCTCCGTGGAGCAGGCCTGGCGCAACCTCGCCCTGGAGGCGCCGGCATCCGTGCCGTACGAGCAGCTGAGGGAGGATGCCGCCGCAGCCTGGAACCGGGTGCTCGAGCGCGTCACGATCCCCCGATGCCAGCGGACGCGGCGCGGTACCGCTCGCTGGCCGATGAGGAGCACCGAGCCCGGATCGCCGCGGCCCTTCATCGCATGCACCTGTATCCGAACAGCGCCGCCGAGAACACCGGCACGGCGGGGCAACCCGTGTGGCGGTTCGCCGACGTCTTCGTCCCCCGCGAGCCCTACGGTGAGCGCGCGACGACGAGTGCGCCGGTCGCGGAGGGCGAGCTGGTCGTCAACAACGGCTACTGGGACACCTATCGCACCGAATGGCCCGCACTCGCCCTTCTCGACCCCGCCCTCACGGGACGACTGCTCGACGGCCAGCTCGCCCAGTACCGCCACGGCGGATGGATGGCCCGGTGGAGCGCCCCGGATACGTCGACAGCATGGTCGGCACCTCGAGCGATCAGATCTTCGCCGACGCGAGCAGGTGGGGCGTGGCGTTCGATCGCCCTGCCGCGTTCGAGAGCGGCTGGCGGAACGCCTGCGAGCCCGGACCCGACGCCCGGAGGGGGCGCAAGGGCATCGCGCAGGGCCGCTTCACCGGGTACATCTCCTCCGCCGTGCCCGAGGGCATGAGCTGGAGCATCGAGAACGCGGTGAGCGATGCCGCGCTCGGCCGGTTCGCCGCGCAGCTCGCCGAGGACGCCGGATCCGAGGAGGACGCCGCCCGCCACCGCGCCTTCGCCCGGTACTTCGCCAACAGAGCGCTCTCGTACCGGTCCCTGTACGACGCCGGCACCGGGTTCTTCCGCGGCAGGGATGCGGATGGCGAGTTCGCGCCCGGCTTCGATCCGCGGGCGTGGGGCGGCGACAACGTCGAGACGAACGCGTGGGGCATGTCGGTCGGCGCCGTCCACGACGGTCACGGGCTCGCGGCTCTGCACGGCGGACCCGGTGGGCTCGGTCGTCACCTCGACGCGCTCTTCGCCGAACCGGAGACCGCCGAGGAGCGCTTCGGCGGCGCGTACGGGGCCGTGATCCATGAGCAGCGGAGGCCAGAGCGCTGCGCTCCGGCATGTGCGCGATCTCCAACCAGCCCGCCCATCACATCCCCTTCATGTATGCGTTCTCCGACCGTCCGTGGCGCGCGGGGGCGATCGTGCACGACCTGGCCGGACGCCTGTTCGCCGGGGCGCACATCGGCCAGGGGTTCCCCGGCGACGAGGACAACGGCGAGATGAGCGCCTGGTGGCTGTGGGCGGCCCTCGGGCTGTATCCGTTGGAGCTCGCGTCCGGCGTCCTGCGGATCGGCTCACCGCTCTTCGACGACATCCGCGTCGACCGAGGCGACGGGTCGTCCCTGCGCATCCGCTCCCGTCGCAGCGAGCCGGGTGCCCGGGTGCTGCGCCGTGCCGGGATCGACGGGGTCGCACTCGACGGAGCCGAGCTGCCCCTCGCTGCACTCGCCGGCGACGTGGAACTCGAACTGGACTTCGGCACCGATTCGGCGGAGGCGCTCGAGAAGGGCGGCTCCACCGCCACGGATGGCACCGCGTGGTGCCAGGACCTCACGGGCGGCACCGGCGAGGTCATCGCATCGGCCGCGGTGGTCGGCGCCGCCTTCCTTTTCGACGACGGAGATCCTGCGGGTTCGGGCGGTGTGACCCTGGCCGAGGGTGAGGGGGCAGGGTGGCGGTTCCCGGAACCCCGGGCCGTCAGCGACGTGACCGTCACGATGGTCGACGCCGCATCGTCGTCGTCGCTCCGGTGGGAGGTCATCGGGGTGGACGGCACCTGGATACCCGCGCCCCCGACGCACGTCGGCGACCTCCCCGCCGACCGCACCACCCCGTTCACGCTGAGGTCTCGGGTCGTGACCCCGGCGATCCGCGTGCGGGCGGATGCCGAGGTCACTATCCGTCAGGTCGAGGTCTTCGACCTCGGGTGATCACTTCGACAGGATGAACGACACCTCGGTGGTGTTGCCGGCGACGTCGACGACCTGCAGGGTGTTGGAACCGCGGACCGCCCCGAACGCGCCGGGCTTCACGAAGTTCAGATCGCTCCATCTGTCGTCTGTGAGGTCTTTCAGGACTCCGTTGACGTACAGCCGGTCGATCTTCCCCTCGTCGTGGAGCGCGAAGCTCACGCGCTGATAGACGCCGTCCGCCCTACTCTTCGTGAACCGCGCGCCTTCCTTGACGGTGACGGTGGGCGGCGTCGTGTCACGCGGCGCCGCCCGGTACGCGGTCGCCTCGCCCTTGAGCTCCTCCGTGATCCCCGACAGGAAAGCCGACTGGTCCGTCGCGGTGAGGTTGTAGGCGACGTAGACGCCGTACCCGTCAGCCGCCGTCCGCGCGGCGAAGTCGGCCGCGGTCGCGGCCGAGGTGTTCGACAGGTCGATCGCCGCGGCGCCGATCCGACTCCGCTCGTCGAGACCCGGAACCGTGGGCGCGTCATAGGTCGGGTAGTAGGGATTCCACGCGTAGTCGAGCACACTCGCGGTGTCGAAGAGGCTGAAATCGGTGGTCGTGTACGTCGGCCCGATCGCATACAGGCTGATGATCTTGTCCGGCCCGAGCCGATCGCGCAGCGCGCTGGCCAGCCAGCCGAACGACTGCGGATTCGGCTGCGGCGTGCCGTTCGCCCCGTATTCGGTCCACTCATCGTCGAAGTCGATGCCGTCGAGGCCGTACGTCGTCACCGCGTCGGCGAGCTGAGCGGCGAAGGCATCAGCCTCGGCGTAGGTCGTGAAGTTCGCGAAACCGGCGCCCTGGTGGTTGCCGAGCACCGACAGCAGCACCTTGGTGCCTCCCGCCTGAACCGGTCGGATCTGGCCCTCGGCGTCTTCCAGCGTCTCGGTGACGCGCTCGTTGAAGTGGAGGTACGCCTTCTCCCCGTCGTAGTTGATGTTGGCGGCGAAGATCATCGCCATGTCGATGGCCGCGCGCCCCGAGTCCGCCAGCGTGTAGTCGGCCACATTGACTAAATCGTTCGAGTTCACTTCGACATAGACCGCGAGCTTCGGATCGGCATCCTCCGTGTCAGCGGTGGCGGCACCCCCTCCCGCGAACGCGACCCCTCCGGCGACCGCGAGCGCGGCGAGGGCCGTGATTCCCCTGCCCAAGCGATGGTTCCCGGCGTTCGATTGGTTCATGACAGATCGTCTCCTTTGGCGTCGGTGTCGCTCTTCCGTCGCGGCTGCGCGACGTGGGGCCGACTATATCGCTTAAGTAATCGCGTCGGAAGAGTGACCGCACGGGAAGGATCTTGCCGACGACGTGGGCGGCGGGCACCGACCAGACCGATGGGCACCATGCCCGCCCTGGCGAACGCGGTCCTTTCCGGGGATGCTGGAGCCATGCGCGCTCTTCGGCTCCTCTGGCGGTATCCGGTGATCACCCTGACGGTCGTCGTGTTCATCGCCGTCGGGATCCTGCACGCCGCCGACGCGGAGGACATCGGTCGCTGGGTCGCCACGATCTACGTCGCGGCCGTCGTGGCCTGGACGCTGGTGGGCATGGTGCGCGACGTGCTCCGGGGCCACGTCGGACTCGACATCCTCGCGGTGGTCGCGATGGTCGCCACACTCGCCGTCGGGGAGTACATCGCCGCGCTGATCATCGTGCTCATGCTGTCGGGTGGGGAAGCGCTCGAGGACTTCGCCGGCCGCCGCGCCAAGCGGGATCTGTCGGCACTGCTCGACCGTTCTCCGCGGACGGCCCACGTGCTCTCGACACCGGAGGCAGCCGAGTCGGACGAATCACGCGACGTGCCCGTCGACGACGTCGTCGTGGGCGACGTCCTGCTCGTGCGCCCCGCCGAGATCGTTCCGGTCGACGGGATCCTCCTCACCGAGAACGGCACGTTCGACGAATCCTCGCTGACCGGCGAGAGCATGCCGGTCACCCGCACCCAGGGCGAGGAGGTGCTGTCCGGCGCCATCAACGGCAGCCGCGCGATCCGGATCCGCGCGCTGCGCACCGGGGCCGACAGCCAGTATCAGCAGATCGTCGCGCTCGTGCATTCCGCCGAGTCCTCGCACGCGCCGATCGTGCGATTGGCCGATCGCTTCGCCATCCCGTTCACCGCCGTCGCGCTCGTCCTGGCCGGCACGGCATGGGCGATATCCGGCGACTCCACCCGTTTCGCCGAGGTGCTCGTGCTCGCGACGCCGTGCCCGCTGCTGATCGCGGCCCCCGTCGCCTTCCTCGGCGGTCTGTCGAGAGCGGCCAAGTCGGGCGTGATCATGAAGAGCGGGGCCGTCGTCGAGCAGATCGCCCGCGTGCGCTCGGCCGCCTTCGACAAGACGGGCACGCTCACGCAGGGCCGCCCGGAACTCGTCGACGTGCGACCGGCCGCGGGATTCGACGCAGAAGAGATCCTGCAGCTCGCGGCCTCGGCGGAGCAGTACTCATCGCACGTCCTCGCCGACGGCATCCGCCGTGCCGCCGCCGCACGGGGCCTCGTGCTGCACGCCGCCGAAGAGGCGAGCGAGACGGCCACGAACGGGGTGTCGGCCACGATCGGCGGACGGACGGTCGTGGTGGGCAAGCCGGCGTACGTCGCCTCGCTCGCACCGGACACCGTCAGAGCGACGCTCGGCGTGGGTGAGGCCGCCGCCTACATGGCGGTGGACGGAGGCTTCGCCGGCATCCTCGTGCTCGCGGACGCCGCACGCCCCGAGGCGGCGGCGGTGGTGTCATGGCTGCGCGTGCATGAGGTCGAGCGGGTCGTCATGCTCACGGGTGACGTGCATTCGACGGCCGAGTCCGTCGGCACGCAGATCGGGATCGACGAGGTGCACGCCGAGCTGCTCCCACCGGAGAAGGTCCGACTCGCTTCCGAGCTCCAGCCCCGACCGGTGCTGATGGTGGGCGACGGCGTGAACGACGCCCCGGTGCTGGCGGCCGCGGACATCGGGATCGCCATGGGGGCGAAGGGAGCGACGGCCGCGGGCGACGCCGCCGACGTCGTGATCCTGGTCGACTCGCTCGCGAAGGTCGTCGACGCGATCGCGATCGGGCGCCACACCCTTCGCGTCGCCCTGACCGCGATCTGGATCGGCATCGGGCTGAGCGTCGGCCTCATGATCGTCGCGATGACCGGCGTCATCCCGGCCGTCGTCGGTGCGCTCGTGCAGGAGCTCGTGGATCTCGCGACGATCCTGTACGCCCTGCGGGCGTTGAGCGGTCCGCCGAGTGGACTCCGTCCCGATGCGGTCTCCCACACTGCACCGAATCCCTCATCGACGGGTTCTGCACAACCACCGGGTTCCGCGTCTGCCGCCACCGGAATACCGTGACACGCTGGCCCTCCACACACAGACTGGAGGCATGCCCTTGAACGACCCGCAGGTATGGACCCTGATCGGACTCTTCGCCGCCGTGATGCTCGGTGGGATGACGCTCATGACGACACAGCTCAGCCGCATCATCCGCACCGAGGTCGACCGGATCGACGGCACCCTCTCGGCACGCATCGACGGCATGGACGCCCGGCTCGGCCGCATCGAATCCAAGGTCGACGACCTCGACAAGGAACTGACGAACCTCGCCACGCGATTCTGGCGCTCGCAGTAGTCTCCGCGGCGCGGACTCGACTCAGATCGCGACGTCGCCCACGAGGTTGACGGCGATCCCCATACCCGCGAACATCGCCGCCTTCGCGATGAGTGCACGGTCGGCCGTCTCGGCATCGGGCGCATAGACCAGCTGGGCATGGTTGGCCTTGTGGCGAGCCATGAACTGGTCACGAGAGATGCCGTGCAGCACCACGTGCGCGATCGGCCACTCCGGGTTCGTCGCGTCTTTGCGCCGCTGCGTCTCCTCCTCGGGCAGCTCCACGACGCTCGCACGGAAGATGTCGGCCTGCAGGATGCCGTCGGCGATGAACACCCGCGACAGCACGATCTCGCCCGGCTTCGAGACGCCGTTGACGGTCGCGCCCCCCGCCGGGAAGAACACATGCCCCTGGCGCCAGCCCTCGGCGTTCTGCCAGCCGCCCAGATGCGATCCCGGCACGGAGCCGGAGATCTCGTACACCCACACGAACTGCCCGTCGAAGTCTTCGCCCCACCGCACGTCGTGCAGCGTGTTGTCGGGCACGAGTCCCATCGCGCGCCAGACGCGGTCGGTCACGAGCGCGTCGACCGCGACCCCTCGTCGGCCTCGTTGAAGTGCGGGAACGCGCGCCCCTCATGCAGCACACGCGAACCGTCACGCGACAGCACCGGAGGGCGCTCGGTGGAGTTCAGGATCCCCTCGGCCAGGTCCGAGGCCGGCACCAGGTCCTTCAGACCCTGCTGGTACTGGATGCCGACCGCATCGAGGCCGAAGTCGTCGGCGATGCGCAGCGCGGCGATGTACATCTTCAGCTGCCACTGCACCTGCTCGCGCGTGAGCTCGGTAGCGGCATCCGTCCCGTATCGGAAGGTCATGCCGGCGTCGATCAGCCAGTCGTACGCGGCATCGGCCTCGTCATCGGCGACCTCCAGCATCTCGGCGTAGAGCGCCGACTGCGACAGCCGCTCCTTGTAGATGCCGGTGCGGTTGAGCAGTTCATCGTCGAAGATCGCGTTGTACATGCCCATGCACCCCTCGTCGAAGACGCCGATGATGGCCTTGTCGGCGAGGAGTTCCGCGGCGAGCGCTTCTCCCAGCTGCTTCTCTGGACTGTCCGGGAGGGCGGGCAGGGCGCGCACGTGCGAGGCGTCGTGCGTGATGGAGCCGGTCTCGGTCCACTCCCTGATGCCGTCCGTGAACCACTCATCGGTGAAGTCGACCGACCAGGTCGTGGCGTAGGGCTTGCCCATCTTGGTGAGTCCCGCGTTCAGCCCGAGGAGGCCGACGAGGCCGGGCCAGTCCCCGGCGAAGTTCGCGACCGTGAGGATCGGACCCTCATGCGTGCGAAGGCCTGCGAGCACGTGATGCGAGTACTGCCAATTCGCAATCGCCACGACCAGGGGCGCATCCACCGGGATGCTCCGGAACACCTCGAGGCCCATCCGCTGGCTCGAGATGAAGCCATGACCGGTGACGGGATCGACGCCGAAGGGGCGGACGACCTCCCACCCGAGCCCGTTCAGCACCCCGGTGACGCCTGCTTCGAGTTCGGCCTGGGTCGGCCATCCCGCGACGTTCGCCGATTCGCGCAGGTCACCCGAGGTGATGAGGTACGCCGTCTGCGGGGCGGCTGCGGGACGAGCGGCCGGGGCCGGCAGGGTGTAGGTGGTCATGATGCCTCCGGGTTGGGGGTGGGTTCGGTTCTCCGCTGCGCGGCGGCGAGGTCGTGGATGACGGACCGGGAGCCCTCGTACAAGCGCAGATATCGGTCGAAGAGGGTGTCGTAGAGGGGCTGCAGCTGTGTCTGCGGCCGGATGCGCTCGGCGATCGGATTCCAGTCGGTGATGGCGGGTGCCGCCCCGGGAGCCGCCGTCGCGGTCGCCGCGAGGAAGGCCGCGCCGTAGCTCGCGCCGATCGTCGTCTCGGGCAACTCCTGCACGAGGCCGGTGACGTCCGACACGATCTGCAGCCAGAGCCGACCCTGGGTCCCGCCGCCGACGGCCACGATCCGACGGATGTCGGCGCCCGCTGCGCGCATCGTCTCGACGTTGTGCCGCACCCCCAGCGCAGTGGCCTCCAGCGCGGCGCGGTACAGGTCGCCGCGCGTGTGCTCGAGGGTGAGGCCGGCGATCACGCCGCGGGCGTCAGGGTCTTGGATCGGCGTGCGCTCCCCCGCGAAGTACGGCAGCATGAGCACCCCTCGGGCGCCCGGCCCAGAGGCCTCGGCTTCGGCGAGGAGCACGGGATAGTCGGCTCCGGTGAGCTCGGTCATCCATGCGGTGAGAGCGCCGGAGGTCGAGAGCCCGCCTGCGAGGTTGCGCGTGCCGGCGAACGCTCCGGACGTCGTCCACATGGAGGGGGTGCGCAGACTCTCGGTGCCGTTCGTGAACACCATGAACATCGTCGTGCCGTACATGAGCATGAGGTCGCCCACCTCGTGCGCGCCGACGCTCACCGCCTCGGTCCATGCGTCGATCGTCCCCGTGATCACCGGGGTGCCTGCGGGGATGCCCGTGGCCGCGGCGGCTTCCGTCGTCACCTCGCCGGCGACGTCCCCGGCCCACAGCAGCCGAGGCTGCGCGATCGGGCCGGCGTATCTCGCCCACCACGCGTCATGCCAGCGCGCCGCGTCGATGTCGTAGAGCGGCGACACCTGACTGGCGGACTGGTGGTCGAGCACGTAAGCGCCGGTCAGTCGGCCGGCGAGCCAGGACGCCGGCATGTACAGGCGTCGGGCCCGCGCCCAGGCGTCGGGCTCCTCATCGGCGACCCAGGCGATCTTCGGTCCGCCGGCCTGCGAGGTCAGCGTCGAGCCGCCGACCCGGGTGATCTCCTCGACGCCGAGTTCCCGGGTGATCCTGTCGATCTGGGCCGTGGAGCGGGTGTCGACCCCGTAGAGGATGGCGGGGCGCACGGGCTCGTCGCTCTCGTCGGCGAGCAGGATGCACGGCCCCATCCCGCTGACTCCGACCCCGGCGATCTCCACGTCCGCGACCGCTTCGATCAGTTCTCGGGTGAGCGACACGAACTCGTCCCACCAGATCCGCGCGTCCATCTCCACCCAGCCGGTGTGCGGGCGGTCGACGTCGTGCGCCCTCGTCGCAGTCGCGACGATGGAACCGGTGGCATCCACGAGCACGCCCTTGCTGCTCGATGTGCCGATGTCCACCCCGAGGGTGCAGCGCATTTGTGTCCTCCCTGATGCCGGACGTCGACGTCTGCCGATCTGGTGGCCACTGTACGCGAAATCGATTTCATGACGCAAGGGAGCCACTCTTCCTGCACAGGAGTTCCGCCCCGTCGACCTCCCCACAGGTGCCGTTCCCGAGGTCAGGGCCCACCGGAATACCGTGACAACCTGGGCTCTCCCGCACACCATGGAGACATGCAGATGAACGAGCCTCAGGTCTGGACACTGATCGGCGTCTTCGCCGTCTTCATGCTGGGTGCGCTCACGCTGCTCATGCGTCAGAACGACAGGATGATCACGTCGCTCCGCGGCGAGCTGACCGCGAAGTTCGACGGCATGGACGCGAAGTTCGAGGCACGCTTCGATGCGATGGACGCGAAGTTCGACGGCATGGACGCGAAGTTCGAGGCACGCTTCGGCTCGATCGATCACCGACTCGAAGAACTCGACAAAGAGGTCGCGAACCTCGCGACCCGGTTCTGGCGTTCTCGCTGACCCCGCTCAGTTCCGTGGGTTCGCGGGCTGCACCTCGTTACGCAGCACGACCGTCCGAGCCGGCTGCTGATCGCCCTTGATACGTTCGAGCAGCATCCGGGCCGCGGTCACACCCATGTGCCGGGCGGGCAGCCGCACGACGGTGACGGCCGTGGGCGACAGAGTCGTGAACGGCAGTGAGCCGATGACCGCGACACCGACCTCCGGCGGGGTGAGCCCGTGCTCGGTCAGCACCTGGATGGCTCCGACGCCGATGAGGTTGTTGCCGGCCACCACGGCATCCGGCGGCTCGGGAAGCGCGAGAAGCTCCTCCATCGCGGCCCGACCTCCGTCGACGCGGAACGTCGCGAATCGCGCGAGCTCATCCAGATCGAGGTCGGGGTGCGCCGCGGCGAGCGCGGCACGCCATCCGGCCGCGCGCTCCGCCGCCGTGTCGATGTGCTCGGGGCCGCCGATGTAGGCGATGCGTCGGTAGCCGGCGTTGATCAGGTCCTGGGTGGCGGAGGTGCCGGCGGCGCGGTTGGCCATGACGACCCCGTCGATGTCGTACGTGGTGCTGCGGTCGACGGCGACCACCGGGCGTCCGGTGGCGAGGATCGTCTCGAGATCGGAGTGCTCGTCGGCGGTCGCGATGATCACGCCCGACATGTGCTCGGCGATCGCGATCCGGAGGTACGTGGCCTCCTTCTCGAGTTGCGCGTCGGAGTTGCAGAGCACGACCGAGTACCCGGCCTCGGAGGCGACGTCCTCCACCCCGCGGGCCATCTCGGTGAAGTAGGGGTTCTCGATGTCGGGGATCACGAGCGCGATCACCTCGGAGCTCTGACGGCGCAGCGTGCGGGCGGTGCGATTCGGGGTGAACTTGAGCTTGGCCGCGGCGTCGCGCACCGCGGCGACCTTCTCGTCTGACACGCTCGTCCCGTTGAACACGCGCGAGACTGTCGCGGGAGAGACCCCCGCGAGCTCTGCGACGTCGTAGATCGTGGTCATGCACCCTCACTGCCTGTCCGGTCGCGCCGGACGTGAAGCAACAGTATCGCGCACGTTCACGTTCTCTGGTGTTCCGTTCTGAAATCGATTACATTGGCGGCCATGACTTCTGCACCCTCTGATCTGGCATCTCTCGCGGCGCTGCGGCCGATCCAGACCCGATCCATCTCACCCGAGAACTTCGACGGTTCCGCGGGGGGCGGAGGCCGGGCGACGGAGGGCACGGGCGCCGCGAACGCTCGCGACCTCGGTCCCGGCTGGAAGATCTCGCCGAGCGTCGACATCAAGGCCGGTGAGACGTTCGAGCTCGCGAGCATCCGCGGCGCGGGCAAGATCACCCATATCTGGATCACGACCCACACCGACAACTGGCGCACACTGCTGCTGCGGGCGTATTGGGACGGGGCGGAGGAGCCGGCGGTCGAGGTGCCGTACGGCGACTTCTTCTGCAACGGATGGGGAGTCTTCGCGCAGGTGAACTCGCAGACCATCGCCGCCAACCCCCACGGCGGCTTCAACTCGTACTGGCCGATGCCGTTCCGCGACGGTGCGCGCCTCACGATCGAGAACACCTCGGTCGTCGACGTGCGCGTGTACTACCAGGTGACCTACGAGGTCGGCCGCGACCACGCGGACGACGCCTACTTCCACGCGCAGTGGCGGCGCTCGAACCCCCTGGAGGAGCTCACCCCGCACGTGATCCTCGAGGGCATCGAGGGGCAGGGGCAGTACGTCGGCACGTACATCGCCTGGGGCGTCAACTCCAACGGGTGGTGGGGAGAGGGCGAGATCAAGTTCTACCTCGACGACGACACCGACCACCCGACGATCTGCGGCACCGGTACCGAGGACTACTTCGGCGGAGCCTGGAACTTCGACATCCCCGGCCGGGGGTACACCGAGTTCTCGACGCCGTACCTCGGGATGCCCCAGGTGATCCGCCCCGACGGCCTCTACGTCTCGCAGCAGCGGTTCGGCATGTATCGGTGGCACGTGCTCGACCCCATCCACTTCGCGACCGGCATCCCGAAGGTCGACATCCAGGCGCTCGGCTGGCGCAGCGGCTGGCGCTATCTCCCGCTGCGCGACGACATCGCGTCCACGGCGATGTTCTATCTCGACCGGCCGACCGCCCGTCGCCCGAAGACGCCGACGGCCGACGACCTGGAGGTGCACTTGGGATCCGCTCCCGTACCGGACATCGGAGCCTCTCCCTCGCGACCGCCACAGGACTGAGCCCTGCCGGACTGAGCCGCCACAGGGCTGAGTTCCTGCAGGGCTCAGTTCCCCCGCTCAGCTCGCGCGCACCACCGTGAAGGGGCAGTCGCCTTCGACGACGTCGATCTCCACCTGTTCGCCGACGGTCACCGTGCCGTACCCCGCAGAGCCGACCCAGGGCCAGCGGCCGGGGGCGCCGACGTACAGCTCGCCGTTCGCCTCATCGACGCGCACGCCCGACCGGGCCTGCACCAGGGTCCACCCCGCCATGGCCCTGGCGTAGTGGTCGCCGCACTCGATCTCGTTGTACGGGTTTCGGCGGCGGCCGTCATGACGGTTCCAGAGCCCGTCCAGCACCTGCCGTGCCTCGTCTTCCAGCCCCTCGAAGACGCAGTGCGCCGCCACCTGCCACTCGATGCCGGTCCACACCTCGTCCGCATAGCGGGTCGGCACGTCGGGACGGCCGCCCTCCGGCCAGGTGCACATCAGGAGCCCGACATCCTCCGCGGTGTCGGCATAGACGCGGTAGGGATGCTCGAAGTCGGCGAATCCGTGCCGGAGGTTCGAGGCGACCACGTGACGCAGGGCGCTGCGCACGTGCTCCGGCGGCAGGATGTGGCCGAGTCCGAGCTGATGGGCCCACCACTGCCCGATGACCTGATCCGAGAGCACTCCGGTGCGCCACTGGTAGTCCTCCGGGTCGCCCTCGTCGAGCACCTGGATGTAGTGGGTGCCGTCGAAGAGCGCGTCGTCGTACAGGCGCGAGCCCGACTGGAACCGCTCCTGCGCCTCGGTCGCCGCGTCGGCATCTCCGGCGAGCAGGGCCAGCTCCTCGTAGGCCCGCAGCGCCGCGAGCCACAGCGTGCCCATGAACGGATTCGCCCCCGCGAGGTCGATGTCGTGGGTGCTGGGCTGGATGCCGCGGAGCACGCCGTCGCCATCGTCGTCCCATCGGCTGACGATGTGCGTGTAGAGCCTGACGAGCTGCGGCCACCGCCGCTCCAGCCACTCGCGCCCCGCACCGCGCTGCACGTCCCTGAGGGATTTGAGGATGGTCGCGAGCATGCCGTCGAGCGCGGGCTCCTCCGGTCCGCCGATGAACTCGTCGGTCATCTGCGGCAGATAGGTCGGCACACGCAGTCGGTGCGGGATCGCGCCGTCGGCGGCCTGCATCACGTCGAACTCCGTGTCGCGCATGTCACGCTCGAGGCTCGGCCAGAGACCCGCAAGCGCGGCTTCGTACTGCCAGACGTGAGTGCAGTTGAGCGGGCAGGATCCTCCGAAGACGCCCGACCACATCCAGGTCGAGTCGCCGAGCGAACCCTCGTAACCGTAGAACCTCCCGTCGGCGCCGATGAAGCACGTCGGGCTGCGGACGTACGCGGCCTGCGCGGCCAGGTGCTCGACCTCGCGGGGGTCGAGGCTGGAGTCGACGAGCGTCGAGGTCCATTTCGCGGTGCGCTCGGTGAGCTCACCCCACCGCCGCTCCACCGTGGACTGCACGTCCATCGCGTCGAGGAAGCGCAGGCCGTACGCGTTGCCGAGGTAGAAGCGCGACGAGCCCCACTCGGGGTGCGGTCGCCCGAACTGCTCGATGTCGACGAACCGGTTCGGCAGATGCCAGGAGATCGAGAAGCGGATGGTGTGCGACGCCCCTGGCTCGAGGGCGAACGGGACACCGACCACGCCGAGCCACGACCGTCCCTGCGCACTGGCTCCGGTTCCACCGCGGGGCGCGTTGAGCTGCGGATCGCCCACCGTGGGCGCGAGAGCGAGCCGGGACCGGCCGTCGTTGGCCGCACGCGACCGCAGGAAGGCGTCGAGGTGTTCGAGCCCGCTGCATCGGGTGAGGACTGCGGCGCTCTCGTCGTCGGCCGCGAGCACGAGCTGACCGGCGAGCTGGTCGCTCTCATCCAGGGACGGGTTGTCCATGACGATGCGCGACCACCCCTTGCCGCGGCGCAGCCGGTTGACGTTGCCGCCGAGCCCCGGAGTGTTGTCGGCGATGGGCGTGATGCCATCCCATCCGATCGCGTTGAGCAGTGAGCCGGCGAGGGTGCCGTGCACCGCGATCGGTCCGGTGTTGGTGAGTGTGAACTCGAACATCCCGGTGGGGATCGAGCTGAACTCGACATCGCGCGGTGCGAGCGGGTTGAGCACGCGCATCCGCACCGCCACGGGATGACGGGTGTCGGTGAGGTCGACCTCGGCGATCGGATAGGTGCCCCGGAACGAGGCGGACTCGAACGTGCCGAAGGCCTCGGCCGCTGCCGTCATCCACTCCGGCACATGCCCGTCGGTGGTGAGCGACGCCTCGGGGTCAGGCACGGGGGCGCCCTGCACCATCGAGATCACGTTGAGAGGCGGCTCGACCTGGGTCACCCGAATCCAGAACCCGGTGCCTGGCAGGGCGCCGAGATGGTTCGGCATCCCCTGCAGCTGCCATTGACGCAGCGAGCCGTCGGTGTTCACCGCGAATCCGCCGGTGCCGATCCCCCGACCGGCATCGCGAGGGCCGGAGCCTCGGTGTGGGGGCGTGACTGCGGCAGGATGTCCGTCATGATTCTCCTCTGGCGGGTCGGCGGGCGGGCGGGAGCGGGGAAGAGCGACACCGGATGCCGTCGCCGCCGGCCAGGCCGCGGCCACGGCGAGCACGATGAGCACCGGGGCGACGAGCAGAAGCAGACCGCCGAACCATGTCAGTCCGAGCCAGGCGAGCGCGGTCGAGGCGGCCAGCGCGGCGAGGGGTGCTGCGGGACGACGCAGCGCCGCCACGGCGGACACGGTCACGAGCGTGCGCAGACTCACGTCGTCGCGCATCGCCCCCACCGGTACGGCGACAACCGCGACGAGGGCACAGAGCACGGCGACGAGCGTCGCGGCCACCGCGAGCACCGGGAACAGGGGCACGGCCGCAGCCTCGGCCACGGCGGCCGTGAGCATCGACCACGCCACCGCCAGGGCGGGCGCCCCCGCGCCGAGGAGCATCAGGGTCAGCCGCCGCCCGTAGCGCACGGGAGGGCGGTCGAAGAGCCGGTCGTGCATCGAGCCGAGCGCCCAGGCGGCAGGGAAGGCCGAAGCGCCGACGACGAGCAGCGGGACGAGCGGTGACCCGGGGCCGAGCAGCGCCGTCGCGAAGGCCCACGCCGCCAATCCCGCGGCACCCGTGACGCCGAGTGGCGCGAGCGCATGCCAGGCCGCACCGGGGAGCCGCAGGAGCACAGGGTCGACGGAACCGCGCTCTGACGAGGCCACCCCGGTCATCCCTTCAGGCACGGTCATCCCTTCAGTCCCGTCGACGCGACACTCTCCACGATCTGACGCTGGAAGGCCAGGAAGACCACGAGCAGCGGCACCACGACCATCGTGATCGCGGCGAACACGATCACCGCCGGCGCGGCGCCGAACCCGTTCTGCAGCGTGACCAGACCGAGCGGCAGGGTCATGTTCTCCGGGCTCGACAGGAAGATCAACGGCCCGAAGTAGCCGTTCCACGACGCCTCGAACCCGAGGATCGCGAGGGCGGCGACCGCTGGTGCCGACAGCGGGATGAGCATGCGGAACAGGATCCACAGATGTCCTGCGCCGTCGAGCCGCGCCGCCTCGTCGAGCTCACGGGGGATCGTCTTGAAGTACTGCGAGAGGAAGAAGATCTGGAACACGTTGATCAGGGCCGGAAGCCACAGCGAGGCCAGGGTGTCGACGAGGCCGAGCTGGCGCATCATGATGAAGATCGGGATGATCACCAGCTGCCCCGGCACCATGAGGGCCGAGAGCATCACGACCAGCAGCACCCGGCTGCCGCGGAAGTCGATCCTGGCGAACGCATACGCGGCGAGCACGGAGAAGAACAGGGCTCCGACGGTCGAGATCAGTGCGAGCGCGAGCGAGTTGCCGAACTGCTGGAAGAACGGCATGTACTCGAACACGTCGGCGAAGTTCTCGACCGTGAACGGGATCGGCAGCCACCGGGGCGGCGAGGCGAACGCGAACTCGGGCTCCGTGAGGCTCTGGACGATGAGCCAGATCAGCGGCGAGAGCATCAGGATGCCGAAGATCACGAGCACGATGTCGACGATCACCCCTCCGACACTCGGCCGGTGACGGCGGCGAAGGCGAGCGCGCTCGACACGCGTGAGGACGTCGGTCTGCGCCGGATCGACGGCGGGAGGCAGCAGCGTCATGATTCGTGCACCCACTTCCGGCGGCCGAGGAACTGCAGCACGGTGACTCCCATGATGATGAGGAAAACGAGCAGGGCGACGGCGGCGGCGTAGCCCATGTCGAAGGCTTGGAAGCCCTTCTCGTACAGATACATGATGATCGTGGTCGTGGAGTTCTGCGGCCCGCCCTTGGTGATGATCTGGATGGGGTCGAAGATCTGGAACGCGCCGATGAAGGTGATGATCGTCGCGAAGAACAGGGTCGGCGACATCAGAGGCAGCGTGACGTTCCAGAACACCTGCCACGAGGTCGCTCCGTCGGTGCGTGCCGCCTCGACGAGCTCACCCGGCACGGTCTGGAGACCAGCCAGCATGATGATGAACGTGAACCCGACGGTGTGCCAGAGGTCGATGAAGATGATCGCCGGCATCGCCCACGCGGGATCGGCGAAGAAGTTGGGCAGTTCGATGCCGAAGCCGGCGGCGTACTGCGCCACGTAGCCGAACGTGGGGTCGAGCACGTACTTCCACAGCAGGGCGACCGCGGCCCACGAGATGAGGAACGGGAAGAAGATCGCCACGCGCGCGAAGTAGCTCAGCACGCGACTCGCCACCCGGTTCACGGCCAGTGCGAGCAGAAGCCCGAACACCAGGTGGGTGACGATCGATGCGAAGGCGAACACGAAGGTGTTCAGCAGTACCTGCGGCAGGATCGGGTCTGAGAACAGCGTCGCGAAGTTGTCGAGGCCGACGAACTCGGGCTGCGTGAGCATGTCCCACTTCAGGAACGCGAGCACGATCGCGAACACGAACGGTCCGGCGACGAACACGAGGAACAGCAGCAGCGCGGGGCTGACGAACATCCAGCCCGTGATCGCGGTGCGACGCCGCTGGAGCTCGGCTCCAGGGCGCCGCACCGGACGGGCAGCGGTCAGACTACTCACCGACCAGCTTCTCCAACTCGGCCTGCGCCGCGTCGAGGGTCTTCTGCGCCTCCCCCTGGCCGGCGATGATCGTGCCCCAGGCCTCCTCGATCACCTTCTGCGCCTCGGCGCCCTGGTCGATCGACGGGATCGGCGTCGCGAACGACATCGCCTCGCTCAAGCGGATGGTGCCCTCTGGCGCGTTGTCCGTGAAGGCGGGCGAGTTCGCGACGGACTCCCGTGCCGGGACGATGGTTCCGCCGATCTCGGCGAAGTAGCTGCCGGCCTCCTCCGACATCAGGAACTTGATGAACGTCCAGGCGGCCTGCTTGTTGTCGCTGTTCTTCGCGATGTTCCAGGCGTCCCATCCGACGGGCGAGCCGTTGCCGGTCTGCGTCGGCCAGTTCACGACCACGGTCTTGTCGACCATGTCGAGCTCGCGCACGCCCAGCACGGGCCAACGTCCTCCGCTCAGGATGGCGAGCTTGCCCTGCTTGAACGCGGTGTTGCCGTCGAACTGACCGCCGGGCTTCGGGGCGAGGCCCATCTCCACCAGGCTGCGGGCGAACTCCGCGGATGCGACGGCCTCCGGCGAATTGTAGGTGGGGGTGCTCCAGTCCTCGTTGAACGTGCTGGCGCCGTTGGTGGTGAGCCAGGGCATCACGTCGACGAAGTAGCCCGATCCGGCGCCGACCAGGTACGCACCGGTCTTCTCCTTGATCTGCTTTCCGGCGGCGACGAACTCGTCCCAGGTCCAGTTGCCGTCCTCCGGGATCGCGACACCGGCCTTCTCGAAGACGTCCTTGTTGAGGTACATGGCCATGGTGTTGAAGCCGCCGGGGATGAACACGGTCTCCCCCTCGGGCCCGGCCGCGAACTCCTCGTTGAACTTCTGCAGGTTGGGGCTGATGTCGTCCCAGTAGTCGTCGACGACGTCCTTGTCCTGCTCGATGTAGGGGGCGAGGTCGGCGAGGATCCCCTTGGAGGCGAAGAGGCGCTGGCCCTCGGTGGCGACCTGGATGATGTCGATCTTCTGACCGCCGGCCAACCGCGTGGCGACGGTGGTCGAGAACGTGGCCCAGTTGCCGCTCGGGATGCCGACGGCCTTGAGCTTGATGTCGGGGTATTCCTTGTTGAACTCGGCGAACAGCGCGTTGAAGGCCTTCTGCTGATCGGCGTCGCCCATGTAGACGAAGTTCAGTTCGCCGCTGTCCGGCTCTCCTTCCGCGCCCGCTCCGCCGCCACCGCCACCGCCGGAGCACCCGCTCAGGGCGATGCCGGCCACGGCGACGGACGCTGCGACCTTCCACATGCGACTGCGTGTCTTCCGCATTGGTCCTCCTCAGGACGTCACTCATCTTCGAGTCGTGCTGTGTCTCGGCTCCTGCCGATGGGTACCGACCAGCGCACGTCGATCCGCGGTGATCGGGTATGCGTCAGAGTAGGCGAAATCGATTTCATGCGCAAGAGTCGCCGGGGGCTCAGCCGTCTGCGGCGCGGTCGAGGTCCACCGCGAACCAGAACACGTTGTACGGGTCCCAGAGCGAGAGGGTGAAGTAGATCCGTCGCCCGTCGTCCGACACCTGGCGGGGATTCAGATACGGCGCATACAGCCCCGGATAGTCGCCGCCGTCGATCACCTCGATCGGCTCGCCCCACGGACCCCATGGCGTGATCCCCTCGCGGATGTATGCGTTCCCGGCATCCGAGTAGGTCATGACCCACCGTTCGAGGTACGTCGACCACATCACCGAGAGCTCGCCGATGGTCCCCTCGACGATGGTCTCCGCCTCGGCCATGTCATCACTCCAGCGCGGCCGCTCACCGTCGAGGCCGGCGTAGTAGGAGTAGGCGGACTGCTCCTCGACCGACTCCTCCGTCGCGGGGACGCGCATCAGCTTCACCTCACCGAACCGACCGGACGGGATCGCCCACAGGTAGATCCAGTCTTCCCCCGCCTCGGTCACGGGAGCGGCGGCGAACTGGACGAAGTTCGACTCTCCCGGCCATTCGACACCCTCCACCGGCTGCCAGCTCTGGCCGTCGTCTCGCGAGACGATGAGCGCGGAACGGCGGGAATCCCAGGCCCCGGGGTCGCCCCAGAAGCTCACCGACATGTAGGAGACGTAGATCGTGTCGCCGATCGCGAAGCCGGCGGTGGGGATCTTCGTCACCTCGCCGCTCCCGTCGTTCGCATCGTGATCGCCCTCGATCATCGGGGCGGCGAGACCGATGCCGTCGCTCACCCAGCCGTCGAAGAAGATGCCGTCCGAGGGGTCGTCGTCCGTGCTCCATGCGGCGACGTTCGAGCGCCACTGCCCGCCCTGGCCACCCGTGGCCCCCGGTGCACGCTCGCCGAAGGTGTCGCCGAAGAAGAAGAAGGTCTTGTCGCCGACGGTGGCCATCGACCCCAGGTCGGTGCCGGCGACGCCCACGGACTCGGTGTCGTTGATGGCCGCGGGACCGGTGAGCTGCGCGACCTCGGTGAGACCCGACACGCCCTCGAGGACGAACGGCTTGTCCTGATCGGTGTCGATGTCCACGGTGTCGTTGTTCGCGGTGCCACCGGAGCAGGCGGTGAGGCCGAGTGCGACGACAGCGGATGCCGCGACGGCGATCGGGCGCGGACGGCGGAGACGGCGGGCGGGGGTGTCGGACATGGTGCTCCTCGTCGAGCGGCGGATGAGATGCCGAATCTAGCGAAATCGATTTCAGATTGCTAGGGGCTCCGACCGCGAGGAACATCGACGCCCGCCGCCCGCCACCCTGCAGAAACGACGGATGCCGTGGGGTCTCCCCACGGCATCCGCACTCGGCTCGAGCAGGCGTCAGCCTCGGCCTCCCGTGACGTTGGTCCACCCGGAGGGCGCGGACCGCTCGCCCTCGCCGAACCGGTTCACCGCGGTGACCGTGACGCGGTAGCGCCCGGGGTGCACGTCCGCGAGTGTCGTGCTCGCCTCTTCGGCCGCGACCTCGACGCGGATCGTGCGCCCAGACGTCGCCACCGCTTCGACCACGTAGCCCGTGATCGCGGAGTCGCCCGCGTCGGCCGGCGCGGCCCATGTCACCTGCAGCGATCGGCCGGAGCCCACCGCCGTCGGCGAGGCCACCGCTCCCGGGACATCCCGCTGAGCGAGATCCTCGACCGGAACGCGCGTCAGCTCGACATCCTCCTTGTTCGTGCCGTACGAGACGTAGAGGTGGTCGCCCCAGAGGACGCTCTTCTGGTAGCTGTAGCCGAGGTTCTTGGACTTGCCTTCGTATCGGCGCGGCTGAAGATCGTTCGCGTCGCGCAGGACGTATCCGTCGTCGAACGTCTCTCCATCAGCGCTCAAGACGATGACCAGCGGGAAGCGGGTCTTCGTCCCGGTCAGGCTGCCGACGAGGTAGGCGGTGCCGTCGGGCAGGTTTCCCGCACTCTGCTTCGTGCGCGAATCCGGCACGTTCGTGACGACGGAGTCCGACCAGGTCGCACCGTCGTCCTCGCTGACGGAGGCGAGCTTGAGCATCGAGCTGCCACCCTGATCGCGGAACGTCATGACGATCGAGCCGTCCTCCCTGACGTGCCAGCTCGGCTCGAGCTCGCGCGACATCTCGTCGGGCAGATACGGCTGATTGTCGAACTCCCCCTGGGTCCATCCGGTCACTCCGAGGGGGTCGTCCGTGTAGTACGGCTTCACCTGCAACCCGGGCTGCACGTGGAACGCCGTGAGCACCCGGCCGCTGGGCAGCGCCTTGACGTCCTGCTCGATGATGCCGTCGACGGGCACGCCGTTCTGGTCTGTCACGCGCTGCGGCGCCGACCAGTTCACGCCGTCGGTGCTCGTGACGTACTCGGTGTATCCGCCGCGGGGCTTGAGAGCGGCCGGCCACACGTTGAGGTAGGCGACGAGGGTCTCCCCGTCGGTCCACCATCCTCCGTTGGAGGTGTAGCCGTCGGTGCGCGGCGCCGTGAGCGGAACAGGCTCGGACCAGACCTCGCCGTCGTCGCTGACGCTGTACTTCACGACGGTCTCCGGGGCGTCCTCGTCCAGCGCCGAGCTCTGCCACTGGGCGTACAGCTTTCCGCGGAACGGCAGCAGCACGGTCCCGTGGTTGAACTTGTCGTCCTGATCTCCTGGTTCGAAGATCGTGACGGTCTCGGCGTTCTCGGCCTGGGGCAACCCGAGCGAGATCAGGTCCGTGGTGTCGATGAGGCCGTCGACCACCCGGATCGGCGCGGACTCGTCGTCGGCGACGGCGGGTCCGGCGAGACCGGCGACCAGCATCGCGGCGGTCAGCAGCGCACCCGCAGCGAGCGTTCGCCTGCGGGGTATGACGTGTGAGGGCAGCATTGCAACTCCTTTGTCGTGCGACGCCCGTCGTCGGACGCCGCGGTTTCAGTGAAAACGAGGGACGGCGCGTTCGAGACGCGCGAGCACCTCGGCGTCCGGCTCGGGGATGGGCATGCGCTTGCCCCCGACCGGGCGCCCGGCGAGGCGGTGGACGGCGCGCATGCGCGCGGGGATCCGTCCACGGCCTCGACGACCTCGTCGATGTCTGTCTGCAGTGTCGCGATGCGACCGGTGTCGTCCGCGAGAAGAGCGTCCCGCATTGCGACGAACGGCACCGCGAACGCCGATGCGACACCGGAGATCACCCCGTCCGCCCCCGCTCGTCCGGCGCGCGCGAAGTCGCCGTCCGCTCCGGTGTAGATCCGGAACCCCTCGGGCAGCCGTTCCCGGAACGACGAGATCAGGTCGAGCGATTCACCGCTCACCTTCACTCCGACGACTCCGGGCAGCTCTGCGAGACGGACGAGGAGATCGGCATCGACGGGGATGCCGGTGCGGGCCTCGAACATGTAGACGTAGACATCGAGTCCAGCGGCCTCCGACGCGACTTCGCGGAAGAAGTCGTAGACCTCGTCGGGTGTGGCTGGAAGGTAATAGGGGGTGAGGACGGCGATCTCCGTCGCGCCGGCGTCGCGTGCACCGCGGATGAGCTGCGACACCTCGAACCGGCTCGCCGCTCCCACGTGCACGATCACGCGCACGCCCGCCAGGATCTCCACCGACAGGCGCGCGACGGCGTTGCGCTCCTCGATCGACAGCGCGGGGAACTCACCCGTCGTCCCCAGCACGAGCGCGCCCTGCACGCCGGACGCGGCGACGTATTCGAGGATCCGACGTGAACCGTCGAGGTCCAGCCCTCCGCTCTGATCGAACGAGAGGGGTACTGCGGTGATGATGTCGTGCGAGCGCATGGCGTTGGAGCTTCTTTCGAGCGAGGCGTGGAGGAGGACGGACGTCGGATGCAGGCGTTTCACCGCCTGCATCCGACGGAGGGGTCAGCCGGCGAACGCCTCGTCCATGGCGCGCAGCACGTCGTCGACGCTCGCCTGGTCCGAGAACAGCTGCTGGGTGCCGATGAACAGCGCCGACTGGGCCTTGGCGTTCGGCCAGCCCTGATCGGGCATCGGCGCCGTGTCGCCGGCGGCGATGATGTCGGCGGCGGACTGCATGACGGGGTCGAGCTCGACCTCGGCGTCGCTCAGCGCGGGGATGCCGGGGGCGGTCGCGAACCAGATCGCCGTCGCCTCGGGGTCGCGAGCCAGTCGACGAAGTCCAGCGCGTTGACCTTGTTCTTCGCCGACTCGTTCACGGCGAAGCTCACGCCGATGCCGCGGGGGATCGACGTCGTGCCGGAGTCGTCTCCCGGCAGCGCGAAGAAGCCGAACTCGGTTCCCTCCGGCGCCGTCGAGGCGATCTGCGGGTACGAGGCCAGCACCTGCACGACGCCCACCGCGGCGCCCGAGTTCACGAGCGCATACGACGCCGTCACGTCGGTCCCGAGCGGGTCGTCGTTGAAGCACCCGGCGTCACTCATCTCCAGGTACTTGTCGAAGGCGTCACCCCAGCCCGACCCCGCGAAGGTCGCGGATCCGTCGGTGAGCTCGGCATCGAAGTCCGGGGCGTCGCCGTAGACGGTCGAGGCCACGAGCGCGTACGGGATGAGCTGGGTGACCCAGTCGGTCTGGATCCCGAGGGCGAACGCGACCTTGCCCGCGTCCTTCACATCGGCGCAGTAGTCGAGCAGTTCGCTGTAGGTCGTCGGCACCTCGAGGCCGAGTTCGGCCAGGGTGCCGGTGTTGTAGATGGTGCCGACCGCGTCGAGCTTCGACGGCAGCCCGTAGGTCTTCCCGTCGATCTGCAGCGTCTCGGCAGTACCTTCGTCGACCGCGTCGACCCAGGGCCGGTCCGACAGGTCGGCGAGGTATCCGGCGCCCTGCAGGACGTCGATCGCGCCGGGGTTGCCGCCGCCGGCCCATACGGTGAACACGTCGGGCGCGGTGCCGCTGGAGAGCTGCGTGCGCACGGTGGTCTGGAACTGGGAGGTGTCGGCGACGGTCAGGTTCACGTCGAGTCCGGTCTTCTCCTCATACGCCTCGACGACGGCCTCCATCGGCGCCTGGTTGTTCGAGGTGGTCGCGATGGTGAGCGCGTCGGTGGGCTCGTCCGGCGACGCCGCCGGTTCCGACGACGAGCAGGCCGCGAGGCCGACGGCCGCGACGGCGACACCGGCGACGATGGCGATGTTACGCAGATTCATGGTGGATAAACTCCAATGCAGGAAGGGGGCGGGAGCCCCCGGAACAGGTGTGAGCGGGGTATCGGGGGTCATCCGGCCGGGAAACGGAAGGTGAAGGTTCCGGATTCCAGCCGCAAGCGGATGCTCCCCTGGCCGTGGTCCATCAGGGTGACGCCTTGCGAGTGCGTCGTGTTCTCGCCTCCTTCCGTGATCTCGGATGCCGTGCGGCAGGGAAGCTCGGCGACGGCAGGCGTCCCGGGGGGAACCGTGACCGTCCAGGTGATGTCCGCGCCGTCACGGCGCCAGGAGCTCTCGACCCGTCCGCGTGGCGTCTCGAGCGCCCCCTGCGCGTGGGTGAGGAAAGGGTCGAACCGCGGCGAGAGCGTGAGGTCGCGGTAGCCTGCGGAATCGCTCTGCTGCGTGATGCCGAGGATCCCCGACAGGAACCACTGCCCGACGGAGCCGAGCGAGTAGTGGTTGAAGCTGTTCATGCGAGCCGACTGGAACCCGCGCTCGGGCGTCCATCCGTCCCAGCGCTCCCAGATCGTCGTGGCGCCGTTGCGCACCGAGAACAGCCACGACGGGTAGCGGTCGTTGTGGAGCAGGCGGAACGCGAGATCCTCCCGCCCGATCTCGGCGAGCACGGGGCAGAGCAGACCGACGGTCACGAACCCCGTCGTCAGGACACGTCGCGGCGGAGCACGGATTCCACCAGCTTCTCCGCGATGCGGTCGCGCTCGGCGTCGTCGCGGTGGAGCCCGAACGACAGTGCGAGCAGATACCCGCCCTGCGTGTCGCCGGCGACCGTGCCGTCCGCGGCGATGAAGGACGACCCGAACGCGGCGACGATCCGCTCCCGCAGCTCGTCGATGCCGTCGGCCTCGTCGTCCCTGCCGACGAGTCGGAGGGTGCGTGCGGTGAGGTCGGCGCTGTGCGCGAAGTACGCCGTGGACAGCACGTCCTTGCGCGTCTCCTCGCCGATCTGCAGCCAGTCGCCGTAGTCGTTGCCGACCTGTGCGCGCCAGATGAGGGAGGGGTTGTGCCGTTCGACGTGTCGCACCCACGCGATCATGGAGTCGGCCGCCTCCTCCAGCACCGTCAGGTCGCCTGTCGCGCGATGGATGTGCCACGGGATCGTGACGCCGCCGTCTCCCCACGCCGGAGCGCCCTCGCGGAGATGGATGAGGTGCGGCGCGATGTCGGGGAACGCCCCGTCGTCGTTCTGCGCGCTGCGCACGTCGCGCATCCATCGCCGCAGGAGCGGTCCGACGTCGGCGATGGCGAGGGCCGTCGGCGCGAACACCTGGGCGTCGGCGAGCCAGCCCAGGCGCTCGTCCCGCTGGGGGCAGTCGGTCGGTATGGACACGAAGTTGCCCCGGAGCCCCCAGCAGATGTTCTGGAAGAGACGATCGAGCGGGGCGTCCGACGACGAGAAGTCGCCGAGGAACTCGACGTCGTTGTGCAGCACGACGGCCTCGACGTCGCCCGCGTCCAGCGGCCCTTCCAGCCCGGTGATCTCGGCGAACCGGAACCCGTGCAGGGTGAACCGCGGTTCGAAGACCTGCTCCGTCTCCCCGTTGGTCCAGAACACGTCGACGGGCTCGGCGGTTCGCAGGTTCGCGGTGTACAGCTCGCCGTGGTCGAGCACTTCGGCGTGATCGAGCTGGATCCGCGTGCCCGCGGCCTGCCCCCGCACGGTCAGCCGCACGCGGCCGACGAGGTTCTGCCCGAAGTCGACGATGTGGCGCCGCTCCCCGACCTCCTCGACCGAGACCGCCGGCAACGTCACGGTCGCCCTGACCCCCGGGTCCACCTCGGGGGTGAGCCGATCGACATCGGTCCCCACGACCACCGCCGACGACCAGTCGGAGATGTCGGTGTCGGGAAGGTGCCAGTCGGGCTGGGCGCGACGGGAGTCCTCGTACTGTCCCATCAACAGGTCGGCGTAGAGGATCTCACTCGCGGTCTCGCGCCAGGACTCATCCGTGGCGACGAGCGACCGACCGCCGTCCGGGGCGTCCATCGTCAGCTGCGCGAGGAGAGCCGGTTCCGTGCCGTAGTGCTGGGCCTGGTGCCGACGGTCGGTGCCGATGAATCCCACGTACCAGCCGTCTCCGAGCAGGGCGGCGATGCTGTTGCGGCCAGGACGCAGGTGTTCCGTCACATCCCACGA
Organism: Microbacterium sp. Se5.02b; assembly: GCF_019464375.1. Taxonomy (NCBI): domain Bacteria; kingdom Bacillati; phylum Actinomycetota; class Actinomycetes; order Micrococcales; family Microbacteriaceae; genus Microbacterium; species Microbacterium sp. Se5.02b. The sequence goes on from NZ_CP080491.1 coordinate 3,821,367, forward strand.
CTGGTAGGTGATCCGATCCCGATACTCGGTCCAGCCCGGGGCCAGCTCGTCGGTGCCCACGCGGTGGCCGTTGACATACAGGCGGTAGATGCCCTGTGCCGAGGCGTGCACCTTCGCCACCGCCGGTACGACGTCGAGGTCGAAATGACGGACGAACCGTCGTACCGGCTGGAGCTTGTTCACGGTGAAGCTGATGTCCGTGTCCTGCGGCGGCAGAGCGACGTGCCGGTACACCGGGTTGCGCCCGATCCATGCCGCAGCCCATTCGTCGGGATGGACGATCCCGGTCGCGAACGCGGCGACGCGCTCGACCACCGCACCGGTCTCGTCTTCGACGGTGAGCGTCCAGTCGTAGTCCAGGGACGACGCGAGCGGGGCTCCTCCGTAGCGGACGCCGATGGTCTCCGCCGACTCGACACGGCCGGAGTCCCAGGCCCGTGCGCTGCCTCCTCCCGGCAGGCGCGCGGCGACGACGACGCGATACGCGGTCTGCCGCGCACCCCTCCGGTCGGAGCGCAGGCGCCACGAGAACACCGGTGCCGCGACGATGCCCTGCGGCGCGTCCTGACCGTCGGCGCGCAACGCATAGGGTTCGAACCCGCTCATCCCTTCAGCCCGCCGGCGAAGCCCTGGATGATCTGCTTCTGCATGAGGAAGTAGACGAGCAGTACGGGGACCACGCTGATCACGAGACCGGCGAACACGACCGGCCAGTTCGACACGAACTGCCCGACGAACGCATACAGCGCGACGGTGACGGTCTGCTGCGGAGTGCCGCTCAGGTAGAGCAGCGGCACGAGGAAGTCGTTCCACACCGCGATCGCGTTCAGGATCACCACGGTCCCGGTGATGGGGCGCAGGAGGGGGAAGACGATGCTGAGGAACGTGCGGAACGTGCCGGCGCCGTCGATCGCCGCCGCTTCCTCGTAGTCGCGGTCGAGTGTGCGCAGGAACCCGGTGTACAGGAAGACCGAGAACGGCACCTGGCTGCCCGTGTAGAACAGGATCAGCGAGGCGAGCGAGCCCAGCAGGCCGAGGTCGCGCATCGTCTGGTAGAGCGGGATGAGCGCGACCTGGAAGGGGATCATCATGCCCGCGAGCACGATCCAGAACAGTGTCGTCGACAGACCGGACATGACCCGAGCCAGCGGATACGCAGCCATCGACGAGATCGCCACGATGAGAACGACGCTGGTCACGGTGACGATCGCGCTGTTGAGGAGCGCGGTCCCGAGACCCGCTTGATTCCAGGCCTGCACGAAGTTGTCGAACGTGGGCTGTGCGGCGGGGACGAGCGGCGACGAGGAGTCGTTCGCCGAGCGCAGCGACATGTTCACCAGGATGTACACCGGGAAGACGAAGATCAGCGCGACGCCGATCATCAGGACCTCGCGGGCGAAGACGCCCTTCGTGTAGCGGAACATCAGTCATTCCCCTTCCGGGACAGACGCTGCTGGCCGACGGAGAAGATCGCGACCACCACGGCGAGCACGAGTGCGAGCGCGATGCCGTAGCCGAACTCGTTGAACTGGAACGCCGACTTGTAGAGCAGCGTCGAGAGGGTCTCGGTCGAGCCGCCAGGCCCGCCGGCGGTGAGGACGAACACCTCGGTGAACATCTTCAGGCCGCCGATGATCGTGAGCATCACGTTGATCGCCGTGGCGGGGGCGAGCAGGGGCCAGGTGACCGACCAGAACCGGCGCCACGCGCCCGCACCGTCGACGGCCGCGGCCTCGTTCACCTCCTGCGGGATGGACTGGAGCCCTGCCAGGTAGATCACCATCGAGTAGCCGGCGTGCTGCCAGACCACCATCATCACGATGGAGAACGCCGCCCAGAACGGATCGCCGAGCCAACTGGGCGCGAGGTCGCCGAGACCGACGCCGTCGAGGACGCTGTTGACCGCGCCGTCCGGTGTCAACATGAACTTCCACAGGTACGCCACCACGACCGGTGTGATGACGACGGGCGCGAAGAACAGCACACGCAGGAAGTTGCGGGACTTCAGCCCCGAGTTGACGCCGAGCGCGAGCAGCAGGCCGATCCCGTTCTGCAGCACCGTCACCGCGAAAGCGAAGATCAGCGTCATCTTGAGCGCCTCGAGCGAGCTGTCGCTCGTGAAGATGCGCACGAAGTTCGCGAAGCCGACGAAGTCGTAGTTCTGAGACAGTCCGTCCCAGTCGGTGAACGCGAGCACGGCGCCGCGGATCGACGGCACGATGACCGCGAAGCCGTAGAACAGCAGGGCAGGGATCGCGAGGAGGAGCAGGGTCTTCGACTGCGCGACGCCGACGAAGCGCCGACGTGGACGAGGGGTTTCTTCGACGGGCTCCGCGTGCACGGGTCCGGCCTCTCTCGCCTCGAGGATGCTCATGAGGCGAGGCCTCTCGCCGAGGCGGTGTCCGGTCCGATGAGGGCCTGGACGGCGTGGCTCATCCGTCCCCGCGCGCCGTCGAGGTGCTCGCGGAGCTCGGCGCGCACCTTCTCACCGTCGCCCTCCTCGATGAGGTCGAGCAGGCGTCCGTGATCGTGGGCCGACGGGTGCAGGTCGACGTCTTCCTCGACCGTGAGCTGCATGAGACTGGCGAAGACCGGTTCGTAGGCCTCCCACACGTCGATCAGGCGACGGTTCCCGCCCACGCGGTAGAGGAGGGCGTGGAAGCGCATGTCGGCGTCGGCGAAGTCCGCAGCCGCCGAGCGGTCGGCGCACGCCACCATCTCCTCGACGATCTCGCGTCCGATCCGGAGCTGATCCGGCGTCGCCTGAGCGATCGCACGGGTCACGGCGACGAGTTCGATGGACTCGCGCAGCTCGTAGAGGTCGTCGATGTCGCTCTCGCTGAGTCCGACCACGAAGAAGCCCCGCCGTCGCGACTCGACGAGTCCTTGTGACTCGAGCAGACGCAGCGCATCGCGCACGGGTCCTCGGCTGACGTCGTACTCCGCGGCCACGGAGTCTTCGACCAGGTGCGTGCCCGGTTGCAGTTGTCGCCGCACGATCTGATCGCGCAGCACCGCTGCCAGCTGGTCTCCGAGCGCCGGCGCTCGGGTAGGCCTCATCGTGACCACTGCGTCACCCCTTCGTGTACCGTTAACGATCGACAGTTAACTGGAATCGATTTCAGAAGTCAACTCGGCGCACGAAAAGCCCCGCCTCACGAGAGCGAGGCGGGGCGGCGCGGCCCGATGACAGGCGCGGGTTCCGCTCAGCCAGTCCGGCGACGGGGGTTCAGCTCAGCCAGACAGGCGCGGTCCAACTCAGCCGGGCCGGCGGGGTTTCAGCTCAGCCAGGCCGGCGCTCGACCGCGGAGGAAGGCACCGTCGACCGAGAACCGCCCTGCGCCGGTGAACGCGAGCGCGAGCGCTGCAGCGCCGAGCACGGCGACGAACTCGTACCCACCTTCGCCCACCCAGAGACCGGCGGGCAGGTGTACCGCGACGAGGGCGACGATCATGTCGATCGCGAGCAGGATGCCCACCGGACGGGTGAAGAGTCCGAGCATGAGCAGGAGGCCGCCGATGAGCTCGACGAAGGCGACGATCGGCGCCGCGATCTCGGGCAGCGGGATCCCCATGCCCGCGAAGCTGCCGATCGTTCCGGGCAGCGTGAACTCGAAGATCTTCTGCGCACCGTGTGCGGCGAAGATCGCGCCCGCCACGACGCGCAGGATCAGCAGTCCCAGCGAGGGTGCGGACGAGGAGGCTTTGGTGTTCGTCATGAGGAGTTCTTCCTTCGTGGCAGGACACCCGCGCGCCAGGCGCGGAGCAGGGTCGTTCCCTGCGTCCACGCTAGGAAGCGCACTTTTCCATCTGCTGTGGGCCTGCGCCCCTCGCCTCGCCTCGCGTCGCCCACGGGAGGGCCCCATCGCGGAGCGGGGAAGTGCCGCAACCCGAGGAAGCGGATTCCCGACCTACGCGGTGCCGCGCGGATCCCAGAGCACGACGTCGGTGGAGCGGCGGATGCGGCGGCCGCTCGGCACGGGCACGACGCCCGCTGATCCCGCGGCGAACACGCGCACGCCCGGACGATTCTCGCGCTCGGTGCGCAGGGCGCTCTCGAGCACCGCGATGCGCCCCCGCAGCATCCTGTTCTCGTCTTCGAGGTCGAGCAGACGGGCGATCGCCGGAAGACTCATGCCTTCGGAGGAGAGCTGGGCCACCTCGCGCAACTGCTCGATGTTCCGAGGTGAGTAGCGGCGGGAACCACCGGTGGTGCGTCCTGGTACCACGAGTCCGATGCGGTCGTACTGCCGGAGGGTCTGCGGGTGGAGGCCCGAGAGCTCTGCCGCGGCCGCGATCGCGAACACGGGCGTGTCAGCGTTCATCACAGGCTCTTCTCTCCACTCCTGCTTCCTGCTCCACGTGCTGCTTCCGCACGCGCTGCTCCGCCGCCCGCGCACGCAGGCAGAAACGCCGGATCAGGCACATTCCTCTCGGAACGGCCTGATCCGGCGCGAACGCCTGCGTCGACGCGGGGGCAGCAGAGGTCGATCATCGCCGCGCTTTCGCCATGAGCTCGGCCCGCGGGTTCTCCGTGGGTTCGAGCTCCTGGAACTTCTCCAGCGCCTCACGTGCGGCGTCGTCGAGGTGCGTCGGCACCGCGACCTGGAGTTCGGCGAGCAGATCGCCGGTGCCCTTCGCCGTCGCGACGCCTCGCCCCTTGACGCGCAGCACACGCCCGGAGGGAGTGCCGGGTGCCACGCGGAGCTTGACCACGTCGCCCCCGAGCGTCGGGACCTCGATCGTCGCGCCGAGGGTCGCCTCGGTGAACGTCACGGGCACCACGACGCGAAGGTTGAGCCCGTCGCGCGTGAAGACCGGATGCGGGCGCACCGTGATCTGCACCACGATGTCGCCGTTCTCCCCGCCGTCCGGCGACGGGCGGCCGCGGCCGCGCAGACGGATCTTCTGCCCATCCGCCACACCCGCGGGGATCTTCACCTTGAACGGCTTGCCGTCTTCGCCCTGCAGGGAGATGGTCTCGCCCTGCACGGCCGTCGCGAAGTCGAGCGTGGTGCGAGCCGTGACATCGGCGCCGCGCTGTGGACCGCCGAAGCCGCGATAACCGCCGCTCGGCTGCCCGAAGCGTCCGCCGCCGAAGCTCGCGCCCTGACCCTGGTTGAACATCGCGAAGATGTCTTCGAAGTCGGCGGTCTGCCCCCGACCCTGCTGGCCGAAACGGCTGAACACGTCTTCGAACCCGCCCGCGCCCTGGCCACTCGCCGTGAAGCGAGCGCCGGAGCCCATGGCACGGATCTCGTCGTACTCCTTGCGCTGTTCCGCGTCGGAGAGCACCGAGTAGGCCTCGCTGATCTCCTTGAACTTCGCTTCCGCCTTGGCATCACCCTGATTGGAGTCCGGGTGGTACTTCCGTGCGAGCTTGCGATACGTCTTCTTCAGATCCGCATCGCTGACGTCCTTGGAGACCCCGAGGGTCTTGTAGAAGTCCTTGTCGAACCAATCCTGGCTGGCCATCGATCACCTACTCCGCAGGAACGGCGACGACGACCTTCGCGGGACGCAGCTCGACGTCACCGAGGCGGTAGCCCACCTCGACGACCTCGAGCACCGTGGTCTTCTCGGCGCCGGGGGTCGGCTGCTGGAAGATGGCCTCATGGCGCTGGGGGTCGAATTCCTCGCCCTTCTCGCCGTAGGCCACCACTCCGAGACGCTCGACCACCGCACGCACCTTGTCGGCGATCACGGCGAAGGGCGTGCCCTCCACCAGATCACCGTGCTGGGCTGCACGATCGAGGTCGTCGAGCACGGGGACCAGGCCCTTGGCGGCCTCGCCCTTCGCCCGCTCGATCTCGACCTGCCGCTGTTCTTCGGTGCGACGACGGTAGTTGGCGTACTCGGCCTGCAGTCGCTTGAGGTCGTTCAGCAGAGTGGACTCGAGGTCGGCGAGCACGGCGTCTTCGGCCGCGGCCTCGCCGGTCTGGGTCGCGCCGAGGATGTCGTCGACCGTCAGGTCGTCGGGAGCGCCGTCTGCCGGGGTCTCGTCCGAGCCCTCGGCGGCCTGCGCATCACGGGAATCCTGGTGCGGCACGGGGCCGGATGCCTGAGCATCCGACCCCTCGCTGCGACCTTCGGCGGACTCAGGATTCTGGTTCTCGTCGAAGTTCTTGTCGGTCATGGTTACTTCTTCTCGTCCTCGTCGTCGACGACCTCGGCGTCGATGACGTCTTCCTCGGAGGAGGGGGCGTCACCGGTCGGGGCCTCGCCGTCAGTCGGAGCACCGGCAGCGGCATCCGCCTGCGAGGAGGCGTAGATGGCCTCGCCGAGCTTGGACTGCGACTGGTTGAGCTTGTCGAACGCGGTCTTCACGGCCTCGTCGTCGTCGCCGGCCAGCGCCGTCTTGAGCGCGTCGACGTCGGCCTTGACCTCGGTCTTCACGTCTTCGGGCAGCTTGTCGTCATTCTCGGTGATCAGCTTGTCGATCGAGTACGCGAGCGTCTCGGCCTGGTTGCGGACTTCGGCGGCCTCGCGGCGTGCCTTGTCTTCAGCGGCGTGCTCCTCGGCCTCGCGCACCATGCGCTCGATGTCTTCCTTCGACAGCGACGAGCCGCCGGAGATGACGATCGACTTCTCGGTGCCGGTGCCCTTGTCCTTGGCGGACACGTGCACGATGCCGTTGGCGTCGATGTCGAAGGTGACCTCGATCTGCGGGATGCCACGGGGAGCCGGGGCGATGCCGGTCAGCTCGAACGTGCCGAGCGGCTTGTTGTCGCGCGTGAAGTCACGCTCACCCTGGAAGACCTGGATCGCGACGGACGGCTGGTTGTCGTCTGCCGTGGTGAAGGTCTCGCTGCGCTTGGTCGGGATGGCCGTGTTGCGCTCGATGAGCTTGGTCATCATGCCGCCCTTGGTCTCGATGCCGAGGCTCAGCGGGGTGACGTCGATGAGGAGGACATCCTTGCGCTCGCCCTTGAGGACACCGGCCTGGAGGGCGGCGCCGACGGCGACGACCTCATCCGGGTTGACACCCTTGTTGGCGTCCTTGCCGGTCTCGCGCTTGACGAGCTCGGCGACCGCGGGCATACGGGTCGATCCACCGACGAGCACGATGTGGTCGATCTCGGACACCTTGATGCCGGCTTCGCGGATGACATCCTCGAACGGCTTCTTGGTGCGGTCGAGGAGGTCCTTCGTGAGGTCCTCGAACTTCGCACGGGTGATGGTCTCGGACAGCGACACCGGGCCGGACTCCGTCAGCGACAGGTACGGCAGGTTGATGCTGGTCGAGGTCGAGGAGGAGAGTTCCTTCTTCGCCTGCTCCGCAGCCTCCTTGAGACGCTGCAGGGCGATCTTGTCACCCGAGACGTCGACGCCCGTGGTCTCCTTGAACTGCTTGATCAGGTAGTCGACGAGACGCTGGTCCCAGTCGTCTCCACCGAGGCGGTTGTCACCCGCGGTCGAGCGCACCTGGATCGTGGAGAAGTCGTCGTCCTTGCCCACCTCGAGCAGCGAGACGTCGAATGTTCCGCCACCCAGGTCGAAGACCAGGATGAGTTCGTCTTCCTTGCCCTTGTCGAGGCCGTAGGCCAGAGCGGCCGCGGTCGGCTCGTTGATGATGCGCAGGACGTTGAGTCCCGCGATCTCGCCGGCTTCCTTGGTGGCCTGACGCTCGGCGTCGTTGAAGTACGCGGGAACGGTGATGACAGCGTCGGTCACCGTGTCGCCGAGGTAGGCCTCGGCGTCGCGCTTGAGCTTCATGAGGATGCGCGCGGAGATCTCCTGCGGCGTCCACTTCTTGCCGTCGACGTCGAAGGTCCAGTCGGTGCCCATGTGGCGCTTGACGGAAGCGATCGTCCGGTCGACGTTGGTGACGGCCTGGCGCTTCGCGGTCTCACCGACGAGCACCTCCCCGTCTTTGGTGAAGGCCACGACCGAGGGGGTCGTGCGGAAGCCCTCGGCGTTGGCGATGACCTTGGGCTCGCCGCCCTCGAGGACGCTGACGACGGAGTTGGTGGTTCCGAGGTCGATACCGACAGCACGTGCCATGTGTTCTCTCCTTTGTTGGAAGTTCTTTTACAGAAGTTCGTGTGGCGCAGAAGTCCGCGTTGCACGGAATTCCGCGGCGACCAGGGAAACCTGAGTCGCGATGACTCAACTGTACGCTCGCCCATCGCACGTGTCAAATCGACTTGATACGAGTCGACTCAAGTTTGCCGACACGGACCCAGAGACCCTCTGCGCCCGGTCGGAAATGCGCTGAGGCTGCGAATCAGAAGGGCGCCGGGGCGTGCTCCTCCACGAAGGTGACCGTGTTCTGGGGCTGCTCCCGATCGACATAGACCCTGCCCGTCGGACTCGTCCAGGCATAGGCACCGTCGCCGAGCACCTCGACGACCCACGGGGAATGGTGCTTGAGCACGTGATGGCGGCGGCAGAGGTGACCCAGATTTCGCGCGGCGGTCGGCCCGCCGCGGGCGGCATCGTGATGGTGGTCGATGTCGCAGTCGCGGGCGGCGTGCCCGCAGGCGGGGAACCGGCAACGTTGATCTCGGGCTCGCAGATGCCGTTTCAATTCGGAACCAGGACGGTAGCGATCGACCGCGAGGAGCGCGCCAGTGATCGGGTGCGTGAGGATCCGATCCCATCCGGACACCGCACCTGCAAGAGCCTTCGCCGAGGCGGCGTCGATCGGCGTACGCCCGTCGAGTTCGGCCGGCATTGCACCCTCTCCCATCAGCGTCGTGACCGGAACGGTGACCGACACCGAACCGCGGATCGCGGCGAGGAGACCGTCGCTCGTGTCATGGCCCGCCGGAGCACCGGTGAGCAGCAAGTCGAGAGCGAGGTCGGCGCGGATCTGCGCGACGGTACGCTGATCCGCCTCCTCCTGTTCCTGCACTGGATCCTGATCCTGATCCTGCTCCTGCTCCTGGTCCGAGGCCTGCTCCAGGGGTTCCGGCTTCTGCACGGTCTGCGCCATCTGCGTCAATCGCTCGAACGCACCGTGGACGAGCGCGGACGGCCCGAGCAGACCGAGTTGCGACATGCCATCGCCGACTTCTTTCACCCAGACGGACCGCTTCTCTCGCGCATCCCTGTGCCGCTCGTCGACCGACCGGGACTGGAAACGCTCCGCGACCCGCCGCCCATGCCGCGACACCCGGTTCGGGGATTCCGATTCGGCGAAGGGGACCATCTCGGCGGAGTATGCGTCGCGATCGGCTGCGTCTTCCAGATGCTCTGCCGCATCGCAGATAGCCCGCCCATGTGCGGCGCTGATCCGGCCGGCTCCCTGGGCGGCCCATACCAGCGGAAAGCGCTCGACCCGCCACACCGCCTCCGTCATCCGCGCCTGCAGTGTGCGGTCGCTCACGCGCAGCGCCGCCGCCATCTCGGCCGCGACCGTGCGAGCCGCGAGGTCGCCGAAATCGGGATGGTCCGCTTCGTCGGCCACCTGCAGCGCGAGCCGGGAACCGACTGCGAGAACGCCGTCGCGCGCGGCCTGCAGACTGCTGATCGTGCGCTCCAACCCGACGAGCATGTCGGCGAGCTCGGCAAGCGTCTTCACCTGCTCGACCGTCGCGTCCGCCAGTGCTGCCATACCTCGAGTCAATCAGGGACCACCGACATTCAAAGTGCCAGATCAGGGGTCGAAAACGTAATATCGATATACGGTCGCGGAGGTTCCACAACTCGCCGCGATATCGATCCGCACATCCCGAAAGCGATACTTGACCCTGACACTGTGGCAGACGGGAGAACAGAGACATGTTGTCCATCGGAGCGTTCGCACAGATCGGCCAGGTGACCCACCGGATGCTCCGGCATTGGGACACAGCCGGGCTGCTCGTGCCCGCCCACGTGGACGAGTTCAGCGGATACCGGTCCTACGACCCCTCTCAACTGGAACGACTGCATCGGATCGTCGCCCTGCGCCAGCTGGGTTTCGGACTCGATGACATCTCGTCGATCCTCGAGCGGGGCGTCGATGCCGATCGCATCGCCGCCCTGCTGCGCATCCGTCGCGCCGAGGTCGAGCAGGAGCACCGGATCGCCGCCGAGAGACTCGTCGACGTGGAACGGCGTCTCCACCTCATCGAAAGAGAGAACCACATGTCCCCGATCGAGATCATCGAGAAGCCCCTTCCCGCGGTGCGTCTGGCGGCGATCCGCACGACCGTCGCGGACCAGCCATCGGTCGCCGGCGTCGTCGGCCCCGCGTTCGACACGGTCGCGGAGATCATCGGCGACGACCATTCCCTGTCCACCCCGATCGCCCAGTACGAGACACTCGACGACCGGCTCCAGGTGACCGTCGGCTACACCTACTCCGGCCCGGCCCACGACGGGTTCGAGATCATCGAGCTGCCCGCCGCGGATCAGGCCGTCTGCGGCATCCACCTCGGGTCTATGGACCACATCGACGAGAGCTGGCAGGCCATCCACTCCGAGATACTCGCCCGCGGTCTGGTGCACGACGGCCCGTGCAGGGAACTGTACGTCCGTGCGATCGGCGACGACCAGTCGGACTGGGTGACCGAACTGCAGCAGCCGGTGCGGCGCGGCTGAGCCCGTGACCCGCGGCTGAGCCGGACGGCCTGCCGACGCCACGACGATCCGCCGAGGGTATGACGATTCGCCGACCGATCACCGTGGATCCGTCGGGGAATCGTCGTCACCTCAGGGAATCGTCCCCTCGGGGAATCGTCGTCACCTCAGGGAATCGTCCCCTCGGGGAATCGTCGTCACCTCAGGGAATCGTCGTCACCTCAGGGAATCGTCGTCACCTCAGGGAATCGTCACCGCCGCGAGCGCGACCCCGTTAGGCTGACCGGCATGACGCGCTCCGCCCGCATCCCCCGGTTCCTGGCCGCGACAGCGATCGCGGCGGTCGCCCTCGTGTCCTTGAGCGGGTGCCTGTACTCGCAGATCCCGGAGACCGCTCCTTCTTCCGCGCCTTCCTCGGAGAGCGGGGACCCGTCGGAGGCGCCGACCGAGAGCGCACAGGGATCGACGTTGACCTTCGAAGAGGGGCTCGACCTCGCGAGCGACACCTACATCGAGTGGGGCGACGGCTTCCTGGCCGACGAGCGATGGGAGACCGTCTCCCCGGACGACGGCAACGGCGGCTGGACGTACGGGACGGCCGACGGCACCTGCACCGTGCGGTTCTGGCAGGGCCACCTGACCGATGTGCCCGTCGTCGACGGCGATGACAGCGCGTCGTCGGACGCGATCCTCGGCGTCTTGCTGGAGACCCCGACTGCGGACATCACTCCCGTCGCGACCACCGGCGAGTTCAGCTACATGGCCGGCGGCAGCGGCGGGGTCGAGATGCGCCAGGTCAGCGCGGTGGAGGGCTCCCGCTCCTGGCTCATGGCCGCGCGCGCGTTCACGCAGACCGGGGTCGGCCTCTACACGATCGTGGACTGCACGGCCAACGACGCCGAGAAGATCATGGACGACGTCAACGAGGCGAACGCGATCGTCGTCACGCCGTGACCGGAGGCGGCCTCACTTGCCGCCGGGAGGTCCGATCAGCAGCAGGATGACATAGAGCGCGACGATGCCGACGGCGAGCAGCACCGCGAGCACCCAGGGACGCTGCAGGAACCAGCGCATCACACGGTCGTACCAGCGGCGATCACGCGGATCATCGGTCTGCTCGAGACGCCAGGCCCCCTCGAGGCGGCCGGAGCGATGCAGCCAGATCTCGGTCGGGATGGTGGCGTACGGGATCACGGCGCTCGCGACGGCGAGGACGCCGACACCGAGGTGCCAGCGCTGATTGAGCGCGACGAGGATCGCGGTCGCCGCGTAGGCGAGGAACACGAAACCGTGGATGCCGCCGCCGACGGTCACCACCACCCCCGGAGCGCCGACGGCGCGGGCGATGATCGCGCCGATCAGGATCGTCCAGGTGATCGCCTCGGCGATCGCGAGAACACGGAAAAGACGGTCGGGGGTACGGAACACGGGACTCCTCGGGTGGGGTCCTTCCACCGTATCCGGAGGCCCCTACCCGTTCGAATCAACCGAATGGTTGAACCTGTCGGAATATCAAGCATCGCGACGGCGTTGCCGAAGGCATGGTGACAGTGGATGCGGACGCGCTCTCGCAGGTGCTCGGATCCGTCGACCTGCGCGTCGGCATCGGCCGGCGCGCCTCACTGCCGGCGGGAGGGCTGCTGCCGATCCCCACCGACACCATCACCCTGGTCTACATCGTGCACGGCGGCGTGGTCGGGCATCCTCCGCTCGGCGAGGGCTGCCATCTCGACGTCGACCCGGGGTCTCGGCGTCTCACGCTCGACCCCCTGGCCCGGCACGACGCGCTCGTCGCCGGCGACGCCTTCCTCACGCTCGGCGGATCGCCGTTCGTGCTCGAAGCCCGCGACGACACGAGCCTCATGATCGCCGACATCCAACTCGCCGATGCCACGTCGCCGCTGCCCGCCCTGCTGCCGCCTTTCCTCACCGTCACCGGCTTCGACGCGATCGAGCCTGCGGCTGCCGCCCTCGCCCTGAACATGGGCGTCATCGATCACTCCCAGAAGCCCGCCCGCCAGGGCGACCCCATCATCTGCCGCATGATGGCGACGACCGTGCTGCTGTCCGTCATCCGGGCATGGGCGGCGAACGGATGCGCGCCGACGGGCTGGCCCTCACTGTCGACCGACCCGTTCCTCGACCGTGTGGTCGATGCCATCCGCGAGGAACCGGGCCGCGACTGGACGGTCGAGCGTCTCGCCGCGATCAGCGCCATGTCGAGGTCGACCTTCGCCGAGCGGTTCCGCAGCACGGTCGGCCGCTCCCCCGCCGACTATGTCACCGAGGTGCGCATCGACGCCGCGAAGCGGATGCTCGAGGCCGGACGCTCCGTGTCGGAGGTCTCCCGCGAACTGGGCTACGCCTCCGACGAGGGTTTCAGCCGCGCGTTCCGACGCCGCACCGGGCTGACCCCCTCGTCGTGGCGCCTGGCGAATCGGACGCCGATCCCCGCCTGACGCCGCCGTCCGGCACGGCCGTCACCCCCTGCTGCTCACTCGGTTCGACGCTCCGAACAGCACCGCACCGGCGAGAAGCGCGACGGCGCCGATCACGTACACCAGCTCGACGTTCAGCGTGTCGACGAGCAGGCCGCCGATACCGGCCGCGAGCGTGATGGCGCCCTGGAACCCGACGACCACGAGACTGCCGCCCGCCTCGAGCCGGTCGGGCATGCGGTGCCCCACCCAGGTGTTCACGACGATCAGCCAGGACGAGAAGAAGAAGCCCCACACGACGACGACGATGCCGACACCGACGATCGATCCGGAGAACAGGATCATCGACAGGACCGACACGGCGATGACGAGGGGAGCGAACACCGCGAAGAACACGAACGTGCGGTCGATCACGAGCCCGATCGCGATGTTGCCCAGGAGCCCACCGACGCCGAACAGCGCGAGCAGCACGACGATGGTCGAGGCGTCGACCTCGGGGATCCGCTCGAGAGCCAGGCGCACGTAGGTGTAGGCGAGGAAGTGCCCGAGCACCACGAGCACGTGCCCGACCATGCCGAGCCCGATGCCCGGTCGACGCAGTGTGTCGACGAGCAGGCGCAGACTCGACGCGCGCTCCGCCGGCACCGACGGCAGCGCCAGTCGCAGCACCACCGAGAGCAGCACCATGAGCACGCCCGCGATCGCGAACACCATCCGCCAGTCGACGAGCTCCGCGAGCATGACGCCCAGCGGCACGCCGGCCACGGTCGCGAGCGAGACACCGGCCGAGGTGAACATCACGCCGCGCCCGAGGTTCTCAGAACCGGCCAGCCGCGCGGCGACCGTGATCGACATCGCCCAGAAGGCGCTGATCGCCGCCCCCAGCAGGAAGCGCGCCAGCAGCACGATGATCAGATTCGGAGCGATCGCGACGATCAGGTTCGACACCGCTGCGGCGAGCGCCATCCACACGAGCAGCGACCGACGGTCGAGACGCGGGAAGATGAGGCCGATCGTCGGAGCCACCAGGAGTCCGACCAGTGCCGTGACCGTCACCGTCTGCCCGGCCTGACCGGGAGTGACCCCGAGTCCGTCGGCCATCTCGGTGAGCACGCCGTTCGGGAGGAACTCGGCCGTGACCAGCAGAAAGCCCATCATCATCAGGACGATCAGTCCGCCGTAGCGGATGCGGGCGGCAGCAGTGGGCGGCACTGTGGGAACGGGCGCTGTCGTGGTCATGGTTCCACGCTCGCAGCATCCGGATGCCGTCGCCCGACCAGGCGTCTGCCGCATCCGACCATTCGTCCGGAGCTGACTCGACCTGGACAAGCTCGCGACGGACCCCCTAGGCTCGACGACGCACCGGGACGAGCCCGGGAAGCCCGAGCGGAAGGAGCCGATGACATGAACACGGTCATTGTCGCGCTCACCGCCGACCACCTTCCCTTCGAGGCCACCCGCTCCTGATCCTGGCGTGGCCTCCCGCTCACGGAGCCACACCTTGTCTGATCACTTCGCTTCCTCGGAAGCAGCGTCCTTCGACGCGACCTCGTCCTCTCTCCACTCTCGCTCGTTCGATGCGACCCGCTTCGACGCCCTCGAGACCGAGCTCTCCTTCGCCGACGTCGACCCCGGCGAGGGGCAGCGGTGGTCCACCTGGCCCGCGATCACCCCGTCGGAGCGCGGTCCGGAGCCGTGGCCGGCGTGGGTCGTGACCTCGGCCGGCGCCCTCGACACCGAACGCGGCATCCTCAAGACCGGGAAGGAGGCCGACGTGTTCCTGCTCGAACGCGCCGTGCCCGGTGACCCCGCTCAGAGCACGCTGCTCGCGGCGAAGCGCTATCGCAGCGCGGAGCATCGCAGCTTCCACCGGTCGTCCGTCTATACGGAGGGCCGCAGCACCAGGAACACCCGCGACACCCGGGCTCTCGCCAAGAAGTCGGACCACGGTCGCGAGGTGGCGGCGGCGCAGTGGTCGTTCGCCGAGTTCACGGCGCTGTGCCGGATGTGGGAGCGGGGTGCACCCGTCCCCTACCCCGTGCAGGTGAACGGCACCGAGGTGCTGATGGAGTTCCTGGGCGACGCCGACGGCACGGCAGCGCCGAGGCTCGCCCAGGTACGCAGCGACCGGACAGAGCTGCAGGAGTACTACGCGCAGGTCGTCGACCTGATGCGGATCTTCGCCGCGTCCGGGTTCGGCCACGGCGACCTGTCGGCCTACAACCTCCTCGTGCACGAGGGCAGGGTGCGGGTGATCGATCTGCCGCAGATCGTCGACATCATCGCCAACCCGCAGGGGCTCGATCTGCTGCACCGCGACTGCGTGAACATCTGCGACTGGTTCGCCCGGCGCCGGGTCGACTGCGACGCCGAGAACCTGTTCGCCGAGCTCGTCGCGGCGCTGTACTGACCCGAGTCCCTCCGGCCGGCTGTCGGCGCACTCTCTGTCGGCGAGCCGGCCCCAGAACGACAGAGAATGCGACGGGAGCGGGGTGGCGGAAAGACAGGGATCAGGCGGCGAGGCGGGCGGCCAGCAGCGTCACGAGCTCGTAGACGACGTGGCTCGCGGCGATGCCCGTCATCTGGGCGTGGTCGTATGCGGGCGACACCTCGACCACGTCAGCGCCGACGATGTTCTGCGATGTCAGCGCGCGCAGGATCCGCAGCAGCTCGCGGCTCGTGAGCCCACCCGCCTCCGGGGTGCCTGTGCCGGGCGCGTGCGCCGGGTCGAGCACGTCGATGTCGATCGATACGTACAGCGGCTTGTCGCCGATGCGCTGCAGGATGCGGGCGATGCCGGCCTCGACCCCGTGCTCCTCGATGTACTCGCTCGACACGATCGAGAAGCCGAGGCGCTCGTCGTCCTCGAGGTCCTGCTTCGAGTACAGAGGTCCCCGGGTGCCGACGTGACAGCTCGCGGTGAGGTCGATCAACCCCTCCTCGCTCGCGCGGCGGAAGGGCGTGCCGTGCGTGATGGGCGCGCCGAAGTAGGTGTCCCACGTGTCGAGGTGCGCATCGAAATGCAGCACCGCCACCGGACCGTGCTTCGCGGCGACCGCCCGCAGCAGCGGCAGGGCGATCGTGTGGTCGCCGCCGATCGTGACGATGCGCTGCACCTGCTCGCCGAGCGCCAGCGCCGCACGCTCGACCTCGGTCACGGCCTCGGTGAGGTCGAAGGGGTTGACCGGGATATCACCGGCATCCACCACCTGGGCGACCTGGAACGGCGACACGTCCTGAGCAGGGTTGTACGGTCGCAGCAGACGCGACGACTCGCGCACGTGCGACGGACCGAAGCGCGTGCCGGGGCGGTAGCTCACACCGGAGTCGAACGGGATGCCGACGACCGCGATGTCGGCGCGGGGAACGTCTTCGATCCGCGGCAACCGCGCGAAGGTCGCGATGCCGGAGTAGCGGGGGTTCACAGACGCGTCGATGGGGCCCACGTTCTCGGTCATTGCTCGTTCCTGTTCGTCGGGGTCAAGAGGGTTCGGGATGTCGGGGTTCAGACGGCGTGCTGCGGGATGTGCACCAACTGCACTCCCCGTCGGCGATCGCGGCCCGGATGCTCGATGCGATGCCGTCGCGCCGCTCCACCCGCCGCCCCGTCGCGCCGAACGCGGTCGCCAGCGCGGCCCAGTCGGGCTGCACCAGGTCGACGCCGATCGGGGTCATGCCGCGGTCGACCTCGTTCTGGCGGATCTCGGCATAGCCGCCGTTGTCGACGCACACGACCGTGACGTCGAGACCCTGCTCGACCGCGGTCACGAGCTCGTTCACGCAGAACATCAGGGCGCCGTCGCCGATGACCGTGACGACCGGACGTTCGGTCTGCGCAACCCTGGCGCCGATCGCGGCGGGCAGGCCGTAGCCGAGGGTGGCGTAGGTGGGCGTGTACAGCAGAGAATGCGGCTGCCGCGACTGCAGCACGCTCCCGAGTGCCAGATACACGATCTGCGAGGAGTCGCCGGCGACGATCGCATCGTCGGGCAGGGCATCGGCGATGATCTCGGCCAGAGCCACCGTCTCGGGCGAGGTATCCCGCATCTCGGCGTCGATCGCCGCGCGCTCGATGGTCAGCTCGCGTGCCGGACGAGCGTCGACGGCGAGCAGCTCCAGAAGGGCGCCGGTGACCGCAGCCGCATCGCCCGTGATCCCGACGGTCGCTGCGAGGTTCTTGTCGCGCTGCGACGCCGAGATGTCGACACGGATCACGCTTCCGCGCGCGTCGAGGCGCGGCGCCCACAGCTCCGCCTCGCCGAGCTTCGAGCCGACGACGAGCAGCACGTCGGCGTCTTCCGCGACCGCGCGGGCCGCGGCGAGACGCAGGTTCGACCCGAGCGAGAGCGGGTGCCGCTCATCGACCACACCCTTGCCGTTGAGGGTCGTCAGCACCGGGGCGCCGAGGCGCTCGGCGAGCGCGGTGACTTCGTGGGAGGCATCCGTCGCGCCCCCGCCCGCGAGGATCACCGGGGTCGTCGCGGCGGCGAGCAGGCGAGCGGCCTCGGCGAGCGTGGCGGGTTCTCCCGAGACACGGACGGGCACAGGGCGCGGCTGTCGCGCTTCGACGGGGACATCGGCCGGAGCCTCGAGCACGTCGAGCGGGATCTCGATGTGCACAGGACGAGGGCGACCGGTGCGGAACAGGGCGAACGCGTCATGCACGGCTTCGACGGCCTCGGCGGCGCTGGTCACCCGGCGTGACCACTCGGCGATGGCCGCGACCATGGCCGACGCATCCTTCGTCTCGTGCAGTGTGCCCACGTCGGCGAACTCGGCGCCGAGGGGCACTCCCGGCGAGAGGACGATGAGCGGACGCGACTCGCAGAACGCCGTCCCGATCGCACTCATCGCGTTCTGGAGGCCAGGACCGGAGGTGGTGATCACCACGCCCGGGAGCCCGGTCTGCTGCGCCCAGCCGTCGGCGCCGTAGCCCGACCCCTGCTCGTGACGGTTCGTCACCGCACGGATGCCGAGGTCGGCGAGCGGCCGGTAGAACTCGAGGTTGTGGGTGCCGGGGATGCCGAAGATCGCGGTCACGCCATAGGCGCGGATCGTCTCCAGCACGGCGCGTCCGGCGGTGTCGGCGTACTGATCTGCCGCCGTGGTGTCGTTGCTCATCGTGACATCCTCACAGGCGGTGACGACGGACGCCGTCGACCCAGGTCTCGCGCACCTCGATCGCCGAGATCTCCTCGGCGGGCACGGCCAGCGGATCACCGGAGAGCACCGCGAAGTCGGCGTACTTCCCGATTTCGAGCGAACCCAGGTCGTCTTCCCGCCCGATCGACACGGCGCCCTCGATCGTGTGGGCACGGAGAGCTGCGAGCGCCGAGACCCGCAGGTCGTCGGGGCCGAGTCTGTGCCCGCGGCGGGTGACGCGGGTCACCGCGGTCTGGATGGCTTCGAGCGGAATGGGCTCGGCGACCGGAGCATCCGACGAGATCGTGAACGGCACACCCGCGCGCTCGAACTCGCCCAGCGGGTTGAAGCGCTCACCCGGAGTGCCGATGGCCTCCTCGACGCCCTCGCCCCAGTTGAAGTAGTGCTGGGTCTGGTTGACCGGACGGATGCCGGAGGCGGCCATGCGCTCGATCTGCTCGGGTGTCGGCAGGCCGCAGTGCTCGATGCGGTGGCGGGCGTCGGGGTCGGGGTGCTCGGCGAGCGCGGCCTCGATCGCCGAGACGACCATCTCGATCGCGGTGGGCGACTGGGCGTGCGTCGCGGTCTGCAAGCCGGCGGCGTGCGCCTTGCTGATCAGGCCCGCGTACTCGGCGGGCTCGTGGTACAGCTGGCCGGTGCGGCACGGGTCGCCGACATAGCCGTCGGGAAAGTACGCCGTCCACCCGCCGAGCGTGCCGTCGGCGTAGAACTTGATGCCGGCGAAGCTCAGGTGCGCGTTGCCGAACTGGCCGACCAGGCCCATCTCCAGCGCTTCATCGAGCAGGTGCGACAGGAGGTACATCGACACGCGCAGCTCGAGGCGCCCTGCCTCGGCGAGACGCAGATACATGTCGAACTCGCGACGCGTGACCTGGGCGTCGCCGATCGAGGTGACCCCTCCGGCGAGGAAGCGCTGGGTTGCGGCATCCAGCTGGCGCAGATGCTCCTCCGGCTCGTCGGCGAGGTGGAAGTTCGGACCGTGATGGCCGATCTTCACCCCGTGCACACCGGTGAGGATGTTGCACGCCGCATCCGACAGCTCCCCCGTGAGCTCCCCGTCCGCGTCGCGGAAGAACTCTCCGCCGTCGGGGTTCGGGGTGTCGCGGTCGACGCCGTTGATCTCCAGCGTGTGCGAGTTCACCACACCGCCGTGACCGGAGGCGTTCATGAGGTACACCTCGCGATCGGCCGCCACCTCGTCGAGCTCGACACGCGTGGGGTGACGCTTCTCGGCCAGGTTGCGCTGCTCGTAGCCGTAGCCGCGCACCGGGCGCCCGGCGGGGAGGTCGGCGGCCGCGGCCTTCAGCAGCGCCACGATCTCGGGGATGCTGCTCGCCTTCTCCGGCCCGCAGTCGACCCAGCTCATCATCTGCCCGAACATCAGCGGGTGCGCGTGGGCGTCGACGAAGCCGGGGACGACGACCCCGTCGCCGAGGTCGATGCGTTCGGGCGAGAGGCCCACCCCTCCGCCGCCGCCTCGCACTCGGCGGGGGTGCCGATCGCGAGGATCCGCCCGCGATCGGTCAGCACCGCCGTCGCGGTGGCGGCGGCGGCATCCACCGTATGGATCGCCCGCGCGGTCAGGAGGGTGGGAGCCGTCTGGGCCGAGCGGTCGAAGGGGGTGAGCTTTCTCATGGGGAACCTGTTCGCGGTCGTGGCGTGCGGGAGGCGGAGGCGGCGCCGGTCAGGGCAGCCGGTTCGCCGTCGTGTCCGTGCGGGCGGTGAAGGATGCCGTCACGGGGGCCTCATCCGAATGCTGCGGCGCGAGACGCGTGCAGATGCCGGCGATGAGGGCCATGCCGATGAACATCGCGATGACCGACCAGATGCTGCCCGTCCACGCGATGAGCTGCGTCGCGAACCAGGGCGAGAACCCGGCCCACACCGCGGCGCCGACACCGTAGGACAGCGCGATCGAGGTGTAGCGGGCCTGCGGACGGAACATCTGCGAGAGCAGGGCGGCGATCGGCGCGTAGGTCGCACTCATCGCGATGCGCACCAGCGAGGCGAACAGGAAGATGAGCGGTTCGACGCGGCCCGGCATGATCAACAGGAACGGCACGAACGTGAGCACCGAGGTGACCAGGCCGATGTACATGACGTTCTTGCGCCCCCACTTGTCGCCCAGCCAGGCGACGGGGAGGGTCACCACGAACTCCACGAAGGAGGCGATCGTCATGGCGTCGAGGATGACCTGCTCGCTCACGGAGATCGGCTCGCCGGTCGCGTACGCGGTGACGAAGGTGGTGGCCAGGTAGTAGCCGCCGGTCGAGATGGGCAGGATGCCGATGCCGAGCAGGATCGGACGCCAGTTGGTGCGCAGAGCGAAGGCCAACGGCATCGACTGCTTGCGACCCTCGACCTTCGCCTCGAAGACCGGCGTCTCCTCGACGCGGTAGCGCACCCAGAAGCCGACCCCGACCAGCACGATCGACAGCAGGAACGGGATGCGCCAGCCGCCGTTGATGATGAAGTCGTCGCCCATGCGGGTCATGATCGCGAAGATGCCCGAAGCCAGCAGCGCACCGGCCGGGTTGCCGAGCTGCGTGAAGCCGCCGTAGAAGGTCTTGGACTTCTCGGGCGCATGCTCGACGCTCATGAGCACCGCACCGCCCCACTCGCCGCCGACCGCGAGACCCTGCACGGCGCGGAGCAGGATCAGGAGGATCGGGGCGAGGATGCCGATGTTCTCGTACGTCGGCAGGCAGCCGACCAGCACCGTCGCAGCGCCCATCATCAGCAGCGTGATCACGAGCGAGGTGCGGCGGCCGAGCTTGTCGCCGATGTGGCCGAAGATGATGCCGCCGAGGGGGCGGACGAGGAAGGCGACGGCGAAGGTCGCGAAGGCCGCTGCGGTCTCGGCCAGGCGGTCGCCGCTCGGGAAGAACAGCGGACCGAAGACGAGTGCGGCTGCTGTCGCATAGACGTAGAAGTCGTACCACTCGATGGTGGTGCCGACGAAGGCGGCGATGCCGGCGCGTCGCGCCCGGCTGTGGGTGCCGCTGGTGGGGGTGGTGGTCATGAGGGTGCCCGCTCCTTTGCGGAAGATGTCGGATAGCGAAGGATGCTACGGACGTCTGCGCCTGGCGGCAAGATCAGAACTCCAGTGATAGCGAGTATTCACTGGAGAAGTGATCGTTGTTCGCGGCAAGTCGTGCCTTCCCCTCGGTCGAGGAGCTTCTTACACTGAGGATATGCACGGAGAGGCGTGCGATCGCGGGAAACTGACGAGATGGGTGGATCCATGGACTTCGACGCCGAACTCATCCGCGCGCTGCAGGAGGACGGCCGGGCCAGCATCCGCTCCCTCGCCGCGCGCGTCGGGCAGTCGAGGGCCGTGGTGGCCGCGCGGCTGCGCACCCTGCTCGCCGATCGCACGGTACGGGTGGTCGCGGCCGTCGACCCGGTGTTCCTCGGCCAGCACGTGCTCGCCCACGTCTCGATCCGCACCGACGGGGCCGTGGAGGTCGTGGCGGAGCATCTGCGCGACATGAGCGAGACCGTGCTCGTGTCGGCGGTCGGCGGGGCCCATGACATCGTCACCGAGGTGCGCGTCGGGTCGATGTCGGAACTGCACGACCTGCTCGCCCGTATCCGCGCGAGCGCCGGGGTGCTCGACATCAACACGATCATCTACTCGACCGTCGTCAAGGGCTTCTTCGTGTCGGAGTACCACGGCGGGGTGACGCTCGACACCACCGACGAAGCCCTGATCGAGCACCTGCAGGCCGACGGGCGCATGAGCTTCCGGGCCCTCGGGGAGCAGGTGCGCCTCTCGCCCAGCGCCGTCGCGACGAGGGTGCAGCGCCTGATCGACGCCGGAGTCATCAAGATCAGCGCGGTGGAGGCACGGGGCCTCGCGCACCGGCAGCTCTCGATGGGCGTCGGCATGACCCTCGGCGACGACGACGAAGCCGTGATCGAGGAGCTGCGCCGCGGCCGCGGGGTGGACTTCGCCGCACGCACCCTCGGACGGTTCGACGCCGTCGCCACGCTCGTCGAACCGTCCGCGGGGGCGCTGTATGCAAGCCTCGAACGCCTGCGCGCCCTGCCCGGCGTCACGCGCATCGAGGCCTGGCTGCACCTCGCGGTCCTCAAGGAGGACTATGCCCGCACGCTCCGCCCGCTGCGCGCGGACTGAGAGAGGGGCCCCCTCAGCGGGTGCCGGCTATCGACCAGAGGTCGTAGGAGTAGAGGGAGTCGCACGTGGCCTGGCTCCAATCCTGGTCGTCCACGGTCGGCAGGCTCGAGCACGAGCTGGTGAACACCACCTCCGGTGCATCCGGCTCCGGCAGTTCGCCGGTCCAGGTGCGAACCAGTCCCGCGTTGTGGACCCGGTCGAAACCGGTGAGCTCTTCGTCGATGTCGCCGGACGGCGCCCAGGTGCCGGTACCCCGCAGGAAGTGCTTCAGCGGCATCCGGTCGACCTGCACCGATGGTCCGATCCACCAGGGATTGTCGACAGGGTAGGGATGCTGCTCTCGAACGACCATGACCTCCCGCCGTGACGGGTCGATCGCCATGTCGAAGCCATTGAGGTAGTCGGGCGCTCCGTCGGCGCCGGTGAGTCCCGCGTTCGTCACCTGACGCTCGGGGGAGACACGCAGCCGGTCCACCCTCGACAGGTCGACCGTCACCACGTACGCCCTCGTCGACGAATCGCCGCGCGTGTACCCCAGGATCACGCGGCCCGACGCGGCGGACAGAGAGACCGCCGTCGGCTGACCCGCACCCCAGCTCGTGGTGTCCGGGGTCGTGACGATCGGATCCGGATACTTGAGCCACGGGCCCTCCGGGTCCTCGGCGAACGCGACACCGATCTGGTTGTGGGCGCTGGCGTCGACATCGTTGCCGAGATAGAACATGGCGTAGCGGTAGCGGGTGCCATCCCAGTCGAACCGGCCCTTGACGACGCTGGGGTCGCACGTGTGGAAGCTGTCCCACGCCGCCCCGGTCGAGGCCTGGAGCACCGACTCCGAGCTGACGACGACGCCGTCGACGCGCTTCGTCAGGTAGATGTGGTCTTCGATCACACGGAACTCGTCGTTGTGACAGGTCCAGATCCACTCCGTGTCGCCGTCGCGCACCACCGACGGCGCATAGGCGTAGTACCCCTCTGCGGGCGCGTACACCGACTCGACAGTGGCGGGATCCCACTCGACGCCGTCCGGCATGTCAGCCGACGCCGGGGTCTGCGCGCCCAGCACCATCGCCATGAGCGCCGCTGCCACGGCGGTTCCTCTCGCGGTCCTTCTTCTCTTCGGTCCGAGCATCATCGCTCCTCTCCTCCGGGCACGGTGCCCGATCAGTCGTTTCGCGGTCCCGCATAGGCACGGGGTCGCGGGTCGCGCACGTCCCCAGTTGTGGACCCCTGCCATATGGGCGGTGTGAATCCGCAGTAGAGCGCAGGCAACGCCTCCTGCAAGGCGCGCTCATACTCCGCGGGGTCATCGCGCCGGAAGACCCGCACGCGGTCATCGGAGTCCGCGTCGACGTCGAACGTGTACAACCCCGACTCGTGGGTGCGCACCCGAGCGGTGACGAGCTCGTTCGCGATCACGGCATCGTCATCCGAGATCTCTGCCTCGTCGATGATCCGATGCGTACCGTCGACCCGTCGCACCACTGCCGAACCGGAGACGATCAACCAGGCCGCCGTCTCCCACACGGCGTGACGCCGCCCGTAGACCCGCCCTGCCGCCTCACGGGAGGGGTCTTCGTCGAGCGCCCGGAGGAAATCGATCCGCGTCTCCCCACCGAGCCCGTACAGGAGATAGCGACGCAGTGCCGGATGCATACGCTCGATCCAGGCGAGATCCTCCAACCACCAGACCGTGTTGTGCACGTCGGGCGTATAGCAGTCGACCGCCGAGGCGCACGGATAGAGTGCGAGCGGGAGCCCGGAGTCGACGACCCGACGCGCGGCGATCGGATCGAGGTAGATGTTCCATTCGAGGTAGTCGAGGGTCGTCGAACCAGCGGAGAGGTGCACGGCCGCTACTTTCTCGCGCATCAACTCCGGGTCGCGGTTGAAAGCGACGGCGATCGGCCTGGCCGACCCGAAGGACATGATGTGCACGGGTTCGTCCGATGTCCGAAGCGTCTCCAGGATCAACTCCGGCCCCTGCTGCTGGAAGACCGGGACATCGCGCATCTCGTCATCGAGGTCGCGCATACGGGCGAAGGGCGAGACGGCGGACGGCACCCTCGTGCCGAACAGTGCGTTGAGCTGTGCCACCGGGATGATCCCCGGGTCACGGGGCCCGGGATACCCGAGCACTCCCTCCCGGACGGACTCGCGCTTCTCGATCGACACATCGAGGATGACCGCACGCAGATCGATGCGCTCGGAGGCGAACGGGAAGACCAGATCGAAGTTGTCGCCCGGATCTTCCGGGGGCAGGTAGAGGTCGGTCACGACGATCACAGGGGTGGACATGGCGTTAATCTACTCGAATAGACTCGCAGAACGAAGACATACTTGACTCGGGCCATCCCCCGGAGAGGAAGTACCCGTGCCGAAGCAGGATGCACAAGAGCAACCGGCCAGGGCCGCGACGCGCACCGACGTCGCCCGCCTCGCCGGCGTGAGCACCGCGGTCGTGAGCTATGTCGTCAACAACGGTCCGCGACCGGTCGCGGCATCGACCAGGACGCGGGTCCTCGCCGCGATGGACGAGCTCGACTACCGGCCGAACGCGGTGGCGCGCGCGCTCCGGATGCGCAGCGCACAAGCCGTGGGGCTCGTCGTGCCCGACGTGAGCAACACCTACTTCGGCGCGCTCGCGAGGGAGCTGTCCGTGCAGGCCTTCACGGCCGGATACGCTCTCCTCCTCGGCGACGCCGACAACGACATCGACCGCGAGCGGGCCCAGGTCGAGTCGCTCGTGAGCCACCAGATCGACGGCCTCGTCATCGTCAGCCTCGACCCCGCATCGGTGGCCGAGACGGGCACGACTCCGACCGTGTTCCTCGATCAGCGGTCGCGCCCCGGCCAGCTCTCGGTCATCGTGGACGACCGCGGCGGCGCCGCCACGGCCGTCTCGCATCTGATCGGTCACGGACGTACACGGATCGCTCTGCTGAGCGGCCCGCTCGGCGCCCCCGGGGTCTCGGAGCGCGAACAGGATGGCGGCAGGAACTCGAAGCCGCCGGCCTGCCGACCGGCGACGACCTGATCGTGCGGAGCGAATTCTCCCGCGCAGGCGGATTCGAGGCGGGGCTGGATCTGCTCTCCCGCGGCGGACGACCGGATGCCGTGTTCGTGACCTCCGATGTGCAGGCGCTGGGCCTGCTCGCCGCAGCGCGCCGACTCCACCTCGACGTCCCGAGCGATCTCGCGGTGGTCTCGTTCGACGGCACCGAGGATGCCGTGTTCAGCGACCCCCGCTCACCGCGATCGAGCAGCCGATCCATCGCATCGCCGAGACCGCCCTGGCCGCGGTGCTCGAGAAAGGTCTGGAGCACTCTCCTCTCACGATCCCGGTCGATCTCGTCGTGCGGGATTCGTGCGGATGCGGAGCCGAGCGCCGCTAGCCCGCGGACGCGACCTCCCGCCCAGACTCGGCATCCCACGCATCCAGGTCGCTCGCGGTCGGATACGACGACTGGGCGCCACGGCGCGTAGCGGCATAGGCGCCGACCAGGACCGCACGCCGTACGGCACCGACGAGCGGCTCACCTGCCGCGATCCGCTCGACCAGTGCTCCGAGGAATGCGTCGCCGCACCCACTCGTGTCCACCGCATCGACGCGGACGGCAGCCACTGACGTGACCGCCCCTTCGTCGAGCACCAGAGCACCCCGTGATCCGCGGGTCACGACCACCGCTCCACCGCGCAGGGCGGGAGGCATCTCGAGCGCCGGCGCATGCAGCACTCCCCGAAGCGCGCGAACTCATGCTCGTTCACGACCAGCACCTGCGGATGCGGCATCCCGTCCGGCAGCGCTCGGAAGGGCGAAGGGTTGTGCACCACGACAGCACCGAGAGCGGAAGCGCGAACCGCGGCGGCGACCACGACCGGATCGGACAGCTCGTTGCCCGTCACGACGACGTCGCCCGCGACGAGGTCTTCCCGCACCTGCCGCGGGTCGACGAGTGCGTTGACGCCACTGTCGACGACGATCACGTTCTCTCCGCCGCGATCAACGATGATCGTCGCCTCCCCGGTCGCCCCGGCGACCTGACGCACGGCGGAGACGTCGACGCCGGCCTCCCGCACCGCCGTCGCCAGCGTGCGCCCCGCATCGTCATCACCCACGGCTCCGATCAACGCGACTCTGCCGCCGAGGAGCGCAGCCGCGACTGCTTGGTTCGCCCCCTTGCCCCCCGGGGCCCGCAGAACCGGAGCGGAGTGCAGGGTCTCCCCGGGTTCGGGAAGCCGGTCCACTCGCAGCGTGCTGTCGAGGTTCAGCGATCCGACCACGACGATGCGTCCGGTCATCCTTTCAACCCCGTCGTCGACAGGGACTCGGTGTACTGCTTCTGGAAGAACAGCAGGAGAATCATCGGGATGACGCTGAGCACGAACGATCCCGCCAGGATCTGCCCCAGATCCACCGTGAACGCCGTGCTGAGATTCGCAAGGACGATCGGGGCGAGCTGACGCTCGGGCGATGTGCCGATCAGAAGCGGCCACAGGTATGCCTGCCACTGAGACAGGAACAGCATCATGCCCGCGCCGATCAACGCCGGCTTCGACAGGGGGAGCACGATCCGCCACAGCGTCCCGAATCGACCGAGCCCGTCGACTTCGGCCGCGTCGATCAGTTCACCCGGCACGCCCATGAAGAACTGGCGGAGGACGAAGATGGCGAAGCCGTTCGCCAGCGCAGGAAGGACGAGCCCGGCATAGGAATCGCTGAGACCCCACCCTTGGAACAGCGACGACAGGGGGATCGCGATCGCATCGAAGGGAATCATGGCGACCATGATGATGAAGCTGAAGATGATTCCGCGTCCACGGAACTCCATCGTCGCCAGCGCATAGGCAGCCGGGATCGCAATCGCGAGTCCGACGAGGATGGTCAGCCCCGCGACGAGGAAGCTGTTGAACAGGCCGAGGAGAAACGCCCCGGATCCCAGCGCGGAGTAGTTCGAGAAGTCGCCGCCGACGGGGACGAAGGCCAACCACGACAACGGCGTCATGTTCTCGACGTAGGTGTTGCCCGGCCGCATCGACGAGGCGAAGACCCACCACAGCGGGAGAAACACCGAGACGGCGACCAGCGCCGCGGCCGTGGTGAGCAGGATGGTCGCTCCGCGCTTTCGCCTCATGAACGATCCTCCTTCAGGAGCCGGAACTGGATCAGCACGATCACCGAGAGCATGAGCATCAGCACGACCACTTCGGCCTGCCCGACTCCCATATCACCGAGGAGATACGCACGGTTGTAGATGTCGTACATGATGAGGTTCGTCGAACCGTTCGGCCCGCCTTTCGTGAGGATCTGGACCGGCGCGAACAGCAGGAACGACCCCACCGTGCAGGCGATCAGGACGAAGGCCATGGGGCGTTTCAGCAACGGCAGAGTGATGGCGAAGAGCCGACGCCACCAGCCGGCGCCGTCGAGGGCGGCCGCCTCGTACAGAGACCCCGGAATGTCCTTGAGGCCGGCGATGATGAAGATCATCCAGTAGCCCAGAGCACCCCACGTCACCATGATCCCGATCGAGAACGCCGCCTGATTGGCCGAGGTGAGGAAGGGCTGGGCGGGCAGCCCGACCGCCTCCAGCATCCCGTTGACCAGACCGTCCGGTTGGAGCGCAGTGCTCCAGATCAGCGCGACGACGGCGCCAGGCACCGCCGCCGGTACGAAGATCATCGACCGCCACAGCCCCACCAGCGGAATGTTCTGCACGAGCAGCAACGCCAGCGCCGTGGAGAGGATCACGACGACCGGGTTGAGCACCAGGTTGAACACGAGCGTCACGACCAGGACCGAGTGGAAGTTCGGATCGCCGAACAGGTAGATGTAGTTCGCGAGGCCGTCGAACGTGGTCTCTCCCGTCGCCAGCGAGACGTGCTGGAAGCTGAGGCCGACGGCGCTGACGAGCGGGACGACGCGCATCATCACGAGCGTGATGAGCGCAGGCGCCAGCATGGCCATCGCGATGTATGTGATGCGCCGGGCCTTTCGGCGACGGAGCGGACGGAGGTCGCCGCCCGCAGCGATCGGGGTCGATGCCCCGATCGCTGCGGGCCGGTGTGTGCGGGTTCTGCTCATGTCATCTCACGTGGTGTCGCGGGGGTCGTGCCACGCCGGCGGGTCATTGGAGCCGAGCGATCTGAGCCTCGATGTCTTTGTCGGCCTGCGCGGCACGCTCAGCCGGGTCCGAACCGTTGCGGATGTCGGAGAACATCTGGTTCGCGCCCGGCTCGAACACGCTGTAGCCGAGGACGCCGGGGCGATGCACGGCGTTGTTCTCGAGCTGGTACTGCATGATGGCGCCGAAGTTCGCCGTCGCATCGCCTCCGACCGCACTCATGTCGTCGGCATAGGTCGCGTACGCCTCTTTGTTCGTCGGCGCGATGCCGGCAACCTCGGCCGACTCCGCATTTCCCTTCGGATCGATCGTCAAGTACTCCAGGAACTCCCGCGCTGCGTCCTCCTTCGCGGTCTTCGCCGAGATCGCGACCGACCACGAGTCGGTGGAGGTCGCCTGCTCGCCACCCTCGAAGAAGGGTGCCGGCGCGACACCGTAGGAGATGTCGCCGGCCTCGGCGACGTTCACGCCCCATGGCCCCGAGATGATGAAACCTGCCTTGCCCGTCTGGAAGAGGGCGCCGTTCTTGTCGTTCGTGATCCCCCGGGGCGACAGCCCGTCCTCGAACAGGTCGTGGTACCACGTCAGGGCCTTCTGCCATCCGTCGTTCGAGAAGTCGACGTCCCCGTCGGCATCGATGCCGTCACCTCCACCGGCAGAGACTCCGACCATCTGCAGCTGGTAGTACGAGTCCCACTGGTCGAACAGGAACGGATACTCGGCGGCGCCCGCATCCTTGATCTTCTGCGCCGCGGCGGTGAGTTCTTCGTACGTCCATGGTTCCGCGGGATCGTCACTCGGCGGTTCGACCCCAGCCGCGGCGAGGATGTCGGGGTTGTAGTACAGGAACTGCGACGTCGTCCATGTCTCGAGCGCATAGAGTTTGCCGTCCGCCTCGCGAGCGGTGACCATGTCCTCACTGACGGCGGCGGCGACCGCATCGTCCTTGAGATCGGAGATGTCGGCGAGGAAGCCCCGGTTCGCCCAGTCGAGCACGGCCCCGCCGGCATCGACCACCATGAGGTCGATGTCTCCTCCGCCCCCGGTCATGCGCTGGTTGATCGTGCTCGTGTACTGGGCGTAGGGGATGTTGAGCTGCTTGACGGTGATGTCGGGGTGCGACTTCTCGAACGCGTCGATCACCAGCGCCCAGGTCTCCGCCGGGTCTGCGTTCGCGAAGGTCAGAGTGACCTTCTCGCCGGAAGCGGATCCGGTGTCCGATCCGGAATCGGCTGGTGCGCAGGCGGCGAGGCCGATAGCGCCGACGGTCAGTGCGGTGGCGAAGGCACCGAGACGCAATGCTGTGGTCTTCATGGTTCTCTCCTCATTGAGTGGTGGTTCGGGTGCGGGTGAAACGAAGGTCAGGAGCGGAGGCGGGCGCCGCGCAGAATGCGTTCGAGGATCTCGGTGGCGACGGCATCCACGTCCATGTCGACGACGATCGAGTGGGGTCCGGATTCCGAGCGGACGAAACCCGTCAGACCGGCGTCGGCGCCATCGAGCTGCACCGAGATCTCCCCGCGCGCGAGCTCGAAGAGGTCCGGTCGGGCGAGCATGAGCACCGCGATGGGGTCGTGCGGAACATTGTGGTCCTGCGCGGCGAAAGACCAGAAGCGACGCATCTCGGCGCCGATCATCGCACCCAGCGGCCCGGCCTCGGCGATGCGGTCGAGCTCGGCGTGAGCGAGTCTGATCCGTTCCGTCTGCTCGAGTCCCACCGCCGCGACGGGCACACCCGAGCGGAAGACCGCATCGGCCGCGGCGATGTCGCACCGGATGTTGTGCTCCACGATGCCTGCGTCGAATTCGCCGCCCATCATGACGATGCGGCGGATGCGGTGCCCGCTCGCCTCGACCGCGGCTGCGACATCCGTGAGGGGGCCGATCGCGGCCACGGTGTCCGCTCGAGCGAGTTCGGCGATACCGTCGCGGTCGGCGCTGTAGGTGTGGGCGGCGAGACCGTCGATGGTCTCGCCCTCGTGCCCAGGCCACCACACCTCCCGACCGGAGCGGGTCTCGCGCTCTCCCAGAGCGATGGGCGGGGCGGGGCGGCCTATCGTCGCGAAGACGGCCGCGACGATCTGGGCACGGAGGTGCACATCGCCGTAGACGGTGCAGACGGCCTCGAGCTCCAGTTCCGGGCTGCCGAGGATCATCGCGATCGCAAGCAGATCGTCGACATCCGTCCCGATGTCGGTGTCGAGCGTGAAGGGGGCGGGGGTCATCTGCATGCTTCGGACTCTACACGAGTAGATTTGCAGCATCAAGCCTCATCTCTGTCGCGGTGCTTCTGCGATGCCCGGAGCGCAGAAGCGTGCGTCTCTCCCACACGCATCCGTCGCGGACCCGCACTCTGACACGGCGCGCCGTCACCGGGCGTTCACCCGGCGCGGCCAGACTTCGAACATGAGCGAACCCGAATCTCGCCAGGGCGTCCCCGAGCCCGTGGCGACCGCCAACAGCGGCGCCGTCGCCGTCGTCGGCCTCGACCTGCGCGGCGAGACACCTGCACCGAAGAAGCAGGTGTACTCCTGGGCGCTGTGGGACTGGGCGACGCAGCCCTTCAACACCGTGATCCTCACGTTCGTCTTCACGGCGCTGTACCTCGTCGGCGAGGGCTTCCTCCCGGCGGATGTCGCGGCGCTCGATGAGAGCGACCCGGTCCGACTCGCTGCGGAGGCCGACCTCGCCTCGGGACTCGGGCTCGGGTCGACCATCGCGGCCTTCGGCATCCTGCTGCTCGCTCCGGTGCTCGGACAGCGGGCGGATGCGGCGGGACGCCAGAAGCTCTGGCTCGGGATCGGCACCGGCGCCCTCGTGCTCTGCATGCTCGGCCTGTGGTTCGTCGAACCGACCCCGAGCCTGTTCTGGCTGGGCGTCGCGCTGATCTCAGCGGCGACGGTGTTCCAGGAGATCGCCGCGGTGAACTCCAACGCGATGCTCATCGGGATCGCGAACCCCAAGAACGTGGGCCGGATCTCCGGGCTCGGCTGGGGGTTCGGCTACCTCGGCGGGATCATCGCCCTCGTGATCGTCGTCGTGCTCGACACGTTCGACTGGTTCGGCATGTCCACCGACAACGGTCTCGCGTACCGGCTGATCGCGGTCGGCTGCGCGGTGTGGGCGATCATCTTCAGCATCCCGATCTTCCTCAACGTGCCGGAGCCCTCGCTCGGGCGGCCGGATCGCAAGGTCGGCTTCTTCGCCTCGTACCCGCTGCTGGTGAAGGACGTCGTCGGCCTCTACCGCAACGAGGAGACCCGGCCCACCTTCTGGTACCTGCTCGCGAGCGCGGTGTTCCGCGACGGCCTCGGTGGCGTGTTCGCCTTCGGAGCGATCATCGGCACCGCGGTTTTCAAGTTCGGCACGCAGGACATCATCATCTTCGGCATCGCGGCGAACCTGATCGCAGGGGTCTCGACGATCGCCGCCGGACGACTCGACGACAGCCTCGGACCGAAGCGCATCATCCTCACCTCGATCGGCTCGATGATCGTCGCCGGTCTCGCGGTGTTCTTCCTCCGGGATGGCGGGGCGACGGTGTTCTGGGTCGGCGGCCTCATCCTGTGCGCGTTCGTGGGGCCCGCCCAGGCAGCGGCGCGGTCGTTCCTCGCCCGGGTCACACCGGCCGGCCGGGAGGGTGAGATCTTCGGGCTCTACGCCACGACGGGTCGGGCGGCGAGCTGGATGGCATCGGGCGCCTGGACGGTGCTGATCGTGCTGACCAGCCAGACCGCCTACGGCATCCTGGGCATCGTGGTCGTCCTGATCGCCGGCTTCCTGCTGCTGCTCCCGGTGAAGGCTCCGCGCTGAGTCATCGACTCCCGCGGCGGGAGTAGCCTGACCGCGTGACCGTGATCCTCGCCTTCCTCGCCAACATCCTCGTCGCCGTGGCGAAGACGATCGCCGCGATCATCACCTCGTCGGCGTCGATGGTGGCCGAGGCGGCGCACTCGTGGGCGGATGCCGGCAACGAGGTCTTCCTCCTGATCGCCGACCGCCGCGGCGCGAAGACCAAAGATGCGCGGCATCCGCTCGGCTATGGGCGCAACGCCTTCGTGTGGTCGCTCATCGCGGCCTTCGGAATCTTCACAGCCGGATCGATCGTGTCGATCATGCACGGCATCCAGGAGTTGTCGGACACCGGCCCCGTCGAGAGCCCGATGGTGGCCTACGTCGTGCTGGGGGTCTCGTTCGTGCTCGAGGGCGCGTCGTTCACGCAGGCGATGGTGAAGTCCCGGCGCCTGGCCAAGGAGCGCGGTTCGTCGACCTGGGGCTTCGTGCTGGAGACGAGCGACACCACGCTGCGCGCCGTGTTCTTCGAGGACTCCGCCGCGCTCGTCGGCCTCGCGATCGCTGCCGGCGCCATCGCGATGCATCAGATCACCGGTATCGCCGCCTGGGACGCGATCGGCTCGATCCTCGTCGGCGTACTGCTGGGCGTGGTCGCGATCATCCTGATCCGACGCAACATCGCCTTCCTGGTCGGGGCCACGGCTGCGCCGAAGCTGCACGCTCGCGTCGGCGCCGCTCTGCTGGGGTTGGACGACATCGAGCGGGTCACCTATCTGCACATCGAGTACGTCGGCCCGAACCGGCTGTTCATCGTGGCCGAGATCGACCTGGCCGGCGATGCCCGCGAGCACGATGTGGCACGTCGGCTGCGCGATGTCGAACGGCGGATCGAGGCGCATGAAGCCGTCGAGACCGTCGTGCTGTCGCTCTCCGTCGACGACGAAGCGTCGCTCGAGTTCCCGGGTGTCTCGCGCTGAGGGGCTCAGCGCCGCCAGTTGTCGGCGAGCTTGTTCAGCAGCCGGGCAAGCTCGACGCGCTCGTCATCGGTGAAGGATGCGAGAGCGGTCGTGAGCATCTCACGGCGCTCACCGCGCATGCCGCGGGCGAGCTTGCGCCCCTCGTCTGTGAGGGCGATGCGGGTGCGTCGAGCGTCGTCGGGGTCGGCTTCGCGCCGCACGAAGCCGTGATCGACACCCTGCTGCACAAGTCGTGAGGCCCGCGGCTGATCGACGCCGATCGCGATACCGAGGTCACTGACGCTGAGCGGAGCGGACGCCGCGGCCAGCGCTTCGAGCATGCGCATGCGAGCGGGTCCCCCAGTCGACCGGACGGGTCGGCCATCCAGGGGGCATGCCGGGGTGACCGCGGTGGTGATCGAAGTGGTCGCGGGCATCGTCGCCGTGCGGCCCTTGATGCGGACCCCGTGCCAGCCGTGCGGACCTCCGTGACCGCGACCGCGATCGGCGGAGCCTCGCCCACCCGGGCCGCGCTCGCCCGGACGACGGCCGCGCAGGCGGGCCAGCGCCTGCGCGATGGCTTCGGCGGGGTCCTGCTCGGCGGAGTCGCGCGATTCAGAGTCGTGCGGTTCGGTGTCGTTCGGGTCGGTGGTCACGATCCGATTTTACATGCGACTTGACATGTACTCGGACTCCATGTCACACTACATGTACATGCACTGTGACATTCACATGCACATTGACAACAAAAGGACTTTCCCATGAACACCTCAGAATCACAGAACCCCCAGAACACCTCCCGCCCCTTCGGTTACTGGCTCAAAGCCGCCGACCGCCTCATGGCGTCGGAGTTCGCCGCCGCCTTCGGCAGTGAGCATGCGAGCCGCCGCGACTGGCGGATCCTCAACATCGTCGACGGCACGGTCGCGTCCGACCGCCCGCTGAACGCGCACAAGCTGCACAGCCTGGTCGAGCGCGGCTGGGTCGCCTCCGAAGGCGACGGCTGGACGCTCACCGACGAGGGCCGTGCGGCGAAGGAGCGCCTCCTCGGCGCGATCGTCGACGGCATCCGTGCCAAGGTATCGGCCGCTGTCTCCGACGAGGAGATGGCCACCACGCTCGCCTCGCTCGAGAAGATCGCGCGGGCATTCGGCTGGGAGGAGGGCACTCCTCTCCCCCGCGGTCGAGGACGCCGTCACGGCTTCGGCGGACCCCGCCACGGCCGCGGATTCGGGCGCGGATTCGGCCGGCCCTTCGGGCGCGGATTCGGCCACGGGCCCGCGCAGGGCTTCGGTCGCGGCGAGCGCATCGACTTCGGCCACGGACCCGAGCAGGGCTTCGGACCTGATGCCGATGCCGAACACGGCTGCCGCCACGGCGACGCGGGTGCCGGACACCGCGGTCACGGCCGCGCGCACGGACACCCCGGTCACGACGACCGAGGCCACGGTCACGGCGCGCACGGACACGGCGGACACGGTCCGCACCGTGCCGAGCGCATCGCCCAGCACGCGTTCGAGCGCGGTTTCGACGCAGGCTTCACCCGCGGTCGCGACGCCTGACGCCTTCTCCACCCCGAGCGGCACAGGGCCGAACAACCCTGTTCCGTGCGAGCCACCCCCTTGAGTGCGAGCTCACGGGGTGGCTCGCGTATCAGGGGTGGCCCCGCGAGGGCGGCAGGGCGAGGGACGCGGTCAGAGGTCGAGCAGCGACAGGGCCGGTTCATCGGCCCCGGCAGCCCGCAGACGACCTCGCATCGCGGCGGCGGCGATCACATAGGGCCGCTCGTCGTCCAACAGCAGCGAGCGCGAGTTGGCCTCCTCGTTCATCGCGACCAGCTCGAACGCCAGCACCTCGGGATCGCCCTCGATCTCGCGCGCCTCGACGGCATACCGCAGCTGCGCTTCGACGTAGCCGTACCAGTCGACGAGCGCCGCGCGCACGGCATCGCTCACCGGGCCGGACTTGGAGTCGACGTCGGCCGCGGTCGCAGCGAAGAAGCAACCGCCCGTGAAGACCCTGTCCTTCGAGTACAGGAGGGAGTTGCGCAGCAACGCTGCCAGGCGGCGCACCCCACGCGGTTCCGCCCTGGCCGGCGTCACGATCCGGGCGGTGAAGATCTCGCGAGCCGCGGCGACGGTCGCCAGCTGCAGGCCTTCCTTGCTCTGGAACAGGGTGGCGATGCTGCTCTTGCGGGAGCCGGATGCCTCGGCGAGCCGCCCGATGGTCAGACCGTCCAGGCCCTCCACCGAGGCGAGGTCGGTCGCGCTCTGCAGCACGATGCGACGGGAGGCCTCGCCGCGCGCCCTGCGCCCATCCAGAACCACACCTTCGGACATGCTCCTAGTATACGAACGATCGTTCGCCTAGTATACGTATGATCGTTCGTATTGTTCTGGCGAAGGAGCCCCATGCCGTCCGTTCCCGCACTGCTCGCCCGCACCATCCAGACCGCGGCTGCCGTCTCGCCCCGGCTCGCGGGCGACCTCGCCTCTCGCCTCTTCTTCACGACCACTCCGCGGATGCCGGTGCGCGATCGACGCCCCGACCCACGGCGATGCCCGCCGCGGGCGGTTGACGGTGCGGGGCATCGATGTCACCACCTACGAGTGGGGTGCCGGACCGCGCACGGCGCTTCTGCTGCACGGATGGCGCGGTCGAGCGTCGCAGTTCGCCCCGCTCGTGCGCGAGCTGGTCGCCGAACGATTCCGCGTCGTCTCCTTCGATGCGCCGGCGCACGGATCATCGCGCGGCCGGCATACCGACATCCGCGACTGGGTCGACGCCACCGAACAGCTGCAGGCAGCATACGGGCCGTTCGCACTGATCGTCGGCCACTCGTTCGGCGCCCTGGCCGCGACGACCGTCGCACGGTCGACCGTCGGCACCCCCGCAGTCGTCGCGATCGCCGGCGCGGCCGGGCCGGATGCGTTCCTCGCGGAGTTCGCCCACGAGCTCCGTCTCGACGCCGCGACGCGCACGCGCCTGGCCGAGCGCTTCCGGCAGAGGCTCGGCGCGGATCAGGCGACCGTGACCGCACGGTACGACGCCGCACGGCACCCGCTCCCCGACGTGACGTCGCTGCTGGTGGTGCACGACCGCGACGATCGGCGGATGCCCGACGCCGACTCCCTGCGTCTGCACGAGGCTCACGGTGACCGCTCCCGCCTGCTCCGCACCGACGACCTCGGTCACACTCGCGCGCTGTCGGCAGACATCACCCTCGACGCGGTGGTCGCACTCGCGGTGGGCGGACTCGTGGCGGTCGACGCTCTCGGTACGGCATCGACCGCCTCGACCGGCCGTCACCGCGAAGCGCGCCGCACCAGCGGGACCAGGGCGGCAGCTGCCACGACCACGGCCGCGACGAGCACCGCCGCGACGAACCCACCCGTCACCAGCACCGCGGCGATGGTGCCGAACACGGCGATGCCGAGCCCGCCGCCGAGCGCGAACCCCACCTCCTGGATCGCCCCCACCTGGCCGGCCTGATCCTCGGTCGTCGCCTCGAACAGTGCCGTCGCGGCCAGTGTGGCGCCGACACCGAAACCGAGCCCGACGAGCACGAGCGGGATCGCCACGATCGCGGGGTCGAGTGCGAGCCAGACGAGCCCGACCGCCTGCAGCATCAGCGCCAGGACGGTGAGGGCGTTCGCCGAGAGCCAGCGCAGGGCGAGGGGTGCCACGACACCGCCGATGGCGATCGCCACCGCCTGCGGCAGCAGGGCGATGCCCGCCTCGGCCGCAGTCTGCCCGCGCGAGTCCTGCAGGTGCAGGCTCACCAGCAGCACGGAGGCCGATGAAACCCCGCTGCTCACGATGATCCGGATGATCGCGGGGCTGAACCCGGGCATGCCGAACAGCCCGGTGTCGATGAGAGGAGCGCGGAGGCGCTGCTGCCTGCGCACGAAGAACACCAGGCTCAGGATGGCGACCACGGCAGCGAACACCGCCGACATCGGCGCAGCGAGCGCCTCGTGCAGCGCGAAGACCAGGGCACCGAGCGCGACGATCGACGAGAGGATGCTGAGCACATCCCACGACGGCGACTGCGAGCTGCGCGAGTCGGGCACGAGCCACACGGCCAGCACGCCGGCGACCACCGCGAGCGGAACACTCCCCAGGAGCAGCCAGCGCCATCCCGGCCCCTCGGCGAGCACTCCGCCGAGCACCGGACCGAGCGCGCTTCCGGTGCCGAAGGTCGCTGTCCACAGCCCGTACGCGAGCACGCGTTCGCGCGCCTGGAACTTGGCGCCGATCGTCGCGACCACGCCCGCGATGACGAAGGCTTCGGCGACACCGAGCAGCGCACGCACGACGATGAGCACCAGGCCGCTGGAGGCGAGCCCGCCGACCGCGTTGAGGACGGCGAACCCGGCCAGGCCGATGAGGATGACGGTCTTGCGCCCGTATGCATCGCCGATCCGCGCGGCGACGATCAGCGTCGCGGCCAGCGACAGCGCATACACATCGACCAGCCAGAGCCCCTCGGTGTCGGTCAGGCCCAGCTCGCCACGGATCGCGGGAAGGGCGGTCGAGACGCTGCTGATCGCGAGGGCACCGATGAGCACTCCGAGCAGGAGGGGGACCATCGCGAACCAGAGGCGAAGGGAGGAGCGTGTGCCGTCGAGAGTGGGGGTGTCCGTCACGATCTCAGTCTGTAAAGTACAGACAGAAGCCACAAGTACGGTCATTTCTGATACGTACTGACAGTTCGGATACCGAAGGGGGCCGTGGCGTGCGGGAGAAGACCGAGCGGATCATCCGCGACTGGACCGAGACCTGCGACGCCGAGGTGTCGATCGCGGTGCTCGGCGGGGCCTGGAAGCCCAGCATCCTGACCCTTCTCGGTGAGCACGAGGTGCTGCGCTTCGGCGAGCTCGGGCGCCTCCTGGAGAACCCGACCGCTCGCGTGCTCACCCGGCAGCTGCGCGAGCTCGAGGAAGACGGCCTCATCACCCGCACCGTCTACCGGGAGGTGCCACCCAAGGTCGAGTACCGGCTCAGCGAACTCGGCGCGAGTTCGGGGCAGCTGCTGACGGAGCTGACCCGCTGGGGCACGCTCTACGCCGCCCGCCAGCGTGTCGACGCGCAAGCGGGGAGCGTCGCGGAGCCCGCGAGCGCGCCGCCGAGCCAGGCGACCGCGTGATCACCTGTGTCGTGACCTGAGGACGCGCCCTCAGATCCGGCGCGGGCCGGGACCATCGGTGCCGAGCGCATCCTCGGGGTTCAGCAGCCGGCACGCCTTCATCGACAGGCAGCCGCAGCCGATGCATCCGGTGAGCTCGCGCCGCAGATGCTCGAGCTGCGTACGGCGGAGATCGAGCTGCTCTCGCCACAGCTTCGCCACCCGCTGCCAGTCGTGCTGCGACGGCGGCTCGTCCGTGGGCAGGCTCTGGAACACCTCGTGCACGTCGGTGAGAGGGATGCCGAGGCGCTTCGCGACCACGATCAGTGAGATCCGCCGCAGCATGTGCCGCCGATAGCGGCGCTGGTTGCCTGCAGTGCGAGTGGACACGATGAGTCCGAGCTGCTCATAGAAGTGCAACGCCGTCGCCGGCACGCCGCTGCGGCGGACGACTTCGCCGATCGCCAGCAGATCATCGGGTTCCAACGACATCTGCACCCCCTCTTGACCTCGAGTTTACTCGAGGTATTAGCGTGACGATCGGTCGCCGGGGAACGGCGCCGCCGGGCGGAGGACCGCCTGCTCCGATGTCACGAAGGGCACCCCATGACGCACACCCCGAGCGCACCGCCACCGCGGGGAGCTGGCGCGAACTCCTCGGCAGTCGCTACGCCCCGATCGCCTCGGTCCTCGCGGGCGGCGTGCTGCTCGAGGCGAGCAACGTGTATCTGACCACCAGCCTGCTCCCCACGATCGTCGGCGACATCGGCGGCGCGGAGTTCTACGCGTGGACGATGATGACCTTCCTCCTGGCATCGGTCGTCAGTTCGATGATGGTGAGCCGGATCCTCACGCAGCAGGGCGCCGTGCGCGCCTACCTGCTCGCCCTCGGCTTGTTCGCCCTCGGCTCGCTGCTGTGCGCCGCGAGCCCGTGGATGTGGGCGCTGCTCTCCGGCCGCGCGGTGCAGGGCCTCGGCGGCGGGCTGCTCGCGGGACTCGGCTACGCGCTCATCCAGCGCGCCCTCCCCGAGCGGCTGTGGGCGCGAGGAGCGGCACTCGTCTCGGCGATGTGGGGTGTGGGCAACATCGTCGGCCCCGTCGTGGGCGGCGTGTTCGCGCAGCTGGACGCCTGGCGGGTGACGTTCGTCGGCCTCGCCGTCGTCTCCGCGCTCATCGGCATCGTCGTGGTGCGTGCGCTGCCGAGGACCACCCGCGCCCGCTCGAGCGAATCCGTGCCGTGGGGGTCTCTCGTGCTCCTCTCCGGCGGCGTCGCCGCGGTGGGCATCGCGAGCGTCGTCCCCAGCGGTCTCGGCACCGGGGTCGCCATCATGGTCGGCGTGGTCCTGGGCGCTTGGTTCCTGCGTCACGAGCGCCGCGGTCGCACCGGCATCCTTCCCCGGGTCACTTTCGCCCCCGGTTCCTCGCTGGGCTGGGTCTACGTCACGGTCGCGGTGTTGGCGTTCGCGATCGGCACCGAGGCGTTCATCCCGCTCTTCGGGCAGGAGATCGGTGGACTGATGCCGTTCGTCGCCGGGCTGCTCGGCGCCGCCCTGTCCCTCGGCTGGTCTATCACCCAGGTGTTCACGGCCAACGCCACCGGCATCCGCTCGCGCCGCGTGCTCATCACCCTCGGTCCCGTCGTCGTCGCCATCGGTCTCGCCGCGTACGGGCTGCTCCAGCATGAGGGCCCCTCCACGCTCGTCATCGCGCTGTGGTTCGCCACCCTGTTCCTCGCCGGCGCCGGCATCGGCCTCGGATTCCCGCACCTGACCGTCGCCGCACTCGGCAGCACAGCCGGCGAAGAGGAAGGCGCCAAGGCGGCTGCGGCTGTGAACACCGTCTTCATCATCGCGAGCGCGTTCAGCTCGGCGATGGCCGGGGTCCTGGTCAACCTCGCGATGCCCGACGTCGTGGATGCCGCCCGCCTGCTGATGCTCGTGTTCGCGGGCATCACCGTTCTCGGCACGTTCGTCGCGCGAGGCGCGAGCTGGGGCATCGGACTCGCCCGCGAGGACGCACGGCCCGCCACTCCGGCATCCGACTGAGGGAAAAGACACCACATCGACGAAGTCCACACCGACGAAATCCACACCAACGAAATGGAGAATCATGATCCCGTTCGGTCCACAACTCATCGGCCAGACGGAGAAGGCGTTGAACGCCCTGCTCCAGACCGTCCTCGCCGGCCGCGACCTCACCGAACGTGAGTGGGTCGCACTGAGACTCGCCTCGCAGTTCGACGGCACCCCCGACCTCGACGGCTTCGTCGCCGAACGGCTCCATGCCCCGGATGCCGGCCGCCTGACCGCCGCACTCCGCGACCGCGGGTTTCTCACCGACGCTGCGCTCACCCCCGAGGGCAGCGCCCTGGTCGCCGAGATCGGCCAGGACATCGCCGCCCTCACCGCACCCTTGTGGCGCGAGATCGAGGGCGAGGATGCGGAGGTCGCGACCCGGGTGCTGAACCTCGTCCTCGAACGGAGCTTGACGCTTCTGCGCACGGCGGGCAGGTGACCCCTCGGCTTCGGCCCGGCCGCGGTCGGACGTAGGCTGGATCGGTGGCGGATTCCCAGGGACGAGTGTGGACGGGTGTCCTGCGCGTCG
The DNA here is from genome assembly GCF_019464375.1 of Microbacterium sp. Se5.02b. Taxonomy (NCBI): domain Bacteria; kingdom Bacillati; phylum Actinomycetota; class Actinomycetes; order Micrococcales; family Microbacteriaceae; genus Microbacterium; species Microbacterium sp. Se5.02b. The sequence continues at coordinate 3,862,223 of NZ_CP080491.1, forward strand.
GACCGCACCGGGGCGACCACCGCGTGGCGCTCCGAGCCGCGATCAGCGTCGCCGTCCCTCTCCTCGTGCTGTGGATGCTGGGGCGTCTCGACCTGAGCATCTACGCCAGCTTCGGCGCCTTCGCCGCACTGTACGGGCGCCACGACGTGTTCCGCGACCGCATCCGGATGCAGGCGAGCGCCGGCGGAGTCCTGCTCGCCGCGATGCTCATCGGTACCGTGCTCTCGGTCGCATCCGCACCCGCCGCCGTCAGCATCCTCGTGCTCGCCGTCATCGCGTCGGCCGTCACCCTGCTCGCGTACACGATGAGATGGCACCCGCCCGGGCCGCTGTTCCCGGTGTTCGCGGTCGGCGCGTGCGCCACCATCCCCGCTACCGCAGCCTCCTTCGGCGACGTACTCCTGGTCGGCGGCGCGAGCGTGATCTTCGGGCTGGCCGTCACCGCGATCATCGGCCTGTTCACACGCGGCACTCGGGAGGCACCGCCCCGGTCGCGGCAGCCAGTGGGACCGATCGCGTGGGAGATGGCCGCAACCGTCGCCGTCGCGATCGTCGGGGCGGGCTTCGCGGGATTCCTGCTCCTGGATTCGCACTGGTACTGGGCGGCGGTCGGCGCGGTCGCCGCGGTCAGCGGACCCCAGCTCAACGCCCGCGTGATCCGCGGCATCCAGCGCCTCGTCGGCACCCTGCTCGGCATCCTGGTCGCGGCGGGAATGCTCGCGGTCGATCTGCCGCCGCTCGCCGTCATCGCACTCGTCGTCCTGCTGCAGGCCGCGGCCGAGCTGTTCGTCGGCCGCAACTACGGCATCGCGATGGTGTTCATCACCCCGCTCGCCCTGCTCATGGTGCATCTCGCCGCGCCCGCACCGGTCGACGTGCTCCTGCAGGACCGCGCGATCGAGACCGTGATCGGCGTCGCCGTCGGAACCGCGGTCGCCGTGGCGTCGGCGGCACTCCGGCGACGGCAGACGAAGAGCTGAGGCGGATTCAGGCCTGAAGCGGCGTCAGATCAGGAGCGCGAAAGTCGACGGGAGCACGACGGCTCCGCCCGCGAAGGGCAGCCCGACCGTGTTCAGCAGCACCACGATGAGGACGATCGCCGCGACCAGGAGCAGCAGCAGGAACGCGAAGATCACGGCGACGAACCCGCCGTAACCCCGGACGTCGGGACCTCCGGAGCGACCGACGGCTGCGCCCAGTCCTCGGCGACCGCGGCCGGGGCCTCGCCGTCGAGGATGCGGGGCGTCGGGCGGACCCGGTCGGAGCGGCGGAGCGTGTCGGCCGGAGGCGGCGGGATCACGACATCCGCATCAGGGATGTCGGCCGACGGCGGCGTCAGCAGGCCCTCGGGAATCGGGATCTCGGGCGGAGGCGGCGGGATGACGGCATCGTCCGGCGGGATCAGCGCCTCTTCGGGGACCGTCGACTCCTCGGGAGTGGCGGGTTGTTCCGGGGTGCTGCCGCTGCCGTCGCTCATGTCAGCCTCCGACTGCTCCGACATCGGTCACGCCGACATCCGTCCGATGGAAGTTCTGGAAAGATCGCGAAGCCGTCGGCCCGCGCTGCCCCTGGTAGCGGTTGCCGTACGGGCCGGAGCCGTAGGGGTTCTCGGCGGGCGACGTCAGGCGGAAGAAGCAGAGCTGCCCGATCTTCATGCCCGGCCACAGCTTGATGGGCAGCGTCGCGACGTTCGCGAGCTCGAGCGTGACGTGCCCGGTGAACCCGGGGTCGATGAAACCCGCCGTGGAGTGCGTGATCAGGCCGAGCCGGCCGAGCGACGACTTGCCCTCGAGTCGGGCGGCGACATCGTCCGGAAGCGTCACCTGCTCGAAGGTCGCCCCCAGGGCGAACTCGCCCGGATGCAGGATGAACGGCTCATCGGGGTCGACCTCGATCAGACGCGTGAGCTCCGGCTGATCCACCGACGGGTCGATGAACGGGTACTTGTGGTTGTCGAACAGCCGGAAATAGCGGTCGAGGCGCACATCGATGCTCGACGGCTGGATCATCTCCTGCTCGTGCGGTTCGAGGCCGATGCGGCCGGATGCGAGTTCTGCCCTGATGTCGCGATCGCTGAGAAGCACGGCACCAGCCTAGTCACCATGCACGCGCGCGATGCCCGGAAGGTGCATCTCCTCGCGCATGCGCAGCACCGTGCGGCGCAGCGGCTCGACCATCGAGTGCGGCCAGCGATCGTCGGTGCGGCTGGTCGGCATCGTCACGCTCAGCGCGGCAGCGACCCCGGTCTCGTCCGGCCATGTCAACGGCATCGCGACGCACCGGCATCCGTCGATGAACTCCTCGTCGTCGACGAAGAAGCCCACATCGCGCCCCTTCGCGATCACGGCGAGGATGTCGTCGGGATCGGTGATCGTCCGACTCGTCAGCCGCGGGATCGCGACCTGACGGAGCCGACGAGAGGCGTCGTCGTCGTCGAGCGTGCTCAGCAGCGCCTTCCCGATCCCCGTGGCGTGCGCATGCAGCCGCATCCCCACGTTCGAGGCCAACCGCATCGGGTTCGGGGAGGGGCTGATCGCGATGTAGACGTTCTCCACGCCGTCGAGCCGCGCCATCTGCACGGTCTCCCCGGTCTGGTCGGTGAGGGCGCGCATGAGGGCGGGGCCGGACTCGAGCAGAAGGCGGTGCCCGTCGTAGCGCTGTCCGATCTGCCACGCCTTGAGGCCGAGGGAATAACGCTTGCTCACCGGATCGAGCTCGACCCAGCCCGCGGCGACCAGGGTTCGGAGCAGGCCGTGTGCACTCGACCGCGGAAGCCCCAGCGCACTGAGCAGCTCGGGGAACGTCTGCGCCTCCGTTTCGGCGAGGTGCTCGATGATCTCGAGCGCCCGACCGGCGGATTTCACGGCACTCGGCGCCTGATCGATGTCTGTCATGTCTCCCCCGTTGGCTGAATTGTGCCGGACGCGATCGTGTGTCACACTATCGCGCGTTCAGGTCTGAGACAGTCGATTCACATACGTGAACGCATTGGATACCCCTCGTCAATGGAGATGCCCCGATGTCCACTCAGTCCTCCACGCGGCCCGAACTCGCCGCGATCGTCCGCAAGGTCACGCTCCGGCTGATCCCGATCCTGCTCCTCATGTACATCCTCGCGTTCCTGGACCGCGCCAACCTCGGCTTCGCGAAGGTCGCCTGGCAGGCCGACACCGGCATCTCGGATGCCGCCTATGCGCTCGGAGCCGGGATCTTCTTCCTCGGCTACGCGCTCTTCGAGGTGCCGTCGAACCTCATCATGCGCAAGGTCGGTGCGAAGATCTGGCTCGCCCGCATCATGGTCTCGTGGGGCATCGTCTCCGCGCTCATGGTCTTCGCGACCAACGAGTGGATCTTCTACGTCCTGCGCGTGCTGCTGGGCATCACCGAAGCCGGCTTCTTCCCCGGCGTGATCCTGTTCCTCACCTACTGGATCCCCCTGAAGTTCCGCGCCCGCGTCAACGGCCTCTTCTACTTCGGCGCTCCGCTCGCCTTCATCTTCGGCGGCCCGCTCTCCGGCATGCTGCTCGACCTCGACGGCAAGGTCGGCATCCACGGCTGGCAGCTCATGTTCCTCGTGACCGGCATCCTCACGGTCCTCGTCGGCATCGTCGCGTTCTTCTACCTCGACAACGGGCCGAAGGATGCGAAGTGGCTGAGCGACGGTGAGCGCTCGACGCTGCTCGGCGCACTGGAGGCCGAGGACAGCGCCAAGGAGAACCACTCGCCGCGCGGAGCCCTGCGTGCGCTCGGCAATCCGATCGTGCTGTACTTCGCCGCGATCTACCTCACGATCCAGATGAGCGTCTACGGCGTGACCTTCTATCTGCCCACCCAGATCGCCACGATCGTCGGCAAGCCCGTCGGACTCGAGGTGGGTCTGCTCACCGCCGTGCCGTGGACGTTCGCCCTCATCGTCACGTTCGTGCTCTCCCGCCTCGCCGACAGCACCGGTCAGCGGCGCCTGATCGCGACCTGCGCCCTCGCGGCGGCCGGCGTGGGCATCGTCCTGTCGGCCGTCATCCAGGATCCGATCATCGCGCTCGCCGCCCTCAGCATCGGCGCCGCCGGCTTCATCTCCGTGCAGCCCGTGTTCTGGACCCTGCCGACGTCGTTCCTGCTCGGAGCGGCGGCAGCGAGCGGCATCGCCCTCATCAACTCGCTCGGCAGCCTGGGCGGGTTCCTCGCGCCGATCCTGAAGAACTGGGCCGACACCACGTTCGGCGACAGCGCCGGTCTCGTCGTCCTCGCCGCGATCGCCCTGCTCGGCGCCGTGCTCATCGCCCTCAGCCGGGTCGTCAGCCCCGCGGTCCGCGAGACCGACGGCGTCGGACTCGACACGACCATCCCCGCCCGCCAGCGCTGACCCGGTCAGCAGAACCAAGGAGACCGCCCATGCGCGAGCTCGTCCTCACCGAGATCGGACGCCTTGACGTCCGCGACGCACCGACACCGTCCCCGGGCCCGACGAGGTGCTCATCCGGGTGGCCGCCACCGGGATCTGCGGATCCGACGTGCACGGCTACACGGGAGAGAACGGTCGACGCTTCCCCGGCCAGGTGATGGGGCACGAGTCGAGCGGCACGATCGCTGCCATCGGCTCGGGTGGGGGCGGGCTCGCGGTCGGGACTCCCGTGACGTTCAACCCGGTCGTCGTGCCGGCCGAGGACGCCGCGGCCTATGCGGGACGCGAACAGCACCACCCCCGCAAGCACGTGATCGGGGTGGCGGCCGACATCCCCGCCGCCTTCGCCGACTACGTCGTGGTGCCGGCACGCAACATCGTGCCGCTCCCCGACGGGTTGCCGATCGAGCTCGGCGCCCTGATCGAGCCGCTCGCCGTGGCCGTGCACGCCGTGCGGCGGCTGCCGCAGGAGAGCCTGGGCCGCGTGCTGGTGATCGGCGGCGGACCCATCGGCCAGTCGATCGTGATCGCTCTCCGCGACGCGGGGGCCGGAACCGTGATCGTCAGCGAGATGGATGCCGCGCGGCGCGAGCTCGTGCAGCGCCTCGGCGCCGAGACCATCGATCCCGCAGCAGGTCCCGTGGCCGAGCAGCTCCGTGAACGCGGCGGCCTCGCCGACGCGGCGCTCGACGCGGTCGGGATCACCCCGACGCTCCGCGACGCCCTCACCAGCACCGTGCTCGGCGCACCGATCTGCCTCGTCGGCATGGGGGCGCCGCAGGTGGCGCTGGATGCGTTCCTGGTGAGCACCGAGGAGCGGTCGCTCATCGGCAGCTTCACCTATGGTTCCGAGGACTTCACCGACGCGACCGAGATCATCGGCGCCGAACCCGACGTGTACCGCGCGCTGATCAGCCGCGAGATCGATGTGATCGATGCAGACTCCGCCTTCTCCGCCCTCGCGGCGGGCGACGGCACACCGGGCAAGGTCCTTGTCCGGTTCGACCGAGAGGAACAGACCCGATGACCGGCACCCCGACCATCCGCGAAGTCCGCGCCTACACCGTGCGCGGTGGCGGCGCCGACTACCACGACCAGGGCGCGGAGCACTGGATCGACGACCACATCGCGACGCCGATGAGCGTCTACCCCGAATACCGGCAGTCGCGGCAGAGCTTCGGCGTCAACGTGCTCGGCACCCTCGTGGTCGAGATCGAGGCCAGCGACGGCACCGTCGGCTTCTCGGTCACGACCGCCGGCGAGATCGGCGCATTCATCGTCGAGAGGCACCTCGCCCGATTCCTCGAGGGTCGCGCCGTCACCGACATCGAGCGCATCTGGGATCAGATGTACAAGTCGACCCTCTACTACGGTCGGCGCGGCGTGGTGCTCAACGCCATCAGCGGTGTCGACCTGGCCCTGTACGACCTTCTCGGCCGTATCCGTCAGGTCCCGGTGTTCGAGCTGCTGGGCGGCCCCGTCCGTGACGAGCTGCAGTTCTACGCGACCGGCGCACGCCCCGACCGCGCGAAGGAACTGGGTTTCATCGGCGGCAAGATGCCGCTGCATCACGGTCCGGCCGAAGGCGAGGAGGGGCTCCGCAAGAACATCGAGCTGCTCGCCGACATGCGCGAGAAGGTCGGAGACGACTTCTGGCTCATGTACGACTGCTGGATGTCGCTCGACGTCGACTACGCCACGAGGCTCGCGCACGCCGCCGCCGACTACGGGCTCAAGTGGCTCGAAGAGGCGCTCATCCCCGACGACTACTGGGGATACGCCGAACTGCGCAAGCGCGCCCCCTCGTCGATGCTCATCACGACGGGCGAGCACGAGGCGACGCGGTGGGGCTTCCGCCAGCTGCTCGAGACCGGGGTCGACCTGATCCAGCCCGACGTGGGCTGGTGCGGTGGCATCACGGAGCTGATCAAGATCTCAACCCTGGCCGATGCGCACGGCACCATGGTCGTCCCCCACGGCTCGTCGGTGTACTCGTATCACTTCGTGGTGACGCGGACCAACAGCCCGTTCGCGGAGTTCCTGATGATGCACCCCACCGCGGAAGAAGTCGTGCCGATGTTCTCGCCGATGCTCGTCGGCGAGCCGGTGCCCGTGAACGGACGTCTCACCGTCCCGGAGACGCCGGGCTTCGGCGTCGAGCTCTCCGACGAGATCGAGAAGCACCGCCCGTACACGCACTGATCGACGCGCGACGCCGATCGCGCTTTGGCTCACGCCCGTGCGGCAGGTAGGCTTGCCTTCACCTGCTCTCGGGCGGGTTCGGGGCTGTAGTTCAATGGTAGAACTTCTGCTTCCCAAGCAGACAGCGCGGGTTCGATTCCCGTCAGCCCCTCCACATCGTCACCCCGACGGCGCAGCCCCGTGTTTCGGCGTCAGCCGTGCGCACCAGCCGCGTACAGCTCGCCCACCGGCACCGGCACGTCCAGCACGTTGCCGGGCTGCGCGAGCGGACAGGCCCACGCGGGATCGTAGGCGCAGGACGGGTTATAGGCGAAGTTGAAGTCGAGCACGATCGTGCCGCGCACCGCATCCGATCCCAGATCGGCGCCCTTGATCGTGTCGACCAGGTAGCGGCCGCCGCCGTAGGTGCCGCCGGGGCGCCCTGCGAGCCCGTCGCGCACCGGGATGAACAGCCCGCCGCCGTACGACATCAGGCGCCACACGTCGAGCGACCCGGCATCCGGGACGTCGACGCGGCCGACCCGTTCGAACGGCACGACGCCATCGGTGCCGGTCGCGAACTCGAAGCCACCGGGCTCGGCCGGGAGAATCGGCAGCTCGAACCGCCACGCCGGGTCGTATGGCGCGATCGGCAGCCCCTCGAACAGCGCCCGATCCGCCGACAGCAGCGGCGTCGCCGGATGCCGCAGCATCAGGTCGTCGCGCTCGATCCGCCACAGCTCGTGCGCCTCCTCCGGAGACTCGGCCAGACGCACCGCGTCGTACAGGGCGAAGACGCGACGGCGCCAGTCGACGACCTCGACGGCCGTGCGTGCGTTCGTGGTCGGCATGACGCCAGGCTACCCGTGGCCGTCAGGGCGGGGCCGCACGTCGATCATCTCCGCGTATCCCGCCTCATAGGTCGGATACTCGAGCGTGCCGAGCAGCGAGTGAAGCAGCGCCCCGTCGTAGACGAACCCGGTCGGACCGTCGGAGTCGAGCGCGGGCGGCACGTCCACCCCCATCCGCGCGGCGATGAACCGCACCACCTCACCCAGCGGCGCTGGGTCCTCGTCGACCGCGTGCACGAGGCGCGGAGGAGCATCCATCCGCAGCAGCACGTCGAGCACACGCACCAGGTCGGTCTCGTGGATCCGGTTCGTACGTCGCGCATGATCCACGGCCGCACCCTCGCGCACCCGCCGGACGAGGAAGTCGCGGCCAGGGCCGTAGATGCCCGCGGGTCGCACCACGACCGCGTCGAACAGCTCGATCGCGGCACGCTCGCCGTCACGGAGGCCGCGGGAGCGATCGGTGGTCGGCGCAGGCTCGTCGCGCTCGGTGAGCGGATGCTTCGACCCCGCTCCGTCGAACACCCCGGTGGACGAGACGAACACCGTGCGTGCGGGGACTCTCGCCAGGGCCGCCGCGAGATGCGTCAGAGCCGTGCGGTAGCCGGTGACCTCACCGCTCGGCGGCAGGGTGATCACCATCGCGTCGACGGTCGGCAGGGGCGGGATCGGCGGGAGCGACAGATCCGCCCGGATGCCGGACACGCCCTCGGGCAGCGGTCCCTCGCTCCGACGCAGCGCGAACACCTCGCCGCCCGAGTCGATCAGGCGCGGGGCGAGACGAGCGGCGAGCTTGCCGGAACCGACGAGGAGCGTACGGCGCGGTACGGGAGCGGAGGAGGCGTTCATCCGTCCCAATGTCGCACACGAGCAGCGGCACTCGTCCTCGCGCGGGTCGCCGCGATAGGGTCGCGATGAGAAGACGCCCGGCCGGTCATGAGCTGGAAAGGTCAGTAAACAGCTCATCGGTACGTCATGAATTCGCCGCGACGGCACTCGATGACCCCCGGCCGGGCGTCTCTGCAATCCTAGGAATCCGTCGCTCCGGAGCCGAGCTCCTGCGCACTTCTTGCACACACGTGCACGCCGCCGTACAACGATTTCGGGCGTCTCTGTGGCTGAATGGGAGGATACGCCGAAGGAGAGTTGCGATGAACCCCATCCGATCCGAGTCGATTCTGATCGACGGCGTCTGGCGCGCAGCCTCCGACGGCGGGACGCTCGACGTCGAGAACCCCGCTGACCTCTCCATCGTGGCGACTGTCCCGGTCGCGACGGCGAAGGACCTCGACGATGCGCTCGCAGCGGCCGAGCGGGCGCGCGAGCCGTGGGCGCGCACTCCGGCGTGGGAACGCTCCGACCTGCTGAGGGCCGCAGCCGCACTCATCACCGAGCGGACCGAGCACATCGCCGCCCTTCTCACGGCGGAACAGGGAAAGCCATTGCGCGAGTCGCGCGCCGAGGTCCGCTCCGCCGCGGAGCAGTTCGAGTGGTACGCCGACGAAGCCCGACGCATCTACGGACGCATCGTCGAGGGCACGACCGCCGGCACCCGCATCGAGGTGCGCAAGGAGCCGATCGGCCCCGTCGCCGCCTTCACCCCTGGAACTTCCCGGTCATGCTCGCCGCCCGCAAGCTCGCTCCTGCCCTCGCCGCAGGGTGCCCGATCATCCTCAAGCCGGCCGAGGAAGCCCCGTCCGCGTGCCTGGCGATGGTCCGCGCCATCCAGGACGCGGGGGTGCCGGCGGGAGTCGTCGCCGCTGTCACGGGCGACCCCGCGGCGATCAGCGAGCACCTCATCTCCTCTCCGACGATCCGCAAGGTGTCGCTCACCGGCTCGGTACGTGTCGGGCAGCACCTCATGGGACTCGCCGCGAGGAACATGGCCGCCATCTCCCTCGAGCTCGGCGGACACGGTCCGGTCATCATCTGCGACGACGTCGACGTCGCCGCAGTCGCCCGGCTGTGCGCCCTGACGAAGTTCCGCAATGCGGGTCAGGTGTGCATCTCCCCGACGCGGTTCCTCGTGCCGAGCAGCATCCACGACGAGTTCCTGTCGGTGTTCACCGAAGTCGCCCGCGAGCTCACCCTGGGCGATGGCACCGCGGACGCCGTCGACGTCGGGCCCCTGTGCAGCCGTCGCCGACACGATGATTTCGCTGCACTCGTCGACGACGCCGTCGCGCAGGGAGCCGTCGCCACTGCCGGCGCACGCTCTGTCGCGCACGCACTCGGCGGCCACTTCTACGAACCCACCGTGCTGCACGACATCCCTGCGGGCGCACGGATCCTCACTGAAGAGCCGTTCGGTCCGGTCGCCCTCGTCATCGAGTACGACGATCTTGACGACGCCGTCGCCCGCGCGAACTCCACCGACTACGGCCTCGCGGGATACATCTTCACGACATCCCTCGATCGTGCACGCCTGCTCAGCGATCGGGTGCGCGCCGGCATGCTCGGGATCAACAGTTTCCTGGTCAGCACAGCCGTGGCGCCGTTCTCCGGTGTCGGCCTGAGCGGGCTCGGCGCCGAGAACGGCACCGAGGGCATCGAGCATTACCTGCATCCCAAGAGTGTCGTCACCGGGTTCCCGGCGGAGCTGTCGTGACGGGCCTCCGGAACGGGGCTGGGATGGAGAACGCCCCGCCGCGAACGACCGTGCCGAAGGCGAGCAGCATCCTGGCGAACGAGCTGCGCACGTCGATCGTGCGCGGGAAGCTCGAGGCCGGAACCCCCTTCCCCTCGGAAGCCGAGATCATCGAGAGCTCGGGTCTCAGCAGGGCCACGGTGCGCGAAGCGCTGCGACTGCTCGAGACCGAGGGGCTCATCGTCTCCCGCCGCGGCCCCGGGGGCGGACTTCGGGTCGGGCAGCTCGACCTGCAGTCGACCGTGCGCACGATCGCCGTGCACCTCGCCATGAGCGAGGCGACCCTCGGCGACACCTTCGCTTTCCGCCGCCTGATCGAGCGGGAATGCGCACGTCTCGCCGCAGCGAACGCCACGGACGAACAGCGGGAACGTCTGCGGAAGGCTATCGCCGATGAACCTCATCCCCTGTCGGAGGTCATCGACTTCCACGACCTGATCGCCGAATGCACCGGCAACGAGTTCTTCCGCGTCGCGCAGAAGATCGTCGTGTCGATCGCGGGCTGGCACACGCCAGACGAAGGTCTCGACGATCATGATCTCGTCTTCGCGAAGGCCGCGCACGCCAAGATCGTCCAGCGGATCCTCGACCGCGACGGCGAGGGTGCGGCACGGGCGATGGATCGGCACCTCGAAGCGTTCGAACGCATCGTCGCGGATCGCGGGAACCTCGGCCGACCGGTGATCAGGGCATCGGCCTGGAGCTGAGACGCACCGGACGCGTGGGGCTCAGGGCGCTCACCAGCGGCGCTGGACCTCTTCCGCCCACCCGAACACGTTCTCGACTCGGTATGCCTTTCCGGAGGAGGACCGGATCTCGCCGTCCCAGCGTCCGAAGCTCTGGTCCTCCCGGCTCATGAAGAGCAGCTTCCTGGTCAGCGAGTGGCGATGGTGCGCGGGCGTGAAGGTGAGGTCGACCTGCGGTCCGCGGAACGTCCACGGCTTCATGAAGTCCTCGGTGTCGTACGACCATTCGACGTCGTGGCTGAGCTTCTCGATCACGCCGTCGACGCGCAGCGCGTTCTCGGTCGACGGAGACCCGTCGGTCCACTTCGCCCCGAGTTGGATGCCGATCTCGTGGCCGTCGGTGACGCCGGCACCGCTCCCCCAGTTCCAGACGACCTTCGCCGGCCACTTGCCGCGTCCATGGTCGAGCGCCGCCCACGACTCGGTCGCGGCGATCGGTCGTCGCACGCCGTCGACCTCCACCCAGCCTTCGGCGTGCAGGCAGTTGTCCTTGCGGGTGTACTGGAATCGGCGCGGGGTCCACGGAACGACCACACCCATCGACTCATGACCGTCCTCCTCGATGACCTGGATGCGAGCGCTGACCCGCACACCCTGCACCTCGAGGAGCGTGCCCTCCGCGTTCGGGGTGATCGACACGGAGGAGCGGGCGCTGCGTCGACTCATCGCCGCATCGCCGCTGGTCTCCGGCAGGTCCACCGTCCGGGGGAACCACACGGCCTCGCCATCGTTCACCTCGACCCCCGTGACGAGGTCGAGCACGTAGATCGCGAGTCCTCCCCGGTAGTCGGCGTGCGAGAAGCTGAAGGCGAACACCAGTTCAGGGGTCGATATCGCCCAGTACTCGAAGCGCTTGCGCCGTCCCCACCACCGCAGGTTGGCACGCAGATGCGGCAGCCGCGACCAGCTCACGGCGGCCGGGTCGAGCCGACCGTTCGGCAGGCACAGATCCACCCGGGGCCCGGTGTGCTCGCGCTCGGACTTCGGAACATGTCGATCGAACACCGTCACGATGTCAGCCCTTCGTCGCGCCGTCGGCCAGGCCCTTGATCAGATACTTCTGCAGCAGCAGGGTGAAGATCACCACAGGGATCACGGTCACGGTGCCTGCCGCGGTGAGCAGCCCCCACATCCCCCCGCTCTCCGTGTCGACGGCCATGCCCTGAATGGCCACCGGGATCGTCGAGGCGTTGCGGTTGGTGAGCACGAGCGCGAAGAGCAGTTCCTCGTAGGCCATCATCACGCTGAAGATCAGCGAGGACACCAGGGCAGGGGTGAGGATCGGAAGGATGATGCGGAAGTAGGCCCCCAGCCGCGACGTGCCGTCGATCATGGCCGACTCCTCGAGCTCCTTCGGGATGGCGAGGAAGAACGACCGCATCAGCCACATGACGTACGGGATGAGGAAGGTCGAGTAGGCCAGGATGAGGGTGAGGTGCTGGTCCGTCATCCCCAGATTGCGCGCCACGAGGAACAGCGGAACCGCGAGCGCGATCGGCGGCACGCCTCGGGTGGCGAGGATCAGTGCGCCGATCATCCCCCCGCCGGCGATCTTCATCCGCGCGATGCCGTATCCCGCCATGGATCCGACGAAGACGGCGAGCAGGCCAGCGCCGAGCGACACGATCACCGTGTTCAGCATCCGCCGAGGGATGTCGTAGTTCGAGAGGTTTATGTAGTTGTCGAGCGTGGGTTCTGTGAACAGCGTCGGCGGCGTGGTGAAGATGTCGCGCGGGAGTTTGAACGATGTCAGGATCATCCAGATCACCGGCAGCAGGAACAGCACGCAGATCACGATGCCCGCGGTGATGCGGACCCGATGGCCGAGCCGGCGCCGCGACCGACGGGCCCGCTCGGGTCGGATCGCACCGATGGCGGTCGCGGTGTCTGCTGTGTCCGCGGGGGCGATGGTCGACGAGTTCAAAACTTCTCCTCCAGCTTGCGGGTTCCACGCAGGAACACGAACATCAGGATCATGGTGATGACGAGGACGATCACGGCCATCGCGGCGGACTCACCGAAGTGCAGCGAGCGGAAGGCCTGCTCGTAGATGTACAGGTTCACCACGTTGGTCGCCTGACCCGGTCCGCCGCGGGTCGCCACGAGGGCGATGTCGAACATCTTCATCGCCCCGAGCCACCGGACGACGAATGTCGCGGCGATGATCGGCGCCAGCAGCGGCAGCGAGACGTGCCACAGCTTGTGCCACCAGTTCGCACCGTCGACGGAAGCCGCCTCGAGCACGTCGCCGGGGAGCGTGAGCAACGCGGCCGACGCCACCAGGATGATGAACGGGGTCCAGCGCCACGTGTCGATGATGATCACCGTCGCCATCGCCATGGTCGGGTCGCCCAGCCAGTCGACCGCGGGAAGGCCGAACAGCCCGCCCACCCAGTTGAAGACACCCCAGAGCGGATCGAGGAGCATCTTCCACACGCCACCCGCCACCACCGGGGCGACGGCGAGGGGCACGAGGAAGAGGGCGCGGATGAGGCCGCGCCCTCTCCACTCGGCGTTGACGAGGAAGGCGATGCCGAATCCCAACACCATCTGGATGGGGAGGGCGAACACGAGGTAGATGCCCGTCACCACCAGTGAGTTGTGGAACTTCTCGTCGGTGAACGCCTCGACGTAGTGCTCCCACCCCACCCACTCCTTCGGAGTGAAGGTGGCGAGATCCAGCTCCGTGAAGCTGATCTGCAAGGTGTACAGGATGGGGTAACCGAGCAGAGCCGCCATCAGGACCACGGCGGGGAGGATGAAGGTCCACCTGTTCGCCAGATCGATGAGACCGTACTTGGTCATGCGTCGTCGGGGAGTTCTCATCACCAGTCGTCTTCCGTCTTACTCGAGGAGGTCGTCGATGCCGTCATTCATCCGCTTCACGGCATCTTCCGCCGTGATGTTGCCGGGGATGAACTCACCTGTCTCCGTGGCCAGCACCTGCTGCACGGCGTCGGACTCGACGATGTGCGGCCGCCACATCTGCCCGGCCTCGATAGCGGGCCATGCGACCTCGAGCGCCTCGTACACCGGCGACAACCATTCCTGCTCCGGCGTCGTCTCGAGCGTGCTGGCGCGTGCCGGGAAGACACCGAGCGTGTTGGTCTGCCACTGCTCGCCCTTCTTCGAGGTCAGCCACTGCACGAACGTCCAGGCCGCCTCGGGAACGTCGGTCTTCGAATTCACGCCCATCGACCACACGCCACGGTGCGCACCGGGGCCCTCGCTCCCTGCCGGCAGAGTCTGGATTCCGACCTGGTCGGGAGTCAGCGTGGTCGTGGCCGGGTCGACCGCCGAACCGCGGTAGACCGAACCCCAGGTGAAGAGCGTCGCGAGGCGCCCCTGCCGGAACGCTTCGAGCGGTTCGTTGAACTGCCAGCTGACGGCCCCTGGGGGCGCGACGTCGAGCAGCTTCTGGTGGATCTCGAGCGCCTCGACGGCGTCGTCTCCGAGGTCGCCCGCGGTGTTGTCGTCGTTGAGGATCTGGCCCCCGTCGGAGTTCATGATCGTCTGCCAGATGGTGGGGGTCAGCCCGTCACGGACGAAGTAGGTGCCGACCGCCCAGGCGTCGTCCTTGCCGTCGCCGTCGAGGTCCTGCACGAGGTCGGGCGCCTGCTCCAGGTACTCGTCCCAGGTCAGGTCCGGTGTCGGAAGGGGCACACCGGCCGACTCGTAGAGAGACTTGTTGACCAGCATCATGAGGATGTTCGACCGGGCGGGCACGGCGTACTGCGTGCCGTCGAACTCTCCGGCGGCGAGGGCGGCCGGGTAGAAGTCGTCCCAGTCGTAGTCATCGGCCGTCCACTGCTCGAGCACGTCGCCCCGCAGGTCCATGAGCCCGCCGGTCGAGGCGAGCTGCGGAGTCCAGTTGTCGTCGGCCATGACGATGTCGTACGTCGCGTCCGTGTTCGTGAGTTCGAGCATCGTCTTCGCGAGCTGGTCGTTGTACGGGACCCCGTCGATCGTGATGTCGATGTTCGGGTAGTCCTTCGCGAACTCCGGGATCAGCTGCTCCTGCCATTGGCTGGCGTAGGCGTCGTTGACGAGGATCTTGAGATCGATCTTCTCGTCAGCGGTGCCGAGCCCGCCGCCGTCCGTGCTCGGAGTCTCCGCACCGCCACCGCCGGCGCAGCCGGCGAGGAGGACGGTGGTGAGGGCGATCGCCCCGCCGGCGAGGGTGATCGACCGGCGCGAACGCATCCTGCGTCGTTGCATCATTGCATTCTCTTTCTCTCGGGTGCCGCCTTCGGGAGGCGGTACCTGTGGGTGTGGTCACAGGGCTTGGTCATGCTCGCGGCGAGCGATTCGAAAGGTCAAGCGCCCTGCACATACGTGCTGGCGATCCCTCTGGCGGTGTGTTCGTCGATGATGAGGTCGGTCACGAGTCCGGCGGCGAGAGCTCCCCGCAGGGCAGGGATCCGGCCGGGATCGCTCACGATGCAGACACGACGCGGCGCGCGTCTGAGGGTGTCGAGGTCGGGGCCGCTGGAGCGCTCGTTGAGCCGGATGCCCGCGTGCGTGCCGTCGCCGCGCAGGAAGACGGTGGCCACGTCGCCCACGACGTCGGCGGCCGCGAGTTCTTCGTGATCGGAGGGGCTGAGGTATCCGTTGCGGTACACGTGACCCGGGATCTCCGAATGCGGGTCGCCCACCCCGAAGACGGCGACGTCGATGCGCTGCTGCAGCGCCAGGATCCGGGCGATGCTGCGCTCGCGCCAGAGCACCGTCTTCGTCTGCGGATCGTCGAAGAACGCGGGCACCGGGAGCGGCTCGACGTGCGCGTTGTACGCCTCGGCGAAACGCTCCAGGATGTCGCCCACGTATCCGAGCCCGAAGTTCTCGCCGTAGGCGGCGCCGTTCAGCTGCACCACGGTGACGTCGGTCAGCGGCCGGCCGACGAGGTGTCGGCTCACTCCGGCCATGGTGTTGCCCCACGCGACGCCGATCACGGTCGAGGACTCGATCATCGCCGAGAGGATGCGCCCCGCATGGCGCGCGACCTGCGTGCCGCGCTCTCGCGCGCTCATCCCCGTGGATGCGGGGATGATGTACGCCGTCACCCCGTCGCGCATGCGGATCTCGTGCTGCAACCGGGAGATGCCGTCGATGGGCTGCTTGATGCGGATGTCGACGAGCCCGGTGTCGCGGGCGTATGACAGTAGACGCGAGACCGACGACCGGCTCATGTTCAGGGAGTCGGCGATCGCCTTCATCTTCAGGTCACGCAGGTAGTAGAGCTGGGCGGCACGCAGGGCGAGCTTGGTTCGATCCGCGATGTCTGTCATGTCGACTCCTAGAAGGCGGCGACGCCGGTGAGCGCCCGCCCGATCGAAAGAGCATGGATGTCGTCCGTGCCCTCGTAGGTCCGCACGGCTTCGAGGTTCGCCATGTGCCGCATCACCGGGTACTCGGCCGTGACGCCGTCTCCCCCGAGCAGTTCGCGTGCCGACCGGGCGACCGCGATCGCCGCCCGGACGTTGCCGAGCTTCGCGATGCTCACCTGCGCAGGCTGCATGCGTCCGGCCGCCTTCCGCTCGGCGAGGTGGATCGCGGTGAGCATTCCGCCCTGGTAGGCGAGCATCATCTCGGCCAAGCGCGCCTGCACGAGCTGCTTCCCGGCGAGCTCCGTGCCGAAGGACTGTCGGCGACCGGCGTACTCCACGCTCAGAGCGAGGCATTCCCTGGCGACACCCATGACTCCCCAGGCGATGCCGAAACGCGCTTCGTTCAAGCAGGTGAGCGGAGACCGGAGCCCCTGTGAGCGCTCCAGGACCGCGTCGGAGGGGACCCGCACGGCGTCGAGACTGACATCGCACTGGATCGAGGCGCGCATCGCGTGCTTGAGGAGGATCGGCGTGGCCGTGAAGCCCACGGCGTCCGTCGGGACGACGAAGCCGCGGATGCCCTCGGCGGTCTTCGCCCAGACGATCGCGATGTCCGCCACCGAGGCCAGACCGATCCAGCGCTTCACGCCGGAGATCACCCAGTCGGCGCCGTCACGCACGGCCACGGTCGTCATGGCGCCGGGATCGCTGCCGCCCTGCGGCTCGGTCAGCGCGAAGCAGCCGAGCAGGCGGCCGGCGGCCATCTCCGGCAGCAGGGTCTCGCGCTGCCTCTCGGAGCCGAACCGATCGATCGCCGTCATCGCCAGCGACCCCTGCACTGAGACGAGCGTGCGCCATCCGCTGTCGGCCGCTTCGATCGCGGCGCAGGCGAGACCATAGGCGGTCGGACTCGCGCCCGCGCACCCCGGCGCATCGAGGTGCATGCCCAGCAGGCCGGCGTCCGCGAAGGCCGGGATGATCTCCGACCGGAATCGCGCCTCCTCGAAGTCGGCGTCGATCGTCGGGCGGACGACCTCGGCCGCGACGGCCGCCGCGCGCTCGCCCCACGCCCTGTCCTCGGAACTGATCCTCCCCTCGAGATCCAGCAGCGCGTCGACGGTGTCGTATGCGGACGTGTTCATGGGTTCCTCTTCTTCGCGGGTGCGGACATCCGGTCGAGCAGTTCCTGCCCGCCCTCTCCTAGCGCGGGCGGGGCGATGGGGTAATCGACGGGAGTCTGCGAGAACGTGAGCGGGTTGCGCACGATCGGCAGGGTCCTGCCCGCGAGAGCGATCGGCTCGAGCCCGATCCGTTCGGCGAAGCGGATGCCGTCTTCGATGGTCTGGATGGGCGCGCTGGGGACTCCGACCGACGTCAGCAGGTCGAACCACTCGGCGGCGCCCCGGTCGGCGAGCGCGGCGACGATCTCGGGGCGCAGAGCATCGCGGTGTTCGTTGCGCAGAGCGGGTGCCGCGAACCTCGGGTCGAGGACGAGGTCGCTCCGGCCCACAGCGACGCACAGCCGCGCGAACTGCGCGTCGTTGCCGACGGCGATCACGAGAGGCAGGTCGGCGGTCGGGAACGGCTCGTAGGGATAGAGACTCGGATGCTGGTTGCCCATGCGTCGCGGGACGACGCCGGCTGCCGCGAAGGCCTGTGTCTGATTCACCATCGACGACAGTGCGGCAGAAAGCAGATTGGTCTCGACGAGCTGTCCGGTCCCGCTGCGCTCTCGGTGTCGGAGTGCGGCGAGGATCCCCAGGGCGGTGTGGAGTCCGGTGAGGACGTCGAACAGGGCGAATCCGCCGCGGAAGGGCTCACCGTGCTGCGCACCGGTCGTGTCCATGAAGCCGCTCAGCGCCTGGACCATCAGGTCGTATCCGGCGAGGTGCGCGCCGTCACCGGTGCCGAATCCGGTGATCGAGGCGTAGACGAGTTCGGGCCGGTCGGGGGCGAGCGATTCGTAGTCGAGTCCGAAGCGGCGCAGTCCGCCCGCCTTGAAGTTCTCCACGACCACATCGGCGCGTGCGATGACGGCCTTGGCGGTGGCCAGGTCATCGGCCTGGGCGAAGTCGAGCACGAGGGAGCGCTTGTTGCGATTGGCCGACTGGAAGTAGGTCGCCACATCCTCGTGCACCGGCGGGGCGAAGCGACGGGTGTCGTCTCCGTCCGGGCTCTCGATCTTGATGACGGTGGCGCCCATGTCGGCCAGGAGCATGGTGCAGTAGGGCCCCGCCAGAATGCGCGACAGGTCGGCGACGACGACGCCCTGGAGGGGACCTGGTCGCTCATCGGCGAGCGGGTTGGCGTTCATGCGGCATCGAGGACGAACTGGGTGATCGACTGCGCGACGCAGGCCGGGCGCTGCCCCCGTCGATCTCGACCGTGTGCGTCGCTCGCAGGCGCACCGCTCCGGGCAGATGGTCGACGGCATCGAGGACGATGCGGTCGCGCACGCGGCTCCCCGCGCGGACGGGGGCGGGGAAACGGACGCGCTCGTAGCCGTAGTTGACGCGACCGGCTGCTCCGGTCACGGTGTACACCTCGGCGGCCATGGCGGGCAGGAGAGACAGCGTGAGCAGGCCGTGGGCGACCGCCGAGCCGAACGGACCCTGCGCGGCGCGCACCGGGTCGGTGTGTATCCACTGGTCGTCGTCGGTGGCGAGCGCGAAACGGGCGATGCGCTCCTGATCGACCGTGCGCCAGGGACTCACGCCGAGCGGGGAGCCCACCGCATGGTCCAGGTCGTCGACAGCGAAGGTCGTGGGCATGCGAATCCTCATCGAAATCTGCAGGTCCGTGCACGTTTGTGCCGAATGCGGGGGTTACGGGTATTTAGTGTAAGGATTACACCGAAAGCATCGGAATGCAAGCTCTGAAGGACGACGACATGTCTCTACTCACCGCAGCCCGGTCGACGACCGACCCCCTACGCCTGTACGACCGCCTCGACGATCGTGAGCGCGAGGTCGTCGAGCGTGTCCGGCGCTTCGTGGACGACCGGGTCCTCCCCCTGATCAACCAGTACTGGGAACGTGCGGAGTTCCCCTTCGAGCTCGTTCCAGATCTCGCGGGACTCGGGGTCATCGGCACGGCCATCCGCGGTCACGGCTGCCCAGGCCTCAGCCCGCTCGCCGCCGGTCTCGTCGCTTTGGAGATGTCCCGCGGAGACGGCAGCATCAACACGTTCCTCGGCGTGCAGTCCGGACTCGCGATGGGCACGATCGACCTGCTCGGGTCGACGGAGCAGAAGGAGCGCTGGCTTCCTCCTATGGCCCGCCTCGAGAAGATCGGCGCGTTCGCCCTGACCGAACCCGACCACGGCTCGGACTCCGTCGCTCTGGAGACCAGCGCGACCAGGGTCGGCGACGAGTACGTTCTCGCCGGAGCCAAGCGATGGATCGGAAACGGTCACATCGCCGACGTCGTGGTGCTCTGGGCGCGGGACACCGCCGACGACAAGGTCAAGGCGTTCATCATCGAGAAGGGGGCCGACGGACGCCATCCCGCGGGCTATCGAACCGAGGTGATCACCGGCAAGATCGGCAAGCGCGCCATCCTGCAGCCCGACATCGTGTTGGACGACGTGCGTGTCCCCGCGGCGAACCTGCTCGCCCGTTCGACCTCGTTCCGCGACGCCAGTGCCGTGCTGGCGCGCACCAGGTCGGGCGCCTCGTGGGAGGCCACAGGGCACGCGATGGCGTCGTACGAGATCGCGGTGGAATACGCCCGCACTCGGGTCCAGTTCGGAAAGCCGCTCGGAGCGCACCAGATCGTGCAGCAACGACTCGCGAAGATGCTCGCCGAGATCACGGCGATGCAGCTCATGTGCTTCCGCCTCGCCGAGCTCCAGGAGCAGGGTTCCCTCACCGGTCCGATGGCCTCGATCGCCAAGATGTTCACGGCCGAGCGCGGTCGCTGGGTCTGCTCGGAGGCGCGCGACATCCTGGGCGGTAACGGCCTCCTGCTCGAGAACCACGTCGCGCGCCACCTCACGGACATGGAGGTCGTCTACACGTACGAGGGCACCGATACCGTGCAATCCCTGATCATCGGTCGCGAGATCACCGGGATGTCGGCGTTCCGCTGAAGTCAGCCCCCTCCCTGCCAGAGCACGACCCGCACAGAAAGCAGAATCTCGATGCGCTTCATCGGAAGAACCGCGATGATCACGGGCGCCGCCCGAGGGATCGGTCGCGCGAGCGCCCTCCGTCTCGCCTCGGAGGGGGCTCGCGTGGCGATCGTCGACCTCGACCGTCACGCGGCCGTCGATGCGGCAGCCGCGATCACCCGCACGGCACCGGTCAGGGCGGCCGGGGATTCGCGATCGGGCTCGGTGCGGACATGACCGACCCCGCGCAGGTCGAACGAGCCGTCGATGCCTTCGTCGACCAGGAAGGCCGCCTTGACGTGTTCGTCAACAACGCCGGAGCGACACGCGACGATCTGCTGTTCCGCATGGATCCGGCCGACTGGGACTTCGTGCTGAGCACGAACCTCACCTCCGCCTTCCACGGCATCCAGGCGGCCCAGCGCAGGATGACACCCGGCAAGACGGGAGCCATCGTGAACCTCTCCAGCCGCTCCGCTCTGGGCAACCGCGGCCAGGCGAACTACGCCGCGGCGAAGGCGGGGATCCAGGGCTTGACCGCGACCGCCGCGATCGAACTCGGTCCGTTCGGCATCAGGGTGAACGCGGTGGCGCCCGGATACATCGCCACGTCGATGACCGCGCAGACCGCAGAGCGGGTCGGGACCGGATGCCGCCGCACATCAGGAGCGCGCCGCCGCGCAGACGCCCCTGAGGCGCGTCGGGAGTCCGGAGGATGTCGCGGCCGTGATCGCTTTCCTCGCGAGCGACGACGCCGCGTACGTCTCCGGCCAGACCCTGTACGTGAACGGAGGCGCACGATGACCGCTGTCTATATCGTCGCGGGCGTACGAACACCCGTCGGCCGCTTCGGAGGCAGCCTCTCGGCCGTGCGACCGGACGATCTCGCGGCCCTCGCGGTCCGGGCCGTGGTCGAGCGTTCCGGTATCGACCCTGACGCCATCGACGAGGTCGTCCTCGGCGCAGCGAACCAGGCCGGAGAGGACAACCGCAACGTGGCGCGGATGGCGGTGCTGCTCGCCGCGCTGCCGGTGTCGCTTCCCGCTTTCACGGTCAATCGACTCTGCGCCTCGGGAATGACGGCGATCACCACGGCGCACGCTCTGATCTCGTCGGGCGCAGCGGAGGTGATGATCGCGGGAGGCGTCGAGTCGATGTCGCGCGCCCCGTGGGTGCAGGCGAGACCGCAGCGCGCGTTCGCCGGGCCGGGAACCCAATTCGACACGTCCATCGGCTGGCGATTCGTGAACCCTCGCTTCGCCTCGCAGGACGGGGTCACGCTCAGCATGCCGGAGACCGCCGAACTCGTCGCCGAACGATTCGGCATCGACAGGGAACGTGCCGATGCCTTCGCGCTCGAGAGCCATCGCCGCGCGCTCTCCGCGACGGCGAGCGGCCTCTTCTCGGGCGAGATCGTCCCGGTCCCGACCCCCGACGGACTCGTCAAGAGCGATGAGGGCCCCCGCGCCGACACGAGTGCGGCGGCGCTCGCCCGGCTGCGTCCCGTGGTCACCGGCGGCCACGTCGTCACCGCCGGCAACGCCAGCTCCTCAACGACGGCGCGTCCGCCCTCCTGCTCGCGAGCGAGGCCGCCGTCCGCGCCCACGGACTGACGCCGCTGGCTCGGATCGTCACGCATGCCGCATCCGGGGTCCACCCCGAGATCATGGGCATGGGTCCGGTCGAGGCGACGAGGAAGGCGCTCGACAGAGCCGGATGGAGCACCGACTCCCTCGCAGCCGTGGAGGTGAACGAGGCGTTCGCATCTCAGGCTCTCGCCTGCATCGATCAGCTCGGGCTCGATCCGTCTCTCGTGAACGAGTGGGGCGGTGCGATCGCCCTCGGGCATCCGCTCGGTTCGTCGGGTGCCCGGATCGTGGTCACGCTGCTCTCGCGCATGATGGAGGCGGATCACTTCCGCGGCGCAGCGACCCTGTGTGTCGGCGTGGGCCAGGGCACGGCGCTGCTGATCGAACGATGACCTACCGCCTCCGGTCATGATCGGCGGACCGGTTCTCGAGTCGCCGCGGCGAAAGTCGCACGGAACTCCGCGTTGAGAGCGCGCACCGTGTCGCCGTCCGGCTTCAGCGCGGTGCGATCAGCCGTCAGCAGCCCGTTCGACTCGTCCTCGACGTCCGCGAGCTGCGTGTAGACGGTCGCCGAGAGGCCTTGCTCGATCGCCGGGAGCACCTCGCGTCTGTGCAGTTCCTCGTACGCGCGCGTGAACTCCTCGCGGGAGCGGGTGCGCCGGTAACCGAATTCCCGCTGCGGGTAGCGATGCCCCGGGAGCCTCAGACTGTATCCGCCGAACTCCGACACGACGAGTGCGCGGCCGTCACGTCCCCACCACCGGGCGGGACGGATCGGCTGGAAGTACACATGCAGGCTCCGCAGATCTCCCGCGCGCTGGTCATGCCATCCGCTGGCATGATCGATCACGCGGTCAGGGTCGCCGCGACGCAGACGCTCCACCACGCGCGCCGCATCGAACTGCCCCCAGCCCTCGTTGAACGGCACCCACGTCACGACCGAGGGAGAGTTGCGGAGCAGGGCAACCATCTCGTCGAGCTCGTGCAGGAACTGCCGACGACCTGCACCATCGGCGCGGCCGAAGATCCGATGCCACCGGTCCGTGAGGCGGATGCGGGGCGAGACGACCGGGGTCGTGATGACCCAGGGCCGATAGGCCGCCCCTCCGTTCACCGCGTCCTGCCACACCAGCATCCCGAGCCGATCGCAGTGGTGGTACCAGCGCAAGGACTCGACCTTGATGTGCTTGCGGAGCATCGTGAAGCCCAGCTCCTTCATCGACACGATGTCACGCACGAGGGCGTCGTCGTCCGGTGCCGTGTACAGCGAATCCTCCCAGTACCCCTGATCGAGCACCCCGATGTGGGGGTAGGGGTCGCCGTTCAGCCGGAGTCTCGGCATGCCCTTCGGGTCGGGAGCGACATCGACGCTGCGCACTCCGACATAGCTCGCGACCCGGTCGGAGCCCAGGACCACATCGATGTCGTAGAGGAAGGGGTCCTCGGGCGTCCACAGCCGCGGCTGATCGATCGGGATTCTCACCGTCGAACCCGATGTCGCGTCGACAGCGGCGATGATCCGACTCCCCGCGCGCACGGTGACCGACGACGGTGCGGCTGAGCCGTCGGAGGATTCGACGGAGACCTCGACGATGGCCGTCGACATCCCGGTCCGCACATCGGGCGTCCGCAACCGGAGGCCGACCACGTGCACCTGCGGCACCTGCTCCATCCAGACCGTCTGCCAGATGCCCGACTGGGCGGTGTACCAGATGCCGCCACGACGCAGCCGCTGCTTCCCGGTCGCGTGATGCGAGGTCTCGCTCAGGTCGCGCACCTCGACGACGATCTCGTGCGCGGTTCCCTCACGCAACACTTGGGTGACATCGATCGCGAACGGCAGGTAGCCCCCGACATGAGCGGCGACCTCGACACCGTCGACGAGCACGCGGCACGACTGGTCGACAGCACCGAAATGGAGTATCGTACGATGCCCGTCGTGTGCCGTGTGCGTGAAGCGGCGACGGTACCAGAGGGCCTCGTGGGGTTGCAGCTGGCGTCCGACCCCGGACCGGACGGTCTCCGGGG
Source organism: Microbacterium sp. Se5.02b (assembly GCF_019464375.1). Taxonomy (NCBI): domain Bacteria; kingdom Bacillati; phylum Actinomycetota; class Actinomycetes; order Micrococcales; family Microbacteriaceae; genus Microbacterium; species Microbacterium sp. Se5.02b. Next base: position 3,886,105 of record NZ_CP080491.1, read on the forward strand.
AGAACGGCACGAGGATGCGCTGATCCCACTCGTCGGGTGCCACCCCGGCCGGGGTGAAGGCGCAGTCCCACCATCCGTTGAGCACGGTATGACCGTCGCGCCGCAGCTGGGGACGCGGATACTCGCTCAACGGAACGGCTTCCGTCATCGGGATCGCCTCTCGAGTCGGGCGCGCCAGGTCGCCAGCAGCGGGAGCACGAGGAGCACGGCGGCGGCCGCGACGAACATCGTGGGACCGGGTACCGGGCGCGCGACGCCGAGGTCGACGTAGGTGCTCCCCGCGCTGACGATCGCCCAGGCTCCGATGAACGGCCCGACGACCATCGGGATCATGGTGCCCATCACCATCCGGAGCCCCTGGACCATTCCCGCCTGTCCGTCCGGGGTCTCGTCACGCGCCGTCGCCGAGACGGACGCGGTCGCCAGCATCATGCCACCCAGTGCCAGAGCAGCAGCGATGATCACGGACACCGTGTCCTTCGCGAAGAACATCAGGACGAGCCCGCCCGCGAAGAGCATCGTCGCCGGCAGCAGCAGCCGGCTCTTCCCGATCCGGTCCATCAGGATGCCGCCGAGCACGCTGATCGCCGCTGCCGCGACGAGCGAGACACCGAGGATGAGTGCGTACGACTCGACCTGCAGCCCGTACTGGAGGTAGATGATCACGTAGGGCAGGAACACCTGGGCCGCTGTTCCGATGACCGCCAGCATCCCGAGCGACAGGTACAGCGGGGCGTTCGCCCGGACGGTCGAAGGACGGAATCCGAGGAGGAGCCGGGTGCTCAGCGAGGCAGTGCCTGCTGCGCCGCCCAGCTGCCCCGCATCGCGCATCAGCGCCCAGGCGATCATCCCGGAGATCGCCGTCACGACGCCCACGATCCCGAAGAACGCCCGCCACTCCCCCGCACGGCTGAACCCGTCGAGCGCGCCGAAGACGAGGAGCATCGCGATCAGGGGAAGTGCCGCGAGCACCGCGTCGGCACGGCCACGCGTCTGCGGAGTGGTCACGTCGGTCACCCACGCGCCGAAAGCGGCGTTGTTCGCCCCGGATCCGATCATGCTCATGAGGCAGTCGAGCGCCACGATCCCGATGACGGCGGCGAACACGTACGGAGCCGCGACGACGCCCTCCTCCGGGGAGAGCAACCCGAAAGCCGCCGTGCAGGCGCCCCACACCACGTATCCGACGGCGACGAAGGCCCGCCGCTTGCCCATCCTGTCCGACCACGCACCGACGATGAGGGTGGCGACGGTGGCGGCGATCGCACTCAGAGAGACCATGAGGGCGATGATCGTCGGATCCTGAGTGATCCGCTCGTACACGAACACGTTGAGGTACATGTTCTCGACGGTCCACGCGATCTGACCTACCAGCCCGATGACCAGGAGGGCAGCCCACACACGCCCTCCGAGGCGTCGATCCACACCACCCGTCGGCGGGGGGCCCGAGGGGGCCGGAGATGACTTCATCGTCGTTCCTCTTCGCAGGATCAGCGGGTATTGCCACGTGGCAATACCCGCCAACGATAGCCGGTTCGGCATGAGCCACGCGAGTTGCTACTGTCGGCGTCAGAGGAGATGCCGTGGTCACCCAGATGGACGTCGCCCGCCGTGCGGGCGTGGCGAGACGAACCGTGTCGAACGTCGTCACCGGATTCCCGTACGTGAGCGACGACGTGCGCGCACGGGTCCAGCGAGCGATCGAGGAACTCGGCTACGTCCCCAACCACGCGGCCCGTCAGTTGCGCACTGGCCGCAGCGACGTGGTCGCGCTCATCATCCCGGAAGTGGGCGTCGGGTACTTCGGCGAGCTGTGCAACCTGATCGTCGAAGAAGCCGCGGCCCACGGGATGGGTACCGTCGTCGCCCAGACCCACGGCTCGCGATCGCGCGAGTTGGCCGAGATCGAGCGCGTCATCGCCCTCCAGCCGGACGGGATGATCGCCAGCCCCCTCGAGCTCACGCCCGCCGACATCGAGACCATCAGCGCACGTATCAGCCTGGCATTGATCGGAGAGCACTTCGCCGGCACCGAGACCGCCTCGATCGCGATCGACAACGTCGCCGCGACCACCGCGGTGGTGGAGCACCTGATCCGTTCAGGACGCGAGAGGATCGCGTACGTCGGGGTCGCGGGCCCCGCGCCTCGGTTCAACGAGCTGCGCCGGACGGGCTACCTCTCCGCCTTGAGCGCGGCCGAGCTGCCCGCTGTGGCCGAGGCCGACGCAGAGGATTTCACGACCCGAGACGGCTACGACGCCGGCATGGGGCTCGTCCGTCGGATCGCGGCAGGGGAAGACATCGACGCCGTGTTCTGCGTCACCGACGAAGTCGCCATCGGTGTGCTCAGGGCGCTGCACGACGGCGGCCTCAGAGTTCCCGCCGACATCGCCGTCGCCGGGTTCGACGACATCACAGAAGGACGCTACTCCACGCCCCGGCTGACGACCGTGTCGCCCGACAAGCATGAGATCGCCCGACGAGCCGTCGCGTCGGTGCGCGGTGAGGTGCCGCGGGTGGACGCCGTCGCTTTCACGATCGAGGAGCGCGAGAGCTCACAGGTCGACTGAGCGATGACCACCGGGGAACATAGAAGCGCCGCACCCTCCGGGGAGGATGCGGCGCTTCGTGCGTGCAGCGGGAGTTACTCCGCCGCAGCGATCTTCTTGGCGTCGTCGGTGTTCAGCACGCGGAACAGGATCGCGGCGATCACCGCACCCACGACGGGAGCGACGATGTAGAGCCACAGCGAGCTCCAGGCGAAGTGGCCGCTGACCGAGAGGCCCAGCGCCACGGCCGGGTTGAACCCGCCGCCCGAGATCGAGCCGACCGTCGCCGCGCCGACGAACACGGTCGCACCGATCGCGAGACCGTAGAAGGAGTTGCCGGCGGTGTCCTTCGACGTCGCGGTGTTGAGCACGACCCACACGAGGATCAGCGTGAACAGCGCCTCGACGAGGAAGGCCGGACCGACCTCGATGACCATGGCCTCCTCGCCGACCGGCCAGACCGTCATGCTGACGAGTGCAGCCACCGCGCCACCGACGAACTGTGCGATGAGGTACGCGATGAAGTCGGCGACGCTGAGACCGCCGCGCAGGAACACGCCGACCGATACGGCCGGGTTGAGGTGAGCACCCGAGATGTGCCCCGTGGAGAACACGAGCACCATCAGGGTGAAGCCGATCGCGAGCGGCGTCAGCGGGCTGTCGCTGTTCACCGCCGCGATGATGGCGAGGACGAAGAGGAAGGTGGCGATCGCCTCTGCGAGCGCTTTGCGTGCCGTACCAGTCATGAGAGCCCTTTTCTCTGGGATTCCGTAGTGAGGAGGTCACCCGTTCGCCCCGCGAACCCCGGTCGACACACCCCCCGTTGCGGCACTGAGGATATCGCTGGGCTCGCATCCGCGAGAGGATGCCGCGCGGGAACGCTGTGAATCCGCTGAACCCGGGCGATCGCCGGCAGGAGCAGGGCCGCGCCGGTGGATGTCAACCCCGTGGCGGGGCGTCTGGCGCACTCGTAGCGTGCAAGGATGACGACCGAGATCGCGCCCAGAGCCGAGACACCGACCCGGTTGCGCAGGGCCATCACCGGCCCCCTCCTCTTCGCCTTCATCCTCGGCGACGTGCTCGGCGCCGGGATCTACGCGCTCATGGGCGTGCTCTCGGCGAAGGTCGGCGGGATGCTGTGGGCCCCGCTGCTGCTGGCGCTGCTGCTCGCACTGCTCACGGCGGGTTCCTACGCAGAGCTCGTGACGAAGTATCCGCGCGCCGGGGGTGCCGCCGTCTTCGCGGAGCGGGCCTTCCGCAGCCCTCTCGTGTCGTTCCTGGTGGGATTCAGCATGCTCGCCGCCGGCGTCACGAGCGCCGCGGGTCTCGCGATCGCGTTCTCGGGCGACTACCTGAGCACCTTCGTCGATCTGCCCACCATCCCGGTCGCGATCGTGTTCCTCGCGGTCGTCGCGCTTCTGAACGCCCGCGGCATCCGCGAATCGATGGGCGCGAACCTGGTGATGACGGCGATCGAGCTCAGCGGGCTCGTGATCGTCGTCGCCGTGGTCGCGATCTTCGTCGGCGGGGGCGGTGGCGACGTGTCGCGTGTGACGCAGGCGCCGGAAGGGACGAGCGTCGCCGTCGCGGTCCTCTCTGGCGCGGTCATCGCGTACTACTCCTTCGTCGGCTTCGAGACGTCGGCGAACATGATCGAAGAGGTCAAGGACCCGCGGCGCACCTATCCCCGCGCCCTCTTCGGAGCCCTCTTCACGGCGGGAGCCGTCTACGTGCTGGTCGGCCTGGCGAGTTCGATCGCCCTGCCACCCGCAGAGCTCCAGGAGTCGAGCGGACCCCTGCTCGCCGTGGTCGAGGCCACGGGCGTCAGCATCCCGTCCTGGCTCTTCAGCCTGATCGCCCTCATCGCCGTCGCGAACGGCGCCCTGCTCACGATGATCATGGTCAGCAGGCTCACCTACGGCATGGCCGAGCAGGGCCTGCTGCCGTCCGCGCTCGGGCGGGTGCTGCCGAAGCGCAAGACGCCGTGGGTGGCGATCCTCACCACGACCCTCGTCGCGATGGGACTCACCCTCGTCGGTGATCTGGCGACACTCGCCGAGACGGTCGTGCTGCTGCTCTTGGTCGTCTTCCTCAGCGTGAACGTATCGGTCCTGGTCCTGCGACGCGACCGTGTCGAACAGGATCACTTCCGGGTGTGGACGTTCGTCCCCGTGCTCGGCGTCGCATCCTGCATCCTGCTGCTCACGCAGCAGCGTCCGATCGTCTGGCTCTTCGGCGCGATCCTGCTCGCAGTGGGTGGTGTGCTCTACGTGGTCGCCCGCTGGAGCAGGAAGCACGCCGAGAAGCGCAACAACCGGCCCGGCGGCGTCGCCGTCGACAACCAGGAGGGAACCTCATGAACACCACGCCTGCACACACACCCGACGACGAGGTCACGAGTGCGGAGAACCGCCACGACCAGCTGACCACGGCCCCGGACGCCACCGAAGCCGACGCGGCCCCCGCATCGAGGTCAGCGAGCACGACGGCAACACGCGCATCGACATCGCCCCGGAGGCGGCGGTGCGGCCGGGTCCCGGGCCGGGAATGCCCGAGGCCGACCCCGAGGACGCCGATTCCGAGGACTGAGCCACCCGCGTCGCGCCGCAGCCCTCACACGGCTGCGGCGCCGACCCGTGTGCGCGTGCGGACGATCGTGGCGAATCCGCGGGCGGAGAGGATGCTCTCGGTGCGACGCATGATGTCGCCGCCCGAGACGGCCTCGAGAGCGCCGTCCGCCGGGATGGCCGAGGTCGTGGTGGCATCCGTGACGAACTCCACCTCGTAGCCGAGATCGGCCGCGACGCGTGCGGTCGTCTCACAGCACTGCTCCGTGCGGATGCCGCAGATCACGACGCGGCGGACACCCGCGCGCTGAAGCCGCTCGTGCAGATCGGTCGAGGCGAAGGCGTTGATCGTGGTCTTGGTGATCGCCGCTTCGGACTCATGGGGACCGAGCTCGGAGATCACCCGCACGAACCCCTGCGCGGGGTCGAAGACTCCACCGCTGCCCGGCTCGGAGTGCGTGATCCACACGACCGGGTCGCCCACCCCACGGGCGTGCGCCACGAGGAGTGCGATGTTGTCGAGCACCGCGGGGTTCGCCGTCTCCGCCCAGTCGTCGGCTCGTCGGCGGAAGGACTCCTGTGCATCGATCACGAGCAGAGCGGTGTCGGTCGATGAGGTCATACGCTCATCGTCGCGTCTGTGTGCCCGCGCGGGCAAGACGCTCCTCTGCCAGGAAGCAGCGGCTTCCCGCCGTCGTACGCGCTAGAGCCACCCCTTGCCCTTGAAGGCGGCGTACAGGCCGAAACCCAGCGCGACCATCAGGCCGATCGCCATGGGGTAGCCGAGCACCCAGTGCAGCTCGGGCATGTGATCGAAGTTCATCCCGTAGATCGTGCCGACCAGCGTCGGGGCGAACAGGATCGCCGCCCATCCCGAGATCTTCTTGACCTCGTCGTTCTGGCGGATGCTGAGCTCCGTCATCCGCCGCATCTCCTCGTTCTGCCGCCGCGCGACGATCGTCGACTCGACCGTGAGGGCGTTGTCGAGCACGGTGCGGAACGTGGTGGCGCGGTCGCTCACGCGCAGGGTGTGGTCCAGCACATCACGCAGGTACCGCTGCAGTTCCTCGCCGACGCGGTACTTGTCCGAGCCGCGCAGCAGTGCCTCCAGCATCGCCGCCAGCGGTTGGGTGGCCCGTTGGAAGTCGATGACCTCCCTGCCCAGGTCGTAGATGCGCTGCGTCGCATCGGTGTCCTCTTCGAACAGCTGGCTCTCGATCTCGTCGATGTCGTTCTCGAGACCGGCGAGCACGGGGGCGTACTCGTCGACGACCTCGTCGAGGATGGCGTAGAGCACGGCTTCGGGTCCGTGCGAGAGCAGCGCCGGATCGTTCTCGAGGCGTCGGCGCACCCGTGCGAGGTCGGGAGACTCCGCATGGCGGATGGTCACCACGAAATCGGGTCCGACGAGCACATGCACCTCACCGAACTCCACCTCCTCGAGGTCGTCGAGGTAGCGGGCCGGACGCAGCACCATGAACAGCACATCGCCGTAGCGCTCGAGTTTGGCGCGCTGATGTCCGGCCAGCGCATCCTCGACGACCAGGGCGTGGATCCCGAACTCGTCCGCGACCTCGCGGATCTCGTCTTCGCTCGGCCGGTAGAGGCCGATCCAGCTCATCCCGCCACGTTCCCGCATGCGCTCGAACGTCTCACTGAGGCTCTGCGGATTCTCCGTGCGCACGCCGTCGACGTAGATCGCGTTGTCGATGATGGCCATCGTCGCCCTCCCGCTTCGACCGCCGATCAGGGCGTCGTCATCCCGCGGCCGGCTCGACGCAGACGACCGCGGCATCCGTGATCGCCTTGTGGTACTGCTCAGCCGTGAACGGCAGCCCGAACTCCGGCACCGTCTGCCCGGAAGCAGCCGGGGCCTTGGACGCGATCGCCGCGAGCTCCCAGGAGAGCTGCTGCGCGAACTGTGCGCCCAGGGTCGAGTCGTTCAACACCACGGCCACCGTGAATCCGGTCGCAGGGTCGGAGTACGCGGCGGTCGCGTACCCGGGAACCCACCCGTGCTGGCCGATCATCGACCCCACGAGGTAGGCGCCCCCGGTGGCCTGGTACCACGACGGCGCGCCGTCGGCGGCCGGCAGGGGTGCGCCGAAGCGGTCCGGCTTGTCCTCCGTACGCAGCGCCTGCTTCGCCTCCGCCTGGGCGTAGCGGCCCAGGTCGGCGATGGTCGAGACGACACCGGAATCCGTGAATCCGGTGCTGGAGGACAGGGTGGTGATGTCGGTCGGCGTCGCGCAGGCGTACCCGCCGTCGACGCCCGGCATGTAGTACCCGTTCATCGGGTCGTCGCCGGGCGCGGCAGCGGCAGGGCCGGGCAGCGAGGTGCCGGTGAGCTCGAGGGGATCCGTGACGTACTCCGCGATGAGCTCCGATGCGCTCAGACCCGATGCGCGCTCGAGAGCGAGCCCGAGCAGGAGGTATCCGGAATCCGAGTCGCGGAAGGTGGTGTGCGGAGCCACACGCTCGCGGGCGAGACCGAAGCCCGCCAGTTCCAGCGGCGCCCACACCCGGTCAGGGGTGTTGAGCCACGCGGGACGCACGCTCGACTCGGAGGAGCCGGCGCCACTGGTCCCGTTGCACAGGTCGAGGAGGGTGATGCCCTCTTCTCGCATGCCGCCGACGCCCGAGACGTAGTCCGCGACGTTCGCGTCGAGCTCGACGGTCCCCTCGTCGGCGAGGGCGTAGAGGACGTCGCACGTCATCAGACGGGTCACATCCGCGATCCGGAACGACATGTCGGTGGTCACCTCGCCGCCGTCGCGGCCCTGCGTGCCGAAGGCCGTGACCCAGCTGCCGCTCCATGGCACCCAGACGCCGACGATCGCACCGGAGGCCCCGGACGCGACGAGCGCATTGTCGACGGCCCCCTGCATCGCGGCGACCGTGTCGTCGGGCAGGGCACCGTCGACCTGCGCGGGTGGCGTGTAGCTGAAGGAGTCGTCGGGGGTGCATCCGGTGAGGATGAGAGCGAACAGCGCCGCACCGGCCGCACTGGCCGCTACGGCGCGCCGACGGCGCGACGAGAGAAGCTGCATGAAGGAACCCCCGAGGATGTGTCTCCCGAGTCTAGAACGCCGATCCTGAAAGACGGCATCGTGTCGGCCGGCTCTCGTGTCCGCGTAGGGTGTGAAACGTGCCCCACCTCTTCGACGCCGACGTGATCACCGCTGTCCTCCGCCACATGAACGGCGACCACACCGACGACAATCTCCTCATCGCGCGGGCCTTCGGCCCGTCCGCCGCCGAGATCACGGACTCCACGATGACCGGCTTCGACGGCGAGGGCGGGGTGTGGGAGATCACGGCCGATGGCGCGGTCTCCGAGCTGCGCGTCCCGTGGCCTGGAGGCCCGATCGCCGACCGCCCCGCCGTCCGCCGCGAGGTCGTCGCGCTCTACGACGAGGCCTGCGCACGCCTCGGTGTGGAACCTCGACCGCACGCCTGACGACATCCGGGCTTCCACCTGAGGTAAGGCAAGCCTTACACTGAGTGCATGTCCGAGATCCTCTCCTTCTCCGCCGCCCTGCGCGAGCGCTCGTCCGGATCGCACTCCCGCAGCGAGACCGCCGGCTTCATGTCCGACCTCCTGAAGGGCGAGGGCTCACGCGAGGACTACATCTCGCTCGTGGCCCAGCACTACTTCATCTACGAAGCGCTCGAGAGCGCCGGCGACCGTATGCGCCACGACCCGGTCGCCGCGGTGTTCATCAGCGACAAGCTCACCCGCCTGCCGGCCCTCGAGGCCGACCTGGAGTTCCTCCTCGGGCAGGACTGGCGGGCGCAGATCGTGCCCCTGCCGAGCACGCAGCGGTACGTCGAGCGCATCCAGCAGGTCGGCGCCACCTGGGTCGGCGGCTTCGTCGCCCACCACTACACCCGCTACCTCGGCGACCTCTCCGGAGGCATCTTCATCGGCCGGGTCATGGCCCGGCGCTTCGGGTTCGAGACCAACGGCATCGGCTTCTACCTGTTCGACGACATCGCCGACCCCGCCGCTTTCAAAGACGTCTACCGCGAGCAGCTCGACGCCGCACCGTGGGACGACGCCGAACGCGAGCGGGTGATCGACGAGGTGCTCCTCGCCTACCGCTTCAACACCGAGCTCTTCGAAGACCTCGACCGCGCACGTGTGGCCGCCTGAGCAGGCTCAGGCCCCTGGGAGTTCCGGAGTCGACGCCGCCAGCCAGGCATCGCGCATGAACCGGCGCACGTCCTCATCCACGCGGATGTCGCGGGGCCGCAACGCCCGCGAGAGATAGAGCCCCTCCAACGAGGTCAGCCTGCTCAGCGCCACGTACGTCTGCCCAGGCGCGAACGCGCCGGAGCCGAGGTCGATGATCGCCCGCTCGTACGTCTTGCCCTGCGACTTGTGGATCGTGACCGCCCACGCGAGTCGCAGCGGGAACTGGGTGAACTCGGCGACGACGTCGCGGGTGAGCTTCTTGGTGTTCTGGTCGTAGGCATACCGGAACCGTTCCCAGACGGCCGGCTCGACGTCGACCTCCTCGCCGTCGATGTCCACGCGCACCGCTCCCCCGAGGATGCGCGTCACCGTGCCGATGGTGCCGTTCACCCAGCGGGGCGGCTCGCCGGACATGGCCGTGTCGTTGCGGAGGAACATCACCTGCGCGCCGACCTTGAGCTTCAGCTCCGACTCGGCGGGCAACGCGGCCTCCCCGCGCCCGAAGTCTCCGCTGACCTCGGCCCGCGCCGTCTGCTCCTTGCCCGGGAGGGCCGCGAGGTGGCGGCTGTTGATGCTGTTCACGATGTCGTTGCGCGTGGCGAGGGTGATCATCGGCACCTCGCCCGGCTCCGGCTCCGGCGGCGTTCGCGCGCCCTGGGTGTTCAGGACCCCGGCGATCTCGGCGGTCACCCGCCCGTAGCGGACGGCGTTGAGCATCGACTTGAACCCGTCGTCGGACTGACGGTGGATCTGCACCAGCTCCCTGACGTGCAGCTCTGCGCGGGTGTCGACCTGGAACAGGCCCTCCTGATCGGAGAGCCCGGAGCCGCCGGCCCACACCTTCGCATCGAAGAACCAGAACGACCGGTAGTGGTCCTGCACGTACCGCGCCTCGTCGCCCCGCGGCGGCACCGGTGCGAGCTGGTAGGGGTCGCCGAACATGACGACCTGCACGCCGCCGAACGGCTCGCCGCGGCGCCCCTGGCCTGTCGCAGCGAGCGGTCGATCGCGTCCATCAGGTCGGCGTTGACCATCGAGATCTCGTCGATCACGAGCGTCTCGATGGCGTTCAGGATCCGGCGGGTCGCATCGTTCTGGTCGATGTCGGCGTCGCCGATCAGGCCGATCGGCAGGCGGAACAGCGAGTGGATCGTCTGACCTTCGACGTTCAGGGCGGCGACACCGGTCGGCGCGCAGATCGCGATCTGCTTCTTCGTGTTCCAGGCGAAGTACTGCAGCAGCGTCGACTTGCCCGTCCCGGCGCGCCCGGTGATGAAGACGTGCTCGCCGGTGTCCTCGATGAGCCGGAACAGCTCTTGCTGCTCCTCGGACAGGGCGGGAAGGGACACGGCACTCACAGGGGAAGCAGGCGGAAACGGGGCGCCCCCCATGCTACGTCCAGGGCTCCGGTGCGGACCGCCGACGCTCGGCGTCCCCTCAGGACCCGCCTTCTAGACTGACGCCATGGAGCGGGCCAGGACGAGCGCGCCCCCGCGCACGCCTCGGCGTGCACGCCTGGGGGTCGATCTGGCGTTGCTCGTCGTCGTCGGCCTGATGCTCGTCGCGGCACTCGGCGCGGGCGGCGCGACGCTGTACCAGCAGTTCTACGGCCCGTCCGCGTTCGTGGTCCGGTACCTCGACCTGCTCTCGTCGGGGATGGCTGCCGACGCCCTGCGCGTGCCCGGCGTGGCGATCGACCGCGAGACGCTCGAGAAGGCCGGCATCGCCCCTTCGGCCTCCGAGGCGCTGCTGCGCCGTTCCGCGCTCGCGCCGCTCACCGACGTGAAGGTGGAATCCGAGAAGCCCGCCGAGGGCGGTACCGCCGTGACCGTCAGCTATGAGGCCAGCGGCCACGCCGGGACCAGCACCTTCCTGATCGAGCAGGACGGATGGGCGGGTGTCACACCGAACTGGCGCTTCACCACCAGTCCGCTCGCCGTCGTGGAGCTGACGGTGCGCGGTGCGGATCAGTTCGCCGTCAATGGGTTCGAGGTCGATCGCCGACAGGTGTCCGCCGCCGGAGCCGACGCCGAGCCCCTCGACCCGCTGCCCCTGCTCGTGTTCACGCCCGGGCTGTACTCCGTGACGGTGGAGACGCCGATCGCGACCGCATCCGGCCACGGCGTGCTCGCCGATACGCCCCTCGCCGTCACTCCGCTCGACGTGCAGACGACGCCGACCGAGGAGTTCGTCGAGGTCGTGCAGCAGCGCGTCCAGGAGTTCCTCATGAAGTGCACCACGCAGGAGGTGCTCCAGCCGACCGCGTGTCCGTTCGGGCTGCGGGTGACGAACCGCATCACTGCACCCCCGAAGTGGTCCATCGCGAGTCAGCCGCAGGTCACGGTCGTCCCCGACGGCGGTCACTGGCAGATCCCGACGACGGATGCCGTGGCGCATGTCGACGTGGAGATCAAGTCGCTGTTCGACGGGTCCATCTCACCGCTGTCGGAGGATGTCCCGTTCCAGCTCAACGGCAGCATCGTGATCCTCCCCGACGGCTCGGCATCCATCAGGGTCGGCTCGCCGAGCGAACCCCCGGTCGACTGACCGGTCGAGGTCGGCGCCTCAGCGGCCTCCGCGCTCCTCGCGACGCTGATCGTCCGCCGCGAGCCTGGCGAGCTCGGCGTTGTACTCCTCGAGCTCGGCATCCCCGGTGCGATCCGCGTGCCGGTCGCGGCGCTTCTGCAGCTTGGTGTCGCTGCGGCTCCACTGGATCGCCACCGTGATCGCGAGGATGAGGGTCGGGATCTCGCCGATCGACCAGGCGATGCCACCCCCCACGTACTGGTCTTCGAGGGGGCTCGCACCCCAGTCGCGGCCCATGGCTCCGAACCAGTCGGCGACCATGAGACCCTCTTGCATCATGATGGCGATGCCGAAGAACGCATGCATGGCCATCACGGCGATCAGGGTGATCAGACGCCCGGGGTAGGGCAGCCGGTACGGGACGGGGTCGACGCCGATCAGGCTCATCACGAACAGGTATCCCGAGAGCAGGAAGTGGATGACCATCCACTCGTGCCCGAGGTGCTCGAACATCGACCACCGCACGAGATCGGTGAAGTAGAAGGCCCACAGCGACAGGATGAAGATCGCCGCCGCGACGAACGGATGCGTCACGACGCGCGCGAACGGCGAGTGCACGGCCCACATGATCCATTCGCGCCCGCCCCTGGTGCCGTCGTCGCGCTTGTGGATGGCACGAAGGGCCAGAGTGATCGGGGCTCCGGAGACCAGCAGCAGCGGGATGGCCATCGACAGCATCATGTGCCCGAGCATGTGGATGCTGAACAGGTACTCCTGGTACGCGTTGATCGGGCCGCCCGTGACCCAGACGAGCATCAGCATCCCGAGCACCCAGAACACCGTGCGATGGATCGGCCAGCGGTCGCCGCGCAGGCGGAGACGCCGGACACCCGCGAGGTAGAAGAACAGTCCGAAGCCGGCAGCCACGAGCCAGAGCACGTCGATGTCCCATGCGGTGAACCAGCGCTCGAGCGTGAGCTCCGGCGGCAGCACCGAGCCGGTGAGGATCTGCGCGGGGGTCTGCGAGAACGCCGCGGTCTCCCCGGTGGGCGGAGGGGTGCGGGCGAGCGCGGCGGCGGCACCCGAGGCGAGTCCCATCAGCGCGACCTCGCACAACACGAGGAGCCAGAACCACCCGGCGGCCCGCGCACCGTGGAGCTTCGGGATGAGGCGGGCACGGTACCACGCGCCGAGCAGCCCCATCCCGCTCAGCAGTGCGACCTTCGCGAGCACGATCCAGCCGTACGGGGTGGTCCACAGCGCATCCCAGCTGCCCACGGCCACGATCGAACGAGTGACGCCCGAGACGGCGACCACGGCGAACGCCGCGATCGCGAGCGACGAGTAGCGCGCGACGAGGCGGGGGACGTCGACGTCGCCACGCCCGCGCAGCAGCACGAGGAGCAGCAGACCGCCGAGCCAGACCGCGGCTCCGACCGTGTGCAGCAGGATCGAGTTGACCGCCATGTTGTGGCCGTCGAGGTCGCCGGCGTGCCCCTGTGTGGCGAGCGGGAGGAACGAGACCGCCGCGAGCAGCGCCGTGATGAGCGTGGGGGTCCACGAGCGCCACGCGAACGCGAGCACGGTGATGATCGCGCCGAAGATGGTGGTGATGAGCCAGGACTGACCCAGTGGCAGCTCGAGCAGGAACCGGCCGAGCTGCGTGCCGAACTCGCGCTCGATGCTGAGCTTCGGGTTGAAGGCCGCCATGAAGGCGAGGAACCCGGCGAGGCCGGCGGAGACCGTGAAGACCGCGGCGCCGACCGAGGCGATGTTCAGCGCCGCGTCGAACGACCGGTCGCCCGCGCGCAAGCCGAACAGGGCGAGGACGAGCGAGCCGAGCATCACGGCACCCGAGATGTTCATCACGAGCTTGGCCACCGGCGTGCCCCAGAGCACGAAGGCTCCGGGGTCCTGCAGGAGCGGCGGCTCGGCACCACCGCCGACGAGGAGGGCCAGCACGAGGGCCACCAGGGCCGCGGCGAGGAGGATGACGATCCCGGCGATTCGATACGCCGAACTCCGACTCGTCGACTCGCTGCGGGAACTCACCCCTCCAGCCTAGGCGCGCCCCGGAGTGAGAACGCACGAAGGCCGCCCCCGCAGAACGGGGGCGGCCTTCGGAAGGTGCGGCCTGATTACTTGACGGCAGCCTTGAGCTTGGAGCCAGCGGTCACCTTGACGCGCTTGCCGGCCGGGATCTTGATCTCGGCGCCGGTCTGCGGGTTGCGACCAGTGCGAGCTGCCGTGTCGACCTGCTCGAAGGAGATCCAGCCCGGGATGGAGACCTTGCTGCCCTTGGCAACAGCGTCGGAGACCGTGGCGAACAGCGAGTCGAGGACACCGGAGACGGTGGCCTGGCTCTGGCCGGTGGCGGAAGCGATGCTCGCGACGAGCTCGGTCTTGGTGATGGACTTGTCAGCCATGTCATCCTCCAGCGACGAAGGACCGTCGCATCGTTGTGGGTATCGGAGCGGATGCTCCTGGTCTGTCGACCGCCTTGAATGTATCAACGACCACCCTGTTTTCCGCGTCATTTCGCGGGTTTTGGGCAATTACCTGGCGTGTCGCGTCACTTTCGTCACTCCAGTCACAGTTTTCGAGGGGGTTTCCTGACCCGGAGCCGCCTTCCGGAGGGTATCTGCACAACGGAGGGACCTGTCCCGGAATCCCTCCTCCGATACGCGGATCTCCTCCCCGGTGCGGTCAACGCGGCCGGTGCGCCTCGATCACCGACTGCGCCGTGCGTGCGAAGGCCGGACGCACCCGGTCGTCGCCGTCCAGATATCCGCCGACCAGTGCGGCGTCTCTGAGAAGGACCAGGGAGGCCGCGACATCCACGGGGTCCGTCAGCCCGGCGCCCTCGGCCACGGACTGCAGCGTGCCGCGGAACCACTCCCGGTGCTCGTCGATGAGTCGGCGCACAGGGCCGTCCGCGTCGGGGTACTCGGCGGCCGCGTTGATGAAGGGACACCCGCGCGTGTGTCGTTCATGGATGTCGGTGGCGATGCCCTGGACCACGGCGTCGAGCAGGGCGTCGGGGTCGGTGACGCTCTCGCCCGCCGCGGTGAACATCGCGCGCAGCATCTCGTCCTCGCCGCCGAGGTACGCGAGCACGAGGTTCTCCTTGCCGCCGAACTGCTTGTACAGGGTGGCCCTGGTGACGCCCGCCTCCTCGATCACGCGGTCGACCCCGACCGTATGGATGCCCTCCTCGTAGAAGAGGCGGGTGGCGGCGTCGACCAGCCGGGCGCGGGCGGGGCTGGGGCGCTTCGTCGAGGCGTGCTTCGTCGTGGTGTTCATGATGGTCCTCCCTCATCGTGGCATCCGAACCGCGACATCCGATCGACGACTTCAGGGATTCGGGGAATACCTTGCAGTAGATAGAACGTTCGGTCTACTATCAGCGTAACGCACTCCCGGAGCGGGAGGCCGAACAGAGAGAAGAAGATCATGAACACGGCAACCAAGACCCCCATCGTCCTCATCCACGGGCTCTGGATGACCCCCGCGAGCTGGAACACCTGGGCCGAGCGGTACCGCGCCGAGGGGCACGAGGTCATCGTCCCCGGGTGGCCCGGCATCGACGACCGCTCAGTGGAGGACATCCGCCGCGACCCGTCCGCCCTGAAGGGCATCGGCCTGACGCAGATCGTCGACCACTACGAGCACATCATCCGCGCCCTCCCGGTGAAGCCGATCATCATGGGCCACTCGTTCGGCGGGGTGATCACCCAGATGCTCGCCGACCGCGGCGTCGGGGCCGCCTACGTGGGCGTCGCCCCTGGCCAGACGGCAGGAATCACGACCCTCCCCTGTCGACGCTGTGGACGGGCACCCCGATCCTCTCGAACCCCTTCGGCCGCAACGGCGCCAAGCCGCTGTCGAAGCGCCACTTCCACTTCACGTTCGGCAACGACCTCAGCCGCGCCGCGTCCGACCGCCTCTGGGAGGAGTTCGCGGTGAACTCCTACAACCGGGTCTTCTTCGAGGGCGTGACATCGGCGTTCGACGAGAAGGGCGGCGTGACGCACGTCGACTACGCCCGCGCCGACCGCGCCCCGCTCTACATCATCACGGGCGAGATCGACCATGTCGTGCCGCCGGCCATCGGCCGCGCGATCGTGCGCAAGTACCGCTCGACGGGGAGTCCCGCGACCGTCGACCACAAGGAGTACCCCGGCCGCACGCACCGGCTGGTCAGCCAGGAAGGGTGGGAGGAGATCGCCGATGACGCCCTCGCCTGGGCGGTCGCACACACCACGACATCCGTCGCGTGACGTCGGGAACCGGAGAGGGCGCGCCGGGCCGGGAGACGCGAAAAGGGCGAGGATCCGAAGATCCTCGCCCTTTCAGTTGCGACTTACCAGCTCGACTTGGTCACGCCGGGCAGCTCGCCACGGTGCGCCATGTCACGGAAGCGGACACGCGAGATGCCGAACTTCGTGAGGACACCGCGGGGGCGGCCGTCGATGACGTCGCGCGAACGCACGCGAGCCGGCGACGCGTTGCGCGGCAGCTTCTGCAGGCCGACGCGGGCGGCCTCGCGGGCCTCGTCGGTGGCGTTCGGGTCGATCAGGGTCTTCTTCAGCTCGGCACGACGCTCGGCGTAGCGCTCGACGATGACCTTGCGCTGCTCGTTGCGCGCGATCTTGCTCTTCTTAGCCATGGATCAACGCTCCTCTCGGAATTCGACGTGCTGACGGATGACCGGGTCGTACTTCTTGAGCACGAGGCGGTCGGGGGTGTTGCGGCGGTTCTTCTTGGTCACGTACGTGTAACCCGTACCCGCCGTCGAACGCAGCTTGATGATCGGACGGACGTCCTGAGCCTTCTTGGCCATTAGAGCTTCACACCCTTCGCCTGGAGGTCCTTGACGACGTTCTCGATGCCGCGGACGTCGATCACCTTGATGCCCTTGGCGGACACGTTGAGCGTGATCTTACGACCGAGCGACGGGACGAAATACGTCTTCTTCTGCACGTTCGGGTCGAAGCGACGCTTCGTCCGGCGGTGCGAGTGCGAGACGTTGTGTCCGAAGCCGGGAACAGCTCCGGTCACCTGGCACACTGCTGCCATGATGTGACTCCTTCTATACCGTGAGACCGGACGGCCTCACCCAAGATCCCTTGTCTGCACGCAACCCCACCACGCCCGATCTCTCGGTCACTGAGGGGGAAGCACGCGAACTGCGCACAGGAGTGTGCGCAGACGAAGAGTCAGTCTAGCACGGCGCCGGACACCCCGAGAGCCGCCGCCTCCTTGGCACCGCGACCCCATCGGAACGACGAGACCGTGGGGTCGCCGTCGATCCAGAAGCGCCAGGGGAACGCCGCGGTTCCTGCGATGCCGGCCACACCGACCCGCGGGCCCGTGGCCACGTCGCTGCGCCGGGACCCCAGCCACAGCTCGGCCGTGGCTCCGTGCCGTTCGAGAGCCGTGATCGCATCGATACCGTCGTGGATCGGATGCCGGAGTCCGACCGCCTGTCCGAGCCGACCGGGACCGCGGGCCAGGTCTCGGAGCGTCGCGCGGCTCAGCGGCGCGGTCGCGTTCCGGCGCCGCGCTGCCGCATCCACACCGGACACGATCTCGCCCGCCCGCAGCAGCACACCGTCGCCCTGCCCCTCCGGTCCGCAGGCGACGTTGATGCAGGAGTGGATGCCGTGGCTCAGGTACACGTACAGATGCCCCGGCTCCCCCACATCGTGGCGTTGCGCGCCGTCCGCCCCATCCGCGCATGCGACCCCGGATCGGCACGGTCCCCCGTGCCCTGTCCGTGGTAGGCCTCGACCTCGGTGATGCGCACCCGCACCTCGACCGCCCGTCCGTGCTCGACCACGACGGTCCGCAGCTCTCCACCGAGGAGCGACGGAGCGACCTCGACGGCCGAGCCCCCGACGTCGTCTCTGGTCGCTCGACGCAGTGCTTCCGGCGCGGGCATCTCAGAACCGCGGAGCCGTCTGGCACCAGGACGCGTCGAAGCCGGTCAGGGCCACGATCTCCTTGCCCGACTCCATGTCGATCAGGTGCGTCTCGACGTTCTCGGGGAGCGGCAGCAGCATCCCGTCGTAGGCGTTGTTGGCCAGGTCAGGGGCGACGACGACCGCGGCGTACTGGCCGCTCGGCGACGCGCATGCCTGCAGGATCGAGTCCGTCGAGCCGACCTCGACCAGGGGCGTGGCCGTGCCGTCGTCGTCGACCCGGATGACGGCCTGTCCGACCGGGAGTCCCGCATCGTCGCGCGCGACGACGTGGCGGAGTGTCCCCCGGGGTACGGCGTGATCGAGGTGGCCGTGCCGTAGTCGGGGTCGGATGCCGCGAGCGGCTGCTCCGACCCGTCGGCGAGGTCGAGCTCGACCACCGACCCGTCGAGCCGTTCCACGATCGCCGTATAGGTTCCTCGGGAGATGCCCTGGATCGTCGCCGCGAGGCCCAGCGACTGCACGCCCGCGTCGCTCGAGCGGTCGACGAGCGACAGCGCCCCGTCGAAGTCGATGAACAGCACGGCAGCACTGTCGGGAACGAACTGCCACACGAAGACGCTGGCCTCCGCGCCGGCGACCTCGATGATCTGCGGTGCGTCCTTGCCGCTCAACGACTGCGTGACCAGCACGCTCGCCCGGCCCTCGTCGTCGCTCAGCTCACGGTCGGAGTAGCTGTAGCCGACGAGCCCACCGCGCTCCGACACCTGGATCGCACCGACGTGGCCGTCGCCCGGGAGCGTCAGTTCGCGCTGGTTCTTCCCGTCGCGGTCCATCACGAGCAGCTGAGAGCCGTCTTCGTCGCCGACCGAGACCACCAGCTGCGTCGACGTGGCACGGAAGTCGTTGATCTTGTCGTTCTCGTAGACCGGCACCGCCTTCTCGCCGCTGAGATCGGTGAGGAAGATCTTGTCCTTGCCCTCGACATCGCGGCGCAGCAGGAAGATGGAGGATGCCGGAGTGCTGAAGGTCGTCGTCAACGTGGTCGTCGGCCCGCCGCCGGCACCGCTCACGCCTGCGACCCGGATCGTGTATTCGGTCGCGTCGTCGAGCGGCACCGTGAACCGCACGCCGACACCGCGACCGGAGGCATCGACCGTGAACGGCACGGCGGGATCGACCGTCACCTGCTTCGGATCGATGTCGGCGAGCGCCTGATTCGCGGTCAGGATGACACGGCTCCCCGACGACTCGATCGCCTGAGCCGCATCGACCTGCACGTCGCTGATCCGCGGACCCTGCAGCAGGCTCGCGATGCCGAGCCCGGTGCCGACGAGCACCAGGACCCCGAGCACCGCCGCGAGCGTGAGGACGAAGCGTCGGGGCGGCACGGAGGTGCGCGTGACCGATTCGGCGGAGGGGATGCGGGGCGCCGGCTGTTCCGAGTCGACGTCTGGCCGCTCCTCTTCGGCGGGGTCGACCGGGGTCGCGCCCACGAAGACGGGGTCGGTGGCGAGCGGGACAGCCGGAAGCGCCGTCGCCTCGGCATCCTCTCGGGCCGCGGCCTCGAACGCCGCCATCTTGCGCGCGGCGGCCTCCTGCTCCGCGACCTCACGGTCGCCGGCCTCACGGACGGCGGCCTCGCGCGCTGCCGCCTCACGCGCAGCGGATTCGTCATCCGCCGCCTCGTCGGCGTCGGCATCCGACGCGGCGCGGGCATCCGACTGCTCGTCGCCGTGGGCGGCGAGACCCGACGTCGCGGCCGCGCGCTCGATCCGCTCGGCCTCCTCGCGCTCGGCGGCCTCGCGCGCGGCACGCAGCTCCGCACGCGTGCGCGGCACGGCGGGCACCTCGGGGCGCTCGTCGTCAATACTCATAGGGGTCCCCGGGCTCGTCGATCGCGACGACGTCGGTCGGTTCGATGCGGAGCTTGCCATCGGCATCGGCCCGCACTGTCCCCGTGACCTCGACCCACTGGCCCGTCGCATAGTCGCCCTTGTCGACGTCGACCGGCAGGGCGGCGGTCTGCGCATCGATCACGCAGTGCGTGATGACCAGGCGCGTGAGGTTCACGTCGTCGCCGGAGGACCCCGGCGTCACGAAGCCCGTGAGCGTCACCGCGGTGCCGTCGTACGCCGCCGTGTTCGTGGACGCCGCGAAGACGGCGGCCCAGTCGCCGACCCCGAACGTGGAGGTGTCGGCCGCACCGAGCGCGACCGTGTCGGCGCCCGCGAACAGCGCGGTCTGCTCCCCCGCGCGAGACATGGCGAGTTGGACCGACAGCGATGCCGGAGGAAGCACGAGCGCTGCCGCGACGACTCCCGTGGCGATCACACCACCGGCGATCGCCGTGACACCGGACAGAGACCGCCGGGCCGAAGACGTGGGGCGATGATCGCCGTGGTCGGGGTGCTCCGCGGCCTCGGCGACCGGTCCGTGATCGTGCCCGTGGTCACCCTCTTCACCGAGGGGGAGCGTGCAGGACCAGATCGCGCCGGCGAGGGTGACGACGGCTGCGGCACAGGCGAACCACACCGACTCGGGGCTGATGTAGAGGGTCAGCCGTCCGGTGAGTCCGAGCCCGAGCGTGACGACCGAGATGACGGCGGCGAGCCCCACACCCAGCCAGCGGGTGCCGAGTGCGCGGGCACGCGTCCTGGTCTGCTCAGACAAAGACGTTCACCCCGATCCCGATCGCGAAGGCCGAGGCGAGGACGATGCCGACGATCCCGACGAGCGTGCGGCCGGTGAAGGTCGTGCGCATGAGCGCGAGCATCTTGATGTCGACCAGGGGTCCGACCAGAAGGAACGCGACGATCGCCCCGGAGGAGAACGTCGATGCGAACGACAGCGCGAAGAAGGCATCGACGTTCGAGCAGATGGCGACGGTCATCGCGAGGACCATCATCGCGACGATCGACAGCACCGGGTTCGACCCGATCGCGAGCAGCATCTCTCGCGGGATCAGCACCTGGACGGCCCCGGCGAGCGCGGATCCGATCACGAGGGCGGGCATCACGGCGCGCAGCTCGACGAGGAACTGCGTGAGGCTGCGGCGCACCGGCGTGCCCGGTTCGTGCGTCACACGGTCGCACGTGTCGACGAACCGCTGCGTGAGCATGCCGTCGGGGTCGGGGTGCCGACTGTAGATCCAGCCGATCAGGTTCGCGATGAGGTATCCGCCCACCAGGCGCGCCACCAGGATGCCGCCGTCCCACCCGAACGCCGCGTGCGTGGTGAGGATCACGATCGGGTTGACGATGGGCGCCGCGATCAGGAACGTCATGGCCTCGGCCGGTGCGAGCCCGCGCATCATGAGTCCGCGGGCGAAGGGCACGTTGCCGCACTCGCACACCGGGATCAGCATGCCCAGCAGCGACAGCACAGCGCGTCGGGCCCAGGCGCGTTTCGGCAGCCAGCGGTGGATCACGTCGGCCGGCAGCCACACCTGCACCACGATCGACAGCAGCACGCCGAGGACCACGAAGGGCAGGGCCTCGATCAGGACGCTGAGAGCGAGGGTCAGGCCGTCCTGCGCGCGAGTAGGCAAGGAGGCGGGGAAGAGGGTCGGCAGGAAGGCGTCGATCAGGAACAGCGCAGCGATGATGACGGCACCGAGGCCGAGACCGATCCATGCCGAGCGCGGCGAGGCGCTCGGGCGGTGCGTGTGACCGTGTCGGGTCGCCGTGCCTGCCGAGGGGCTCACGCGTTCGCAGCCCTTTCGGCATCGCGCTTGTTCGCGCACGGAGTGCACAGTCCGAAGATGTCGACGACGTGCGCGGCTTCCGTGAATCCGTGCAGGGCCGCGGTGCGGTGCGCCCACTGCTCGACGTCCTTGGCCTCGATCTCGACCGTGAGACCGCAGTTGCGGCAGATGAGGTGGTGGTGGTGTCCCTGAGTGGTGCACGCACGGTACAGCGCTTCACCCTCGGGGCTCTGCAGCGAGTCGGCATCTCCCGACGCCGCGAGACCTGCCAGTGCGCGGTAGACCGTGGCGAGGCCGATGCCCGTGTTGTCGTCGCGCAGCGAGGCATGCAGCGATTGGGCGCTCACGAAGCCGCGCGCGTCGGCGAGCGCTTCGCGTACACGTTCGCGCTGCCAGGTGTTCCGCTGAGCCATACGTCGAGTCTAGGCCGCGGGGGTTGGCGAGGGCTGGGAGCCCGATTCGACGGCACCGGACCGACCATCCGCCGAGGTTGCGACGATCCACCGACGATCCGGCCGAATGCCTCGGCGGATCGTCATGCCGTCGGTGAATCGTCAGGCAGGGACACGCCGCACACGCGCCCGCGTCTTCTGCACGATCCAGCACACGACGTAGATCGTGAACGACAGCGTGGTGATGTACGGGCTCACCGGCAGCGTCCCCGCGAGGGCGAGCAGGATGCCGCCGACCGCCGAGACGAACCCGAACAGCGCGGCCAGCAGCGGCACCGCGATGGGACCGGCGGTCACGCGCATCGCGGCGGCGGCCGGTGTCACCAGGAGCGCCATCACGAGCAGTGCCCCGATGATGTGCACGCTGACGGCGACGATGAGTCCGAGCAGCACCATGAACAGCAGGCTCACGGCGCGGGTCGGGACCCCGCGGGCGGCAGCCGACTCGGGGTCGAGCGAGTCGAACCGCAGCGGGTTCCACATGATCAGCAGCCCGAGCAGCACGACGATGCTGATGCCGATGAGCCAGCCGAGGTCGGGGCTCGACACCGACACGATCTGGCCGGTGAGCAGGCTGAACCGGTTGGCGCTGCGCCCGTCGTAGAGCGAGAGGAACAGGATGCCGAGGCCGAGGCCGAACGGCATCAGCACGCCGACCACCGAGTTGCGGTCGCGCGCCTTGGCGCCGAGGATGCCGATGAGGATCGCGGCCACGAGCGCCCCGCCGAGGGACCCGGCGACGACGCTGCCGCCGAAGAGGAGCGCGGCAGCGGCTCCGGCGAACGACAGTTCGCTCACGCCGTGCACCGCGAACGCGAGATCGCGCTGCATCACGAAGACGCCGATCAGACCGCCGACGATGCCGAGCACGGCGCCCGCGATGATCGAGTTCGAGAGCAGGGCGACGAGCTCGCCGTAGTCCTGGAACGAGAAGATGTCGCTCCAGTCGAGGAGAGGCCTCATGCCGCGCCTCCGTGCTCGTGGCCGCCGTGGTCGTGGTGGGGCTCGGCATCCGGGACGCCGACGACGACCAGACGGTCTCCGGCGCGCAGCACGAACACCGGAGTGCCGTAGAGGTCGGTGAGCACCCGGGTCTGCAGCACCTCGTCCGGCGTTCCGAGCAGGAAGCGTCCGCCGGCGATGTAGAGGATGCGGTCCACGCGGCCGAGGATCGGGTTGATGTCGTGCGTCACGAAGAGCACCGCCGCCTCGCGCTCACGACGCTGACGGTCGATGATGTCGGTCACGGCGAGCTGGTTCGCGAGGTCGAGGTTCGACAGCGGTTCGTCGCACAGCAGCAGGGTGGGTTCGTCGGCGAGCGCCTGACCCACGCGCAGTCGCTGCTGCTCACCACCCGACAGCAGACCGACGCGGCGGTCGGCGAAGTGCGAGGCCCCGACCGCCTCGAGGAGACGGTCGACCTTCGCCCGGTCGCCGCGATGCGGGATGGGAAATCCGAACCGGCTGCCCTGCACCCCCAGAGCGACGAGGTCGCGCGCACGCATGCTCGTGTCGGGGGCGAGCGTGCGCTGCTGCGGGATGTAGCCGATGCGGGGGTTTCCGCGATGCACGGGCTCCCCGGCCACCCGGATCGCCCCCGACGAGAGCGGCTGCAGGCCCAGGATGCTCCGCAGCAGAGTGGTCTTGCCCGACCCCGACGGACCGAGCACCGCGATGAACTCCCCGGCTGCACCGTGAGGTCGAGTCCCGACCAGAGTTCGCGGTCTCCGCGGTGCAGGGCCGCGTCGGTGATCTCGAGGACCGGACTCTCGCGCTGTGCAGCGCCGCTCACGACTGGACGGCGGCGGCGAGGCTCTGGATCGCGTCACTCATCCACTCAGAGTACGACGATCCGTCCTCGAGCAGCTCCGTGAAGGCGACGACGGGGATGCCGGCGTCCTTCGCCGCGACCTCGACGCGTTCGGTCTCGGCCCCGCCGGTCTGGGCGTTGGTCAGCAGCGCGGTGGCCTGTCCGTCTTCGATCACCTTCAGCGCCTCGAGCAGCACGGCGGGCGCGACGTCCGTGCCCTCCTCGACCGACTCGGCGAACCCCTCGGGAGTGACGTCGGTCAGGCCGGCCGCGGCGGCGAGGTAGCCCGGCAGCGGTTCTGTCATGAAGACCGTGGCGCCCGCGGCATCCGTCTTGATGGTCTCGAGGTCGGCCTCGAAGCCCTCCAGGTCGGCGACGATCGCGTCGGCGTTCGCGGTGAACTCCTTCGCGCCGTCCGGGTCGAGCTCGGACAGTTCGTCGGCGATCGCCTCGACGACGTGGATCATCGTGTGCGGGTCGAACCACACGTGCTCGTTGAAGCCCTCGATGTGGTCGTGTCCTTCGTGACCTTCTTCGCCCTCGGCGTGGTCGTGGTCGTGTGCGTCCTCTTCGGGGGCGTCGGTGGCCGACTCGTCCGCGTGATCGTGGTCGGCGTCCTCCTCGTGCCCCTCGTTGCCGGGGAAGTCGTGCGAGTACTCGACGGCCGTGACGACGTGCGGGTCCTGCGCATCCTGCAACAGGGTGTCGACGAATGCGTCGTAGCCGCCGCCGTTCTCGATCACGAGGTCGGCCTTCTGCACGGTGAGCCGGTCGCGCGCGCTCGCCTCGTAGGAGTGCGGGTCCTGGGTGGCGGACGTGATGATCGCTTCGACATCGACCCGGTCGCCGCCGATCTGCGCGGCGATGTCGCCGTACACGTTGGTGCTCGCGACGACGGTGATGGTGCCGTCGTCGCCCTCTCCCGCTGCCGGGGTGGAGCATCCGGCCAGCGTGAGGGCGGCGACGGATGCGAGGGCGAGAGCGAGGACGGGCTTCTTCATGCTCTCACTCTAAACGCTAATGAGAACCATTATCAAATCAGCTGTTCCGCGCGTCTCCTCAGTCGACGAGCAGAGCGGGCTCCTCGAGGATCGACGCCACATCGGCGATGAAGCGGCTCATGCCGTCGCCGTCGATCACCCGGTGGTCGAAGGAACCGGCGACCGTGGTCACCCACCGAGGACGCACCTCGCCGTCGACCACCCACGGCTTCTGGCTGATCGTGCCCATCGCCACGATGCCGGCCTCGCCGGGGTTGATGATCGGGGTTCCGGCATCCATCCCGAAGACGCCGATGTTCGTGATCGTGATGGTGCCGCCCTGCTGGTCCGCGGGTGAGGTCTTGCCCTCGCGCGCCGTGAGGGTCAAGCGGTTCAGCGCACGAGCCAGGTCCTTCATGCTCAGGTCCTGCGCGTCCTTGATGTTGGGCACCAGCAGGCCGCGCGGGGTCGCCGCCGCGATGCCGAGGTTCACGTAGTGGCGCACGGCGATCTCGGCTCCGGCATCCGTCTCGATCCAGGCGGCATTGACCATCGGGGTGCGACGTGCGGCCCAGATCACGGCGCGCGCCATGATCAGCAGCGGCGACACCCGGATGTCGGCGTAGTCGGGCGAGGCCTTGAGCCGCTTCACGAGCTCCATCGTGCGGCTCGCATCGATCTCCTTCCACACGGTCACGTGCGGGGCCGAGTACGCGCTCTGCACCATCGCGGAGGAGGTGGCCTTGCGCACGCCCTTCACCGGGATCGACTCCGTGCGGTCGTCGCCGGCCGCCGACGGACGGGTCGGCGCGAGGCCGCGCGCGAGCCCCGCAGGTGCGCTCTGCGGCGCGGGAACGGTCTCCTCGCGCACGGCCCCCACTCCGGCGTCTCGATGTTGCGGAAGACGCTGGCCTGCGAGGCGTGCTTGACCACGTCGTCGCGGGTGACCTCCCCATCGGCGCCGGTGGGCGCGACCGTGGTGAGGTCGACGCCGAGGTCGCGGGCGAGCTTGCGGATCGGCGGCTTGGCGATCACGCCGACGGAAGAGCGCACAGGACGCTCGGCCGGGCGCTTGCGACGAGAGGTCGCTCCGCCGCCCGTGCCGTAGCCGACCAGCACCGAGCCACCGCCCTCTTCCGGCGCCGGAGCCTCCGCGGTGACGACGACACCCGGGCCTGCATCGTCACGCGCGTCGGTCACGAACGTGATGATGGGCGTGCCCACCTCGACCGTCGCCCCCTCCTCGACGAGGAGTTCGCCCACCACCCCGGCGTGCGGTGACGGCAGCTCGACGAGCGACTTCGCCGTCTCGATCTCGCACACCACGTCGTTGATCGCGACGGTGTCACCGGGGGCGACCTTCCATGCCACGATCTCGGCCTCGGTCAGACCTTCGCCGACGTCGGGGAGGTTGAAGTTCTGGGTGCTCATGACGAGTCCTTTCGGCCGAGCGACGGTGTCAGTAGGCCAGCGAGCGGTCGACGGCCTCGAGGATGCGGTCGGCATCCGGAAGGTACGCGCCTTCGAGCTTGGCAGGGGGGAACGGGGTGTCGTAGCCGGAGACGCGCAGCACCGGAGCCTCGAGGGCATAGAACGCGCGCTCCATGACGGTCGCCGCGATCTCGCCGCCGATGCTGCCGAAGCCCTGCGCCTCCTGCGCGTAGACCATGCGTCCGGTCTTGCGGATCGAGCCGAGGATGGGTTCGTAGTCGACCGGCGACAGCGAGCGCACGTCGACGACCTCGCAACTCGTGCCCTCCGCCTCGGCGAGCGCCGCCGCCTGCAGGAGCGTGGTGACCATGGCGCCGTGACCGACGAGGGTCACATCCGTCCCGGTGCGCACCACACGAGAAGAGTGCAGCGGGACGGCCGGCGCATCGAGCTCGACCTCGCCCTTCTGCCAGTAGCGGCTCTTCGGCTCCATGAAGATCACCGGGTCGTTCGAGGCGATCGCCTCCTGGATCATCCAGTACGCGTCGTTGGGAGTCGACGGCGAGACGACGCGAAGACCCGGAGTGTGCGCGAAGTACGCCTCGGGGCTCTCCTGATGGTGCTCGACCGCGCCGATGTGCCCGCCGTAGGGGATGCGGATCACGATCGGCATGCTCAGCGCGCCTTCGTGCCGGTTCGTCAGCTTCGCGAGCTGCGTCGTGATCTGGTCGAACGCCGGGAACACGAAGCCGTCGAACTGGATCTCGATGACCGGACGGTAGCCGACCATGGCCATGCCGATCGCGGTCCCCACGATCCCGGACTCCGCGAGCGGGGT
Source organism: Microbacterium sp. Se5.02b (assembly GCF_019464375.1). Classification (NCBI taxonomy): domain Bacteria; kingdom Bacillati; phylum Actinomycetota; class Actinomycetes; order Micrococcales; family Microbacteriaceae; genus Microbacterium; species Microbacterium sp. Se5.02b. Next base: position 3,913,086 of record NZ_CP080491.1, read on the forward strand.
GTCGAGCACCCGGCGGTCGCCGAAGTCGCGCTGCAGGTGCTCGGTCACACGGAAGACACCGCCGAGCTTGCCGATGTCCTCGCCCATGAGCAGGACCTTCGGGTCGTCCTCCATCGCCTTGCGCATGCCGGCGTTCAGGGCCTTGCTGAGCGGCATCGTCTCGAGGGTCACTGTGCTCCTCCTTCGAACGACGCCTCATAGCGGGCGCGCCAGGCCTTCTGCTCGTCGATCAGCGGATGCGGCTCGCTGTACACGTGGTCGAACATCTTGTCGGCGCTGGGCGGTCCGAGCTCGACGGTGCGCGCTCGGAGGTCTTCCGCGGCATCCGCCGCCTCGGCCTCCACGTCGGCGAACAGCTGCGCCGAGGCACCGCGCCCTTCGAGGAAGGCGCGCATCCGGACGATCGGGTCACGACCGGCCCACATCAGCTCCTCGTCGTTGCCGCGGTACTTGGTCGGGTCGTCGCTGGTGGTGTGCGCGCCGAGCCGGTAGGTGACCGCCTCGATCGCCTGCGGGCCCTTGCCGCTGCGGGCGTCGTCGAGGGCCACCCGGGAGACCGCGTAGCTGGCGAGCACGTCGTTGCCGTCGACACGGACACTCGGGATTCCGTAGCCGGCGCTGCGCTGGACGAGCGGCACCCGCGACTGCGTCGAGACGGGCACCGAGATGGCCCAGTGGTTGTTCTGGAGGAAGAACACGGTCGGTGCCTGGTAGCTCGCGGCGAAGACCATCGCCTCGTGCACGTCGCCCTGGCTCGACGCCCCGTCGCCGTAGTAGACGATGACGGCCTCGTCACGGTCCTTGTCGCCGGTGGCGGTGCGGCCGTCGAAGGCGAGCCCCATCCCGTATCCGGCGGCGTGCAGCACCTGCGACCCGAGCACGAGGGTGTACAACCGGGTGTTGCCGTTCTTGGGGTCGGTCGGGTCCCACCCACCGTGCGAGACGCCACGCATCAGCTTGATGATGTCTACCGGATCGACGCCACGGATGCGCGTGACGGCGTGTTCCCGGTAGGACGGGAAGATCGTGTCCTGCGCGCGGGCGGCACGACCCGAGCCGACCTGCGCCGCCTCCTGTCCGCGGCTCGGCGGCCACAGGGCCAGCTGCCCCTGCCGCTGCAGGTTCGTCGCCTGGGTGTCGATCGCGCGGATGACGACCATGTCTCGGTAGAACTGCTCGAGCTCTGCATCGCCGATCGCCTCGATCAGCGGGAGATACGGCTCGGCGGCGGGGCTGGGCGCGAAGGTCCCGGTCTCGTCCAGAACGCTCACAAGGGGTGTCTCGGAGGTGGTCACGGTCTCACGCTACCCGCGCCCGCATGCCAGGTCACGCATACCTAGGACGCCCACATAACTGCCCGGAAACCGGAGAATTCCGGGCGAAACGGGGCGCGGCGCGACGGTGGCGGCAGGTCAGCGGGCGGCCGCAGCGACCTCGAGCACGCGGTCGATGGAGTCCTCTTCGCCGACCGAGATGCGGATGCCGTCGCCCGAGAAGGGTCTGACGACGAGGTCGTTCTCCACGAAGGCGGCCGCGACGTCGTCGGTGCGCTCCCCGCCGGCAGCCAGACGAAGTTCGCCTGGGAGTCAGGGACATCCCAGCCCTGCGCGCGGAGGCCGGCGACGAGACGGGTGCGCCGCTCGACGATCACGGCGACGCGCTCGAGGAGCTCCGCTTCGGCGTCGAGGCTCGCGATCGCGGCGTTCTCGGCGGCCGAGGTCACCGAGAGCGGGATGCCGGTCGTCCGCGCCGCATCCAGCACCTTCTCGTGACCGATCGCGTAGCCGACCCGCAGGCCGGCGAGACCGTAGGCCTTCGAGAACGTACGGAGCACCACGACGTTCGGGTGCTCCTCGAACACCCGCTCGGCGAGACCGTCGACCGCATCGGGGGCCGTGACGAACTCGGCGTACGCCTCGTCGAGGATGATCAGGATGTCGTTCGGCACGCGCTCGACGAAGGCGGCGAACTCGGCGCTCGTGATGATCGGGCCGGTCGGATTGTTCGGGGTGCACAGAATGATCGCGCGGGTGCGTTCCGTCACGGCCTCCAGCATCGCGTCGAGGTCGTGACGGGACTCGGCGGTGAGGGGGACCTGCACACCGGTCGCCCCGGCGACGAGCGGCAGGCTGGGGTACGCCTCGAAGGAACGCCAGGCGTACACGACCTCGTCGCCCACGGACGCCGTCGCGAGGATCAGCTGGTGCAGGATCGAGACACTGCCCGAGGCGACGTGCACCTGGTCGGGGTCGACGCCGTAGCGCGCGCCGAGTCGTTCGCGCAGCCGAGCGGCGGTGGCGTCCGGGTAGCGGTTGATGGGGGTGGTGCGCTGCAGCGCGTCGAGCACCGCGGGCAGCGGATCGAACGGATTCTCATTGCTCGAGAGCTTGAAAGCGTCGGGCCCTGCCTGCTTGCCCTGCCGGTACGGCGCGAGGGCGGCGATGGCGGGGCGGATGCGGGGCAGGATCGGCTCGGTCACGAGACCGAGTCTACGAGGGGAGTTCGCAGCGCGAGTCCGGGTCTCCTCTGTCGACACGCGAACTGCGGTGGTACCATTTTGGTATGGCGATGACGGTGCGACTCCCGGAAGAACTCGATGCCCAGCTCGAGGCGATCGCGCGTGCGCGGCACACCTCCAAGCACGCGGTGATCATCGAGGCCGCCGCGCGGTTCGCGAACAGCGAGTCCAAGACGGATCGAGTGCTCTCCCTCGCCGCCGAAGTCACCGAGCGCTACGCCGACACTCTCCGGCGGCTCGAAGACGCCTGACAGATGGCGACCGAGTACATCGAGCCCGAGCAGGCACTCGCTCTGATCGCGAAGCTCGGGCTGCACGTCCGCGATGAGGGGCTGCTCTTCTCTGCACTGGCTCGCCCTGCAGCCGGGATGTTCGGCGTCGACGCCTATCCGACCTTCGAAGAGAAGGCCGCGGCACTGATCAGTTCGGTGGCACAGAATCATGCGTTGTTCGACGGCAACAAGCGCATCTCCCTGTACCTGACGTTCATCTTCATCCGGCTCAACGAGTACGACGTCACCTTCACGAACGACGAGGCGTTCGACTTCGTCCTCGACGTCGCTCAGAGCCGGCTGGACCTGAAGGAGATCGCGCAGGTCCTCGCCTCGCATATCCGGGAAGCCGCCGAAGGCTGACTCTCGCGGGCGTCCGTGCGACACTGGTCGGACTATGCGCTTCATCATCCGCGTCGTCGTCAACGCCTTCGCTCTGTGGGTCGTCACGCTGATCCCCGCCCTGCAGGTCACGATCACGGCCTTCCCTCCCGGCGAGACCCTGCAGCTCGTGCTGACGCTGCTCGCCGTGGCCGCGATCTTCGCGCTCGTGAACACGATCATCGGCACCGTCGTCAAGATCGTGGCGTTCCCGCTCTACATCATCACGTTCGGGCTCATCGGCTTCCTGATCAACGGCTTCCTGCTGTGGCTGACCGCGTGGATCACGAGCGGTTTCGGATGGGGACTCGCGGTCGGCGACTTCTGGTGGGGAGTTCTCGCCGCGCTCATCATCTCGGTCATCAACGGCATCTTCGGGTTCATCCTGCGTCCGCAGAGCAAGAAGTCCCGCCGCGACTGACCCGACCATTGTGGTCATCCCGTCCGCTCCGCGTGGAACTCGGTGCGCTCGACGTCGACCGCTTCGCCGAGTTCTGCCCAGTACGCGTCGAGCGCCTCGGCGCGCGGATCCGGCGACGCATCCACCATCTCCGCGGTCTCGATGTACGTCTCGAGCGCGTGCGCCTGGAGCTTCAGGTCTTCGACGCCCGCTCGCGGATCGCCGACCCGCGACGCGGTGAAGCTGTCACCTGACCCCGTGCCCGCCGCCGACCCACCTCCCGCGAGCGCGGAGACGACATCGTCGGTGTGCCGGAGCTGAACGAGCGTCTGGTCGTCGCCGATCGTCGGCTCCTGCGGGCTTCCCGCGGTCAGCTGCATCGTCACCTCGTACGGGCTCTCCATCGCCAGATGCGCGGCGATCATCCCGCCCTGCGAGTACGCGACGACGTCGACCCGCGCGCCGCCCTCCGCCCCCGCGGCCTCGAGCGCATCCAGCGTCGCCTCGTAGGACGCCGACTCCCGCCCCTGATACAGCTCGACGTTGGACTTCATGTCCCACGGCTCCTCCTCTCCCGCCCGCCACGGCGCGGAGTCTCGGGTCCCCGTGACGTAGGCCACATAACGAGGCGCACCGTCGCGCATCGTGTACTTCTCGACGGCCACCTGCGCGTCGGATGACGGGATCCGCCGCAGTGCTCCGGCAAGGCTCTGCGGCGCTTCGGGGGTCGATGTCTTCACCGCCGTCACCCGCACCGGGTCGGCCGATCCGTGCAGCGTCATGCCGGGAACCAGCTTTCCAGCCCCGGAGGTCACCCCCACGAGCGCCCCGGCCAGGAACAGCGGCGGCAGCAACCCCCGGCGTCGAACTGCTCGCCCAGCCCATCGAAACGCCGTTCCTCCCATCCCGCCACCAGATAGTCCGCCATGTCGGCGACCCTTCCGTCGGCCGCCACGAGTCGGTCGGCACGGGCGCTGGCGGCATCTGCTGCGGCCGCGTCGGTCAGGGCGAGCGCTTCCGCTCTGGCGCGCAGCTCGACCACCTCGAACGCGTCGGCCATCAGCATCACCCCGGTGCAGGCGCTGTCGAGTTCGGTGCGCAGCGCCTCGAGGTGCTCGTCGCTCCGCTGCAACGCCGAGGCATCGAGGTGCGGGCAGGCGGTCTGTTGCGCTGCGGCGGCACGGAGCGCGCGACCCACCGCATCACGAGCCTCCTCGTACTGCGCCGTCACCGCCCGCATCCGTGCTCCGACGTCGCGCAACTGCCCGGTGTCGACAGCGATGGCCCCTCCGTGATCGATCTCCAGTGCGCTCATCCCCTGCCTCCCGCACTCGATTCCCACGCACGCACGTTCAGCCTCCCGAACTCGGCGCCGGTGTCGTCGCGCATCCGGACGAGCAGCGCATGCAGTGCGCGGAACCCCTCGGATCGCCAGTCGGCCTCGTCGACGAGCCGCACCAGCGCAGCGCCTGCCTCCTCGACGGTCGACAGCGCCGCCATGATCTCGCGATGGATGACGAGGCGGGCCCAGAGGTCGTCGGAGGCGACGATGTGATCTCGTGCGACGGGGTGCATGGCTTCAGGTTCCCGGATCGTGACGTTCGCGGGCGCGATGCTCCCCTCGGAAACACACGAGCAGTGCAGAGCCGACGTGCGGATCTGCGTGTGCAGAAAAGGCCCGCGCTCCCGCGCGCGCTGTGCAGGAACGCCCGAGGCGGGCAGAATGTACCTGTGACGTCCCCGGTTCCCTTCCGCGTGATCTTCGTGTGCACGGGGAACATCTGCCGGTCCCCCATGGCCGAGGTCGTCTTCCGCGACCTGGCGGAGAAGCAGGGCCTCGGCCAGCGCATCGTCTCGCGCAGCGCAGGAACGGGAGACTGGCACCTCGGTGAGCGCCGACCACCGCACGATCGACTCGCTCGCGCGCCGTGGGTACGACGGCTCGCAGCACCGCGCGCGGCAGTTCACGGCGGCGACCTTCGCCGAGAACGACCTCGTGGTCGCCCTCGACCGCACCCACGAGCGCATCCTCCGCGAGTGGGCCCACGACGAGGACGAAGAGGGCAAGGTCACCCTCCTGCTCGCTTTCGACCCGAACGCGTCGACACACGATGTCCCCGATCCGTACTACGCGGGCGCGGAGATGTTCGATTCGGTGCTCGGTATGATTGAGACGGCGACTCGGGGCCTGTTCCGCCAGCTCGAACCCGCTCTTCGTCTCCCCCGCACGCCCCGGACCTTCGGGGCCCCATCAGGAGGACTCCCCTGACTTTCCAGCCCTCGCTCCCGCCGCAGCCGCTCAGCCCTCTCGACGGTCGCTATCGCGGCGCCGTCGCAGGTCTCGCCGACTTCCTCTCCGAGGCGGGCCTGAACCGCGCACGCGTCGAGGTCGAGGTGGAGTGGCTCATCGCCCTCACCGACCGCTCGCTGTTCGAGACGACTCCGCTGTCCGACGCCAACAAGGAGCGTCTGCGCGCGCTGTACCGCGACTTCGGACAGGCCGAGATCGACTGGCTCGCCGAGAAGGAGGCCGTCACCCAGCACGATGTGAAGGCCATCGAGTACCTCGTGCGCGACCGGCTCTCCACGCTCGACCTCGACGCCATCGCCGAGCTCACGCACTTCGCGTGCACGAGCGAGGACATCAACTCCGCGGCCTACGCCCTGACCGTCAAGCGCGCCGTCGAGGAGGTCTGGCTCCCGGCCCTCGACACCGTGATCTCGAAGCTCCGCGAACTCGCGGTCGAGCACGCCGACGCCGCCATGCTCTCCCGCACGCACGGCCAGCCCGCGACGCCCTCGACGATGGGCAAGGAGCTCGCGGTCTTCGCGTGGCGCCTCGAGCGCGTGCGCTCCCAGATCGCGGCATCCGAGTACCTCGCCAAGTTCTCCGGCGCGACCGGCACGTGGTCGGCGCATCTCGCAGCCGACCCCGACGCCGACTGGCCGACCATCGCCCGCGAGTACATCGAGGGCCTCGGCCTCGGGTTCAACATCCTCACCACGCAGATCGAGTCGCACGACTGGCAGGTCGAGCTGTACGACCGCGTGCGTCACGCCGGCGGCATCCTGCACAACCTCGCCACCGACATCTGGACCTACATCTCGCTCGGCTACTTCGCGCAGATCCCTGTCGCCGGTGCCACCGGTTCGTCGACGATGCCGCACAAGATCAACCCCATCCGGTTCGAGAACGCCGAGGCCAACCTCGAGATCTCGGGCGCGCTGCTCGCCTCGCTCGGCCAGACGCTCGTCACCAGCCGGATGCAGCGCGACCTCACCGACTCCACGACGCAGCGCAACATCGGCGTGGCGTTCGGCCACTCGCTGCTCGCCCTCGACAACCTGCGCCGCGGGTTGAATGCGATCTCCCTCTCCGCGATGTGCTGCTCGCCGACCTCGACGTGAACTGGGAGGTGCTTGCCGAGGCCATCCAGACCGTCATCCGCGCCGAGGTCGTCGCCGGCCGTTCGACGATCACCGACCCGTACGCGCTCCTCAAGGAGCTGACACGCGGACACCGGGTGGGCGCCACCGACCTCGCCACCTTCGTCGAGCAGCTCGAGATCGGGGACGCCGCCAAGCAGCGCCTGCTGGCGTTGACCCCTGCGACGTACACCGGCATCGCGGAGCGCCTCGCCCACTAGCGAGACGCCCCGTTCCGGCCCGTCAGCCCCGACGGATCGCCTCCGTGAGCACGCGGCCCTCGGCGGCGGCCGGCGCGTCCATGCCCAGCAGAGCGGCGATCGTCGGTGCGATGTCGACATGCCGCGGGGCATGAGCGACGTGGTTCGGACGCACCCCGGAGCCGGCGAGCACGAGCACGGTCTGCCTGGTGCGCGAGACCCCGTGCACGCCGGACACGCCGTCCGACGGGGCGGCGCCGAGACTCCAGCCCTCGTCGGGCTCGATCACCAGCTCGCCGTACTTCGCCGACATGTGCATCGCCTGCTGTTCGACCTCGTCGTACACGGCGGAGATGTGCGGCATCGCGGAGACCGCCGCATCGATGGCCGCCGCGGCCGTCGGATCACCCGCCGCTTCGCCGACGAGATGCAGCGACCCGACGCCGCCCACGACGATCACCGCGTCGGTCTCGGGGCGTGGCGACTGCCCCGCGGTGAGCAGCTCGGCCTGATAGCCGGCGCCGGAGATCGTCGAGAGCAGTTCGTCGCGCATACCCTGCGTGAACGTCTCCATGCCGTGGTCACCGGTCACCACGAACGCCGTTCGGCCGAAGATCCCGGCGTCCTTGGTCGCCTGCACGAGACGGCCGATCTGCGCATCGACCTCGGCTACGGCCGCCGGCATACCCGGAGCGTCCTTTCCGTCGGCATGACCGAGGGCATCGAGCCGATCGCAGTACACCGCGATGAGGTCCGGGACGCCGGACATCTGCACGGCCGCCCCCGCGCTCATCACGGGGCGGCCCTCGATCACGGCGACCGCGTCATCGGTGCGCCGTGCGCAGTCCCCGCCCGGCTGCGTGTACAGCCCCTGGGGATCGCCGAACGCGGTTCCGTGGTTCTGCACGATGAACCACTGCGAGGACAGCACCGTCCCACCCTGCTCCCTGATCGACTCCGCGATGGTCGGCACCGCCAGGTCACGCTGCTGGGCCACCGCCACGCCCGTTGCCGGGTCGTAGAAGTAGGCCGCGTTGTCGTGGGTCTCCGGCCAGGCGCCCGTCGCGATCGATGACCAGGATGGGTTCGTGATGGAGGTCATCACTCCGGTCGACTCGCTGATCGCACCGCGCGTCGCGAGCGCGCGGAGGTTCGGCATCGCGTCGCCGGCGAGATAGTCGGGGTCGAAGCCGTCCAGGGCGATGAGCACCACGTGATCGGCCAACGGAGGCCGCTCGCCCCGGTCACCGCCCGCCATCGCGGCCGCCGGAGCCGCGCCGACCGTGGCGCCCGCAGCCAGGGCCACCGTGGCGAGCAGGCCGAGACCCCCTGCCGCACGCGTCCTGCTCCTCGTCGTGAACCCGCTCATGCTGCCTCTCCTCACGTCGCACGCCCGACGCCTCTCGTCGACCGACTGCGTACGACGGTGTCGACATCCGGCGGGAAGGATCAAGGCACGGGCGGCCGGGTGCAAGAGATCGCCCATCCGCTCACGCCTGCTGAGTGATTCCGGCAGGATGGGCGACCCGTCAGATGATCGGTTTCTTGCGAGCCGAGCCGCCGGGGTGTCGATCCCTCGCATTCCGCCGTGCTCACGGGACATGGCGGTCGCCGTCTCGATTGGGTGCTGCAGGAACGCCCACGACGAGGAGGAGCGGACAGTGGAGCACACAACACCGAACAGACCCGTGACAGAGACGCCGCTGACCAGGCGAGGATTCCTCGGTGTGACGACCGCGGGCATCGCCCTCGGAGCGGCCGCGGGCTGGGGCCCCTGGCCGGGTGGCGAGATGGCGTCCGCATCGACGGAAGAGACCTCGGAGGGCGCTCTGCGCTTCGCCGTCCTCACCGACACCCACGCCAACGAGGACGAGTCGGCTCGGATGACCAACCTGCGCCGGGTCTTCGCCGCGATCGAGGCGGAAGATCCGCAATTCGTGCTGCACTGCGGCGACATCACGGACTACGGCAGCGACGACGCGTTCGAGGCCTACCGCGACCTCATACCCGCGGCGCTCTGGAGCCGTCTCCGGCACGTGCCGGGCAACCACGAGATCCGCTGGGACACGAGTGCCCGCCGGCGGTTCCAGCACTGGTTGGGCCCCACGAGCTACGGCTTCGACGCCGGTGGCGTGCATTTCATGGCGCTCGATCCGACGCAGCTGCTGCAGGAGCCCGGTCTCTTCGCCGACGACCTCGCAGCCCTGAAGGAGGAGCTGAGCGAGGTGAAGGACCGGCCGTCGATTCTGTTCCTGCACTATCCGCTCGGCGGCGCCAACTACTACGTGAATGACACGGATGCGCTGCTGCGCACGATCGCACCGTTCCCGGTGCGCGGCATCTTCGCCGGGCACCGCCACCTCAACGAGGTGGATCGCTTCAACGGCCTCACCCAGGTGACCACCAACGCCGCCAGGCAGGGCCCCTTCTACCTCCGCGTCACCGAGCGGCGGGGCCAGCAGGGGCGTGCACTGCACGTCGAGCACGTGACCCTCGGCACGACCGACGCCGACGTTCCGACCGTCGAGTCGCTCGCCGAGATCCCGCTGGAGGCGCCGTCGAGGCGCACCGAGGCGATCCGCATCGCCCCGCGCCCCGGCGACACCGAGATCGCCCTCACCGCGGTGCCGGACCGTACCGCCGTCTCGGTCGAGGCGCGCCTGCACCCGCAAGCCGTGTTCGGCGCGCGGGACGAGACCGCGTGGATCCCCCTCGTGGCCCGCGGCCGTTCCTGGCACGGTGCGGTCGACCGCACCGGGGTCGCCGCCGGCGCACAGCGGGTGCAGGTGCGGGCCGTCGACGCCTCCGGCATGCGCCGAGAAGAGTGGGCGGAGGTCGAGCTCCCCGGTTCCACGCGCGCTCGCCTCGCGTGGGAGCTCGACATCGGCGGACAACTCCAGGGAGCGCTGGCGGTCAACGGCACGACAGTGGTCGCATGCTCCACGTCGGGTCGTGTCACAGCGGTGGATGCGTCGAGACGGGGCAGAGTCAGACCCCTCTGGACCGCCGACGCCGGAGCCGTGCATCGGGGCGCCGCGTTCACGCCCGACGGCAACCGAGTCGTCGTGCCCGGCGCGGACGGCCGTCTGCTGGCGCTCGACGCGCGCTCCGGTCATGCGGTGTGGACCAGCCACTTCGACAAGCCCGTCCTCACCACGCCGCTCGTGGCCGGGACCGATGGCGACGACGGCCGCATCCTCATTTCGGCCGAGGACACGCTGCGGTGCCTCGACCTGGACGGTGCGACCCTGTGGGAGGCTCCGGTGCCCGTGCGCACCGCGGGCCGCGCGGCCTGCGACGGCGATCGCGTGTACGTCGGAGCCGGCGACGGACGCGGGTACGCCTACGACCTGCGCACCGGCGCCGTGCTCTGGTCGGTCCTCACGACCGACCGTCCCGACCGGTACCGACAGCTCATCTACGGCCCGTGGGACGACTGGGTCGAGGTGCTCCCGACGGGCGCCGTGGTCTTCAGCACCGTCGTCGACGCCATCGCCGTCGACCCGCGCACCGGGGAGGAGATCTGGCGCTCACCCGGAAGCTACATCTTCGCCCCGAGCCTGCCGCTTGCCGACGGCGGGCTGCTGCTCACCTCCGAATGGGGCGTGGTCACCGTCGTGGACCAAGCCACGGGGGCCCACGGTGGAGTGCCCAGGCGGTCCCGCGTGTCGTCAACGCCGGGCCGGTCATCGATCCGCGCACGGGTGCGGCGTGGTTGGTGTCGGTCGGAGGGCTGCTCGCCGAGGTGCGTCCCACCGATGGGGTCGTGACGATCGATCGGCAGCTGTTCACCGCGAACACGTTCTCGACGCCGGTGATGGCAGCCGACAAGCTCGTCGTCGCAGCGCAGGACGGTGTCCTGCGCGCCTTCACCGTATAAGCGGCGCGGCCATGCTGTGCGGCTCCACCGCGGCGACTTCGCGGAGGAGACCCGCACGCTTGACCGACCGCAATGCGACCGCCACATCGGCGTGCTGGAGTCCGGGGAGACCGCCGATCGTCGCGGAGATGAACTCGTACAGCGCGGCATCCGACGCGAGCGCCACCTCACCGCACAGATTCCGGTCGCCCGTGGTGGCCGAGATCATCAGCATGGACGGGTGCTGCGCCAGCATCTCGCCCGCCCGACCGAGCTGCGTCGGATTCACGCTCAACGAGATGAAGGCGTTCACGGCCAAGCCGACTGTCTCGGGGTCGACGACGGCTCGCATGCGCAGAGCTCCCGATCCGAGCATCGCCTCTGCGCGACGCCGCACGGTGACGGCACTCGCGTCGCAGCGGTCGGCCAACTGCTGCCAGCCGAGGCGTCCGTCGCCCGCGAGCGCATCGGCGATCCGCTCGTCGAGGGCGTCCAGACGAACCGGCTCGCCGGGCAGGGGGTCCCGCCACGGATCGAGCCGCTGCGACCGCAGCTGCGACGCGATCTCCTCGGACAGCAGCGCAGGCAGCCAGCTGTGCGGCGTGGCGAAGCGGCGCACGACCTGGTTGCTCCAGACCGCCAGCACGCCATCGAGCGAGGGCAGCTGCTCGAGCGTGATGGCGAGCAGGTGATCGTTGGATGTGTAGTTGATCTCGGCGATGCAGTCGACGCTTCCCGTGACGAGCTTGACCGAGCCGCACTCCGGCCAGGCGGCCAGCCGCTGCGCCGACCGGTTGCCGTCGCCGGGGCGGCATCGCAGCCGCACGAACAGAGAGCGCGAGCGCGCGGTGGCCTCGCCGTCGAGCACGCCGATCACGCGGACGGCGCCCTCGCGGATCAGCCGGGCCACCCGGCGTGACGCCGTTGCCTCGGAGGTGAACACCGCATCGCTGATCTGGGCGTTGGTGGCGCGCGGGTTGGCCAGCAGCGCCCCGACGATGCGGCGGTCGAGATCATCCACGGATCGTACGATACCTTCACTATGACCGTTCCAGAAGACGATTCTTTGCATCGATCTGAACAATCTCACTAGAATCGCTCGCTTCACGGGAGGATCGCACCACTGCCGCGGCACCGCCGCCTCGGCGTTTCTCCCCCCGGCGCGCTGCGCCATGACCCGAGGAGTGTTGACGTGACCCGTATGTCAGCGCCGCGCATCGCGGCCCCCTTGCGGCCCTCGCCGCACTGTCCCTGCTCGCCGGCTGTTCCGCTGCCGAAGACTCGCCGGAGGCCGAGGACCAGAGCATCGTGTTCTGGACCCCGCAGACGACTCCCGAGCGACTCGCCGCTCAGGAGGAGGTCGCCACCGCCTTCACCGAGAAGACGGGCATCGAGGTCGAGGTCGTGCCGATGGCCGGCGCGGATCAGGATCAGGCGCTCGTGACAGGTGCCGCCAGCGGGGATGTGCCCGACGTGATCCTGCACGCCTCGACGCAGACCGGGGCGTGGAGTTCGCAGGGCCTCCTCGACACTCAGGCCGCGACCGCCGCAGTCGACGCGCTCGGCCCCGACACGTTCAACGCGAACGCGCTCGAAGCCGTCACGATCGACGGGCAGATCTCCGCGGTTCCCAGCGACGGCTGGTCGCACGTGATCGCCTACCGCACCGACCTCCTCGAGCAGGCAGGGGTCGATGTGCCCACCTCGGTCGAAGAGCTCGCCGACGCAGCGACCACGGTCAAGGAGGAACTCGGCATCACCGGGCTGGCCTTCGGCACGCAAGCAGGCACCGCATCGGCCACCGAGGGCATCCAGTCCCTGTTCCAGAGCGCCGGATGCGAACTCGTGACCGACGGCGAGGTCACCATCGACTCCGACGCGTGCACCGAGGCCGCGGAGCAGTTCCTGGCCCTGCGCAACTCGTCGACCGCGGGAGACTTCGACGTGACCAGCGCACGCGCCGCCTACATGAACGGCGACGCGGCGATGCTCCTCTTCTCCACCCACATCCTCGACGAGCTGGCCGGACTCGACCCCGCCACCCCCGCCACCTGCCCCGACTGCGCGGCGACGCCGACCTTCCTCGCCGACAACACCGGCTTCATCACCGTGCTCGGCGAGGAGCCGCGACAGTATGGCGCCGTGCTCGGCTACGGCATCCCGACGGGTGCGAACACGGAGGCCGCCCAGCAGTACATCGAGTACGTGCTGGACGAGGGTTATGCCGACACTCTGGGCGTCGCCACCGAGGGGCGGGTGCCGCTGCGCAACGGGACGGCCGACGACCCCGAGGCATTCGCCGCCGCGTGGGGTGAGCTGGGCATCGGACCGGCCCACGACCGCACCTCGGCCGAGATCTACGGCGACGAGTTCGTGGACGGCATGAGCGAGGGCATCAACTCGATCTACCTGTGGGGCATGGGCACGGACGACGCCACGCTCGCCGGGCTGGTGTTCAGCCAGGGCGTGCTCGCCAACCAGATCGAGCAGCTCTACAACGGCTCGTCCCCCGCCGACGTGACCGCCGCCATGAAGGCGGCCGTCGAGGAGGTCCAGGCGGGCCTGTGAGCACGGCACCTCTCCGTCACCGTCGGGAGCGGCACACCCGCCGCTCCCGCCGGGACGACCGCAACGGACTCCTGCTCACCGCCCCGACGTTCCTCGTCATCCTGCTCGCGTCGGTCATCCCGCTCCTGCTCGTGATCGTCTTCGCGTTCAGCGAGGTCAGGCTCGTCGACATCCCGCGCCTGGGCACAGAGCCGATCGACTGGACGCTCGACAACTTCCGGCGCGCGATAGAGAACCCCGCCTTCTGGCGCGCTCTGGGCACCACGCTCCTGTACTCCACGCTGACGATGATCGGCTCGGTCGGCGTCGGCCTGGTGCTGGCCCTCGCGCTGCGGAGTCCGTTCCGAGGTCGAGGGATCGTGCGTGCACTCCTGCTCGTCCCGTACGTGCTCCCGCTGATCGCCGCCGTCACCATCTGGCAGACCATGCTCAACCCGCAGTACGGCATCGTGAACGCCTTCGGCCGTCAGGTCCTGGGATGGGATCAGGCGATCGGCTTCCTCAACACCTCCTCGACCGAGGTCTTCGGGGTTCCGGTGCCGCTGTCGTTGCTGGTGGTCGTGGCGTTCGAGATCTGGACCTCCGCCCCGCTCGCATTCCTGTTCATCACCGCGCGGCTGCAGGGCGTCTCTCCCAGCATCGAGGAAGCAGCCGCGCTCGACGGCGCGAACCGCATGCAGATCCTCTGGCGCATCGTCATGCCTCAGCTCAAGGGCGTCATCCTGCTGCTGTGCCTGCTGCGGTTCATCTGGACGTTCCAGAGCTTCAGCGAGGTCTATCTGCTCACCGAGGGCGCCGGAGGGACTCAGCTCATGGCGCTCAAGGTCTACACCGAGCTGGTCACCCGCGCCGACATCGGCAGCGCCTCCGCCTACGGACTGCTCATGTCGGTGGTGCTGATCGTGCTGCTCACCGTCTACGTCCTCGCCACCCGCAGAAAGGTGGACACCGAATGACCCGCCGTCGCTCGCCGTTGCGTCCGCGCCCCGCCGCGATCGTGGGTCGGACGATCCTCATCGCCGTCGCCCTCCTGTTCGCGATCGGTCCTGTGCTGTACGGATTCCTCCTGTCGGTGCGTCCGTACTCCTCGATCGTCCAGGCGCCGCTCGATCTGTTCCCCGCCCTCGGCGAGCTCGACTTCTCGGGGTACACCACGGCGATGCTCGACCCGGAGCAGGGCGGCTTCGGCCTGGGACGCTTCGTGCTCAACTCCCTCCTCGTGGGACTCGGCACCGTGGTCCTGTCGATCCTCGTCTCGATCCTGGGTGCGTACGCCGCCGCACGTCTGCGCTACCGCGGTCGGCGCGGGATGAACGCGATCATCCTCGCGGTCTACCTGTTCCCCGGGATCGTGCTCTCGGTGCCGCTCTTCGTGCTCCTCGCCAGGGCGGGCCTCACTGGTTCGCTCATCGGGTTGTTCCTCGTCTACGTCGCGACCACGGTTCCGGTGTCGATCTACATGCTGCGCAACTACTTCCAGGCGCTGCCGGAGAGCGTCGAGGAGGCAGCGATCGTCGATGGGGCCTCGCTCCCGCAGATGCTGCGCAGCGTCGTGCTGCCGATCGCGCTCCCGGGGGTCGTCGCGACCTCGATCTACGTGTTCATGATCGCCTGGAACGAGTACTTCTACGCCCTGCTCTTCCTCGTGCGCGACCGCGCGCAGTGGACGGCGCCGCTCGGCATCTCGCAGCTGGCCGACTTCAACGTCCCGGTGACCGTGCTGCTGTCCGGATCCATCGCGGTGACCGTCCCCATCGTCATCCTCTTCTTCCTCGCGCAGCGCTACCTCGTCGAGGGACTGACGGCAGGAGCCGAGAAATGAGCACGTCAGCGGGACCCCAGCGCATCGTCATCATCGGCGCGGGCGGCCGAGGTCGCGACGCCTACGGGCGATGGGCGATCGAGCACCCCGACCGCGCACGGATCGTGGCGGTGGCCGACCCGGCCCCAGATCGGCGTGAGGCGTTGGCCGCCGCGGCCGGAGGCGCGCGCACCTACGAGGACTGGCGGGGCGCGATCGCCGACCTCGGGCTGCTTCAGGCCGACGCCGTCGTGATCGCCGTGCCTGATGCCCTTCATGTCGATGTCGCGATCGCCGTCGCCGACGCAGGGCTGCCCTTCCTGCTCGAGAAGCCCGCCGCGCCGAGCGTCGAGGAACTCCGCCGACTCGCACAGCACGCCCGTCGCACATCGTCGGCCCTCGCCATCGGCCACGTGCTGCGCTTCACGCCGTTCTGGCGTTCGGTGAAGCGCATCCTCGACTCCGGCGCCATCGGACGCATGATCACCCTCGAGGTTCGCGAGAACGTCGGCTACTGGCACTTCGCGCACTCCTACGTGCGGGGCAATTGGCGGAACAGCACGACCTCGGGCCCGATGGCTCTGACGAAGACGTCGCACGACCTCGACATCATCCGCTGGCTCGTCGGCGCAGCGCCGGAGACGGTCTACAGCATCGGGGAGTTGAGCTGGTTCCGCGCCGAGAACGCTCCCGCCGGCGCGCCGGAGTTCTGCGTGCAGGGCTGTCCCGTCGCCGACAGCTGCCCCTTCTTCGCCCCTCGGTACTACGTCGACGCACTCGCGGGGGTCACGGGCCACCCCGTGCATCTGCTGGGCGACGACATCTCCCCGCCGGCCGCATGCGCGCGTTGCGCGAGGGCGACTACGGCCGCTGCGTCTTCCGCAGCGACAACGACGTGGCAGACCATCAGCAGACCACGATGCGGTTCCCCCGAGGGGTGACCGCAACGCTCACGGCCTCGGCCTTCACCGCCGAGAACACCCGCAACGTCACGATCACGGGTTCGGCCGGCCAGTTGTCAGGACACATGGAGAGTGGAGAGATCGTGGTGGATCTGTTCTCACCCGATGGCCGGATCCCGGAGGGCTTGCCCCTCGACGCGCACGACATCAGTCCCAAATCCGTCCTGGCGCACGAGCGCCACACTCTGCGGGTGGCCTTGCCCAACCCCGACCTCGGCGATCACGCCGGTCATGGCGGAGGGGACGCAGGGCTGATGGCCGAGTTCGTCGAAGCGGTGCGGCTCGGCATGGTCGGCACGGGCGAGCTCTCCTTCGAGACGGCACTCGACAGCCATCTCATGGCGTTCGGCGCGGAGGAATCGCGACGAACGGGTGAGCCCATCGACTTCGCCTCCTGGGCGCAGCGGATGGCACTGCCGCTCGATGAGGGGATCCGCCGGTGACGGAGCACCCGGAGTCGGTGGTGCTCGCCCTGCTGGAGCGGGTGGGCGCCGACACGTCGCACGTGCGCGTGGAGGAGCTGCCGCCGGAGGAGACCCACGCCGCGGTCGCAGGGTTCGAGGCCGGGAACGGCGTGCTCACACTGCGCGGCACGGACGTGCTGTCGACGGCACGCGCGTTCGCCCGGTACCTGCACGGTCAGGGGCGTCGCATCACATGGGAGGCGCCGCGACTGGACCCGCCTTGGGAGCGGTGGCCCGATGCGCCGCGAACCGAGCTGCGCACGCCCTTCGCCGTCAGATACCACCTGAACGTCGTCACGCACGGATACTCCACGGCCTATTGGGATGAGGACCGATGGGAGCGGGAGCTCGACTGGATGGCGCTGCACGGGGTCACGCATCCTCTGCTGCTCACGGGCTACGAGTCGGTCCTGGCGGAGACGCTGCGTCGAGCCGGCGTGGATGCGACCGCTGCGCGCGCGTGGATCGGCAGCGCCGCACACCTGCCGTGGATGTCGATGGGCGGGATGCACGACTTCGGCGGCCCGTTGCCTGAGCGCTGGGACGACCGGAGGATCGCGCTCGCACGTCGCATCCTGACGCACGCCCGCGAGCTGGGCATGACGCCTGTGCTGCCCCTTCCCGGAGGCCACGTCCCGCGCTCGGTCGCCGGTCCCGACGCGCTCGAGATCGAGTGGCAGGGCTGGCGCACACCCCTGATGGATCCCGCCTCCGCCGACTTCGCCCGCTTCATGAAGCTCTTCCTCGACACGCAGGAGGAGCTCCTCGGAGACCCGGGCTTCGCGCCCGTCTTCGCCGTCGATCCCTTCATCGAATCGCTGCCTCCGTCCGGTGACCTCGCCGACCTCGCCGCTGCCGGCGCGGGGGTGCACGACGCCATCACGGCCGTGCATCCGCGGGCGACCTGGCTTCTGCAGGGGTGGCCGTTCCACTATCACCGCGGATTCTGGACGGACGAGCGCGTGGCCGCGTACCTGTCTCGCGTGCCCCACGACCGGCTCCTCCTGATCGATCTCTGGGGCGAGCACGCGCCGATGTGGCGCAAGGGCATGCACGGGCGCCGATGGATCTGGACGGCCGTACACAACTTCGGCGGCCGTTTCGCGCTCTTCGGGGACCTTCGCGGTCTCGCACGCGACGTGGCGGAGCTGATCGAGACGGCCCCCGACCGCCTGGAGGGCATCGGGCTCGCACCCGAGGCGATCGAGAACAACACCGTGTTCTACGAGGCCGCCTCCGATCTGGTCTGGGGACCGCTGGACATCGACACCTGGCTCGCAGACTTCGCCGTCCAGCGGTACGGTGTCGCCGACGACTCGGCGGTCGAAGCATGGCGACTGCTCGGCGCCACTCTCTACGGCCCCGGCCGCACCCGATCGATCCCCTCACCGGTGATCGCGCGACCGTGGAGCGCGCGCGCCCCGTTCGCGACGCAGCGTCTCGCCGGAGAGGCCCTCCCTGCGGGACCGCCTCGCATGTCGGCCAACATCGACGCCGAGAACGATCCCGCGGTACTGGGCGACCTCCCCGCGATCACGCGCGCCGCGCAGCTGCTGCTCTCCCTCGCCGATCGCGCGCTCTCCCGAGAGTCGCTGGAGAAGGACGTGGTCGAGTTGACCGGGCACGTGCTCGCCCAGGGCACCCGCTACCGCATCCGCGGCGCGCTCGAGGCGTTCGCTGCGGGAGACGCGCCCGAGGTGCGCCGCCAGGGTGCCGCTTTGGAGGATGATCTGCTGGCCCTCGATCGGCTGGCGGCGACGCGCGAGGACTCCCGGGCATCCTCCTGGATCGATCACGCGCGCGCGTGGGGTGACACCCCGGCGGAGCGCGATGCGATGGAGCGAGACGCGCGCAGCCTGATCTCGGTCTGGGGTCATCAGAGCAGCGGGCTGCACGACTACTCCGGTCGGCATTGGTCTGGTCTGATCCGAGATCTCTACGCTCCGCGTTGGGACGCATGGATCCGGTGGCTGGCGGAATCGGTGGAGCGAGACGCAATCCCGGACGAGTCGGTGCTGCATCGCCGCATCATCGAGATCGAGGAGCGCTGGCGCGCGGGCACCGGCTCGGACGACGTCTCGTCCGAGGATCCCCTCGACGTCGCCGCGCGGATCCTCGCTACGCGCGCATCTCCCCGGAGTGCGACTCCGGACGGTCGCGCGGCATGAAGGCGGCCGCGACCAGGGTGAGCACGGCGGTCGCGGCGACGGCGACGAACACCCACACCGACGCGTGGATGATCGTGTCCGGGTCGTCGGTCCCTGCGCCCTGCGCGATGACCGCGTTCGAGATCGCCCCGAACACGGCGACGCCGACGGCACTCCCGGCGGAGCGCGCGAACGCGTTCATCCCGGTCACGGCCCCTCGCTCACCCCATTCGACCGAGGACTGGGCGGCGATGAGCGTTGGAGCAGCAGTCCACCCGAGCCCGAACCCGAGGACGAAGGCGATGCCCGCGACCATGAGCGGGTGCGGCCATGACGCCACCGCTGCCAGGGTGATCGCGGCGAGGGTGGTGATGCTCATCCCGATCATGGTGGTGCGACGGAAGCCGATCCTCAGATACAGGCGGCCGACGTTGGCGGCCGCGATCGGCCACCCCAGGGTCAGTGCCGCGACCGCGAGCCCTGAGAGCAACGGCGCGATGCCGAGCGAGCCTTCGAGGTAGGCAGGCGCGAAGCTCGTGACACCGATCATGAGTGCGCCGACACCGAGCGACACGACCGTGGTCGTCAGGATCAGCGGCCTGGCGACGAGGCGGAGGTCGACGATGGGCTCCTCGACGCGGCGCTCGACGACGGCGAACAGCGCAAGGGCGACGATCCCGATCCCGAAGCAGAGCGCGCTCTGGACGGAGATCCATGCCCAGGCGTTGCCGCCCTCCAGCATGCCGAGGATGAGTCCGGTCAGCCCGATCGTCAGCAGCACGGCGCCCGCATAGTCGATCCGATGCCGACTCGTCTGCTTCTGCTCCTTGTACTTGAGTTGCAGCATCCACGCGGCGATGAGACACAGGGGGATGTTCACCCAGAAGATCCACCGCCAGGCGTCGAGCTGTGCGAACACCCCGCCGAGGGCCGGACCGACGACCGACGAGATCGCCCACACGCTCGCGATGTATCCCTGCACCTTGGCACGCTCGGCGACCGTGTAGATGTCGCCGACGATCGTCATCGCCATCGGCGCGACGGCCCCGGCACCGAGCCCTTGGATGATGCGGAACACGATCAGCGCCGGCATGCTCCACGCGAAGCCGCAGAGCACGGAGCCCAGGAGGAACAGGGCGATGCCCAGGAGGATGATCGGTTTGCGCCCGACCGTGTCGGCGAACCGGGAGTAGATCGGAACACTCACCGCCTGCGCGAGCAGGTACACCGAGAACAGCCAGGGGAACTGCTGATAGCTGCCGAGATCGCGGACGATGCTCGGCACGGCTGTCGCGAGGATGGTGGCATCGATGGCGATGAGCCCGGTGGCGAGCATCAGCGCCCCGAGGATCGGCCCTCGCGCCGACCGGAATCCGATGGAGGCGCGGTCGACGGAGGCAGTCACCTCAGGGACAAGCGTGCGCGGCGCACGGGTATTCCGGTCACGATGACGCGGTGCGGCCCGGCTCTCGCCGTCCGCGTCGCCCTCGGGCTCCGGGTCGTACAGCACCGGACGGTCGACGGTCTTGGTGACGTCGGCCGGGTCGACGGCGAGGATGAGCATCGCCAGGATCAGCAGTGTGACGATGAAGGCCCCGCCACCGACCACGAGGCCGAGCGCGACAGGGGTGAGTCCGTCGTAGGTGCCGTTCGCGATCGCGGTGTTCACGCGCGAGGTGAAGGCGCCGGTCGAGACCAGTGTGACCACCGCGGCGAAGACACCGCAGCCCAGGGCGATGAGCAGGAGGTGCAGGGGGCGCAGGATGTCCCGACGGGTGGGCTTCTCGTCGCTCATCGTTCTCCTCCGTGCACCGAGGGGGCGGCGCTTCCCGTTGACTCGTCGGCCGCGGCGGCAGCGTCCACCTTCTTCGGGGTGAGCCCGGCGATGCCGAGGAAGACCGCGACGATCGCCGCATAGCCGCCGAACATGCCGACACCCAGGATGATGCCGGAGAGCACGAAGGTCCCGGCCTCGTCGATCGTGTACTCCTGCACGAACCCGGACGGGATCAAGAGCAGGACGACGCCGAGCAGGATGCCCAGCGCCCCGACGGTGATCGCGTCGCGCGCCAGCGGGTCACGGGTGCGTCGTGCACGGATTCCTGCGAGCAGCTCGATCGCACCGCTGAGGATGGCCCAGCTCGAGACGACGATGAAGAACATGTCGTCCGAGCGCAGCGCGGGGATGCCGCTCAGCCCTCCCGCAAAGATGCCGAGCACCGCGAGCAGGATGGCCGACCAGCGTGACCCGGCGGGGAGCACCAGCCACGCGGCGAGCAGGTGCACCAGCGCGGTCACGAACGCGAAGCCGCTGAAGACCGCGAGGCCGATGGGCGCCGAGTGGTCCGACGAGAACGTGATCATCAGCGCAGCGACGGCGGCGAACAGTGCGCGCAGCAATTGCACGTGGCGCAGGGTGAATGCGCGAGCAGGGGCAGGCATGACGGTCCAGAGTCCTCCGGGGTGTTCCCCCAGTCTACGCGGGGCCACGGAGCCGCGATGCCGCGAGCACGGCGGCCGAGGATTCGTGAAGCCCGGCGGATCTCCCCAGATCGATTGCCGGGCTTCACGACATACGCAGCAAGGGGGGCATCACTGCGTCAGGCCGCAGCTCGCAGGGTCGGGCACCCGCCCACGAAGACGGCCAAGTGACCCCACATGCCCACCCGGTCCCCTGAGGTACGCGCGTGCGGTCGTATGCTCACTTTAGGGCGGTGGTCTTCACATACCGGACGGGGGCTGTGATGAGTTACGAATATGACGAACGCAGGTCCGGATCCGACGGTTTCGCGACGGCGCTGCGCGATGCGGTCAACGCCAGGGACGTGACGCTGTCGTGGTTGCAGCAGCAGCTCAACGCGCGAGGCAACCGGGTCTCGATGGCCACGCTGAGCTATTGGCGTTCGGGGGCGCGACGCCCCGAGGGCGCGCAGTCCCTGGCCGCACTCGCCGACCTCGAGGAGCTGCTCGGCCTCGACGCCGGCGCACTGCGACGGCACCTCGGACCCACCAACCGCACGGGGCCGCTGGGCCCGAACCGCTTCCCCATGGACGAGGAGGAGCTGGAACGCGCGGTCATGCTGGCGTTCGACGCGATGGGTGCGTCGTACCCCGACACCTCGCGGGAGCTCACCACACACTCTGTGACCGATGTGAACGCGCAGGGCAACGTCGCCTACAGCATCACGCGCAGCATCGTGCAGTCGACCATCGGCACGATAACGGCGATACCCTTCCTCGAGATCACCCCGGGGGTCAGCACTCCGCCGCCCCTGCTCGACGCCGTGTCCGGCGGGCGCATCGCCGCGCGCTACTCGCACCCGGACGGCGAGGTGCACGGCATCCTGTTCGAACTCGATCTCCCGCTCACCGCCCCCGACACGGCGATGGTCGAATGGTCGGTCGAGTACCCGTCCGACTACCCGCCGATGCGTGACACGGGCCATGCCCTGGCACAGAAGTGCCGCGAGCTGCTGGTGTGGACGCGGTTCCATCCTGATGCCGTCCCCGATTGGTGCGAGGAGCACGTCGAGACGCCTGATGGCGTGACGGTCACCCCCGTCGCCCTGACCAGGGGCACCTCCGTGCATCTGGTGCGCAGAGCCTTCGGTCCTGGGGCACTCGGTCTGCACTGGGGCTACGGACCGCGTGAGGATCAGCCCGGCTGATCTCCCGTCGCGACCGGACGACCCGGCGTGTTCGACCACTGACTCCACGATCCGGGGAACACTTTGGCGTCGATGCCGACCTCGTGCAGGATCAGGGCCGTATGCGCGGCCGTGACACCCGATCCGCAGTACGCGGCGACCGGGGTTCCGGGGTTCACGCCGACCTCGGCGAAGGTCGCGAGCACGGTGTCGCGATCGAGGATGCCGCCCTCAGCGTCGAGGTGCCGCAGCGTCGGCAGATTGCGCGCACCGGGGATGTGACCGGCGATCGGATCGAGCGGCTCGGTGTCGCCGCGGTAGCGCTCCGGCGCGCGCACGTCGAGGAGCACTCCCGACGCGGGGAACGCCGCCGCCTCATCGATCGACAGGGCGTCGCGGCCGATCTCGTCGAGCACGACATCGCCGGGCTCGGGGATCACATCATCCGTCGCGACCGCGAACCCCGCGGCGCGCCAAGCCCGGATGCCGCCGGTGAGCACGCGGACATCGACCCCGCCCTGCCGCAGCAGCCACCACGCCCGCGCAGCCGAGATGCCCTTGGAGTCGTCGTACGCCACGACGGTGTCGCCCGCACGGACACCCCACCGGCGGGCCGCAGCCTGGAGCGTCGCGGTCGAGGGCAGCGGGTGCCGCCCCTCGGCGGGCGCACCGTGGGTGGAGAGCTCCGCGTCGAGCGAGGCGAACACCGCGCCGGGGATGTGGCCAGAGAGGTAGTCGCCGTGCCCGGCCTCCGGGCGATCCAGCCGCCACCGCACGTCGATCACGCGCACGGGCGCGCCCTGCTCCCGGAGGTCGTTCAGCTCTGCGGCACTCACGAAGTCGCTCATCCTGCGAGGCTACCGAGTCGGCGGCGGCATCCGGCTCGCGGGCGTCTTCTCCCGTCATGCGCCACGACTATGCTCGATCCGGCAACGTCGAGAAAGGCCAACGATGCCCTCTCGTCTCCGCTGGATGCGCTTCCGCCCGCAGGAGGCCGCGCTCATCGCGATCACCGCGGTGTGGGGCGGCACGTTCCTGCTGGTGCACTGGGCGATGGAGCACTCCGGGCCGTGGTTCTTCGTCGGCATCCGATTCCTCGTCGCAGGTCTCCTCAGCGTGCTGATCTTCCGTCGTGCGCTGCGCGGCATGCGGTGGCGCGACATCGGGGCGGGTGTCGCGATCGGGGTGATGATCTACCTCGGCTACGGTCTGCAGACGCTGGGGCTGCAGACGATCGACAGCAGCACGTCGGCGTTCATCACCGCCATGTACGTGCCGCTCGTCCCCTTCGCGCAGTGGGCGGTCTTCCGCACACGTCCGCCCGCCATGGCCTTCGTCGGAGCAGGCCTCGCGTTCGTGGGACTGCTGTTCATCGCGGGCCCCGACGCATTCGCGTTCACGCTGGGCACGGGCGAGATCGTCACCATGATCAGCACCCTGCCCATCGCCGCAGAGATCATCCTGATCAGCCTCTTCGCGGGCAGGATCGACCTCGGGCGCATCACCGTCGTCCAGCTGCTGACCGCCGGCGTGCTGGGATTGCTGACGATGCCGGTGGTCGGCGAGGCCGTCCCCGAGTTCTCCTGGATCTGGGTCGGCTGTGCCGTCGGACTCGGCGCGGCGAGCTGTCTGATCCAACTGACCATGAACTGGGCGCAGAAGTCGGTGTCACCGACGCGCGCGACCATCATCTACGCCGGGGAACCCGTGTGGGCCGGCGTCATCGGACGCATCGCCGGCGAGCGACTGCCCGCGACCGCGCTCGTCGGCGGAGCTCTGGTCGTGCTCGGCATCCTGGCGAGCGAACTGAGGTTCGTGCGGCGGCGGAAGGAAGAGTCCTCGGCCTAGCCCTCGGGAATACTCCCCCGCCTCCTGCGTTGCACCCGGCATGATTGAAACTTCAACCGTCGCTCCGGTCGCCACGGAACGCACCCGCGTCCGCGTGCCGCTGCGCTTCGGCGACGGCTTCTCCACCACGGCCGACGTGGTCACGTTCGACGGCCTCGTCGACGGACGGGAGCACCTGCTGCTCGGGCTCGGCGACTGGCACGCGGCACTCGAACGCGCGAGCGACGGCGGAGACGCGCCGCTCGTGCGCCCTCACAGCGAGTGCCTGACCGGTGACGTGTTCGGATCCGAGCGCTGCGACTGCGGTCCCCAGCTGCGCGAGGCCGCCGAGCGGATCGCGGCGGAGGGCGGCTTCCTGCTCTACCTGCGGCAGGAGGGACGCGGTATCGGCCTGTACGCGAAGCTCGACGCGTACGCCCTGCAGGACGCGGGCCTCGACACGTACGAGGCGAACGTCGCCCTCGGCCACGGCGAAGACGAGCGCGACTACACCGTCGCAGCGCAGATGCTGAACGCGGTCGGCGTCGACGGCATCCGTCTGCTCAGCAACAACCCCGACAAGGCCGTGCAGCTCGAGGCCCTCGGCATCCGCGTGACCGAGCGGGTCCGCACCGAGGTGCACCTGTCGGAGTCCAACTCGCGCTACCTCCAGGCCAAGCGCGACCACACGGCGCACACCCTCGACCTGTCGGCGGCGTGACACCCCAGGAGGGCACCATGACAGCGGAGCAGCATCGACGGCGACTCGACGACACCGAGATGGCGACCTGGCTCCCCGTCATCCGGTTCGTACAGTTGCTGCCCCAGGTGCTCGACCGCACCCTGAAGGACGAGGTCGGCCTCAACCACGCCAGGTACGCGATCCTCGTCACGCTCGCAGGTCAAGGCGAGGGAGCCGTCACGATGACGGAACTCGCCCGCATCGCCGGCCTCAGCCGCTCGCGTCTCAGCCACGCCCTGGACTCCCTGGAGGAGCGCGGCTGGGTGGAGCGCACCTCGTGCGGCACCGACAAGCGCACGCTCTCGGCCGCGCTCACTCCGGAAGGCCGGGAGATGCTGCGCACCGCCGCACCCGTGCACGTCGAACAGGTGCGGGAACTGGTGCTCGATCCGCTCAGCCCGGAGGAGCGGGAGCAGCTCGCGTCGATCCTCGGCAAACTGCTGCCAGGAGTGACCGCGGCCCTGTGACGGCATCGGCCGAGCTTCGGCGTTCTGCTCTGAGCAGAACCGCTCGAAGCCTCCGGAACGGGCGGCATATCGTGAGGCATGGCCGACCTCCTCTCGTTCCCGCCCGCTCCCCGCTCCGACCGCCCGAAGCGCCACGACCCCGAGCCGTTGTGGCGCCACCTCCTGGGCGACCAGCTGCGTCGACGTCGACACGATCGTGAGGAGACCCTCACCGCGACCGCGGAGAAGGCCGGCGTCTCTCCCCAGTACCTCTCCGAGGTCGAACGCGGGCTGAAGGAGCCGTCGAGCGAGATGATCGCCGCGATCGCCGGAGCACTCGACACCAGCCTGATCGAGCTGACGAGCGCCGTGGCCGACGAACTCCGCTCCGCCACGGTTCCGGCATCCGCGGCCGTGTCGGCATCGCGCACTTCCTTCGCCCTCGCCGCCTGACCCGTTCGTTCCGTCCGTCCGCCTGGCTCCCGGGGTCACACGGTGCGCGCGCCGAGCACCCTGTCGATGAGGCCGTAGTCCTGCGCGGCGGATGCCGTGAACACGCGGTCACGGTCGGTGTCCGCACGCAGCTCCTCGACCGTCCGGCCGCTGTGCCTGGCGAGGATCTCCTCCATGTCCGAGCGCACCCGCACCACCTCGTCCGCTGCGAGGATCAGGTCGGGGATCGCACCGCGCGACTGCCCGGCCGGCTGGTGCAGCACGATGCGCGCGTGCGAGAGGGCCGCACGCTCCCCTGGAGCACCCGCCGCGACGAGCAGCGCAGCCGGGCCGATCGCCTGTCCGACGCACGTGGTCGCGATGGCCGGACGGATGTGCTGCATGGTGTCGTAGATCGCGAGCGCGGCGCCGGGATCACCGCCCTCGCTGTTGATGTAGAACTGGATGCCCGATTCGGGACTGTCCGCGTCGAGGTGCAGCAGCTGGGCGATCAGGGCGTTCGCGACCCCCGCGTCGATCCCGGTGCCGAGGTAGATGACGCGCTCGGCGAGCAGGTGCGAGTAGACGTCCATGATGCGCTCACCCCGCGGGTGCTGCGCGATGACGTTGGGGATCGTGTAGCCGCTCATGCGCCCGCCCCCAGCCCGACGTGCGCGCGTCGACGCGGCATCACGTCGCCGATCGAGGCGACGATCTCGTCGATGAACCCGTACTCCCGCGCCTGCGTTGCGGTGTACCAGCGGTCGTGCAGGGAGTCTTCGAAGATGCGCTCGATCGGCTGGCCGGTGTCGTCGGCGATGAGTCCGAGCACCGTGTCGCGCATGTGTCGCAGGTCGTCGGCCTGCGTCTCGATCTCGACCGCCGAACCGCCGATGCCCGCCGATCCCTGATGCATGAGGATGCGTGCGTGCGGGAGTGCCCTGCGTTTTCCCGGAGTGCCGGCCGAGAGCAGGAACTGCCCTGCGCTGCACGCGAGTCCGAGCGCGAGTGTCGCGACGTCGTTGGGGACGAGTCGCATGATGTCGCGGATTCCGAGCATCGACGGCACCGAGCCGCCCGGCGAGTGGATCCAGAGGGCGATGTCGGCCGTCGGGTCCTCGGCCGACAGCGCGAGCAGCTGCGTCATCAGCAGCGTGCCGTTGTCGTCGTCGAGGGCGCCGTCCAGCACGAGCACCCGCTCGTGGAACAGCGCGCGCCGGGCTTCGGGGCCGAACTGCGGGAGGGAGTTGTCTTCGCTCATGCCCCCAGCATCCGTCTGCGCCGGGTCACCCGCGGCCGTT
Organism: Microbacterium sp. Se5.02b; assembly: GCF_019464375.1. Lineage (NCBI taxonomy): Bacteria > Bacillati > Actinomycetota > Actinomycetes > Micrococcales > Microbacteriaceae > Microbacterium > Microbacterium sp. Se5.02b. The sequence goes on from NZ_CP080491.1 coordinate 3,940,479, forward strand.
TCCGCCCTCGGCGGCTCTGCCCTGAGCGGATGCCGGTGGGGCGGCATCCGCTCAGGCGGGGGGTGGGGTGGGGGAGGGGTCAGGGGATGGGGTCAGGCGGCCAGGGCCAGGGCGCGGCGATGGGAGATGCGGTGGCCGACCCAGAAGCCGATCGCGATCAGTCCGGCCAGGGCGATGCCGAGGATCCAGGGCAGCGTCGACGGGGCCGCTCCGGCCGTGGCGGTGGCGAGGGCGCCGGAGCCGTCCGCGATCAGGCCGGTGCCGACGGCGAGGTCGGCCGCCCCGGCCTGCAGCGCGTCCCCGCCTGCCGCGAGGTCGTCGGAGCCGTCCGCGAGCGTCGTCGCGCCGTCGGAGAGCTTCCCGATGCCCGTGTCGAGGGCGCCGGAGCCTGATTGCAGCTCTCCGACCCCGACGGCGAGCGCACTCGCACCCTCGTTCAGGCGCGCCGCACCCGCGCTGAGGTTCACGGTTCCCGAGGAGAGGGCCGACGCGCCGGTGGAGAGCGTCTGCAGCCCGGATGCCAACCGCTCGGCGCCCGCGGAGAGCTGCGAGGTTCCGGAGTGGAGTTTCTGCGCCCCGGCCGCGAGTGCGGGAGCACCCTCGGGAGCGACGAGTGCGACGGTTCCCGGCCAGCCCTTCGAGGGGTCGCCATGCACGATCGCCCCGACACCGGCGGTGACCTTCGCCGCACCGTCGGCCGCGCCGACGAGTCCCTGGGCGAGAGCGGGAGCTGCGGCTGCGGGTACCGCCAGTGCGTCGACCTCCTGATCGACGCCGGCCGCGAGCCGGGCGAGCGCCTGCAGCTGCGGGTTCGTGGGGTCGGCTGAGAGAAGGCCGGCGAGGCCGTCGGCGAGCTGCTGGGAGTGACCGGGCGCCGTCGCGGCGACGCCCTGGAGCGCGGCCTTCGTGTCGGGGTGGGCGAGCGTCAGCACCGACGGCGTCACACCGGCGCGCAGAGTGTCGCTGAGCGTGCTCGCACCGGCGAGGACACCGTTCGCGTAGCGGTGTGCGCCGTCGACTCCTGCGGAGAGCTTCGCCGCCCCAGCCGCGACCGTCGCCGCACCGGCGTCGGCCTGCACCAGCGTGGTCGAGAGTTCCTGCGCCCCGGCGAGCGCCGTCTGCGCTCCCCGCTGACCCGGCCGGCGCCGTCGACGGCGGTCGATGCACCGGCCGCGAGGTTTCCTGCACCCTCGGCCAGGGTGGTCGCTCCGACTGCCGCCTTCGTGGCGCCATCGCTCAGCTTCTGCGAACCGGAGTGCGCGGCTGCGGCACCCGCCGCGAGGTCGTCGCTGCCGTCGGCGAGCCGGTCGGCTCCGACGGCGAGGTCGTCGGCTCCGGCGGCGAGGTCGGCAGAGCCGTCCTTCGCGGCCACGGTGCCGTCGGCGAGCTCGGATGCTCCGGCGGCGATCTTGCTCGTCGTCACGAGGAACAGGATCACCATCGCGGCCAGCAGCAGGCTGAGCACGATCACGGCGATGCGCATGCCGGTTCCGTGCGCGTGGGGTTTTGCACTCGTCATCGAGGACTCCCAGGGTCAGTGGCGTCGTTGCCACGGGCGACTGTATGGGCGCGCCGACACTCCCCTTCAGGATTTGCCGGTCGAAACCAAGTCTCACCACAGTCGATACTCAGTTTCTTGTGGTGAGTGCACAATTCCTGTCCGAAACGGCTGTGCGCTCCAGGAAAACGGCCCGTAACATCGTCGACTCACGGGGCTCGTACCCTCGTGTCCATGGCGAAGCAGAAGACACCGGCCTGGTCGGAAGACGGACTCACCTTCCGCACCCGCAAGTGGGTGCGCCCAGAGGACCTCAATGCGAACGGCTCGCTGTTCGGCGGGAGCCTGCTCAAGTGGATCGACGAGGAGGCCGCGATCTACGCGATCGTGCAGCTCGGCAACTACCGCGCCGTCACGAAGCACATCTCGGAGATCAACTTCGAGGCGTCGGCCGTGCAGGGCGACCTCATCGAGATCGGCCTGCAGGCCACGCGCTTCGGCACGACCTCACTCACGATGCGCGCCGTGGCGCGCAACATGATCACGCGCAGGCGCATCCTGACGATCGACAAGATCGTGTTCGTGAGCCTCGACGACGACGGGACGCCGACCCCGCACGGCTATCGGGAGATCACCTACGACCGTGACCGCATGCCGACCGAACGGGTCGCGACGGGCACCATCCGGCTCCCGGCGCTCTGAGCGTCGAGCGCCCGGAAGGCCCGGGCGAGGTCGGCGATCAGGTCGTCCACATCCTCCAGCCCGATCGAGAGGCGGAGCACATCGGCGCCGGGGCGAGCCTCGGGCGGAACCGGACGGTGCGTGAGCGCGGCCGGATGCTGGATCAGCGAGTCCACCCCACCGAGGGACACCGCGTGCGTGAAGAGCGACGTCGCCGTCGTCACCGCTGACGCCGCAGCGAACCCGCCCCGCATCCGCATCGCGATCATCGCGCCCGTCCCGCGCATCTGCCGGTCGAGGATGCCGCGCGGGTCACCGTCGAGCCCCGGATAGAAGACCTCGGCGACCTCCGGACGGTCGATCAGCCACTGCACCACCCGCCGCGCGCTCTCCTGCTGGTGGCGCACCCGCACCGGCAGGGTCGTGAGTCCGCGGTGCAGCAGGTACGCCCCGAGCGGATGCAGCAGCCCCCGGTGACCGCACGCACGCGGCGCAGCGCCTCGGCGGTCTCTTCGCTGCAGGCGACGACGCCGGCGATCACATCCCCGTGCCCGCCGAGGTACTTCGTGGCGCTGTGCAGCGACATCGCGGCGCCCAGGTCGATCGGGTTCTGCAGCACCGGAGTGGCGAAGGTGTTGTCCACCACGACAGGCACGGCGCCGGCCTGGCGCACGACGTCGGCGATGTCGGCGATGTCGAGCGTGGGGTTCGCCGGGGTCTCCACCACGACCAGCCCGGTGTCCGGGCGCATGCTCGCCGCCACCTCATCGGGGTGGCAGTAGGTGGTCTCGACGCCGAGCAGCCCGGAACCGAGGAGGTGGTCGGTGCCGCCGTAGAGCGGGCGGACGGCCACCACGTGCCGCACCCCGGACGCGCCGGTGTGGGCGAGGATCACCGCCGTCATCGCGGCCATGCCCGACGCGAAGGCCACGGCGGCCTCGGCGTGCTCGAGCTCGGCGAGAGCCGCCTCGAAGCGGGCGACCGTGGGGTTCCACAGTCGCGCGTAGACCATGCTGCCGTCGGCGGGCGGTCGGCCCCCGTTGCCATGGCCTCGTAGGAGTCGCCGCCGCGTTCGATGTCGGGCAGCGGGTTCGTCGTCGACAGGTCGATCGGCAGCGCGTGCACTCCGAGACCCTCGAGGTCGGAGCGGCCGCTGTGGACGGCGACGGTGTCAGGATGCAGCGGTGCAGTCATGCCTCCACGTTGCCGGAATCACGATGAATCCGCACGAAGTCGACAGAAGCCGCCGGAGATCTGCCCGCTGACGCTATTCTGAGCGAGATCTGGCCGATGAAAGGGGACCGTGTTGGCGAAAGCACAACTCGACGAGATCGACCTCGAGCTGCTCGCGGTCCTCACCCGCGACGCCGAGATCACGAACAAGGCGCTCGCGCATCGGCTGGGTCTCGCCGACTCGACCTGCGCCCACCGCGTGCGGGCGCTCCGCGAGCGAGGCGTCATCCGCGACACCCGCATCCGGGTGGACGGTGCCGCCCTCGGCTACCCGTTGCAGGCGATCATCAAGGTGCGCCTGGCGAATCACACCGGCGCGAAGGTCACGGCACTGTTCGACGCACTCGCGGGCATCCCACGGGTGCTGCAGGTGTTCCACGTCGCCGGTGTCGACGACTTCCTCGTGCACGTGGCGGTGGAGGACGCGACGGCGCTCCGCGACATCGTGCTCGAGCACATCACGATCCACCCTGTGGTGCGCGGCACCGAGACCCAGCTGGTGTTCGAGCTTCGCGACGGCACCGGTCTCCTTCCCGCCTGACGCCCGGATGTCACGGCGTCCTCGTCGTGCGCGAAGATGGAATGCACGTCCGCACAGGAGCAGAGGAGCACCATGAGCCGCAGCGCCACCGCAGCCACCGCGAAGATCCGCGAGATGCGGGACTTCCTCTTCGCGAATGCGACCGACTACGCGGCAGCCCGCGCCGGTTTCTCCTGGCCCGACGTCGACGAGTTCAACTTCGCGCTGGAGTGGTTCGACGTGGTGGCCGCCGAGGCGCCGGATCGCCCTGCGGTGCAGATCGTCGAGGCCGACCTCAGCCTGCACGCCTGGACGTACGGGGAGCTCTCCACCCGGTCCGATCAGGTCGCCGCCTGGCTCACGGGACTCGGCATCCGCCGTGGCGACCACGTGATCGTGATGCTGAACAACACCATCGAGCTGTGGGAGGTGATGCTGGCGATCACGAAAGTCGGCGCCGTGTCGATCCCGACCTCCACCCTGCTCTCCTCCTCCGACCTCGAGTACCGCGTGCAACACGGACGTGCCGGCGCGGTCGTGACGCTCGGAACACTCGCCGACCGCCTCGACGGCATCGACAGCCGCGTCCTGCGCATCGGCGTCGGCGCGGACATCCCTGCCGGATGGGCGCGCTTCCACGACTCGTCCTCCGCGCCGACGGACTTCGAGCCCGACGGCCCGACGCCGGCATCGGACACCGCACTGCTGTACTTCACCTCGGGAACGACCAACCGTCCCAAGCTCGTGCAGCACACGCACGTCTCGTATCCGATCGGTCATCTGTCCACCATGTGGTGGCTCGGCGTGCGGCCGGACGACGTGCACCTCAACATCTCGTCCCCCGGCTGGGCCAAGCACGCATGGTCGAGCTTCTACTCGCCGTTCCTCGCCGGGGCCACGGTCTTCGTCTACAACTACGACCGCTTCGACGCGAACGCGCTCATGCAGGTCATGGACACCCACCACGTGTCGACGTTCTGCGCGCCGCCGACCGTGTGGCGGATGCTCATCCAGGCCGACCTCACCAGGCTCGGTCATCCCCCGCGCGAACTCGTCGGCGCGGGCGAGCCCCTGAACCCCGAGGTCATCGACCGCGTGCGCGACGCCTGGGGCGGCACGATCCGCGACGGGTTCGGGCAGACCGAGATGACCGCCTGCATCGGGAACTCCCCCGGCCAGACCGTCAAGGTCGGATCCATGGGACGACCGCTGCCCGGCTACCCGGTCGTCCTGCTCGATCCCGTCACCGGAGAAGTGGTCGACGGTGAGGGCGAGATCGCCCTCGACCTCTCGCACCCGCCGCTCGGGCTGATGGCCGGGTACTACGACGACCCCGAGAAGACCGCCGAGTCACGTATCGGCGGCTTCCACCACACGGGTGATATCGCGGTGCGCGACGACGACGGATACCTGACCTATGTCGGACGCTCCGATGACGTGTTCAAGGCCTCCGACTACAAGATCTCGCCGTTCGAGCTCGAGTCGGTGCTGCTGGAGCACGACCTCGTGGTCGAGGCGGCTGTGATCCCGAGTCCGGACCGCACGCGGCTGGCCGTGCCGAAGGCCTACGTCTGCCTGGCCCCCGCTGCCGGCGCTGCGGAGTCGGACGCGGCACGCGCCATCTTCGCCTACGCGCACGAGCGACTGTCGTCGCACCTGTGGGTGCGGATCATCGAGTTCGTGCCCGAGCTGCCGAAGACGATCTCCGGCAAGATCCGTCGTGTCGAACTGCGCGCACGAGAAGCCGCGCGAGTGGACTCCGGTGACGAGTCGGGACAGCACCGCGACCGCGACTACCGCTGAGCGCTCAGGGCACGATCGCGATCGAGGCGGTCGCCGTGGTCGCTCGCGCGGGCTTGGACACGGCGACGGTCGGCTTCACCGGGGCCGGGAGCGGTTCGTCGGGCGTGCGCTGCGGGCGCTCGACACCCGACGCGTTCACGAGGGCCCGCACGACGCCGCCGATCGTCAGCATGGCGACGAGCGCCGCGCACGCCAGGATCAACGGCAGCCACTGCTGAGCGAACGATGCCGTGACGCTCATCAGCGCACCCACGATCCAGAGCCCGACAGCACCGCCCGTGACCGCTCCGGACCCGCGGATGATCGCGACCGCCGCGACGATCGCGCAGACGCCGGCGACTGCCGCTCCCACGTATCCGATCGGCACCATCACCGCAGCCAGATCGCTGGCCACTCTCATTGTCGTCATGACGACCCCCGTCAGCGGAAACCCCGCTACCTCGACAGTAGAAGTGTGTCGCGGAAAGGCCATCCGTCTCAAGTCCCATCCGCATCATCCTCGAGACGGATATCCGCGCGACGGCGAGCCGCGGGCGTGGGCTCAGCCGCGGCTCGGCCAGCGCAGACGACGCGGCCGCACGACCCGCACCGGCTGGGTGACCACGGCGTCGACGACCATGGAGCCGTCTGTCGGCCCGAGGATCGCGATCGCCGAGGTCTCGGTCGCCTCCGCCGGGGCGATGGGCAGCCTGCCGAGTGCCCGGTGCGCGCGGACGTACGCCGGCACCAGCAGCACGATCGCCCCGACCCACGCGAGCGGGTTGCTGAGGGCCACCCCGTCGAACCCGATCCAGGCGCCCAGCACGATGGCCGCCCCGACGCGCATGACCAGTTCGATCACACCCGTCACGGTCGGCACGAGCGTGTGGCCAAGGCCCTGGAGCGCGCCGCGCAGCACGAAGAGCATGCCGAGCGCCCAGTAGCCGCATCCGTTGATGATGAGCATCCGGTGCGCCATGTCGACCACGTCGTCCGAGCCGTCGCCGATGAACAGGCGGACCATGGGGGCGCCGAAAGCGATCAGCAGACCGCCGAGCACCACGCCGGCGCCGACCGACATCCAGGTCGCCTCGACCACACCGCGACGGATGCGATCGGGGCGTCGGCCCCCGTGGTTCTGCGCCGCGTACATCGAGACCGCGAGGCCGAGCGAAGACAGCAGCGCCACGGCGAGGCTGTCGACGCGGGATCCGGTCGTGTAGGCGGCGACGGCGTCGGCGCCGAGGGTGTTCAGAGCCACCTGCACCGTGAGCGTTCCGATCGCGATGATCGACGCCTGGAACCCCATGGGCAGCCCGAGACGCAGGTGCTCGGCGATGTCGGCGCGGCTGACGCGCCAGTCCGCGCGACGCAGGTGCAGCATCGGCAGGCGGCGGCGGACGAACTCCAGGCAGAGCGCGACCGAGACGGCCTGCGCGATCACCGTCGCCAGCGCTGCACCGGCGACGCCCCATTCGAGGGGACCGACCATCAGCACCACGAGGCCGACGTTGAGTGCACAGGACACGGTGAGGAAGACGAGCGGCGTCCGGGAGTCGCCGATCGCGCGGATGATCGCCGAGAGGTAGTTGAAGAACATCGTCGCGCTCGCGCCGAGGAAGCTGATCTGCGTGAAGACCGTCGCCTCCGGCATGAGCTCGGCCGGCGTCTGCAGAAGAGCCAGGATCGGCCCGGCGAGGAGCGGAGCGGCGACCGTCAGGATCACGCTCGTGATCGCGCTGAGGATCACACCCGTCGCGACGGATCGCCGCACGGCGGCATCGTCGCGGGCACCGAACGCCTGAGCGATCGGGATCGCGAAACCGCTGGTCAGACCCCAGGCGAATCCCAGCAGCAGGAACAGCAGGCTACCGGTCGCACCGACCGCGGCGAGCGACGTGACGCCGAGGTGTCTGCCGACGACGATCGCGTCGGCGAACTGGTAGAGCTGCTGCACCACGTTGCCGAGGAGGAGCGGGATGGAGAAGGCAAGGATGACGCGCCACGGGCGGCCCGTGGTGAGGGAGGTGGCCATGGAGGGAGGCTCGCAGAACTGAGGGGTGGATCGGGGCCGTCCCAGCTTATCGAATCGTTTCGGCGCAGTATGCCGGATCGCGGTTCGAAAGGTCGCGGACGGACGCAGGTACCGTCGGAGCGACACCGTCGACGACGACCGGAGGAAGCACGTGACGAAGCACCATACCGGCGGGACCGGACGCGACCGCGACGCCACGGACGACGGCGAGGGACGGCAGCTGCGGCGAGCGCTGAGCAACCGCCACATCCAGCTGCTCGCGATCGGCGGAGCCATCGGCACCGGCCTGTTCATGGGCAGCGGGAAGACGATCTCTGTCGCGGGCCCGTCGGTGATCTTCGTCTACATGATCATCGGGTTCATGCTGTTCTTCGTCATGCGGGCGATGGGCGAGCTGCTGCTGTCGAACCTGAAGTACACGTCGTTCAGCGACTTCGCGAGCGACCTGCTCGGACCGTGGGCAGGATTCTTCACGGGATGGACCTACTGGTTCTGCTGGGTCGTGACCGGCGTGGCCGACGTGATCGCGATCGCCGGGTATACGGATGCGCTGATCCCCGGCATCCCGCTGTGGATCCCCGGCGTGCTGGTGGTCGTGATCCTGCTGGCCCTCAACCTGCCGACGGTCGCCGCGTTCGGCGAGATGGAGTTCTGGTTCGCGCTGATCAAGATCGTCGCGATCGTGGCGCTCATCCTCACGGGGCTCGTGATGATCTTCACCGGATTCCAGCATGGCGCCGGGACCGCGAGCTTCTCGAACCTGTGGGATCACGGAGGCATGTTCCCGCACGGCTTCCTGGGTTTCGTCGCCGGATTCCAAATCGCGGTGTTCGCGTTCGTCGGGATCGAGCTCGTCGGCACGGCCGCGGCCGAGACGAAGGATCCGAAGCGCAACCTCCCCAAGGCCATCAACGCGATCCCGATCCGGGTGCTGCTGTTCTACGTGGGAGCGCTCATCGTGCTGATGTCCGTCACCCCATGGACCGAGTACGTGGCCGGCGAGAGTCCGTTCATCGCGATGTTCGCCCTCGCCGGACTCGGCATCGCCGCCACCGTCGTGAACCTCGTGGTGCTGACCTCGGCGATGTCGAGCGCGAACTCCGGGATTTACTCGACCTCTCGCATGGTCTTCGGCCTGGCTCGGGACGGCGACGCCCCGCGCGTGTTCGCCCGCCTCTCCCGCCGCCGCGTGCCGCAGAACGCCCTGTTCCTCTCGTGCATCCTGCTGCTGTCCGGCGTGGTGCTGCTCTATGCGGGCAAAGACATCGGCACCGCCTTCGACATGGTCACCACGGTCTCGGCGCTGTGCTTCATGTTCGTCTGGACGATCTTCCTGTGCAGCTACCTCGTGTACCGGCGCACCCGCAAGGACAAGGTCGCGGCATCGACGTTCCGGATGCCGGGCGGCGTGTTCATGGTCTTCGTCGTGTTCGCGTTCTTCGTGTTCATCCTGTGGGCTCTCACGACGCAGCCCGACACGCTGACCGCGCTGCTCGTGACGCCGATCTGGTTCGTGCTGCTCATCGTGGCGTGGCTGTTCGTCCGCCGGTCGCCGGACCATCTCGCACGCCACGAGGCGCACATCGCCCACCTCCGCGACGAGTCCGTCGAGGAGTAGTCCGATCAGGCAAGGACAGAGTCAGCCGGAACGGCAGGCTTCGCGGCGGACAGACGCGTGCGCAGAGCGAGGAACAGCAGCACCATCCCGGCGCTGAGCAGGATGTGCCCCATGCCCGCGATGCCGGCGATCATCTTCGACGACTCCTGCCCGAGCACCGTGAGGCAGCCGTGCCAGAACAGCGTCGCGGAGGTCAGCACGAGTCCGGCGATATAGGTCCAGAAGAACCAGCCGAACAGACGGCTCTCGGAGAGCGCGAAAACCTTCTCGAGCAGCAGCACGATCAACAGCACGACGAAGCCCAGCACGAGCAGGTGCGTGTGCACGAGCCCCAACTGCGTGGACTCCCCCTCCGGGAAGCCGTTGATCTTGGTGAACTCCCGGTAGAAGAGTCCGGAGGCGACGCCCACGAGCATGGAGGCGAACGCGGCGTAGAAGAGTCTGCGCATGGTGGTCCTTTCGAGTCTCTTCCAGCCTCCGCGCCGTGCGCGCGTCACGGATCCATCGAACGGTTGAGACGCGGCGCCCGCCCCTTGCGCGCCCGACAGGAGATGTGGTGACCTGTGGGCATGACCTTCTTCCCTCCCGACCCCGAGATCCCGGAGCCCGAGGAGAACGAGTCGGAGCGGCAGCCATGGTGGCAGGCCCCCGAGGACGAGTTGCCGGTGCTGCTTCCCGTCTCGGAGACCTTGGCGGTCAACGACCACCTGGCGTTGGGGCTCATCGGCGTCGCGGTGTACAGCGACGGGGTGGAGTTCCGGCTGGAGGGACGGCTTCGACGCGACGGGCTTCCGGCGGCCGAATGGAACGAGCTGTGCGCCGATTTCGTGGGACACGGCCCGATGGGCGGACCGACGAACCCGGACGGCCGCCTGCGCTTCGGCCTGGTGCTCGGCGACGGCGAGAAGGTCCTCGTGGAGGGCTTCCCGTACTTCGGCGGAGATGCGCCTGCGTCGGACACGACCGCGCACTCCCTCTCGCGCAACAGCGCGGGCGCGAGCGGCGGAAGCCACAGCTACTCGTCGACCGATCGTCTGTGGCTGTGGCCCCTGCCGCCGGAGGGCCCGATCGAGTTCGTGATGCAGTGGCCCGCGCTCGACGTCGATGAGCGGCGCATCGTGCTCGACGGCTCCGCGATGCGCGAACTCGCCACGCGTGTGCAGCGGTTCTGGGACTGAGCGGGATCCTCGGACCGCGTCAGAGCAGTCCGGTGTCGCGGGCGATGGCGATAGCGCGGGCGCGACTGTCGGCGCCGAGCTTCTCGAACACGTGCACGAGGTGGGTCTTCACAGTCGCCTCTGTGACGAACAGGGTCTTCGCGATCTCGCGGTTCGAGGCTCCGGTGTCGAGCAGCCGCAGCACATCGAGCTCCCGATCGGTCAGGCGCACCCGTGGCGCGCGCAGGACCTGCACGACGCGTTCACTGAGTTCCGGCGTGAGCACGAGCCCACCCGAGGCCGCCTGTCGGATCGCGCGCACGATGTCATCGGGAGCGACGTCTTTCACGAGGTAGCCGGCAGCACCCGCCTCGATCGCCCCGAGGATCTCGGCGTCGCGGTCGAACGTCGTCAGGATGATGACGGCCGGTGCCGGGCTGTCCGCTCGCAGCGCAGCGGTCGTCTGCACGCCGTCCATCCCCTCTCCCAGCCGCAGGTCGCAGAGCACGACATCCGGGTGCAGATGCCGTGCGAGCACCACGGCCTCCTCGCCCGGAGGACGCCTCGCCGACCACGTCGATGTCGTCACGACGGTCGAACAGCGAGCGCACACCCGCGCGCACGATCGGATGATCGTCGACGAGCAGCACCCGCACGGCGGTCATGACACCCCCGATAGGGAAGGTGGGCTGAGAGCGCGGTGCCGTCACCGGGTGCGCTCTCGACGTCGAGGCCCCCGCCGAGCTCGCGGAGCCGCGCGCGCATCGAACGCAGACCGTAGCCGCCCCCACGGGCGCCCACCCCGCCCCGGGCATCCCAGCGGGCGGCGTCGAAGCCCACCCCGTCGTCGACGATGTCGAGCCGCACCGCGTCGCCCGCGTCGGCCAAGGTGACCACGACGCGCGACGCGTCGGCGTGGGTACGGACGTTCGCGAGGGCGGACTGCGCGGTCCGCAGCAGGGCGATCTCCGCGTCGATGCCGAGCGACGGCAGGGCGTCGTCGGCGTGGAGCGTCACCGCGATCCCGGTCTCGTCGGCGAGGCGTTCGAGCATCCGGGCGAGGGCATCCCCCAGAGCGGTGGACTCGAGCTCCGCGGGCATCAGCGCGTTCACGATGCGCCGTGCATCGGCGAGACCCTCGGCGGCGAGCGCATCGATCTGTCCCAGGGCACGCGCGCGCTGCGAAGGGTCGTCGGAGGCGAGGGCCGAGCGCGCCAGCATGCCGATCGATGACAGGCCCTGCGCGACGGTGTCGTGGATGTCACGCGACACCCGCGTGCGTTCCGCGCTGGCGCCGGACTCGCGCTGCGTGCGGGCGAGCTCGTCCTGCAGCGCCGACATCTCCTCCTGCGTCGCCACGAGCGAGGCGATCAGCTGACGTCGTTCGCGTCCGTCGCGTACGAGCTCCAGATATCCGCGCGAGATGCCCAGCGCGAAGACCCCGCCGACGAGAGGACCGATCACGTTCGCATAGCTCGTCGCGCCCGTGTGCACCACGGGTGCTGCGACCACGATGGCGAAGATCAACACGCTCAGCGCCACGGCCCACCGCAACGGCATCACGAATCCCGCGAGCAGCCACAGCGGGAACGCGAGCCAGACGAACTCCGGCGACACGACGACGGCTCCGAGCCAGATGAGGGTCAGTCCGAGCAGCCACCAGGTCGCCAGACGGCGATCCGATGTGCGATCGCCTGTGCGATCGCCTGTGCGATCGCTCACCAGGAGACCGCCGCCGTACCAGCCGAGGAACACGAGAGAGAGCGAGAGCACCCACGGCAACGGCACCCCGTCGCCCACCGCACGCCAGGCGCCGATCACCACCAGCACCACGGTGATGAGGGCCTGACCGATCCGGATCGACCCGACCAGGCTCGCCCAGGTGCGCGCGGGCCGCAGGGGTGGGGGGTCGATGGACGGCATGCTCACATTCTTCCCCCGAACGCGCCGACCGCACCTCCATCGTTCGGTCGATCCGATCCGCCGGAGGGGCTCCGAGGAAAGGGGGTACTCACAGACCCCTCCCTCGCGGCCCCGCTCGCGCGTAACGTCGACCCCACGGCCACCGACCCGTCGGAGGCCACGACGAAAGGACCGCACATGCATGCACGCACACTCGGACAGGGCCTTCGAGTCTCGGCCATCGGACTCGGCTGCATGGGCATGTCGCAGAGTTACGGCCCCAACCCCGGAAGCCGTGACGACATGATCGCGGTGCTGCGGTCGGCGCTCGACCACGGTGTGGACTTCTTCGACACCGCCGAGGTGTACGGACCCTACGTGAACGAGGAACTCGTCGGCGAGGCGCTGGAGCCGATCCGCGACCGTGTCGTGCTCGCGACCAAGTTCGGATGGGATATCCAGGACGGGAAGAGCGTCGGTCTGAACAGTCGACCGGATCAGATCAGGCGGGTGGCCGAGGCATCGCTGCGCCGGCTGCGCACCGACGTGATCGACCTCTTCTACCAGCACCGCGTCGACCCGGACGTGCCGATCGAGGACGTCGCCGGAACCGTCGGCGACCTGATCCGCGAGGGCAAGGTCCGCCACTTCGGACTCTCCGAGGCCTCGGCAGACACCATCCGCCGCGCCCACGCCGTGCATCCGGTCACCGCGCTCCAGAGCGAGTACTCGTTGTGGACCCGCGATCCCGAAGCCGAAGTGCTGCCCGTGCTGGCGGAGCTGGGCATCGGGTTCGTTCCGTTCAGTCCACTCGGCAAGGGATTCCTCACCGGCACCGTCGGCCAGGACACGGACTTCACCGCCGGCGACATCCGCGCCACGCTCCCGCGCTTCGCGGCGGACAACCGCGCCGCGAACCAGGCGCTGGTCGCCCACGTCGCCCGACTCGCCGCGGCGAAAGAGGTCGCTCCGGGGCAGATCGCGCTCGCCTGGCTGCTCGCCCGGCAGCCGTGGATCGTGCCCATCCCCGGGACACGGCGCACGGCGCGCATCGCCGAGAACGCCGAAAGCACGAAGGTCGCCCTCTCCGCCGATGAGGTCGCCGACCTCACCGACCTGGCCACGCGCATCGGCGTGCGCGGCGAGCGCTACACCCCACAGCACATGGCCTACCTCGATCGGTGAGTCGCGCGACGCGTCGGTATCGTGAGGCGGGTGACCTCCGCTCGCAGCTACCCCGCGACCATCGCGGCCGCGGTCGAGCACGAGAGCGTCATCCGCAAGTCGCGCTTCCTCACCCGCATCGAACCCGTCTCGTCGGTCGCACAGGCCGAGGTCGTGATCGCCGGCATCCGCAGGCGCGCGTGGGATGCCAACCACAACTGCACCGCGATGGTCACCGGGCTGCTCGGCGACCAGGCGAGGTCGTCGGATGACGGGGAGCCGTCGGGGACCGCTGGTGTCCCCATGCTCGAGGTGCTGCGCCGGCGCGAGCTGACCGACGTCGTCGCGGTGGTGACGCGCTACTTCGGCGGTGTGAAGCTCGGGGCGGGCGGTCTCGTCCGCGCGTACTCCTCGGCGGTGTCGGAGGCTCTCGACCTCGCCGCGCTCGTACGTCGCGCGGCGCTCCGGCAGGTGACGCTCGAGGTTCCGCATGCCGACGCCGGGCGCTACGACAACCTGCTGCGCGACTGGGCGTCGCATCACGGCGCGACGCTGGGCGAGCCGACGTACGCGGCGACCGCCACGCTCGAGCTGTGGGCGCCCGAGGCCGAACTCGCTCGCCTCGCCGCCGACCTGGCCGCGGCATCCGCCGGTTCGGTCGTCCCCGTCATCGGCGTCGAACGCATCGTCGACGTGCCCGACTGACCCCTTCCGCGAGCGCTCCGAGCCCACCCATACAGAGCGGCGGATATCCTGGATGCCGCGGTCGCGGAGGGAGAGCGATGTTCGACAGTCCGCTCTCGGCCTCGGCCTACGAGATCCTCGGCGTCGACCGCACGGTCGATGACGTCGAGCTGCGCCGCGCCTACCGTCTGCGGTTGCGCCAGACGCACCCCGACACCGGCGGCGATGCGGCGATCTTCATCCAGGTGCAGCGTGCGTGGGAGCTGATCGGCACCGTGGAGGGTCGCGCCGCCTACGACCGGCGCACCGGCGTGACCCACGAGACCGGGGCCGGATGGAGCGGGTGGCGACCGCAGGCCGCGCGCACCGACACGCGTCCACGCGCCCGGTCGTACGGCCACCCAGGCGGCTGGCGCCGCGAGCGCTACCTGGCTCTCATCCGCGAGTGGGCGGGCCGCGGCGTCGACGTGCCCGATCCCTACGACCCCGCGATGGTGCGTTCGGCCCCGCGGGATCTGCGCCGCCTCCTCGCCGACGCCCTCGCGGAAGAGGCCACCGCACGGACGGTCTCCGACCTGGGCATGGGCTTCACGGTGTGGCACGACGTGGTGGCCGGGGCCACGGCCGACGACAAGCTCGACCATGTGGTGCTCGGCCCCTCCGGTCTGTACGGCGTGATGTCGGAGGACTTCGGCGGCGTCGTCGGCTTCCGCCGCGGCGAGATCACCGGCCCGAGCCTCGGCACCTGCGCACCCGTCACGGCGGCGCTCGGCCGCATGCGCACGATCGCGAAGGCGGCGCGGATCAGATTCAGCGGCGCGATCATCGTGCTCCCCGACGACGACCTCGCCCAGGCCGTGACCCCCTGGGAACGAGCCGTGGCGTCCCGGTCGTCGTCGTGCGCCGGAGCGCCCTCGCGATGGTGCTGCGCCAAGGCGTCCCGCAGGCCAGGGCCATCGGCGGCAACGAGCTGTTCGACGTGCGCACCCGGCTGCAGCAGACCGTGCGCTTCGTCTGACGCGTCCCCGGCTCTCCCCGACGATTCCCGGACCTGCCGACGAGTCCCGGACCCGCCGACACTTCCCGACGGATTTGAGGCGAATCCTCGGCATATCGTCGTGTCCTCGGCGAATCGTCGCGGTGCGCATCGCCGGCGCGACGACATCCCGGCATGCTGTTCTTTTGAACTATTCAAAAGACGGGTATGCTCGAGATATGGAGACAGAACTCGACTCGGCGCTTCGCGACGCCGGGCTTCGGGCGACCGCGGGCCGCGTCGCCGTGCTCGAGGCTCTGGACTCCATGGCCCATACGGATGCGG
The DNA here is from genome assembly GCF_019464375.1 of Microbacterium sp. Se5.02b. NCBI lineage: Bacteria > Bacillati > Actinomycetota > Actinomycetes > Micrococcales > Microbacteriaceae > Microbacterium > Microbacterium sp. Se5.02b. The sequence continues at coordinate 3,956,074 of NZ_CP080491.1, forward strand.
AGCGGGTCTACCGCAGCGTGTCCGAAGTGCTGCCGACCACGTCGATCCAGTCGGTGCACAACATCCTCGCGGACCTGACGACGGCGGGACTCATCCGCCGGATCGAACCGGCAGGCTCCGCAGCGCTCTATGAGCGGCGCATCGGCGACAACCACCACCACGTCGTCTGCACCTCCTGCGGTGCCGTCGGCGATGTGGACTGCGTCGTCGGCGAGGCGCCGTGCCTCACCCCGTCATCAGCGGGGGGATTCACCGTCCAGACAGCCGAAGTCACCTTCTGGGGCCTGTGCCCCAGCTGCCAGAACGCCGCGCAGTAGTCCGGCCGATCACTCCTCCACGAGAGGGGGTGTTCGTCGCGCCTGCGCGGAGAAGGAGAACACCATGACGAACCCTGCCACCCCGAACCCTGCCGCTCCGACACCCGCCACCACGACGCAGACCGGCACCCCGGTCGCCAGCGACGCGCACTCCCTGACGGTCGGCGCCGACGGCCCCACCGTGCTCCACGACCGTTACCTGGTCGAGAAGCTCGCCTCGTTCAACCGCGAGCGGGTGCCGGAGCGCAACCCGCACGCCAAGGGCGGCGGCGCCTTCGGCACGTTCGTCGTCACCGAAGATGTGTCTGCCTACACGCGGGCTGCCGTGTTCCAGCCCGGAGCCGAGAGCGAGACGCTCATCCGCTTCTCGTCCGTCGCCGGCGAGCAGGGATCCCCCGACACCTGGCGCGATGTGCGCGGCTTCTCGCTGCGCTTCTACTCGACAGAGGGCAACCTCGACATCGTCGGCAACAACACCCCGACGTTCTTCCTCCGCGATGCCATGAAGTTCCCGGACTTCATCCACTCGCAGAAGCGCCTCGGCGACTCCGGTCTCCGCGACGCCGACATGCAGTGGGACTTCTGGACCCTCTCGCCCGAGACCGCCCACCAGGTCACCTACCTCATGGGTGACCGCGGACTCCCCCGCAGCTGGCGGCACATGAACGGCTACGGCTCGCACACGTACCAGTGGGTGAACGCCGCAGGCGAGCGCTTCTGGGTGCAGTACCACTTCCTCTCCGCGCAGGGCGTCGAGGCCATGGGCGCCGACGAGGCCGAGCAGCTCGCCGGATCGGATGCCGATCACTACCGTCGCGACCTGTTCGACGCGATCGGCCGCGGCGAGCACCCGTCGTGGGACATGTACGTGCAGATCATGCCCTACGACGAGGCCAAGGCCTACCGGTTCAACCCGTTCGACCTCACGAAGACCTGGTCGAAGAAGGACTACCCGCGCATCAAGGTGGGCACGTTCACCCTGAACCGCAATCCGCAGAACTTCTTCGCCGAGATCGAGCAGGCCGCGTTCTCGCCGGGGAACCAGGTGCCCGGCACCGGGATCTCCCCCGACAAGATGCTGATGGCGCGGGTGTTCGCGTACTCCGATGCGCAGCGCTACCGCATCGGTGCGAACTACAACCAGCTTCCGGTGAACCAGCCCCACGCCGCCGAGACCCGCAACTACATGCACGAGGGTCAGATGCAGTACCGCTTCAATCCCGCGGAGCACCGCACGTACACGCCGAACTCCTACGGTGCGGCCGGCGGTCCGGCAGCGGATCCCGTGGCAGGCGTCGAGGCGAGCTGGGAGGCCGACGGCGAGCTCATGCGCTCGGCGGCGACCCTGCACGCCGAGGACGACGACTTCGGCCAGGCCGGGACCCTGTATCGCGAGGTCTTCGACGGCGAGCAGCGCGTCCGGTTCCTCGAGACGCTGACCGGTCAGGGCCGTTCGATCACGATCGACGAGATCCGTGAGCGGTTCTTCCAGTACTGGACGAACGTCGACGCCGAGCTCGGCGCCGCGCTGCGCGACCGCGTCTGACCGACGGCGGCACATCGAGACGCCGCGTTCTCGCCGAGACCCCCTCCCGCACCCCGCAGGAGGGGGTCTCGGCGTTCGAGGCGAGCGATCCCGGCACCCGGGTCATCGGCTTCGGCGTGCTGCGCGGACCCCGCGGCGGGCGAGAGGGCCAAGATGGAGAGGTGGCCGTCCCCCTCTCCGACCTGAACCGCATGCCCGACCCGCAGCACGTGTACGCGGCCGACGGCACCCGCCTCGCGACATACACCTGGGGCGAACTCGACGCGCCCGTCGTGGTGATCGTGCACGGCTTCGCATCCAACGCGCGTGACAACTGGGTCCTGACCGGCTGGGTGCGCGAGCTGCTTCGCGCCGGGTACCGCGTGCTGGCGCTCGACCAGCGCGGGCACGGGATGAGCGAGAAGCCGCACGACCCGGCCGGCTACCGCATCCGGACGCTCGTGACCGATGTCGAGACCGTCATGGACACGTACCTCGTGGATGACGCGGTCTACGTCGGGTACTCACTCGGTGCGCGTGTGGGCTGGGAGGTCGTGCGTGAACTCCCGCACCGTATCGGACGCGCGGTGCTCGGCGGCGTGCCCGACGGCATCCCGCTCGCCCGGCTCGATCTCGACCAGGTGCGCGCCTACATCGCCGACGGCACCCCGGTCGCCGACCCGACGACGCAGAACTACATCGCCCTGACGGAGCGGGTGCCGGGGAACGACCTGCAGGCGTTGGTCGCCCTCGCGGAGGGCATGCGATCGTCGGGGATGATCGACCCCGATCCCGCGGATGCGCCGGTCCGACCGATCCTCTTCGCCACCGGTTCGAAGGATGCGATCATCGAGGGCTCGCGCGCGTTGGCGGACGCGGCCCCCGACGGTCGCTTCTTCGAGATCCCGAACCGGAATCACTTCAACGCTCCGGGCTCGCGGGACTTCAAGGAGGCCGCGGTGGCCTTCCTGTCCGAGGGGTAGCGGTCGCCTGGCGTCAGACGACGGCTTCGTCGCGCTTCGGCAGCACCCATCCCGCACGCGGGAAGTGGCAGGTGTAGCCGTTGGGGTACTTGATCAGGTAGTCCTGGTGCTCTTCCTCGGCCCGCCAGAACGGGCCGGCCGGCTCGATCGTGGTGACGGCCTTGCCCGGCCACAGACCCGAAGCGTCGACGTCGGCGATCGTGTCGCGGGCGACCGTCTCCTGCTCGGGGCTGAGCGGGAAGATCGCCGAGCGGTAGCTCGAGCCGATGTCGTTGCCCTGACGGTCCTTCGTCGACGGGTCGTGGATCTGGAAGAAGAACGCGAGGATGTCGCGGTACGTCGTCTTGGTCGGGTCGAACACGATCTCCACGGCCTCGGCGTGACCGGGGTGGTTGCGGTAGGTCGCGTGGTCGTTCGAGCCGCCGGTGTAGCCGACGCGGGTGTCGAGCACGCCGGGCTGGCGGCGGATCAGGTCTTCCATGCCCCAGAAACAGCCGCCGGCGAGAACGGCGGTCTCGGTCCCTGGTGTGCGGGTGATGGTTCCGGTGTCGGTCATGACTGCTCCTCGGAGGTGTCGGTGGTCGCGGCGTCTGGTGTCTGTGCGAAGAGGGGGCTGTAGCGACCGTACCCCTCCTGCTCGAGGTTCTCCGCCGGGACGAAGCGGAGCGCGGCGGCGGAGTTCATGCAGTAGCGCAGTCCTCCCTCGGCGCGGGGGCCGTCGTCGAAGACGTGCCCGAGGTGGCTGTCGGCGACCGCGGAGCGCGCCTCGGTGCGCTTCATCCACAGCGAGCGGTCGGTCCGCGTGGTCACGGCATCCGCGTCGATCGGCTTGGTGAAGCTCGGCCACCCGGTGCCGCTGTCGAACTTGTCGGTCGACGAGAACAGCGGCTCGCCGGAGACGACGTCGACGTAGATGCCGTCGTCATGGTTGTTCCAGTAGGCGTTGCGGAACGGCGGTTCGGTCGCGTCCTGCTGCGTCACCTCGTACTGCAGCGCGGTGAGGCCGCTGACGGCCTCGGGGGTCTTGCCGTAGTCGTTCGACATGATCTGACTCCTTATCCGACGTCGCTGGCTGCGGCGTCACAGAAGGAGAACCGCGGACGGCGCTGTTTTGGTCCCTCAGGGCTGGGAGCGCGCTGTGAGTTTCTGCCGAGTCGATAGAGTTGCCTCCGCACCGCACACCGCCCGGGGGGAACCGCTCATGTCCGTAGGACTGCTCGCCGTCGTCGACGACATCCTGAGCGCCGCGATGAAGGCCTCGGCCAAGGCGGCGGGCGTCGTGATCGACGACGCCGCGGTCACTCCGCAGTACGTGCAGGGCATCACCCCGGCGCGCGAGCTGCCGGTGGTCGGCAAGATCGCGCTCGGCTCGCTCGCGAACAAGTTCCTCATCATCATCCCGGCGGCGCTGCTGCTGACCGCGTTCGCGCCGTGGGTGCTCCCTTATCTGCTGATCCTCGGCGGAGCGTACCTGTGCTTCGAGGGCGCCGAGAAGGTGCTGGAGTGGTTCGGTGTGCAGCACGGCCATGCCGATGAGGGCGCCCGCGACGAGAAGAAGCTGGTCCTGGGCGCGGTGCGGACCGACCTGATCCTGTCGACCGAGATCATGCTCATCTCGCTGGCGAGCCTCGAGAAGGGGCTCGATGTGTGGGCGACCCTCGCCATCCTCGCCGTGATCGCGCTCCTGATGACGGGCGTGGTCTACGGCGCCGTGGCGCTGCTGGTGAAGATCGACGACATCGGGCTGAAGATGGCGAAGAACCCGGTGCGACGGGTGCGCCATACCGGCACCAGGATCGTGCGCTCCATGCCCGCGGTGTTCCGCTTCATCAGTGTGCTCGGCACGGTCGCGATGCTCTGGGTCGGCGGCCACCTCGTGCTCGTGAACCTGGGCGAGGTCGGCTGGCACTTCCCGGTCGATGTGCTGCACGCGGTGGAGCACGCGCTCCACGGCCTCGGCCCCGTCGTCGTCTGGGTCGTCGACACGATCATCTCCGCGATCGCCGGTCTCATCCTGGGGCTGCTCATCGTCGGGATCGTGCTGGGTATCGCGAAGCTGTTCGGCAAGGAGCCGAACTTCCACGAGGGCGAGGAATCGCCCACCGACGTACACGTCTGAACCGGGCGCGCGCTCACGCCCAAGCCCACGCGCACACGCACACGCACACGCACACGCGCTGACGCTCACGCGCAAGCTCACGCTCACGCCGCGATGTCGTAGCGCGCCCTGCCCCCGAGCCTCGGTCTGCGGTCGGGGTCGACGTTCGGCGGCGGGATCAGCCACACCCGCGCGGCGAACCCGCATCCCTCGATCCTGATCTCCCAGTCGTTGTCGTGGATGCGGTGGTGACAGCTCTCGCAGAGCAGCACACCGTTGCCGAGGTCGGTCGGTCCGGCGTCGCGCTGCCACCAACGCAGATGATGTGCCCTGGTCATCTGCGGAGGCAGTCCGCACATCACGCACCCGCCGTCGCGCTCCACGAGCGCCAGCCGCTGGGCTCGGGTGAACAGGCGCTTCTCGCGGCCCCACTCGAGGATCTCGCCGCCACCGCCGAGGACAGCCGGGATGATGCCCCCGCCGGCCGCCATCCGACGACACGCGGAGATGCTGACCGGCTCATCGACACCGTCGACCGTCGCGAAGCCGGTGCCGGCGGTCAGGTCGTCGAGCCCGACGCGCACCACGACGGTCGCGCCGGACACCGGAAGCCCGCCGTTGTCGCATCCGCTCACGTGCGCGCAGATCTCGGCGAGCGCATCGGCCTGCAGCATCGCGACCGTGCGCCGGTCGGCATCCGGCGCCTCGGGATCGAGCACGTGCGATCGCGCCTGGAACGTCGCACTGACGTACGCCTGGATCGCGGCCTTCACGGGTGCGCCGGAGGCGACATCGGTCTGCAACGTCAGATGCAGCGATCCGTCGCGCTCGAACATCGTCAGAGACCGCCGGGACCGCGCCTCGTCTTCACGCGGGGCCACACCGTCGGGGTCGAGCCAGGCCTCTGCGTGCACGACAAGCTTGCGCACGTCGTCGAGCGACAGGCCCGCCGCCCTGTCGACCAGGAGGCGCTCGGCCTCCCGATCCGCTCGATGTCGACCTTCAGCCGCGCACGGTCGAGCAGGGTGACGATCAATGCCGCCGCTGCCGCGCTGAGCGCCCCTCGCCGATCGCGCGCTGCACCTCGGGATACCGTGGCGGCAGCGCCTCGCCGATGAGGTTCGCCCGCGGCGCCGTCGCCTCACCCACCTTCACCAGTCGGGCCGCATCACCCGTGGATCCGCCCGTCGTCGCGGCGATCATGGTGGCCGGGCTGCGGAAGCCCTGTTCCTTCGCCAGGCTCGCCGCCCCCAGCTCGGGCCGGGATTCCCGCGCGATGCTCGCTGCCAGCTCGGCGTGGATGCCGTCGAGCCGACGCTGCACCAGTCCCATCGCGCTGTGGGCCTCGAGCAGTTGCGCCCGGGAGAACTCGGCCGCGTTCCCGGCATCGGCCCATGCGCTCTCGAGGCGCTCCACAGCCTCGAGAAGCGGGGTCAGATGCGGGTTCGCCATGCTCCCAGTTTAGAACATATCTTCGATATTCTGGAGGGTGCGGAACCCGAGGTTCCGGCATCCTGCTAGCGTCGGCGATGCGCACCCGAAGCGCGGCAGCACGATGCGCACCCCGTGCAGCAGAAGAGAGACCACCCGCCGATGACAGACGTCCGAATCAGGGATGCCGAGACCGCCGACCTCGACACGATCACCGCGATCCACAACCACGCCGTGCTGCACACCACCGCGATCTGGAACGAGGATGCGGTCGACCTCGCCGACCGCATCGCCTGGCTCGCCGACCGCACCTCCCGCGGCTACCCGGTGATCGTCGCGACCGACGATTCGGGCGTGCTGGGCTACGCGTCATACGCGCAGTGGCGTCCGCACAGCGGCTACCGGCACACGGTCGAGCACTCCGTGTACGTCCTCGACGGCCAGCAGGGCCGCGGCATCGGCACCGCGCTGATGGCCGCACTCGTCGAGCGCGCCCGCGCCGCAGGGATGCACGTCATGATCGCCGGCATCGAGAGCGGGAACGCCGCCTCGATCGCCCTCCACGAACGCCTGGGCTTCGTCGAGGTCGGGCGGATGCCGCAGGTCGGTGCCAAGTTCGGGCGCTGGCTCGACCTGAGCATGCTGCAGCTCGTGCTCGACGACCGCCCTTCGCCCGACCCCGCAGCCTGACCCGATGGACCTGGTGCAGTGGTTCGTCGAGGCCTTCACCTCGCAGTGGGTGCTTCCCGGCGGACAGACCCTCCTCGTCCGTGAGGTCGTCGGCAACGCCTTCGGTCTCGCGAGCGCTCTCGGGGGCATGCGGCGCAAGGTCTGGGCCTGGCCGGTCGGCATCGTCGGCAACGTCCTGCTGCTCACCGTCTTCCTGGGCTCCGCGCTGAGTCCCGATCCCTCCCTGCCGCATCTGCTCGGGCAAGCCGGCCGGCAGGTCATGTTCATCGCCGTCGCGATCTACGGATGGGTGCGCTGGCGCAACGCGGAGGGCGGACGGGTCGTACCGAGGTGGGCGCCGACCCGGGCCCGCATCGGCCTCGTGGTGGTGATGATCGCCGGCACGATCGCTCTGACACCGCTCTTCCGGGCGCTCGGATCATGGGAGCCGGTGTGGGCCGACGCCTGGACCTTCGTCGGGTCGTTGCTCGCCACGTACGGCATGGCCAAGGGGTGGACCGAGTTCTGGCTCATCTGGATCGCCGTCGACGTGGTCGGGGTGCCCCTCCTGTTCAGCTCGGGCTACTACGCCACGGGCCTCATGTACGTCTTCTACGGCGGCTTCACCGCGACCGGGTTCTTCATCTGGTGGCGCGCGCAGCGGAGGGCCGCGCAGCCGATCGAGATCCTGCCGCCCGATCCGAGTCCCCGCCGACCCGACGAGGGAACCACGAGCTGACGGCGCCCGCGCAGGATGTGGGGCCCGGAATGTGTCCGTGCGTGTCGGGGAGGCTCGACCCCGCGATGCGACCTGTCGTTTCATGGACCCCATGACCCGTCAGATCCGTTTCAACGCCTTCGACATGAACTGCGTCGCCCACCAGTCGTCCGGCCTGTGGCGTCACCCCGACGACCGTTCCCGTCAGTACAACACGATCTCGTACTGGACCGACCTGGCGAAGCTGCTGGAGAGCGCGACCTTCGACGGCATCTTCATCGCCGACGTGCTCGGCACCTACGACGTGTACGGCGGCACGAACGAGGCCGCGATCCGCAACGGCGCCCAGGTGCCCGTGAACGACCCGATCCTGCTGGTGAGCGCGATGGCCGCCGTGACCGAGAACCTCGGCTTCGGCATCACCGCGGGCACCGCGTTCGAGCACCCCTACCCGTTCGCGCGCCGGTTGAGCACGCTCGACCACCTGACACAGGGCCGGATCGGCTGGAACGTCGTGACCGGATACCTGCCCAGCGCCGCGCGAAACATGGGTCAGGAGGACCAGCTCGCGCACGACGACCGCTACGACCACGCGGACGAGTACGTCGAGGTGCTCTACAAGCTCTGGGAGGGCTCGTGGGAGGACGACGCCGTGGTCGAGGACCGCGAACGCGGCATCTTCACCGACCCCGCCAAGGTGCACCCCATCGGGCATGAGGGCAAGCACTTCAGCGTTCCCGGCATCCACATCTCCGAGCCCTCACCGCAGCGCACCCCCGTCATCTACCAGGCCGGGGCGAGCCCGCGCGGCGTGAAGTTCGCGGCCGAGAACGCCGAGGCCATCTTCGTCGCGGCCCCGTCGAAGGAGGTGCTCGCCGGCACCGTGAAGCGCATCCGCGATGCCCTCGAGGCTGCGGGCCGTGACCGATACGACGCGCGCATCTACACCCTGCTCACCGTGATCACCGCCGCCACCAGCGAAGAGGCGACCGCCAAGCACGCCGAGTACCTCTCGTACGCGAGCCCGGAGGGGGCGCTCACCTTCATGTCGGGGTGGATGGGCGTGGACCTGTCGCAGTACGCCGAGGACGAGCCGGTGGGGAACGTCGAGTCGAACGCGATCCAGTCGGTGCTGCAGCACCTGAAGGAGGAGGCCGATCTCGGTCGCGAGTGGACCGTCGGCGACTTCGGCCGCCACAACGCGATCGGCGGCCTCGGCCCCACCATCGTCGGGTCCGGTGTCGAGATCGCCGACGAGCTGCAGTCGTGGGTCGACGAGACCGACATCGACGGTTTCAACCTCGCCTACGCGGTCACGCCCGGCACGTGGCAGGACATCATCGAGCACGTGATCCCGGTGCTGCGGGAACGGGGAGCGTACCCGGAGGAGTATGCACCGGGCACGCTCCGCAACAAGCTCCACGGTCGCGGCGACCGCGTGCAGGACTCGCACCGCGCCGCGAAGTACCGCGTCGGGGCCTTCGCTCGGGCGTGAGCGGCCGCTCTCGATCGCGCACCCGGTCGCCTCGGGCGTCGTTCCCCGCAGTCTGCGCGATCGGAAGGCCCCGCGAGGTCACACGAGGGCGCGAGGGGCCAGTGCGGAGAGCAGCGCGAGCTTCTCGTGACTGGGTGACCCCGGCGCCGCGGTGTACACGAGCAAGAAGTGCGACTGCTCGGGGTCGATGAGACTCTGACACGCCAGCTCGAGCGGCCCGACGCTCGGATGCACGAAGCGCTTCGCGTCACGGGGGCGCAACCCGACCTCGTGACGGTCCCAGATCTCGCGGAACTCGGCGCTGTGCTCCTGCAGCGAATCGGCCATCCGGGCAGCCCGCGACGACGGACCCCGCCGCGCGATGACCTCGCGCAGACCCGACACCCACAGCCGTGACAGGAACTCGTGCTCGCCCGGGTCGTACAGGTCCCTGGTCGACGGGTCGCGGAACCAGCGATAGCCGAGGCTCCGCTCCATGCCGGTGAGGTGGGCCGTGTCACCCGTGAGCGCCACACCCAGGGGCGTCTGGCGCAGGGTCTCTCCGAGCTCGCTCACGATCTCGGCCGGAGTGTCCTGCAGCCGGTCGAGGATCCGCAGCATTCCCGGTCCGATGTGGTCGCTGCCCCCTCCCCGTGCGGGCGGCTGGTGTCCGGCGAGGCGGAACAGATGGTCGCGCTCGTCGATCGTGAGATGCAGTCCCTGGGCGATCGCGGCGAGCATCTGCTCCGAGGGCAGCGGCCCGTCTGCTCGTTCGAGTCGCGCGTAGTAGTCGGCCGACATGTGGCTGAGCGCGGCCACCTCTTCGCGACGGAGTCCTTCCGTGCGGCGTCGCGTGCCCCGCGCCAACCCCACGTCCTCCGGTTGCAGATCGTCTCGTCGCAACCGCAGGAACCCTGCGAGCGCCGTCCTGTCGATGGCCACGTCCGGCCCTCCTCCCGACGTCCCGATCCTCGCATCCGGCCGCTGCGTGTATCCACTGCATGAGGAGTCCTGGTTGCGGCGACGCACAGCACGCACGCTGGGAGAGACCCGAAGGAGCACCTCATGAATCCGCGCATCCCCGACATCCGCATCCCCTCACTCGCCGGCCGCCGGGCGGTGGTGACGGGCGGGAGCGACGGCATCGGCCTGCACATCGCCACCCGTCTCGCCCGCGCCGGTGCCGAGATCGTGCTGCCGGTGCGCAATCCGCGAAAGGGGGATGCCGCCGCCGCGACCATCAGGGCGGCCGCGCCGGATGCGCAGGTGCAGACGTCGTCACTCGACCTCTCGTCACTCGACTCCGTGGCGGCGTTCGGCGAGGCGATGCGGCGGGACGGCAGCCCGGTGCATCTGCTCATCAACAACGCGGGTGTGATGAACCCTCCGGCCCGGCAGACGACGGTCGACGGTTTCGAGGTGCAGTACGGCACGAACCATCTCGGGCACTTCGCCCTGGTCGCACACCTCCTGCCCCTGCTCCGCGCAGGGCAGGCGCGCGTGACGTCCCAGGTGAGCGTGGCCGCCGCCCGCGGATCGATCGACTGGCAGGACCCGAACGGGGAGCAGTCCTATGACGGGATGCGGGCCTACCGGCAGTCGAAGATCGCGTTCGGCCTGTTCGGGCTCGAACTCGATCGACGCAGCCGGGAGCTCGAGTGGGGCCTCACGTCGAACCTGTCCCACCCCGGGGTCGCCCCCACGAGCCTGCTCGCCGCCCGCCCGGAGCTCGGACGCGCGGACGACACGGTCGAGGTGAGGGTGATCCGGTGGGCCTCGCAGCGCGGGCTGATCGTCGGCACGGCCGAGAGCGCCGCGCTGCCCGCCCTGTATGCGGCGGCCTCTCCTCGGCGCTTCCCGGCCGCATGTACGGACCGCGCGGTCCGGGCCGCATGGGCGGGGCTCCGGCCGAGCAGAGTCTGTACCGCCCGCTCCGAAGTGCGGTCGATGCCGCGCGCAGCTGGGATCTCTCGGAGCAGATGAGCGGCGTCACGTACCCGCGGTGAGCGGCCGCTTTCAGTCGTCGCTGCGGCTGAAGATCCCGCGGAGGATGAGGAAGACCACCACGGCCACCACCGCGACGATCGCGAGCTTGAAGATGAAGGCGAGCACCGAGAACAGCGCGCTCACGATCCACCACGCGATCACGACGGCGAGGATGACGCCGAGGATGGTCCAGATGTTCTTGGTCATGCCTCCAGCCTACGGAGTCGCAGCGGTGGGGATCTCCTCCGGGGACCAGTAGACCGGCAGCCCGAGTTCCTGCGCGATCTCGACGTCCTTGTCCGCACCCGAGGATTCTCCGGGGAGGCGCAGGACGGCGTCGCAGTGCTGCAGCAGTCGGCGCGCCGTCTCGTACATCACGTCGCCGTCTCCGGCTTCGGTGGCATCGAGGGTCCGCAGCACCGGCAGCGCGACCCATTCGCCGATCATCGGCACGTGGCCCCGGCGGAAGATCGGACCGGATGCCTCTTCGAGGCGGGCCAGGTTCTGCGCGATGAGGTCGGGATCGCCGTCGGTTCCGGAGCGGTAGGGGCCGGCGATCAGGATCAGGAGTGGTTTTGTCATGAGGGACACTGTAATCTGAATCATGCATAAACGTGCAACTTCGTGAGGAAACATATGCTTGCCGCTCAGCGCAAAGATCACCTGCTCGCCCTGCTCGCCCGAGACGGCCGCGTGGTGGCGAAGACCGTCGCCGACGAGCTGGGCGTCTCGGAGGATGCGATCCGCCGCGACCTCCGCGACCTCGCGGAGGAGGGGAAGCTCCTGCGGGTCTACGGAGGCGCTCTGCCGGCCCCCGCCGTCGAACGACCCGTGAGCGAACGTCGGGATGTCGCCACCGAGAGCAAGGAGCGCGTCGCCCGCCGAGCGGTCGAGCACATCCGCCCCGGTGCCACCATCGTGCTCGACGCCGGGACGACGACTCTCGCGATGGCGCGATCCCTGCCGTCCGGCCAGGGCCTCACCGTCATCACGGCCAGTCCTGCCGTGGCGCTCGCGGTCGCGGAGCACTCCGACGCCAGGGTGATCATGATCGGTGGAGAGCTCTCCCGCCATTCGATGGTCGCGGGGGTGCGCTCGCCATGGAGGCGCTCCAGCACCTCGCGGCGGATGTGTTCTTCCTCGGCGTGACCGGCGTCGACCCGGAGCACGGCCTGACCACCGGCGAGATCGACGACGCCGTGGCGAAGCGGGCGATCGCGTCGCGCTGCACCGAGACGGTGGTGCTCGCCAGCGAGGAGAAGATCGGTGTCGCCCCGCGGTACCCGGTCCTGCCGCTCGACGCGGTATCCGCGATCGTCACCGATCCGCTCGACGCGAATCCTCTCGCCGCCGAACTCGAGGCGCGCTACGACTTCCCTCGGCCGTGACCCGAGCCGACCTTCTCCCCATCTTTCCGGGGAGGGTCGGTCCTGTCGATCCGCCAGAGGACGAACGCGACGACGCCGAGCAGGATGACGAAGAGCACCTCGCTGGAGATCTCGAACACGGTCGCGGAACCCGCGACTCCTGCGACGGAATTCACATCATCCTCCGGCTTGCCTCATCATTCGCGTCGCGATCCGCCACGGGCTCGTTATCGATCCGTTACATATGTAGCAGCGGCCGAAGCGTGGGGACAAGGGCGGGGAGAGTGCGCATATCGATATGCCGAGGTGAACGCAGCGAGAGCACCGCGACCGTCACCTCGCACGCAGGAGCTGACCGTCGGGGTCGGCGGTGACGAGCAGTGCGTGCAGGTGTCCGGCCGCCGCGAGGAGTGCGACGCTGCGCCGAGTCAGGGCCGCGAGCCGCTCCGCGAGGATGCGTTGCACCTCGCCGGTCTGGGCGTGCGCGCGCACCTCGACGAGGATGCGGGAGATCGCAGGGATCGTGTAGCCCCCGGCCCGAAGCGCCGCGACGATCCGCGCCTCGGTGATCGCCGCAGAGCCATACGACCGCACGGACGACGCGCTGCGAAGCGGATGCACCACCCCTCACGCTCCCAATGCCGCAGGGCCGACGGCCGCACGCCGAGCGCCTGAGCGAGCTCGCCGATCGTCATCGCATCGCCCTCATCGAACGCGTCGTCGGCTTCGTCCACGGCGACATCGAGTCCGCGCAGAGCCTCCGTGACGCGAGAGCGCTCGGCCGCGATCTCGGCGTGCAGCACGTCGATCCGCTCCGCCGCCCTGTCGACCGGCGCCACGACCAGCTCCGGCATCAGGCGCCGCGCCGGCACGGGGCCGATCGCCGTCGCCATCGCGCGGTACGCCCGCAACGCCGACTCGTGTCGATGCTCATAGCGGCGATAGCCGTTCGAAGCACGCTCGGCGGGCGGGAGGACGCCGAGCCGTTCCAGGTCACGCACCTGCTGCGTCGAGTAGCCCGCGACGGCACCGAGAGTCGCCGTGGTGAACTCCACTTGAGGGTTTCGCATCGTCATCCCCACTCTCGCCGCGTGCAAGTCCACATAAGCACTTCACCCTCACTCTTGAGGCATGGAAATGCAGGAGATCATCGAAACGGTCCGTGGCTTCGACGGCGCCCTCGTCGTCAGCCCACAGGAAGGCGACGCGTTCCCCGCGCTGTCCTGGGGCGACGCCTACTTCTACCACGCCCCCGACGGACAGATGCCCGAGCGCACCCAGCCGTACGGGACCATCATCACGAAGGACTACCCCGACGACACGTCGTCCGCGCTCGACACCCCCGGACGGTTCCGGGTCAACATCCACGTCGGACGCGCGCAGGCCGACGCCCTCTGCCCGACCGAACCGGAGCCGACCGCGGTCGACGCGTTCCGCCGGCATCCGCTGTACGGCACGTCGGGATGGGTGTGCGTGATCGACCCGGCGGAACGGACGGGCGCTGTCGTGCTCTCCCTGCTCCGTGACGCCCACGCTGCCGCACGGGCGCGCACCCAGCGCCGCGAGGACCGCGCATGACCACGGCGCAGGGCATGAGCGAGATCGACCGGCGGACCGTCGCCGCGTGGGCCGCCGACTGCGCCGAACGGGTCCTGCCCCTGTTCGAGAGCGAGGCGCCGGACGACGGTCGTGCCCGCGACGCCATCGCCAGGGCTCGGGCGTTCGCACGAGGTGAGCTCTCCGCCGCCGGCGAGATCCGCCGACGTTTCGTCGCTGGCCGCGCGGCGCGCAGCGCGACCTCCCGCGCAGGTGCCGCCGCCGCGCGCTCCGCAGCCCAGGCCGCCGGCGTCGCGCACATGGGAGCTCACGCCCTCGGTGCGGCCGCCTACGCCGCTGTGGCGGTCGAACTCGCGCACCCCCAGGACGCGAGCGCCCGCAGGAACGAGGGGGCGTGGCAGCTCGAAGCGCTCCCGCCGGACGCCGCAGCCGCGCTGAGGCGCCTGCCGCTCGTGGGGAGGATGCCGCGGGCCCCCTCGGTCCCGGGCTTCTGGCGTCGGGCACGCTCGGGGCGGTGATCCGCGAGATCCAGGCGCATCTCGGCACCTGACCCGTGACCAGCGCTTCAGCCTCGGTTCAGCGTTCACCGGCCACACTGGAGGTATGCGGATCCTGGTGGTGGACGACGAGGTGCGCCTCGCCGAGGGGGTGCGCCGTGGGCTCGAGGCCGAGGGCTTCGCCGTCGATGTCGCCCACAACGGCGTCGACGGGCTGTGGCGAGCGCGGGAGACACGGTACGACGCCATCGTGCTCGACCTGATGATGCCGGGCATGAGCGGGTGGAAGGTGTGCGAGGCGCTGCGCGCGGAGGAGAACTGGACGCCCGTGCTGATGCTCACCGCGAAGGACGGCGAGTGGGACCAGGTCGAGGCGCTCGAGACCGGGGCAGACGACTACGTCACCAAGCCGTTCTCGTTCGCCATCCTCGTCGCACGGCTGCGAGCACTCGTCCGACGCGGGGCGGTCGCACGCCCGGCGATCCTCGAGGCCGGCGATCTGCGACTCGATCCGGCCGCGCACCGCGTGTGGCGCGGCGACACTCCGGTGTCGTTGACGGCGCGGGAGTTCTCGGTGCTCGAGCACCTCATGCGCCACCGCGGTCAGGTGCTGTCGAAGCGGGCCCTGATCGAGGGCGTCTGGGACGACGACTTCGACGGCGACCCGAACATCGTCGAGGTCTACGTCGGCCATCTCCGCCGCAAGCTCGACAAGCCGTTCGGGCGCGAGGCGATCGAGACCATCCGCGGGGCGGGCTACCGACTGGCGGCCGACGGTGGCTAGCCGGGGCTGGCGCTCGGTACGTGCCCGGACCACCCTCGGGGCGACGGCCGTCGTCGCGGTGGCACTGCTCGTCGGCGCCCTCTCGTTCTACGGCGTGCTCAGCGCGAGCATGCACAGCAGCACCGAACGCGCCGCCGAACAGCGGCTCGAAGAGCTCGCGGAGCGTGCGGGAGGCCCCGGCGGAAAGGGCATCGACGCGCTCGACGACGAGATCATCCAGATCATCGGGCCCGACGGCGCCGTGCGCGCGGCGAGCGAGGACGCGCGGGACGCCCTCGGCTCGACGCCCCTCCCCCTCGACGACGATCCGCAGACGATGACCGTCGACGGCGACCGCGTGCTCGTCGTCTCGGAAGACATCGAGGGAGACCGGACCCTCGTGCTCGCCGTGTCGATGGACGACGATGCGGAGACCCTCGCCACGGTCGCCACCCTGCTGGCCGTCGCCGTGCCCGTCCTGCTGCTGCTCGTGGCCGTGACCACCTGGCTGGTGGTCGGCCGTGCCCTCCGCCCGGTCGAGCGCATCCGCGAGGAGGTCGACGGCATCACGGCGGACCGCCTGCATCAGCGCGTCCCGGTGCCCGACACGGCGGACGAGATCGCCGCGCTCGCCACCACCATGAACGGCATGCTCGACCGACTCGATGCGGCGGCCACCGCGCAGCGCCGTTTCGTGTCGGATGCCTCGCACGAGCTGCGGTCTCCGCTCGCGACCATCCGTCAGCATGCAGAGCTCGCCCACGCGCACCCCGAGGTCACGAGCATCGCCGAGCTCGCGGAGGTCGTCTCGGAAGAAGGCCTCCGCCTGCAGGGGATCGTCGAGTCGCTGCTGCTGCTCGCCCGCCTCGACGAGGGCGCCGGCACGAACGCCGAGGCGGTGGACCTCGACGACATCGCGCTGGGCGAGGTGCGCCGGATGCGGGCTGCCGGACTCGACGTGGACGGCTCGGGGATCCATGCCGCGAGGGTGCACGGCGACCCGCGCCTGCTCGGCCAGCTGGTGCGCAACCTGGCCGACAACGCCGTGCGGCACAGCCGGGGTCGCGTCGCGATCGGCGTGACCCCCGCGGGTGACCACGTGTTCCTCACGGTCGAGGACGACGGCGCCGGTGTCCCCTCCGCGGAGCGCGACCGCATCTTCGAACGCTTCGTGCGCCTCGACGAGGCACGCAGCCGCGACGCCGGAGGCAGCGGTCTCGGCCTCGCGATCGCACAGGGCATCGCGACCTCCGCCGGCGGGCACCTCACTGTCGACGACTCCCGATGGGGCGGCGCCCGGTTCGTCCTCACCCTGCCCCTCACCGCCTGAAGGGGCGGATCCTCGGATCCTGAAGAGGTCTTCAGGACGTTTCAGGGAGGCTTCAGCGCCCGCGGGAGACCATCGTGACATGGACGACAAGACACCCACTCCCGACCAGACGCCCGAGCCCGCTCCCGAGAGCACCCCGGATGCGCAGACCGTCCCCGTGACCTCGGCTCCGGAGGCCGCGTCGCCCGCGACAGGGTCAGGGCAGCACCCGGCATCCCCCACGGCCGCGCCCGACGCCACGGACGCCGCGGCCCCCGCAGACGGCCCGGCCACAGCGAAGCCCGGGCGCACGCGTGCCCTGCTCATCGGCGGTGGCATCGCCGCAGCCGTGATCCTCGCGGGGGCGGCGTCGCCGTCGGCGCGGCGATCGGAGACGAGTTCGGCGGCGACGACGACCGTCCGTCGATGTCCGACGGACCCCGCCACGATGACGACCGACACGACGACCGCCCCGGCGGCGACCGTCGGGATGACGACCGCCCCGGCGACCCCGGCTCCTCGGACGGCCGCGGACCCGTCACCGGGATCGGCACCGCGTCCGCCGACGACCTGATCGAGATTGCCGATGCCGCACGTGGCGCCGCCGACGGGGAGGTGACCTCGATCGATGCGAAGCGCGACGGCACGTGGGAGGTGGAGCTCACGAACGCCTCGGGCGACGAGGCCGAGGTCAGGGTCGAGGAGGACCTCTCCGCATCCGTCATCTCCACCGACAAGGGCGACGGCGACGACACCGGGCCCGTGCTCACCCTCGACGACGAGACGATCCGTGCTCTCGTCGCGGCTGCTCTCGCCGAAGCGGACGGGATGATCACCGACCTCGATGTCGACGCCGATGACGTGAGCCCCTACGACGCCTCGGTCCTCACCTCGGACAACCGCTCCATCGACATCGATTTCGACGCCGAGTTCGCGGTCGTCGGAACCGACATCGACGACTGAGTCGCGTTAGCATTCAGAGATGACCTCCCCCGATCGGATCGACGACATCTCCATCGGCGGGGAGGTGATCCGGCTCGGGCAGTTCCTCAAGTTCGCCGGTCTCCTCGACTCGGGCGGAGACGCCAAAGAGGTCATCATCGACGGCTATGTGACGGTCAACGGCGAGGTCGATCGCCGTCGCGGACGCCAGCTCCGCGACGGCGACCTCGTCTCTTTCGAAGGCCGCACCGTCCGCGTCCGGCCCTGACCGCGCTGGCCGCGGCGGGAGGCCCGGCCGGTCGCCGACGACGGTGACGGTCAGCCGCGGTTCCAGTGCCGGAGTTTCTCGGGATTGCTGACCACCCACGCCCGCGTCAGCCGTGCGCCGCGCGTCTCGGCGGTCACTGCGGCGAACACCACGCCACTGCGGGAGAGGACGAATCCCGGAGCGCCGTTGATCGACACCGCCCTGGCCGAGCAGTCTGCCGACGCCACCTCCGCCGAGGCCACCTCCGCCAGAGCGGACGCCGCGGCGCGATCCCCTTCGACGGGACGCGTCACCGCATCGACGACCCGACCGCTGTCGACGATGACGACCGCGTCAGGACGGAGCAGCGCACGGATCCCTTCCGTGTCCGCCGCCGCCATCCGCTGGGCGAGCTGTTCCATCGTGACCGGGTCTGCGACGTCACGACGATCCGGCGTCCGCCCCCGACGGCGCTCCGCGGTCATACGTCGACCGCGGTGACGTGGCCGAGCTTCTGAGGGCTCATCACCCAGAGGAGCTGCAGGATGCCGTCGGCCGACGTCGTCACGGTGACGATCGTGGTGACGACGCCGTTCTCGATGAGTGTCGCCGCCGGCTGCCCGTTGACGTGCACCCAACCGATCGACTTGCCGATCCAGAAGTGGTGCGCGAACGCTGCGACGAACTTCGCCACCCTTCCCCGCCCGATCACCGGGATGCGTGCCGCGAGCTTCACGCCGTTGCCGTCCGTGTAGCTGACGACGTCTTCGGCGAAGAGCTTCTCCAGCGCCTGCGCGTCTCCCTTCTGCGCCGCGGTGAGGAAAGCCTCCAACAGGCGCCGCTGGTCCGATGCGGCGACCGTCGACTGCCGCGCGGACGCCAGGTGTCCGCGCGCGCGGCTCACGAGCTGTCTGGCGCTCACCACACTCGTCGAGATGACCTCCGCGATCCGGGGATAGGGATAGTCGAAGGCCTCGCGCAGGATGTAGGCGGCACGCTCGGTGGGCGTCAGCTTCTCGAGGGTCAGCAGGATCGCGAACTGCAGGGCCTCCGCGCGCTCGGCGCCGAGCGCAGGGTCGTCATCCGTGTTCACCGGCTCGGGAAGCCACGGTCCGATGTAGGTCTCGCGGCGCGAGTGCGCGGACTGCAGCACGTTGATCGAGAGTCGCGTCGCGATCGTCGCCAGGAACGCCGCCGGCTCGGCCACCCGCCCACGGTCGGTGTTCTGCCACCGGATCCAGGTGTCCTGCACGATGTCTTCCGCATCGGCGACCGTGCCGAGCATGCGGTAGGCGATGCCGAACAGGCGTCGTCGCTGCTGCGCGAACACCTCCACCGCGTCGTCGAGGTCGCCGCGCTGCGGGCTGCGGTGGTCTTCCGTCGAGTCCACGGGCCGGACCTCCCTCTCCTCCGCGGGCATCGGCGCGGAGCCGGCGCTCACCACCGGGTATCCCCTTCGGATTCGTCGCATCCCGTCCGCCCATTCTGGCCCCTGCCTGCGTGCAGAGCGCCGTCGACAGCACTGACCGCCCAGCCGCCGGTTCTGTGACACGCGCTCCCGTCACAAGCGGGTCGCCCACCCGGTCTCTTGGGTATCCGTGGGATTCCGCGGGGAATCGGACATCGGAGGAAGACATGAGAATCACGGTCATCGGAGGCACGGGCCTCATCGGGGCACGCGTGGTGCGGCGGCTGGGCGACGCGGGACATGAGGTCGTCGCCGCGGCGCGTGCGACGGGCGTCAACTCGTACACCGGCGAAGGCCTCGAGCAGGCTCTGACCGGAACAGACGTCCTCGTCGACGTCTCCAACTCCTCGTACACCGACGAGGAGGGCGCGCGCGACTTCTTCACCACCTCGACGCTGAACCTGCTCAGCTACGGCGAAGCCGCCGGAGTCGGGCATCACGTCGCCCTCTCCGTGGTCGGCACCGACCGGCTCGCCCGTGCGGAGGGCGGATACTTCATCGCCAAGCACGAGCAGGAGCGGCTGATCTCGGCGTCCGGCCGCCCGTACTCCCTCGTGCACGCGACCCAGTTCTTCGAGTTCGTCCGCAGCATCACCGATCACGCGATGCGAGGTCGGGTCGCCCACATCGCGGACGTGCTCGTGCAGCCGATGGCGGCCGACGACGTGGCGGACGCCGTCGTGCGCACAGCCCTCGCCGACCCGCTCCACGGGATGATCGAATTCGGCGGCCCGGAGGTGTTCAGCCTCGCCGCGGTGGCCGCGATGGACCTCCGCTCACGCCAGGACGAACGAGAA
This sequence comes from Microbacterium sp. Se5.02b, assembly GCF_019464375.1. Classification (NCBI taxonomy): domain Bacteria; kingdom Bacillati; phylum Actinomycetota; class Actinomycetes; order Micrococcales; family Microbacteriaceae; genus Microbacterium; species Microbacterium sp. Se5.02b. The sequence continues at coordinate 3,976,222 of NZ_CP080491.1, forward strand.
GTGGTGCCCGACCCCTGGGGACATACTTCGGCGCCAGGCTCGGCCGCCGCGATCTGCTGCCGGAGGCGACCGCCACGATCGCCCCGACGCGCTATCACGACTGGCGCGTGCGAGTCACGGTGAACGCCTGACCTGTCACACCCGGGGCTCGACCCCGGTCATACCTGCAGGCACCACAGGGTGCCGCTCAAACGAAAGGCGTGGACATGGCAAAGATCGTCGTCATCGGAGGTACCGGCCTCATCGGCTCGAAGGTCGTCGCGAAGCTCAGGGAGCACGGCCACGACGCCGTCGCCGCGTCGCCCAACACGGGAGTGAACTCTCTGACCGGCGAAGGGCTCGCCGATGCCCTGGTCGGCGCGGACACCGTCGTGGACGTCTCCAACTCCCCCTCGTTCGCGGCGGACGACGTGCTCGAGTTCTTCACCACGTCGACCCGCAACCTGCTGGCGGCCGAAGCCGTGGCCGGGGTGACCCACCATGTCGCCCTCACGATCGTCGGCACGAACCGGCCGCAGAGCATCCCCTACTTCGCGGCGAAAGTCGCCCAGGAACAGCTCATCCGCGACTCCGGCATCCCGTACTCCCTCGTGCACGCGACGCAGTTCTTCGAGTTCGTGGGGAGCATCGCCGACATCTCGACCGAGGGTGACACCGTCAGCCTGCCCGGCGCCCTCATCCAGCCGATCGCCGCAGAGGATGTGGCGACGGCCGTGGCGCGCACGGCCGCCGGCACCCCCTCAGGGGACTTCGAGATCGCGGGACCCGAGGCGTTCGGCATGGATGAGTTCGCCCGCCGCGCTCTCTCGTTCCGCCACGACCCCCGCACGGTCGTCCGCGACGACAGTGCACCGTACTACGGCGCGCAGATCGCGGAGCGCACCCTCATCCCGATCGAGGGCGCGCGCATCTTCGAGACGACCCTCGAGGAGTGGCTGCCGCTGAACCCGCCGCGCGCGTGACGGGTGCCGAGCGAGGGGCGTGGCGGCTGTGCAGCCCGCTCCTCGGTCGGTCCGCCGTGTCACTCGCCGCGGAACCGCGCCGCCAAGGCCGGGTCGACCTCCACGTCGCCGAAGGAGGCTGTCCAGGCACCGTCCACGGCGATGGACTCGCCGCTGAGGTACGGGGCCTGGTCCGAGAGCAGGAAGGCGGTCACCGCGGCCACCTCTTCGGCACGGGCGATGCGCCCCATGGGCGGGCCCTCGGCGAGGCCGCGTTCCTCGGCTTCGGGATCGGGCGATGCGGCGATCTTCGCCTCGAGGTGCGGGGTGCGCACCCCTCCCGGTGCCACTGTGTTGGCGCGGATGCCGAGCCGGCCGTAGCTCACCGCCACGCTGCGGGTCAGGGCGTCGATGCCGCCCTTGGTGAACTCGTACGCGCCGTGGTGCGGGTGGCTGGCGCGGCCGTGGATCGAGCCGACGTTGACGATCGCCCCGGGGAGACCCTGGTCGATGAACGCCGAGACGGCCGTCGAGCACCCCAGATGTAGCCGAAGCCGTTGATGCCGATGATCTCGCGTACGACGTCTTCATCCAGTTCATGCAGCGGCGTGTGCTTCGTGATGCCGGCGTTGTTGACCCACCCTGCCAGCGGTGCCCTGGCGAGGGCCGCCTCCGCCGCCCTCTGGTGGGCGCTGCGCTCCGACGCGTCACCGAGCACGACTTCGGCGACGATGCCCTCCTCGAGCGTCCCGGACCCTGGCGAACGTTCGAGCCCAACGACGATCCATCCGTCGGCCGTCAGGCGCTCGGCGATCGCCCGACCGATGCCCTTGCCGCTGCCCGTCACCACGACGCTGCGTGCGGATTCGATCATGAGAGGCCCCTTTCGAAGGCGAAGACGGACGGGTCGAGCGTGAAGCCGAGTCCCGGGGCATCGGTCGGGCGCACCTGACCCTCGAACGAGGGGCCGCCGACGATGAAGGACGGCGCGGGGTCGTAGGGGTTGCGTCCGCGTGCGAACGTCTCGACGCCGATGCCCAGGTGCGCGGTGACCTCGGGATACACGTGGCCCGAGACGGGCACCTGGCGTGCCGACGCCCAGGCGATCATCTCGAGCGCGGGGGTGATGCCGCCGATGGCCACGACGTCGAGGCGGAGGGCATCGACACCGCCTTCCTCGACGAGGGCGTGGAGCACGGCGGGATCGGTCACCTCGTCTCCGACCGAGACGGCGAGACCGGACTCGCGGCGGATGCGGGCGCAGCCGGCGGCGTCCTCGGGGAGCAGCGGATCCTCGAGCCAGGTGAGACGCGGGTCGCCCCACTGCGCGATCTCCGCGAGCGCGGTGTCGGCGTCGGGCCAGCCGAAGCCGACATCGACGATGAGTCCCGTCTGCGCGGGCAGCTCGCTGTTCAGGAGCGCGAGCAGGTCGCGCATGTATCCGGGGTCGGCGACGCGCGAGATCTTCACGTTCGCCCATCCGTCCGCCTGGGCGAGCACCTCGTCGGCGACCTGGCGGGGAGTGCGGTCGGGAGAGGGGTACGCCGCGACGAGGATCGAGTCGCGGGGGCGTCTCCGGTGCCGAGGAGCCGCCACAGCGGCATGCCGGCACGACGAGCAGCGACGTCCCACAGCGCGATGTCGACGAGTCCGATCGCTCGGCGGACCAGCCCGACGCGGCCGACGATCGCACTGCCCCGCAGCATCCGGTTCCAGGTCGACGTGGGGTCGTCGGCGTCGGCTCCCCGTGCGTGCGCCGCGACGAGACGCTCGACGATCTCGGCCATCGGCGCCTCGCGCGAGAGGCAGTACGAGACACCCGTGACGCCATCGTCGTCTGTCACCTGGACCGCGCTGTACTCCCGTCGCGTGACGGTCATGGCGCCGAGCTGGAGGGGCGCCGGCAGTGGGAGCTGTGCCGTGGCGGTGTCGATGCGAGCGACCGTGGTCATGTGTCCCCTTGAAGGTGATTTGCTATAGCAAACACGAGCATAGCCGCAGAACCGTTGTCCGTGCGGGTTCGAATTCCTCGGAAGCGCCGACGATCGCGGCTGCTCAGACCGCGACCGCACTGATCGACGCGTGCGGTCGAAGGCCCTCGTCCACCCTGGCGTCACTGTCGACGACGGCGAATCCTGCCCGTTCGAGCAGTGCCGACATTCCCGCCCGCGACCAGTGGTGCGCCGTCGTCACTGCGTGGGGAAACGCCTCGCCGTCCGCTCCGTCGAAGAAGCCGACCAGCAGCCCTCCGCCCTCACGGATCGCGCACCGCGCGGCGGTGAGGAGGCTCGGCAACTCGTCCGGACTCGCGTGGATCAGCGAGTACCAGGCGAGGACACCCCGACGGAGCCGGGTCGGACACCGGGGTCGAGCAGCGACGCCACGCGGTAGGAGACATGCGGGAATCGTGCCGACGCGGTCGCGACGAACGCGGGCACCAGGTCGATGCCCTCCGCCTCCCGCCCGCGATCGGCGAGGTATGCGGTCCACTGTCCGGGACCGCATCCCGCATCGAGGATGGGTCCGTCGATCCCGTCCGCCCATCCCGCGATGCGCTCCCGGTCTCTCGCGTCGAGCTGACCGACGTCGCCGAAGAGCGCGGTGTACTCGTCCGCGCGAGCGGTGTATCCATCGCGCACGCGGCGGTCTGTTCGCGTGCCTGCCGACATGGCTCACCCCTCCCGGTGTCGTCCGAGCATCTCTCGTCGACCGTACCGACCCTCGCGGACATCGGCCGCTCGTGCGCTCCCCGACGCCGCTGTAACACCTGTTACAGTTCTTGGTGTGACAGATTCTGAGGGGTGGCTCGTCCTCCTGGTCCAGGTGCCTGCGACGCCGTCGCGGCATCGCGTGGCCGTCTGGCGGGAGCTGCGCCAGTTCGGCGCCGTCCCCGCAGGTCAGGGCACCTGGGTCGCACCGGATGTCCCCGCGTGCGCCGCCGGGGTGGAACGTGCCAGGGCGCTCGCGCAGCGTGGAGACGGCGACATCCTGGTGCTGCGCACCCAGACCGACGGGGTGACACCGCGGCGCTTCGCGAGCTGTTCGACGCCGCGCGCGCCGACGACTGGTCGGAGTTCGTCGCCGACTGCGCGAAGTACCGCGCGGAGATCGCCCGCGAGATCGAGAAGAAGAAGTTCACGCTCGCGGAGCTCGAGGAGGAGGAGCAGAGTCTCGACCGTCTGCAGCGCTGGCATCGCACCCTGCGCAGCCGAGACGTGTTCGAGTCCCCGGCGTCGAAGGAGGCCGACCGCGAGCTGGCCGCGTGCGGAGCGGACCTCGGCCGGTTCGCCGAACTCGTGTATCAGGCCGTGCACGCATGAGCAGGCCGGCGTCCGAGCCGCGAACGGGCGCGATCGCCCCGCTCTACGCCGCGGGGTTCGTCACCGCTTTCGGCGCCCACAGCATCGCGGCGGGCATCGGCGCGAGCAGCGACGACATCGGCCTCGACCTGCTCCGGCTCGGCGCCCTGCTGGCGATCTACGACCTCGCCGAAGTGTTCCTCAAGCCCGTGTTCGGCTCCATCGCCGACAGGATCGGCGCCAAGCCCGTGATCGTCGTCGGGCTCCTCGCGTTCGGACTCGTGTCGCTCGTCGGGCTGTGGTCGTCGAGCACGGTCGCCCTGGCGATCGCTCGACTCGGCCAGGGTGCGGCGGCATCCGCCTTCTCCCCCGCGTCCTCGGCGACGGTCGCACGTCTGGCCGGCGCCGGCTCGAAGGGCAGGTACTTCGGCCGGTACGGTTCCTGGAAGGGTCTCGGCTACACCCTGGGCCCGCTCATCGGCGCCGGGCTGATCTTCCTCGGCGGCTTCGCGCTCCTCTTCGCCTGCCTGAGCGCGGTCGCCATCGCCACCGCCGTCTGGGTGGCCATCGCCCTCCCCGGGTCGAGCCGCTGCCCCGCCCCCGCTACACGATCGCCGACCTCGCACGGCAGACGACCGAACGGGGATTCCTCGTTCCCACGCTCGTCCTTGCGGCATCCACCGGCGCGCTGGGCGCTGCCATCGGCTTCCTCCCCGCACTCGCGAGCAGCCAGGACGCTCCGCTGTTCGCGAGCATCGCGATCGCCTCCGCGCTGGCGCTCACCTCGGCGCTCACCCAACCGTTCGCCGGAAGACTCCGCGACAGCGGCCGCCTGAGCGACAGGGCGGGGATGACGCTCGGCGTGGAGATCATCGCGGCCGGCATCCTCCTCGCGGCGTTCTGGCCGTCGCTGCCCATGCTCTACGGGGCGGCGGCTCTGCTCGGGGTCGGAATCGGTCTCGCGACGCCCTTCGCGTTCGCGCACCTGGCCGACACGACGCCGCCGGAGCGCATGGGCCGCACCATGGGCACCGCCGAACTCGGACGGGAGCTCGGCGACGCCGGGGACCGCTGCTCGTGGGCGGCGTCGCCGTCGCGGCGACACTTCCGATCGGCCTCGGCGCACTTGCGGTCGTCGTCGCCGTCACGGGAGCGGCGACCAGGGCGCTGCCCGGCGTCGTTGCCGTACGAGAGCCTCCTGACGCGCGCCGGGACTGACGAACGCCCGGGAGGTGCGGCGCCAGCGACCCGTGGAACACCGACAGAGCGCGGACTCGTGGATTTCGCCGCCCTTGGTCACAAGCGCCCTTCTGCACGGTGGCAGACCGCGTCCGTCTGGCATTGTTCAGAACAGAAGCACCATCGGACCTTCGGGCGGGGGCGGTCTGCGTTCCCGAAGCCCGACGCGAGGGAGGGCAACAGCGTAGGGAAGGTCAGAGTCTCCGACTCCGCCCTCACCTACGCTGTTCCACCCGTGGCAGCGCCGGCTCTACTGGGTGAGGCCGTACTCGAACGAATCGACGTCTTGGATGTACCCCGTCGAGGCCGCGTTCTTTGCCGCCGTGACGATCACCTTGAGAGTGTGGGGACCGTTGCTGAGACCTGTCTTCTCGAAGAGCACCCGCTGCTTCGTATCGGTTGCCGCGTACGTATCGATGCCGGCCTGAGCGAGAACGCCGTCGATGTAGACATCGGCCTTGCCGTGGTTGACGTTCTTGCTACCCGTCCACCGGACCGCCGTGCCCGTGAAGGCGAGCTCCGCATACGCGTTGGCATTCGAGGTGTAGTGAAGCGTGCCGTTCAGGTGTCCGGATGCGACGGGGTTGGATATCCAGGCTCCGCCGTATGTCAGACCGGAGTATGCGTCATCCACCTTCTTCCACGAGACCTTCGGCACCCCGTACTCGAACGAATCGACGTCCTGCCCGAACCCGATCGCGGCCGGGTTCTTCGTATTCGTCACCACGATCTTGATCGTGTGCTGAGCATTCGACAGCGCAGTGTTCTCATAGAGCACCTGCTGATTGGCCCCTCCGCCGTAGGTGTCCACTCCCGGCGCCACGAGGACCCCATCGATGTACACGTCCGCCTTGCCGTGGTCGGGGTTCTTGGCTCCCTTCCACCGGATGCCGCTTCCCGTGAAGGTGAACTCCGCCGAGTCGTTGTGGTTGTAGGTGTAGTGCACGGTGCTGTTGAGGTACCCCGAGGCGTTCGTGGATGCGGTCCAGGCCGGGTTGTACGTGATCGCGGGGCTGTTGTCGTCAACCGACGTCCAGACCAGCGGGGGATTGCCGATCTCGAAACTGTCCACGTCTTGGTAGAGCCCGATGGACGAGTTGTGCTTCGCGCCGGTGACGACGATCTTGATGGTGTGCTGCGCGTTGGTCAGCCCTGTCTTTCCATAGAGAACTTGCTGCTGCACTCCGTGACCGAAAGTGTCGACGGCGGGGGTGTCCAGAACGCCGTCGATGTAGACGTCGACCTTTCCGTGGTCGGGGTTCTTCGTACCAAGCCATTTGATGCCCGTGCCCTTGAACGCGTACTCGACATAGCTCCCGACCGTGTTCGAGTAGTGCACCGTGTTGTTGTACGACCCGCTCGAGTTCGTCGACGCGGACCACCCGGACGAATAGGTGATGCCCGGGGCACCGTCATCCACCTTGGACCAGGAGGGAGCATGCGCCACCGGCGGCGCCAGGGGTCGGGGTGCAGCGGTCGGGACCGTGTCGGTGTAGCGGTAGTTGAACCGTGAGTTCGGTGCCGCATCGCCGTTCGTGTAGAACTCCGATACGTCGCCCTGGGTCTGCATGTTGTCGTGCCACTTGAACTGGATGTCCACGGGCGTGCTGGTGTTCGTCAGGCCCAGCGCTGCTCGCGGGATGGCAATCTCCATCTTGTTGCCCGAGATCTTGTACTGGATGTTGCTCGCAACGGTGTTCCAGTTCCATCCGCCCGTTGACTTTTGCAACGTCGTGGTCGTGGCGGTCACGCCGGTGCGGTTGAGCACGTAGTTGTACCCGGCCCAGTTCGGATCTGTGCTGTTGGTTCTCAGGAACAGGCGCATCCAGTTGGGGTCGGTCGCGCTGCTGATGTTCCCTACGGTCTCGACGTAGAAGTAGACGTTGGTGCTATCTTTCGCGACCTTCGACATCTTGATCTCGTTGCGTCCGGTCGCGTTGGAGTAGGCGGGTCGGTTTCCCCCGGCCGGCATGCTCCGCTGCGCCTTGTCGGCGGTATCGTCACGGAACTCGGGCGACACCGTCGACCACGACGTGAAGTCCCCATCGATGGCGATGGTCTGCGGCGCGCTGATCGTCTCGGGCTTTCGGACGCCCTTGAATTCGCGGATGAAGTCGACGAGTTGGTAGTAGTAGTTGTCGGCGTAGCCGCCCTTCATCGGCTCGATGTCTCGGCTGAACTCGGGCGTGAAGACGTCGGTGAATCCTCCCGCGGTAGGGCTCTGGGGTAGACCGACCAGACGGCCGGCGGTCCATTCGTTCCACCCCGTGATGAACACGAAGTCCGGATCCAGCTGCAGAGCGCGGTCCGCCTGTTCTTTGAAGTTCCGCCCTTCATTCGTCGGATACGACGGGTCGATCGGATTCGTGCTCAACGGCTGCTGCCCGTTGCGGAAGCTCCGCCCTCGCGCGATGAAATTCCCCGAGGCGTCGATCCTGCTCATCTCGATGTAGTTAGGGTCGGAGGAGACCGAGCTGGAGTTCTGAGCGACGCTCACCGCCATCATCTCGTTCGCGTTGGTGTCGGTGTAGTACGTGGGCTGGGGGTAGTTCGACATCCAACCCCACTCGTTCGCGTTCCACGCCCCGCCGTAGCCTGCGTTGCCCTTGCGGTAGGTGAAGAAGCTCTGGATGGCCGGGTCGGTGATCGACGTGGGGTCCGCCATGATGAGCGGCTTGCCCTGCCACGTGAACCAGAGATCGCTGTAGAGGTTCTGTGAGTACAGGTCGGCATAGAGGGCCGACACGGCATCCTTGCTCCGCTGCCCTTCCCATGGCACGAGGAACATCACTTCGGGGGTGTCCCCTCCGGTCGCCCGGACATCGGTGAACACCTGCATCAGCTTGAGGAACGTGCTCTTGTAGTAGCCGGTGTTCTCCGGCGAGCCGACGTTGAAGTTCGACAGATCGAAGATGAGCGTGTCGACGCCGGCGTCAGAGAGCATCTGCGCATGCTTCTTGAGCACGTACTCGTCTTCGTTGTGGTAGTAGCCCCACATCGGTTCTGCGAAGTTGTGCGACCCGGGTCCCCACGGCGGCTGGCTCGAGGTGTTCAGGTTGTTGAGATTCGACGTGAGGATCTTGTTCACGTCGGCGACCGTCGAGGTGCCAGGGACGAGAGAAGAGGCGTAGTAGAGGAAGTAGAACATGCCGACGAACTTGTCCGGCCGGGCATCGCTCACGTCTTCGTACGTCGCGACCTTTCGGTCCAGCGCATCGGTGGCGACCCACGTGTCGCTCTTCACATCCCACGTGGGAGCGGCACTCGCCGTGCTGGTTTCGGCTGTGGGACTGAGCACTGACACCAAGGTCAGAACGAGCCCTACAACGAGGAGTTTGGCGACCGCAAATCTGGTCGTGCGTGATTTGACCATGGACTTCCTTGTCGGTGGCGATGGGTGTTAAACGTTTAACAGCGATATGTGTTCGATCATAGAAGGCGTCGCCCGTGTCGTCAACAGTCACATATCAGTGACGAGCGCGCTCCACCGCGGTCGGCGTCAGGACGACGTCATCGCGAACAGCCCTTCGCGGTACGTGAAGACCGCCCCGGGCCTGCCGGCGACTGTGTCGGGGTGCCCCGGCGGGTTCAGCGTCGGGGCTCGGAACCAGACTGACGCGAAGACAGCCGGGTCCTCCCGGAGCGTCTCGATCACATCGGTGAGATAGTCCTCACGAGCGTTCACCTGATCGAGTGCGAGCAACTCCAGCAACTCCCGGACAACGCCCTCGGCGGGCGCCGTCCGGCGAGCGACCGAGTCACGTATGAGTGCTGCCAGATTGCTCTCCCGACAATGCAGGCCGAGTGCCCGCGTCGACCGATGGAAGGCGTCCAGTTCGCGAAGGAAAGGCGCGAAATCCTCACCGATCCGCAGATCGGGTGGCAGGGTCTGCGCGATATCCAGAGCCTTCTGCAGGAAGGATGCGGTCGCCGACCATCTCAGTCCCAGGTCTTCCAGAAGCCACGGGTGCGGATCCACATCGGCCGTGACCATGAACGTGCTTGCCCGGGTCGAGAGCCAGGCTGGGGTCTCTGCGACGGAGCCGCGCAGGATGGCCTTATCCAACGAGTGTCTGGCACCACGGCGGCCGGTCTCCCGCGCGAACCACGACACGTCCCACGGATACATCTCCATCGCGGCGCTGACATTCCGCCAGATGTCTTCGACTGTCGTCCGGGTCGATGGATCGGCATAGCGCGCTGAGAGTGCAGCGAGAACCTCATCATCGGTGAGGTCCTCGCCCGCGAGTGCGAGCGCGGCGGCTTCGAGATTCGGGTCGTAAGGCGCAAGATCCAGCCCGTAGTATTCCTTGACCGAAGAGACCCCTGGCACGGCCATCATGGTTCGCACCTGGTGGTACGTCGCGAGTGGGGACTGCAGACGGGTGAGGGTCTCGGTCTCCTCCGTGGCCGCGCCGAAGTACCCCTCGATGGCCACCCGCATTCCCCGCTCGGACGCAGCCCGAGCGAGATTGCTCGTGTTGCGATCTCCGGCGTGAGCGACCATGCACTCCGCGATGTTGTTGTGCAGGGCGAGGCCGAGAATCTCCGGGCGTTCGAACTCGCCGATACACCCGAGGATCTGTCCCGCCGAGAGCTCCCAGGGCGACCACCACACCCGCCCGCCCGTCATGCTCGCCCACTCCCCGGCGAGCGATTCGACGAACGCCGGCAGCCGGCGGTGGAGGGGCACTCCACCGCACCGCGGACACTCGCCGAACTCCGAGCAGAGCCACGCGTCCTGGTCGTACGTGTAGAGCCAGAGGTCGTCGACGGGATATTCGTCATGCAACCGCCGCAGGAGATGACGGTAGTACCGATGCACCTCGGGGTCGGAGACGCAGTTCGGAGGCGCATCCCCGAACTCATTGTGCCTGTTGAACGGCGCCCCGAAATGGAAGACCGTGCGCAGCCCGACCCGCCTCGCCAGCGCGAGGCGCTCGGCCAGTTCGGCCCGGCGCTCCGCCCGGCGGTCAGGCCTGCTGTTGAGCTCGAGTCTCTGTCTCATCCCGTCCCATTCGGTGGCGGGCTCCACGACATCCTCGAGGTTGAGTGCTTCGTCGCCGGGTCGCGATCCCCACGCGATGTTGAGCTGAAGGGTCGTGAACCCCAGGCGCTTCAGACGCTCCAACGCCTCCTCCGACCACGCGGTGCCGTGCGGGAATGTCGGGTGGTTGAGGATCGCGACGGTATCGATGAGGGGGCGTGGAGAATCGGGAGAGTACATGTCACCTCGAGCTAACGCTGCGTCGAACAGCTGGTGGGCGGGGGAATGAGGTTGAGGTTCCGTCGGTGATGTCACTCCAGTCCCGTTCCGACCACTCCCTTGGTGAACCACTTCTGGAACACGAGGAAGACGATCAGCACCGGGACGACGCTGATGACGGCGCCTGCGAAAGTGATGGGTGGGGGGATGTAGGCGAAGTCGTTCTGGGCGAGCCGGGCGAGCGCGACGCTGAGCACCCGGGTCTCCGCAGCGGGCGCCGCGATGAGGGGCCAGATGTACAGGTTCCACGCGGTGAGGAAGGTCACCACAGAGTAGGCGGCCACTATCGGCCTCGTCAGTGGCAACGCGATGAGTCGGAAGGTCGTGATCCAAGACGCTCCATCCAATCGCGCGGCTTCGAACAGACCTGTCGGCAATCCCGCGAAGAACTGACGGAACAGCAGAATCGCCACCGAGCTGGCCGCCGCGATCGGGATGATGAGGCCGGCGAACGAGCCGACCAGTCCCACCTGGAAGGTGACGACGTACATCGGGATGATCATGAGGTTCGTCGGGACGAAGATCGGGATGACGAAGAGGGCGAGCAGACGTGTCGCTCCTGGGAACGGGATGACCGCCAGCGCGAAGCCCGCCGGCAGCGATACCGCGAGCTGTACCACGATCACCCCCGCGACGAAGATGAGACTGTTGAGGATCGACCGAGGTTCGACCACCTGCAGGGCGCTCAGGAGGTTCTGCCACTGCGGCTCGGCAGGGAAGAGCGCGGGAGGAAATTGGGTGATCTCTGAGGCCGTCATGAGGGATCCGCCGAAGAGGTACACCAGGGGCAGGACCATGACGAGCCCGACGACGAAAATGGCGATGTAGCGGAGGAGAATTCGAGTCTTCATCGTGCCGTCCTTCCCGCGCCGGCCCGCCAGGCAACGAGTGCCAAGAACGCGATGACCGCGATCTGGAGGAGCGAAGCGGCGCTGGAATAGCCGACCTCGCGCTGGACGAAGGCCGCTTTGTACGCGAACAGACCGAGTGAGGTCGTCGAGTCCAGCGGACCGCCGTTGGTCGTCACGAGTGCGAAGTCGAGCGATCCGGCGGTGAAACCGACGACCTGGAGCATGGCCACGACGACCGTCGTTGACGCCACGTTCGGCCAGGTGATCTGCCACATGGTCCGCCAGCGCCCGGCGCCGTCGAGCGCGGCCGCAGCATAGATGTCCTCGGGGACGCGCTGCAGGGCGGCGAGGTAGAAGATGATCGCGAGGGGGAGCGACGTCCAGATCATCATCACGACGATTGCCGGAAGCGCGAACGAGGTCGTGTTCAACAGGCTCGGGATCTCGACGCCGAGCAGTGTTCCGAGCGCCGCCAGGGGCCCCCGGTCGCCGTCATAGATGAAGCGCCACAAGACTGCCGACACCGACACCGACACAACTATCGGGGCGAAGTACATCAATCGCAGCAACCCGATGCCCGGAAGCCGGACGTTCACGAGCACCGCCAGCATGAACCCGAGGGCGACCGTGGGCGCCACACCCATCAGCGCGAAGAGCGCGGTGATCCCGAGGGAACGATAGACCTGGCCGTCGGAGAAGAGTCTCTTGAAGTTCTCCAGACCGACCCACGCCGGGGTGTTGAAGAAGCTCCAATCGAAGAACCCCAATCCGATCACGATTCCTACGGGCACGATGACGAAGACGATGAAGAGCACAAGCGCGGGGGCCAGCATCACGCTGGCGCTGCGCACATCGGATTTCTGATAGCGACGTCTCATTCGGGCGCTTCCATATTGGGGGCTGGCGCGAAGCACGCTCGCGCCAGCCCGGTTGAGGCGGATCTACTTCACCGCAGCGTTGAGTTCTTCCTGGGCCTGGCGGTAGGAATCCGCCACGGTTGCGTGCTCGATGAGGACGCGCTGCTGAGCCGCGACGAGGGCGGGGTCCAGATCTGCCGAGACATCGACCGGCACCGGAGGCCCTCCCAGATAGGCGTCAGAGACCGCGACTTCGGTCACCGGGGTGAGGCTGGCCGGCACCGGGTTGGGGTCGTCGCGCCAGGCGCCGTCGGTGACACCGTTTTCGGTTACTGGAATCACGCCGAACTCGGAGGCGACCTGCATTCCCCCGTCCGTGCTGAAGAACCACGACAGATAGTCCCATGCCGCTTCCGCGTTGGGCGAGTCGGCCATGATCGACAGACCGTACGAGCCCCCGCCGATCGCGTTCTCGCCGTTCAGTTTCGGGACCAGCGCGACGTCCCAGTCGTACTCGGCGAGCGAGTCTCGGTACCCGACGATCGCCGGGCGGGTGTTGAGCATCATCGCGGCCTGGCCGGCTCCGAAGTAGTCGGTCTGGGCGCCTTCAGCCTGGTACGGCGTGCCCCAGCCCTCCTGCCATGGCTGCAAGATGGTCTTCCACCCTTCGATTCCGGCCGCATCCGCGAAGACGAACTCACCCGCCTCGTCATCGAAGACCTCGGTTCCCGACGCGTGGAGCACCGGGTTGTAAACGGCATGCCAGTTCTGCGGCTGATAGCCCCAGTACTGCCCGGCTCCCGCAGCGCTGATCTGCTCGCCGACGCGGTACATGTCGTCCCAGGTCCAGGTGTCCGAGGGCAGCTCGGTCACGCCGGCTCGTTCGAACAGCGTCTTGTTGTAGTAGAGGAGCATGGTGTCGGCGCTCACTGGCAGACCGCCCACGGCGCCCGAAGACGGGTCCGACACGTAGGGACTCAGCCAGGCGGGGATGAACTGGTCTTCGGAGAGCCCGCCCTTGCCCTCGGCCAGCCAAGGCTGCAGGTCTTTGATCAATCCGTCGCTCTGGAGTTGAGCGTTCGCGAAGTTGATGATGATGTCGGGGGCGTCGCCGCTCAACTGCATCGTCAGCAGCTGCTGTGTGTAGTCGTCGCCGCCCAACTCGACGATCGAGACGGGCACCTCCGGATCGGTGGCGTTGTATGCCTCCGCGTATGCGTTGAACGCCGTCAGCAGTGCCGGATGAGCACCGATCTCGATTTCGTCGCCGGCGGCGCCGCCGCCGTTCGCTCCCGCGCAGGCGGTCGCGGAGAGAGCGAGACCGACGATGGCGCTGATCCCGATCGACCGCATCCAATAGTTTTTCGAACCGACCACGTTGTCGTCTCCTTCACTGTGTGAAACGTTTAACACAAGTAGTACTCAAGTCACGCACCGCTGTCAACCTGCCATTTCGGCCCTCGATCTCGACGCGCTGTCGCAGTGACGTCGGGATCAAGCCGTACTGTCGCGGACGATGAGTTCGGGGGTGAGCACGACGTTTCGGTGCTCGTGTGGGCGCTCGGCCTCGTCCCTCAAGAGAGAGAGGGCCTCGCGGGCGATCTCATCGATCGGCTGCCGCACCGTCGTCAGCGGCACAGATGCTGAAGCCGCGAACTCGATGTCGTCGTACCCCGTCAGCGCCACGTCGTCCGGAACACGCAAGCCTGCGCTCGACAGCCCCGCCAAGACACCGAGAGCAGTGAGGTCGTTGACGGCGATGATGCCCTCGACGTCCGGGCCGTCAGCCAGGAGTTCTTCAACTGCAGCCCGTCCATCGTGCGACGTCTGATCGCGCGTGTCGACGCGTCGAACCAGCGTGCCCCCACCCTCCAGGACGGCCCTCTGAACGCCCCGCCACTTCGCATTCACCTGGCCGATCGGGCCGCCGATGAATGCCAGGCGCCGCCGACCAGACTCGATCAGGTGCTTGGCGACCAAGTACCCACCCTCCTCATCGTCCAGCACCACCGAGCAGAATGCCGGCGTCCAGTTGCCGAACAGCACGATGGGCATGCCGCGGTCGCGAAGCCGGGCCATACTGACGCTCGGGCCACCCACGGGCGCCACGAGCAAGCCGTTCACCCGATGCTCTTCGAGAAGCGCCAAGTAGCGGTCTTCACGATGCGGCAGTTGGTCGCTGCTCGCCAGCAGGATGCTCTGCCCCGTCTCCTCGGCGCTCTTTTCGCACGCATGGGCGAGATTCGCGAAGAACGGATTCGCGACGTTCAGCACGATCATGCCAATTGTGGTGCCGGTGCCGGTGCGAAGCTGTCGGGCGAGCTGGTTTCGCACGAAGCCCAGATCATTCATCGCGCGCACGACGCTGGCCGTCGTCTGCGGTGTCACGCGCCCCGGCTGGTTGAGCACATGCGACACCGTTGCGATCGAGACACCCGCCCGATCGGCCACGTCTTTCATCGAGACCCGCTTGATCACGAAATACCCCCTTCAGCCACGCGACGGGGATCGCGTACTTGACGGCTACCTAAACACATAACTACGATCATGCCAGTTGATATAAACGTTTAACAGAACCGGGACTACATCGGATGACCGCTCGCTCTGAAGGTTCACCCGTCCGCGTCGGCTTCGTCGGCACCGGCGTAATGGGCCAGATGGCGCATTTGGCCAACTACGCCCGCCTCGGGACAGCCGTCGAGCTAGTCGCCGTCGCCGAACCGCGCCGCGAGCTGGGCGCGGCCGTGGCGCGCAGATACGGATTCGCCCGTGCGTACACCTCCGCAGACGAGATGCTCGAGCACGAAGATCTCGACGCTCTGGTAGCGCCTCAGCCATTCACCCGTCACCTGCAGATCCTCGGCCCGCTCTACGCTGCCGGCCTGCCGATCTTCTCAGAGAAGCCCCTCGCTTCATCGACCGCCCTCGGCGTGGAACTGCTGAGGCTGCTGGACGCCTCCCCGACCCCCTTCCACATGGTCGGATATCACAAGCGCAGCGACCCAGCGACCCAGCGCGCCAGAGCGCTCATCGCCGGGCTCCTCTCGAGCGGAGAATGGGGTGCCCTCCGTTACGCACGGCTGACGATCCCCGGCGGAAACTGGGCGGTCGACGCAGTGGACGACGTGATCTTCTCGGATGAAGAGGTGCCCCTCCTCGGCCCGGACGGGGAGGTCGACTCGGCCTTCGAGACATTCGTCAACTTTTACTCCCACCAGACGAACCTCCTTCGACACCTTCTGGGCGAGTCCTACGCGGTCAAGTACGCCGATCCGTCCGGGCGCCTTATGGTCGCGGAAACCGCATCGGGTGTGCCCGTCGCCCTCGAAATGGAACCGTGGCGACGTGAGCAGGGCTGGGAGGAATACGTCATCATCGGATTCGACCGGGGCTACATCAGGGTGGACTACCCCGCACCTCTCGCAGCCCGCAAGGCCGGAAAGCTGACCCTCTACAGCGAGCAGGGCGACGAGGGCGAACTCCGTGAACTGGAGCTACCGCCTGTCCACGCCATGCTTTCGCAGGCCCGCGGATTCGTGGAGGCGGTACGGACGCGCACGGAGCCGGTGTCAGAAGCACACGACGCCCTGGAAGACCTCAGGATCGCTGACGAGTACCTCGCCGCGGTCCGCGGAGCCCGATCGTGACTCTTCGGTGGCGCAAGGAGTTCATCGCAGCCGAATCCTTCGAGTCCGCGGCCTTCGTCGACGTCGACGGGGATGGCGTCCTCGACATCGTGTCGGGCTCGTTCTGGTACCGCGGTCCCGATTTCATCGAGCGCACCCTGTTCGCCCCGGACGCGCGCCACGGCGAGTATCACGATGACTTCGGCTCCGTCGCGATCGACCTGACCGGTGACGGCCGTCCCGATATCGTGACAGGCGGCTGGTGGGGCAACGAGCTGCGGTGGCGCGAGAACACCGCCGCGGCGGGCGAGGATCGACTGTGGCCGGAGCATCTGATCGCCCGCCCCGGTGCCATCGAGCAGCCGAGTGCGTGGGATGTCGACGGGGATGGCGTGCCGGAGCTTGTGCCGAACACCCCTGGTGATCCCCTTGTCGTCTATAAGCGCGACGGTCAGCGCTGGAGCGCAGGAGTCGTCTCTGGGTTGGCGCAGGGCCACGGTCTGGGATTTGGGGACATCAGCGGGAACGGACGCGGAGATCTCGTCGTCAACTACGGGTGGTTCGAGAACGCCGGTCCCGACGCGGAGTGGCTTCTCCACCGCGACTTCGATCTGGGCAAGGACGCGAGTGTCCCCATCCTCGTCACCGACGTCGACGGCGACGGCCTCAACGACCTGATCGTCGGGCACGGGCACGGGTATGGGCTGGACTGGTGGCAGCAACGACTGCATCCCGATGGGCGACGAGAGTGGATCCGCCACGTCATCGATCCCGCAGTCTCGCAGTGTCACACCCTCCGGTGGGCCGACATCGACGGCGACGGTGTCGACGAACTCGTGACGGGAAAGCGCTGGAGGGCGCACCCGACCGGAGATCCGGGCAACGAGGACGATCTCGGAATCTGGTACTACAAGTGGGCGGACGGCGCCTTCGTCAAGCACACCGTCGACGCCGGTCCCCCAGGATTCGGGTCGGGTGTGGGGATCGACTTCGATCTTGCCGACCTCGACGGCAACGGCTACCTCGACCTGGTCGCACCAGGCAAGGACGGCCTCTGGCTGTTCCGAAATCTCGGCCCCGCGCCGTTGTGATGCGAAACGGACTCGACCGCGCCCCGATCCGCGCGCTCGTCTCTACCACCGTGTCTCAACTGCAGGTCGGGCGGGTGATCGACGGTGGTCCGCTGATGACTCGGACGCCTTCCCTCGGCTGGAAGATCACCAGCGATACACCGAACTGGCACCAGACCGGGGCCGAGATCGAACTCTCACTGGCGGGTCTCGTCCGGCGGTATGAGATCGACGGTCCGACGTCCGTCGCGGTCCACTGGCCCTTCGATCCTCTCCCCGAGATGGCCGAGTTCTCCGTTCGCGTCAGGGTCTCCGGACCTGACGGACAGTGGTCATCCTGGAGCGCTCCGGTCTCCCAGCGGTGTGGCGTCATGAGCCGGTGCGAGTGGCGCGCGCCCTTCCTCGGGCACCCGAAGCCGACGGCGCGGGCGATGCCGTTCACCCTTCGAGGTCTCGTGCGGATCGAACCGGGACTCCGCAGTGCGACCGCCTTCGCCACGGCCCTCGGCGCCTACTCCATCGAGCTCAACGGTCGCGAAATCGACGACGCCGTGCTGAAGCCCGGCTGGACGCCGTTCCGTGAACGGGTCGACTATCACACCGCCGACATCGGGCCGATGATTTCGATCGGGACCAACGTCCTCCTCGCAACGGTTGCGGGAGGATGGTTCACGGAGAACCTCGGCGACCCTCAAGCACCGCGACCGTACGGCGAGCAGCCCGCAGTTTCTCTTCAAATCCACTTGCAATACGCCGACCGCATCGAGGTGATCGTCGCCGACGAGACGTGGCGCGTCGCGCCGCAGACTCCGATCGTGTCCTCGAGCATCTACAACGGTGAGCGGTGGGACGACCGCCTGCATCGCCGCGAGTGGAACGAGGCGGACTTCGACGACGCCGCATGGCCGCGGGCACGAAGCGTGGAATGGAAGCCCGAACCGGGTCCGGCCCAATCACCCCGCATCCGCAGGTACGAGACGATGCCCGTCTCTCGTGTACTCCGATCTGTCTCCGGGAAGACCATCCTCGACTTCGGGCAGAACCTCGTTGGCTGGGTAGTCGTCCAGAAGCCGGCGGTGCGCGGCGCGCGCGTGTCGCTCCGGCACGCCGAGGTGCTCGAGCAGGGCGAGCTGAGCACTCGCCCCTTGCGAAAAGCACAGGCGACCGACGAAATCGTTCTCGACGGTCGCGGAGGGACATGGGAACCGAAGTTCACCTTTCACGGCTTCCGCTATGTGGAGGTCGAGGGTTGGCCAGGAGAACTCGATCCCGCCGACATCGCCGCGCAGGTCGTCCATACCGCTATGGAACGCACGGGGCATTTCGAATCGTCAAGCCCTGAACTCAACCGCCTTCACGAGAACATCGTGTGGTCGATGCGGGGCAACTTCCTCGGCGTCCCTTCGGACTGCCCCCAGCGGGACGAGCGACTCGGGTGGACCGGCGACATCCAGGTGTTCAGTCCCGTCGCCACCTTCCTCTTCGACTGCGAACAGTTCCTGAGATCCTGGCTCACCGACCTGGCGACCGAGCAGCGTCAGCAATCAGGAAGCGTTCCGCTCGTCGTGCCGAACGTGCTCCTCGACGCGAGATGGCTGCATCCGACGGCGGGATGGGGGGATGCGGCCACGGTGGTTCCTGCGGAGCTCTATGCGCGCTTCGGGGATGTGGGAGTTCTTCAGAGCCAGTTCGACAGCATGACCGACTGGGTCGACGTCGTGCGATCACGGCTCACGCCGTCGAGCATCTGGGAAGACAAGGAGCAGCTCGGGGATTGGCTCGACCCGCACGCCCCTCCGGATCGGCCGGAGCTCTCCACGACCGAGCACGCGTTGGTCGCGACCGCCTACGCCTTCCGATCGGCTCGGCTTCTCGCCGACGCCGCCACGGCCTTAGGAATGCGCGAGGCTTCTGCGCGCGCGTCCGAACTCGCGACCACCGTGCGCGGCGCATGGGCCGAACGGTTCGTCCGAGCCGATGGGAGCCTGACCTCAGAGTCTCAAACCGCGTACGCCCTGGCGATCGAGTTCCGTCTCCTCGAATCCCACGAGGAGCGATCGGTGCTCGGCGACCACCTGCGGCGCCTCGTCGAGAAGGACGACCACCGGATCGGAACCGGATTCTTGGGCACTCCCGTCGTTCTCCGAGCGCTCAGCGCGACGGGACACCTCGAGACCGCAGAGCAGCTGCTCTTTCAAACCGAACCGCCATCGTGGCTCTACGCGGTCAGGATGGGCGCGACCACCATCTGGGAAAGGTGGGACAGCCTCCTCCCCGATGGGTCGGTCAATCCCGGAGAGATGACCTCGTTCAATCACTATGCCTTGGGAGCCGTCGCCGACTGGATGCACGGTGACCTGGCAGGCATTCGACCTCTAACGCCCGGGTACAAGAAGATCGGCGTCACCCCGTTGCCCATCGAGAGCCTCAGCTGGTGCCGGGCCTCCGTCGAGACTCCTTACGG
This sequence comes from Microbacterium sp. Se5.02b, assembly GCF_019464375.1. NCBI lineage: Bacteria > Bacillati > Actinomycetota > Actinomycetes > Micrococcales > Microbacteriaceae > Microbacterium > Microbacterium sp. Se5.02b. The sequence continues at coordinate 3,995,835 of NZ_CP080491.1, forward strand.
CACAGTCGCCACCGGGTGGGAGCGAGATGGTCTCTCCCTCGATTATTGGGCGACCGTGCCGCCCAATACGACCGCGATCATCACGCTCCCCGGGGCCGAGGGATTCGAGGTCGGATCCGGAGATCACCGGTGGCAGATCTCGCCCTGATCTCGACAAGTCTCCTCCCGGTCCGTTTGCGGGGAGACCGTCGTTCACACGGAACCTACACTCAGTTGAAATCGCCACCCGGGGCCATGTCGGCGAAGCGGGAGTAGTGGCCCTGGAATGCGACGGTGATCGTGGCGGTGGGGCCGTTGCGGTGCTTGGCGACGATCAGGTCGGCCTCGCCGGGACGCACGTCCTTGTCGTAGACCGAGTCACGGTGCAGGAGGATGACCATGTCGGCGTCCTGCTCGATCGAGCCGGACTCTCGCAGGTCGCTGATCGCGGGCTTCTTGTCCTGGCGCTGCTCGGGACCACGGTTCAGTTGCGACAGGGCGATGACCGGCACCTGGAGTTCTTTGGCGATGAGCTTGAGGCTTCGCGAGAACTCCGAGACCTCCTGCTGTCGCGACTCGACGCGCTTGCCCGAGGTCATCAGCTGCAGGTAGTCGATGATGACCATGCGCAGGCCTTCACGCTGCTTGAGGCGACGGCACTTCGCGCGGATCTCGACGAGCGTCATGTTCGGGCTGTCGTCGATGTAGAGCGGGGCATCGTTGATGCGGCCCCGGGTCGCGGCGACGGTCGTCCAGTCGCGAGGGTCGAGGTTGCCCTTTCGCATGTTCTGCAGCGGGATCTGGCCCTCGGCGCTGAGCAGTCGCATCGCGATCTCGCTCTTGCCCATCTCGAGCGAGAAGAACACGGAGGGGAGGTCGTGCCCGATGGATGCCGCGCGCGCGAAGTCGAGAGCGAGGGTCGACTTTCCCATTGCCGGGCGGGCGGCGACGACGATCATCTGGCCGCCGTGCAACCCGTTGGTGAGTTCGTCGAGCTCGCGGAAGCCCGTTGGCACACCGGTCATCGATCCGTCACGGCCGCTGGCCGCCTCGATCTCTTCGAGCGCCGCGTCGACCGCGACCTGCAGCGGCACGTAGTCTTCCGCCGTCTCCGAGCCCGTGACCGAGTAGATCTCGGCCTGGGCGTTGTTGACGATGTCGGTCGCGTCTCCCTCACCCGCGTAGCCGAGCTGGACGATACGCGTGCCGGCGTCGACGAGGCGTCGCAGGATCGCCCGCTCCGACACGATGCCCGCGTAGTAGCCGGCGTTGGCCGCCGTCGGGACGATCGAGGTGAGTGTGTGCAGGTAGTCGGCGCCGCCCGCCCGCCCGAGTTCGCCGGTCTTGATGAGCTCGTCGGTGACGGCGACGACGTCGGTCGGCTCACCGTGCGAGTACAGGGAGAGGATCGCCTCGAAGATGAGCTCGTGCTTCGGGACGTAGAAGTCGGCGCCCTTGAGCGTCTCGATCACATCGGCGACCGCATCCTTCGACAGGAGCATTCCGCCGAGCGCGCTCTGCTCCGCGAGAAGGTCGTGCGGAGGCGTGCGCTCGGGCGGACGCTGCCCTCCCAGGCGCTCCTGTGAGATGTCGGCGATCGACACAATCTTCCCTTCGATGCGACGTTTCCGATGCGTTGTCCTGATGAGACGCGTCGGCGGCGGGGCCGCATGGTGCTCGGCCGTCGCGCCACCCTGAACAGCGAAACAGGTGCCTCCGACATTCGGTCGCTCGCCCACGCTACGAGCGAGTCTTTCCCCATGCAACACGGCCTGTGGATAACCATGTGGAAAGCGTGCGGACAAAGTCGGAGTGTCTGTGCACAACGGGTGTGGATAACCCCGTGGAGGGCACCGACTTCAAGATTTTTTATGCCCCGCGACCAGGTTTTTCCTCTTTCCCCAACCTGTGGATGAGAATCAGTTTAAATCGCGCGTTGAAGGTTGCCCGTCTCGAACGGGGATGTGTAGAACCTGGGGAAAGTCAAGCCGAGATTTCTCCGGGCGCGTCACATCCCGACATCCCCGGAAACTCGCCTCCCACCCCCTAGACAGGACGGCTTCTCGCGAGTATCGTCACCCGCAATCGACGCACCTGTGTCGACGTACGTTGCCTTCGGAGGGGGAGGTCGACGTGGACGTTCGGGCCACCCGACGCGGCGTTCCTGCCGCCGTCCTCTGGGGTGGGATCGGCGTGCTCGCCTGGGCGACCTTGACCGTCCTTCTCGGCGGCGGATCCGCGCACGCGGACGACCAGGACGACGGTCCGCTCGACGGACTCACCTCGCTCGTGAGCGAGACGGTGTCGGCCGTTACGGCCCCCGTCACCCCGGTCGTCACTCAGGTGGTCGCACCCGTCGTCACGCAAGTCGTCGCCCCCGTGCAGCGCACCGTTCCCCGGTGGTCGCCGCGGTGACGCAGCCCGTCGCCGCGGCACCGGTGGTCGGGCCCGTCGTGGCCCCCGTCGTACACACCGTCTCGGAGACGACGGCAGCGGTCGTCGCCCCCGTGACCGAAGCCATCACGAAGGCCCCGGTCGCACAGATCGCCGACCCGATCCTCGACACCGTCGCCGGGGTCCCCCTGGTGGGCGACCTGGTCTCCGACCTCGGGATCACCTCTGCCGTCGGCGACCTCGTCGGCGTGATCGACGACACGACCGCGCTCCTCGGTGACGTGACGACCGAGACGGTCCCGCCGGTGCTCGAAGCACTGGTTCCGACGGCTCCCGGCGACGGCGATCACGGCGGAGCGACGGTGCCCGCCGCACCTCTGCCGGATGCCGCGACCATCGCACCCGCGACGACCACGAGCGCCGGAGCGACAGGGGCGATCGATGCCTCTCCCGGCGCACCGGGCCCACGAGAAGCCGCACCGCCGCCCGCCACCGCGATCCTCGGCGACGATGCCGCGGCTCGAGCCGCCGACGACACCATCCGTGTGCCTTCCGGACCCTCGAGCGGAAACCCGCCAGGAGTCCCTGCTCCCGCATCTTCCTCCGCCGGTTCCGGCGGAGGAACCGGTGCTGCCCACGCGCGCCTCAGCGACGTGGACGCTTCTCCGCTCCGTGCTGGTGAGCGGACCACCGGCGCGGCCGACGACGTGCTTCCTTCGTCGCCGGTCGCCGACACCGACGTCTCTCCCGACTGACGGATCGTCACGTCGTTCCCCGTGGGAACGACAGATGCTGTGCTGCGCGCGCACTCTCATCGCGCGCACCCATCAGACGCTCATCAAGTCAGGAGAAAGATCATGCGCACGTACCTCAAGCGAGCCCTGTGGGGCACGCTCATCGCCGGGGGCATCACGCTCCTCGGCGCGACGGCCGCGAACGCGGCCGAGACCACCGGAGACGACGGACTGCTCTCCGGCACGCAAGCGGAGACAGCGATCACTGCACCGATCTCGGTCGTGGGCAACGCGATCTCGGTGCTCGGCGACGCGGTGACCCCCGCACCGGCCCCGGCTCCCGCCCCCGCGCCTGCACCTGCACCTGCACCTGCACCGGCTCCCGCCCCGGCTCCCGCGACCAGCGGGGAGTCGGGCACGGGATCCGGCACCCAGGCCGTGGTCACCGTGAACCTCCCCGTCACTGTGACGAACAACGCCGTGAGCGTCACCGACACGTCCTCGACCAGCGCCCCGGCCGCGACTCCCCAGAGCCCGGCTCCCCAGACTGCGGCACCGGCCGGGGCGCCTCTCGTGACCACGAACGGTGCCGACGGGGTGCTCTCGGGAACGCAGGCGCTCCTCGCGGTCAACGCCCCGATCACCGTCACGGGCAACGCCGTGTCGCTGCTCGGCGACACCGACAGCACCGCACCCACCGCTCAGGGCGCCGCAGCACCGGCATCCTCTGGTTCCGGCGGTGCCACGACGTCGGGAGACGACGGCATCGCCAGCGGCACCCAGGCGGTCGCGCCCATCACGGCACCGGTGACGGTGTCGGGCAACGCGATCTCGCTGCTCGGCGACGCGAGCTCTGCCACGTCCGGCGGCTCTGCTGCGTCCGGACCGTCCGCTCCCCGTCAGGGCCGAGCACGAGCGGTGACGACAGCACCCTCGGCGGCACCCAGGTCACCGCACCCGTCACCGCCCCCATCGGCGTGACAGGCAACGCGATCTCCGTGCTCGACGACGCCACCGTCACCCACACCCCGGAAGCGGCACCACCGCCCCCGCCGGCCCCACCACCGGAGGGAACACCACGAGCGGTGACGACAGCACCCTCGGCGGCACCCAGGTCACCGCACCCGTCACCGCCCCCATCGGCGTGACAGGCAACGCGATCTCCGTGCTCGACGACGCCACCGTCACCCGCACCCCGGAAGCGGCACCACCACCCCCGCCGGCCCCACCACCGGAGGGAACACCACGAGCGGTGACGACAGCACCCTCGGCGGCACCCAGGTGGGCCTTCCGATCTCCCTTCCGATCACGGTCGGCGGTAACGCCATCTCCGTGGTCGGCGAGGCGACCGTGACCGACCCGGGAACGGACCCCGGAACCGACCCGGGAACGGATCCCGGAACCGACCCGGGGACGGACCCTGGAACCGACCCGGGCACCGACCCCGGAACGGACCCTGGATCCGGCCCCGGTACCGACCCAGGAACGACTCCCGCCACCTCGACCGGGTCGGTCAGCGCTTCGGGCGCAGCCGCCGCCGGGCCGGCGACGGGGCTCGCGATGACCGGCGGTGCGTCGTCGGGAGGCCTCGTGGCCTTCGCCGCTCTGCTGCTCCTCCTCGGGGTGCAACGCTGCTGCGTCGTCGATTGACGGCGTAGCGCCGACCCCGGCGGTGCGGTCGTCCTCGGGGAGGAGACCTCGTACCGCCGGTGCGCCGCTGCGTCCAACCCCACGTCGACGGAGGCGGAGCCCCAGCTCACCCCGTCACACGACGCCGGCGCTGAAGCACGGATGCCCCGTGGCCCCACCACGGGGCATCCGTCGCGCCCCGGAGCGCGGCGGAGCGATCAGTCGCCGAGGCTCGATGGACGACGGCTCAACAGGGGACGGAGTGCGCGGCAGCGAGGCTCGGTGTGCGGACGAACGCGCACAACCGACGCGAGACCGCGTCGGCCTCGTCCTCTTGCTGACGCAGGACCTCGAGGGCGACCGTGCCCGACGCGACGGACTCCCCGGGTCGTCGAAGGACATGGGAAGCGCGGCGCACTGCGAGTGTCCGCACAGCAGGTGTGCGAGCTCATGGGCGACGACGTGCAGCCGATACCACCGTGGATCGGACCCCCGAAGCGCGATCCTCGCCCGGTCGCCGTCGACGAGCACGAACCGGGGGACGGTCTTCCACTCGTCGTCGTCCAGCACGTCGACCTCGATGTCGACACCGAGCAGCACGGACACCCGCGCCGTGATGCTCTGCACACTCGCGCCGCGTTCGACCTCCAGCTCTTCGAAGAGCTGGGTCACTCCGTATCGACCGTTCATGATTCCCTCCGCCCGCGCGCCCGCGCCGTGATCGGCCGAGCGCTGCTCCCACTGAAGAGACGAGAGGACATGCCCCGTCATTACGTCGATCTGCCCATGACTTTCGGCCAGACTTCGCGCCGAACGTCGCTATCCCTTCGTTCAGACCGAGAGCCGCCGGGTGAGGCGTTCGCACCATCGATCCGCACGTAACATGTTATGTGCGACTGCGGCTGCAGTCTGGAGAAGGGGGTCCACCGTGGTCTGGGGAAAGCGGGGGAAGGCCCACCGGCGTCATCCCCTCGAAGCGAGCGGCGCCTTGCGCGGACCGATACCCGAACTGCATGAACTCGCGACCCATGCGCGCGCCCTCGGAGCCGCGGCCGAACGGTTCGCCGGAGCCGCGAGCGCCTACGCCTCGGGCAGCGTCCCGATAGCCCTGCCGCCCCTGCTCGCGATGCTGAGCGAACCTGCCGAGCTGCTCGACGAGGTGAGCGACCTCGACTCCGCGATCTCGGTGCTCGAGCGTCAGGCGCCGGTCGCCGCCGTCGACGAGCGCGGCCGTCAGTGGACGAGCGCCCTCGCCCCCGCTCGATCCTCTGGTGCGCGGAGCAGTCCAGGCTCGGCGACGTCGACTACCTCCAGCGGCTGGAGCGGAGCAGGGATCGGCAGCACCGGCTCACACGACCGCAGGCTGCGGAAGCTCCGTGCAGTCGCGGTCACGGCTGCGGGGATCGCCGCGTGTACTGGCCCGGTCGAGCACCCCATCTCTCACCGGCGTGTCCGCACCACCTCACCGAGGCCGAGCAGCGAGAGCTTCTCGACCTGTACGCGATGACCGTTGCCACGCACGCGTGCACGGGATGCGGCGCGCTTCCGGGCGAGGAATGCTCACTCGACGGACGCGGCGTGAAGAAGGTCGGCGGACGATGGCCGGCGAGCAGAGCGTTCCGGAATCGCGCGGTCCATGTGGTGCGGTTCGAGGAGCCGCAGCGGTGAGACACCGGGTCACGTGGGGCCCGGAATGCGAGAACGCCCCCTGTCCCGAAGGACAGGGGGCGTTCGGACGTGCCTTACTTGGCGGCGACGACCTGCAGCGTGATGACTGCGGTGACGTCGTCGTGCAGACGCACGGTCGCCTCGTGGTCACCGGTCACCTTGATGGGCGACGGGATGTGCACCTTGCGCTTGTCGATCGAACCCAGGCCGGCGGCTGCGACAGCATCCGCGACGTGGTCGGTCTTGACGGAGCCGAAGAGACGACCCTCCTTGCCGGCCTTGACCGTGAGGCGCACCTTCGTGCCCTCGAGAGCGTCCTTCAGTGCGACAGCGTCGTCACGATCGTGGATCGCGCGTGCCTGACGCGCGGCCTGGATCGATGCGACCTGCTTTTCGCCACCGCGGGTCCACGCCGTAGCGAAGCCCTGGGGGATGAGGTAGTTGCGGGCGTACCCGTTCTTGACCTCGACCACGTCACCGGCGCTACCGAGCCCGGCGACCTCGTTCGTAAGAATCAGCTTTGCCATCTCGATACCCCTTACCGGCCGGCGCCAGCGTAGGGCAGGAGCGCCATCTCGCGTGCGTTCTTGATCGCCGTGGCGATCAGACGCTGCTCCTGCACCGAGACACCGGTGATACGACGGGCGCGGATCTTGCCGCGCTCCGAGACGAACTTGCGAAGGGTGGCGACATCCTTGTAATCGATGACACCGACCCGGATGGACTTCGCGGGAGCGGCGTTCTTCGCGCCCTTCCGCGGCTTGCGGCGGTCGCCGCTCGACTTTCCAGCCATTGTTTTTCCTTAGTGATGAGCGGATGCCGACCGTGAGGGTCGGATCCAGAAGTTGTTCAGAACGGGGTGTCGTCGCCGAAGCTGCCCGGAGTGCTCCAGGCATCGGCGCTGGTCGAAGAACCGGGCGTGGACCACGGCTCTTCCGACACCTGCTGCTGCGCGGGACGAGACTGTCCTCCGCCGCCACCGCCGTTCGAGGCAGCGCGGGTGACCTGCGCGGTCGCGTAGCGCAGCGAGGGGCCGATCTCGTCGACCTCCAGCTCGATCGCGGTGCGCTGGTTGCCCTCGCGGTCCTGGTAGGAGCGCTGACGCAGACGGCCCTGCGCGATGACGCGCATGCCCTTCGTCAGCGAACCCGCCACGTGCTCGGCGAACTCGCGCCACACGGATGCACGGAGGAACAGCGCTTCGCCGTCCTTCCACTCATTCGCGGCGCGGTCGAAGTTCCGAGGCGTCGATGCGATGGTGAAGTTCGCCACCGGCAGCCCGTTCTGCGTGTACCGCAGTTCGGGGTCGGCCGTGAGGTTTCCCACCACGGTGATGACGGTTTCGCCTGCCATGGGACTTAGGCCTTCGCAGCCTTGGCCGCCTTGCGGGCAGCCTTCTCTTCGGAGCGCTTGGCCTCGGAGGCGATCATCGCCTGTGCCTCTTCGGCGCGGAGGACCTTGGTGCGCATGATCTGCTCGTTCAGCTTCAGCTGACGGTCGAGCTCCTGCGTGGCCTCGCTGGTCGCCGTGAAGTTGACGACGGCGTAGATGCCCTCGTTCTTCTTCTGGATCTCGTAAGCCAGACGGCGCTTGCCCCAGATGTCGACGTTCTCGATAGAGCCACCATCGTTGGTGATGACCTTGAGGAACTTGTCGAGCGTAGGTGCGACCTGGCGCTCGTCGATCTCGGGGGTCAGAATGACCATGAGTTCGTACTGGTGCGTCACTTACCCACCTCCTTCGGACTAGAACGGCTCTCGGGGCTTTCCCGGGAGCAGGAGGGTGTGTGCACGTGCCCACCCCAGGAATCCCGAATGGACGCCGGAAGGCAGACAACCTCGACAGTCTAGCGGAGATTCGCCCGCACCGCCTGCCTGCGCTCCATGCCGACTCGGGTCTCCCCTCATCCGCTATCCCAGGACGAGCGCTCCGTTGAGAATCACGATCGTGACCGCCAATGCTCCCAGCGTGATGACGACCCCCGCGAGAGGGATCCATCCCGAAGCACGGATGCGCGACCTCAGCAGCAGGTAGGCGGCAGCACAGATCAGAAGGACGGCGAGATCGACGGCCCAGAACCCTCGGGTCGCACGATCCACAGCAGGATAATTGCAGCGATTCACGCAACCGGCGACGGTGAAGGTCATGCTGTAGACAAACAGCGCTCCCACCACAGCAAGGAGGACCTGCGCGGCCATGAGCCCGTCACCAATCGAGATCCTCGCCTTGGCATCGTCGGGGGGTCTCTTCACGCTAGCCTCCCTAGTTCGAATCCGTGAGCAGGAACTGTATCCAGCCCGCCACTCCGCCTGCGAACTGTCCGTAGCTGTTGTGAATGGCGTAGCTAGAGTCATTCGGATTGCTCTGACAGAAGAAGTCTCCCGCAAGGCAATACTCGCGCACCTTATAGACCCACCCCTCTGCGGTTGTGGCTCCATAGGGCCAACCCCAGTACCTGTAGCTCGCGAGGCTGCTTTTCGGAAATGTGAGGCTTTGACTCAACAACCCGTTGTTCGGTTGATTGACGAAGTTCGTCAGCATCCCCGTCCGATACTGCGGATCACCGAATAGGGCGACCGCTCGGATGTTGTTCTTTGCTGACGTCGTCAGCGCAGGAACGGTGGCCCCGGTCAGCAGGTGACTGACTACCATCGCACCCTGTGAGTGACCGATCAGAACGATCGGGGCATACGGGCACGTCTGGTTGACGTAATTGACCTCGGCGGAGAGACGGCTGACCCCGAGGTTGACGCTGTCCTCGAGATGTGGAGGTGGTGCTGCGGGGTAGTTGAGCGATTCGAAGTAGAAGGGCATGCCCGACACTCCTAAGCTCGTTCGCACCCCAGCGACGTTGCCCATCCCCCCGCTGGTCCATACGCGGTCCCCATGCGCAAGACCACTACCGGTCGGCGAATCGGTTCCTCGGACGAAGATCACGACGGCGAAGTCACAGATGCCAGAGGCGACCGAAGCACTCGCGGGAGAAGCCGCAGAGGTGGCGGAGCCCAAGGTGGCTACGACTGCCAGCACAGCGAGCCATCCCTGCGACTTCCCGACGCCCCGCCTCGGTCGCCTTCTCTTCCTGTGCAAAGGACGTTGTTCGATCTTGCCAAATCTCACCTTTGAGTAGCGCATACGTAACATCTCACTTATAGATTGCCACCGGTTCGACCGTCAGCACCTCCTGCCGTCGTCCCGGTCGGCAGCGATTCAGAAGCACGATCGTGCCGTCCGCGCCGCCAGGTAGCTCAGATACACGCCACCGAGCACTAGGGTCGCGACGCCGACGGGAAGAGCATGCTTCGGCACGAGGTTCTGCCCGATGAGGTCGGCAGCCGAGCGCAGCACGGCGCTGGTCAGCACGGTCGCCAGCCGATGTGTCGGCCCGTTCTTGATGATGAGGCGCGGTCGGTCCCGGCGCACCTGACACCCGCTTCCGCCGCAGAGTTTTGGCATGCTGGAGAGCGTGCCCGATGACCGTCATCGGGCACACGACCAGAGGGGGGACGCCATGCGCGTCAAGAAATGGGGGGTCGGCGTCATGATCGCCGCCGCCGTACTGCTCACCGGGTGCTCGGCGGGAACGTCCGAGAAGCCGGCGGAATCGAAGCCCAGCGGCGGTGCGTCGCAGGAGGCGGAGGCGCCGACGTCGGACTGCCCCGAGCTGAAAGAGGGCGACACGGTCGACGGCTCCGCGCTGAGCACCTGCATCGCTGAGGCCATGTCGGACACGGCGGGGTACGCCGCTAAGACCACCGTCATGGGCATCGAGTCGACGGCGAAGTTCAACCCGGCGGAGAAGGCCATCGAATCGATCTCACCCGTCGGATCGCTGATCGCCCTCGGCGACGACGTCTGGGTCAAGTCCGCCACGAGCGAGTGGCAGGTGGCCGACCCGTCGTCGAGCGATCCGGTCGTCGCTGCTCTCAGCGCGACGGCGGCCGACGTCACGTCGCTCGACCCCGCCGCTGCGGCCGCGGGCATCTCGGGCGACTTCACCGTGACGGGCACGGGCGAGCGCCTGGGCGAGAAGGTGTACCTCCTCTCCGGAACGGTCGAGCAGCAGGGCACCCCTGTCGACGTCGTCTTCGAGGTCACGGAGGACTACGTGAGCCTCGCGTCGACCAGCAGCGCCTCGGTCGAGGGGCAGTCGGTCGAGGTCGCGATGGAGATCACCGAGTGGGACGTGAAGCAGGACATCGTCGCACCGCTCTGATGCGGAGCTGACGCGGCGGGTCGGGTCTGATGCCTCGGCCCGCTGTGCGTGCTCCGCTCGTCTTCCTACGCCGAGTGCGCGTCGAGGAAATCGAGGGTCTCGCGCGCGGACGGAGCGGAGGCCGACGCACCATGGTGTTGCACGCACAGCGCGGCGGCGGCGGAGGCGAACCCCAGGGCGGCGGCCAAGTCCTCGCCATCGGAGAGCCGCGCCACGAGCGCACCGCAGAACGTGTCTCCCGCAGCGGTCGTGTCGACGGCTTCGACCGGATGGGCCGGGACCATCGTGGAATCACCGCCGGACACGAGGAGTGCTCCCTTCGCGCCGAGCGTGACGATCACGGTAGGCACCCGCCCGGCGAGGGCCAGCGCCGCCTCGCGCACGTCGTGTCGATCGCCGCCCGCCACCTCGAGGCACTCGTGCTCGTTCACCACGAGGATGTCGACGGCATCGAGCACCTCGCCGGGGAGCGACATGCTCGGGGCCGCGTTGAGCACCGTCACGGCGTCGCGGGTCCTCGCCCGGCGGAAAGCCGAGAACACCACGTCGACCGGGATCTCGAGCTGCGCCAGGACGATGTCGCCCGCCCCGATCTCACCCAGCGCGGCATCGGCCTCGCGCGTGAGCGCCTCGGCGTCCTGATTCGCCCCGGGCACGACGACGATCGCGTTCTCGCCGCCGTCGGACACCATGACGAACGCGGTTCCGGTCACGCTGTCCGACATCGCCAGGTGCGTGCGCACCCCTTCCGCCGCGAACGTCGACCGCAGGCGCGCCCCTGCCTCGTCATCGCCGACGGCGCCGATGAACGTCGTCCCGGCTCCCGCGCGGGCTGCGGCGACGGCCTGATTCAACCCCTTGCCACCCGCACCGACGCCCTCCATCGCGCCGAGCACCGTCTCACCGCCGCCGGGATGCCGGTGAACAGACACCGCGGTGTCTTCGTTCGCACTGCCGATCACGATCACGCCCATGTCTGCTCCTCCGCGGGGAACGATACGCGCGTCACCGATCGATCGCCTCATCGACGGTGAGACCGGCGAACCGTGGGATCGCGAGACCGGTGAGACGGATCCCGCTCGGCTCGAGGCCCTCCGGGATCCAGTCCTCCCCGAACAGCACCGCCGCCGCCGCCCCCGCGAGAGCCGGCAGCGTCGCGGCGTTGCGCGGCTGTGCGAGGACGCCCAGCAGCAGGTCGTCCGCGTCCTGGGCCATGGCGATGTGCGCGAGCAGGAACCCGAACGTCTCCGGCGCCGCGACCGGGTAGCTGTACACCCAGTCGCCGACCTGCGTGCTCAGACGTCGAGCACGATCCATGGGCCCTTTCGCTCCGGCGGCGACCTGCAGCGAAGTCTCCGCCATCCGGCGGCTCCACGTGCTCTGCGGCAGCTCCTCCACGGCGAGACGGACCGCATCGGCGGCGCCGGCGCCCTCGATCAGCGCGCCGAAGAGGACGGCGCTGGCCCGTGCGCACCACACCCCGTCGAGGGAGTGCGTCACCTCGGCATCCGCCCCTGCCTCGTCGGTCGCACCCGTGGCGACCGCGGCGAGCGCCCGCACCGTCGCGATGTCGTCGAAGTAGTGCGCGTTGTCGTGTCCGGACTGGGGAGGCCTGAGCCCACGGCGCAGGTTCTGCAGGGCGAGCTTGGTGCCGATGCGGGCGCGCAGTCCCCGTCGGGGTCGGCCTCGAGCTCGGCCAGCTCGAGCCACTCGGTCACCCCGAACCCTCGCACATGCTGCCGTGCCGAGAACGCGAACCATTCGATGTTCTCGCCCGCTCCCGGGTGCAGGACGCTCGGCGGTGCGGCGTGCGTGAAGGGCCGCGGGATCGTCGTGGTGCGGTCGTCGTCGCCGAGCTTCGCGAGGATGCGCACCCGGTTCACCCGCTTGGGAGGAAGGGCGTACACGCGGAAGTCGGCGTTCGTCGACGAGGCCGACTCTCCGGCGACGATCCCGCGGGTGAACAGATCGATCAGAGGGGTGGTCATGCGCGCGCCTCCTCGACGATGCGGGTCAGGGTGTCGGCGGCGTCCAGCGGATGGATCCCGGCCATGGATCGGATGCACGAGCCGGCGACGGGCCGCAGCCCCGCCACCCACTCCTCCGGCAGGTCGCCGATACCCGAGATCGCACCCCGATGCATCCGGCGATCGCGGCGGTCGTGTCGGCATCGCGGCCCATGTTGACGGCGAACAGGATGCTGTCGGCCGCTCGTCCCTCGGCGTGCAGCACCGAGGCCATCGCGAGTCCGACCGCCTCGGGCGCGAGGTCCGCCCAGAAGTAGTCGGCCACGGCCAGACGGTCGTGGAGAGCGCGGGCGAGCGCGTCGTCGTCGAGGCCGGAGTGCACCAGGTCGCGGGCGTCGCGGAGGTTCCGTGCGGTCCAGCTGTCGGCGGGGATGGCCGCGAGACCCGCGTCGTAACAGGCCGCGGCGTCAGCTCCCGTCAGGGCGCAGGTCACGGCGACCGCGACGACCACTCCTGCCCAGATGCCCTCGGTCGTGTGGCTCACCGCGCCGTCGGCCTCGGCCAGTCGACGCGCGAGTTCCACGTCGCCGTCGGCCACGATCCCGAGCGGGCTCACCCGCATCGCCAGGCCGTCGCTCCACCCGTGCATCGTGTCGCCGCTCAGCGGCGGGCGGATGCCGTGGCGCAGGTTGTCGATCGCGGCCATCTCGCTGAAGCCGCCCCCTTGAAATCGTCCGCCTGCGGGAGCACGTCTTCGATCCAGGTCTGGGCGAAGTCGTCTGCCGTCGCCCCGACGCCGACGCGGAGCACGGTCTTGGCGGTCAGGAGCGCGTACTCGGTGTCGTCGCTGCCGGCGGGCTCGGGGTCGAGGTACCCGGTCACACGCCCGTGCGCCGCTTGGATCTCTGCGGCGGAGAAGCCTTCGACGGGCCGGCCGATCGCGTCGCCGATCGCGAGTCCGGCGAGCGAGCCGCGGGCGCGCTCCTGCAGGGTCGGCGTGGGAGAGGTCATGGAGATCCTTTTCTCTGAGGGGTCAGCGGGTCGGGAACAGGGCGACGGTGCGGCGGGCAAGAGCATCGATCTCGACGCCGTCGAGCCCGGGAAGGCTGGTCGCGATGCGGTTCTGGAGCGGCTCGATGAAACGCGCGGGCAGGGCGTCGATGCCGGCGAGTCCGCCGAGGACCGAGCCGACCGTCGCCCCGGCGGAGTCGGTGTCCCACCCCGCGATCACCGCGAGCGGCACTCCCCGCGCGAAGTCCCCGCCGCTGCGGGCGAGCGCGAAGGCGATGAGGGCCGCGTTGTTGACGGTGTGCACCCAGTGCAGGTGTCCGTAGGCGGCGTGCAGTGCGTCGAGCGCCGCGGAGTCGTCGAGGCCTCCGCGGCCGAGCTCGGCACCGTGCGCGATCGCCGCGGCGAGGTCGCTGCCGTCGGGGACGACGGTGGTTGCGAGGTCGAGCACCTCGTCGACGGATCGGGCGACCAGCGATGCGGAGGTCAGTGCCGCGGCCCACATCGCGCCCCACAGGCCGTTGCGGGTATGGCTGAGGCGCGCATCGGTCCACGCCATCCTGGCCGCTTCGGAGAGATCGCCGGGGTTGACCCACCCGTACACGTCGGTGCGGATCAGGGCGCCGATCCATTCCCGGAAGGGATTGCGCACACGGCCGGCCTCGTCCGGCCGATACCCGTCGAGGAGGTTGCGGTACGCGATGCGCTCGGCCGTGAAGGTGCGCCCGGCCGGAAGGTCGCCGAGCCACGCCTGAGCGGTGTCACCGGTCGAGAACCCGCGCCCGCTGGTCTCGAGCACCCGCAGGTTCAGCAGGGGATAGTTGAGGTCGTCGTCCTCGGGCATCCCGTCGATGTTCTCCTGCAGGGAGTTGACCGCGGAGCGTCGGTTCCACGGCCAGCGCCGCGCGACGTCGTCGGGCAGCCCCCGGGCGGTGAAGTAGTCGTCGAGGGGCCAGCGACCGGTCGCCCGGAGGATCTCCTCGATCCCTTCGCGCGGGATCTTCTCGACCGGCTTGCCCCAGAGGCACCCGGCCGCTCGGCCGGCCCACGCCCCGTGCACCCGGCCGAGCAGGACCTCTTCGGCGGGGGCGGGGATCGGTGCGGGGATGCCCTCGAGCTCCGTCCGCAGCTCCGCCCACGAGGTCGCCTCCGCCTCGGGCACCGGAACCGCGTCGAGTTCGACCAGCAACTTCCGCGCGAGCGCTCGCAGTTCGTCTGAGGCCGCCTGTGCCGTCGCGCCTCCGCGCACCGGGTCGAGTCCCCGCCCGCGGTGCGCCAGCGTTCGGCGATCCCCTCCACGTCCTTGCCTTCGACGCGGGACTGCACCAGCTCGTGCGGGAGCAGGTCTTCCGGCTGTGCCCAGGTCAGGCGCATCACGCCCCCTGGAGGGCCGAGACGCGGCGGATGTCGGCTTCGGCTCTGGCGGCATCCTTCTGCATGATCTCGGTCGCGACGTCCGTCAGCAGGGTCGCGTACTCCTCGAAGTCGACGCGGCTCGCCGTGGCGATGGTGTCGAGCATGTCCGCGGGGATCACGGCGCCGCCACCGATGCCCGCTGCCAGGCTTCCCGCCATCGAGGCGATCGAGTCTGAATCGCGGCCGTAGTTCACGGCGCCGAGCACGGTCGGCAGGAAGGCGCCGTCATGGGCGACGAGGAACCCGAGCGCCACGGGGAGCTCCTCGATCGCCTTGGTCCGCGACGGCACCCTGGCGTCCATGAGCGGTTCGCGGTACGCATCCCCCACCGTGTCGAACGGGCGGATGGCGTCACGGAGCGCGACGCCGATCGCATCGACGTCGGCGCCGGACGGCAACCCGCGGGCGGCGTCGACGACGGCCCGGATCGCCGCTGCCGTGCCGTCGTGCGCGACGCGCAATGCGGCATCGATCACCGAGTCGACGGTCGCGTCGAGGGCGACGGATGCCGCGACGGCGGCCGCGAAGACGCCCGCGGCTTCGCGGCCGTAGCTCGACTGATGGGCGCCGGCGACGTCGATCGCCTCGGCGTACGCGGCCTCGGGGTTGCCCGCGTTGACGATGCCGACCGGCGCCATGTACATCGCGGCGCCGCAGTTGACCACGTTGCCCACGCCGGCTTCCCGCGGGTCGACGTGGCCGTACTGCAACCGCGTCACCAGCCACTTCTCCGCGAGGAAGATGCGCTGCAGCAGGATCGACTCCCGCTCCAGCTCCGGGATCCAGCGGACCTCGGTCTGCAGCAGCGGCACCAGCAACTCGGCCACCGCGAACGCGTCGATGTGGTCGCGTCGTTGGGCGTACACCCGGATCAGGGCCTGCGTCATCAGGGTGTCGTCCGTGATGTGGCCGTCGCCCTTGTGGTACGGGCTCACCGGGCGGGCGGTCTGCCAGTCCAGGTGGTACGGCGGCACGATCCCGGTGATGCGTCCGCCGTATCGTTCCTTGATCTTCTCCGGACTGAACCCCTCGGCCGCCCCGCCCAGGGCGTCGCCGATGGCCGACCCCGCGAGTACGGCCGCCGTGCGTTCCCGAATCCAGCTCATGCCATTCCTCTCTTAGAGGTGGGGCGGATGCGTGCATCCGCCCCACCGTCGTCAACCGTTGACCTGTGCCCAGCCGTCGTCGAGCTCCGATGTCAGGGACTTGTCGTCGATCTCGCCGCCCAGGAACTTCTGGAACGCGGGAGTCGCGACGGTGTCCTTCCATCGGACGAACCCGTTCGCCTGCAGGAAGGCGGGGCCGTCGAGGCCCTCGGCCGACTTCACGATCTCGGGCCAGCCGTTCTGGTCGGCCGTCTGCTCGGCGAGCGCCTCGCGTGCCGAGACCGTCGTCGGGATGAGGCCGTCGGCGATGTTCATCTTCACGAGGTTGTCGGTCTGCATGAAGTAGTCGATGAACTTCGCGGCCTGCTCCTGGTGCGGCGAGTCGATGTTGATCGACAGCGTCTGCGGGTTCGCGGCCTGCACCGCGCCCTCAGAGCCCGCGAGCGGCGGGAGCACGACCCAGTCGAGGTCGGCCGGCGCGTCGGTGGCGATGTTCGCCACCTGGTACGAGCCCTGCACGGTCATGGCGGCCTTGCCCGCATAGAAGGTGGCCAGCACGTCGGAGCCCGACTGCGTGACGCCGATCGGGTCGACCGATCCGTCTTCGATCATCGACCGCACCCGGTTCGGCACCTCGAGGTCGGCGTCCTTCACGTCGACCTTCATGTCTTCGCCCTCGCCGGTGAAGTACTCAGACCCGAAGCCCATGCCCAGGCTCATGAAGGCGGCCGTCGGGCTCTTGAGACCCCACGTGATGCCGTGCACGTCGCCCGATGTGGTGGCCTTCGCGATCTCGTCGAGTTCGTCCCACGTCATGGAGTCGCCGGTCGGGATCTCGACGCCCGCCGCCTCGAGCAGCGTCTTGTTCGCGAACTCGACGTACGTCTGCAGCTCGGTCGGGGCGCCGATGATCTGGTCGTCGACCGTCACCGAGGAGAGCACGCCGGGGTCGATGTCGTCGATCGTCTTCTGGCTGAGCAGCTCGCCCAGGTCGGCGACGTAGCCGTCACGGGCGAAGGGCACGATGCCCAGCACCTCGTAGTGGATGATGTCGGGGGCGACCTCGCCGGCGAACTGCGTCGTCAGCTTGTCGTCCAGGCTGTCGGTCGGCGCCTGCACGATGTCGACCTCGATGTCGGGGTTGTCCTCGTTCCAGGCGTCGACGATCTCCTTGGTCGCCTGGATCGCGGCCGGCTGGTCGGAGAAGGACTGGAAGGTGATCGATACCGGTTCGCCGTCGCCGGCGTCGTCGGTCGTGTCGCCGCCTGCGGAACAGGACGCGAGGATCAGCGCCGTCGCCGCACCCGCGGCGAGCGCGATGGACGCGCGATGAAGCTTCTTCACTTCATACCTCTTTCTTTGTGTGATGGGACTTGCGGAAAGTCGTGTGCGTTCAGCCCTTGACGGCGCCCGAGAGCAGACCCGTGGCGAGGCGCTTCTGCAGCAGGGTGAAGAAGACGATGCTGGGGATGCTCGACAGGAGCGCACCGGCAGCCAGCGGTCCGACCGCGACCTTCCCCTCGCCGCCGACGAACGTGCTGAGGGCGATGGGGAGGGTGTAGTTCTCGGGCGACTGCAGCAGCACGAGCGCGAAGAAGAACTCGTTGTACGCCGATACGAAGCTGAACATCGCCGTCGCGACGAGTCCGGGCATGAGCAGCGGGAACACGACCCGCTGCAGCGTGCGGGCCTTGTTCGCCCCGTCGATGGACGCCGCCTCCTCGATGTCGTACGGGATCGCGGCGACATAGCCCTGCAGCATCCACAGCGAGAACGGCAGCGTGTACACCGAGTAGACCGCGACGAGTCCGAGGAGCGAGTCGACCAGCCCGACCGACCGGAGGATGAAGAACAGCGGGATGACGATCAGGATCACCGGGAAGATCTGACTCACCAGGATGTAGCCGACGCCGATCGACCGGAGCTTGCCCTGGAACCTGGCCATCACGTACGCGCCGGGGATCGACAGGAGCGTGACGATGATCGTGGTCGCCACCGCCACGAGAAGGCTGTTCCCCGCCGCACGCACGAGACCCTGCCTCTCGAGCGCGACCACGAAGTTGTCGATCGTGGGCTGCAGGGGCAGCAGGTTCACCGCGAGCGAGTTGATCTCGGCGGACGACTTGAACGCGGTCGAGATCAACCACAGCAGCGGGAACCCGAGGAAGATCAGGAACCCTGCGAGCGCCACGTACTGCAGCACACGCACGAGCAGCTTCCTGGTGCGGCGGTTCATCTTCGCGCGCTGCCTCTTCGTGGTGTTCTGCGTGACCAGGGTGCGGGTCTGGGTGCTCTGGGTCATCGTGCGCTCCTTTCCGGACGCAGCTGGCGCCAGAGGGCGATCACCAGGATCGCGACGAGGAACACGACGATCACGTCGCCCATCGCCGCGGCACCGCCGGTGTTGCGCGACTTGAAGGCCTCGAGGTACGTGAACAGCATGGGCAGCATCGTCCGTCCGCCAGGACCGCCCTCGGTCATGACGTAGACGATGCCGAACGAGTTGAAGTTCCAGATGAAGCTCAAGCTCGCGATCGAGAAGATCACCGGGCGCAGCGCCGGCAGGGTGACGCTGACGAATCGACGCCAGGTGCCTGCACCGTCGACCGCCGCGGCTTCGAGCAGCTCGCCTGGAACCTGCTGCAGACCCGCCAGCAGCACCACGGTGTTCTGCGGCATGCCCACCCAGACACCGACGAGGATGACGGCGGGCAGGGCGAGTCCGAAGTCGCCGAGCCAGTTGATGTTCTCGGGGCCGCCGAGCGATTCGATCAGCCAGTTCAACGGACCGTTGGTGGGCGAGTAGATCATCTGCCACATCACGGCGACGACCACGGGCGGCATCGCCCACGGGATGAGCGCGAGCACGCGGGTGATGCCGCGGAAGCGCAGGTCGGTGTTGAGCAGAAGAGCGAGGCTGAGTCCGCCGATCAGCTGGAGCGCGGTCACCGTGACCGCCCAGATCATGCCGATCCCGAACGACTGCCAGAACTGGGTGTCGGAGCCGAGCTTGATGAAGTTCTCGAAGCCGATGAACTGCGTGTCGTGGTGGCGCGCGAGCCGCGAGTCGGTGAACGCGGTGGCGACGCCGATGAAGAGCGGGACCACGCTGAGCAGGAGGATCGGGATCAGGGTGGGGATGACGAGGCCGATCGCCTCGTTGCGCCGCGACCTGGCGAGTCCGCCGGGCTTGGGCGCCGCGCTCTTCGCACGGTCGGTCCGGACTGCGGTGCCGCTCACGAGGACTCTCCGATCGTCGAGGCCCGCACTACGAGCGTGGCCTCCACCGTCTCGCGCCTGGTCGGACGGGAGGGGTCGGCGAAGCGCTCGGTGAGCATCCGCGCGGCGATCCGCCCTCGCCGCTCGGACTGCAGCGAGACGGAGGTGAGCGGGGGGCTGTACAGCGCGGCCAGGTCGGTGTCATCGATGCCGGTCACGGCGATGTCCTCCGGCACCCGCATGCCGCGACGGCGGATGGCGTTGATCGCGCCGATCGCGATCAGGTCGTTGGCGCACACGATCGCGTCGATCGACTCTCCTCCGTCCGACGCCGCTGCGAGCATGCGCTCAGCGGCATCCACACCCGCGCCGACGGTGAAGTCGGTCGCGGTGATCTGCAGCGCGTCCGTGCGCACGAGGCCGTGCCGTTCGACGGCGGCGGCGAAGCCGGCTCGTCTGGCCGCTCCGGGGTTCGTGTTGCCTGGACCGTTGATCACGCCGATGCGCGTGCGCCCGATCTCGACGAGGTGGTCGACCACCATGCCGACCGCGACGGCGGAGTCGACGAAGACGCTGTCGATGCTGAGCTCCGAGTGCAGGGTGCCGATGACGACGACGGGCACGACGGTGTCGGCCAGCGCCTGCCGAAGCGCCGGCGTGACCCGCAGGGGCGAGATGATCAGGCCGTCGCCCGCTCCCATGCTCAGCATGCGCACGAGCTCGACCGTCTGGTCGGGGCGGCGGCCGGTCGCCGAGACGCTGATGCGGGTCGTCTCCCCAGCTCCTCCTCGATCGCGCGGAGCATCTGCACGTAGTTCGGGTTGCCGATGTCATCGACGGCGAACACGACCTGCGGGCGTCCTCCCAGCCGCAGCGAGCGCGCGGTGGCATCCGGGAGGTAGCCGATGCGCTTGGCCGCCGTGCGGACCTTGCGCACCATCTCCGGGCTCGCGGATCGACCGGTGAGGGCACGCGATGCGGACGCCAGCGAGACGCCGGCCGCAGCGGCGACCTCGTGCAGAGTCGGCTTCGTCCCCATGGTTCTCCTCATCGAGCGGAAACGTTTCCATCCCGCCATTGTGGAAACGTTTCCAAAATGGCGATATTCGGGCTGCAGGGAATCTAGGCGGACTCACCCAGGGTGTCAAGACCCCGGTGCGCGGGCACCGAGGATCCGTTCCGCGCGCCCGCGCATCGCGGGGTCCACCATCTCGCCGGAAGCAAGCGTCGCCACTCCTCCCCGCGCAGCGCTGCGACGACCTCCCGCGCCCAGGCGATGTCGTCGTCGCTCGGCGCGAAGGCCGCCGCGATCACGGCGAGCTGGAGCGGATGCACAGCCATCCGTCCGATGAGCCCGAGTTCTGACGCGCGACGGGTGTCTTCGGCGAGGCCCTCGAGATCGCGGATCGCGGGGTACACCGCCGCCATCGGGGCAGGCAGTCCCGCGGCGCGTGCGGCGAACAGCATCGACAGTCGAGCATGGGCGATCACGGGTTCGCCCCCGCCGAGCTCGCTGCGCAGGTCACTCTCGCCGAGCGCGAGCGCCACGACGGCCGGATGCGCGGCGATCGCGGCAGCGTTCACCACTCCCCGAGCCGATTCGAGGAGCGCCACGACAGGCCGACCGGGAACCCGCGCTGCGGCGCGGTCGAGGTCGGCGACGGTCTCGACCTTCGGCAGACGCACACCGATGTCCGGAGCGAGGTCGGCCACGGCACGCAGATCCGCGTCGGAGCCGGCGTTCACGCGCACCTGCGCAGCGGCCGCTGCCCTCCGTCCATCCCGCAGCCACTCGACGACCGCTTCCCGCGCGGCCGACTTGCGCTCGGGAGACACCGCGTCCTCGAGGTCGAACACCACCAGGTCGGCGCCGCTCTCCTCGGCCGAGAGGAAGCGATCGGGGCGGTCGCCCGGCACATAGAGTCCGGTGCGGTACTGGCCGATCATCACACCACACCCTTCCCGCGGAGGTCGGCGATCTCCCCCTCCGAGAACCCGGCGTCGCGCAGCACCTCGGCGGTGTCGGCGCCGTGCGCGCGCCCCGTCCACCGGATGGAGCCCGGCGTGCGCGACAGCCGGAACAGCACGTTCTGCATCGCGATGTCGCCGAGGTCTTCGTCGTCGACGCGCACGACCGTCCCCAGCGCCCGGTACTGCGGGTCCCCCACGACGCCGCGCACATCGTAGACAGGGGCGATCGCTGCGGACGCGGCCTCGAACGCGGCGACCACCTCTTCGGCGTCGTGCGCACCGATCCACGACTGCACGGCAGCGTCGAGCTCATCCGCGTGCTGCGCCCGATCGTGTCCGGAACGGAACCACGGCTCATCGATCAGCTCGGCGCGGCCGACGACCGTCATGACGCGCTCGGCGATCGATTGGGAACTCGTCGACACCGCCAACCAGATCCCGTCGCGCGAGCGGTAGACGTTGCGCGGGGCGTTGTTGACCGAGCGGTTCCCCGTGCGGGGTTGCACGATGCCGAGTTGATCCCACGCCGTGATCTGCCCGCCAAGGAGCATCAGGATGGGTTCGATGATCGCCATGTCGACGACCTGCCCCCGTCCATCGCGCTCGGCCCCACGCAGGGCGGCCATCACGGCATAGGCGGTGGCGAGTGCGGCGATCCCGTCGGCGAGACCGAACGGGGGCAGCGTGGGCGGCCCGTCCGGCGCCCCGGTGAGCGCCGCGAACCCGCTCATGGCCTCGGCGAGACTGCCGAATCCTGGGCGCGCGGCATAGGGCCCGAACTGCCCGAACGCCGTCACCCTCGCCAGCACGAGGCGGGGATTCGCCTCGAGCAACCGCTCGGGAGAGAGCCCCCAGCGCTCGAGGGTGCCGGGGCGGAAGTTCTCGATCATGACATCGGCGTCCGCCACCAGGCGCAGCAGCACGTCGGCCCCCGCGGCGTCACCGAGGTCGATCGTCACGGTGCGCTTGTTGCGGCCGAGCGTCTTCCACCAGAGATTGACGCCGTCCTTCTGCGGCCCGTGACCCCGCGACGCGTCAGGGCGGGTCGGATGCTCCACCTTGATGACGTCGGCGCCGAAGTCCCCCAGGAAAGTCGCGGCCAGCGGCCCCGCGAACAGCGTGGACACATCGAGCACGCGCACCCCCTGCAGAGGCGCTGTTGGAACAGTTCTCAGATCTTCCCGGTCCGACACCGAGACATGATAGCCACAGCACCCGCCGGGCTCGACCCCTCCGCGTGCACCTCAGAAGCGCCGCCGCGCCGACCGCACCACCAGGTAGATCAGGTACACGCCGCCGAGCACCAGCGTCACGACGCCGGCGGGGAGCGCATGCTTCGGCACCAGGTTCTGGCCGATGATGTCGGCGAGCGCGAGCAGCACGGCTCCCATCAGCGCTGTCGCCAGCAGATGAGCCGGGCCGTTCTTGACGATGAGCTTCGCGAGGTGCGGAGCCGCGAGCGATACGAAGGCGATCGGACCGATCACCGCGGTGACGACGCCGGTCAGTCCGACCGCGATCGTCACCAGTCCCCCCTTGGTGAGGCCCACTCGTCCGCCCAGACTGGTGCCGAGATCGTCGCCGAGCTCGATGAGCCACAGGCCTCGTCGAGCGAGGACCAGCAGCACCATCAGCACCGTCACGACAACGATCGGCACGGTGGCCTGCTGCCAGCCGACGCCGTTCAACGAACCGGCGTCCCAGATCGCGGCGGAGACGGCGACCTCGAGCCGTGCCCGCAACAGCATCCAGGAGTTCAGGGCGGCGAGCACCGCACTCACCCCGATGCCGACGATCACGATGCGGTACCCCAGGGCGCCGCGCCCGGCGATCAGCAGTGCGACCAGTGCGGCCGTGGCGAAGCCGCCGAGGATGGCGCCGATCGCGACGGCGATGCCCGACCCGCTGCCGCTGGTCATGACGATCAGGGCGCCGGTATAGGCGCCGGTCGTGAGCCCGATCACGTCGGGGCTGCCGAGCGGGTTGCGCGTGATGGTCTGGAACACCGTGCCTGAGAGCGCGAGTGCTGCCCCGAAGAACACCGCGGCGAGCGCCCGGGGCACACGCCAGTCGACGACCACCATGCGGATGCCGCCCTGCGTCTCGAACAGTGCCTGGATCACACGGATCGGCGAGAGCACGGTGTCGCCGATCGACAGGCTCGCGAGGAAGGTGAGGAGCAGGGTCGTCGCCAGGATGCCCATCGCCCAGCGTCCGCGCCGGTCGAGGGTGCGGCGTGCACGGCGGATGTCGGCGCGAGTCGGGGCGTTCACATCTGCACCGGGTTCCTGCGCCGACCGATCCAGATCAGGAACGGCGCGGCGACGAACGCCATCACGATGCCGACCGGCACCTCCTGCGGCGCGATGATCACCCGCCCGACCACGTCGCCGAGCACCACGACGATCGCACCGATCACAGCGGACAGCGGTACGACGGCCTTCTGCGATGGCCCGACGACACCACGCGCGATGTGCGGGGCGGCGAGTCCGAGAAAGGCCACCGGTCCCGCCACCGCGGTCGCGGTGCCGGCGAGGAGCGTCACGGCGGCGACCGAGCCCGTGCGCAGCATGCCGATCTTCACCCCCAGGGCAGCCGCGGTGTCGTCGCCGAGCGCGAGCAGGTCGAGGCCCCGGGTCATGAGCTGCGCGAGCACGAGGCCGATCGCGATCGCGGGTCCGGCGACGAGGAGGATCGAGAGGTCGCGCCCCGCGAGCGCGCCGGACTCCCAGCTGCGCATGTGCAGGAAGGCAGTGGGGTTGAGGAGGACGAGGGCCGTCGTGATGCCCGCGAGCACCGCGGTGAGCGCGACCCCGAGAGCACGAGCGTCACGGGGCTTCCGCCGCCTACGGCTCCGAGCAGCACGACGACGATGGTCGCGACCAGCGCGCCGAAGAGGGCGAAGGCCATGAGCTGCGGGAAGGCGTTGATGCCGAGCGCCGCCACGGCGATCGCCACGGCGACCGATGCGCCGGCGTTGACGCCGAGGAGGCCGGGATCGGCCAGCGCGTTGCGGGTCAGTCCCTGCATGATCGCCCCCGCGGCTCCGAGCGCGAGGCCGACGACGATGCCGAGCACGGTGCGCGGGATGCGCGATTCGCGGACGACGAGCTGCGCGTCGCTCCCGTCGAAGTCGGTGATCGCCCGGAGCACGGTGTCGAGGCCGACGATCTTCGTGCCGACGGTCAGTCCGACGCCCGCGGCGATGGCGAGCGCGAGCAGCGCGAGCACGACGACGAGCGCGGTCCGTCCGGTGGATGACCGGCGCGGACCGCGACCCGAGCGCGTGCTCGCGGTCACTCCGCCGTGCGGGCGGGGCCGTTCCCCGCGACGGCCTCCGCGAGGGCGGGCACCAGCGCATCGAGGACGTACGGCAGGCTGAGCGGCGAAGTGAAGTAGATCGCACCGGCCGTGACCCCGTCGGTGTAGACGACCGACGTGTTCTTCATGGCGTCGATCGCGGTCACGAACGCCTCGCCCTCGAGCGCCGTGATGTCGTCGTCAGACTCGGTTCCCCAGATCAGCACGTCGGCGGCGTTGAGCACGTCGAGGTTCTCGACCGGGATATACGCCTGGCCGCCCGACGAGTCGTCCGGAGCGTAGGCGTCGATCTCCGACGGGATCGTGAATCCGAGATCGGTGAGGAAGTCGGTGCTCAGGCCGTCCTGGTAGGCGATCGCCGAGCCGTCGTAGATCGCGTTCTGCAGGAACACGACAGACGTGTCCGCGAACTCGGGATGCGCGGCGGCGGCCTCGGCGAACTTCGCGTCGATGTCGTCGACGAGCTTCTGCGCCTCGTCCTTCATGCCGACCGCCTCGCCGATCTGCAGGGTCTGCACGTCCCACGGCTCGAAGTACATCGAGTAGTCGCCGGAGTGCGCCACGGTCGGGGCGATGTCCGACAGACGGTCGAAGTCCTCCTCCGTCATGCCGGCGTTGGTTCCGATGATGAGGTCGGGGTCGAGCAGGGCGATCGCCTCGAAGTCCAGGCCGTCGCTCGTGCCGAGCACCTCGGGCTCGGAGCCGTCGCGCGCCTCGTCGGCCCACGGCCAGGAGGCGAAGTCGTAGTCGCCGTACCAATCGGTCACGCCGACGGGCTCGAGACCCAGCGCCCAGAGCGTGTCCTGCTCGGTGTAGCCCACCGAGACGATGCGCGTGGGCTGCTCCGAGATCGTGGTGTCGCCGTAGGCGTGCTCGACCGTGACGGGGAACGCGTCGGCGTCGCCGGCGGGCGCGTCACCGCCCGCGTCATCGGCGGCGGGGGCACAGGAGGTGAGAACGGCCGCCGAGACGACGACGGCGAGCAGCGCGGTGAGCGCCTTCGAGCGGATGAGAGGCATGAGGCACCGTTCCGTTGGGTAAGGGTTGCCTAAGCTTATCCATCCCGCGCAGCCGCGACGCAGCCACCCGCCCAGATCGCGAGCTCGGCCGCGAACCAAGAGGTAAAATGTTACTGAGATCGATGCGCGGTCACCCGCTGACATCGGACGCTCTTCGCAGTGACAGATAGAGACGGGTTCGAAATGATCAACCGTATTCGCTGGATCATTCTCTGCGCGATCATCCTGACGGCGCTCGCATTCCTGATCGCCCGCCAGCAGGGCGCGATCACCGACTTCGTCACCTCGGTGGTTATGTGCGTCCTCATCGCCCTCGCGACGACCGTCGGGTTGGTCGCTTCATCGCTCCTTCGCCGGGAACGCCGGGAACGCCGATGAAATCCCGACTGAAACCCGCGACGTTCGCGACCATCGTGATCGCTCCGATCGTCGGCCTCCATCTCGTGCTCTTCATCACCCGAGCGTGGTCGCCCTCGTCATCCCTGATCGGCGTCGGCCTCATCGACGCCGTGAGTTGGACCATCTGCTTCTTCATCTGGCGTCAGACCGGCCGACGACTGCCCCCACGCTGACGGGCCGCCGCCCGTCGCACCGTCAGTATGCGACGGGCGGGATCTCGGCCCAGACAGCGCGGTCATCGACCGAGGGAGCAGCGGGGATGCGGCCGGCGCCGTCGGGCTCGGGGATCGCGGCGAGCAGCGCCTGCGTGTACGGATGCTGCGGCGCGGCCCAGAGCCGGTCGGTCGGTCCCGACTCGAGCACGCGCCCGCCGAACATCACGAAGGTCCGGTCCGCGATGCGGCGGACGACCGCGAGGTCGTGCGAGATGAACAGCATTCCCGCACCGGACTCCGCCACCAGGTCGCGCATGAGACCGGCGACACTCGTCTGCGTCGACGCGTCGAGCGCCGAGATCGGCTCGTCGGCGACGAGGAGCGACGGCCTGGCGGCCAGAGCCCTGGCGATCGCGATGCGCTGCTTCTGCCCGCCGGAGAACTGGTGCGGGAAGCGTGTGCGCACCTCCGCGGGCAGGCCGACCCGCTCGAGCCACTCCTCGACGGTCGAACCTGCCGCGCCGCGAGCCCGCGCCGTCGCGATGCCGTCCGCGACCTGGTCACCGACCCGGCGTCGCGGATTCAACGACGTCGCCGGGTCCTGGAACACCATCTGGATGCCCGTCAGCGCCGTCGATCGGCGTCGGATCCCGAGCGGGGTCACTGGGGCGTCACGGAAACGCACCGTCCCCCCCGCGATCTTCTCGATGCCGACGACGGCGCGCGCGAGGCTGGACTTCCCGCTTCCCGACTCTCCGACGAGGGCCACGGTCTCGCCGGCGGAGACGCTGATCGACACACCGTTCACGGCGACGACCGGCGGGCTTCCCGGGTAGCGCACGACGACATCCTGCGCGTCGAGGACGGCGACCTCACTCATCTGCAGCCTGCCCTTCCGGCGCCTCGTCGATCCGCGAACCCGGCAGGGCCGCGAGCAGCATGCGCGTGTAGTCGTGCTGCGGATCGCGGAACAGCGTCTCGCGGTCGGCGAGCTCCACGATCCGGCCGTCCTTCATGACGGCGACCCTGTCGGCGATCGCGCTCATCACGCCGAGGTCGTGCGTCACGAGCAGGACGGCAAGGTTCCGTTCGGTCGCGAGGTCGCGCAGCAGCTTCAGGATGCCGGCCTGCACCGTGACGTCGAGCGCGGTGGTGGGCTCGTCGGCCAACAGCACCTCGGGGTCGCACGCGAGGGCGCAGGCGATCGCGATGCGCTGACGCTGGCCGCCCGAGAACTGGTGCGGATACCGCTTCAGCGCCTCTTCGGGGTTCGGCACCTGAACGGTCTCAAGCAGTTCGACGGCGCGCTGCCGCGCCGCAGCCCCCTTGAGCCCCAGGTGCACGCGCATGTGATCGGTGAGCTGACGTCCGACGGGAAGCTGCGGGTGCAACGAGGCCGACGGGTCCTGGAACACCATCGCGATGCGCATGCCGCGCACCCGGTTGAGGGAGCGGCGCTTCAACCCGACCAGCTCTTCGCCCGCCAGGGAGATCGAGCCGCCCGTGCGCGCCTGGCGCGGCAGCAGACCGAGCACCGCGAGCGAGGTGAGCGTCTTGCCCGAACCGGATTCGCCGGCGAGGCCGTGGATGCGACCGGCCTCGAGCTCGAGCGACACACCCTTCACGAGGGGCCGCCCGATGTCGATCGTCAGATCCCGGATGCTGAGGACGGAGGTTCCCTGAACGCTCATGCGGCCACCCCCGTCGCGGACGCCTTGTGCTCGGCCGCCTTCTCGTGCGTGATCTCGGCCGTGGGGTCGAGCACATCGCGCATGGCGTCGCCCAGGAAGTTGAACGCCAGCACGACGGTCAGGATCGCGAGACCGGGGAAGACGCCGAGCCACCAGGCGTCGAAGTTCTGCATCGCGCCGGAGATCATCGATCCCCACTCGGCCGTCGGCGGCTGCGCGCCCAGGCCGAGGAAGGAGAGTCCGGAGAGGAGCAGGATCGCCGCGCCGATGTCGAGAGTCGCGAGCACCAGCACGGGGCCG
Source organism: Microbacterium sp. Se5.02b (assembly GCF_019464375.1). NCBI lineage: Bacteria > Bacillati > Actinomycetota > Actinomycetes > Micrococcales > Microbacteriaceae > Microbacterium > Microbacterium sp. Se5.02b. The sequence goes on from NZ_CP080491.1 coordinate 4,024,027, forward strand.
GCGATGTTCGGGAGGATGTCGACGAACAGCGTGCGGGCGGGCGAGTGCCCGAGCAGCCGACCGGCGATGACGTAGTTCTGCCCCCGCAGGCTCAACACGATGCTGCGCGTCACGCGGGAGTACTGCGGCCAGGAGACCACGATCGCCGCGATCACGGCGTTGAACAGCGAGGGGCCGAGCGAGGCGGCGACCACCATCGCCAGGATCACGGTGGGGAACGCCATGAACAGGTCGGTGATGCGCATCAGCGTCTCGTCGACCCAGCCGCCGAAGTATCCGGCGAGCGCCCCGATCAGCGTTCCGATGATCATCGCGGCGATGACGAGCATGAGCGCGAGCGGGAGGCTCACCGTCGCACCCGTCATCAGGCGCGAGAAGATGTCGCGGCCGTTGCCGTCGGTGCCGAGGAACGTGTCGATGCCCGGTGCCTGCAGACGAGGGAGCACCTGCGCATTCGGCGGGTAGGGAACCCACCACTGCGCGGTGAAGGCCACGATCACCCACGCCCCGGCGACGACGGTGCCGATGATGCCGAGCGGGGGTGCGCCAGGCGCGGGGCCAGCGGAAGCGGAAGCGCCCGGCCGGTGTGGCTGCGGCGATGCGGCTCATGCGATCCTCACTCTCGGGTCCAGCACGCCGTAGAGCAGGTCGACGACGAAGTTGATGAGGAGGTAGATGACCCCGACCACGAGTCCGACGCCCATGATGCCCGGCAGGTCGAGGTTCGCGGCGGAGTTGTAGGCGTAGGTGCCGAGTCCGGGCCAGGCGAACACCGACTCGACGAGCACCGTGCCCGACAGCAGGGCCCCGAACGCGACACCCACCACGGTGAGGATCGGCAGCGAGGCGCCGCGGAGCACGTAGTCGAGGATCACGCGCAGGGCAGGGAGCCCCTTGGCCCTGGCCGCGCGCACGTAGTCGCTGCCGAGGACCTCGAGCACCGAGGTGCGGATGAACCGGGTCAGCAGGCCGATGGTCACGAGCGAGAGCACCATGACCGGAAGCGCGAGGTGGGCGAGGGCGTCGAAGAAGCCGACCGCGTCGCCGTTCAGGAGGTAGTCGACCGTGTAGAGGCCCGTCACACGCGGGGGTGGCGTGATCGACGGCGAGATGCGTCCGGACCCCGGCGCGATGCGGAGCTCGAGGAAGAACACGTAGAAGCTGACCAGCGCGAGCCAGAAGGTCGGCACGCTCAGGCCGATCAGCGTGACGACGCGGATCACCTGGTCTGTGACGAGCCCTCGGCGGTAGGCGGCGAGCGTGCCGAGCACGATGCTGACCGCGAGGCTGACGATGATCGCGCCGATCGCGATCTCGATGGTCGCGGGAACCGCGGTGGCGAGGTCGCTGGTGACCGGGCGTCCGGTCACCAGCGACGTGCCGAGGTCCCCGCGGAGCAGGTTCCCCATGTAGATGAAGTACTGCACGAACAGTGGCTGATCGAGTCCGTTCGCCTTGATGAAGGCTTCTCGGGTCGCCGGGTTCTGCGACGCGCCCTCACCGAGGGCGGCCGAGACCGGGTCTCCCGGCACCAGGTTGGTGAGCGCGAACGTGACGATCGTCACGCCCACCAACAGGAGCAGGGAGGTCCCGGCCCGCCGCAGCAGGTATCCGACGAGAGGCGAGCGGCGCCGCTGCGCCTGCCTCTGCACCGCCACTGTCGTCATGGGATGTCCGTTCAGCCGGCGGGCGTGATCTCGGCGATGTCCATCTCCCAGACGGAGTTGTACACGGCGCCCTGCACGCTGTCGGCGGAGGAGATGTTGCGCCCGGGGACGATCAGCGGCACGAACGGCCCCTCCGCCTGCATCGCTTCGGCGAAGTCAGTGAAGGCGGCCGTGCGCTGCTCGGGGTCGGTCGCGGCGGCAGCACCCGCCGCGATGCCGGCGATCTCCGGGTTCGCCTCAGCGGCCCAGCCGGCGCGGAGGCCGACCTTCAGACCAGGGGCGAAGGGCAGGAAGTTCGCGGAGTCGGCGTAGTCCGGACCCCAGAACCAGAGGCCGAAGCCCTCGGTGCCGTTGACGTAGGCGTCGAGTTCGGTCGCGAACGGCGCGGGCGCCAGCTCCACCGTGATGCCCGCGTCTTCGAGCTGCGCCTGCACGCGCTCGGCGAGCGGGGATGAACTCCACGCCGCCCACCGGGTAGTCGTTGGGGAACTGCAGCTTCAGCGTCTGACCGTCGTAGCCGGCCTCCTCGAGCGCGGCCGCTGCCTTGTCGAGGTCCTGGTCGACGCCGTCTTCGAGTGCGCCTTCGAAGCCGGGCGGGATCACTCCGGTCGCCTGCACGGATCCGGCGCCCGCGAGCTCGAGAAGTGCGTCGTAGTCGAGCGCGTACCGGATCGCCTCGGCCAGCTTGACGTTCGCCAGGTCGCCCGCGACGGCCTCGGACTGGTTGAGCAGCAGGAAGATGGTCTGGCCTGACGGGACGGAGTCGACCGAGATGTCGTCGCCGAGACCCGCGACCTGGTCGCCGTTGAGGTCCATCGCGACCATCGAGTCGCCGCCCTTGAGGTTGGCGAGCTGGGTGGCGCTCTCCGAGACGTTGCGCACGACGACGCGCGAGTAGGCCGTCTCCTCGTCGCCGTTGTATGCCTCGTTGGGCGTCAGCACGACCTGCGAGCTGAGGTCGAGCGTGTCGAGCACGAACGGCCCGGAGCCGGCGGACTCCCCGTCGAGGAACTTCTGGGCGACGTCGGTGCCGTCGATCGTGCCGCCGTTCTCGATCACCACGTCGGAGTTGACGATGCCGAGCGCCGGGTTCGCCAGGATCGCGGGAAGCTGCAGCAGCGGAGTCTCGGACGTGATCTGGATCGTCTTCTCGTCGACCTCGGTGATGGTGAGGCCGCCGAGGAGGAAGTTCGGCTTGGCGTCGGTCATGCCCTGGATGCGCTGCAGCGAGAACACGACGTCCTTGGCCTCGATCGGCGAGCCGTCGGAGAAGACCCGGTCGCCTTCGAGCGTGAACGTGAACTCGGTCGCCTCGTCGTTCTGCTCCCACGAGGCGAGACCCGGGACCGGCGTGGAGACATCGGAGCCCTCGAAGTCGACAAGGGTCTCGTACAGCGCCTTCGCGATCATGTTGCCGGTCGGGTCGTAGGTGTGACCCGGGTCGGTGGTCTCGATCGAGAACGCGGTGTCGATGACGAGGGAGTCGGAGCCCTGGGACGACTCGCTCGTGTTCGCGGAGTTCCCTCCCGAGCAACCTGCGAGCGCGAAGAGCGCGACGGCTCCGAACGCGAGGACCGGCGTGATGCGGCGTGACGACATGAGGGCCTCCAAGGGCGAGGAGTACATTCGGGTGAGTCGCCACCGATGTGGACGACCGGGGATCAGATTCGCATCATATGCGACGATGTGTCCAGCGAGTGCGGTCCCCACCGACACGCTCTGTCCAGAACCTCGGATGTCAGGAGCAATATGTCCAGCAAGGATGCGGATCAGTCGAAGCATTCTGGACGAAGTGCCGCCCCTTTGGACGCGACCGCGTACAGAATCCTCGATGTGCTGCGTGATAACGGTCGCGTCTCGATCGCGGCCCTCGCCGACACGGTCGGGATCTCCCGCGCGAATGCGTACACGCGCGTCGAGTCTCTGGTGCACGACGGGGTCATCACGGGTTTCAGCGCCAGGGTCGACCAGGCGAAGGCAGGACTCTCGATCGGCGCGCTCGTCTTCGTCACCGTGATGCCCCAGGCGTGGGCGTCGTTCCGGGAACGCGTGCTCGAGATGCCCGACGTGGAGTGGTGCGCGATCACGACGGGCGAGCACGACGCGATGCTGTTGATCCGCGCCGTGGACGTCAGCGGCGTGCACGAGTTCTCGACCGGCGTGATCGCCCAGCTGCCCGAGGTCCGCACGGTCGTCAGCGTGGTCGTGCTCGACGAGGTGATCCGCCGCCCCTACCTGCTGCCGGCCGACCTGCCGGAGCGCGACACCGAGATCCCGCTCGGCATGACGCGCTGGACGCCCGCGTCACCAGGTCGGGACGCCCTGCCGCCGCGCTGAGGACCCCTCAGCGCACCGGGATCTCCTCGCACACGCTCAACTGCGGGAGGCCGTGCATCTCGTAGTGCTCCACGAGGCGGATACCGCCACCGTCGATGAGTTCCAGCTCGCTCTCGCCGTCGCCGGTGACCACCGAGCCGTCCGCCTTGAGCACGTGCACGAACGACACCCAGATCGTGTCCCCGGTGCGCGTGCCGACGAACTTCCCGAACGTGACGGTGTCGCCCTCGTAACCGCCCCAGATCGCGCCGTCGCGCTCGAAGTACTCGAAGATGCTCGGCGATTCGGGGTCGACCGCGGAGGTCGTGGAGGAGACCATCCGGAAGCGGCGGCCGTCGAGGGAAGGAAGGGTTGCTGTCGCAGTCACTCCTCGATTATGGGGGATGCCGTCACGGGCCAGGCCCCGCGGGGCGCTCTCGCCATTCCCTCTCGAGGAGGGCGTACACGAGGAGCGTCGCCCACTCGCCCTTGAACCACTCGCTCTCCACGAGCCGGGCTTCGCGCCGGAACCCGAGCCGTTCGACGACCCGCGCAGACCCGATGTTCCGTTCGTCGATCCGCGCGCGACGATGCGATGCAGGCCGAGTCCGTCGAAGCCGAGCGCGAGCAGTGCGGCGACGGCCTCGCCCGCGAATCCCTGCCCGGCGAAGCGCGGGTCGAAGATGTAGCCGACCTCACCAGTACGATCCGACTCGCTGCGCCAGAACAGCACCACGTCGCCCACCAGCTCGCCGCTCGCACGGTGTTCGACCGCGAGGCAGACGGCATCGCCCTCCTGGGTGAAGCGGGTGTTCGCCCAGGTCGTGGCGATCCGCTGCTCGACCGCGGCGAGGTCGAGCGGCGCATACGGCACGTAGCGCACGGAGTCCGGATCCGACTTGTACGCGTGCATCGCGGCGGCATCCGTGGGGGCGATGGGTCGCAGGAGCAGTCGCTCGGTGCGGATCGGGTACTCCGGCGCGTAGGCCGACCGCGGAGACCCGGACTCCTCCGTCATTCGAGGTCCAGCGAGACGATGCCGGGCCGATGCGCGGTTCTGGCGCGGACCGCGGCGAGCAGATCGTCATAGTCCGGCGTGATCTGCACACGAGGCGAAGACACGAGATACGTGGTGGCCCTCGCCGCCGCGCGCTCGAACCGGATGCGCTTGACGGGATACGCGGGCGGCGTGAGCCAGAGGCGGTCGACCTGCGCATAGGGGATGTCGACGCCGTCGACGCGGATGCCCTGCGAGTCGACCGACAGCTGCGCCGGGATCGAGCGGACGAGGCGACGGCGTTGCAGGGCGCCGATCCCGAATCCGACGGCGGCGAGCACGGCGAACGGCGCGAGCAGGATGAGGGCCGAGAGCCCCTCGAGGAAGCCCGGGATCAGTGCGAGGAGCCCGACGGCGACGGCGATCACCAGGAACACGACAGCGGCGATCGTGATCCGCGCGGCGACCCGCCGCTCTCCCGCCGCGTCGATCGTGAACTGCGTCGGCAGGTGCGCAGCGGCGCGGGCTGCCTCGACCGGGTCGTCGAACAGCGGCTGCGCGATCGGGTTCAGCGTCGCCATCAGCTCGTTGAACAGGGACCTCGTGTAGCCGGGGAGCTCGAACGTGATCTCCCGTCCGCCGCTGTGCACGATCAGGGCGCGGGTGGTGCCGCTGGGCAGCCCGTTGGTGCGGTGTTCGGTGATCTTCGAGCGGAAGACGGTGGTCGCTCGCGAGAACGTCTCGCGACCGCCCGCCTTCCCGATCTCGACCGCGTCGGGCCGCACGACGATGCGGATGTTGCGGAACCAGAAGAACCCGGCGAACACGGCGACCGTCAGCGCGACCGCGACGATCAGCACGACCAGACCGCGCGTGGCGATGTTCATCCCCGGGGGAGGAACGTCGGGAGCAGGAACAGCGTCGCCGCAGAGAGGACGGCGGAGAGCACGATCGCCCCGACGGCGGAGCGGACGGGATGGCGGCGGAAGATCCGCTCTCGGGGCACGGCTTCGGCCTGATTCAGCATTGATCTCCCCCAGACGGTCGGCCTGCGTGGCCGACTCCCACCGTAGTGGCGGCGGTCGTATCGGCGACAGTGATCCCCGGTAGCTTTGTCGCATGGAGTGGATGTCTGATCCCTCGGCGGGGGCATGGCTGCGCGAGCGGCTCGATGCGGGTTACGAGACCATGCACGGGGTGGTTCCGCGCGGCTTCCCCTCCTATGCACGGATCCTCCATCCGGCGATCGTCCGGTCGCTGCCGGACCGCCCGGTGCCGTCTTCCGGAGAGTGGGATCGACTGCCCGAAGGGGAGCAGCATGTGCTCCTCGAGCAGTTCGTCGATGAGCCCGCGACCTGGGCGCAGACAGCCGCCGCCTTCGGCACGGTCCTGCACCCGCTGGCGCAGTGGCACCGGATCGTGCGGACCCCGCCGGACGGCGACTGGCGCACGCGGATCGCTCCGGACGGTCGCGAATTCTCCGCCCCCTGGAGGGCGAACTCGCCCCCGCGCACATGGCAGCCATCGCGACGCACCTCGTGGAGAACACGCACACCCCGGATGCCGGCTTCGTCGCGCTCTGGGAGGGCCGCGGCGATCTGTTCGGCTACTACGGCATCACTCCATCCGGCGGTTCCCCGACCTTCACCGACGACCCACACCATCAGGCGATGCTCGCTCGCAGCACGCACGATCCGTTCAACAACGTCTTCCGCAAAGCCACCTGGCAGGAGGGCATCCTCTCGCGCGAGATCTCCGAGGGTCCGCGCCTCCGGCTCCCGATGCGCGACCACGTGCTGTTCTCGGCACCACCCCGCGCCTTCGCCGACCCGGAGTGGGCTCGGCAGGTTCCGTGGCGCGACCGGATCGCCGAGGAACGCGGGTTCCCCCGGCCACCCCAGAGCCCGAGCCTGCTGTGGCCCGAGGACCACACCTGGGTGATGGTGAGCGAGGTCGACTTCGACTCGACGATCGTGGCGGGCTCTGCCGCCCTGATCGACGCGATCTGCGCAGATCAGCGACTCGAGGCCTTCGCGATTCCGGAGGGCGCCGACCTCACCTGGGATGCCGACACGGTGAACCGGTGACATCTGCACAGGCGTCCTTCGACGCGCGGCCGCTCACCGAGCCGGTCGACGCTGCCGCCGTGCGCGCCTTCGCCGCGGAACTGCGATCACGCCCGTCGTCGCGGATGTCGGCGTCGACCGTCGTCGGGATCGTCGCCGTGTCTGTCGCGGCCGTCGTGATGATCCCGGTCATGGTCGGGGTGATCGTGAGCATCGCTTCGCTCGGCGGAAGCCCGTCGGCCCTGGCGATCCCGCTGCTGCTGATCGTCCTCCTGCTCGCCGCGGTCGGCGTCCTGATCTGGATGGGCGTGCGCAACGCGCAGACCACGCGGTATCGGCTGCATCGCTTCGCCCAGGCGAACGGCATGTCGTACGAGCCGAAGGTCGTCGATCCTCCGCTCCCCGGGATGGTCTTCAGCCTCGGCCGCTCGCGGCAGTCGACCGACCTGATCCGCGGCACGAGGCCGCGCTTCGTGGAGTTCGGCAACTACCAGTACACGGTGCAGTCGGGGAAGAACTCCACGACCTACCGCTGGGGCTACGTGGCGGTGAAGCTCGACGTGCCCCTGCCCAACATCGTGCTCGATGCGAAAGGCAACAACGGCTTCGGCTCGAACCTCCCGGCGTCGTTCCAGCGTGCGCAGCGTCTCTCGCTCGAGGGCGACTTCGATCAGCACTTCACGCTGTACTGTCCTGCCGGGTACGAACGCGACGCGCTCTACCTGTTCACACCCGACATCATGGCGCGGTTCATCGACAACGCGGCTCAGCTCGACGTGGAGATCGTCGACGACTGGCTGTTCCTGTACACGCAGCGCAAGGTGTCGACCCTGGACCCGGCGACCTGGGCGTGGCTGTTCGGTGCGGTCGGAGCACTCCTGACGAAGCTTGACCAGTGGGCGCGGTGGCGTGACGAACGTCTCATCGCCGAGAACCCTCCGTCCGCGGCGAGCGCTGCGGCCTCGGCGGATGCCCTCCCCTTCGCGGCACCTGCAGGGCTGCTGACGCCGCCCCCCGGCGTGGCGTCACAGGGCCGCCGACTGAAGCGCACCGGGACGTGGGTGCCCATCGTCGTGGTGATCGCGTTCGCCGCGTTCTGGCTCCTGAGCCGCATGAACTGAGGCGGAGTCCGAGTGTGGGGGTGGGTGCCGGCTGGGGACCGAACTCCCACCCCATCCCCCCTCGGGATCGAAAGAAGATCGACTCTCCCTCCGCATGGCGGCTGAGCCGCCCCGCCCATCGTCAGCTGGGGACTGACACTGCTGGGCGTATAGGAGAATGGTATACCGGACGGGGTTGCAACGCGTTGCATCCATGCGCGGGAATGCGCTTTCATCCGCGGGTCAGCGACGGGCGCCGCCGCGGAAGATGAGCCACCGTCCGACGATGTCGTCCAGTGCGCCGTCCAGTGACCGCCAGGCGTCCGCGGACGCCATGGACGCGCCGATCCGCTCGGCGTTCGCGCGGAACGAGGGATCGGTCAGCACCCGCTCGACGGCGCTCGCGACCTTCGCCGGAGTCGCGGTGCTCGTGCGCAGATTCACGCCGGCCCCCGACCACCCCACGCGCGCGCACACCTCGACCTTGTCTTCGGTCTGACCGGCGACCACGAGCGGGATCCCGTGCGCGAGAGCCTGCTGCACCCCGCCGTATCCGCCGTTCGTGACCAGCACATCGACGAGCGGCAGAAGCCTGTCGTAGGGGAGGTACTCCGCCACCCGAACGTTGTCGGGCAGCCGTCCGGTCAGCGCGTCGACCGGACGTCCGCCCGTCGACACCACCACGAGGGCGTCGGAGGCCGCGAGCGCCGCGATCGTCGGCAGGACGAGCTGCCCGAAGTCGGAGTTCGCGATGGTGCCCTGCGTGACATGGACGATCGGACGCGAACCGTCGAGGTCGGCCCACCAGTCCGGCGCCGTGCTGTCGGAAGCCAGCGACGGCAACGGCCCCGCGAAGGTCACGCCCGCCGGGAGATCGGGACGCGGGTACTCGAACTCCGGCACCGTGAACTGCACGTAGGCGTCGGCGCGCCCGGCCCAGTCGAGCACGAAACCCCGAGGTCGCGCCCCACCTCTCGCCGCGCCATCTCGTCGGCCTCCTTCTGGACGCCCCCGAAGATCGCCCGCTCGGCGACCGTGCGCAGGGCGGCATTGCGGAGTCGGCCGAACGGCCCCGGCATCGGAGTGACGCCGAGACCGAACGGCGCCGTGTCCTTGCTGCGCGCCCCGAGCGGGAAGATGCCGAGCACGACGACCGGGGGCCTCTCGGAGGCCGGGAGCAGTTGCAGGAGCGCACCCCCGACGAAGAGTGGTTCGGTGAGGACGGCGTCGACCGGTCGCGCATCGAGTTCGGCACGGACGGCGGCGAGCTGCGCGGCTCCGGGGCGCACGAAGAGCGTGCTCATGTCGAAGCGCAGCGCCGCGGGGCCTGTGAGACCGACGCGCTCCGGGAAGGCGCCGTCGGCGTCGTCGAGGTCGACATCGGCTTCGGCGGGGAGCGGAAGGAAGCGCGCGCCCGCGGCTTCGACCCGCTCGGCATAGCGACTGCTCGTGAGGAAGCCGACGTCGTGGCCCTGGGCCAGGAGGTGGCGGGCGATCTGCAGCAGCGGCACGACGTGGCCGTGCGCGGGCGTGCACGTGATGAGGTAACTGGACATGGCGGGTTCTTTCCCTAAGATTGAATGTACCGTCGAAGTATTCATCACCCCGTAAGGAAAGTCAATGGTCGAGGCTGCTCCCCGCGCCTACAAGTCCGCCCTGCGCGCCCGTCAGGCGCAGGAGACCCGCACGCGTATCGTCATCGCAGCCGCACGCTTGTTCGCCACCCAGGGCTATCAGGCCACCACGATCGCCGCGATCGCGCGCGAGGCCGGTGTCTCGGCGGAGACCGTGAAGACCACGGCAGTCAAGGCGGAATTGCTGATCGCCGCCTTCGAGGTGACATTCTCCGGCTCCGAAGCCGCTGAGACGCTCGCCGACACGGAGGTCGCCGCCGGCGTCACCGATCTCCCGGACGACATCTTCCTCGATGCGGTGCTGACCACGATCACGACGGCGAATGCACGCGGTCACGGCCTGTGGACGGTGCTGCTCGGCGCCGCGCTGTCCGACCCGGTCGTCGACGACGCCCTGAACCGCATCCTCGAGCATCGCCGCGCCGACTACCGCCTGCTCGTGTCCGAGCTCGTGCGTCGCCACATCGCTTCTCCTCGCGCCGACGAGGCCTCGACCGCCGATGCGCTGTCGTTCCTGCTCTCGCCCGAGAGCTACCAGCAGCTCGTCGTGCAGTCGGGCTGGGGCGCCGAGCGGTACGCGGCATGGCTGCGCGCCGCGGTGATCGCCGAGATCGAGCGCACCCCTGACGGTGTCGAGCGACCCGCGCCGATGCAGAAACCCGGTGCGCCGCCGTCGGCATCAACGCGCGGACCAGCCGCCGTCCATGGTGTAGCCGGCGCCGGTCACCATGCCCGCGGTGTCGCCCGCGAGCCAGAGCGCGAGCGAGGCGACCTCGGCGGGTTCGACGAGCCGTTTGATCGCCGACTCGGTCAGCATCACGTTCTCGAGGACCTCGCTCTCGGGGATTCCGTGGAGCCGGGCCTGATCGGCGATCTGCTTCTCGACGAGCGGCGTGCGGACGTACCCGGGATCGATGCAGTTGCTCGTCACGCCGCGCGGTCCCCCCTCCAGCGCGGTCACCTTCGACAACCCTTCCAGCCCGTGCTTCGCGGAGACATAGGCCGACTTGTAGGCCGAAGCGCGGAGGCCGTGCACGCTCGAGACGTTGATGACCCTGCCGAAGCCCCGCTCGTACATCCCCGGCAGCGCGGCGCGGATGAGGAGGAACGGCGCTTCGAGCATGAGGCGCAGGATGAACGAGAAGCGCTCAGGTTCGAACTCCTCGATCGGACTCACGTGCTGGACTCCCGCGTTGTTCACGAGGATGTCGACCTCGAGGTGCAGGGTGGCGAGCGCGGCGGAGTCGGACAGGTCGACCTGCCAGGCCTCGCCGCCGACCTCCGCCGCGAGCGCATGCGCCGCATCGCCGTCGATGTCGGCCACGATCACACGGGCACCTGCCCCCGCGAACGCGCGGACGCATGCCGCGCCGATGCCGCTCGCTCCCCCCGTGATGAGAGCCGTGCGTCCTCGAAGATCGGTCATGGGTCAGTCCCCTCGTGACGTCAGACCGCAGCGGCGCGGGCCGCGTCGGCGTCGTCGATCGACTGCAGCGAGATGCCCCTGGTCTCTCGCAGCGACAACACGGCGATCGCGGTCACCACGCAGGCGGCGACGATGTAGATCGCGATCGGCAACCAGGATCCGAAGTCGCGCAGCCACTGGATCGCGAGGATCGGAGCGAGCGACCCGGCGAGGATCGCGGTGACCTGGGATCCGAGCGAGACCCCGGAGTACCGCATTCTGGTCGGGAAGAGCTCCGACATCACGGCCGGCTGCGGCGCGTACATGAACGCGTGGAAGCAGAGTCCGATGGTCACGGCGAGCACGATCAGCACGGGGTTGAGCGTGTCGAACATCGGAAACGCGAAGAAGGCCCATGTGGCGCTGAGGATCGCCCCGGTCAGGTAGACGGGCGTGCGTCCCCAACGGTCGGCGAGACGGCCGAGCTGCGGGATGATCGCGAAGTGCACGACGTGGGCGATGAGGAGGGCGAGCAGCAGCTGGCTCGTGTCGTACTCGTGCACCGTCTTCAGATACACGATCGTGAAGCTGACGACGATGTAGTACACGATGTTCTCGGCGAAGCGGAGCCCCATCGCCTGCAGGATGCCCTTCGGGTAACGGCGGAGCACCTCGACCACCCCGTACGAAGTCGCCTTCTCGGCCTCGACCTGCGCCTTGGCCTCCAGGAAGATCGGCGCCTCCTCGACGTGCCGACGGATGTAGAAGCCGACCAGGACGATCACGGCCGAGAGCCAGAACGCGATGCGCCACCCCCACTCGAGGAAGGCGGCCGGGCTCATGACCCAGGAGCTCACGAGGAGCACGAGCGTGGCCAGCAGGTTCCCGACCGGCACCGCCGCTTGAGGCCAGCTCGACCAGAACGAGCGGGAGCGATCGGGACTCTGCTCCGCGACCAGCAGCACCGCGCCACCCCATTCGCCGCCGACGGCGAAGCCCTGCAGGAACCGCAGGGCGACGAGCAGGGCAGGCGCCCAGTAGCCGATGCTCTGGAACCCGGGCAGGCATCCCATCAGGAAGGTCGCCGCCCCGACGATGACGATCGTCGCCTGCAGCGTGGGCTTGCGGCCGAACCGGTCACCGATCTGACCGAAGACGATGCCGCCCAGCGGTCTCGCGATGAAACCGACCGCGTAGGTGACGAACGCCGCGATGATGCCGTCGAGCGGAGACCCCGTGGCGGGGAAGAAGTAGGTGCCGAACACGAGGCTCGCGGCCGTGGCGTAGAGGAAGAACTCGTACCACTCGACGACCGTTCCGGCCATGGAGGCGGCGACGACGCGCTTGAGCTTGGAGGTGGATACGGGCGGCGTGGTCGACGCCGCACTCACGGAAGATGTCATGTCTCTCCTTCGGGTGTCGACGGTGACACCACGGTCAAGTGTTCGCGATCCGGCCATCTGCATCAACGCCCAGTGCTGCACATCCCATGTGCATAATTGCAGAATGAATCCCGCCCTGCGCCCTCGCGCCGACGATCTGCTCGTGCTCCTCGCCGTGGCGCGCACCGGACGCTACACCAGCGCCGCCGTGCACCTGGGGCTCGACCACACGACGGTGGCCCGCCGCATCGCCGCACTCGAAGGAGCGCTGGGCGGGCGCGTGCTCGCGCAATCCCCTGCGGGCTGGGAGCTCACCGATCTCGGCCGGTCGGCCGCGGAGAGTGCCGGACGCATCGAGGCCGCGCTCTCGCAGCTCGACGGAAGCGATGCCGACGCCCCCGACCCGATCTCCGGTGTGATCCGCATGTCGGCCACCGACGGCTTCAGCGCCTACATCGCCGCGCCGGCCGTCGCCGAGCTGCGTCTCACGCATCCGCGACTCACGGTCGAGATCGTCGCTGCGACACGACGCGCAGCCGAGCACCGCGCCGGCCTCGACCTCGAGGTGGTGGTCGGCGCTCCGCAGACCAGTCGGGCGCAGGCCGTGAAGCTCGGCACCTACACGCTCGGCATGTACGCGGCGCGAGACTATCTGGAGCGCACCGGAACGCCTGCGACCCGGGAAGAGTTGGAGCAGCACCGACTGGTGTACTTCGTCGACTCGATGCTGCAGGTCGACGCCCTCGATCTGCCTCGCCGTCTCGTTCCGCACATGCAGGACGGCCTCACCTCGACGAACGTGTTCGTGCACGTCGAGGCCACGAGGGCGGGTGCGGGGATCGGACTCCTCCCCTGTTTCGCAGCCGACCGGCACGACGACCTCGTGCGGCTGCTGCCGTCGGTCTTCGCCGAGAAGCTCCCGTACTATCTGGTCGCGCGCCCCGAGTCGCTGCGCCTCCCCGCCGTCGCGGCCCTCGCCGAGGCTCTGCATGCGCGCACCCGCGCATCGAAGGCGCTGCTCGACGGCGTCACCGGGTGAGCGTCGCCCGCGCAAAGCGGACTAGGCGGTCAGCCCGAAGTACTCCAGTTCCGCGTCGTTCAGCATCCGGGACCGGATCAGGAAGCGCATCCCGGTCGGCCCCTCGACGCTGAAGCCGGCACCGCGCCCCGGCACGATGTCGATCGTGAGGTGCGTGTACTTCCAGTACCCGAACTGCGACTCCGACATGAACACCTCGACCGGATCCGGGAGTCCGACGTCGAGACGCCCGAGGAGCACGTCCGACGCTCCGGTCAGGAACATGCCGACGGGGTAGCACATGGGCGCAGAGCCGTCGCAGCACCCGCCCGACTGATGGAACATGAGGGGACCGTGCTGCGCGGTCAGGTCGCGGACGAGTGACGCCGCAGCATCCGTCACGTCGACCCGCTGGTAGGTGCCGATGCTGACCATGGTTCCGCCCTTCGAGGATGGATCCGGGCGGACGCCGCAACGCCCGCCCGGAAGCGAGCTCAGAAGAAGCCCATCGGCCCTTCCGCGTACGAGACGAGGAGGTTCTTCGTCTGCTGGTAGTGGTCGAGCATCATCTTGTGGTTCTCGCGGCCCACGCCCGACTGCTTGTACCCGCCGAAGGCCGCGTGCGCCGGGTACTGGTGATACGTATTCGTCCACACCCGACCGGCCTCGATCGCACGGCCCGCCCGATACGCGGTGTCGCCGCTGCGGCTCCACACCCCGGCGCCGAGTCCGTAGAGCGTGTCGTTGGCGATCGAGATCGCGTCGTCGAAGCCGTCGAACGACGTGACCGACAACACGGGACCGAAGATCTCCTCCTGGAAGATGCGCATGTCGTTCGTGCCCTCGAACACGGTCGGAGCGACGTAGAAGCCCTCGCTCAGATCGCCACCGAGGTCGACGCGCTCTCCGCCGGTGAGCAGCCGCGCGCCGCCCTGCTTTCCGATGTCGATGTAGCTGAGGATCTTCTCGAGCTGATCGTTCGACGCCTGGGCGCCGATCATGGTCGCCGGATCCAGCGGGTTACCCTGCACGACCTTCCCGACCCGCTCCAGACCGTCGGCGAGGAATCCGTCGTAGATCGAACGCTGGATGAGAGCGCGCGACGGGCACGTGCACACCTCGCCCTGATTCAGCGCGAACATCGTGAAGCCCTCGAGCGCCTTGTCGTAGAAGGGATCGCTGGTCGAGCGCGCGACGTCTTCGAAGAACACGTTCGGGCTCTTGCCCCCGAGTTCCAGCGTCACGGGGATCAGATTCTGCGACGCGTACTGCATGATCAGCCGCCCGGTCGTGGTCTCTCCGGTGAAGGCGACCTTGCGGATCCGCTTGTGCTGCGCGAGCGGAGCCCCCGCCTCGATGCCGAATCCGTTGACGATGTTCACGACACCGGCTGGCAGCAGGTCGCCGATGATGTCGAACAGGAACAGCAGGGAGGCCGGAGTCTGCTCGGCCGGCTTGATGACGACGCAGTTGCCCGCGGCGAGCGCCGGCGCGAGTTTCCACACGGCCATCAGGATCGGGAAGTTCCAGGGGATGATCTGCCCGACCACACCCAGCGGCTCGTGGAAGTGGTACGCGACGGTGTTCTCGTCGAGCTGGCTGATGCCGCCCTCTTGAGCACGCAGCACACCGGCGAAGTAGCGGAAGTGATCGACGGCGAGCGGGATGTCGGCGGCGAGGGTCTCGCGCACGGGCTTGCCGTTCTCCCAGGTCTCGGCGACCGCGATCTCCTCGAGGTGCTGTTCGATGCGGTCGGCGATGCGGTTGAGGATCACCGAACGCTCGGCGGGGCTGGTCTTGCCCCAGGTCGCGAACGCGCTCCAGGCCACGTCGACCGCACGATCGATGTCTTCGCTCGTGCCGCGCCCGACCTCGGTGAAGGGCTTGCCGTTGACGGGGCTGACGTTCTCGAAGTACTGGCCCTTGACGGGATCGACGAACTCGCCGCCGATGTAGTGACCGTACCGGGGGCGATAGTTCGCGAGGGCGCCCGGCTGGCCGGGGGCCGCATAGGCGAGGGACACGTCTTCTTCGACGATGCTCATGGGGGTCTCCTTCGACGGGGCCGCGCTTCGGTGTGCGGCTTTCTCCGAAGGTAGGTCGCGCGACGTTGCACCCCGATGCGCAACGTTGCACCTGGTTGCGGTCTCGAGGTCAGTCGGCCGTGAGGCGTTCGATCCGCGCGACGAGTCCGGCGCGTTTCGGCGAGCGCGCGGGGAGCATCTCCAGGGCGAGCCGGAGCGCTTCGGCGTCGGCCTGGCCCTCGGGGATCTCGGCGTACGAGAGCAGCACGTCGAGGCTCGCCTCCGACAGCATCGCCTCTCGCAGCGCCGCACGCACGCTCTCGCGGAACTCCTCCACCCCCGGCGACGTCGACTCGGGAAGCACCGGTCCTCGATAGGCGGTCAGTGCCACGCGGTGCGCCCCGCGGTCGAGGAGCGACAGCACGTCTTGCGCATCGGTGTCGAGGGCGACGGGCAGGCGATACGGGCGCGACTCGGGCACGAGGTCCGGCGCTGTGCGCTCGAGCACCTTGCGCAGCCGCACCATCTCCGGCCGCAGAGTGTCCGGCGATACCTCCGGCCCGTACACGAGTTCGCACAGGCGCTCTGCCGAGAGGCCTTGGCGGTGCACGGCGAGCATCAACAGGATCGCGGCGTGCCGTGCACTGAGTTCGACCATCGACTCGCCGTGCGCCGACTCGGTCTCCAACCGTGCCCTGTCACGCCCGAGCACGTGCAGAGTCGCACGGGACGTCACCGGGGTGCGCGCCTTCGACGGGGACTTCGTGCGAGGCGTCTCGCTCCGCGCCTGCAGCCGCGCGACCATCAGCTCGGACTCCACGGCACGCGCGGTCGCATCGACCAGCAGCCGCGCCTGGGGCGAGACCACGTCGGGGCCGCCGGTGATGTCGATCACTCCGAGCACGCGCTTCGTCTCGGGGTCGCGCACCGGTGCGGCCGTGCACGACCACGGATGCACCAGCCGGTTGTAGTGCTCCGCTCCCCTGATCTGCACCGAGCGGCCGAGGGCGAGAGCGGTCCCTGGTGCACTCGTGCCGACGGCATCCTCCGACCAGTTCGCTCCGGCGACGAAACCCATGTCGTCGGTGAGCGAACGCAGCTGACGGTCCCCCTCGATCCACAGCAGTCGCCCCGCCTGGTCACCCACGGCGATGATCACACCGGTGTCCGCCGCTTCTCCCGGCAGCAGCAGCGCACGGATCATGTCCATCGCCGATGCCAGCGGGTGCGCGAGACGATACGCCTCGAGCTCCTCGCTCACCAGGTCGATCGGCGGAGCACCCTCCGGGCCGACGCGACGTCGCCAGGATCGCTCCCACGATTCGCGGACGAGTGGACGCACCTCCTGCAGCCGCCGGTCGTGGAGGTTGCCGGCGACCAGTTCCTCATGCGCACGCTCGACGAGCAGTCGTGACGTCGCGGGGAGCGACTCGCGGGATACCTGCCACGGCGCAGACACAGCGGTCTCCGATCTCGAGCACGTGCGTTGCTTCAGTGTACGAGCGCGAGGCCACGGGCGGAATAGCCCGCTCTGGCGGCACCCCGGTCCGCCGCGTCCCATCTGTCGGGAGCGCGGACCCCTGCCGGACGAATCGCCGCAAGACCTCCCGACAGGTGCACATCCTCCCGACAGGTGCACCGGGACGGGGCGTCAGCCGCGGGCGGCCCACCACTCGCGCAGGCGCTGCTCCGCGACCTCGTCGCCGAGGACTCCCTCGTCCAGACGCAGATCGAGCAGGAACTTGTACGCCTCTCCGACCTCCCGCCCCGGCGCGATGCCGAGGACCTGCTGGATGCGGTTGCCGTCGAGCTCGGGACGGATCGAGTCGAGCTCCTCCTGTTCGCGCAGCGCGGCGATGCGCGACTCGATGTCGTCGTAGGCGCTCGACAGACGACCGGCCTTGCGCCTGTTCCGCGTGGTCACGTCGGCACGGGTGAGGATGTGGAGGCGCTCCAGCAGATCGCCGGCGTCGCGGACATAGCGGCGAACCGCGGCATCGGTCCACGCTCCCTCCGCATACCCGAAGAAGCGCAGATGCAGTTCGATGAGCGTGGCGACGGCATTCGTGGTGTCGGTGTCGAAGCGCAGTGCCTGCAGCCGCTTGCGCGCCATCCGCGAGCCCACCACGTCGTGGTGGTGGAACGTGACCACTCCCCCGGCTCGAGCTTGCGGGTGCGCGGCTTGCCGATGTCGTGCAGCAGTGCGGCGATGCGCAGCGGCACATCGGGCGCCGCGCCGGGATGACGCACGTGTTCGAGCTCGATCGCCTGACTGAGCACGGTCAGCGAATGCTCGTAGACGTCCTTGTGGTGGTGATGTTCGTCGACCTCGAGGCGCAGTTCGGTGACCTCGGGCAGGAACTCGTCGATCAGGCCCGTGTCGACCAGCACGCGGATGCCCCGCACCGGGTCGTCGGTCTGCATGAGGCGCACGAGCTCGGACTGGATGCGCTCCGGGCTCACGATCCTCAGGGTCTCGCGGAGCTCCGCGATCGCCTCCGCTGTGGCGTCATCGACGCGGAACCCGAGTTGAGCGCTGAATCGTGCCGCGCGCAGCATCCGTAGCGGATCGTCGCCGAAGGACACGCGGGGATCGGCCGGTGTGCGCAGAACGCCCGAGACGAGGTCTTCCACGCCGCCGGTCGGATCGATCAGCTTCACGCCGGGCACCTGCAGGGCCATGGAGTTGACGGTGAAGTCACGGCGCACGAGGTCGCCGTCGATCGTGTCGCCGAACTCGACCGTGGGCTTGCGGGTCACACCGTCGTAGCTGTCGGCGCGATACGTCGTGATCTCGACCTGCTCGCCCTGCACACGCGCGCCGATGGTGCCGAACGCACGGCCGATGTCCCATTGGGCCGTCGAGATCGGTGTGACGATCGCCAGGATGTCGTCGGGCGACGCGTTCGTCGTGAAGTCGAGGTCGTGCGTCATTCGGCCCAGCAGCGCGTCACGCACCGGCCCGCCGACGACCGCGAGATCGAAGCCGACCTTCTCGAACGCCGTCGCGAGGGTGCGGACGACCGGATTCTCGGCGAGCGCACCGAGGCGGACGAGGCCGTCGGCCATGTTGAGCATGGGTTCCAGCGTACCGGGGCGAGTGTGACGGATCCGCGTCTTCCGTTCCTAGAGCGCAGACCACCACAGGGGAAGCATCACGAGCGCGGCGATCTCCATCACCGCCACGACCACCGTGAACACCCAGGCGACGACAAGCAGCGCCACACGTCGATCGTCGCTCTGCTTCCGAAGCCAGGTCGCAGCGACCACGAGCACCAGGGACACCGGAGGCAGGAGGCTCGTGATGATCGACAGCGTGCTCAGGACACGCCAGGGGGCGGCCGCTGCGCGCTCCTGCTGGTTCCGCAGCCGGCCGATCTGAGCCTCCAACGCGGCTCGGGCCACCGCGAACAAGGGAGACGACACCCGCTCGCGGCCTCGAGGGACGAGCAGGAAGGTGACGATCAGCGCCGGCGGAACCGTGATCAGCAACCCGTACGCCAGCCCCTGCAGATAGCGCTGCTCGTCCGTCCCCGCGATGAGCGGCATCGCCGAGGTGGAGCCCTCGAGCACGACCACCAGCGTGACGAGAGCCGGAGGCACGAGGACCAGCAGCGCATCGAGGATCTTCGCCTGGAGCAGTGAGGGGACGATCTGGGTCGCAGTTCCCAGAGCGAACAGCGACAGCGCCGTGGCGAAGAACGCGAATGCCGCCGTCAGCCCCGGGTTCCGGACGAGGAGGAACACCCCGGCCGTCGCTGCACCGATCACCAGGATCCCGACGACGAGTCCCTGCACGACGAGGGAGCGTTTGGGATGAGGGTCGGCCGTCCCGGGGATGCGGGTGATCGCGTCCTCGATCTTGACCACCGCGTCGTTCGCCCGGCTCGACGCCAGACTGAGCCGCTCCGCCTCGAGATCGGCCAGGACCGCGGCATCCGCGGCGATCAGCAGTGTCAACGCCGCGCCGACCGGGATGCCGAAGATCTGCACGACGTCGAGCGTTCCGGCCCCGAAGTTGACGGCCATCGCCCCGAGGAACGACGACAGCGCCACGAACGCCGACGCCATCGCGACCACGACGGCCACCCTGCCCCAGAACTGTCGGTGGGCGACGGAGTCCTCGAAACCCGTGCTCTCGGGGTCACGGGGCATCCGCAGCAGCACCT
The DNA here is from genome assembly GCF_019464375.1 of Microbacterium sp. Se5.02b. NCBI lineage: Bacteria > Bacillati > Actinomycetota > Actinomycetes > Micrococcales > Microbacteriaceae > Microbacterium > Microbacterium sp. Se5.02b. Next base: position 4,043,805 of record NZ_CP080491.1, read on the forward strand.
GCAGTGCGATCGATGCCGGCAGGAGCAGCACGAGCGCCGTCCCGCCCTGTTCCACGGTGAGGGTGGCCGGAGAGATCATCGGACTCCGCTGCCCTGCGGCTGCCCCGCCCGTGGCCGTCAACCACGCGAGCAGGATCTGGATGCCCACCAGCAGCACGGCGACCAAAGCCGCCACACCGACGGCCCGCCGAAGGGACCCGGCGTAGCGCGTCTCCGCGGCGACGACGGCATCCCCGTGTCCCGGATCCGTCACCTCCGGGGGTATGGACGGCGTGGGCGGGGCTCCGTGTCCTGCGAACAGATCGCCGATCCGACGGACGATGCTCCTGGGAGACTGACGGTTCATGTCGACGTACCTTCCTGGTGCGCGGTTCTGCGACGGACGGTACACGGGCGAGCGGACACGGGTCCCCCGGCTCACGGCGCTCGCACGGCAAGATATCGGATTCGAACCACGATGCCGTTCACCTCCCCGCCTCTTCGATGTCAACCCCAGGTCACCCGTCTTCGATGGGGTGGAGGTGCCCCGTGCGACTGAGCACGGAACCCCACCCCCACGAAGGACTGACATGACCTCCCTCACCCCTGCGGTGCGGTGGCGGCGTCACGGACTGACATCCGTCGCGCTCCTCGCCCTGCTCGGCGGCGCCGTCGTCGCCCCAGCGGCCCTCGCCGCACCCGACCCCGAGGTTCCCATCGGGTCGCTGATCACCGACGCCACCGCGTGGAACTACCTCGACGACGGGTCCGACCCGTCCCCGGCTCCGGCAGCGCTGCGCGACTGGACACTGCCCGCGTACGACGACAGCACGTGGAAGACCGCACCCGGCTCGTTCGGCGCGAAGAACGGCAAGCTCGGAGCCGTCGGGCCCCAGACGCCGAAGACGCTCCTGAACCACTACCTCGACGGCACCAAGGCCCCGACCGTGCCCACCTACTTCTTCCGCACGACGTTCGAACTCGAGTCGGGTGTCGCTGAGCAGGTCGCCGCACTGCAGAGCACCATCACCTACGACGACGCGATCATCGTCTGGATCAACGGCGAGGAAGTCGCCCGCTACGTCGACGGCCGCATCACCGACACGACGAACGTCGAGTACGCCGGCGACTCGAACGGCGACCCGCTCACCAGCACGTTCAGCGCCGAGGGCACGCTGCTGCACGACGGCACGAACACGATCGCCGTCTCGCTGTTCCAGGACCGCGAGACCAGCTCCGACATCTACTTCGACATGTCGTCGCTGACCCTCGTCGAGGCGTCCGATCCCGGCACCCCCGTGATCGCCCCGCCGACGCGCGTCATCCTCACCCCGACCGAGCAGCCGGCGATCTCCCAGTCGTTCTCGTGGCTCGCAGGCGATGCGTCGCACACGGTCGGTCAGGTCGAGATCGCGCCCGCAGCCGGCGGCGAGGTCCGCACCGTCGACGCCTACGACGCCGGCGTCGTGAACGGCAACCCGAACAAGCACTTCTCCGCGACGGTCACCGGCCTCACCGCGGCCACCGAGTACCGCTATCGGGTCGGCCTCCCCGGCAGCTGGAGCGACTGGTACGAGTTCCGCACGGCCGACCCCAGCGCCACGGACTTCCAGTTCATCTACTACGGCGACGCGCAGATCGGCCTCGACACCACGTGGCCGAGCGTCGTGAAGCAGGCCGAGGCCAGCGCTCCGCGCTCGATCGGCTCCGTGCATGCGGGCGACCTGATCAACACGTCCAGCAACGAGAACGAGTGGCTGAACTGGTTCAAGGGCATGGAGGACTCCGCCGTCCGTACGAACGTGATGGCCGCACCCGGCAACCACGAGTACTCGGGCGACAAGCTGCTCACCGCATGGAAGGCCGCCTTCGAGTATCCGCGTAACAACCCGTCGCTGAGTTCGATCGGCGAGCTGGCCGACCTCGCCAAGGGCGACTCCGAAGCCGCGCAGCAGTACCGGTCGCTGTTCGAGCACTGGAGTGCGTTCGCCGCCGAGACGGCGTATTACACCGACTACCAGGGCGTGCGGTTCATCACGCTGAACGCGACCCGTGACGCGACCTTCCTCACTCCGCCGGCGCTGCCCTCATGCACGGGTGCGGACTGCCCTCTCGCTCAGGGTGAGGAGCTGTGGATCCGCTTCCAGGGCGCCTGGCTCGACCTGCTCCTGCAGAACAGCCCCTCGAAGTGGAACGTCGTCACCTTCCACCAGCCGGTGTTCTCGGCGTCCGAGGGTCGCGACGAGCCGAAGCTCCGCGCCGACTGGGTGCCTGTGTTCCAACGCAACGACATCGACCTGGTGCTCATGGGCCACGACCACACGTACGCCCGCGGCTACGTGAACACGGACGCGACCGAGACCCCCGGCATCACGACCGGGCCGGTCTACGTGGTGTCGAACTCGGGCGCCAAGCACTACGAGCTCGAGACGCCGGAGAAGAACGTCTGGACCAACAACGGCGCCACCCAGGTGCTGCGCGGCCAGGGCGTCACCACCTACCAGGTGATCGACGTGTCGAAGAACCAGCTCGTCTACCGCTCCTACCTCGCCGAGAAGCAGCCGGGCGCGACGACCGATCTTCCCGTCGGCGCCGTGTACGACACCTTCACCGTGACGAAGTCGGATGCCGGCGAGAAGTGGGTCACCGAAGAGGGCATCACGCCTCCGGTCACCCCCGAGCCCGAGGTTCCGGCCGAGATCGAGCTGGGCGCGGCAACCGTCGAGGCCGGCGGCGCACTCACGGTGTCGGGCAGCGGCTTCGCGGAGGGTGCCGAGCTGCGACTCGAGCTGCGCTCCGACCCGGTGCAGCTGGGCACGGTCACGGCCGGCGCCGACGGCACTTTCCAGCGCACGGTGACGATCCCGGCGAACACCCCTGCCGGCGCGCACACCCTCGCCGCGATCCTGCCGGACGGCACCGAGGTCACGGCTTCCGTCACGGTCACGGCGGTGTCGGGCGGCGGAGCGGTCACTCCGGGCGACGGCTCGGGCGGTTCCGGTGGCGCGGACGGCGACCTCGCCACCACGGGTGCCGACAGCGTGCCGTACATCGTCGCGGCCGTCGTGCTCCTCACGGCAGGTCTCGGCCTGTTCGCGCTGCGTCGCCGCCGGCAGCTCGCGACCGTGGAGGCGGCCGAGGCGGAGTAGTCCATCGCAACCGCTGGAGGGCGTCACCCGGGGTTCAGCCCGGGCGGCGCCCTTCTTCGCTCTCCGTCTCGCGAGTGATCGGGGACGGGCGGTACGCCGGACTGGGATAACCTTCCACCGAGTCCGTCCCGCTGAAGGAGAGCCCGTGCCCGCGAACGATGTGATGGCCGACGAGACCGATCGGATCGTCGCCGCGGCCCTGCAGGTGAACGGCCGCGCGTCGTGGGGAGAGATCGCCCGTGTGGTCGACCTCCCAGAGCGCACGGTCGCCCGCCGCGGCCAGCGGCTGCTCGATCGCGGACTGGTGCGGGTGTCCACGTACGTCGACCCCGCGCGGGTGCTGCATGCCCGTGCGGTGCTCTTCCGCATCACGACAGAGCCGCATGCGCTGTGGCACGTCGCTCGCACACTCGCACGGCGCGCTGACGCCTCGTCGGTCTCGGTGCTCGAGGGCAGCAGCGACATCGCCGGGATGCTGCTCCCCCATGACGACGCCTCGATCCGCGAACTGCTCTTCACCGACTTCCCCGAGCTCGAGGGCATCGACTCGATCAACGTCACGACGGTGCTGAAGTTCTTCCGGTCGGGCCACGACTGGCGCGCGGGCGTGCTCACCGACGAGCAGGCCCGGATGCTCGATGAGTCCTCCGGCTCCGAAGTCGACCCGGCCGATTCGCTGAGCGACGACGAGGAGGCGCTGATCCGGCTTCTGCTGAAGGACGGCCGGATGCCGGTCGCCCAGCTCGCACGGGCACTGGGGCTGAACGTGACGACCACCCGTCGACGGATGGAGTCGCTGAGCCGTCGCGGCCTGATGCATCCGCGCACCGAGGTCGTGCCGAGCCTTTTCGGACTCGGACTCGAGGCGCTGGTGTGGCTGCGGGTGCCGATGGCGCGGCTCGAGAAGGTCGGTACCGCGCTCGCGGCGGCCCCCGAGGTGAAGTTCATCGTCGCGACGACCGGCACCTCGCAACTCCTCGCGAACGTGCTGGTCCCCGACGCGGACGCGTTCTACGAGTTCCTCACCGGACCCGCCGTCGCGGGGCATGACGGGCTGGAGGTCGTGGAGTCGCTCGTGGTGATCACACCGGTGTTGCGCGGTTCCCTGATCGTCGACGAGGCCCCGGCGGCGCTGGCGAATGACATACCGACGGGAGCCATCCGCCTGTAGGCCGATCCTGTTACAGGAATGTAAAGAATTGGCGAGATCGTTCGCTACAGCTTGACCTAGTGGCGAAATAGAGCGAGTATCCTCTCCAGGGCCATCACCCCTGGAGAGGACGACCATGTTCACGGCAACGGGAGACGACTGGGCGGATCGCGCAGCGTCGCTGTCTCTGCACGCGCGCATGTTCATCGAGGGCGCGTGGGTGGAGGGGTCGGCCGAACCGCTGGCTCCCGTGAGTCCGCGCGACGGCCGTGCACTGCCGCAGATCACCGCCGCCTCGGCCGCCGACGTGGACCGCGCCGTCCGCTCCGCCCGCGCCGCGTTCGACGCCGGCGTGTGGTCGCGGATCGCGCCTCGGGAACGCGGGCAGCTTCTGATCGCCTTCGCCCAGCGGATCCACGACAACGCCGAAGAGCTCGCCCTCATCATCTCCCTCGAGATGGGCAAGCCGATCCGCGAGGCGCTGCAGACCGAGCTGCGCGCCGTCGTGAACTGCTTCCGCTGGTACGGCGAGGCCGCCGACAAGGTCCTCGACGAGATGCCGGTCACCGCTCCGAACAGCCTCGCCCTCGTGACCCGAGAGCCGGCCGGAGTAGTCGCCGCCGTCGTTCCGTGGAACTTCCCGCTGACCATGACGGCATGGAAGCTCGCCCCCGCCCTCGCGGTCGGCAACAGCGTCGTGCTCAAGCCGGCCGAGCACACCACCTTCTCGGCTCTGCGCCTCGCCGAGCTCGCGTTCGAAGCGGGCATCCCGGCCGGCGTCCTCAACGTCACGCCGGGTGCAGGACACATCGCCGGCCGCGCGCTCGGCGAGCACTCCGACGTCGACGTCGTCACCTTCACCGGCTCGCCCGAGGTGGGCCGGAAGTTCCTCGGCTACGCGGCCGCCTCCAACGGCAAGCGCGTCTGGCCCGAACTCGGCGGCAAGACCGCGAGCCTGGTGCTGCCGGATGCCGACCTCGAACGCGCAGTCCGCGCCACCGCAGACGGCTGCTTCTACAACCAGGGGCAGATGTGCACCGCGTCCTCCCGCCTTCTCGTGCCCCGTGCGCAGCGCGACCGGGCCCTGGAGATCGCCGCCGAGGTCGCACGCACGAGCCTGCCCGCCGACCCCTTCGACGTCGGCACCTCTATGGGCGCGATCGTCAGCGAGAAGCAGCTCGCGGGCATCGCCGGTTTCGTCGAGCGCGCGCAGGCCGAGGGCGCCGAGCTCGCAGCGGGGAGCGCCGAGCGCTTCCGCGCCGTCGACGGAGGCAGCTACTTCGCCCCGGTCGTGCTCGGCGTCACCCCTGCGCACGAGGTCGCGCAGCGCGAGGTCTTCGGCCCCGTGCTCTCGGTCATCGCCTACGACGACGTGGAGGACGCCCTCGCGATCGCGAACGGCACCGAGTTCGGTCTCGCCGCCGCCCTGTGGAGCACCGACCTCAACGCGGTGCACACCCTGTCGCGCCGACTCCGCGCCGGGGTCGTGTGGGTCAACTGCTTCGAGGAGGGCGACATGACCATCCCGTTCGGCGGCGTCAAGGGCTCGGGCTTCGGTCGCGACAAGAGCCTGCACGCGATGGAGAAGTTCACCGACCTCAAGACCACCTGGATCGAGCTGTCGTGACCCGCCCGTTCATCGGCATCACCACCTGGCGCCGCTTCATCGACACCGACCTCGGCACCGGTCGCCCGGCCCACAGCCTGGGCACGGAGTACGCCGCGCCCGTCGAGGCCGCCGGTGGAGCCGTCGTGCTGCTGCCGCCGACCGCGGGCGTCGACGAGGTGCTCGACCGCCTCGACGGACTCGTCCTGTCCGGCGGAGAAGACGTGCACCCCTCGCGCTACGGCGCGGAGCCTCAGGAGGCCAAGACCTACGACCCCTCGCGTGACGGGTTCGAGATCGCGCTCGCCCTCGGCGCGCGCCGACGCGGCATCCCGGTCCTCGCGATCTGCCGCGGTCTCCAGGTGAGCAACGTCGCGTTCGGCGGATCCCTGATCGTCGACATCCCCGCCACCGCGCACCACGAGCCGGTGCGCGGAGCCGACCAGCAACTCGCGGCGCGGCATCCGATCACCCTCGCAGACGGCAGCCGCCTCGCCGCCCTGTACGGCACCACACGGCGAATCGTGAACACCATCCACCACCAGTCGATCGACACCCCGGCCCCCGGCCTCCACGCCGTCGCCTGGGCGCCGGACGGAATCGTCGAAGCCGTCGAGGCCGACGGCGACTGGCCCTTCTGGGCGGTGCAGTGGCACCCCGAGAAGATGATCGCCCCCGATGAGGCCACAGAGGAGATGCCGCTGTTCGCGGCGTTCGTCTCGGCCGCCCGTGAACGCGCAGCGGAACACCCCGCTGCAGAGAAAGGAACACGATGACCAAGAAGGTCTTCCTCGAATACGAGAACGGCGTCCGCGCCGTCGCCACCCTGTTCGAGGACCTCGCCCCTCGCACCTGCGAGGCCATGTGGGGTGCGCTCGAGAAGCGGGTCACCATGCAGGCGATGCATGCGATGTACGCCGGACCCGAGGTCATGGTCGGCCTCCCGGAAGAGGCGCAGAACTTCGACCCGGAGACGGTTCCGTTCGAGAACCAGCAGGTCGTCCCTGCGCCGGGTGACCTGCAGTGGTACTGGCAGCGTCCGATGCAGATGGGCGGGTTGCCGTTCGAGTGGTACGAGATCGGCGTCTTCTACGATCGTGGTGCCCGTACTCTCGGCCCGCTCGGATGGACACCCGTCAACATCTGGGGCGGCATCACCGAAGGACTCGCGGAGTTCGCCAAGGAGAGCGCGGCGATCCGCATCGACGGAGCGAAGCAGCTCACCATCGGACGCCTGGTCTAAGGCGTTCACTCAGTGCTGGACCCATCCCGAAGGAGCAGTGCATGAATACCCGAAGAATCCTCACCACCGGGGCGCTCGTCGCCACCGGCGCCCTCGTCCTCGCCGGTTGCTCGACCGGTGACGACACGGCTTCCTCCGACGACAAGGAGTTCGCCGGCGAGACCATCGTCGTCACCTCGTTCGGCGGCGACTGGGAGAAGGCCTTCATCGAGGCCGTCGTCGACCCGTTCGAAGAGGAGACCGGGGCGAAGGTCGAGCTGATCACGCTGTACAGCGCCGACGCCCTCGCGCAGGTCACCGCCCAGAAGGCGAGCCCGCAGATCGACGTCGTGCACTTCTCCGGCGGGCAGGAGTTCACCGCTGCGGAGCAGGGGCTCATCGCGCCGATCGCGGCGGACGAGCTCTCCGAGTCCGGTGACCTGGTCGAACTCGCCACCGCCGGTCTCGAGCGCGGCGAAGGCCCGGTCATCCAGCTCGCGCCGATCGGGCTCGTCTACAACACCGAGGCGGACGCTCCGGCACCCACCTCGTGGCTCGACTTGTTCGACGAGGCCTACGCGGGTCACGTCGCGCTCACGGACTTCTCGAACACGTACGGCGTGCTCTCGATGCTCCGCGTGGCCGACGCGCTCGGCGGCGGCATCGACGACCCGTCGCAGGCGATCACAGACCTCGGCGAGCTGGCCTCGTCTGGCGACGCGATCGTGGTCCCGACCTCGCCCGACCTGCAGACGGCATTCGCCCAGCGCGACACCTGGCTGGCACCGTACGCGATGGACTACGCGGGCACGCTGCAGGACGCGGGTCTTCCGGTAGAGTTCATCGTCCCGGAGGAGGGCGCCACCGCCTCCCTCATCACGGCGAACGTGGTCGAGGGCCGGGACAACCCCGACCTGGCGAAGCTCTTCATCGATTTCGAACTGCGCCCCGAAGCGCAGACCGTCTTCGCGGAGAACATGCGGTACTCGCCGGTCAACACCAAGGCCGAGCTCTCCGGCGATGCCGCGGACGCCGTGCTCACCGGCGACGAGCTGGAGACGGTCGTCGTCTACGCTCCGGGTGACATCGCGGCTTCGCGTCAGTCCTGGACCGATGAGTGGAATGCGCTGATCACCAAATGAGCGTCCGAACCCGTAGGGAGCCCTGGCTCCTGCTCCTGCCGGCGATCGTGCTGCTCGCGCTCGCCTTCATCACCCCGGTGGCCGGCATGCTCCTCATGAGCGTGCAGTCGTCGGCAGGCGGGTTCACCCTCGACAACTTCACCCGGTTGTTCACGAGTGAGTATCACCTCCAGGCGGCGCTGCGCTCGCTCCGCCTGGGGGTGATCCAGACCGTCATCACTCTCGTCCTGGCCATCCCCCTCTCCTACGTGATGGCCCGCGCCGGCTCGAAGGTGCGCTCGTTCCTCCTCATCGTCGTGATCCTCCCGCTCATGACCAGCGTCGTGGTCCGCACCTTCGGCTGGGTGGTCCTGATGGGGCCGTCCGGCCTGATGATGCAGATCCCCGGCGCGGAGTTCCTCGTCGGCGGCACGCAAGGCTTCCTCGGCACCGAGACCGGTGTCGTGATCGCCATGGTCCAGGTGCTCCTGCCGTTCGCCGTGCTCAGCATCCTCGGTGTGATCTCGGGGATCACGCCGCAGCTCGAGGAGGCGTCCCGCACGCTCGGCGCCGGATTCTGGCGCACGCTGCGTCACGTGGTGCTCCCCCTCGCGGTCCCCGGCATCGTCGCGGGCGCCTCGCTCGTCTTCGTGCTGTCGGTGAGCTCGTTCATCACCCCGCGGTTCATCGGCGGCGCGCAGATCCCCGTGTTCGCGCAGACCATCTACGTCGACGCGACCACCAACCTCGACTGGTCGTTCGCGGCCGCACAGGCCGTGCTGCTGTTCGCGGGCGTCATGCTCGTGCTCGCGGCGACGTCGCGGCTCGGGAAGCAGAAGGTGTGACCATGGTCCGTTCCGTTCCCCTCCTCGGCAGGATCCTCGCCATCGTCCTCGGTGTCATCGTGACGCTGTACATGCTCGTGCCGCTCATGGTGGTCGCCGGCGCCTCCGTCGGCGAGAACCGCTTCCTGACCTTCCCCGGCCAGGGCTTCACGCTCGACTGGTACGTCGAGGCGCTCACCTCCGACACCTACCTCGAGCCGTTCCGCCTCAGCCTGCTGGTCGGCATCACGGTCGCGATCCTCGCCGCAGCGATCGGCACCGCCGCCGCCTTGGCACTCACGCGCTTCCAGGTGCCCGGGGGCGCCGCCATCCAGGCGCTGCTGATGTCGCCGCTGACCATCCCGACGATCATCCTCGCGATCGGCGCGCTCTCCATCGCCTCGCTCACGATCGGCTCCCCCAACGTGGGCGTGCTCATCGCGATCCACGTCGTGATCGCCATCCCCTACGTCATGCGCACCGTCACGGGCGTGATGACCAGAGCCGACCACTTCACCGAGGAAGCGGCACGCACCCTGGGCGCCAGCACCTGGAACCGCTACCGGCTCGTCGTGCTGCCGATCGCCCGGCCGGGTATCGCCGCCGGGGCGTTCTTCGCCTTCAACATCTCGTTCGACGATGCGGTCATCGCTCTCTTCCTGCGCACGCCGCAGCTGGAGACGCTCCCCATCGCCATCTACGGCCAGCTGGAGTTCAGCACGTCGCCCACCGTGGCGGCCGTCTCGACTCTCATGGTCCTGCTCACCGTCGTCCTCATGATCGTCCTCGAACGCATCATCGGTCTGGGAAGGTTGTTCGTCTGATGACAACGCTCACCATCAACTCGCTCACCAAGGACTTCAAGGGCACCCCAGTGCTCAAGGGCATCGATCTCTCGATGCAGTCCGGGGAGTTCGTCTCCCTCCTCGGCCCCTCCGGCTGCGGCAAGACCACGCTGCTGCGCTGCATCGCGGGGTTGGAGTCGCCGAGTGCCGGCACGATCGAGATCGCAGGTCAGGATGTGACCAAGCTCCCGCCCGAGAAGCGCCACCTCGGGATGATGTTCCAGAGCTACGCGCTGTTCCCCCACATGAGCGTGGTCGAGAACGTGCGCTTCGGTCTGCGGATGTCGGGCGAGAAGTCCAAGGCCGAGCAGAAGGAGCTGGCCGTGCGTGCCCTCGAACGCGTGCAGATGGGCCACCTCGCCGATCGGATGCCGGCGCAGCTGTCGGGCGGCCAGCAGCAGCGCGTCGCCCTCGCCAGGGCCATCGCCTTCGAGCCCCGGGTGCTGCTGCTCGACGAGCCGCTGTCGAACCTCGACGCTCGTCTGCGAGAAGACATGCAGGTCGAACTGAAGGAGCTGCACCGCACCCTCGGCCTCACCACCGTGTTCGTCACGCATGACCAGGAGGAGGCGATGAGCCTCTCCGACCGCATCGTCCTCATGAACGCGGGGGTGATCGAGCAGGAGGGTGCGCCCGCAGAACTGTACGGCGCACCGCGCACCCCGTTCGCTGCGGACTTCATCGGCGCGGCGAACCTGCTCCCGGCGACCCGCTCCGGGGCGGTCGCGACGCTCGACGGCACAACCGTCCAGGTGCCGCTGACGGGAGCCGGCCCGGATGGCAGTGGAGAGGTCGTGCTGCGTCAGGAGGACCTGCGCCTCTCGCCCGTGGTCGGCCCGGACGCTCCGGTGACCGTCGAGGTCGTCGCGCATGTCTACCGGGGCGCCGACATCGTCTACATCGTCGAGCTGGCGGGCACCCGGATGCGCGTGGTCCGCCCGCGACACGAGGAGCCGATCTCCGAAGGCACCGCCGGCCTCGGCTGGCGCGAGGGTGCCGTGCTCTGGATCGCCGCGGCCTGAAGACCCGGGCGCTCGATCGCGAACCCCGGGCCATCCTCACCAGGGGTACTTCCGCGGCATCCCGCGAACCCTGAGACGCAGCGGCCATAGGATCGCCTCGTGGCCGACGACGACTCCCCTTCCGTTCCCGATACCTCCCGCCGAGGCTTCTTCAAGATCGGCGGCGCGGCGCTCGCGGGTGCGGTCGTGGGCGGAGCAGGCGGAGCGGCCATCGGCGCCTCCGTCGCCGGCAACGCGAGAGACGGCTTCGCAGACGACCCCGTCCCCTTCGCCGCACTGACGCCCCGCAGCGAACCGGGCTTCGATCATGTCGTCGTGGTGATGGGCGAGAACCGGTCGTTCGACAACCTCCTCGGCTACCTGTACTCGAAGGAGAACCTTCCCCAGGGCGAGACGTTCGAGGGCCTGGGTTTCGGGACGCACAGCAACACGGCGTCCGACGGCACCGTGGTCGATGCCCACATCTACCAGGGCGAGACCGACCGCATCATGAGCCATCCCGACCCGGACCCCGGCGAGGAGTACCCGCACGTCAACACGCAGATCTTCGGGACGGTCGATCCGAAGACCAACGCCGACCTCTTCGTCGACCAGATGGAGTCGCCCTTCAACGCCCCGACGCACGGGGAGAGGGCGACGATGTCGGGCTTCCTCCAGGACTACATCATCAACTTCCGTCGGCTGCGCAAGGGCACGGAGCCGAGCGTCGACGAAGCCAGGCACATCATGGGCTCGTTCTCTCCCGCGATGCTCCCCGTGCTGTCGACGCTCGCGGCCGAGTTCGCCGTGTTCGACAACTGGTACGCCGCGGTTCCGTCGCAGACCTTCTGCAACCGATCGTTCTTCCACGCGTCCACCTCGCACGGATTCGTCACCAATCAGGCGGGCGGCGGCTACGACAAGTGGATCGACGCCCCGGCGGCCCCGACCGTGTTCAACCGGCTCGAGGAGAAGAAGCTCGACTGGAAGATCTACATCGACAAGCTGCAGCTCGTCTCCTTCACCGGCATGCTGCACGCGCCCGTGCTCGAGAAGTACTGGCGCACGGAGCACTTCGGCACGATGGACGACTTCTACACCGATGCGAAGGACGGCACGCTCCCCGCCTACGCGTTCATCGAGCCGCGGATGGTCTACGACCACAACGACTTCCACCCGCCGTTCGGCTCGCCCCGCGAGAGCACCGTGGCGGGCGAGGAGGTGTTCGACAGTGCGATCTCCGACGTGCGCGCGGGAGACCTGCTCATCCACGACATCTACGAGGCTGTGCGCACGAGTGCATCGCCGAAGGGATCGAACGCGGTCAACACCCTGCTACTCATCACGTTCGACGAGCACGGCGGATGCTACGACCACGTGCCGCCGCCCGCGGCCACGAAACCGACGAAGGACACGACGGCCGGCGAGATGGGCTTCACGTTCGATCGGCTCGGATGCCGTGTCCCGGCGATCGCCGTCTCGGCGTACACGAAGCGGAACACCATCATCCATGACGAGATGCACCACGGCTCGGTCACCGCGACGCTCTCCCGGCTGCACGGTCTGAAGCCCCTCAACGACCGCGATGCCTCGGCGAACACGCTGTTCAACGTCGTGAACCTGGAGCAGCCGCGGCACCCGGCCGACTGGCCCGTCACGAAGCCCTCGTACACTCCGCCGAACCCGGAAGAGGCCATCCCTCAGCCCGACCTCGAGAAGCACCTCAAGCCGCTGACTCCGCCTGCCCGCGGTCTGCTCGGCCTCCTCCTCGCCCGCTACGGCAGACCGGGCGAGAAGGAGCCGGAGACCTTCGCCGACGCGTACAAGGTCCTGCACGAGCACGGCGAGGAGCTGTTCGGCCCGCCGAACGGGAGCTGACCGCGGGGGTCGGCCGATGCCGTCTCCGGCGCGACCTCAGCCGTCCGGATCACTCCGCGTCGCCGGGCTCGACGCGCTCGAGGTGGGGAGGGTCAGCCGCGCGAGCGACGGCGCGCGACGACCAGCAGCACGACGCCGAGGATCAGCACGGCCCCGCCCCCGACCGCCCAGGCCAGTGTCTCCGGGCCGAGTCCGGTCGCGGGGAGCGCGCCGTTGCCTCCTCCGGTGCTCGGGGGTCGGTCGGGTCCGGCGGGACGACCACGGCGTCGGCCGCGAGCGTGAAGTCCTGCTCCTCGACGGCTTCACCGGCGGCGGTGATCACGACCGTGCGGGTGGCGGAGCCGACGACGCTCGTCCCTGTCGGCGGCACCACCGTGAGGATGTAGGTGCCGGGCGGGAGCTCGCCGAGGCCGAACGTGCCGTCGGCGCCCGAGGTGACCTGTTGCGGGGTACCGGGTCCGGTCACGGTCACGACCACGTCGGCAAGGGGATTGCCGTCGTCGTCGCGCACCGTGCCGTCGACAGCGCCGAGTCGCGCGAGTTCGAAGTCGACATCCTCGACATCTGCGGCGGCCACCTGCTGGTCGCGCGTGACCGGCGACGTCGCGACGAAGCCGGCGGGCGTCGTCATGGTGATCGCGTAGTCGCCCGCGGCGAGGCGGGGGAAGGTGTACGCCCCTGACGCGTCGGTGACGCGCGTGAGGGTCGCACCCCGGGGCCGACCGCGGTCACGGTCACGCCGGCGACGCCGGCGCCGTTCGAGCGGACGGTTCCGCGCAGGTCGGGGTTCTCGGCGATCCGGAAGTCGACGTTCTCGATCGGCACTTCGCTGCCCCGTGGCACGACGACGGGTGCTGGTGCGAGGTCGACCGTGTAGCCGGAGGGAGCAGTGATCGTGGCGGGGTGCGTGCCGACCGACACCTGGTCGAACAGGTAGCTCCCGTCTGCGTCGGTGGTGGTGGTCTGACCGTCGATCGTCACAGCCACCCCGGCGACCGGCGTCCCCGCGGTGTCGGTGACGCGTCCGGACACGGCGACGGGAACGATGTCACGGAGTCCGAAATCGGCCACCGCATCGCCGGCGCTCAGATTCGCCGCGATGGTGGTGGGTCCGGTCGGGATCTTCCCGGCCGGGGGTGTCACGCGCACGGTGTAGCCGTCGGCGGCGATGAATCCGGGGAACGAGTATGTGCCATCCGCGGCGGTGGTCGTGGTGCCCACGACGGTGCCGTTCGCGTCGGTCAGCGTGAGAGCGACGCCCGACGCCGGAGCACCGGTGTCGGTCACGGTTCCCGTGATGTCCTGGGCGATCGATGCGAACCACGTCTGGTAGACCGGCAGCCCCGAACGGCGGGTGAAGATGAGACTCAGGGAACTGATCGCAGCGTTCGGCTCGAACCACGCCGCGGAGCCGCTGGTGTCGGCCGCGGCCGCGTTGCCGGTGAGCGTGAGGGTCGTCTCGTCCCAGGTCGGGACGTCATCGGCCGCCCCCGTGCAGGAGGGCTTGCCGACCACACCGGGGGCGCAGTAGTTGAAGAGGTCTTGCAGTCCGAGTTCCGCCGCGGTGAGCACGTGTCCGTCGGGGGCCGTGGCACGGATGCGCACCGCGTCCGCGTCGATGTCGCCCACCGCGAAGGCCCACCCCGAGGTCGGGGTCGGCGTCGCGAAAGAGTATGTCGTCGTGGACGGGCTCGTCGCGTTGTCGGCCTTGGGCCGCAGGTTCAGGTAGGCCTGGTCGCGGCTGGAGCCGTACTTGGCGCCGATGGGCGTGCCCTCCGACAACCACGTCGACGCACCCGAGATCACGCCGATCTGTCCGGCGCGGGAGTCGCTCGCCATCGTCGCCGTGAGCGCCGGCTGAGCCGCGATCTGGACCGTCGTCGTGTAGGCGCCGCCGGTACCGGTCACAGGCTGCCACGTCGCCCACGCCGTGGTCGTCGCCGCTGCCGCGGGGATCGTCCCCACCAGCACGGCCACGAGAGCGAGACTTCCGGCGATGATCCCCGTGCGGCGCAGACGCATGAGGTCAGCGTACTGATATGCCGGCTCCGCGGGAAGGGCGGACGGGCGACGACCGCGGCGCGCGATTCACCCCTCGCGGGAGTAGGTCACGTGGATGACACCCGACTCGGCCACCTCGGAGGTCGCACGATATCCGTTCTCGAACCCACGGAGGTCATCCCACAGCCGGATCCCGCTGCCGAGCAGGATCGGCGTGATGCCGACGTGCAGATCGTCGACGAGTCCCGCCTTCAGGAAGTCCCGCACGGTGGTCGCTCCTCCGCCCGCGCGCACATCACCTCCGGCTGCGGCGTCGACGGCGAGACGCAGGGCCTCGTCCGGAGAGACCGAGAGGAAGTGGAAGCTCGTGCCGTTCGCGAACTCGATCGTCGGACGCGGAGAGCGCGTGAGCACGAAGACGGGCACCCGGAACGGCGGCTCCTCGCCCCACCAGCCGCGCCAGTCCGGGTCAGCCGCGTTGTCGTGGAGTCCGAACATGCCCGCGCCCATGATCTCGGCGCCGATGTTCTCGAAGTAGTGCGCCGCGTACTTCTCGTCGACCCCGGTGGTCCCCGCTCCGCTGGTGTCGAGGAACACCCGCTCGTGGAACGTCCGCGTCGCCGTGTAGGCGGCGGTGAGCCGACCCCAGTCCTCGCCGAACGGGTTCTCGGGGGTCTGATCCGTCGTCGTGGCGAAGCCGTCGAGCGAGATGTTGAGATCGACGCGGACACGGGTCATCGAGGCCTCCGGCACTGTCGGGCTGACGCACCGTTCGATGCGCCAGCCTCAGCGTCGAGGTTCAGCCGTCCGTTGTCAAGACACTCAGATGGCGTCGCCCTGCACGGGCCCCTCGGTGTTGGGCTTCCACCCGAGCGCCGGGGCGACATGGGTCGCGAACGCCTCGAGCACATGCAGGTTGTACTCCGGTCCGAGCTGGTTCGGGATCGTGAGCAGCAGCGTGTCGGCGGCCATCACGGCCTCGTCCTGCTTCAGCTGCGCGATCAGCACGTCCGGCTCTGCGGCGTACGTCTTGCCGAAGGTGGAGCGGAATCCGTCGATGACGCCGATCTGGTCGGCGTTCTCCTCGCTGCGCAGTCCGAAGTACGCCCTGTCCATGTCGGAGACCAGGGGGAAGACGCTGCGGCTCACGGAGACGCGAGGGCGGCCCGTGTGTCCTGCCTCCTTGTACGCGGAGCGGAACAGTTCGATCTGCTCGCGCTGCAGCTCGTGGAACGGCTGGCCGGTCGCCTCGGTCACGAGCGTCGAGCTCATCATGTTGAGTCCCTTGCGCCCGGTCTCCTCTGCGGTCGCCCGCGAACCCGAGCCCCACCAGATGTGGTCGCGGAGGGTCGGCGACTGCGGCTCGATCGCGAGGTAGCGACCGGCACCCACCATCCGCGGGTCACCGGGGGCGATGCCTTCGCCGTCGATCGCACGCAGGAAGAGGTCGAACTTCTCCCGCGCCAGCACGCTGCCGCGCTCCGGATCCTCCTCGTCGACGTAACCGAACGTCTCGTAGCCGCGCAAGGCGGTCTCGGGTGAGCCACGGCTCACACCGAGCGCGATCCGCCCGTCGGCGATCAGGTCGAGCGCGGCCGCCTCTTCGGCGAACTGGAAAGGGTTCTCGTAGCGCATGTCGATCACGCCGGTGCCGACTTCGATGCGCTTCGTGCGCGCCGCCATCGCCGACAGCAGCGGCATGGGCGATGCGGCCTGGCGAGCCCAGTGGTGCACGCGGACCGAGGCGCCGTTGACGCCGATCTCGTCCGCCCCCTCCGCGATCTCGATCGTCTGCTTCAGCATGTCACCCGCGGTGCGGGTCGCCGAGCCGGGCACATCTGCATAGTGCCCGAAGGAGAGGAATCCGAAAGCCTTCATGATCTATTCCAACGCATGGATCGGTCCTCTATTCCCCCGGCAGCAGGATGCCGTCGAGCATGAGCGAACGCAGGCGCGGCTCGAGCTCCGCCCACAGGTCGGCGAGCGGCACCTCGAAGAGGTCGGCGAGCGCAGCCGCTATCTGCGCCACCGTGAGGTCGCCGTCGCACGCACCGACGAATCCGGCGAGCGCGGGATCGACGGCGATCGTCCGGCCGAACCCGCCGCCCTGACGCAGCTCGATCACACTCGGATCGTCGTTGCCCGGCATCAGATGGCGTGCCTCGGTGACATCCGCGGCGACCACGAGCGTCGGCGGCACTCCCTCCACGAGCACATCGTGGGCGGCGAGGCCCGCGGCCAGGGCGGCGCCGACGTTCGACACGTGCTGGGCGAGGCGCTCCGTCCGTCGGAGCGGCTCCCCCGCGGTGCCCCGACGCATCAGGACGTATCCGAACCCGATCGAGGTCACTCCGCGCGCCGCGAAGTCGTCGAGCCAGGCGGTGAGCAGCGGGGTGAAGGAGGGATCGCGCGGTGTGGTGCCGCCGTCGCGGATCCACAGCTCGGCATACGCGAGGGGAGAGCTCTTCGCGCTGGATCACCCAGAGGTCGAGGTCGGCCGGAACCCAGGCCTCCAGCCGGGCGAGGCCGGCGACGGCGGCGTCGGACTCCCAGTTGCCGAGCAGCTGCGCGATGCCGTTCTGCGTCAGGAACCTCGGGGCGCTGCGTACGAACTGCTCGACAAGGGCATCGCCCACCAGCCCGCCGTCGCGGTACTCGTATGCGGGGACGCCCTCGACCCGCGGCGTGATCACGAACGGCGGATTGGAGACGATCAGATCGAACGCCTCTCCTGCCACGGGTTCGAACATGCTGCCGTGGCGGAACTCGATGTTCGAGACGCCGTTCAGGCGGGCGTTGAGTTCGGCGAACGCGAGCGCGCGGGAGGAGATGTCCGTCGCCACGACCGTGCGTGCGCGACGCGCGACCAGGAGCGCCTGGATGCCGCACCCCGTGCCGAGGTCGAGCGCACGATCCACCTCGATAGGGACGATGGTCTCTGCCAGGGTGCGCGAGGCGCCGCCGACTCCGAGCACGTGATCGGCGGGGAGGGCGCCGTCGAGGGCCACTTCGTCGAGGTCGCTGGCGATCCACCACTCCCCACGCCGTCCGCATCGACGAACGACTGCGGCCGCAGCAGGGCGGTCGGCGTCACCGTCTCGCTCTCGGCCCTGGCGAGTCCGAGAGCCACGAGCCCCTCCACTCCGAGCTGTGGCAACGCCGCGGCCACCGAGGCCTTCGGTTGCGGCATCCCCAGCACCAGCAGGCGGCCGAGAGTGGCGAGAGGCCCGCTGTCGCCCTCGATCGCGCGGAGGATCGGCTCGCGCATCCCCCGTCCGAGGGCGTCGTCGGCCTCTTCGCCCCACAGGCGCCGCAGGGGCTCGGAGCGGAGGTCGGCGGCGTCGAGGTCGGCGGCGAGCGCGGCGGTGCGGAGCGGGTCGGGGACCGGTTCGGGGTGTCGGACACGGCCGTCACTCTACGCGTCTTCAGGGTTCTCCTTCGTGCGGCCTCCTAGAATCACTAGGTCAGTACTCACGAGCAGCCCCTCACCGGGCGTTCGAGGAAGACCTTCATGACCGCGATCACCCCCGACACCGGCCTCCGTGCGCGCCTACGACGGCTCGCAGGCAGGACCGCTGTTCTGGCGATCGCATTGGGCGGTTGTGCTCTCGTCGTGCCGAGCGCGGCCACCGCCGCCGAGCAGTCGGACGACGAGCCGAGCGTCGAGCTGCACGTCTCCGCCGGCCTTCGCGGGGTCATCGCCCCCGGTTCGTCGACATCGGCGATCCTCACGGTCGACAACGGCGAAGACGCGACACTGTCCGCCGGGCAGGTCGAGGTCGAGCTCAGTCGCACTCCGTTGACCGATGGGGAGGCGGTGTCGAGCTGGCTCGACGACGGCGAGGCCCCGGGTGATTTCGCGTCCGTCGGAACCGAGGCGACCGAGGCGGTGGATGCCGGCGCGTCGGCCACGGCCACGGTCTTCCTCTCCGAGGCGACCCTCGAAGGCCTCGGCCCCGGCGTGTATCCGCTGCGTGCCGAACTCA
The DNA here is from genome assembly GCF_019464375.1 of Microbacterium sp. Se5.02b. Lineage (NCBI taxonomy): Bacteria > Bacillati > Actinomycetota > Actinomycetes > Micrococcales > Microbacteriaceae > Microbacterium > Microbacterium sp. Se5.02b. The sequence continues at coordinate 4,062,567 of NZ_CP080491.1, forward strand.
CCGACGCGACGACCGGAGGGACCGGCGACGACGCGGTCCCGATCGAGGCGAGTGCGACGAGCGTTCTGGTCGTGGCCGCGGCACAGACCAGCCAGGTCGGCGTCATCGTGCCGATCACGGCGACGCCCGAGGCTGGTGCTCTGCTCACGGCCGAGGAACTCACCACCCTGACAGGCCCTGAGGGCACCCTGACCGCGCAGCTCGACGGCGTCGCGGGGACCACGGCTGTGCTCGCGATCGACCCCTCGATCCCCGCGGCGATCCGCGTGCTCGGCTCCGCGGCCCCGGAGAGCGCGCGGGAGTGGCTCGTGCGGCTCGATGGACTGCCGAACGCCCGATTCGCGTTGCAGTTCGGCGATGCGGACGCGGCGGCTCAGGCGCAAGCCGGCCTGCCGTCGCTGTTGCAGCCGACGACACTGGCCCCGTTCCTCGATGTGGCGAACTTCCCGCAGACTCCCGCGACGGTCGCGCCGACGGCCGATCCGGGTGCGACAGCGGATCCGACACCTGGCGCCACCGAGTCCCCCGCTCTCCCCACCGACGAAGAGCTCATGGCGATCGAGGGGGCTCTGCCGCGAATCCTGTGGCCGCAGGATGCGCTCACGCAGAAGGACCTCACCGCATTCGCGGGATACCTCGAGGGGGACACCACGACGATCGTGTCATCGACGGCGGTCGGCGGGGGCAGCGCCGCTCACGCCACGGCGGGCGGCCAGGACCTCCTCGTCACGGATGCCGCCGCGTCCGCCGTCCTGTCGAAGGTCGCGGCCGAGCCGGACCCGGTGGACCGCCAGCGTCTGCTCGCCGAAGCGGCGGCCCGACTCCAGCTGACGAAGGGAGCGACGCCGGGCGCCCCGCTCCTCATCGGGTTGGAGCGCGACGAGGACCGCACGTCCGATGCGCTGCGCGATGCGATCTCCTCGGCCGACTCGATCGGGTTCGAGCTGTCCGCCCTCCGCGCGGTCGCTCCGGTGGCCGCGACGGTGACCGACGCGCCTGATGCTGCGAGAGCGGGTGCCGTGGGTGCCCTCCTGGCCGACGAGACCACTCTCACGGCTTTCTCGTCGATCCTCGCCGACCCGCAGGTGCTGTTGAGCCCGGAGCGGATCCGCATCCTTCGCACGCTGGCGGTCGGGACGTCGGCCGCGGTGTTCACAGAGAAGGTCGCGGCCCATCAGGAACGCACCAGGGCGACTCTCGCCGCCGTGAACATTCCGCCGTCCAGCACGATCCAGCTCCTCACCGCGAACGCCGATCTGCCGATCGCGGTGCGCAACGACCTGCCGTGGCCCGTGACGGTGCAGCTGTTCGTGTCGCCCACCGATCCGCGACTCGACGTCAAGCCCATGACCGAGACGGTCGTGCAGGCGAACTCCACGACACGGGTCAAGGTTCCCGTGTCCGCGCGGGTGGGCAGCGGCGAGGTCGACCTCCGCCTGAGCCTGTACAGTCCCACCGGCGTGCAGATCCAGGGGGACCAGTCCATCCGGGTCGCTGTCCGTGCGGAGTGGGAGACCATCGGGCTGGTCATCTTCGGGGGTCTGGCCGTGCTGCTGATCGCGCTCGGCGTGATCCGCACCATCCGCCGCAAGCGCCGGGAGGCGGCCGAGGAGTCGGCCGTCGAGGCGCAGATCGACGCACTGGATGAGACGGCCGCCCAGCCGACCGAGCCCGAGGAGCGGCGTGAATAGTCTCGGACGCGCGAGCGCCATCATCGGAGCGGGCACCATGGTCTCCCGTCTGACGGGACTGCTGCGGAGCATCGTGCTCGTCGGGGTCATCGGGTCGTACAAGTCCGGACCGGCAGACGCCTTCACGTTCGCGAACCAGCTTCCGAACAGCGTCTTCTCCCTGATCTCGGTGGGCATCCTCACGGCGGTCATCGTGCCGCAGATCGTGAAGGCGACCGCAGATGTCGACGGCGGCAACGCCTTCATCTCCAAGCTGTTCACGCTCGGAACCGTCGTCCTGGTCGTGATCACCGGCATCGCGACGGCAGCCGCCCCCTGGCTCGTTCATCTGGTGGCCGGCCGGGCGACCCCCGACATCCTGGCTCTGGCCACCGCTCTCGCCTACTGGTGTCTGCCCCAGATCCTGCTCTACGGCCTGTATGCGCTGCTCGGCGAGGCCCTCAACGCCCGCCGCATCTTCGGCCCGTTCACCTGGGCCCCGGTGGTCAACAACGTCATCTCGATCATCGGGTTCCTGATCCTCGGCGCGGTGTTCGCTCCGGTCTCGACCGATGCCGCCGACTGGACCCCGGCCATGATCAACACGCTCGGCGGCACCGCCACGCTGGGCATCGCTCTGCAGGCCGTGGTGCTGCTGGTGTTCTGGCGGCGCACCGGTCTGGCGCTGAAACCCGACTTCCGGTGGCGCGGCGTGGGCCTCGGGGCGGTGGGACGCCTGGCGGGGTGGACCTTCCTCATGGCGTTCGCGAGCCTCGCCGCAGGAATGCTGCAGGGATTCATCATCAGCGAGGCTGCCGGCGCCGGTGCGTCGGTGACGGTCACGGCCAACGCCTGGCTGATCTTCATGCTGCCCTACTCGGTGATCGTGCTCTCGATCGGCACTCCCTATTTCACGCAGATCAGCGAGCATGCCGCTGCGGGGCGCCACGACGAGGTCCGTGCCGACATCTCGCGCAGCATCCGCACCCTCCTCTTCTTCATCCTGGCCGCCGTGGCCGCCGTCGCCGCCGCAGCGGTGCCCGCCTCCCGCGTCTTCACGAAGGACGCGGAGGGCGTCACGGCCGCGAGCGCGGCGCAGTCGGCAGCGGTCGTGCTGCTCTGCTATCTCGTCAGCCTCATCCCGCTCACGATCCTCTTCATCGTCCAGCGCACCTTCTACGCGTATGACGACACCCGCACCCCGTTCTGGTTCACGATCGTCCAGTGCGTGCTCATCGTCGTCACCACGCTCGCGGCGTGGGCCCTGTACGAGGCCGATGTGATCCCGCTCACCTCGCTGGCGGCCGCCGTGGCACTCGGGCAGTCGATCGCGAGCGTCCTGCAGACCCTGCTGGCCACGTGGCTGCTGCATCGCAAGATCGGCGGGTTGCAGATCGGCTCCTGGATGGCCGCCGTGGGTCGCTTCGCCGTGGCGGCCGTGCCCGCGGGTCTCGCCGGGTGGGGGTCTTCGTGCTCGCAGGGGGTGCCGAGGGATGGATGGTGGCAAGCCCGGTGTTCGGAGCCCTCGCCACCGCGGTCATCGGCTTCGTCGTGGTCGTGGTGTACGTCGCCATCCTCGCCCTGATGCGGGCTCCCGAGCTCAAGGCCGGCGGGGCCCTGGTCCGCCGGTTCCTCCCCGGTCGCTGATCCGCGCACGGAGCCGTCTCCCAGGCCGGTGGCGCACACTGTCGAGGGAATGCCCCGCGGTTACCATGGGTTGAAGCAGTCGAAGGTCATTCGACCGCAGTTTCTACGACGGAGAGCACATGCGTCAGGTCATCATCATCGGCTCCGGCCCTGCCGGATTCACGGCTGCCATCTATGCGGCCAGGGCGAACCTCAAGCCGCTGCTCATCGCGAGCTCGGTGGAGGTCGGCGGCGAGCTGATGAACACCACCGAGGTCGAGAACTACCCCGGCTTCCCCGAGGGCATCCAGGGTCCTGAGCTGATGGCGAAGTTCCAGGAGCAGGCTGAGAAGTTCGGCACCGAGGTCGTCTACGACGACGTCACCGAGCTGCAGCTCGACGGCCCGGTCAAGAAGGTCGTCCTCGGCAGCGGTGCCGAGCACGAGACCCAGTCGCTCATCTATGCGACCGGATCCGCATATCGCAAGCTCGGCATCGAGGGCGAAGAGCGTCTGTCCGGCTACGGCGTCTCGTGGTGCGCGACGTGCGACGGGTTCTTCTTCCGTCAGAAGACGATCGCGGTCGTCGGCGGCGGCGACTCGGCGATGGAAGAGGCCACCTTCCTCACGCGCTTCGCCGACAAGGTCTACGTCATCCACCGCAAGGACTCCCTGCGGGCGTCGAAGATCATGCAGGAGCGCGCGTTCGCGAACGAGAAGATCGAGTTCGTGTGGAACAGCGAGGTCGCCGAGGTCCTCGGTGGCGACTCGGTGACGGGCGTGCAGCTGCGCTCCACGGTCGACGGCACGCTGAGCGATCTTCCGCTCGACGGTCTGTTCATCGCGATCGGCAACGACCCCCGCACGCACCTCGTGCACGACAAGCTCGAGCTGACGCCGGAGGGCACCATCTGGGTCGACGGCCGCTCGTCGAAGACCTCGGTGCCTGGCGTGTTCGCCGCGGGCGACGTCATCGACCCGACGTACCGTCAGGCCATCACGGCTGCCGGCACAGGCACCGTCGCCGCTCTCGACGCGGAGCACTTCCTCGCGGATTTTGAGGACGCCTCCGTGGAGGTCCCGGCTGCGGAGGCGGCGGAGATCCTCACCGCCTGAACACGGCGGGAACACTTTTCCCTCGTCGGCTGTTGTAGCAGACGAACCTCGAATCAAGGAGAACTCTGATGAGTGCAAAGGCTACGAGCCAGGCGACCTGGGAGCAGGACGTTCTGCAGGCCGACGGTCCCGTGCTGGTGGACTTCTGGGCCGAGTGGTGTGGTCCGTGTCGTATGGTCGCGCCGGTTCTGGACGAGATCCAGGCCGACAACCCCGACAAGATCACGATCCTCAAGCTGAACGTCGACGAGAACCCTGAACTCGCGATGAAGTACCAGATCACGTCGATCCCGGCGATGAAGGTCTTCGACGGCGGTGAGGTCAAGACGACCATCATCGGCGCCAAGCCCAAGTTCGCGCTCGAGAAGGACCTCGCCGCCTTCATCGGCTGATCCTCCGACTCGCAAGGGCCGCACCTCCCGGGGAGGTGCGGCCCTTCTGCGTCCCGGTGCAGGGGAGACTAGCACTGAGCGCGACCTTCCTCCTGTTGTATAGTGTTACCTTCTATCACCTCTGGAGCGTTGTTGAATTTGCCCGGGTTCAATCGGTAACAGGCAGGAAAATGCGATGAATACACTTCTCGTCCTCATGGGGGTTCTCCTCGTCGCTTGCCCAGCGATCCTCCTTGTACTGCTCCTCGTCATCGTGGTGCGATTTCGAGACAACGTCTACGCAGACCTTCGTGCGCTTCGTGGGGGCGTGAATCGGAGAAGGGATAAGGGGTTGGGGTCAGAGAAGCGCTGACCGCTCCAGAGTGATCTTCTCTAAGAGGTCGACGATGTCGCCCTCTTCGTCCGCTCGACGAGAGATCGCTTCATGCCGCTACGGCCTGACGCCTGCGGGCAGAAGGAACAGCGCCAGGAGCGCGATCTCGAGGATGCCGGTACCGGAGAACACCACCAGGGCGGCACGATTCGTGCGACTCAGCCCGAACGGACCGACGACCGCGAAGACGGCGGCGATCAGGACGAGTGTCCATCCGATCGGCGGAGCCAGGAAGATGGTCAGCATTCCGACCAGGATCAGCGCGGCGACGCCGATATCGCGCCCTCTGTCCAGCTTCGACGGCGTAGACGCCTCCCCCGGTGTCATCCTTGGGTACCCACTGGAGATAGCATGGGTGTAACATTATACGTTGCTGCCGTCCCCGGTCTCAGCGCACAGCGGCGATCGGCCTCCCGAACGTCACGCCCCCCGGTGTCCTGCGCAGTTCTGTGAATCCGATACGGCGGTAGAAGGCGATCGCCCCGGTGTTCGTCCCGCCGGCCGTCAGTTGCAGCCCCGGAATGCCGCGCCGGCCGAGATCCTGGACGAGGGCGTCGATCAGAGCGCGCCCCCACCCGCTCCCCTGCGCTTCGGGCAGCAGGTCGATGTGCAGATGCGCGGGATGCTCGTCGACGAACGGCACCGGCCGCCCCCGATCGCCGCGGCGTATCGGAGCATCGCGGCGTCCTTCGCGGAGTCTCCCGCCGCGCGGCGGTGCCCCTCCTCGCGCGGCGGCCACCACTCGTAGCGGAACCAGCGTTCGAACGCTGCCGTGTCGGGCGCGCACACGACGTAGCCGACGACGCGCTGTCCGTCGTCGATCACGAAGGCGGCGTCCGGGTGCTTCGCGACGTAGGGCAGCACGAAGATGTCGGCGAGAAGCCCCGAGGATCGATAGAGCCCGGTGGCGTCGGCACCGCCGTCACCCGTGCGCAGGCAGATGTCGGCGAGGTCCGCCTCGTCTCCGCGCCGGAAGGGCCGGAGGAGCGCTCGCCCCTCCGGCCCTTCCGCAGACGCGATCGAGCTCACGGTCCTGCGAGCTTGGCGCCCTTGTCCGCGACCACGAAACCGCAGGCACGGGTGGTCCCTGCCAGGCAGCCCTTCGCCAGCATGTTGGCGCTGTAGTAGTCGATGTAGCGGAAGCCGTAGGTCTCGCCCCGCGCGAACGCCTGACCCTGGATCGCCGCACGCCACGTCTCATACGCGGCATCCGGGATCTCGACGTACATGTCGGGTGCGAAGCCCTCGGCGTCCTCCCAGTTGTCCGCGTGCAGGAACTGCGTGATCCCGTGGCGACCGTACGGGCTGCCCACCGGGAGCGACGCGAGGAAGCGGCCGCGCTCGGCGAGGATCGCCGCACGTTCGTGGTCGCGATGGATGCTCTTGGTCCAGTGCGTGATGAGGATCTCGGGCTTCTCCTGACGGATGATGTCGGCGATCTGCTCCGCCGCCGAATCATCGTCGGGCAGGAAGCCGTCGGAGTAGTCGAGCACACGGAACTCCGCGCCGATGGCAGCCGCGAAAGCCTCGCCCTCGGCGACCTTCTGCACGCGGTACTCCTCCGGGCTGATCGTGGGGTGTCCGCGCTCCCCGTACGTGCAGGCGAGGATGATCGCGCGATCGCCCTCCTGCACCATCTTGGCGAGAGTGGGACCCGCGGTCAGGTCCATGTCGCCGATGTGCCCGCCGATGGCGAGGACTGTCCTACCCATTGTGTTGCTCCATTCGTGGTGCGTCGGACTGCGAGGTCACTTCATCCCGCTGAGCATCACGCCGCGGACGTAGTACTTCTGCAGGAAGAGGAAGATGATCAGGACGGGGAGCGTGCTGATCACGATGCCGGCCATCACGATCGGCATCGTGCGGTTCGGGTCGATGAAGCTCTGCAGCATCTGGATGCCGACCGGCAGGGTCATCAGATCGGGGTTGGCCGAGGCGATCAGCGACGACCAGATGTACTCGTTCCACTGACCGACGAAGGTGATGACACCCAGCGTGATCGCGACGGGCGTCGCCTGCGGGAGCACGATGTTGAAGAACAGTCGCCATTCGCCCGCACCGTCGATGCGGGCGGCCTCGAGCATCTCGTCGGGAACGCCGACCATGAACTGCCGCATCAGGAAGATGCCGAAGCCGCTCACGAGGAACGGGAGCATCAACGAGACGATGTTGTTCGTCATGCCGCCGAAGCCGCCCTGACCGAGGATGTTGTTCCCGCCGACCAGCGGCCAGTTCAGCATGATCAGGAAGTCGGGGATCAGCAGCAGGAACGGCGGCAGCATCATGGTCGCGAGAACGAAGCGGAAGATGACGTCCCGCCCTCGGAATCGCAGCTTCGCCAGCGCATAGCCGGCCATGGCCGAGGTGATCAGCACGGATGCCGTCACGACCAGGGTCACCACGACGCTGTTGAAGAACAGCTTGTCGAGCTGCAGCTGCTCGAACGCGGCGGTGTAGTTATCCCACGTCCACGTCTCGGGGAAGAAGCGGTAGGGGAAGATGCCGTACTCGCCGGGTCCCTTGAGGGAGCTGAATACCGTGTCGAAGAACGGCACGATCATCATGACCCCGCCGATCGCGACCACGAGGTAGGAGATCCAGGGGAACGGGTGACGCTTGCTCTTGCGGACGCCCATCAGTCGTCTCCTCCGGTGCGACGGCTGATCCACAGCTGGAGCAGCGTGATGATGAAGATGATGAGGAACAGCACCATCGCCATGGCGCTCGCCGTGCCCCAGGCGCCGAACTTGAACGCCTGCTGGTACATCTCGAACGCCGCGACGTTCGTGGCGTTCGCAGGCCCGCCGTCCTTCGTCATCACGATGATCAGCGCGAAGGACTGGAGCCCCGCGATGCACTGGGTGATGAAGACGAACACGAGCGACGGGCGCAGCAGCGGCAGCGTGATGCTCCAGAACGTGCGCCACGGCCCCGCGCCGTCGATCTCCGCTGCCTCGTACATGGTCTTGTCGATGCCCTTGATGCCGGCGGTGAGGATGAGCACGGCGGCGCCGATGGAAGCCCACGCCTGCACCACGGCAACAGAGGGCAGTGCGAGATTCGGGTCGGAGAGGAATCCGATCGAGTTCACACCGACCGCGTTCAGCACAGCGTTGATGAGCCCAGCGGGCTGGTAGAGCATCTTCCAGACGTTGCCGATGGCGACCACGGTCGCGACCACGGGAAGGAAGTACAGGAATCGCCAGAACCCCTGGAACTTCAGCCGTTCGATCAGCTGGGCGACCACGACCGATCCGCCCACCGCCAGGATCACGGCGATGATCGCGAACAGGAACGTGTTCACCAGGATCGGCGAGACGAACGTGCTGTCCAGCTGCAGGATCTCGGCGTAGTTCTGGAAGCCGGTGAACTCGATCTTCGTGAGATCGAATCCGCCCCAGGTCGACAGCGACAGGAAGATCGCGAAGAACGTGGGGAGGATGAGGAACACGGTGAAGAACAGCAGGGAGGGCGCCAGGAACAGGTACCCGGCGCGCGCCTCGCGGCGGAATCTGCGGGCCCTCGGCTTGGTCTTCGTCGTGCCGACGGTGACCGCCATCGTGTCCTCGGCGGCTTCTTGCGCCGCCGTCATGAGTGTGGGATTGGCCATCGGCCCTCCGAGAGTGAGTGGTCTTGGCGGAGGGCGGGGACTCGGGTGTCCCCGCCCTCCGGTGGTGCTACTGGGCGTCGATCTCCTTGACCAGCTTCGAGAAGGTGGTCTTCACGTCGGCGCCGTTGACGATGATGTCGTTCAGCGCCGTGTTCGTCGACGTCTTCGCCTCGTAGGCGTTGGAGGCGTTCGACTCCGCCATGGCGTACTCCGCCGCGGCGTAGATCGGCTCGAGGTTCGGCTCTTCGGCGAGGTACTTCGGACCGAGGATCTCCGCGTCGGTGGTGCGCGGCGGGATCAGGCCCTGCGTCGCGAGGAAGTCACCGAGCGCGGTCACGCCGTCCTCGTTCTCGTGGGAGTTCAACCAGCTGAGGAACTTCCACGCCTCCTCCTGGTGCTGGCTGCCGGAGTTCACACCCGTGAAGAACGTGTAGGCGAGCGAGCCCACGTCGCCGTCCTTCGGCCCCGGCACGGGCGCGACACCGACGTTCGCGTAGTCGTCGCCCATCGAGGCCTTGAGGCTGCCGATCCACCATCCGGCCTGGACGGCCATGGCCACCCCGCCGGTCGGGAACGCCTTGGTGGGCATGATCGACGTCGACGTCGCACCGGTCTCGGCGAGATCGGCCTCGAGCTGCATGACGTCTTCGGCGGTGTCGTCCATCGCCGACTTCCCGTCCGGCGCGAGGAACTCTCCGCCTGCCGAGTCCAGCAGCGACAGGAACGGGTGCACCGTGTGGTTGTCGCCATCCTGGATCAGTGAGATGCCCTGGACGATGGTGTTGCCCGAGCCGTCCTTCTTCGTCGTCGCGTTGGCGATCTCCGTCAGCTCATCCCAGGTCTTCGGCGGACCGTCGTAGCCGGCGTCGGCGAGGATCTGCTTGTTGTAGAAGAGCGCGTACGTGTTGAACTCCGTCGGGTATCCGAGCAGATCTCCCTCACCGGTGGTCACCGAGTCCAACGCGGCCTGGCTGTAGTTCTCGGTGATGTCCTTCGCGACGTCCTCCGGCGGTGCGGAGAGCACGCCGTTGGCCTGCAGCTGTCCGCCCCACAGCGAGTAGGAGCTGACGATGTCCGCGCCGCGCCCACCGGTCTGTCGAACGTTGAGTGTGGTGAGCAGCTCGTCGAAGTTGACGGCCTGAGAGGTGACCTGGATGTCCGGGTTCTCCTCGTTCCACTGGTCGATCAGTGCACCGACGCCGGTCTTGAAGGGGTCGCTGCCGTAGTGGCTGAGGAAGGTGAGTTCGACGACGCCGTCCTCCCCTCCGCCTTCGCCGGTCGTGCATCCGGCCAGTGCGAGCGCGGCCACGCTGCTGAGCGCGATCGCGGTCACCATGCGTCGGCTACGACGCTGTGCTGCAGACTTCATGTGATTCCTCTCGGGTGTGTCCGCGCTAGGCGGCGGTGGGGGCGTGCATGATCGTGAAGGTCCGTGTGATCTCGAACCCGGTGTTGAGGTAGAGGTGCCCGGCGGCGGAGGTCTCCTCGGTCCAGAGGAACCATGCGCTGTGGGCGCCGAGTGCCCGCATGCGTTCGAGCGTGAGATGGAGCAGGATCTTTCCGAGGCCCGTGCCCCGGCTCTCCGGCAGCACACCGAACGGGCCGAAGCGCTCGAGCACGTTCTCGTAGGTTCCGTGCATGGCCCAGCCGAGCATGACGCCGTCGGGGTTGCGGCACGCCATGATCCGCTCGAGCGACTGTCCCCCGAGCACCCCCTCGCGGATCCCGCGTGACCAGTCGGCGTTGAACGTCCCGGCGACCTCGATGAGATCGACCAGGTCATCGCCGGTCGGCGAGAAGAAGGTCCAGCCCTGGGCGCGCAGCTCGGCGATACGCGCACGGATGTCGTCCGGCATCGAGTAGTCGTTGAGCGTGCGGTCCATCGCGACCGAGGTGTACTGCGTCTCGAAGCCCATGGACCGCAGGAAGGCGTCGGCTTCGGGGTAGCGCTCCGCATCCAGGCCCGGCAGGAAGTAGTTCGGGGTGTACGACGAGAAGTAGACCTTCTCGACGCCGTGGCTGCGCAGCCACTTCTTGGCGGCGGTCATGAGCGCCGTCGCAATCCCGGCGCGGCGGGCGGACGGGACGACGAAGAAGAAGGGGATCCAGCCGGACTCGGGTTCGAGGTCGTCGGCGTCGACCGCGATCCTGCGGCGGACGGCGTACACCGCTCCGAGGATCGATCCGTCCTCCTCCGCCAGGAACAGTCCGTTCGCGTCGAAGTTGCGGTCGAGCAGGATCAGGTCGCGGAAGCGGTCGTAGCTGATTCCGTCTCCGGGCGCCGCCTCGGTCCAGGCCTGCGCGATCTCCGGGCCGTCGCCGGCACGGAAGGTCCTGATGTTGCTCTTCATTGGGTGCTCCTGGGGGTGGGTGTCGGCGTCGGCACGATGGATTGAAATTACATTCACCGGCGCCGGGATGTCAATAAGTTTTGAATATCTTTAACACTCTGGAAATATTTTTCAGCGCGGGTACAGCAGGACTGTGTCGTCGTACACGTCGCCGACACGCTGTGGTGCGCGGTACAGCGGTGCGAACTCTCCGGTGCCGTTGATGGCCTCGCGGAGCGATGTGGATCCCCACAGACGATCCAGGGCGTATCCGGTGTCCCCCGGATCCAGTCGCTCGCCCGCGTTCAGGCTGCGAACGTCATCCGGAGCCTGATCCCGCGCGGTCTCGAGGATCGCCAGCGCCGTGCCGACGGGGTCGAACGCCCGGTGGTCGACGATGTGCAGCTGCACGCCTCTGGCGGTCTCCCCCGCATGCTTGTGGAACGTCGGTTGGAACGCGATCTCTCTCACGAGCACCCCCGGAAGGTCGCGTCCGCGAAGAGTCTCCGCGAACTCCACAGGGAGGAACGGGGCGCCGATCATCTCGAAGGGCCGTGTGGTGCCGCGCCCTTCACTGAGGGTCGTTCCTTCGACCAACCCGGTGCCGGCGAAGGCATACACGGAGTCGAGGGTCGGGATGTTCGGAGACGGCGGCACCCAGGCGAGACCGGTCGACGACCAGTCGTTCGCGGCATCCCAGCCCTCCATCGTGACGACGTGCAGGTCGAGGCTCAGCCCCTCGTTCGTCAGGTCGCGTGCGGCGAACAGCCGTGCCAGCTCTCCCGCGGTCAGCCCGTGACGCTGCGAGATGTCGCTGCGCCCCACGAAGCTCGTGAATCGGCTCTCGCTGACGCCCGGTCCACTGAGCACGGCGCCGCCGAGCGGGTTCGGGCGGTCGAAGACGGTGAAGGGCAGACCCAGCCGTGCCGCGCTGCGCATGGCGTCGTACATCGTCCAGATATATGTGTAGAAGCGGACTCCGATGTCCTGCATGTCGAAGGCGAGCGCATCGACCCCGGATGCTTCGATCATCTCGTCGAGGAGCGCACCTTCGGTCAGATAGGTGTCGCTGAAGGGCAGGCCGGAGCGCTCGTCGCGGTCCATCGAGGTGCTCTCGCCCGCCTGGACCGCACCATCCAGCCCGTGCTCGGGTCCGAAGAGATGGTGCAGCGGAACGCCCGCCGACACCAGGGCATCGATGTTCCTCGACAGATCGGGCATCGTGCCGGTGAAGTTGGTCAGCAGGCCGATGCGCTCACCCACCAGGAGGTCCGGACGCGCGGCTGCGCATTCCACTCCGGTGCGGGTACGTGGTGCCATGACGAACTCCCTTGTGTCGTGAACGCGGGAGGGTCTCTACCTCGAGTCCACCAGCCGCGTTGCTGTCACCTTTTTACCAGTGTTCCATGATTTATGAAAATCATGTTCACCGAGGGGCGCACGAGACGGCCACGACTCTGCGGTCGTCCGATCAGGAGGCGTCTGCGACCGTGGGATCCCAGCGGCGGTGACGCTGCTTCTCGTCCAGCAGGCCCCAGACCGCAGGGGTCAGCTCGGGGTACTCCAGGGCGATCTGCCGCAGCACGCGGTAGTGCCGTGCCGCGTTGGGGCGCACGCCGTCGTTTGCGGTGATGTTGTCCGCGCGCAGGAGGTAGACGACCAACTCATCGACGCTCGGAAGCTCCTCCATGAACTCCCACGGGTCCTCGCCCCCGAGCAGGCGCTCCTGAATGAGGACGGCGAGTTCGTCTGCGGCCTCGGCGCGCAGCACTTCCAGGCTGGCTCGGCGCTGCACGGACTCGCTCATGCTTCAAGCCTACGTCGGCTGGGGGCCTCTCCGTCGCTCCACGGTCATGTTCTCGCTCATCTCCTCGAGCTCTTTCCCCTTCGTCTCCGGGACTTTGAAGAAGACGAAGAAGAACGACAGGAGGGCGAAGAAAGCGTAGAAACCGTAGGCGAACGTGAGGCCGATCTCGGCGAACGCCGGGAACGTCGTCGAGATGAAGAAGTTCGCGACCCACTGCGCTGCCGCCGCCACGGCGAGTGCACCCGCGCGGATCGAGTTCGGGAAGATCTCGCCGAGAAGCACCCAGACGAGCGGCCCCCAGCTCGCGCCGAAGAACACCACGAACCCGTTCGCGCAGATCAAGGCGATGGTCGCCCACGGGTCGGGGAGCGTCGCGGTACCCTCCGCGTCGAGGGTTCCGAACGAGAACGCGACAGCCATGAGTCCGAGCGTCACGGTCATGCCCACCGAGCCCACCAGCAGCATGATCCGCCGCCCGATCTTGTCGACCAGCAGGATCGCGACGATGGTCACGACGATGTTCGTCACCGAGGTGATCACCGAGGTCAGGAGCGCACTGGATTCATCGAAGCCGACCGACTGCCACAGCGTCGTGGAGTAGTAGAAGATCACGTTGATGCCGACGAACTGCTGGAAGACCGACAGCAGGATGCCGATCCACACGATCGGCTTGAGCCCGAGACGGTTGCCGCGCAGATCGCGCAACGACTCCGAGCGCTCCGTGTTGATCGTCCCCGTGATCTCCTTGATCTTCCCTTCGACGTCGATCGTCCCGGTCACGGTCTCGAGCACATCGGCAGCCCGTTTCAGCTCGCCCTTGCGCACCAGGTATCGCGGCGACTCCGGGAGCCGCAGCGACATGAGCCCGTACACCAGGGCGGGGATCGCCGCGACCATGAACATCCACCGCCACGCCGTGAGACCCCACAGCGGCTGATCCGCGGCGCCGGCGATGTTGGCCAGGAGCGCGTCCGAGAGCAGTGCGGCGAAGATACCGGTGACGATCGCGAGTTGCTGCAGAGAACCGAGACGTCCTCGGATAGCCGCGGGAGATACCTCGGCGATGTATGCGGGAGCGATGACGGATGCGGCGCCGACTCCGAGTCCGCCGATCACTCGCCAGATGATCAGGTCGACCACGCTGAAGGCCAGCCCTGACCCGATGGCCGAGACGAAGAACATCGCCGCCGCGACGACCATGACGGGGATACGACCGTATTTGTTCGACACCGGGCCTGCGAACCACGCGCCCACCGCGCATCCGATCAGAGCCGACGAGACGGCGAAGCCCTTCAGCGCCGTCCCGAGGTCGAACCCCGAGACGTCACCGGCGAGTGCATCGACGGCCCCGTTGATCACCGCGGTGTCGAACCCGAAGAGGAAGCCACCCAGTGCCGCGGCGATGCTCACTGCGATCACGCGGCGCTTGATGGCAGCTGGACCCGCTGCTCGTGACATGATTCCCCCTCAACGTCGAGATGTCGCGAGTCTAGGCGACCGGTTCTTCCCGCGGCGGTTCATCTTGTCGAACCGTAGCCGCCTTCGCCGAGCTCTTCCAGGATGCGGTTGAGGTCCTGAATGGATGCGAAATCGATTGTGACCTGGCCTTTGCGCGCGCCGAGACTGATCTTCACGCGCGTGTTCAACCGGTCGCCGAGCTTCCCCGCGACTTCATCCAGATAGGCGCGACGTGCACCGGGCGTCGCTTTGGCAGACGTGGAGGCCGAGGGCTGCGACTTCGCCGCCTGCTCCGTGGCGCGCACCGAGAGGTCTTCGTTGACGACCTTGTCGGCGAGGCGCTGCATCGATTCGGGGTTCTCGAGGCTGAGGATCGCGCGAGCATGGCCGGCCGTGAGCACGCCGGCCGCGACGCGCTGCTGCACCGGCACCGGGAGTTTGAGCAACCGGATGGTGTTGCTGATCTGCGGACGCGAGCGTCCGATGCGGGTGGCGAGTTCCTCCTGCGTGATCCCGAAATCCTCGAGGAGCTGCTGATAGGCCGAGGCCTCCTCCAGCGGGTTGAGCTCGGAGCGATGGAGGTTTTCGAGGAGGGCGTCGCGCAGCAGATCCTCGTCGGCGGTATCGCGGACGATCGCGGGGATGACGTCGAGGCCCGCTTCGCGTGCGGCGCGTGTGCGCCGCTCCCCCATGATGAGTTCGTACTCGTCGTCGGCGTTCTTGCGCACGACGACGGGCTGCAGGACTCCGAACTCCCGCACGCTGTGCACCAACTCGGCGAGGTCATCGGGGTCGAAATGCGTACGTGGCTGCCGAGGGTTCGCCACGATCGCGTTCGGGTCCACTTGAATCAGGTGGATTCCCGGGACTTGCTCCAGGTCGGGTTCCTCGACCGGCGCTTCGGCCGCCGCCTCGGCAGCCGCTTTACTCAGACTCGCCCCCGGGAAGAAGACATCGACGGGACGCTCCGTCTGATCGGCGGTGGGGATCAGGGCCCCGATGCCGCGACCCAGTCCAGTGCGCTTTGCCATCATTTCTCCTTGCTCTGCGTCGCTGTCCGCGACGCGATCTCGACGGCAGCCTCGCGATAGGCGATCGCGCCGGCGGATTGCCCATCGTAGGCGATCACGGTCTGTCCGAAACTCGGGGCCTCCGACACGCGGACGGAGCGCGGGATCACCGTGTCCAGCACCTGGGTCGGGAAGTGCGTTCGTACCTCTTCGGCCACCTGCTGAGCGAGTCGCGTTCGGCCGTCGAACATGGTCAGCAGGATGGTCGAGAGATGCAACGCGGGATTCAGGTGCTTCTGGATCATCTGGATGCTTCCGAGGAGCTGGCTCAGTCCCTCGAGCGCGTAGTACTCGCACTGGATCGGGATGAAGACCTCGGACGCCGCGGTGAAGGCGTTGATCGTCAGAAGGCCGAGCGAAGGTGGGCAATCGATGATCACGAAATCCATCGGCGTCTGGGCGAGGTAGTCCTCGAGTGCGCGACGGAGACGGTGCTCCCGAGCGACCTGGGCGACCAGTTCGATCTCTGCTCCCGCAAGGTGGATCGTGCTCGGTGCGCAGAAGAGATTAGGATCTTCCGGACTCGGCTGCACGATGTCAGCGAGGGGGAACTCCTCAATCAGAACGTCGTACACGCTGGGGACGTCCGCACTATGGGGAACACCCAGTGCCGTGGAGGCATTGCCTTGCGGGTCGAGGTCGATGACCAGCACCTTCGCGCCCAGACCGGCGAGGGCTGAGGCGATGTTCACGGCCGTCGTGGTCTTCCCGACGCCGCCCTTCTGGTTGGAGACCGTCAAAACTCGGGTCTCTCCGGAGAACTCCACTTTCGCGGTTTCGAGCACGCGTCGTCGCGCGGAAAGATCGGCAAGCTCCCGCGCAAGCGGCGTATCCATCCCGAACGATTCGTTCGTCGATGTCTTCTCGGGCTGTTTCACGTGAAACATCCACTCCTTTCGGGGCCGCGTTCCACTCTAATCGCTGGCAGCGACGTTGCCTTACGGGACAACGCTTCCCGGAGCACCGCGAGCGGCCGGCACGCGAAGGATGATGTGTATGGCTCCCTCAGCGCTCCATGTCCACTCCACCCGGGGGACATCCGCTGTTTCACGTGAAACATTCGCTCGTCCGACGAACACAGCCCAGCGGACTCCCCCGTCACCCTTCCTCACTGAGACCACCGGCAGCGCCCAACCCCTCGCGAGAGTACAGCCAGCCACGTGTCGACGACGCCGCGATGCGACGAGATCACGTCGACCCACGACGACACCCTCCATCTCCTCAGCCTGTCGACGACAAAGGTCTCGATTCCTCCCTCTCGAGGCCCGATCCCCACTACCGGGGAAACACCCGACGTCGGCCGTGACACGGCACCACTCACCACAAGCGGCACCAACCGACCTGCGACACCGACGGGCGACACCAGCCACGCCCCCGCCCCGCTGCCACCGGGTTCCGTCCCGTCGCGCTACCGCGCCATTGCACACCGCATTAGCGCACACCGCACACCGCACATCGCGCACCGCACATCGCGCCTGCGCCTGCGCCTGCACCTGCAACTGCACCTGCACCTGCACCTGCACCTGCACCTGCACCTGCACCTGCACCTGCACCATACCGACACCCACGCTCCATCTCGCCACCACCCACGCGAGCATCCCGGGCTGTGGGTACCGAAGTGCTCTACCCGCGCGCACCTCACGGGCGAGCATCCCGCCTTGTGGGTATCGACGAGCTCTACCCGAGCGCATCCTCACGCACGAGCGCCACCCCTTGTGTGTACCCGCGAGCTCCTCCCTGCACACACCTTCGCTCCACGCCAGGAACACCGATCGCCCCCTCGCACGCGACCATCACGCCCTGTAGGTATCCGTCAGCCCTATCCCGCGCACCTTCACACTCGCCGCCGGAAACACCGATCTCATCCCGATGCTCGATATTGCGACTTCTGGACGCCGCGCCCCGGAGCGCACCCACCGCTACGTCAATCACGGCGCCGCCCCTACGGGTGCGAGATTCGCGTATCAGTCCGAGGAGGTTCCCCTCGAGCACCTGATCCACCGTGATGCGAGAAGTCGGCACACACCAGTCCCCCGTTTCACGTGAAACACAGACACAGATCCTCCCTGCGATATCCGTGCGCCAGCCGCCCACCCACGGACTGCGGCCTACACGACGCCAGATCAGCCCGACGCTGACTCAAGACGCGTAGAAACCGACGAACTCAAGAAGGGCCGGTACGACCAGTGGAGACACTGCGCTCGCGACAGGTGTCGTCGCCTCCTCTTGCACTCACGACGACAACGCATGTCATCCGCCCGGCACCACGACCGGAGCCGTATATTGGTCGACCGGCTCCGTTGTTTCACGTGAAACATCGAGAGCATGACCGTGTGCATCCTGCGTATCGCGCGTCAACGACGTGCACCCGAAACGGATTCTCACCACACGCACGTGTCGAGGCCCCTGTCCCACGACACCATCACATGGCACGGCACTCACTACATGAGCCCCCCCACCGCACTCCAACGAAAAGGCGGGGTGTTTCACGTGAAACACCCCGCTGGTCACGCTGACGACGCTACCGAACGCGTGCGCGAACCACTCTCGTGATCTCCGGAAGAACGCCCTCGCCCAGCACTTCGACGCGCACGTCCGAGACACGGAACTTCCTAATCTGCTTCTGCGCCGCTTCGATCTCGTTGCCCGCGTTCATTCCCTTGAGGAGAGTCAACTCCCCTCCATCTCTAACCAACGGTGCGGTCAGAGGAATCAGGGTGCGCAACGCGCTCACGGCGCGAGCCGTCACGACATCGAATCCGTCTACCGGACGGACCTCCTCCGCGCGGGCACGAAGCACCGTCACGTTCTTCAGTCCTAGCGCCTCGACCTGCTCATTGAGCCAGGTGATACGACGTTCCATCGGCTCGATCAATGTCCACGTCACGTCCGGTCGCGCGATCGCAAGAACGAGACCCGGCAAGCCGGCTCCGGATCCGATGTCCGCCACAGAACCATCAAAGAGCGGTGCCGCGATCACACTGTTGAGAATGTGCCGCGTCCAGAGACGGGGGAGCTCCAGCGGACCTATCAGCCCGCGCTCCTCCCCCTCGCGAGCGAGCGCGGCGGTGAATGCCCGAGCCTGCTCGATCTGTCCCTCGAAGAGCTCGACGGCGACAGAAGGCTCGACTTCTACATCACTCATGATAATTCGTGTCTGAACGATGTTTCACGTGAAACATCAACGACGACGAAGGACCGTGTGGCGGTCAGCGCCTTCGCCATACGATTCGGAAACCAGACCACGGTCCGCCGCGATGTCATGCACAAGCTTGCGCTCATAGCTCGACATGGACGGCAGTGAAGCCTGAGAGGAACCCTCATCGAGCTTGGCGGCAGCAGCGTCGACCAACGTCTCGAGCTGGCGGCGACGAGTGTCTCGAGAGCCGCCGATGTCGAGGATCAACCGCGAGAACGAGCCGGTCTTGCTCTGCACCGCGAGGCGGGTCAGCTCTTGAAGGGCCTGCACCGTGTCAGGGGCGGAGAGCAACGCGAGGCCCTCCCCTTCGGCCTCGACCGATACATAGGCACGGCCCTGACGTACGTCGAGATTCAGGTCGCCGTCGATGTCGGCGATATCGAGAAGCTCTTCGAGGTAGTCCGCCGCGACGTCGCCCTCAATCTCGAGCTGAGCCACGGTGGGCTCGGTGTTCTCGGTCATGGTCTCGCTCATGAACCGCTCCCCTTCTTCTTCGCACGCTTCTTGCCCACAGGCTGCTGACGCTTCGGTGCCTCGGCCTTGGCCTTCTCGGCTTCCTCCAGCAGACGCTGCTGCTCTGCCTCATACGCGGCCATGGGCACGACCTTGCCCGAGGAATCGATTGCCTTGCCCTTGCGAGCGAGGCGCTCCTCACGGGCCTTGGCCGCCTCAGAACCGGGGGTGGGCATCTCACGGATGACGAGGAACTGCTGCCCCATGGTCCAGAGGTTCGAGATGAACCAGTACACGACGACACCGAGGGGGAAGAACACACCGGAGAAGATGAATCCCAGGGGCAGCACGTACAGCATGATCTTCTGCATCTGGTACGCCTGGCCGGTCTTGGCTTCGGGCGACAGGTTCTTCGAGATGATCTGCAGCTGGGTGAAGAACTGCGACGCAATCATGAGAACCACGAGCGTGACGAGGATGATGATCGCCGTGGTGTTCTTGGCGTCGACTGCATTGCCGAGTGTCTCGTGCAGCGATGCGACACCGAACAGCTTCGCGTCGTAGAACTCTTTGGTGAGCTCCGGACTCAGCAGTCCCACGCCGCCGACGTTGTCCCGCGCGTGCTTGCTCACGTCGCTGAGCACGCTGTAGAGCGAGAAGAAGATGGGCATCTGCACGAGGAGCGGCAGACAGCTCGACATCGGCGTCGTACCGTGCTTCTTGTACAGCGCCATGGTCTCGCGGCTCATCGCCTCGCGAGAGAGCTGATCCTTCTTACCCCGGTACTTTTCCTGGACTTTTCGCAGTTCAGGAGCGATTTCCATCATCTTGCGCTGGCTCTTGATCTGCTTCACGAAAAGCGGGATCAGAGCAGCACGGACCACGATCACGAGGCCGACGATCGAGAGCACCCAGGTGAGGCCCGATGCGGCGGGGAGCCCGACGGTCGTGAGGAGCCAATGCCAGGCGACCAGGATCAGCTCGACGACCCACTTCAGGGGCCAGAGGATCGTGCCGATCAGATCGAATCCACCCGCAGCAGGAGCATCGCTGGGAGTGGAGCTGGCTAGCAGAAGGTCAAGACCCACCGGTCAGTCCTTTCGGGACGGGACGACGAAACCGTGTGCGGTCAGGTCGTAGCGGAAGTGATCATGCGGCCGGACGTCATCGACGCCGCCGCTGGTCCAGGGGTTGCAACGGAGGATGCGCCATGCCGAGAGCGCCGCCCCCTTCACCGCGCCGTGCTGCTGCACCGCACCTACAGCGTAGGCGGAACAGCTGGGGTAATACGCACAGACATCTCCGTACAGCGGCGAGATGACCTTGCGATAAGCAGCGAGGAAGCCGAGAACGAGATTGCGTGGGATCACAGGGATGCTGCGAAGCAGGTCCTGAGCGTGCAGATGCGCGGTCCCCACCGAGGACGCGGGGAGCGCAGTCATGCCGACACCACGGCGGACGCCGAGGTGAGCCTGTGAAGACAGCGATCCACGTCGGCACGGAGTTCCGCGAATGTCGCGGTCGCGGATGCAGGAAGGGCACGGATGACGACATCCGTGCCCTCGGGAACGCGCGGGAGCGCCTCCGCGCACACGGCTTTGAGGCGCCGACGCACGGTGTTGCGCACCACTGCGGTGCCTACCTGCTTGCTGATGATGAATCCGAACCTCACGGCTCTGCTCTCGCCCGTCACCAACATCGAGGTGATGACGCGCGCTCCGCCACAACGGGAACCGCGTCGAACGACCAGACGATAGTCGCTCCCGCGGGTCAGTCGATACGGGCGGGCGAGCACAGCGGACTACGCAGAGAGCTCGGTGCGGCCCTTCGCGCGACGGGCAGCGAGGATGCCGCGGCCGGCACGCGTGCGCATGCGGGCACGGAAGCCGTGCTTCTTGGCGCGACGACGGTTGTTGGGCTGGAAGGTGCGCTTGCTCATGGAATCACTCCGGGAATACTGTCACCGGATTCACTTCGACCGGAGACATGGGGAACTGCCGAAAAAGGCATAAGTCAACCGACTTAGGGTACGTCCTCCCGGCGCGCAGAGCAAATCTGCGAGCTTCCCCGACCGGAAGCACGCACGAACCGCACAGCCATTATCCACAACCGAGGCACGCCCGACCCGCACAACACGCGCGCGTGTTTTCAAGGGCAGGTTGCCGTTCGCAGCCGGGGTGACTACCGTGGCATCCTAAGTTATCCACAGGGGAGCAGCACGTCGCCCCACCTCGATTCCTCGTCCGGAGCGTC